>CAWAZC010000001.1:0-1636302 GCA_963786415.1 uncultured Actinomycetota bacterium
CGAACCGCGCCCGCAGCGCCATGACGTTGTCGACATAGCGGCGCGTGTCGTCGAACATGCCGCGCGTAGGTCCCCTCCGCTCCCTTTGATTCCCCGTCGCTGCCACCAGAGCTGCCACTAGAGTCTGTGACGTCGGACCGTCGCCAGGAGGGGGCGAATCATGACCATCCCCTCACTCCAAAGCTTGAGCCGGGCCTGAGACCTTGGATTCTGCAACCGTCGCCGTCGGCACGCTCGCACTGGGGTGTCTTTTCGGCGAAAGCATGGCTCTGCGTACCAGCCCTGCCCTGCATTGGATTCGGCGCTGGCTTATACCGTCACACATGCATCTGGCTTTCGCGAACTCCTACGCATCGAACTCTGTTGCAAGCGAGACCGACTCCCGTCAGTCGCCTCCGGTCGCGACTGATCGCAACGGGTTGCATTTAGTCGCACCTCGCGCGTGCTTTCCACGAACGCTCGCCAAGCTAGAAGGAGTAGCTCGTCGACACCCACAGCATGGGGTTGCGATCCCGGCTGTCGGACTCCGGTGCTCCACCGTGCGTACGCCAGGCCGAAGAAGCATCGATGTTCCATCCGCGCAAGCTCACGCGCGCACCGATGCCGGCGCCGGCAATTCGGCGGCTCACATCGTCGGCCGGATCGAGGGGCTCGGCATTCACGTCGGTGTCGCCCAAGTCCTGGAAAACATAGACCATGCTTCCGCCGCGGCCGTAGCGCAACTCGGCTTGTGTAAGCCAGCCTTCGTCGCCGAAGCCTTCGCCTTCGGGATACGCCCGCACTCCGTTCGCGCCGCCCAGCGAGAACCCCTCAGAGGAGTCGAGATTGCGGCTGGCCCACTGACTCGACACCCGGGCGAAAATCGAGAACCCCTGCCCCAGCCGCTGCACGCGCGCCACGTCGAGGTTCACTTTGTGATACCCGCCTCCTGTCTGTAGACGGTCCGTCACCGCAAGCTCCGTGTCGAGGTTCAGATCGCCCGGCGTCCACGAGAGCGCACCGTACGTCACACCGCCGCCACCAAACCCGTCGCGGCGATCGAATTCCAGCGCGATCGGAATCGAACGACTCGTCTTCGATTCGCGCGTCTGAACCAGGCCGCGCTTGTCGAGGAGTTCCTTGTAGTCGAAGGTTCCCGAGAGCACGAGATTGGCGCGCTGGGAACGCACGAGCGGAAAGCTCAAGCCCGCTGAGCTCACTTTCGCCGTTCCAGTCTGATCCAGCACCGCGAAGTCCTTGCCGAGCTGGTATCCCGTGCGCGAGTAACTCACGAGCCCCCGCAGGCCGCGCGTACCGAGCGGCAACTGGTATCGCGCGCGACCGAACCACATATCTTCGTTCGTATAGGTCGCGTCCAGCGCGAGCTGATCGCCGAACACGAACGGGCTATTCACCGCGAGACTGCCGTGCACGCGCTGACTGCCCACATAGCGATTGCCGTGATTATCGAGGCTGAAGGCGCTTTCCACGCGATCCGTCTGCGTCACCTGCGCTACGAGATCGCCGCTGCCTACGGTTGCGCCTGGACGCAACAGGGGCGTGACCTCAATGCCGGGTTGATCGTCCAGAATAAGAAGCGTCCGCTCCAGTGGGCGACTTTCGATGAGATGCCCGGTCCGCAAAGGACTGAGAAATCTCGCGGCGCCGGCGTGCAGATGCTCCTCTCCGGCCGGCTCAATGTCTCCATAGGCGCCTTCGATGACCTCGATCGCAAGCGTGCCGCCCGCCTTGATGTCCTGCGGCGGCAGATAGGCACGCGCGAACGGATAGCCCTGCTCGTGATAGAAATCCATGATGCGCGTAGCGAGCGCGCGCAGTCCCGCAAGATCGTATGACTGCGCCGAGACGTCGCCCAGCACATCTCGAAGTCTCTTCTCGTCGAACCGCGTAGCGCCACGGACGCTCACACCGCCGATTCGCACCTGTTCGCCGCCGGCCGCCGTCTCTGCGACCGATCCGGTATCGATCTGGATGACGGTCGAGCGTTCTTCCGGTGCACGCGGCGAGGTGCTCTCGCCGAGCACGCGGCCCGCGTCCGGAGCAATCTGCGCAGAAGCCTGCGTACTGACGATCAGAGCAGCGGCAAGCCCCAGGCTCGCCGTAGCGACGCGGCGCTTGGCAGGAGCCGATACCGCCGCTGCTGCCAGCACCTGAACTGTCTTGAAGGAACTCACTCCTGGTTCTCCATGAGGATGGCGGGCAAGCGCACACCGCCATTGACGACGAATACGTTCAACACTCCCAGCTCGCGCGGAGTCGTGGACGACAAGGCTGCCGGCAAGGCTTCGCCGGAGGTGGCGTCCTGACTCTGAACCTGCACCACTCGCAGACCTCCAACGGCGCCGACATCCCGGTCGCCTCCAATGCCGCCTGTCGTGCTCGTGCTGCCCGATGTGTACGGTCGAGTCCTGCCCAACGCGCGGTTGTGGGCGTGAGGCCCACCCACCGTGGCCGTGGAACCCAGCCCGATCGTTCTCGACGAGCTCAGCCCCATCGTTCCGGTCGACGAAAGACCCACTGATGCGATCGAGCCCTGAACGCTGCCGAGCGCCGCATCGAGCGGCTCACTGGCGGTGACCTCAAGCGTCCCGGAGGTGAACCCGGTGATCGTGTAGTTTTCGTTTGCCTCGAGCGTGCCCTGAAGAATGGCGTAGAGACCCGGCGCAGCGGCACGGCCGGCTTCCGAAGCCAGAGCGCCGGTAAACACGGAGCTCACCGAATCTCCAGACGCCAGTCCACCGCCTCCGACATCGAACGTGAAGCCCGAATCATTGAGGCCCGAACGACGCGAAGTGTCGCGAGCGGTGATGTTGATCGGCCGCGGGGTGATCCTGAGACCGCCGTTCACGAAGGTGATCTCATAATTGTTCGCGACGAGGCCGCCCGGCGTGAGGACGTACTGTCCGGCATTCCGTGCGCCTTGTGAGGAGCCGGCAAATGTCAGCGTGCCGCCCAGCACGCTCCCATCTTCACCGGCAATGAAGCCGTCGTAGCTCACGCCGTTCCCGCCACTGAAGCCGATGCCGTCGTAGACCTTCGCGGCGTCGTTCGCGGAAACCGTCAGCGCCTTCGGTGTGATGGTCAGGGCGCCGTTAGCGAACGTGATCGCGTAGTTGCCCGCGGTGAGCCCACCCGGAGTAATAGCGTACGTGCCGGCGTTCTTCGCCCCTTGCGCAGAGCCGCCGAACATCAGCGTGCCGCCCAGCACGCTCTCATCTTCACCGGTAATGAAGCCATCGTAGGTCACGCCATTGTTGCCGCTGAACGCAAGGCCGTCGTAGACCTTCGTTCCATCGAGTAGCGGTGACTGTAAGCGGCGCCGCATCGATCGAGCTCGTTGTGTTGTCGACGTAGCTGATGGCGTAGTTGTTGCCGCTATTCCCGTCCGTTACGGTGCCACCGGATGCGATCACAGTCTTGTTCGTGCCCGCATTCGGGTCCGCAAATGCAAGCGAGCCGCCGCTGAACGAATCGCCACTAACAAGCGGCGTAGCGCCAGAGACGGAAGGAGCCCCCGCGGCGCTGGTGGTGCCGTCATACGTGCGGCTTACGGAGGGGGCTACGATGCTGACTGCGCGTGTGATTCACGACGAATTCGCCAGTGCTGCCCGAACTGTCCACCACCGCATATCCGAGACTGCTCGCCAGACCGCCGGTGTAAGTCACGTCATGATGCGCCGACGTTCGTGAAGCCGCTCGTCGATGAGAGCGTACCGTTGTGGCTGAACGTCGCCGCACCCGTGATGACGCCATCGATGTCGCCATCGATGAATCCGGAGTAGCCGCCGACGCCGAATGCCGGCACGGCGTTGCCGTACGTGACGGTCTGCGTCCCTGGGGTAACCTGCAGCACAGGCGCGATCGAATAAAGGAACCAATTGCCGCTGGACGCATACGCGGGAGTTGCTCCCGGCGTATAGCCCTGGTTGTAGTGCTTGGAGTAACCCGTCATCCCCTCGAGCGTATTCGCGGGGTTCGTCGAGTAGACGAAGTAACGTCCGCCTGCGCCGGGCACGAGGCCGGTGTCCGAAGCATTGTTGTTGATGAAATCGCGTCCCGCTGCGAGCACGAGGTTCGAGCCGGCCCCGTGGAGGTGACGGGTGCATTCAACGTCAGATCGGCAAGGCTTCCTGCCGCCTGGAGCGTAATCGGCCCGGAGGCCGTGATGGCGCCATTTGCCGTCAGCGCACCGGCCAGCACATCGAGCGACGTGAGCGGCGTCGAGTTGCCGATCGCGTTCAGCGTGAGCGCCGCGTTCGCACCGCCCCCATCAGCCGTCGTGTCGATGGTCAGCGCACGCGCGCCATTCAGCGCCAGTGAGCCGAGATTCAGGGATACCCGCCGCGTTGCTGCCGCCGGCCATGTCCGTGTCGATCAGGATAGGCCCGTTCGTCAGCGTAAGGCTCTGCACACCGCTTAAGTCAATGTTGCCGCCGTTGGTCAGCAGGTTGCCTGCAATAGAGGTCGCGCCCCCCGCGAACGTGGCGTTCCCGGTCGTAGCGACACCATTGAGCGTGATCGCGCCTGCGGTGGCCCCGACGTTTCGCGTTCCCGCTGGCGTAGTGATGACATTGAGGGACTGGAGGTAGTGCCCGCCGGCGTTCCCGGTGCTGACGGTGACCGCGCCGCCTGAATGCGTCCAGTTCTGAGTGTTGGTCGGCGGATTGAAATAGCCGCCACCCGTATCGGTGCCGGTATTGATCGTCAGCGCCCGCCCGGCTGCGGTGGCGGACACACCAGTGCCGTTGAAGGTAACAGAGCCTGCAGTTGCGCTCTGATAGGTGCCCGTGGAGTGCGGCTCCCAAGTCGAGATCGTTACATCGTTCGCGAGCCTTACATCGCCATTGAAGGTGATGTTGCCGCGCTGTGAAGCGAGGTCTCCATACAGCGTGATGACGTTGCCGGTGTAATTCTGCGAGTTGGTGGAACCCCAGATATAAGTCGTGGCGGTCGCCGCCACGTCGATGTTTCCTGCCGTGCCGCCCGCACCGCCCGTCGCCTTCGCGGTGATCGATTGCGCCCCCAGCGCGCCTCGCGCAACAGTTCCGGCAAGGTCGATGCTCCCGGCGTTCGCACCGACCGCGGTGGTCGATGTGTCGAACGTCAGGTCGTTGTACGGGTAGGAGTTGCTGAGGTTGTACCCGGAGAATGCGATCTTGCCGGCCGATCCGACATTGCCCTGCTCCGTATCGATGCGCATGCTGCCGAACGAGTAGAAGGACGTGTTGCCCGTGGCGAGGAAGTCGCCGTTCAGCGAGTAGTCATCCCCTCGCAGCGTGATGCCGCCGTCGTTGGTGGTCGTGGACCCTTTGGAGGTCAGCGTGATGCCGGTGAGGTATGCGCCACCGAAGTTGCCGGCGTTGTTGTATACATCGATGAAGCCGCCCGGATCGGTGCTCGATGACGAGTCGACCGTCAGCGTGTTCGCACCTCCGGTGGAAGACAGCGGTCCCCTGAGAGTGATGCTGCCGGAGCCGCCGGTGGATGCACTGTTCGACAGATCGTCGGCGTTGCTGTCGATGCGCACCGGGCGCATCATCTTGATGCCCTTGCCGGTGCTCGAGCTCCCGTCGAGAGTGATGTTGCCGCCGTCGGTGAGAATATCGCCGTTCAGGAAAATGCCGGCGCCGGTGCAGCAGTCGGTGGTCTGCACCGTGTAGGAGCCGCTGCTCAGCGAAGTGCCATCGATCTGAATTGTCCGCACTGGCGCGGAGAGGAACCAGTTGCGGTTGTTGGACGAGAGATTGACCTTTGTTCCGTCGAGCGTGATGCGCGAGCCGTCGTCGGCGAAGTTGACGTCGTCCGGCCCGGCGAGGTCGATCGCGACCGTTTGCGCGGCGCTCGTCTGGTTGAGCGTCACGCTCAATGACTTGAAGTGGTTTTCCGTCAGCTCGTGGATGTTCACGTCGCCGCGCTGAGTGTCTATGGTCAGCGTGTTCGCCGACGCGCCCGCGCCCTGCGCGATCTGAATGTCCTTGCCGCCGCCACCGATGACGCCGGCCCCGGCGGTAGTCGGGTACACCACGAACGTCACGTCCCCGGCCGTGATCTGCGGGACGCGGCTGAGAGCATCGTAGTCCCGGACCGACCGGATGTAGGACCCCGGGCCGTCACCGTTGTTGGCCCCTATTACAGCGGTGAACTTGCCTCTGCCCAGGTTCACCGACGTATCGTCGAGCTCGATGCCGCCCAGGTGCTGCATGAACGTGAAGTCGCGGTTGCCACCCGTCAGGTCGATGCCCGATACGTTCGTCTGGTTGAACGTAAAGCCGTCGGAGCGGCTGCTGCCGATCGTCGGCACGACGGTGCCTGTGACGGTCGTATCGAAGTTGATGTGATCGCCGCCCGCGAACAGGACCTCGTGATGGCCCGCCGTCCTGCCCAGGCCGAAGATGATGTTGGAGGCACCGCCCTGGCCTGCGTCCACGGACTTCACGTAGGTGGAACCCATCGTGTTCGTGATCTGCAGCGTGCTCCCCGTGCCCGAGAGCTCGACGGGGTTCGCGATCGTGCCGACCGTGGTGCCGGTCAGGTTGATCTGCTGCGTGCTGTTGATCTCAG
This sequence comes from uncultured Actinomycetota bacterium, assembly GCA_963786415.1. GTDB lineage: Bacteria > Actinomycetota > Actinomycetes > Propionibacteriales > Nocardioidaceae > Nocardioides. The sequence continues at coordinate 6,562 of CAWAZC010000001.1, forward strand.
TGAGGCCGTCCGCGTTGCTGCCCGCTGCGGCCGTGATCGAAGTGAAATTGGCGGTGAAGGTTCGCCCACCCGTATTCACCGCGCCGTTCTCCAGAACCATCGTCGGCGCATTGATCGTGACATTGCCGATCGACGTGGACGTGTTGACTCCGCCGCTCGCGATGCTCAGGGTGCCCGCGCCATCGGTCTGGCCGACGAGCTGACCCAGGCCGTTCATGATCCGCAGGTCCTGGGTTCCGCTCGTCACGCCGTTGACGGACAGAGTCAGGTTGGAGAAGAGCTGCTTGTTGATCTCCGCGAGGTACGTCCCACCCGTTCCGTAGTTCGTGATGCTGAGCGAGTTCGAGGTTGACGCCGATGGTGCGCCTTGCATCTTGACGCGGTTACCGCTCGTGCCGATCGTTCCAGACACGAGGGTGATGTCAGTCCCGGACAGAATGTCGTTGGTCGTGGCAACGGCATTCGTCGACACGATGCTGCCGGTCGTGGGCGTCTCCAGCCACATGTAGCTCGCGCTGCCCGGTTGCGAGCCGTTGTTATAATAGCGCGAGCCTCGCGTGCTCGTACGCAGGCTCTGCGCGTCCAGCGAAATGTTGCCGGTAACGCGGATGTCGACGGTGCCGCTGCCGGCGTTGACGAAGCTGCCGTTCGCCATCGTGAGGTTCTGACCGCGCGCGGTAACGGAATCGCCGCCGGAAGCGTTGCCGACATAGAAGTTGCCGTTGCGCGTATCGATGCTGCCCGTGCCACTGAACAGCACGCTGCCGGAGCTGTTGTTGTCGGAATCCGCCGTGAGAACGACGTTCAACCGGCCACCGCCGCTGTTGCTGACCGGCGCGTTGATTTCGATATTCCGTTCGGCGAGCAGCGTGAGGGTGGTGTTGTTCGCGCTGTTCTTCGTAACGGTATCGTTGACGAAGATGTCGCCGTTCTGGAGTGGCGTGCCCTGCGTTACGGTCTGGATCGTGACGTTTGTCGTGTTGAGGCTCGTCGCGAGAGCAGCGCCAGTAATGTTGCCGCCCGCGGCCGCAATCGTGTAGTCGTTGGGATCGATCAGCCAGTCGCCCGTGACGCCTTGTGCCGCGCTGGTGTCGACACGCACATCGTCCGCGATGTTCACTGTCGCCGCGGAGGTTTCGACACGACCGCCGTTGCCGCCGTTCGCTCCGCCGCGTGCCGAGAGGGTGCCTTTTACGTCGGCCGAGGACTGCTGGTTTGTGATGTCGGCCCACGCCACGACCGTGCCGCCGTTACCGTGCGCAGTGGCATCGGCGCGCAGCGTCGCGCTCTCCGCAATCGACACGGAGGTCGCCTGCGCGACCCCCGGATCTTGATTCTGGTAGCTGCCGCCGACGAGGACTTCACCCCCGCCCCCCGCCCCCGACGCGTCCAGCGCTGCGCCTTCACCGATCGCGACGTCCTTTCCGGTGACCTCGACGCGACCACCAACGCCCGCTGCACTCGTAGCGGTGAGCGTGCCGGCCACCTGAACGCGGCCATTGTCCGTGCCCGCGAGCAGCCTGATTACGCCGCCCTGCCCGGTGGTCAAACCTTGCGCTTCGATGACACCAGTGTGATTGATGACCGTGCGCGCCAGCTCGCCCGCGGCGCGGGCTGTGAGCAGAACCGTGCCGCCATCCGCACGGATGGCACCGCCCTGCTCGATCAGCGCATCGAGTGCCGCTTGTTCCACTTCGAGCTTCGTGGGTCCGCCGAGGTCGAGCGTCACGCGGCGACCCGCGCCCATCAGTACGTCGCCCTTGCGCGCCTCGATGTTTCCCGTGTTGACGATTCGTGCGGCGACGAGGGCCACATACCCGCCTTCAGCTGCGCGGATCGTGCCCTGATTGTCTACCTTCGCAGTGCTGTCGCCGCTGAAGCGGTAGTTTCCTGCGAGAAAATCCTCGTTGCTCAATCCGAGCGTCGAGGCGACGAGCCCGTTCACGTCGACCTGGGCGGACGGTGTGAACAGCACACCATTCGGATTGACCAGGAAGACCTGTCCGTTGGCCCTGAGGGCCCCCTGAATGGTCGACACGTCGGAGCCGACGACGCGATTGAGCGCGACGGCGTTCGACGATGGCTGGTTGAAGGTGACCGTGCTGTCCTTGCCGATGGAGAAAGTCTGCCATTCGACCGCCATGCGTTGGGTGGTCTGATCGATCGACATGTTCCCGGCGGATTCGCTGATAGTCCCGCTTCCGGCGGTGACGGAGCCGCCGGTGGGAAGTCCGTCAGCCAGAGCTACTTGCGAGACGAGCAGCGTGCCCGCGGCAGCGTAACTCGCCGCTCGCGCCGTGCGGCTACGTCCTGAGCGCTTTCGACGCCCGCGAGCGTGCTCGCTCGCGACTTGCCACACCCGACGTCCCGCACTCCATACCAGGCGATAAACGCAATTCATTCCAACACTCCCGGCAGACAGGACACGCCGAGCTGCTCGGGGGCGTCCATGCAAGTACGCAATATGCTTCGTAGTCTGCACAGGGCTCTCGCCCCGGCGTTCAGACCTGCATCACAAATAAGTCAGTGCAAAATGAATCCATCTCCTGCGTGCAGAACGAAGTCCCCTCGCCGAAGCGCGTGCAGGACCCGATCCGCCGACTATGTCGAACGGATGCCGAGGGGCTGGCTGCGCTCATCACCGCAGGGCGGTTCTAGAAGTCGCTGAAGTTATCCATCGGGGTAAGCGTTATTCCCTGAGGCAGCCTCAAGCCTGTGGCGATAACCTGATACGGGATCGATCCTGCTGAGGAGTCCGCTCAGCGTCTGCGGCTCTCGGCCAGGGTCGGGCCTGCATCAAGCCTCGCCGCACTGTTCGACCCTCCCAATTGCGAGAGGTCGATGCTCGGCAGAATCTCACCCGTACGGTCACTCACCAGCGTGATGGCGTAGTTGGCTCCGCCATTGCCGTCATCAATCGATACGACGGGATTGAGGGTCAATCCACGGCCTACTCGTGAGGACTCATATTGCTGGAACTGCGACGTGAACCGATCGCCCACTTACCAGCGCGCCACTCGTCAGGAGCGGCGTTGCACTGGCGCTGGTCGTGCCGTCATAAGTCTTGCTATTCGTCACCGCAGTTATCGTCAACGGAGCCGGGGTGATGCTCGCGGTGAGACCAGACGGCTGCGTAAACGTGTAGTTGCCCGCATCGGCGCCACTCAGACCAAGTCCGGTCACGGTCACCGACTTGGCGGTGCCAGCATGCTTGTTCGCGAACAGGGCGCTGAAGCTCGTGGTATCCAGTGCCACGTCATCGCCTGCCACCGCGTCATTCAGCGTGGCGCCCGCGGTCGTCAACGTTGCAGCGGCCGTGCCGTCGTACACCTTGTTATTGGCCACGATGCCACCGATGGTGATGGCTCGGGCAGTGATCACTCCGTCATTCGCGCTGAGGCCACTACTCGTGAGGAAGTAGTTGCCTGCATCCGCACCACCCAACGTGATGTTGCTGATGTCGTAAGCGAGATTGGTGCCGACATTCTTGCCATGGAACGCACCACTGAGGTTGGCGGACACCGAATCACCCGCAAGCTGTCCGTCGAATGTCAGACCAGCCCCAGCGAGGGAAGTAGTGCCATCGTAAACCCTGGAGACTCCGCCCGCGGGCGTCAGCCCGATCGGAATCACCGTCTGGTTTCCGACGTAGTTCGCGTTGCTGAAGTTGCTGCCAGTGACACTGGTGTTGGTGCCGGAGAGCGTGTAGTTGCCTGCCGCAAGGTGGCCGGCACCGCTGATGACCGCGCCGTTGGGTGCGACGGTGAATGTGACGCTACCGCCGAGCCCGTCAGAGAACGTATATGTGTTCCCGTTCTGCGCTGTCTGCGTCAGAGTGCGCAGCGTTGCGCCACTTCCGTCCAGGTACTCGGCACTCGTAACAACATAGTTTGCTGACGAGCTATAAGTGTTACTGGCGTTCTGCAGCCTGATGAGGAGCTGCTGCGCCGGCAGAATCTGGAAGTTGCCGTTGGCGTAAGAGATGTCGTAATTGCCGGCGGTGTAGCCGGTGGGCACGAGCACTCCACTGTAAGTGGCCGCCGCTTCCGTACCGGAGTTGCTACGGGTAATAGAAAGCGCACCGCTCAGATTCGTCGCAGTCTCCCCGTTTACGAAGCCACTGTAGCTTGCGCCGTTGTATCCCACCGCATCGCTCTGCGTGATGATCTTGGCGTCATTGTTGGCCGTGATCGTCAGAGGCGCTTTCGTGATCACCGCAGTAACCGGACTTGGTGTCACGACCGCGTAATCGCTCGCGAGACCGGCAACTTCATTCCCTGCGCCAATACCGCTGCCGTTGCCACTTGCGATACCGGAAAATCCGCTCAGCACACCGGTGCCGGTCGCTCCGATGCTGCGTGTACCTGCATTCGGATCATCGAAGGCCAGCAGAAACCCATTCACGCCTGAGGCAGTGTCGTTGGCGATGAAGCCTGTTGGAACGCTCAAAGTAGCGCCCGAACCGGTCAAGCCGTCATACGTCTTGCCGACAGGATTGACTGCAGTGCTGATCGCCTTCGGCGTGATGGTGCCGGCGGTGCCGTTGAAGTAGCTTGCGAGCGTGTAGTCCGCTCCCGATACCGACCAGTTGCCGCTGCCCGTGTAGCTGTAAGTGCCCGAGAACGAAACGTTGAGTCCGCGCGGCCCGGCGTGGGCGTTATCGAACGTCGCACCTGTGATCGTGAAATTGCTGAGGCTGACGGCATCGCCGTCCGCATCGCTGAGGGATGCACCGCTGGTATCCAGCACCGCGCTCGCATCGAGCAGACCGTCGTACACCTTTGTCGCAGTAATGCCGCTCACAGAGAGCGCAGACGGCCGCTGGCGGTAGTAGTAGTTGCGTGTGCCTGCAATGGCGCCCGCAGTATCGCTGGCTGAAGCGCCATACGTCTTGTAGCGCATGAGACCGTCCGCGCCGCTCACCCTCGCTTCATAGGCGGCCGTGCTGGCGTTGCCGGAGAAGATTGTCAGCGTGCCGGTTGCATTCGTGCTCACGTTGCTGCTGAGCGTGACATCGCCGCCAGCAACGGTGCCCGCGGCCACAGCCTTGCCCGCTTCGAGAAGGATGCTGCTGTTCGCGCCGGTCAGCGCGATCGGCCGATCGACGTTGAGGTTGCCGCCGATCAAGGCGGTCACATCACCCTGCCCAGTAATACCGCCCGCATGAGCGACCAGGCCGGAAAGGCTCACCGAATCCGAGCGGTTGAAGATCAGATCCGCGCCGCTTGCCACTGTGACCGCACCGCTGCCGAGCGTGCCCGTCACACCGCCGCCACCCACCTGCAGCGTGCCGGCGTTGATGTTGGTCGCGCCGCCGTACACATTATTTCCGCTGAGTACGACCGTGCCTACGTCGGTCTTCGTCAGGGAACCGCCGCCTGAGATGACGCCCAACAAGGTGAGCTGCGCGCCAGAGGCGGCTGCAACTCGATTCGCCGTGCTGGATATGTTGGTACTCAGGATGACATTGCCCGAGACACTGCTCGAGCCCGTGCTGGCCGTCAGCGTGGTGGTGTTGAAGAAGCCATTGATCGTGATCGTTTCAGCGTCGAGCGCGACATTGCGCAGATCGAGCGTCGCGCCGTTCCCCACCGTCGTGCCGCCACTGGTGTTACCGAGCCCCGAAGCGCTGGTGACGGCGAGGGTGCCCGCGTTGACTGTCGTCGTGCCGCTGTAGGTGTTATTGCCGGTAAAGATCAGTGTGCCGGACAGCCACTTGGTGAGGTTTCCCGCACCCGAGATCAGGCCGGAAACCGTGCCCGTCGAGCCGTCGGTGCTGATGCGCGTGTCGCTTTGAACGGTGATGCTGCCGCTCGCGTTCGCGTTGGAGCCGAGTCGTAGAGCACCCGCCCCAAACCCGGACACCGGCTCGTTCCACCCTATGCCGTTGAGCGTCATGGCATTCGGAATGTCCGCCGTCGCGTAGACCTGGCCGCCCGGCAGGACACTGATCGCCGCGGCAGCGCCGAGGTCGTTGGCGTTGTCGTACCGCAGCCGCGCGCGATCGACGATGACCGTTCCCGTGAAACCGCTGTTGTTGCCGCTGGGGAGATAGTCGGACTGCAGAGAGGCGCCGGTTCCCAGGAACGACAGCGTGCCGGTGCCGCTGATGTTGTTGGGAACATTGACATTGAGATCACTGCGGAACCAGCGCAGCGTCCCAGCCGCGTTCACCGTGGCCGCGCCGGTGCCGAGCGTGCCCGTCGTGCCGCCGTTGCCCACCTGCAGCGTGCCGGCATTCACCGACGTCGTGCCGCTGTAGGTATTGGCGCCGCCGAGCAGCATCGTGCCGGCATCCGCCTTCGTGAGCGCGCCAGATCCCGCCATGATGCCGCTGTACGTGAGCGTCGTGCCCGAATCGACATCGAACGTTCCGCCTGCGGCGCCGAGTGTGATGCCGCGATTGGCGTTGAGTGTGACGTTCGCAGTCGTCTCCAACGTTCCGCCATCGAGGATCAGCCGTCCTGCCGTGGGCGAGCCCGGCGCGGCACCGAGATTGTTGTCAGCGCTGATGCGCAGCGCGCCGCCGTTGATCGTTGTCGTGCCTGTGTACGTGTTCGTGCCGGTCAGCGTCTGGATGCCATTGCCGGCCTTGACGAGCGCCATTTCTCCGCTGGCATTCGAAACGACACCGGAGAACGTTCCGCTGCCGCCGCCATTGCCGATCGTCAGGATGCCACCCGCACCGGCGGCGGGCACTCCTGAAACGATGCCATTACCTGTCAGTGCACCGAACGTCGAATTGCCATGTGCGTCCCAGACTGAGAACGTAGCGCCGCTGCTGATGTTGAGCGTCGCCGCGGTGTTGGCTAGCGGCATCTGTACGACGTTCTGGTCGATCGACACCACACCAGTAAAGCCGGATAGGGTTCCGTTCCCTATGAGGCGGTTGCTGCCGGAACCCAGATAGGAAGCCGTCCCCGTCCCGGTAAGCTCGTTGTTGAAAGCGTTGTGATTGAACCCGGGGGTATTGTCGACGACTACGGTTGCGCCCGTCGCAATGCCGATCGCGCCGGAACCGAAAGGAGTAATGAGGAAACCTACGCCACCGCCACCGCGCCCGATCAGCGTCCCGGCACTGAGCGTCGTTCCGCCGGAATAGGTGTTCTGGCCGGTGAGCGTCAGCGTGCCCGCGCCCAGCTTCGTCAGACTCCCTGAGCCCTGGATGAGGCCACTGAACGTGGAGTTGCCCGCCTGGTCTACCACGACCGACAGCGCACCGCCCGCGCCGCCGATGTTGGAGGCGCCGGTCAATCCGCCGCTGCCCGTGGAAACGAAGCTCAGCGTGCGCGGCGTCGCGCTCGCGTAGTTGATCGCGGCGTCGACACTGATGTTCCCCGCCTCCGCGCCGGCGATGCCGGTGGAGATCGTCACGTTATTCGAAGCCAGCGCCGTCAGCAGATCCGTCACGTTGACATTGGCGCCGGAGGCGCTTCCCGAATAGTCGGGTGCGCTGCCGGCGCCGCTCGTCGGCGACGCGCTGATGGTGACGTTCACCGGATCGAGCAGCCACTCCCCCGCCGAGCCGTCGGCCGCGAGCGTCGAGACGCGCCCGCCTGAAATGTCGAGGTCGTGGCCGGAGGTCTCGACCTGCCCACCGCGATGGATGCCCTTCGCCTCGATGCTGCCGTGGAAGGCAGTCGAACCGTCGGACCACAGCACCACCTTGCCGCCCGCGCCATCGTTCGTGGCGTTAGCCTTGATGGTGGCGGTTCCGCTCACAGAAACCGACTTGGCATGGTGTTCAGGTCCACTGCCCTGCCAGTTGCCGCCGACGAGTACCGCGCCACCGCCCGCGCTGCCTGATGCATCGATGCGAGCGCCGCCCGTGAGCGCGATCTGCTTGCCGAGCACCGTAACGTTGCCGCCACGCGCGCCGCCATCAGCGCCGGAAACATCCACGACGCCGTTGACCTGCGCCGTCCCGCCTGCGCCTGCATCGAGATAAATCTTTCCATTCTCGTTGCGGATGCTGTTCGCGCTGATGACCCCATCGGTGTTGATGAGCGCATCCACGACGCTGTCTGCACGCCCCGCGAGCAAATGGACCTGCCCGCCGTGAGCTGCAATCTGCCCGTGGTTCTGAATTTCCGCGTTCGCCACGGCCGCATCTACCTGCGCCGTAACCAGCCCGTCGAGGAGGCTGACAGTCACCTGATCGCCCGCTGCAAACGTGGTACGGCCGCCTGTCGTTCGGATCGTGCCATTGTTCACGATGCGGGGACCAATGAGCGCGACGCTGCCCCCGTCGATGGAGCCATCGTTCACGACGCTCCCGGCTCCGCTTCCTTCGGTGAAGCGATACCGGCCCGCGGCAAAATCCTCATCGCTGATCTTGAGGGTTGAAGCGACGAGCCCGCCGACGCTGACCTCGGCACCGGGTGCGAACAGCACTCCGTTCGGATTGACCAGAAACACCTTGCCATTGGCGGACAGGCTGCCGTAGATCGACGAAGCCTCCGGACCGATCACCCGATTGAGCGCGACGGAGGAGCTGTCCGGCTGGTTGAATACCACCGAGTGGCCCGCGTCGATGTCGAAGCTCTGCCAGTTGGCCGCGAGGCTCTGGCTGGATTGGTTCACCGTCAGTGTGGTGCCGTTCTGGCTGATCGTGCCGGCGCCACTGACGACCTCTCCGCCCGTGGGCAGGGGTGGTGAAGCCAGTGCTGCGGGCCCTGAAAGCATCGAGAGTGTCGCGAGCACACACGAAGCGGCTCCACGCGCGGGGCGTAGTCGCACGCTCACCGCTTCCGGGCTTGCTGCCCGAGCCCTTACCCCGCGCCATGGCGGTCTCGGCCACGGCGATGAGCATGCCCAGCCGCTTGCTGAAGACCGTGCGGTAGCGGTCGCGATTCATCGTGAGTTCTCCCTGAAAAAGAAGCGCGTCGAAGCCGGACCGGCTTCAGAACGCCATGTTCAGCGAAAGGCTGTATTGGTAGGAGCTATCGGGCGCGGCTGTCATGCGACGGTTGCCGCGAAACGCAATGCTGGAGCGGAGGACCATTACGTCGGTCAGCGCGCAGTTGAGCCCAACTCCGACGCCACTCAGCGTCGCACGATTGGGCGTCCCGGCCCATGGATCTGCATTGAGGTCGCCTCGCGCGCGGTCGTAGAACACACTGGCTTCGAGGGCACGTGCCCAGGCGACTCCAAATCCCTGCCGTACTTCCACGCTGTACAAGAGCGCTTCGTCAACGAGCGTATCGCCCGCAGGGTAGGCACGCACGGAGTCAGGACCACCCAGTGCGAACTTCTCGTACGAATCCAGATTGCCTGAGGTGCCTTGCGCAGCCACGCGCAGGTACACGCTGGTTCTGCCCACTATCGACTGCAGGCGCGAGTAGGACAAACCCCACTTCTTGTAATGCCCGGACGAGCGCGCGCTGATCTCATCAATGGCTGAGAGCATGGGATCGAGGTCCACCTCGCCCATCGTATAGACGGCGGTCGCCGTGTTGATGGCGGGAGCGCCGAACAACTCGTCGCGGAGATCGCCATTTACCGCGAGCTCCGAGCGATCCTGTATGCGTCGCTCGCTGTCCTGACCGATTGCGTCCGCATAATCGTGAAAGCGACGCTCTCCGTACGTCGCGCTTCCGATCAGATTCGCGGCACGGCTGCGGATAAAGGGGTACACGAGATTCGCATCGCCACTCTTCACGGAGCCGTGCGCGTCAAGGACGTCGTAACGATCACCGAGATCGTAGTTCAGGTAAGAGCCGCGAACACCGAAGCGCAAGCCGCTGTAGCCGAGCGGGAGGCCATAACCGAGCGCGCCGTAATAGAGGTTGCCGTGAACGGCCGACGCGACTGCCTGCGCGGTGATTTGATCGCCGATCCCGGTGGGGCTGTTGACCCAGAGGGTGCCTATCCCGCGGGCCACGCCGGAGTAGTAGTTGCCGTTGTTGTCGAGCTGCAGCGAGCCCGAGGCCAACGGGTCAGCACTGGCTTCGACGGTGAGCGTCGAAGTACCGACACCGGTTCCCGGTGAAAGCCGCGCCGCGGCCTGCGCGCCTGGCGTGTCATTCAAGCAGTCACCCGAACCTGCAGGTCACCCTGACCGACACTCACCCGCCCGAGGCGCTCGAGTTGCTGCGCGCCGGCACGGTCGACGTCGCGGTCATCTTCCGCTTCGACGAATCCGAGCCCGAGCCGGACAACGTCCGCCTGCACCACCTGCTCGACGATCCGCTGTACCTGCTGTCCACCCGCCGAGTGCGCGGGATCGCCGCCCTCCGTGACGCAACATGGATCGCTGGCTGCGATCGATGCCGCCGCCATCTGCTGTCGCTGTGCGCCGTCGAAGGGTTCGATCCGCGCATCCGCTACGCATCCGATGACATGGTCGTCATGCAGGCGCTGGTGACCGCCGGTCTGGGCGTGACGACGATTCCGGGGATGGCCCTCAGCGCCCACCGCGCCAAGGGCCTCGTCGCCACCGAGCTGCCTGGCGCGCAACGGCACGTGTACGCGGCCACCTACGGCGACCCACCCGACCCGCCGGCGACCACCGCGCTGCTGGCGGTGCTGGCCGAGGCTGCCCTCAGCCGGACAGGCGGACGTTCGACAGGATCTTGGTGACCGCCTTCGCCTCAGCGTCCGTCAGTGCAGCCAGCCCGAAGCGCGTCTCGGTCATGTCGTCGTTCGACGTCTCGATCGCGTGCCGGCCCTTCTTGGTGATCCGGGCGAGCGTCGCACGCCGGTCGGTGGGGTGAGCGACGCGCCCGACGAGGCCCAGCCGCTCGAGCGTGTCGACGGTGCTGGTCACGCTCGTCGGGTGGACGAGCAGCCGTTTGCCCAGCTCGCCCATCATCATCTCACCCTTGCGCGAGAAGTACAGCAGGGCCAGCGCCTCGTGGCGGACGTGGGTCAACGTTGTGCGGGCGCAAGGCCGATTCGTTGGACTGCCTGATCAACTCGGCGGCTCGGTAGATCGACAGCGACGTCCGAAAGAACGGCCCGGTGGCCCAGCCATGAGTCGCCCAGTTGCGTTCGGCCGTCAGCACCGGGTCCTGGATCTGCGACGCCTGGCGCCCGCCGGCCGGCCCCTCCACTCGTTTGATGTCGCCGGCGTCGGCGCGCACCTTGGCGAGCAGGTTGAACAGGCGCACCGCTTGACGTTCGTCGAGGGCGGCCAGCCCGCAGTTGCCGCTCGCGATGATCGAGCACGACTGCTCCATCGCGCGCCTGCCCGACGGGGTGATGCGCGCCAGGGTTGCCCGCCGGTCGGTCGGGTGAGCGACGCGGTTGACGAAGCCGAGACGCTCGAGCGAGTCGACCGTGCTGGTCACACTCGTCGGATGGACGAGCAGCCGCTCGCTGAGGGTGACGAGGGGCATCTCGCCGTGACGCGAGAAGAAGAGCACGGCGAGCGCCTCGTGCCGCGAGCGGGTCAGCCGGTGAGGCCGCAAGGCGACGACGTCGAACAGCCGCACCAACTCGTCGGTTCGGTAGATGGACAACGCCGCTGCGAAGTGCTCACCAGTGTCCCATCCGTGGGCGCGCCAGTGCTTGTCCGCCACGCGGATCGGATCGATGATTACCACCAGTTCACCCGTGCATAATACCGGGCACCAATCCTGCTGATCTGCGAGCGATCGACTTGGCCCGCTCCATGTCGTAGTGGCTGCGGGTCACGAGCCGCTGGGCGAACAGGCCGCCGCCGGACTGCAGGTTCGTCACCAGGTGCCAGCCGCCGAAGCGCGTCGGCGGTCAGGTCGCGGATCGCGTGGAACAGGCGCATGCGATCCTCGCGCGCTGACCCCGTTGCCCGTGTCCATGTACTTCTCGACGTAGCGCACCGGTCGCCGGGTTCTCGAGGTCGCCGATCGACGGCGCGGTCAGCACCGCGCCGCCGGCGATGTCGTGCAGGTGGCGGACCATCCGGTTGAACTCGGCCGCGCCCTGGTACTTGGCGGCGTTGGTGAACAGCTCGTCCGGGTACGTAGTAGCCCTCCGGCGTGTGCGCTGGCGTTCGCCAACGCCGCTTCCATCGCCGGCGCGCAACAGCGTGGCGTGGATCACCATCTCGTCGATCTTCTCGCGGATGTGCGACACGCCGGCCAGACCGTTGGCCTCGGCGATCAGCTGGGCCAGCCCGACCAGCTCGTCGGCCTGTCGCACCATCGCCGTCAGCCCACCGAGCCGTTCCCACAGCCCGAGCGAATGCGCGAACACGGCCGCATACTCGGGGCTCGCCGTCCAGGAAGACGCGCTCGTTCGGCACGAAGACGTCGTCGAACACGACGAACCCGTCGGGCATGCTGGCCTTGCTGCTGACCGGGTAGTGGCGCACGTCGTCGCCCTTCGGATGGAAGGTCGTGTTGATGATCGTGCACGCCCGGCGAGTTGACCGGCGACCGCGCAGGCGATCGCGTACTCCTCCTCGCCCGGCTTCATCGACTTCGTCGGCATCACCAGCAGGTCGTGGCACAGCGACGCGGCGCTGATGTGCAGCTTGGCGCCGCGGATGACGACGCCGTCGGAGCGTGCGTTCGACCACGTGCACGTACGAGTCGGGGTCGTCCTGCTTGGCGGGCGGCGAGCGCTCGGTTGCCCTTCGCGTCGGTGATGCACTCGGCGATGCGGACGTCGCTCGCGATGGCATCCTCGACGTAGGCCTCGAGACGAGTCGCTGTAGACCGGGTCGATGCCGGTCAGTCGCGGGACGCGCGGTCAGCAGCGTCATCAGCGACTGGTAGGTGACGTTGAGCGCCAGGTCCATCTCACCGATCACGGCGGCACGCTCGCGCAGCTCGTCGAGCGATCGCGGCGCGATGACGAGCGGGTTCCTCGCCCCTCGTCCGGCCGAGTAGTAGCGGTCGTAGCCCGCGGCGATCGCACGGGCGGGCACGGCGAACGCCGGCTCGGACAGCAGATCGTCGATCCGGCGACCGTCGTGATACGTCAGCCGCCCGTCGTCGCAACGAGTCGAGGTACTCCTGACCGGTCAGCATGTGACGACCGCCCTCGCTCACATCAGCTCGTAGTCGGCCAGGTTCGACCTCGCGGGTGCGTTGCCAGAACTCGAGCAGCGGGAACGGCCAGTTCTGGGCCACGCGGCCGTTGGCGTTCTTGTACCACGAGTTCACCGTCGACACGCCCCACGCCATCCGCAGGTTCTCGGCGTCGATCGCCTCGTTGTACTGGTCGTGCACCTCGGGCTTCACGTCGACGCGCTGGTGGTCGCCGGCGAGGACGTTGCGAATGCAGTCCATCACGTAGCGAACTTCGCACTCGGAGAACCAGATGATGCTGCCGTTGACGACGATGTTCGTGTTCGGTCCGTACAGCAGGAAGAAGTTCGGGAAGCCCGGGCACGGTGACCCCGAGGTAGGCGCGAGCATCGCCGTCCCAGCGGTCGTGCAGGTCGACGCCGCCGCGCCCGACCACCTTCATCGGCGTCAGGAACCGCGATGGCTGGAAGCCGGTGCCGAAGATCATCACGTCGAACTCGTGCAGCTGCCCGTCGACGGTGACGACGCCTTCGGGCACGATGCGGTCGATGGGCGTGGTGGTCAGGGTCGACGTTGTCGCGGTGCAGCGCCTGCGGCCCACGCGCCGTTGTCGACGATGATCCGCTTCGCCGCCGGCGGGTACTGCGGCAGCGACCTTCTCGAGCAGGTCGGGACGGTCGGGGTACTGCGCGACGATCGCCTCGGTCAGCAGCTCGCGCAGCATGTCGTTGAGCTCGCTGACCGACCTCGACTGGTCGCGGCCAGCTCGGGTCGACCTCGGCCATCGGGCGCAGGAACTCGGCGCCTCGCCAGAACAGCCAGAACCGGTACCACTGGCGGTAGTAGGGCACGTGGCGGAGCAGCCACTGGAAGCCCGTCGGGCACCGCCTCGTGGTAGTGCGGCACGGGGAACATGCCAGTTCGGTGTGCGTTGGAACACCTCGACGTGCGCCGACCTGCTCGGCGATGATCGGCGTGAACTGCGCCGAGCTGCAGCCGGTGCCGATGACCGCGATGCGCTTGCCGGCGAGATCGACGTCGTGCTCCCAGCGCGCCGAGTGGAACGACGGGCCGGCGAAGCTGTCGCGGCCCTCGATGCTCGGGCAGCTGCGGGCGGTTGAGCTGCCCGACCGCGCTGATCACCGCGTTGGCCTCGATGTTGGCCTCGACGCCGTGCTGGTCCGACGGTGCTGACGCGTCCACATCGCCGTCGTCGTCGTCGAACGACGATCGACGACACCTCGGTGCCGAAGCGGATGTTGGGCCGGATGCCGAACTCGTCGACGCACTCGCGGAAGTAGCTTGTAGCAGCTCGGACTGCGGGCTGTAGAAGAGCGGCCAGTCGTCGCGCTGGGCGAACGAGTAGCTGTAGTAGTGGTTCGGGATGTCGACGCGACAGCCGGGATAGCTGTTCTCGAGCCACGTGCCGCCGACGTCGTCGTTCTTCTCGAGCACCACGTACGGGACGTCGGCCTGCGGCAGGCGGTAGGCGGCGATGATGCCCGACATCCCTGCGCCGACGATCGACCACCTTGAACGGCTTGTCCGGATTGACGTCGTCCTTGTGCCAGCGCGGCGCCCGCAGGTCGGCGGTCAGGGCCAGCTCTTCGTGCATCATCGGCAGGTACTCGTCGATCGTCAGGCCGCCGGCCATGAACTCGAGGATCTGCTTGAGGTCGGCGCCGGTCGGGCATCGGTGCGGCGACGCTGCCCCCGTCGCGGAACCGGATCAGCGCGTCGAGCGCCAGCGCCCTGGACGGCGGCGATCTGCTCGGGCGTCAGCCCGCCCTGCTCTTCGCCCATCAGCAGCGGATCGATGCGCAGGTCGGGGCGCAGCAGCGACAGGTCGCCGGTGACGTGGGCCAGCGCCGGCAGCAGCGCGGGAACGTCCGACACCTCGAGCGCCTGGCGGATCTCGTCATCCGATGCGGTGATGGGTTCGATCGGGTGAGTCAATGCCATGGTGGATGAACGTCCTCAGTGGTGGTCGCCGTTCGGCGAGTTTGTCAGGTAGCTGTCCTCGATCTCGGACAGGCGGCCACGCAGCTCGTCGGCAGTGCCGGACAGATCGATGCGACCCCGACGCATGATGTAGGCCCGGTCGGCGTACCGCAGCGCCTGGCGCACGTGCTGCTCGACCAGCAGCACTGCGGCACCGTGGTTGTCGGCGGCGTCGCGCGACGGCCTGCAGCAGCCGAGTGACGACCATCGGCGCCAGGCCCATCGACAGCTCGTCGGCGAGCAGCACATGGGGCTTGCGGCACAGCGCCCGGGCCAGGCTGAGCATCTGCTGCTCGCCACCCGACAGCAGCCCACCGCGCACGTCGAGGCGCCGTTCGAGCTCGGGGAACAGCGCCAGCGCGTCGTCGAGCGCGACGTCGGCGACCTTCAGGTTGTCGCGCGTCGTCAGACCCATGAACACCGACTTCTCCTCGGTGACGAACACGAGACCCTGCTGCGCCCGCTTGTACAACGGTGCCGTGGTCACGCGCCCGTCGATCGCCACGTGTCCGGCCAGCAGCGGCAGCTCGCCGGCGAGGGCCAGCAGCGTCGTCGTCTTGCCGGCGCCGTTCGGGCCGAGCAGGGCCACCACCTCGCCGGGTCGGACCTCGAGCTGCAGGTCGTGGACGACCGGTTGCGGCCCGTACCCGGCGCTGAGCCCGCGGGCCTCGATCGCCGGCTCGACCATCGCCGCCGCGCCGCTCGGTCGCGTGAGAGTTCGGGCTGGCGTCGGTCATGACGTCACCCCCAACTCTTCCTCGGCGGCCTCGGCGACGTCGAGCGGCACCTCGGTGGGCGCCTCCTCGCTCTGGCCGAGGTATGCGGCGATCGACCTTCGGGTCGCGACGGATCGCGTCGGGCGATCCCTCGGCGATCCGCAGTCCGAAGTCGAGCACGACGATGTCGTCGCACACGTTCATCACGAAGTTCATGTCGTGCTCGACGAGCAGGATGCCCATGCCCCAGTCGTCGGCGAGTCGCCGAACCAGGTGTCCCAGCTCGGCGGTCTCGGCGTCACCGAGCCCGGCCGCGGGCTCGTCGAGCAGCAGCACGCTCGGCTGGGTGGCGACGGCGCGGGCGATCGCCAGCAGCCGGCGTTGGCCGTACGGCAGGTCCTGGACGGTGCGCAGCAGGTCGTCCTGCAGCTTGAACTCGTGGATCGCGGCGACGACCTGGCCGGGCAGCGGCGGGTTGACGGGGTGCACGAGGTCGCGGAGGTACGACAACCGGTCGCGCGGGTCCGACGCGGCGCGCAGGTTGTCGAGCACGGTCGAGTCCTCGAACAGCTCGAGCGACTGGAACGAGCGGGACACACCGGCGCGCGACGCGCTTGGCCGGCGACAGCGCGTTGAGGTCGCTTGCCGTCGAGGAACACGACCCCGAGCGTGCCGCAGTGAACCCGGTGATGGCATCGATCGCCGACGTCTTGCCCGCGCCGTTGGGGCCGATCAAGCCCAGTGATGCGACCCGGCTGCACGGTGAGCGACAGCGAATCGACCGCGGTGACGCCGCCGTAGCGGACGGTCAGGTCGCGGACCTCGAGCACCTTCGGCGCGACTCGCTCGCGCCGCTCGGGCGGCAGCGTGACCGCCTCGGGTGCGAGCGGCTTGCGATTGGGGATCAGCCCCCAGATCTTTCGACCGATCCACTTCAGCTGGGCCGCCGACTCCTTGGCCATGCCGTCCTGGTTCTGCAGGACGAGCAGGATGACGATCGCCCCGCCGATGACCTGCAGGTAGCGGTCGAGGCCGGAGAAGATCGCGTCGGACAGGCGCGCGCCGAGCGAGCCCGGCGCGAGCGTCGCGCCGAGGGCCGGGCCGACCAGGTAGCCGATGCCACCGACGAACGCCCATCCGACCGCGGTGATCGACGTGAAGTTGGTGAACTCGGACCCGTAGACGATCGTGTCCTTGCGGAAGGCCAGCAGCGTTCCACCCACGGCGGCGATGCCCGCCGACAGCGCGAACGCGTAGATCTTGGCGCCGGGCACGCTGATGCCGAGCGCCGCGGCGGCACGCTCGTTCGTCCGCACCGCGAGCAGCCGTCGGCCGCTGCGCCCGCGGCGCATCTGCGCAACCATCAGCGACAGCACCACGAGGAACCCGAGGCACACGATCGAGTACCGGAACGGATAACTTGGTGGCCTGGATCTCCCAGCCGAACAGCGTCGGCTTGCCGACCACCGTGCCGCCGAAGCCGCCGGTCAGGTCGGCGTTGTTGAAGACCATCAGATGCAGCGTCGACCCGAGGCCGAGGGTGACGATCGCCAGGTTCGAGGCCGCGGGCGCGGACCGCGGGTATGGCGAACACCGCGCCCAGTGGCACGGCGGCGAGTGCGCCGACCAGCAGGGCCGGCACGAACGGCCAGGCCCACACGTCGACCAGCCGGCCCGCCACCCACGCGCCGAACCCGGCCAACGCGAACTGCGCCAGCGACAGCTGGCCGGCGTAGCCGGTGATGACGACGATCGACAGCAGCACGATGGCGACGGCGAACGTCGTGACCATCGAGTCCTGCCAGTTGGTCGGCACCCATGCCGTCAGCCCGACCGCCAGCGACCACGCCGACGGCGACCTGCCACAGCTTGATCCGCCCGGTGCCGACGCCGGGCAGCTTCTGCAGGAAGTGGCCGCGGATCGGCAGCGCCTGCCCCCGGAAGATCATCACCAGGATGATGATCGCGAACGGCAGCGAGTGCGGGCACGCCGGGCGTCGAGACGTAGTTCGTCAGCTCGGTCTGGCCGACGCCGATCCCGACGCCGGCGGCGAACGCGATCGGGAACGACCGGAACCCGGCGACGAGCGCGGCGGCCATCGCGGCCAGCACGAGGTTGGTCATCGTCGACACCTGCAGCGTGACGATGGGTGACACCAGGATCGCGGCCAGACCGGCCAGACCCGAACCGAGCGACCAGTTGAGCACCGCGATGCGGTCGGGCGAGATGCCGACCGTCGACGCGGCGCGTTGGTTCTCGGCCGCAGCGGTCGTCGCCAGACCGAACTTCGTGTAGCGGTACAGCGCCCACAGCCCGACGCTGAGCGCGGCGGCGATGCCGAGGAGGATGAAGCGATCGATCGACACCGCCTTGCCGAACGGGTGGACGAGCGTCGTCGGCAGCTCGGAGTCGACGAAGGTCACCCGGGCGCCGTAGCGGATGACGGCGATGCCGTTGAACAGGATCAGCACGCCGAGCGTGGCCACGATGCGCGCCAGCGGCGACGCTCGTCGCAGCTGGCGCATGACGAGCAGGTGGGTCAAGGCGCCGAGCAATGCCGACGCCAAGACCCCCACTGCCAGCGCGATCAGGAACGGTTGCCCGTGCTTCTCGCGCACCTCCCATGCCACGTACGCGCCCACCATGCCGGTGGCACCATGGGCGAAGTTGAGGATGCCCGACCCGCGGTAGATGACCATCAAACCCTGGGATGCGAGCGAGTAGAGCGCCCCGACGCCGAGGCCCAGCAGGGCGAAGCGGAAGACCTCGGCCACGCGATCAGTCCCCGGGTGTGTAGGACTCGAGGGCCTCGCGTCATGTCGACGCGGCGGGTCATCGGTGGCGGTCGAGCTCGCCATTGTCGATCCGGTCGAACGTGACGGTGCGGTTGTAGATGCTGGGGAACGCCCCGCCCATGCCGGCCCACGGAGTGCTGAGGTCGATGACCGGCACCATGCCGCCGGTGTCGACTGCCGTCGTGCTGTCGGCGCTGCCTCCAAGAACGTGTCGTTGCGTGATCTCGCCCTCCATGCCGCTGACGATCTGGACGAACGCCTCGTAGGCCGCCCACGTGCCGAGTCCGGCCAGGCTGTTCCAGTCGAGGTCCGGAGCGTCGTACTCCTCGAGCGCGGCCCGGTAGTCGTCCCACATCGGACCTTCGATGTTGGGGTACGACGTTGACCGAGATGCCGTCCTGCGTCAGCTCGGGGAACTCGGCCGCGATGACCGAGTTGAGGTTGCCCTGGTGGCCGTACAGACGTTGCGTGCCGCCGAGTGACTCCATCGCCGGGCAGGAACGCCGCCCAGTTCGAGTCGGCGATGCCGCCGTAGATGCAGTCCGTGCCGTCGATGGCCTGGGCGACCTGCGCGCTGTAGTCCTGGGCGGTGATCGGGATCGTGACGTACTTGGCGTCGTCAGGATCGAAGCCCTTGAACGCGAAGACGTCCTTGGCGACGTCGTTGGCGAAGTCGAGCGATGCCGTCTCGATGTAGACCACGGCAGGGTTCTTGCAGCCGTCGTCCACCATCCTGGCGACCGCACCGGCCGGGATGGCGAAGTTCGACCCGGTGACGAACGAGACCGGGCTGGAGAACTCGATCTCGGCGATCGGGCAGCACGACCCGAACATCGCGATGTTCTCCTCCTCGAGGATCGGGATCAGCTGGCTGGCGTCGAACGTGAACGAGCCGACGAGGGCGACAACGCCCTCTTCGGCGGCCTGACGTCCGCAGTTGGCGTCCTCGTTCGGATCGCCCTTGCCGTCGCACAGCACGACCTCGAGCGGGCGGCCGTTGATGCCGCCGTTGGCGTTGATCCACTCACCGTAGATGCGCGCGGCCTCGTGGATGTTCGGGTACGGAGGCAGTTGCGAGTTGATCGGCGCGACCGTCATCACCTTGATCGGCTCGCCCGTCGCCGGACCGCCCGCGCGTGCCCTCGCGTCGGTGGTGTCGGTCGGTGCCTCGGTGCCGGTCGGTGCCTCGGTGCCGGCGGTGCCTCGGTGCCGGCCGGTGCCTCGGTGCCCGCGTCGGTGCCTCCGTGCCGTCGGGCGCGTCGGTGGTCGAGCCACCGTCGTCATCGTCGTCGCCGCATGCTGCGGCGAGCAGCGCCAGTCGCGGCCAACGTGCCGGCGAGCATTCGGCGCCGGCTGCGCGCTGACGTGGAAGAGCGAAGCGTTGGAACTCATGGCAGAACCTCCTGTGTGCCCGAGCCCCCGCTCGTGACGTGAGGACGGTAACACAGACGCCGCTCAGTATCGCTAGGTCATCCCGACTATCGTGCTGCCCGATGAAATCGGTGACGACAGATCTGGTCAGCGCGGCGGTCGACCGCTATGGTGACGAGCGGGGACTTCGTCGGTGCTGCATCGGGGGATGCGCACGGCGCCGATGCTGAGGGGGTCATCCTGATGAAGATGAAGGCTGCGGTTCTGTGGGAGCCGAAGACCGACTGGAGCGTCGAGGAGGTCGACCTCGATCCGCCGAAGGCCGGCGAGGTGCTCGTCAAGCTCGTCGGGTCGGGTCTGTGCCACTCCGACGAGCACCTCTTGACCGGCGACCTCGCGCTGCCGGAAGAGACGCAGCACGAGCTGGGCATGCAGCAGTTCCCGGTGATCGGCGGGCACGAAGGCGCCGGCGAGGTGCTCGAGGTCGGTCCGGGTGTCACCGGTCTGGCGCCCGGCGACCACGTCGTGTTCGGCTTCATCCCGTCGTGCGGGCAATGCCCGAAGTGCTCGACCGGGCACCAGAACCTGTGTGACCTCGGGGCCTACCTGCTCGCCGGTCGCCAGGTGACCGACTTCACCGCCCGCCACCACGCGCGCGGCCAGGACCTCGGGCTCATGTGCTGCATCGGCACGTTCGGCGAGTACACCGTCGCATCAGCAGGCCAGCTGCATCAAGATCGAGAAGGACATCCCGCTCGACAAGGCGGCGCTCGTCGGCTGCGGCGTCACGACCGGCTGGGGATCAGCCGTCTACGCCGCCGGCGTCCAGCCGGGCGAGACCGTGGTCGTCGTCGGCTGCGGCGGCGTCGGCATGAACGCCGTGCAGGGAGCGTCGATGGCCGGCGCCCGCCACGTGATCGCCGTCGATCCGGTCGAGTTCAAGCGCGAGAGCTCGTTCATCTTCGGGGCGACGCATACGGCGGCCAGCATGGAGGAGGCCACCGCACTCGTCGGCGAGCTGACGTGGGGCACGATGGCCGACAAGGTCATCCTGACGATGGGCGTCGCCCAGGGCGAGTACATCCAGCCGGCGCTGGCGATGACCGCCAAGGGCGGCCGCGTCGTGCAGACCGCCGTCGCGCCGTTCTCGGTCGACAGCGTCAGCATGAACCTGTTCGAGCTGACGATGTACGAGAAGCAGCTCGTCGGCTCGATCTTCGGCTCGGCCAACCCGCGCCGCGACATCCCCCGCCTGCTGCGCCTGTACCAGGAGGGCCAGTTGAAGCTCGACGAGCTGGTGACGCAAGCACGTACCCGATCGAGGAGATCAACGAGGGCTACCAGGCCATGCGCGACGGCACCAACATCCGCGGCATGCTCATCTACGACCACGCCTAATGACCAACCGCCTCGAGGTGCAGCGGCCGATCGCCGCGGACGCAGCGACGATCTTCGAAGTGCTGACCGCCCCAGCGGGCACGTCGCCATCGACGCGTCGGGCATGTTGATGTCGGCGTCCGGTGAGCGGGTGCGCGCCGTCGGCGATCGCTTCGACGTCCACATGGATCGCGAGTCGTTGCAGGACTATCCCCTCGGCGAGTACACCGTGACCGTGGTCATCTCGCGGTACGAACCCGACCGGGCCATCGCCTGGACCATCGACGGGGTGATGCAGCCGCCGATCGGCCACGTGTACGGGTACGAGCTGGAACCGATCGACGGCGGCACGATGGTGACCTCGTACTACGACTGGTCGAACATCCACGAGGCGTACCGGGACGCGCCGCCGCCATCTTTCCGGTCATCTCCGAGACCAACCTGCGGGCGACGCTCGGCATCCTGGCCCGCGTCGTCGCACCCGGCCGGGGCCGTCCCGGCGCCAACGCCACGCCCAAGGGTGGCGTCAACATCACCGACAACAGCGAGTGACCCGGCGGCCGGCCAATCAGGTCGGCGGCTCGAAGGTCCAGTCCGGTCGCTTGCGCGGTGGACAGGTCGTAGGTGACGACTCCGTCGTGCGATCTCGGTGATCAGCGGTACGTCGACGAGCCTGATCTCGCCGGCGCGTCCTCCAGGAGGGCGGCGACGTCGTCGGGGAAGGTGCGCATGATGCTCGAGACGACGTTCTGCTCCTCGGTGCCGAGAAAGCACCGGTTCGCGTCGGTCACGGTGCGCAGCAGCGAGTTCAGCTCGCCCAGCACGGTGTCGTCGGCGTCACCGTTCAGCAGGTCGGCCAGGTGGCCCGTGATCGACAGCGAGCCCTGCTTGCACGGCGGGCACTGCCCGCACGACTCGACCGACAAGAACCGGGAGATCTCGTAGGCGACCGCGACCATGTTGACGCTGTCGTCGTAGACGACGAAGCCCGCCGGCACCCAGGCCGGTGCCCTGCGCGGCGAAGTGCTCGTAGGTCAACGGCGTGTCGAACACCGGGCGGCAGCACGGGATTCGACACCCCTGACAGCGCGGCCTTGAACGACCGGCCCCGTCGAGCGGCCCGCCGGCACAGCTCGAGCACGTCGGCGAACGGGGTGCCCAGATCGACCTCGTGCACGCCCGGCGCGGCGACACGTCACCGACGACGGTGACGAGCAGGTTGCCCGGCGATTCCTGCGGTGCCCATCGACCGCGGAACCACTCGACCCCGTGGGTCATGATGTGGGCCGCCGATGCCATCGTCTCGACGTTGTTGACGAGGGTCGGGTTCGACTCGACGGCGAGGCCATGGCGTCACCGTCTCCGGCCTCCCAGCCGCCGGAAGGTGCGGTGGCGAACAGGCCCAGCTGGTACGGCGGCAGCAGGCGCGGCAGCGGCTCGCGTCCCTCGATCACTTCCAGGAGCGCCTTCTCCTCACCGAAGAGGTACTCGCCGGGCCCCTCGACGACGTTGATGCTCAGCTCCTGCAGCAGGCCCGTCGCCGCTGAGCTCGACGCGCAGCGCGGGTCAACGCCTCGACCTCTCGCCGGTACGAGCGCTTCGTGGCCAGGTAGATCGTGCCGGCGCCGACGACGAACGCGGCGATCGCGGCTCCCTCGACGATCCGGTACGGGTCGCTCCGCATCAGCATCCGGTCCTTGAACGTCGCCGGCTCGCCCTCGGCGCCGTTGACCACGACGAACCGCTGCCCGGTTCCGCCCGCCCGGATCGACTCCCACTTGGCCCCCGTGGGAAACCCTGCCCCACCGCGTCCACGAAGCCCGGAGGCCTTGAGCTCGTCGAGCGTCGCTTGCGCACCGAGCCGCATCGCTCGGATCAGACCGGTGCCGCCGCCGGCCGACAGGAACTGTTCGGCCGACTCGACGGGCTGCTCGGGCAACAGGTAACCGATGCCCGTGAACCTATCGCGCTCGAGGGATAGGGTCTGCCCGTCGGCGGTTCGGCCGCTGCAGAGTTTTGGGGGCAACGGGTGAAGATCGGCAGTCGGCGCAGACGTCGGCACGTGCTGTTGAGGAACCCCGCCGTCCTTCGATTGGTCATCAGCCACCTCATGGCGGTGATCGCCGAGTGGGCGGCGGTGATCGCCGTGCTGGTCCACGTGTTCGACCACGGCGGCACCCGTGCGACGGGGTTCGCGTCGATCGGCATGCTGGTCGCCGCGTTGCGTCGTCGCCCCGTTCGCCGGCGTGCTGGTCGATCGCCGCCGACCCGCAGCGCGTCCGTCTCGTCGGCCTGGCCGTCCAGGCCGTCGGCTACGGCAGTCGCCGCCGGCGCGGCCGTCGCCGATCTGCCGGCGTTCGTGACCGTCGCCGCGGCGATGGTGGCGCTCGGCGCCGTCACGACCCTGCGTCCGACAGCGGCGGTCTTGATTCCCGCCCACGTCCGGACGTCGAGCGAGCTCGTCGTCGGCCAACCTGTGGGTCTGGTACGTCGAGAGCTTCAGCGTGCTCGGTGGGCCACTGCTGGCCACGGCGCTGCTCGCCGCGGGCGGCCCGGCAGCGGTCCTGACCGGATGCTCGGGTGCGGCGCTCGTCGGCGTCGTCGCTGGCACTGTGGGACCTGGGCACCGATCCCCCAGCGGCCACTGCCGCCGAGGAGGGTCGTCCCGATGGCCGACCGCCGCGAGCGGATGGTGATCTCGTGGGAGCCGCTGCGCGGGCGGCCGGGCCTGACCAGCGTGCTCGCCGTCGTCTGGGCGCAGTACGTGATGATCGGCGTGCTCGACATCGTGCTGGTGGTGCTGGCGCGGACCGAGCTCGACCTCGGGGACGCAGGGCCAGGCCTGCTCAGCACCGTGTTCGGGCGGGCGCCGTCATCAGCATCATCGGCGCGTCGTTCGTCGCCCGGCGCACGCGGCTGGCACCGGTCGTGATGCTGGCGATGGCGGCTGCTGCAGCGGCGTTGGTGACGTTCGGCGTGGCGCTGTCGATGGCGGTCGCGCTGGTCGTGCTGCCGATCCTGGGCATGACCCGCTCGATGCTCGACGGGCCGAGCCGCCTGCTGCTGCAGCGATCGGCCGGGCCTGACGGCGCTCGGCTCGGTGTTCGCGATCCGCGAGGTGTGCTCCAGCTCGGGGCTCATCGCCGGTTCGGCCTTCGCCCTGATCGCCCTCGAGATCGGCGATGCCGATCTGGTGCTCATCGGGTTGGGGGTCTTCCTGGCGATCCTGCTGGCGGTCGCTCGCGCGTGGCCTTCGGATGGCCGATCGATGGCGCCAACGTGCCGGTCGTCGAGATGAGCCTGCTGCGGCGCCTGCCGATCTTCGCTCAGCTGCCGTCGATGTCGCTCGAGGCGGTGGCCAGGTCGGCGTCCCCCGTCGTCGTGCCGGCCGGCGCGGTCGTCATCACCCAGGGCGAGCGAGGCGATGTGTTCTACGCAGTGGTCGACGGGACGTTCGAAGTGGAAGAGAGCGGAACCCACATCCGGACCGTCGAACGTCTGGGCTCGTTCGGCGAGGTCGCGTTGCTCAGCGACGTGCCCAGAACGGGCACGGTGACCGCGTCGAGCGATGGCACCCTCCTGGCCATCGACCGGGTCGATCTGCTGATCGCGGTGACGCGCACCGACCTGTCACGGCAAGCAGCATGGAACGTCGTGCGATCACTGATGCCCGACGTCGACTTGGTTCCGACCGAAGCACTGCTGCCCCAGACTCCTGAGCACCTGACGAGCGGCGACCGGCCCCAGTCAGCGGCCCGCGACACGAGCGAGACCTGATCGAGCAGGGCCGCCTCGCCACGGAAGCCGTGGCGCTCGGCCAGATCGGTGGCATGACCGATGATCTGCTTCACCTGATCGACTGGCGCACCATGTTCGACCAACGCCGCCGCGAGCAAGCGTCTGGTCTTCGTGGCCTCGAACGGCGCGCCCATCGAGTCGGCCCGCGACACGGATTCCTGCGAGCAGTTCGATCGCGGCTGCGTGCTCTCCCATGGCGAGCGCGAGTTCGCCGAGTGACGTACTGACCAATCCGAAGATGACCGAACCCGACGCCGTGATGCCCAGCTGATCTCGATACGGAGCCAGCTGCGGCGCGAAGCACTGCGATGCGCGGCTGTTGCTGCAATGCGACGGCAAGCTCGCACGTGACCTGCAGCGTCGACAGCCAGAAGTAGTCGACCGGGGGCTCTTCGAGTTCGTCGAACACCGCCAGCGCCGCGGCGAGGTCACCATCGGCGACGAGCGCCAAGCCGAACGCGGCGCTCCACTGTGGCGTCAGCATCGACGACTCGCGCATCGCCTTCAGCGTCGGGACGAGCGATCCCAGCTCGCCACGCTGCATCGCCAGCGCCGCCGGTCTGCACCGACCACGTGCCGGCGGTGTCGGCATGCGTGCCGTCGTATCTCTGCGGCAGCGCGTCGATGTCCTGCTGGACGCGGCTCGGCAGGCCAGCACGTCGAGGGAAACCAGGAACCGGTCGACCAGGAACCGGAAGTAGAAGTTGTGCGTTGCGGCCACCGTGGCGTCGAGCGCGTCAGTGACGGCGTGCCGCGGCGACGTCGCAGCGTTCGGCGGCGCCGACCGCCTCGAAGAAGCCGGCGAAGAACGCAAGCGTGACGTCACCGGAGGCGCGAGCCATCCGGGCCACGTGCCGGGCGATCTCGGATCGCTGCTCGATCGTCGACGGATCCCACAGCGTCAGGTACTGGGCGACGAGCACGCTGCCGATCAGCTCGGGGTCGCCGTTCCGTTCCGGCGATCTCGATCGCCTCGTCGATCAGTGCCACGCGCCGGTCACGATCGGGATCGAAGTTGAGGTGCGCGGCGAGGGTCGACAGGATGCGGACGCGCCGTGGATCGACGGGCCGATCAGGGCGAGCGCGTCCTCGCTCAGCTCGACCAGATCCCGACTCGACCTGGCCGCGGTCATGAAGAACGTGCCCGGCCAGATGCTGGCGATCGCCGCGTCGGCCATCAGGTCGGCGTCGCGCAGCTTGCGGGCCAGGCGCCCAGCCGTTTCGACCGCGGGCAGGAACTCGGGCAGCCCCATCGCCCGTCGCGCCAGGCCGAGACCCAACCACGCTCGGGCCACCGGCGCCAGGTTGCCGCTGCTCGCGCTCGTGGAACTCGACGAGCTGCTGGTAACGCTCGGCGGCCGACTCGTACGCCAGGGCCTCGAGGTCGCGCCGGGCGGCTAGCTCGAGCATCGCGTTCGCTTCTCGCCGACTCCGGCGAGCAGCCAGTGGTGGGCGAGCTCGTCGTGATCGGTGGGCCGCAACAGCTCGATGCGTCTGCGGCGACCTTGCGGTGCATCAGCCCCGGCGGGTCGCGCTCGTGCGCATCGACCAGCGTCGACGCGGACGATCGCGTGCGCGAACGCGAACCGGCCGGCGTCGGCCTCACTGACGAGCGCCACCCGCTCGACGTCCTCGAGCAACTCGAGCACGCGCTCGGCTGGCTGGGCGACGACGTCCGCCAGAGCATCGAGGTCGAACGTCTGCCCGATGACCGCCGCGATCGACAGCATGTCCCCCGCCTCGGTCGACGAGCCGGCCGAGCCGCTGCCCGACGACGTCTCGCACCGAGTCGGGGATCGGCAGCCCATCGCCGCGATTCCCTCGGTGACGAGGCGCTCGATCTGGCCCGTCGACACCAGATGGTGCAGCAGCTCGCAGACGAAGAACGGGCTGCCGGCGCTCTCGTCGCGCACTCGCTTGGCGAACGCCGCCACGTAGTCGGCGGGCGCCGACGGGACGATGCGCGTTGACCAACTCGACGACGTCGGGCTCGCGCAACGCGCCGAGGTCGATCCGCGATGACCGAATCGGACGACGCGGGCGTCGGCGAGCAGTTCGTTCAGCGGGTGGCGGCGCTCGATCTCCTCAGCTCGATAGCTGCCGAGGATCAGCAGCTCGACGTCGGCGAGTGCCGCACGACGTGGCGCAGCAGCTGAACGGTCGGCCCGGTCGCCCAGTGCAGGTCTTCGAGCACCAGGACGACGGGCTGGTCGTGGGCGAGCCGGTCGATGAGCTCGACCACCGCCTCGAACAGCTCGAAGCGCGCCGACGGCCCGTGCTTCGTCGGCCCGACTGCGCGCCGGAGGGGAACAGCGGGCCCGAGCGGCCCCGTTCCGCGTTCCGAGCCGCGGCCGCGAGCTCGTCGTCGAGCGACGGCGCGTCGCTCGAAGGCCATCGCGAACGGTTGGTACGGCACGGCGAGATCGCTGTCGCAGACGCCGGCCAGCACCAGCGCCCCGTCAGCGTGGGCGATCTCGGCGAGATGGGCGATGAACCGAGACTTGCCCATGCCGGGCTGACCCGTCGACGAGCACGGTCGTCGTCGGCACCGGCCTCGACCTGCGTTCCATCGCGTCGACCGCCGCGGCGAGGTCGCCGCGATCGGCCGACCAGCGGGAAGCGCCGGTCGAGCGACGAGCGCCATCGGGCATCGGTCGGGCCGACGCATCGTCGGCGACATCGACGACCCGCACGACCTGCGACGGCGTGGTCGAGCCCCTTCAGCGTTCGCAGACCCGACCTCTTCGAAACCCGCGTCGACTCGCCGCTGTCCGAGCCGCTGCGACGAGGTCGGTCGCCAGGATCTCACCGGGCGCGGCCAGTGCCTCGAGCCGGGCGGCCTCGATGACCGCGACGCCGTGGATGTCGCCGTCCTCGTGGTGACCTCGCCGACGCTGATCCCGATCCGGATCTGGAACGGGGCAACCGCATGCGGCCGCCGCGTCCGTACCTCGCCACGGCCCGCTGCATCGCGATCGCCGCCGCGATGCGCCGCCGACGCCGATGCGAACTCGGCCTTCAGCCCATCGCCGGTCCAGCGCAGCACCGTGCCGCCATGGTGCCGACACGATCGCGCCGAGCAGGTCGTCGTGCACCCGTCGCAGCGCGTCGGCACGGTCGTCGCCGAGCCTGCTGCGCAGCTCGGTCGAGCCGACCATGTCGGTGAACAAGATGGCGCGAACGCTCGTCACCGGCACCCGCTCCATGCGCGTGACACTACTTCGCAGTGCGCGACTCGCAATGTGGACGCACGGTGGCATGGCATCCTGACTGCCGATGGCCGAATCGCCGAGCAGTTGGGTCCTGCACGTCGACCTCGACCAGTTCCTCGCCGCGGTCGAGGTGCGCCGCCGGCCCGAGCTCGCCGGGTTGCCGGTCGTCGTGGGCGGCGACGGCAACCCGCGCCGGCCGCGCCAGGTCGTCGCCACGGCGTCGTACGAGGCGCGTGCGTTCGGCATCCGCTCGGGCATGCCGCTCGGCCAGGCGTTGCGGCGCTGTCCCGACGCGGTGTTCCTGCCGTCGGACCGTGCCGGCCTACGACGCGGCGTCGGCCGAGGTGATGGCGACGCTGCGCACGCTTCCCGGCGACGGTCGAGGTGTGGGGTTGGGACGAAGCGTTCCTCGGCGTCGACCACCGACGACCCGGAGGCGTTCGCCCACGAGGTCAAGGCGCGGGTCGCCGCCGACGACCGGCCTGTCGTGCGCGGTCGGCATCGGCGAGACGCGGCTGCTGGCCAAGACGGCGACCGGGTTCGCCAAGCCGGGCGGGGTCGCCCGGCTGACGCGTCGCGAGTGGATCCCGACGATGGGCGCCAAGCCGGTCACCGCGATCTGGGGCATCGGACCGCGCATCGCAGCACGCCTGGGCGAGCTCGGCATCGTCACCGTCGAGGACCTCGCCCGCGCCGATCACGAGCAGCTCGCCCGCAGCTTCGGCCCGACGATCGGTCCGCACCTGCGCGTGCTCGGCCTCGGTGGCGACGACTCCCCGATCGTCGACGAACCGCACGTCGCCCGCGGGCGCAGCAAGGAGGAGACCTTCACCAGCGACGTCGCCGATGCCGACGTCGGTCGCCGCCCACGTCGAACGGCTGGCCCGCGAGGTGACGGCCGCGGTGGTCGCCGAGGGCCGGCGCGTCACGCACGTGGCCGTGAAGGTGCGCACGTCGAACTTCTTCACGCGCACCAAGATCAGCAAGCTTGCCCGCGCCGACCACCGACCCGGACGACGTCGCGGCCACGGCGATGATCGTGCTCGCCCGATTCGGCGAGCTCCGCCCGGTGCGCCTGCTCGGCGTGCGCGTCGTCCTCGAGATGCCGGTAGTTGACCCGTAGCGGGAGTCGCTCACGCCCAACGTGGGCGCCAGCGGCTCCCGATCGGCCGGCCACACGTCAGCCGGTCGGCCTGACGGCATCGGCGGGGTTCATCATCGCCGCCCGAGCAGCGGGATACAGCCCGGCCAGCGGCCCCGAGCGCCAAGGCGGCCGCGACGGCCGCTCCCAGGACGGCCGTCGGGATCGAGACGGTCCAGTCCTGATGCCGGGCGTACAGGTACGTGACCGCCGCGCCCAGGCTGGCACCGGTGATGCCACCGAGGGTCGTCAGCGTCGCCGACTCGACCAAGAACTGCAACCCGATGTGACGTCGGGTCGCCCCGAGCGCACGGCGCAGACCGATCTCGGTCCGCCGCTCGAGCACCGAGATGACCATGACGTTGGCCACGCCGACTCCACCGACACCCAGCGCGACGAGTCCCAGACCGATGAGCAGACGCTGCAGACCCTCGTCGACACGAGCCCGTGGCTTCGAGTGCATCGGAGGGCCGGGACACGCTCACCTCGTTCGGTGCGGTCGGATTGACGGTGCGGCCGAGCACCGCGCGCACCGCATCGATGTGCCGCGGATCGGTGCGCAGGTAGATCCGCGTCGGATACAGCTCAGAACCCAGAGTACGTGCTCGCCGCCCCGTTGCCGACGAACACCGAGCGATCGAGATCGGGATGCAACGGCAACAGATCGAGGATGCCGATGACCGCGAACGGTCGCCCGGCGATCTCGACCGTCGGCGAGCCGGAGAGGTCGGTGATGCCCAGCCGCTCGGCGGCGACGGCGCCCAGGACGACCGTCGGCAGGGTCGACGTGCTGGCGTCGAGGAAGCGACCCTGGGCGAGCGAGCCCTCGATCGTGTCGAACAACTCTGGCTCGGTGGCCAGGACGTCGATGCCGTTGTTGTCGTCGACGAACTCGTTCCGTTGTACCTCGGTGCTCAACCCCGAGATGGCCGCGGCAGTGTTGACGGGCGTGATCCGGCGGATCATCGCCGTCGAGTCGGCCGGCAGCTTCGACTCGTCGCCGAACACACTGTTGCCGGCCTGCACCACCAGCAGATCGGTGCCCAGATCATCGATCTGGGCCAGGAGATCGGCCTTGCTCGACGCCGAGATCCCGAACACCGCCACGATCGACGCAATGCCGATGCTGATCCCGATCGCGGTCAGGATCGATCGGCCTGTACGGCCCCGAAGACCGTACAGACCGACACCCACCACGTCGGCCGGTCGGACGACCGACCTCCACGTGGAACGTCTCCTTCGGAGCAGCCTCATGTCAACACCAAGTCGTCGGACTGTCGATCGTCGACGGTTGGTCGGCTGTCGCTGATGATGCGGCCGTCACGCATGGCCACCTGCCGCGTGAAGCTGTTGGCCAACTCGGTGTCGTGGGTGATGACGATGATCGTTGCGCCGTCGGCGTGCAGGCCGCGCATGAGGTCGATGATCGACCACGACGTGGTGCTGTCGAGGTTGCCCGTGGGCTCGTCGGCCAGCACGATGGCCGGCTCGCCGACGATCGCCCTGGCGATGGCCACCCGTTGCCGTTCGCCACCCGACAGTTGCGGCGGGCGATGCTGCAACCGATGTCCCAGACCCGACACGCTCGAGTGCCGTGGCGGCCATCTTGCGGCGCTCGCCGCGACGGACCCCGCGGTACAGCAGGCCGGCGGCGACGTTGTCGACGATGTCGGCGCCCTCCAGCAGGTGGAACTGCTGGAACACGAAGCCGACACGAGCGGCGCGCAGTCCGGCGAGGGCTGCGTCGGACAACGACGTCGTCGCCACGCCGTCGATGCGGACCTCGCCGGCCGTCGGCCGATCGAGCGTGCCGATCACGTTCATCAGCGTCGACTTGCCCGAGCCGGACGGCCCGATGAGGGCTGTCAGCTCGCCGGCCGTGATCGTCAGGTTGACAGCGTCGAGCGCTCTCACCGGCGGGCTGCCGGGAAAGTGCTTCGACGACGTCGTCGAGCTCGAGCACCGCTTGTCGGCTCACGTGGCCACCACGACTCGGTCGCCGGCCTCGACGGCACCCGAGATCTCGGCGAGCGTGTCGACGACGACGCCGACCTCGACGGGAACCAGTCGCGAACCCGAGGCGTCCTCGATCTCGACAGCGAAGCCACCGTTGGCGACGGCCAGCAATGCCGACACCGGGACGATCAGCACGTTCGACACCTCGACCACCTCGCTGGTGATCAGCACCGACGTCTCGTCACTGCCCAACACGCCGTCGACGTCGATGGTCGATCGCCAGAGGGTCGACCCGTCGGGTTCGATGACGCGTTCCTGATCGCTGACGACGCCCGTCAGCTCGCTGCCATCGGACAGTTCGATCGACACCTGACCGCCGACCGGCAGTCCCGAGCGGTCTCGGGTGCTCGTCTCGGTCGTGACGGTGGCGGTCGCCTCGGTGACCGTGATGCCGTCGAAGGTCGTGCCGACGCGATGGTCCGACGCGAGCCGCAACGGTGCCGGGGTGAAGACCAGCTGCGATGCATCGACTCGTCCGGTGTCCGGCAGTCCGGAGGCCTCCTGCCATTGCTTGACGGCATCGCGGGTCGT
This sequence comes from uncultured Actinomycetota bacterium, assembly GCA_963786415.1. Classification (GTDB taxonomy): domain Bacteria; phylum Actinomycetota; class Actinomycetes; order Propionibacteriales; family Nocardioidaceae; genus Nocardioides. The sequence goes on from CAWAZC010000001.1 coordinate 38,477, forward strand.
CGTCCCGAACTCACCGTCCACTGTCAGCTGTCCCTCGTCGTCGTATCCCTGCGAGACCAGGAACTCCTGCAGTTGGGTCACGTCGGCGCCGGTCATGCGAGTGCCGGTCAGCGCCAGCTCACGATGGATCGGGACATCGCCCCGGGCGAGCACCACCGGCTTGTCGTCGACCCAGATGAGGGCCGTACCGAAGTCGACGGTCTCGCCGGCGGCTCGGCTGCGAGTGACCACACCGCCCGGCGCCAGCGGGAGCGACCACTCGTCACCGAAGCTGACCTCACCCGTGAAGTCGAACTCGCTGGCCAGATCACCTCGGGTGATCTCCTCGGTCTCCGTCGCCTCGTCGTCGGTCGTCTCCGCCTGCGCCGATGGTTCACCGTCGGCGCTGCCGTCCAGACCCCACCACGTGCCACCGCCGGCGACCGCGACCAGCACGACCCCGACGACGATGAGCTTCCGCCGCCGTCTCATCGGCCGGGCACGGGCATGTCGTCGAGTTCGTCGTACTCGTCGAAGATGGCGTTGCACTCGCGAGTCGCTGCATCGAGCGCCTCGCGATCGATGTCGTCGGGGTTGATCGGCTCGCCCTCTCGGCGGTGCGTCCTCGTCGTGGTGTTCCTGCGTCTGCGACTCCTGGACCTCCGCCGACGCTGACCGACATCTGCACGTCGAAGCCCTTCTCCTGCATGCATTCCTGCACTCGGAGCACCGCGTCCTCCATGGCCGCCTGCTGCTCGGGCGACACATCGGTCAGCTCGTCCTGGACGTTGGCCAGGTGCACCGAGCACGTCTCGTTCGCTTCCTCCCACTTCTCGGCGTCCTCCGGGTCGATCCGCACGCCGCCGGGGCCCATGATGACCGGACCCTCACCGGCCTCCGCCGAGCTGGAGCCGCCCTCGACGATCACTTCGCCGCTGTCGGATCCAGGACCCGCGGCGTCGATCTCGAAGCCCAGCTCGGCCATGCAGTCGTTGAACAGTTCGAAGGCCTCGTCCATGTCGGTGGGGGCCTCGGCGTCGTCATCCGACGTCGGGTCCGTGTCCGACGTCGACTCGTCTGCTGCCTCGGACGCGGCGATCGTCGCCACGCCTCCCTCATCGCCGTCCGCTGAACCGTCGCCGCAGCCGGCGAGGCCGATTGCCGTCGCCGCCAGACAGACCATCCCGATCAGCGCTGGAACTCGCCGGTTCCGTCCGATCATCTCCGTACCTCCTCAGGACGGCCCCGTGGCCGTCCATGGCGCAACGATGCGCGAGCGACGATGAGGCGATGATGAGAGCAGATGAGAGCGCTCTCATGATCGGGTGGGCCCTCTCATCACGCTCTCATCCGTTGGCCGCCATAATCGCTCGGGTGCGTGTGCTGGTGGTCGAGGACAACGAGGCGATGGCCGACGCCGTTCAACGCGGGTTGCGCGCCGAGGGGTTCGACGTCGACATCACCCATGACGGGTTGGACGGCCTGTGGCGTGCTCGCGAGTTTCCGTACGACGTGATCGTGCTCGACATCCTGCTGCCCGGCATGAACGGCTACGTGATCTGCCGGACCCTGCGCGAGGATGGCTTCACGACGCCGATCCTCATGCTGACCGCCAAGGATGGCGACGACGACGAAGCCGAAGGGCTCGACCTCGGTGCCGACGACTTCTTGACCAAGCCATTCAGCTTCACCGTGCTGATCGCCCGCATCAATGCCTTGATCCGCCGCACCAACCCGACGCGGTCATCGTCACGGATCGTCGTCGGCGACATGGTGCTCGACACGATGGACATGAGCTGCACCGTCGGCGGTGCGCGCGTCGAGCTGACCGCACGCGAGTACTCGTTGCTCGAGGCACTCGCCCGCCGGCAGGGCCAACCACTGACGCGGTGAGCTCACCGGTGCCGCCCGCAGCGAGGCCGACGCGTTCCTCAGCCGGCCCGCCGCCAACCGGCGTACCTGCACACAGCGCATCTGCGTGCACTGGAACCCCGCCACGGTCAGGCGCGCCGACACCGACGCCAACGGCATCTCCGACTACATCGACGACGTGCGGATCACGGTCGACAGCGTGCACCGGCGGTACGTCGCCGCCGGCTACCGCCCACCGCGACGCGACGGCACCCGGGGCGGCAACCACAAGACCGACATCTACATCCGCGACGTGGGCGCACAGGGGCTCTACGGCTTCTGCACCAGCGAGAAGAACTTCCGCCCCGACGGACCCTTCGACGCCTGGGCCTACTGCGTGCTCGACAACGACTACCGGGCCGGACAGTTCCCCTCCCTCACGCCGCTCGAGAACATGCAGGTGACCGCCGCCCACGAGTACTTCCACGCGGTCCAGTTCGCCTACGACGCCTTCGAGGACTCCTGGTTCATGGAGGCCACCGCCACCTGGGCCGAGGACGAGATCTTCGACGACATCAACGACAACCTGCAGTACCTCCGTCGCGGGCCGCTCCGCCGGCCGCTGGTCCCACTCGACAAGTTCGAGCTCGGCGGGCTGCACCAGTACGGCGACTGGATCTACTTCCGCTACCTCACCGAGCAGTTCCCCACCGGCGTCGGCATGCCATCACTGGTGCGGCAGATGTGGGAGCGTGCCGACGGATCGGCCGGGGCCCGCGACATGTACTCGCTGCAGGCCGTCCGCGCCACGCTGGCCGCCCGGGGTGAGTCGTTTGCGCGACGGTTCGCCCGGTTCGCCGACGCCAACCGCAGACCGGCCGAGGCCTACGCCGAGGGCGCCGACAACTCCTATCCGAGCGCCCCACTCAGCGGCAGCCGCGTGCTCGGGCCCGGTGACGGCACCGGCTGGATGTCCCGCGAGCTCGACCACCTGAGCAGCGCCACTCTCCGGTTCACCCCCACCGGCCCGGTCTCACCGACCTCCCGGCTGCGCGTCAACGTGGACATGGCCGGCACCAGCCGTGGGTCGCTCGCGGTGGTGACGGCCTACCTCGGCGACGTGGCCCTCCCGTCCTCATTCGTCAGCCTGAACCGGATCGGCGTCGGGGCGCTCAACGCCCCCCTCCTCGAGGGCGAGGTGTCCCGCGTCGAGGTGACGCTGGTCAACGCCAGCACCCGCACCCGCTGCTGGGTGCGCGCGCTGTCGCCGTACTCCTGCTTCGGCGCACCACGCGACGACGACCTGACCTCGCGCGTGCGGGCCATCGTCGTCCGCTGACCTCCGACGCCGGTGGCGAAGTGCGCCCTGGATTGTCCCGAATGTCGGTGAGCCGGGTTTGGATGGTGCCCCGTTCGCGACGCCGACCTGACCCAGCGGATCATCGCCCAGACCGGACAGGGCTGACCTTGGGCCGCCTGGCGTCCGACCACCGGTGCCCGTGCCTGCTGCCTCCTGGCAGGTACTAGGACCATTGTTGGATCGCGCGGGGACGCCGGAGCGAGGACCATCAGGCTAGGGACGGGCCCGAAGTCGTGCTCGTCACTGTCCTCCAGGAGGCGGAGATGACCAGTCGTCGGAGCAGGCTCGCGTTGATCCTGGTCGCCCTCGCGACCGTGATCTCGATCGCCGTCGCCGGCGCGGCCCATGCCGCCGTCAGCGTCACCCGGGCCGAGGTCAGCGGCGACCGGCTCCGGATCGAGGGCACCGCAGCCGCCAACCGCACGATCACCGTCGACGGCGTCCAGATGGGCACCAGCGACGGCTCGGGGAGGTTCCGGATCGAGCGGTCCGGTTACACGCCGCCGGCCGACTGCACCGTGGACGTGAACGACGGTTCGGCGACGCCCGCCACCGCCCGGCTCGCGGGTTGCACGGTGACCGCCGCCTCGCTCAGCTCGATCAGCCTCAACCCCGCGACCCTGCCAGGAGGCGACACGGGCTCGGCCACGGTGACCCTCACCGCCGCCGCCCCGCCCGGCGGCGCCGTCGTGGCCCTCGCGAGCAGCAACACCGCCGCAGCCACGGTCCCGGCATCGGTGACCGTCCCCGCCGGGGCCACCTCGGCCACGACGTCCTCGGTCGCGACCAGCGCCGTCAGCTCGACCACCACGTCGGTGATCTCCGCGACACGCAACGGGACCACGCGAACGGCCACCCTGACGATCACCGCTCCTGCGCCGCCGGCGCCGACCGCCACGCTGGACACTGTCAGCCTCAGCCCGGCCAGCGTGCAGGGAGGATCCTCGAGCTCTGCGACCGTGACGCTGACCGCGAACGCTCCCGCGGGAGGGGCGGTCGTCTCGTTCTCGAGCAGCAACACCGCTGTGGCGACGGTGCCGGCCAGCATGACCGTGCCCGAGGGAGTCAACAGCAGGGTGGTGGTGAACTTCGTGTCCACCAGTCCGGTCTCGGCGACCGCCACGTCGGTGATCTCCGCGACGTACAACGGGGTCACCCGCACGGCCACCATCACCGTCACCCCACCTCCCCCGCCGCAGCCCGGTGGCGCTCTCGACTCGATCACCCTGAGTCCCTCGACCGTCCAGACGGGGACGCAGAGCACGTCCGCCACGCTGACCTTCACCGCGCTGACACCGACCGGTGGGGCGACCGTCTCGCTCGCGAGCAGCAACACCTCGATCGCCACGGTGCCGGCCACGGTGACGGTGCCGGCCAACAGCTCCACCGGTGCCTTCCAGGTCTCGATCAACGCCTCCGCGGTCGGCACGGCCACCATCTCCGCCACCTACAACGGGGTCACCCGTTCGGCGGTGCTCACCGTCACCTCCCAGTCGCTGCTCCGGATCATCACGGAATCCCCGCTCCCGAACGCGCAGGTCGGGCAGAACTACGCCGGGTTCATCGAGGCGTGCTGCGGCCAGGGCACGCCGTACCGCTGGTCGCTCGTCAACGGCCGGGTGCCGGACGGGCTCCGGTTCGCCGGCAACGACCTGCGGTTGTCCCGCACCACCGCGGTCACCGGAGTCCCGACGCGGGTCCAGACCACGACCTTCACCGTCCGGGTGCGCGACCAGGCCGGCAACAGCGCCACCAGGACCTTCACCCTGACCGTGGACCCGGCGGCCCCGCTGGTGGTCACCAACGGCACCGACCAGCTCCGTGACGGCAACGTCGGCGTCGCCTACGAGACCGGCCTCTTCGCGGGTGGCGGAGTACAGCCGTACCGCTGGACGCACGTGGCCGGAACCCTTCCGCCCGGCCTCTCCGTGCAGGCCTCCCCCGGGCGGGTCCTCGGCACCCCCACCACGGCGGGCACCTTCACCTTCACGGTGCGGGTCAACGACAGCAGCGGCCAGTCGGCAACCCAGCAGTTCACGATCCGGGTCCTGCCCTGACGTCGTGTCGTCCACCCTCGTGACCTGATCCGGCCCCCGGCCGACCACGCCCTTGTACTCCTACCGTTCCGCTGCGACGGGCGCCACCAGCCGCGATCGGCCGCACCCGCACGGCGCCCGGCCGCCGACGCGCTGCCCGAGCAACCTGCGCTTCGGCGTCGTCTCCTGCGCCAACTGGCAGGCCGGCTGGTTCTCGCGCCTACCGCGGACTGGCCGCGCGGGACGACCTGCACGCGGTGATGCACCTCGGCGACTACCTCTACGAGTACGGCGCCCGGGCTAGTACGGCTACGGGTCAGGACAACGTCGACGTCCGGCCCGCACGAGCCGGCCCGGGAGATGGTCGCGCTGGCCGACTACCGGCAGCGGCACGCGCAGTACAAGACGCGACCCCGACCTGCAGGACGCGCACGCGAAGTTCCCCTGGATCGTCACCTGGGACGACCACGAGGTCACCAACGACCAGTGGCGGCGAGGGCGCCGAGAACCACCAGTCCGAGCGAGGGCGACTACCTCGAGCGCCGGGCGCGCGCCCACCGCGCGTTCGACGAGTGGATGCCGGTGCGGATGGACGGCACCGCCAGGCTGGGCGACGGCGCCCGGCTGTTCCGGCGGCTGCAGTTCGGCACGGCTGGCCGAGCTGAGCATGCTCGACCTGCGCACCTACCGCGACGAGCAGGTCGAGCAGCCCGGCCCGCCGGCCCCTCGCCCCGACGGCGGGTGAGCGACCCGGAGCGACGATCACAGTGGAGGCAGTGGAGTGTCAGATCGCTGCCACCGAGAGAGGAACTGGTCGGCACCCTGATGATCGCGCCGTCGATTCGCCGCCGCTGCCCGACGACCTGGTCGGCCCGGTCAACGACGTGACCGGGCTGCTGCCCGAGGACGGCGCTGCCCTACAACGTCGACCAGTGGGACGGCTACACCGCCGACCGGCGCCGAGGTCTTCGCACCACATCCGCGACCGCGGGGTGCAGCGACGCGCGTGTTCATCACCGGCGACATCCACTCCGGCTGGGCCTGCGAGCTGCCGCTACGACGCCGTCGACGTACCCGGCTCGGCGCCGTCCGTCGGCCGCGCGAGTTCGTGTGCAGCTCGGTGACCTCGAACAACCTCAAGGACATCACCGGCACGCCGCCGCGCACGACGAGCGTCGCGGTCGAGGAGGGGATCAAGGCCAACAACCGGCACGTGAAGTACCTCAACTTCGACGACCACGGCTTCTCGGTCCTCGACCTGACCGCCGCAGCGGGCGCAGATGGACTGGTTCGTCGATCAGCGACCGGGCCGACCGCGACGCCACGATCACCGTGGACCGACGTCGTGGGCCACCCGACGTCGGACGCACCGGCAGAAGGTGCGACCCGTCGACAGGCCGGTGCGCGATGAGCGCACCCCGAGGCCGACCCGGCGGACCTTCGTCACCGCGGGCGCCGCCGGCGGTGCGACGTGCCTGTTCTCGACGCGCCGCCGGTCGCCGGCGGCCGCCGCGAGCGGGCGCGCAAGCGGGCCTACGTGCTGGTGGTCGACGGCTGCCGGCCCGGACGAGATCACGCCGACGCTGACCCGCCGGCTGGCGGAGCTCCGCACCGGCGGGCTCAACTACCCGCGGGCGACGTCGCTGCCGGTGATGGAGACGATCCCCAACCACGTGATGATGATGACCGGCCTGCGGCCAGACCGCACCGGCGTCCCGGCGAACTCGATCTACGACCGCGCCGCTGCGGCGAGACCCGCGACATGGACCGGAGCGCGACATCGCGCTGCCGGCACCGTGATCGGCGCCTGAACGAGGCCGGCTTCACGACCGGGACGGTGCTGTCGCAAGGAGTACCTCTACGGCGTCTTCGGCGACCGGGCCACCCACCGCTGGGAGCCGGAGCCGATCGTCCCGGTCAGCGGGCAGCACCCGAGAGTCACGGTGGACGTGGGCTGCGATGGTCGAGGATCGACCGCGCCTGGTGTTCGCAACCGTCGACACCGGCTAGGGCTCGCGGGCGTCACCGGCCTACGACCTCCGCGGCGGCAGGGCCTGGCCGACACCGACCCCAGGTCGGCGGCTCGTGGACCTGCTGCAGGTCGAGCGGCCGCTGGGAGCACTCGGTCGTGATCGTGCTGGCCGACCACTCGATGGACTGGTCGGCGCCCGACCAGCGTGATCAGCCTGGAGCGGGCCCGCTGGACGACGACCCGTTCCTGGCCGGCAAGGTCACGATGGCCGAGAACGGCGGCGCCGACCTCCTCTACTGGACCGGGCCGGCTGGTGACCGCGACAGCGCCGTGCGCCGGATGCGGGAGGTGGCCGAGCGACAGGCCGGCGTGCTGGTCGCCCACGACCGTCGCGCGGAGTGGCTGCGGCTCGGCCCGGAGGCGGGCGAGGTCGTCGTGTACTGCAAGGCCGGCTGGCGGTTCACGGAGCCCGACCCGTCCGGCAACCCGATCCCGGGCAACCACGGCCATCCCGCGACCCGTCCGATCCCTTTCTTCATCGGCGGCGGCCACCCGGCCGTGCCCCGGCGTTCGTCCTCCTCGGCACTCGCCCGGACCGTCGACGTCGCGCCGACGGTGGCGTCCTTCTTCGGGGTGGGCCGGCCGGCGGGCGGGTACGACGGGCGCGACCTGCTCGGGGCCGAACTGACCGGCTGGGCCGGCGCCCGACGAGGCGTCCCGCACGCTGACCGCCAGCACGTCCGGCTAGGCGGGCACCGCGCCGGGTCGGCCCGGCTCCACGACCCAGCTGCTGTCGGTGGTCGCCAGACCCGATGGGTCGGAGGCGGACGGCACCACGCGGTAGTCGGCGCGGAGCGCCTCGGGGGTGGCGGTGAGCCGGGTGTAGCCGCGCAGGTCGGGGTTGAGGTACTTCACGTGCGGGTTGTTCGGCCGGGCCTCCTTCACCGCTGCCGCCCAGCCGCAGCCGGAGCTGATCGAGGTGCCGACGAACTCGGTGGCCAGCGCGGGCGTCTCGGGGCGGGAGAAGTCGCGGCGCAGGTCGGCGACCCAGGCGGAGTGCCAGTCGCCGGACAGCACCACGGGGTTGGCCGGGCGGGCCTGCTCGACGAAGGAGAGGAACCGGTTGCGGGAGACGGCGTACCCGTCCCACTGGTCGTGGTTGATGCTCAGGCCGGCCCACCGTCGTAGTCGACCTGCGCCATGATCGTCTGCTGGGCGACCAGGTTCCAGCGGGCGCGTGACCGCTCCAGGTTGGCGAAGAGCCAGCGCTCCTGCTCGTCGCCGAGGAGCGTCGCGAAGGGTCGTCGACGCCCGGGTGCACCGGACCGCCGGGGAAGGCCTCGGTGAGCTGGTCGGAGCGGTACTGCCGGGTGTCGAGCACGTGGAAGGTGGCGAGCGTGCCTGGTCGGTGCGGTCGTTGAAGCCGCGGGTGGCCCGTGGGTCGCTGCGGCAGCCGGAGCGGGAGGTGCTCGTAGTAGGCCTGGAAGGCGTTGGCACGGAGCTCGATGAATCGACTGCGCTCGTTGGACGGCTCGTTGTCGGGCTGGGAGAGCTCGTCGGCCAGTTGTTCTCGATCTCGTGGTCGTCGAAGGTCACCACGAAGGGGAACGCCGAGTGCGCCGCCTGCAGGTCGGGCGAGAGCTTGTGCCGCGCGTGGTTGGTGCGGAGTCGGCCAGCGTCTCGTCGTTCCTGCGCTCGTAGGTGTAGTCGCCGACGTGGACGACCAGATCGAGGTCGTCGGCCAGCATCGCCCGGTAGGCGGCGTACCGGCTGTTCGACGGCAGCGCCTGGCAGGATGCACGCGCCGCGCGGCGGCCCGGCGACCGCGGGGTCACCGCTCGTGCAGCGGACGCTGGACCTGACCTGGCACGTCCTGCGCCAGGACCCCGAGCGGCGGTCGGGAGGAGCTCCGCGCCGCGCACGCGGATGCTGCAGGTCCTCGACCTGCACCCACTGGTAACGACGCCCCGGGCCGGACCGCGCGAGGTCATCGCCCTGCTGCGAGCCGCGCGGCGCCGCCGGCGAGCAACGCGAGCGGTGCCTCGCCGAGCGGTCAGCCATGGCCCCCACCGCGACGGGCTGAGCCCTCACGGGCGACGACTGCGGGACCACCATCGTCCAGGCGTCATACGTCGGCGACGGTGACCAGGGCGTCAGTCGGCGGCGAGCCGCGAGAGCGCCTTGCGTACGACGGCCGGGTCGGTGGTGGTCCACATCGGCGGCAGGCTGGCCTTGAGGAAGCTGCCGTAGCGGGCGGTCGCGAGCCGCGGGTCGAGCACGGCGACCACGCCACGGTCGGTGGAGGTGCGGATCAGCCGGCCCGACCCCTGGGCGAGGAGCAGGGCGGCGTGGGTGGCCGCGACCTGCATGAAGCCGTTGCCGCCGGCCTTCTCGACCGCGCGCTGGCGCGCGGACATCAGCGGGTCGTCGGGTCGCGGGAACGGGATCCGGTCGATGATCACCAGCTGGCAGGTCTCGCCCGGCACGTCGAGGCCCTGCCACAGGCTGAGGGTTCCGAACAGGCAGGTGTGGGGGTCCTCGACGAACAGCTTGGCCAGCTCGGGCAGCTGCGCGTCGCCCTGCGCGAGCGTCGTGAGGTGGGGCAGCTGCTCGCGCACCGCCTCCGCGGCCGTCTCGGCCGCGCGCCGCGAGGAGAACAGCCGAGCGTGCGGCCCCCGGACGCGTCGACCAGCTCGGCGATCTCGCGCAGCTGGGCCTCCCCCAGCCCGTCGCGCCCCGGCGGCGGGAGGTGGCGGGCGACGTAGAGGATCGCCTGCTGGCCGTAGTCGAACGGCGACCCGACATCGAGACCCCGCCACGGCAGGGCGCCGTCGGCGTCGAGCTCGACCACCGGCTCGGAGTCGACCACCCGCTCGGCCGGCTTGAGCCCGACGCTGGTCGCGAGCGCGGAGAAGTCGCCGCCGAGCATCAGGGTCGCCGAGGTGAGGACGGCGGTCTTGTCCGAGAGCAGCTTGTCGCGCATCTCGCCCCAGACCTGGAGGGGCGCCACGCACAGCTTCGGCGGGAACCGCTCCCCACCCTCGGCCAGCCACAGGACGTCTGACTCCCGGTCCGCGGCCATCCGCTCGGCATTGACGAAGACCTCCTGCACCGACCCCTTCGCCTGGGTGAGCCCGGCGTCGGCCTCGTCGGAGTCCTTGGGGTACGCCGACAGGCACGCCCGCGCGGCGTCGCGCACCAGGACCAGCGCGTCGGCCATCTGTTCCGGGATGGTGTCGAACCGTCCGGGTGACGCGGCCGACATGGCATCGGCGAGCGCGTCGGCTGCGTCGGCCAGGTCATCGGCCTCGGAGCCGTCGACGTGGCGCTGGGACCGCCGGGCCGCTCGCTCGACGTCGGAGACGGCGAGCTCGTCGGTGGCGGCCTGGGTCACCCGGGCCACCAGCTCGTGGGCCTCGTCGATGACCACCACGTCGTAGTCGGGGATCATCGGGACGCCCTCGATCGCGTCGATCGCGAGCAGCGAGTGGTTGGTGACGACCAGGTGGCTGCGGTGCGCCTTCTCCCGCGCGAGCTCGGCGAAGCACTCGGCGCCGAACGGGCACTTCGCGGCACCCAGGCAGTCGCGGTGGCTGACGCTGACCTGCCGCCACTCACGGTCGGTGTGGCGCGGGGCCCGGTCGCGCTCGCCGCTGCCGCCGCCCTCGGTCTCCTCCTCGGCCCACTTGCGCAGCTCGAGCACCTTCTGGCCCGTCGACCCGGCGGGCACGTCGACCAGTGTGCCCTGGTCGTCGGGGACGCCCTCGCGGATGCGGTGGAGGCAGGCGTAGTTGGAGCGGCCCTTGAGCACGGCGTAGCTGGCATCCACCCGGTCACCGACCGCCTCGACCAGGCGTGGGATGTCGCGCTCGACCAGCTGGTGCTGCAGCGCCAGGGTGGCCGTGGCGACGACGACCCGGCGGTTATGGAGCAGGCTCGGGACGAGGTAGGCCAGCGACTTGCCGGTGCCGGTGCCGGCCTGGACGAGCAGGTGCTGGCCGCTCGACATCGCCGTCGCCACCGCCTCGGCCATCGCCACCTGGCCCGGACGCTCCTGGCCGCCGAGGGCCTCCACCGCCGTCGCGAGGACCTCCTCGACGGTCACGTCGCGGGCAGCGGTGTCCCCGGCGGTCTCGCTCGGGGCGGTCAGGGGCACCTGCGAACACTAACCGCGCCCGCCGACATGGTTGCGGCCCGCCCGCGTCGGCGGCGCATCGATTGCGCAGTGTTCGATCGTTCGGCATCCACGTTCGCTCCGGCCCGGATGATCACGCACAGCGCACGTCGTACGGGCCTGTGGACAACTGAGCAGCGGTCCGCGGCCGCAGGGGAATGGTCCGGTCGTGGCCGAACCATCGCTCGACACCAGCCGTCCCTTCACCCGCGCCCAGGGGCGTGCCGCCGGGAACGACCCGGCTCGAGCCCGCGTCGGCAAGTTCAAGCGGATCCTGTTCGGCGTGTACGTCGCCGCGGATGTGGAGGTGACCCCGACGATGCGTGCGGAGGCTGCCCTCGCCCTCTTCGACAGCACCGCCTACGCCAGCCACTGTCGGCGGCCCGGACCACGGGTGCCCGTGCCCACGCACCGGACGAGCACGTGACGGTCACCGAGAAGCGTCATCGGCGGCGGCCGCAGGGCGTCGTGCCCCACGTCAACCCGCGACCGGAGGTCACGATCGTCAACGGCGTCCGGGTCTCCGCACCGGCCCAGATGTTCGTCGAGCTCGCGTCACTGCTCAATCTGGTCGACCTCGTGGTCGTCGGCGATCACCTCGTCCGGCAGGGCAAGGTGTCCCTGCGCGGGCTGGTCCGGGCCTGCGACCAGAGCAAGGCCCGCGGGGCGCAAGCGGCACGTCGCGCGGCGGGTTACGTCCGCGAACGGGTGGACTCCCCGATGGAGACCCGGCTCCGAATGCTGATCGTCCTGGCCGGGCTGCCCGAGCCGGAGGTGAACCTGACCCTCCGTGACGTGGACGGCCAGCCCTTGCGTCGCTACGACCTGAGCTGGCCCTCGGTGCGCGTGATCGTCGAGTACGACGGCCGCCAGCACATCGAGCGTGAGCAGAACTGGGAATCCGATCTGGAGCGGCGCGAGGCGATCGACGACGACGGGTGGCGGATCCTCGTGGTCACCAGCCGCGGCATCTACCGCGAACCCCAGCAGACGGTACTCCGGGTCTGGCGGCTACTGCGGTCCCGCCGACTGGCGGGAGTGCCGGGGCGGCCCGGCGACGCCTGGCGGCCACACTTCCCGGGTCAGTGAGGAATCAGTCCTCGCGGTCAACGTCGAACCGCGGAACGCCGCCGACGCACTCCGACTGCACGCGGGTACGACGGTCGCCGTCGTTGCTGTCGAACTCGACCGCACCTCCGCGGGCCCGCGCTCATCGATCTCGATCGACCAGCCGCTGTTGGGTTGGGCACCCTTGAGCGAGATCGTCGCCCCCCGGCACTCCACCGTCACGACGCCCGCGCTCCCCTGCCAGGTCCGTCGTACGCCCTGGTCCTGCGTCGGCTTCGGCGGAGGCGGGGACGAGGACGGCGGCGGGTTGTTCGGCGAAGACGAGGGACCCGGACCGGGCCCAGGCCCGGGGCCAGGCCCAGGACCGGGACCGGGGTCGGACGAGGTCGGTGCCGGCGCGGTCGGACCGGAGTTGGGCGTGCTCGTCGGTGACCCCGGCCCGGACGGACCACCGGACGGCCCGCCCGGCGAGGCCGACGGCGACGACGAGGGACGCTTCGTCGACGGCTTGGGAGACTTCGGTCGGTCGGTGCGCTCAGACTCAGGCGGTGAGGTGATGGGGGCGGCCTCTCCGATCGGAGGACCGGGCTGGGTCACCAGGCTCTCGCCGGCCCGGGAAATGACGGCCCAGACGAGCACCGCGCCCACGACCACGAGGACCAGCCAGGCGGTGCCTGCCAGGACGTAGGTCCGGGTGATCCTCATCGCGTCATCCTCCCAGCCGACGGCGGCGCAAGGCCAATGGGCCGCCACTGCGGTCGCTCAGCCGATAGCGTGGAGGCATGGCCCGCATCCTGGTCGTCGAGGACGACGAGGCGATCCGCATCGCCTGCCGACGCGGCCTGACCGAGGCCGGCCACGCCGTGGCCACGGCCGCGCGGGGGCTGACCGGCCTCGAGCTCGTCCTGAGCGGCGATCCGCAGGTGGTGCTGCTCGACCTCGGCCTGCCAGACGTCGACGGGATCGCGCTGATCTCGATGATCCGGGCCGCGTCCGAGGTGCCGATCATCGTGATCACCGCACAGGACGACGACCCGACGATGGTCGAGGCGCTCGACAACGGCGCCGACGACTACGTCGTCAAGCCCTTCGGGACCGAGCAGGTGGCGGCCCGGATCCGCGCCGTGCTCCGGCGGTCCGGGGCCGCTCCCAGCACCGTCGCCGAGCCGTTGCGGGTGGGCAAGCTGGTCATCGACGAACGCAGCCGGATGGCCACGCTCAACGGTCAGCGCCTCGAGCTCGCCCGCAAGGAGTTCGACCTCCTGCTGGCCCTCGCCTCGCGGCACGGCCAGGTCGTGACCAAGGCGGAGCTGCTCGCCGAGGTCTGGCAGGAGGCGTACGGCGGCTCCGATCGAACCGTCGACGTCCACCTCTCGTGGCTGCGGCGCAAGCTCGGGGAGTCCGCCGCGCAGCCGCGCTACCTGCACAGCGTGCGTGGTGTCGGGGTGCGGCTGGTCGACCCCGAGCACGAGCCGGACTAGGGCGTGTCTCCCTATCCCATGGCCTGCTGCGCGTCGTCCACCACGCACGCTGGCTGCGTTGTCGTCAGTCGTCGGGCCTCCGGCCCGCCTCCCTCCTCCGCCAAGCCACCACCCCACAGAATCGCTCGCTGCGCTCCCGATTCCGCGGGGACCCCGGTCAAGCGATCGCACGCGTTGGACGACGCTCGCGACGGCCGAGGATAAGGAGGCACGCCCGAATGCGTCGACACATCTCATGGCTGGTCCTGGCGGCCACGACGACCGTCGTCGTCTCGTTCGTGATCCCGCTGTGCCTGCTCGTGCAGACCCTGGCCGAGGACCGGGCGATGGCCGCCGCGGACCAGGAGGCCCGCAACGTCGCAATCCTGGTCACCGGCCTGGTCGACCCGGACCAGATGGCCGAGGTGATCCAGAACATCGACGGCCGCGGCCCCGCCCGAACGGCGGTGCTGACCGTCGACGGCGAGGTGCTGGGCTCCGGTGAGATCGACCCCGACGACCCGGAGGTGCAGCGCGCGCTCGGGGGCGACGCGTTCGAGGTGGTGGACGACTCCGGCGGACGCGTGCTGCTCCCCGTGATCACCGAGGACGGCACCGCGGTCGTCCGCACGAGCGTCGAACCGGACAACCTCCACTCGGGAGTCACCAGCGCCTGGCTGGGCATCGTGGGGCTGGGCCTGCTGCTGCTGGCCCTGGCCGGGGCGACCGCGGCCTGGCAGGGTCGGCGACTTGCCGAGCCGCTCCGCGAGGTCGCCGGCATCGCCCACGAGCTCCGCGGGGGAAACCTCGCGGCGCGGGCCAAGGTGCGGGGCACCGAGGAGACCAAGGAGCTGGCCCGGGCGCTCAACGGGCTGGCCGAGCGGATCCGCGAGCTGCTGGTGGCGGAGCGCGCCACCGTCGCCGACCTCTCCCATCGGCTCCGGACGCCGGTCACGGCGCTGCGGCTGGACGCGGAGGCCGTGGAGAACCGCGCCCTTTCCCGTCGGCTGAGCGATCACATCGCGGTGCTGCAGCGCAGCATCGACGCCATCGTCCGGGAGGCGCGCCGCCCGGTGCGCACCGACCTGCCGACGGTCGGCGACTTCGCCGCGACGGTGCGTGAACGGACGGCCTTCTGGCAGGTCCTCGCCGAGGACCAGGCGCGGCCGACCGAGATCGCGATCCCCGACGGGGAACTGCCGGTGCCCGTGGCGCCCGACGACCTCGCCGACCTGGTCGACTGCCTGATCGACAACGTCTTCGCGCACACCCCTGAACAGACCGCTTTCGCGGTCCGCCTCGGCGAGGAGGACGGGACGGTCCGACTCGTGGTCTCCGACGACGGGCCGGGCCCGGCCTCCCGCGCCGGTGATCGGCTCGGGTCGACCGGGCTGGGCCTGGACATCGCTCGTCGTACGGCGGCGGGTTCCGGGGGTGACCTCACGTTCGGCCCCGGTCAGGAGGGCGGGACCACCGTCGAGGTGACCCTGCCGCTGGCCGCCAGCTGACGCCGCGTCAGTCGTCGTCGTCGCGCTCGTCGTCATCGCGGTCGCGACGATCCTCCCTGGCGTCCTCACGCTCTTCGGCGCTGTCCTCCATGCAGTCCTCGTAGTCGTCCTGCGCTTCCTCGGCGTCGTCGGCGTCGCCCTCGTGCCACTTCTGGCAGTCGCTGTCCTCGTAGTCGACGTGCCCGCCGGAGTGGCCAGCCGGCTGTGCCGGCTGCTGGGCAGGAGCGACCGGTGCCGGAGCTGCCGGGGCGACTGCCCTGGGAGCCGGTGCCGGGGCTGATGGCGCGGCAGCCCCGGATCCCGACGACGGCGCTTCCGGCGCCGGGGCGGCCGGTGCCGGCAGGGTGACGGTGCGAACGGCTGTGGTGACGCACTTCCCGGCCTCGAGGACCGAGGGTGGGCGGCAGGGGGCATAGCGTGTCTCGCTCTTGGCGGCACGTGCCTTGGGAGTCGCGGCGACCGCCTCGGGGGCCGCGTGCTCCGTTGGTGCGGGTGCAGTGACTTGGTAGACCGCGACGCCCCCGGCTACACCGGCGACTGTGGCGGCCCCTGCGACGAGCATGCTTTTGAGGTTCATGGCGGAGATGTCACATGGACCTTCCCTATGGGCACATCTCCGTTACATCAAGGCTTCCTCAAGCCGGTTCTCGCATAACAGATTCTTGATGTGACGATGAGGCGCCCTTGTCTTGGCGCGAGGACTGTTGTGGCATGAGCTACAGCCACCGCCACCGAGACCGTTACCGCCTCGCCGTCACCGCTGTCACCGGTGTGAGCACGGCCGGAGCCCTGACCGCCACCGGGTGGATCGTCGGGGTCGCCGCCCAGGACTTCGCCGACCAGCAGGCGGCCAAGGCCGCCGAGGAGGCCAAGGCCGCCAAGGCATGGGCCAAGAAGTACGCCCGCCAGCAGGCCAAGTACGCCGAAGCCACCGCCGCCGCCAACGCCACGCTGAAGCAGCGCCCCTACGTCACGCGGACCACGACACAGTACGTGCAGGCCGCGGCGACCAGCGCAGCCCCCGGATCGGGCGGCGCCGTCGCCCCGGTCAGCACGGGCTCGTCGGGTGCCGCCGCTCCGGCCGCGCCGGCCTCCGCGCCGGCACCAGCCCCGGCCGCCCCGGCACCGGCGCCCGCCGCCCCGGCACCAGCCCCGGCTCCGCCCCCGCCGCCCCCGCCGCCCCCGCCCGCACCGAGCAGCGGTTCCTGACATGACCACGACGCACGCGCGCTTCGACGCCCTCGGTACCTACGCCTTCCTGGCGGTACGCCGTCCGGGCGGCCTGGCCGACGCCGTTCGCCTCGCTAAGCGGGTCCTGGCCGACATCGACGCGACCTGCAGCAGGTTCCGCGACGACTCGGACCTGACCCGGGCCAACCGGAACGCGGGCAAGTGGACCGAGGTCGACCCGCTGCTCATCGCCGCGGTCGAGGCCGCGTGCGACGCCGCGAAGCAGAGCGGAGGCCTCGTGCACCCGCTGCTCGGCCGGCCGATGGTCCAGCTCGGCTACGACCGGGACTTCGACCAGCTGAGCGAACGAGCCGACACCCTCCAGTTCCCCTGGACCGACCCCGGCCCGTCCCTCGACAGCTGGCAGGAGATCGGGATCGACCACACCGGCGCCATCCGGGTGCCGGACGGCACCGCTCTCGACCTCGGCTCGGTCGGCAAGGCCTGGGCCTCCGACATGATCGCCGCCGGGATCGAGCAGCAGCTCGGAGTCCCCGCCATCGTCAGCCTCGGCGGAGACATCCGGATCGCCTGCCCCGACTGGGACCCCTGGCACGTCGCCATCTCCGAGAAGCCCGGAGCCTCCGCCGACGCGCTGGTCGGCCTGGTCTGCGGAGGCCTGGCGACCTCGAGCACCCAGGTCCGCCGCTGGAAGCGCGGCGGCGCTGTCCGCCACCACCTGCTGGACCCCCGCACCGGCGCACCGGCCTCCGAGGCCTGGCGCACGGTGACCGCGATCGGGTCGAGCTGCACCGCCGCCAACACCGCCAGCACGGCGTCCATCGTCCTCGGGCACGAGGCGACGGGTTGGCTCGGCGACCTGGGCGTCACCGCCCGGCTCGTCGACGCCCAGGGAAACGTCACCCGCACCGGCAACTGGCCGGCCGAGGACCTCGAAAGGAGCGCAGCCTGATGTCCGGCATCATGGAGAGCCTGGGTCTGGAAGGTCCCATCCTCTGGTACCTCAACCGCAGCACGGGGGTCGTCGCGATCGTCCTGCTGACGGTCACCACCGTCCTCGGTGTGCTCGCCATCGGCGGCCGCCCCGCGGGCCGGGTTCCCCGGTTCGTCACCCAGACGTTCCACCGCAACGTGGCCCTCCTCTCTGTCCTGCTGCTGGTCGGCCACCTCGTGACGGCGGTCCTCGACGAGTTCGTCGAGATCCGCTGGTGGGAGGTCTTCATCCCGTTCGTGGGGAGCTACGAGCCCCTCTGGGTCGGCTTCGGCGCCATTGCCACCGACCTGATGATCATCGTCGTCATCACCAGCATGTTCCGCACCCGGATGAACCACAGCCTGTGGCGCGGGCTCCACGTGAGCGCCTACGCCCTCTGGGCCGCCGCCATCGGACACGGCATCGGCGTCGGCACCGACATGACCGACACCATGTGGCTGCTGACCGTGGTCTGCGCCATCGCCGTACCCCTCGCCGCGGCCCTTCGCCTCGGCCGCCTAGTAATCGACCGCACCTCGACAAGTTCAACCACCCCTGGAGGATTGAAGTGACCACCACCTACCTGGAGCCCCACCTGACACGTGAGGAGGACGGGCGCCCCGCCTCTCCGGTCCCGGCGCCCATGGAGGTGACCGTCCGTCCCGGTCCGGCGCTGCTCGCCGGCATCGAGAACGGCCCGTCACTCGCCGCCCACCGCGCCCAGTACGGCCCGATCCCGCACCTGAACGGCAAGGAGCTGCACGCACTCGTGAAGCGGATGCAGGTCCGCGGTCGCGGTGGCGCGGCGTTCCCCTTCGCCATCAAGCTGGAGACGATCCTCAAGGGGTCCCGCCCCGTCCTGGTCGTCAACATGAGCGAGGGCGAGCTGGCCAGCGCCAAGGACCACGCCCTGGCACTCACCCGCCCGCACCTCGTCCTGGACGGCGTGGTCGCGACCGCCAAGGCGCTGCGCACCCGCAAGGTGCACGTCGTCCTGCCGGGCGAGCGACCGGGCGCGGCCAAGGCGATGAAGGCCGCGATCGCCGAGCGGAACGACGGGGTCAACATCTACACCAGCACGGCCTCGTCCCGCTTCGTCGCGGGCCAGGCCCGCGCGGTCGTCGAGCTGCTCTCCGGTCGACCCAACCTGCCGGCCACCACCTGGGCACCCGAGGCGATCAAGGGGCTGAACGGCCGCCCGACCCTGCTCAGCAACGGCGAGACGTGGGCCCGTGTCGGTCTGCTCGTGCTGCGTGGCGAGGAGGAGTACGCGTCCATCGGCACCGCCGAGGAGCCCGGCGGCACCCTGCTCACCATGAACATGCCCGGTTCGGTGCCGATCGTGGCCGAGGCGGCGTACGGCGACCGGCTGCGCGACTACATCCCCCACGACCGCCACGGCCTCCCGGCCATGGTCGGTGGATTCCACGGAGCGTGGGCGACCTGGGAGACCCTGGCCAGCGCCCGGGTGTCGGTCAACAAGATGCGCGCCATGGGCAATGCGCTCGGCGCGGGTCTCGTGCTCTCGTCGCCGGACTGCCCGGTGTCCCTCACCACCCGTACGGTCGAGTACCTCGCCGGTCAGAGCGCCGGGCGCTGCGGCCCCTGCTTCAACGGGCTCCCTGCGCTGGCCACGGCACTGACCGCCGTCCACGACGGTCACGGCGGCCTGGAGCGCGTCGAGCAGCTGTCGAACCTGGTCGTCCGACGCGGCGCCTGCGCCCACCCGGACGGCACGGTGCGCCTGGTCAACTCGATGCTCTCGACCTTCCCGGACGAGGTGGCGGCCCACGCCCACGGCCGCTGCAGCCTCAAGGCCGGAAGCCGCGAGCTGGTCGGCGACAGCTTCACCCGGATCCTCGAGGTGGCGTGATGGCCCAGGTGCTGCGCGTCGACTGGCCCTCCTGCGAGGCTCGTGGCCTGTGCCACGAGGTGCTCCCGGAGCTGGTCGACCTCGACGAGTGGGGGTACCCGATCGTGAAGGGCCCCCTCACCAAGGAGCTCATGGACCACGCGAAGGAGGCCGTCAAGGTGTGCCCTCGGCTGGCTCTCCGGATCGTCGAAGGTCGCTGAAGGGCCCAGGACAGAGCCGGGCCCGCGCGGTAAAGCCCCCGACCGCGCGGGCCCGGCTCGTTCGGTGCCTCTGCCCCGAACGGATGGTCCGTGACGTTCAGTCTTGATTGGGTGGGATCAACGACCGGAACGTCACGGACCATCGCTCAATGCCAGGTTCAGACGGAGTACGCCGCCAGCTCGCCCGCCAGGTCCTCGTTGGCCCGACCGGAGACCAGGGTGCCGTCGGCGGTGTGCTCCATCGAGGCGATCTCGCCGTGCTGGTGCAGCCGGTTGATCAGGTCGCCACGCTCGTAGGGCAGCAGCGCGCTGAACTCCACGTCGGGCCTCGGCAGCTCGTCCTCGATGAGGGCGAGGGCGTCGGCGATCCCCTCCCCGGTCCGGGCGCTGACGACCACCGAGTGCGGCTCGCGCTGCTTGAGCCGGGCGATCACCATCGGGTCGGCGAGGTCGGCCTTGTTGATCACGACCAGCTCGGGCACCCGGTCGGCGCCGATCTCGGCGAACACCTCGCGCACCGCATTCAGCTGGCCCTCGGGGTCAGGGTGGGACCCGTCCACGACGTGCAGGATCAGGTCGGAGTCGGCCACCTCTTCCAGCGTGCTCCGGAACGCCTCCACCAGCTGGTGGGGCAGGTGCCGGACGAAGCCCACCGTGTCGCTCATCGTGTAGACCCGGCCGTCCGTGGTCGTCGTACGCCGCGTGGTCGGGTCCAGCGTCGCGAACAGCGAGTCGTCGACCAGCACCCCGGCGTCGGTGAGCCGGTTCAGCAGCGAGGACTTGCCGGCGTTGGTGTAGCCCGCGATCGACACGCTCGGGATGTGGTGGCGACGGCGTTCCTGCCGCTTGGTGTCGCGGGTGCCCTTCATGTCCTTCAGCTGCCGGCGCAGCTTGGCGATCTTGGTGTTGATCCGGCGCCGGTCGGTCTCGATCTTGGTCTCACCGGGACCACGGCCGCCGATGCCGCCACCGGCCGCGCCG
The DNA here is from genome assembly GCA_963786415.1 of uncultured Actinomycetota bacterium. GTDB lineage: Bacteria > Actinomycetota > Actinomycetes > Propionibacteriales > Nocardioidaceae > Nocardioides. The sequence continues at coordinate 59,103 of CAWAZC010000001.1, forward strand.
ACCCGGCCACCCGCCTGGCGGGAGAGCTGACCGCCCCAGCCGCGGAGCCGCTGCTTCATGTAGTTCAGCTGCGCCAGCTCGGTCTGTGCCTGGCCCTCCCTCGACTTCGCGTGCTGGGCGAAGATGTCGAGGATCAGCGCGGTCCGGTCGACCACCTTGACCTTGAGCCGGTCCTCGAGGTTGCGCAGCTGGCTCGGCGCGAGCTCCCCGTCGCAGATGACGGTGTCGGCCCCGGTCGCCTGGACGATCTCGCGCAGGCCGTCGACCTTGCCGCGGCCGACGTACGTCGCAGGGTCGGGCTTCTGCCGTCGCTGGTAGAGCGCGTCGAGCACCTGCGAGCCGGCGGTCTCGGCGAGCAGCGCGAGCTCGGCGAGAGAGTTGTCGGCGTCCTCGACCGCGGCCGAGGTCCACACGCCGACCAGGATGACCCGCTCGAGCCGGAGCTGGCGGTACTCGACCTCGGAGATGTCCTCGAGCTCGGTCGACAGCCCCGCGACCCGACGCAGGGCGTGCCGCTCGGCGAGGTCGTGGTCACCGCCGGTGAGGCTCTCGGCCTCCTCCGGGTCGGGCTCGTCGGTCCAGGCTTCGGCGTCACCCGACTCGAGCTCCCCTTCGTCCCAGTCGTCGGTGTCCCAGTCGCTGGTCTCGGAGAGCTCGTCGTCGAGGTTGAATTCTGATGCGTTCGTCATCCTGCACCCCAGCCTAGGTCGGCCGACGAGTGCACGCACGCGGGTTTACTTCGGTGGCATCCGGATGCCACCGTCGACGCGGACGGTCTCGCCGTTCATGTAGGTGTTGCGCAGGCACTCGACCACCATCGACGCGAGCTCCCCGGGGTCGCCGAGCCGCTTGGGGAACAGCACGCTCTCGCCGAGCTTGGCCTTGAACGCCTCCGACGCCTCGCCCTCGCCGTAGATCGGGGTGTCGATCAGGCCGGGCGCCACGGTGTTGAGCCGGATGCCGGCGGCGGAGAGGTCGCGGGCGACCGGGAGGGTCATCCCGACGACGCCGCCCTTGGAGGCGGAGTACGCCGCCTGGCCGATCTGGCCGTCGAACGCCGCCACGCTGGCGAGGTTGACGATCGCGCCGCGCTCGCCGGACTCGGTGGGCTCGAGCTTGCTCATCTCGGTGGCGGCCAGCCGGACGGCGTCGAAGGTGCCGATCAGGTTGATCGCGATCACCTTCTTGAACGCCTCGAGGTCGTGCGCGGAGTCGAACTCGCCGTCCCGGCCGATGGTGCGCTGCGCCCAGCCGATCCCGGCGGAGTTGACCAGGATCCGCAGCTTGCCCAGCTCGGTGGCCCGGACGACAGCCGCCTTGATCTGCTCGGTGTCGGTGACGTCGACCTGCACGAACGCGCCGTCGATCTCCTTGGCGAGCGCCTCGCCCTTGTCGGCCTGCAGGTCGGCCACGACGACCGTGGCTCCGGCGGCGGCCAGCTGGCGGGCGACGGCGGCGCCGATGCCGGAGGCGGCGCCGGTGACGAGGGCTGAGGATCCGGTGATGTCCATGGCGCTCGATCCTAGTGAGTGGGTCGTGTGCCTGAGACCGACCCCTGGGTCGGTCTCAGGCACACGACCCCGTCAGAGCGAGGTCGTCCCCCGGGCGACCACGACGGCGGGCCCGGTGAGCAGGACCGAGTCGCCGGAGGTCCAGGTGACCGTGAGCGTCCCGCCGGGCAGGTCGACCCGGTAGGCCAGGTCGTCGCTGGGCGAGCGCCCGTCGGCCAGGGCGGACCCGACCATCGCGGCACAGGCCCCGGTCCCACACGAGCGGGTCTCGCCCGACCCCCGCTCGTGGACCCGCATCGCGACGTGCCGGTCGGAGCGTCGTACGACGAACTCCACGTTCACGCCCTGGGGGAACACGGCCGTGTCGTGCACGGGCGGCTCGAGCAGCGGCCCCGCCTCGGCGAGGTCGTCGACGAAGACCACGGCGTGGGGGTTGCCCATGTCGACGTGCCGGGCCGGCCAGCACCGGTCGCCGATCCCGATCATGGTCTCGCCGAGCACCTTCGGGTTGCCGAGGTCGGCGGTGATGCGGTCGCCCTCCACGGTGAGCAGCTTCACGCCGTCGCGCGTCGCGATCGGGATGGCCCCGCGCGGGTCGGCCAGCCCCTCGTCGACGAGGTGCCGGGCGAAGAGCCGGATCCCGTTGCCGCACATCTCGCTGAGGGACCCGTCGGCGTTGCGGTAGTCCATGTACCACTCCGCGTCCGCGGCCTGGCTCGGGTCGACCACCGCGGTGCGGATCACCCGCAGCACCCCGTCGCCACCGATGCCGGCACGCCGGTCACAGAGGGCGGTCACCCGCGCCGCGGCCAGGTCGCCGTGCACCGACCCGTCGTGGTCGGGGAGCAGCACGAAGTCGTTCTCGGTGCCGTGGCCCTTGAGGAATGGGTAGCTGGAGGGCACCACCCCAAGGTACGCCGTCACGGTGCCGGTGTGACCACCGCGGCCGCGCCCCCACCCCGGCGGGTGGGCTCGGCGACCGCGGTCAGCAGCCCATCGGGTCCGAACTCGATCGCCGTGGCCGCCCCGATCTCCGGAGTGCTGGCGAACTCGTGGCCGTAGGCGTTCAGCAGCGCGCCGTAGGCAGTGATGAATGCCGGTTCGGACGTCACCGGGGTGTTGTTGCGCGGCGACGAGCGCGGCGCCGCCATCGCCTGCTCGATGGTCATGCCCCGGTCGATCCGGTTGAACAGCATCTGCAGCACCGTGGTGATGATCGTCGACCCGCCCGGCGACCCGAGCGCCACGAACGGCTCCCCGTCCTCCAGCACGATCGTCGGCGACATCGAGCTGCGCGGCCGCTTGCCCGGCTCGGGCCGGTTGGGGTCGCTCTCCGGCACGGGGAAGACCGTCGTCGTGAAGTCGGTCAGCTCGTTGTTGAGCAGGAAGCCGCGGTCCGGTACGACGATGCCGGCGCCACCGGTCTGCTCGATGGTGAGGGTGTACTCGACCACGTTGCCCCACCGGTCGCTGACCGTCAGGTTGGTGGTCGAGAGCCCTTCGGTGTCGTGGTCACGGGCGGGATCGGTGTTCGGGGTCGAGCAGTCGCCGTCGTAGTTGTCGACGCTGCCCGCCGGTGCCGGCTTGGCCATCGCCCGGGTCGGGTTGATCAGGCACGCCCGCTCCTCGGCGAACACGTCGGAGAGCAGGTCGTCGACGGGGACGTCGACGAAGCGCTCGTCGCCGAAGTACTTCCCCCGGTCGGCGAAGGCCAGCGCGCCGGCCTCGAGGTAGCGGTGCAGGGCGTCCTGGTCGGACATGGCGGCCAGGTCGTACTGCTCGAGGATGTTGAGCGCCTCCCCGACGGTCGTGCCGCCGCTGGAGGAGGAGCGCATGCCGAAGACGTCGTACCCCCGGTAGCCGGAGTGCGTGGGCGCCCGATCGAGCACGCGGTAGCCAGTGAGGTCCGACCGCTGCATGTGGCCCGGCGGCGCGGGGAGCGTGGCGTTCGGCGTCGTCGGCGGATCCTGAACGGTCGCGACGATGTCGCGGGCCAGCGCGTCCCGGTAGAACGCCCGCAGACCGCGTTCGGCGATCAGCTCGTAGGTGTCCCCCAGGTCGGGGTTGCGGAACGTCGACCCCACCGGCGGCGGGCTGCCGCCGGGCAGGAACAGCTCCCGGGTGGAGGTGAACTGCGAGAACCGCGACTGGTTCGCGGCGGTCTGGTCGTGGAAGGTCTGGTCGACGACGAAGCCGTCGCGGGCGAGGCGGGTCGCCGGGCGGATCGACTGCGACAGGTTGCGCGTGCCCCACCGATCGAGTGCCCGCTGCCAGGTGGCGAGGGTGCCGGGCACGCCCACCGAGACGCCGCTGCTGACCTGGTCGCTGAAGCTGTAGGGCCGGCCGGTCGCGGGGTTGACGAAGGCATCGTCGGGCATGCCCATCGGCGCGGTCTCCCGGCCGTCGATCGTCTGCACCGCGCCGGTGTCGGCGTCGTAGTGCACGAAGAAGCCGCCGCCGCCGATGCCGGCGCTGTAGGGCTCGGTCACCCCGAGAGCGGCCGCCGTCGCGACCGCAGCGTCGACGGCGTTGCCGCCCTTGCGCAGGACCTCCAGCCCGATCCGGGTGGCGTAGGGGTCGACCGACGACACCGCGCCGCCGGATCCCCGGGCTGTGGGGACCTTGGGCGGTTCGGCAGCAGCGGCTGAGGCCGGGGCCCGGGTCGAGGTGACGACCGCACCGTCGGCCGGGACCTGGACCGCTGCGGCGACGGTGAGCGCGACGAACGCCGCGAACGGGACACCGAGCCTGGAGACTTCCCGAGGAGATGTGCGCATCCTTCACCCTCACCCGACAGACCGGCTCTTGTCGAGGCCTACCCCAGCTCCCGCACCGCCGCCAGCGCGCGGTCGGTGCGCTCGGGGTCGTCGTACCGCACCCACACGATGCGCGGGTCGCGGCGGAACCACGACTCCTGCCGGCGGGCGAACCGTCGGGTGGCGACGAGCGTGCGCTCCCGGGCCTGGTCGAGCGACAGGTCGCCGGAGAGGTACGACGCCACCTCGCGGTAGCCGATCGCGCGGGAGGCCGTGCGCCCGTCGGCGAGCCCCTCGCCGAGCAGTCGCTCCACCTCGTCGACCAGTCCCGCGTCGAACATGTGGTCCACCCGCTGCTCGATGCGGGCGTCCAGCGTGGGCCGGTCGATCTCGACCCCGACCTGGATCGTGAGCGGGTCGACGTACTCGAGCTGGGGCAGGCTGGCCGTGAACGGCTGCCCGGTGATCTCGATGACCTCGAGCGCGCGCACGATCCGACGCCCGTTCTCGGCCAGGATCCGCTCCGCAGCCTCGGGATCCAGGTTCCGCAGCCGCTCGTGCAGCGCGTGTGGTCCGAGCTCGGTGAGCTCGGTCTCCAGCCGCGCGCGGACCTCTGGGTCGGTGCCGGGGAACTCGAAGCGGTCGACGACCGCCCGGGTGTAGAGCGCCGACCCCCCGACCAGCACCGGCGTGGTGCCCCGCTGTCGCAGCTCGGCGATGACAGCGCGCGCCTGCTGCTGGAACTCGGCGACCGTCAGCGGGTCCCGCACGGTGAGCGTGTCGAGGAGGTGGTGCCGGATCCCGCGGCGTTCGGTCTCCGGCAGCTTCGCCGTCCCGATGTCCATCCCGCGGTAGACCTGCATGGCGTCGGTGTTGACGACCTCCCCGCCGAGGCTCTCGGCCAGGTCGAGCGAGAGGTCCGTCTTCCCCGATGCGGTGGGCCCGACGACGGCCACGATCGGGGCGACGGACATGCGGCTAGTCTGGCAAAGCGCCGGGCGACCCCCGGTGCGGCATCGACGTGAAGGAGCAGCCATGGGATTCCTGGACAAGCTCAAGGGCAAGGGCCAAGACCGCCGTCGACCAGCACGGCGACAAGATCGCAGGTGGCATCGACAAGGCCGCCGCGATGGCCGACAAGAAGACCAAGGGCAAGTACACCGACAAGATCCAGCAGGGCACCGGCAAGTCCAAGGAGGCCCTCGACAAGCTGGACGGCAAGAACGACGGCGACCTCGGCGGCCCCGCCCGGCCGGCCCGCTGAACCGGGGATTCTTCGTGAGCGACGACGACAAGGACGCCCCGCAGGGACCCAAAGACCCGCACGGCCAGGGCGGCATCGACGCTCCGGCCCCGCCCGGCGGGCCGCAGCGGACCGACGCCCCGGCCGGGCCGGACACCCCCGGCGAGGCGGCCCAGGACTCCGGTGAACCCACCCGGCACGGCAACGAGCCGGTCGGTGGCGGACGGGCCGAGGCGGACGAGCCCACCCAGGACGACAAGCACCGCGACCAGCAGGACGAGAACGCGGCGACCTCCCTGGACGAGCCCTCCGACGGATCCGGCGGCGAGTGACCGACCGGTTCGTCGTCGTCCCGGCGTCGTACCTCTTCCTCCTGCGCGACGACGAGGTGCTGCTCCAGCTCCGCCAGAACACCGGCTACATGGACGGCCACTGGGCCGCGGCCGCCGCGGGTCACGTCGAGCGCGGCGAGACGGCGTACGACGCCGTACGGCGCGAGGCGCTCGAGGAGCTGGGTCTGACCGGCATCGAGCCGGTCTTCGAGTTCACGATGCAGCGCACCCGCGGAGGCGAGCCGATCGACGAGCGGGTCGACTTCTTCTTCAGCGCCCGGGCCTGGTCCGGCGAGCCCCGTATCCTCGAGCCGGACAAGTGTGCGGACCTGCGTTGGTGCTCGCTCGACGCGCTGCCCGACCCCGTGGTGCCGCACGAACTCATGGCCCTGCGGTCGCTGGGTACGGGCACCAAGTACCTCACCCATGGTTTCTCAGGAGGCGAGTGATGAGTGACGACGACCTCGGCGCCAAGCCGGAGCCGGAGACCGAGACCCCGGAGAAGTTCCCGGGCGGCGCGGACGCGATCGACGACTCCGGCGAGTTCGGTGACACGCCCGGCGAGCCGGCGACGCCCGAGCTGCAGCCCGAGGACAACCCGGCCGTCGAGGACGCCCTGCCCGACGAGATCGCCGAGGGCGACGACAAGCAGCAGGAGCCCGACGACGAGACCGGCGAGAACGACGACCAGCCGACCGAGCCCCCTGCCTGAGGAGGCGACCATGGGCGAGAAGGAACGACCGGACACCGACATCCGCGACTCCAACCCGAACGCCAACGGCCCCGACGGTGCCGCCGGCGGGATGGGCGTGAGCAGCGAGCGCACCGGCCCCACCGGTCCCGGCCAGGAGTCGCACCGACGGCGTCCGCGACATCACTCCCGCCGATCGCTCGGACGATGAGGACACCCCTCCGGAACAGAGCTCCGGCAACCCGGAGGAGAACCCCGAAGGCCTGCCCCCGAAGTCGGGCTACTCCAGCGTCGACCCGCGCTCCAAGGACTGAGCCTCCCTTCCCATCACCCCAGCGGGTAGTCCAGTGGGAATTGGCTGGGGAAACGCCCCCATGACAGCGACTTGCCACTGGACTAGCCGAAATTGCGACGCGGGCAGGTCCGGCGTGAGCTAGGGACAGGCAGGGGCGTCGGGAAGCGGAGCCGGTACGCCGATGGCTGGCATGCCGAGCGAGACTCCGGCCGGCTCCGGTGCGGACCGCCGGGCCTCCCACGCGTCACCGGAGCGGGTACGACGCAGGTCGAGCACGGGCCCGTCGGCGACGAGGTGGTGCGGGGCGGCGCGGGTGATCTCGACCATGACCATGTCACCGGGACGGACGGCGTCGGCCGGCTCCACCAGCGAGAAGTCCGGCGTGAAGTGCACGAGCCGGTTGTCGGGGGCGCGGCCGGAGAGCCGGTGGGTGGCGGCGTCCTTGCGGCCCTCGCCCTCGGACACCATCAGCTCGACCTGACGGCCGACCAGCTTCTTGTTCTCCGACCACGCGACGTCGTTGACCAGTGCGGCGAGCCGCTCGTAGCGGTCCTTCACGACCGATGGCGGCACCTGGTCGTCGAGCACGGCGGCAGGAGTGCCGGGTCGCTTGGAGTACTGGAACGTGAACGCTCCGGAGAAACGGGCCTCCCGGACGACGTGCATCGTCTCGAGGAAGTCCTCCTCTGTCTCCCCCGGGAAGCCGACGATGATGTCGGTGGTGATCGCCGCTTCCGGCATCGCCTCGCGGACCCGGTCGATGATGCCGAGGAACTTCCGCTGGCGGTAGGAACGCCGCATCGCCTTCAGCACGCGGTCCGACCCGGACTGCAGCGGCATGTGCAGCTGCGGCATCACGTTCGGCGTCTCGGCCATCGCCGCGATCACGTCGTCGGTGAACTCCGCCGGGTGCGGCGAGGTGAATCGCACCCGCTCCAGCCCCTCGATCTCCCCGCATGCGCGCAGCAGCTTGGAGAAGGCCGCCCGGTCACCGAACTCGACGCCGTAGGAGTTGACGTTCTGACCCAGCAGCGTCACCTCACTGACGCCCTCGGCCACGAGCGCGCGGATCTCGGCCAGCACGTCACCGGGCCGGCGGTCCTGCTCCTTGCCGCGCAGCGACGGGACGATGCAGAACGTGCACGTGTTGTTGCACCCGACCGAGATCGACACCCAGGCGGCGTACGCCGACTCCCGCTTGGTCGGAAGCGTCGACGGGAACACCTCGAGCGACTCGAGGATCTCGACCTGCGCCTCCTCCTGCACCCGCGCCCGCTCGAGCAGCACCGGCAGCGACCCGATGTTGTGGGTCCCGAACACGACGTCCACCCACGGCGCCTTCTCCACGATCGTCGAGCGGTCCTTCTGCGCCAGGCAGCCGCCGACGGCGATCTGCATGCCGGGGTGCTTCGCCTTGACCGGCGCGAGGTGTCCGAGGTTGCCGTAGAGCCGGTTGTCGGCGTTCTCGCGCACCGCGCAGGTGTTGAACACGACCACGTCGGCCTGATCGCCCTCGGGTGCCGCGACGTAGCCCGCCCCCTCCAGCAGTCCGGTGAGCCGCTCGGAGTCGTGGACGTTCATCTGGCACCCGTAGGTGCGGACCTCGTAGGTGCGTGCGGTGCTCATGACCGCACAAGGGTACGGCGGCACCCGGCGTCGGTGGAAAGCTGCGGCTACTTGCGCTTCAGCACCAGGGAGAACTTCGCCTGCTGGCGGGCCGGACCGGCCCGCGTGCAGCCTTTCGTGAAGTCGCTGAAGACCGTCTCCTGCTGATAGCTGCCCTCGAGAGTGGTCGGGTTCGCGCCGCCTTCCTCCGCGGGGGCCAGGCGCGCCCCGTGCTCGGTGTGCGTCCGGTACGTGTCGCTCTTGATCTCCTTGCCACCGTCGTCGACGCACTGCTCGGTCTTCTCGATCTCGCCGAAGGTCATGTCGAGCTCGGTGCCGTCCCAGACGTAGGTGCCCTCGCCCGGCGCCTTGACGGTGCCTGAGCACTCGGTGTCGGTGCACTCCTCGAAGGTGAAGGCGTAGGTGCCGCTCGCCTTGAAGCCGGGCTTGAAGCCCGGGACATTGGTCGACTCGAGCACGTACGACGCGTCGTACTTCCCGTCCGGGGCGCCCGCCTCCAGGTCGGCAGCGGCGTCCTCCGACGCGCTCGGGCTCCCGGCGCTGGCGTCGGAGGGCTCCGCCTCTCCCCCACAGCCCGCGAGCAGCGGTACGGCGACGGCGAGCGCGCTGAGCGCACCACGAATCGAACGCCTCGGTGTCGTGCTCATGGCCGTCTCCCCTCGTGCCCCGCCGTCTCAGGGTGGGCCCGCCACCGGGCGCGGTCAATCGTCCGAACGGTGCGCCCGGACGGGCCATGCTCTGCTGGGGGACATCACGGAACAGTCACCCTTGGCCCGGGGCGGCGCTGCGCCATGGCCCGGCCGGGCCATTCCCGCTAGGTTGCGCATCATGACGGCGCAGGATCAAGAAACGGTCACCGCCCGGACGGGCGAGCCGCTCGTCGTTCTCGAGGGCGTCAACAAGTGGTTCGGCGACCTGCACGTGCTCAAGGACATCAACCAGACCATCAAGCGCGGCGAGGTCGTGGTGGTCATCGGGCCATCCGGAGGCGGCAAGTCCACGCTGTGCCGGGCGATCAACCGGCTCGAGACGATCGGCGAGGGCACGATCTCCCTCGACGGTCAGCCGCTTCCCCAGGAGGGCAAGGCACTCGCGGCGCTGCGGGCCGAGGTCGGCATGGTCTTCCAGAGCTTCAACCTCTTCGCCCACAAGACGATCCTCGAGAACGTCACCCTCGGGCCGATCAAGGTCCGCGGCAAGAAGAAGGACGAGGCCGAGAGGCGGGCCAAGGAGCTCCTCGACAGGGTCGGCGTGGGGCACCAGGCGGCGAAGTACCCAGCTCAGCTCTCCGGCGGCCAGCAGCAGCGGGTGGCGATCGCTCGCGCGCTGGCGATGGATCCAAAGGTGATGCTCTTCGACGAGCCCACCTCGGCGCTGGACCCCGAGATGATCAAGGAGGTCCTCGACGTCATGGTCGACCTGGCCCAGCAGGGGATGACGATGGTCGTGGTCACCCACGAGATGGGCTTCGCACGGACCGCCGCCGACCGGGTGCTGTTCATGTCCGACGGCGCCATCGTCGAGGAGAACACCCCCGAGGAGTTCTTCACCAACCCGCAGTCGGATCGCGCCAAGGACTTCCTCGGCAAGATCCTCAAGCACTGACACCGCAACAGCCCAAAAAGAAGGGAAAGAAGATGCGACTCATCAGGACCAAGGCGGCGGTAGCCGGCATCGGTCTCGCGCTGAGCCTGGCCGCCTGCGGCGAAGCCGGTGGTGGCGAGGGCTCGGATGTCGAGGCCGAGGAAGTTGAATCGGGGAAGTTCGAGGAGGGCTCCAAGATGGCCGAGCTCGCCGAAGCCGGCGAGGTCACCGTGGGGGTGAAGTTCGACCAGCCAGGACTCGGTTTCAAGGACGCCGCGGCCGACATCCCGACCGGGTTCGACGTGGAGATCGCCAAGCTGCTCGTCGCCGACCTCGGCATCGACCCCGAGGGCGAGGGCGTGACCTGGGAGGAGACGATCTCCGACAACCGTGAGCCTTACCTCCAGGAGGGTCGCGTCGACCTGGTCCTCGCGACGTACTCCATCACCGAGGAGCGCCGCGCGATCGTCGGCCAGACCGGTCCCTACCTGGTCACCGGCCAGCAGATCCTGGTCAAGGAGGACAGCGACGTCCAGGGCAAGGAGGACCTGCAGGGCGAGGAGGTCTGCTCGGCCACGGGCTCGACGTCGATCGAGAACGTCGAGGCCGAGGGCATGGTGCCCGCAGCCGCGCCCGACTACTCGCAGTGCGTCGAGGACGTCCTCAACGGCACGGTCGAGGCGATGTCCACCGACGGGGCGATCCTGCTCGGCTACGCCGCGCAAAACCCGGGTGAGATGAAGGTCGTCGGCCCGGAGTTCTCCGAGGAGCGGATCGGTGTCGGGTATTCCAAGGAGGAGACCGAGATGTGCGAGTGGATCAACGGTGTCCTCCAGGAGTCCTTCGACGACGGCTCGTGGGCCGACGCCTTCGAGGCGACGCTCGGCGAAGGCGGCGCCGAGACGCCCGAGCCCCCGGCGCTGGACGAGTGCCAGGCCTGACCAGGAAAGGGTGACGTCGGGGTGGCCGGTGCGACCGGCCACCCCGCGGTCTCCACAGGCTCGACCGGCGACACGAACAGGAGGCTGACCACGTGGAGGTCGTGCTCGACAACCTCGATCTGGTGGTGCGGGCGTTCACCCTCACCGTCCTGCTCTTCCTGATCTCGGGGGTCCTCTCCCTGGTCTTCGGCACCGTGCTGGCGGCCATGCGGGTCGGGCCGATCGGCGTGCTCGCCAAGGCCGCCGCCGTCTACGTCACGGTGATCCGCAACACGCCGTTGCTGGTCGTGCTGATCTTCTTCCGGATCGGAGGGCCGAAGGTCGGTCTCCAGTTCGACTTCGTCGATCTCGTGATCGGCGACTTCCGCATCAACAGGCTCTTCGCTGCGTGCATCGCCGCGCTGACCGTCTACACCTCCACGTTTGTCTGCGAGGCTCTGCGCTCCGGGGTCAACGCGGTGCCTCTCGGCCAGGCCGAGGCAGCCCGGGCCATCGGGCTGCCGTTCGGAGGAACGATGACCCAGGTGGTGCTGCCCCAGGCGGTTAGGGCCTCGGTCCCGCCGCTGGCCAGCGTGCAGATCGCGCTGCTCAAGAACACCACCCTCTGTGGCGTGTTCGGGGTCGCCGAGGCGTACTTCCGGATGGCCTTCTTCACCAACAACGAGCCCGGCCAGCGAGTCGGGATCTTCCTCTCCTTCGCGCTGATCTTCGTGGTCCTGGTGGAGATCGTCTCCTTCTTCGCGAACCGGCTCGAGCGGCGCTGGAGGATCGCCTGATGGCTGGCAGCGTTCTCTTCGACGCCCCCGGGCCGGCGACGGTCGCCCGGCACCGGATCTACACCGTCGTCGCGGCCCTCGGCCTGGTCGGCGTCCTGGCCTACATCGTGTGGCGGCTCTACGAGAACGGCCAGCTCGAGTACGCCTTGTGGGAGCCCTTCATCACGCCCGCCTACATCGAGGCGCTGCTCGTCGACGGGCTGCTGGTCACCCTGCAGATGGCATTCAGCGCGGTCCTGCTGGCCGTGGTGTTCGGGTTGATCTTCGGTGTCGGGAAGCTCTCCGACCACGCCTGGATTCGCTGGCCGTGCTGGGCGGTCGTGGAGTTCTTCCGTGCGGTCCCGGTCCTGCTGCTGATGGTCCTGATCTTCTTCTCCTACGGCATCAACGCCGGGGAGACTGGCGCCTACTGGACGGTCGTGGTGGCGCTGATGCTCTACAACGGCGCCGTCCTGGCCGAGGTGTTTCGTGCCGGCATCCTGGCGGTTCCGCGCGGTCAGGCCGAGGCGGCGTACGCCGTCGGGATGCGCAAGACCCAGGTCATGAACGTCATCCTGCTCCCGCAGGCGGTCAAGATCATGTTGCCGGCGATCATCAGCCAGATGGTGGTCGCCCTGAAGGACACGAGTCTGGGCTACGCGGTGGCCGCCCCCGGTCTGACGGCGGTCGGCCGACTCATCTACAACGGGTTCCAGAACCAGGTGCCGACCGCGATCGTGCTGGCGGTCATGTACGTCGTCGTCAACCTGGTGCTGACCTACCTCGCCACGTTGGTGCAGAAGAGGTTCGTCGGGGAGAAGAAGCCGCTCGAGGTGTCGATGGTCGGCCACCTCGACGACGGCCGCGCCGTCTGACCACTGCCTCGTAACCGGCCCTCGGTGCGGTTCGTTGCACCACCATGTGCCACTCCCACGCCTTCGACCGGCGCTCGCTGCTGCGGGCGGGGGCGGGTGTGGTCACCGTCGGCGCCCTGGCGACCTTCGCACCGGCGGCCGCCGGAGCCGTTCGGACCAAGACCTTCCGGGGCGAGTTCACCAGCCCCGCGACACCCGACTGGCACTACCTGCCGATCAAGGTGCCCGGCGGGGTCAGGGAGATCGAGGTCTCCTACGACTTCCAGCCGACGGACACCGGGGTCGGCTTCAGCTACAACGTGGTCGACATCGGGATCTTCGACCCGTCCGGCCACGACCTCGGCAACGCCAAGGGCTTCCGCGGCTGGTCCGGTGGCTCGCGGCGCAGCTTCCGGATCTCCCGCGGGGCCGCGACACCCGGCTACCTCGCCGGCCCGATCACGGCCGGGGTCTGGAACATCGTGCTCGGGCCCTACGCGATCGTGCCGCCCGGCACGAGCTGGGAGGTCACGGTCACGCTCCGCTTCGGCGACCCCGAGCCGCGGTTCGTCGCCACGCCGGCTCCGGAGTCGGTGCCCGCGACAGGTCCGGGTTGGTACCGCGGTGACCTGCACCTGCACACCGTCCACTCCGACGGCAAGCGGACGCAGCCGGAGATGATTGCCGCAGCCCGCGAGGCCGGGCTCGACTTCATCGGCTCCTCCGACCACAGCACCAGCTCGGCGTCGTACACCTGGGGGCGGCACACGCCGCCGGACTTCCTGGTCATGAACGGCGAGGAGGTCACGACCCGAAGCGGACACTGGCTGGCCACCGGCCTCCCGGCCGGGACGTGGATCGACTGGCGCTACCGCGCGGGCGACGAGCAGCTGCAACGGTTCACAGACCGGGTGCGGGCGGTCGGCGGGCTGGCGATCGCGGCGCACCCGTTCAATCCGGTGCCGAGCATCCGGTGGGAGTTCGGCTACGACTACGCCGGCATCGACGCGATCGAGGTCTGGAACGGGCCGTGGACCGGCGACGACCAGGCCGCCGTCGAGCACTGGCACGCGATGCTGGCCGGCGGGCGGTTCGTCCCCGTCGTCGGCAACTCCGACTCCCACGTCGACAGCCAGAAGGTCGGACTGGCCCAGACGGTCGTCCGGCTGTCCACGCTCTCGACCGCGCAGGTGATGGCCGCGATCAGGCGTGGGCGCGCGTGGGTCGCCGAGTCCGCCGAGGTCGACCTGTCCTTCCAGGCGACACTCGGAGACCGGACCGTCTCGTGTGGAGACCACCTGGGCGCCCAACCGACCGACCTGGTCGACGTACGCCTCACAGCCTCCGGTGTCCCAGGCTCGGTCGCGCAGATCCGCGGTCCTGCCGGTGTGCTGGCCGGTGGGGCGGCCGACGACGCCGGGCGGGTGACCGTCACCGCGTCGGTGCCCGCCGGTGCCGCGCCGTTCGTCCGCGCCGAGATCCGCCGGCCCGACGACGTCGTGGTGAGCCCCGTCGACGACATGCCGGCCGCCCAGATGGTGGCGCTCACCAACCCGATCTTCCTCACCTGACCCACTCGTTCAGTTGGGCCTGCCTACCGGTTCAGTTGGGCCTGCCTTCCGGTTCAGTTGGGCGTGCCTACGGGCTGACAGACAGGGCGGCCCAACTCAACGGTCAGGGAAGCCCAACTCAACGAGTCTTCGGGGTGACCCAGAGGCGGATGACGCCCTCGATGACGACCTCGCCGTCCCGGCGTACGCCGCGGACCCGGACCGGCAGGTCGCCGCCCGAGGTCGGCAGCGCGTCGCCGGTCCACTGTTCGGGGTCGGTCTCGGCGATGCAGGTGACGTCGGAGTCGGCCTTCGCGGTGTAGGCGACGTCCATCCCCTTGGGGATCCACCGCTTGCCGGGCGGGATCGTCGCCTCGGCCAGCGCCCCCATCGCGGCCTCGAGCCCGTTGCACAGCGCGATCGCGTGCACGGTCCCGATGTGGTTGTGGACGGCCCGGCGCTTCGGGATCACCAGCTCCGCGTGGTTGGGGCGGATGTCGACGAAGCGCGGCCGGATCGTCGAGAAGTAGGGCGCCTTCCTCGCAAACGCGAGCGAGAAGATGCGCTTCCCCTGGGGCAGGCGGCTGGTCTTCTGCCAGAGGTCGAGTACGGCGGGCATGGCCGGCAGGCTACCGGCGCCGACCGGGTCGGCCGGAGCCGTCTCGCACCGGCAGGTTCAGCGACGGGAGTGAGCAGCTCCACCCGGTTGCCGTGCCCGTCGTAGGTGTGGAACCGGACGTGGCCCGGGAAGGTCTCGCGCTGGCTCCAGTCCACGTCGAAGCCGAGGCCGGCGAGGCGCTCACCGACCGCCGCGTCCGCGAACGACCGGAACCACGCACCACCGCGGGCGCGTAGGTCCTCGGGCTTCTTTACCACGACCATCCCGACACCGGCGCCGTAGAACCGACGGGCAACTTCCTCGCCACCGGGAGGGCAGGCGACCTGGACGTGGTGCAGCCTCATGCCGCCGATCCGACCCGTGCCACCACGAAGACGCGCCGGAACGGCAGCACGACGCCGAAGTCACGCCGGGGGTAGGCCGCCCGCAGCCGCGCCTTGAACTCCTCCTCGAACTCCTCCCGCAACCCGCTCGGCAGCGCCTCGAGCGTGGGGCGGGCTCCGGTGCCAGACACCCAGGTGAACACCGGGTCGTCGCCGGTCAGCACGTGGAGGTAGGTGGTCTCCCACGCGTCGACGGTGCATCCGGACTCGGCCAGCACCTCGAGATAGGTCGCGGGGTCGTGACTGTCGGGCACCGCCACGCCGGCCGTGTGCGCGGCGTACTGCCCCTCGGCGGCCAGGTCCTGACGGATCGTGTGGCTGGGCTCGTCGAGGTTCCCGGGCACCTGGAAGGCGAACCAGCCGCCCGGACTCACCCGCCCGACCAGCCGGGGCAGGAGCTCGAGGTGGTCCGGGACCCATTGCAGCGTCGCATTGGAGACCAGTACGTCGACCCGCTCCCGCTCCTCCGCGACCCACTCCCGGAGATCGCCGACGGTAAAGCGGACGCCCGGCGCCTGCGCCTTCGCGATCATCTCCGGGCTGGAGTCGAGGCCGAGCACGTCGGCGTCCGGCCACCGCTGCGCGAGCAGCCCGGTCAGGTTTCCCGGTCCGCAGCCGAGGTCCACGACCCGGCGCGGTGACTCGGCGTCGATGCGGGCGATCAGGTCGAGGAAGGGGCGGCCCCGCTCGTCGGCGTAGGTGAGGTAACGGTCCGGGTCCCACGTGTGCGACATGGAACGATCCTGCATCCCCGCATATCTTGATGTCAAGATTCTCGACATGGGACTAGGATGAGGCCATGCGGGACGAGGTCGACGAGCTGACCGAGGCGTGGGCGCGCGAGCGCTCCGACCTCGACCTGGCGCCGGTCGCAGTCTTCAGCCGGATCAGCCGGCTGTCCCGTCATCTCGACCTCGCCCGCCGGGCCGCGTTCACGACCCACGGGATCGAGTCGTGGGAGTTCGACGTGCTGGCCGCCCTGCGCCGTGCCGGGGCGCCGTACGAGCTGTCTCCGGGCCGCCTGCTCCGCGAGACGCTCGTGACCAGCGGCACGATGACCAACCGCGTCGACCGGCTGGCGGCGCGCGGTTTCGTGGAGCGCTACCCCGACCCCGACGACCGACGCGGCGTCATCGTCCGGCTCACGGCCGAGGGGAAGGAAGCGGTCGACAGCGCCTTCGAGGCACTGCTCGCCGCCGAGGCCGAGCTCCTCGCCGGGCTGCCCGTCCGCGACCGCAAGCGGCTCGCCGGCCTGCTGCGCACCCTGCTCGCGCCGTTCAGCTGAGCCTCACTCGAGCAGCTCGGCTGCCTCGAGCCACTCCTGCTCCAGAGCCTCCCGCTCGGCACGTACGACGGCGTAGTCGGCGCTGAGCTCGGTCAACCGCACGTGGTCGTGGGCGTGGGCGGCGATCTCGGCGTCCAGGGTCTTCTCCCGCTCGGCCACGCGCTCGAGCTGCTTGTCGATCCGGGCGAGCGCCTTGCGGGCCGCTCTCTCTTCCGCACTGCCGGCCACCACTGGGGTAACTGGCGCCGGCTCGGCAATGCTCTGGGGTGAACTGGCGACGGCTCGGTGGTCATCCAGAGGCAACTGGCGACGGCTCGCCATGTGCTCGAGGTACTCGTCGACACCGCGGGGAAGCATCGAGATCTGGCCGTCGCCGAGCAGCGCCCAGACCGAGTCGCACACCCGCTCCAGGAAGTAGCGGTCGTGCGAGACGACCACCAGGGTGCCGGGCCAGCCGTCGAGGAAGTCCTCGAGCACGTTGAGGGTCTCGATGTCGAGGTCGTTCGTCGGCTCGTCGAGCAGCAGCACGTTGGGTTCGGTCAGCAGCAGCCGGAGCAGCTGGAAGCGGCGGCGCTCGCCTCCGGACAGGTCGCCGACCCGGGCGGTCAGCCGGTCGCCGGTGAAGCCGAAGCGCTCCAGCATCGCGGTGGCCGTGATCTCGCCGTCGGCGGTGCGGGTCACCCGCCGGATCGACTCGACCGTCTCCAGGACGCGCGCGGCGGGGTCGAGGTCCTCCACGTGCTGGGTCAGGTGCTGCAGGGCGACGGTGCGTCCGTGCCGCACCTTCCCGGCGGACGGCGCCAGCTCGCCGGTCAGCAGCGCCAACACCGACGACTTGCCGGACCCGTTGACCCCCACGATCCCGAGCCGGTCCCCCGGCCCGAGCCGCCAGGTGGCGTGGGTGAGCAGGACGCGGTCACCTCGAGCCAGGTCGACGTCCTCGACGTCCACCACGTCCTTGCCGAGCCGCTGCGTCGCGAAGCGCTGGAGCTCGAGCCGATCCCGTGGCGGCGGCACGTCCTCGATCAGGGCGTTCGCCGCCTCGATCCGGAACTTCGGCTTCGACGTGCGGGCCGGTGCCCCGCGCTGCAGCCAGGCCAGCTCCTTGCGGACCAGGTTCCGCCGGCGCGCCTCGGTGGCCTCGGCCTGGCGTTGGCGCTCCGCGCGGGCCAGCACGTACGCCGCATAGCCACCCTCGTAGGCGTCGACGACACCGTCGTGGATCTCCCACGTCGCCTCGCAGACGGCGTCGAGGAACCACCGGTCGTGGGTGACCACCACCAGCGCGCACGGCCGCCCGACCAGGTGCCGGGCCAGCCACGCCACCGCCTCGACGTCGAGGTGGTTGGTCGGCTCGTCGAGCACGACCAGGTCGTGGTCGACAAGCAGGAGGGCGGCCAGCGAACAACGACGGCGCTCGCCGCCGGACAGCCCGAGGACGGCCCGGTCCAGGGTGATCCCGGCGAGCAGCTCCTCCACGACCTCGCGGGTGCGCGGATCGGCTGCCCACTCGTGGTCGGACCGCCCGGCCAGCACGGCTTCGCGGACGCTGTGGGTGTCGGAGAGGGCGTCGCCCTGGTGGAGGTACCCGACGGCCAGTCCTCGCACCCGCGAGACCCGACCCGTGTCCGGCTCCTCCAGACCGGTCATCACCTCGAGCAGGGTGGTCTTGCCGGCGCCGTTGCGGCCGACGATCCCGATCCGTTGACCAGCGGAGATCCCCAGTGAGACGTCGTCGAGCAGCGCGCGGACGCCGTACGCCTTGGAGACGCGCTCCAGGTTGAGCAGGTTCGCCATCAACCCGAGCCCACCACCGGGCCCGGGGCCGGGCCGGTCGCGATGAGCGCCGTGACGTGCCCGGTGTAGAGGAGGCCCTCCGCGACGGTGTCGGCGTGCGCCTCGTCCTCACAGAGGAAGACACAGGTCGGTCCCGAACCGGAGATCACTCCCCGCAGGGCACCCTCCGACTCGCCGAACGAGATGAGGGCACGCAGCTCCGGGCGCAGGTCGAACGCCGGTCGCTGCAGATCGTTGTGGAGGGCGGCGGCGAGCTGCCGCGGGTCGCCGGTGGCCAGCGCAGCGATGAGGTCGTCGGCCGCCGCCGGCCCGCCGACGTGGGGCACCATGTCGTCGAAGTGCCGGTAGACGTCCGGCGTGGGCAGCCCGTCCCGTTGGGGTACGACGACCCACCACCACTCGCCGGGATCGTGGACCGGTTCGACGACCTCGCCGCGCCCGGCTCCGTGGCAGGTGCCCCCGAGCAGGGCGAAGGGCACGTCGCTGCCGAGCTGCGCCGCGAGCTCCATCAGCTCGCCGCGGGGGGTCTGCAGGTCCCACAGCTCGTCGAGCACGACGAGCGTGGCGGCCGCATCGGCCGACCCCCCTGCCAGCCCGCCCGCGACCGGGATGGCCTTGTCGACCAGCACCTCGGCCAGGGGCTCGATGTCGTGCAGCCCGGCCAGCAGTGCTCCCGCCCGGGTCACGATGTTGTCGCCCACGCCCGGGACAGCGGACCGGTCGACGTAGGGCTCGGCGCGGGTCTCCACTCGCCAGCTGTCACCGGGCGCGGCGGCGACCCGGTCGAACAGGGAGATCGCCTGGTAGACGGTGCACAGCTCGTGGAAACCGTCGTCGCGGACCGCGCCCACCCCGAGGTGCAGGTTGATCTTGGCGGCCGCCCGGGCGCGCACGGTGCTCACAGCTGCACCCCTGACTGGGCCTCGTGGAGCGCTTCGGCGATCCGCACGAACGAGCCGACGTCGAGCACCTCACCGCGGGCCCCCGGGTCGACGCCGGCGGCGCGCAGGGCCCGTTCGGCCGCCTCGGCCGACCCGGCCAGTCCGCGCAGGGCCCCGCGCAGCGTCTTGCGCCGCTGGGCGAACGCCGCGTCGACGACCGCGAACACCTCGGCGCGGGAGGCGGACGTGGTCGGCGGGTCGCGCCGGGTCCAGGCCACCAGACCGGAGTCGACGTTGGGCGGTGGCCAGAAGACGGTCCGGCCGACCGAGCCCGCGCGTCGTACGTCGGCGAACCAGGCCGCCTTGACCGACGGAACGCCGTAGACCTTGGAGCCGGGCCCGGCCGCCAGCCGGTCGGCGACCTCGGCCTGCACCATCACCAGGCCGCGCTGCAACGACGGCAGCAGGGCTAGCAGGTGCAGCAGGACGGGCACCGAGACGTTGTAGGGCAGGTTGGCCACCAGGGCGGTCGGCGGCTGGCCCGGCAGGGCCGAGAGCCGGAGCGCGTCGGCGTGGACGAGCTCGAAGCGGTCGGCGTGGTCGGGTGCGTGCGAGGCCACGGTGGAGGGCAGCAGCGCGGCCAGCTGGTCGTCGACCTCGACGGCCACCACCCGCCTCGCCGTGCCGAGCAGCGCGAGGGTCAGCGAGCCGAGCCCCGGCCCGACCTCGAGCACCACGTCGTCCGGCGTGACGCCGGAGGCGCGGACGATCCGGCGCACGGTGTTGGCGTCGATGACGAAGTTCTGCCCACGCTGCTTGGTGGGTCGCAGGTCGACGGAGGCGGCGAGCGAACGCACGTCCGCCGGGCCGAGAAGTCTCGGCCCGGCGGAGGTGGTCATGCCTTGAACGTTAGCCGTGTCGCAAGGTCGCTGGGCGACCTGGTGGGGCCAACGGGCTGTTGCCTATTGCGGCAGCCCCAGCGACTGCGAGCAGGCCGGCCAGGAGCTGTAGCCACCACCGTCGGCGGCACGAACCCGCTCGGCGATCATGATCTGCGTCTCGCGGCTCTGCTGGTGCGGGTAGCCCGGGCCGCCGTAGGACTGCCAGGTGCTCAGCGAGAACTGGAGGCCGCCGTAGTAGCCGTTGCCGGTGTTGATCGCCCAGTTGCCGCCGGACTCGCACTGGGCGAGCTGGTCCCAGACGGTGCCGCCGGAGGCGTAGTTGGCCACCGGTGCGGCCTCCTTGGTGCCCACGGCGACGATCCGGTCGCGCGGCGCCTCGAGGACCTTCTGGCTGACGATCTTGGTGGCGACCAGCTTGCCGTTGCGGAAGGTGCGCTTGTAGGTCACGTCGCGCGAGCCTTCGTCACCGGCGCGGATCACCTCGGTCTTGCCCTCGAGCATCGAGGAGTCCTCGCGCTCGATGGTGTCGAAGCCGAGGGTCTCGGCCTTGACCCGCTCGGTGACGACGCGGATGTCGGTGAGGACCACGCGGTCGCCGTCGTCGAGCTCCTTGCCGAGGCCGGGCTTGACGATGTCGTGCTTGTCGACCTTGACGTCCATCTCCTTCAGGGCGTCCTTGACCGTGAGCGCGGTCAGCTCCCGCTTGACCTGCTTCTTGGCACCGATCTTGAGCTCGAGCTTCTTGGGGGTGACGACCTCGAGCGCCATCCCGTCACGGCCGATGCCCGCACCACGCGAGGTGGACAGGTCGGCGCCGAGGAAGCGCTGGCCGATCTCGCCGAGCGCAGCGGCGACGTCGGTGGAGGTGACCCAGTGGGTCGTCTTGTTGCCGTCCACGCTGAGCTCGAGGGGCCGGCCGAAGCGCACGCTGATGCGGCTGCCCTCGTCGACCTCCTCGTCGACACTCGGGGCCACGATGTCGTGCTTGCCGACCTCGATGCCTTCGGACTCCAGGACCTCGCCCACGGTCCCGCCCATGGCGGTCACCTCGCGCGGCTGACCGTCCAAGGAGACGGTCACCGACTTGCTGAGGGCGGCGTATCCCACCGTGGTGCCCGCGAGGGCGACGATCACGGCGGTCACGAGACCGATCAGGACGCCTCGGCTCCTGAAGATGGCTGCTAGCTTGCTGTGCTCATTACTGGGCACGATTTTCCCAACCTTGTAATTCCCGGTTCGCGGGCCTGTCAGCGCGCCCGTGCGCGCGCAAGTCACCAGTGGGTGTCACGCTGCGAGACGGGGGATCTCAAGGCCGGCCGCTGGTGGCAGCCACGCCTGGCGCTGGACAGATATCAAGCCCGATTTCCGGCCAACAGTCACAGGACGATAACGAGGCTCCCGCGGCTCGCCAAACCCTCCACCCCCATTTTGTGGACAAAGTGACGAGGCTCTCGTAGGCACGGGGAGGGTCCTTCCCGCTACCAAGCGCCCCCAAACACCGCCTCGGTGTTGGCGTCGACAGCCGCACACAGTTCGCCCAGGTCGTCGCCCCGGACCTCCGCCATCAGCCGCATCGTGAGCGGCACCAGGTACGACGCGTTGGGGCGGCCGCGGTAGGGCGTCGGCGTGAGGAACGGGGCGTCGGTCTCGACCAGCACCCGGTCCCGGGGGGTGATCGCTAGCGCGTCACGCAGCGGCTGGGCGTTCTTGAACGTGACGGTGCCGGCGAAGCTGAGGTGGGCGCCCCGGTCGAGGCAGGCCCGCGCGAAGGTGGCGTCGCCGGAGAAGCAGTGCATCACCCAGCGGTCCGGCGTCCCCTCCTCGTCGAGCACGGCGAGCACCTCGTCGTGGGCGTCCCGGTCGTGGATGACCAGGGCCTTGTCGAGCCGCTTCGCGAGGTCGATGTGGCGGCGGAAGGAGTCCACCTGGGCCGCCCGGCCCTCCTCCCCGGTGCGGAAGTGGTCGAGCCCGGTCTCCCCCACCGCCCGGACCTTGTCGTGAGAGCGGGCCAGCGCCTCGATCTCCGCCAGCGCGTCGTCGAGGGTGCCGGCGTCGGCCTGGCGAGGCGCCTCGTTGGGGTGGAGGGCGACCGCCGCCACCAGGGCGTCGTAGGACGCCGCGGCCTCGACCGCCCACCGGGCTCCGGGAAGGTCGCAGCCGATCTGCACGATCCGGGTCACGCCGACCGCCCCGGCGGCGGCGATCGCCTCGTCGGTGGCGAACCACACCTCGCCGTCGGCGATGTCGAGGTGGCAGTGGTTGTCGACGACCGGGTGCGGCAGCGGCTCGGGGGCGGGTGGGCGTTCGCGGTTGCGGCCGCCACCGCCCTCGGCGGTGGCGGAGCGTGCGCGGGTAGGGCCTTCGGTCATGGCGCGATCCGGTTGAGGACCAGGGCGGCGAGGGGTTCGGGGGCCTGCGTGGGGATCCAGTGGGTCACGCCCTCGAGGACGGCGAACCGGTAGGGGCCGTCGACGTACCGCCCGCACCGCTCGGCGGCCTGCCGGGAGACCGCCACGTCGCCGTCGCTCCAGACGTACGTCGTCGGCACGGTGACCCGGCCCCGCGTCACCCGGGGGTCGGTCAGCGGCATCGCGCGGTACCAACCCAGCCCGCCCGGCAGGGCGCCGTACTCCACGATCTCGCGGCGGAACCGGACCACGTCGTCGGCCGTCATCCCGCCCTGCTGGAGCTGCTCGTCGAAGCGGCCACCGGGTGTGCGCGCCATCCGCTCGGGCAGGAACGGCAGCTGGAAGTAGAGCATGTACCGAGACTTGAGCCCCTGCCCGGAGGACAGCATCGCGTGGGAGAACGCCGCCGGGTGCGGCACGGACACGGCGGTGAGGGTGCGCACCAGGTCCGGCTTGGTGGCGGCCAGCGCCCAGCCGACCACGGCACCCCAGTCATGGCCGACGACGTCGACCGGTCCGCCGACCCGCTCGACGAGGGCGGCGACGTCGTCGACGAGCAGGGGCAGCCGGTAGTCACGACGCCGCTTCGGTCGGGCGCCGGGTGAGTAGCCCCGCTGGTCGAGCGCCAGCGTGCGGACCTCCCGGGCGTGCAGGATCGGCGCGACGTCACGCCAGCAGGTACTGCGCTCGGGGAAGCCGTGCAGGAGCAGCGCGACCTGACCGTCGATCGGCCCCTCGTCTCGGACGTCAAAGGTGTGCCCGTCGCGGTAGTAGGAGGTGATGCGTCTGCTCATGAGCCGTGCACCAGGTTGTAGACGGTGCGCTTCGGGACGCCCGCCAGGCGGGCGGTCTCCACGATCGCGTCCTTGCGACTCATGCCTTCCTCCTCCAGCTCGGCCACGGACGTCCGCAGCGCGTCCGGGTCGTCGGACACCGCGGCGACCGGGACGGCACCGGAGACCACGATCGTCACCTCTCCGCGCACTCCATCTTCGGCCCAGGCCACGAGCTCGGCCAGTGGCCCGCGGCGGACCTCCTCGTGGGTCTTGGTCAGCTCCCGGCAGACCGCCGCCGTGCGATCGTCGCCGAACGCCTCCGCCATCGCGCCGAGCGTGGCCGCGGTCCGGTGCGGGGCCTCGAAGAACACCATGGTCCGCTGCTCGCCGGCCAGCGCGACGAGCCGGCGCCCGCGCTCTCCCACCTTGCGCGGCAGGAAGCCCTCGAAGCAGAACCGGTCCACCGGCAGTCCCGACACGGCCAGGGCGGTGAGCACGGCGCTCGGCCCCGGCACCGCGGTCACGGTGATGCCCTGCTCCACCGCGGCAGCGACCAGACGGAAGCCGGGGTCGGAGACGCTCGGCATCCCGGCGTCGGTGGCGAGCACGACGCGTTCGCCCGACAGCAGCGCCTCGACGAGGGACGGGGTCCGGGAGGCCTCGTTGCCCTCGAAGTAGGACACCACCCGACCGCGGACGGTGACGCCCAGATCGCCCACCAGCCGCTTGAGTCGGCGGGTGTCCTCGGCCGCGATCACGTCGGCCGCGGCCAGCTCCTCCGCGAGCCGCGGCGGCGCGTCGGCGACCCGCCCGATCGGGGTCGCCGCGAGGACGAGCACACCCGGCTGGGTCATTGGGCGGGGTCCCCGTTCGAAGCGGAACGAAGTGAGCATTCGAATGGGGTGCTCATGGCCCGATCATGTCAGGAGCCGCCGATTACAGTTTCCGACCGTGACCACCCGTGCTCAGGACCGACCGCTCACCGGTCCGTCGGGCACCACCGCCGGGGGCGGCGTCCCACCCGCGCGGGAGCGGGTCCTGGCCCGGCGGCGAAGCGAGGACCCGGTGGTGGGCTGGGCCGCCGCGATCGGGGTGGCGCTGCTGGCGTTCGGGCTACGGGTGTGGCACCTGGGCACCCCGCGGGACTTCTCGTTCGACGAGACCTACTACGCCAAGGACGCCTGGTCGATGCTCAACCACGGCTACGTCCGCGACCACGTGGAGAAGGCGGACGAGCGGGTCCTCGACGGACGCACGACCGGTATCTGGACCGACGACCCGTCGCTGGTCGTGCACCCCGAGGCCGGGAAGTGGCTGATCGCGCTCGGCGAGAAGGCCTTCGGGATGGACCCGTTCGGCTGGCGGATCGCCTCGGCGGTGATCGGCGCCCTGATGGTCCTGGTGATGGTCCGGCTGGCCCGGAGGCTCACCGGGTCCACCACACTGGGCTGCGTCGCGGGGCTGCTGCTCTGCTTCGACGGCCTGCACCTGGTGCTCTCCCGGCTCGCCCTGCTCGACATCTTCGTGGCGTTCTTCGTGCTCTGCGGCGTCGCCTGCCTGGTCAACGACCGCGACTGGTTCCGCGCCCGGCTGGCTCGCTTGGCGCCGGACGGCGTGCGGCGCGGCTTCGGTCCGGTACGCCGCATGCTGCTCCGCCCCTGGCTGCTGCTCGGCGGAGTGTCGTTCGGGTTGGCGGTCGGCACCAAGTGGACGGCCCTCTTCCCGCTGGCGGCGTTCGGCATCCTGGCGTGGGCGTGGAGCTGCGGCGCGCGGTACCTGTTCGGGGTCCGACGCGCGGCGCTCCGCTCGGCGCTCGTGGACGGCGTACCCGCGTTCTTCCAGCTGGTCGGTGTCGCTTTCATGGTCTACGTCGCCACCTGGACCGGCTGGCTCGTCAACGCACACGAGTACGAGGAACACCTGTCCTCGACCCAGTACACCCGCTACGACCACCAGGAGGGCTGTAAAGCGGTCGCCGCGGGCAACGACCGGTGGCCCACGGCCAACCAGCCGGACGCCTCCGGACCGGGTGAGCTGGTGCAGTCGCTGCACTCCTTGTGGAACTACCACCAGGACGTCTACGCCTTCCACGCCCACTTCCTCGACTGCTCGGACCACACCTACCAGTCGCGGCCGTCCGGATGGCTGCTGCAGAACCGCCCGGTGGGTGTCGAGGCCGACGTCGACATCAAGCCGGGCACCCAGGGCTGCGACGCCCCGAGCGGCAGCGACTGCCTCCGGCAGGTGATCCTGCTCGGCACGCCCGCCCTGTGGTGGGGCGGCACGATCGCCCTGCTGTTCGCGGTGGTGATGTGGGTCGGGCGCCGCGACTGGCGCTACGGGCTCACGGTGGTGGGAGCCGGGTCGACCTGGTTGCCCTGGCTGATGTACGACGACCGGCCGATCTTCCTGTTCTACGCCGTGCTGATCCTGCCCTTCCTCGTCCTGGCACTGACGCTGACGATGGGCACGCTGATCGGCCCCTCGGCGGGCCCCTCGCGCCGTCGTACTGTCGGCGTCGTCGTGGCCGGGTCGTTCTTCGTGCTGGTGCTGTTGAACTTCGCGTGGTTCTGGCCGATCTGGACCAACGAGCTGCTCACCCACTCGGAGTGGCTGGACCGGATCTGGTTCGACCGCTGGATCTAGCGACCGCACGTACCGCCGTGCCGCCCGGAGCCGTCGACTCGGGGACAGACTCTTTAACGCGACGTTGACGCTGGGAGTGCTCCAATCGAGTCGACAGGTCTGCCTTGTCGACCGATGGAGGATGGGAAGATGAGGGCCAGGAAGACACTCGCCACCGGATCGGCGCGCGGCCGGGAGTCGGTTCGTCCACGCTCGCGACCCGCGAAGACCGTGCTGATCCTGACCGCGGCGATCCTGCTGGTGCTGGCCATGCCCGGCGTCAGCTACGCGGCCGTCTCGGTCTCGCGCGCCGAGGTCAGCGGCGACCGACTGCGCATCGAGGGCACCGCCCTGGCCAACCGCACGATCACGGTGGACGGCGTGGCCATGGCGACCAGCGATGGGAGTGGGCGGTTCAAGATCGAGAGGTCTGGCTTCACCGCACCCGCCGACTGCACGGTGGACGTCAACGACGGGTCGGTCACGCCTACGAACGTCCGCCTGACCGGCTGCACGGTCACGACCCCCGCCACCCCCACGCCCTCGAGCGTGACCCTCAGCCCCACCAGCGTGACCGGCGGCCAGTCTGCGAGCGGCACCGTCACCCTGTCGGCGAGCGCACCCTCCGGCGGGCAGAGCGTCTCCCTGGCGAGCAGCAACGGCGCCGTGGCGTCGGTCCCGCCGAGCGTCACGGTGCCCGGCGGATCCACCAGCACGACGTTCACGGTGTCGACGACGTCGGTGACCCAGACGAGCTCGGTGACGATCACCGCCACCGCAAACGGGGTGTCGCGCTCGGCCGTGCTCACGGTGGCACCTGCTGCCTCGTCGAGCCCGACCCTGACCAGCCTCAGCCTGAACCCGGACACGGTCGTCGAGGGGTCCAACAGCACCGGCACCGTGACCCTCAGCGCGGCCGCACCGACCGGCGGCGTGGTCGTGTCGCTCACCAGCGGAAACGTGTCGGCGGCCACCGTGCCCGCGAGCGTGACCGTTCCGGCCGGCGCCACCTCCGAGTCGTTCACGGTCGTCTCCGGGACGACCACGAGCACCAGCTCCTCGGTGATCACGGCCAGCGCGGGCGGGGTCGAGCGGACGGCCCTGTTCACGGTCACCTCGGCCAACCCCACGCTGTCGAACCTCACAATCTCGCCGCTTTCCGTCACGGGAGGTTCGTCGGCGACCGGCACGGTGACGCTGACCGCCCCTGCCACGGGGAGCGGGATCACGGTGTCGCTGAGCAGTGACGACCCCGCGATCGCGAGCGTCCCGGCGTCCGTCACCGTCGCGCCAGGTGACTCGACGGCGTCCTTCACGGTCACGACCTTCTCGGTGACGACGAGCCAGTCCACGGTCATCCGGGCGTCGCACGGGACCGCGAGCCGCGCCTTCACCCTGTCGGTGACCCCGGAGGCCACCGGGCCAGCGGTCACCAGTGTGACGCTGAGCGAGAGCAGGGTGATCGGCGGCACGCCCGTGACCGGCACCGTGCGTCTCGCCTCCGCCGCTCCCTCGAGCGGCACCACGGTCTTCCTCAGCAGCGACAACACCGCGGTGGCCTCGGTCCCGCCGACGGTCGTCGTGCCGGCCGGTGCGGTGACGGCGACGTTCACGGTGCAGACCCATCAGACCACCAACAGCCAGTCGGCCCTGATCGTCGCCGAGGCCGGCGGCGGCCGCGTGGGCGCAGTCCTGACCGTCACGACGGAGTTCGACGCCAACTTCGGCAGCGTGTCCCTGGCCCGCGGAGGTGGCGGGGAGGGCCGGGTCACGTCGTCGCCGGCCGGGATCGACTGCACGTTCACGCGCACCGGGACCACGGGCACCTGCGGCAACGCGTTCTTCCCGGCGGGCACCCAGGTCCGGCTCACCGCCCGGCCGGCCAACAACTCGCGCTTCCTCGGCTGGGACTTCGAGGTCAGCTGCCGCAACGCCCCCAGGGTCACCGTGCAGGCGGGCGTCGGGCACATCTGCCGCCCGGTCTTCCGGCTCCGCTGACGGGCAACACCAGGAGCGGCCGGCGTGCGAGCGAGCAGCCCGGACTGTCACCGACTGATCAGGTGCGGCCGCGCAGGATGCGTCTGAAGTAAGTCACCGGGAGGGCATACCGGTCCACCCACCAGGTGGATCGCCGAGGACGGAGGAGATCCGGGAAGCGCACCGTCGGTGACAGTCGCCCATCGCGGTCCACCTCGACGAGCATGAGTCGGTGCCGGGCGACCGTGACCGGCATGACGGTGTACCCGTCATAGCGCTGGAGCGCCCCGTTGCCCGCCGCGGCGATGTTGTGGGCCAGGACGGTGACCTGCTTGCGGAGCGCACCCCCGGACGGCCTGATGCCGAGGTCGGCGACGTCGCCGAGCGACCAGACGCCGGGATGCCGGCGGTGGCGCAGGGTCTCCACGTCGACGTCCACCAGTCCCGCCGCGGAATCCCCCGCCAGGTCGCCCTCGACGATCCATCGCGGGGCTCGGTAGTGCGGAACGACGTGGGCATAGGCGAGGTCGTCCAGCACCTGGTCGCCTCGGGTGGTGGTCAGCGTGATCCGGCGTGGGTCGAGGCCGGCGACGCGTGCATCTCGATGCACGTGCACGCCGTAGGACGTCAGCGCCTGCTCGAGCACGCCGTCGGCATCCGGCACGTCCACCGGCGAGGCGCCGGGAAGGACCAGGTGGACGTCGAGGTCTTTCAGGACCCCCGTGCTTCGCCAGTGGTCGCACGCCATGAAGAGCGGCTTGAGGGCGGTCGCGCCACAGGGAGCCGGCTCGGGCGGCACCGTGAAAACCACGCGGCCGCGGGCAAGGTCCCGCAGTGCGGGCCACACGCGCGGCGCAGCCTCGACGACGAAGGTGGATCCGGCCCAGCCCGCCGCATAGGACTCCGCCAGGCCGGGGGTGGCGTCCCAGTCCTCCTCGAGCCCGGGACACAGCACCAACGTGGAGCAGTCGATCTGCCTTCCCTCCCGGGTCAGCACGCTCGGGCCCGCCGCGTCGACCGACACCACCCGGTCCTGGATCCACGTGCACCCCTCGGGCATCACCCCGGCCGCAGGCTTCTCCAGCGACGCCATCGTCGCCTCGCCTGCCCCGACGTAGTTGAGCAGCGGTCGATAGCGGTGAACCGACTCACTCTCCACCACGGCGACGTCCTCGACGCCGTCGCGCAGCAGTCGCGCGGCCAGCGAGATGCCGGCGTTGCCACCCCCCACGATCAGTACCTCGCAGCGCTCCACGTGATCCTCCTCGTCGTTCACGAAACAGCTGGGTGCTCCCGGAGGTCAGCGCCAGAGCAGCAGCACCAAGAGTGCGGTCACCACCACCGACACCATCAGCGACCCGAGGCAGCCGAGGCGGTTGCTGAGGAAGAAGAACACCGTGACCCCTGAGCTGGAAGGCTGACCACCGCGGACGCGGCACCTGTCCAGTGCCCAGCACCAGATCGTTCAACCCTGCTGGAGGGGAACCGGACGGCGAGGTCTGGTGGAGCTGAGGGATTCGAACCCCTGACCTTCTCTGAAGAAGGGCCCGGCGCAACCCCTCGGCGTGCCTCGCGACGTACTCTCCGAGTCCACTCGATCTGACACCTGGCCACGGAACCCGAGCTGAACCGACTGAGCCCAGCGCACCGGCTGGGCTCAGTCGGACAGGTCAACCGTTGAAGCTCGGTTGGCTCTGCGGGTTCAGCACGCTGTACCGGTGGCTCTTCGCCGGGAGGACCGCCGGGTCGGTGATCTCGAAGACGTCGAAGCCCTTCTGGATGTCGTTCGAGTAGACGTACCCGTTGTAGTAGTACGCCGACCACGAACCGCCGAGGATCAACCTCTCGGCGGACAGCGGTCCACGGTCGAACCAGGCCAGCTCCGTCGGGTTCGCCGAGTCAGTGAAGTCCCAGACCGACACCCCGCCCTGGTACCACGCCTGGACCATGATGTCCTTGCCCGGCACCGGGATCAGGGACCCATTGTGGGCGACACAGTTCTCGGTGTTGGAGTTGGTGCGCGGGATCTTGTAGTAGCTCTGAAACTCGAGCTGTCCACCGAGGATGTCGTAGATGCCGTTCGCACCCTTGGTGCTGCCGGTGTCCTCGTTGCACGTAGGAGCGCCACCGCCGCCGAGCTCGTCGGTGAAGACGACCTTGGTGCCGGCGTTGTTGAAGGTTGCCGAGTGCCAGAACGCGAAGTTCTCGGTGTCCCGGACCCTCTCGGTGACCACCGGGTTCGTCCGGTCCGAGATGTCGAGCAGGACGCCATCACCCATGCAGGCACCGGCCGCGATGTCCTTGCGCGGGTAGGCGGTGATGTCGTGGCACCCACTCGTCTCGCGGGAGTAGTTGCCGGGCGGGTTGCCGCCGTCGGGGAACAGCACCGGCGTTGCGATGAGCCTGGACTTGCTGGGCTTGGCGGTCGGGATCTTCACCACGCTGATCAGGTCGTGCGGCGGCTGGCAGTCGGGGAAGGTGGCGCTCGGGAAGTACGACGACACGTACACCCACAGGTTCCGACCGCTCGGCGCGAGCGAGTGGGTGTGCGACCCGCACGGGGTCTCCACCGACGCGACGTACTCCGGAGCCGCCGGGTCGCTGATGTCGAAGACCTTCAGGCCCTCCCACGACTCCTTGATCGTCGCGGACTGCGAGACGTTGTCGCAGCTGTCGTTGCTGCGGCTCGAGTCGGTGCTGAGCACCAGCAGGTTCCCGCTGACCGACACGTCGTTCTGTGAGCCCGGGCAGACGACCTGCGCCACCTGCGTCGGTGCGGTGGGCGTACTGATGTCGTAGACCGTGAAGCCGTTGTAGTTGCCGGCGTAGGCATAATTGCCCTGGAACGCCAGGTCGCTGCTGAACGCACCCTCGGAGGCGAAGGCGCCGTTCTTGGGGATGTTGGCCAGCAGCTCCATGTCCTCGCTGGCCTGCTCGCCTGGCGGGAGTGTGGCCGCGCTGTCGTCGAGCTGCGCGAGCTGCTCGCCAGCGATGCATCCCTGGTCGAACCTGTCGCCCGCCTTGGCGAGCTGCTTCTGTCCTGGTCCGCAGCGAGCGTCCTGCTGCTCGGTGATGACCTTCTCATCCCTTCGATCATCTGCCTGGTCATCCGCGCTGACCGGGGCACTCGTGGTGGTGAGCCCAATGGCCATGAGACCTGCGGTGAGAATCGTCCCGCGACGAGATCGGAAGGTGCGAGGCATGGGGATAGGACCTTTCCTTGGAGACCCGTCGATCCTCGCCTAATGTGGACTAGACCACAAGGGGTTCGCCCCCCTCACGCCGTCTCGCGAGGAGTCTCGTGCGCCCCACGGTTGCCGCCATCCCCCTCTGCCTGGCCCTGGCGTTGACCGGCTGCTCGAGTGACGGGAGCAGCGAAGCAGATGGCAGTCGGGACCCGGATGCGCGCAGCAAGATCATTCAGCCCGGTCGACCCGGTGAGCCCAACCAGACCCTCGACCCCGATACCACCATCGAGGGGTCGAAGTGGAACGACGCGGATGCGATGTTCGTGCAGATGATGATTCCCCACCACGCACAGGCGCTGGAGATGTGCGAACTGGCTCTGGCACGCGCCCACGACGAACGTGTCCTCGCGCTCTCACGTCGGATCAAGGGCGCCCAGGGGCCCGAGATCCTCACCATGTCCGCGTGGCTGGAGGCCCGAGGACTCCCGGTGCCGACTTCACCCGACGACATCGACGGTGCGCACAGTGCTCACGGGGGTCACGGAGGCCACCAGATGCCGGGACTCCTCACGGACGCCGAGATGGAGGCGCTGAGGCAGGCCAGGGGTCACCGCTTCGACGAGCTGTTCCTGGCCGGGATGATCAAGCACCACCGGGGCGCCGTGGACATGGCGGGTGCGGCTCTGATCGACGGAGCCGACCTGCTCGCGAACGAGCTCGCCAACGACATCGCCGTCGGTCAGCACGCCGAGATCGGCCGGATGCAGGATCTGCGATCGGACCTCTGAGACCGCCGGCACAGGTCACCCAACGCCGGCCTGGGCCCGAGGACCCGGCTTGCGACGGACTCGATGAGGCGGTCCATGGCGCGACTGATGTTCGGCCACGGTTTCGATCCGACGCGACCGGACCCTCGACGCGTTCATCAACGGTGTCGACGGACAAGGCATGCTCGCCGGCGTGGACCCCGAAGGGGGCGAAACCTTGAGGGCCATCAGGTTCGGTGGAGCTGAGGGGATTCGAACCCCTGACCTTCTCATTGCGAACGAGACGCGCTACCAACTGCGCCACAGCCCCAAGCGAGGGGAAACGTTAGCACCAGCCCGGAGGGCGAGCCGAATCCGTCAGACGAGCGACTTCTCGATCTCCTCGAGCCCCTGCCGGGCGTAGCCGCGCCACGCCCACGCGAGTGCGGGGAGCACCAGTCCGGCCGCCCCATTGGCGGGGTGGAAGGTCCAGGTCCAGGTGATTCGAGTCCCGGTGCCGGCCGGGGTGAAGCTCCACACGCCTTCCACGAGGTCGACCAGCGGCCTCATCGGCCCGGTGATCCGGGACAGGGTGTAGCCGAAGCGGCCGGGTGGGTCGAGGACGGTCAGTTCCTCGAGCATGGTGCCGCGGTCGGCGGTGACGATCGTCCTGGTTTGGCCGACCCCTCCGGCACCCCATTCGCCCGCCTGGTCGCGGACCTCGCGGATGGGCGGGAGGGGTCCGTAGCGGCGGCAGAAGATGATGGGCAGCGGTGCGGTGAGCACGGCGTCGTACGCCTGCTCGATCGGGACGGGAACGCTGCGGGACGCCTCGGCATGCACGACGGCTCCCATGAGCCCACGGTAGTCCCGGGGGATGCTACGAGCCGACCGCGCGGCGGCGCCCGTCGCCGTCCTTGCGATCCGCACGCGCCGTGCGCGCGGCCTCATCGGCGTCGCGGGCGATCTGGGCGTCGGCCTCGGTGCGGCCGGAGGTCCAGACGCCGGTGGAGTCGAGGTCGATGGTGCGGACGGTGCGACGCTCGGCTGCGGGCTTGCCGACGTACGTCGGAAGCGTGACCGGCATCGGGTCCCACAGGCTCGGGTCGGTGATCGCGGGAGTCTGACCGGTCGGAGCGTCGTCGTCCCAGGACTCGGCCTCGACGGTTCGGCTGGGTCATCGGCTGGGCCGGGGTCGGCTCGTCGGCATCAGGAACGACCGGCGTCGGCACGGACCGATCGCGCCGGAGCTGGACCGGCCGCTCCCGGCGGACCATCAGCCGGCAGGCGACCAACCAGGCGACGAGCAGGCCGGCCGGGATGGCGGCGTACCACCAGTCGATGACGGCGAACGCGGCGACGGTGACGACGGCGGCGTTGGCCAGCAGGATCAGGCCGAGGACGCGGCGGCGCCGACGGGTGGCGCGCTTGGCGGTCTCAGGGTTCATCTCGACCCGGGCCGGGCCCTTGGTGGTGACGACCGGGGCTGACTTCGCGCGGCCCGGAGTGACGACGAGGCGGGCATCGCGGCGGTTGACGGGCTCGCGCCGGGCCAGGACCCGCATGGTGTGGGAGAAGCGCTCCACCGAACGGCTGCGCACGACGTCATCGTGGTGCCGCAACGCCTTCGGGATCAGGTAGACGGCCCACGCCACGGCAAGGGCGACGAAGATCAACGCGCTGAGGTCCACGGTTCGTAAGGCTAGGTTCGATAGCCGAAGGTGGGACGGATGTCCATAGGTGTGTCGCAAAACAACTCGTGTGACTGGTGTGATCCCGGTCAGTCGGAGAGCCGCGCGAGCATCCCGTCCGGGCACTCCTCGACGGTCACCGCGTAGATCCGGTGGTCGCGCCAGGCGCCGTCGATGTGGAGGAAGTTGGGCGCGAAGCCGACCTCGTGCAGGCCGAGCTTCTCGACCACGCGCAGGGAGTTGCTGTTCTCGGGCCGGATCGCGATCTCGATCCGGTGCAGCCCGGCGGTGAAGAAGCAGTGGTCGATCACGAGCGCCACTGCCCGCGGCATCACCCCGCGCCCTGCGTAGTCACGGTCGAGCCAGTAGCCCAGCGACCCGAACTGCGCCGAGCCGCGGACGATGTTGTTGACCGTCACCTGGCCGGCGAACGCGCCGTCGACCTCGATCACGAAGGGGTACGCCGTGCCGTCCCGCGCCAGCCCGTGCAGCCGGCGGACCAGCTGGCGAAAGGTGGCCGGTCGGCTCGTCGCGCCGGGCGGGGCGGTGGCGTCCCACGGGGCCAGCCAGGCCATGTTGCGCTCGCGGGCCGACCGCCAGGCGGTCTGGTCGGAGTACTTGAGCGGTCGCAGCATGACGTCGCCGTCGTGCAGCCGGGCCGGCCACGGCCTCAATGGTCGCTCCCCACGACCTGCTCGACGGCGTGGAGCAGGATCGGCTCGAGCACGGCCAGCCCGTCCTTGACCCCGCCCCGCGACCCCGGGAGGTTCACGACCAGACAGGCGCCGATCACGCCGGCAACGCCACGCGAGAGCACGGCCGTGGGCACGCCCGCCTCCACGCCGGCGGTCCTGATCGCGTCGGCGATGCCCGGCACCTCGAAGTCCAGCAGCCCGCGGGTCTCCTCGGGCGTGCGGTCGGTCGGGGTGAGGCCGGTGCCGCCGGTGGTCAGCACCAGGCGCGCCCCGCCCGAGGCGGCGGCAGAGATCGCGGTGCCCACCGGCTCGCCATCGGGGACGACGACCGGCGCGTCGACCGCGAACCCCAGATGTTTCAGGAACGAGACGATCAGCGGCCCGGTCTGGTCCTCATAGACACCGGAAGCCGCGCGGTTGGAGGCCACCACGACCTCGGCGCGCATCGTCATGTTCTGGTCCAGTCCCCCGATTTCCCACCCGACTTCGACTCGACCCGGACGTCGGTGATCACGGCGCCCTTGTCGACCGCCTTGACCATGTCGACGACGGTGAGCGCCGCCACCGAGACGGCGGTCAGTGCCTCCATCTCGACGCCGGTCCGGTCAGTGGTCCGGACGGTGGCGGCGATGTCGACCGAGTCGTCGCCCACGGTGAGGTCGACGGTGACACCGGAGATCGCCAGGGGGTGGCAGAGCGGGATCAGCGACGGCGTCTGCTTGGCACCCATGATCCCGGCCAGGCGGGCCACCGCGAGGGCATCACCCTTGGGCACCCCCTCGCCCCGCAGCAGGCCGATCACCTCGGGGGAGACCAGGACCCGGCCCGACGCGCTGGCGACCCGGGCCGTCACCTCCTTGCCGGACACGTCGACCATCCGGGCGGCGCCGGCCTCGTCGACGTGGGTGAGGCGAGCCTCCGGATCGGCCCCGGCCATCAGAAGTCCTCGTCCAGCAGGGCGACCTGCACCTGCTCCCCCGCCGTGACCGAGACGACGTCCTCGGGGACCACGATCAACGCGTTCGACCCCGCGAGGTCGCCGATCAGGTGGGAGCCGTGCCCGCCGACCGGGGAGACGAACGGCCCGCCCCGGTCGACCTCGTAGGCGCCCCGGACGAACTGCCGGCGGCCCTCGGGCGAGGAGATCGGGTGGGTCAGCCGGGCCCGGGTCGTCGGGCGGGAGTACGGCGTCCGGCCCATCAGCTTGCGGATCGCGGGCAGCACGAACGCCTCGAAGGAGACGTACGACGACACCGGGTTGCCGGGGAGGGTGAAGATCGGCACCCGCTCCTCACCGACCAGGCCGAACCCCTGCGGCTTGCCGGGCTGCATCGCCACCGACCCGAACCACACCGACCCGGTGGGCGCGAGGGCCTCCTTGACCACGTCGTAGTCGCCCTGGGAGACCCCGCCGCTGGTGACCACCACGTCGGCCCGCACCAGCTGGTCGCTCAACGCGTCCATGAAGGCACGGGGCTCGTCGGGCACGATGCCGACCCGGTAGGCGATGGCCCCGGCCCGGCGGGCCGCGGCCGCGAGCAGCCAGGAGTTGCCGTCGTAGATCGAGTCGTGGCCGAGCGGTGCCCCGGGGTCGCGCAGCTCCGAGCCCGTCGACAGGATCACCACCCGCGGGCGGGGCCGGGACCGGACGGTCGCCCGTCCGACGCTGGCGAGCAGTCCGAGGTGACGAGGGCCGAGCACGCTGCCGTGCTCGATCAGGACGTCGCCGACCGAGACGTCCTCACCGGCCCGCCGGACGTGCTGCCCCTCCGAGGGAGCCTGGACGATCTGGACGTGGGCCACACCCCGGTCGGTCCACTCGTAGGGGACCACGCAGTCGGCGCCCGTCGGCATCGGGGCGCCGGTCATGATCTTGACCGCGGTCCCGGGCGACATGGCGAGGATGCCGGCCTGGCCGGCCCCGATCTCGCCGACCACGGGCAGGTGCACCGGGGCCTCCTCGGTGGCGCCCACGACATCCGCGAGCCGGACGGCGTACCCGTCCATGGCGGAGTTGTCGAAGGACGGCAGGTCGATCGGGGCGATGACCTCCTCGGCGGAGGGCAGGTCGAGCGCCTCGAGGAGCGGCTGGGGGAAGTCCTTCAGCGGCTCGATGTGGTCGAGGATGCGGTCCAGGAGCTGGTCGACGGTGGCGACGCGGTCACCCATCCGCGAGCACCGTCCCGGGCGCGACCCGCTGCGCGGAGTCGGCCTCCAGCGACACGTTGCCGACCACCTTCACACCGGGCCCGAAGGTCCAGTCGCCGTCGACGGTCAGGGACTTCGCCTCCTTCATCGACGGCGCTCCCTCGGGGAACCGCTTGTCGAACTCCCCGACGTGCTTGTAGAAGCTGCTGTCGAGATCGACGAACGGCACGTCGGCGGCGGCCTGGTCGAGCACGAAGTCCCGGCCCAGGTCGTAGACGTCCGAGCGCAGCAGCAGCAGGTCGTTGGTGGTCTTCACCGGCACGAACCGGTCGCGGCCGACCTCGATCGTGCGGGCGCCCTCGAAGATCTCGATCGCCGAACCCATCGCGGTCTCGATCTGAACCACCTCGGGCGTGGACGAGTCGCTGGGGTCGACGTGCTTGACGTTGCGGATCAACGGCAGCCCGAGGATCCCGCTGCGCCGTTCGAGCTCGGACTGCATCGCCCGCAGGTCAAACCAGAGGTTGTTGGTCGAGGTGAACCGGTGCCGCTCGAGATCGGCCACTGCTTCCTTGTCCTCGTCGAGGGTCTGGGCGGTCTCGCGGAGGACGATCCGGCCGTCGGTACGACGGCGGGCGAAGTGGCCGCCCTTGCGGTCCGACGGCGTCCGCGACACGGCCTCGATCGCGAACGGCGCACCCGAGTCGGCGAACCAGCCGGCCACCCGGGGGTCGGGCACCGCGCCGAGGTTGTCGGAGTTGGACACGAACACGCGGTCGTAGCCGGCCTCGATGAGCTGGCCGACCAGGCCGGTGGCGTGCAGGGCCGTGTAGAGGTCACCGTGACCAGGTGGGCACCACTCCAGCTCGGGGTCGCGCGGGTGGCTGACCGGCGAGAGGTCCTTGACCAGCAGCTTGGGTTCCTTGTTCTGCAGGAACTCCAGCGGCAGGCCACCGACCGGGAGGTCGTCGTAGCGCGCAAGCGCCTCGAGGGTGTCGGACGAGGTGCGGAAGCTGTTCATGAAGATCAGCGGCAGCGGAGCGTCGTACTGCTTGCGCAGGTGGAGCACCTGGCGGGCGATGATGTCGAGGAAGGAGAGCCCCCGGCGCACGCACAGCAGCGACTTGGCCCGCTCCATGCCCATCGACGTGCCCAGGCCGCCGTTGAGCTTGATGATGGCGGTCTTCGCCAGGGCCGCCGCGCCGTCCTCCTCGGAGACCTCGACGTCGGCCAGCCGCTCCATGTCCAGCGGCTCGATGGCGGACTCCGGGATCATGCCGGTCTCGCCGGCCTCGAGGAGTCGGTAGTAGTGGGCGAACGTCTCGATCGCCGTCTCGTTGATGCCGGCCTCGATCATCTTGTCGCGTGCCGTGTTCAGCCCAGCGCTTCCCATGGTCTCGATCGTAGGCTGGCGGCGTGGCAGAACCACATCGGCCCCGTGACTCGGCCGCCGGGTCCCACGCGGCGAAGCTCGCGCTGCGCGATCAGATCCTCACTGCGCGCAACCGGCTGGCCGTCGCGGAGCTCGGCGCGGCAGGCACCGCGATCACCGGACACCTCTTCGCCGAACCGGAGGTACGCCGAGCGGCGACGGTCGCCGCGTACGTCTCGACCGCCTCCGAGCCCGGCACCGGGATCCTGCTCGACGCCCTGGTCGACGCGGGCAAGCGGGTGATCCTGCCGGTGCTGCTGCCCGATGACGACCTGGACTGGGCGGCCTACGAGGGCGAGAGCGCGTTGCTGCCCGCGCGACGGGGCATCCTCGAGCCCGCCGGGCGTCGTCTGGGGATCGAGGCGATCGCGACCGCCGACGTGGCCCTGGTCCCGGGGCTGGCGGTGTCACCCGAGGGGGTGCGGCTGGGCCGGGGTGGCGGAAGCTACGACCGGGCGCTGGCCCGGGTGCCGGCCGGCACCTTCACCTGCGTGCTGCTCTACGACGGCGAGGTCGGCCGCGACGTCCCGGTCGCGGAGCACGACCGGGCGGTGGTGGCCGCGGTGACGCCGAGCGGAGTCACTCGCTTTCGCCGGGGACCAGGCTGAGGGTGGCGCTGCCGGCGGCCTCGACCTCCTCGGCCGAGAACGCCCAGGGCAGCGTCTCGCCAGCGACCCACAGCTCGGTCTGATCGGTGTAGTGGTCGCTGAAGGGGTGACCCGACACCCCGGTGAGGTTGATCCAGCGGGACTCGTCGAGGTCACGCATCGACACCACCATCCGCATCGACGGTGCGGCGGTGACGGCGTACCCCTCAGCCGCGTCCCACGACGTCGCGTCGACGGCCGAGCCGCCTCCACCGACCTCCCACGGACCGCGGTTGACCAGCGCCTCGACCAGGCCGACCCCGGACGTGCCGAGGGTCGCGTTCTCCAGGTCGAGGTGGTGCAGGTGACCCCAGGTCCACTCGTCGGCGTTGCGCGCCTGCCGCCTGGTCATCTCGTCACGGGCCTCGCGGAGCACGTCCTCGAGGATGTCGTCACGGGTCTCCACCTCGCCGTCGGTGGCGGCGTCGTCCCACCACGGGTCCGCCGGGCGGCCGAGCAGCCGGGAGACGACGGCCATCCAGCGCTGTCCGCCGTCGGGCCAGACCTCCTCGGGAAGCTCGTCCTGGAAGGTCCGCTCCAGCAGGGTCCGCCACACCACGTTGAAGTACGCCGCCGCCGGGCTGTGGGCGTCCTGGGAGAAGTCCCAGTCGCGCAGCTTCTGCTGGCCGTCGTCCCAGTACGAGGTGGGCAGCTCCATCTCGAGCAGGTACGGGGTGAGCGTGGGGGCGATCGGGTTGCGGTCGTCGAGCTGCAGCTCCTCCATCTCGGCGACCGAGAGCTCGTCCTTCTCGACGATCACGTCGCGGATCCGCTGCGAGCGGTAGCCCCGGTCCCAGTCGTCGGTGATGTGGAAGGGATAGTCCGGCCCGGTCACCGCCTGGTTGGCGGTGACGATGAACCCCTCCTCGGGGTCGAGGACGTTCGGCAGCCCCTCGAACGGGACGTAGTCGCCGGTCCAGTCGTCGTCGGGTCGCCAGCCCTCGGCGGGGAGGTTGCCGTCGTTGCCGGACTTGCGGATCGGGATCCGGCCCGGCGCCTGGTAGCCGATGTGCCCGTCCCGGTCGGCGTAGACCATGTTCTGGGCAGGGATGTCGAACCCGGCCGCGGCTTTCCGGAACGAGTCCCAGTCGGTGGCGAGGTTGAGGCGGAGGATCGCGTCGGCGGTCGGCGCCGGTTCGAGTCCGGTCCAGGCGAGGGACACGGCGTACCCCTCCCCGCGCGGCTCGGGATGGTCGACCGGTGCCTGTTGGCCGACCTGTTCGTACTCCTCGGACACGTCGGAGAGGAGGGGTCCGTGGCTGGTCGAGCGGACGGTGAGCTCCACGTCGCTGCCGTCGAGGACCTCGATCGTCTCGGTGCGGCTCCCGAGCGGCCGCCACCGGCCGTCGTAGCGCCAGCGGTTGCCCTTGACGCGCTCCAGGTAGAGGTCGCTCACGTCGGGGCCGAGGTTGGAGAAGCCCCAGGCGATGTCGGCGTTGTGGCCGATCACCACGCCGGGAACCCCGGAGAAGGTGAAGCCGGCGACGTCGAGCGGGCAGTCCTCGGACACGGTGCGGCAGTGCAGCCCCATCTGCATCCAGACCCCCGGCAGTGACACCCCGAGGTGTGGATCGTTGGCCAGCAACGGCTCGCCGGTGGCGGAGTGGTCACCAGAGACCGCCCACGCGTTGCTGCCGATCCCGTCGCCGCGGCCCAGCAGGGCGGGCATCCGGTCGGCGAGCCCGTGCAGGTCCCGCAGGGCGGCGCGCGCCCGGGATGGGTACGGCGGCCGCTGCGGCAGCCGGGTCGCCGGCTCGGTCGCGTCCTGCTCGAAGACGTTGTCGACGACGGCGCCCTGGCGCACGATCGGTGCGTGCTCGTCGTAGGGGTAGGGCGGGTAGAGCTGCCTGACCTCCTCGGGCGTGTGCTCGGCGAGGGCGAGGGCCCGGTCGATCTCGTCGGTCATGTTGCCGCGCAGGTCCCAGGCCATCGCCTTGAGCCAGGCCAGCGAGTCGACCGGCCGCCAGGGCTCGGGCCGGTAGTCGAGGCCGCCGGCGCGCAGGACGGTGTACTCGAGGCCGAGCTCGCTCGGTGGCCGGTCGGCGAGGTAGGCGTTGACACCCTCGGCGTAGGCCTCGAGGGCGGTGCGGGTATCGGGCCCGACCAGGGCCAGCTCCTTGCGCGCGACCCGGCGCCAGCCCATCGTGCGGATGACCATGTCGGTCTCCAGTGCGGTCTCACCGAACAGCTCCGAGAGCCGCCCGGCGGTGAGGTGGCGCCGGATGTCCATCTCGTAGAACCGCTCCTGCGCTTGCACGAAGCCCTGCGCACGCATCAGGTCGTCCATCGAGTCGCCGTACAGCTGGGGGATCCCGAACTCGTCGCGGACGACCGTGACCTCACGGGCCAGTCCCGGCACCTCGAGCTCGCCGGTGGACTGCGGAATCGCCCGATGGGTCAGCATGAAGCCGGTCACCAGGCCCGCGACCAGGATCAGCACCAGCACCACGACGCCGTGCACCGAGGCCCGGGCGTAGCCCGGCCAGCTGCGGAAGGTCTGCCGCCAGGATCCGCCTCTTGCGTCGCGTCCGTCGCCTGAGGAGGACTCGGTCTGGGCGGTCATGGTGCTGGACATTGTGCCGTACCATTGGCAGTCGTCCGGGGTGAGTGCCAGCGCTCGCTCCGGTCGCCACCAGAAGCCCAAAGGATCCGACCAGTGCCGACCTATCAGTACGCCTGCACCGAGTGCGGGCACGCCTTCGAACAGTTCCAGAGCTTCTCCGACGACGCGTTGAGCGAGTGCCCCGAGTGCGCAGGCCGGCTCCGCAAGCTCTACAACGCCGTGGGTGTGGTGTTCAAGGGCTCCGGCTTCTACCGCACCGACTCCCGCCCCGCCGACAAGTCCGAGTCGTCGTCGACGAAGTCAGAGTCCACGGAATCCAGCTCCACCGAAATCAGAGACCCCAGCGGCGCAGAAGCCCAAGGAGACCGCAAGCAACTGACAGCCGAGTCGGCGTCAGTGCCCGGAGGAGCGCAGCGGAGGAGGGCGCTGGCGCCGACTCGGCGTCCCTGGGCGTCAGCGTTTGCGCCGACTCGGCGTCCCTGGGCACGGCATTAGCGCCGAGTCGGCGGGCTGTGGATGACGCGCGCAGGATGCCCCGATCTCTCCTAGCGTCGGGCCATGGTCCAGCTCCGCACCGGTCCCGCCCGCGTGTTCAAGCGCGTGCGCCGCGTCGTCATGGCCCGGCGGCGGCTGCTTGCCGCGCTGCTGGCCGGGGTCGCCGTGGCAGCCGGCGTCCAGGCCGCGACGGCGCCCGCTCCGCCCGCGGTGGGCGTGCTCACCGCGGCGCGGGACCTGCCGGCCGGTGCAGTGATCGGCGACGACGACCTGGTCACGGTCGACTTCGCCCCGGGCTCGGTCCCGAGCGGTGCCAGGGGGGAGATCGTGGGGCGGACCCTGGCCGCACCGGTCAGGCGGGGCGAGCCGGTCACCGACGTGAGGCTCGTGGGTCCGGCACTGACGGCCGGCGACCCGGAGCTGACCGCCGTACCCGTCCGCCTGCCCGACGCCGGGATGGTGGAGCTGCTCGACGTGGGTGACCGGATCGACCTGATCGGCACCGACCCGCAGAGCTCCGGCGCATCCGTGGTGGCCGCCGGCGTGCCCGTCCTCGCCCTCCCCCGCCCCTCCGAGGTCACCGGCGGCTCGGATCAGCCCGGCGGCCTCGTGGTCGTGGGAGCCGCGCCGGCCGAGGTCACCCGGCTCACCGACGCCGGCGTCCGACTCTTCCTGACCTACGCCT
The DNA here is from genome assembly GCA_963786415.1 of uncultured Actinomycetota bacterium. Taxonomy (GTDB): domain Bacteria; phylum Actinomycetota; class Actinomycetes; order Propionibacteriales; family Nocardioidaceae; genus Nocardioides. Next base: position 101,184 of record CAWAZC010000001.1, read on the forward strand.
TCTCCCACTAGCGTCTCTCCCATGACCGGATTCAAGAACTTCATCCTCAAGGGCAACCTGGTCGAGCTCGCGGTCGCCTTCATCATGGGCCTCGCGTTCGCGGCCGTGGTCACTGCCACCGTCGGGCTGATCATGGACATCGTCGGGAAGATCGGGGGGCAGCCCGACTTCTCCAACTACGCACCCGGGGGCGTCTCGGTGGGGGCGTGGATCACCGCGCTGATCTCATTCCTGATCCTGGCCACGGTCGTCTACTTCTTCATCGTCGTCCCCTACACGAAGGCGAAGGAAAAGTTCTTCCCGGCCGACGAGCCCGGCACGCCGGCGGACGTCGAGCTGCTGACCCAGATCCGCGACCTGCTCGCCGGTCGCGAGGGCGGCACGAAGGCGGGGCCGGGCGTCTGAGGACGGTTCAGCCGTGGTGCGGCGGCACCTGGGCGCGCAACCAGCTGTCGCCGTCGCCGCGGTCGTCCGAGCCCTCGGGGTCCTGCTCGTCGGCGGTCGTGTCCGGCAGCACGTCGCCGAACACGTCAGCGATCCGGCGGCGCCGCGCCTCCGCCGACTCTTCCGGCTGGCGAGGACGACGGGTGCTCATGCGCAGAGCCCGTTCGCTTCCGCTTCCTCGGCTTCCTCAGGCGAGACGGGCTGGGATGATCCCGGCTTCTTCTCGGACCCGGTCGGCTTGGCCGCGTTGATCGCGTCGCTGGTCAGTCGCTTCGTCAGCGGCTGGTCCTCAGCGATCTTGGACCACAGCGCCTTCGACTGCTGGGGCAGCCAGGAGACACGACCGCGGTACTCCGGCCGCTGGTCGTACTCGAACGGGACGGTGACGAACTGGATGTTCTCGAGTCCGATGCCCTGGAAGCCGACGCCCATCTTGGCGATCTTGATGACGTTGTCGAGCCCGGGGTCGACCTGCAGGGAGTCGGTGGCGGCGTTGAGGAACCCGACCAGCCGGTCGACGCGGGCGAGGGTTCCGGCCGAGATCACCTTGTTGGCCATCGCGGCGATGAAGGCCTGTTGGCGCTTGATCCGGCTGATGTCGGAGCCGTCGCCCAGGGTGTAACGCGCCCGGACGTAGTTCAGGGCCTCCCGGCCCTCGACCTCGCGGGTGCCCTTCTCGATGTTGATGCCGTGCGCAGGGTCGACGATGGGCTCGGGGATGCAGACGGGGACGCCGTCGATGGCGTTGACCATGCCCTCGAAGCCCGCGAAGTCGATCACGACGTAGTGATCCACGAAGACGCCGGTGTTCTCCTCGAACTGGCGGATCGTGCAGGCCGGACCGCCGAGCGCAAACGCCTCGTTCCACATGACGTCGGTCCCGCCCGGGATGGCTTCGCCGTCCTCGGTCCGGCAGGTCGGTCGGGTCACGAGCGAGTCGCGCGGGATGCTGACGCCGTACGCGCGCTTCCGGTCCGCCGAGAGGTGCATGAGGATCGTCGTGTCGGAGCGGTCGCTGCTGCCGAGTTCCTGGTTGTCGATGTTGTTGCCGGCCGCATCGCGGTCGTCGGAGCCCATCACGAGGACGTTGAGCGGCTCCTGAGGCCCGGTATTGCCCTTCTTCTCGGGGCGGTCGGTGCCGAGCTGCTCGCTGACGTCGACGACGTCCAGATTGCCGTTGAGGTGCCGGTAGAGGTAGACCACACCCAGCCCGGTCGCGAGGGCGAGCACCACCGCGCTGGCCAGCAGCACGCGTCCGATGGTGTGCTTGCGCCGCGCCCGACCGCGTCGCTTGGGCGCGTCAGGCCCTTGCGGCTGCTCGCGCGCGGCATCGTCGGACATGGGCACCTCAGGTGTCGGGGGACATGCAGAGGGCGCCGGGACCCACCCTCCGAAGCCTCCAGTATCACTTCTCGTACCCAATTTCGTCTAAATTCCGCGTCCCGGCCGGACTCGGCGTGGGTTGAGGCCCGGCCGGTCTCAGCCGGTGTTGCGCATGCCGGCCGCGATGCCGTTGATCGTCAGCAGCAGAGCCCGCTCCAGCGTGGGGCCATCCTCGCCTCGGCGTTGACGCGCCAGGAGCTGGCTCTGCAGGTGGTGCAGCGGCTCGAGGTAGTTCTCGCGGATCTCCAGCGTGGTGCGCAGGGTTTGCTCCCGGTCGAGCAGCGCGGTGTCCCCGGTGACGCCCAGGACCTGGTCGACGGTCAGGCGGAACTCTGCACGAATGTCGTCGAGGAGGCCGCGCAGGGGCGGCGGCGCCAGTGCGACGTACCGCTCGGCGATGTCCAGGTCGGTCTTGGCGAGCATCATCGACACGTTGTCGATGAACGTCCGGAAGAACGCCCAGTCGCGGTACATGCCCGAGAGCGCCTCCCCCTCGTCGGCGACCGCAGCGAGGCCGGTTCCGACCCCGAACCAGCCGGGAACGATCTGCCGGGACTGGGTCCAGCCGAAGACCCACGGGATGGCGCGCAAATCCTCGACCCCGCCTCCGGAGCCCGGCCGATGCGCGGGACGCGACCCGATGTGGAGCGCCCCCAGCAGGTCGACCGGGGTGGCGGCATAGAAGTAGTCGGCGATGCCGTCGTGGTCCACCAGCCCGCGGTAGCGGTCATGTGCCGCCTGCGAGATCCGGTCCATCATCTCGTCCCAGTTGTCGGCCAGCTCCGGCGGACGGCGGTCGATGCGGTGCAGCAACGAGGCCTCGATGGTCGCGGCGAGGGTCAGCTCGAGGTTCTGTCGGGCCAGGACCGGGAGGGCGTACTTGTCGCTGATCACCTCTCCCTGCTCGGTGACCTTGACCTCGCCGTCGACGGTGCCGGACGGCAGCGCCATGATCGCGTCGTACGTCGGCCCGCCGCCGCGACCGACCGAGCCGCCTCTGCCGTGGAAGAAGCGCAGCCGGACCCCGTGGCGGCGGGCCACGTCGCGGGCCCGGCGCTGCGCCTTCTGGATCTGCCACTGCGAGGTCGCGATGCCTCCGGACTTGTTGGAGTCGGAGTAGCCGAGCATGACCTCCTGGAGGTCGCCGCGCAGGCTGAGCAGCCGGCGGTACGACGGCTCCTCGAACAACAAGTCGAGGATCTCCTCGGTGCGCTCGAGCTCCTCGACGGTCTCGAGGAGGGGCACGAAGCCGATCCGGGCGGTGTCCTCGGCCAGGTCGACGAGGCCGGCCTCGCGGGCGAGCAGCACCGCGGCCAGGACGTCGTCGGCGTCGCGGGTCATCGAGACGATGTAGCTCTCGATCGTCCGCGGACCCAGCGTGTCGAGCGCCCAGCCGATCACGTCGAACGTCTCCGCCGTGACGCGGGCCTCCTCGTCGAGGGGTAGTGGCCGCGGCGCCAGCGGACGACGCCCGGCCAGCTCATCGGCAAGTACCTGCAGCCGGGCGGGCCGGTCGAGCTCGGCATAGGGGACGGGCAGTTCCCCCAGCCGGTCGAGCAGCTGCCCGACGGCGTCGTGGTGCTTCTGGGCGTGCTCGCGGACGTCGAGTGTGGCGAGGCTCAGCCCGGTGGCGGCGACGGTGCGGACCAGCCGCTCGAGCCCGCCCCCGGCCAGGAGCCCGCCCTGGTGGTTGAGCACGGATCCGTGCAGGAGGCGCAGGTCGTCCAGCAGCTCGGTGTCGTCGCGGTAGTCGCGCCCCGGCCGATGGGACTCGCCCGAGACGATCCGGCCTTCGGTGAGCGCGAGTCGGACGTGCACGCAGGTGAGGAAGAGCCGATAGGGCTCCTGGGCGTTGAGCCGGCGGTAGCGCGGCTCGACCTCCGGAAGGCCGGGCAGCAGCTCGTCCACCCGGGCGTGGATCTCGGGGTCGATCTCTGAGACCTGCTCGCTGATGGACAGGTCGCGACGCAGGGCGTCGACCTTCCGCTGGAGCATCCGGATCCCGTGGGTGGCCTGGAGCCTCAGCACGTCGCGGGTGGTCTCCGGGGTCACGTTGGGGTTGCCGTCACGGTCGCCGCCCACCCAGCTCCCGAAGGACAGGGGGCGAGTGTCCGGAGGCAGCTCGACCCCCCGGTCGGCCAGCTGGTCCCTCAGCTCGTCGAGCACGTCGGGCACGGCCGCGGCCGACAACCCCTCGAGGTAGTAGACGATGTTGCGCGCCTCGTCGATGGGCTCAGGAGGCTCGACGCGAATCTCATCGGTGCGCCAGAGCAGCTCGACGGCCTCCTCCAGTCGTCGGGTGCGTCGACGGCCCTCCGGCTCTTCCAGCAGGGCCGCCACCTGGCGCAGCTTGTCGATCGTCGACCGGCGGGCGACCTCGGTGGGGTGGGCGGTGAACACCGGACGGACCGCCACCTGCCGGAGCCCCTGCGCGATGTCGTCGACGTCGACACCGGCCTTCTCTATGCGCGCGAGGGCCTGCTCGAGCCAGCCGCCCTCGGCCTCGCTGCGCCGCAGGAGCGCCCGGCCCCTGTGGACCTGCTCGGTGACGTTGGCGAGGTGGAAGTAGGCGGTGAACGCCCGGACCAGCCGGATGGTGGTCTCCAGGTCGAACTCGGGCAGGTCCTCGAGGCGGTCGCCCTTCGAGTGGGCCCGCACCTGCTCCACCAGGTCGAGGAGCTGCTGGCCCTCGGCCCGCACCAGCGTCTCGCCGAGGATCGTCGTGACCATGCGGATGTCTTTCCGCAGGGCGGTGTCCGGCGCACCGAACGAGTGCGGTGCAGTCGTCATGTTCACCCTTGTGTTCCTCGGCTACCTCGAGTCCACCAGCCTCGGCCGTGGGAGCGCAACGTACCCCGCCCCTCTCCTCGCCTAAACTCCTGCCGGGCCCCAGTAGCTCAGCGGATAGAGCAGCCGCCTCCTAAGCGAAAGGTCGCAGGTTCGACTCCTGCCTGGGGCACTCATCGATCCGGGCATGGAACTCTCGCGAGGTCAGACCCGTCATCAACCTGACGCCGGAGGGGCAGATCAGCTCGTACGTCCTCAACGTTCGCAAGGTCAAGGACCAGCAGATCGACACCTCGGCGCCGGTCGATCGGTCCGGCGGCGGTGTGACTTGGTTCAGTTTGGGTACAGTCTCCGCCGGTACCAATAGTGCACATGCGTTTGAGAAGGAGTCGAGATGGCCGCGACACGTACGAGCTCGATGACCGCTACCCCACTGCAGACGGCTGCCGCCGTCGTCGGCGCGACCTTCCTTCTGGTCGGGATCCTGGGCTTCGTGCCCGGCGTCACCAGCAACTACGACGCCATGGAGTTCGCCGGTCACGAGTCCGGGGCGGAGCTGCTCGGGATCTTCGAAGTGTCGATCCTGCACAACCTCGTCCACCTGCTCTTCGGCGTCGCCGGGCTCGCCATGGCTCGGACCTGGAGCGGCGCTCGCGCGTTCCTGCTCGGCGGCGGCGCGATCTATCTCGTCCTCTGGATCTACGGGCTGCTGATCGACCTCGGGAGCTCTGCCAACTTCGTGCCCGTCAACGACGCGGACAACTGGCTGCACTTCGTACTCGGCCTCGGCATGGTCGCGCTCGGCCTGCTGCTCGGCCGGACCGCCGCCGCCACCGCGGGGCCCAGCACGCCGGCCTAGTCCCGCGACGAAGGGTCCGGGGATCCCTCAGTCGACGACCTCGAACCTGATCCCGGCGAGCTGGAGCCGGGACAGGAGGTTCTCTCCCATCGCCTGGGCGGTGGTCACCTGGCCGGCGGTGGGCGGGTTGTCGTCGAAGGCGAGGCAGAGCGCCGACTCGCCCAGCATCTTGGCGGTCTCGCCGTAGCCGGGGTCCCCGCCCGACACCCGGGTGTGCACGGTCTGGCCGCCGGCCTTGCCGACGAAGTCGACCCGGAACCACGACTTCTCCCGACGGGCCTCGTCGGGGCCGTCGCCCTGCTTGATCCGGCCGAGCAGGAGGTTCCGCAGCGGCTTCACCTGGGCCACCGCGCCGATGGTGGCGACGGCGGCGGCGCCACCTGCTGCGAACCGGCGGGTCTTGGTGCCGGCGAAGTGGGAGTAGCGGAAGTCCGGGCCGTACGACGCCAGGGCCGCACCGCTCCGGGCCACCACGAAGGGGTCGATCGTGGGCAGGGGCAGCAGGTAGTAGCCGAGCACGTCGTCGCGGCCGGGCTTCGCGCTGACCGCCCGCGAGGAGCGACCCTCGGGTCGCGGCTCCACACGGCGCCGAGCCGCGGCCGCCTCCTTCATCTGTCGAACGCGCGACAACGCCGTCACGGCCGAGTGGAAGGTGCCCCCGGAGAACATTCCGCTCGCCCGCACCACACCGCGCAGGGAGATCGGCTGGTCCGCAGGCAGCTGCTTGACGGTGAAGTAGGCCCCCAGGTCGTGCGGCACCGAGTCGAACCCACACGCGTGCACGATCCGGGCGCCGGTCTGCTCGGCGGTCGCGTGGTGGGCGACGTACATCCGGTCGACGAACTCCGGCTCGCCGGTGAGGTCGACGTAGTCGGTGCCGGCCTCGGCGCAGGCAGCGACCAGCGGCTCGCCGTAGGTCAGGTAGGGGCCGACGGTGGTGATCACCACGCGCGCCCGGCGGGCGACGTCGGCCAGGGATGCGGGGTCCGTCACGTCGGCATGCAGGAGCTCGAGCTGCTTGAGCTCGGGATCGATGTCGGCGAGGTCGGCGCGGACGTGCTCCAGCTTCGCGGGACTCCCCCGGCCAGGGCCCAGCGCAGGCCGACCGGTGAGTTGCGGGCGAGGTACTCGGCGGTGAGCGCGCCGGTGAAACCGGTGGCCCCGAACAGCACGATGTCGAACTCACGTTCACGGTTGGGCATGCCGCCATCGTGGCACTCGCCACCGAGGCCTCGTCACCGGCGTCCGGGTGCCGGGCGGCCGACACGGTGTCCTTCTCCCAGTTCTGACGTATTTTCGAGGCATGTGCCGCAACATTCGTCCGCTCCACAACTTCGAGCCCCCCGCCACCGAGGACGAGGTGACGTCCGCCGCGCTGCAGTTCGTGCGCAAGGTGAGCGGCTCGACCCGTCCGTCGGCCGCCAACCAGGAGGCCTTCGACCGTGCGGTCCGCGAGATCGCACACGTCACCCAGCACCTCCTCGACCACCTGGTCACCAGCGCCGCGCCGAAGAACCGTGAGGTGGAGGCCGAGAAGGCGCGGGCCAGGGCCGCCCTGCGGTACGGCACGTGACCACACCGCTGGTCGAGCGTCCCGCGGCGGACGCCGCCCTCGTCGAGGCTGCCCTCGACCTGCTCGTCGGCCGGCCGCTCGTGGTCCTCACCGGCGCCGGCCTCTCGACCGAGTCCGGCATCCCCGACTACCGCGGGCCGGGGTCCCCGACGCGGAGACCGATGACGATCGCCGAGTTCCGCTCGGGCGCGGCCTCCCAGCAGCGCTACTGGGCGCGCAGCCACCTGGGCTGGGGCCGGATGCGTGGTGCGGCGCCGAACGCGGGTCACCACGCCCTGGCGCGGCTGGACCCTGAGCTCCTGATCACCCAGAACGTCGACGGCCTGCACGAGGCGGCGGGGTCGCGGCGGTTGGTGGCGCTGCACGGCCGGATCTCGCAGGTCGTGTGCCTCGGGTGTCGTACGACGTCGCCGCGGTCGGCCCTCCAGGCCCGGCTCGCCGAGCTCAACCCGGGCTTCGCCGAGCGGCACGCCGAGGTGCGGGTCCGGCCCGACGGCGACGTCGAGCTCGACGACACGTCGTCCTTCCGGGTGCCCGGGTGTGGCGAGTGCGGCGGCATGCTCAAGCCCGACGTCGTGTTCTTCGGGGAGAACGTCCCCGCCGCCCGGGTCGAGCGGTGCTACGCCGCAGTCGACGAGCTGGTCACCCACGATGGTGCGCTGCTCGTGGCCGGCTCGTCACTCACGGTGATGAGCGGCTTCCGCTTCGTCCGCCGCGCGGCCCGCGCCGGGACTCCGGTGGTGATCGTCAACCGGGGCGAGACCCGGGGCGACGAGCTGGCGACGTACAAGCTCGAGGTCGGCTGCAGCGAGTTCCTGACCACGCTGGCCGGGGCCTAGACCTCGAGGCTCAGAGCTTGCGCACGAAGATGTGATCGGCCGCCTCGAGCACGATCTCGGCGGTCTCCCCGCCGGAGCCGACCAGGATCCCCTCGGCCGTGGGGGCGACGGTGACCGTCTTGTCGGGGAGGGCACCGGCCCGGCGCAGGGCGCTCATCAGGGTCTCGTCCTTCTGCATCTCCTCGGAGATCCTGCGGACGTGGACGCGGGTCTCGCCACCACCGACGACGGCGGACAGCGGCTCGACGCCCTCCATGAACTGCTCGCCCAGCTCCGACTCCCCCAGCTCGTCGAGGCCCGGGATCGGGTTGCCGTAGGGCGACTCGGTCGGATGGTCGAGGAGCGCGACCAGGCGCCGCTCGACGGTCTCCGACATCACGTGCTCCCAGCGGCAGGCCTCGGCGTGCACCAGCTCCCAGTCGAGCCCGATCACGTCGGTGAGCAGCCGCTCGGCCAGCCGGTGCTTGCGCATCACCCGGGTCGCCAGGCGCAGGCCCTCGTCGGTGAACTCGAGGTGGCGGTCGCCCTCGACGGTGAGCAGGCCGTCGCGCTCCATCCGGGCGACCGTCTGGGAGACCGTCGGCCCGCTCTGGTGCAGCCGCTCGGCGATCCGGGCACGCAGCGGGATGATGCCTTCCTCGACCAGCTCGTAGATGGTCCGGAGGTACATCTCGGTGGTGTCGATCAGATCGCTCACCGGACCATTCTGTCCCATGCCCGGGTGCCGGTCGGGTCGGCATGCTGGTGTGCCTCGGTAGCGTGGCCATGATGACCTCGGTGATGTGGTTCCGGCGCGACCTCCGCCTCGCCGACAACCCGGCGCTGGTCGAGGCCTGTGCCGAGGACGGCGTGCTCCCGCTCTTCGTGATCGACCCCCGCCTCTGGGGACCGGCCGGGGCGCCGCGCCGGGCCTACCTCGCCGCGTCGCTGCGGTCGCTCGATGCCTCGCTGCGGCAGCGGAAGGCCCGGCTCCACCTGCGCCGTGGGGAGCCGGCCACCGAGGTGGCCCGCGCCGCCCGGGCGGTCGGGGCGACCCGGGTGCACGTCGCGGCCGACCACGGCCCCTACGGAAGCCGGCGCGACCAGGCCGCCGAACGGGCCCTGGCCGAGCACGATGTCGAGCTGGTCCGCACAGGGTCGGCGTACGCCGTCGCGCCCGGGCGGGTGACGAACCAAGGGGGCCAGCCGTTCAAGGTCTACACACCCTTCGCCAGGGCCTGGGCCGAGCACGGCTGGCGGGCGCCGATCGGGGCTCCCCGCGGCGCGACCTGGCTCGATGCGGACGGGTCGGTCGGCCTGCCCGAACCCCGGACGCCGCCGGACATCGCCCTGCCCGAGGCAGGGGAAGCGGCGGCGCTCCAGCGCTGGCACGCGTTCCTCGACGAGCGGGTAGCCGCCTACGACGAGGACCGGGACCGTCCCGGCGTGGAGGGCACCTCCCGGATGTCGGTCCACCTGAAGTGGGGCGAGATCCACCCCCGCACGATGCTCGCCGACCTGGCCGCCGGACGCAGCGCCGGCGCCGCGACCTACCGCAAGGAGCTCGGCTGGCGGGAGTTCTACGCCGACGTGCTCTTCCACCGGCCGGAGACCGCGCGCGAGTACCTCCGGCCCGAGTTCGCCGGCATGGAGTACGACGCCCCCGACGGCGCGTTCGACGCCTGGCGGGACGGGCGGACCGGCTTCCCGATCGTCGACGCGGGGATGCGCCAGCTCCGCGCGACCGGCTGGATGCACAACCGGGTGCGGATGATCGTCGCCAGCTTCCTGGTCAAGGACCTGCACGTGGAGTGGCAGCACGGCGCCCGGCACTTCCTGCAGTGGCTGGTCGACGGCGACCTTGCCTCCAACCAGCACGGCTGGCAGTGGGTGGCGGGCTGCGGCACCGACGCGGCGCCGTACTTCCGGGTTTTCAACCCGACCACTCAGGGCCGGAAGTTCGACCCCGACGGTGCCTACGTCCGCCGATGGATCAGCGAGCTGGCCGACCTCGACGGGGGCGCGGACCCGCACGACCCGGGTGAGGAGCTGCGTCGCCGGCTCGGCTATCCGGAACCGATCGTCGACCATGCCGAGGAGCGGCGCGAGGCGTTGCGCCGATGGGAGGAGATCCGAAGATGAGGCCTGTCGACCTGAGTGAGGGGATCCGTCCGTGCGCGAGCTGATCGTCCCGAACCGCTTCCGCGGTCCCAGGAACTCGGGCAACGGAGGCTGGACGTCGGGCGCCCTGGCCGGTCTCGTCGACCACGACGTGCCCACCGACCACGCCGCCCGGTGGCCGACGATCGGGGTGTCCCTCCGCCAGCCGCCGCCACTGGACACTCCGATGGAGGTCACCGACGCCGACGGCGCCACTGTGGCCACCCTCGCGGGCGCGGAGGTTGCGCGCGCGGAGGTCCTCGACCAGCCCCCGGTAGCGGTCGATCCGGTGCCGGCCGACGAGGCACGTGCGGCCGAGGCGTCGTACCCCGGCCTGCGCCAGCATCCCTTCCCCTCCTGCTTCGGCTGCGGCACCGAGCGCGAGGAGGGTGACGGCCTGCGCATCTTCCCCGGTCCGGTGCGCGGCGGTGGCGAGGACGCGCCCACCCGGGTCGCGGCCACCTGGACCCCGCACCCGAGCCTGTTCGAGGACTGGCACGTCTACCACGACGACCATCCCCGCGCCTCGCTGCCGGTCGCCTGGGCCGCGCTCGACTGCGTCGGTGGCTGGGCCGGCGACCTCACCGACCGGATGATGGTGCTGGCACGGATCAGCGCCCGGGTGCACACGCTTCCGTTGATCGGCGAGGAGCACGTGGTCGTGGGTGAGGCCCGGGGAGCCGAGGGGCGCAAGACCTGGACCGCCGCCACGCTGTACGACGCCGACGGCCGCGCGCTGGCCCTCGCCGAGCACCTGTGGGTCACCGTGGACCCCGCCACCTTCCGCTGAGCGTCGGTAACTCGCGACGGGTCAGCGATTTGACCGGGTCGGAGCGGCCCCTGAATCATGGAGAACATGGGTTTGAACGATCAAAGTCAGGGTTGGTGGCGCGACGCCGCCTGCTACCAGGTCTATGTCCGCAGCTTCGCCGACAGCGACGGCGACGGCATCGGCGACCTCCCCGGAATCACCTCCCGGCTGCCCTACCTCGCCGACCTCGGCGTCGACGCCATCTGGATCACCCCGTTCTACCCCTCCCCGCAGAACGACCACGGGTACGACGTCGCCGACTACTGCGACGTGGAACCGCTGTTCGGCCAGCTCGCTGACGCCGACCGCCTGATCGAGCGCGCGCACGAGCTCGGGCTGCGAGTCATCGTCGACCTCGTCCCCAACCACACCTCCGACCAGCACCGCTGGTTCCAGGAGGCCCTGGCGGCCGGCCCCGGCAGCCCCGAGCGCGCCCGCTACCTGTTCCGGGACAGCGAGACCGACACCCCACCGAACAACTGGCAGTCGGTCTTCGGCGGCCCCGCGTGGACCCGCACGCCCGACGGGCAGTGGTACCTCCACCTCTTCGACTCCACCCAGCCCGACCTCGACTGGCGCAACCCCGAGGTGCACGCGATGTTCGAGGACGTGCTCCGCTTCTGGCTCGACCGCGGGGTCGACGGGTTCCGGATCGATGTCGCGCACGGCCTCTACAAGGTGGAGAGCCTGCCGAACCAGAAGGACCCGCGGCTGCGCAGGGTCGAGGACATGCTCGGGTCGGCCTTCGGCGACGACGAGCCGATGTGGGACCAGCCCGAGGTGCACGGCGTGTACCGCCGCTGGGCCGAGATCCTCGACGAGTACGGCCCGGACCGGATGGCCGTGGCCGAGGCCTGGGTGCCGGACGGCCCCTCGCTGGCGGCGTACGTGCGCCCCGACGAGCTCGACCAGGCCTTCAACTTCTCCTGGCTCCTCGCCGACTGGTCGGCGCCGGCGTTTGCCGAGGTCCTCCGCGGCACGTTCGCGGCCACCGAGCCGGTCGGAGCCTCCCCGACCTGGGTGCTCAGCAATCACGACGTCACCCGCCACCCGACGAGGTACGGCGGCGGCGAGCGCGGCCTCGCGCGGGCCCGCGCCGCAACGCTCACCATGCTGGCGCTGCCCGGCTCGGTCTACCTCTACCAGGGCGAGGAGCTCGGTCTCGAGGAGGTCGACGTTGCTCCCGAGCACCGGCAGGACCCGGCCTGGTTCCGCACCCGCGAGCCGGGTCGTGACGGCTGTCGCGTGCCGATCCCCTGGTCCGGCGACCAGCCGCCGTTCGGCTTCGGGCCGGGCGATGACCAGCCGTGGATCCCGCAGCCGGACGCCTGGAAGACGCTCACGGTCGAGGTGCAGCAGGACGACCCCGACTCGACCCTGTCGTTCTACCGCGCGGCTCTCGGCCACCGGCGTCTCCACGCGACCCCGGCCGGTGACGTCGTGGAGATCCTCGACGCCGGCGACGAGGTGCTCGCCTTCCGGCGTGGCCCGCTCACCGTCGTACTCAACTGCGGCGAGACGCCGGTCGAGCTGCCGGCCGGAGAGGTACTGCACAGCAGCGGCCCGGTCGACGAGGGCCTGCTGCCCCCCGACACCGCTGCCTGGCTGGCCTGACCGGCCGATAGTCCGGAACAATTCGCACCCCCCAGGCCTTGTCGAAGGTGCGAATCGTTCCGGACTATCGGAAATGAGCGACGTCAGTCCAGGGTGCGGTTGTAGCGACCCAGCGCGGCCACGAGGGCGTCGAGGTCGGCATCCGACCAGTCGCCGAGGCGCTCGTCGAGGCGCCGGCGACGCTGCCGCCTCACCTCGCCCAGCCGTCGGCGGGCGTCCTCGCTCGGCGAGAGCAGTGTGGCGCGGCCGTCGTCCGGATCGGGCGTCTTGTCCAGCAGGGCCAGGTCGGACAGGTGCTGCACCTGGCGGCTGACAGCGCCCTTGTCGACGCCGAAGGTCTCTGCCAGCGCCGAGGAGCGCAGCGGACCGGACTCGGCGAGGTGCGCCAGCATCAGGTAGGACATCGGCTGGAGGTCGGGGTGCACGGCCCGGGCCCGCTCACCGATGGCGCGGCGCACCCGCCGGATCAGCACGCCCACCTCGTGCTCGAGCGCCCTCACGGAGTCGGCCCGGGACACGGTCGTCACCGGTCGCGTCGGCCGAGCGCGGCGTCGGGGGCGGCCTCGGGGGCCAGCTCGTCGGCCCGCAGGATCGTGGTCCGGAGCGGGACCTCCTCGATGAACAGCACGCAGACCAGCGCGAGCACCGCGAACGGCACGGCCACCAGGAAGAGGTGACCGGTGGCCTCGCCGAAGGCGTGCTCGAAGATCGAGCGGAAGGGCTCGTCGAGCGAGGAGACATCGGGGATGTTGCCACTGCGGTGCGCGTCCGCTGGAACCCCGAGTCGGGAGAGCGCGGCAGTGACCCGGTCGGCGACCTGGTGGGTGAGCACGGCGCCGAGGGCCGCGACCCCGACCGAGCCGCCCATCGAGCGGAAGAACGCCACCAACGAGCTGGCGGCGCCGAGGTCCGCCTGCGCCACGTTGTTCTGCACCGACAGCACGAGGTTCTGCATCACGGCGCCGAGGCCGAGCCCCAGGACGGCCATGCCGGCGCCGACGTACCAGAGGCTGGTGGTGTCGTCGATCAGCGCGAGCAGCACGAGCCCGACGACAACGGTCACCATCCCCGCGACCAGGAACCGCTTCCACCGGCCGGTACGGGTGATCACCCGGCCGCTGACGATGCTCGAGACGAGCAGGCCGCCGACCAGGGCGACCGACATCAGGCCGGCCATGGTGGGGCTCATGCCGCGGGACAGCTGGAAGTACTGGCTGAGATAGACCGTCGAGCCGAACATCGCGAGTCCGACCAGCACCGAGGCCACCGTGGCCAGGGCGGTGGTGCGGTCCCGGAAGAGCCGCAGCGGGACCACCGGCTCGACGGCGATCCTGGCCTCGACATGGAGGGCCGCGCCCACGACCAGCAGCCCGAGGACCACGAGGACGGCGCTGGTGACGGAAGCCCACGCGAACGCGGTCCCGGCGAGGGAGACCCACACGAGGAGGATCGAGACCCCGGCGATCAGCAGGGTGGCGCCGAGGTAGTCGACGTGGACCTCGCGGCGCCGGTGGGGCAGGCGCAGGGTCTTCTGGAGTACGACGAACGCGAGCGCCGCGACTGGCAGACCCACGAAGAAGCACCATCTCCAGCCGAGGCCGGGCGTGTCGACGATGACGCCCCCGACCAACGGGCCGCTCACGGTCGCCAGGGCGAACGTCGCGCCGATGTAGCCGGAGTACCGGCCCCGCTCCCGCGGGCTGACCATCGAGGCGATCACGACCTGCACCAGCGCGGTCAGTCCGCCGACGCCGAGGCCCTGGATCGCGCGGGCGCCGATCAGCACCTCCATGGTGGGGGCGAACCCGGCGATCAGCGAGCCGGCCGAGTAGATGACCAGGGCGGACTGCACCAGCACCTTCTGGCTGAACAGGTCGGCCAGCTTGCCCCAGACCGGGGTGGTCGCGGTCATCGTGAGCAGGGTCGCGACGACGACCCAGGTGTAGCCGGTCTGACTGCCGTCGAGATCGGTCACGATCCGCGGCAAGGCGTTGGTGACCACCGTGCTCGAGAGCATCGCCACGAACATCGCGAGGAGCAGGCCGCTGAGAGCCTCCAGGACCTCGCGGTGGGTCATCTGGCCGGCCTGCTCGGCGGAGACGGTCGCCTGGCTCACCGCTGCCTCTCGCTCAGAAAAGGTTGACGAAGGCAACCATATCTGCGGTCCGTCCTTCGGTCCCAATCCCCGGACTCGACCAGCCCAAATGGGAGCGACCCGCAGGCGTCGCCCGTCGGAACATGTCCTCGGGGTCGGCTCCGGTGGACGTGGTTACCGGATCACCTGCGGGTCGGGTGGCTGCCTGGAATTCGCCAGCAGCCTCAGCTGCTAGCGGGCAGCCACCTCACGCGTCCTATGAGAATTCATTCTTCGGACCACCTCCTTTCCCGTGTGCCACCACCGTATGCGGCGGGCCCGGCTCTGCTCAAGAGAATTACGGGCTCAAGGACTCAGGGAGCGAGCCTGGCCGTGGTCCAGTCGGGTCCGGACCGTCGGTACACCAGCCGGTCGTGCATCCGGCCCGGTCGTCCCTGCCAGAACTCCACGACGTCGGGGACCACGACGTACCCGCCCCACCAGTCCGGCAGGGGCACCTCGTCGGGGAAGCGCGCCTCCATCACGGCGAACGCGTCGTCGAGCTCCTCGCGCGAGCCGACCTCGCGCGACTGGCGCGAGGCCCAGGCGCCGAGCTGGGCGCCCCGCGGCCGGGTCGCGAAGTACGCCGCCACGTCGTCACGGGCGAGCTCCTCGGCGACACCGTCGACGCGGACCTGGCGCTCGAGCGGGTGCCAGGGGAAGAGCAGCGAGCAATGGTGGTTGGCCGACAGCTCGGAACCCTTGCGGGAGCCGAGGTTGGTGAAGAACCGGAACCCGCCCTCGTCGACGCCCTTGAGCAGGACCATCCTGCTGGACGGAAGCCCGTCATCGGACACCGTGGCCACGACCATCGCGTTGGGCTCGTGCAAGCCGGAGGCAGCCGCGTCGGACATCCACTCCCGGAACATCGTCACCGGATCCGCGGCCAGGTCCGACTCGTGCAACCCGCCCAGGGCGTACTCCGCGCGCAGCGCCGCCAGATCCATGTCGTCGACACTAGACCGCGGCGCGCGGCAGAATGCGGAGGGTTCGACCGCACGGTCGGCCCCGAGACGGAGGTTCCCCATGACCGAGGTGCACCACGGGCTCGAGGGCGTGATCGCGTTCGAGTCCGAGATCGCCGAGCCCGACAAGGAGGGCTCCGCGCTGCGCTACCGCGGGGTTGACATCGAGGAGATCGTCGGACGGGTCCCGTTCGAGAACGTCTGGGGCCTGCTGATCGACGGCGCCTACGAGCCCGGGCTGCCTCCGGCGGAGGCCTACAACATCCCGGTCCACACCGGCGACATCCGGGTCGACGTCCAGGCCGCGATCGCGATGCTGGCGCCGGCGTTCGGCTTCCGGCAGACCTACGACATCTCCGACGAGCAGGCCCGCGAGGATCTCAGCCGGGTCGCGGTGATGGTGCTCTCCTACGCCGCCCAGGCCGCCCGCGGACTGCACCAGCCGGTGATCCCCCAGCGCGAGGTCGACGAAGGGGTCACGCTGGCCGAGAAGTTCCTGATCCGCTGGAAGGGCGGGGCCGACCCGCGCCACGTCAAGGCCATCGACGCCTACTGGTCCTCGGCCGCCGAGCACGGCATGAACGCCTCGACGTTCACCGCCCGGGTGATCACCTCCACCGGGGCCGACGTGGGAGCGGCCTTCTCCGGGGCGATCGGCGCGATGAGCGGCCCGCTCCACGGCGGTGCGCCCTCACGCGTGCTGGGCATGATCGAGGAGGTCGAGCAGCAAGGCGACGCACCGTCCTACGTCAAAAGACTCCTCGACAAGGGTGAGCGCCTGATGGGCTTCGGCCACCGGGTCTACCGGGCCGAGGACCCGCGGGCCCGCGTCCTGCGGCGCACCGCACGCGAGCTCGGCGCACCCCGCTACGAGGTCGCCGAGGAACTCGAGAAGGCGGCGCTCGCCGAGCTCCGCGAACGCCGGCCCGACCGGGTGCTCGAGACCAACGTGGAGTTCTGGGCGGCGATCGTCCTCGACTTCGCCGAGGTCCCGTCCACCATGTTCACCTCGATGTTCACCTGCGCCCGCACCGGTGGGTGGTCGGCCCACATCCTGGAGCAGAAGCGGACCGGTCGCCTGATCCGCCCCTCCGCCATCTACACCGGGCCGGCCGAGCGCGGGGCGAGCGACGTGGACGGCTGGAACGACGCCTGGTCCGCGTCCTGAGCCGGCCGTTCGTCACCACGGCTCGGCTCCGGCTGGGCAGGTTCGAGGGACCGCCTACGAGGCGAACTCACCCGCCCACGTCGAAATCCGCCGAGCCGGGCCCCGTTTGCCTCGGGGAGTGCCCCGGGGAGCTCATCACCACATCGGTTGGGCGTCCTCGTCGATCGCGGGCGAGGCGTACTTCGGCTGGTAGAGCGTGATCGTGCCCGCGCCGGGGACCACGAGCTGGACGGTCGAGCCCCACGGCTCCTCTGTCACCTCGCCCTCGAACGTTGCGCCCCGACCACGCAGCTCGTCCATGGTCGCCGCCAGGTCGTCGCACATCAGCGACACGTCGAACCGCTGGTCGGTGCTGCCCGAGGTCCCTTCGTACTCCCACGACGACGGGTGCACGCCGGTCTCGCTGGGACCGGTCCGGAAGATCAGCCAGCCGCCGCCGGTGTCGACGCCTGGGAACTGGAGGACGTCACGGAAGAATGCCCGGGCGGCGTCGGGGTCCTCGGCGTACAGGAGCGTGTGCAGGGCGGTGATCATGCCGCCACGCTAGGCCCGGCGGGCCGCTCAGTCACCCGTGGGCGCCAACTGCTTGGCTGGATCCATGACTCCCGACGATCCGGTCCGGCTCTGGAACGACGAGGCTGCGACCTTCGACGAGGCGGCCGACCACGGTTTGCGCGACCCAGGGGTGCGCGCGGCCTGGCGCGACCTGCTGCTGTCGGTGCTGCCGCCCGCGCCCGCCCGGGTCGCCGACCTCGGGTGCGGCACCGGCACCCTCACGCTGCTGCTCGCCGCCGAGGGGTACGACGTCGACGGGGTCGACTTCTCGCCGGAGATGATCCGGCTGGCCAGCCATAAGCCCTCGGCCGGTCGGGTCACGTTCACCGAAGCTGATGCCGACGACCCGCCCCTCGAGCCGGGCGCCTACGACGTCGTGCTGTGCCGGCACGTCCTGTGGGCGATGCCCGACCCGGCCGCGACCCTGCGGCGCTGGGTCGGCCTGCTCGAACGCGGCGGACGGTTGGTGCTGGTCGAGGGCAGCTGGTCGACCGGGGCGGGGCTCACCGCGGCGCGCACCGTCGAGCTGGTCGAGTCGACCGGCCGGGAGGCCGAGCTCCGGATGCTCCCGGAGGCGGTGTACTGGGGGCGCGAGATCGACGACGAGCGGTACCTCGTGATCAGTCGGTGTTGACCCGGCTCGCGTACCAGCTGGTCTCGCCCCGACCGCCCTGGCGGCTCAGCGAGATGTGCATGTGGTCGCGGTGGCGCAGCGTTCGGGAGCACGTGCGCCTGGTCTTGCAGCTCGAACTGAGGTAGTCGTCCCGCTCGAACTGGTCCCACGCGGAGTACATGTGGTCGTTCCAGATGATGTACATGATCCCCATCCGCCGGGCCAGGGCGTGCTCGTTGCCACGCGGATCCGTCGCGAAGGCAGCGTCGAGGAACGACTGGGCGAGCTGCCGGTCCCTGCTCGTCCTGGCGTCGAGGGTCCAGTCGAAGGCGCGGCCTTCCTTGTGCTCGGAGACGCCGCCGACCCCGCACTTGCGTGAGATCGGGCCGTAGCCACCCCCGCGGTTCACCAGCCAGCGCGCCAGGGCCTTGGTGCCGGGCTTCGTCTTGGGACTGCAGTACTGCTGAGGCTTGTAGTCGGCGTAGTCGTCGACCGGGGAGGCGGCCGCCGGCCTGGCCAGGGCGAGCAGAATCGCCACTGCGGCCAAACCGGCAAGGCCGGCTCTCGGGATTCTGGTCACGCGGCACGAGGTTACGTCCGATCAGAGGGCGTGTCTGGCGATTGCAAGATTTCCTCAAGCCGCCCGCAACCACCGACGCAGTCACAGGCGCTTGCCGTAGCACCGCGACAGCGGGGCGTGGCAGTAGAACCCGAACTTGGGGACCTCGACGTATCCCGACGACTGGTAGAGCTCGATCGCCTCCGGCTGCCGCATGCCGGTCTCGAGGATGCTCACGACCGCTCCTGCCTCGGCCGCGGTGCGCTCGAGATGGGCGAGCATGGCCCGGGCGAGGCCCTGCCCACGGACCGCCGGGTCGACGTACATGCGCTTGATCTCGGCCGTGCTGGTGCTGCCCAGCGCCTCGACGTCGTCGCGTCGGCGCCACCCTCCCGAGGCCAGCGGGCGGCCGTCGAGGTAGCCGACGAAGAAGCTGCCGCGGGGCGGGTCGAACATCGCCGGGTCCAGCGGGGTCTCGTCCTCGCCGCCGTAGCGTGCGACGTACTCGCCCTGCACCGCGGCGATCATGGCCATCGCGTCGGGGTGGCCGAAACCAACCCGGACGACCTGCATGTCCATGTCCACCCTCCACGAGATGACACTGCGATTTCCGCGGGCCCGCGGCGGCTGCCAGAATAGGCGGCGCTGACAGCGTCGTCGCAGAACACCACCGCCCCCACAACCGAAGGGTGCACCATGGCCGACGCCCCAGACCTCCGGATCCCGACCGACCTGTTGCCCGCCGACGGCCGCTTCGGCGCCGGGCCCTCCAAGATCCAGACCAGCCACGTGGACGCGCTGGCCGCGACCGGCTCGTCGCTGCTCGGCACCTCCCACCGCCAGGCGCCCGTCAAGAACACGGTCGGACGGGTGCGCACCGGCCTGGCCGAGCTGTTCTCGCTGCCGGACGGCTACGAGGTCATCCTCGGCAACGGCGGCGCCACCGCGTTCTGGGACATCGCCACGTTCGGCCTGATCCAGGAGAAGAGCCAGCACCTGTCCTTTGGTGAGTTCTCGTCGAAGTTCGCCAAGGCGTCGTCTGCCGCCCCCTGGCTGGCCCAGCCCTCGGTCATCGAGTCCGACCCCGGGAGCCGGCCCGAGCCGGTCGCCGAGGAGGACGTCGACGCCTACGCCTGGGCGCACAACGAGACCTCGACCGCCGTGATGGCGCCGGTACGCCGGCCCGAGGGCGTCGGCGACGACGCGCTCGTGCTGGTCGACGCCACCTCGGGCGCCGGCGGACTGCCGGTGGACCTGACCCAGGTGGACGCCTACTACTTCGCGCCCCAGAAGTGCTTCGCCTCCGACGGTGGCCTGTGGATCGCCCTGATGTCGCCCCGCGCGCTGGCCAGGGCCGAGGAGATCGCCGCGTCGGACCGCCACATCCCGGCCTTCTTCGACCTGCCGACGGCGATCGACAACTCGGGGAAGAACCAGACCTACAACACCCCGTCGGTGGCGACGCTGTTCCTGATGGCCGAGCAGCTGGACTGGATGAACTCGCAAGGGGGCCTCACCGGCATGGTGGAGCGGACCACCGCGTCGTCGGACGCGCTCTACGGGTGGGCCGAGAAGACGGCGTACACGACGCCGTATGTCGCGGATCCCGAGCACCGCTCGCTGGTCATCGGCACGATCGACTTCGACGAGTCGATCGACGCCGCTGCCATCGCCGCGACCCTGCGGGCAAACGGGATCGTCGACACCGAGCCCTACCGCAAGCTGGGCCGCAACCAGCTGCGGATCGCGATGTACCCGGCGATCGACCCTGCCGACGTGGAGGCGCTCACCGGCTGCATCGACTACGTGGTGGACAGCCTCTGACGGATCGCGTCGGCGGCGTCCCGGCCGAAGGCCACGATCATGGCCTCCTCGACCTGGGTCTCGGCGCCTTCGAGCGTCGCCACGGCGGCGTCGACGGCGTCGTCCAGGGGCCAGCCGTAGATCCCGGCGCTGACCAGGGGGAAGGCCATCGTGCGGGCGCCCAGCTCGTCGGCGACCTCGAGCGCGCGGGCGTAGCAGGAGGTCAGCAGGGACCGGTCGGTCTGCCCGGCCCGGTAGTTGGGCCCGACGACATGGATCACCCATCGTGCCGGCATCTCGCCCGCGGTGGTCCAGCCGGCGTCCCCGGTGGCCAGCCCGTCGGGGAAACGCTGCTGGCAGTCCTCGAGGACGGCCGGCCCGCCGGCCCGGTGGATGGCCCCGTCGACTCCGCCGCCGCCGCGCATCCGCGAGTTCGCGGCGTTCACCACCGCATCGACCTCCTGGGTGGTGATGTCGCCCTCGACCAGAGTGATTCGCATGCCCCTACTTCAGCAGACGGAGGACCGCCCGCTCCAGCGCGGCTTGCCGGTCGTCGGCCTTCGAGTAGTGGCGACGAGTGGTGCCGTGGATGGTCTGGCCCTCCTCGTAGGCGTCGATCACCCGTGGGTCGACGTACGACGCCCGGGCCTGGGCCGGGGTGTTCCCGAGGAACTCCGCGACCTCCTTCATCGCCC
This sequence comes from uncultured Actinomycetota bacterium, assembly GCA_963786415.1. GTDB lineage: Bacteria > Actinomycetota > Actinomycetes > Propionibacteriales > Nocardioidaceae > Nocardioides. The sequence goes on from CAWAZC010000001.1 coordinate 122,125, forward strand.
CCGACACCGCCCGCTTGCGTGACGCCTTCGACTCCCCCGGCTCGTCGGTCTCGGCCAGCGCGGCCGCGGCCAGGACGGTGGCGTGCCACGTGCGGAAGTCCTTGGCGGTCGCGTCCAGGCCGGTCGACTCGCGGACGTAGTCGTTGACCCGCGCGGAGTCGAGGCTCCGCCAGGTGCGGCCGTCCTTCCAGGCCAGCAGGCGGTCTTCGCCGCCGCGCCGTCGACGCATGGCCTCGAGCGCTGCCACGGTCGCGGGGTCGTCGATCTCGACCCGGTGCTCGACCCCGGACTTCCCGACGAAGCAGAACACCAGCACCTTGCCCTGCTTGCGCACGTGCCGCCGCTCGAGCGTGGTGAGCCCGAAGCTGCCGTGCTTGTCGACGTAGACGTCGTTGCCGATCCGGAAGTAGCCGAGGTCAAGCAGGCGTACGGCGACCGCACAGGCCCGCTCGAGCGCCATCCCGTCGGTGCCCAGGTCGGTCAGCACCTTCTCCCGCGCCCGGCTCAGTGCCCGTCCGAACTGGAGCACGCGGTCGTGCTTGGCGGCGTCGCGGCGGGTGCGCCAGTCGGGGTGGTAGAGGTACTGCCGGCGCCCGGCCTCGTCGGTCCCGACCGCCTGCAGGTGGCCGTTCTCGTGGGGGGTGATCCACACGTCCTCCCACGCCGGCGGGATCACCAGGTCCTTGACGCGTTGCGCCCTCCTGGCCGACAGCCGCTTGCCGGACTCGTCGAGGTAGACGAAGCCCTTCCCCGCCCGGCGACGGGTCCAGCCAGGGTCCTCGGGGGAGGTCTTGCGCAGCCGCGGCACCCGGGAATGCTAGCCGCTGGGACGGCCAGATTTCGGACGCACAGTGTTCGGACGCACCGCGAGCAGAACCACGACCACGGCGATGACGAACAGGCCCGCGCCCAGCACCCACTGCCACGGGTCCCGGCTCGGCCGGGCTGCTTCCTCGGGCAGCTCGTTGCGCGGCCTCGGTGTCGGAGTGGTGGTCGTCGCGACAGCTTCGTCCGAGGCCGGTGCCATGCGATCGCGCAGAGACTCCGGCAGCCGTACCTCCATCACCGCCTGGCGTCGTCCCTCGGAGGTCACCAGGACGCGGTCGTCCGCCGACACCGCGATCGCCTCGCCCTGCTGCTGGTCGGGGAGCGCGAAGCCGGCCACCCGCTCCAGGCCGGGAAACGTGTAGACGACGGCCTGGGAGTAGTTGCGGATGACCAGGTGCCTCCCGTCGGGGAAGAAGGCTCCGTCGGTCGCGAACGTGAGCGTCGGACCGAGCCGCTCCAGCCGGTTCGGCTGGTCGGGTGACAACGCGCGGGGCGCCGCGAACAGGGCCGCACCGAAGATCTCCTTCGTCGCCACGAAGAGCCGGCCGGACTCCGGGTGGCCGAGCAGGGACTCCGCGTCGCGGGCCGGGCCAGGGAACACCAGGTCGTACGTCGTCGCGGACTCGTCCCGGTCCCCCGCACCGACCGGGACGCGCGTGACGCGGATCGAGTCGCGCTCCTCGAGGTTGTCGCCGATGTCGCCGACCCAGACCTCGCCGGGGCCGGCAGGCGCCAGCGCCTCGACGTCCTGCGGCTCGCTCGCCCAGGTGGTGACCCCGCTCGTCCCGCCCGTGGCCGGGTCGACGGCGAAGACCCGGCCGGAGTCACCCGAGTCGTTGGTGGTCAGGAACATCCCGTCCTGGACCACGAGCCCGCTGGCCTCCACGATGGCCGGGTCCAGGAACCGGAACACCACCCGTCCCTCGTCCGGAGGTGGCGCGGCGGCGGTCCCGAGCAGGAAGGGCAGCACCACCGCTCCGAGCGCGACTCGCTCCCGCATCAGGACGTCCCGCCGGTTCGGCCCGGCATCTGACTCAGCAGCTCGGCGAGCCGGGGGTGCACCGACCACGTCGCCACCAGGTCGTCGTACTCCTTGCGGACGCCGCCGCCCTTCACCCGCGCACCCGTGCGCACCGCCCGCAGCATGGTGTTGCGGGGTGTGTGCTTGCTCTCGACGAACTGCATCACCTCGACGCGGTAACCCTCCAGCCTCATCAGCGAGGCCCGCAGCGCATCGGTCAGGGTGTCGGCGAAACGCTCCCGGAGGATGCCGTGCCGCGTGAGCATGGCATAGGGCTCTGGCGTCGGGTTGCGGCGCAGCTGGGCGGCGATGTCGTGGTGGCAGCAGGGGGCCGCCAGGACCAGGGGCGCCTGCCACTCGACGGCCCGGGCGAGGGCGTCGTCGGTCGCGGTGTCGCAGGCATGCAGCGCGAGCACCACCTCGGGCGGCGGGTCGAGGCTCGCGCCCTCGATCGAGCCCACGACGAAGGCGGCGTCGATCGCGAGCTCGGCGGCGAGTGCCGCATTGTGGTCACGCGACTGCTCGCGCTGGTCGACGCCGGTCATCCGCACCGGCAGCCCCCGCACCGCGGTCAGGAACCGGTGAGCGGCGAAGGTCAGGTAGGCGTTGCCGCAGCCCAGGTCGACGACGCGGAGCGGGTCCTCGGACGTCGGGCGACGCAGGTGCCCCTTCTCGATCGCCTCGGTCACGCCGGTGTCGAGGATCCGCAGGAACTCCTCGACCTGGCGGTACTTCGCGTGTCGGCTCGGCTTCATCCGCCCACTGCGGTCGGAGAGGCCCAGCCCCACGAGGACAGGATCGTCCTCCGGCAGCAGCCGGTCCTTCTCGCGGTCGTGATCGCGGTCGACGTCGACCTCCGTCTCCCGCTTCCGGCTGTGCACGATCGCCTCGAGCCGCTTGGTCACCCGGACCTGGTGGATCTCCGTCGTGGTCTCGACGTGCCAGCTCCCGAACGGCTCGTCCAGCAGGTCGTCGACCACGTCGCGTGCCTGGCTCGGTTCACCGGAAGGGGCGGCCGGGTGGTTGGTCGTGTGGGCCTGCTGGTCGTCGTACGCGGTCACCTGCAGGTGCCGGCCGGCCTTGAGGTCGACGTAGCGCAGCTCGACCCGCTTCCATCGCGGCTGCTGGCCCTTCTGCCGGCCGGAGGCCACCGCCCTGACCAACGCCTCGGGGTCGAGCAGGTGCCCGCGCATGCGGGCCAGGACGCGAAGGAGTGGCTCGGTCATGGAGAGCGGGTCACCTGAGGAGGGCGGCGATGACGACGATGAGGATCAGCCCTGCCAGCGCCACCGGGATGACCAGCCGGCGTTGACGGGGATTCATGCCCCGATCGTAGTGACCTGTGGCGAGGCCGACGTCAGCCGAGCCTCGACGCGAGCAGCTCGGCCAGATGGACAGCCGGGACGCCGGCGAGGTCGGCGAGCTGGTGCCGGCAGGAAAGGCCGTCAGCGAGTATCACGGCGTCGGGTTGCGAACGGACGGCCGGCAGCAGGTGGGACTCCGCGATCGCGGCGGAGACGTCGTAGTGTCCGGTCTCCATGCCGAAGTTGCCGGCCAGTCCGCAGCAGCCGGCGACCCGGGTGACGGTCGCGCCGGCTCGGGTCAGTAGTTGCTCGTCGGCGTCCCACCCGAGGACGGAGGCATGGTGGCAGTGCGGCTGCGCCACGACCTCGAGGCCCGTGAGGTCGGGCGGCTGCCAGTCGACCCGCGCGAGCACCTCGGCCAGGGTGTGCACGCCGGCCGCCACGTCGGCGGCTTGCGGTTTGTCGGTCAGCTCGACGACGTCGGTGCGCAGCGTGGCCAGGCAGGAGGGCTCGAGGCCGAGAACGGGGACGCCTGAGGCGGCGTACGGCGCCAGGGTGTCGACCGTCCGCTCGACGATCTGTCGTGCCCGGTCGAGCTGTCCGGTGGTGATCCAGGTCAGGCCGCAGCAGGCGTCCTCCGGGATCACCCCGACCCGGAGCCCGGCCGCCTCGAGGACCGCCGTCGCGGCTCGGGCGGTCTGCGGGAGGAAGTGGTCGGTGAAGGTGTCGGCCCAGATCCAGACGTCGGGCGAGGCTTCCGGGCGGTCGGGCTTGCCGAGACCCCGCCGGAGCGTCACCGCGGCGAGCTCCGGCAGTGATCGCCGCCGGTCGATCCCCGCGACCGCCTTGACGACCCTCGCCCCCGGACCCCGCATCGCCCGGTTGGCGATCTCGGTCAGTGGGGCCGAATGGCGGACCCAGCTCGGGAGCCGGCCCAGGGTGTAGTGCGACCGGGGCCGGCGCTTCCCGGCGTGGGCCTGGTGGAGCGCCTCGGCCTTGTAGGCACCCATGTCCACGCCGGTGGGGCAGTCGGAGGCGCACCCCTTGCAGGCCAGGCACAGATCCAGAGCATCGTGCACTGCCGGATCTGCCAGCCCATGCACGAGTGAGCCGTCGAGCGCCTCCTGCAGCACTCGGGCGCGACCGCGGGTCGAGTCCTTCTCCTCGCGGGTGGCGACCCAGGACGGGCACATCACGCCGCCCGGGGCCGGCGCCACGCACTTGCCGACCCCGGTGCAGCGGTGCACGGCGTCGGCCAGTGATGCGCCGTCGTGGGTGAACCGCAGGGCGCTCTGCACCGGTGCCCGCGGCCGGGCCGGTCGGAGGTCGGCGTCGAGCGGGGCCGGCTCGACGAGGACGCCGGGGTTGAGCACGTCGTCGGGGTCGCAGATCGCCTTCGCGGCCGCGAACAGCTGCATCGAGCGCTCGTCGTACATCAAGGGCAGCAGCTCCGACCGGGCCCGCCCGTCACCGTGCTCACCCGACAGCGAGCCGCCGTAGCGCCTCAGTGCCTGCGCCCCAGCGACGAGGAAGTCGCGGAACCGGCGGCCGCCGTCCTCGAACTCGAAGTCGATCCGCACGTGCACGCACCCGTCGCCGAAGTGGCCGTAGGGCACGCCGTCGAGTCCGTGCTGAGCAAGCAGGTCGTCGAACTCGCGCAGCCACGCGCCCAGCCGGTCGGGTGGGACGGCGGCGTCCTCCCAGCCGGAGTACGCCGGGCGCGCCAGGCTGCGCGCCGCAAGGCCGGCGCCGTCCTCGCGGATCCGCCACAGTGCGGCCGCCTCCGCCGGGTCGGCCACGAGGCGTCGGTCCAGGGCCCCGGCCTGGCGACCCAGCAACTCGACCACGGGCGGCGCCTCGGGTCCGGCGACCTCGATGAAGAGCCATCCGGAGCCGCGCGGTAGGGATGGCACCCCACGGCCGCGGAACCGGACGAGGTCGACGATCCGGGAGTCCAGCCCTTCGCAGGCCACGACCCGGGCCGCCTGGCCCGAGCCGGTCGAGAGCACCGTCGGCACCGCATCTGCCGCCTCGGCCATCGACGGATAGCCCAGGACGAGGAGCTGACGATCGCGGTCGTCGGGGACCAGCTCCACCGTCGCCTCGAGCACCAGGGCAAGCGTTCCCTCCGAACCGACCAGGAACCGGTCAGGTCGACGGCCGTTCTCGGGCAGGAGGTGCTCGAAGGAGTAGCCACTGACCTGCCTCGAGAACCGACCGAACGACGTGCGCACGTGCGCCAGGTGGTCGTCGACCAGCGAGCCGAGCCGCGCATCCGCCTCGCTTTCTGAAGACCCCTCCCCCGACAGGGAGGCGACCTCCCCCGTCCCGAACGCCACCTTCATCCCCGCCACGTTGTCGGCGGTCCGTCCGTAGCCGAGCGCGCGCGACCCGCAGGCGTTGTTGCCGATCATCCCGCCGATCGTGCAGCGGGTGTGGGTCGACGGGTCGGGCCCGAACCGCAGGCCGTGGGCCAGCGCGTCGCGGGTCAGCGACGCATGCACGACTCCGGGCTGGACGACGGCCGTTCGCGACTCGGGGTCGAGCGACAGCACCTGGTTCAGGTGGCGTGCGGTGTCGACGACGATGCCGGATCCGACCGCGTTGCCGGCGATCGACGTACCGGCACCGCGCATGGTCAACGGCACCCCGAGGGCCCGCGCAGCGTCGAGGGCGGCGACGATCTCGTCGGGGTGCCGGGGCCGGACCACCACCTGCGGCACGACGCGGTAGAGCGAGGCGTCGGAGGAGTAGAGCGCCCGCGAGAGGACCGAGTCGTCGACGTCGGTGAGTCCTCGGCGACGGAGCTCCGCACTGAGGTCGGCAGTGGGGTCCGCCGTCACCGCGACTCCGTCACCAGAGCTCCATGGATCCGCGGAACACGCCCGCCAGGTCGTCGGCGGTGGCCTCGCGCGGGGCGGTGGCGAGCAGCCGCTGCTGCTTGAGCGATCCGTCGACGAGATCCTCGACGTCGGACTCGACGTACCCGACCTCGGCGAGACCACCCGGAAGTCCGACGTCGCGCATCAGGCTCAGCAGTACGCCGGGCAGCGCGTCCGGCCCGTCCGCGCTGCAGGACGGGTCGAGCAGCCGCGCGGCGTGCAGGTGCCGCTCCGGCGCCGCCTCGAACGTGAACCGGAAGGCCTCCGGAGCCGTCAGCGACACCGCCATCCCGTGCGGGATGATCGCCTCGTCCTGGGGATAGCCCGGCGGCCGGTAGTCGCGCACGCGCCCGGCGATCGGATAGGCGTTGGCGTGCGGGATGTGCACCCCGGCGTTGCCGAAGCCGAGCCCGGCGAAGGTGGCGGCCAGTGCCATCTGCTCGCGCGCGTCCGGGTCCGAGCCGTCCTTCACCGCGGTCCGGAAGGCGCCGGCGAGCAGCGACAGCGCGCGCTCGGACCACATGTCCGCAATCGGGTTGGCACCGCAATACGGGACTCTTTCTTCAGGTTCCTTGGCGTCGAAGCCGGCGTACCAGCGCGCCGTGTAGCTCTCGAGCGCGTGGCAGAGGATGTCCATCCCGGCAGCCGCGGTCACCATCTCCGGCTGGGTCAGGGTCAGTGTGGGGTCGACGACGGCCAGCGTGGGCCGGAGTCGGGGGTGGCTGATGCCGGTCTTGACCTTGAGCGAGAGGACGTCGAGGACGCAGATGGTGGTGCTCTCGCTGCCCGTCCCGGTCGTGGTCGGCACGGCGACCAGGGGCAGCAGCGGGTTGACCGGGGCCGAGGCCGCGCCTACCGGCGCGTTGATGTAGTCCATGAGCTCGCCGGGGTTGGTCACGAGCAGGTTGACGGCCTTGGCGGTGTCGATCGCCGACCCTCCGCCCACGGCCACGACCGCGTCGAACCGGCCCGAGCCGCGGGCGAAGTCGACCGCCGCACCCATGGACTCGTCGGTGGGCTCGACGTGGACTCCGTCGTACGTGATCACGTCGAGGCCCCGGCCGGCCATCTGGTCGGCGATTCGGGCGGGATGCCCGGTCGCGGCCACCCCGGGGTCGGTGACCAGCAGCACCCGCCGCGCCCCTGTCTGCAGCAGGTCGTAGCCGATCTCCGCCGAGGACCCCGGGCCGAACTTGAGCGCCGGGGCTCCGTAGGTGAACACGGTCTCGCTCATGGTTGGCTCCTCACGCCGAATCGGTGCCCATCCTGCCCTCTGCGTCGAGCGCGTGGCGTACGACGTCGAGCACCGGCAGTGTCCCGGCCCTCACATCGGCGACCGGCACCCAGGCTGCGGCCTCGGTGGTGCCGCCGACTTCCGCCACCCGGGGGTCGGCGTTGGGGTCGACCGTCGCGGCGAAGACCAGCAGGACCGCGTGGTAGTCCTCGAAGCGACCCGAGGGTGCGGTGCCGCTGAAGGCCTCGTCGTGCACGGCCACCAGCTCTCCCACCGCGCAGGCCACCCCGCACTCCTCCTGCACCTCGCGCTCCAGGGCCGGCCGCGGCGACTCGCCGTGCTCCACGCCGCCACCGGGCAGGCTCCAGGACCCGGTGTGGAAGCCCCGCTCGGAAAACTGCACGAGCAGCACGTCGCCCTCACCTTCCCCTTCGGTGGTTGAGGAGCTCGCGCTCGCGAGCGTCTCGAAACCCCGTCTGATCAGCGCATAGGCGCCGACCCGTTGCTTGCGGAACGGCTGGTGGTCCGCCAGCGCCTCCAGCACCAGCGGCGCCACCGGAACAGTCCCGTCGACGACGGCGGCGACCGGTTGCCACGCGGCCTCCGAGGTGGAGCCGTCCACCTCGACCACCCGGGGCGCTGGTGCGTCCGGGGCGACCCACCCGTCGTAGACGATCCGCAGCGCGTGGGCGTCGACCCGGCGGCCGTCGCGCCAGACGCCCGGCAGGTGGGCGGAGTAGACGCGGGCGGTCTCGCCGACGTCGGCGTCGAGCCCGGTCTCCTCCCGAACCTCGCGGAGCACCGCGTCCCGCGGGTCCTCGCCGTGGTCGAGGCCGCCGCCGGGCAGGGTCCAGAGCTCGTCGTTGGTGATCCGCTCCGCCAACCTGCTGAGCAAAATCTCTTGCTCTCCCTCCGGACCCGGCCCCACCCGCAGGATCACGGCGTACGCCGCGACCCGCTGGCGTTTCGGAAGGCTGCCCACGCCCTCAACCTAATGGACCACTCCGGCGCCACGGCCGAGCGACGCCAGGTCCAGGTCACGAGAAGGGCGGTCGATGGTCCCTTGCCAGGGACCGTCGGCCCGCCCAGCGCCAGACCCGCGCGGCCCGGTCTCGGTCGTCGTCGGTCACCAGGTTGCCCATCCAGCGCAGGGCCAGGGTCATCATCCAGTCCGAACGCATACCGGCCGGCCCCAAGGCGCGGAGGAGTCCCGGCAAGGTGACCAGGCCGGCCAGGCGCCGCGCGATCGAGAACGCCTCGCCGTAGCGGTCCTGCAACAGGTCGGGCCACACCGAGGACAGGTCGTCGTGTTCGCTCATCACCTCGACGACCAGGCGCCCTGTCTCCAGCCCGTAGTCGATGCCCTCCCCGTTCAGCGGGTTGACGCAGGCGGCGGCGTCGCCGATCAGCGCCCAGTTGGGGCCGGCGACCTGCGAGACCGCTCCTCCCATCGGCAGCAGCGCCGACGTCGGGGCACGCAGGTCACCCGTGAGTCCGAAGTCCGCGCGCCGCTCGTCGGCGTAACGCTGCATGAGCGGCCGGATCGCGACCTTGGCGGGCCGCTGCTGCGTCGCGAGCGTGCCGACGCCGAGGTTCACCTCGCCGCTGCCGAGCGGGAAGATCCAGCCGTACCCGGACAGGATCTCGCCGTTCTCGCCCCGCAGCTCGAGGTGGCTGCTGATCCACGGGTCGTCGGACTCCGTGGAGGCGAGGTAGGAGCGGCCCGCGACGGCGTACACGGTGTCCTGGTGCCACTCCCGGCCCAGCAGCTTGCCCAGCGGGCTGCGGACCCCGTCGGCGACCACGAGTCGGCGGCAGGAGACGTCGAACGTCTCACCGTCGCGCCGGAAGGTCACGGCCGCGACCCGCCCGCCCTCGAGGCGTACGTCGACCGCGCGCGCGCCGTCGACCGCGGCCGCTCCCGCCTTGATCGCGGTGGTGCGGAGGTGGTCGTCAAACTCGGTGCGGGCAACCGCTGAGCCCCAGTCGGGCAGTGACCCTCCTGGCCAGGGCAGGAGCAGCGTCTGACCGAAGCCGTGTGCCCGGAGTCCCCGGTTGACCGTGTGGGCACGCAGCCAGTCCTCGAGCCCGAGCAGCTGGAGCTCGTGGATGGCGCGGGGGGTCAGCCCGTCACCGCAGGTCTTGTCGCGCGGGAAGACCGCAGCGTCGACGAGAAGCGTGTCCAGCCCGGCGCGCGCAGCCCAGGCGGCGGCGGCCGACCCGGCGGGGCCGGCGCCCACGACCAGGACGTCGGTCTGCCGGGGTGCGCTCACAGGCCGATCCTCTCAATCCCTGCAAAGCAACGCTGACCCGCCCGAAACCTCGGGCGGGTCAGCGTCTTGGAGCTCAGTTCTGGTACGACCCGAAGTCGAAGTCGTCCAGGGCCACGGCCTGACCGGTTCCGGCGCCGAACTCGTAGTCGTACGAGTCGTAGCCGGTCACGGAGTACGCCGCGGCGCGGGCCTCCTCGGTGGGCTCCACCCGGATGTTGCGGTACCGCTCGAGGCCGGTGCCCGCCGGGATCAGCTTGCCGATGATCACGTTCTCCTTGAGCCCGCGCAGCGAGTCGGAGCGACCGTGGATCGCCGCGTCGGTGAGCACGCGGGTGGTCTCCTGGAAGGAGGCCGCCGACAGCCACGACTCGGTCGCCAGCGACGCCTTGGTGATACCCATGAGGACCGGGCGACCCGAGGCCGGCTTGCCGCCCTCGGAGACCACACGCCGGTTCTCCTCCTCGAAGACCACCCGGTCGATCAGCTCCGACGGGAGCAGGTTGGTGTCACCGGACTCGATCACCGTGATCCGGCGCAGCATCTGCCGCACGATGATCTCGATGTGCTTGTCGTGGATCGACACACCCTGCGAGCGGTAGACCTGCTGGACCTCGTCGACGAGGTGCTCCTGGGCCTTCCGGACCCCCAGGATCCGCAGGACGTCCTGCGGGTCGGGGGTACCGACCGTGAGCATCTGGCCGACCTCGATGTGGTCGCCGTCGGCGACCAGCAGGCGCGAACGCTTGGAGACGGGGTACTCCTGGACCTCGGAGCCGTCGTCGGGGGTGACCAGCACCTTGCGTGCCTTGTCGGTCTCCTCGATCTCGACCCGGCCAGCAGCCTCGGAGATCGGCGAACGACCCTTGGGCGTCCGGGCCTCGAACAGCTCGACCACACGGGGCAGGCCCTGCGTGATGTCGTCCGCGGAGGCCACGCCGCCGGTGTGGAAGGTACGCATCGTCAGCTGCGTGCCGGGCTCACCGATCGACTGGGCCGCGATGATGCCGACGGCCTCGCCGATGTCGACGAGCTTGCCGGTGGCCAGCGAACGGCCGTAGCACTTGGCACAGGTGCCGGTACGGGCGTCGCAGGTCAGCACGGAACGGACCTTGACCTCCTCGATCCCGGCCGCGACCAGCTCGCCGATCTTCACGTCGCCCAGGTCCTCGCCCGCACCAGCCAGCACGTCGCCGGTAGTGGGGTGGGTGACCTCGACGGCAGCCGTGCGGGCGTACGCCGCAGTCTCGGCGTTCTCGTGCTTGACGACGGTGCCGTCCTCACGACGTTCACCGATCCGCTTCGGCAGACCGCGCTCGGTGCCGCAGTCGTCCTCACGGATGATGACGTCCTGCGAGACGTCCACCAGACGACGGGTCAGGTAGCCCGAGTCGGCCGTCCGCAGCGCGGTGTCGGCCAGACCCTTGCGGGCACCGTGGGTGGAGATGAAGTACTCGAGCACGGACAGGCCCTCGCGGAAGTTGGACTTGATCGGCCGCGGGATGATGTCGCCCTTGGGGTTGGCCACCAGTCCACGCATGGCCGCGACCTGCCGGATCTGCATCATGTTTCCGGACGCGCCGGAGTCGACCATCATGAAGATCGGGTTGGTCCGGTCGAAGTTGCTCTCCATCGCCTTGGCGACGTCGTTCGAGGCCTGGGTCCAGATCTCGATGAGCTCCTGACGACGCTCCTCGTCGGTGACCAGGCCGCGCTCGAACTGCTTCTGCACCTTCGACGCCTGGGACTCGAAGTCCGCCAGGATCTCGGTCTTGTTGGCGGGCGTGACGACGTCCTCGATGGAGACCGTGACGCCACACCGGGTGGCCCAGTGGAAACCGGTGTCCTTGAGCGCGTCCAGCGACGCGGCGACCTCGACCTTGGTGTAGCGCTCGGCCAGGTCGTTCACGATCGCGCCCAGAGCCTTCTTGCCCACCTCGTAGTTCACGTAGGGGTAGTCGGCGGGGAGCGTGTCGTTGAACAGCGCTCGCCCGAGCGTGGTCTCGAGGGTCAGTGACTGACCCTCCTCCCACTCGCCGAGCTCGAGCTCCAGCGGCGGCACGATGCCGTCGAGACGGATCCGGATCTTGCTCTGCATGGAGATCTCGCCACGGTCGAAGGCCATGATCGCCTCGGCCTCCGACGAGAACGCCCGACCCTCGCCGGGCTCGTCCTCGCGGTCAGTGGTGAGGAAGAACAGCCCGAGCACCATCTCCATCGTCGGCATCGTCACCGGCCGGCCGTCGGACGGCTTCAGGATGTTGTTCGTCGACAGCATCAGGATCCGGGCCTCGGCCTGCGCCTCGGCCGACAGCGGCAGGTGCACCGCCATCTGGTCACCGTCGAAGTCGGCGTTGAACGCGGTGCAGACCAGCGGGTGGATCTGGATGGCCTTGCCCTCGATCAGCTGCGGCTCGAACGCCTGGATGCCGAGCCGGTGCAGCGTCGGCGCACGGTTGAGCAGCACCGGGTGCTCGGTGATGACCTCTTCGAGGACGTCCCACACGACCGGGCGGGCGCGCTCGACCATCCGCTTCGCGGACTTGATGTTCTGCGCGTGCGACAGGTCGACGAGGCGCTTCATCACGAACGGCTTGAACAGCTCCAGCGCCATCTGCTTGGGCAGGCCGCACTGGTGCAGCTTCAGCTGCGGACCGGACACGATGACCGAACGGCCGGAGTAGTCGACCCGCTTGCCGAGGAGATTCTGACGGAAGCGACCCTGCTTGCCCTTGAGCATGTCGGAGAGCGACTTCAGCGGCCGGTTGCCCGGGCCGGTGACCGGACGGCCACGACGGCCGTTGTCGAACAGCGAGTCGACGGCCTCCTGCAGCATCCGCTTCTCGTTGTTGACGATGATCTCGGGGGCGCCGAGGTCGAGCAGGCGCTTGAGCCGGTTGTTCCGGTTGATCACGCGTCGGTACAGGTCGTTGAGGTCGGAGGTCGCGAACCGGCCACCGTCCAGCTGCACCATCGGGCGCAGGTCCGGCGGGATGACCGGTACGGCGTCGAGCACCATCCCGATCGGCTGGTTGCCGGTCTTGCGGAACGCGTCGACCACCTTGAGCCGCTTGAGGGCGCGGACCTTGCGCTGGCCCTTGCCGTTGGCGATCGTGTCGCGCAGTGACTCGACCTCGGCATCGACGTCGAAGCTCTCGAGGCGCTTCTGGATCGCGGTCGCGCCCATGTGGCCCTCGAAGTACTTGCCGAACCACGCCTTCATCTCGCGGTAGAGCATCTCGTCACCCATGAGGTCCTGGACCTGGAGCGACTTGAAGGTGTTCCACACCTCGTCGAGGCGGTCGAGCTCGCGCTGCGCACGGTCGCGCAGCTGCTTCATCTCGCGCTCGGCGCCGTCGCGGACCTTGCGCCGGGCGTCAGCCTTGGCACCCTCGGCCTCCAGCGTCGCGAGGTCCTCCTCGAGCTTCTTGGTGCGGTCCTCGAGCGAACGGTCGCGGCGCTTCTCGAGGCGCTCGCGCTCGAGGCCCACCTTGCCCTCGAGCGAGGACAGGTCACGGTGGCGAGCGTCCTCGTCGACGGCAGTGATCATGTAGGCCGCGAAGTAGATGACCTTCTCGAGGTCCTTCGGGGCCAGGTCCAGCAGGTAGCCGAGCCGGCTCGGCACACCCTTGAAGTACCAGATGTGCGTCACCGGGGCGGCGAGCTCGATGTGGCCCATCCGCTCACGGCGCACCTTGGAGCGGGTGACCTCGACGCCACAGCGCTCGCAGATGATGCCCTTGAAGCGCACCCGCTTGTACTTGCCGCAGTAGCACTCCCAGTCCCGGGTGGGACCGAAGATCTTCTCGCAGAAGAGGCCGTCACGCTCGGGCTTGAGCGTGCGGTAGTTGATGGTCTCCGGCTTCTTGACCTCACCGTGGCTCCACGTACGGATGTCGTCCGCGGTGGCCAGGCCGATCTGAAGCTGGTCGAAGAAGTTAACGTCGAGCACTTTGGCTGCTTCCCTCGTTCTTCCGAAACTGTTGGATCAAGCTGGACTGAGCTGGTGACTCAGACTTCTTCGACGGAGCTGGGCTCGCGCCGGGACAGGTCGATGCCGAGCTCCTCGGCCGCCCGGAAGACGTCTTCCTCGGCGTCCTTCATCTCGATGGCCGTGCCGTCCTGGGACAGCACCTCCACGTTGAGACAGAGCGACTGCATCTCCTTGACGAGAACCTTGAACGACTCGGGGATCCCGGAGTCAGGGATGTTCTCGCCCTTCACGATCGCCTCGTAGACCTTCACCCGACCGGGCACGTCGTCGGACTTGATCGTCAGCAGCTCCTGCAGGGCATAGGCGGCGCCGTACGCCTCCATCGCCCAGACCTCCATCTCGCCGAACCGCTGGCCACCGAACTGGGCCTTACCGCCCAGCGGTTGCTGCGTGATCATCGAGTAGGGGCCGGTGCTGCGGGCGTGGATCTTGTCGTCCACGAGGTGGTGCAGCTTGAGGATGTACATGTAGCCGACCGAGACCGGGTCCGGGAACGGCTCGCCGGAACGGCCGTCGAACAGGCTGGCCTTGCCGGACTCCTCGATCATCCGCACGCCGTCCCGGTTGGGGAACGTCGCCCCGAGCAGGCCGGTGATCTCGTCCTCGCGGGCACCGTCGAACACCGGAGTGGCGACCTTGGTGCCGGGCGCCGACTTCTCGGCGTGGATCTTGATCAGCCGCTGCTTCCAGTCGGAGTCGGACTTGTCGTCGTGCAGCTTGAGGTCCCACCCCTGCCGGGCCAGCCAGCCGAGGTGCAGCTCGAGGATCTGGCCGATGTTCATCCGTCGCGGCACACCGAGCGGGTTGAGCACGACGTCGACCGGGGTGCCGTCCTCCATGAACGGCATGTCCTCGATCGGCAGGATCTTCGCGATCACGCCCTTGTTGCCGTGGCGGCCGGCGAGCTTGTCGCCCACCGAGATCTTGCGCTTCTGCGCGACGTAGACCCGCACCAGCTGGTTGACGCCCGGGGGCAGCTCGTCGCCGTCCTCGCGGTCGAACACGCGGACCCCGATGACCGTGCCGGACTCGCCGTGCGGCACCTTCATCGACGTGTCGCGGACCTCGCGCGCCTTCTCGCCGAAGATCGCCCGGAGCAGCCGCTCCTCCGGGGTCAGCTCGGTCTCGCCCTTGGGCGTGACCTTCCCGACCAGGACGTCACCGGTGGTGACCTCCGCGCCGATCCGGATGATCCCGCGCTCGTCGAGGTCGGCCAGCATCTCCTCGGAGACGTTCGGGATGTCCCGGGTGATCTCCTCGGGGCCCAGCTTGGTGTCGCGGGCGTCGACCTCGTGCTCCTCGATGTGGATCGAGGTGAGGACGTCCTCCTGCACCAGCCGCTGGCTGAGGATGATGGCGTCCTCGTAGTTGTGGCCCTGCCACGGCATGAACGCCACCAGGAGGTTGGTGCCCAGCGCCATCTCGGCCTGGTCGGTGCAGGGACCGTCCGCGATCGGCGTACCGACCTCGAGCTTGTCCCCCTCGGAGACCAGCGGGCGCTGGTTGATGCAGGTGCCCTGGTTGGAGCGCCGGAACTTGGCCAGCTTGTAGGTCGTGTAGGTGCCGTCGTCGTTCGTGGTCTCGATGGCGTCAGCGGACACGTCCTTGACGACCCCGGCCTGCGAGGCGACCAGCACGTCACCGGCGTCGACCGCGGCGCGGTACTCCATGCCGGTGCCGACCAGTGGCGAGTCGCTCTTGATGAGCGGCACAGCCTGACGCTGCATGTTGGCGCCCATGAGGGCGCGGTTGGCGTCGTCGTGCTCGAGGAACGGGATCAGGGCGGTCGCGACCGACACCATCTGGCGCGGCGAGACGTCCATGTAGTCGACCTCGTCGGCCAGGATCGCGTCGACCTCGCCGTGCCGCTGACGGACCAGGACGCGCTCCTCGATGAAGCGGCCCTTGTCGTCCAGCGCGGCGTTCGCCTGCGCGATGACGAAGCGGTCCTCGTCGTCGGCGGTGAGGTAGTCGACCTGGTCGGTGACCTTGCCGTTCTTGACCTTGCGGTACGGCGTCTCGACGAACCCGAACGGGTTGATCCGCCCGTAGGAGGCCAGCGACCCGATCAGGCCGATGTTGGGACCTTCCGGGGTCTCGATCGGGCACATCCGGCCGTAGTGCGAGTGGTGGACGTCGCGGACCTCCATGCCGGCGCGGTCGCGGGACAGACCACCGGGACCGAGCGCGGAGAGGCGACGCTTGTGCGTCAGGCCGGCGATCGGGTTGGTCTGGTCCATGAACTGCGACAGCTGCGAGGTGCCGAAGAACTCCTTCAGCGCCGCGACCACCGGCCGGATGTTGATCAGCGACTGCGGCGTGATCGCCTCGACGTCCTGGGTCGTCATCCGCTCGCGGACCACCCGCTCCATCCGGGCCAGGCCGGTGCGGAGCTGGTTCTGGATCAGCTCGCCGACGGTGCGCATCCGCCGGTTGCCGAAGTGGTCGATGTCGTCGGACGCGATGTCGATCGTGCCCTGGGCCGACTCGACCTGGGTGCGGCCGTCGTGCAGGGAGACGATGTACTTGATCGCGGCGACGATGTCGTCGACGGTCAGCGTCTGCTGGTCGAAGGCCTCGGTCAGCCCGAGCTTCTTGTTGATCTTGTAGCGGCCGACCTTGGCGAGGTCGTAGCGCTTGGGGTTGAAGTAGTAGTTGTTCAGCAGCGTCTGGGCCGCTTCCTCGGTGGGCGGCTCGCCCGGACGAAGCTTGCGGTAGATGTCGAGCAGCGCGTCCTTCTGGGTCTCCGTGTGATCCTTCTCGAGGGTCAGCATCATCGACTCGAACTCGCCGAACTCCTCGCGGATCTGCTCGTTGGTCCAGCCGAGGGCCTTGAGCAGCACGGTGACGTTCTGCTTGCGCTTGCGGTCGAGACGCACGCCGACGAGGTCGCGCTTGTCGATCTCGAACTCCAGCCAGGCGCCACGCGAGGGAATCAGCTTCGCGGTGTAGATGTCCTTGTCGGACGTCTTGTCAGCGGTGCGCTCGAAGTAGACGCCGGGTGAGCGGACCAGCTGGGACACGACGACCCGCTCGGTGCCGTTGATGATGAAGGTGCCCTTGTCGGTCATCAGCGGGAAGTCGCCCATGAAGACCGTCTGGCCCTTGATCTCACCGGTGTCGTTGTTGGTGAACTCCGCCGACACGTAGAGGGGCGCGGAGTAGGTGAAGTCCTTCTCCTTGCACTCGTCCACGGTGTACTTGGGGTCGTAGAAGACCGGGTTCTCGAACGACAGCGACATCGTCTCGGAGAAGTCCTCGATCGGGGAGATCTCCTCGAAGATCTCCTGGAGGCCGGACTTGTCGGAGACGTCCTCGCCCTCGCCGCGGCGACGCTCGACGGCGGCGTTCCAGCTGTCGTTGCCGATCAGCCAGTCGAAGCTGCTGGTCTGGAGGGAGAGGAGCTGCGGAACCTCGAGAGGTTCCTTGATCTTCGCGAAAGAGATGCGGTGGCTGTTCACCTTGGAAGGGGCAGTGGTGCGCGCGGCCAAGAGGTGTCCTTCTGAGGGTCGCTCTGGGAGTGGCGCCAGCCCACCACCATCCAGCCACCGGGCAGGCCGAAACAGCATTTGAGGGGAGACGCAAAGATGAAGAATAGCGCGGATATGGGCGCACCACAAACCGGCCGCTGGACCCGGTCTATCCGACCCGCCGTGACGACGATGATGAACTCTGCGGGCGCCCGGAGTCAAGCACCGCGCCGTCTGGCCTATCGGGCGACTGGCGAGGTCTCGAGGTCGTCGACGAGCCAGTCGCCGCCCACTCGCTGCATGGTGACCGTCACCTGGTCCCGGAAGATCACCGGCTCCGGACGTGCCTTGTTGGTGGTCGGCCGGTTGACGAACAGCAGGATCTCCACCCGGTCCTCGCCCGAGCGGACGATCCCGGAGGCGATGACCTCGGCCGCGACCGTGGTCTTGGTCCGAGGGGCGTTCTCCTTGATCGCCTCGAACAGCTTGTCGTACTCCTCGCGGTAGTCCGAGGTCATCTGGGCCTGGGCTGCCGCCTGGTCCTCCTCGAGCGTCCTCGCGTCGTAGGAGAGCACCGGGACGATGGCCCGCTCGGCCGCGCTCTGCGCCGCCCGGGTCGACTCCTCCACCTCGGTGTCGGAGGGCTGGTCGGAGAAGTAGACGACCCCGGCGATCAGCGCGGCCACCACCACGGCGAGACCGATGAGCAGCCAGACGGGCACCTGCCGGGCCGGCGTAGCGGCAGCCGTTCCGGCCTCCGGCGTCGGTCGGGCCAGCCTCTGCTTGAGCGCGGTGAAACGCGCGCCCAGCCCGGCGCCGGTCGGCCCACCGGCCGGGCCTGGCACGGGAGCGGTGGCCGGTGGTGGTCCGTGGTCCTCGGCGGTCACGGGCCCCGGCGTTGCGTCGTCGCCGGCCGCGAGCTCGGCGTCGTACGCCGCCCGCCTGCCCGGGTCGAGCAGCACCTCCGCCGCCTGGTTGTAGGCGCGGAACCGGCGGTCACTCGGGTCCAGGTCGGCGATCGAGGCCTTCCAGGCAGCGCGGATCTCCCCGTTGGAGGCGGTGCTGTCGACGTCGAGGAGGTCGTAGAGGCTGGGATTCACTCGCCCTCCTCCCCGGTGATCGGCGTGAAGTCGTCGACCAGCCACTCGCCGCCGGTCTTGACCAGCTCCACCTCGATGCGGAACGGGACCGGCTCGGCCGCCACCGTCTCGCCGTTCTTGCCCTGGGGGAAGGAATCGGTGAAGGAACCGGCCACCAACGCGGTTGCGGAGTCCTCGTCCATGACCGAGACGCCGGTGGCGAAGACCTCGGCCTCTCGCGAGACGCCGGCCTGCGCCACGAGCTGCTCGGCCGCGACCGCCTGCTTGTCGAAGGAGGTCGCGAACTTGGGCGTGATCACTTCCTTCACCTGCTCCCGGTACTCCGGCATCCCCTCCTGGTCATCGAGGAGGTCCGGCCCGAACGTGCCGGTGCGCAGCATGAACTGCTCGGTCTGCGCCATCACGGTCTCCCGCTGAGCCTGCAGGTCGTCGGCCTCGCCGCGCCGGTCGGCCAGGAGCCAGATCAACACGCCCGCGGAGGCGAGCAGGGCAACCACGAGCACGCCGAGCAGGGCCAGCCGGAAGTGCTGGGATTGGGTGCGTTCGTGGGGGTCGCTGCTGCTCGTCACTCCTGGGTTTTCATCAGGGGCTGGAGGAACAGCCACTTCCACGACTCCTCTCCGAGTGTCCGGGGTGCCAACGTACCGGGCGCGCTAAATGGGTCCGTCGCCTTGCTGCCCCACTGGACGCGCTCGGTGTCGGGGTCGTAGGTCGCCACCACGGGCGAGCGGTAGGCCGCCCCGGCGCGCTGGGGTGCGTGCTGGGCGCCGCGGGCGTTGCTCTGGGCCGCGGGCTCGGTACAGCGTGCATCCATGTCCATCGGGGCGTTGCCGCGCTCGGTCTCGGGGTTACGCGGTTCGGCGTTGTAGCCCTCGTTGCAGACGTGGGGGTTCTGCTGGAGGATCATGCCGAAGTGGGCGTTGTAGAACCCGTCCGACTTCGAGACCACGGTGAAGCCGCCCTCGACCACGTAGGGGTAGAGCACGAGGATCTGCTCGACGCCGTCGAGGTGCTCGACCACGACCTCGCCGGTGGTCACCAGCCGGCTCACGAGCTCGCCGAGCTGGACCTCGTTGTCCTCGATGAAGGTGCGCAGCTCGGTAGCGGTCACCGATCCGCTGTCGATGACCCTGCGAAGGTCGGCGTCGGACCCCGCCAGCGTCGAGCTGAACAGCTGGAGCTCCCGGGCGAAGGTCCGGATCGCGCTCGCCTTGGCGAGCTGTCCGTTCAGCACGGTGTTGCTGTCGCGGATCAGAGCGGTGGTCACGTCGAAGTTGGCGTTGGCGTCCTCGATGAAGGAGTTGCCGGAGTCGATGATCTTGCCCAGGTCCTGGCCGGTGCCCTCGAAAGCCTTGCCCATCTCGGTGACCGTGGTCTTCAGTGCCTGCTTGTCGACCGACTCGACGGTATTGGACAAGTTGGTCAGCAGGGTCTCGACCTTGATCGGGGTGCGGGTGTTCTCGGTGGCGATCTCCGAGTCGTCCTCCAGGTAGGGCTCACTGTCGGCCTGGGGCTGCAGCTCGACGTACTGCTCGCCGACGGCCGACCGGTTGCCGACGACGGCGAGGGTATCGGCGGGGATGGTGTCGAAGTCCTTTTCGATGTCGAGGTTGACGTCGACTCCCGCCTCGGTGAGCTCGAGCGAGCTGACCTCGCCGACCCCGACTCCTCGGTAGGTGACTTCGCCGCCGGCGAAGATTCCCCCGGAGTCAGGGAAGTGTGCGACCACCGTGTAGGTGTCATCCATGACCAGGCGGTCCAGGCGGGCGTAGCGCGCCCCGACGTAGCTGACGCCGACGAGGGTGATCAGGACGAAGATCATCAGCTGGATCTTGGTGCGGCGCGTGATCATCGGACCACCATCCCGGGGACGAGGAGGGCCACCAGGTCGGGGTCGTAGACCTTCATCAGGTCACCCATGGTGGGCCCTCGGGCCGACCAGTTCTCGGTGGGGCCGTACCCGATACGTGGCACGCCGGGGACCGAGGGGAGTGGATTGTCCGGGTCGGGAAGGGGGCCGCCCCCGCCTCCGCCGCCCGTCCCGCCGGGCAGCAGCGCCTCGCAGAACGGGTTGTTGGGCAGGTTCTCGCAGGCTTCTTCGAGCGCGAGCGTCGGGAGTCCCTCGCACATGTCCAGGGACGGGTTGTCGATGCACCTCTGGAGCCTCTTGGCGGCGCGCTCGCAGAGGTCCTCGTCGAGCAGGGCATCCAGGGGCGTGTTGTTGGGGAACTGGTTCTTGAGCTCCTTGAAGGTCGTGCAGGCGACATCCGTGACAGTTTCGGTCGGCAGCGGCTCCTGCCCGCCACCGGCGCCGGGCAGGGCGATGTCGAGCTCGACCGACAGGTTGGTGTAGTCACCCATGTGCAGGTTGCGGGCGACCTGAGGGTCACGGCCGACCACCTCGTCGACGAACGGGTAGGTCAGGAACACGTGGAAGGACTTCGCGAAGTTGTCGCCCGTGTTGGCCAGCTCGGTCAGGACCGGCACGAGCTGGCGGAACGACGCGATGGTGGAGTCCTTCGACGCCTTGATCACGCGGATCCCGACGTCCCCGAGCCGGTTCAGGGCCTTCAGCATCTTGACCAGGTCACCGCGCTGCGCGTCGATGGTCCGCAGTGCGCTCGGCAGCTCCTCGAGGGTGGCGTCGATCGTCGGCAGCTGGGCCTTGGCCGCGATCGCCAGCCGGTTGAGCGACTCGATCGCGTCCACGATGTCGGCCTTGTTGCGGTCGAACTGGCCCATCAGCTCCTCGATCTGGCGGAACACCGACCGGGCGGAGTCCTCGCGGCCCTCGAGGGCCAGGTTGAGCTCGCGGTTGATGGTCTGCAGCTGGCCGATGCCGCCGCCGTTGAGGAGCAGGCTCAGGGCACCCAGCACTTCCTCGACCTCGGGATTGCGGCCGCTGCGCTCGAGCGGGATGATGTCGCCGCTCTCGAGGAGCTCGTCACTGCCGCCCTCCGGGGGCGGGCTGAGCGAGACGAACTTCTCGCCCAGAAGGCTGGTCTGACGGATCTGCGCGATCGCGTCGTCGGGGAGCTCGACGTCCTCCTGGAGCTCGAGCGTGACCTCGGCGACGTACCCGTCGAGCTCGACGGCGCTCACGTTGCCGACGCTGACGTCGTTGACCTTGACCGTGGACAGCGGCACCAGGTCGAGGACGTCCTCGAACATCACGGTCACCTCCATCGGGTTGTCCCCGACGTCGGTGCCGCCCGGAAGCGGCAGCTCGTAGACGCTGAAGTCGCAGCCGCTGAGCATGACCGAGGCCGCAACCAGCAGGAGGGCTGCCTTGAACCGACGCATGAGGGCGTTCATCGGCGCACCTCCACGAGGCCGCCCAGCGTCGGGTCGAACCGCTCCTGCCAGGCCGCGCCGCCCTGGCCGAAGGCAGGCCGCCCGGCCCCGCCGGACAGTGCGGGGAACGCGTCCTCGCACTCCTCGCCGCGGTCCACCTGCGCGGCGATCCCGCAGACGAACGCCTCGGGGTTGCTCAGGATCTGCCCTTCGGTCTCACCCTGGTTGGACCGGGTGTCGAGCGTGCCGGTCTGCGGGTTGTAGGTCATGTAGAGGTTGTTGAGGGCCAGCGGCGCCGAGCTGAGGATCTGGTCGAGGGCGCCCCGCTGCTTGACCAGCACCCGGGCCACCCGGTTGAGGCCTTCGATGTTGCGCCCGAGGATCGCGCGGTTGTCCTTGACGAACGTGGACACCTCGCCCATCGCCACGGCGAGGTTGCGCAGTGAGGAACGCAGCTCCTGCCGCTCGCCGGAGAGCATCGTCGCCACCTCGGCCATCGACTGGTTGAACCGACGCACGGTGCGGTCGTTCTGGGCGAGGGTGCCGATGAATCCCTCCAGGGCGGCGAAGGAACCGAACAGCTCCTCCTTGTTGTTCTCGAGGGTGGCGCTGAACTTGCCGAAGTCCTCGATGGTCTGGTGGAACTGTTCGCCCTGACCGCCGAAGTTCTCGGCCGTGGTCTCGAGCAGGTCGCTGAGCGCGCCGTTGCGGTTGGCACCGGTCGGGCCGAGGGCCACGTTGAGCTCGTCGAGGCTGTCGTAGATCTGGTCGAGCTCCAGCGGCACCGCGGTCTGCTCCTGCTCGAGCGTCTCGCCGCTCGCCAGCACCTCGCCGCCGTCGTAGACCGGGGTGAGCTGGACGAAGCGGTCGCCCACCACCGAGGGAGCGACGATGACCGCCTTGGCGTCGGCGGGGACCTTGGTCTCCGCCTCGTAGGACATGGTCACCACCACGTCGGTGCCGGACGGGGTGACGGTGTCGACGTTGCCGACGGGCACGCCCAGGATCCGCACCTCGCTGCCTTCGTAGATGGAGACCGTGCGGGGGAAGTGTGCGGTGAGCGTCTTGCGCTCCTCGCTCTGGAACATCACGAACGCCGCCGCGGCCAGCAAGGCCACGATGATCCCGGGGACGATGAACCGCTTCATGCTCATCGACCTCCTACGGCGTCGGGGACCGGCGGGAAGTTCTGGATGTAGGTGTCGAACCAGGGACCGGTGCCCAGCGTGTTGGCGAACACGCGGTAGAAGGGCGCCATCAGCCGCAGGCTGTTGTCGATGTTGTCCTCGTTCTTGTTGAGCACCGCGAGGACGTTCTCGAGGTGGGTCAGCGCCGGCTTGAGGTCGGCCCGGCTCTGCTGGACCAGGAGGGTCAGCTCCCTGGACAGGCGGGACGTCGACACCAGGAGGTTGTGGATCGCCTCGCGCCGCTGCACGAGCGCACGGAAGAGCACCCGGGAGTCACGCATCAGGGCGAGGAGGTCGGTGTCGCGCTCGTCCAGCACGTTCGAGACCCGCTCGAGGTTGCCCAGGAGCTGGTTGATCTGCTCGTCCCGCGCCGCGACGTTGGCGGACAGTGCGGACACGCCGTCGAGGGCCCGGCGGAACTCCTCCGGGGTGTTGCGGGTGAGGTCGGCGAGCGTGGTGAGTCCCTCGGCCAGCTGGTCGGTGTCGATCCGTTCGGAGGTCTCGGCGAGGCCGGAGAACGCCTCGACCACGTCGTACGGCGACTGGGTGCGCTCGACGGGGATCTCGCTCTCCTCCTCCATCTGCCCCGAACCGGCCGGCAGCAGCGAGAGGTACATGGCTCCCAGCAGGGTCTTGATCTTGATGGCCGCCGCGGTCTCGGAGCCGAACTCCTCCCCGCTGTCGACCCGGAAGGCGACGCGCACGTGGTCGCCGGCCAGCTCGACGGACTCCACCTTGCCGACACGGACTCCGGCGATCCGGACCTCGTCGTTGGCCTTGAGGCCACCGGACTCGGTGAAGGAGGCGTAGTAGACGTCGCCTCCGCCGATGAGGGGGAGGTCCTGGGCGCGGAAGGCCGCCAGGATCATCGCGGCGATGACGGCCAGGCTCACCGCCCCGATGATCACGGGGTTGCGCTGGCGGAACGGAGTGCTCATGGGAGGTTGCACCTCTCCGAGCCGACGGGCGGGGCGTCGTCGACGTTGATCGTCTGTCCTCCGATGCGGATCTGTCCGCTGTACTCGCAGAGGTAGAAGTTGAACCACGAGCCGTAGATCGCGGTGCGTCCCACCTTGGTCAGCTTGATCGGGAGCACCTGGAGGGCCCGGTCGAGCTCGGCCTTGTTCTCGTCGAGGTTGCCGGCCACCTCGCGGAGCTCCCGGATGTCGTCGACGAAGGGTTCGCGGATCCCGTCCACCAGGTCGGCGGTCTGCACCGAGAGGGCCGAGATCTGGTCGAGCGAGCCGAGGATCGCGTTCCGGTCCTCCTTCAGGCCACCGATGAACACCTGGAAGGACTGGATCAGCTCGGTGAGCTGGTCGTCGCGGTCGCCGATGTGATCGAGCACCTCGTTGAGATTCTCGATCAGGTCTCCGATGACCTGGTCGCGAGAGGCGAGCGTCTTGGTGACAGAGGCGGTGTGGGAGAGCAGGCTCTCGAGCGTGCCGCCCTCGCCCTGGAACACCTGGATGACCTCGAAGGAGAGCTTGTTCAGGTCAGACGGGGACAGGGCCTGGAAGAGCGGCTTGAAGCCGTTGAAGAGCACGGTCAGGTCGAGCGCGGGCGAGGTCTTGTCGACAGGGATGGTGGACCCCTCCTGGAGGGGCTGGGTGTCGCCGATGCCACGGGTCAGGCTGATGTAGCGCTGGCCCACGAGGTTGCGGAAGCGGATCTCGGCATTGGTCGCCCCGGTCACCGGGGAGTCGTCCTGGACGTCGAAGGTGACCAGGGCCCTGGTGCGGTCGATGACTTCGACGTCGCTGACCGAGCCGACCTTGACGCCGGCGATCCTGATGTCGTCGCCCTTGACGACGCCGGTGGCGTCGACGAACTCGGCCTTGTACTCCTTCGTGCCGGAGAAGGACACGTTGCCGATGGTCACCACCAGGAGCCCGGTTGCGATGGTGGTGATCACCATGAAGATCACCAGCTTGGTGAGGTCGAAGGCGGTCTGCTTGTCGAGCATCTTCATCGCAGGCTCACCTCGGCTCCGCGTGCCATCGGCGCGACCAGCAGGGCGCCCAGGTCAGGAACGTCGCGGGCGGAGACCCCCAGGGTCGGCCCGAGCAGGGAGTTCAGCATGGCGGACTCGGCGCTGCTGCCGGCGAAGCCGATGCCGCTGGTGGAGTAGCCGGGGGCGACCCGGCTGGTGCCCTTGCCGGTCGGCTCGTCGACGCCGTCGTCCATGTTCGGCTGGTGCCGCACCGGGTTGGACTGTGACCAGGGCGGGTTGGGCAGCTTCAGGCAGTTCGGCCCTCGGGTCTCACCGAATCGGGGAGCGTCGTTGGGCCCATAGCCGCGCGGCTGGACGGGGAGCTGCTCCAGCACGATGTGGAGGGTGAACCCGCGGAAGGCCTCGGCCTGCAGCTTGCCGGCGTTGACGATCCCGCCAGTCAGGCAGGGGTACTCGGGGGCGTACTTCGCAAAGACCCGCAGCTGGGCCGCGCTCACCTCGCCGAGCCGGATCAGGTTGTCGCCGTTCTCGGCGAGGAAGTCGCGCGAGGTCTCGGAGAAGGCCGCGACGTCGGTGTAGAGCGCTCGGACCTTGGCGTCCCGGCTCTCCAGCGTCTGCGTGGTGGTGATCGTGTTGCGCAGGATGGAGGCGATCTCGGGCAACACGTCGGCGTACAGGTCGGACACCTCAGCGGTCAGCCGCAGGTCTTCCATGATGTCGGGGATCTGCGGGTTGATCCGCTTGAGGTAGCTGTCGAGGATCTCGAGGTTCTCGCCGAGCCGCTCGCCGCGGCCCTCGAGGGCGGTGGCCATGGCGTTGAGGGTCTTGTTGACCTCCGCCGGCTGGACGGTGCGCAGCAGCGGGTACAGGTCGGAGAGGACCTTCTCGACCTCGATCGAGACGTCCGTGCGGGAGATGACGGAGTCGACCGCGAGCTGACCCTCGGGCCCGCTCTCGGGGATCTCCAGGGAAACGTACTTCTCACCGAACAGGGTCTTCGGGACGATCGAGCCGGTGACGTTGGCCGGGATCGTGTCCATCTCGTCGGGGTAGATGCCCAACGTCAGCTCGGCACCCTCGGCGCTGGACTCGAACGAGAGCACCTCACCCACGATCACGCCGCGGATCTTGACGTCGGCGCGGGTGGGCAGCTGGAGCCCGATCTTGGAAGTCTGGAGCGTGACTTCGTCGTAGTCGGCGAACTTCTTGGTGAAGATCGCGTTGGTCATCCAGACAGCGAAAATCAGCAGGACGAGGAAGATGACACCGAGGATCTTGTGGCTCTGGGCAAGTCGCATCGCTACATCACCCTGCCAGCCGGACGGTGGTGGTGGTGCCCCAGATGGCCATGGACAGGAGCAGGTCGATCACGTTGATGGCCACGATGCTCGTGCGGACGGCACGGCCCACGGCCACGCCCACGCCCGCGGGCCCGCCGGAGGCGGTGTAACCGTGGTAGCAGTGGATCAGGATCACGACGACGGCGAAGACGAGCACCTTGCCGAACGACCAGAGGACATCTCCGGGTGGGAGGAACTGGTTGAAGTAGTGGTCGAACGTGCCGGTCGACTGCCCGAAGAACCCGGTGACGGTCAACCTGGTCGCGAAGTACGACGACAGCAGGCCGACGACGTAGAGCGGGACGATCGCGATCAGGCCGCCGACGATGCGGGTGGTGACCAGGAACGGCATCGAGGGGATCGCCATCACCTCGAGGGCGTCGACCTCCTCGGAGATCCGCATCGCACCGAGCTGGGCGGTGAAGCCGCAGCCGACGGTCGCGGCGAGGGCGATCGCGGCCACCAGCGGCGCGATCTCGCGGGTGTTGAAGTAGGCGGAGACGAAGCCGGAGAAGGCGGCGGTACCGAGCTGGTTGAGGGCGGCGTACCCCTGCAGGCCGACCTCGGTGCCCGTGAAGAAGCACATCGCGGTGATCACGCCGACCGTGCCGCCGATGACCGCCAGCGCACCCGAGCCGAGGGTCACCTCGGCGAGGATCCGCAGGATCTCCTTCTTGTAGCGGCGAATGGTGCGCGGCGTCCACGCGAGCGCCTTGATGTAGAACGCGAGCTCCTCGCCCAGGTGGTCGAGCTGCCTGGCGGGGCGTTGGTAGACCTGCTTGACGTCAGCCATGGCGTCAACCCGTCTTTGGTGGCACGAGCTGGAAGTAGATCGCGCTCATGACGAAGTTGACGACGAAGAGGAGCATGAAGGTGATGACGACGGACTCGTTGACCGCGTCGCCGACACCCTTCGGGCCACCGGCCGCATTCATGCCCTTGTAGCACGCGACGATCGCCGCGATCAGGCCGAAGACGAGTGCCTTGGCCATGCCTTGCCAGAGATCGGGTAACTGTGCGAGGGCGGTGAAGCTCGCTAAATAGGCCCCTGGTGTCCCGTCCTGGAGCACGACGTTGAAGACGTAGCCGCCGGCGACACCCACCACGCTGACCAGGCCGTTCAGGAACACCGCGACGAGCATGCAGGCGAGGACGCGCGGGACGACGAGGCGCTGGACCGGGTCGATGCCCAGCACCATCATCGCGTCGAGCTCTTCGCGGATCTTGCGGGCGCCCAGGTCGGCGGCGATGGCTGACCCACCGGCCCCCGCGATCAGCAGCGACGTGGCGATCGGGCCGGCCTCACGGACGACCGCGAGGACGGCTGCGGATCCGGTGAACGACTGCGCACCGAACTGCTTGATCAGACCGCCGACCTGCAGCGCGATGACCGCGCCGAACGGGATGGCGACCAGGGCGGTCGGAATGATCGTGACCGAGGCGATGAACCATGCCTGCTGGAGGAACTCCCGGGTCTGGAACGGGCGCTTGAACAACGCGCGCCCGACATCGAGACCGAAGGCGAAAAGCTTGCCTGCGGTCCCGATCGGCGCGAGTGCCCGGGATTGGGTCAACGAGGACACAGATCAGGCTCCGGAGGCCATCGTCATGTTGTCGTCGAAGGAACCGGGCGGCGGCTCCACGCCGTTCTCACGGCACCACGCGCCCGGCTCACGCTGGCTGCGGCGGGGGATGCCGTTGGAGGGCTCGATCTGGTGCGGGATCGGCGGGAGCGGGGGCAGCTCCTGGTCCCTCTCGGCCTCGAGCTCGTCGGCGTCCTTCTCCTCGGACATGCCGATCGGTCCGACCTTCTGGGCGTTCAGGAACTGCCGGACCACCGGCTCCTCGGAGGAGAGCAGCATCTCGCGGGGCCCGAACATGGCGAGGTGCTTGTGGTAGAGCAGCCCGATGTTGTCGGGGACCGTACGGGCGGTGTTGATGTCGTGGGTGACGATCAGGAACGTCGCGTCGATCTGGGCGTTCAGGTCGACGATGAGCTGGTTGAGGAAGGCGGTCCGGACCGGGTCGAGGCCCGAGTCGGGCTCGTCGAAGAGCACGATCTCGGGGTCGAGGACCAGGGCTCGCGCCAGGCCCGCGCGCTTGCGCATACCACCGGAGATCTCCCCGGGGAGCTTGCCCTCGGCGCCGATGAGGCCGACGAGGTCCATCTTCTCCATCACGATGTCGCGGATCTCGGACTCGGACTTCTTGGTGTGCTCGCGCAGCGGGAAGGCGACATTGTCGTAGAGGTTCATCGACCCGAACATCGCGCCGTCCTGGAACAGCACACCGAAGAGCTTGCGGATCTCGTAGAGCTCCTTCTCGGAGCAGGTGGCGATGTCGGTGCCCTCGATCACGATCTCGCCGCGGTCGGGCTTGAGCAGGCCGATCAGGCACTTGAGGAAGACGGACTTGCCGGTACCGGACGGGCCGAGCATCACGCAGATCTCGCCTGCGGGGACGGTCAGCGACACGTCAGCAAAGATGAGCTGCGGGCCGAAGGACTTCGTGAGGTCGTCCACCTTGATCTCGACGCCCATGTGGTTGGCCTCCCTCTCGCCCGGCGGTGCATACAGGAACTGGCCCGCTCAGGCGCGAGCCGATCCGTTCTTCCCCCCACTCATGAGTAACAACGGACCCCGGCTCGCGAGGTTACGCGGAATTTCGGTCGGAGTCAGTCGCCACCTCAGCCAGTGGACAGGTGAACACTTACCATCGTTGCCCATTTATCGGGCATCACAAACCTGGCCGGAAGAGACGAACCGGGGCGGGCCACCCGAAAGTGGCCCGCCCGGCGTGTCGACTCAGCGTGACGTCACTTGAGGGTGACGGAGGCGCCGGCGCCCTCGAGGGACTCCTTCGCCTTCTCCGCGGCGTCCTTGGTGACCTTCTCCAGGACCGGCTTCGGCGCGGCCTCGACCAGGTCCTTGGCCTCCTTCAGGCCGAGCGAGGTCAGGGCGCGCACCTCCTTGATGACGTTGATCTTCTTGTCGCCGGCGGCCTCGAGGATGACGTCGAACTCGTCCTGCTCGGCGGCCTCTTCGGCACCGCCGCCGGCGCCGCCGGCTGCGGGGGCCGCGGCAACGGCGACGGGAGCGGCGGCGGTGACGCCGAAGGTGTCCTCGAACTGCTTCACGAACTCGCTCAGCTCAATGAGGGTCATCTCCTTGAACGCGTCGAGCAGCTCGTCGGTGGTGAGCTTCGCCATGGTGGCGTTTCCTTCCAGTCTGTGGCCCGCGAAGCGGACCGGGTTTCAGGTGGTGTGTACGTCGGCCTGTGCTCAGGCGTCGGTGGCTTCGCCCTCTTCGGAGGCGGCCTCGGCAGCGGGGGTCTCCTCGGCGGGAGCCTCCTCTGCCGCGGGCGCCTCGTCAGCGGGGACCTCGGCCTCGGCGGCCGGGGCCTCCTCGGCGGCGGCCGGCGCAGTACTGGACTGCGGGGCGGCACCACCTGCGAGGATCGAGGGGTCCTGCTCTGCCTTGGCCTGCAGGGCGCCGGCGAGCCGGGCAGCCTGCGAGATGGGGGCGTTGAGCAGGTAGACGGCCTGGCTGAGCGACGCGAGCATCGCACCGGCCAGCTTGCCCATCAGCACCTCGCGGGACTCGAGGTCAGCCAGCTTGCTGATCTCGCTCGCGTCGAGGGGCTTGCCGTCCAGGACGCCACCCTTGATGACGAGGGTGGGGTTTGCCTTGGCAAAGTCACGCAGGCCCTTGGCCGCCTCGACCACGTCGCCATTGATGAAGGCGATGGCGGTCGGGCCGGTCAGCAGGTCCTCGAAGGCGTCGATCCCCGCTTCGGAGGCGGCGATCTTGGCCAGCGTGTTCTTGACCACGGCGTAGTTTGCGTTCGCACCGAGGGAGCGCCGCAGTTCCTGCAGCTGCTTCACGGTGAGCCCGCGGTACTCGGTCAGCACAGCGCCCGCGGAAGAGTTGAGTGAGTCAACAATCTCCGCAACGGCGGCTGCCTTCTCTGGCCGCGCCATGGATCTCCTTCCGGGCTGGGAGACCGTCGCGCAGGGACCCCCACAAACACGAACGCCCCGAGCGCAGGGCTCAGGGCGTTGACGATCACGACGGATCTGCTCTGACACCTGCGCTGGCCGTCCGCCCTGCGGCGGAGCCTTCGGTCGTGTCGCTGGGCGACCCGACAACCGGCGGTCTCTGGTTTCGCAGGTGATACTAGGTGGCCTGCTGGCCCGGGTCCAAATCTGCACCGACATATCCCGCGGAATCAGGACCAAATGATGCGATTCCGCCCGCAGGGCGCCGGGACGCACGCGGCCGCCTCCCTGATCGGAAGGCGGCCGGGGTGCGAAGCGGCGTACTGGCTCAGGCGGGCTGGGCGTCGTCCTCGACCGCGAGGTTGCGGGTGCGGTTGGGGTCGACCTGGATGCCGGGTCCCATCGTCGTGGAGAGCGTGACCTTCTTGATGTAGCGCCCCTTGGAGCTGGCCGGCTTGAGCCGCAGCACCTCCTCGAGGGCGGCACCGTAGTTCTCCGCCAGCTGCGCCTCCGGGAACGAGGCCTTGCCGATGATGAAGTGCAGGTTGGCGTGCCGGTCGACGCGGAACTCGATCTTGCCGCCCTTGATGTCGGACACGGCCTTTCCGACGTCGGGCGTGACGGTGCCGGTCTTCGGGTTCGGCATCAGGCCGCGAGGGCCGAGCACCCGACCGAGCCGGCCGACCTTGCCCATCATGTCGGGGGTCGCGACCACGGCGTCGAAGTCGATCCAGCCGCCACTGACCTTCTCGACCAGGTCGTCGCCACCGACGAAGTCAGCACCCGCCTCACGGGCGGCCTCGGCCTTCTCGGCGTTGGCGAACACCAGCACCCGGGCGGTCTTGCCCGTTCCGTGCGGGAGGTTGACGGTGCCGCGCACCATCTGGTCGGCCTTGCGCGGGTCGACGCCGAGCCGCATGACGACGTCCACGGTCTCGTCGAACTTCTTCTTGCTGCCCGTCTTGGCGAGCTTGATTGCGGTCAGCGGGGCGTGGAGCTCGTCCTTGTCGAACTGCTCGGCCGCCGCGCGGTAACTCTTGCTGCGCTGCATGGTGTTCCTACTTTCGGAAGATGTGGTGCGGACCAGCGCGGTCCTTCCACAGGGTGTTGTCTGATCAGTCGGTCGTGACGCCCATGGAGCGGGCGGTGCCTTCGACGATCTTCATGGCTGCGTCGATGTCGTTCGCGTTGAGGTCCGGGAGCTTGGTCTGCGCGATCTCGCGCACCTGGTCCTTGGTCAGCTTGCCGACCTTCTCCTTGTGAGGAACGCCCGAGCCCTTCTGCAGGCCAGCCGCCTTCTTGATCAGCTCGGCCGCCGGAGGCGTCTTGGTGATGAACGTGAACGAGCGGTCCTCGAAGATCGTGATCTCGACGGGGATGACGTTGCCGCGCATCGACTCGGTCTGCGCGTTGTAGGCCTTGCAGAAGTCCATGATGTTCACGCCGTGGGGACCGAGGGCGGTACCCACCGGCGGAGCCGGAGTTGCTGCGCCAGCCTGCAGCTGCACCTTGACCAGCGCAGCAACCTTCTTCTTGGGAGGCATTTCCTTCTTCTTCCTATCGTGTGGTCATGACGGGGGTTTGGTCCCCCTGCCACTTCTTCTGACGCAGGCCTCGACCTGCAAGCCACGTGAGCGGAACTCCGCTCAGAGGCTCAGACTTTCTGGATCTGACTGAAGCTCAGCTCGACCGGAGTTTCCCGGCCGAAGATCTCGACGAGGGCCTTGACCCTCTGCGACTCGGCGTTGATCTCGGTGATCGTCGCGTGCAGCGTGGCGAACGGGCCGTCCACGACCATGACCGAGTCGGAGACGTCGAAGTCTGCGACCTCGACCGGCTTGCGGGCGGGTGCGGCGCCACCCGACGAAGGGGACCCGGCAGCCATCGCGGCGGCCTCGGCGGTCGCGACCACGGCGGGAGCCAGCATGTTCTCGACCTCGGCCATGCTCAGCGGCACCGGCTGGTGGCTGTGCCCGACGAAGCCGGTCACGGACGGGGTGTGCCGCACGGCGGCCCAGGACTCGTCGGTGAGGTCCATCCGGACCAGGACGTAGCCGGGGAGCACGGTGCGCTTGACCATCTTGCGCTGGCCGTTCTTGATCTCCGCGACCTCCTCGGTGGGGACCACGATCTCGTGGATGTAGTCCTCCATGTTGAGGGAGATGATGCGGTTCTCGAGGTTGGACTTCACCCGGTTCTCCATGCC
The DNA here is from genome assembly GCA_963786415.1 of uncultured Actinomycetota bacterium. Taxonomy (GTDB): domain Bacteria; phylum Actinomycetota; class Actinomycetes; order Propionibacteriales; family Nocardioidaceae; genus Nocardioides. The sequence goes on from CAWAZC010000001.1 coordinate 154,206, forward strand.
GGAGTAGGTGTGCACCACGAACCAGTCGCCGACCTTGGCCTCGAGCTCGCGACGGAACGCCTCGAGTGGGTCGTCGTCCGCGGGCTCCTCGGCGACCGGCTCCTCGGCGACCGGCTCCTCGGCGACCGGCACCTCGGCGGCAGTCGCCTCAGCGGCCCCCGACTCCTCGGCGGCGGGCGCGTCCGTGGTCGCCTCCTCGGCGACCTCGTCAGCGGCCGGCTCGGGGCTCGCCTCAGCGACGGCCTCGACCTCGGGGCCGGGCTCGGCGGCTGCCTCGGTGCTCGTCTGGGGGGTCTCCTCGGACTCGACCGGGTCGTACTGCTCCGACACGTCTTGCTCCGTCATCTCGATGTTGCTGTCTGCCGCGGACCCAGAGGTCGCGGCCGTGGTCACTGGGCGTCCTGGCCGGCGAAGATCTCGAAGACCAGCTTGCCGAAGCCGAGGTCGAGGAGCGAGATCAGGGCCATGAAGAAGAGCACGAAGACCATGGTGACCAGGAAGTACGTCACCAGCTGCTCCTGGGTCGGCCATACGACCTTGCGCAGCTCGGCAACAACCTGGCGGTAGAACGTGACCGGGCTGGTGCGCTTCTCGGCGCTGCCGTCGCGGCGTACCGCCTTGCTCTCGGTCACCCGTCTTCACCTCTCCTGAACTGGACCTGTCGACCGTTCCTCTTGCCTGCAGGGCACGAGGGACTTGAACCCCCAACCTTCGGTTTTGGAGACCGATGCTCTGCCAGTTGAGCTAGTGCCCTCCGATGCCTCCCCTGCCGCCGATGCCGCTTCCGGGCAGGGACAAGCATGTGGAGAACCACCAGAACGGGAGTCTACGGGCAACGGGCTACGGCCGCCAAAGCACCGCCTCCTACGATGGGTCCATGACCCCAGCGACCCCCGAGCAGCCCGCGTCCTCGCCCCGGGCCCACCGCGTCTCCGGACGCGTGGGCGGCATCGCCGAGAGCGCGACCCTCAAGGTCGACGCCAAGGCCAAGTCGCTCAAGGCCGAGGGTCGCCCCGTCATCGGTTTCGGCGCCGGCGAGCCCGACTTCGCGACCCCCGACTACGTCGTGGACGCCGCGGTCGAGGCCTGCCGCGACCCGAAGAACCATCGGTACACCCCGGCCGGGGGCCTCCCCGAGCTGAAGAAGGCGATTGTCGAGAAGACCAGGCGTGACAGCGGGTACGACGTCGAGCCGGCGCAGGTCCTGGTGACCAACGGCGGCAAGCAGGCCATCTACGCCGCGTTCGCCGCCATGATCGATCCCGGCGACGAGGTGATCGTGCCGGCGCCGTACTGGACGACGTACCCGGAGGCCATCCGGCTGGCCGGGGGCGTGCCGGTCGAGGTCCTCGCCGACGAGACGCAGGACTACAAGGTGACCCCCGAGCAGCTCGAGGCCGTGCGGACCGAGCGGACCAAGGTGCTGCTGTTCGTGTCACCGTCGAACCCGACCGGGTCGGTCTACACCGCCGACGAGATCCGTGCGATCGGCCAGTGGGTCGAGGACCACCAGCTGTGGGTGCTGACCGACGAGATCTACGAGCACCTGGTCTACGACGGGGTCGAGACCGGCTCGATGCCGGTCCTCTGCCCCTACCTGGCCGACAACTGCGTCGTGGTCAACGGCGTCGCCAAGACCTATGCGATGACCGGGTGGCGGGTCGGCTGGATGATCGGCCCACAGGACCTGGTCAAGGCCGCGACCAACCTCCAGTCGCACGCGACGTCCAACGTCGCGAACGTCAGCCAGCGCGCGGCCCTGGCGGCTGTGTCGGGTGACCTGGCCGCCGTCGAGGAGATGAAGGCCGCCTTCGACCGGCGACGCAAGACCATCGTGTCGATGCTCAGCGAGATCGACGGCGTCGTCTGCCCCACTCCGCAGGGAGCGTTCTACGCCTACCCCTCGGTCAAGGGCCTGCTCGGGAAGGAGTACGCCGGCCGCGTCATCGACTCCTCGGCCGACCTGGCCGAGTACATCCTCGAACAGGTCGAGGTCGCCGTCGTCCCCGGTGAGGCCTTCGGCTCTCCCGGCTACCTGCGGCTGTCCTACGCGCTCGGCGACGACGACCTGGCCGAGGGGATCACCCGGCTGCAGAAGCTCTTCTCCTAGAAGGAGCCGAGCAGTCGGGAGATGCGGGGGAGCGAAGCGGAGGAGGAACTCACCACGGCTCGGCGACCCCCACCACCGGCGGTGAGGTGACCGCGAACCGCAACCCGAGGGGGTCTGCTTGAACCGCAACCACCGCGACCTCACGAGCCTCCCCAAAGCGCACCTGCATCTACATTTCACCGGCTCCATGCGGCACGAGACGCTGCTCGAGCTCGCCGCGCGGGACGGCATCCACCTGCCCGACTCCCTTGTCTCGGACTGGCCGCCGGAGCTGTCGGCGGCCGACGAGAAGGGATGGTTCCGCTTCCAGCGGCTCTATGACGTGGCCCGCTCGGTGCTCCGCACGCCGGACGACGTACGCCGGCTGGTGAGGGAGGCGGCGGAGGACGACGTACGTGATGGCGGTCGGTGGCTGGAGATCCAGGTCGACCCGAGCGGGTACGCCGCACGCTTCGGCGGGATCACCGCCTTCACCGACCTGGTCCTCGACGCCGTGGCGGAGGCGACCCGCGACACCGGGTTGGGTATGGCCCTCGTGATCGCGGCGAACCGGACGCGGCACCCGCTCGACGCGCGCGCCCTGGCCCGGCTGGCGGCGCAGTACGCCGGTCGCGGGGTCGTCGGGTTCGGCCTGTCCAACGACGAGAGGCGTGGGAGCACGGCGGAGTTCGACGCGGCCTTCCGCATCGCCGGCCGGGCCGGACTTCGACTGGTGCCGCACGGCGGCGAGCTGCGCGGCCCGGACCACATCAGCATGTGCCTCGACTCGCTGCGGGCCGACCGGCTCGGCCACGGCGTCCGGTCGGTGGAGGATCCGGCGCTGCTCGAGCGCATCGTGGCCTCCGGCGTGGCCCTCGAGGTGTGCCCCGTCTCGAACGTCGCCCTCGGCGTCTACTCCGACCTCACCTCCGTGCCCCTGCCCGAGCTGATGGACGCCGGCGCCACGATCGCGCTCGGCGCGGACGACCCGCTGCTGTTCGGGTCGAGGCTCGAGGGTCAGTACGCCACCATGCGGGCCGCCCACGACCTGTCCGACGACCAGCTGGCCGAGCTCGCCCGGATGTCGATCCGGGCCTCCTGCGCACCCGACGACGTACAGAAGGCAGCGCTGGCCGACATCGACACCTGGCTCGCCACCTGACTCGTTGAGTTGGGCTCCCCTACCCGTTGAGTTGGGCTCCCCTACCCGTTGAATTGGGCGTTCCTGTCCCGAGACGCTCAGGCACGCCCAACTCAACGCTCAGCGACGCCCAACTCAACGCTCAGGCAGGCCCAACTCAACGGGTCAGAGGGTGCAGCCGACGAGGACGGGTTCGTTGACGAGGCGGATACCGAAGCGGGCCTCGACCCCGTCGCGGATCTCGCGGGCCAGTGCGAGCAGGTCGGCCGTGGTCGCGCCGCCACGGTTGGTGAGCGCAAGGGTGTGCTTCGTGGAGAGGCTGAGCCGGTCACCGCCGTACCCCTTCCGGAACCCGGCCTGCTCGATCAGCCAGGCCGCGCTGGTCTTGACTCCGCCGTCCTGGGGCCAGGCGGGGGCGCCCTCGGGGATCTCCTCCGCCGCGACCACCGGGTTGGTGAAGAACGATCCCGCGCTCCAGGTGTCGTGGTCCTCGGGATCCAGCACCATGCCCTTGCCACTGCGCAGCTTCAAGACGGCTGCTCGTACGTCGGCCAGCGGGGCCCGCTCCCCCTGCTCGATGCCCAGGGTGGCCGCCAGCTCGGCGTACTTCACCGGGGCGCCGAGGGTGCCCTGCTTGAGCAGGAACGTCACGTCGAGTACGACGAAGCGACCCGGCTCCTCCTTGAACCGGCTGGTCCGGTAGCCGAAGCCGCAGTCGGCGGCCGCGAAGGTGCGCAGCCGGCCTTCCTCCCGGTCCCAGGTGCGGACGGAGGCGAGGGTCTCGGAGACCTCCTGGCCGTAGGCGCCGACGTTCTGGATCGGTGTCGCACCGACCGACCCCGGGATCCCGGACAGTGCCTCGATGCCCACCCAACCTGCCTCGACGGCCCGGGCGACCAGGGCGTCCCAGTTCTCACCGGCCGCCACCGTCACGGTGACCGCACCCAGGCAGGCCAGGTCGTCGGGGTCGTCGGAGTCGGCGGTGACCCCGCTGGTCGCGACCTTCACGACGGTGCCCTCGAAGCCCTCGTCGGCCACCACGAGGTTGCTGCCGCCCGCCAGGACCAGCACGCGCTCGCCCGCGGCGTCCAGCCGGCGCACTCCGTCGACCACCTCGCGCTCGGTCGTGGCCTCGACCCAGTCGCGGGCCGGCCCGCCGAGGCGGAGGGTGGTGTGGTCGCGCAGGAGTTCAGGCACGCAGGACCGCCCGCGGCATGCCGAGCACCTTCTCGCCTCCGCAGGTCACCTCGAGGGCGAGCGTGGTGCGGCCGTCCGCCACGTCCTTGACGGTCCCGGCGACCTGGATCTCGACACCCTCGTCACCTGGGACCACGACCGGCTTGGTGAACTTGCAGCCGAGCTCGACGACCTCTGCCCCCTCGGTCCAGGTGTCGACCGCGCGGGCGGCCAGGGCCATCGTGAACATCCCGTGGGCGATCACCCCCGGGAGGCCGACCGAGCGGGCCACGTCCTCGTCCTGGTGGATCGGGTTGTGGTCGCCGCTGGCGTTGGCGTAGCGGACCAGGTCGTCCCGGTGGACGACGTAGACCTGGGGCGGGAGCGTGTCGCCGGGGCTCAGCGGGCTGCTCATGCGTCGGCGCCCCGGTGCACGAGCGTGGCGCTGGTGGCGCACACGACGGCCCCCGACTCGTCGGTGATCTCGCTGGTGGTGCCGATGATGTCGGCGCCGGCGATCTGGCGCAGGGAGGCGACCGTGAGCGTGGCGGTGAGGACGTCGCCTGGCCGGACCGGCCGCTCGTAGGTGAACTTCTGGTCGCCGTGGACGATCCGGGACAGGTCGATCTGCTCGGCCTCGAGGAAGGCGTTCATGGCGTCGAAGGCGAGCACGATCGGGAAGGTCGCGGGCGCCGCGCCGCCGTCGTACTCCCCTCCGGTGGCCGACACGAACTCGCGGACCTTCTCCTCGGACACGGTGTAGGGCTGCGTCGGCGGGAAGGCCCGCCCGACGAGCGCCTGCTCGATCGGCATGGTCCCCAAAATCGACTGACCCGCCCGAACTTCTGAATTGCGAGCTCGCAAGCTCGCTCGCTTTCGGGCGGGTCAGTCGAGACGGGGTGCGTCAGCGGGTCTCGCGGTGAGCAGTGTGCTTGCGGCAACGCGGGCAGAACTTCGAGAGCTCCATGCGGTCCGGGTCGTTGCGGCGGTTCTTCTTGGTGATGTAGTTGCGCTCCTTGCACTCCACACATGCGAGCGTGATCTTGGGGCGAACGTCGGAGCTCTTGCTGGCCACGGGAAGTCCTTTATCTCGGTGAAGCTTGATCTGCGCAGTAGCGGGGGCGGGACTCGAACCCGCGACACCACGATTATGAGCCGTGTGCTCTAACCACCTGAGCTACCCCGCCACCGGGCGGAGCTACCCGCCGGATTCGATCCCGGAGGTTCTCAGCCCAGAGCCCCTTTACGGAATCGAACCGTAGACCTTCTCCTTACCATGGAGACGCTCTGCCGACTGAGCTAAAGGGGCAACGACCGATGAGGATACACACCGGCTGACATGTTCGAGGAAATCGACTGAAGCGCCCAGTTTCTACCGTTCCCAGGGCCCTTCCACGGATGGCCGGGAGGGCTTCGAGTCGCTCTCCTCGACCGCCTCTCCCTGGGGTCCGGACAGCCAGCACGGCGGTCCTCCGGCCGGGTTGCTGGTCCGGGCGATCGAGGGTCTCTCCGACGCCATGATCGGCCGGTTCACGATGGAGCTCCTCGGACCGGTCCCGGTGGCCGACCTCGCGGTCTCGGCGTCGATCCTGCGGCCAGGACGCACGGTCCAGCTCGCTGCTGCCGAGATGTACGACGTCGCGCGCGGCCGGCCGGTCGCGACGGCCCGGGCCTGGCTCTTCCCGGCCTCCGGGACCGGTCCCGACCAGGAACCGTCGGCTCCGACCCACGGACCCGAGGACGGCACCGTGCGCGAGCGACCCGATGGATGGGGCGGCGGCTACGTGGACGCCGTCGACTGGCGGTGGATCACCGGAGATCTCGCGGACCCGGGACCGGGGGTGGTGTGGATGCGTCCGCCCGACCTGGTCGAGGGGGAGCGCGCCTCGCCGGTCCAGCGACTGGTCACCTGCGCCGACTCCGCCTCGGGCGTGAGTGCGGTCTTCGATCCGCGCGAGTGGGGGTTCCTCAACACCGAGCTCACCGTCCACGTCCTGCGCCCGCCCGAGGGCGAGTGGGTCTGCCTGGACGCGGAGACGACCCTGTCCAGCGGCGCGACGGGCATGGCGGTCTCGCACGTCCATGACCGGCGCGGCCTCGTCGCCCGCTCGACCCAGGCCCTCCTGGTCCAGCCGCGGTGAGCGGGCTCAGTCCTGGATGCGGGGGAAGGACCGGGCCGCCTCCAGCTCGTAGGCGAGCTCGAGGAGCGACGCCTCGCGTCCGGCTGCGGCCGCGAACATCATGCCGTGCGGCATGCCGTCGGCGGTCGTGGTCAGCGGAAGGCTGATCGCCGGGTCGCCGGTGGCGTTCTGCAGAGGAGTGAACGCCACCCAGGCCAGCATCCGCTCGAGGGTCTTCTCGTAGTCGTTGCTGGCGGCGAGGTGGCCGACCCGCGGGGTCGAGGTGGCGAGCGTGGGTGTCAGCACGACGTCGTACTCGCGGTAGAGACGCGTCGAGATCCGAGCCGACAGCCGCAGCCGCGTGATCGCGAGCGGGAGCTTGTGCAGGTTCCGCCGGGAGTGCCGGGCCAGCCCGTGGGTCAGGTTGTCGAGCAGGGCAGGGTCCCAGGTGTCGCCGAAGCTGCGTCGACCGGTCTGCACGAGGAACAGGCTCAGCATCGACCAGTAGAGGAGGAAGTCGTCGCGGAAGTGGGCCGGCACGGGAGGGTCGATGTGCTCGACGGTGTGACCGAGCTCCTCGAGCAGCGCGGCCGTCTTCAGGGTCAGGTCGGCGACCTCGGGCGAAGCCTCCGCGCCGACGCCCTCGGTGACGACCGCGACCCTGAGTCGGGCCTTGCCGGGGCGGGTGATGTCCCCGACCGGCGGGAGTCGCAGGTTGCGGTAGACCTTCTCCGACTCGCGGAGGAACGCCGCGGTGTCCCGGACCGACCGGGTCACCACGCCGTCGGCCACGATCTGCACGGGCATCTGGCGCAACGTCCGGTCCTGGGCGAGCCGCCCACGGGTGGGCTTGAGCCCGACCAGCCCGTTGACCGAGGCCGGGATCCGGATCGAGCCGCCGCCGTCGTTCGCGTGCGCGAGGGGTACGACGCCCGCGGCAACCATCGCCGCGGACCCTGCCGAGGAGGCGCCGGCGGTGAACTCGGGATCCCAGGGCGACCGGACCGGGCCCAGCCGCTCGTGCTCCGCCGACGGGCTGAACCCGAACTCCGACAGCTGGGTCTTGCCGAGCGGGATCACCCCGGTAGCCAGGAACATCCGGGCGAAGTCGCCGTCGATCCTGCGAGGCGTCCCCTGGAACGCGTCCACCCCCTGCTGGGTGGGCATCCCGCCGACGTCGACGTTGTCCTTGACGAACGTGGGGATCCCCGCGAAGTAGCCACCACGCGGGGCGGCGGCCTCGGCACGGGCCCGGTCGAACGCTTCGTGGGCGATCGCGTTGAGCTCCGGGTTCACCCGTTGGGCACGGTCGATCGCGGCTTCGACCACGTCGCGGATCGAGGCACGGCGCGACCGGATCCGTTCGGCCAGGCCGACCGCGTCGTGCTCGCCGAGGACGTCGTCACCGAAGGCATGGACCCGGGTCATGGCTTTTCGGGGTCCCCGTTCGGAACGGGACGAAGTGAGCACTCCCATGGGGTGTTCATGGCCGCCAACCTACTCACGCAACGGCGGCGCATCCCCGGCGGTGACATCCCACGAGATGGTCGTCCACGAGGCCGATCGCCTGCATCAGGGCGTACATCGTGGTCGGGCCGACGAAGACGAACCCCTGCTTCTTCAGGGCCTTCGACAGGGCCATCGACTCCGCCGAGACGCTGTCCACCTCTCCCGTGGACTCGGGAGCCGGTTGCTGGTCGGGCCGGAAGGACCGGACGAAGTCCTCGAGCCCGCCGTGCTCGCGCAGGTCCACCGTGGCCCGGGCATTGGTGATCGCCGCCCGGACCTTCAGCCGGTTGCGCACGATCCGGGCGTCGCCCATCAGCCGGTCGAAGTCGGCATCGTCGTACGCCGCCACGACGTCGGCGTCGAAGCCGGCGAAGACCTCGCGGAACGCCTCGCGCTTGTTCAGGATGGTGAGCCAGGAGAGGCCGGACTGGAAGGCCTCGAGGGTGAGCCGCTCGAGGTACGCCGCCTCCCCGTGCACCGGCACGCCCCACTCGGTGTCGTGGTAGGCCCGGTAGACCTCGCTGCCCGCACCCCAGGGACACCGCGCGAGGCCGTCCTCGCCCACGACGGGACCGTCGATCCGAGCTGTCACGCCGGCATCAGGAGAGGTACTCCGGACTCTCCCAGCCGAAGCGCTCACCCTCGTCCCACCGCGAGCGCTGGTTGCCGTGGCCCGGGACCCCGCCCGCGTCCCGGAGCATCGCGGCGAGGTGCATCAGGTTCCAGGTCATGAACGTGGCGTTCCGGCTGGTGAAGTCGTTGTGCGGCCCACCGCTGCCCGGATCGAGGTACGACGGCCCCGGCCCGGCCTCGCCGATCCATCCGGCGTCGGCGTTGGGCGGGATCGTGTACCCGATGTGCTGGAGGCTGTAGAGCACGTTCTGGGCGCAGTGCTTGATGCCGTCCTCGTTGCCGGTGATGAGGCAGCCGGCCACCCTCCCGTAGAAGAGGTACTGGCCCTTCTCGTTGACCTGACCGCTGAGCGCGTACAACCGCTCGATGATCCGCTTGGTCACGCTGGAGTTGTCGCCGAGCCAGATCGGCCCGGCGATCACCAGGATCTGGCTGTCGAGGATCCCGGGGTAGAGGTCGGGCCAGGCGTCCGACTCCCAGCCGTGCTCACGCATGTCGGGGTAGACGCCGGTCGCGATGTCGTGGTCGATCGCCCGGAACATGTCGACCTCCACCCCGTGCTCGCGCATGATCGCGGCGCTCGCGTCGACCAGGCCCTGGGTGTGGCTCGGCTCCGGTCCGCGCTTGAGGGTGCAGTTGATGTACGTCGCGCGCAGGCCGCTGAAGTCGCTGAAGTCGCTGTCCCCGGTGGTCATGGGTCAACTCTGGCGGCGGGAGCGCCCGGGCACAACGGGGACGGGTGCGGCCCCCTTGCCAAATACGTTAGTCATCGCTAACGTATTGGTGTGACCGACGCTCTCTCCGCAGCTGCCGAGCCGACCCGGCGACGCATCCTGCAGCTGTTGGCGCCGCAGCCGCGGACCGTCAGTGAGATCGCGTCGGAGTTCCCGGTGACCCGCTCGGCGATCTCCCAGCACCTGCTGTTGCTGGAGAGCGTCGGCCTGGTCGCCGCCGAGAAGGTCGGGCGGCAGCGGATCTACCGCGTCGTCCCGTCCGGGCTGCGTTCGCTCCAGGCAGAGATCGACCGGTTCTGGACCGACGAGCTCGACCTTCTTGTCGCGGACGCCCACACCCTCAACCAGCGCCGGACCCGTCCGGCCGTATCAGGAGAAGACCGATGACCTACACCAAGAGCACCGTCCTGCCCGTCAGCCCCGAGGACGCCTTCGCGCTCCTCACCGAGCCGGAGCGGCTGCGCCGCTGGCAGACCGTCTCGGCCCGCGTCGACCTGCGGGCCGGTGGGGAGTACCGCTGGACCGTCACCCCCGGCCACGTCGCCGCCGGCACCTTCCGCGAGGTCGAGCCGGGCAGGCGCGTGGTCTTCGGCTGGGGGTGGGAGGGCAACCCCGACCTGCTGCCCGACGCCTCGACCGTCACCGTGACCGTCGAGCCCACCGACGGCGGCACCCGGGTCACCCTCGAGCACGCCGGGCTCACCGAGGAGCAGGCCGGCCACCACGCCGAGGGATGGAACCACTACTTCGAGCGGCTCGAGGAGGTGGCGGTCAGCGGCGACGCCGGCCCTGACGCATGGTCGGCTGTGCCGGCCAAGATCGACGAGCTGTCGTCGGCGGAGGCGACCCTGGCCGTCCTCCAGGGTGTCCTGCGCAACCTCACCGTCGAGGACCAGCCGAAGCAGACCCCCTGTGCGGAGTTCACCTGCGACGACCTGGCCGAGCACCTCTTCGGCGGCATCATCGGCCTGGGCGCGATGGCCGGAGTCACGGTGACCAACCCCGAGTCCGGACCGCTGGAGCACCGCGTTGCCACGATGGCGGCCGAGGCGCTCGAGGGCTGGCGGGCCCGTGGCCTCGACGGGATGGTCCCGGCCCCAGGTGGCGGGGAGATGCCGGCCGCTCTCGCCGCCGGCATCCTCTCCATCGAGTTCCTGCTGCATGCGTGGGACTTCGCCCAGGCGAGCGGCCAGGAAGTCGCCGTCTCCGACGAGGTGGTCGAGCACGTCCAGTCCGTCGCCGAGAAGCTGGTCCCCGGCGGCCGCGAGCGTGGCGCGTTCGCCGAGGAGCAGACGCCGGCCGCCGAGGCCGGCCCACTGGAACGCCTCGCGGCGTACACCGGAAGGACCCCCCTCGCGGCCTGACCACAACGACTCACCCATCAATCCAACGAGAGAAAGAGAGCAGCACCATGACCAAGTTCGTGTTCGTCTACCACGCACCGCCGATGCCGGAGGGAGCGCCGCAGCCGTCGCCCGAGGAGGTGCAGGGCGTCATGCAGGCCTGGAACAACTGGGCCGGCCGCGTCGGCGACGGCATGGTCGACTTCGGGACCCCGCTGGCCGGCGGCACCCGGGTCACACCCGCCGGCACCTCACCCAGCGACCGTCAGGTCGCGGGCTACAGCATCATCGAGGCCGCCGACAAGGAGGCAGCCCTCGCGCTCGCCCAGGAGCACCCTCACCTCACCATGCCGGGTGGCTGCGAGATCGAGGTGCACGAGGCGCTGCCCGTCCCGGGCACGTGACGGACGGGTGACGCCATGAAGATGCCCAGGCACACCGACGAGGACAAGGCCCGCTTCCGGACGTTGGTGCCGGGGGGCTCCGGGGTCGAGGTGAAGCCGATGTTCGGGAGCGTCGGCGCGTTCGTCAACGGCAACATGTTCGCGGGCCTGTTCGGCACCGACATCGGCGTGAAGCTCGACGACGACGCACAGGCCGAGCTCGAGGCCATCGACGGGAGCGGGCCGTTCGGCCCCGAGGAGCGGCCGATGGGCGGCTACCTGTCGATGCCGCCTTCCTTCACCGAGGAGCAGGCGAGGGACTGGATGGAGCGCGCCCGCGAGCACGTCGCCACGTTCCCGCCCAAGGTGAAGAAGAAGTGAGGCTGACCCGCCCGGAACTCTCGGGCGGGTCAGCGGCGATGCTTGAGCCGCACGTGCGGCATCTCCGGCGCCGGGATCGGGGGCAGGTGATCACCGGCCACCACCCCGAACCGGCCCCCCGAGACGTCCTGGCTGTCGGTCACGACGGTCCCATCAGCAGTGATCTGCGCCTGCCATTCCGAGCGGAACGCGACCACTTCGTCGTGGGTCCGCCCGACGAAGTTCCACCACATCACGATCGACTCTCCGAAGGGCTCACCGCCCAGGAGCAGCAGCCGGACCGGCTCGTCGTACGCCGCGAGCTCGAGGTGCGGCGAGCCGGGCGGCACGTAGGTGAGCTCGTTCTGCTTCGTCTCCTGGCCGGCCACGGCGAGGACCCCGGTGTCCACGAGCACGCCGTGCTCGAACCCGGGATCGACGTCGAGCCTCAGCTGGGTGTGCGGCTCCAGCAGCAGCTCAACACCGAGCAGCGGCGAGTACGTCGTCACCGGTGACCGATCGCCCAGCAGCGTCCCGAGGAACACCCGCGCCCGCCACCCGTCGCCGGTGACGCTCTCCGGCGCGTAGTGCTCGAATCCCGGGTCGGTGTGGCGCGCGGACTCCGGCAGTGCCACCCAGAGCTGCGCCCCGTGCAGGGTGGTCGTGGACGCGGGTGACACCTCGGAATGGCTGATCCCCCGCCCCGCGGTCATCAGGTTGAGCTCGCCGGGCCGCACCATCGCGTGGTGGCCGGCGCTGTCACGGTGCTCGACCTCGCCGGTGAACAACCAGCTCACGGTCTGCAGGCCGGTGTGCGGGTGCGGAGCGACGGACATCCCGCCCGAGTCGGCGACCTCGTCCGGACCATAGTGGTCGAGGAAGCACCACGCCCCGATCAGCGACCGGTGCCGCTGCGGGAGTGTGCGGCGTACGTGCATCGCCCGCGGACCGCCCAGCGGCACCTCCCGCGGCACCATCACCTCGACGGCCGCCGCCCCGGTCGTGCAGACGATCTCGTCGGGGTCGCGCTCGGGGTTCGTCACCCCTCCACTATCGCGCAGTCCCGGTCGCCCCGGGAGCGTCAGCTGAGCTGGTCGGGCTCGACGTGTCGCTTGCTCTCGTCGCCGCGGCCCGCGGGCGTCACCGTGCCGGCGTCGCTCGCCTGGCGCACCCCCTGCTGCCCGCCGTTGGCCTCCTCGAGCCTGATCACGATCGACTTGTACGCCGGCTGGTTGCTGCCTTCCGCAGTGTGGTCCAGCGGCACCAGCGGGTTCGCCTCCGGGTAGTACGCCGCCGCGCAGCCGCGCGGCTGGTCGTAGGCGACCACCCGGAAGTACGGCGCCTGCCGGGTGGTGCCCTGCTCGTCGACGCTCACCAGGTCGACCATCGAACCGTCCTCGAGCCCGAACGCCGCGATGTCGTCGGGGTGCACGAACACCACCCGGCGACCGCCCGAGATCCCGCGGTAGCGGTCCTCCAGGCCGTAGATCGTGGTGTTGAACTGGTCGTGTGACCGGATCGTCTGCAGCAGCAGGTGGCCCTCCGGAACCTCCAGCACGGACGTCGGGCTGGCCGTGAAGATCGCGCGGTTCTTCTCGGTCGGGAAGGTGCGGCTGTCGCGCGGCGGGTGGGGCAGCGTGAAGCCGCCGGGCCGGTCGATCTTCTCGTTGTAGGCGTCGCATCCCTGCACGACCCGGGAGATGCGCTGTCGGATCTGGCCGTAGTCGGACCGGAAGTCTGCCCACGGGATGTTGTGTCGATCGCCGAGCGTCGCAATCGCGAGCGAGCAGATGATGTCGACCTCGGAACGCATGTGGCTGGACGCGGGCTCGAGCGGTCCCTGCGACGCGTGCACCGCGGACATCGAGTCCTCCACGGTGACCCGCTGGGGGCGGCCGCCGGTCCGGTCCTTCTCGCTCCGGCCGAGGGCGGGCAGGATCAGCGCCTCACGGCCGTGCGCCACGTGCGACCGGTTCAGCTTGGTCGAGACCTGCACGGTCAGCGCGGCCTGGCGGAAGGCCTCTTCGGTGGTCTGGGTGTCGGGGGCCGCCGAGACGAAGTTGCCGCCCATGCCGATGAACACCTTGGCCTCGCCGTCGCGCAGCGCCTTGATGGCGGCGACGCTGTCGAAGCCGTGCTCTCGCGGCGGATCGAACCCGAACTCGTCGCGGAGGCTGTCCAGGAAGTGGTCCGGCGGCCGCTCCCAGATACCCATCGTGCGATCACCCTGCACGTTGGAGTGGCCGCGCACCGGGCAGAGCCCGGCACCGGGCTTGCCGATGTTGCCCTGCAGGAAGGCGACGTTCGCGAACTCCTTGACCGTGGCCACGGCGTTGCGGTGCTGGGTGATTCCCATCGCCCAACAGACCACCGTCGCGTCGGAGTCGCGGAACATGCCCGCGGCCTCCTCGATCTGGTCCCGGGTCAAACCGGTCGAGCGGCGTACGACGTCCCAGTCGAGGGCCTTGACGTGATCGGCCCACTCCTCGAACCCGGTGGTGTGCCGCTCGATGAAATCCCGGTCGACCGCGTCCCACTCCAGCAGCAGGGCGCCGATCGCCTGGAACAGCGCCAGGTCACCGTTGATCCGGATTGGCAGGTGCAGATCAGCGAGCGCGGTGCCCTTGCCGACGACGCCGCGCGGCTTCTGCGGGTTCTTGAACCGGACCAGACCGGCCTCACGGAGCGGGTTCACCGCAATGATCCGCGCGCCGTTCTGCTTCGCCTTCTCCAGAGCAGTGAGCATGCGCGGGTGGTTGGTGCCGGGGTTCTGGCCGGCGATGACGATCAGCCTGGACTCGTGGATGTCGGCCAGGGTGACCGAGCCCTTGCCGATGCCGAGGACCTCGGCCAGCGCCACCGAGGTGGACTCGTGGCACATGTTGGAGCAGTCGGGCAGGTTGTTGGTGCCGAAGGCACGGACGAAGAGCTGGTAGGCGAACGCGGCCTCGTTGGAGGTCTTGCCCGACGTGTAGAAGATCGCCTGGTCCGGTGAGTCGAGCCCGTTGAGGTGCCCGGCGATCAACCGGTTGGCGTCGTCCCACGAGATCGGTTCGTAGTGCGTGCCGTCGGGAGGCAGGTACATCGGCTCGGTGATCCGACCCTGCTGGCCCAGCCAGTAGTCGGTCCGCTCCCGCAGCTCGGTCATCGGGTGGGCGGCGAAGAACTCGGGACCGATGGTGCGTCTGGTGGCCTCCTCGGTGACGGCCTTCGCGCCGTTCTCGCAGAACTCGGCGTGGGCGCGTTCCCCGGGAGCGGGATCGGGCCAGGCACACCCCTGGCAGTCGAACCCGTCGACCTGGTTGAGCTTGAGCAGGGTGCGCGCGCTCCGCGCCACACCCATCTGCTCGATCGCCCGTTTCATCGACACGGCCACGGCCGTGACGCCGGCGGCTGAGCTGGCCTCGTCACCCACCCGCAGCTCGGTCTCGTCGATGTCCTGCTTCGGCGCTCGCCTCATGCCCCACATGATGGCTCGGTACCCGAAACCGCTCCGCGTCAACGTGTCCGCGACCGCTTCAGGAGTTCGAGAACACCGCCGGGCCGCCGTCCTCGCCCTCGGCCTCCGGCCCGCGGCCGGCCCAGGTCCAGGCGTACGCCGGGTCCTCGGCCGCGAGACCGCCTTCGCCGAGGTCGAGCGGGGCGAAGGTGTCGACCATGACTGCCGACTCGTCGAAGTACTCGACGCCGAGCGACGCCTCGATCGCGGACGGCTGCGGACCGTGCGCGTGCCCGCCCGGGTGCAGCGAGATCGAGCCGATGTTGATGCCCGACCCCTTGCGGGCCTCGTAGTCGCCACCGACGTAGAACATGACCTCGTCGCTGTCGACGTTGGAGTGGTAGTAGGGCACCGGGATCGCCAGCTCGTGGTAGTCGACCTTGCGGGGCAGGAAGTTGCAGATCACGAAGTTGTGGCCCTCGAAGACCTGGTGCACCGGGGGCGGCTGGTGGATCTTGCCGGTGATCGGCATGTAGTCCTCGACGTTGAACGTGTAGGGGTAGAGGCAGCCGTCCCAGCCGACGACGTCGAAGGGGTGGGTCGCGTAGGTCATCCGGGTCCCGATGACCGCACCCCCGGCCCGGTGCTTGACCAGCACCTCGACGTCGCTCTGCTGATCATTGGCCTCGATCACCAGGGTCTCCGTGGGCCCGTGCAGGTCGCGCTCGCAGTACGGCGCGTGCTCCAGGAACTGCCCGAACCGGGAGAGGTAGCGCTTCGGCGGCGCGATGTGGCTGTTCCCTTCGATCGCGTAGAGCCGGCTCGTCTCGCTCGGCCGCCACCGGTGGGTGGTGGCCCGCGGCATCACCACGTAGTCACCGGTCCGGTAGGACAGCGCCCCGAACACGGTCTCCACGACGCCGGCGCCGGACTCGACGTAGACGCACTCGTCGCCGATCGCGTTGCGGTAGTACGGCGACGCGTCGGCACCCGCGACCACGTAGCTGATCCGCACATCGTTGTTGCCCAGCACGAGCCGCCGCCCGGTGACCGGGTCCGCGGTCGCGCCGTCCGCGAAGAGGTCGTGCAGCTTCAGGTGCCGCGGCTTGAGCGGGTGGTTGGGGGTGCGGGCCTGGTCGGGCAGGTCCCACACCTGGCTGTCGACGATCGCGGACGGCACGCCGCGGTGGTAGAGCAGCGAGGAGTCCGAGGAGAAGCCCTCCTCGCCCATCAGCTCCTCGCGGAAGAGGTTGCCGTCGGGGTCGCGGTGCTGGGTGTGCCGCTTGGGTGGCACGGCGCCGACGCTGCGGTAGTGAGCCATGGGTTCCTCGCGATGTCCTTTTATCGGACGCTCCCGTCCGATATTCGCTTAGTCGCTAGAGTAGCGCTCGTGTCAACGCAACTTGCCGACGTGTGGGTGGGCTTGGTGGACGATGCCGCCATCTTCCCACCCGGCGACCGTCCGCTGGACGACGCCGTCGCGGCCTACGCCGCCCGCCGCGACGAGTGGTACGCCGACCTGGTCGGCTCGTTCGTCGTCAAGGACGTCGACGTTCCGAACGTCGACGCACCCCTCCCCCTGTCGATCGTCGTGACCGGCGGCGCAGGCGCGGTCGGGGGCGCTTTGAAGCTGGCGGCCAAGTCGCCCTGCTCGGTGGCCGGGCTCGAGATCGCCCTGCGCGACCTTGACGACCTGGCCGGCAACGCCCGGCGGGTCGTGGCCGCGGTCGACGCCGCCCGCGCGGACGGGCTTCTCGACGACGAGGTTCCGGTGTACATCGAGCTCCCCCACGTGGGCTCAACCGCGAGCTGGTTGGCGGCTGCCGACGCAGCGGCCGCCGCCGAGCTGCGGCTGAAGTTCCGTACCGGTGGGCTCGAGGCCGATCTCTTCCCGCACGCGCACGCCCTCGCCCGCTGGATCGACGGGTCGCTGGACCGGGAGACCGCGTTCAAGTGCACGGCGGGCCTGCACAACGCCCTGCGCCACACCGGCGACGACGGCTTCGAGCACCACGGCTTCCTCAACGTACTGCTGGCCACCCGCCTCGCGTTCGACGGCGCCACCACCGACGACGTGGTCGCGGTGCTCGAGCAGCGCGACGCCGAGCCACTGCTCGGGCTGTGGCACGAGCAGGGCGACCGTGCGATGGCGCGCGCCCGCCGTTGGTTCACCTCGTTCGGCTCGTGCAGCGTCGCCGAGCCGCGCGACGACCTGATCTCACTCGGACTCGTGGAGGCTCCCGCATGAACACCTGGGTAGACGGGGCCGCCGGCTCCCTGTTCGACGTCGACAACCTGCCGTACGGCGTCTTCTCGCTCCCGGACGAGGAGGCGCGGGTCGGGGTGCGGATCGGCGACCACGTGCTCGACCTCGCGCCGGTCGCTGCTGCCGAGATGCTTGACGTGCACCACGTCTTCGAGGAGCCGACGCTCAACCCGCTGATGGCGGAGGGGCCACAGGTCGCCGCGTCCCTCCGGCAGTGGATCACCGGCCTGCTGACCGACGAGACCGAGCGCGCGCTGGTCGAGCCGCACCTGCTCCCGCTGGAGGAGGTCGAGCTCCACCTGCCGTTCGAGGTCGCCGACTACGTCGACTTCTACTGCTCGCTCGAGCACGCCACCAACGTCGGCCACATCTTCCGGCCCGACGCGGAGGCACTGCTCCCGAACTGGCGGCACCTGCCGGTTGGCTACCACGGCCGCGCCGGCACCGTCGTCGCCAGCGGGACCGACGTCGTTCGCCCGTCGGGACAGCGCAAGCCCCCGGATGCCGACGCGCCGACGTACGGCCCCAGCGGACGGCTGGACATCGAGGCCGAGCTCGGGTTCGTGGTCGGATCGCCGTCGGCGCTGGCCTCGCGGGTCGCCGTCGCTGACTTCGCCGAGCACGTCTTCGGACTGGTCGGCCTCAACGACTGGTCGGCACGCGACATCCAGGCCTGGGAGTACGTGCCACTGGGCCCGTTCCTCGGCAAGTCGTTCGCGACCTCGATCTCCCACTGGGTCACGCCCCTGGCGGCGCTCGACGCCGCCTGGGTCGACCTGCCCGGCCAGGACCCCGACCCGCTTCCTTACCTGCAGGGCTCCGCCGCCCGCGGTCTCGACATTGACGTCGAGGTCGAGCTGAACGGCGAGGTCGTGAGTCGACCGCCGTACGCCTCGATGTACTGGTCTCCGGCCCAGATGCTCGCGCACCTGACGGTCAACGGCGCCTCGCTCCGCACCGGCGACCTCTACGCTTCGGGCACCATCAGCGGCCCCGAGCGGGATCAACGCGGGTCTTTCCTCGAGCTCAGCTGGGGCGGCAAGGAGCCATTCGGCCCCGACGACCGCACCTTCCTCCAGGACGGCGACGCGGTCGTGCTCCGCTACACCGCCCCTGGCACCGGCGGCGGTCGGATCGCGCTCGGCGAGGTCGCCGGCACCATCCTCCCCGCGCGGGACTGACTTCGGTGGATGCCAGCCGGGCCCGGAACCAACGCGCGCTGATCGCCGTGGTCCAGGTGGCAGCGCTGTCCTGCTGGTTCTCGGCGTCAGCCGTCGCCCCCGGCATGCAGCGGGACCTCGACCTCGGCGCCACCGGCTCGGTGCTGCTGACATCCAGCGTGCAGGTGGGTTTCGTGGTCGGTGCCGTTTCTTCGGCGGCACTGAACCTCGCCGACCGGGTCCCGACGGCACTCCTCTACGCCATGAGCGCGTTCCTGGCCGCGACGTGCACCGCCTTGATCACCGCATTCGCGAACGGCATGACCGAGACGCTGGTGTTGCGAGTCCTCACGGGGATCGCCCTCGCGGGCGTCTACCCCGTCGGGATGAAGCTGATGGCCTCCTGGTCGGAACCGGCGAGGCGTGGCCGGGCGCTCGGCCTGCTCGTCGGCGCACTCACTCTCGGCTCCGCGGTCCCTCAGCTCATCCGTGGCGTGCAGGATCTTCCATGGCCTGGCGTGCTGCTCGCCGCCGCGGCCGTGACCGCGGCCGGCGGGCTGACGGCCCTCCTGCTGGTCCGGGCGGGGCCGCACCTCCAGACCGGCGGGATCCACCTCGAGCCGGCGTACGCCCTCCGGATGTTTCGCGAGCTCGGTCCGCGGCTGGCCAACCTCGGATACCTCGGGCACATGTGGGAGCTGTACGCCCTGTGGACCTGGCTGCCCACGTTCGTCCTGCTCAGCCAGCGTGAGGCAGGTCAGTCGACCGGCGCGGTCGTCAATCTCACCAGCTTCCTGGCCATCGGAGTAGCCGGCGTCCTCGGCTGCTGGCTGGGCGGCGTGGCGTCGGACCGGATCGGCCGCGCACCCGCGGCCGTGACCGCCATGGTGGTGAGCGGGACGTGCTGTCTGCTCGCGCCGCTGTTCTTCGGCACGCCGGTGCTGGTCCTCGGGTGCTTCCTGTTCGTCTGGGGGGCCGCGGTGATCGCCGACTCCGCGGTGTTCTCCACCGCGTTGACCGAGACCGCGGACCAGCGGTACGTCGGCACCGCGCTCACCGCGCAGACCGCCACCGGCTTCCTGCTCACGGTGGTGACGATTCATGCGGTGCCGGCGCTGGCCGACGCGGTGGGCTGGCAGTACGTCTTTCTCGCGCTTGCCATCGGACCACTCTCCGGGGCGGTCGCGATGGCCAGGTTCGGGCGCGCCCGAGCCGCGGGCACGATCGTGTCGGCGCAATAGCCTCGCCGCTCCTGAGCGGCCCGGCAGCATCCGGGCCATGGGTCTGCTCACGCCGCGCCGCCCCGGAACGGGCATGTCGTGAATGCCCCGGCCTCTTCCACAGATCTTGGCCGTCGACGAGACCCTGCAGCGCGTCTCGCGCGGGCGGGCTGCGTGCTCGAGCGGCGGGCCTGCCGAGCCTGGCCTGACCGTGCCGGACGGAATATGACCTGCGGACCGGCCGAGCGCGCTCGGCGAGCAGCGCACCCACCGGACAATCGCGGTCTCCTACCTCACCGCGTCGAGCGCCCGACTACTGTGACGGGCGTGCAGCTCGGCCAGCACCCCCCGCCCCGCCATGTGGTCGCTCACGTCAGCGACACCCACCTGCTCGCCGGAGGTGCGCGGCAGTACGACGTGATCGACCCGGAGGCCGGCCTGCGGCTCGCCCTCCAGCGACTCACCCGCCTCGACCCCGCACCGCACGCCCTGGTGTTCACCGGCGACCTGGCCGATCTGGCCGAGCCGGCGGCGTACGCCCGCCTCCGCGAGCTGGTCGAGCCCGTCGCCGAAGCCCTCTCGGCCACCGTGGTCTGGGTCATGGGCAACCACGACGAGCGGGCGGCCTACGCCGCCAGCCTGTTCGCCGAGGACGGCAGCACCACCCAGGACCGCGTGCACGACGTGGCCGGGCTGCGCATCGTCGCCCTCGACACGACCGTTCCCGGCTACCACCACGGCGACCTCACCGACGACCAGCTCGGCTGGCTGGCCGACGTCCTCGCAACGCCTGCCCCCCACGGCACCTTGCTCGCGATGCACCACCCGCCGATCCCGGTGCCGATGATGCCGGCCGCGGAGATCATCGAGCTGGCCGACCAGCACCGCCTGGCCGAGGCCCTTGCCGGCACCGACGTCCGCGGCATCCTCGGAGGTCACTTCCACTACTCGACGTACTCGACGTTCGCGGGTGTCCCGGTGTCAGTGGCCGCCGCCACCTGCTACACCTCGGACCCCGCGCCGGCCGCACGGTTCGTGTCAGCAGTCGACGCCCACCAGGCGCTCACGATGATGCACCTCTACGAGGACCGCGTCGTGCACACGATCGTCCCGGTGGCCGAGGCGGCCGAAGTGAGTGGCTACCCCTCCGACGTGCGCGCCCAGGTCGAGGCGCTCAGCCTCGAGGAAAGGCGTGAGCTGCTGTCCCGCAAGGACTCGCCCTTCTACCGCGGCGGCCTCGACCCGGCCGGGTGACCCCGGCCGGGTCGACCGTCAGCAGGACTCGACCGCGTCCACGACGAAGCCCTGGTCGGTGACCGCCATGTCGGTGACCAGCTGGACGGATCCGACGCTCGTCGGGATACACGGCGTGGTCACCCCACCCGGCAGCGGGTGGGTCCCGTCGTACCTCGCGAGCACGTTGCCGTCGGCATCCTTGACATAGACGTAGTCGTATCCGGCCTCGGTCTCCAGCATGCTGAAGTGGAACGCGAAGCCCGCCGACCCGTTGTCGTAGGTCCAGGTGCAGTCGCCGTTGTTGCCGTAGGGGTGCGGCGACTCGAAGGGGATCTGAGCGTTGGCGTCACCGACGCACGGGGGCGGAGGCGGGATGGCCGGCTCGCAACCGCGGCGGACACCCACCGCGGCCCAGGCACTGTTGATCGCCTTGCGGCTGTTGCCTGCCACCGCGAGCGTGGCGCTGCGGGCGTCGCACATGTTGGCGTACTCGGTCAGGCTGGTGAAGGCCCGGTAGAAGATCTCCTGCGTACGGTCCAGGCCGAGTGCCGGGACCCGGACGTCGCAGTCGACCGCGTGCACGTGCCCGCCCGATCCCACGGCGTCGCAGCCGGCGTTGGTGCCGCCGTTGACGGCCAGGTAGTAGGCGTGGTTCGGGATGCCGCTGTTGGTGTGGACACCACCGTTGTCGCTGGTGCCGGTGTAGCGCTCGGAGTAGTGGTCGGGGTCACCGTCGGCCCTGGGGTCGGCCATGTCGCGGAAGCCGGCTTCGGCCCCGCCGTACACGCCGGCCGGAATGACGTCCTCGCCGATCAGCCAGTCGGGCTCGGCGGCGGGGTCACGGCCGGCCTGATCGGCGTAGAACTCGGTGGTGTTGCCCATCATGTCGCTGAACGCTTCGTTGAGGGCACCCGACTCGTTCTCGTAGATCAGGCCGGAGGTGAACTCCGTGACCCCGTGGGTCAGCTCGTGGCCGATCACGTCCAGGCCACCGGAGAGCGGCTTGCAGGTCTCGGGGGTGTCACCGTCGCCGTAGGTCATCTGCTCGCCGTTCCAGAAGGCGTTGCAGTAGCCCACGTCGTAGTGCACCGTGGAGATGATCGTCATGCCGTTGTCGTCGATGCTGTTGCGACCGAACGTGTCGGCATAGAAGTCATCGACCAGCTCGGCGTAGTAGTGGGCGTCGACCCCGGCCGCCTGGCTCGGACTGAGGTTCTGCGGCTGGTCGAAGTCCCACACGTCGTCGGGATCGGTCATCAGGACGCCGGGGTGGTTCGTCTGGTTCTGCGCGTCGTAGGTCTCCTGGCGACCGTCGGAGGAGATCATCCGGTAGGCACCCGCGGGACCGCTGGTGTCGAACGTCTTGGTGTCCCCCTTGATCCCGATGCCCTCGCCCTCCTCGGTCAGCGCGTTGAACCGGTTCCGGACCTCGCCGGTGGTGGCGTCCACCCACAGGGTGGGCCGCTGGGCGAAGCGGCGGGTCTCGACCTCGTAGTAGAAGCGGCCGTCACGCGGGTCGATGTGCAGCGTGCTGTCGCGCTCCCCCGCGGTGCCGAGAAGGTTCTGTGCGACCTGCAGCGAGTCGGCGAGCGAGAGACGCCTGGCGTTGGTGGGCTCGAGCGCCGAGAAGTGGGCACCGATCACGGAGGTGGCCTGACCCGAGGCATCCTCGAGCACCGTCACCTGGCCGCCGAGCACCTCGGCCCCGTCGACCACCTGCTGGTAGCGGGTCTGGGTGGTGCCGTCGGGGTGGGTCGTGCTCCACACCTGCGCGACGTCGTCAGGCAGGTTGTAGGACGCCGCGTCAGAGCCCTGCAGCGTGAAGGAGCCCTCGGTCGAGGGAGTGGCGCCCTGCTTGGCAGAGAGGTTGTTACCGGCAGATTGCCCCGCGCTGGCGGCAACGCTGCTGGGGACGAGGATCGCTGTCAGCGCCAGCGCGGCGATGACGGCGAGAGGTCGGCGCGGCATGTGAGCACGCTCCTTGGTCTCGGAAGAAGCAGGCGGGTATGCCTGCGCGGGGAGGGATTTTGTTCACCCTCCAAGGGCCAACGAGAGGTCTCGCCCCGGGGTTACGGGCGCCACCGCATCGGAAATCGAGCGGAGCGACGAGGTTCGGCCCCGGCCTGCGCCGACGGCTGGCAGTGGGGCACTCCGGAGCTGGTGGCTCACCGCCAGTTGCCGCTACCGCTAGACGCCTTCGCGGTCGACGAACCCGGGGTGCACGAACGGCTCGCCACGCTTCATCTGCTCGACCGCACCCGGGTGCAGCCGGTGCAGGTGGGCGATCGCCCGGCGCCGGAAGCGGATCACCTGCACGGCGCCGAGCACCCAGAAGGCGTACTGGATCGCCAGCGCCACCCGGAAGTCGTCGAGCCCGTACGCCGCCACGCCGGAGGGCTCGCGCCACTCCAGGAGCATCCCGACCAGCCCCATGGTCAGCAGCGACGCGGAGAAGCCGCCGACGTTGACGATGCCGTTGGCACGCCCCGACTCGGTGAGCGGCGTGAACGACCGGGCCAGGTCGAAGCCGACCATCGAGGCCGGACCCCCGGACGCGGTGACGCAGACCAGGATCACCAGCAGCCAGACAGGGGCCGACTCGTCGCGCATGAGCACGAGCGTCCAGACGGTCACCATCGAGGCGACCACACTGAGCACGATCCAGGACCGGTAGAACGGGAAGCGGCCGACCAGCCAGCTCAGCGCCAGCCCGGCGACCACGACCCAGGCGATCATCACCATCAGCAGGGTGCTCGCCGTCGTCGGTGACAGGCCCTGCCCGCGCACGAGGAACGGGAAGCCCCACAGCATCGTGAACACGGTCATCGAGAACTGCGAGACGAAGTGGGACCACATCCCGAGCCGCGTGCCGGGGTTGCCCCACACCAGCCTCAGGCTGCGGGCCAGGGCGCGCAGCCGGATCGGGGTGGTGCGGTCGTCGGGGTAGGGCGAGTCGGCGACCACCAGGGCCACCGCCACCATCAGGAGGACGCCGATCGACGAGGCGACCGCGAACGACTTCGTCCAGCCGAAGTGCTGCAGGGCCAACGCCAGCGGCGCCGCGGCCGCGATCGCCCCGAGCTGGCCGACCTGACCGGTCATCTGGGTCGCGAACGGCGCCTGCTTGGGCCGGAACCACGCCGCGACCAGCCGGATGACGGAGACGAAGACCATCGCGTCGCCCGCACCGAGCAGCACGCGCGCCGCGACGCCGACGGGGAACGTGGTCGCGAACGCGAACGCCAGCTGCCCGGTGGTCATCAGGGTCAGGCCCGTCAGCAACAGCGCCCGCGATCCGTACCGGTCGAGCAGCACGCCGACAGGGATCTGCATGCCGGCGTACACGACCAGCTGGAGCACGGTGAAGAGGGCCAGCGCCGTTGCTTCGATCTCGAACCGGTCGGCCGCGAGCAGTCCCGCCACGCCGAGCGAGCTGCGGTGGAAGACCGCCAGCAGGTAGACCGACAGGCCCACGCCCCAGACGGCCCAGGCGCGGCTGCTGCCGACCCGGGACCCGACTGCCTCCGTCACCGCACGGCCGCGCGATCGAGCCCCGGACGGACGACGGCCCCGCGCGAAATGAGCGGGGCCGTCGTCGACATGTGGCAGGTGAAGGATTCGAACCTTCGAAGGCATAAGCCGACGGATTTACAGTCCGCTCCCATTGGCCGCTCGGGCAACCTGCCGTGCTGTGGCAGCCGGTGTTGGCCGGCTGGCAGCAAGACGGAAGAATAGCGCAGCGCCAGCGGCACACGAAAAACAACGACCCCCGCCGGGGCCGGCCCACAGGAGGACACACATGGCGGACTCGAGCTTCGACATCGTGAGCAAGATCGATCGTCAGGAGGTCGACAACGCGCTCGGGCAGACCGCCCGCGAGATCGCCACCCGGTTCGACTTCAAGGGCACCGGGGCCACCATCGAGTGGAAGGGCGACCAGGCGATCGAGATCAGCGCGTCGGCCGACGACCGCGCGAGCGCCGTCCTCGACGTGTTCAAGGGCAGGCTGGTCAAGCGGAACCAGAGTCTGAAGATCCTCGATGCCTCCGAGCCCCGGCCGTCGGGTCAGCAGAGCAAGATCGGGATCTCGCTCAAGGAGGGCATCACCTCCGAGGACGCCAAGAAGATCTCCAAGCTGATCCGCGACGAGGGCCCCAAGGGGGTCAAGGCCCAGATCCAGGGAGACGAATTGCGGGTCTCGTCGAAGAAGCGTGACGACCTCCAGGCCGTGATCGCCCTGGTGAAGCAGCAGGACTACGACTTCGCGGTGCAGTTCACCAACTACCGCTGACGGTTGGTCCGGACCTCGTCGCGCTCGGCCCGGATCACCGCGGTCACCGCGTGCACCAGCGCGAGGTGCGTGAACGCCTGGGGGAAGTTACCCAGGTGCCGGCCGCTGTGCGGGTCGATCTCCTCGGCGTAGAGCTGGAGCTGGGTCGCGTACGACAGCAGCTTCTCGCACAGGGCACGGGCGCGGTCGAGCTCGCCGATGGCGACGAACGCGGAGACCAGCCAGAAGGAGCACATCGTGAACGTTCCCTCCTCGCCGGTGAGGCCGTCGTCGGTGGCGTCGACCCGGTAGCGAAGGACGAGGTCGCCCTCGGTGAGCTCTTCCGCGACGGCGAGGACGGTGTTGCGGACCCGCTCGTCGTCCCAGGGCAGGAATCCGAGCAGCGGCACGAGCAGCACCGAGGCGTCGAGTGCCTTCGTGTCGTAGTGCTGGGTGAGCACGCCTCGTTCGTCGACGGCGTGGGACAGCACGTCCGTCCGGATCTCCTCGGCACTGGTGCGCCACTCGGCGGCCAGCTTGGTCTCGCCCCGGCCTTGAGCGAGCCGGGCGCCGGCGCTCGCGGCGTACCAGCACATCACCTTGGACGAGGTGAAGTGCTGAGGGCCTGAGCGGACCTCCCAGATCCCCTGGTCGGGCTCACTCCAGTGGTCGAGGGCCTCCTCGACCAGGGTCCTGACCATCATCCACGTGCGGTCGTCGAGCCGCTGGTGCGCCGTGTAGAGGTCGATGGCGCCGACCACCGCGCCCCAGACGTCGTGCTGCCTTTGCGAGTAGGCGGCGTTTCCGACGCGGACCGGTCTCGCGCCGTCGTACCCGGACAGGTGGTCGAGGAACCGCTCCTCGAGGACACGTTCGCCGTCGACGCCGTACATCAGCTGGAGGGAGCCGGCCTCGGCCGTGACGACGTCGACCACGAACTGGAAGAAGTCGTTGGCCTCCCAGTCCAGGCCGAGTGTGTACAGCGCGGCGAGCGTGCCGGCGGTGTCACGCATCCACGTGTAGCGGTAGTCCCAGTTGCGTACGCCCCCCGGGGTCTCGGGCAGCGACGTCGTGGCCGCCGCCGCGACGGCGCCACTCGGCGCGAAGGTCAGCCCCTTCAACGTCAGGGCGCTGCGCTGCAGCAGGCTCCGCCACGGGTGGTCGGGGAACCGGCCCCGGTCCAGCCAGTGCTGCCAGTGGTGGCACGTCCAGGTGAGCCGTTGGCGCGCCTCCGCGAGTGTGCGTGGTGGTGGGTGCTCGCTCCAGGACAGGGCGACGAACCGGCTGTCGCCTTCCTTCAGAAGCGTCCGCGCGGTCGCCGCCGGGCCTTCGAACCCGACGTTGAGGTCCGTCGTCAGGCGGAGTTGCAGGGCGTCCCCGTCCCCCGTGGCGACCGCCTCGTGGTAGTCGGCGCTGCCGTAGTCCCACTTCGCCGGGATCAGCCCGTAGTCGAAGGCGGGGGTGCAGTCCATGCGGACCTGCACCTGGCCGCTCACGCACTTGATCAGCCGAAGCAGGACGTGGTCGGCGTCGTAGTCGGTCGGGGGTCTCCGGTGCGTCCCCGACCGGTGGTCGTCGTGGTGCCACGGTCCGATCAGCAAGGCGTCGGTGACGACCAGCCAGCCGCCAGGCGTCCACCAGCTCGTCTCCAGCACCATCGTGCCTGGGATGTAGCGCCGGGCTGACGGAACGTGCACGCCGGTCGGGCCGACGCGGAACGTACCGGCATCTCGGTCGAGGATCGCTCCGAACGCGCTGGGCGAGTCCATCCGGGGGAGGCAGAGCCACTCGACCCCACCGTCCGGGGCCACCAGCGCCGTCGTCTCACAGTCGGACAGGAAGCCGTAGTCCCCGATGGGCGGGAACTGCCCGCCCGATAGGACGCCGTTGGCAGACGTGACGCTCATACAGTCCAGTGTGTTCCCCTCGCCCGAACCGGTCCAGATATTGTGCCCGACCGGCGGCACAGCTCACCGGTTGACTTCAAGTCAACTTCAAGTTGCATCCTCCTTGCATGACGAACCACGAACGGACGAAGAAGGTCGCCGTCATCACCGGAGCCTCCCGAGGGTTGGGTGCCGCACTGGCGCGCGAGCTGGACCGACGCGGATGGGCACTTGTCCTCGATGCGCGCGACGCCGCCCGGCTGGACGAGTCCGTGCAAGGCCTCGCCCACGCGCACGCGATCGCCGGCGACGTCACCGATGCCGGCCACCGCGCTGCTCTCGCCGCCCGCGCCACCGAGCTGGGGGGCGCCAGCCTGCTGGTCAACAACGCCAGCACTCTGGGGGCCAGCCCACAACCGACGGTTGCCGACCTGGCCCCGGACCTCGTCGAAGACGTCTTCCGCACCAACCTGCACGCGCCCGTTGAGCTGGTCCGGGCGCTGCTGCCCCAGCTTCGTGCCACCAGGGGGACGGTCCTGAACGTCAGCTCCGATGCCTCCGTCGAGGGCTACCCGGGTTGGGGTGCCTACGGTGCCTCGAAGGCCGCCCTCGACCAGCTGAGCCGGGTGCTCGCCGCCGAGGAGCCCGACCTCCGCGTGTACGCCGTCGACCCGGGCGACATGCGGACCCAGATGCACCAGGACGCGTTCCCAGGCGAGGACATCTCCGACCGGCCCCCGCCGGAGGACGTCGTACCGAACCTGGTCGCGCTGCTGGCGAGCGACCTGCCCAGCGGGCGATACCGCGCCGCCGAGATTGCCGTGCCAGCCGGAGTCGGTCGATGACCGGGTCCACCGCCTTCGAGCCGGACCCGACGCCCGGCGCCGAGGCCACCACCACACCCGAGTCCCGCGGCCTCGCCCGCGACGCGGTGCAGATGCTCGTCGCCCGGCCCGAGCGGCTCGTCCACCGCCACGTCCGGGACCTGCCTGACGAGCTGCGTCCGGGTGACCTGCTGGTGGTCAACACCTCCGCCACCCTGCCCGCCGCCGTCGACCTGGACCGGGAACGCGCTGGGCAGGCCGTGCACGTCTCCACCCAGCTCGACGACGGGGCCTGGGTGATCGAAGTACGCCGCGCCGACGGGGCCGGACCCGCCCGGGTCGCCGAGGGCGAGGTCCTGCGCCTCCCCGGGGGACTCCGCCTCCGGGTGACCGAGGCGCACCCACCGGGGCAGGAACGGCTGTGGCGGGCGGTCCCGTCGCCGTGGCACGCCACGGTCGACTACCTGGGCGACCACGGCCGCCCGATCGGCTACCGCTACCTGGACGCTCCTGTGCCGCTGAGGGATCTGCAGAACGTGTACGCCGACCGGGCCGGCAGCGCCGAGATGCCCAGCGCCGGCCGGCCGCTGACCGAGCGCGCCCTGGTGAGGCTGATGAGTCGCGGCGTGGTGATCGCCCCGCTCGTGCTCGACACCGGCGTCTCCAGCCAGGAAGCCCACGAGCCCCCGCAGCCGGAGCGGTTCACGATCCCCGATGTCACTGCCCGGCTGGTCAACGAGACACACCGGGTCGGCCGCCGGGTCGTCGCCGTCGGAACCACGGTGGTGCGTGCCCTCGAGACGGTGGCCGACCGCACCGGGCGCGTGCACGCCGCGACCGGGTGGACCAGCCTGGTCCTCGGCCCGGGCCGGCCGGCCCGCACAGTGAGCGGCCTCCTCACCGGGCTGCACGACCCCCACGCCAGCCACCTCGACCTGGTCGAGGCGGTGGCCGGCCCCGCCCTCGTACGCGACGCCTACGCGGCAGCTGCGGCGGCGCCGACGCCGTACCTGTGGCACGAGCTCGGCGACACCATGCTCTTCCTGCCCTAGCCGGCGGCCATCGCGGGTACGACGGCGGCACCGACCGCCGGCGTCAGCCACACCCTGACGTCCTGGTCGAGCCTGATGGCCTGCGCGTGAGTCCGGGTGAGTACGACGGTGACCTCGTCCCCGTCCTCGGTCATCACGATGGCCCGCACCTCGAAGCCGACCCGCAGCACACGGAGCACGTAACCGGGGGTGGCGCCGGCCAGCCCGCGGACGGCCGAGATCTCGAGGTCGTGCGGACGGATGTTGATCCCGTTGAGCCGGGTGACCTCACCCAGGAACCCCATCACGAAGTCGCTGGCCGGCCCTTAGCTGAGCTCTCCCACATCGTGGCGTGTCTCACCCGTCCAGATCCGGGAGACGATGCCCGCCAGGTTGAGCCGCGGGACTATCGTGGGGAAGTCGTGGCAGGACCGATGTCGACCAGAACTGAAACACGTTCCAGTTTCTCACATACCGCGGGTATCATTGGTCTGGCCAGCCAGCAAGGAGAGGTAAGGGAGCGGTGACCAAGCAGGTCAAGCAGCTCGACCGGGTCATCATCCGGTTCGCGGGGGACTCGGGCGACGGCATGCAGCTGACCGGGGACCGGTTCACGCAGGAGTCGGCCGCGTTCGGCAACGACCTGTCGACGCTGCCCAACTTCCCGGCCGAGATCCGCGCACCTCAGGGCACGCTGCCCGGGGTCTCGTCGTTCCAGGTCCACTTCGCCGACCACGACATCCTCACGCCCGGGGATGCGCCCGACGTGCTGGTCGCGATGAACCCCGCCGCGTTGCGGGCCAACCTCGGCGACCTGCCCAAGGGAGCCACGATCATCGTCGACACCCACGACTTCACCTCCCGCAACCTCACGAAGGCGGGTTACTCCGCCAGTCCGCTGGACGACGGCTCCCTCGACGAGTACGCCCTCCACCCCGTCGACCTGACCGGGATGACCGTCGAGGCGGTCAAGGAGTTCGGGTTGTCCCGCAAGGACGCCGCACGGGCCAAGAACATGTTCGCGCTCGGCCTGCTCTCCTGGATGTACGGCCGCCCGATCGAGTCGACGATCTCGTTCCTCGAGCGCCGTTTCGCGCGGGTCCCTGATATCCGCGACGCCAACGTGACGGCGTTCAACAAGGGTTGGCACTTCGGCGAGACCACCGAGGCGTTCGTGGTCTCCTACGAGATCAAGCCGGCCCCGATGGACCCCGGCACCTACCGCAACATCACCGGCAACCTCGCGCTGGCCTACGGCCTGATCGCAGGGGGCGTCCAGTCCGGGCTGCCGATCTTCCTGGGCTCCTACCCGATCACGCCGGCCTCCGACATCCTCCACGAGCTGTCGAAGCACAAGTCGTTCGACGTGACGACGTTCCAGGCCGAGGACGAGATCGCCGGCATCGGTGCCGCGCTCGGGGCCTCCTTCGCCGGAAGTCTCGGCGTCACCACGACCTCGGGCCCCGGCATCGCCCTGAAGTCGGAGACCATCGGGCTGGCGGTGATGACCG
This sequence comes from uncultured Actinomycetota bacterium, assembly GCA_963786415.1. Lineage (GTDB taxonomy): Bacteria > Actinomycetota > Actinomycetes > Propionibacteriales > Nocardioidaceae > Nocardioides. Next base: position 184,537 of record CAWAZC010000001.1, read on the forward strand.
AGCTCCCACTCCTGGTGATCGACGTACAGCGCGGCGGGCCGTCGACCGGACTCCCGACCAAGACCGAGCAGGCCGACCTGCTGCAGGCGATGTTCGGCCGCAACGGTGAGTCCCCGGTCCCGATCGTCGCGCCGCGCTCCCCCGGCGACTGCTTCGACGCCACGTTCGAGGCGATCCGGATCGCCATCACCCACCGCACCCCGGTGATGCTGCTCTCCGACGGGATGCTGGCGAACGGGTCGGAGCCGTGGCGGATTCCCGAGGTCGCCGAGCTCCCGCCGATCGACCCCGACTTCGCCACCCGGCCCAACCACGGCGAGGGGGATGACAAGGACTTCTGGCCCTACGTCCGCGACGAGGCCACCCTGGCCCGGCCGTGGGCGATCCCCGGCACCCCCGGACTCGAGCACCGGATCGGTGGTCTGGAGAAGGGCGACGGGCACGGCAACATCTCCTACGACCCGGCCAACCACGACTTCATGGTCCGCACCCGTCAGGCCAAGGTCGACCGGATCGCCGACTCCCTGCCGCCGACGGAGGTCGACGACCCCACCGGCGAGGCCAAGGTGCTGGTGCTCGGCTGGGGGTCGACGTACGGCCCGATCGGCGCCGGCTGCCGCCGGGTCCGCAAGGCCGGCTACCACGTCGCGCAGGCCCACCTGCGCCACCTCAACCCCTTCCCGAAGGACCTCGGCGCGGTCCTCGCCCGCTACGACAAGGTCTTGGTGCCCGAGATGAATCTCGGGCAGCTCAGCATGCTGCTGCGGGCGAAGTACCTCGTCGACGTGATCGGCTACAACCACGTCCGCGGACTGCCGCTGAAGGCCGCCGAGCTCGCCGAGGCGATCGGTGAGCTCGTCTCGCAGGCCGAGGGCATCAACGTCGACCTGACCGCACCCGCCGAGGAGGCGATCAAGTGAGCACCACCGAACTTCCTTTCCCGGGCCACCGCAGCGGTGTCGAGTCGGTGCCGACCAGCGACGAGCCCCAGACCGGCAAGGACTTCACCAGCACCCAGGAGGTCCGCTGGTGCCCGGGCTGCGGCGACTACGCCGTCCTCAAGGCGGTGCAGGGCTTCCTGCCCGAGCTCGGCCTGCGACGGGAGAACATCGTCTTCGTCTCCGGCATCGGCTGCTCGTCGCGGTTCCCCTACTACCTCGACACCTACGGGATGCACTCGATCCACGGCCGCGCCCCGTCGATCGCCACCGGTATCGCCACGTCGCGCGCGGACCTCTCGGTGTGGGTGGTCACCGGTGACGGCGACGCGCTGTCCATCGGCGGCAACCACCTGATCCACGCCCTGCGCCGCAACGTGAACATGACGATCCTGCTGTTCAACAACCGGATCTACGGCCTGACCAAGGGCCAGTACTCCCCGACCTCCGAGCCCGGCAAGGTCACCAAGTCGACCCCGATGGGTTCGGTCGACCACCCGTTCAACCCGGTCTCACTGGCACTGGGCGCGGAGGGCTCGTTCGTGGCCCGCACGATCGACTCCGACCGCAAGCACCTGACCTCCGTGCTCTCTGCGGCGGCGGCCCACCGCGGCACGGCGTTCGTCGAGATCTACCAGAACTGCCCGATCTTCAACGACGGCGCGTTCGACGCGATCAAGGACCGGGACACCAAGGAGGACGCGATCATCCCGCTCGTCCATGGTGAGCCGATCCGTTTCGGCGTCGGAGGCGCCAAGGGGCTGATCCGCGATGCCGCCACCGGCGGCGTGAAGGTCGCGGAGATCTCCGAGGTCGGCGAGGCTTCGCTGCTCGTCCACGACTCCCACAACCCGGACCCGACGACCGCGTTCGCGATCTCGCGGCTCACCGACGCCGGCTACCTCCACCAGGCCCCGATCGGGATCTTCCGCCAGGTCGACCGTCCGACGTACGACGACCTGGCCCGCGACCAGATCACCACCGCCCAGGGCGACGGCGACGAGAACTCCACCGACCGTCTCGCTGCCCTGATCGGCGGCGGCGACACCTGGACGGTCGTCTAGCCCCGCTCAGCGGTCAGGTCGAGCGGGTGGCGACGATGTCGGCGAACGCCTCGAGGGCCTCGCGAACGGGGGCCTGCGGCAGCACGGCCAGCAGATCCTTGGCCTCCTGGGCGCGGTCGACGACGTAGGCCCGCGCCTCGTCGAGGGCCGGATGCTTGCGGAGCAGGTCGAGCGCCTCGGCGTGCCGGTCGTCGTCGGTCAGGTCACCGGCCAGCAGCTCCAGCAGCCGGGCGTCGTCGGGATCGGTCGACTGCTGGGCGATGAGCACCGGCAGGGTCGGCACCCCTTCGCGCAGGTCGGTGCCGGGGGTCTTGCCCGACGCGACGGTGTCGGAGGCGATGTCGAGGATGTCGTCGGAGAGCTGGAAGGCCGAGCCCACGATCTCGCCGTACCTCGTCAGCGCCTCCTCGACCTCGCGGGAGGCACCGCCGAAGCGGGCGCCGTACCTCGCCGCGGTGGCGATCAGCGAGCCGGTCTTGCCCGCGACCACCTCGAGGTAGTGCGCGAGCGGGTCCTCGCCGGGCCCGGGCGGCACCGTCTCCAGGATCTGGCCCTCGACCAGCTTGGTGAACGTGTGGGCCTGGATGCGGACCGCGTCGGGGCCGAGCTCGGCGGTGAGCTCGGAGGACTTCGAGAAGAGGAAGTCGCCGGTGAGGATCGCGACGTGGTTGTCCCAGCGCGCGTTGGCCGACTCGGCTCCCCGCCGCAGCGTCGCTTCGTCCATCACGTCGTCGTGGTAGAGCGAGGCGAGATGGGTCAGCTCGACGACGCAGGCCGCGGTGACGACATCGTCGGAGTCGGGGTGGTCGCCGGTCTCGGCGGCGAGGAGCACCAGTAGGGGACGAAAGCGTTTGCCACCCGCCTCCATGAGGTGACTGGCGGCCTCGGTGACGAAGCCGGCCCGGCTGCGAACGTGTCGGGACAGGGCGCCCTCGACGACGTCCATCCGCGCCCTGAGGCGGTCGGCGAGGGCGCTGTCGGTGACCGGCAGAGCCAGCGCGCTGGGGCTGCTCACCTGAGGAATTGTCCCGCATTGCCGGCCAGCTCGAGGACGGGCCCCGGCAGGACGCCGATCGCGAGGGTCGCCGCGGCGCCGACGGCGATGGTGGTGGCGGTGAGGACAGAGGGGGTGGCCACACTCGGCGCCTCGCCGGTCGGCTCGGAGAAGTACATCAGCACGATGACACGGACGTAGAAGAACGCCGCCACGATGCTCATCAGTACCGCCGCGATCACCACCGGCCAGGCGCCGGCGGACAGGGCCACCTCGAAGACCGCCCACTTGCCGACGAAGCCCGACGTCAGCGGGATCCCGGCCATGGCCAGGAGGAAGAACGCGAAGACGCCAGCCACCACCGGAGCCTCCTTGCCCAGCCCGGCCCAGCGGGAAAGGTGGGTCTGCTCGCCACCCGAGTCACGGACCAGGGTGACCACGGCGAAGGCACCGAGTGTCGCGAAGCCGTAGGTCACCAGGTAGAAGAGCACCGCCTGGAGGGAGGTGAGCTGCCCGACCGTCAGTTCCGTCGCACTCTGCACGCCGAGCACGCCGGTCAGCAGGAACCCGGTGTGCGCCACCGAGGAGTAGGCCAGGAGCCGCTTGATGTCGGTCTGCGCGATGGCGAGGACCGAGCCGACCACCATGGTCAGGATGGCGACGATCCACATCATCGGCTGCCAGCTCCAGCGGTCGGCGCCGAACGCGACGTAGAAGAGCCGAAGGATCGCACCGAACGCGGCCACCTTGGTGGCTGCCGCCATGAACGCCGTCACTGCCGTCGGGGCGCCCTGGTAGGCGTCGGGCGTCCAGGCCTGGAACGGCGCGGCGCCGACCTTGAAGAAGAGGCCGACGGCCAGCATCCCCATGCCGATCAGCAGCAGCGCGCTGTTGCCGACGTCGTTGCGGACGGCCTCGTTGATCGCCCCGAACTCCATCGAGCCGGCGAAGCCGTAGACCATCGCGATGCCGTAGATGAAGAAGCCGGAGGAGAAAGCCCCGAGGAGGAAGTACTTGAGGGCGGCCTCCTGGCTGAGCAGGCGCCGGCGCCGGGCGAGCCCGCAGAGCAGGTAGAGCGGGAGGGACAGGACCTCCAGGGCGACGAACATGGTCAGCAGGTCGTTGGCGGCCGGGAAGAGCATCATCCCGCCGACCGCGAACATCAGCAGCGGGTAGACCTCCGTGTGCTCCATCCCGGCGGTGGAGGCCCGGCGCTCGGCCTCGGTGCCGGGGAGCGCAGCCGCCTGCCCGGCGAACGCGGTGACGCCGCCTTCCAGGCGCCGCTCGGCGAACAGCAGGACGCCGCCGATCGCGAAGACGAGGACCGTGCCCCACAGGAAGACGCTCGGGCCGTCGACGGCGATGGTGCCCTCGGCGGCGATCAGGCCGCGGGCCACTCCGTCGCCGAGCGTCGGGAGGTCGGCGGCGACGAGGCAGGTGCCGATCAGCGCGGCGACCAGGCCGGCCAGGGCCAGCAGGCTCTGAACGGCGAAGCGAGCGGCTCGGGGCAGGAACGCCTCGACGAGTACGCCGGCGCACGCGACGCCGAAGACGAGCAGCATCGGCCACAGCTGGGCGTATTCGATCTGCGGCTTCACGAACTCCATCAGTGGTCGCCCTCCTCGGCCGACGCGTCGCCCCCGGGGCTCACGACGGGCCCGTCGTCACTGACGTCCGCCTGCTCGAGGGTGGTGTCGACCGTCGGGTTGATCACGTCGAGCATCGGCATGGGGTAGAAGCCGAACAGCACCAGCGCCAGCACCAGCGGGGCGACCGCGCTCATCTCGCGCCGGTCGAGGTCCGTGTAGCCCGCGATCCCCGGTCCGGGCGGCCCGGTCATCGTCCGTTGGTACATCCACAGCGCGTAGATCGCCGCGAGCACGATCGCGGTCACCGCGATCGTTCCGGCCCACCACGCGTAGTCGAACGCCGAGATCAGGACCAGGATCTCCGAGACGAACGGCGAGAGACCGGGCAGTCCGCAGGTGGCGAGGCCGGCGATCAGGAACGAGCCGGCGAGCACCGGCGCGACCTTCTCGACGCCCGCCGTGCATCCGGCTCATCAGCGGCGTGCCGGTGCGCCGGATCAGGAATCCGGCGACCAGGAACAGCAGCGCGGTCGCGAGCCCGTGGTTGACCATGTAGAGGATGGCGCCGCTGCTGCCCTCGCTGCTGAAGACGAAGATGCCGAGCACGATCAGGCCGAAGTGGCTCAGGGAGGTGAGGCCGATCAGGCGCAGGATGTCGTCCTGACCGATGGCGACCAGGGCGCCGTAGACGATGGAGATCAGCGCGAGCACGACGACCACGGGAGTGGCCCACTCCGACGCCTCCGGGAACAGCCCGAGGCAGAACCGGAGCATGCCGAACGTGCCGATCTTGTCGAGCACGCAGACCAGCAGCACGCTGGTCCCGGTCGTGGCCTTCTCGGTGGTGTCGGCCAGCCAGGTGTGCACCGGGAACAGGGGCGCCTTGATCGCGAAGGCGATGAAGAACCCGGCGAACAGCCACCGCTGCGACGTCTCGTCGATGTCGAGGGCCGCCAGGTCCGAGATGAGGTACGACGGGTGGCCGGCCCGCGCCGAGACGACGTACAGCCCGATCACGGAGGCGAGCATCACCAGGCCGCCGGCGAGCTGGTAGATCAGGAACTTCACCGCGGCGCGGCTGCGGCCGGGGCGACCGAACCCGCCGATCAGGAAGTAGGCCGGGATCAGGGTGGCCTCGAACACGACGTAGAACAAGAAGACGTCGGTGGCGGCGAAGACCGCGATCGACAACGCCTCGAGGGCCAGCACCCAGGCGGAGAACGCGGCCGCGCCGGGTGCGTCGAAGAGACCGACCTCGTCGGCGTGACGTGAAGAGGCGACGAGCACGATCGGCACCAACACCGCGGTCAGCAGGATCATGAGCAGGCCGAGGCCGTCGACGCCGAGGGCGTAGTTGGCGCCGAAGACGGCGATCCACTCCTGCTGCTCGACGAACTGCATGCCGCCACCGGCGTCGTACCCGACGGCGACCACGACGGCACCGACGAGCGTGAGGCCGGAGACGGCGAGGGCCACCTGGCGGGGCAGGGCTGTGCCGCGCGGCAGGAACGCCGTCACGAACGCGCCGACCAGCGGCAGCGCGATGAGCGCGGTGAGCCAGGGGAAGTCGGTCATTTCCGGGGTCCCTCTTCAAAGCGGAACGAAGTGAGCATTTGAATGGGGTGGATCATGCGAGGTTCACCGCCAGGAGAGCGAGGACGATGAGCAGCACACCGCCGAGAACGGACAGGGCATAGGAGCGCACGAAGCCGTTCTGGACCCGGCGGAAGACACCGGAGAAGCCGCCGACCGCGGCCGAGCCGCCCTCGACCATGCCGTCGACGCCGACGCGGTCCATGGTGACGAGGCCGCCGACCACGCGCCGCCCCGGGTCGACGACGAGGGTGTCGTTGATGGCGTTGCCGTACAGCTCCTCGCGGGCGGCGCGGGTTGCGAACGACACCTCGCTCGGCGCCACGCGGGGCACGTCGCGCTTGCCGATGAGCAACCACGCGAGCGCGACGCCGGCCGCCACGACGAGCAGAACGATCAGCGTGACGACGAGGGCAGGCAGAGGTGGCTCGTGGTGCACGGGCTCCCCCACCACGGGGGCCAGGAAGGTCACGATCCAGTCGCCGATGAGCATGACGCCCCCGAGCACCGAGAGGGCCGCCAGCACGATCAGGGGGATGGTCATCACCTTGGGCGACTCGTGGGGGTGCAGGTCCTTCGCCCAGCGCTTGTCGGTGAAGAAGGTCATCAGCATCAGCCGGGTCATGTAGAAGGCGGTGATGCCGGCCCCGAGGATGGCGCACACGCCGACGAACCAGTTCTCGGCGAGTGCCGTCTCGATGATCTTGTCCTTGGACCAGAAGCCCGAGAAGCCCGGGAAGCCGATGATCGCCAGGTAGCCCATCGCGAAGGTCAGAAACGTCACCGGGATCATCTTCTGCAGCGCGCCGTAGTGCCTCATGTCGACGTCGTCGTCCATCGCGTGCATGACCGACCCGGCGCCGAGGAACATGTTGGCCTTGAAGAAGCCGTGGGTCAGCAGGTGGAAGATCGCGAAGGCGTAGCCGGCGACGCCGAGCCCGGCTCCGAGCATCATGTAGCCGATCTGGCTCATGGTCGATCCGGCCAGCACCTTCTTGATGTCGTCCTTGGCACAGCCGATGATCGCCCCCCACAGCAGGGTGACCACGGCGACGACCACCACCGCGGTCTGGGCAGTGGGTGCGAGGTCGAAGATGAAGTTCGAGCGCGTGATCAGGTAGACCCCCGCGGTCACCATCGTTGCGGCGTGGATCAGGGCCGAGACCGGGGTCGGGCCCTCCATCGCGTCGAGGAGCCACGACTGCAGGGGCACCTGCGCGGACTTGCCGCAGGCGGCCAGCAGGAGCAGCAACCCGAGCGCGGTGAGCACGCCTTCCGAAGCCTGGCCGGCGGCACCGCTGATGGTGTCGAAGTCGGTGGTGCCCCACGTGACGAACATCAGCCCGACGCCGAGGGACAGGCCGATGTCGCCGACCCGGTTGATGACGAACGCTTTCTTGGCGGCTGCGGCGGCGGAGTGCTTGTACTGCCAGAAGCCGATCAGCAGGTACGACGCGAGCCCGACGCCCTCCCAGCCCAGGAACAGGCCGAGGTAGTTGGCCGACATGACCAGCATCAGCATGGCCGCCACGAACAGGTTGAGGTAGCCGAAGAATCGGCGCCGCCGGTCGTCCTCGGCCATGTAGCCGACGGAGTAGACGTGGATCAGCGAGCCGACACCGGTGATCAGCAGCATGAACAGCGCCGTGAGCGGGTCGTAGATCAGGTCGAAGTCCACCGTCAGGCTGCTGGTCTCGAACCAGGTGAACAGGCTCTGGGAGACCTGTCGGTCCTCCTCGGGGCGAGCGAGCACCGCGAAGAACATGGCGAGGCTGATCACGAACGAGCCGATGGGCAGGATGCAGCCGAGCAGGTGTCCCCACCGGTCCACGATCCTGGGGACGATGGCCCCACCGACGAGCAGGATCACCGCACCCAGCAGCGGCAGGGCGATCACCACCCACAGCAGCGAGAAGACACCGTCCGCGGAGGCCGGGTCGACCACAGGGATCTCGTGCATCGAGAGAGTCACCAGTCCTGTCTCAGTACTTCAGCAGGCTCGCGTCGTCGACCGAGGCCGAGTGACGGGTCCGGAAGATGGTCATGATGATCGCGAGCCCCACGACGACCTCGGCCGCGGCGACGACCATCACGAAGAAGGCCGCGATCTGGCCGTCGAGGTTGCCGTGCTGCCGCGCGGCCGCGACCAGGGCGAGATTGGCGGCGTTGAGCATCAGCTCGACGCACATGAAGACCACGATCGCGTTGCGCCGGGTCAGCACCCCGACACAGCCGATGGTGAACAGGATGGCCGACAGGACGACGTACTCGGTCATGGTGCGTCCTCCTCGGTCCGGGCGGTGACGCCGGCCTTGCCGGAACGACGCCCGGCGCCTGCGGCTCCGGTCGAGATCCCACCGAGGTGCTCCTGGACCTCCTCGATGTCGTCGGCCAGCGCCGGCGCCGAGCGCACCGTGCCTCGCGCTGCCAGCACCCGCGAGACCGACGTCTCCGACGCGGTGCCGTCCGGCAGGAGGGCCGGGGTGTCGACGGCATTGTGCCGGGCGAAGACGCCCGGGGACGGCAGCGGGCCGGGGTGCTTGCCGGAGTCGGCGTAGTCGCGCATCCGCTGGGCGGCCAGGGACGCCTGGGTGTCCTTGGGGGTGATCCGCTCCCGGTGGGCCAGCACCATCGCGCCCACGGCAGCCGTGATCAGCAGGGCGCTGGTGGTCTCGAAGGCGAAGACGTACTTGGAGAACAGGACGTTGGCCAGCGCCTGGATGTTGCCGCCTTCGTTGGCGTTCTCCAGCCCGACGGCGGTACCGAGTGAGACCTGGCCGAGCGCGATGATGAGCACCGCACCGAGCAGCAGCCCCGCCAGGGCGGCGAGGATCCGCTGGCCCTTGATCGTCTCGACCACGGAGTCGGAGGCGTCGACGCCGACGAGCATCAGCACGAACAGGAACAGCATCAGGATGGCGCCGGTGTAGACGATGATCTGGACCGCGAACAGGAACGGCGCCTCGAGGACGAGGTAGAGCACCGCGAGGCTCATCATCACCACCGCGAGCAGCAGGGCGGCGTGCACGGCCTTGCGGACGAACAGGATGCCGAGAGCCGCGGCCACCATCACCGGCGCGAGGAGCCAGAAGGTCATGGCGTCGCCTCCGTGGTCTCGGTCGACGGGTGGGAGATGTTCCCGCGGTAGTAGTCGCCCTCATCCGACCCCAGCTGCATCGGGTGCGGCGGCTGCTCCATGCCGGGCAGGAGCGGGGCGAGCAGGTCGGACTTCTCGTAGATGAGGTCGGCGCGGTTGTCGTCGGCGAGCTCGTACTCGTTGGTCATCGTCAGGGCCCGGGTGGGGCAGGCCTCGATGCACAGCCCGCACAGGATGCAGCGCAGGTAGTTGATCTGGTAGACGCGGCCGTAGCGCTCGCCGGGGCTGTAGCGCTCGTCCTCGGTGTTGGAGGCGCCCTCGACGTAGATCGCGTCCGCCGGGCAGGCCCAGGCGCACAGCTCGCAGCCGATGCACTTCTCCAGACCGTCGGGCCAGCGGTTGAGCTGGTGGCGGCCGTGGAACCGCGGCGCGGTGGGCATCTTCTCGAAGGGGTACTGCTCGGTGACCACCTTCTTGAACATGGTGCGGAAAGTGACTCCGAAACCCGCGATCGGGTCCCAGAACTGCTCCCGCATGCTCTTCTCCTCGGCCATCAGGCTCCGCCTCCTCGCTCGCCGGTCGTGGTGGTGACCGGCGTGCTCTTGTCGTACCTGAGCGCCTCAGCTGGACCGCGTACGGCGCCGCCGGCCGGCATCGGCGGGACGGGATAACCGCCTGCGTAGGGGTCGGCCGGCTCCCGCTCCCGCTCGGCCCGGGCCTCCGCCTCGGACTCCTCCGCCTCGCCGAAGAAGAACACCAGCAGCGTCAGCACCAGGACGATGCCGAGCCCGATCAGCAGGTAGCGGGGTTCGAGGCCCCCGTTCAGCGAGATGGCGCGGACGGTGGCCACGGCAACGATCCAGGCCAGGGCGATCGGGATCAGCCGCTTCCAGCCGAAGTGCATGAACTGGTCGTAGCGGAGTCGCGGCAGGGTCCCGCGCAGCCAGATGAAGATGAAGATGAAGAACATCACCTTGCCGAAGAACCACAGCAGCGGCCAGTAGCCGGAGTCGGCACCCTCCCAGAACACGGTGATCGGCCAGGGGGCGTGCCAGCCGCCGAGGAAGAGGGTGGTGGCCAGCGCCGCGACGGTCGCCATGTTGATGTATTCAGCGAGGAAGAACAGGGCGAACTTGAGGCTGGAGTACTCGGTGTGGAAGCCGCCGACCAGCTCGCCCTCGGCCTCGGGCAGGTCGAACGGCGCCCGGTTGGTCTCGCCAACCATCGAGATCACGTAGATCACGAACGACGGCACCAGCATGAAGGCGAACCAGCCCGGGAGCGGGACCTCCACCCCGAAGAGCTCGACGGGGTTGGCCTGGGCCTGGGCTGCGACGACCTCGGAGGTGGACATGGAGCCCGCGTAGAGGAACACCGCGACCAGCGCGAGGCCCATCGCCACCTCGTAGGAGATCATCTGCGCGCTGGAGCGCAGGCCGCCGAGCAGGGAGTACGTCGACCCGCTGGACCAGCCGCCCAGCACGATGCCGTAGATGCCGACCGACGCGATCGCCATCACGAAGAGCACCGCCACCGGCATGTCGGTGAGCTGGAGAGGCGTGGTGATGTCGGTGAACGGCACCCCCACCTCGGGCCCGAACGGGATCACCGCGAAGGTCACGAACGCCGGGACCGTGGCGATCACCGGGGCGATGAGGAACACCACCTTGTCAGCGGCCTTCGGGATGATGTCCTCCTTCAGCGCCAGCTTCACACCGTCGGCGAGCGACTGGAGGAGGCCGAAGGGTCCGTGCACGTTGGGGCCGATCCGGTGCTGCATCCGGGCCACGACCCGGCGCTCGAACCAGATGTTGAACAACGTGAGCAGCACCAGGACGACGAAGATCAGCACCGCCTTGACCAGGATCAGCCACCACGGGTCCTGTCCGAACGCGGAGAGGTCGTCGCCGGTCGTCGCCAGCGGCAGGATCAGGCTCACGACTGTCCTCCCGTCACCGTGACTCGGCTCCCGGGCGAGGCCAGGTCCGCGAGAACACCCCGCTTGAACGAGTTGGCCGGCACCCAGACGGTGCCGTCGACGATGCCGGCGATCTCCGCCGGCAACGTCACCGAGCCCCGGTCACCGGTCAGCGTCACGATCGGGCCGACGGCGTCGTAGACCTGAGCGGAGACGCGGGCGACGGGGATCCGGGCGGTGGCGCGCATGTGGTCGTCGCCGTCCTGCATCGAGCCGTTGTCGATCATCTGCTTCCAGGTTGCCAGCGCCAGACCGTCCGTGGATGCGGCGGCGGTCGGCTCGCGGCGCTCGGGCATCGTCGCGCGATCGCCGTCCCAGCCACCGAAGTCCTCCATCTGGACCCGGGCCTCGTCGACCGTCCGGAAGCCGAGCGGGTGACCGGCTCCGAGGGCGCTCAGCTCCTCGGCGATGCCCGCCAGGATCCGCAGGTCGGGCAGGGATCCGGGGTTGCCGAGGATGGCCTCGAACTGCCGGAGTCGCCCCTCCCAGTTGACGAAGGTGCCGGCCTTGTCGGTGACCGGGGCGACCGGCAGGACCACGTCGGCCGCTCGGGTCACGTCGGTCTCACGCAGCTCCAGGGAGACCACGAAGCGTGCGGCGTCGATCGCGGCGCGGGTCGCGGCCGGGTCGGCGGTGTCGTCGGGGTCGACGCCACCGATGACGAGGCCACCGATCTCGCCGGCGACGAGCGCAGCCACGATCGCGTCGGCATCGCGGCCCTCGGTGCCCGGCAGCGAGTCCACGCCCCAGGCCGCGGCGGCATCGACCCGCGCCGAGGCATCGGCGACGGGACGACCGCCCGGCAGCAGGTTGGGGAGGCACCCGGTCTCGACGGCACCACGGTCCCCGGCCCGTCGGGGGACCCAGGCCAGCCGGGCTCCGGTCTTCTGGGCAAGGCTGGCGGCGGCCGTGAGTGCACCGGGAGAGATGGCCAGGCGCTCGCCGACCAGGATGACGGTGGTCTTGTCGACGCCGTACTCGGCGTGCTCGACCAGGGAGTCCAGGACGGCAGCTTCCTCGCCCGGGACCGTCGCCAGCAGCTGGCCGTTCATCTTCGACAGACCTCGGCTCGCGTAGGGCGCCAGAGAGACCACCCGGGTCCCGCGCTGAGACGCCTTGCGCAGCCGCAGGAAGATCGCGCCGGCCTCGTCCTCCGGCTCGAACCCGGCGAGGACCACCGTCGCGGCGGTCTCCAGGTCGGCGAAGGACACCGTGCGGCGGAGCACGACCTCGCTCGCCAGGAACGACGCCTCCTCCTCCGACAGGGGCCGGGACCGGAAGTCGATGTCGTTGGTGCCGAGGGCGAGCCGGGCGAACTTGCTGTAGGCGAAGGCGTCCTCGGCGGTCAGCCTTCCGCCGGGAAGGACGGCCGATGCCCCAGCGTCACGCAATCCCCGCGCGGCCACGACGAACGCCTCGGGCCACGACGCGGGGCGAAGCTCACCCTCCTCGTCGCGCACCATCGGGTACCGGAGCCGGTCGGCGGCCTGGGCGTACTGGAAGGCGAACCGGTCCTTGTCGGTGATCCACTCCTCGTTGACCTCGGGGTCGTTGCCGGACAGGCGGCGCATGACCTTGCCGCGGCGGTGGTCGACCCGGATCGCGGAACCACAGGCGTCGTGCTCGGCCACCGACGGCGAGGACACGAGGTCGAAGGGGCGGGAGCGGAAGCGGTACTCGGCGCTGGTCAGCGCACCCACCGGGCAGATCTGGATCGTGTTGCCCGAGAAGTAGGACTCGAACGGCTCCTTCTCGTAGATGCCGACCTGTTGGAGCGCGCCGCGCTCGACGAGGGCGATGAAGGGGTCGCCGGCGATCTGCTCGGAGAAGCGGGTGCACCGCGCGCACAGGACGCAGCGTTCGCGGTCGAGGAGGACCTGCGCGGAGATGTTGATCGGCTTGGGGAACGTGCGCTTGACGCCCTCGAAGCGGCTCTCGCCGCGGCCGTTGGACATGGCCTGGTTCTGCAGCGGGCACTCGCCGCCCTTGTCGCACACCGGGCAGTCGAGGGGATGGTTGATCAGCAGGAACTCCATGATTCCCTGCTGGGCCTTGTCGGCCACCTTGCTGGTGGCCTGGGTCTCCACGACCATGCCCTCGGCGACCGGCAGGGTGCACGACGCCTGCGGCTTGGGGAAACCGCGCCCGTTCCCGCCGTCGGGCACCTCGACGAGGCACTGCCGGCAGGCGCCGACTGGGGCGAGCAGCGGGTGGTCGCAGAACCGCGGGATCTCCACCCCGATCTGCTCGGCGGCCCGGATCACCAGGGTGTCCTTGGGGACGCTGACCTGGACACCGTCGATGGTGAGGGAGACCAGTTCGGCCTTCTCCGGCGTCTTCTCGCCGGACGGGCTGGTCGAGACCTGAGTCATGCCTTGGCTCCAGCGGTGGCGAAGAGTGTCGAGGCGGCCGGGTCGAAGGGGCAGCCACCGTGGCGGAAGTGCGCGAGGTACTCGTCGCGGAAGAACTCGATCGAGCTGGAGATGGGCGCGACCGCACCATCGGCCAGGGCGCAGAAGGACCGGCCCATGATGTTGTCGCACTGGTCGAGCAGCAGGTCGAGGTCGTCCTCGGTGCCCTCGCCCTTCTCGAGCCGGCCGAGCACCTGCACCAGCCACCAGGTGCCTTCACGGCAGGGAGTGCACTTGCCGCAGGACTCGTGCTTGTAGAACTCCGTCCACCGCAGCACCGCGCGGACCACGCAGGTGGTGTCGTCGAAGAGCTGCAGGGCGCGGGTGCCGAGCATGGAGCCCGCCTCTCCGATGCCCTCGAAGTCGAGCGGCACGTCGAGGTGCTCGCCGGTCAGCAGCGGCGTGCTGGACCCGCCGGGGGTCCAGAACTTCAGCTCTCGTCCCTCGCGCATGCCGCCGGCGAGCTCGATCAGCTGGCGCAGGGTGATGCCGAGCGGCGCTTCGAACTGCCCGGGCCGGTTCACGTGGCCGGAGAGCGAGAAGATGCCGTAGCCCTTGGACTTCTCGGTGCCCATCGACGAGAACCATCCACTTCCGTGCTCGATGATGCTCGGCACCGAGGCGATCGACTCGACGTTGTTGATCACCGTCGGGCTGGCGTAGAGACCGGCGACGGCCGGGAACGGCGGACGCAGTCGTGGCTGGCCGCGGCGGCCCTCCAGCGAGTCGAGGAGCGCGGTCTCCTCGCCGCAGATGTAGGCGCCGGCACCGGCGTGGATCACCAGGTCGAGGTCGTAGCCCGAGCCGTTGATGTCCTTGCCGAGGTGCCCGGCCAGGTAGGCCTCCTGCACCGCGCGCTGCAGGCGTCGTACGACGTGGAGCACCTCGCCGCGCACGTAGATGAACGCGTGGTTGGCCCGGATGGCGTAGGAGCTGATGATCACGCCCTCGATGAGCGTGTGCGGACTGGCCATCATCAGCGGGATGTCCTTGCAGGTGCCCGGTTCCGACTCGTCGGCGTTGACGACGAGGTACTTCGGCTTCGGGTTGTCCTGCGGGATGAAGCCCCACTTCATGCCGGTCGGGAAGCCTGCACCGCCGCGGCCGCGCAGGCCGGAGTCCTTGACCTCCTCGACGACCGCCTCGGGGGTCATGCCGAGCGCCTTCTTCAGGGCGTCGTACCCGCCGCGCTCCTCGTAGGCCGACAGGGTCCAGGAGCGCTCCTGGTCCCAGTTGTCGGTCAGGACCGGGGTCAGTGTGTCGGTCACTTCCCACCCCCGGGCGCGGTCCAGTCGTTGTCGCGGGCGAGCTCCAGCCCGACCAGGCTCGCGGGTCCGGCGGCCGGGCCCTCGTCGGCGAGGTCGTCGGGGAAACCGGCGAGCACCCGCTCGGCCTCGCGCCACGTGCAGAGCCGCGGGCCCCGCGTGGAGTGGACCTCCCGGCCCTCGCGCAGGTCGTCGACCAGCTGGGTCGCGGACTGCGGGTTCATGTTGTCCATGAACTCCCAGTTGACGGTCATCACCGGGGCGTAGTCGCACGCGGCGTTGCACTCGACGTGCTCGAGGGTGATCTTGCCGTCCTCGGTGGTCTCGTCGTTGCCGACGTCGAGGTGCTCCTTGAGCCGCTCGAAGATCACGTCACCGCCCATCACCGCACACAGCGTGTTGGTGCAGACGCCGACGTGGTAGTCGCCGACCGGCTTGCGCTTGTACATCGTGTAGAAGGTCGCGACGCCGCTCACCTCGGCCGCCGTGATGCCGAGTACGTCGGCGCAAGCCTCGATGCCCTCGGGTGTCACGCGCCCCTGAACCGACTGGACGAGGTGCAGCATCGGCAGCAGCCCGGACCGGGCCTGCGGGTAGCGGGCGGCGATCTCGTGGAGCTCCGCGCGGGTCTTGTCGTCGATCTCAGTCATCGGTCGACTCCTCCCATCACCGGGTCGATGGAGGCGATCGCCACGATCACGTCGGCCACCATCCCGCCCTCGCTCATCACGCTGGTGGCCTGCAGGTTGGTGAACGACGGATCGCGGAAGTGCGCCCGGAACGGACGGGTGCCGCCGTCGGAGACCACGTGGGCGCCGAGCTCGCCGCGGGGCGACTCGACCGGCACGTAGGCCTGCCCCGCCGGCACCCGGAATCCCTCGGTGACCAGCTTGAAGTGGTGGATCAAGGCCTCCATCGACTCGCCCATGATGTGGCGGATGTGGTCGAGGCTGTTGCCCATGCCGTCGCTGCCGATGGCGAGCTGGCTGGGCCAGGCGATCTTCTTGTCGGCCACCATCACCGGTGCCCCCTCGAGCCGGGCCAGCCGGTCGGCCGCCTGCTCGACGATCCGGAGCGACTCGCCCATCTCGGCAAGCCGCACGCGGAACCGGCCGTAGGAGTCGCTGGTGTCCCAGGTCTGCACGTCGAAGTCATATTCCTCGTAGCCGCAGTAGGGCTGGGTCTTGCGCAGGTCCCAGGGGTAGCCGGTGCTGCGCACGACGGGCCCGGAGAGGCCCAGCGCCAGGCAGCCGGCGAGGTCGAGGTGGCCGACGCCCTCCAGACGGGCCCTGAAGATCGGGTTCGCGTTGCAGAGCGCGGCGTACTCGGTCAGGCGCTTCTTCATCAGGGCCACGAAGTCGCGGATCTCGTCGAGCGCACCCGGTGGGAGGTCCTGGGCGACTCCGCCCGGGCGGATGTAGGCGTGGTTCATCCGGAGCCCGGTGATCAGCTCGAACAGGTCGAGCACCAGCTCCCGCTCCCGGAAGCCGATGGTCATCACGGTGAGCGCGCCGATCTCCATCCCGCCGGTGGCGATGGCGACCAGGTGGGAGGAGATGCGGTTGAGCTCCATCATCAGGACGCGGAGGACCTGGGCCTTCTCGGGAATCTCGTCCTCGATGTCGAGCAGCCGCTCGACCCCGAAGGCGTAGGTGGCCTCGTTGTAGAACGGGCTGAGGTAGTCCATCCGGGTGCAGAACGTGGTGCCCTGGACCCAGGTGCGGTACTCCATGTTCTTCTCGATGCCGGTGTGGAGGTAGCCGATCCCGCACCGGGCCTCCTTCACCGTCTCGCCCTCGAGCTCGAGGATCAGGCGGAGGACGCCGTGGGTGCTGGGGTGCTGGGGCCCCATGTTGACGATGACGCGCTCCTCGGCACCATCGCCGAGCTCCTCGGCGATGGAGTCCCAGTCCTGCCCGGTGACGGTGAAGACCTTGCCCTGGGAGGTCTCGGAGCTGCCCGCGTAGAGGTCCTGCTGGGTCATCGGGGCCCCCGCGAAAGCGTGAGCGAAGCGAGCGGTTTCGTGGGGTGAATCATGTGTAGGACCTCCGCTCGTCCGGCGGCGGGATGCTGCCGCCCTTGTACTCGACGGGGATCCCGCCCAGGGGGTAGTCCTTGCGCTGCGGGTGACCGGGCCAGTCGTCGGGCATCAGGATCCGGGTCAGCGCCGGGTGGCCGTCGAAGACGATGCCGAACATGTCGAACGTCTCGCGCTCGTGCCAGTCGTTGGTGGGGTAGATGCTGACGATGCTGGGGATGTGGGGGTCCGCGTCCGGCGCGCTGACCTCGAGCCGGATCCGCCGGTTGTGGGTCATCGACAACAGGTGGTAGACCGCGTGCAGCTCGCGGCCCTCGTCGTCGGGGTAGTGCACCCCGCTGACCCCGGAGCAGAACTCGAACCGCAGCGAGTCGTCGTCCCGCAGCATCTGCGCCACGAACGGAAGATCCTGGCGCCGGACGTGGAAGGTGATCTCGCCGCGGTGGATCACCACGCGCTCGACGGCGTGCTCGAGCTCGGTGTCGCGCAGTCGGGCCTCGAGGGCGTCGGCCACCTCGTCGAACCAGCCGCCGAACGGGCGCTGGCTGGCGGCGGGGAAGACGATCGGGTCGACCAGGCCGCCGTACCCGCTGGTGTCGCCGGAGCCCTTGGTGCCGAACATGCCGCGACGCACGCCGACGGCGTTCTCGGTGGTGGTGCCGGGGCGTACGACGTCCTGGGTGCGGGTGCCCCGCTCCTTGTCGCTCTGCTGCCGGGTCTCCTCGTCGCTCACCGCAGCAGACCTCTCATCTCGGAGGTGGGCGGCGCCGAGAGGGCCGCGGTCTCGCGCTCCTCGATCTCGGTACGACGGTTGCTGCCGAGCTTGCCGCCCTTGACCTGGTCGTGCAGCTTGAGGATGGCGTCGATGAGCATCTCGGGCCGCGGCGGGCAGCCGGGGAGATACATGTCGACGGGTACGACGTGGTCGACGCCCTGGACGATGGCGTAGTTGTTGAACATGCCGCCGCTGCTGGCGCAGACCCCCATCGCGAGCACCCACTTCGGGTCGGGCATCTGGTCGTAGATCTGCCGCAGCACCGGCGCCATCTTCTGGCTGACCCGTCCGGCGACGATCATCAGGTCGGCCTGACGGGGGCTGGCCCGGAAGACCTCCATGCCGAACCGGGCGAGGTCGTACTTGGGACCGCCGCTGGTCATCATCTCGATCGCGCAGCAGGCCAGGCCGAACGTGGCGGGCCAGAAGCTGGCCTTGCGCATGTAGCCGGCGACGCCCTCGACCGTGGTCAGCAGGACGCCGCTGGGGAGCTTCTCCTCAACACCCATGTCGTCAGTCCCAGTCCAGTCCGCCGCGGCGCCAGACGTAGGCGTAGGCGACGAAGACGGTGGCGATGAAGATGACCATCTCGACGAGCCCGAAGAACGCCATCGCGTCGAAGTGGACGGCCCACGGGTAGAGGAAGATGATCTCGATGTCGAAGACGATGAACATCATCGCGGTGATGTAGTACTTCACCGGGAAGCGCCCGCCACCCACGGGCTGCGGGGTGGGCTCGATGCCGCACTCGTAGGAGTCGAGCTTGGCCCGGTTGTAGCGCTTGGGGCCGACGAGCGAGCTCATGATCACCGAGAAGACCGCGAAGCCGGCGGCCAGGAGGCCCAGCACCAGAACCGGTGTGTAGAGCTCCATCGGCGCGCTCCCTTCCCTCTCGTCCCGGCCCGGTTGTGACCTTGTGAATAGGTTCACTAAGTGGCGCAAGGCACAGTCTAGGGCGCACCGGAGCACAACGCACCCCGGGGTCGTGGCGCCCCGTGACCGTCAGCTGGTGGCGCGGTGGAGGGCGACGATTCCGCCGGACAGGTTCCGCCATTCAGGGGTCCGCCAGCCCGCCCCGGCGATCAGGTCCGCGAGGCCCCGCTGGTCCGGCCAGGCCCGGATCGACTCAGCCAGGTAGACGTAGGCGTCCGGGGAGGACGAGACGGTGCGGGCGATCGCCGGCAGCGCCTTCATCAGGTATTCGAGGTACGCCGTCCGGAACGCCGGGTTGGTGGGGTGGCTGAACTCGCAGACCACCAGCCGGCCGCCCGGCCGGGTGACCCGCCGCATCTCCTCCAGCCCGGCCTCCGGGTCGACGATGTTGCGCAGCCCGAAGGAGATGGTCACGGCGTCGAAGGTGTCGTCGGCGAACGGCAGGCGGGTCGCGTCGCCGGCGGTGAACGGCAGCGACGGCCGCGCCTGCTTCCCCACCCGGAGCATGCCGAGCGAGAAGTCGCACGGCACGACGGTGGCGCCGCGCTCGACGAACGGCTCGCTCGAGGTACCGGTGCCGGCGGCCAGGTCGAGCACCAGGTCCCCCGGCTCCGGGGCGACCGCGTCGATCACGTCCCGCCGCCAGCGACGGTCCTGGCCGAGGGAGAGGACGTCGTTGGTGAGGTCGTAGCGACGCGCGACGGCGTCGAACATCCGGCGTACGTCGGTGGGCTGCTTGTCGAGCTCGGCACGGGCCACGCGGAGAGCCTACGGCCGGGCGGCGGATGGCAACGAAGCGGTCACGACCGGTCCCACGCGCAACCAAATACCGGGATTCGGCGTCTCTTTCGTGACACTGGAAGACCCTCTCGGGTTAGGGAGACGTGATGAAGGCACTGCGCACTCTGTTGGTCGCCGTCCTCGTGGTCGGCGTGCTCGGCGTGGCGGCGTACGGCGCGGGAGCCGCGCTGCGCTCGCACGACGCGTCCGCGGCCAAGGCTGCCCAACCTTCGGACCAACCCCCCGAGTCCGTCCTCCCGGCCCGCCGGACGGTGCCCGGTCAGGACCTGAAGCCGGAGTTCCGGCTGGAGCCCGGCGACCGGGGGGTCAAGGTCCGCGAGCTGCAGTCGCGGCTGTTCCAGCTCGCGTGGTTCCCGGAGCTGACCACCGGCCGCTACGACCCCGCGACGCGCGAGGCGGTGCGCGGCTTCCAGGACAAGCGCCGTCTCGAGACGACCGGGATCACCGACGAGCGGACCTGGAAGCGCCTGGTCTCGATGACCAAGAAGCCGACCCATGACCAGCTCGTCAACATCCTGCACCCGGGTCCGGCGATCCTGTCGATCGGAGACCGCGGCACCGAGGTGCGCGACCTGCAGGCCAGGCTCGTGGCGATCCAGTGGCTCTTCGGCAACGTGACCGGGCGCTACGACGCGGAGACCGCCCGGGCGGTCCGGGGCTTCCAGGACAAGCGGCAGATCCCGGTCACCGGCGAGGTCGATCAGCGCACCCTGGACCGGCTGCACGGCATGACCTACGCGCCGACGTACGAGCAGATGCACAACATCGAGCCGAAGCTGGGGGCGCTCGACCCGCAGTGCAAGACCGGCCGCGCCCTGTGCGTCGACAAGACCACCAACTCCCTGCGCTGGGTCGTCGACGGGGAGGTCGTCTCGACCTTCGACGTGCGCTTCGGCTCCGACGAGCTGCCGACAAGGGAGGGTGCGTTCACTGTCTTCTCGAAGTCGGAGGACCACGTGTCGAGCCTCTACGACACCTCCATGCCGTTCGCGATGTTCTTCTCCGGCGGCCAGGCCGTGCACTACTCACCGGACTTCGCGGCCACCGGCTACAACGGCGCCTCGCACGGCTGCGTGAACGTCCGCGACTACGACGGCATCGCGGCCCTGTTCGACGAGGTGCAGATCGGCGACAAGGTGATCGTCTACTGGTCGTGACGGGGTCGCCACACCGGCCGGTAGGCTGGCGAATCGTGACGATCAGGGCGACCTCCGGCGAGCGGGCCGGGCCCCTCATCGTCCGCACCGTCCGCCTCGCCCCCGAGGCCGCGGCCAACCTTCTCGACCTGCTTCCCGACGAGCGTCCCGTGTCCTGGCTGCGCCGGGGCGAGGGCCTCGTCGGCTGGGGAGCGGCAGCAGAGATCCGCACGACGGGCGCCACCCGGTTCGCCGATGCGGACAAGTGGTGGGCCGAGGTTGCCGATGCGGCCGTCGTCCGGGACGAGGTCAACGAGCCGGGCACCGGTCTGGTCTCATTCGGCTCGTTCGCCTTCGCCGACGAGCCCGGTGACTCCGTCCTGGTCGCACCCGAGGTCGTGGTGGGCCGTCGCGGCGACACCACGTGGCTCACCACCATCTCCCGGAACGACCGGCCGGATCCGGTGATCCCGGATGCTCGGGTCGACGAGGTGACCCCGCCGGTCGACGTCCGTTTCGGCGACGGCGCCCTCAACGGCGAGCAGTGGATGTCGGTGATCGGTGACGCCGTACGCCGAATCAGCTCCGGGGAGCTCGAGAAGGTCGTGCTGGCCCGCGACCTGGTGGCGACGGCAGACGCGCCCATCGACGTGCGCTGGCCGCTGCGGCGCCTCGCCGAGGACTACCCGATGTGCTGGACCTTCCACGTGGACGGGATCTTCGGCGCCACCCCCGAGATGCTGGTCCGCCGCGAGCGCGGCCTGGTCACCTCGCGGGTGCTGGCGGGGACCATCCGCAGGACCGGCCACGACGAGCGCGACCTCGCGCTGGCCGCCGCCCTCGCCCGTTCGTCGAAGGACCTCGAGGAGCACGAGTACGCCGTCCGCTCGGTCGCCGACGCGCTCGACCCGCACTGCTCCTCGATGAACGTCCCCGAGGCGCCGTTCGTGCTCCACCTGCCCAACGTCATGCACCTCGCCACCGACGTCGCCGGCGTCGTCCACGACGCCGCCACGGTGTCCTCCCTGCGGCTCGCGGAGTCGCTGCACCCCTCGGCGGCCGTCGGCGGGACCCCCACGGCGGCCGCGACCGCACTCATCGACGAGATCGAGGGCATGGACCGCGGCCGGTACGCCGGCCCGGTCGGATGGATCGACGCGGCCGGGGACGGCGAGTGGGGCCTGGCCCTGCGCTCCGCGCACCTCGACGGCTCCACGGTGCGGCTCTACGCCGGCTGCGGGATCGTGGCCGACTCCGACCCCGAGGCCGAGCTGGCCGAGGCCCAGGCGAAGTTCGTGCCGGTGCGCGACGCCCTGGCCTCCGGCTGAGTTCCCCCACAGGGCTCAGGCCCCGAGCTCGGGCGTCCCTGGCGTCAGGTAGGCATGGGCCCCTGCGGCCATGGCGCGGGTCACGGGGCCGGCGATCCACGCGCCAGACTCTGGATCGTCGAACTCGGCCAAGATGAGCCGGGCTGATGGGAAGTCACGTCGCAGAATCCCCAGCGCCTGTGCGCTCACGGGTGGGAGAGCAGCGCGTCGTGCAACAGAGTGCGGTTGCCGTGAGCCATCAGGTGACGCATATGTACCGCACAAGACCAGGCGGAAGCCTGGTCGCGATCACCATGCGTGCGGTTCCTGCGGCGGACCCGTCGCCGGCGGCAAAACGTCAGCTCCGGCCGTCTCACTGACCGGGCGAAACCTTGCCGACAATGGCTATTGACTGATATTCAATAGCCCATGGGACACCAGGCAGTGATCGTCGGCGCCGGCTTCGGCGGGATGGGTGCCGCCATCCAGCTCAAGCGGCTCAGCATCGATGACTTCGTCATTCTCGAGCGCGAGGACGACCTCGGCGGGACCTGGCACGTCAACCGCTACCCAGGCCTGGCCGTCGACATCGCCAGCGTGACCTACTCCTACTCCTTCGAGCCGAACCCGTGGTGGCGGCACTGGTACGCCCGTGGTCCCGAGCTGAAGAAGTACGCCGCGCACGTCGCCGACAAGTACGACCTGCGTCGGCACATGCGCTTCAACACCGTCGTCGACGGCGCGCGGTGGGACGAGGCAGACCAGGTGTGGGAAGTCTCGGTGGCCGGCGGCGAGCCCGTCCGGGCGTCGTACCTCATCACCGCGACCGGCTTCCTGTCCCAGCCCCGGGTCCCCGACATCCCGGGCGTCGAGGAGTTCGCCGGGACCGTCGTGCACACCGCCAAGTGGGACGACTCGGCCGACCTCGACGGCAAGCGGGTGGCGGTCATCGGCACCGGGGCCACGTCAGTCCAGCTGGTACCGGAGCTCGCGAAGCGTGCCGCCCACCTGACGGTCTTCCAGCGCACCCCGATCTTCGTGACCCCCAAGCTCGACTTCGAGATCCCCGGCGCCGTACGCCGCCTCTTCGCGCGGCTGCCGGCCACCCAGCGCCTGGCCCGGCGGGTCAACACCGCGCTGCTCGAGGCGCTGATGGTCTTCGCCGTCCTGCGCTACCGCCGGATGAGCTTCCTCAACCGGGGCGCCGCGCTCGCCGCACGGCGACACCTGCGCAAGCAGGTCCCCGACCCGGGGCTGCGTCAGAAGCTGACCCCGGACTACTCCTTCGGCTGCAAGCGTCCGACGTTCTCCAACGACTACTACCCCACGTTCACGGAGGCCCACGTCGACCTCGAGACGACTCCCATCGAGCGGATCACCCCCACCGGGATCGTGACCGTCGACGGCCGCGAGACCGCGATCGACGCGCTCGTGCTGGCGACCGGCTACGACATGTGGCACCACAACTTCCCGGCCATCCCGGTGGTCGGCCGCGACGGCAAGGACCTCGGCCGCTGGTGGCGGGAGACCCGGTTCCAGGCCTACGAAGGCATCGCGGCCCCCGGATTCCCCAACTTCCTGTCGTTGGCGTCTCCGTACTCCTACTCCGGGCTGTCCTACTTCACGACCATCGAGGGCCAGATGAAGCACATGGGCCGGCTCCTGGGGGAGGTACGACGCCGCGGCGCGTCCACCTTCGAGGTGCGCGAACCTGCCAACGAGGAGTTCCTCGGCCGGGTCACCGAGCTGCTCGAGGACTCGGTGTTCAACCTCGGCGCCTGCGCGACGGCCCGCAGCTACTACTTCAATCAGCACGGCGAGCCGGCGCTGCTGCGCCCGACGTCAACCATCAGCGCCCACCGGGAGGCGGAGTCGTTCCCGCTCGGGGACTACGCCTACGCCGGAACGGGCCCTCGAGGAGCGGAAATAGACGATCGGACATCGTCCCATAGTCATTTGCCGTCAACTTCGTAAAAAACCCGGCGTCCGACCGGGCCAGCCCCCTACGGTCATGCCCACGTGCCACCGAAAGTCGGTGGCCTGGCACAGCCCAATCTTGGGGGGAAACACATGCGCATCCCGACACTCGACCGCGCGGCCAAGGCCGCCATGACGCTGGCGGTCGCCACGGCAGTGGCCACGCTGCCCGGCGCCGCCAACGCGGCGGACCCGGTCGCCGCCGACGACACGGTTCAGACCACGAGAGAGGCGCCGGTCACCGTCAACGTGCTCGCCAACGACATCGTCGACGCCGGCAAGTCCCTGACCGTCACCACCGTCACCCCGGAGGCCCTGCACGGCGACGTCGAGTGCACGGCCGAGGGCGAGTGCACCTACACGCCCGAGGACGACTGGGTCGGTACCGACACCTTCACCTACGGCGTCACCGACGGCACCGCGACCGACACCGGTCAGGTCACGGTCACCACCGTGGAGATCGCCAGCATCTCGCTCGGGCTCACCCCTGGCAGCGTCGTCTGGTCGACTGCCGTTGACGCCACCAACACGGTCAAGGCCACCGGCACCGTCCGTCGGTCGAGCACCGTGTTCCTGGAGGGCGTTGAGGTCGAGCTTTGGTACCAGCCGTTCGGCGCAGCCGAGTACAGCCAGGTCCCGGGGACGTCGGCGAAGACCAGCGATGAGAATGGCAGGGTGAGCTGGGGCGGCCTGGAGATGACCTCGAGGACCCCTTGGAGATGCGTGCCGCCGGCTCCGAGCGAGTCCAACATCAGGACCGTCGTCGTGACCCCGTCGCTGAACGTGAGCTACGCCGACAAGAAGCACGCTCTGGGCCAGTCTTTGACCGTTACCGGTTCGTCGGCCCCCGCCACTGCGGGTGACCCGGTCGTGCTCGAGCGCCGCAGACGCGGCCGGTATGTGGGAGACACTCCAGACGAAGGCTCTGGGAGCCGTGGACCCGACCACCCACTCCGCGAGCTACGCGTTCGATGCATTGACGCACGAGACGAGCGGCTCGTTCGTCTACCGCGTGGTCGTCCCCGACTCGCTCAGGGGTCGGCCGGAGGTGACGTCCAACGAGGTCGCCGTCAAGACGTACGACGCCAAGATCACCAACTTCGACCCGAGTCAACTCCGACGAGTGGGTGACCATCAAGAACACCGGCGCGGTCTCGATCCAGCTCCAGGGCTGGGTCCTCTCCGACGCCGACAGCAACGTCGTGCTCCCGAAGCGCTCGGTTGGCGCCGGTGATGTCGTCAAGGTCCACTCGGGCAAGGGAACCAACAACGCGGGCAACCTCTACCTGAGGAAGACCGACTGGTTCTGGGCACGGCTCCAGCACCATCACGCTGGCCGACGACGACGAGGTCGAGCTGGACTCGTACCCCGACCCCGCGCCGTAGTGATCGCGTCCAACTGATTCAACGCACCACCCGCCTGGCCGGCGGCCCCGAGCACTCGGACTCGGCGCCGCCGGCCAGGCGCATTTGCCCTTGGCTCTTTCCTGGACTCAGAGCTCGGTGCCGTCGGCCAGCCGCACGTACTCCTGGCCCGCATCGGGCAGGAACGTGTTCATGTGCCCGTCGATGATGCCCAGCCCTGCCTCGGAGTAGACGCGGTCGTGGATCGCGAGGTTGCGCGGTGCCTTCACCGCGCGGGCGAAGTCGATCGCCTCGGACGCCTTCATCCAGGGCGCGGAGACCGGCACGAGGAGGAGGTCGACCTCCTCCTCCGGCGCGGTCAGCGCGTCACCCGGGTGGTAGACCTTCTCGTCGCCCGCAGTCAGGAGGTATCCGGAGTTGTAGAACCGCGGGAACTCCGGATGGATCACGGCGTGGAGCTCTCCCACGGCGCGCACCGGCAGGCCGGCGTCGAAGTCCTCACCGGGGGCGACCACCGTCACCCGCTCGGCCACCTCGGGTGCGTCCTCGCGGATCTTGGCGGCCACCGCGTCGATCGTGAAGACCGGAGCGTCGGTCGCGCGCAGGTGGTCCGGGAGGTAGTGGTCCGCATGCTCGTGCGTGACCAGCACGGCGTCGGCGCCGTCGAGGGCACCGATCTCGGTGAACACCCCCGGATCGATGACGACCGCGACGCCGTCGTGCTCCACCCGGACGCAGGCATGGCCGAATTTCACGATGCGCATGGCGCCGACCCTAGTCCGCCCGCCCGGCTGGGATCATGGGCGCATGAACGTGAATCCCGAGGTGGACGCCTGGTTCGAGTCCTACGCCAACCCCCAGAAGCCACTGGTCCAGGCGGTGCGCGAGGTGATCCTGACGGCCGATGACCGGATCACCGAGGCGATCAAGTGGAAGGCGCCGACGTTCATGTATCGCGGCAACCTCGCGTCGTTCTACCCGCGCAGCAAGCAGCACGTCTCGCTGATGTTCCACCAGGGCGCGGCGCTGCCGGACCCCGACGGCCTGCTCGACGGCGAGGGCGACACATCGCGGGTCGCGAAGTTCACGTCGGCGGAAGATCTCGACGGCAAGTCCGACGCCCTGCGCGGCCTCGTCGCCGCCTGGATCGAGCTCAAGGACGCCTGAGGTCTCACGCGCTCACGTGGTCGAGGTAGCACCAGCGCCAGTCCTCGCCCGGCTCGGCGGACTCGATCACCGGGTGCCCCGTGTCGCGGAAGTGTGCGTCGGCGTGGCGGCGGGGTGAGGAGTCGCAGCACCCGACCTGGCCGCAGATGAGGCACTCGCGCAGCGACACCCACTTCACGTCGTCGGCCACGCACGCTTCGCAGACCGGGTCCTGGGTTGTCTCGACCGCGGGGTACGACGCGAGGTGCTCGCAGTCGTCGCCGGTCCGCCGCGGGACGGAACCGGGGGCGGCCAGCTCCTCCCGCTCCTGGTTGGCCGCCTCGAGCATCGACTCCTCCAGATCGAGCATCGCCAGCACCTCCCCCACGACCTCGGCGGCGACGTTCCCGCCCTTGCGGATCTCCAGGATCCGGGCGCGTTCGGCGGCGAGCATCTCCAGCCGAAGGTGCGCATACAGCTCGCTCGGCGCCAACTGTTCATCATGAGTCGACAGCCGCTCCCAGGCCGCGAAGTTGCGCTCCTCGAGCCGGTGCCTGATCAGCTCGGAGACCCCGTGCGGGTCGTCGTACTCGCTCTCGTCGAGCACGGCCAGGCCGGCCCGGGACGCCTGCTCGAGCAGCGTGGCCCGCGCCAGCGCATCCTCGGCCGGGTCGGCGCCGGTGACGCCCAGACGGCGCACCAGCCACGGCAGGGTCAGACCCTGCACGAGCAGGGTGCCGGCCACGACGGTGAAGGCCACGATGAGCAGCACCTCGCGGTAGTCGGTCTCGGCCGGGATCACGAAGGCGGCCGCCAGCGAGACCACACCCCGCATACCTGCCCAGCCGAGGAGGACGGTGTGGCTCCACGGACCCGCAGATCCACGGACCAGGGTCCAGCGCGTGGCGAAGACCCACACGAAGCGAAGGACCACCACCCCCACGAGAGCCGCCGCGCAGACGAGGACGATCCGGCCGATCGGGGTGCCACTGTCGCGGACGTCGTCGAGGATCCAGCGGCACTGGAGCCCGATCAGCAAGAACACGGCGTTCTCGAGGAGGAACGCAATGGTTCGCCAGTTCATCCGGTCGGCGATCCGGGACTGCGCG
Organism: uncultured Actinomycetota bacterium; assembly: GCA_963786415.1. Classification (GTDB taxonomy): domain Bacteria; phylum Actinomycetota; class Actinomycetes; order Propionibacteriales; family Nocardioidaceae; genus Nocardioides. Next base: position 212,053 of record CAWAZC010000001.1, read on the forward strand.
GTCTGCAGGACCGGGGCCTTGTGGCCGAGCAGCAGTCCGGCGATGACGACGGCCAGGACGCCCGAGCCGTGGATCTGCTCCGCCGCCAGGTAGGCCGCGAACGGCGTGACCAGGGAGATGGCGCCGTCGAGCACGGGATCGGTCACGTGGCGCCGCATCCAGGCGACCACGAGGTAGGTCGCCACGCCCAGGAGCACGCCCCCACCCGCCGCGATCAGGAAGTCGAGTCCGACGTCGACGAAGGTCACGACGCCGAGTCCGGCCGCGATCGCGGTGCGCAGCGCGACCAGGGCAGTCGCGTCGTTGAGCAGTGACTCGCCCTCGAGGAGTGTGACGATCCGCCGGGGCAGTCCGATCCGCCGGCCGATCGAGGTGGCGGCGACCGCGTCTGGCGGGGCGACGACGGCCCCGATGGCGAAGGAGGCGGGCCAGGAGATCCCGGGCAGAAGGGCGTGCACGAGCACGCCGATCCCGGCTGCGGTGAACACGACCAGCCCGACCGACAGCAGCAGGATCGGGCGCCGATTGGCGTTGAAGTCCACCAGCGAGGTCTGCAGAGCCGCGGCGTAGAGCAGGGGTGGCAGCAACCCGAGGAGTACGACGTCGTGGTGGAGCTGGAGCTCCGGTACCCCCGGAATGAAGGAGACCCCGATCCCGGCGGCAATCAGCAACAGGGGTGCCGGGATCCCGAGACGACTCGCGAGTGCCGTCCCGGCCAGCACCCCGGCGGCCAGGGCCACCAGCAGGAAGGCAATCTCCACTCGCCCATTGTTGCGGTACCTACGATGACCGGATGCCCCTGCCCACCGATGTGGAGATGCGTGTCGGCGTGCCCGCGGACGCGGAGGCCCTGATCCGGCTCAAGCTGGACTGCTGGGACGAGGCCTACACCGGCCTGATGCCACAGAAGGTTCTCGCCGCTCAGCGCGACGACGTGCCGGCACGTGTCGACCGCTGGCGGACGATCCTCGCCACCGGCCACACGTTGGTGGCCGAGCACGACGCAGCGCTGATCGGCTTCGTCAACGCCGCCCCCGGCAGCGAGGTTCCCGGTCTCGAGATCCAGCTCTTCGCCCTCTACGTCCGCGCGGCGTGGTGGGGTGCCGGGGTCGGCCACGCGCTGTTCGACGCGGCGGTGGGCGACCGGTCGGCGTACCTCTGGGTGCTCGAGGGCAACGACCGGGCGATCCGGTTCTACGAACGACAGGGCTTCAGGTTCGACGGGGCCGGCCACGACGAGCCGGAGGGCCGGCACCTCCGGATGGTGCGCGAGACGGGCTGAGCCAGTCTCAGGGAGCCAGGGCGCGGATCCGGGAGTCGAGGTCACGCCGGTTGTCCCGCCGGACCGCGACCTCGACCACCTCGATCCCGCCGTTGGGGCTGGCGATCGCCTGCTCCAGCTCGGGCAAGGACCCGACCTTCCAGTGGGGCGTCCGGGTCGCGGCGCAGAGACTGGCGAGGTCGACGCCGTGCGGTGTGCCGAAGAGCCGGTCGTAGCGGTCGGCGTACTCCTCGGCGCCCTGCTCCAGCATCGCGAAGATCGAGCCGCCGTCGTCGTTGACGACGACGATCGTCAGGTCGGGGACGGGTTCGTCCGGGCCGAGCACCAGGCCGTTGGCGTCGTGCAGGAACGTCACGTCACCCATCAGCGCGAGGCACCGGGTGCTGCGCGGTCGCCCGAGGGCGGCCCCGATCGCGGACGAGACGGTGCCGTCGATCCCGGAGAGTCCCCGGTTGGCGATGAGCTTGCGCCGGTCGCCGACGCCGTACTTCGGCACCATCAGGTCGAGGTCGCGGATCGGGCTGGAGGCGCCGACGAACAGCAGCCCACCGGCAGGTACGCCGCGGGCCACCACGCCCGCGACCTCGTGGGGAGTGATTCCCTTCTCGGCGGCGAGGAGCCGGTCGAGGCGTGTCGCGACGTCGCGGTCGGCCGCTCGCCACTCCTCGAGCCACGCGGGGTCGGCCGGCCGATCGATCACCAGGCGGTCGAAGGTGACGTCGACTTGGAAGGGTCGCTCCGGCCACACGCCGGCCGGGGGTCGCGACCACACCTGGACGTCGTCGCGGGCCAGCAACCGGGTCACCGGGCGGGAGAGCGTGGGGTGGCCGAGGACCACCACTCGCTCGATCCGCTGCCCGAGAGGGCCGTCCAGCAGCAACCGGTAGCAGCGCAGCGCGTGGTCGCCCGTGCGCGCCCCGCTCGTGGGCTCGGCCAGGAGCGGCCAGTTCGTGTCCTGGGCCAGGACCCGGGCGGGAGGGCCGGCGTCGTCACCGGCGACGACCACGGTGCGTGGGCCGTTGGGGATGCCGTTTGGTACCAAACGGTGAAGATCCCGCTCGTCGGGCTGCCGCTTGTCACCAATCGCGGGGGCCCTGGAACGTGGCACCATGGTCCAGCCGGCCCCTGGGGCGGGGGGGACCAGGGGGTCGTCGAGCTGGACGTTGAGGTGGGTCGGACCCTCCCCGGCGCTCAGGGCGGTGAGGGCAGCCGACCCGCGGCCGAAGTTGGCGTCGTCGGTGAGGTCGAGGGTCGGGACCAGCGGCCCGAAGATGCCGAGCTGGTCGGTGGTCTGGTTGGCGCCGGTGCCCCGGAGCCGAGCCGGCCGGTCGGCACTCACGACCACCAGCGGGAGCCCGGAGTGGGCGGCCTCGATCACGGCCGGGTGCAGGTTCGCGACTGCGGTCCCCGACGTGCAGACCACCGCAGCCCGGGCACCTACGCGGGTGAGCCCCAGCGCCAGGAACCCTGCCGAACGCTCGTCGACCCGGGTGTGCAGCCGGACCAGGCCGGCGTCTGCGACGTCGTACAGCGCGAACGAGAGTGGCGCGTTGCGGGAGCCGGGTGCGAGGACGACCTCGGACACCCCGGCCTCGACCAGCGCGGCCACCACGGAGCGGGCCAGCTCGGTCGAGTGGTGGGTCACGAGGGTCGATCCTGCCCCACCGCGCGCACCTCGGCGAGCCTGGCCTGCCACCAGTCCGCACGGTCCGGTGGCGCCGCCAGCCGGTCGAGTGACGCGGCGTCGACCGTTGGGCGAGCGACCCGGAGTGCCCCGTCCACCGGCAGCAGCGGTGATGCGGCCACGTCGTCGGCAAGCAGCTGGACGGTCGCGAGCCCGCAGGCGTAGGGCAGCTCCGGCAGCGCGGCGGCCAGGGCCAGGCCGGCCGCGATCCCGACTGACGTCTCGAGGGCGGAGGACACCACGACCGGCAGCCCGATGTCCTCGGCGATCCGCAGGCAGGCCGCAACCCCGCCGAGCGGCTGGACCTTCAGCACGGCAACGTCGGCCGCCGCGAGGTCCCGCACCCGGTAGGGGTCCTCGGCCCGGCGGATCGACTCGTCGGCGGCGATCGGTACGTCGACGGCGCGGCGGACCGCGGCCAGCTCCTCGACGCTCGCGCACGGCTGCTCGACGTACTCCAGCCCGCCCGCGGCCCGCTCCAGCACCCGGACCGCCGCGACCGCCTCGTCCACGTCCCAGCCGCCGTTGACGTCCACCCGGATCCGCCCGCTCGGGCCGAGGGCGTCGCGGACGGCCTCGACCCTGGCCTGGTCGTCGCCGAGGCTCTGGCCGGGCTCGGCGACCTTGACCTTGGCGGTGGTGCACCCTCCGGCGGTCACGATCTCGTGAGCGCGCTCCGCGCCGACCGCCGGCACCGTCACGTTGACCGGCACCCAGTCCCGGAGCGGCTCCGGCCAGTCCCCCGCCGCCGCCTCCTCGGCGCAGCGGAGCCAGGGCTCGGCAACCTCGGGTGGGTACTCCGGGAACGGGCTCCACTCGCCCCACCCCGTTTCCCCACGAAGCAGGACGCCCTCGCGCACCGTGATCCCCCGGAACCGGGTCCGCATCGGGATCGCAAACACACGGGTCATGCGCGCTCCCTGAGGGCCATCCGGTCCACCTTGCCGTTGTCGAGCATCGGCAAGGCGTCGACGGCCACGACCTCGCGGGGGGCCCACGACCGTGGATGTGCCTCGGACACCCAGTCGCGGATCTCCGACAGCGACACCGGCCCGGTCGTGACGACGAACGCCACCACCCGCTGTCCCCACTCCTCATCGGGTACGCCGACCACCTCGGCCGCAGCCAGGTCCGGGTGAGCACGCAGCCGCGCCGCGACGGCCGGCAGCGGCACATTGACTCCCCCGCTGACCACCACGTCGTCGACCCGGCCCAGGACATGCAGGCGGCCGTCGTCGTCGAGACGACCGGCGTCCGAGGTGAGGAACCAACCGTCCACGAGCACCCGCGCGGTCAGCTCCGGGTCGTCGTCGTACCCGTCGAACAGGGTCGGCCCGGAGATGCGGATCCGGCCGCCGTCGTCGACCTGCACCCCGACGCCGTCGAGCGGGTAGCCGTCGTAGACGCACCCGCCCGCGGTCTCCGCCGACCCGTAGGTCGCCACCACGCGTAGCCCCTTCTCCGCGGCGCGTTCGCGCAGGGCAGGGTCGATCGGGCCGCCGCCGAGCAGGATCGTGTGGAGTCCGCGCAGGGCCGTCACCGACGCATCGTCGTGGAGCAGGCGGTGCAGCTGGGTCGGCACGAGCGAGGCGAAGTCGGCGCCCTCCCACCCGTCCAGCACCGGTTCGTGTCCGGCGGCCAGGGAGCGGCAGATCACCTGCACGCCGGCGACGTACGTCGGCGGGAGCGCGAGTGCCCACCGCCCGGACCCGCCCAGACGGCGCTCCGTCGCGGCAACCGACGCCAGGACGGCCCTCCGCGAGAGCAGCACCCGTTTGGGGGTTCCCGTCGAGCCCGACGTCTCGACGACCAGCGGCTCCGGCTCCGCCGGCGCGGCCAGCCAGGCCCGGAGGCCGTCGACCACGACCTGGGCAGGCGTGCCGGCTCGGAGTTCCACGCGACGAACGCTATCGACCGCTGGAAGAATCCCCGCCGATGCCGCCGCGCGGTGGGTCAACTCGGTTGACCGGTCTCTGGGCACCGACGCTCTGCACCTACCTCGCGATGGAGTGGGGTACGCCGGGACGCGTGGCGGAGCCTGCTTGAATCTCCCGGTGGCCTCCCCCGCCGAATGGCTTGCCGGTGCGCGGCCCCGCACCCTGCCCGCCGCCCTCGCCCCCGTGCTCGCCGGCACCGGGGTCGCGGCCCATGTCGACGGGGCGGTGTGGTGGAAGGCGGCGCTCGCGCTCCTGGTGAGCGTGGCCCTGCAGGTGGGCGTCAACTACGCCAACGACTACTCCGACGGCGTGCGCGGGACCGACGAGAATCGGGTCGGTCCGATGCGGCTGGTCGGCTCAGGCGCAGCCGCGCCCGGGACGGTGAAGACGGCGGCGTTCGTGGCCTTCGGCGTCGCAGCCGTCGCCGGCCTGGTTCTGGCCGTCACGACCGCGTGGTGGCTGGTCGCGGTCGGCGCCGCCTGCATCGCGGGTGCGTGGTTCTACACCGGTGGGACCCGTCCCTACGGCTACGCCGGGCTCGGCGAGGTCATGGTGTTCGCGTTCTTCGGGCTCGTGGCGGTGGTCGGGACGACGTACGTCCAGACGGAGACGTTCGAGCTCGCCGCCCTGTGCGCGGCAGTCGGCATCGGCGCGCTTGCCTGCGCGATCCTCGTCGCCAACAACCTGCGCGACATCCCGACCGACCGGGAGGCTGGCAAGCGCACGCTCGCCGTGCGCCTCGGTGACGCATCCACGAGGCAGCTGTACGTCGGGTTGGCGCTGGCCGCGATCGTGGCCTGTCTCGCCGTCGCGGCCCTGACCACGTGGTGGGCGTTGCTGGCCCTGGCGTACGCCGCCACCGCGTCCCCCGCAGCCCGCGCCGTGCTCCAAGGCGCCGCCGGCCCGGCACTGGTGCCCGTCCTGCAGCAGACCGGAGTGGCGGAGCTGGTGTTCGGCGCCGGCCTGTTCGTGGGCCTGCTGATCGGCCAGGCCTGAGGCGAGGCGGTCGCGCAGGTTCCAGGCTTCCCGGGCTCGGATGCCCTGTTGACGGTCGCCGGTGGCCGGGCGCATGCCCGGTTGGGATGAGTGGCGGGTTGATGCAGACCGAAGGACGGTTTGATGCCCCCAAGTCGCCAATCGTCGTGAACCCACCGGTGCGCAAGACACCACCGTGGCCAGGTTCTTCGCCAGGTCTTGGCGACGTCAATCGACGGATGTGTCCGGATCGACCACCTCGGGATGTGCCATCGATCCAGCGGACCGCCGACCAGCGCTCCGGATACTCGCGCTCGGGTTCGAGCCGGCGAACCGGCTGGTCAGCGGATGCGGGCATCGCCCGGCTCACGAGCTCGCGGACCAAGTCGGCATCGATCGGGATCTCGTCGGAATGGAGGGCTGGAGCCACTCGCAGGCCTACACCTTGACCCGTGCCGAGGTCGGGTCGTACATCGGGCGCAGCGACACCTCGACCGGGTGCCGGACGCCGGCGATGTCGACCTCCCAGGTGCCGGACTTGAGCCAGTCGGGGGTGACCGGTTCGCCGCCACCGCAGACCATGGCCAGGCCGACCGCCCCGCCGAGCGTCCAGCCGTACGACGCCGCCCGGACGTAGCCGACCGCCTCACCGTCGCGGTGGAGGACCTCCGCGTGGTACAGCAGAGGTTCGGGGTCCAGCACCCGGATCTGCACGATCCGCTGACCCATCCCGCCCGCTGCGGCGTTGGCTGACTTGCGGGCCAGCACCGCGTCACGACCGACGAAGCCACCCGGCTTGTCCAGGGCGAGCGCAAACCCGAGGCCCGCCTCGAGCGGGCAGTCGGTGTTGTCGATGTCGTGGCCGAAGTCGCGGTAGCCCTTTTCCATCCGCAGCGAGGCCAGCGCCTTGAGCCCCACCGGCCGCAGCCCGGACGCCGCCCCGGCGTCCTGCAGCGCGTCGTACACGCGCAGGGTGTCGGCCGCCGGGACGTAGAGCTCGTAGCCCAGCTCGCCGAGGTACGTGATCCGCACGCACAGCACCTCCACGTCGGCGAGCTCGATGTGGCGCGCGGTGCGGAAGCCGAACACCTCCGTCGAGAGGTCGGCGTCGGTCAGCCCGGCGAGCACCTCGCGCGACCGGGGTCCCTGGACGTTGAGCTGACCGTAGTCGGCAGTGACATCGGTGACCGTGCAGTCGGCGTCTCCGACGTGGCGCGCCAGCCACGCCAGCGCGTGGCCGTGCGCGGTGTCGGACGCGACCACGAAGAAGTCGCCTTCGCTCAGCTTGGTGACGGTCAGGTCGCCCTCGATTCGGCCGTCCTCGTCGAGCCACTGGGTGTAGGTGATCGTCTCGGCCTTCTCGTTCACGGGTCCTGCGGAGACCCGGTCGAGTACGTCGCCGGCGTCGGCTCCCTGCACCCGGAACTTCGCCATGAAGCTCATGTCCATCAGGCCGACGCCCTCGCGGACGGCCCGGTGCTCGGCCTCCCACTGCTCGAACCAGGGCGCCCGGCCCCATGTTGGCTCCGCAGCAGGGGTGGTGCCTGGACCGGCGAACCAGTCGGCGCCCTCCCAGCCCGACACCTCGCGCAGGTAGCCGCCCTGCTCGACCAGCCGCTCGTGGACCGGCGAGAGAAGTGTGTTGCGGGCGGTGTGCAGTTGCTGTCCCGGGGTGTGCGCGGCGTACACCGTGCCGAGGATTTCCGTCGTGCGCGCGGCGCGGTAGGCGTCGTCGTTCTGCCACGGGCGGAACCTGTCGACGTTGAAACCGGTGACGTCGACGTCCGGCCGGCCGGTGGTGATCCAGTGGGCCAGCACGCGGCCGAGGCCGCCGGCGGAGAGGATGCCTACTGAGTTCATGCCCGCGGCGACGAAGTAGTTGCGGATCCCGGGAGCCTCGCCGACGGCGGGGGCGAGGTCGGGCGTGAAGGACTCCGGACCACAGAAAAAGGTGCGAACGCCGACCTCGAGGGTGACCGGGACGCGAGCCATGGCCCTCTCCAGGAAGGGGCCCATCCGGTCCCAGTCGGGCGGGATCTTGCCGAAGGAGAAGCCCCGCGGGATGCCGTCGACCTTCCACGGTGCCGCCTGCGGCTCGAAGAGGCCGACCATCATCCCGCCCCCCTCCTCGCGGTAGTAGCCGTACGACGCCGGGTCCTCGAACACCGGCGCGTCGGGATCGAGCCCGTCGATGGTGTCGGTGATCAGGTAGTAGTGCTCGGCCGCCTGGTTGGGAATCACGAGTCCGTTCCTCGCCCCCAGCTCGCGCGCCCACATGCCGGCGCAGTTGACGACGTACTCGGCCTCGATCTCCGTCGTCTCACCGGGCGTACCCGTGGACACCCGGACACCCGTCGCGCGTCCGCGGTCGGTGAGCACGTCCTCGACCGAGACGCTCTCGACGATCTGCACGCCGAGCCGTCGGGCGCCCTTGGCCAGGGCGAGGGTGACGTCGACGGGATTGACCCGTCCGTCGCCCGGGACGTGGAAGCCGGCAACCAGGTCGTCGGTCTTCGCCCAGGGGAAGAGGCCGGCCATCTCCCGGGGCGAGATCTCCTCGACCTCCAGCCCGAGGTGCCGCTGGAAGGCAGCGACCCGGCGGTACTCCTCCAGGCGGGCCTCATCGGCTGCCGCCTCGATGAGCCCGACCGGCTTGAATCCGGTGGCCTGCCCGGTCTCCTCCTCCAGGCGTGCGTAGAGGTCTCGGGAGTACAGCCGGATCGCGGTTGAAGTCTCCGACGTCGACCCGAAGCAGGTCATCAGTCCCGCGGCGTGCCACGTGCTGCCGGAGGTGAGGCGATCGCGCTCGAGCAGGAGTACGTCGCTCCAGCCAGCATGGGCGAGGTGGTAGGCGACGGAGCAGCCGATCACACCCCCGCCGATGACGACGACGCGGGCACGGTCCGGGAGCCGACTCCCGGCAGCGGTGGTCACCAGCCAAACCTACTGGGCATCGGTGACCCAGACGGTCCGAGGCAATATGGCACGCATGTCGCTGCCCACCCCCACGCTCCACACCACTCGCCTGCGACTGCGTCAGTTCAACGACGCGGACGCGGACGCCCTCTTCGCGCTGCACAGCAGCGCCCACGTACTGCGCTACTGGGACGCGCCGCCCTGGAGCGAACGTGTGCGCGCCGAGCGGTTCATCACGGCTTGCCAGGAGATGGCAGAGGAAGGCACCGGGACCCGGCTGGCCGTGGACCGTGTCTCCGACGAGGCGTTCATCGGCTGGTGCAGTCTGACCCGCTGGAACCCGGCCTACCGCAGCGCGTCGATGGGCTACTGCTTCGACGATGCAGCCTGGGGCCATGGCTACGCGACGGAGGCCGCGCGCGCCTTGCTGCAGTGGGCATTCGACACGCTGGACCTGAATCGGGTCCGGGCCGAGACCGATACGCGCAACGCGGCATCTGCCCGCGTCCTGGAGAAGCTCGGGTTCGTACGTGAAGGGACGTTGCGGGAAGACTGCGTCGTGAACGGCGAGGTGTCGGACTCGTGGGTGTACGGGCTGATCAGACGCGAGTGGCGGCCGTCGTCACCGGTTCCGCCCGAGGATCCTCCTGGCGCGCGAGTCAGAAGCTCGTCAGGCTGAACGGCACGCCCAGGAGGTCGGCCATCGCCGCCCACTTCCGCACCGCGTCGTCCGCTCCGCGGATCCGGCCGGCTGCCGCGAGAGTGTCGACGGCGACCCCGCCCAGGTAGAGCGCGCCGAGGGTCTCCGCATCGACGGTCACCTCGGGCTCCTCCGCCACGGGCTCGACGGACGCCTCGCCCTCCTTGACCGTCACCCGGAAGCTGCCCCCGGCGTGGCCGAGCGGGTCGCTCACGCCCAGCACGACCGAGCCGTCCGAGGCCCAGGGACGCCCCTCGAGGGCCGTCACCACGTCGAGCACGCGCACCCAGATGTGGTCGTCGACCTTGGAGACCTTGCGGCACGACGTGTCGGTCAGCGCCCACACCAGTGGGTCGTCGGCGGAGGAGTTGTTCCACTCGACCCGGGCGCACAGGTCGATGTCGGCGAGGAACCGCCACAGCGCGAGATACACACCGGGATCGGCCGCCACCAGGTCCTGCACCTTGACCTTGCCGCCGGGGACGTCGTCGTACCCGCCGTGCTGATAGACCACATGCCCGTCCGGCTCACCCGTGGCACCCAGGTGGACGGCCGCGCGGAGCCTGGTGTTCGGCCCCTGCTCCTGGAAGTCGAAGGAGCCGGTCAGCCAGGGCCGGTAGAACGACGGCCGTGACACCGATCCGCGCGAGCGCTCGTGGAACGCCGCGAAGTTGCGCTGCATCACCGGCCAGATCTCGGTCGGATCGGCGAGCTCCATCCGGCCCGCGTCGACGAAGTCACGCAGCCCGAACCGGTTGGTGGTGTCGACCTGGATCCGGTGCCGCCACGTGGAAAGCCCGAAGCCGAAGCGTCCGTAGATCGTGGTCTCCGAGACGGTCAGCGCGGCCAGCGGCAGCCCACGGTCGGCTGCGTCGGCGAGGTCGTCGGTGATCATCCTGCGCAGCAGTCCTTGACGTCGGTGCGCGGGACTGACCGTGACGTCGGTGATCATCTGGAGCGGGAGCTCGCGGCGGCCGGTGTTGAGCGAGCCGGCCAGGCTGGAGTACGTCGCCACCGGCACCGGGCCGGCGCCGAACTCACCGTCGGGCAGCCAGGCGCCGCGGACCATCGCGCCGTCCTCGCGCATGCACGCGAGAAAGACGTCCCAGGACTCCGGCTTGGGCCGTGCGTCGTGGAACCCCCGCAGCAGGCCCTCCAGCCACCCCTTGAGCAGCCGGGTCGTCTCGGGGGAGTCGTCGCGCGGGTCGAGGGTCCTGAACGTCAGCTCCACGTCCGCCAACCTAGCCATGGCCGCGCGGCGCCGCATCCGGTTATGGCGCTGGGACGACGCCGTACTCTTGCCCCATGACGTTCCTGATCATCGTGGCGCTCGTCGTCGTCGGGTTCCTGGCCTGGAAGTTCCGGGTGCAGCTGATGGCGAAGGTGCTCGGCCAGTCCGAGAGCCGGGTCCGGCGGCAGCTCAACCGTCGCCGCGACTAGGGCTTCTCTCAGCTCGACGGCTCGACCCACTCCCCCGTCTCGGCGAACTTCTCCAGCGTGGCGGTGTACGGCGCGATGTCGACGCCCTGGTCGGCCAGCCACGCGTCGTCGTAGTAGGTGTGGGTGTAGCGCTCGCCTCCGTCGCAGAGCAGCGTCACGACCGACCCGGTCTCGCCCCGCGACCTCATCCCGGCGACCAGACGCAGGGCGCCCCACATCGCGGTGCCGGTCGAGCCGCCGACCAGGCGGCCGGTGACGGACGAGCACCAGCGGGCGGCCGCGATCGAGGCGCCGTCGGGCACCGAGATCATGCAGTCGACCACGTTCGGGAGGAACGACGGCTCCACCCGTGGCCGGCCGATCCCCTCGATCCGGGAGCCGGAGCCGGTCGCGGAGGGGTCGTTCTCGCTCCACCCCTGGAAGAACGCGGAGTTCTCCGGGTCGACCACGCACATCCGGGTGTCGTGGCGGCGGTAGCGGATGAACCGGCCGATCGTCGCCGACGTACCGCCCGTGCCGGCGCCGACGACCACCCACGTCGGGATCGGATGCCGCTCGTGCGCCAGCTGGCTGAAGATCGATTCGGCGATGTTGTTGTTGCCGCGCCAGTCGGTCGCGCGCTCGGCGTAGGTGAACTGGTCGAGGTAGTGGCCGCCGGTCTCCTGCGCCAGGCGTCGCGACTCGTCGTAGATCGAGGACGGGTCGTCCACGAGGTGGCAGCGGCCGCCCTGGAACTCGATCAGCTCGATCTTCTCCGGCGACGTGGACCGCGGCATGACCGCGACGAACGGCAGGTCGAGGAGCCGGGCGAAGTAGGCCTCCGAGACGGCCGTGGATCCCGACGACGCCTCGATGATCGTGGTGCCCTCGCCGATCCACCCGTTGCAGAGGGCGTGCAGGAACAGCGACCGGGCCAGGCGGTGCTTGAGGGAGCCGGTCGGGTGGACCGACTCGTCCTTGAGGTAGAGGTCGATCCCCCACCGGGCCGGCAGCGGGAAGACGTGCAGGTGGGTGTCCGCGGACCGGTTCGCGTCGGCCTCGACCCGGCGGATGGCCTCGTTCAGCCAGGCGCGCGCGTTCGGGTCGGAGTGGTCACCGACCCTGCAGCAACCGCCGTCGTCGACCATGTCAGTCCACGTCCTCCTTGGACTTCGACTGCGCGAACCGCTCCTGCATCCGCTCGGCGCGCCGCTCCACCCGCCGGGCGAACGCCTCGCGCTGGCGCCGCAGCAGGAAGTACGACGCCACGCCGGACAGCACGAGCGCGATCACGAACGACCAGAAGACCGGCACTGCGTCGGCGAACAGCGTCCAGACCCCGACGACCACCACCAGGCTGCCCACGAACAGGCCGATCCGCATCGCGGTGTAGACGATGAACTCCTTCACCCGCCCAGCCTAGGCGACAGTTGCGGGTGGCTTCCCGAGGGCGGGAGCGTAGGAGGTCACAACGGGTCGATGGCTGCGGGCCGGTCAGGTCAAGTACCGGCCGCCCGCCCAGTAGCCGGCGCACCCGGCCCGGTTTCGCCGTCACGTCCGCCTAGACGATGTGGACTTGACCGATCCTCAGACCCTTGGCTGGGAAGGCGCGGGCGATCAAGCTCTCCAGGTTCCATTGGACCCAGGTGTAGCGGATGTCGAGCTCGGGTCCGGCAAGGTCGCTCGGGAGGCCGACCGCGACGTCAATCACTCCGGTGGCGTGATCGATCGCCACGCCTTCGATCTGGGCCTGGTCCCCCAGGGCGGCGCTCATCTTTGCGTGCAGCGACGACTCCCCATGATTGGAACCGTCCCAGGCCGGGGTCGCGGTGGTCATGCTGGCTCCCTACCCAGCCCATGGCAGCGCCAACCTCAGGTTTAGACCAGCCCGCGCACCCAGCGCGGGCGCCGTCCCGTTCGAGCGTCCTGCGCATGGGTGGGGCTGGCTGGAGCCGACGGCGCTCGAAGGTGCCGTCTGACCAGCCCGGGCTTACATTGGAGGCGTGCTCAAGTTCCTGCTGGTCGTCATCCTGCTGGCGGCCGCGATCTACTTCACCACGCGCGTGATCCAGCGTCGCGGCCTGTTCCCGGAGCGCGGCGCCGACCGGCGGCCCTTCGGCCCGGACGACGACCCCGACTTCCTTCGCGACCTGGACCGGAAGCGGCTCCGACGTCGCAAGCCCGAGGACCCTGATCCCAGCAGCCCCTGACGTCAGCCGCTCGGCTCGACCTGCACCGACCCGCTCGCGTAGGAGTGCTGGCTGGTCGAGGAGAAGAAGTTGATGCCGATGAAGTTGAACCACAGGGTCGCGAGCGCGACCAGGGCGACGATCGCGGCATTGCGGCCCTTCCACCCCGCCGTCGAGCGGGCGTGCAGGTAGGCGGCGTACACCACCCAGGTGATGAACGCCCACACCTCCTTGGGATCCCAGTTCCAGTAGCTGCTCCAAGCCTGGTGGGCCCAGATCGGACCGGTGATCAGCACCGCGAACGTCCAGACCGGGAAGCCGAAGGAGTGCAGGCGGTAGGCCACGCGGTCCAGGACCGCGGGTGACGGGACCCGGGCGAGGTAGCCGGACTGGCGCGGACGGGCGCGGTCCTTCACCAGGTACAGCGCCGAGCAGATCCCGGCCAGGGTGAAGGCGCCGGTCGCCAGGATCGCCGAGACCACGTGGATGACCAGCCAGGGCGAGAAGAGCGCCTCGGTGAGGGGCGCGACCGGTTCGTGGAGCCAGATGACGTCGGCCATCAGCAGCGACAGCACGAGCGTGATCACGATCGGCGCCATCCACGCCAGCCCGAGGCGCCCGCGCAACAGGAGGTACGCAGCGGCGACCACGAACGTGCCGCTGAGGGTGAACTCGTACATGTTGCCCCAGGGCACCCGGTTCGGGTCCGCGGCCATCCCGCGCGCGACCAGGGCGACCAGGTGGGCGAGGACGGCCATGCCGGTCAGGATCAGGCCGAGGCGGCCGAACAGCGCGGTCCGGCCGGTGGTGACGACCTCGTCCGCGGGCAGCCTCCGAAGAGCCGACCACTCGACCAGGTGCGAGAGCAGAGCGAGGAAGTAGAGCACGCCGGCCACGGCGACGAACTGGTTGCTGAGGATCTCCCACGACCGATCGGTCACGACTCCTCCTCCCTGCGGTCCGCAGGTGTTCCCGCGCCGAGCGCCCCCACGATCTCATGCAGCTCCGCGGACAGATCACCGCCTCCGGAGCGGTCGAGTCCGGCCACCTCGACGTGGGTCCTCCTGTCGCCCTGGTGGGCCCGCACCCAGATCCGGCGGGGCCGGATGAAGAGAGATCCCAGCAGCCCGATCAAGGCGAGTACGACGCCCGCGAGCGCGACCAGCTTGCCCGGGGTCCGGCTGATCTGGATCTTGTTCCACCGCTGGACCCCGTCGAAGCTGACCGTCCCCATCCCGTCCGGCAGCTCGACCTTCTGCCCCGGCGCCAGGTCCACCCGGAACATCGACCCGTCCGGCTTCCGCACGAGATCCGCGCCGGCCTTGTCGAGCTGGTAGACCGACTGCGGCTGCCCGGAGTCCATGCCGAGGTCGCCCGCGTAGACGAGCATCGAGATCGCCGGGTTGGCCGCCTGCCCGAACGCCGAGAACGGGCCCCTCTCCTCGGTGAACGCGTAGGTCGGGTAGAACTCGCCCTCCAACCCGATCTGGGCCGGCTTGGCGTCCGGCGCCTTGACCACGCCGAAGGACCGGAACGTCTGGTCGGTGGGCAGGAAGATCGTCGGCCCGCTGTAGGCGACGTCGCCCTGACCGTCGCGGATGGTGATCACCGGGGCGTAGCCGTGCCCGATCAGGAACACTTCGGTCTCCCCGATCGTGAGCGGGTGGTTGACCTTGAGGTCGTAGTCACGGGGCTCGGCGGTCGGCGTCTCGCGGTACTCCAGGTGGGAGACGAAACCCCGGGCCTGCCCCTTGCTGGGGCCCTCGGTCAGCCAGTCGACGTCGAAGTCGGTGACGTCGAACGTGAACGGCTCCATGTCGTCGGAGGTGAACAGGCTGCCGGGCACGAAGTCGTCGTACTGCGTGAGGTTGTTGGAGAACCCGTTGCCCACCACGAGGATCACGCCCCCGCGGTAGCCGAAGAGGCTGCCCAGCGCGAAGCCGACCAGCACCACCAGCACCGACACGTGGAACAGCAGATTGCCCGCCTCGCGCAGGTGCCCGCGCTCCGCCGACACCGCATCGTCGGTCCGCACGACGCGGAAGTGTCGCCTCTTCAGCTCGGCCTCGGCGGCCGCGAGGGCCTCGTCCGGCGTCCCCTCGGCGTCGTACGACGCGTGTTCCGGCAGGCGAGCAAGGTTGCGGGGGGCGGGCGGTGGAGCGGCGCGCATCGCCCTCCAGTAGACGAACGTCCGCGGGACGAAGCAGCCGATGAGGGAGACCATCAGCAGGATGTAGATCGCCGAGAACCACGGGGAGTCGTAGACCGAGAACAACCCGAGCTTCTCGTAGACCGGCGTCAGGTTGGGGTGCGCGTCCTGCCAGCGGGAGGTCTGCAGCGAGTCCACGTCGCTCTGCGGCACCACCGACCCCGGGATCGCCGCGAGGGCGAGCAGGAGCAGCAGGATCAGCGCGGTGCGCATCGAGGTGAGCTGGCGCCAGCCCCAGCGCAGCATCTCGGTGAGCGTCAGCTCACCGGGTCTGCGATCGAGCAACGTGGGGTCCCCGGCGGATCGGGAGCGCAGCGAGCGATCCGTTGGGGTGGTCATACCACCCCGGCGGATCGGGAGCGCAGCGAGCGATCCGTTGGGGTGGTCATACCACCGTCTCCGTGGAGGAGACGAGATTGATCTGCAGCCAGGTGACGGCCGAGTCCCACCAGCCGGTCACCAGCAGCACACCCACGGCGACCAGCATCAGCCCGCCGGCGCGCATCACCCACACCTGGTGGCGGCGTACCCAGCCGAAGGCACCGAGCGCCCGCTGGTAGAACACCCCGGCGGCGATGAACGGCAGGCCCAGACCGAGGGCGTAGACCGCGGAGAGCACGGCCCCCCGGGCGGCGGTGGCCTCGTTGATGGACAGGGTGTTGATCGCGGCCAGCGTCGGACCGATGCAGGGCGTCCAGCCCACTCCGAACAGGAAGCCGAGGACCGGCGCGGCCGCCAGCCCGACTGCCGGCACGGTGTGGACCCGCCAGTCACGCTGGAGAAGTGGGATGACCCCGGCGAAGACCAGCCCGAGCAGGATGGTGAACGCTCCGAGGACGACCGTGAGCTCACGACGCCAGGTGACGAGCCAGGAGCCCAGCGCGCCCGACAGCGTGCCCAACGCAACGAAGACGACGGCAAAGCCCAGCACGAACAGGACGGCCCCGGCGACCATCCGCCCGCGGCGCGCGTGCTCGAGGTCGGCGCCGGACAGACCGGTCGCGTAGGAGAGGTAGCCCGGCAGCAAGGGGATGACGCAGGGCGAGAAGAAGGAGACCAGCCCGGCCACGAGAGCCACCGGGAGGGCCAGCACCAACGACCCGGACAAGGCGGTGTCCCGGAACCAGTCACCCATCGCGCTGCTCCGCCACCACGTCCTCGACGACCTCGATCAACGTGAGCTTGGACGGAATCGGACCGGAGATGACGGCGGCCACGCGTCCTTCTCGGTCGAGCACCGCCGTGGTGGGGATGCTGTTCAGGCTGACCCTGCCGGAGAACGCGAGCAAGGCCTCCCCGCCGGGCTCGTAGAGCGAGGGGTAGTCGACGCCCAGGTTCCGCTCGAACGCCCGTCCCTGCTGCGGACTGGCGTCACGGATGTTGATGCCGACGAACTCCGCCTCCAATTCTCCGTCCGCCTCCACGAGCATCGGCATCTCGGTCCGGCAGGGCGCGCATCCTGACCACCAGGTGTTCACCACCACCACCTGGCCACGATGGTCCGCCAGGTCGAGCGGCTCGCCCGACAGGGACTCACCCGCCAGCTGGACCGGAGCGCCCCTCTGGGCGGCAGCGATCTCGGTCACGACACCCTCGCCCGCGATGTACCCCTTGTCCCCTGTTCCCTGCAGGCTCGAACAGCCCACGAGCAGCACGACGCACAGCAGGAGGGGAAGGGGGCGGGCGGAAGCGCTCAGGGCCGGCGCTCCTCGGGGGCTCCGCCGGCCGAGAACGGTGCGCCCTTGTCGCGGGCGGGGATCAGGTCGCCCGCAGGCTCGGAGTAGGACACCTGCGTGAGGGTGCCGTCCGTGAAGTGCAGCGAGGTCAGTGAGCACAGCGTGCACTGCCGCTTGCGCGGGTCGTGCAGGAAGGACCGGCGCTCCACGTGCAGCCGGGTGATCCAGATCGGCAGCTGGTGGGAGACGATCACCGCCTCGTGGCCGCGAGCCGCGTCCCGTGCATCCTCGACAGCGGCCATCATCCGGGCGACGAGCTCCTTGTAAGGCTCGCCCCACGAGGGTCGAAAAGGGTTCCAGAGGTACCGCCACGCGGCGGGCCTGCGCAACGGCCGGACGGTCTTGCCGAACCGCTGGCCCACGAAGACGTTGGTCGACTCGATCACGCGGTCGTCGGTGACGATCTCCAGGCCGCGGGCATCGGCCAGGGGGCGCGCGGTCTCCTGCGCACGCTCCAGCGGGGACGCGACCAGGTGGGTGATGTCGCGGTCCTTGATGGTGCCGGCGACCTGCTCGGCCATCTGCCGTCCCAGGTCGGAGAGGTGGTAGCCCTGGTTGCGTCCATAGAGGACGCCGGTGGGGTTGTGGACCTCCCCGTGCCGCAGCAGGTGGACGATCGTCTCGTCGGTCATCTCTCTCCATCTCTGGCCGCCGCCCGGGCGGCCGCTGGCAGGGCGTCGAGCACGGCCTGCACCGCGCGGTCGTCGTGGGCTGCGGACAGGAACCACGCTTCGTACGCCGACGGCGGCAGGTGGACTCCCGCGTCCAGCATGGCGTGGAAGAAGGCCGCGAACGCCGAGACGTCCTGAGCCGAGGCGTCGTCGAAGTCGCGCACCGGCTCCCCGGTGAAGAACACCGAGAACATCGTGCCGTTGGACTGAACGACATGCGGCACGCCGGCCGCGGTCAGCGCTTCGGCGACGCCTGCCTTGACCGTCCCCCCGGCGGTCGTGAGGTGGGCGTAGACCTCGTCGGTGGCCAGCCGGAGGGTGGTCAGCCCGGCCGTGGTGGCCACCGGGTTCCCCGACAGGGTCCCGGCCTGGTAGACCGGCCCCTCGGGGGCGAGCCGGGACATCACGTCGGCCCGGCCGCCGAACGCCGCCGCGGGGAAGCCGCCCCCGATGACCTTGCCGAAGGTGACCAGGTCGGGCCGCCATCCCTCCACCGCGCCGTCGAGACCCCACTGACCGCGCGAGGACGCCCGGAAGCCGGTCATCACCTCGTCGCTGACGAAGAGGGCGCCGTGCCGCGCGCAGGTCTCGGCGAGGAAGGCGTTGAACCCTGGCTCGGGCGGGATCACCCCCATGTTTCCCGGCGCCGCCTCGGTGATCAGGCACGCGATCCGGTCGCCGTGCTCGGCGAACACCTTCTCCACCGCGGCCCGGTCGTGGTAGGGCAGCACGAGGGTCAACGCGGTCGAGGCCTCCGGGACCCCGGGAGTGCCGGGGACGGCAAACGTGGCGAGGCCGGATCCGGCCGACGCCAGCAGCGCGTCGACGTGCCCGTGGTAGCAGCCGGCGAACTTCACCACCAGGTCCCGGCCGGTGAAGCCGCGGGCCAGTCGGATCGCGGACATGGTGGCTTCGGTGCCCGACGACACGAAGCGGACCCGCTCGACCGGGGTGCGGGTCGCGATCTCCTCCGCGAGCTCGACCTCGGGCGTGGTGGGGGCGCCGTACGACGTGCCGCGATTGACCGCCTCGGCAACGGCCGCGAGCACCTCAGGGTGGGCGTGGCCGAGCAGCATCGGACCCCAGGAGCCGATCAGGTCGACGTAGTCGTTGCCGTCGACGTCGGTGAGCCACGCGCCCTTGGCGGAACGGATGAACCGGGGGGTTCCGCCCACGGCGTTGAAGGCGCGGACCGGGGAGTTCACCCCGCCCGGCGTCACCGCGCGGGCACGGTCGAACCAGGCCGCGGAGGAGGGGTGATCGGCCCGGTCGTCGGATGGCACCGGCTCATTCTCCCTGACCGCACCAGCCACGCGGGTGGCAGGTCCCGCCTCGGCCCGGCTCAAGGTCCAGACAATTTTGCCTTGACCGCGTTTTACGTTTATGACCTGCGGGAAGGGTTCACTACATGCCTGGGGAGCGTTGGGACCTCCGTCACACTCGAGAGCCTGACGTAACTACATGTGACAACATTCGTTGGATCAGTACCTGTGTCTGAGGGAAACGCACACCGGTAGAGTCAATCGAGGGAGAGAGCCACACATGTCCGCACCGAAGTTCGGCCGATTGCAGAAGGCGTCCGCGCTGTTGCCGCTGGCGCTGCTGTCGACCGCCGTGACGGCGAGCCTCGCCGGTGCCGGTGCGACCACCGCGGCAGCGCAGGACGACTCCCGGACACTCCCCGACGGCACCAGCATCCCGACCCAGGCGATCGAGGCCCCGGCCAGCGTGTCCAAGCCGGGCGTGACCGCCCCCGGTATCTCGGGCAACACCAAGACCATCGTGGCCAACGCCTCGACCATGGGCATCCCCGCAGCCGCCCTCGCGGCCTACCAGCGGGCCGAAACCGTGATCAACACAGCCGACAAGTCGTGCAACATCCCGTGGCAGCTGATCGCCGCCATCGGCCGGGTCGAGTCCGACCACGGCCGGGTCAACGGCAACAGCCTGAACTCCGAAGGCCTGGCGACCCCGGGCATCTTCGGCATCGCGCTCGACGGCTCCAACAACACCGCCCGCATCGCCGACTCCGACGCCGGCCTCTACGACTCCGACGCGAAGTTCGACCGCGCGGTCGGTCCGATGCAGTTCATCCCGTCCACCTGGCGGGTCGTGGGCGTCGACGCCGACGGCGACGCTGAGCGCAACCCGCAGGACATCGACGATGCCGCCCTGGCCAGCGCCGTCTACCTCTGCTCCGGGGACGACGACCTCTCCACCGAAGCCGGCCAGCGCGCCTCGGTCTTCCGCTACAACCACAGCCAGTCCTACGTCGACCTGGTGCTGTCGATCATGAACGCCTACAGCGCCGGCGACTTCACCTCGGTGCCCAACGGCACCACGTCCGCTGGTTACTTCGTCCCCGACCCGACCCCGCCGGCCGCTCCGGCCAAGCAGGGACCGAAACAGTCCGGTCCCGCGGGCGGCGGACCCGCCACGGCACCCGTCAGCAACAACGGCGGATCCACCGGCGGTGACAACCCCACGGGCGGCACCGATGGCGACGGCCCCTCGGAGCCCGTCAACACCCCCGAGCCCCCGAATGACGGCGGCGGCCCGAACCTGCCGACCCCGAACCTCCCGCCGCCCCCGAGCGCGCCGCAGCCGCTCCCGGACGTGCTGACCCACGCCGAGGCGCTCGATCGGTGCCGGGACCGGCTAGGCCCCATCGCGACTCCCGCTCAATTGGACGCGTGCGTGCAGGATCTTCTGAATCCCTGATCCGCTGACCAAATCGCTGGCCCGCCCGAAGGTTTCGGGCGGGTCAGCGCTTTTAACGGGTGAGGAGGCGGGCGGCCTCGATCGCCCAGTAGGTCAGGATCACGTCGGCGCCGGCCCGACGGATCGAGGTGAGCGACTCCAGGATCGCGGCTTCCCGGTCGACCCAGCCCTGGGCAGCGGCCGCCTCGACCATGGCGTACTCGCCGGACACGTTGTAGGCCGCGACCGGAACCTCGACCGCGTCACGAACGCGGCGGAGCACGTCGAGGTAGCCCAGCGCCGGCTTCACCATCACGATGTCGGCGCCCTGCTCGATGTCGAGCAACGCCTCCCGGACGCCCTCACGGGCGTTGGCCGGGTCCTGCTGGTAGGTGCGGCGGTCCCCCCGGAGGGTGGAGGCCACGGCTTCGCGGAACGGTCCGTAGAACGCGGAGGCGTACTTCGCGGAGTACGCGAGGATCGAGACCTCGGTGTGCCGGTCGCGGTCCAGGGCGGAGCGGATCACTGCGACCTGTCCGTCCATCATCCCGCTGGGGGCGACCATGTCGACGCCGGCGTCGGCCTGGGCGAGGGCCATCGCGGCGTACGCCTCGAGCGTCCGGTCGTTGTCGACGCGGCCGTCGGGGGTGAGGACACCGCAGTGGCCGTGGTCGGTGAACTCGTCGAGGCACAGGTCGCTCATCACCGTCAGCGCGTCACCGACCTCGGCGACGACGTCGTTCAGGCTGCGGTTGAGGATTCCGGACGGGTCGCTCGCGCCGGACCCGGTGGCGTCCTTCTCGACGGGGATGCCGAACAGCATGACCCCGCCGAGACCCAGCTCGGCGGCCTCGTTGACCGCCTTCAGGAGCGTGGAGCGGGTGTGCTGGACGACGCCGGGCATCGAGGTGATCGGGACGGGTGCGTCGATGCCCTCGCGGACGAACACCGGCAGCACGAGGTGGCCGGGCTGCACCAGGGTCTCGGCCACCATCCGGCGCATGGCCGGCGTGGTGCGAAGACGGCGGGGCCGGACCGTCGGCCCGGCGACCTTTGCGGCGCCCTCGTCCTTGCTCATCGCGGTGACTCTAGCGCGATGAGGTGGCCTTCCGGCGCCCGGAAGGCTTGCGCTCCGAGGGCCTGGTGACCGGCTGGCCCGCGTCGAGCAGCGCGATCCGTCGCGCGGCGCCGAAGTCGGCGAGCGCGTCGACGAGCACCTCGACGTCGGGCTTGGGCGACAGCACGTCGACCCGCAGGCCGTGCTCCTCGGCGGTCTTCGCGGTGGCCGGACCGATCACCGCGATCACGGTGGAGGGGTGCGGCTTCCCGGCGATGCCGACGAGGTTGCGGACCGTCGACGAGGACGTGAAGACAACGGCATCGAACTTGCCGGTCTTGATCGCGTCGCGCGTCGGCGCCGGAGGCGGCGCGGCTCGCACGGTGCGGTAGGCCGTGACGTCGTCGCACTCCCAGCCCAGGTCGATCAGGCCGGCCACGAGGTTCTCGGTGGCGATGTCGGCCCGGGGCAGGAACACCCGGTTGATCGGGTCGAGTACGTCGTCGTACGGCGGCCAGTCGGCCAGCAGCCCGGCCGCGGACTGCTCCCCGGAGGGGACCAGGTCAGCGCGCAGGCCCCAGGCGCCGATCGCCTGGGCGGTCTTGTCGCCGACGGCGGCGATCTTGAGCCCCGAGAAGGCGCGGGCGTCGAGGCCGTACTCCTCGAACTTCTCGCGCACGGCCTTCACCGCGTTGACCGAGGTGAAGGCGATCCACTCGTAGCGGCCCTCGACGAGGCCGCGCACGGCCTTGTCCATCTGAAGGGGGTTGCGCGGCGGCTCGACGGAGATGGTGGGCACCTCGTCGGGCACGGCGCCGTACTCGCGCAGGCGGGCGGTCAGGGAACCGGCCTGCTCCTTGGTGCGCGGCACCAGGACCCGCCAGCCGAACAACGGCTTGGTCTCGAACCACGAGAGCGCCTCGCGCAGGTTCACGACGTCGCCGACCACGGTGACCGCAGGAGGCGTCATCCGGGCGGCCCGGGCGTCGGCGGCGATGTTCTCGAGGGTCGAGGTGACGGTGCTCTGGGACGTGGTGGTGCCGACCCGGGTCATCGCGACCGGGGTCTCCGGGTCGCGACCGGCATCGATCAGGCCTCGCGCGTTCTCGGCGATCGAGCCGACGCCGGACAGCAGGACCAGCGTGGGAGCGTCGATGTAGCGGCTCCAGTCGATCTTCTCGCCGCAGGTGATCACCGCGACCTCACGACTGTGCTTGGTGGTCAGCGGGATGCCGGCGTAGGCCGGGACCGCACTCACCGAGGAGACACCCGGGACGATCTCGAAGCCGATTCCCGCCTTGACGCAGGCCTGGGCCTCCTCGGGCCCGGAGGCGTAGAGGAAGGGGTCGCCGGCCATCAGCCGGACCACGCGGTGGCCGGCCTTGCCGTGACGGACGATCACCTTGGCCCGGGCAGCGTGCGTGAGCGGCTGGCCGTCCTCGCCGAAGCCGCCGTCCACGAACCGCGGTCCTGCGTCGTCGCCCTCGGCGACGGTCGCGGGGAGCCCGAGGAGCTTGCGCACGAGCTCCTCGTGCTCGGGGACCTCGGTGACGATGACGTCGGCCTTGCCGATCAGCTCGACGGCACGAACCGTCAGCAGATCGGGATCGCCGGGGCCACTGCCCACAAAGGAGACCCAACCGCGATTGGTGGTCGCGGGGGCGGTGCTGGTGTTGCCTCGCGTCATGCGTTCTGCCTCTTCGCTGGTGCGTCCATCAGTTGTGTTGCCCCATCGGCGAGCATCTCGCTCGCCAGGCGCTTCCCGACGCCTGCGGCGTCGGCGGGCCGTCCGGATGCGGACATCCGCACCGAGAGCGTCCCGTCATGCGACAGGGCCACGGCCCTGATCCAGATCTCGTCTCCGTCGTCCCCCTCTGCGACCTCGGCCAGCGCGCCGACCGGTGCCGAGCATCCGCCTTCGAGCGTGGCGAGCACGGCCCGCTCAGCCTCGACTGCGGCCCGCGTCCGCGGGTCGTCCAGTTCGGCCAGCTCGCCCAGCAGGTCGACGTCGGTGTCTCGGCACTCGATCGCCAGTGCACCCTGGCCGGGGGCCGGGAGCATCTGCAGCGGGTCGAGCACCTCGGTCGCGTCGTCGAGCCGACCAAGCCTGGCCAGTCCGGCGCGGGCGAGGATGACGGCGTCGTACTCACCCGACCGAACCTTGCCGATCCTGGTGTCGACGTTCCCACGGATGTCGGCGATCTCCAAGCCGAGACCGAGCGCCCGGAGCTGGGCCACCCGCCGCGGGGAGCCGGTGCCGACCCGGGAGCCCGCAGGCAGCCCACCGAGGGTGAGGCCGTCACGGGCCACGATCACGTCGCGGGGATCTTCGCGCTCGGGGCACGCCGCGAGGGCCACCCCCTCCTGGGGGGCAGTGGGGAGGTCCTTGAGCGAGTGGACGGCCACATCGATCCGTCCCTGCAGGAGCGCGTCGCGGAGTGCGCTGACGAAGACTCCGGTGCCGCCCAGGGTTGCCAGGGACGCCGGATTGCGGTCGCCCTCGGTCGTGACCTCGACCAGCTCGACGTCGCGGCCCAGCCGCGCGCGGATGAGGTCGGCCACGGTCCGCGACTGCGTCGTGGCGAGGAGGGAGGCACGGGTGCCCAGTCGCAGGGGGCTCTGCCGGGACGCGGTCATGGCAGCTCCCCCAGCGTGCGGGAGCGGTCCGGGGTGGCGGTCGCGATGCCCTCCGGACGGGTGACGGCGTCGACCGCTTCGGGGTCCAGGGCGAACAGCTCGGCGAGGGCGGTGGCGTAGGACACCGCACCGGTCTCGTTGGCCAGCTCCTTGACCCGGACGGTCGGCTGATGGAGCAGCTTGTCGGCGACCCGGCGCACGGACTGCAGCACCTCGGCCCGGGCGACGTCATCGAGCTGGGGCAGCCGGGAGGTCAGGCGTTCCATCTCGGCCTCGACCACGGCGGTCGCCATCGATCGCAGCGCCACCACGGTGGGGGTGACGCTGGCCTGCCGGCGGGCGGTCAGGAAGGCGGTGACCTCCTGGCCCACGATGTGGCGTACGCCGTCGACCTCGTTGCCGGCGACGCTGTCGCGCAGCTCGTCGGCCAGGTCCGCGAGCGTGACCAGGGTGACCTCCGGAAGCGCCGCGACCGTCGGGTCGACGTCGTGCGGGAGGGCGAGGTCGACGATCGCGAGCGGGGCGGCGTCGGGGCGGGCGGACCGCACCATGTCGAGGTCGAGCAGGATCCCGTTGGCGCCGGTGCAGGTGATGACGAGGTCCGCATCGGCCAATGTCGCGGGGAGGTCCGACAGCGGCGCCGACCGGGCGTCGTACTCCGCGGCCAGCCGGCCGGCGTTGACCGTGCTGCGGTTGACGACGGTGACCCCGGCCGCACCCAGCCCCGAGACCGTCGCCGTGGCCAGGCTGGCCATGCCCCCGGCGCCCACGACCACGACGGACTTGTCCTTGACGCCGCCCAGGGGTCCGGCCACGCGCTCGAGGCCCGCCCTGACCAGGGACGGCGCGGCGAGGTCGATGTCGGTCTCGGCCCGCGACCGCTTGCCGACGCGGAGGGCTTGCTGGAAGAGCACGTTCAGCGCCGGGCCGACGGTCCCCTGTGCCTGGCCCCGGCGCAGCGCCTCGCGGGTCTGACCGAGGATCTGCCCCTCGCCGACGGCCATCGAGTCGAGGCCGGCGGCCACATGGAACAGGTGTGAGACGGCTCCGTCGTCGTAGTGGACGTAGAGGTGCGGGAGAATCCCGGCGGTCGACTCACCGGCGCGCTCGACGAGCAGCCGGGAGACTTCCTCGACGCTGCCGTGGAACCGGTCGACCTCGGTGTAGATCTCGAGCCGGTTGCAGGTCGCGACCACCACGGCCTCGCTGACGTGGTCGCAGGCCACCACGTCGCCGAGCAGGTTGTTGACGCCGTCGCGGTCCAGGGCGACCCGTTCGAGGATGGCCACCGGCGCCGACTTGTGAGAGATGCCCACCACGAGAATGCTCATGACGCGGTCTCCTGGGCCTTGCGCTGCTCGTGGTAGGCGAGGATCTGCAGCTCGATGGACAGGTCGACCTTGCGGACGTCGACGCCCGACGGGACCGAGAGCACGGTCGGGGCGAAGTTCAGGATGCTGCGGATCCCGGAGGCGACCATTCGGTCGACGACGTCCTGGGCGGCGACCGCAGGCGTGGCGATGACGCCGATCGCGACGCCGTGCTCCTTGACGATCCGCTCGAGGTCGTCGAACGGGCGGACCTGAACTCCGGCAACGACCTCGTTCTTGCGTTGGGGATCGGCGTCGAGCAGGGCGACCACGCGGAAGCCGCGGCTGCGGAAGCCGGAGTAGTTGGCGAGCGCATGTCCCAGGTTTCCGATGCCGACGATGACGACGGGCCAGTCCTGGGTCACACCGATCTCACGGGCGATCTGGTAGCGCAGGTAGTCGACGTCGTACCCGACGCCGCGGGTGCCGTAGCTGCCGAGGTAGGAGAGGTCCTTGCGAAGCTTCGCGCTGTTGACGCCGGCGGCCGCCGCGAGCTCCTCGCTGGAGCAGGTGCGGGTGCCGAGGTCCACCAGGGTGGTGAGGGCGCGGAGGTAGACGGGGAGACGGGCAACCGTTGCCTCCGGGATGTCCCGGACGCTGTCGTTGGGTGTCCGTGCGGTCACTTGGTTCTTCTCTCCAGCCGCCCGGATCCCGGGCTCGTGTCACCCGGTGGAGGTCAAGCGGCCCGATCACTGTAGGAGTTTGTGAACGGGAGAACAAACCGAGCCGGATGACGGACTACCACATGTGACGAGGCCCACCGCATGGGCCGAGCGTCAGGTGAGCAGCGAGGACCGGAGCCGGTCGGCGTCGACGCGCCAGAAGTCGTGCTGGCGACCGTCGACGAAGGTGACCGGGACCTCCTCGCCGAACTTGGCGGCGAGGGTCGGGTCGGTGTCGATGTCGACCTCGGCGTACGCCTCCCCCAGCTCCGCGCAGACACGTTCGACCACCGCGCGGCCCTCGTCGCAGAGGTGGCATCCGGTGCGGGTGTAGAAGGTGATCCGCGGGGTCACGGTGTCTCAGTCCTCCAGGAGCCCGAGCGCCCGTCGCCGCTCGATTCCGCGCAGCCGCCCCTTCTGGACCTTGCCGGTGACCGTGAGTGGAAGCTCGTCGACGACCTCGATCCGGGTCGGCCACTTGAACCTGGCCAGCCGCGTCTCGCAGTGGCTCCGGCAGGCGTCCTGGATCACGGCGGGGTCGGCCTCGGGTGCCCGCACGTAGGCCACCACGGCTTCCCCTGTCCGCTCGTCCTGGACGCCGATCACGGCAGCGTCCTCGACCCCCGACACCTCCCGGAGGACGTCCTCGACCTCGCTCGGGTAGACGTTGAACCCGCTGACGATGACCAGCTCCTTGACCCGGTCGACGAGAAACAGGTCTCCCGAGGCGTCGAGGAAGCCGACGTCGCCGGTCGGCCACCAGCCGTCGCCGTCCGGCCCCTCGGCGCCGTGGGGCCAGTAGCCGCTGAAGAGGTTGGCACCGCGGATCTGGATCTCGCCAGGGTCCTCTCCCTCGGGCTCGTGACCGAGCTCGTCCACGAGCCGGACGTCGATCCCGGGCAGGGCCGCTCCTACCGAACGGGTCTGCAGGCGCTGGCTGCACAGCGTGCTGGTCACCACCGGAGCGGCTTCGGTGAGCCCGTAGCCCTGGTGGATCGGGATCGACGTCTTCGCCGTGAACTGCTCGACCAGGTCCGGCGACAGCGGGGCCGAGCCGGAGAGCATCAGGCGGACCGGCCCCAGCCGGTCGGCGAGATGTCCATCCGGCAGCCAGTGGGCGAACACCGGCGGCGCCACCGGCACCACGCTGCAGGCCTCGTCATCGATCAGGTCCAGAGTGTCCTGGGGGTCGAACCGCTCGACCAGGACGAGCTTGGCGCGGTGCCTGAGGACACCACCGAGGACCGCGTTCAGGCCGTAGACGTGGAAGAGCGGGAGCACGCCGAGCACGACGTCGTCGCCGCGGATCATCGGCGGCTCGACGGCGGCGACCTGGTCGAGGTTGGCGATCAGGGCCCGGTGGGTGAGCATCGCCGCCCGCGGGCGTCCCGACGTACCGCTGGTGTAGAGCAGGGCGGCGAGCTTCTCGGGATCCGGCAGCTGCGGCACGGGCTCGGCGGCACTGGAACGCAACCCGTCGTGGGTCAGCTCGCCCTCGGTGGCCGCTTCGCCGATCACCACGACAAGCGGGGGCACCGCTCGCGAGACCAAGTCCGGGTCCAGGACGTCACCGTTCCCGTCGAGGGCGCTGCGGACGATGGAGACGGCGTCACGAACCGCGCCGATGGTCCGCGGATCGGCGACCACGAGGCGCGACCCCGAATCGGCGATCAGCCGGGCCAGCTCGTCGACCGTCGAACGCGGGTTGACGGGTACGGCGACCACCTGGGCACGCAGCACGCCCAGGTAGGTGGTGACGAACTCGAGCCGGTTGCCGACCGCCAGCAGGACCCGGTGTCCCGCCACGATCCCCGCGGCGCCCAGACCGGTGGCGATCCGGCCCACCTCGTCCTCGAGCTCGGCCCACGTGAGACTGCGTCCACCCGCCTCGACGATGGCGAGGGCCTCGGGTCGCTCGTCCGCCGCCTCGGCGACCAGGTTGGCCAGGTCGTGCGCAGCAGGCATGTCTTCGATCCTTCCACACGCTTCACGCGCCCCGCAGGAGTGCCCTGACGGGGTCTACGCTGCCGATGTGACCCCGCCCGCCGACTCGCGCCGCAGGCCCCCCAACCTGCGCCAACGCTCGGTCCTGGCCGGCGAGGCGGCGGCGGCCGCGGCGGAGGTCGAGACGGCCCTGGACACCCCGGCTGACCCGGTCTCGGCGGCGTTCTTCGACGTCGACAACACCGTCATGCAGGGCGCCAGCATCTTCCACCTGATGCGGGGGCTCCACCGGCGGAAGTTCTTCACCACCCGCGACATCCTGGGCGCCGCGTGGAAGCAGGCCTACTTCCGCGTCGTCGGGGTCGAGGACCCTGACCACGTCGCCGGCGCCCGTAGCTCCGCCCTCGGCTTCATCGCGGGCCGTACCGTCACCGAGCTCGAGGAGCTCGGGGAGGCGATCTTCGACGAGGCCATGGCGCACCGGATCTGGCCAGGTACCCGGGCGCTGGCGCAGCTCCACCTCGACCAGGGCCAGCGGGTCTGGCTGGTGACGGCCGCGCCGATCGAGATTGCCAGCATCATCGCCAGTCGTCTCGGCCTCACCGGCGCGATGGGGACCGTCGCCGAGCACGTGGACGGCGTCTACACCGGAAAGCTGGTCGGTGACCTGCTCCACGGGCCGGCCAAGGGGGAGGCGATCAAGGCCCTCGCGGCCCGTGAGCACCTCGACCTGCAGAAGTGCTCGGCGTACTCCGACTCGTGGAACGACCTGCCGATGCTGATGCTGGTCGGCGACCCCTGTGCCATCAACCCGGACGCGAAGCTGCGCGCCAAGGCCAGGCAGATGGGATGGCGGGTCCGCGACTACCGAACCGGCCGGAAGGCGGCCCGGGCCGGGGTGGCCGTCGGCGCAGTTGCCGGGGCGGTGGGCGGAACGATCGCCGCCGGTGCGGCGCTGCGCGGCCGGCGCCGCTGAGGGCCGCCACCACCCGCTTCAGCCAATTCTTTACCAACGTGCTCCACGCCACCTTTGGTGTACAGGTGTTCCCTTCGACCCCTCTGCGCCTTTACGATGACCGGAGCTTCGGGGGAAGCGCTGACCGGGAGGGTCATTTCAAATGCAGAGGGACGGCTACGACGTCGCTCGCGGGCTCCAAGCCCTGCGCGACGCGGTTGCCCAGATCCTCCTTGCCCCCCAGGTCGCCGTTGCCGGTGGCCCCAATGTCCTGCTCAGCGAGGCCTCGGTCACGCAGGGGCCGGCCCCGACCGCGAGCAGCGGAGCCTCGACCGGCGGAAACTTCGATGACGCCGACCAGGCGGCGTCCTCGGAGGAGTCCGAGGCCGAGCGCACCCGACTGATTGCCCTCGTCGAGCTGGCCCGCACCGGCGACGCCGACGCATTCGGGCTCCTCTACGACCACTACCAGTCCTCGGTCTACCGGTTCCTCTTCTACCGGACCCGTTCGGTGCAGCTGGCCGAGGACCTCACCTCGGAGACCTTCTTCCGGGCGCTGCGGAGCATGAACAACTTCCGCTGGCAGGGCAAGGACTTCGGCGCCTGGCTGATGACCATCGCCCGCAACCTGGCCACCGACCACTTCAAGGCAGGTCGCACGCGGCTCGAGCTCACCACCGAGGACATGAGCGCCCACGACGACACCACGGAGGGTCCGGAGGCGTCGGTCCTGGCCGGGCTCACCAACGAGATCCTCCTCGGGGCCTTGAAGTCACTTCCCGACGAGCAGCGAGACTGCCTGATCATGCGCTTCCTCCAGGGGATGAGCATCGCCGAGGCCGCCGCCGTACTCGGGCGTAGCGACGGGGCAATCAAGCAGCTCCAGCTGCGCGGTGTGCGCAACCTCGCGAAGCTCATGCCGGAAGGGATCCGGGACTGATGCACACGGCGCGAAAGACGTCAATGACATGTGACGTGTACCCCGTAACCTTCGCCCTCCGAGGGTCGTTGAAGTGTGCGTCAGGGGTCGAGGACACCGGCCCGCTGCACGACGAGCAGACAGGACAGGATCGATGACCCCGGTTTTCGGAGCGCGACGGCGTGCCGAGGAGTTCCACTCCCTGGTCGAGGATCCCTCGACCGGTGGGCTCCACGACGCTCGTTACGCCGACTTCCTGGACATCGTGGCGTCCCTTCGTGACGCGCCAGCCGCCCAGCCGCGGCCGGAGTTCGTGGCCGGCCTGCGCGAGCAGCTGATGACCGCGGCAGACACGGTGCTCGTGGCCGCCGAAGCAGAGTCGCGCCTCACGCTTCCCTCCCGCAGGACTGCCCGCCGTCCCGCACGTGAACGCCGGCTCGCCGCCGCTGCGGCCGGAGTCGCCATCGTCGGGGCCACGACCTCGATGGCGATGGCCGCGCAGTCCGCCCTGCCGGGCGATGCGCTCTACCCGCTCAAGCGGCTCATCGAGGGCGCCGAGATGGGGATCGCGGTCAACGAGGGCGACAAGGGCTCCACGCTGCTGGCCAACGCATCCGGTCGACTCGCCGAGATCACCGCCCTGAGCCGCGACGGTCGGCTCGAGGACGCCGAGGCGATCGCCGACACCCTCAACACGTTCACCCGGCAGGCCATCGAGGCCTCCGACCTGCTGCTGACCGACTACGCCACCACCGGCGACGAGAGGTCGATCGCCGAGCTGCGCGACTTCACCGGCGAGAGCATGCAGACCCTGACAGAGCTCGAGTCGGTGGTGCCCGACCAGGCGCGCGACGAGCTGCTGCGCGCCGCGCGCATCCTCACCCAGATCGACGCCCAGGCACAGCAGGCCTGCCCCTCATGCGGCGGGGACGGCATCGACGAGATCCCGGCCATCCTCACGTCGAGCTACGAGACCTCGAGCGGAGGGATCGCCGCCACCCCAGGCACCGTGCTCAACGTGGCACCGGAGAAGCAGCGAAAGGGGACGGGCGACCGCTCCACGTCGCTGCCCGAGACCAACGACGGCGCGCTACCTCCCGGCAGCGTGCTGGCCCCGACCGGCCAGCCCGACGCCGGTACCTCCGCGTCCTCTGGCGGTGGCACGAAACAGGACTCCTCCAGCCCGATCGACGAGCTCACCAAGACACTCACCGGTGACCTTGGGTCCAAGCCTGCCTCGGGCTCGACCGTCCCGGAGCTCCCAGACCCCGGTCAGGTCACCGAGGACGTCGCGGACCCGCTGCTCAATCCTTAGCGGAAGACCGACTCCCGGTCCATCAGCAGCGTGTAGAGGGTCTGCTGGATCGTCTCCCGCACCTGGTCGGTCACGTTGAAGACCAGCATCGGGTCGTCCGCCGCGCCGTCGTCGTAATCGTCGGTCCGGATGGGCTCACCGAACTCCAGGAGCCACTTCGACGGCAACGGCACCAACCCCAGGGGCCCGAGCAGGGGGAAGAACGGCGTGATCGGGATGTAGGGGACACCCAGCAAACGGGCCAGGGCCGGGACGTTTCCCACCAGCGGATAGATCTCTTCGGCGCCGACCACGGACAGCGGGATGATCGGCACTCCGGTGCGCAGCGCTGCCGAGACGAAACCGCCCCGACCGAACCTCTGCAGCTTGTACCGCTCGCCGTAGGGCTTGCCGATCCCCTTGAAACCCTCGGGCCAGACCCCCACCAGCTCGCCACCGCCGAGCATCCGCTCGGCGTCCTCGTTGCAGGCCAGGGTCGCGCCGCTGCGGCGGGCCATGCTGCTGACGACGGGCAGCCGGAAGACCAGGTCGGCGCCGAGCGGGCGAAGGTGCCGCCCGGTGGCGTCGTGGATCGAGACCATGGTCATCAGGCCGTCCATGGGGATCGTGCCCGAGTGGTTGGACACGACCAGGGCACCGCCGTCGGTCGGGATGTTGTCCGCGCCGCGCACCTCGACCCGGAACCACTTCTGGGCGATCGGGCGGAGAGCGGTCATGACGAAGCGCTGGGTGACCTCGGGGTCGAAGCCGTATTCGTCGACGGCGTAGTCGCCGGTCACCCGGCGTCGCAGGAAGGCGAGGAACCTCGCCAGCTGCGGCTCCCACTGATCACCGAACAGCTCCTTGGCCGCGAACTGGAAGGCGGCCAGCCAGTCGCCGACCGGAATCCCTGCCAAGGGGCCACGCTCACGTGCCGTTGCCGGCGGGCGGCCCGGGACAGTCGCCGACGGCTGTGCGTCGCCGGCCTCCTCGGCGGGGAACGGGCTGGGCGCGACCTCGGTCTCTTCACGTGACTCGTCAGGCGTCTTCTGCTGCACCTTCTGCCGGGGCGTGGTCGTCCTGGTGGCCCGGTCGCCGGCGAGGTTGCGGGCAGCGGCCGACGGTTTGTCGGCACCCGTGCCCCGCCCGGGCTTCCCTCGGGTCCCGATCGGGATGATGTCGGCGTCACCCACGGTCGGCTCCTTCGAGCTCGCGGTTCCGCTCCTGGCCCGTGCCCTCGAGCGCGTGGGCGAGGCCGTCGATCACGCGGGTCGTCCGGCCTCCGGTCGGCGTCAACGACGCCGCGAAGTCGGCGAAGGCCTCGTCGGTGCGGTACTTGGGCGTGAAGCCGAGAACGTTGCGCATCCTGGTGGTGTCGACCCCTCGCCCGTAGGTCAGGAAGCGGAGCTGCTCCGGCGAGAAGTCCGCGACTCGCGCCGAGCGCAGCGCCGACCCGATTCCGCCGACGGCGAAGGCCGGCAGTGCCACCGATGGCCGCTGCAGACGACGGATCGCCTGGCTGAGCATGAGCACCCCGTCGCCGGCAACGTTGAACGTGCCCGAGACGTCGGAGGTGGCGGTGTGGCGCAGCACGTCGATCAGGTCGTCGGCGTGAAGGAACTGCATGCGCGGGTCGAAGCCGAGGACGGTCGGGATCACCGGGAGCCGGAAGTACGACGTGATCGGGCTCTGGACGATCGGACCGAGCACATTGGCCGCCCGGAGCATGGCGACGCGGACGTCTGGACGACGACGGGCGAACCCGCGGACGTACCCCTCGACCTCAGCCGCATCCTTCGAGTAGCCGGACTGGTGGGCCCGCCGCGGCTCCATGTCCTCGGTGAACATCGCCGGATCGCGGCTGCTGGCGCCATAGACGGTGGTGGTCGACTTCACCACCAGGTGCTGGAGCCCAGGCGCCTTCTGGCAGGCAGCGAGCAGCTGCATGGTGCCGATGACGTTGAGCTCCTTCATCGTGTGCCGGCCGCCGGAGCTGCCGGGGGTCGCGATCACGCTCATGTGAACGACGGTGTCGACGTTCTCCTTGGCGATGACCTTCGCGATGATGGGGTTGCGAATGTCCGCGCGGACGAAGGAGACGTCACCCAGGTCCCCCCGCGGGGGAACGACGTCGACGCCGATCACGCGGTCGACCACGGGGTGCGCGGACATGGACACGGCAAACCGGCGACCGAGGTCTCGGGAGACCCCCGTCACCAGGACGACCCGGCCGCCGTTGCCCATGTGGGCTACTTGCCGAGCTTGCGGCGCTGAACGCGCGTCTTCTTCAGCAGCTTGCGGTGCTTCTTCTTCGCCATGCGCTTACGCCGCTTCTTGATGACTGAACCCACAAAACACCTCTCGAACGCTGGGGGCCGCTCCGGTGAGCCTGCCCGGAGGACCCCGACAGCCTAACCGTCGTGGGTAAACGGGCAGAATCCGAGTCGCCCCGGCGAGATCGCCGGGGCGCCACGGGATGTCAGCCGGTCAGCCGGCGGTGTAGAAGCTCTTGCGGAGGTACTCGTCCACGTCCTGCTCGAGGACCCGGAACGAGCGTCCCACCCGTACGGCGGGAAGCTCGCCGCTGTGGACGAGACGATAGACAGTCATCTTGGAGACGCGCATCATCGCGGCAACTTCGGCGACGGTCAGGAAATGCGATTCGGAGATCTCTCCGGACGACGAGTTGTCAGCCATGGTGCACCGATCTTTCTGTAGCGGCACGGCACCGGCTTCCCCACCGGTGAAAGCACGACCGCTGTCCCGTGAGAATAGGGCCTGAAGTGACTCGTGGGGAAGGGAATCACTGAAGTAACCCAAGAGGTCTCGGCGTGGCTCCTTGCCTAGAGGTCCCACAAGGGCCTCGAGTGCGCTCAGTAGTGGGGGTCGAGACCGTGCAGCGGAAAGGCCTCGGTGCGGGTGGCATGGATCGCCCGATCCAGCCAGGTGCCGGGGTCGTAGCCCTCCGACCAGTCCCGGAAGCCGGGATTGCGGCCGTCGGTCATCCGGTACGGCGCGGTGCGCCCCAGCGCCGAGGCGACGTACTCCCGCCACCCGCCGGGGGTGTCGGTGGCCGGGTCGAGCGGTCGACCTCCGACGATGGCCAGGAGGTGGGACCAGGCCCGCGGCACCACCTCGACCAGGGCGTACCCGCCGCCCCCGGTGACCACCCACCGGCCCCCCGCGACCTCGTGGGCCAGCTCGTGCAGGGCGAGGTACGCCGCCCGCTGGCCGTCGACGGTCAGCAAAAGGTGGGCCAGTGGATCCTCGATGTGTGAGTCGCAGCCGTGCTGGGTGACCAGGACATCGGGACGGAACTCGCGCAGCAGCGGGGGCACTACCGCGTGGAACGCCCGCAGCCAGCCGGCGTCGGCTGTGCCCGGCGGCAGGGCCACGTTGACGGCGCTGCCCTTCGCGTCGGGTCCGCCGAGGTCGTTCGGGAATCCGGTGCCGGGGAAGAGGATCTGGCCGGTCTCGTGCAGGGAGATGGTGAGGACCCGGGGGTCGTTCCAGAAGACCTGCTCGACGCCATCGCCGTGGTGGACGTCGACGTCGACGTAGGCGACCTTCTGCGCCCCCTGGTCGAGGAGGTACTGGATGCCGACGGCCACGTCGTTGTAGATGCAGAAGCCGCTCGCCCGATCGGGCATCGCGTGATGCAGGCCCCCGGTGATGTTGGCGCTGTGCAGCGACTCCCCGCTCCACACCTGCCGGCAGGCCTCCACGCTGGCCCCGACCACGTGGGCCGCCGCCCGGTGCATGGACCTGAAGCACGGGTTGTCGTCGGTGCCGAGCCCGTGCGCCAGGTCGATCTCGCCGGGGGTCTTGCCGACCCGGGTGACGGCCTCGATCAGCTCCTCGCTGTGCACGGTGGCGATCACGTCGCGGTCGGCCATCGGCGCCGGGACCTGCGCGAGCCGGTCCCCGATGACGCCGAGCTCGAGGGCCAGCCGCATGGTGAGGTCGACCCGGACCGGAGACATCGGGTGGCTGGGCCCGAAGCTGTAGTCGGTCAGGGTGGAGTCGAAGACCACCGTGGCCGGGCCGGGACAGTCGGGCATGGGCCTGACGCTACCCGCTGGCCATCCCGCGGACCGTCGGCGTGCAAGCGAGCGCCGGCATAGTTGAACATGTTCAATACCGGTGCTAGCGTTCCGCTCAGGAATTGAACACGTTCAAAGGACTCGCTCATGGACTGGACCGCCGCCACGTACGTGGCCTACCTGCTCGTCACCGTCCCGCTCACGATCTGGGTGGCGATGACGCTTTCCCGCAACGGCCAGGTGTTTCTCCAGGACGTCTTCGACGACAAGCCGGACCTCGCCGACGCCGTCAACAAGCTGCTCGTCGTCGGCTTCTACCTGCTGAACCTCGGATTCGTGCTGCTCTACCTGCGCTCCGACGACTCGGTCTCGACGCTCAGCCAGATGCTCGAGTCGCTCAGCGGGCGGGTCGGGATCGTGATGCTCGTGCTGGGCGTGATCCATTTCCTCAACATCTACGTCTTCAACACGATCCGGCGCCGGTCCCGGGCCGAGTCGCTGCGGGTACCGCCCGTCCAGCCGCAGGCGTGGACGCCGCCGCAGGGCGTCGCCGGGCCGTTCGGCCCGCCAACCCAGCCCGCCGGGCCGAGCGCGCCCTGATGCAGCTCACCGTCCTGTACGACGCGGCATGCCCGCTCTGCCGCAGGTTCCGGGGGTGGCTGCAGCGCCAGCCGCTCCTGGTGCCGGTGGGGTTCGTTGCCGCCGGGTCGCCGGAGGCCCGGCGGCTGTTCCCGACGCTCGACCACGTGCGCACGCTCGAGGAGGTGACGGTGGTGGCCGACGACGGCGCGGTGTGGACCGACGAGCACGCGTGGGTGATGTGCCTGTGGGCGACCTTCGCCCACCGCCCGCTCGCCGAGCGGCTGGCCCGGCCTTCCGGACTACCCCTCGCGCGGACCGCCGCACACACCGCCGCCGGGCTGCGCAGCCTGACCCGGGACCCTGACGAAGGGGGCGACTACATTGACGACTGTGCCGGATCCTGCACCCCGCTCCCCCAAGGCTGAGCAGACCCGGCAGGGCATCGTCGAAGCAGCGCTTCGGTTGTTCCGCTCCGGGGGCTTCGAGAAGACCACCATGCGCGCGATCGCGTCGGAGGCCGGGGTGTCTCTCGGCAACGCCTACTACTACTTCGGGTCCAAGGAACACCTCGTCCAGGCGTTCTACGACCAGGTGCAGGCCGACCACGCCGCCGCAGCGGCCGACGCGCTCGCGCAGGAGACCAGCTTCGAGGGCCGGTTGCGCGGCGTTCTGCTGTCATGGGTCGAGGTGGCGGCGCCGTACCACGCGTTCGCGGGAAAGTTCTTCAAGAATGCTGCCGAGCCGACCAGCCCGCTCTCGCCGTTCAGCGCCGAGTCGACGCCGGCTCGCGAGGCGGCGGTGTCGCTCTATCGCGAGGTCGTCGAGGGGTCCGACCTACGGCTGGCCAAGGCTCTGCGGGCGGAGCTGCCCGAGCTCCTGTGGCTGATGCAGATGGGGGTCGTGCTGTTCTGGGTCTACGACACCAGTGATGGTCAGCAGCGCACCCGGGCGGTCGTCGATCGGCTGGTGCCGATGGTGGACAGGCTGGCCCGGATGACGCGGCTGCCCGTGGTGCGTGGACTGGTCGACGACCTGGTCGCGCTCCTCGGCGAGCTGCGGCGGGTCTGACGACGACAGTCGGCGTCAGGAGCCGGCTGCCAGCGCCCGGGACCGGTCCCGGGCAGCTTCCATGGCCGCGAGGAAGGCAGCCCGCACCTTGTGGATCTCCAGCTCGCGCAACGCGGCGGCCGTGGTGCCACCCGGGGAGGTGACCTGCTCACGGAGCACGGCGGGGTGGGTGCCCGTCTCGCGCAGCATGTGGGCGGATCCGACGACGGTCTGGACGACGAGCTCGGTCGCGGTCGCTCGCGGCAGGCCGAGGTGTACGCCGGCCTCGATCATCGACTCGACCACGAAGAAGATGTAGGCCGGCCCGGAGCCGGAGATGGCGGTGACGGCGTCCATCTGTCGCTCGGGAATCCGCATGACCTTGCCGGTCGACGCCAGCAGGGACTCGGCCTCGGCGAGGTGCTGGTCGTCGCAGTGCGACCCGGGCGAGATCGCGGCCATCCCCTCGTCGACCAGTGCGGGCGTGTTGGGCATGACCCGGACGACCGCCACCCCCTGGGGCACCCGGGACTCGATGTAGGCCGTCGTGATGCCGGCGGCCAGGGAGACCAGGAGCTGGCCGGGCTTGAGCTCGCCCGCGATCTCGGCGAGCAGGTCGTCCATGTCCTGGGGCTTCACCACCACGGCGATGGTCTCGGCCTTGCGGGTGGCCTCGACGTTGGAGCAGACGGCGACGCCGTACCGCTCCTCCAACTCGCGGGCCCGCTCCGGTCGCTTCTCGCCGATCAGCAGGTTGTCGACGCGACGACCTGCGCGGACCAGGCCGGAGAGCAGGGTCTCCCCCATCACCCCGGCTCCCAGGATGGCGGTCTGGCTCATCGGCCGGCTCCCTTCGCGCTGAACGCCAATTGGTGGGGCAGCTACTTCTTCGAGATCAGCGACTTCGCGAAGAATGACAGGTTCTGCGGCCGCTCTGCCAGACGTCTCATCAGATAGCCGTACCACTCCTGCCCGTAGGGCACGTAGACACGGACCGTGTCTCCCTCGCCTGCGAGCCGCTTCTGCTCCTCCGGCCGGATGCCGTAGAGCATCTGCCACTCGTAGGACCCCTTGGCACGGCCGAACCTGCTGGCGAGGGTCGTACCGATGTCGACCATCCGCGGGTCGTGGGTGGCGATCATCGGGTAGCCCTGCCCGCCGAGCAGCACCTTGAGGCAACGGACGAAGGACTTGTCGACCTCGAGACGGTCCTGGAAGGCCACCGACTCGGGCTCGTTGTAGGCGCCCTTGCACAGCCGCACCCGCGACCCCTCGTAGGCCAGCGCCCGGCAGTCGGACTCGGTGCGGTGCAGGTAGGCCTGGAGGACGGCACCGGTCTCCGGGAAGTCCTTGCGGAGCTCGCGGAGGATCGCCAGCGTGGAGTCGGTCGTCGTGTGGTCCTCCATGTCGAGGGTGACCGTGGTGCCGGCATTGCGAGCCGCCCGGCAGATGGTCCGGGCGTTCTCCAGCGCGATCTTGTGGCCGCCCTCGAACCCGGCGTTGTCGGGGAGCGCCTGCCCGATGGCCGAGAGCTTGACCGAAACCTCGGCGGAGCGGGTCAGGCCGCGGGCCCCGAGCTGCCGCAGGAGGTCGAGATACGCCGCCACCGTGGCCTCCGCCTGCTCGGCGTCGAAGGTGTCCTCGCCGAGGAAGTCCAGCGTGGCCTTCAGTCCGTCGGCGGCCAGCCCGGACGTCGCCTCGACCGCGGTGTCGGTCGTCTCGCCAGGGACGTAGCTGGTGACGATCCCCGAGGAGACCGGCAGCGTGCTGACGAGTCTCTTGACCCGTTCGCTGCGGGCCAGGAAGAGGATCGGCTGGCGGAGCAGAGACATGCCCCAGAGGTTACGCGAGTGGCTCCGAG
Source organism: uncultured Actinomycetota bacterium (assembly GCA_963786415.1). GTDB lineage: Bacteria > Actinomycetota > Actinomycetes > Propionibacteriales > Nocardioidaceae > Nocardioides. The sequence goes on from CAWAZC010000001.1 coordinate 250,842, forward strand.
AGGGGCCTCCTGGCGGATCGAGCTCGCCCAAAGCCTTCAGGGCGTACGACGTCGGAGGGTTGCCGCGCCGAGGGCGAGCCCGGCGACCGCGAAGGCGGTCACGATCCCCACATCGGGCCATACCTCGGCGGTGTCGGCGGTCCGGGTGAGCGTCTGCATGGCGTCGACGGCGTACGACAGCGGCAGGACGTTGCTGATCGCCTCGAGGGCGTCGGGGAGCGCGTCCCGCGGCACGAAGAGGCCGCACAGGAGGATCTGCGGGACGACCAGGGCGGGCATGAACTGGACGGCCTGGAACTCGGTCTGGGCGAACGCCGAGACGAACAGGCCAAGGGCGCTGCCGAGCACGGCATCGGCGACGGCGACCACGGTGAGCAGCCACACCGGCCCGACCACGTCGAGGTCGAGCAGCCCGACGCTGATGCCGACCGCCAGCGCGGACTGGGCGGCGGCCATCAGCCCGAACGCCAGGGCGTAGCCACCGAGGAAGTCGAGCTTGCCCATCGGCATCGCCAACAGCCGCTCGAGCGTGCCACTGCTGCGCTCGCGCAGGGTGGTGACGGAGGTGACCAGGAACATCACGATGAAGGGGAACAGCGCGAGCAGAGCGGGCCCGATCTGGTCGAAGATCCCTTCGGAGAACTCGGCGAACATCCACCACAGGAGGGTGATCAGCAGACAGGGCAGCACCAGCAGCATGACCAGCGTGCGGTGGTCGCGACGGATCTGGGTCAGCACCCGGGTGGCGACGGCGAAGAGGATCCGGGGGTTCATGACGCGTCCTGCGCGACGATGGCCAGGAAGGCAGTCTCGATGTCGTTCGATCCGGACTTCTCCCTGATCTCCCCGGGCGTGCCGTCGGCGATGATCCGGCCCTCACGCATCAGCATCAGCCGGTCGCAACGCTCCGCCTCGTCCATGACGTGGCTGGACACGAACACCGCGGCACCGGCCTCGGCGATCCGGTGGAAGAGCGCCCACAGGTCCCGGCGCAGCACCGGGTCGAGACCCACCGTCGGTTCGTCGAGGACGAGCAGGTCCGGACGTCCCAGGAGGGCGACGGCCAGACTGGCGCGAGAGCGCTGCCCACCACTGAGCCGCCCGACCACCCGGTCCGCGTGCGAGCGAAGGTCGACGGCCTCGATGCTCCGGTCGACCTCCTCGCGGCCGACCCCGAGCACCTGGGCGAAGAAACGCAGGTTCTCGGTGACGGTGAGGTCGTCGTAGACGCTGGGCTCCTGGGTGAGGTAGCCGATCCGGTGCCGGAGGGCCTTGCTGCCGGCCTCCTCGCCGAACACGCGGACCGAGCCGGAGCCCAGCTGCTGGACTCCCACCAGCGAGCGCATCAGCGTGGACTTCCCGCAGCCCGACGGCCCGAGCAGGCCGGTCACTCCTCCGCTCCCGATCGTGAAGGTCAGACTCTCGAGCACCTCACGTCCGCCGCGGACCACGACGAGGTCGCGTACCTCAACCGCGTTATTCATCATGCGTTGAATTATGCTCCCTGAGCCGGCTGGACGCAAGAGCCCCATGGCCCCTCGACAGGGGCAGGCTCGATCAGGGCAGGGGTCCGGTGAGGTAGCGCTGGATCGTCGGCGCGTAGATCGCGACGACCTCGTCGGCGGGCATGGAGGCCAGCGGCTCCACCTCGAGCAGGTAGCGCACGATGACCAGCCCGAAGACCTGGCTCGCAACCAGGGGCATCCGGCGTTCGGGCTCCTCGATCCCGAGCGCGACGCCGATCGGGCCGATCACGACGTCGAGGAAGCCGTCGCGCACCAGCTTCTGGCCGGACGGCTCGAGCAGGCCCCGGACCAGGCCCAGCAGCGGCAGTCGATTCTCCGGGTCGTCCCACACGGAGACGAAGACCCGCAACATCCGCTCTCCAGCGCCGTCTGGACCCTGCGCGATCGCAGGGGCGAGGACGACCCGGGGGTCGACCGGAAGCTCCAGTGCGGCGACGAACAGGTCGTCCTTGGTGCCGAAGTAGTGGTACACCAGTGCGGCGTCCACACCGGCCCCGGCGGCCACCGCCCGGATCGTCGTACCGGAGAACCCGGCGGTGGCGAACTGCTCGCGGGCAGCGGCGAGGATCGCCGCTCGTGTGTCCGGAGCTCCGGGCCGCCGGCCCCGGCGCGCGCGGGTGCTCACCTGGCCGGCACCGCGAAGTGTTCGCGGGCGAACTCCAGGGACTCCTTCAGGTCGCGTTCGCGCTCCTCTCGGTCCACGCACTTGCGGGTGTTGATCTCGACGACCACGTCGCCGGTGAATCCGGACCGGGCGGCGTGGGCGAGGAAGGCGTCAGCGCCCACAGATCCACGCCCCGGCACCAGGTGCTCGTCCTTGGCCGAGCCGCTGCCGTCCGTGAGGTGGATGTGTCGCAGCCGATCGCCCAGCCGCTCGGCCATCGCGACCGGGTCGGACCTGGCGATCGACGCGTGGGAGAGATCGACGCAGGCGTTGGCGTAGGACTCCTCGGAGGGATCCATGCCGGGGAGGTACATCTCCATCCCACGTCGCGAGGACGCCCTCCACGGGTACATGTTCTCGACCGCGAACGCGATCCCGGTCGACTCCTCGAGCGCCGCGATGCCGTCGACGAAGTTGGCGGCGTACTCGCGCTGCCAGCGGAACGGCGGGTGCACCACGACGACCTCGGCCCCGACCGCGGACGCCATCTCGGCCGAGCGCTGCAGCTTGCCCCAGGGCTCGGTCCCCCAGACCCGCTGGGTGAACAGCAGGCAGGGCGCGTGGATCGCGCAGACCTCGATGGCGTGGTGATCGGCCAGCTGACGGATCGCCGAGACCTGCTGGCTGAGTGCGTCGATCCCGACCATCACCTCCATGGCGTCATAGCCCAGCCCTGCGGCGTACCCGAAGGCGTGCGCCGAGGACTCGGGGTAGACCGAGGCAGTCGAGAGGCCGATCCGTCCGGACATGGTCAACCGGACCGACTGATCCGGTCGATGCGCTCGAGGATCACGCCCTCGCGAAGCGCCCACGGGCAGATCTCGAGCTGGTCGAGGTCGAAGATGTCGAGCACCGCCTCGGCGACCAGCGCGCCGGGCACGATCTGGTGGGTACGGCTCGACGAGACACCGGGCAGGTCGGCGAGCGCCTCCCGGCTCATCGTCATCAGCTTGGGGACCCAGTCGGACAGCTCCCCGGCCCGCAGGACCCGCTCCACGAGGGGACCCTCCGCCGAGGGGGCCGCACCGCAGATCCGGGCGAGGGAGCGAAACGTCTTCGACGTCGCCACTGCGTGGTCGGGGCGCCCCGGACGGAGCACGCTGCCGGCGTGCTGAGCGATGTCGGCCCGGATCTGACGGCGCAGACGTCGCACTCCGTCCTCGTCGGGCGGGCCGTCGCGGAACCACCGCGCCGCGAGCCGGCCGGCCCCGAGGGGAAGGGACCGGGCGATGTCGGGGGCCTCGTCGCCCCCAGCGGCGACCTCCAGAGACCCGCCGCCGATGTCGAAGACCGCCAGCCGGCCCGACGACCAGCCGAACCAGCGGCGTACGGCGAGAAAGGTCAGCCGCGCCTCGTCCTCGCCGGTGAGGACCTGCAGCCGGACATCCGTGCGCTGCCGCACGTGGTCCAGCACGTCGCTGCCGTTCTTCGCCTCCCGCACGGCGGACGTGGCGAAGGCGAGCATCTCCTCGCACCCCTTGTCCTCCGCGACCTGGAGGGCCTGATTGGTGAACGTGGTGAGCGCGTCGATCCCGGCGGGCGAGACCGCGCCCTCGTCGTCGAGGTGTTCGGCGAGGCGCAGCGGTTCCTTGTAGGAGTACGCCGGCAGCGGTGCGGCGCCGTCGTGCGCGTCCACCACCAGCAGGTGCCCGGTGTTCGAGCCGATGTCGAGAACGCCCAACCGCATGGGGACACGTTACTGCCGCGAACGTAGGGTGGTGCCGTGCCCGAAGTCGACCTTGTCTTTCCGCGTGCCTGGGTGGAGTTCGTCGACCCGGACGACGAGTCGCAGGTCATGCGCTGCGACCTGACCTGGCTGACGTCGAGCTACATGTGCATCTTCGGGCAGGGGTGTCCCGGGATCTACAAGGAGTCGCCCGACACCGGCTGCTGCACCCTCGGGGCGCACTTCGCCGACAAGGACGACGAGAAGCGGGTCGCCTCCTTCGTCGCCCAGCTCGACGACGAGCACTGGCAGTTCCGCCCCGATCGCAAGAAGGTCCGCAAGTCCGACTGGATCGAGACCGACGACGAGGGTGAGCGCAAGACCCTCACCATCGAGGTCGACGGGCAGAGCGCCTGCATCTTCCACAACCGGGCCGACTTCCACTCCGGCGCAGGATGCGCGCTGCACGGGCTGGCGCTGACCCAGGGACGCGAGCCGCTCGAGACCAAGCCGGACGTGTGCTGGCAGCTGCCCATCCGTCGTACCTTCCGGACGGTGGAGCGGCAGGACGGCACGTCGTACACCGAGGTGTCGATCGGCGAGTACGACCGCCGCGGCTGGGGTCCTGGAGGACACGACCTCGATTGGTACTGCTCGGGCAACACCGAGGCCCACGTCGCCGTGGAGCCGGTCTTCGTGACCCATGCGGCGGAGCTGACCGAGCTGATGGGCGAGGCGGCGTACGCCGAGCTGGTGCGGCACTGCGAGGCACACGTGCGGTCGCGGTCGGCACTCGCGCTGCACCCGGCCGATCCGCACTGACGCCTGCGTCAATATTCTCGACATCAAGAGAGTCCGACCCCGATGTCGGCCGACCCGTCCGCGTTGTCGAGAATGCTGGACATGCGCCTGGACCATCTCTCTTACGCAGCAGGACCGGATGGGCTGGCCAGCACCGCCCACCGGCTGGGGGGGCTGCTCGGCCGGGAGTTCACCTACGGTGGCGTCCACCCGCGCTTCGGCACCCGCAACATGATCCTGCCGCTCGCCGACCGTACGTACCTCGAGGTAGTCGAGGTGCTCGATCACCCCGCCTCCGACAAGGCGCCGTTCGGCCAGGCCGTTCGCGCCCGCTCCGCCCTCGGCGGCGGCTGGCTCGGCTGGGTCGTGGCCGTGTCTGACATCTCGGTGGTCGAGCAACGCCTCGGACGCGAGGCGGCGACCGGCAACCGCTACCGCCCCGACGGCACCGAGCTCAGCTGGAAGCAGATCGGCATCAACGGACTGATCGCCGACCCGCAGCTGCCCTTCTTCGTCGAGTGGCGCTCACCTGAGGAGCTGCACCCCAGCGTCGGCGCCGACCCCGCCTACTCCCTGGCCTGCCTCGAGATCGCCGGCGACCCCCATCGCGTCAGCCGGTGGCTGGGCGAGACGGTCGAGGCGCCCCTCGAGGACGTGAAGGTCGACTGGGTGGCCCCGCACGGGACGCCCGGCATCATCGCCGCCCAGGTGCAGACCCCGGCCGGACTGGTACGGATCTGAAGGAGCCGGGGGGACGCGCGGAACGCGCGGCGCCCGAAGCGAACCAGGTCGAGCACGCCTCACGACCGAGGAACGAGGTCGTGACGGGCGCTTCGAAACCCGGTGACTCGCGAGGCAACGTCCCATCGGGCGTGATCCCCAGCCCGAACATCTGGCACCACACGGCGACGTACGAGGTCGAGAACCGCGCCGTCGACCCCGACGGGCACCTCGAGGCCCGGATGCTCGAGATCGCGGACTGGGCCGCCCGACACGTCCTCGACGTCGGCTGTGGCACCGGCTTCCACCTGCCCCGCTTCGCGGTCACGGCGGATTCGGTCACAGGCGTGGAGCCGCACCCGGACCTGGCGGCGATCGCCCGGCGGCGCACCCGTTCCCTGCCGTCGGTGACGGTGCTGGAGGGCACTGCCCAGGCCCTCCCGGTGGCCGACGCCTCCGTCGACATCGTCCACGCGCGGTGGTCCTACTTCTTCGGGCCCGGATGCGAGCCCGGGCTGGCCGAGCTGGATCGTGTCCTACGACGCGGGGGCACCGCGTTCGTGATCGACAACGACGCGACCCGGTCGACGTTCGGCCGGTGGTTCCGGCGGGGTTACCCCAACGTGGACCCACAGGCCGTCGAGCGGTTCTGGTCGACCCGCGGCTGGCGGCGTACTCCCGTGGACATCGAGTGGCGCTTCGACAACCGCGCCGACCTGGAGAGTGTGGTGCGGATCGAGTTCACCCGTGAACTGGCCGACGAGATCCTCGCCGGGCACGAGGGGCCGTCGGTCGACTACGCGGTGAACCTCTGGTCGAAAGACTTCTGAGCGCCGTCAGCTGGTCCCGCGGACGATCAGCTCGGGGGCGAGCAGCACCCCGTGCGACTCCGCCGGCGGGTGACCGAGGAGGCCCTCCAGGGCCTTCACCACCTCGACCGCCACCTCCTCGAGCGGTTGCCGGACCGAGGTGAGCCCGGGTGGCACCACCTGGGCCACCTGGGAGTCGTCGAAGCCGACGACGGCGACGTCGCGGCCCACGGCCAGGCCGCGGTCGGCCAGGGTGTGCATGACGCCCATGGCCAGCGTGTCCGAGGCGCACACGAACGCGGTGGGGCGGGCTTCGTCGAGGAGCACGGCCGAGGCCTCGCGCCCGCTCGCAACGGACTCCTCGACCCGGGAGGCGAGGCCGGTCGTGGGCAGGTCGCGGGAGCGCATGGTCCGGCTCCAGCCGGCCCGACGGTCCTCCCCGATGAACGACTCCTTGCGCCAGCCGATCCAGGCGATCCGCTGGTGACCGTTGTCGATCAGGTGGTTGGTGGCGAGCTCGGTGCCGGCAGACCCGTCCACGTCGACCCAGGGATGCGCCGCGTCGGGGTTGTCCCAGGGGCGGCCGAACGCGACGAACGGCGCCCGCCGCGACTCCAGCCACGCCGCCTGCGGGTTGCCGAGGTAGGTGTCGGTCGCGACGAACGCGTCGACAGCCGTCGAGCGCAGCAGGTCGTCGTACCCGACCGTCGGGTCGTCGAGGTCTCCGGGGAAGAGCAGGACGTGGTAGCCGGCGGCGCTCGACGTCTCGACCAGGGAGTGCACGAACCGCTCCACCAACGCGTTGGCGGTCCCTTCCTGGGCCGGGGTGAAGCGGAGGCCGATCAGCTGCGACGTCCGGGTCCGGAGGTTGCGGGCCGCCCGGTTCGGGGAGTAGCCGAGCTCGTCGATGGCCTCCTGGACCCGGGTGAGCGTGTCGGCACGGAGCAGGTCGGGGTTGTTGACGGCGTTCGACACCGTCTGCCGGGACACCCCGGCGAGCTCGGCGACGTCGGCGAGGGTCGGGGGCGCGGTCGGAACGCGCCCGGGAATCCGCGACATCGACCCTCCTTGATCGTTCCAAACGCATCATACCGGCGCCTGTCGGACGCGTGCCCTAGCGTTCCGCCCATGGCCAAGCCAGTCCGACCCACATTCAGGTGCAGCGAGTGCGGCTGGGAGACCGCCAAGTGGGTGGGCAGGTGTGGCGAGTGCCAGGCCTGGGGGTCGGTCACCGAGCTGGCCGCCCCGACCACCCGGGCCGCGGCCACGGCGGTGAGCCGGCCGGCGGTGCCGATCGGGCAGGTGTCGGTGGAGGAGTCGGCGTTCCGCTCCAGCGGGGTGCCCGAGCTCGACCGGGTCCTCGGCGGCGGGCTGGTGCCGGGCGCGGCGATCCTGCTCGCCGGAGAGCCCGGCGTCGGCAAGAGCACCCTCCTGCTGGAGGTGGCCGCCCAGACGGCCCGCTACCAGCGACGCACCCTCTACGTCACCGGCGAGGAGTCGGCCTCCCAGGTCCGGCTCCGGGCCGACCGCACCGGCGGGGTCCACGACGAGCTCTACCTCGCCGCCGAGACCGACCTCGGCGCCATCCTGACCCACATCGACGAGGTGCGCCCGAGCCTGCTGGTCGTCGACTCCATCCAGACGATCGGCGCCGCCGACCTCGAGGGGGTGCCCGGTGGCGTCACCCAGGTCAAGGAGGTGGCGGCGGCCCTGATCAGGGTGGCCAAGACCCGCAACATCACCACGGTCCTCGTCGGCCACGTCACCAAGGACGGCTCGATCGCCGGGCCGCGCGTGCTCGAGCACGTCGTCGACGTCGTGCTCGCCTTCGAAGGCGACCGCAACACGCGCTTCCGGATGGTCCGGGCCATGAAGAACCGGTTCGGCCCCATCGACGAGGTCGGCTGCTTCGACCTCTCCCACGAGGGCATCTCCGCCGTCACCGACCCGACCGGCCTCTTCGTGGAGAACCACCAGCAGCAGGTCCCCGGCACCTGCGTCGCCGTCACCATGGAGGGCCGGCGTCCGTTGCTTGCCGAGGTGCAGGCCCTCGTCACCCGCACTGCCGCCGAGCGTCCACGGCGTACGACGTCGGGGCTCGACTCGTCACGCGTGGCCATGGTCCTCGCCGTCCTCCAGCAACACTGCGGCATCCGGCTGCACGCCCACGACGTCTTCGTCTCCACCGTGGGCGGAGCGCGGCTGTCCGAGCCGGCCAGTGACCTCGCGGTCGCCGTGGCGCTGGCGTCGGCCACGACCGGCGCCCCCGCACCGGCCGGGGTGGCTGCCATCGGCGAGATCGGGCTCGCCGGCGAGCTGCGCCGGGTCCGCGACCTGCCCCAACGGGTCGCCGAGGCCGCCCGGCTCGGATTCCGCATGGCCCTGGTCCCCGGCCGGCGCGGCGACCGCGGCCCGAGCTCCGTGGAGGGGATGGAGCTGGTCGAGGTCGGCGACATCGCCTCAGCCCTGCGTGCGCTGGAGTCTGACGACTCCGCGTCGCAGCGTCTTCGTCCCCTAGACTGACGCGCGACACGGGATCGGGCACCGACAGGAGGGGGCCGGCTGTGACGACGGACCGCTCCGAGGAGGTCCTCCGTCTGCGCGCGACGCTCGCGTCGATCGCGCCCGGGACGGCGATGCGAGACGGGCTCGAGCGCGTCCTGCGCGGCCGCACCGGTGCCCTGATCGTGATGGGCAACGACCGCGTCGTCGAGTCCATCTCGACGGGCGGGTTCATGCTCGACGTGCCGTTCACCGCCACCGGGCTCCGCGAGCTGGCCAAGATGGACGGCGCGATCATCCTCGACAAGGACGTCACCCGGATCGTCCGGGCGGCCGTCCACCTGATGCCCGACCACCACATCCACTCCGAGGAGACAGGGACCCGCCACCGGACCGCCGACCGGGTGGCCCGGCAGACCGGCTTCCCGGTGATCTCGGTGTCGCAGTCGATGCAGATCATCGCGGCGTACGTCGGCGAGATCCGGCACGTCCTCGAGGACTCTGGGCAGATCCTGTCGCGCGCCAACCAGGCGCTGGCCACCCTGGAGCGCTACAAGCTGCGGCTCGACGAGGTCGCCAGCACACTCTCCGCGCTCGAGATCGAGGACCTCGTCACCGTCCGCGACGTCGCCGTCGTTGCCCAGCGACTGGAGATGGTCACCCGGATCGCCCGAGAGATCGAGGACTACGTGCTCGAGCTCGGCACCGACGGCCGGCTGCTGTCGCTGCAGCTCGAGGAGCTCATCACCGGCGTGGACGCCGAACGGGAGCTGGTGATCCGCGACTACCTCCCCGCCGGCCGCCGGGCGAAGAGTGCGGCAGCCGCGCTCGCCCGCCTCGAGGCCCTCTCGCCTACCGAGCTGGTGGACCCGGCCGCGGCGGCGAAAGCGCTCGGCCTCACCGGCTCCGAGCACCTCGACGGAGCCGTGGCCCCGCGCGGATATCGACTGCTCGCCAAGGTGCCGCGGCTGCCGAGCAGCGTGGTCGACCGACTGGTCGAGCACTTCGGCACTCTCCAGAAGCTGCTTTCGGCCGGTGTCGACGACCTCCAGACGGTCGAGGGGGTCGGTGAGCTCAGGGCGCGCAGCGTGCGTGAGGGGCTGTCGCGCCTGGCCGAGTCGACGATCCTGGAGCGGTACGTCTGAGAGTCACCGCGACTTCGACCGGTCGCGCGGGTGGTTGCGCTGGCGACTCTTCTCGTCGCCGTCTGCCTTCGGCTTGGGCTCCACGGTCTTCGTGACGTGCTCCCGCTCGGGGCGCTCGAGCTCGAACTGGAGGTCGGAGGGCTCGCCGGCCAGGGCGGCAGCCGCGACGTGGTACCAACCGGGCAGCGCCCACTTGGTCAGCTTCGAGCACTCCTCGTCCGAGCGCCTCGCGTCCCAGGTCACCTTGACCCGGGTGGTGTCGTCCCGCCGGAGGGTGACTTCCTCGTCGCGCACGGCGCGCGGGCAGTGACGGCTCGTCCAGATCTCGTCGTCGCCGGAGGTGATCTTGAGGGTCAGCGTGTCCGACGAGACCTCCCAGGTGCAGGCCTCCGTCAGGATGGTCCGCAGCTCGAGGACGATGCGGACGTCTCGACCGGCGACCGGGTGCTTCACCGTGGGCGTCACGGCGACGTCCTCGTCCTCACAGGTCCCTTCGGGCTCGGCCAGCGGGACGACTTCCTTCTCCCTCTTCTTCTCCGACCGTCGGCTCCCGGACTCGGTGGCCGTGGGGGAAGGATCCGGCAGCTCTAGGGTGGTCGTCGGCGCGGCGGCGACCTGCCTCGCCTGCTGCCGCGCCTCGGGCTGCGACGACGCGTCACTGCCGGCCCCGAGCGCCCTGGCGATCCCGAACACGAGGAGCACGGCGGTTCCCAGCACCATCAACCGCCGGGTCCAATAGGTCCGTGCCGGCAGCGGTCCCCGCGTCAACCCGCTCATGCGGCCCACGCTAGTAACCGAGCGGCCGCGGATCGTGCTGCCACACCGGTTCCTTAGGATCGTGGCCGATGACTCCTCCGCCCGCCTCCGGCCTCCACGAGCCGATCCTGCGGTGGTACGACGACCACGCGCGCGAGCTGCCCTGGCGCGACGCGGCGGCGAGCCAGTGGTCGGTGATGGTCTCGGAGTTCATGCTCCAGCAGACTCCGGTGGCACGGGTCCTCCCCGTCCACGAGCGGTGGATGGAGCTGTGGCCCAACCCGCGCAGCCTGGCCGCGGAGCGATCCGGTGAGGCGGTCCGAGCCTGGGGGCGGCTGGGGTACCCCCGGCGCGCCCTGCGCCTGCACGCAGCGGCGACCGCGATCGCGGAGCACCACGACGGCGAGGTGCCGGACTCCTACGAGGACCTGATCGCGCTCCCCGGCGTCGGCGACTACACCGCCGCCGCGATTGCCGTGTTCGCGCATGGCAAGCGCCATGTCGTCCTCGACACCAACGTGCGCCGGGTGCTGGCCAGGGTCACTTCCGCGCAGGAGTTCCCCGGTCCGTCGGTGACCAAGGCGGAGCGGTCCCTGGCCGAGGGCCTGCTGCCGCCCGACGACCGGACCGCGGCGACCTGGTCGGTGGCGCTGATGGAGCTGGGCGCCCTGGTGTGCACGGCTGCGACTCCGAGGTGCGGCGAATGCCCGGTCAGCGACCGGTGCGCCTGGCGGGCGGCCGGCCACCCGGCGTACGACGGCCCGCCGCGGCGCGGCCAGGCCTGGGCCGGAACCGACCGCCAGTGCCGCGGGCGCTTGCTCGCCGTGGTCCGCGAGAGCGACGGAGCCGTGCACCAGACGCGGCTCGACGCGGCGTGGTCCGAGGACGACCAGCGAACCCGCTGCCTGGCAGGCCTGGTCGAGGACGGCCTCCTCGCCCAGGTGTCGCCCACCACCTACGCCCTCCCCTGACGCTGACCCGTCACGAGTTACCACCGAACTGCACCGAGCCGTCGTGAGTTACCAGGATTGCCCGGTAACTCACGACGGCTCGCGGGGATTTCAGAGGAACTCGCGACGGCTCGCGGTTAGTCCGTGCCGGTGGACTTGGGGACGTCGGTGGGTCCGTCGGAGTCGTCGGGCCCCTCGGCCGGTGCGGCGTCGCCCGATGCGACCTCGGCGGTCTCGAACGGCGGCAGGTCCGGCAGCTCGCCGACCTTCTGGCCGACGAAGGTGAACTTCGCCTGCGGGCCCTCGCCCTCGACGTCGACCAGCACGATCTGGCCCGGCCCGACCTCGCCGTAGAGCATCTTCTCGGCCAGGACGTCCTCGATCTCGCGCTGGACCGTGCGGCGCAGTGGCCGAGCGCCCAGTACCGGGTCGAATCCCCGCTCGGCGAGGAGGTTCTTCGCCGCCTGGGTGAGCTCGAGCGACATGTCGCGGTCCTTGAGCCGGGTCTCGACGAAGGCGATCATGTTGTCGACCATCGCCACGATCTGCTCCGGCGACAGCGGCGGGAACACCACGATCTCGTCGACACGGTTGAGGAACTCGGGGCGGAAGTGCTGCTTGAGCTCGTCGGACACCTTGCTCTTCATCCGCTCGTAGGAACCAGCGGTATCCCCACCCTGCTGGAATCCGAGGTTGACACCCTTGGAGATGTCGCGGGTGCCGAGGTTGGTGGTCATGATGATCACGGTGTTCTTGAAGTCCACCACCCGGCCCTGGCTGTCGGTCATCCGACCTTCTTCCAGGATCTGGAGCAGGCTGTTGAAGATGTCGGGGTGGGCCTTCTCGACCTCGTCGAACAGCACGACCGAGAACGGCTTGCGGCGCACCTTCTCGGTGAGCTGGCCGCCCTCCTCGTAGCCGACGTACCCGGGGGGCGAGCCGAACAGCCGGGAGACGGTGTGCTTCTCGCCGTACTCGGACATGTCGAGCTGGATCAGGGCGTCCTCGTCGCCGAAGAGGAACTCCGCGAGCGTCTTGGACAGCCAGGTCTTCCCGACGCCCGAGGGCCCGGCGAAGATGAACGATCCGCCGGGCCGCTTGGGGTCCTTCAGTCCGGCGCGGGTACGACGGATCGCGCGCGAGAGCGCCTTCACGGCCTCCTCCTGGCCGATCACCCGCTTGTGGAGCTCGTCCTCCATCTTGAGCAGCCGCGTGGACTCCTCCTCGGAGAGCTTCACGATCGGGATGCCGGTCGCGACCGCGAGGACCTCGGCGATGAGCTCCTCGTCGACCTCGGCCACCTCGTCCATGTCGCCGGCGCGCCACTGCTTCTCGCGCTCGGACTTCCGGGCGATCAGCTGCTTCTCCTCGTCGCGCAGGCGGGCCGCCGCCTCGAAGTCCTGGCCGTCGATGGCCGCCTCCTTGCGCTGGCGCACGTCGCCGATCTTGTCGTCGTACTCGCGCAGGTCGGCCGGCGCCGTCATCCGGCGGATCCGCAGCCGCGATCCGGCCTCGTCGATGAGGTCGATGGCCTTGTCGGGCAGGAACCGGTCGGAGATGTAGCGGTCGGCCAGCGTCGCCGCCGAGACCAGCGCCTCGTCGGTGATGGTGACGCGGTGGTGGGCTTCGTAGCGGTCACGGAGGCCCTTGAGCATCTCGATCGTGTGCGCGATCGAGGGCTCGGCGACCTGAATCGGCTGGAACCGGCGCTCGAGGGCGGCGTCCTTCTCGAGGTACTTGCGGTACTCGTCGAGGGTGGTGGCGCCGATTGTCTGGAGCTCGCCGCGGGCCAGCATCGGCTTGAGGATCGATGCCGCGTCGATGGCGCCCTCGGCCGCCCCCGCTCCGACGAGAGTGTGGATCTCGTCGATGAACAGCACGATGTCGCCGCGGGTGCGGATCTCCTTGAGGACCTTCTTGAGCCGCTCCTCGAAGTCGCCGCGGTAACGCGATCCGGCGACCAGCGCGCCGAGGTCGAGGGTGTAGATCTGCTTGTCCTTGAGCGTCTCCGGGACGTTGCCCTTGACGATGTCCTGCGCGAGGCCTTCGACGATCGTCGTCTTGCCGACGCCGGGCTCGCCGATCAGGACAGGGTTGTTCTTGGTCCGGCGGGACAGGATCTGCATGACCCGCTCGATCTCCTGCTCCCGGCCGATGACCGGGTCGAGCTTGCCCTCGCGGGCGTCCTGGGTGAGGTTTCGTCCGAACTGGTCGAGCACCAGCGAGGAGCTGGGCGCGTCGCCGCCCGAGGCCCCGGTCGTCGCACCAGCACCCGCGGACTCCTTGCCCTGGAACCCCGACAGCAGCTGGATGACCTGCTGGCGCACCCGGTTGAGGTCAGCCCCGAGCTTCTGCAGGACCTGCGCGGCGACTCCCTCGCCCTCGCGGATCAGTCCGAGCAGGATGTGCTCGGTCCCGATGTAGGAGTGGCCGAGCTGGAGCGCCTCGCGCAGCGAGAGCTCGAGGACCTTCTTGGCGCGCGGGGTGAACGGAATGTGTCCGCTGGGTGCCTGCTGGCCCTGTCCGATGATCTCCTCGACCTGGGCGCGCACCGCTTCGAGGGAGATGTCGAGGCTCTCCAGTGCCTTGGCCGCGACCCCTTCGCCCTCGTGGATCAGGCCGAGCAGGATGTGCTCGGTTCCGATGTAGTTGTGGGAGAGCATGCGGGCCTCTTCCTGGGCCAGCACGACCACCCGACGGGCTCGGTCGGTGAACCGCTCGAACATTGCATCTCTCCTGCCAGCTTCGGGGCCGCCCGCCGTGGGTTCCAGCGAGTTGGGACATGTTGTTCAACCCTAAGAACAGCCTACGCGTTCCCCGGCAGTGCCCGTCATCCTCCGCTGAGAGCGAACACCGGGTGGTCCTGACCAGGACAGTCGGCGTGATCAGGACCACCCGGAGGTTCAGTGGGCGGCGTCGTAGGCCTGGCGGACCTCGGCGGACACCCGGCCGCGGTCGGAGACCTTCATCTTGTTGGCCTTGGCCCACTCGCGAATCTCGGAGGCACCGGGGCCGGACGTGGTGGCCGCCTTGCGCCGCCGCGACGACGAGCTGACCTTGCGGGCGTGACCGACGTAGCCACTGAGGACATCCCGCAGCGCGGCGGCGTTCTTGTCGTTGAGGTCGATCTCGTACGACGTGCCGTCGAGGCCGAAGGAGACCGTCTCGCTGGCGTCGGAGCCATCGAGGTCGTCGACCAGGACGATGTGGACCTTTTGCGCCATTTCGTTTCACCCGTCTTTTTCAGGGAATTGTCGATGCGCAGCATGCCATGGAATTCACAAACCATGCGAATTGCGGCTTGAACCACGAGGAATTCAATCCGGCATAAATGCAGGTCCGCGACATCAGGTGTTTCGCGCGAAGACCAGTTCGAGTCCGCGCAGGGTGAGCCACGGCGCGTGGTCGGTGAAACAGCGACACTCGCCCATCACCAGCGGAGCCAGGTGTCCGGTGGCGATGACCCGCACGTCGTCGGGGGAAACACCGAGCTCAGCGGTCAGCCGCGCGACGAGGCCCTCGACCAGGCTGGCGACGCCGAACACCATTCCGGACTGCAACGCCTCGACGGTGTTCTTGGCAATCACCGAGCGTGGTCGCTGCAATTCCACTTTTCGCAGCTGGGCACCCCGCCGACCGAGCGCTTCGAGTGAGATCTCGATTCCGGGGGCGATGGCTCCGCCGACGTACTGTCCCTTTTCGCTCACCACGTCGAACGTCGTGGCGGTCCCGCCGAAGTCGACCACGATTGCCGGGCCGCCGTAGTCCGTCGCCGCGGACAGGGCATTCACGATGCGATCCGACCCGACCTCCCGCGGATTGTCGACGAGGACCGGGATGCCGGTGCGGACCCCGGGCTCGACCACGACGTGGGGGACCTCGCCGAAGTGCTCGGAGAGCATCGCCCGCCACTCGTGGAGGACGGCCGGAACGGTGGAGCAGACCGCGATACCGGACACCGTCTCGTGCTCGGTGATGAGTCCTCTCAGCAAGACGGCCCACTCATCGGAGGTGCGATTGTCCGGCGTCGACACCCTCCAGTGCGCGGCCACCCTCCCGTCGGTGATCAGGCCGAGCGCGGTATCGCTGTTGCCGATGTCGGCCGCCAGCAGAGGCATGTCAGGCCTCCCGAAGATCCATGCCGATGTCGAACACGTCGACCGAGTGGGTGAGGGCGCCGACGGAGATGAAGTCCACTCCGGTGCGCGCGACCTCCCGGGCGCGCTCGAGGGTGAGGCCCCCCGAGGCCTCCAGTGTCGCGCGTCCGTCCGCGCCCATCCGTTCGACCAGCTTGACCGCCTCGGCCATCGTGACGTCATCCATGTTGTCGAGCAGGATGCGCTCGCAGCCGGCGTCGAGCAGCTCCTTCAGCTGGCCCAGGTCGGTCACCTCGACCTCGACCGGGACGTCGGGGTGGGCCGCGCGGACCGCGTCGAGAGCCGGCACCACGCCACCGGCGGCGATCACGTGGTTGTCCTTGACCATCGCCATGTCGGACAGGCTGAACCGGTGGTTGACCCCGCCTCCGCAGCGGACGGCGTACTTCTGGAGGGCCCGCAGCCCGGGCAGGGTCTTGCGGGTGTCGAGCACCCGTGCGCGGGTGCCGGCGAGGGCGTCGACCCAGGCGGCGGTGGCGGTGGCGATCCCGGAGAGGTGGCAGGCGAAGTTGAGGGCCGTCCGCTCGGCGGTCAACAACCCCCGCACCGGCCCGGAGACCCGCATCACGACGCCGCCCGTGCCGACGCGAGTGCCGTCGGCGACCCGGTCGGCGATCTCCACGTCGTCGCCCATCACGTAGGCGAAGACGACGGCGGCCACCGCCAGGCCGGCCACCGTGCCCGGTTCGCGGGCGGCGAAGTCGGCTGTACCGCGGGCGTCGGCAGGAATGGTCGACGCGCTGGTGACGTCGTCACTGTCACCCGGCAGGTCCTCCTCGAGCGCGGCGGCCACGGCTGCATGCACGGCCTCGGGGTCGAGTCCGGCCTCGCGCAGCTCGGCGGTCAGGCCGCCGGGCAGGGCGGCGTACGGCGTCCTGGCGATCACGGGGCCCCCCGGTCGGTCGGGGCCGCGGGGGTGAAGGTCACCTGGGCCGTCCCGTCGATCAGTACGGAGTCGAAGTGGCCGGTCCACTGGTCGTCACGGTGGGGGAAGTCCTCGCGCCAGTGCGAGCCCCGGGTCTCCTCCCGGAGCGCGGCCGCAGCGGCCAGCGCGGCGCTCACGGTGAGCAGGTTGGTGGTCTCCCAGGACTCCTGGTCGACGAGCTCCGTGGTGTCTCCGGCCAGCTTGTCCAGCAGGATCTCCGCTTCAGCGAGCCCTGCCTCGGAGCGGAGTACACCGACCCACGACGTCATCGCCTCCTGCAGCTCGCGGCGGGCGCTGCCCCTCAGCAGACCAGGCGAGCGGGGGTCGGGCACCGGTCGGGAACGTGGGCGCAGCTCGGCGGGCAGGACATCGGCGATCCTCCTGGAGAAGACGAGCCCCTCCAGCAGCGAGTTCGAGGCGAGCCGGTTGGCGCCGTGCACACCGGAGCAGGCGACCTCACCGGTGGCGGAGAGCCCGGGGACGCTGGTGCGGCCCCACAGGTCGGTGGCGACCCCGCCCGAGGCGTAGTGGCAGGCCGGCGCGACGGGGATCAGGTCCGTCACCGGGTCGACCCCGTGCCGGCGAGCGGTCGCGAGGATGGTGGGGAACCGGCGCTCCCAGAACGCCGCCCCGAGGTGGCGGGCGTCCAGCCACATGTGGGGTCGCCCGGTCGCGAACATCTCGCGGGTGATCGCCTTGGCGACCACGTCGCGGGGCGCGAGGTCGGCCAGGTCGTGCTGCCCGCGCATGAACCGGTTGTCCTCGAAGTCGACGAGGAACGCGCCTTCTCCCCGGACCGCCTCGGAGATCAGCGGCTGCTGTCCCCGCGACTCCGGACCGAGGTACATCACGGTCGGGTGGAACTGCACGAACTCGAGATCACGGAGGACCGCGCCGGCCCGGGCGGCGATCGCCATCCCGTCGCCGGTCGCCACCGCCGGGTTCGTGGTCTGGGAGAAGACCTGCCCGAGTCCCCCCGAGGCGAGTACGACGGCGCGGCAGTGCACCGCTCCGACCCCGTCCCGCTGGCCCTCGCCCATCACGTGGAGGGTGACTCCAGAGACGCCACCGTCCTCGCCGAGCAGCAGGTCCACGGCCAGTGCGTGCGGGATGACCTCGATCTCGGGCGCCCGCTCGATCGCGGCGATCAACGCGCGCTGGATCTCCGCTCCCGTGGCGTCCCCGCCTGCGTGCGCGATCCGGTCGCGCAGGTGCCCACCCTCGCGGGTCAGGGACAGCTCCCCGTCGGGGTCGTGGTCGAAGATCGTGCCGAGCGCGATGAGCTCGCGGACGGCCTCGGGCCCCTCGGTGACCAGCGCCTTCACCGCGGCGGGATCACACGCGCCCGCGCCGGCGACCAGGGTGTCGTGCTCGTGCTGCTCGGGGGTGTCACCCGGTCCGAGAGCCGCGGCGATTCCACCCTGGGCCCACTGGGTCGAACCGGCGTCGAGGACGTCCTTGGTGACGACGAGGACCTTCTCCACCTGGCCACGCAGCCGCAGGGCCGCGGTGAGGCCGGCGATTCCGGACCCGATGACCACCACGTCGCACTCCGTGGTCCAGCCCGGGTCGGGCGCCAGGAGGCGGGCGGGGACCCGACTCCCGGGGTGCTCGGTCATGGGCGCAGGCTAGCGCCCGGCGGTCGCGTCGCCACGCACCAAGCCGGGGCCGTCGAAGGTCTCGGCCGGGTCGAAGCCGGTGGAGAGGATCTTGTTGTCCGCGTCGACGAAGACCACGTGTGGCTGGTGCTTCCTTGCCTCCTCGGTCTCCATCTGGCCGTACCCGATGAGGATCACCACGTCGCCGGGGTGGACCAGCCGGGCCGCGGCGCCGTTGATGCCGATGACGCCGCTGCCGCGCTCGCCGGCGATGGTGTAGGTCTCGAGCCGGGCGCCGTTGGTGACGTCGACGATGTGGACCAGCTCGCCGGGCAGCAGGTCGGCCGCGTCGAGGAGGTCCTCGTCGACCGTCACCGAACCGACGTAGTGGAGGTCGGCCTGGGTCACCGTGGCCCGGTGGATCTTGCTCGTCATCATGGTCCGCAGCATCAGGTCTTCCCCTCCGGGCTCTTCTCGGCGGTCGGATTGACGCCGAAGGTGATGGGCATGTTGTCGATGAGCCGGGTCGAGCCGATGCGGCCGGCGACCAGGATCCGGCCCTCGGTCCCGGCCGGCACCTCCGGTGGCAGCGCTCCGAGCTCCGGGTCGGTCACGACCAGGTAGTCGAGGTCGACCCCGGCGGCCGGAGCCAGCTCGGTGCGGGCAGCGTCCAGGGCGGCCTGCGGCCCCGCGCCCGCGGCCGCCCGGGCGGATCGAAGCGCACGGCTCAGCACCGCGGCCCGGCGCCGCTGCTCGGGGTCGAGGTAGCGGTTGCGGCTGGAGAGGGCCAACCCGTCGGGCTCCCGCTGGGTGTCGGCGCCCACGACCTCGACATCCAGGCACAGGTCACGGACCATCCGCCTGACCAGCACCAGCTGCTGGTAGTCCTTCTGCCCGAACACCGCGACCCCCGGCCGGACCAGGCCGAACAGCTTCGCCACGACCGTGAGCACGCCCCGGAAGTGACCGGGACGGACCGCCCCCTCGAGGACGGAGCCGAGCGGGCCGGGCTCGACGGTGACGAGCGGCTCGCCGCCGGGGTAGACCTCGTCGACCCGCGGCAGGAAGACGATGTCGACGCCCTCGCGTTCGCAGACCTTCAGGTCCTCCTCGAGCGGACGTGGATAGCGGTCGAGGTCCTCCCCCTCTCCGAACTGGAGCGGGTTGACGAAGATCGAGACGACCAACGGCCCGCTGGCGTGCTCCCGGGCCACCTGCATCAGCCGCGCGTGTCCGTCGTGGAGCGCCCCCATGGTGGGGACGAAGCCAACCGTCGCGCCAGCGCGGCGAGCGGCGGCGAGGTGTCCGGCGAGCTCCTCGCGCGTCTCGGCGACGAGGGGGATGGCGGTCATCGTGCCTGCTGACGGCTGCCCGGCGAGGGGTCGCGGGGCGGGACCGGACGGCCCTCATCGACCAGCGCGGCATCCAGGACGCCGCGGAGCTTGGCGGCCCGGATGGGCAGCAGTCGCCCGTCCGTCACGACCCGGTCGACGGTGGCCCGCGCGAGGGCGACGTACGACGGCAGGGTGTGGGGCGCCGTTGCCCGGAGCTCGGCGAGGTGACCTCGCACGGTCTCGACGTCACCCCGGACGATCGGTCCGGTGAGGGCGGCGTCGCCCTGGCCCAGGGCGTTGTCGAGGGCGGCGGTCAGCAGGGGACGCAGCGTGCCCGCGGGATCGTCGGCACCGGCCGCGTCCAGGAGCTCCATGGCCTGCGCCACGAGGGTGACCAGGTGGTTGGCGCCGTGCGCGAGCGCCGCGTGGTAGACGCTCCGCTTGTCCTCCGACACCCACATGGTGGTGCCACCGAGGTCGGTGACCAGGCCTTCGGCGAACCCACGATCTTCCGTGCCGGCGGTCACTCCGAAGACGCAGCCCGGGAGCCGGGTCAGGTCGACCGCGGTGCCGGTGAACGTCATCGCCGGGTGCACCGCGACCGGGACCGCGCCGACGGCCGCGGCAGGATCGAGCACCGCCAGGCCGTGCCGTCCGGACGTGTGCACGACGTGCTGACCGTCGTGGATGGCGCCGCTGGCCGACAGCATGGCGACGACGTTGGCCAGCATGTCGTCGGGGACGGTGAGCAGCAGGACGTCGCAGGCGCGTGCCACCGCGGTCGGCTTCTCGACCGGTACGCCGGGCAGCAGGTCGGTGATCCGGTGACGGGAGGCGTCGGACTCGCCAGCCGCGGCGGCGATCTCGTGGCCGGCTTCGCGCAGCGCGGCCGCCAGGACGGCGCCGACGCGGCCGGCGCCGATCACGCCGATGCGGTGCCTGCCCGTGGGCGCGGGGGTGCTGCTCCTCATCGTTCGAACCTTTCGTTCCCGTCCCGCCGACGCCCTGCAGTTGAGGGCCGGTGTGGGTACCGGACGTGTGCTCGCTCAGATCAACGCTGAATCTACGCGGCGCGATTCCTGGGGGGAACCTCTGCCCCGTGTGACCTGGGCGACTCGCCGGGCACCTTGGCCCGGCCGATCCGGTCAGAAGTCGTAGACGAAGGCGTCCACGTCGGCCTTGAAGAGCTCGCCGATCCGGTCGCGCGTGGCTGGGGTGTAGTAGTCCCGGTAGCTGCCGGCGTAGCTGCTCCGGTTGCGCCGCGGCAGGTCCTCCGGGACCGGCAGGTCGAGGCGGGCGAGCACGGCGCGCATGTCGTCGGCGAAGGACTCGGTGCGGCCGATGAAGTCGGCCCGCCGGGTCGGCGTGCTGAGGTAGCTGAGCTGGGGACGGGACAGGCGGCTGAAGTCCTCCGGCCCACGCTCGACGAACGCCTCGAAGTCGGGGTACTTCGCGGATCCCTGGATGAAGTCGCTCCGCTCGCTCCACTTCGCCTTGGACTCCGGGCCCTTGACCCGCTGGATCATCTCCCACCACGAGACATACCGCGCCCACGGATTCCGCACGAACCCGAAGGTCCAGTAGCGGGCGACCTCGGGGTTGTTGCGCAGCACGATCCGCAGGCCCGAGTGTTTCGGGCAGCGCTCGGGTCTCTTGACGTCCGGCACGGTCTTCTTCAGGACGTGTTCGACGGTCGTGCCTCCGGTCTTCTGCACGTGGATGAAGAGGAAGCGCAGGGAGTCGGAGGCGAGCACGGCTGGGATGCTACCCGGCAGCCTGACCGGGCCCGGGCGGCGCGGTCGGCCTCTGGTCGACCGGCACCGTGATCGGGCGCTGCTGCCGCGGCAGCCACTTCTGGGTGACGTAGGTGATCACGTGGTCGAACTCCGGGGGCGCCTCGATCCGCACCACACCGTCGATCTCGTCGTGCCGCCCGTCCCGGAGCGCGTGGAAGACCTCCCACTCGCGCTGCTTGCGCATCGTGCGCGCGGTGGCGCCGAAGGCATCGATGCCGGCCCAGTGGTCGAACTCGTCGCTGTCGAGGTACTTCAGCTCCACGCACAGTCCCTGCGGCAGCCGGCGCCGGCGGATGCCCTGCGGCACCATCCGCATCTCCCACTCGTAGGCCTTGACGAACCGGTAGTCGTCGCCCATCGGGAAGACGTACTCCTCGACGTTGATCATGTAGACGTCGAGGTAGGCGACCCGGTCACTCTCCACGAACAGCGGGTGCCTCGGCATCGCGACCACGGCTTCGACGTTCTCGAGCTGCCACGCGAGGTCGGCGTACGTCTCGACGCCCTCCGCCGTCAGGACCATGTCGCCGTCCCACTTCATGGAGTAGGCGGTCTGCACGTGGGCGAAGGACCAGTTGTAGAAGTAGGCGAGGTTGTGCACCGAGTCCTCGGGGGTGCCGAGGTGCTCGGCGCCGCACCGGCTGACGTTGAACGGGTACTCGGTGACGACGAGGCGATCGCCCGCACCTGCCTGGTCGGCGACCGCCCGTGCGACCTCCGGCGTGCCGTCGTCGGACTGGTTGTCGACGACGACCACGCGCTGGACGGCGCGGAACAGCGGTGGCAGCACCCAGGGCAGGCTGCGGGCCTCGTTCTTCACCCGCAGCACCGATGTCAGGCCGGGCTCGAGGGCGCCGGCATCCCTCGGCCACCGAACCTCGAAGTCGTCGCGGCCCTCGCGGTTCGGCAACCGCCGGAAGGACTCCGTCATCGTCATCACCCGCCGTCGCGCAGGCGCCGCTTGACCCGGCCAGCGGCCCGGCGGGTGCGGAGGTAGGCCTTGCGCGGTGCGGACGCATCGGCATGGTCGGCCGCAGCGGCCTCGCGCGTCGCCTCCAGGTACGCCGGTCCGGCGGCCTCGACACTTGACCGCGCGAGAGCCTCCGCCTCGGCGTAGAGCAGGCCGTAGTCACGCCGCAGTACGTCCAGCTTCGCGTGGGCGTCCGGGGTGTCGCCGCCAGGCTCGGCGAGCAGGTCGAGCTGCTGCCACGTCGCTTCGGCGATCTCGCGCAGCGCAGTCGGCACCGAGAGGTCGTCCCAGGTGGTGCGGCTACGGTGCAGCTCGGGATCCACGAACCGGTGGACCTCCTGCATCCGGCCGGTGCCGGCGTTCGTCACGTCGGCGAGCCCGAGCGCCTCGCCGACCCGGACGACGGTGCTCGTCCAGTCGGCGAGCAGGTCGTGGTACCGGACGAAGCTGCGGCTGGAGCCGCGGGTTGCGCGCTCGGTGAAGAGCATGACGTTGGTCCAGCCGGCTACCCGGCTGATGTCGTCGAGCCGCCCGCTCGTCTCGTCGGGCCGCTCGTCGGCGGTGGCGCTCGCGCTGCCCACGACCTCGGCCGGTGGCCGGAGCATCACGACCGTGGAGGTCGACGCCCCGACCCGGACGGCCGCGACCCGCCACAGCCCGAGGAACCACGAGATCCGGGGATCCTTGATCACCAGGGCGTCGGCCACCTCGAACTGGGGCTCCAGCCACTCGGCGAGCCGGGAGCGGTTCATCTCCTGGATGCAGGCCCGACCTGCGTCGAACCACGCGCCCGGTCGCGCGTCACCGGGCTGGACGTGGACCCGCCCGAGCAGCTCCTCGTGGAAGTCGACGACCCACTCCGGCTCACCAAAGCCCTTGGGATTGGTCTTGTCGGCGGCCACCTCGGGCTCGGGGACGTGGAGTCCCATGTGCTTGAGGATGCCGGACATCAAGCTCGTGCCGCTGCGGCCGGGTCCGGCCACGAACACGATCTGGCGGGCGGTGTCGGCGGCTGCCGGGGTCGCGGCGACGCTGACGTCCCCCTCCGTGGGCGGGTCCTGGCGGACCGCCTCGTCCGGTGGGCGTTCGAGCATCGACGCGACCTCCAAGGGAATCGGGGTGGGCGTGCCGGCTCTGGGGGCGCCGCCAGCAACAAGGCGCAGGATATCCCGGCAGGGGGCGCGGACCGCATGCGCGTGGGCCTCGAGGGACGGTTGCCCGATACCATCGCGTCGGCGCTCCACCGCTTCCCCGACCGACCCAGGAGACCCCCATGGACCCCGAAGTCCCATCGTCGGCGGCCTCGGCGACCGCCGACCGGCGGCTGGTCCTGGTCGCCGGGACGGGGAGGTCCGGGACCAGTACTCTCGCCGGGGTTCTGCGGCGGCTCGGGCTCCACGTACCCCAGCCCGAAGTCGGCACGGACTCGACCAATCCCCGCGGCTTCGGGGAGCCGCAGTGGGTGGTGGACTTCCACGACGAGCTGCTCCATCAGACGCACGTCAAGGTCTCCGACGCCAGGCCGGTCGCCTGGGAGCGTACGGCGGAGCTCACCGAGCTGCCTGAGGTCCAGCAGCGGCTGAACGCCTGGCTCGGGTCGGAGTTCGACCAAGCCGCCGTCGTACTGATCAAGGACCCGCGGCTCTCGTGGTTCCTGCCGCTGTGGACGGCGGCCGCTCGGGAACACGGCGTCGAGCCCTCGTTTGTCACCATGCTCCGCCCGCCGCCCGAGGTGGTCGGCAGCAAGCGCACCTACTACAACGCCCTGCTGCAGGACGGGCAGGGCGTGGCCGCGTGGCTGAACATGATGCTGGGCACCGAGCGCGCCACCCGCGGCTCGAGCCGGGCCCTCGTGCGGTACCACGACCTGCTGGGTGGGTGGGAGCAGGTGGTCACGGGGATCGGCAAGGAGCTCGACCTCGTTCCCCTGTCGAGCATCGACCAGCACGCACGGGAGGAGATCGGCGGCTTCGTCGATCCAGGACTGCGCCGGATCCACCTCACCTTCGACGACCTGGACCTGCCCGAACGACTGGCCACCATGGCCCGGCGTGCCTGGACCGCGCTCGACGAGCTGGCCTCGACCCCCGAGGCGCCCGAACCACTGGCCAGCCTCGATGACCTCCGCGAGGCCTACGAGGCGTACTACCTCGAGTGCGAGGTGGTCACCCAGACCTCGCAGATCGTGGCCCGCGAGGAGGGCCATCGGCGAGGAGTGGAGTCCCCGATCTCGGGGCGTACGGCGCTGCTCGCCCTGGTCTTCTCGGTGGCGCGGCGACTGCCGGGATGGGCACGTCGACTCGTGCCGGCGTCACTCCGGGCCAGGGCCCGAGCGCGGCTCGGCGGCCGCCGCGTCGGGTGAGGGCCGTGGTCAGCCGGCGTCGTCGTCAGCGGTCCGACGCCACCACCCCACTGCTCAGCGTCGTGGTTCCGGCGTACGACGTCGAGGACTACCTGTCTGCCTGCCTGCGGAGCATCCTCGATCAGTCGCACGCAGCGCTCGAGGTCGTCATCGTCGACGACGGCTCGACGGACACGACCGGCGAGATCGCCGACCGGATCGCGGCCGGGGACTCCCGGGTCCGGGTGATCCACCAGCCCAACGCCGGGCTCGGAGCCGCACGGAACGGGGGGGTCCGCCGGAGTACCGGCACCTACCTGGCCTTCGCCGACAGCGACGACCTGGTGGTCGAGGGGGCGTACGCCGCCATGGTCGACTCGCTCGAACGCACGGGCTCGGACGTCGCCATCGGCGCGGTCGAGCGGCTCCGGGATGACGAGCGCTTCATGACCCCCCTGATGCGTGAGAACCACCAGCAACCCCGGCTGGCCGTGGGGATCGAGGAGGCGCCGCTGGTGCTGGCGGACGTCTTCGCGTGGAACAAGGTCTTCCGCCGCTCGTTCTGGGACGCCGCCGACCTCGCCTTCCCGGAGGACGTGCGCTACGAGGACCAGCCGGCCATGACGCGTGCCCTCGTCGCGGCGAAGGGGATCGACGTCCTCACCGAGCCGGTGTACCTCTGGCGGGTGCGCTCCGACGGGAGCTCGATCAGCCAGCAGCGCGACGACCTGCGGGACCTCTCCGACCGGTTGCTCACCAAGCGCTGGAGCACGAACACGGTCCGCGGGAGCACCACAGGACCCACCCAGGAGGTGTGGTTCGGGCGGGTGCTGCCGATCGACATGTGGGAGTACTTCCGGGCGGTGCCGGGCTGCTCGGACGAGTACTGGGAGCTCCTGCGCGCCGGGACGACCGAGTTCTGGAACCCGGACACGGTCCCCTTCGAGCGGACCGCACTCCCCCTGCGGCAGCGGCTGATGGGCTGGCTGGTGTCTCAGGGGCGCCGGTCAGACCTGGCCCGCCTGATCGACTTCGTCGACCAGCACCCCGAGGGCCTGCCCCGGCGCAAGGTCGGAGACCGCGAGGTGGTCGAGCACCCGTTCGCGGAGCTGCCGGACCTGCCGCCGGAGCTGCTCACGCCCTGAGCGAGGTTGCCGCTAGAGCAGACCCTCCTGCTCCAGGAAGTCCTGGGCGACGTCCTCGGGCTTCTCCCGATCGACCGCGACCCGGCCGTTGAGCTCGGTGAGGATCTCGGTGTTCAGCGCACCCATCAGGGGGTTCAGGACCTCCTCGATGTCCGGGTGGTCGGCGAGGAAGTCGGACCCGATCGCCGGGACGAGGTTCTGTGCCGGCTGGATCGACCGGTCGTCCTCGAGCAGCACCAGGCCCTGGGCCTCGAGCGTGCCGTCGGTGGTGCTGGTCAGACCCAGCTGCGACTCGCCGTCGAGCACCGACTGGTAGGTCTGGTCGCTCGCGAACCCCAGCGGCAGGATCTCCTCGATCTCGATCCCGTAGACCTCGGTCAACCCACCCTCGCAGTCGGGCCGGCCCTCGCAGTCCGGGGCCGCCGCCAGGGTCACGTCCTCGCCCTCGAGGTCCGACAGCTTCGTGACCCCCTCGGTCTCGGAGTACTCCTGGGTGACGAAGAAGGCGTTGGTGTCGGTGGCTTCCGACGGCTCGAGGAGGGTGATGCCCTTCTCGTCGAGCAGCTCCTGGGCGTTGTCGATCGACTCGTCCGCGTCGGGCGTGGTCAGCGGCTCGGCATTGGGACCGTTCTCCGTGGTGTTGAGGAAGTCGACGATGCCGCCGACGTACTCGGGGACCACGTCGATGGTCTCGGGGAACTGCCCCGCACCCATGTAGATGTCGCGGGTGTCGACCAGCTTCACCGTCGGGTCGTACCCGGCGTCGGTCAGCAGCGCTTCGTACATGGCGGTCACCAGCGCCGCCTCGGGGAAGCTCTGGCCGGAGATCCGGACCTCTCCCCCGCCCGAGGCCTGGGGTGAGTCGTCGGAGCCGGACTCGGAGAGGTCGTCGCCCGCGCAGCCTGCGAGGAGGAGCCCGGCGGAGACCGCTGCGACCAGGGAACGTCGTGCCTTCACGTGCATCACCTTCTGTGTCCCGCGGTTCTGGCCGCGCGTGTCCGGATCCAGCCTTGGAGGCCCAATCATGACCCCATCGGCAGCGCGGTGCGAGTGTCTGCCCGCCTGCCGGTCGCTCGGCGTGTCGGATCGGCGCCTCGCTGGAGACCGGCTGTGAGCAGCTCGAGGGCCAGCGCGACCACCGCCACGACGACCGCACCTGCGATCCCCTTGGCGTAGTCGGAGCGGAAGAAGCCGTCGGTGATGACCCGACCGAGCCCCGGCCCGGCGACCATGGCCGCGATCGTGGCGGTGGCCCATACCTGCACCAGGGCGAGCCGGACGCCGGACATCACCAGCGGCAGCCCCAGGGGAAGCTCCACCCGGAAGAAGCGTTGGGCACCGGCCATCCCCATGCCGACCGCGGCCTGCTTGACGTCGTCCGGCACCTCCCGGATGGCGACGTACCCGTTGGTGATGATCGGTGGCAGGGCAAAGAGCGTGAGCGCGATCAGCGTGGCGAGTCCGGCGCGGCCGTAGGGTCCGAACTCCTGGGTGCCGGGGAAGTCCGCGGTCACCAGGAGGGCGAGCAGTGCGAACGTCGGGACGGCACGGCCGACGTTCGAGATGTTGATCGCGAGGAACCCGCCCCTGCCCAGATGGCCCAGCCACAGGGCCACCGGCAGGCCGATCAACGCGGCCAGTGCGAGCGCGGTGATGCTGAGCAGGAGCTGCTCGATGAGCAGCTCCACCATGCCGCCCGAGCCCTGCCAGTTCGCCGGGTCCGAGAGGTAGTTCCAGGTGTCCGCGAACAGGTTCATGTCGTGGCTCCGCGGGTCCAGGGAGTCATCAGCCTCTGGGCGGTCACGATGATGATGTCGAGCACCACGGCGAGCGCGACGCAGAGAACGGCTGCGGTGAACAGCTCGGCCCGGAAGTTCGTCTCCACGCCCTCCTTGATCAGGTTGCCCAGCCCGCCGTACGACACCAGCGAGCCCACCGTCGTCAGCGCCACCGTCGAGACGGTGGCGACCCGCAGGCCCGCCATGATCACCGGCAGCGCCAGCGGCAGCTCCACCCGAAACAGCATCCGGCTGGCGCCGTACCCGAGTCCGGTCGCCGACTCGCGGACCTCGTCCGGAACCGCACGCAGGCCCTCGAGCATGCTGCGGACCAGGATCGTGAGCGCGTAGAGCGCCAGGCCGGCCACGACCGTCGTCGGGGAGAGGCCGGTGAAGGGCAGGAGGAGGGGGAACAGCGCGAGCGAGGGGATGGTGTAGATGCCCGTGCTGACGCCGAGGATCGAGGCTTCGAGCCGGGGGTACCGGCGCGCCATCAGCGCCAGGGGAAAGGCGATGAGGACCCCCAGGGCCACCGCGGCGACCGTGATCAGCAGGTGCTCGACGGTGGCGTCGACGATCTCGCTCCGGCGGTCTGAGACGTACTGGCCGCAGATCCACTCGTTGGTCAGGCGGCTGTAGCAGCTCGGCTGGCCAGCCGCCTGCACGAGTAGGGTCACGCGCATGGACGTTACCGCCCACGCCCCGGACGCGCCGACCATGATCCGGCTCACCGGCGTGGGCAAGACCTATCCCGACGGCACAGTGGCCGTCCATGAGCTCGACCTCGATGTCGCCGAGGGCGAGCTCGTCGTCCTGGTGGGCCCCTCCGGGTGCGGCAAGTCGACGACGTTGAAGATGATCAACCGGTTGATCGAGCCCACCAGCGGCACGATCGAGATCGACGGAAACGACGTCACCGGTCAGGACCCGGTACGGCTGCGGCGTGGCATCGGCTACGTCATTCAGCAGATCGGACTCTTCCCGCACCAGAAGGTGGAGACCAACGTGATGACGGTCCCGCTGCTGTACGGCGAGTCGAAGGCGCGGGCGCGCGAACGGGCCCATGAGCTGATGGAGATGGTCGGCCTGGACGTGGCGACGTTCGCCGACCGCTACCCCCACCAGCTCTCCGGCGGCCAGCGGCAGCGGGTCGGCGTGGCCCGCGCACTCGCGGCGGACCCGCCCGTGCTGCTCATGGACGAGCCGTTCGGCGCGGTCGACCCCGTGGTCCGGGTCCGGCTGCAGGACGAGTTCCTGCGGCTGCAGCGCGAGCTCGGCAAGACCGTCGTCCTGGTCACCCACGACATCGACGAGGCAGTCAGGATGGGAGACCGGGTGGCGGTGTTCGCCGAGGGCGGGCGTCTGGCCCAGTTCTCCACTCCGGCCGAGCTCCTCGGCCGGCCCGCCGACGACTTCGTCTCGGACTTCGTGGGCTCGACCCGAGGCTTGCGGCGGCTGACCGTGACCCCCATCGACCCGGCACACCTGGAGTCGCTGGACGGGGTGAGCACGGGCGACCTGGCGGCCGCGATCGAGGTGGACGCCACCCTCGAGGAGGCCCTGGCCGTGATGCTGCGTGACGACCGGCCGATGGTGGGGGTCAAGGACGGCTCCCGCTTCGTCGGCGTACTCACCCCGAACGGCATCCACCGCGCCCTCCGTGCCTCCCTCGCCGACCCGTCGCCAGTTACCCCAGATTGACGCCGAGCCGTCGCCAGTTACCCCGGTCGGCGGTAACTCACGCCGGCTCGCGGGCAATTCCCGGTAACTCGGGACGGGTCGCGGGGATTTGCGGGTAACTCACGCCGGGTCGGCGCAATCAGGTCACGGGCACATCGCGATGCCAGGACTCGGTGACGTACTTGGTCGTCCAGCCCATCGACGTGTAGAGGCCGGCGGCGCCGGTCGGCGAGTCCGCGTCGACCTCGAGACCGACGCGGTCGCGGCCACGCGCTGCCGCGTCGGCGATGATCGTACGCAGCAACCCCTTGGCGACGCCGCGCCCTCGGGCGGCCTCGAGCACGCCGAGGTAGGAGACGTAGGAGCCGTCCGGCCCGTTGGCGGTCTCCGACACGGTCCCGATGAGGGCACCCACGGGTTGGGCGGCCTCGCTGTCGGTGAGCTCGCCCAGCCACCAGTGGTCCCAGCGGTGGCCGGGATCCTCCCGCAGCCGGAACAGGAACTCCTCGAAGGTCTCCTCGCTGGAGTTGAAGTGATCGACGAAGGCACCCTCGAGCACCTCGTGGACCTCGCGCAGATCGGTCTCCTCCGGCATCCCACTGCCGCTGCGGCGGACCAGGCGGAAGACGACGCCCTCCTGCTCCCAGAGGTCGGGTGATGGCACCAGGTCGGCTTCGTCTGATGTGACCGGACGGGTCATCTGCCACCAGGTCCGCACCCGCTCGAAGCCACACCTGGATAGCCACGCGTGCTGTCGCTCGTCGTCGGCGAACGCGCCGGTGTCGATCTGCTGGACGTCGAGCCCACGGGCACGCCCGACCTCCTGCGCCTGGCCGGCCGCCCACTCGATGAGTACGTCGGAGCAGGTGTCCGCCAGTTTTTCGGGCATGTCCCTCTCGACGACGTGGACGAACAGCATCCGGCCCACGGACCGGTCGTGGACGCTCCCCCAGGCCCGGATCTCGCCACTGCCGTCACGCAGGACGACGTTCTCCCGCATCCGCAGCCCGGGCTCGGACACCTCGACCAGGACGTCGTCGACCGAGGCGCCCGCCCAGCCTCGGCCGTGCCGCTCGTGGGCGCGCAGCAGGTGGGTCAGTCGGTCGAGGTCGGCCTGATCGGCAGGATCGGGCTGCTCGACCGTCCAGTCGTCCGGCAACGAGACCCTCGGCAGTACTTCTTCCGGGTCACTCTCGAAGCGGCTGCTGCCTTCGGGGATCACAGGAGGATTCTGCCAGCGATCCACCGGTGGCCGCTCGTCAGGCGTGCCGGCGAACCTCCGGCATCGCCTCCCAGGCGGAGAGCTCCGCCTGCAGGGCGTCGATCTTCACCTCCAGCTCGGAGACCCGCAGGGCCGCCGCGGACGCCCGGCGCTCCGCCTCCTCGAGCCGGGTGGCGACGTCGATGCCCTCGCGCTCGGCCAGCTCGGCCCGCCGGGCCTCGGCGTTGAGCCGACGGGTGGCGTCGGCCGCTCGCTTCTGGGCCGAGCCCAGGGCAACCTCCAGCTCCGCGAGCGCGGTGGCCTGTCCGTCCAGACGCGACTGCATGGTGGCCGCGAACGTCGCGTGCTCGGCGCTCCGTGCGGTGGTGATCTCGTCGTAGGCGGCGGCCTGCTCGGCACGGTCGCGAGCGGCGTCGCGCCGGGCCTGCATGAGCTCGGAGTGGGTGATGCGGGTGGCAGCGGCGCCGAGCACCACACCGAGGACGGCAGCGGCCGCGGTCAGGGACCACGAGCGGCTGAGGACGGCACCGGCAACTGCCAGCGCCGCGAAGGCGATGAGTACGACAGCGACGGTGAGCCTGGTGCTCCGCTGTCGTCGACGAGCCTGTGGGGAAGACATGGGCCAAGGCTAGGCGTGCTCGTCCTCCGAACGGACGCGACACGCTCGCTCGAGGAGCACCGCTGCCACGACGATCAGGACACCCGCGACGCCGCAGGTGAGCGATCTCCAGCCCCGCTGACCGGCCAGTGCCGCGTCCGAACCCACCCAGCTGACGGCGTAGCCGAGGTAGCCGCCGGCCACCAGGGCGCCGACCAGCGCGCAGGACCGGGCGAGCAGCAGCCGGTTCACCGCCTGCTGCGGCTCGAGCCACTCCCGGCGCACCTGGACAGCCCGCCAGGTCGTCCAGGCTGCTCCTCCGACGATGGCCGCCACCAGGAACAGGGCGATCGGTTGCAGCCACGTCACCACCGGCGCGGTGCCGTTGATCCGTTCGGCCACCGGATGCAGGAGCCAGCCGCCGACGAGCCCCGCCACAGCCCAGGCGGTCACCTGGCCGGCCGACGTGGGCTGGAGGTGCCCGCCCGACGGTTCCTCGTCGGACGGGTCGGCGCTCACTGAACGTCGAAGGCCAGGTCCTCCCGCAGCGTCAGGCCGCTGACGTCGACCTGCTGCAGGAGTTCGGCCACGGGACCGGCGTCGGGCAGGACCGCCTCGGGGTCGACGTCGTACCACGGCTGGAGCACGAAGGCGCGCTGCGCGGCGCGCGGGTGCGGCAGCTGCAGCGAGTCCTCGTCGCTGTGCTTGTCGCCCACCACGACGAGGTCGACATCGAGCGTGCGCGGGGCGTTCCGGACGTCGCTCCGCATCCGGTCGAACGCGTCCTCGATGGCGAGGGCGCGCTCCATCAGACGAGCCGGGGACAGCGCGGTGTCGATGAGCACCACGGCGTTGAGGAAGTTCTGGGAGCCGTCGGGGCAGTCGACCGGCTCGGCCTCGTAGACGGGCGAGACGCCCGTGATCCACACGTCGGGGGTGTCCGCGATCGCGTCGACGGCCCCCTGGAGGCTGGCCATCCGCTCGCCGAGGTTCGAGCCCAGCGCGAGGACCGCTCTCCGGATCGGGCGCATCTCGCCCGTGAGCGTGTCGGTGTCGACGATGTGCGGGTTCGGCGTCTCAGTCACGGTCGGCCCTCGCGTTTCCGGGTGATCGTCAGGGCGACGTCCGCGAACGTCGCTCGGATGGGGGCGGTCGGCTTGTGGATCGTCACCTTCGCATAGCCCACGCGGTCGTCCAACAGGCACACGTCCGCGACGCGCTGCGCCAAAGTCTCGATCAGGTCGACCGGATCCGTCTCCACGGCAGCTTTCACTTGCATGACGAGACTCCCGTAGTCGACGGTGTCGCGCAAGTCGTCCGTGCCCGCCGCCGACGCGGTGTCCAGGCCCAGTGTGAGATCGACCACGAAGACCTGTCCCTGGGTGCGCTCGAACTCGAAAACCCCGTGGTGCCCGAGGCACTCGATGCCCCGCACCGTCAGCTCGTCCGGAGGCCGCTGGGGCTCACTCATGGCTGCCTGCCATGCAGGTCAGCACCCGTAGCGTGTCGCGGCTGGCGCGGACGTCGTGGACCCGCAGCCCCCACACGCCCCGCTGCGCCAGCAGCAGGGTGAGGGCGGTGCCGGCGAACTCTCGCTCGTCGACTGCCCGCGGGCTGCCGTCCGCGGTCGCGAGAAGCGCGCCCAGGAACTGCTTCCGGCTGGCTCCGACGAGGAGCGGGAAGCCCAGTTCCTGCAGCGCGTCGAGGCCGCGCAGCAGCTCCCAGTTGTGCTCGCCGCGCTTGGCGAACCCGAGACCCGGGTCGAGCACGATCCGCTCCCGCTCGATCCCGGCGGCGAGCATCACCCGCACCCTCGCTGAGAGCTCCTCCCGGACCGCGCCCACCACTCCGCCGGGGCCGTCGTAGGCCGCGAAGTCCTGCATGTGGTCGCTGTGCGCCCGCCAGTGCATCGCGACGTACGTCGCCTGCGAGGCGGCCACCACCTCCAGCATCTCGGGATCGGCCAGGCCACCGGACACGTCGTTGACGATCGACGCGCCAGCGTCGAGCGCGGCCCGCGCCACCTCGGACCGCATGGTGTCGACGGACACGGCGGCACCGGTGGCCGCGAGCCCGGAGATCACCGGCACCACGCGTTCGAGCTCCTCCTCGACAAGGGGCCTGGTGGCGCCGGGCCGGGTGGACTCGCCGCCGATGTCGAGGATGTCGGCGCCGTCGCTCAGCAGGCGACGGCCGTGGTCGATCGCGGCCTCCGGGTCGGCCCAGCGACCACCGTCGGAGAATGAGTCGGGCGTGACGTTGACGATCCCCATGAGACGCGGCAGCCGAGGGAGCATGGACCTGGTCAGCTGTTCCGGTGGATGAGCGCCATCGCCTCCGACCGGGTGGCGGCGTTGTGCATCACGCCGCGCACCGCGGAGGTGATGGTCCGGGCCCCCGCCTTGCGTACGCCCCGCATCGTCATGCAGAGATGCTCGGCCTCGATGACCACGATCACGCCCCTCGCCTCGAGCAGCTCCACCATCGAGTCGGCGATCTGGGTGGTCAGCCGCTCCTGGACCTGGGGTCGCTTGGCGTAGAGGTCGACCAGGCGGGCGAGCTTGGACAGGCCGGTGATCTTCCCGCTCTCGGCGGGGATGTAGCCGACGTGCGCGACGCCGGTGAACGGCACCAGGTGGTGCTCACACATCGACCACAGCTCGATGTCGCGGACCAGCACCATCTCGTCATGGCCGATGTCGAAGGTGGTGGTGAGGACGTCCTCGGGCTCCAACCGGAGGCCGGAGGTGAGCTCTGCATAGGTCCGTGCGACCCGGGCCGGGGTGTCCTTCAGTCCCTCGCGTTCGGGGTTCTCGCCGATCGCGATCAACAGCTCGTGGATCGCGCGCTCGGCCCGGGCGTAGTCGAACCTGGGGATGGCCCCGGTGCTCTCCGGCAGCCTGATCGGATCGGTCATCGCTGCTCAGCTGTCAGGGCCAGGAGGTGCCGGTGGGTCACTCGGAGGTGCGCCGACCGCGGGGTCGCCGTGCACGTCGCCACCGGAACTGGGCGGCGTGATCACGACCCCGCCCTCGCCCTCGTCGGCGCCGGGTGCGCCGTTGACCCGGACCCGGTCGCGGATCTCCTGCGGAATCTCGATCGGCGGGATCGCCGAGGGGATGCGGTCCGGAGAGCCGGTCCAGGCGGGGCGGCTCGAGCGGCGGCGGAGCGGTTCGAAGATCCGGGCGATCTCCGCCTTGTCCAGCGTCTCCTGGTCCAGCAGCTCCAGGACCAGGTTGTCGAGGACGTCGCGGTTCTCCTCGAGGATGTCGAAGGCCTCCTGGTGCCCGGCGGCGAGGATCTTCTTGGTCTCCTGGTCGACGACGGCCGCCACGTCCTCGGAGTAGTTGCGGGTGTGGCCGATGTCGCGGCCCAGGAACGGTTCGGAGTTGCCCTCACCGAGCCGGATCGCTCCGAGCCGCTCGGTCATGCCGTACTGGGTGACCATGGCGCGGGCCAGCTCGGTGGCCTTCTCGATGTCGTTGCCGGCGCCGGTGGTCGGGTCGTGGAAGACCATCTCCTCGGCAGCGCGACCACCCATCATGTAGGCGATCTTGTCGAGAATCTCGGACCGGGTCTGGGAGTACTTGTCCTCGTCGGGAAGCACCATCGTGTAGCCCAGCGCCCGACCGCGCGGCAGGATCGTCACCTTGTGCACGGGGTCGGTGCCCGGGAGGGCTGCGGCAACGAGGGCGTGCCCGCCCTCGTGGTAGGCCGTGATCAGCTTCTCCTTCTCGCTCATCAGCCTGGTCCGCCGCTGCGGTCCGGCGATCACCCGGTCGATGGCCTCGTCGAGCGCCTCGTTGTTGATCAGCTTCTCGCTCTGCCGCGCGGTGAGCAGGGCGGCTTCGTTGAGGACGTTGGCCAGGTCGGCTCCGGTGAAGCCAGGGGTACGGCGGGCGACGCTCAGCAGGTCGATGTCGGAGGACATCGGCTTGCCGCGCGAATGAACCTTGAGGATCATGTGGCGCCCGTTGAGGTCGGGGGCGTCGACCTGGATCTGCCGGTCGAAGCGGCCCGGCCGGAGCAGGGCCGGATCGAGGACGTCGGGCCGGTTGGTCGCGGCGATCAGGATCACGCCGCCGCGTACGTCGAAGCCGTCCATCTCCACCAGCAGCTGGTTGAGAGTCTGCTCCCGCTCGTCGTGCCCGCCGCCCATGCCGGCGCCGCGGTGCCGCCCCACGGCGTCGATCTCGTCGATGAACACGATCGCCGGGGCGTTCTCCTTGGCCTGCTCGAACAGGTCGCGGACGCGGGACGCGCCCACGCCGACGAACATCTCGACGAAGTCGGAGCCGGAGATGGAGTAGAACGGGACGCCGGCCTCGCCGGCGACGGCGCGCGCGAGCAGGGTCTTGCCGGTGCCCGGTGGACCGTAGAGGAGCACGCCCTTGGGGATCTTCGCACCGACCGCCTGGAACTTGGCCGGCTCCTGGAGAAACTCCTTGATCTCACCGAGCTCCTCGATCGCCTCCTCGCACCCGGCGACGTCGGTGAACGTGGTCTTGGGCATGTCCTTGGTGATCAGCTTCGCCTTGGACTTGGCGAACTGCATGATGCCGCGGCCGCCGCCTCCCTGCATGCTGTTCATCA
Source organism: uncultured Actinomycetota bacterium (assembly GCA_963786415.1). Lineage (GTDB taxonomy): Bacteria > Actinomycetota > Actinomycetes > Propionibacteriales > Nocardioidaceae > Nocardioides. Next base: position 286,518 of record CAWAZC010000001.1, read on the forward strand.
GCCAGAGAAAGACCACGATGATGATCAGCAGCGGCAGGAGCATGCTGAGGATGGAGCCGAGGACGCTGGGCTGCGCCACCTCGGTCGTGTAGTCCTCGATCTCGCCCTCTTCGACCTGCTGCGCAACCACCTGCTCGATCTCGTCCTGGGTCTCGCTGAGCCAGTACGTCATCACCTTGGAGCCGCCGTCGCGCTGGACGCTGTCGTCGAGGGTGGCCTCGATCTTCTGGTCGCCGTCGATGAACTTGATCTCCGAGACCTGGCCCGCGGCGATGTAGTCGTTCATCCTGGACGTGTCGATCTCTTCGTACTCGTCGGTGGCGACGAAGAACTGCAGGGCGAGGATCACGCCGACGACGGCGAGGAAACTCCAGAGCCAAGGACCCTTGAATATGCGCTTCACAGGCTTCTTTCGAGCGATTCAGGCCGTCCGCAGGGCCGTGCCGCCACGGACGATCAATTGAACTCACGACGGTACACGCCGCCAGCAATTCCCATTGTCGCAGGCGATGGGTGGTGGTGACAGGGTCAGGAGTAGACGTGTGGTGCGAGGGTGCCGATGTCGCGCAGGTTGCGGTACCGCTCGCGGTAGTCGAGCCCGTAGCCGACCACGAACTCGTTGGGGATGTCCCAACCCACGTACCTCACCTCCACCGGCATCTGGAGTGCCTCGGGCTTGCGGAGCAGGGTGCAGATCTCGACGCTGGCCGGAGCGCGCGAAGTGAGGTTCGAGGTCAGCCACGAGAGGGTGAGGCCGGTGTCGATGATCTCGTCGACGATCAGCACGTGCCGTCCGGTGATGTCGGTGTCGAGGTCCTTGAGGATGCGGACCACGCCGCTGGACTTGGTGCCCGAGCCGTAGGACGAGATGGCCATCCAGTCCATCTCGAGGTGCCGGCTGAAGCTGCGCGCGAGATCGGCCATGACCATGACCGCACCGCGCAGGATGCCCACGATCAGGAGGTCGTGGCCGTCGTAGTCGGCCTCGATCTCGCGGGCCAGCTCGGCGAGCCGGTCCTGGATCTGCTTCTCGGTGTAGAGCACGTTGACGAGGTCGGACTCGACGTGGGCGGCATCCATGGTCGCTCAGGATTCCACAGTGGTCCGCCGGAACCGGAGGTGGTCCTCGGTCCGGTAGGCGGTCAGGTGGCCCGGCAGCTGCACGTCCCCGCGGAGGGACCCGCGCAGGAGGCTGCCCAGCGCCTGGACGTGGACGTGGAAGAGCTCCGAGCCGGGCGAGCCGGCGTCCAGCGCCGCCAGCCTCAGCACCCGACCGACGAGGGCGTCCGGATGCCCCTCCAGGCGGGCGACGACGAGGCCCTGGGAGTCCAGCGCCGCGACCAGCAGCTCCTCGGCCAGGCGATCCAGCGCCTCCATGTCGGGACGCAGCTGCTCGGCGGTCCTGGCGAGCGTGGCCGCGACGCCGGGCCCCAGCTCCTGTTCGAGCACCGGCAGCACCCGGTGCCGGATCCGGGACCGGGTGAACCGGGGGTCGGCGTTGTGCGGGTCGGTCCAGAACTGGATCCCCTCGGCCCGGCAGGCGTCCTCGGTCTGCTCTCGGGTGAGCCCCAACAGCGGTCTGCGGAAGCGGTCGAACGCCGGCCTCATGCCGGCGATCGAGCGGCCACCCGAGCCTCGGGTGAGCCCGAGCAGGACCGTCTCGGCCTGGTCGTCCAGCGTGTGACCGAGCAGCACCGCCCGGGCGTTCATCCGGGACGCGACCTCCTCGAGGACGGCGTACCTCGCCTCGCGGGCCGCGGCCTCCATCCCCCGGCCGCCGGGGTCGACCGTGACCCGAACGGCGGCCGTCTCGTCGGCGCCCATGCGTGCCATCTGTGCCACCACCCTGTCCGCGTGCTCGCCCGAGCCTTCCTGGAGGCCATGGTCGACGGTCACGCCCACCACGCGTCCCCGGCCATGACGCGTCTCGAAGACCGTCGCCGAGAGCAACGCGAGGGAGTCCGCGCCACCACTGCACGCGACCAGCACCACGGGGTCACCGGTGAACGTGACGAGCGTGCGGCGGACAGCGACGCGCACGGCCGCGACGGCCGGGTGCGGGCCCATCGGGCTAGAGGACCCGGCCGACCCACGCGGAGGGATCGGCGATCTCGGCCTTGGTCGGGAGGTTGGCGGGGGACTCCCAGACCGCGTTGAACTCGTGCATCCCGACCTTGTCCACCACCCCGCGGACAAACCGGGCACCGTTGCGGTACTGCAGCATCTTCGCGTCCAGCCCGAGCAGACGGCGCAGCAGGCGGTCCAGGGTGCCCATGCCCCTGCGGCGCTGGTCGAACTTCCGCCGGATCTCGGCGACGGAGGGGATCACGGAGGGTCCGACGCCGTCCATGACGACGTCGGCGTGTCCCTCGAGGAGAGACATGATGCCGGTGACCCGGTCCAGGATCTCCTTCTGTTCGGGGGACCCGATGACGTCGAGCAGGCTGCCGTCGCCGCGGAACGCCTCGGACAGCCGGCCGACGGCGTCGTCGAAGAGCTTGCCCGGCTCCATGGTCTCGGCGATGGCGGTGATCTCGGAGAAGAGGTGGTCGCGCATCCACGGGACAGCGGTGAACTGCACCCTGTGTGTCTCCTCGTGCAGGCACACCCAGAGCCGGAAGTCGGTGGGGTCGCAGCCGAGCTCGCGCTCGACATGCACGATGTTGGGCGCCACGAGCAGCAGACGCCCTGAGGGCTCGAAGAAGGGGTCGAACTGCCCGAGCACCTTGCTCGCGAGGAAGCCCAGGAGCAGTCCGACCTCAGTACCGGTCACCCGCGATCCCACGGCGAGGGACAGCCCGGTCGGCGCACCCTTCTTCTCGGAGAGCTTGTCGACGAGCGGGCCGAGCACGGTCGCGAAGCCGTCGGCGTTCGCCCGGATCCAGCCGGGCCGGTCCACCGCGAGGACCGGTGCGGTGGCCTCCTCGGCAACCAGGCCGGTGAACTCGCGGACCAGGCCGGTCGACCGGTTCGCGTCGTCGCGAAGCTCCGCGACCACCTGGTCGGCAACCTCACGGGTGACCTGGGGCCCCTCGCCGGCGACTCGGGACCCGATCGTGACCGCCAGGTCCCAGTCCACCATCTGCGCATTCATGCTGTGACCCTACGTGGGGCTCCCCCAGCTGGGTCAGGTCACGCGGCGCAGTGGCAGGCGCCGAGAGCTGCCGCGAGGTCGTCCAGGGCCTCCCGTGCGTCGAGGGTGTCGAGCAGCTTGACCTTGTCCGCGACCAGGGCGAACACCATCGGTACGCCGTCCAGGTCGGTGGCCACTCCGGCGAGCGCGCTGACCCCGGTCAGTGTCCCGGTCTTGGCGCGCACCCGGCCGCGTCCGGGACCGGGAGTGTCGGAGAACCGGAAGGCCAGCGAGCCGGTGAACCCCGCCACCGGCAGCCCGGTGACGGTGGACCTCAGGTCGGGGTGGGCATCGGACGCGGCCACTCGCAGGACGTCGACCAGGGTGTCGGGATCGATCCGGTTCTTGCGGGACAGCCCGCTGCCGTCGTACACCTCGGCTCCGGTCGTGCGGACGCCGAGCCGACGCAGCGTGCTGAGGACGGCGTCCGTGCCTGCGGCCGACGACCCCTTCCCGGAGACCGCCAGGCCGACGTGTCGGACCAGCACCTCGGCGGCTTCGTTGTCGCTGACAGCGAGCACCCGTTCCACGACCTGCGCGAGGGGTGCGCCGGTGGCCCGGGCGAGCACCGGGGCGCCCGGCTCGGCGCGCTCGCGAGCCGGCCTGCCCACGACGCGGATCCCGGCCCGCTCGAGCGCCCGGGCGAACTCGTCCGCGGCTTCCGCCGAGGGGTCCGCGACCCGGCCGAAGCCCGAGGAGTCCCGGCCCTCGTCCACCCAGAGGGCCGTGATGGGCGAAACGACGCCGTCCGGTACGTAGTCCTTGCGCCAGCTGGGGTTCTCGGCCGGCCCCGTGAACAGCGAGTCGTCGTAGGCGACCCGCACCTTGCCCCGGCCACGCTCGTCGAGCGCCTTGGCGGTCCTCCGGGCCAGGCTGGCGAGGTCGGCGTGCTCCGGCCAGCCCGGGCCGGGCCGGCGCTCCAGGAAGGGGTCGCCTCCGCCGACGAGCACGACCCGGCCGGGGGCGCCGCGCACAACGGTGGTCTCGAAGACGTGGTCGGGGCCGAGCGCCTGCAGGGCCGCGGTCGCCGTGAGCAGCTTGGTGGTCGAGGCGGGCTTGGCCGGGTCGGAGCCGACCGACAGCGCGGGCCGCCCCGACAGCCCGGCCACCACGGCGTGCACGGACTTGCCCAAATCGCGGTCCCGGAGGTACCGCCCCACGGCGCGCCGCACCTTCGCGGGGGAGAGGGTTCCACCTCCGGGCAGCGGGCTCGCCACCGCGGCTGGGCGGGTGAGCTCCGGCAGCTCCAGACCCGAGGGCGGCTCCACCGCGGCCGGCGCGGTGTCCGGGTCCGGCTCTCCGGTGCCGAGCCAGCGGGCCCCGAGGTCGAATCGGTACGCCGCCCCGGCGCAGGCGAGGATCGCGAGGACCAGGACGACAGGGACCCAGCGCCCGAAGGCACCGGAGCCGTGGCGTCGGTCACCTCTGACCACCGGGTGCCCCTTTCGACTGCGCGTTCGGGCCCATTGTGCGCGAGACTGGTGCGCGGGCCCGGGCCGGGCCCGCGCGTAGACAACGAGGGTGGAGGAAGACGTGCTGGAGTTCGACGTACTCGTGGAGATCCCCAAGGGACAGCGCAACAAGTACGAGATCGACCACGAGACCGGCCGGATGCGCCTGGACCGCACCCTGTTCACGTCGACGCAATACCCCGCCGACTACGGCTTCATCGAGGAGACCCTCGGTCTCGACGGCGACCCGCTCGACGCGCTCGTCCTGCTCCAGGAGCCGACCTTCCCCGGGTGCCTCATCCACTGCCGCGCGATCGGGATGTTCCGGATGACCGACGAGAAGGGCGGCGACGACAAGGTCCTGTGCGTGCCCTCGACCGACCCGCGGCTCGAGCACCTGCGCGACATCAACCACGTGTCCAAGTTCGACCGCCTCGAGATCCAGCACTTCTTCGAGGTCTACAAGGACCTCGAGCCAGGCAAGTCCGTCGAGGGTGCCGAGTGGGTCGGCCGCGACGCCGCCGAGGACGAGGTGCGGGCATCCTTCGAGCGCGCCAAGGAGGGCCACTCATGAGTAGCGTGGCCCCATGCTGGAGACACCCGAGGAGCTGACCGCCCTCCAAGGTCTGCTCGACCGCTCCCACGCCCGGTCGACCGACCATCTGCGGGACATCATCAGTGGCGAGCGCCGGGTGACCGCCGAGGACCTGGTCGCGCTGCTCACCGGGATGAAGGTGATCAGCGTGGCCACGGTGACGGCGCAGGGGCACCCCCGGATCAGCGCCATGGACGGGCACTTCCTGCACGGCAGCTGGTCGTTCTCGACGAGCGGTACGGCGGCCAAGGCCCGCCACATGCACGTCCGGCCGGACGTCAGCGTGGCCCATGTCGACCACGAGGAGCTGGCCGTGTTCAGTCACGGTCGGGTCGAGGAGATGGCCGAGTCCGATCCCGACTGGACCCAGACCCTGGACCACTGGACCGACCACTACGGCAGCTCACCGCTCACCTGGGGTGAGCAGATCGTGCTCTACCGCTACCGGCCGCACTGGATGGTCGGCTACGCGTGGAAGCGCGAGGAGCTCCTCCGCAAACGCGGGATCAGCTCCTGACTCCACGGAAGTAGCAGATGGCGCCGCTGGTCTGCAGCGTCACGTCGGCGACCCCGAGGTCGTCCAGCCACGAATGGAGCTCCGGCCCGCTGCAGCTCGGGCCAAGCAGGTTGACGGCCCGCCCGATCCGACGCATGGGCTCGAAGCGGAGCCCGGTGTCGTTCAGCACGGCGCTGCCCGAGAGCACCCCGCCGGGTCGGAGCACGCGAACCATCTCGGTCACCGCGCGACGCGGGTCGGGGAAGCAGTGCAGTCCGGTGAAGGACACCACCAGGTCGAACTCGCCGTCGGGGAACGGCAGGGTGGCGACGTCGGCGACCCGCACCTCCACCTGCTCCTCCACGCCTCGCTCACGGGCCGCGTCCATGGTCCGCTCGAGCATCTCCCGGGCGATGTCGGCGGCGACGTAGGAGACCTGCTGGCCCGGTCGTAGCCCTCGCAGGGCGACCCCGCCTCCGCACGGCACGTCGAGGATCCGGGCGCCCGCGGGCTGGCGACCGATCTCGTCGGCGGCGGCGTACAGGAGGCTCAGCTCGCTGCCGATGCCGACCCGCCACAGGGCTCCACCGATGCGGGGGTGCTCCACGGTCCAGTCGTAGAACGAGGCCCACAGCGGGTCCTCGTGCCAGCCACCGACGCCCGGGAGCTGCATGCTCAGGGCCCGACCAGCTCCGGCGACCGGAGCATCTCCGGGGGGACGCCGAACGCGTCGACGAGGTCGACGGCCAGCGGGCGGATCTTGCGGAGCAGCCCGTTGATCTCGCGGGTGATCGCCTTGGACCGCGGAGTCGTGAGTCGGCCGTGCTCCATGAACCACGCCCGATCGTTCTCGATCGTGCACAGGGCGTGCAGGTCGCAGAGCAGACTCAGTGCGACCTTCTGGTCGCCATCGGGAAGGTCGCTGACCTTGTCGACGAACGCCTCCACGACCAGTCGCTCGACGTGGGCGCGGGCGGCGCCGATGACGTGGTCCTGGACCCGGGAGAACACCTCGCCGGGGTTCATGTCGTTGTCGATGCCACGCTTGAGCCGTCGCGCCACCCCGCCGAGCATGTGCTCCTCCCGGAACCGGAGCATCATCAGCTGGTAGTGGGGATCAAGCAGACCGGCCTCCTGGTCCCACTCGTCGCCCCCGGGCATGACGTCCCGGATCCGTTCGATGAGCTTGTGCACGTTGGTCTTCTCCAACACGGTGTCGACCGCGAGGCCGGCAACGAACCGGACCATCCCGAACTGGTCCATGTCCTCGAAGTCGCTGGCGTAGTCGGTCAGCAGTCCCTTCGCGACCAGCTGGAGCAGGACGTGGTTGTCGCCCTCGAAAGTGGTGAACACGTCGGTGTCGGCCTTGAGCGCGTCGAACCGGTTGATCGAGAGGTAGCCCGCGCCGCCGCAGGCCTCGCGGCATTCCTGGATCGTCGCCGTGGCGTGCCAGGTCCCGATGACCTTGGTTGCGGCCGCGCGGGACTCCAGCTCGCGGCGCGCATGCTCGTTCTCGCCCTCTTGCGGCGCATCGGTCTGTGAGAGCACCTCGTGCAGCTGCTCGGCCACGATCTCCTGCGCGAAGTGGAGGGCGTAGGTCTTGGCGATGAGAGGGAGGAGGCGGCGCTGATGGATCCCGTAGTCGAGGAGCAGCTCCTCCTGGTCCTCAGAGGTCGCGTTGAACTGGCGCCTCCGGTCGGCGTACTTCGTGGCGATGGCGAGGGCCACCTTGGAGGCGTTGATGCCTCCGCCACCGACGCACACCCGGCCCTGGATCAGGGTGCCCAGCATGGTGAAGAACCGACGGTTGGGGTTCTCGATCGGCGACTCGTAGACGCCCTCGCGGGTCACGTCGGCAAACTGGTTGAGCAGGGCCGAGCGCGGCACCCGCACCTCGTCGAACCAGATCCGGCCGTTGTCGACGCCGTTCAGCCCGAGCTTGCGGCCGCAGTCCTCGATCCGGATCCCAGGCAGGATCTCGCCGTTCTCGCGGAGAGGTACGACGAACGCGTGAACGCCCTCGGACTCGCCTTCGATCTCGAGCTGGGCGAAGACCACGGCCGTGTCGGCGTGGCGGGCGGCGTTGCCGATGTAGTCCTTCCGCGACGACTCGTCGGGCGTGGTGATCACGAACTCCTCGGTCGTCGAGTCGTAGGTCGCGACCGTGCCGAGGGCCTGGACATTGGACCCGTGTCCGGTCTCGGTCATGGCGAAGCACCCCATGACCTTCCCGGTGATCAGGTCGGCGAGGTAGGCGTCGTGGTGCACCTTCGTACCCAGCTGCAGGATCGCCCCGCCGAAGAGCCCGAACTGGACCCCGACCTTGACCAGCACCGACAGGTCACCGAACGCGAGGGTCTCGAAGGCCGCGATCGAGGCGCCGACATCACCGCCACCGCCGTACTCCTCGGGGAAACCCATCCCGGTCTGGCCGGTGGACGCCATCTCCACCACGAGGTCGCGGACCCGGTCCCGGAACTCGTCGGTCGACATGGTCTCTGCCTCGTCCAGCACGGAGGAGTACTCGGCGAGGTTGGTGCGGACGAGGTTGCGGACCTCGGCGTGCCGCCCGTCCAGCAGCCGGGTGAGCGCGGCGACGTCGACCTTCGGCTGGACGTACTGCGAAGCCTCGGTCTCGTCGGCCCCGTTGTCATGGGTCTGGGCGGTGTCGGTGGCCATGGCAGGACGCTACCGAACGGCGGGTCCCGGAAAAGACCTTCGAGGTGGGACTTGGAACCCCCGAGAAGGGCCACAACTCCCACCTCGAAGGGTGGTTCCTCCACGCCGGAGGATTAGGGACGGGCGTGGAAGTTGGGGGGAATCCAGTAGTACATGGACTCCAGCGTCACCGGCCGGCCGGTTCGCGGCGCATGGATGATCTGGCCGCCGCCGACGTAGAGCGCGACGTGGTAGATCGACGATGGGGAGCTCGACGAGCCCCAGAAGACCAGGTCTCCGGGCCTCAGGGACCCTGCGGAGATGGGCGTCGACTGCTCGTACTGCGCGACCGAGTAGTGCGGCAGGTACGTGCCGCCCGCCCGCCACGCGCCCATGGTCAGGCCGGAGCAGTCCCAGGCGCTGGGCCCGGCCGCTCCCCACCGGTACGGCTCACCGAGCTGGGCGCGCGCGAAGCTGATCGCGGCCGGGGCGCCGGAGGACGGAGCCGGGGGCTGCGGCTGCGGCTGCGGCTGGGGCTGCGGCTGCGGCTGGGGCTGGGGCTGCGGCTGCGGCTGCGGCTGGGGCTGGGGCTGGGGCTGGGGCTGGGGCTGGGGCTGGGGCTGGGGATTGTCGTTGCCCTGGTCGGACGACTGGGGAGCCCGTGGTTCGGGGGCAGCCTCCTCCGCGGCTTCCTGTGCCGCCTCTGCCTCGGCCCGCGCCTCGGCCTGCGTCTGGCGCCGCTCACGCCGCTCCTGCGCCCGCTGCTCCCGCAGCGCGGCAGCGGCGGCCGCTTCGGCCGCGGCCTCCTCCAGCGCCGTCTGACGACGCTCGGCCAGGGTCACGCTGATGTCCTGAAGGCGCGCCATCTCCCGGATCAATGCGCTCTTCTCACTGGCAATCGACTCCGCCGCCACGGCCGCGGAGTCAGCTGCGGCCTGGGCACGGTCCCGGGCCTCGCTCGCCTCGACCTCGAGGGCTGCTGCCTCGGACCGGGCCTCTCGTGCCTGCTGGGTGGCGATGTCGGCCAGGGTCGAGGCGGCCCGGAAGGAGTCGTAGTTGGCGTCCAGCGCGGTCTCGGCGTTCCGCATCGTGTTCACCTGGTCGATCACGGAGTCGATGCCGTCGGACCTGGCGATCGCGTTGATGGCCGTGAGCTCCGGAGCCTGCTGGTACGACGAGGCGGCCGCATCGCCGTACGCCTCACGCTGTCGTTCCACGTCGGCCACCGCGACCGCGGAGCGCTGCTCGGCCGCCTCCGCGGCCTCCTGCGCCTGCTCGAGCCGGTAGCGCGCGCCGTTCCACGCCTCGGCGGCCTGCGCGGCCTCGACCGCAGAGTCCTGCAGCCGCTGGTTGGCCAGCACCAGGTCGGCCTGGACCGCGGCGACGTCCCGCTCCTTGGCCTGGGCCGCGGCTTCGGCCTGCTGGACCTCGCGCTTGGTCGGCACGGTGTCGTCGGCAGCGGCCGACCCGGCAACCAGGGTCAGCGCGGTGGCGATCGCCAGTCCGAGTGCACGCACGGGGGCTCCTTGTTGGTTGGTGGCGCCGGGCGGATTGGGGTCAACCCACCCGACACTCGGAGCACGCTAATGCTCACCAGTCACAAAAGGAACAGTTTTCCCAATTTTCCCACGCCTCACCGGCGTGTCGCCTTGACGAACTACAAGGATGTAATTCTCAGCCCGCCCGCTCCGCGGAGGCGTCAGTGCTGCTCGACCGGCACCGACGACGTGGTGGTGGTCGGGTGCGATGCGAGCCCGTGGCGATCGAACTTCTGGCCGCTGGCGATACCACCGACGTAGAACGCGATCAGGGCGATCAGGATGCCGGCGACGTCATCGGCGACGTAGTGCCAGCCGAAGTAGAGCGTGGCCACGACGGTGATGCCGAAGTTGACCCAGAAGATGTAGTGCAGCACACGGTTCTTCAAGGTGTACTGCACCATCAGGGCCACGAGGAGCGTGACCGCACAGTGCAGGCTGGCGAAACCGGCCACGGACTGGACGGCGTCCTGGATCCCGCCTTCGATCACGACATGTCGGGTCCGCACCAGGGAGTCCATGAGGTTCGCGGTCGGTGTCTGGGCCAGGTCGTCGTAGAGCCAGGGATACTCGAGCCCCGGTCCGAGCGTGGGCAGCGCGTAGTAGGACGCTGTCCCGAGCGCCCAGGCGACGCACTGGGAGGTCGCGAACCAGTAGCCGTAGGAGAGGTTGGGCGACCAGATCAGCCAGGCGGTGAGCGCCAAGGGCACCAGGGGCAGGAACCACAGGTAGATGGCCGACAGCGGATGGGCGACGATGTCGGTCCCAAGCACGGAGTGCAGGACCGTGGACGGGTCGTAGCCCAGGAACAACGCAATGTCGACGATGTGCAGCTCCCGGTCGTACTTCTCCTGGCCCATCACGAACGGCAGGAAGGACTTGAGGTTCCGGTAGCTGACGTAGGTGATGTAGAAGCAGACCAGCCCCATCACCACGAGCGTCATCCGCTCCCGGGTCCAGTGGCTGCGCACCCGCTCGCGCACGATCCCCCGCATCTGCCGGGGATCCAGCCGGGAGTACCACAACGTCCGGGGAAGCACGTCGAGCAGGAACGCCCCGAACAGCAGCAGAGGCAGCCGCAGCCAGGACGGGCCGAGGAACCCCTCGGGATCAGCCAGTGGCTTGTCGAGGACGATCGCCGTGATCACCGCGAGCGCACCCATGAGGGAAGCGGTCCCCACCAGGAGGACGTAGGCGCGGCGGTACACGGAGGCCAGTCTAAGAGGCGTCCCCACGACCGAGGATCGCCATCCGCGTCTGGTCCACCGCGAGCTCGACCCGCTCTCCCGGACCCGGATGCCGGTCGAGCGGCGAAACGGCGTCCACCACACCCACCCGGTCCACGTCGACCTCGAGCCGGACCTGCTCCGGAGTGATCCGCGACGAGCGGACGGTGCCCGCCAGCGGTCCCGATTCGACCACGGTCAGGGCCGAACGGCGGATCGCCACCGCCGGCGCCCGGTCGCGTCCGGTGGCGGCCAGGACCGCAGCCGCCGCGTCGTCGACCAGGACGTGGGCGTAGCCCAGGAAGAGCGCGGTCTCGGGGTCCGTCGGAGTGCGCCAGACCTGGTCGATGGGCCCTTCCTGGACCACCGCGCCGGAACGCATGACGGCGAGACGGTCGGCGACCGTGAACGCCTCGTCGTGGTCGTGGGTGACCATCAGCGTGGTGGTGCCAGCGGTCCGCAGGATCTCGCGCAGCTCCCCGGCCAGCCGCTGGCGGAGCCCGGCGTCGAGGGCGGAGAGCGGCTCGTCGAGCAGCAGCAATCGCGGCTCGACCGCCAGTGACCGGGCGAGGGCGACCCGCTGCCGCTCCCCACCGGACAGGGTCGCGGGCAACCGGTCGGCGTACCCCGCGAGGCCCACCAGCTCGAGGAGCTCCTCGACGCGTGCTGCGCTGTCCGGGGCCCGGCGAAGCCGCAGGGCGTATCCGACGTTGCGGCCCACGGAGAGGTGTGGGAACAGCTGGCCGTCCTGGAACATCAGGGCGAAGCCGCGCCGGTGAGTGGGTACGTCGACCTGGTCGGCGCCGTCCCACGCGACGCTCCCGTCGGCGAGGACCTCGAGCCCGGCGATCGCGCGGAGCAGGGTGGACTTGCCGCAGCCGGAGGGTCCGAGGACGGCCAGCACCCGGCCGTCCGGCAGGTCGAGGGAGACCTTGTCGACCACCCGGAGGCCGTCGTAGGAGACGGAGACGTCGCGCAGACTGAGCATGACTTCAGAAGGCTCCCATGGAGGGGACCCGCAGCCGGTCGACGGCGAGCACCACGACGGCCGTGGTCGCAGCGAGGACCACCGAGCCCGCCAGGGCCATGCCGTAGTTGAGCTCGCCGGGATGACCCAGCAGCTGGTAGATCACCACGGGAAGGGTCGGGTGCTCGTCCCGGGCCAGGAACGAGGTGGCACCGAACTCACCCAGCGAGACCGCGAACGCGAACCCGCCGGCGGCGACCAGCGGCTTCCAGACCACGGGCAGGTCGACGGTGAGCACGGCGCGCAGCGGCGCCGCGCCGAGCGACGCGGCCGCCTGCCGCTGGCGGTCGTCGACCCCGGCCAGCACCGGGACGATCGTGCGCACCACCAGTGGGAGCGCGACCAGCGCCTGCGCGACCGGCACCAGCAGTGGCGAGTCGCGCAGGTCGAGGGGCGGCTGGTCGAGGGTGATCAGGAAGCCGAAGCCGAGAGTCACCGCCGAGACGCCGAGCGGCAGCATGAAGAACCCGTCGAGCCCCCCGCGGAGGCGCCGCTCGGCGGGGGTCAGGGACCGCCGGGTGACGATCAGGGCCACCAGCAGCCCCATCGACAGGGAGATCCAGGTTGCGTCCACCGCCGTGCGCAGCGAGGTGACGAGTGCGTCGGTCACCGGAGCGAGGAGCGCCTGCTGCTCGCCACTGGTGCCCAGCGCCTGGTAGTTCGCCAGGCTCCACGCGCCGTCCGCGCGCAACGACCCGGCGACCAGCGTCAGGATCGGTGCTGCGACGAAGCCGAGCAGGAGCACGGTCACCAGGGCCGCGGGCAGATCGGCACGGGTGGGCCGGTGGGCGGTGGGCTGCGGACGCTCGACGGTCGGGTCTGGAACGGCCCGGAGTCGTTGTGTGAGCGCCAGCAGCACGACCACGACCGCCAGCTGCAGGACGGACAGGGCGGCGGCCCCCTGCAGGTCGAACACGGTGGTGGTCAGCAGGTAGATCTCGGTCTCGACCGTCGCGTAGCGCACCCCACCCAGGGTGAGGACGATGCCGAACGCGGTCGCGCAGAAGAGGAACACCACGCTGGCGGCGGAGACGATCGCCGGCCGCAGCGCAGGCAGGGTGACCGAGCGGAACACCTGCCACGGGGTCGCGCCGAGGGTGGCCGCCGCCTGGGCCGGCCGGGGATCGAGCGACTCCCAGGAGGAACCGACGACCCGGATCACCACGGCCACGTTGAAGAACGCCAGCCCGGCGACGATGGCGACCGCGCTCTGGTCGAGGCCGAGGAACCCCAGAGGTCCCGCCTCACCAAGCAGCTGGCGGAACGCCACGCCGACCACCACGGTCGGCAGCACGAACGGCACCAGCAGGGCCGCACGGACGACCCGACGGCCCGGAAGTTCGAGGCGGTAGAGCACGTGCGCCGCCGGGAGCCCCATCAGCACCGAGATCGCCGTACCGGCTGAGGCCGACCACACGGTGAACCACAGCACCCGGTGCACCCGCGGCCGCGCGAGCACCTCGAGGACGCCGCCGGGGTCGAGCTGCCCTTCCGGCCAGAAGCCCTGGGCGATCATGCCGACCACGGGCAGCACGAAGAACACACCGAGTGCCGCAACGGGCACCAGGGAGAGGGCGGCGAGACCGGAGAGTCGTCGCTTCGTCGGGTGAATCATCGGGTGACGATGTCTCGCCACTCCTCGAGCCAGGCCTCACGCTTGTCCGCGATCTCGGCCGGGTCGAGCCGGTACGGCGACTCGGGCTGCTCGGCGTGCTTCTCCCAGGCCGGGGGGAGCCCGACCCCGTCGACCACGGGGAAGACGAACATGCTCTCCGGCAGCTCACGCTGCACCGGCGTGCTGAGCAGGAACTCGATCAGGGCCCGGGCACCCTCGGGGTTGTCGGCCCCCTCGAGCACGCCGGCGTACTCGACCTGACGGAAGCAGGTGTCGAGCAGCGCGCTCGTCGTGGACGACCCGTCGTCGGCGATGGTGAACGCCGGCGAGGAGTCGTAGGACAGCACGATCGGGCGGCTCCCCTCCTCACTCCCCTGGGTGAACTCCCCGAAGTAGGCGTCCTCCCAGCCGTCGAGGACCAGGGTGTCGTTGTTGACCAGCTCCTGCCAGTAGCCCTGCCAGTCGTCGCCGTACTCCGCGATGGTCGCCAGCAGGAACGCGAGCCCCGGCGAGCTGGACAGGGCGGAGGGGGTGACGAAGAGGCCTTCGTACTCCCCGTTGGTCAGGTCGGCCAGGGTTTGCGGGGGCGCCAGGTCTTCGCGCTCGAACCACCTCTCGTCGATGTTGACGCAGACGTTGCCGTTGTCGATGGGCGCGAGGAGGTCGGCCGACTCGCCGTCGAGGGCGTACTGCTCGGCCCCGGTGGGAAGCGTGACGCCGTGCTCGGCGAAGACGCCCTCGTCGACGGCCCGGGAGGCAAAGGTGTTGTCGATACCGAACGCCGCGTCGCCGGTCGGGTGGTCCTTGGTGAGCACCAGTTTCGTGGTCAGCGTGCCGGCGTCGCCGGCCGCGCGGGTCTGCAGGTCGTAGCCGGACTCGTCCTCGAACTGCCGTACGACCTTCTGCGGCAGCTGGAACGACTCGTGGGTGACCAGGACTACGGTGCCGCCGTCGCCCCCGTCCTGGCCGGCGTCGCCGGAGTTCTCCCCCACCACGCTGCAGGCCGCGAGCGGCGCGGTGAGGGCGACGATGGACACGAGCAGGGACTTCATCGGACTCCCTATCGCCGGTGCTAACCGGATCAGGTTCGGAGGGTCTGCGGTGATCCGCACTCTCAGCACGCCCGTGCGTGCTCCCCTGTCTTCTGGTGTCCCCAGCCTACGCCGAGGGCGGCGCACCCGGACTCACCGGGTCAACGCGGTCACCTCGTCCAGCCGGGACAGCTTCGCCGGGTTACGGACGATGTAGAGGCCGGTGACCAGTCCGTTCTCGACCAGCATCGTGCCGATCCCGTCGACCTTGCCGTCGACGAGCAGCCGCAGCGCAGGGGCCCCGTTGACGACCACCACGTCGGCCCGCACTCCCTCCGGCGCGACCGCGTCGAGGAACCGGAGGACCTTCTCCCGGCCAACGATCGGACGCAGGGCGGCCTTCTTGACACCGCCGCCGTCGGTCAGCAGGACCACGTCCGGCGCCAGTACATCCATCAGGCTCTGCAGGTCGCCCGACGCCGTCGCTCCCAGGAACCGGGCGATCACCTCGGCCCGCTGAGAGGGCGTCACGTCACCCCGCGGACGGCGCTCCGCCACGTGGGCCCGGGCCCGGCTCGCGATCTGGCGCACCGCGGCCGGCGACTTGTCGACGGCGGCCGCGATCTCGTCGTAGGCCAGGACGAAGACCTCGCGCAGCACGAACACCGCCCGCTCCGTCGGGGTCAGGGTCTCCAGCACCACCAGCATGGCCGTCGAGACGCTGTCAGCGAGCGCGACGTCCTCGGCCACGTCGGGCGACGTGAGCAGCGGTTCGGGCAGCCACGGGCCGACGTAGGACTCGCGACGCCGGGCCAGGGTGCGCATCCGGTTGAGGGAGAGCCGGGTGGTGATGCGCACCAGGTAGGCACGCTCGTCCCGCACCTCCGCCCGGTCGACCGCGGACCAGCGCAGCCAGGTCTCCTGCAGCACGTCCTCGGCGTCGGCGGCTGAGCCGAGCATCTCGTAGGCGACGGTGAACAGCAGGTTGCGGTGCTCGACGAAGGAGTCGGTCGCGCTCACGTCGCCGAGGGTACGGCGAGTGGAAGCTCGCAGACGTCGGAGTAACCCTGGCTCTGCAGCCCGGCCGCGCTGTTGAACCGCGAGCGCATGTTCTCCAGCGCGATCATCTGCGTCAGCTCGACGACCGCCTCGACGCCCAGCTGCTCGATCAAGCCGGCCACCATCTCGTCGGTGACGCCGAGGGGCGTGGTGCTCATCGCCTCGGCGTACTCGATGACCGCCCGCTCGGTGTCGTCGAAGACGTCGGACTCGCGCCAGCGCGGCACCTCGCGCACCTTCGCCAGGTCGAGGCCGTCGTCGTGCGCCTTGAAGTAGCCGAAGTCAAGGCACCAGGAGCAGCCGATGGCCCCGGCGCTGGCGATCTGGGCGTAGGACTTGAGGTGCTCGTCGAGGCGGTCCCACTTCGCGACCTTCTGCTCGAAGCCGAGCACCGCCTTGAGCACCTTGCGGTGGTGCCAGTAGACGAAGGCCCCGTCGGGGACCTGGCCGTAGGTCCGGCGCGCGTAGCCGGCGAACACCTTTCCGTAGAGCCCGGTGATGGTGGCCTTGGGGATCCGGAACGTGCTGGGCATCGCTACTCCTCCTGAAGGTTTCGGTTTAGCCACGAGACACCGGGCACCCGGGATTTGTGACGGCACTAGCGTGAGCCCATGCCGAGCCGCCGCCACGAGCTGCTTGCCTGGACCGTTCCGAGGCTGCGCAGGTCGCGCGACCTCGACGATGCCGATCGGGAGCGGGCCAGGATCGAGCGGTGGCATGCCGAGCTGGACCGGTCACTGCCGACCCGGCTGGTGCCGCGGTTCGACCGCCGCTTCTCGGTCGTCGAGGAGGACGTCGGGTTCCCGGCGTACGTGATCAGCCCTCGTCACGTCGAAGCGCTCCGGACCGTGCTCTACGTGCACGGCGGCGGTTTCGTGGCACCGATCGACCCCTTCCACGTCCGGTACGTCGCCCGCCTGGCGCGGACTCTTCACGCGAGATTCGTCGTGCCGGACTACCCGCTTGCGCCGGAGCACACCTGGCGAGACTCGTTCCGGGCGATGACCGACCTGGCGGCTCGCTGGGCGGCCGAGCCGGGCGGCATGGTGCTCGCTGGCGACTCCGCCGGTGGCGGCTACGCGCTGGCGCTCGCGCAGGCGTTGCGCAACCGCGACTCTGCGCAGGCGACCCACCTGTTGCTGCACGCGCCCTGGGTCGACCTGACCACGAGCACGCCCGAGACCGCCGAGGTGTCGCGAGGCGACCCGTGGCTGTTCCTCGGCAAGCTCGAGGCCTACGCCGAGTGGTGGGCCGGCTCGGTCGACGACCTCGCCCGCCCCGAGGTCAGCCCGGCACTGGGCGACCTCACCAGGCTCCCGCCCGCGCTGGTCTTCTGCGGCACCCGGGACACGCTCATGCCCGGATGCCGGCTGCTCGCCCGCCGCGCCACCGAGGCCGGTTGGGACCTGACGTACGTCGAGGTGCCCGACCTGATCCACGTCTTCCCCATGCTGCCGTTCATCCCGGAGGCGAGGCGCGCGTGGCGGCAGACAGTGGAGTTCCTCGGTCGGGAGTCGTCCGCATGAACACCCGCATGAGGGTCCGCGTCCTCGCCTTCGACGAGCTCGATGCCCGCACGGCGTACGGCGTCTGGCGCCTGCGGCAGGACGTGTTCGTCGTGGAGCAGTCGTGCCCCTACCCGGACCTTGACGGCCGCGACCTCGACGAGGGCACCCGGCACGTGCTCCTGAGGGACGACGATGCGGTGGTCGGCTATGCACGGGTCCTCGACGAGGATGACGAGTGGCGGATCGGTCGGGTGGTGCTGGCCGCCACGGCCCGTGGCCAGGGACTCGCCGACCCGTTGCTGGAGGCCGCACTCCAGGCCTGCCCGGAACGACCGGTCGTGATGAACGCCCAGGCGCCCCTGCGGGCGTGGTACGAGCGCTTCGGCTTCGAGGTGGACGGGCCGGAGTTCCTCGACGACGGCATCCCGCACCTGCCGATGCGGCTCAGGCGGCGCTGAACACCACGCCGTCGGGCGTGACCTCGCGGGTGGCCTGCCCGCGCGCGACCAGCAGCTCGAGGTGGGCCTTGGTCTCCATGCTGGCCAGGGCCGCGTTGAACACGTCGAGCTCGGCGAGGGAGTGCTCGTGCCGCGTCCAGGGCAGTTCTCCCGCGACGTCGTACCCGGTTCCCGGCCGCTCCCGGATCGCGTCGAGGCACCGGTCGAGCCGGACCTCGTGGTGCGCCAGGAGCTGGTCGATCCTCTGGTACGACGACGGCGCCACCGGCCCGTGCGCGGGGAGCAGGCGCAGGTCGGGCAGCCCGCGCACCTTCGTGAGGGATCCGAGGAAGTCGCGCAGGGGCTGCGCGACGGGCACGGGCTCGAACCCGATCGAGGGTGTGATGGTGGGCAGCACGTGATCGCCGGCGAAGAGCAGCCCGCCCGTGCGGTCGGCGAACACGAAGTGGCCCTGGGTGTGGCCGGGGGTGTGGACCGCGTCCAGGGTCCGGCTGCCGACCTCGACCGCGTGGTCGCCGTCGAGCCAGGTGTCGGGGTAGCCCCACATGGACAGGTCGGGGCGCTTGCCGTCGGAGAACTTCAGCCATTCCCGGGCGATGTCGAGCGCTCCGGCCGAGCGCAGCACGCCGGCGGTCGGGTCCTCGTCGACGTCGTCGGCGTTGTGCATGAGCTCGAGCGTCGGCTTGTCACCGAGGCCGAGACTGACGTGGGCGCCGTACTCGCGGCCGATGACGGCGGCCTGCGTGTAGTGGTCGCGGTGCACGTGGGTGACCAGGAACCGGGTGATGTCGGAGAGGGCGAACCCGAGGTCACGCAGCGACTTCTCCAGCAGCGTGCGACTCTCCTCGACTGCCCAGCCGCCGTCGACCAGCGTCAGACCGTGGTCCGTCTCGATCGCGTAGACGTTGACCGCCTTGAGTCCGTCCATCGGCAGCGGCAGCGGAATCCGGTGGACACCGTCGGCGACGTGCCACGCGCCGGGCTCTGTCCAGTGCTGGCCGGAGTCCGGTGAGACCGAGTGCGCGGTGTCGGCCGGACGGTCAGGGGTGATCACGTGCCCGACTGTAGGTCGGGCAGTCCCAGGTCCAGGTTGGGCTCCTGGATCCCGCCGTCGACCTCGAGCATCTTCCCGGTGACGTACTGGCCCGCCCGCGAGGAGAGGTAGAGCACCGCCGCGGCGATGTCCTCGGCCTCACCGACCCGGCCGAGCGGGGTCTTTTCCTCCATCTGCTGCCGCATGCCGGGGTCGCTGGTCACGAAGTCCAGCGCGCTGGTGGAGACAGATCCCACGAAGATGCCGTTGACCCGGATCCGTGGTGCCAGGTCGCGGGCGGCCAGCCGCGCCCAGTGCGCCAGGGCGGCCTTGGCGGTGCCGTAGGCGAGGTAACCGCGGCCAGAGGCACGACCCATCATCGAGCTGATCGTGACGATGGACCTCTGGGCGTCGCGGTCGCCGTTGAGCATGAACGGCACGGCGGCGCGGCTGAGCGCGTGGGCGGTGCTGACGTTGAAGCGGAAAGCCTCCTCCAGGTAGTCGACGTCGGTGTCGAGAAAGGCGTTGGGGATGGTGCCGCCGACGTTGTTGACCACGGTGTCGATCCGGCCGAACTCGCCGTGCGCCGCCGCGGCCAGGGCGGCGACGGCATCGAGGTCGCTCAGGTCCGCAGGTACGACGAGCGCCCGCCGTCCGGCGTCGCGCACCTTGGAGGCGACGGCCTCGAGCTGTCCGGCTGTGCGCGAGGAGATCACCACGTCGGCCCCGGCCTCGGCGAGGGCTACGGCGGTGGCCGCGCCGATCCCGCGGCCGGCACCGGTGACGATCGCGACGTGGTCGGTGAGGGTGAACCGGTCGAGGATCTTCATCGGGCGACCAGGCCCCGTCCGGTCACCAGCGGCAGGTCGAGGGCCGTGACCAGGCCGGAAGGGGCGTCGACCACCGCCGGCACGGCGTTGACCAGCCGTTGGGCAGTGACGATCATCCCGGACACGTTGTGGTCGCCGTGCTCGCCGCGGTGGGACAGCTCCAGCTCCATCACCGGCTCGCCAGTGACGACCACGCGGTAGCAACCGCCGCCCTCCTTCGGCGTCGGCCACTCCGGCACCTGGTCCTCGGCGGTCCGGGTGACGTGCTCCAGCACCACCCGGCGGACGCCGCCGACCTTGCCGACCACCTCGAACCGGACCGCCCCCATCGTGCCCGCCGAGATGTCCACGGACGCCGTGTCGACGTCCCGCTCGGCCGGCCTCCGGTCGACGTTCTCGGTGAGGGGCTCGTCCAGGGTGATGCCGAGCCCGGCCGCGATCTGGCGCACGACACTGCCCCACGCCATCGACAGGACGCCGGGCTCCCAGAGCATGGGCTTCTCCTCCAGCGGCCGGCCGAAACCGAAGATGTCGCGCATGACGACCGGCTGGTAGTACGTCGAGTAGTCGGCGATCTCCAGCACCCGGACCTCGTCGATGCGCTGAGAGAGCGAGGTGAGCGACAGCGGCAGCACGTCGTTGGCGAACCCGGGGTCGATGCCGTTGACGTGGAGGCTCGCGTCACCTGTTTCCCCGGCCTTGACGATCCGCTCGAGCATCTCCGGCGGCAGGATCCCCGCCGGCCACTGGAGCAGCACGGGGCCGCTCGACACCACGTTGACCCCGGCCTCCAGGAACCCGACCAGGTCCTCGATCGACTCGAACACCCGGTCGTCGGTCATCGCGGTGTGCACGATCGCGTCGGGTTTCAGCGCGATCAGCGCGTCCCGATCGGTGGTGGCGCTCACCTGCAGGTCGCGCCCGAGCCCGGCGAGCTCGCCGGCGTCCCGGCCATCCTTGGCGGGGTCGGACACCCAGACGCCGACCAGCTCGAGATCGGGATGCCGGTCGATCCCGGCGATCGCGTGCCGGCCAACCGTGCCGGTGGACCAGGCGACCACCCGCAGGGGACGCCGTTCATCGGACGAGCCTGTGGAGACCATCCCCCAAACCTAGAACACGTTCTAGAAAAAGCCCAGTCCGGCTTCCGACCGGGGCTCCAACTACGGTAGGACCCGACCGACCGATCAGGAGTGAGAAGTGCCAGCGGAGGAGACGCCCGTCCTCGCCGACCGCTACCGGCTCGAGGAGATCCTCGGTCGCGGCGGCATGGCAGAGGTGTGGCGCGCGACCGATCCCGTCCTGCACCGGCCGGTCGCGGTGAAGGTGCTGCGGGACACCGCTGACGACGAGTCCGACCGGCTGCGGTTCACCGCCGAGGCCCGCACGCTGGCCCGCCTCAGCCACCCCGGTCTGGTCATGTTGCTGGACGCCGGCATCAACGCGGAACGGCCCTACCTGGTCCTCGAGCTGGTCGAGGGCCGGACCCTCGACCAGGAGTGCGGCGGGCGACCAGCCGACCCGGCGCGGGTGGCCGAGATCGGCCGCGAGGTCGCGTCGGCGCTGGCCTACGCCCACGGGGCTGGGGTCATTCACCGCGACGTGAAGCCGGCCAATGTCCTCCTCGGCCACGACGGCCGGGTCAAGCTGGCCGACTTCGGCATCGCCCGGCTGATCGGCGAGACGGTCCGGCACACGCGCACCGGGCAGGCGATCGGCACCGCGGCGTACCTCTCGCCCGAGCAGGTCCGCGGCGAAGACGTGACCGTGGCCACCGACGTCTACTCGCTCGGGCTGCTGCTGCTCGAGGCGCTCACCGGCGAGCGGGCCTACCCCGGCACGCCGACCGAGGCGGCGCTCGCGAGACTCAGCCGTCAGCCAGAGATTCCGGACTCGCTCTCCGCGGACTGGGCCCACCTGCTCAGCGAGATGACGGCGCTCGACCCAGAAGTTCGGCCGGGGGCGGACGCCGTGGTCACGCGACTCCGGCAGGTCGACCGAGTCGACACCGAGCCCGCGCCGGACGACACCCGGGTCATGACCGCGTCGGTCGCGGCCTCTCCCTCCGCGCCTGCTGTTTCCCGACCGGCCGAGTTGGTGGAAGGGCTCCGGGAACGGGCCGCCGGCACTCCCCCTCATCTCCGCGTCGTCTTCGCAGTGTGCGCCCTGATCGTGCTCGTGGTGGTGATCGCAGGTCTCGCCGCCGGGGGCGGTGACGACCCCGGGAACGGTGGGATTCCGCCGCAGACGCCACCCGAGCTGGAGCAGCCCCTCGAGGACCTGCACGACGCGGTGCTGGAGGGCCAGTGACGATCACAGGCAGCCCCGCCCGCCCGTTGGTGGCCCTGGTGCTCGCCGCCGTGCTCGCCGCCGGCTGTGGAGGAGAGGCCACCCCAGCCGATGCCGCACCCGAGCTGGCCGAGCAGCTGACCCGGGTCGACCGAGCCGTGGCCGCCGGCAACGACGCGCAGATCCGGGAGCAGGTGGAGTCGCTGGCCGCGGCCACCGAGGCAGCCCGCGAGTCGGGCCGGCTGGACGACGAGCAGGCCGATCGCATCCTGGCGGCGGCCGATGCGTTGCTGCAACGCCTGCCGGCCGACGAGCCGACTACGCGGTCCCCATCCCCTCGGCCCTCGCCAACGACAACGACAACGCCTCCGTCACCGGAGGGCGAGGAGGGGAAGCCCGACAAGCACGGGAAGGAGGAGAAGGAAGAGAAGGACGAGCCCGGCAAGGGCAGGCACCACCAGGGCGAGGGCCACGAGGACGACGAGGACGACGACGATTGACGTCTCGCCGCGTGCGCGGCCTCACGCCCCCGCGACGGCCACCGGACACCGGGTCCCTTCGTAGATCGTCGGCACGCAGAGGTTGCAATGGATGCAGGCTCCCACTGCCTGGCGGCCGGACCGGAGCCGTTCGACGAGGTCCGGCTCCCGGAGCAACGCCCGGGCCAGGGCGACGTACTCGAAGCCCTCGGCCATCGCCCGCTCCATGGTGTCGAGGCGGTTGATGCCGCCGAGGAGCATGAGTGGCATCGTCAGCCCCTTGCGGAACCGGAGGGCCGGCTCGAAAAAGTAGGCCTCGCGGAAGGGATACTCCTTCAGGAACCGCTTCCCTGCGACCCGCATCCCCAGCCGGACCGGAAGGGGCATCGCGGCCGCGAACTCGCGACGAGGTGCGTCCCCGCGGAAGAGGTACATCGGGTTCATCAGCGAACTACCACCGCTGAGCTGGAGCGCGTCGAAGGCGCCGTCGGCCTCGAGCATCCGGGCGAAGTCGAGGGGTTCCTCGCCACGCAGCCCGCCGCGAAAGCCGTCGTCCAGGCTGACCTTGGCAGTGATCGCGGCGTCGTCGCCGATCTCGTCGCGGACCGCCCGGGCGACCTGGCGGGCCAGCCGGGCCCGGCTCTCCAGCGGACCTCCCCAGCGGTCGGTCCGCCGGTTGAGGCCGGGGGCGAGGAACGACGAGAGCAGGTAGCTGTGCGCCATGTGGAGCTCGAGCACGTCGAACCCGGCCCGAACCAGCCCGCGTGCCGTGGCGACGTACTGGCCGGTGATCCTGGTCAGGTCCGCCTCCGTGGCGGCGTGGACCATCTGCATGGACAGCGGACTCGGCATCCCGCTCGCACTCACCGCCCGGGCCCGGTTGGAGCGCCCGTTGGCGACCGGCCCCGCGTGGCCGACCTGGCCGGCGATCTTCGCCCCGGTCTCGTGGACGGCCTCGGCCAACCGACCCAGGCCGGCCAGGCTGTGCTCCCCCACGACGATCTGCTCGGCGTGGGTCCGGCCCTCGGGCGCCACCGCCAGGTAGGCCACCGTGGTCAGGCCGACCCCGCCGCGAGTCACGGCCAGGTGGTAGTCGACGAGTTCGTCGGTGACCTGTCCGTCCGGCGTGCGGCCCTCGAAGGTCGCCGCCTTGACGACCCGGTTGCGGAGGTCGACCGGGCCGAGTCGGGCCGGGCCGAAGACGTCGGGAGTCACCTCGGAACAATAACGCGTTCTAGTTCTTGAACCGCGTCGCACATGGAATCCGTCTCTTCTAACAAGCCGTCTTCTCGGGGGCGGATCTTCGAGACAGGAGAGCCACCATGAAAGCACTCGGATCCTCCGCTCTGGGCCATCTCGCCGATCTGGGCCCGCTCTGCATTCGGGTCGGGGTCGGTGCGGTCTTCGCGGTCCACGGCTGGCAGAAGTACAACGAGATCGGGGTCGAGAACTTCGCCGGATTCCTCGAGTCGCTCAACGTCCCCGCACCCGAGATCGTGGCCTGGTTGATGACCATCGCCGAGGGGATCGGCGGCCTGATGCTGATCGCCGGCCTGCTGACGCGACTGGTCACCCTTCCGCTGATCGGGATCCTGGTCGGCGCGGTCCTGATGGTGAAGGACGACGTCGGCTTCGTCGTCGACGCCTCGGTCGGCATCGGCGCCGAACTCGAGACCGGCCTCATCAGCGGGCTGCTGTGCCTGCTGTTCATCGGGCCGGGCCGGATCTCCGTCGACGGCGCCCTCCGCATGGAGACAGCGGTCGCCCCCGTCGGTGGCCGCACCGCAGTCACGAGGGAGCCCGAACGGACCTGAGCTGACGTCAGTCACGGGGACGGCGGCTTCGGCTACTGAGCTCCCACAGCACCCGAGGGTCGGCTCACGGGTAGAGGTTCTGCAGCCTCACCTGGCCGCGGGCCACGAGCCGATCCTCGGCGTCCCGAGTCTCGACGAGCCACAGCTGTTGCGACCGGCCGCGGTGCAGCGGGGTGGCCGTCGACTCCAGCTCGCCCTCCGACACAGCACGGAAGAAGTCCGTGTTGTTGTTGACGCCGACCACCTTGCCCTTGTCGCCCAGCCACACGGCGGCGGCGACGCTGGCGAGCGTCTCGACCACGCTGCAGTGCGCGCCCCCGTGCAGGATCCCGAACGGCTGGTGCAGGTGCTCCCCGGCCTTCCACCGAGCCACCACGACGTCCCCGCTCACCTCGGTCAGCTCCACCCCCAGGTGCCGGATGAAGGGGCTGGTCATCTCGTCGGTGACGACTGGGTCGCCCGCATGGTCCTCGCCTCGCACAGTCATGCCGCCATCATCCCCGATGCCGTGCTTGCGGGTTCCGGACGGTGATCGTCCGGAACGGGCTCTAGGGTCTGCGCATGACCGAGATCTTGTTGTTCCACCACTCACTGGGCCTGACCCCCGGTGTCACTGAGTTCGCCGACCGGCTTCGGGCGGCCGGACACGTCGTCCACACCCCCGATCTCTACGACGGACACACGTTCCGGACCGTGGAGGACGGAGTCGGGTACGCCCGGGAGACGGGCTTCGGCACGATCCTGGAGCGTGGGGTCGGCGCCGCCGACGGGCTTCCGGCCGAGCTCACCTACGCGGGCTTCTCGCTCGGGGTGATGCCGGCGCAGAAGCTGGCGCAGACACGACCTGGAGCCCGGGGGGCGCTCTTGCTCGAGGCCTGCCTGCCCCCGTCCGAGTTCGGGTCGTGGCCCGACGGCGTTCCCGTGCAGATCCACGGCATGGAGGCCGATCCGTCCTTCGCCGGGGAGGGTGACCTCGACGCCGCCCGGGCGCTGGTCGAGGGGGCCGATGACGCCGAGCTCTTCCTCTATCCCGGCGACCAGCACCTCTTCGCCGACACCTCGCTGCCGTCGTACGACGCGGAGGCCGCGGCGCTGATGACGAAGCGGGTGCTCGACTTCCTCGAGGTCGAATGAGCTGAGGCAGTTGGGGGTACGTCGGAGGTCGTTGCCGACCCGCAGGGAGCCCTCATGTCCACCGACGCCATCGTGCTACTCAAGAAGGACCACCAAGAGATCAAGCGCGCGTTCGACGCGTTCGAGAAGGCCGGGGAGAACGCCCACGCGAAGAAGGGCCAGCTCGTCGACCGCATCATCGAGCTGCTGACGGCGCACACCTACATCGAGAACGAGATCATGTACCCCCGCGTCCGCGAGGCGCTCCCCGAGGTCGAGGACGACGTACTGGAGTCCTACGAGGAGCATCACGTTGCCGACCTGCTCGTGGTGGAGCTCGCGGCGATGAAGCCGGACGACGAGAGGTTCACCGCCAAGACGACGGTGCTCATCGAGAACGTGCGGCACCACATCGACGAGGAGGAGAAGGAGTGGTTCCCCCAGGTGCGGGCGGGCCTGGGGCGCAAGATCCTTCAGGAGCTCGGGGCGGAGATGCTCGAGGCGAAGAAGAGCGCGCCTCGACGCCCTTCGCAGCCCAGCGCCCTCAAGAAGACCCTCGACGCCGTCATCAAGTGAGCATCCGCGAGTCAGCCCCCGGGCGCCCCCAGCCCCTCTCGACGATCGACTTCGGTGGCCTGGCGATCGCCTACGACGAGCGCGTCCTCACCCCCCGACGCTGGACCACCATGCAGTCCCACTGGGCCGCCGAGCTGCTGCGCGACGCACGACCCGGACGAGTTCTCGAGCTGTGCGCCGGCGCCGGCCACATAGGCCTGCTGACGGTGGCCCTCGAACCCCGGGACCTGGTGATGGTGGACGTGAACCCGCACGCCTGCGACCTCGCCCGTCGCAACGCCACGGCCAACCGGCTCGTTGCCTCCGTCGAGGTGCGACACGGTGATCTCCAGGACGTCCTTCGTGCCGATGAGAGCTTCGTCGGCGTGATCGCCGACCCGCCCTGGGTCCCATCCGCTGACACCGACCGCTTCCCGAACGACCCCGTGCTTGCCATCGACGGCGGTAATGACGGCCTCGCGGTGGCCTGGTCATGCCTGAAGGTCATGGCCCGGCACCTGACAACCGGCGGTTGGGGCATCCTCCAGCTGGGCACGGAAGCCCAGGCCGAGCGCGTGGCCGACCGGTGCGTGGTCCAGGGACTGGGGGTGGAGGTGCGCGAGACTCGTGTCTACCCGGACCGGGGCGTGCTGGTACGGCTCGATGCGATCCGCTGACTCAGCCGCGGCGCACTGACTTGTGCGTGCTGTCGCACCACGGCATCCGCTGGGATCGTTCGCAGGTGCAGAGCGCGACCACCGGTCGCGTCACTTCGTGCTCCTGGCCGTCATCGGTGACGACGACGTCGGCATGCCGGACCAGGACCGGACCGTCGCCGTACCGCTTGGTGCAGACCTCCGCCCCAGAGAGAGAGTACGCCTCGGTCACGACGCCAGCTCCCCGTCGAGGGCGCGGCCCCAGGCGTCCAGGAGGTCGTCGGCGGCCAGACCATCGAGGTACAGGCACGCGGCGACACCGAACAGCACCTCTGACCGCTGGGTCGGCTCGCTCTGGACGAATCTTCCGCAGATGTCGTGGAGCACGACCTGTTCGTGGGCCGCATCGGCCTCGACGTGCTCGTGGAAGTACGCCGCCGTCGCCTCCGGCAGTCCCACGCGCTCGATGCCCGCGGCGATCCGTCGACATGGCACCGAGCTCGTCGACTCGAACGCGGCGAGATGACCCAGCGCGGCTCCGCGGAGGCGGTGGTTGAGGCCCAGCAGCGACATCAGGTTGTTGACCGCCAGCGTGCTGGCCGGCACCCGCTCGATGTAGGCGCCGAACTCGGAATCGAGACCCGCGGCGTCGAGGGCGACGGCGTACAGGTGGCTGTGGAGGCGTTCGGCACGACCCGCGCCGAACTCGTCGTACTGCAGCTCCGCGAGGGCGACCTTCGCGGGCCCATCCACGCGACCCACGACGAACGAGTGCGGATCCGACTCCTTGAGGTGGTAGATGCTGCGCTGGGCCAGGAACTCGAGCACCTGGTCCCGGGTGGCCTCGCGGTGGAGAAAGCGCGCCAGGTCAGGCCCGGGAGAGTGGCTGATCGTGTGCTCGATCTGGGAGACGATGTCGTCGGAGGCCTCCATGGCGTCGGCGACCAAGGGCGCGGTCGCCTTGCGCAGCCGCTCCTCGAAGGGTTGCTCGAGCCGTCGTCGCACCGCCACGGCCGCCGGGTCCCACTCGTGGTCATGGGCGCCTTCGAACGCGCGGTAGCTCTGCTCGTACAGCATCCACAACGCGAGCTGCAGGTCGTCGTCGCCCAGGAGGTCTTCGAGGTCGTCCGGGAGCGGAACCCTCAGGAACTCGTCGCCGGACTCGCTGGTCAGGGCCTCGCCGACCGCAGCGCTCACGGGGCCCCGAGGTTGGGGCGGCTTCATGCGGTCACCGCCGATTGATGTGAAAGCACGTCGTAAGGTACCCCGTTGTCCGCAAAGGCAATCGACGCGGTTCGCTCAGCCGAGTCGATAGTCAAACCCGCCCACCTGGGTCATCTCCGACGTGGCCATTCGGGTCATTTTCGCCGTTCGGCCTCGCCAGACCGTTGCCCGCTCCTAGGTTGGTGAGAGTGCGTCTACTACGAGGCTCCTCGGGGAAAAGGGCGGCGAGGCGTCCTGCGCCTTCGCCGACACGCTCCTGCGCTCTGGCGGCGGTACTGGTCATGCCCCTGACACTGAGCGCTTCCGAGGGTTTGGTCGACTCGGTGTCTTACGCGACCTCCGCAGGGGCTGCAGCCGCCCCGGCGAGCCTGCGGCTGGCCCCGGAGGCGATTCGGGCCGCGGAGTACGGCGACCTGCCTGACGTTTCGAGGTCGAACGACGAGGCGCGGACCGTCGAGGTGACCAGCCCGAAGGGGACTGTCACCTGGTCCGCGAGCTCGCTCACCGACAACGGTCTGCCGTCCGCGGCCCGTCGCGCGTACGTGAGAGCGGCCCAGTCGATGGCCGGGAGCGACCCGGCCTGCCAGCTTCCCTGGACGCTGCTGGCCGGAGTGGGCCGGGTCGAGTCCGACCACGGTCGCTACGGCGGTTCGTTGCTCGGCGCCAACGGGGTCTCGCACCCGCTCATCATCGGGGTGGCGCTGAACGGCGTGGGCCCGGTCGCGGCGATCCGTGATACCGACGACGGGAAGCTGGACAAGGACAAGGTCTGGGACCGCGCCGTCGGCCCGATGCAGTTCATCCCGTCGACGTGGGAGGGCGCCGCGCGAGACGGTGACGGCGACGGCGTCGAGTCGCCGAACGACATCGACGACGCGGCACTCGCGGCGGCGGCGTACCTCTGCTCAGGCGGCGGCTCAGTGCTGGGCGAGAGCGCGATGAGCGCTGCGATCTTCCGCTACAACGCCTCCGAGGAGTACGTCGCGTTGGTGATGGCGATGGAGGAGGGATACCGGACCGGCGTGTTCATCATGCCTGCCCCCGTCGTGACCGATGAGTCGGGCGACCGGACGAAGCGCAAGAACCGTTCGGACCGGAAAGATGGGAAGCGAGGGAAGGGCCCACGTGGCGCTGCGGGACCATCGTCCTCGGTGACCTCAGGTGGCACGTCGTCGGGCGGGAAGGCGCCGAGCCCGAATCAGCCGGGCGGCTCATCGACATCCGGCGGTGGCGGGAAGGGTGGTGGCCCGAAACCACCGCCACCGAGCCCCACGCCCACCCCGAGCCCAATACGCCGAAGACCGAGACGAAGTCCGGGACCCTCACACAATGTGGCGAGACATGGATGGTGTCTCAGCGGCATGACTGAATCCCTCGACCTCGGAGGCGATCCCAGGCTCGGGCAGCCTGCCGGCTACGACTACGACGGCGACGGCACTCCAGGCGAGACGAACCAGCAGGAGTTCGAGGGGCTGTCCGGTGGCAGCGTGACCGTCGTCGTGAAGTACGGCACCGCCACCGTGCTCAGGGTCCAGCGCCTGCCGTACGCGTAGCCGGCGAAGGAGGAGGCACGGCGGCTGCAGCCCGGCCAACCCTCCGACCTTTCGGGCCCGGCTCAATCCTCGATGCTGGACTCTGCGCACGCCCGTCGGACTTGAACCTACGACCTCCTCATGACGAGCCCCGCACTCCCCCCTCGCCCATCCCCAGCGTCGGGGAGGCGAGGTGCCGGAGCGCGGTGCGGACGACTCCGCCGGCGGAGTCGAGGGCGGTGCGGGCGCGCGCGGCGTCGGCGTCGCCGAGCAGCCGCACGAGCGCCAGCTTGAGGTCGTGGCCCGAGTCCTCGAGCACCTGCGCGCAGGTGTCGAGATCACGGCCGCTCGCCTCGGCCAGGATCCCGACCATCCGGCCGCGCAGCTTGGTGTTCTTGGCCACCACGCCGGTCATCAGTCCGGAGTAGGTGTGTCCGAGGCGGACCATGACCGCGGTGGAGAAGGCGTTGAGCACCAGCTTCTGAGCGGTGCCGGCCTTCATCCTGGTGGACCCGGCGAGCACCTCCGGCCCCGTCTCGACGCAGACGTGCACGTCGGCGTGCACGGCCGCCTCCGCCGCCGGGTTGGCACTGACCAGCACCGTTGGGACGCCGCACCGGCGTGCCTCGCCCAGCGCGCCAGCGACGTACGGCGTCCGGCCGCTGGCCGTCAGCCCGACGGCGACGTCGCCGGCCGCCAGCGCGCCTGCGGCCTCGACCCCCGACGCCACGTCGTCCTCGACGTCCTCCAGCGCGGCGTCGAGCGCCTGCGCGCCGCCGGCGTGGTGTGCGACCACGCGGCCCGGCTCGACCCCGTAGGTCGGGGGGAGCTCGGCGGCGTCCATGGCGGCGATCCGACCGGAGGTGCCGGCACCGAAGTAGTGCACCGATCCACCTTCCCGGAGCGCGGCGACCGCGAGGTCGACCGCTGCCTCGAGGGCCGGCAGAGCGGCCGCGACCGCGGGAGCGACCAGGGCGTCCTCGTCATTGATCAGTCGGAGCAGGTCGCCAGTGGGGAGCAGGTCGAGGTCGACCGAGCTCGGGTGTCGGGCTTCGGTGGGCGCCTGGACCGGCACAGGCGGCCGTGTCGTGGTCATCGGGCCCCCTTCCGGTCCACACGGCGGTCGGCCACGGCGTCCCGGGTGAGCTCCAGAGCCCGCTGGCTGGTCTCGTAGGTGCGCTGGGCGACGCCGACGAACACGCAGTCGACCACAGTGAGCTGGGCCAGCCGGCTCGCGGTGGCGCCCGACCGGAATGTCGTCTCGCGGGCGGCGGTGGTGAGCACGTGGTCGGCGCCCGTGGCCAGCGTCGACCGGGGGTAGTTGGTGAGGGCCACCGTCGTGGCACCGCTGCGCTGGGCGACCTGCAACGCGTCGAGGATGTCCCGAGTGGAGCCCGAGTGGGAGATCGCGACGGCGACGTCGCCGGGACCGAGCAGCGCTGCACTCGTGAGGGCCATGTGGGGATCGGTCCAGGCGAAGGCGACGCGGCCGATGCGGTGCAGCTTCTGCTGGAGGTCCAACGCGACGAAGCCGCTGGCGCCCACGCCGTAGACGTCGACCCGCGGAGCCGCCACCAGCGCGTCGATCACGCGGTGCAGCTCGTCCAGGTCGAGCTGATGCGCGGTTTCCTCCACGGCCCGGGCGTCGGCGAAGGCGATGGTGGCGACGACCTTGTCGAGGTCGTCGTCGGCCGCGATGTCTCCCGTGAGGTCGCGCGCACGGCTTCGTTCACTGCGCCCTCGCTCCGCAGCCAGTCCGAGTCGGAGTGCGGGGTAGCCGGTGAACCCGACCGCACGGCAGAACCGGATCACCGTGGTCTCCGAGGTGCTGCACTCCTGGGCGAGTGCGCTGATCGTGGAGGCCGCGACCGCGGCGGGGTCGGCGAGCACCCGCTCGGCGACCCTCCGCTCGGCGGGGGCCAGCGACGGCAGCAGGGAACGGATCCGGACCCCGATGTCGGGAGTCGTGTCCAGCGCGCCGTCATGCATGTAGAAAAGTTACCGGCAATTCCGTCACAACGGCAAAGATCAACACGAGCCGAGTCGACTGGTTACGGTGACCACGTGGATCTGGTGATCGGGGTCGACGCAGGAGGGACGACCACCCGCTGCCTGCTGGTCGCCACCGACGGCCGGTTGGTCGGCGCCGGGACGGCCGCGGGCGTCAACCAACACTCCAGTGGCGGCAACCCGGTCGACCGACTGGTCCAAGCCCTGTCCGCAGCGCTGGACGGGCACGCCCCCGCGGACGTGCAAGCCGGGGTGCTGGGCGTGGCCGGTGCTGGCGCGGCCGGCCGCGCGGAGGTGGACCGCCAGGCGACCGAGGCCTGGCGGCGGCTCGGACTGAACGGCGTACCGGTCGTCGTCCCCGACCTGCTGGTGGCCTTCGCCGCCGGAACACACGCGCCGGACGGCGTCGTCCTCGTCGGTGGCACGGGGGCGGGTGCGGCCGCCGTGGTCGACCGGCGGTTGGCGCGGCAGGCCGACGCGGCGGGGTGGCTGCTCGGCGACGTCGGATCTGCGGTGTGGCTGGCCCGCGAGGCGCTCGTGGCCACGGTCGCGGCCCTGGACGGTCGCGGCCCGGCCAGCGCCCTGACCGAGCCTCTGCTCCACCGGCTGCTCGGTCGGCCGGCGCCGTACACCGTCCAGGACGTCATCGCCCGTGTTTACGCCATGCCGCCGACCACGTTGGGTCGGCTCGCTCCGCTGGTCACCACACACGCCGCGAGCGGCGACCCGGTGGCTACCGAGATCGTCCGCCGTGGCGTGACCGGCCTGCTGTCCTCTCTCGACGCCGTGACACCGACCGCCCGAGTCCCGGTCGTGCTGGCCGGAGCACTTCTCACCACCCCCGGGCCAGTGCTCACCGGGGTCACCGAGGGAATGGTCGCTCGGTCGCTCGGTGCCCCGAGGTCAGCCCAGCTTCCGGCAGCCGGTGCCGCCTGGCTCGCGTTGGTCTCTCTCGGCGTCACCGACGGGGAGGTGCACGCACGGCTCAGTTCTCGGACGCGTGCCACCCCTCCGGGCTGAACCGCGAGTCTTCGATCGGTACGCCGTCGACGCTCACGTCGTCGACATAGACACCGCGGCCCTGGGTGGTTGCGTCGTTGGTGTAGCGCCAGCGCACCAGCACGCCCGGTCCGGTGTCCGCCGGCAGCGTCGCGGTGGCGTGGTGCCACACGCGGCCGCCGAAGCCGGAGACCGTGCCGTCGGTGGGGAAGGCCGTGGGCCCGCTGCGCAGGGTGAACGGCACCGCGGACCAGGTCGACCCGCCGTCGGTGGACGCCTGCAGGGTGAGCTTGTCGAAGCCGGCCTCGGTGTCGTACCAGAGCCCGAACGACAGCACGCCGCCGGAGAGCTCAGGTGTGGTGAGGGTAGGCGTCCGCGAGTCGCCGATGTCCGAGAACCACGCCGACTCGCCCTCGATCGGTCGTACGGCGATCGCGCGGGCCAGGTCGCGGGCGACAGCGCGCCGCGACGGGTTGTTGCCGCCCCATCCGCGGGTGGGGTGCACCCGGTTGGTCAGCAGGATCACGAACGAGTCCGACAGCGGATCGATCACGACGGACGTGCCGGTGTAGCCGGTGTGGCCGAACGTGACGGGCGTGGACAGGCCGTCCATGTACCACCGCTGGTCGAGCTCGAAGCCGAGCCCGTGGGAGTTCGCCGGGAACTCCTCGTTCTCGTTGACGATCATCGCGCGGACGGTGTCGGTCTCGAGGATCCGCTGCTGTCCGTAGCGGCCGCCGTTGAGCAGGGTGCGGGCGAGCACCGCCAGGTCTTGAGCGGTCGAGAACAGGCCGGCGTGCCCGGCGACGCCGCCGAGCGACCAGGCGTTCTCGTCGTGCACCTCGCCCCGGATCATCGGCCGCCCGGCCCACGGCTGCTCCTCGGTCGCCGCGATCCGGTGCGTCAGCCGCGCGGGCGGGTTGAACATGGTGTCGGTCATCCCCAGCGGGCGGGTGATGCCGGCCGCGATCACCTCGTCGAGCAGGTCGCCGGTCACCTTCTCCACGACCAGCCCGAGCGTGATCAGGCTGAGGTCGGAGTAGAGGTAGCGCTGCGCCGGTTCGGCGACCGGCTTGGCGGCGAGCACCGCGGCGTAGCGCTCCTCGACGGTGTCGTAGGCGCTGTAGAGCGGGAGCCACGCCGGCAGCCCGCCGGTGTGGGTGAGCAGGTGGCGGATGGTCACGTCGTCCTTGCCGTTCGCCGCGAAGGCCGGCAGGTACGTCGCCACCGGCTCATCCAGCCGGACGCGCCCGGCCTCGACCTGCTGCATGACCGCGATCGTGGTGAAGGTCTTGGTCACCGACGCCAGGTCGAAGATCGTGTCGCGCTGCATCGGCACCTGCTGGTCGGCCGGCAGCTCGGTCCCGGCGTCGGCGTAGCGCAGCGCCCTGCCGGCCGCGTCGTGCACCGGGACCACGCCGCGCCGCGAGGCGAGCACCACGCCGCCGGCGTACATCGGGTGGTGGGGCGAGGGCGCGAGGTACTTGCGCAGGTCCGCCGACATCTGCTCCAACGGCTCCGCGAGCAGCTGGGCCTGCGCGGGGGTGCCGCCGCGCAGCGTGCGGTGGGGGAAGCGCAGGTCGTCGGGGGTGACCTCGGTCGGGCCTGCGACCGTGCGGGCACGCTTGTGGTCCTCGCCCGCTGACTCCTGCCCCGAGGTGGAGCCGGCCGAGGGCGCGGTCACCGCCGTCGCGACGACCAGCGCGCCGGCGGCCATCGCAGCGGCCACCGACCGCCTCACGACGGGCGTCCGGGGTAGAGCAGGTGACGCGCGCGGATCGCGCGGAACTCGGCCAGGTCCTGCTGCCAGACCGAGACCACCTCGTCGACGGAGGCTCCGCGGTCGATCGCCAGCCGGACCCGCTCGTCGCCGGAGAGCCGGTCGATCCAGTACGGCGCCCTCGACTCGCGCCACGCCCAGCTGTCGGGGTAGAGCCGCTTGCCGGTGACGATCATCGTGATCGCCGTCCGGATCGCGTCGAAGGAGTCGCGGTCGGTCACGTGGAGCTGGACGCCACCGCAGGCCTTGCCGGCCTGCTTGGACGTGTTCGGCGTGAAGTAGGCCTCCCGGAAGTCGACGCCCGCCAGTCCCTGCTCGTTGAGTGCCTCGGCCCACCGGTGGTCGATGTAGGGCGCACCGATCAGCTCGAACGGACGCGTCGTGCCGCGTCCCTCCGAGAGGTTGGTCGCCTCGAAGAGGCAGGTGCCGGGATAGACCACGGCGGTCTCGACCCGGGGCATGTTGGGTGAGGGCATCACCCACGGCTGCCCGGTCTCCTCGGCGTACATGTCGCGCCGCCACCGCGCCATCCGCGACACGGCCAGCTCCACCGGCCCGGGTGCCGCGGCGTCCACGGGCAGGAACTGCTCGTTGAAGAGGCCGGCCAGCTCGCCGACGGTCATGCCGTGCTGCTGGCTGATCGCCCGACGGCCGACGAAGGACGAGTGCTCGGGGTGCATCACCGGCCCGTGCGCGGCCGTGGCGCCGATCGGGTTGGGTCGGTCGAGCACCAGGAACCGGACCCCGGCCTGCGAGGCAGCGACCATGCAGTCGTACATCGTCCAGATGTAGGTGTAGAACCGCGCACCCACGTCCTGGATGTCGAACATCACCGTCTCGATGCCCGACTGGCGGAACATCTCTGCCACCTGGGCCGTGGTCTTGGTGTAGGTGTCGTAGACCTGCACGCCGGTGCGCGGGTCCACGTAGGTGTCCTCCGACTCGCCGGCCGGAGCGGCGCCGCGGAAACCGTGCTCGGGTCCGAACGCCGCCACCAGGTCGACCCGGTCGTCGGCGGCCATCACGTCGACCTCGTGGCGCAGGTCGGTGACCACGCCCGTCGGGTTGGAGATCAGCCCCACCCGCTGGCCGGCCACCTGCGCGTAGCCATCACGGGCGAGGGTCTCGAAGCCGGTCAGCACGCGGGCACCCGCAGGCGTGGGCACGGCCGCGGCGGGCGAGGAGGTGGCGGCCGTGGCCGCGCTGGCCAACGAACCGGCCCCGGCGGTGACGGCGGCGCCGCGCAGGAAGCTCCGGCGTGACGACGAGAGCGTCATGTCAGTACCCCTTTCCGTGGCCGTAGGGGTAGAGCACCTCGCCGGTGCCGACCTCCGGGATCGTCACCGGGAGCTTGCCGGTGGGCTGGAGCTCGCCGACCAGCACCCGCACCAGTGAGTCGAGCGCCGCCGGCGTGTAGGAGTAGGTCGCGAGGTAGCCGTCGACGTTGGGGAACCGGTTGACGTCGTACGGGTCGCGGGCGGCCACCGCGACGACCGGCTTCTTGGTCCTGATCAGCGTGCGCACCAGCTCGGCCTGCCCCCGGTTGCTGGCCAGCGTGGCCCGGTTGGTGACGACGACGGTGAGGTCGTTGCGCCGGGCCTCGGCAGCGGCGGCGTCGATCGCGGCCTGGTTGGGGTTGGTGCCGGTCTCGTCGACCGTGGTCGTGAAGCCGCGTTCGTCCAGCCCGTCGGCGACCGTCGCCGTGGTGCTGACCCCCCAGCCGGTGACGAAGACGTCGTCGCCGGACTCGGCCGGAGACAGCGGCAGCATCCGGTGGGTGTTGCGGACCAGGGTCGTGGTGCGGTCGGTGATGGCCTGGAGCGTGGCGAGGTGATCGGGGGTCCCGACCTGGGCCGGGACCGCGGCCGGCTCGACGTAGGGGTCGTCGACGATGCCGAGGTCGTGCTTGAGGGTGAGGATCCGGCGTACGGAGGTCTCGATCCGCTCCTCGGTCAGCTCGCCCGACCTCACCGCGTCGAGCACGGCGTTGTAGGCGAGGTCGAACTCCGGCGGCATCAGCAGCATGTCGACGCCGGCCTTGAGCGCCAGCACGGGCACCCGGTCGTTGCCGTACGTCGCACTGGCTCCGGCCATGTCCAGGGCGTCGGTGATGACGACGCCGTCGTAGCCCATCTCCTGGCGCAGGATGCCGGTCATGATCGGCTCGGACAGCGTCGCCGGGTCACCTGACGGGTCGAGGGACGGCACCGAGATGTGGGCGGTCATGATCGCCGGGACGCCGGCGTCGATGGCGGCCTGGAAGGGCGGCCGGTCGTACTGCTCCCACTCGGCGCGGGTGTGGTCGACGACCGGCAGGCCGGTGTGGCTGTCGGTGGCGGTGTCGCCGTGACCCGGGAAGTGCTTGGCCGCGCCGGCCACGCCGGCGGAGGTGTAGCCGCGGGTCTGTGCGGCGGTCATGGTGGCGGCCATCGCCGGGTTCTCGCCGAAGGAGCGGACCCCGATGACAGGGTTCGCCGGATCCATGTTGACGTCGGCGACGGGCGCGAAGTTCCAGTTGATGCCCATGGCATCCAGCTCGTCGCCGTTGACCGCGGCGGCGTCCTGCGCGTCCTGGGCGCTGCGGCCGGCACCGAGTGCCATGTTGCCGGGCAGCTGGGTGGCCGGCGGTCCGATCCGGGCGACGATGCCGCCCTCCTGGTCGATGCCGATCAGCGACGGCACCTGCGACGGCTGCGCGAGCGCGGCGTCCTGGATGCCGTTGGAGAGGTGGGCGATCTGGGTGGGGTTCTGCACGCTGTTGGTCCAGGCGAAGTAGATGATGCCGCCGACCTTGTACTTCTCGATCAGCTGCTCGGCGTTGTCGACGCCGTAGAGCTTCTGGTTGGCCGCGACGTCCGCCGGCGCCTGGGTGTCAGCGGTGGTGCCGTAGGCGTGGGTCATGAAGAGCTGACCCACCTTCTCCTCCAGGGACATCGAGGCGAGCTTCGTCTCGACCCAGTCGTCCGCGGGGTAGGCATTGGCCTCTGGCGTTCGGACACTGAGTGACGAGAGGACGAGGGCGACCACTGCGAGGACCACCCCCGTGTTCCGGTGCCGCGAAGACGAGATCCCGAGCTGCATGCGTCCTCCGTGGAGAGAGTGCGAGCCGCCGTAACTCAGTTACGGCGAACCTTCATGCGGCGTGAGTTTTCTACCAACTTCCACGCAGGTCAATGCCTCCGCCTCGGAAAACACCGGAGAGCGACCTGGGATGAACCGGTACCGACCCATGATCGAATGTGCTCAATACCGCTATTGAACAATCACGTTCACACCCCTAGGGTGAGGCCAAAATCGGCACTCGTGACCGCTGTCACACCTAGGAGACCCACCATGCCTCAACCGATGCCTCAGACCCGCCGCATCTTCCTGCAGCGCGCCGGGGTGGCCGCAGTCGCGGTCGCCGGTGGGTCCTCGCTGCTCAACGCCTGTGCCACCTCCGGTGGCGGTGACGACGGCGGGTCCCGAGGGGAGCGCACCGAGGATAACCCGTTCGGCGTGGTGGCCTCGGAGCCGCTGGCCGTCGTGATCTTCGACGGTGGCTACGGCGACGACTACGCCAAGTTCCACGAGTCGCTCTACTCCGACCAGTTCGGCGAAGCGGAGATCTCGCACAAGGCGATCACCGACGTCCGGCAGCAGATGCAGCCGCTCTTCAACGCCGGCAACCCGCCCGACGTCCTCGACAACGCCGGCGCCGAGGCGATGCCGATCTCGACACTGGCCGACACCGACCAGCTCGCTGACCTCACCGAGCTGTTCGAAGCCGACGCGCTCGGCTTCGAGGGAATGACGGTGCAGGAGACGCTGAATCCGGTCGCGATCGAGTCCGGTGTGTACGACGAGACGCCGCTGGTGCTCAACTACGCGTTGCAGGTCTACGGCCTCTGGTACGACCGGGCGCTCTTCGACGAGAAGGGATGGGAGCCGGCGGAGACCTGGGAAGACTTCCTCGCGCTCGGCGAAGAGATCAAGGGTGCCGGCATGGCCCCGCTCGCCTACCAGGGCAAGTACCCCTACTACATCGAGCAGCTGCTCTGGGACCTGGCGGTCAAGCACGGGGGGCCGGAGGTGGCCTACGCCATCGACTCGCTGGAGCCCGGCGCCTGGGAGAACGAATCCATGAAAATGGCGGCCGCGGCGATCTCCGAGCTCCAGGCCAAGGAGTTCATGCTGCCCGGCACCGAGGGACTGGACCACATCCAGTCGCAGACGGCCTGGAACGAGCACGAGGCAGCGTTCATCACCTGCGGCTCCTGGCTGGAGAACGAGCAGAAGGAGATCGCGCCCCCGGGCTTCGAGACCACCGTTGCACCGACCCCACTCCTCCCCGGTGCCACACTGCCGTTCGACTGCGGTCGGGTCGAGGCGGCCGAGGCGTTCATCGTGCCGGCCAAGGCCGCGAACGTCGCGGGCGGCATGGAGTACCTGCGGATGATGCTGTCGAAGGAGGGTGCCGCGGAGTTCACCAAGCTCACGGCCGCCCCGACCGTCGTGAACGGCGCGACCGAGGGCCTGGAGCTGACGCCGGGTGCGGCCTCCTCGATCGCGGTGATCGAGAGCGGTGGCGATGACAACTGGAACTACTACTACAACAAGTGGTACACGCCGATGGAGCCCAAGATCGGCTCGGCCATCGCCGAGCTGGCCGCGGGCCGGATCGACGCCGACGAGTTCTGCAGCCGCGCTCAGGCTGCGGCGGACGAGACCGCCGAGGACCCGAACACCGTCAAGCGCACGCGCTCTGCCTGACGGCGGGCGAGCAGGAAAGGGAGTCCGTCGATGCGGCACGGCCGCTACCCCTTCATCGTGGGCTTCCTGGCCCCGGGCCTGATCCTCTACGGCGTCTTCGTCCTCTCCCCGTTCGTCCAGGCATTCCACTACTCGCTGACCGACTGGACGGGGATCACGCCCGAGTTCGAGTACGTCGGGCTCGACAACTTCCGGCGGCTGCTCGACGACTCGCTTTTCCGTGCCGCGCTGACCAACAACGCGCTGCTGCTCGTGGTGGTCCCGCTGGTGACCGTGTTCCTGGCGCTGGCGTTCGCGTTCCTGCTCAATGTCGGCGGTGGCGCCAGCGGGGCGGGGGTCAAGGGAATCCGCGGCAACGGGTTCTACAAGTTGGTCTTCTTCATGCCGCAGGTGCTGTCGATCCCGGTGATCGCAGTCATCTGGTCGGTGATCATGGAGCCGACGCCCAACGGCCTGCTCAACTCGGCCGTGGGCAGGATGGGGCTCGGCCCGTTCGGGTTCCTGTCCGACCCTGACCTCGCACTGTGGTGCGTGATGTGGGTGCTGATCTGGGGGAGCGTCGGCTTCTACCTGGTGCTCTTCAACGCCGCGATCAGCTCGGTGCCGCGGGAGCTCTTCGAGGCCGCAGTGATGGACGGCGCGGGCCGGCTCTCGACGTTCCTTCGGGTCACCCTTCCGCTGCTCTGGGACACGGTGCAGACCGCGTGGGTCTATCTCGCCATCCTCGCCCTCGACGTCTACGCGCTGGTCGCGGTGATGACCGCGGGCCCCGGCGGCCCCGACAACTCCACGCAGGTGATCTCGCTGCAGATCGCGCAGAACGGCTTCCAGTTCGGGCGCGCCGGCTACGCCTCAGCCATGGGAGTGGTGCTGTTCTTCCTGACCCTCCTGATCGCCGCGTTCATGCTCCGGGTGTCGCGGCGCGACCGCATCGAGTTCTGAGCGGATCGCACGACGATGACCACCACAGCTCCTCCGGACCTGGAGCCCGGGGAGACCTCGCGCCCCACGCCGGGGCGCCCGCCTCAGTCGCGTGGGCACAGCAGCTCGCCCGCGACCGCGGTCTCTCACGCCGCGCTGATGCTGTGGGCGCTACTGGTGATCCTCCCGTTCCTGTGGGCGCTGCTCGCGTCCGTCAAGGACTCCCGCGAGATCTTCGGCTCTCCCTGGAACCTGCCCGAGACCTGGCGGTGGTCGAACTTCAGCGCTGCCTGGGAGAGCGGCGGGGTCGGCGACTACCTGCTCAACAGCGTCGTCGTCGTGACCGGCGGCGTGGTGCTCACGATGCTGCTCGGTTCGATGATCGCCTACGTCCTCGCGCGCTACGAGTTCTGGGGCAACCGGGTCGTGTACTACCTGTTCGCCGCCGGCATGATGTTCCCGGTGTTCCTGGCCATCGTGCCGTTGTTCTTCGTGGTCCAGGGACTCGGCATGCTGTCGACGTACCACGGCCTGATCCTCGTGTACGTCGCCTACTCGCTGCCCTTCACCGTCTTCTTCATGCACGCCTTCTTCCGTACTCTGCCCACGACGGTCGCGGAGGCGGCGATCATCGACGGCTGCTCGCACTCCCAGGTGTTCTTCCGCGTGATGCTGCCGATGGCCCGGCCCGGGCTGCTCAGCGTCGGCATCTTCAACGTGCTCGGCCAGTGGAACCAGTTCGTGCTGCCGTCGTTCCTGTCGGCGGAGAAGCCGGTGCTGGCGCAGGGGATCGCCACCCTGCTCGCGCAGCAGCGCTACGAGGGCAGCTGGGGGATCCTGTTCGCCGCACTGGCGATCGCGATGGTGCCGGTCGTGGTCGTCTACCTGATCTTCTACCGGCAGATCCAGGCCGGCCTCACGAGCGGCACCCTCAAGTGACGCGCACCGCGGACCCTCAACCCCGAGGAGGCCACGTGTCCCGCCACTCCCGTCTCGACACCATCCTGGAGCTCCTGTCCCAACGCGGGAAGCTCGACGTCGAGGAGCTCGTCGGCGTGCTCGAGGTGTCGGCGGCCACCGTGCGCCGCGACCTCGACAGACTTGCCGACCAGCAGCTGCTCACCCGCACCCACGGCGGCGCCGTACCGACCGGCGCGTCATACGACCTGCCGCTGCGGTACAAGGCGACCCGCTTCGCCGACGCCAAGCTGCGCATCGCCGAATCCGGTGCCGCGATGGTGCGGCCGGGTCAGGTCGTCGGGTTCAACGGCGGCACGACCACCACGGAGGTGGCGAGGGCGCTGGTGCGGCGGGCCGAGCTGGCTCCCGACGGCGGTCAGCAACCCACGCTGACGGTCGTCACCAATGCCCTCAACATCGCCACCGAGCTCGCCGTGCGGCGGCACGTCAAGATCGTGGTCGTGGGCGGAGTTGCGCGGCCGCAGTCCTATGAGCTCATCGGACCACTCGCGGACTGGTCCCTGTCCCAGCTCAATCTCGACCTGGTGTTCCTCGGCGTGGACGCCTTCGACGCCGAGCACGGCGCGATGGCCCGCCACGAGGGCGAGGCGAGCGTCAACCGGCAGCTGGCCGAGCGTGCCGGGCGCGTCGTGGTTGTCGCCGACCACTCCAAGCTCGGCGGATCCGCGTTCGCCCGTATCTGCCGTGCCGACGACGTCGACGTCCTGCTCACCGACGCCGCCCCCGACCGCTCGACAGCCGAGGCGCTGGAGCAGCGCGGCGTCGAGATCGTGGTCGCCTGAGCAGACGGTGTCAGGCGTCGTGCATCCGGAAGTCGAGGTGTGCCGGGAGCTCGGTATTCGGGTGCAGACGGCGCCAGAGGTCACCGAGCGCTGTCTCGCCTTCGGCTAGGTCCTCCACGACCAGGTCGGCCAGGAGGGCGTCGGCGCGCTCGCGTGAACCGGCCGCGGCGTGGGCCTGCGCCTCCTGCAGCCGGGTCCGACCGTGGCGGCGTACGACGTCGGGCAGCGCGTCGATGACCGCCAGCGCCTCCCCCGGCCGGTCGGCATCGAGCAGCAGCTGAACATGCTCGGTGGCGAACGGCCGGCTGTCCGGCAGCAGCTGTCGTGCCCGTGAATAGTGGGCGACCGCGGTGTGGTGGTCACCGGCGGCCGCGGCGAGCACCGCCAAGCCACGCAGCGCGCCGGCGTTGGGCCACGCGGAGGCGCTGCGGTTGTACCCAGCCCGGGCCTGCTCCGTCTCGCCACGGACATGGTGCTGGACGCCGCGGGCGTAGTCGATCCACCAGTGCTCGCCCGCCGACAACCCCAGCCGGTCCCGCCAACGGTCGGACACCGGTGGCACCGGCAGCCGCTCGACGGTCCGTTCAAAGGTGTCGACATCGCCCGTGAGCAGGGCCCGGGCCGGCGCGCTGTCATCGTCGACCTCGGGGAAGGGCAGTGCACCCGGCACGGCCGCATCGCCCTCCCGCAGCAGGAGCTCGGCCTGCCCCCACCCGGAGCCGACGGCAAGGACCTCGTCGACCGGGGCGTCGGCGACCTCGTCGAGCCAGCGCCGGTGCCGGTCGTCGAGGGTCTCGGGTGGGACTGCCTCGTGGACCGCCGCCCGGGCGTGCTCGGCCGCGTCGGCGTAGTTCCCGGCCGCCGCCTCCGGGTCGAGGTCGACGCCGCCGAACGCCTCGGTCCAGCACACCTGACCGCGACCGGCGATCACGTCGTGCTCCAGCTGGGTCGGGCAGCGGCCGGCCTGGATCTCGAGGTAGCGCGCGTCCGGTCCGCAGAGCCACTCCTGCCACCGGCTGCCGCCGGCGCCGTGCCCCCAGAGGAACAGCTTGCGGCCCGTGAGCGCGTCGGTGGACGACTGCGCGAAGCCGCGGCCGTCCGGCTCGACCGAGACCAGGAAGCGACCGGTCCGGTCGACGACGTCGTAGAAGTAGTCCGCAGCGTGGACGGAGGCCATCGGGCGGCTGACGTCCACCGTCTCGTCGTCGGGATGGGGTACCCCCACCCGCGACAGCCTGCCCGCGTAGTCGCTTCGAAAGGCGGAGTCGGCCTGTGTCAGTACCCGGGTTCCCGTCGTCTCGGGCACCGCGATGGTCGTCCACCAGTACAGCGGCTTCGCCTCTGGATCGGGGTTGATCACGCGGGTCGAGGCGAACAGCCGGTCGGAGCCCTCCGGCAGCGACAGGTCGACCTGCAGCACGAGGTCGCGAGTGCGCTCCCACTCCCACAGCCGCAGCACGTCGCCGTCGTCGCGTCGTACGACGCCGGCGTGCACCCGGCGACTCGTCGTCGTGGAGTGGCCGGTCGAACCGAGGTTCCACTCGATGCCACCGGCCACCCATGCGTCGGTCAGCGCGAAGTTGGCGTACTGGAGCACCGGGTTGGCGAAGAGCAGTTCCCGGTCGCGCACCCGGTCGACGAGCGACCAGACACGACCGCCCAGACTCGGGAGGACCACGGCACGGACGAGGCCGTTGTCGAGCTCGAGCGCTGGCATTTCCTGCGGCACGCGCCGCCGCGCGTAGCCGTTCTGCACCCGGTAGGGCAGCGGGGAGGTGAGCCGCCCGAATTCGATGCGTGCCCGCATCTCCTCCGGCACGCCGTCACCCACCTCTGTCGGGGACAGCGCCCGGAGTGGCGTCAGCTGCGGGAGCGGGCTCGGGTCCCCGAGCTCAGCGGCGGCCACCGACAGGACGGTCGCAGCGGCTCGAGCGGGGCGGTGCTCAACGCTCGGCACGCCCGATTGTTGATCGTTTCTGATCGTAGTGTCAACCTCGTTGCCATTTTCGATCACGCGCCCCTAGACTTCGCCTGTGGATGCCATCGACCTCCTCCCCGACACCGGCGGGCACCTCGCCGCCGAGCTGGCCACCCAGCCACAGGACTGGCTCGACGCCCGCGACCTCGCGCGCGAGTACGCGACCGTGCTGCCGCGACCCGGCGAGCGGGTGGCGATCCTCGGCTGCGGCAGTTCGCTCTACGTCGCCCACGCGATCGCGTCGTTGCGCGAGTCGGCCGGCCTCGGCGAGACCGACGCGTGGCCGGCCGGCGACCCGGTCCTCGCCCGTCCCTACGACCGGGTCGTCGCGATCAGCCGGTCCGGCACCACGACCGAGGTGGTGGAGGCGCTCGAGCGCCTCGACGGAAGGGTACCGGTCACCGCGATCACCGCCGACCCGTCCTCACCGGTCGCCGACCTCGGCCAGGTGGTGTCACTCGCATCCGTCGACGAACGGTCGGTCGTGCAGTCCCGCACCGCCACCACGGCGCTGGCACTGCTGCGGTGGCACTTCGGCCATGACCTGACCACCGCCGCCGAGGAGGCCCACAGCGTGCTGGCGCTCGACGACTCCTGGTTCGACGAGGTCCGGGAGGCGGAGCAGATCAGTTTCGTCGGGATGGGCTGGGCGTTCGGCATCGCCGAGGAGGCGGCGCTGAAGCTGAAGGAGTCCACCCAGTCGTGGACCGACTCCTGGCAGCAGACCGAGTACCGCCACGGCCCGATCTCCATCGCGGCACCGGGTCGCGCGGTGTGGGCATTCGGCCCCCTCGTGCCCCACTTCGCCCGCGACGTCGCGGCCACGGGCGCAAGCCTG
This sequence comes from uncultured Actinomycetota bacterium, assembly GCA_963786415.1. Lineage (GTDB taxonomy): Bacteria > Actinomycetota > Actinomycetes > Propionibacteriales > Nocardioidaceae > Nocardioides. Next base: position 330,879 of record CAWAZC010000001.1, read on the forward strand.
ATCCACTCCGACCTCGACCCGATGGCCGAGCTGGTGAAGGTGCACCGGCTGTGCGTGCTCCGCGCGGCCGAGCGCGGTCTCGACCCCGACCAGCCCCGCAACCTGACGCGATCCATCATCCTTGACGCATGACCGCCGACCTCGCCCTCGCGATCGACGTGGGCGGCACCACCATCAAGGGTGAGCTGGTCGATGCCAGCGGCAAGGTGCTCGCCGCCAGAGCGGCGCCGACACCACGAGGCGCGCAGGCCCGCGACGCGGTGGCGGAGGTCGGGCGCGAGCTGCTCGGCGGAGCCACCGGCGGTTCGGTCGTCGGCGCGGGGGTCGTCGTGCCGGGGCTCGTGGACGCCGCGGCGGGCGTGGCGACGTACAGCGCCAACATCGGGTGGCGTGACCTCGAGCTGGTCGAGAGTCTCGGGGCCGAGTGGGGCCTGCCGGTCCGGATCGGCAACGACGTGGCCTCCGGTGGTGTCGCCGAGCACCGCACAGGTGCCGGTCGCGGCGTCGCGGACATGGTGTTCGTCCCGATCGGCACCGGCATCGCGGCGGCGGTCGTCTCGGGTGGCCACCTGCTCCGTGGCCACCGCGGCGAGACTGCGGAGTTGGGCCACGTGGCCGTCCGTCCGGGGATCCGCTGCGGCTGCGGTGCCGACGGCTGCCTGGAATCGGTGGCGTCGGCGTCCGCGATCGTGCGGCGGTATGTCGAGCTCGGCGGCGAGCCGATCGAGGGTGCGCTCCCGCTGGCCGACCGGCTCGACCACGACGGCGTTGCTCGTCGGGTATGGGCGGACGCTGTCGACGCGCTGGCAGACGCGCTGACCACCGTGTCGGCGCTGCTCGGTCCTTCGCTCGTCGTCGTGGGCGGGGGGCTGGCCGAGTCGGGCGAGGTCCTGCTGACGCCACTGCGCCGGGCGATGGCCGTCCGGGTCCGGGTGGTCGCGCCTCCGGCCCTCGCGGTGGCGGCCCACGGCCCGCGAGCCGGCGTCGTCGGTGCCGCGATGCTGGCGCTCGACGGCTGGAAGCCGGAGACATGAGCACAGCGCTGTGCGGGACCGTCGTCACCCCGACCGAGGTCGTCGACGACGGTGTGGTCGAGGTGCGCGGCGACCGGCTCGGCTACGTCGGCCCGCGCGACGGGTGGCGGGGAGAGGCGCCGGAGCCCGCCGGGCTGCTGGTCCCCGGCTTCGTCGACAGTCACTGTCACGGCGGCGGTGGGCGCTCGGTGACCACGACCGACCCCGGCACCATCTCAGCCGTGGCCGCCCATCACCTCACCCGCGGCACGACCAGCATGCTCGCCAGCCTCGTCAGCGCGCCGAGCGGCATCATCACGGCCCAGGTGGCGGCCATCGCCGACCTGGTCCTGGAAGGCCGTTCCTCGGTCGTGGGCAGTCACCTCGAGGGACCGTGGCTCAGCCGGGCCCGTTGCGGCGCCCACGACCCGGCCGCGCTGGCCGAGCCCGACCCCGGCGCGGCCCGGGCCTGGCTGGCCGCCGGCCGCGGCACGGTCCGGATGGTCACGCTCGCCCCTGAGCTGCCCGGGTCCGGCGCGGTGTCGGCCCTGTTCGAGGACGCAGGCGTGCTGGTGGCCCACGGGCACACCGACGCCGACGCCGGGGCTTTCGCGGCCGCGCTGCGGGCTCGGCGTACGCCGCTGGTGACGCACCTCTTCAACGGGATGGCCCCACTGCACCACCGCGAGCCCGGAGCACCGATCGCAGCGCTCCGCGAGCTTGCGCGCGGCGCGGCCACCGTCGAGCTGATCGCCGACGGCGTGCACCTCGCCGACGAGACCGTCTCGCTGGTGTTCGACGTAGATCCCGGCCGGCACGTGGTGCTGGTCAGCGACGCGATGGCCGCGGCCGGGCTGCCCGACGGCGACTTCGAGCTCGGGTCGCTCGCGGTGCGGGTGATCGACGGGATCGCTCGGGTCGCGAACGGCTCGATCGCCGGAGGCACGTCCCACCTGGCCGATCTGGTCCACCGGTGCGTGACCGTGGCGGGGCTCGACCCGGTCGTGGTCGTCGCGGCCGCGAGCACCACCCCGGCCGCACTGCTGGGCCTGGACGACCGGGGGGCGCTCGTGACCGGACTGCGGGCCGACGTTCTCTCCCTGACCGACGACTGGCGCGTCGACCGGGTGATGCGGGGCGGCGCATGGCTCGCCTGATCCTCACGGTCACGCCCAACCCGGCCTATGACCTGACCTACGAGACACCGGCGCTCGAGCTCGGACGGGTGCACCGCGTGGCCGCGGCCCATCGCCGGCCGGGGGGCAAGGGCGTCAATGTCGCGGCGGTGCTCGCCTCGCTCGGCGAGCCGGTGGTGGCGTGCGGCTTCGCGACTCCCGAGTTCGCGGCCGACGTGGAACGGCTCGGCGTGCGTGGGGTGTTCACCGAGGCGCTCCCCTACATCCGGAGCACCGTGACCGTCTTCGACGGAGACCGCGCCACGTCACTGTGGGAGGCGGGCGTGGCGCCGACCGATCCGGCCGCCGCGACGTCCGCCCTGTGCGATCGCGTCACCGAGCTGCTGCCCGACCTCGACTGCCTCGTCGTGTCGGGCAGCCTCCCTCCGGGGGTCGACCGCATGCTGCCCGCCGACCTCGCCCGGCTCGCGCACGACCGCGGCGTCCCGGCCCTGGTCGACGTGTCCGGGGAGGCGCTCGAAGCCGCCGCGGGCGTCCCCGGGGTCGTTCTCACCCCCAACGCCGACGAGCTGGCCGAGCTGTGCGGCCCCGTCGCCACCCGCGACGACGTGGTCGCGGCAGCCCGGTCCCTGGTCGACCGCGGGGCAGGCCTCGCGTTCGCGACCCGTGGCGCCGACGGGATCGTGGTCGTCGCGCCCGAGGGCGCTTGGGCGGTGCCCGCCGTGCCGGGCGCCAGGGGCAACCCCACGGGTGCTGGCGACGCCGCCGCGGCCGCGATCGCCCGCGGCCTCGCAGTCGGCCTGCACCCGGCCCGCATCGCCGAGGACGCCGTAGCGCTTGCCGCAACGGCGGTCACGTCCCCGGTCGCCGGGTCGGTCGACCCCGACCGCTACCGCGCCCACCGCGCAGCCGTCTCCGCCCAGCCGTTGATCTCCGAGAACGCCTCGTGATCACCGCGACCATGTCCCGCCTGGCCCGCAGGGCCGCCGACGCGCACGCCGGCATCGGCGCCTTCAACGTGATCCAGCTCGAGCACGCCGAGGGCATCGTGTGCGGCGCCGAGCAGGCGGACCGGCCGGTGATCCTGCAGATCTCCGAGAACACCGTGGCCTACCACGGCTCGCTCGCACCGCTGGCGCGTGCTTGCCTCGCTGTCGCCGAGCAGGCGAAGGTCGAGGTCGTGGTCCACCTGGACCACGCCGTGCGCACCGACCTGGTGCGCGAGGCGATTGACCTCGGCATCCCGTCGCTCATGTACGACGCGTCAGCGATGCCCCACGCTGACAACGTGGCCGCGACCCGGTCGGTGGTCGTCGAGGCGCATGCCGCGGGCGTCTGGGTCGAGGCTGAGCTCGGCGAGATCGGCGGGAAGGACGGCGTCCACGCTCCCGGAGTCCGCACGCGCCCCGACAGCGCAGGGCTGTACGTGGCCGAGACCGGCGTCGACGCCCTCGCCGTCGCCGTCGGCTCCTCCCACGCCATGCTGACCCGGGACGCCGAGCTCGACGACGACCTGATCGGCGAGATCGCGGCTGCGGTCCCGATCCCTCTGGTGCTTCACGGGTCGTCCGGGGTCCCCGACGACGGTCTTCGCCGAGCGGTTGCGCACGGGATGCGCAAGGTCAACATCGCGACCCAGCTCAACAAAGTGATGTCGGCCGCGGTGCGGGACGCCCTAGCCGCCGACGAGTCGCTGGTGGACCCCCGCCGATACCTCGGACCCGGACGCGACGCGGTGGCCGCGGAGGTCGCCCGGTTGCTCACCGTCCTCGCACCGTCGCCGTACTGAGTCCTGCCGCCATGGCACGTGTCGTACGAAGGTGAGCCGCCTGTCGGAATCGAACCGACGACCTATTCATTACGAGTGAATCGCTCTACCGACTGAGCTAAGGCGGCCTGCTGCCCGGGCCGGAGTGGAGCGGGGCCCGGGCAACCCGACGGAGTATACGGACAGCCGCGTCGCCCGCAGAAACCGGCAGATCAGGCCGCGACGGTGGGCCGGGGCCGACTCGCCGCCCGGCCCGTGGTGAGGTTCTGTCCGGCGCCGCACCAGCAGGTGAAGCGCAGGTGCACGCCCCGCTCATCGTTGACGATCGAGGACACCTGGGTCGGGAAGATCAGCCGACGCTGGCGGCAGGCGGTGCAGTAGTGGTCGAACATGGCGGGACCTCCCTCGAGAACATCTGGATGGCAGACCACCATCATCCGAGAAATGCCGTCATAGGGGTAGCCTCTCTTTCCAGCAACTTCCCTAGGAGATCCCTATGCTTTCCCTGCACCAGCTGCGGTGCTTCCTGGCGACGTACGAGCTCGGGTCGCTGACCGCCGCGGCCGAACGGCTCGGCTACGCGCAGCCGTCCGTCTCCGAGCAGATCCGGGCCCTGGAGCGTTCGCTGGACGCGACCCTGTTCCGCCGCGTGGGGCGCGGGGTGGTGCCCACCACCGTCGCCGACTCGCTGCGTCCCCACGCCGAACGCACCATCGCGGCGGCGGAGGAGGCCCGCCGCGCGGTCCAGAGCGTGACCGCGCTGGAGACGGGCACGATCCGGTTCGGGATGTTCGGCACCGCCCGCCTGTACGCCGGCGCAGCGCTGATCGCCGACGTGCTCGAACGGCACCCGGGTGTGCGGGTGGAGCTGATCGGCCAGAACTCCAGCGACGTTCAGGAGGACCTCCGCCGGGGCCGGATCGAGGCCGCCATGATCGCGGTGCCGACCGTCCGCAGCGAGGGGATGCAGGTGACGCCGGTGGCGCGAGACGAGCTGGTCTACGTCAGCGCCGAGCCGGACCGGATCGCCGCTCCGGTCACCGCGCAGCGGCTGGCCGCGGCCTCGCTGGTGATGCCCGAGACGACCTGGCGCGAGCAGGACTCCACCCGGACCGTGCTCCGGCAGATGCTGCACGAGACCGGACGCAACCCGCAGACACGGATCGAGGTCGAGGACGTCGAGACCGCGGTCGAGCTCGTCGGCTTGGGCCTCGCCGACTCGGTGATCCCACGGGGAGCCGCCGAGCAGCTCCTCCCCCGCCTCGCGCCGAGCGCCGGCTGGGTGCGGCTGCGGCCACGGCAGTTCGACACCTTGGCCATCGTCCATCGGTCCGGCGCCTCCCTGTCGCCCGCTGCGGGACTGATGATCGAGCTCGCGACCCGGCGGATCCGGGCCATCGCCGAGCCGATCAGCCCGCGCTGAAGCGAACGCCGGCCGGATCGGCGCTCAGCAGGAAAGCCCGTCGTCGGGGACCGTGCCGTCGAGGAGGTAGGCGTGGACGGCGTCGTCGACACAGTCGTTGCCCTTGTTGTAGCCGGTGTGGCCGTCTCCGTCGCGGCTCACCAGGACGCCCGAGTCGAGCTGGTCGGCCAGGCTCTCGGCCCAGGCGTAGGGCGTCGCGGGGTCGCGCGTGGTTCCGATCACGACGATCGGCGCGGCCCCGGAGCCGTCGATCTCGAGAGGCTCCGCCGGGGTGAGCTCGCTGCCCCGGCAGCCGGTGAGGCCCCAGGCGAAGACGCTGCCGAAGGTGGGTGAGGCCCTCTCGAACGCCGGCATCGCCGCCGGGACCCGGCTCGGTGGGACCCCGGACGGGTCGTCGAGGCAGCTGATCGCCACGAACGCCTCCCGGCTGTTGTCGGTGTAACCGTTGGCGTCGCGAGAGTTGTAGAGGTCGGACAGCTGGAGCAGCGCCGAGCCGTCCCCGTCGAACGCGTCGCCGAGCGCGGAGCTCAAGAGGAACCAGTAGTCGCGGACGTAGAGCGGCAGAACGATGCCGTAAAAGGCATTCCCGACCCGGAGCTGCCGGTCGGTGGCCGTCGGCAGGGGCTCCGCGTCGACGCGGTCGAGGAAATCGCTGATCCGGGTGAGGCCCTCCTCCACCGAGTCGCCCAGCACGCACGACTCGACGGTCTCGACACAGTTCTCGACGTAGGCGCGCAGCGCCGTCTCGAAGCCGTCGGCCTGCCCGAGGGCGAGATCCCGGAAGTCGAGGGACAGGTCGACCGCTCCGTCCAGCACGAATCGGCCGACCCGCTCCGGGAACAGCTCTGCGTAGGTGGCCCCGAGCTCGGTGCCGTAGGACGCCCCGAGGTAGCTGAGCGCCGACTCACCGATGACGGCGCGCAGCACATCCATGTCGCGCGCCGCCTCGATCGTGCTCACGTGGGCCGCCAGTGGGCCCGACCGCGCCGCGCAGCCCCTCAGCATGGCTTGGGAGAGACGGACGAACTGGCGGCGCTCGGCCGCCGTGTCGGGCTCGGGGTCGGAGGCGACGTACTGGTCCAGCGCACGGTCACCCAGACAGTCCACCGGAGCGCTCTCCCCCGTGCCCCGGGGGTCGAAGCCGACGATGTCGAAGCTGTCGAGCAGGGGGTCACCGAAGACCAGGGCGGACTGGGCGGCGTAGTCGGTGCCGGGCGAGCCCGGCCCCCCGGGGTTGACCACGAGCGAGCCGACCCGCTGCTCCGGAGCGGCGGCCGGCGCCTTCAGAACCGCCAGGTCGATGGTGCGTCCGTCAGGGTCGTCGTAGTCCAGGGGGACCTCCAGGGTCGCGCACTCGAACTCGCCCTCGCAGGGAGCCCATTCGACGTCCTGGTTGTAGAAACGGGCCAGCTCCGGTGATGGGGGCTCATCGGCGGCGGTGGACGGCGTGGGTGTCGGGCTGGTCGTCGGATCTGCCCCGGCCGGAGGATCCTCGTCGTCGCTCAGGGAAGCGACCACGGCGACGCCCCCCGCCAGCACCAGCAGTGCCACCACGACGACAGCGACGAGTAACCGCCTCATCTCCCGGCTCCACCGGGCGCCTTGAGCGCCAGCATCATCGACTCCAGCGCGAGCGCGACCGGGACGTTGTACTCGAGCATCTGCTCGCGCGCCTCGAAGATCCAGCCGATCCGGCGCAAGTTGAGCTCGGGCGAGGAGGTCCGCGCGACGAGCTCCACGTCGGGTCGGATCTCCTCGTTGACCAGCGCCACCGGGGCGCCGAGTGCGACCGCAATCGCGTCACGATAGACCGACACCAGGTCCATCAGCCCCCGGTCGACGACGTCCAGGTGGCGGCGCTTCGCGCGGGTCTTCTGGGCCCTCTCCATCGCGGCCAGGGCAGGGGCGTACTCGCGGGGGCGGCGGCCCCGCTCCACGACGCCGTACGACGCGTCGAGGTCACGCTTCTCCCGATCGTCGAGGGTGCCGGTGATCGCCTCCGCCTCCTCCTTGGTCACCTCGTTGAGGTTGGCCGCGGCGTTCATGCAGTCACCGAGCGAGGTGAGCTTGGCGGGCAGGGCAACCACCTCGCGCCGGCGGTTGCGGGTCGCCTCGTCCCGCGCCAGGGCCCGGGCCCGGCCGATGTGTCCCTGGCTGGCCCGCGCTGCCGAGGCCGCCAACGCCTCGTCGACTGCCTCGGTCCGGACCAGGAACGCGGTCACGTCCGCGGCGGTGGGTGTGGTCAAGGTGACCAGCCGGCAGCGGGACCGGATCGTCTGCAGGACGTCCTCGACCGTCGGTGCGCAGAGCATCCAGACCGTCCGGTCGGTCGGCTCCTCGATCGCCTTCAGCAGGGCGTTGCAGGCCTGGTCGGTGAGCCGGTCTGCGTCCTCGACCACGAGGACCTGCCAACGCCTCCCCACAGGTGCGAGTGCCGCCCGCCGCACCAGGTCGCGCACCTCGTCGACACCGATCGAGAGCTTCTCGGTGCGGATCACCGACACGTCTGCGTGGGTCCCGGCCAGCACGGTATGGCAGGCGTGGCACTCTCCGCAGCCGGCCCGTTCGCACTGAAGGGCCGCAGCGAAGGCCACCGCGGCGTTGGAGCGGCCAGAACCCGGCGGGCCGGTGAACAACCAGGCGTGGGTCATCCCGTGACCGCCGGCCGCCGACTCGAGCACAGCGGCGGTGCGGGGCTGACCGACCAGGTGGTCCCAGACGCCACCCACGACGCGGGCCTCGCCGACGGCAGTCACTTCTTCGCCTGCGTGAGCAGGGATTCGACGCGGCGACGGATGTCGGTGGCGATGTCGTCGACCGGCCGGCGGGCGTCCACCACGAGGTAGTGGTCGGGGTCTGCCGCGGCCATCTCGACGAAGGCCTTCCGCACGCGCTCGTGGAACTCCACCGACTCGCCCTCGATCCGGTCCCGCTCCGCGAACCGGCCCAGGCCGTGCTCCGGCGCGAGGTCGAGCACGACGGTCAGGTGCGGCCGCAGGTCGCGGGTGGCCCAGCGCTGCACCTGCTCGACCTCGGCGAGGTCGAGGGCACGTCCGGCGCCCTGGTAGGCCAGCGACGAGTCGACGTAGCGATCGGTGATCACCACCTCGCCCCGGTCCAGCGCGGGAAGGACCACCGTCTCGACGTGCTCGGCCTTGTCGGCGGCATACAGCAGCGTTTCGGTCCGGTCGGCCAGGTCTCCCGTTGCCGGGTCGAGCACGATCCCACGCACTCGCCGACCGACCTCGGTGTCACCGGGCTCGAACGTCAGCCGGACGGAGTACCCCTCGGCGCGCAGCCAAGACTCCAGCGACCGGGTCTGCGTCGACTTGCCGGCTCCCTCGCCTCCCTCGAAGCAGACGAAGACGCCTGCGGGCGCGTAGAAGCCGGGCTGCTGTGGCACGAGGCGAACCTACGAGGTGGCGCCGACGCCCGCCACCGCGGGGTCAGCCGCCGGCGGAGTGGGTCGCGCAGGCGGAGGACCCCTCGGTGGCCTCGGCGGACTTCGAGCACTCGTCGGGCGGGAGGGTCAACAGCGCCCAGGCCAGGCCCATCACCGGGATCGGCACCAGCCAGGCGCCCAGCTTGCCCACCCAGTCGCGCGCCTGCTGCCGCACCAGCACGAGCGAGCTCACCGCCACGAACGCGGCTGCTTCGAAGCCCAGCAGCACCAGCGAGACCGGGCTGTCCGCCTCGCCGCACAACCTGCCCTGCAAGGAAGCAACGGCGGGCACGGAGCCCGGTTGCTCACTGGCGTAACAGTTCTCGACGAGGAACCACAGGTGGAGGAAGTATCCGCCCACGAGGAAGAGGCCGGTCAACACGACCAGCCCCAGCTTCCCCGCGAGATTCCGCTCCATGGGGGAGAGTATGAGACCTACTGCGGCGCCGCGTCCGGGATTTCGGCAATCCGGCGCGGTGTCGCCCGGCATCCTCAGGACTTCTTCGCGGCGGCCTTCCTGGTCGACTTCTTCGCCGCCGACTTCTTGGACGTGGACTTCTTGGCCGTCGACTTCTTGGCCCCGCGCTTGGCGGCCTTCTTGGCCGGACCCTTGGCCCGACGCTCGGCGAGCAGCTCGGCCGCCCTCTCGAGGGTGAGCTCCTCCACCGAGTCGTCCTTGCGGAGGGTCGCGTTGTACTCGCCATCCGTGACGTACTCGCCGAAGCGACCGGCCTTGACGACCAGCGGGGCACCCGAGACCGGGTCGTTGCCGAGCTCCTTCAGTGGCGCGGACGCCGCCGCCCGGCCGCGCTGCTTGGGTTGGGCGTAGATCGCCAGCGCCTCGTCGAGGGTGATCGTGAGCAGCTTCTCCTCGGAATCGATCGACCGGGAGTCGGTGCCCTTCTTCAGGTAGGGGCCGTACCGACCGTTCTGGGCGGTGATCTCGACTCCCTCCGCATCGGTGCCGACGACCCGCGGCAGCGACAGCAGCTTGACCGCGTCGTCCAGGGTGATGGTCTCCAGCGTCATCGACTTGAACAGCGACCCGGTCCGCGGCTTGGCAGACTTCGGGGCATCGTCGGGGAGCGCCTCGGTCACGAACGGGCCGAACCGGCCGTTCTTCGCCACGACCCGGAGCCCGGTCTCCGGATGGGTCCCGAGGTCGATCTCCTCGCCCGCCGGGTTCGCGAACAGCTCGCGGGCCTTGGCGAGTGTGAGCTCGTCGGGCGGCAGGTCCTCGGGGACGTTGGCCCGCTTGCCGGCCGGATTGCCGTCGTCGTCAGGGCCCTCGAGGTAGGGGCCGTAGCGTCCGACCCGGAGCACGATCCCGCTGTCGGGTTCGCCGACCGGGAAGGTCGCCATCTCCTTGGCGTCGATCTCGCCGAGCCCCGTGACCAACGGATGCAGACCCTTGACCCGCTCGGAGCCGTAGTAGAACTCCGCGAGCTCGGTGGCCCGGTCCGCCCGTCCGGAGGCGATCTCGTCGAGCACGTCCTCCATGCCGGCGGTGAACTCGTAGGAGACCAGCCGGTCGAAGTGCTCCTCGAGCAGCCGTGTCACCGAGAACGCCAGCCACGCGGGCACCAGCGCGGTGCCCTTCTTGTAGACGTAACCGCGGTTGAGGATCGTGCCGATGATCGAGGCGTAGGTCGAGGGGCGTCCGATCTCGCGGTCCTCGAGCTCCTTGATCAGGGTCGCCTCGGTGTAGCGGGCCGGTGGCTTGGTCTCGTGACCCGACGCCGACACCGAGGCCGCCGAGACGGCGTCACCCTCTGCGAGCTTCGGCAGCCGGGTCTCCGCGTCGTCGCGCGCCGCGGACACGTCGTCGGTGCCCTCGACGTACGCCTTGAGGAAGCCGTGGAAGGTGATCACCCGGCCGCTGGCAGAGAAGACCACCTCCTCACCCGACGAGGCCTCCCCGCCGAGCCGGATCGAGACCGACTGGCCGACCGCGTCCTTCATCTGGGAGGCGACCGTGCGCATCCAGATCAGCTCGTAGAGCCGGAACTGGTCGCCGGTCAGGCCGGTCTGCGCCGGGGTCTGGAAGGAGTCCCCGGCCGGCCGGATCGCCTCGTGCGCCTCCTGGGCGTTCTTCACCTTCGAGGCGTAGGTCCGGGGGCTGTCGGGGAGGTACTCGGTGCCGTACAGCTCCCGCACCTGCGACCTCGCGGCCTGGACGGCACCGCCCGACAGCGTGGTCGAGTCGGTCCTCATGTAGGTGATGTAGCCGTTCTCGTAGAGCCGCTGTGCGACCGACATCGTGATCGACGCCGAGAACCCCAGCTTCCGCGAGGCCTCCTGCTGCAGGGTCGTGGTCCGGAACGGCGCGTACGGTGAGCGGCGATAGGGCTTGGACTCGACCGACCTGACGGCGTACGTCGTGTCGCGAAGCGCATCGGCCAGCGCCTCGGCTCGGGCGCGGTCGAGGTGGACGACCTTGTCGGACTTGAGCTGCCCGAGCGTGTCGAAGTCCGAGCCCCGGGCGACCCGGCCGCCATCGATGGAGTGCAGCCGCGCGGGGAACATCCGCTGATCGTGCTGCGCACCGGCGTCGAAGGTGCCCTCGAGGTCCCAGTAGGACGCGATCCGGAACTTCATCCGGTCCCGCTCGCGGTCCACGACGAGCCGGGTCGCAACGGACTGCACGCGACCCGCGGAGAGGCCCGACATGACCTTCTTCCACAGCACCGGCGAGACCTCGTAGCCGTACAGCCGGTCCAGGACCCGGCGCGCCTCCTGCGCCTGGACCAGGTCCATGTCGAGGTCGCGGGGGTTCTCCGCGGCCGCCTGGATCGCCGCCTTGGTGATCTCGTGGAAGACCATCCGCTTGACCGGGATGCCCTTGGGTTTCAGCTCGTCGAGGAGGTGCCAGGCGATCGCCTCGCCCTCGCGGTCCTCGTCGGTGGCGAGAAAGAGCTCGTCGGCGTCCTTGACCAGTCCCCGGAGCTTGGTGATGTGGCTCTTCTTGTCACGCGGCACGACGTAGTAGGGCTCGAAGTCGTTCTCGACGTCGACCGCCAGGCGCCCCCACGGCTTGTCCTTGATCTTCGACGGGGTGTCGGCGGCGTTGTTCGGCAGGTCGCGGATGTGGCCGATGGAGGACTCGACGACGTACCCGGCGCCGAGGTACTCCGCGATCTTGCGGGCCTTGGCCGGGGACTCGACGATCACCAACTTGTGTGCCACGTGGCTAGGTGCTCCGTTCCGCTGGTTCTGGGTGGGCCTGATCGGGCTCACGGCCGATTACGGTAGCGCGACCCCGCGAATGGCCAATTCGCGGCGTACGGCGACGTCGCCCGAAATGCCGGCGACCCGGCCCGACCGACACGCGAGGTGTCGGAACGAGCCGGGTCGGCCGTCGTCCCGCCGGGTCAGCGCCCGGGCGGCTCGAACTGCTGCGTCGGAGCCGGGTCGGTCTGCGCGGGCGCAGAGGCCGGCGTCGAGGGGTGCGCAGCCGGGTTCCCGACCGGCGTACCGGCGGGGACCGGGTCGTTGTCCTCCACCGGGGGCGTCGTCGACGGGGTATCGGCGTCGTCGTCGCCGATGTGGATGGAGCGGCGCTTCGACACGTAGATGGCACCCGCGATCACGGCGACCGCCACCAGCGCGATGACGATGCGCAGCGCGTCATTCTGGTCCTGCCCGACACCCATCGACACCACAGCGCTCGCGATCAGCAACGAGACCAGGTTCATCACCTTGATCAGGGGGTTGATGGCGGGGCCGGCGGTGTCCTTGAACGGGTCACCGACGGTGTCGCCGATGATCGTCGCCTCGTGGGCAAGCGAGCCCTTGCCGCCGTGGTGGCCGTCCTCGACCAGCTTCTTGGCGTTGTCCCAAGCGCCACCGGAGTTGGCGAGGAACACCGCCATCAGGGTGCCGGCGCCGATGGCCCCGGCCAGGAAGCCGGCCAGGGCGGTCACGCCGAGGCCGAATCCGACCGCCACCGGGGCGAGGACAGCGAGCAGACCGGGCGTCACGAGCTCGCGCAGCGAGTCCTTGGTGACGATGTCGACGACCTTGCCGTACTCGGGCCGGCCGGTGCCCTGCATGATCCCGGGGATGTCGCGGAACTGACGGCGTACCTCGAACACGACAGCACCCGCCGCGCGCCCGACCGCGTTGATCGCGAGCCCCGAGAAGAGGAACACGACGGAGGCGCCGAGCAGGATGCCGACCAGCACGAGCGGGTTGAACACGTTGAAGTCGAGCAGGGCGAACTCGTCGCTGCTCGGCTGTGCTTCGTTCAGCGCCTCGGCGACCGAGGTGGCGTAGGACCCGAACAGGGCGGTGGCGGCCAGCACGGCGGTCGCGATCGCGATGCCCTTGGTGATCGCCTTGGTGGTGTTGCCGACGGCGTCGAGCTCGGTGAGGATCTGCGCACCTGCAGGGCTGACGTCGCCGGACATCTCGGCGATGCCCTGGGCGTTGTCGGAGACCGGACCGAAGGTGTCCATGGCGACGATCACGCCGACAGTGGTCAACAGGCCGGTGCCGGCGAGCGCGACGGCGAACAGCGAGACCGTCAGGGTCGCGCCGCCGAGCAGGAACGCCCCGAACACGGCGGCACCGATCACCAGCGTGGTGTAGACGGCGGACTCGAAGCCGACCGCGAGCCCGGACAGGATCACCGTGGCCGGGCCGGTCAGCGAGGTCTTGCCGACGTCCTTGACCGGACGGCGCTCGGTGCCGGTGAAGTAGCCGGTCAGCGCCAGGATGCCGGCGGCCATCACGATGCCGATCACGACCGCGAGCGAGGCGATGATCCGGGGATCGCCCTCGGCACCGGCCATGTCGCGGCCGGCCACGTTGGCCAGGTCAGCGAAGTCGCCGGGCAGGTAGATGAACGAGAGCGCGACGCAGGCGACCGCGGCGATCCCGGCCGAGAGGTAGAACGCGCGGTTGATGGTGACCAGGCCGTTCTCGCCCTCCCGCGGCTTGCAGAGGTAGACCCCGGCCACGGCCGTCAGCGCGCCGATGGCGGGGATCAGGAGCGGGTAGACCAGGCCCTTGTCGCCGAAGGCCTGGGCGCCCAGGATCAGCGCGGCGACCAGGGTGACGGCGTACGACTCGAACAGGTCGGCGGCCATACCGGCGCAGTCACCCACGTTGTCGCCGACGTTGTCGGCGATGGTGGCGGCGTTACGCGGGTCGTCCTCGGGGATGTTCTGCTCGACCTTGCCGACCAGGTCGGCGCCGACGTCGGCGGCCTTGGTGAAGATTCCGCCACCGACTCGCATGAACATGGCCAGCAGGGCTGCGCCGAAACCGAAGCCCTCCAGCACGTGGGCCGCCGTTTCCTTGAACAGCAGGACCACGATGCTGGCGCCCAGGAGTCCCAGGCCGACGGTGAGCATGCCGACCATCGCGCCGGTGCGGAAGCCGATGTGCATGGCCCGGTCGCGCCCGGTCTCGTTCGCGGCGGCAGCCACCCGGAGGTTGGCCCGCACCGCCAGGGACATGCCGAGGTAGCCGACGGCCGCCGAGAAGCCGGCACCCAGGAGGAAGAAGATCGAGCGCCCGATCCGCACGCCGATGTCGTCGGCCGGCAGTGCCAGCAGCAGGAAGAAGGCCACCACGGCGAATACGCCGAGCGTCCGGAACTGCCGCGTCAGGTAGGCGTTGGCGCCCTCCTGCACCGCTTGGGCGATGTTCTTCATGTTGTCGGTGCCTTCACCGGCGGCAAGGACCTCCTGGCGGAACATCCACGCCATCCCGAGCGCGCCGAGCGCGATCAGGGCGACGACGATGACCAGGACGAGGTTGCCTCCGGAGACGTCCACGACGGCGGGAAGGATCCCGGTCATGTGCTTCCTCCTGGGAGTGGTTCAGATCTCACGAACGTCGCGGAGTCTACGCAGGAGTCATGAAGGTCCGGCACGCAGGTGTGACGGTGGACACGGGAAGGGGCGGTGGCCCCGAGGTCGGGGCGCGTCGGAGCCCGATCAGCCGGCGGCGAGCGCCTGGTCGGCCGACTCGTGGATGACGAAGACCTTCGCCAGTCCGGTGATCCGGAAGATCTTCAGCAACCGCTCCTGGCTGCAGACGAGCTGCAGCGACCCGTCATGGGCCCGCACCTTCTTGAGCCCTCCGACAAGGACCCCGAGACCGGTCGAGTCGAGGAACTCGACTGCTCCCATGTCGACGACGATGTCGTAGACACCCGCTGCCACGAGTTCGGTGATCTTGTCGCGCAGCTTGGGTGCCGTGTAGACGTCGATCTCGCCCCCGACAGCCACGACGGTCCGTCCATCGACCTCGTGCGTCGCAAGAGTCAGGTCCACGGTCTCTCCCAAACGTTCACGGGCGGCGATGGCGTTCGTGTCATCCCGCTCGCCGGATGTTACGTGAACAACTAAACCACGCCGATGGTTTCCGCGCCTCAAGTTGTATCAACCTGTTGAAGACAGACGCTCCTGACGGACCTGAGCAATCCCGGTCCGGTTCTGCTCTGCGTGATGTCCGCGGCGTTTGCCAGACTGCCACCGTGGGCGCGGCGGACCCGAGGGCAACAGACGTGGCCGGGTTGATCGACAGACTGGCGGCCGGACCCGGTCGTGCCGACCGGCTCACCCATCTGGAGGTACTGCCTCCACGCTCGGCCGTCCTCGCGGAATGGCCAGCGTGGGTGCCCGACGACGTGCGGGCGGCGTACGCCCGGTGTGGGATCGCTCAACCCTGGCGGCACCAGGCCGCCGCGGCGGACGCGGCCCATGCCGGCACCCACGTGGTGGTGGCCACCGGCACCGCCTCGGGCAAGTCCCTCGCCTACCAGCTGCCGACCCTGAGCGACATCCGGTCGGCGCGCGGACCTCGCGGCGAGCGGGGGGCCACCGTCCTCTACCTCGCACCCACCAAGGCCCTCGCCCACGACCAGCTCGCCGGGCTCGCGTCGCTGGGTCTCGACGTGCGTCTGAGCACCCACGACGGCGACAGCCCGCGCGACCAACGGGACTGGACGCGCGAGCACGCCGAGTACGTCCTGACCAACCCGGACATGCTCCATCGGTCCCTGCTGCCGGTCCACGGCTGGTGGGCGTCGTTCCTCGGGTCCCTGCGCTACGTCGTGGTCGACGAGTGCCATCACTACCGGGGGGTGTTCGGTGCCCACGTGTCCCACGTGCTGCGCCGCCTGCGCCGCATCTGTGCCCTGCACGGGGCCGAGCCCACGTTCGTCCTCGCCTCGGCGACGATGGCCGAGCCGGCGACCACCGCCGGCCGGCTGACCGGTCTGGACATCCTGCCGATCACCGGCGACGCGTCGCCGCGAGGTCAGCTGGCCGTGGCGCTGTGGGAGCCGCCCCTCACGTCCTGGACCGGCGAGAACGGTGCACCGGTCCGCCGCGCCGCCTCGTCCGAGACGGCCGACCTGCTGGCCGACCTGGTGGCCGAGGACGTACGCACACTGGCGTTCGTCCGATCGCGCCGTGGCGCCGAGCAGGTCGCCATGACCGCCGCCCAGCTCCTGTCGGACGTCGACGAGTCGCTCCCGGGGCGTGTGGCCGCCTACCGCGGTGGCTATTTACCGGAGGAACGCCGGGCACTGGAGACCGCCCTGCGCGCCGGGGAGCTCGTCGGCCTGGCCGCGACCAACGCGCTCGAGCTCGGCATCGACATCAGTGGCCTGGACGCCGTACTGATGGCGGGGTTCCCCGGGACCCGCGCCGCCTTCTGGCAACAGGTGGGTCGCGCCGGGCGGGGAGCCCAGGACGCGCTGGCCGTCCTCGTGGCCCGCGACGACCCCCTCGACACCTATCTCGTGAACCATCCCGAGGCCCTGCTGGGACGGCCGGTCGAGGCGACGGTCTTCGACCCGGACAACCCGGTCGTCCTCGGGCCACACCTGTGCGCGGCCGCGCACGAGTTCCCGCTCGTGGAGGCCGACCTGGCCCTCTTCGGCGCCGGCGCACGGGCGGTGCTCGACGAGCTGACCGAGTCGGGGCTGTTGCGGCGTCGTCCCCGGGGCTGGTTCTGGACCGATCGCAGCCGCGCGGCCGATCTCGCGGACCTCCGGTCCACCGGGGGCGGCCCCTTCCAGCTCGTGGAGGAGTCGACCGGGCGGGTGGTCGGCACCGTCGACGCGGCCGGCGCCCACCAGACCGCGCACCCCGGTGCGGTCTACGTCCACCGCGGGGAGACCTGGCTGGTGAAGTCTCTGGACCTCGACGAGCACGTGGCCGTGATCATCGCCGCCGACCCTGACTACTCCACCTCGGCCCGCGAGATCACCGACATCACGATCGTCTCCGAGCTCGAGCACCGCGCCTTGCACGGTGGCCGCCTGGCATTCGGGGACGTCGACGTCTCGCACCGGGTGGTGTCGTTCCTGAAGCGGCGGCAGCCCTCCGGGGAGGTGATCGCCGAGGAGCCGCTCGACCTGCCCGAGCGCAACCTGCGGACTCGCGCCGTGTGGTGGACCGTCCCGGACGACGTGCTCGACGAGTGCGGACCGGCTCGGCGAGACCTGCCCGGTTCCGCGCACGCCGCGGAGCACTGCTCGATCGGGCTGCTGCCGCTGTTCGCCACCTGCGACCGCTGGGACATCGGCGGCGTCTCGACGGCGGTGCACCCCGACACCGGCCGGCTCACCGTCTTCGTCTACGACGGCCATCCCGGCGGCGCCGGGTTCGCCCGGCGTGGGTTCGAGGCGGCTGGTCAGTGGCTGACCGCGACCCGCGAGACCATCTCGGCCTGCGAGTGCGCGGAGGGCTGCCCGTCCTGCATCCAGTCGCCGAAGTGCGGCAACCAGAACCAACCGCTGGACAAGGTCGGCGCCGTCGCGCTCCTCGACGCGCTGCTCGGCCCGGCCGTCGACCAGCGTGCGGCGTCAGCCGGGCCCCGCCCGAGCCCGGGCTGAGAGGTCCGCGTGCTGGCCCAGCCATCGGGGACCCGCGACCGTCACTTCCACCACCACCTCCTCCCCCTGGACGAGGCACGAGGCCAGACTGGCGTCGTTGGCGCCTGCGATCCGCGAGGCCGCGGCACAAGCGTCGCCGCCCTCCTGGAGACCGGCGGCGCCGGCCAGGGCCGAGAGGTCGGCGGCTGACTGGGCGATCCGGTGGGCCCACACCATCGCTGCCACCACGCCGAGGGCGGAGCCCACGAGCAGCAGGAATGCCAGGAGGGCGACGGCCAACAGGCTGGCCGCCCCACGCTGGTCCCGCCTCATGCCCCGCCCTCCTCCACGACTGCCACGGCCTCCGCGTGCACCTGCGCCGGCGGCAGGGCGTCGAAGATCCCGCCCGGCCCCGCCACCTCGCCGGTCACGGTCACGTGCACCCGTCCGTCGCTGGTGGCGACGCGTACGTAGGCGCCGTCGGGTGCCACCTGCTCTCCAACCGCGACTGCGGCTGCGTGTGCGTCGCCGCGAGCCAGCGCGCGGGCGGTCTCGCGGGCTGCGTCGACGGCGCGCAGCTGGTCGGCACCGACGGCGAGGAGCCACACCAGACCCGTCGTGACCGAGACGAGCAGCGGCAGGACGAGAGCGAGCTCGGCCGTCACCGCTCCGCGCCCGTCGCGGTCACAACACCTCACCGGGGTCCCCGGCGAGGCATGAGCGAAGCGAACGGCTTGTGGGGATGGGTCATCCGATGCCCAGGAGCCCGAGCACGTGGTCGAACAGAGTGCGGAGCAGCTGGTCGCCGAAGCCGCCGGTCAGCAACTTGTAGAGCAGCCCCGCCAGCCCTGCGCCGGCCGCCGTGCCGACGGCGTACTCCGCGGTCGTGATGCCCTGCTCGCCCCGCGTCCTTGCGTTCGTCATGTCCATCTCCTTCGGTCGACGCTCGCCCGTTGCGAGCACCCGCCGCGACCCTCGCCCAACCGGGTGACGGTTCGCTCTGCCTGCACGTCGTGCTGTGGAGGGGCTCGACCGGGCCGGCGTCGGTGGAGAGCTGGTGGCCCACGGCTCAGAGGTCCAGGTCGGAGAGCATGCCGACGACCAGTGGGACGATGCCGAGCAGGAGGAACGACGGCAGGAGGCACAGGCCCAGCGGCAGGGCGGCCCTGACCCCGACCACCCGGGCCCGTTCCTCGACGTGAGCTCGTGCCGACCGGCCGAGCTCGTCGGCGACCTGCTCGATCGTGGAAACCACGCCGGCTCCTGTGCGGTGCGACCGGGCGAGCGCCCGCCCCAGTGGCGCGAGATCCGGGTCGTCGGCGAGGGATGCCCAGACCCGCTCGGGGTCGACCCCCAGCCCGAGACGCTCGGTGACGCCCGAGAGCCGATCGGCGGCGGGTCCCGGCAGCGCTGCGCATGCCATCTGGACCCCTGCGCCAGGAGTGGCGCCGCCGCGCAGTGCGGCCGCGAGAAGGTCGACGAGGTGGGGCAGGTCGCGGCGCACCTGGCGACGGATCCGGCGCGTGGCCGGTGACTCGGTCCTCCCGATGAACCACCAGGCGGCCATTCCCGCGACCGCGGCCGCCGCGGGCGCAGCCCGGCCGCCCACGAACACGAACCCGCCGACGCCGGCCAACACCGCCAGCAACCAACGCCACCGCTGCATCCAGTCACCCCGTGGCGACCCAGGCCTCCGCTCCGACTGGCCCGGGTCCACCAGCCGCGTCCGGGCCGGGACCACCAGCAAGGTGGCAACGCCAGCGGCCAGACCCGCCAGGACGCTCACGAGCCGGCCTCCACCTCGCCCGCGATCACCTCAATCCACCACAGCCCGGCGAAGCCGAACAGCAGTCCACCGGCGAGACAGGCCAATCCCCAAGGGTGACCCAGGAGAAACGCCAGCGGACTCCCGCCGGCACCGGACCCCATCAGCAGCGCGAAGGCCGGAAGGGCGGCCACCAGCCGGGCCGTAGCCCGCGCCGACGCCAGCTCGCCCTCGACGATCCGCTGGGCGCGGTGTGCGTCTCGCAGTCCCGCGGCGCACCGGCGGACGCTGTCGGCCAGCCCCTGCCCCGACCTGCTCGACACCGCCCAGGCCGCCGCGACCAGGCGGAGGTCGCCGGCCCCCGGGAGGGTCGCGAGCCGGCGCAGGGCTTCCGGCACGTCACCACCGAGCTCGTCTGCCTCGGCGACCGGGCGAAGGGGAGGCCAGGCCCGCGCGGCGCGGCTCAGGGACCGACCGGGGGGCTGGCCGGAGGCGAGCTCGGTGGCCAGGAGCTCGCAGGTCTCGAGCACTCGCCCCGCCACCTGCCGCGCCGCCCGACGGTGCTGGCGGCGACGCACGAGAAGCCGGACAGCCGCCAGCACTCCCCCAGCCACCACGGCCAGCGACACCACTCGGGGGGTGGAGACGGCCAGCAGCGCCACCACCCCGACGGCGCCGACGGTCATCGCCCGCAGCCGCGAGGTGCTGGAGACATCGGCCAGAGCCCGGCGGCGCGGCATGGCCAGCGCGGCCGCGACCGCGGCTGCCAGCACGGCGACGAGCATCACCCCTCCAGCCGTCCGGCCAGCAGGTCGGCTCCCGGGCCCGGCAGGGCGCGGCCACCGTCGAACTGCACCGCCTGGAGCATCGTCACCAGGCCCGCGGGATCGCGCCGAGGCACGGCCACCTGGGCCAGTCGGCGGGTACCGTCGCGCTGCCGGGCGAGATGGAGTACGACGTCGACCGCCGACGCCAGCTGGCTGTGGGCTGCTTCGCGGCCCAGCCCCGCCGCCAGGGCCAGCGCCTCGATGCGGGCCGGCACGTCGACGGCCGAGTTCGCGTGGATGGTGCCGCACCCACCCTCGTGACCGGTGTTGAGAGCCGCGAGGAGCTCGACGACCTCCCCGCCCCGCACCTCTCCGACAACCAGGCGGTCGGGTCGCATTCGGAGCGCCTGGCGAACGAGGTCCCGAACCGTGATCACACCAGCGCCCTCGACATTGGCAGGCCGCGCCTCGAGGGCGACGACATGGGGGTGCGCCGGCCGGAGCTCGCTCGCGTCCTCCACCAGGACGATCCTCTCGTCGGGGGACACCAGCGACAGCAGCGACGCGAGCAGCGTGGTCTTGCCTGAGCCCGTGCCGCCACAGACGAGGAATGCGAGCCTCTTCGACACCACCCGTCGCAGCAGCCGGGCGCCTTCGTCGGTGACTGTCCCGCAGTCGACCAGCTGACCGAGGGAGAAACCGCGTGCCCGAGGGACCCGGAGCGAGACGACCGTGCCGGGCCGGGCGACCGGGGAGAGCACGGCGTGGAAGCGAGTGCCGTCGGGGAGCCGACTGTCGATGTACGGCGAGGCGTCGTCGAGGCGTCGACCCCCCAATGCCGCCAGCCGCTGGGCCAGGCGGCGGACCGAGTCGTCGTCAGGGAACCGGACGTCGGTGGGTTCGAGGCCCTCGCCCCGGTCGAGGTAGACCTCGTCGGGCCCGTTGACCAGGACGTCGGTCACGCCCTCGGTGCGCAACAGCGGCTCGAGGGGGCCGGCGCCGACCACGTCGCGGCGCAGCGCCTCATGCACCGCAAGGACGGTGGCATCCCCCACCGGTCGCCCAGCCTCCCGAAGCGCCTCCGCGACCCGGTGGGGGGTCAGGGCACCTGGCCGGCGCGCGAGCCGGTCACGGACGGCGTCGACGACGTCGGTGCCCACCTCCACGGTCATCCGGGGGCCCCGCGGCGTTGTTCGGCGACGGAGCGGAGCGGGGGAGACGAGGAACGTCGTGGGGTGGTGTTCATGCCGCATGCTCCAGCCGCCGAAGTGTGTCGAGAACGCGGAGACCGGTCCGGCCGAGCGGCCCACGCCGGGAGCGAACCGGCCCGAGGCCGAGGTCGATGCTCTCGGCCAGCCCTCGCTGGTCGGGCATCTCCGCGACCACCGGCGCCCCCACAACCCGAGCGACGTCGCGAGGGTCCGCTCCGGGGCCGCGGATCACCAGCCCGAGCCGCCCGGGGGCGGATAACCCGGCGCACACCCGCGCCGCCGAGGCCACTCCCGCCACCGTGGGAACGGTCACGACCAGCACCTTGTCGCAGCGCGCGACCACCTCCTCCAGCAGGTCGTCGCGACAGCGCGGCAGGTCAAGCACCACCGTGTCGTGGCCGCGCTGGGCCGCCGAGAGCGCTTCGCGCACGGCGAAAGCCTGCAGTGTGCCGTGTGGTCCGGCGTTCCAGGTGAGGACTCCGAGGCCGGAACTGCGCGGCAGCGCCTGGCGCAGGGAGCGCGCGCTCAGCCGGCCGGTGGGCTGGCCGAGCTCGTCCCAGCGCACGCCGTCACGGGCCTCCAGGCCCAGCACCCGGTCGATCCCGGGACCCAGCGGGTCGAGGTCGATCACCACCGCCTGACCCGAGAGGGCGGCCATCTGGCCCAGCGCGCAGGCGAAGGTCGTGGCGCCGACTCCACCCGAGCCGCCCACGACACCAATCGTGAGCGCCCGCTCGGTGCGCTGGTCGCCGAGGTCCGTCAGCTCCTCGACCAGCCACGCCTCCGAGCCCGGGAGCGCCGCCACGCTCTCGGCGCCGACCGCGAGCGCCGCGCGGAAGAGATCGTGGGGAACCTCTCCCCAGGCCACCACGTGCACCTTCGGCCGTCGTGGCGGAAAGGTGCGGGCCATCGCCCGGGCCTGGTCGGCGCCGACGAGGACCAGTGAGGCAGCGGACCAGCCGCGCAGACCGCCGACCTCGTCAGGGGCGACGTCTGGGGTGACGCCGGCGGCAGCCGCCAGGCGCAGCAGCTCGTCGAGCAGGGCATCGTCAGCGGTGACGAACATCGGGTTGCTCATGGCCTGGATGCTGCCGCGAAGACCACGCCCAGACACCGGCGCAGGCCCGGATCTGTGGACAGTGAGGTCTGACGGCGCGCGGTGGACGGTTGGTGGGCCGGGCTGCGGCCGGCTCCCTCCTACGATGGCGACATGTCGCACCGCCCGACCGCGGCCTTCTTCGACCTCGACAAGACGATCATCGCCAAGTCGAGCACCTTGGCGTTCAGCAAGTCCTTCCAGGCCGGGGGACTGATCTCGCGCCGGGCGATGCTGCGGTCGGCGTACGCCCAGTTCGTCTACCTCGTCGGCGGTGCCGACCACGACCAGATGGAGAAGATGCGGCAGTTCATGTCGCAGCTGTGCGCCGGATGGGATGTCGCGACCGTCCGCGAGATCGTCGCCGACACCCTGCACAACATCGTCGACCCGCTCGTCTACGACGAGGCCGTGTCACTGATCGAGGAGCACCGACTCGCGGGTCGCGACATCGTGATCGTCTCGACCTCGGGCGCGGAGGTGGTCGGCCCGATCGGCGAGATGCTCGGCGCCGACCGGGTGATCGCGACCCGGATGGAGATCGAGGACGGCAAGTACACCGGCGGCATCGAGTACTACGCCTACGCCGAGGAGAAGGCCCGGGCGATCGAGGAGCTCGCCCGCACCGTCGGCTACGAGCTCGACCACAGCTACGCCTACAGCGACTCCGTCACCGACGTCCACATGCTCGAGGCCGTGGGTCATCCGCACGCGGTGAACCCGGACCGTGAGCTGCGCCGGATCGCCGCCGCCCGGGGCTGGCCGGTCCTGGTCTTCACCAAGCCGGTCACCCTGCGGTCACGAGTCCCGCTGCCTCCCGCGAAGCCCACGCTGGCGGCCTTCGCGTTCGGCGGGGTCGTCGCGCTCGGCGGCATGTGGTGGGCCGGCCGCAAGCGCCGACACAGCGCCTGACCCCCGCCGCTGGCGGGCCATAAGTCAAGCCTTGAAGTCGGAACCGATGCAGCGTAGAACGGACAACAACAAGTCAAGACCCGCACGTGAGCCGGGTACCCACGCGGCGATCCACCCTTCCTACAGGGCGCCTGCCGTTCGGGAAACTCCCGTGGCAGCAACTAAATGATGCACGCTTGGTAGCCAGCGGTCTCACGTGTCAGCGGCGGCATCCGAACTCGTTCGGGTGCCGCTCGCATTCGAGGGTCAGACGTCCCGCAACGGACTGGCCTCCGCGCCTGCGGCGTACGCCTCGGCGGCGTAGAGCAGCCAGGCGTGAACTCCGGCCCTGCCCCCGTCCCGGTAACCCTTCAGGTTCGACTCGTACGCCGCCCGGTTGGCGAGGTGCCCTGCTTCCGGCACCACGAGCGACTTCTCGTCGACGCCACGGGCCACCAGCACCAGACGCTCGGCGGCGCGCGCCACGATCCCGTTGTGCGAGGCGAAGGGGGCCGCGACGGCGAGGTCGGCGTGCACGGCCGCGGCCACCACCAGCGCCGGGGCCGACGTCGGGGTGGTCAGCAGCGTCGCCACCCGCCGGAGCCGGTCTGCGGCCGTGGCGTCCCGTGGCCGGCCGAGGTCCTCGCGAGCCAGCGATCCGGCACCGGCCAGTGCGTGGAGCCGGGCGAGTGCCTGCCCCGGTGACCGGCCGAGCACCTGCGCCTGGCCCAGCAGCTCGGTCGACACCCGCAGCGAAGCCTGTGCGACCTCGTCCCCGCGGCCGTCGCGGACCTCCGCACGGGAGGACCCGGAACCTTCGAGGACGGCACTGGCGTGTGCGCCCCGCAGCAACGACTCGGCGGTGGTCTCGGGCGACGTACGCCGCAGGCCGCGGTCCCTCAACATCGCGTCGATCCCGTCACGGACCGCGGCGAATGCGGAAGGGACTCCTTCGAAGGACATCAGCCCGGCCAGGGGGTCGTCGGTCATGGCGGAAGGCTAGACAGATAGTCCGCCACGATCCGCACCGGCGTACCCGGCAAACGGGTGCGTTGCGTGACGGACTATCGGGTTAGCCTGCAACCAATGGATGAAGAGCACCAGCGACTCGCGCGTTCGTTCAGTTCCGTGGCCGAGGCCTACGACCGCGGCCGACCGTCGTTCCCGCGCGAAGCGGCGCAGTGGCTGGTCGGCCAGGACGCCGCGACCGTCCTCGAGGTGGGCGCCGGCACCGGCAAGCTCACCGAGCAGCTGGTCGCCCTCGGCCACGACGTCCACGCCACCGAGCCCGCCCAGGCGATGCTCGACATCCTGCGGCGCAACCTCCCGGACACCCGGACGACCCAGGCCTCGGCCGAGGAGCTCCCGGTGCCCGACCGTTCGGTCGACGTCGTCGTCGCGGCCCAGTCCTTCCACTGGTTCGACCTCGAGAGGGCTCTGCCCGAGATCGCGCGGGTGCTGCGGCCGGGGGGACACCTCTCCCTCGTCTGGAACCTGCGCAACGAGAAGATCCCGTGGGTGCGCAAGCTCGGCGCCCTGATCGGCAACCAGGAGCTGCTGGCGCAGGACATCGCCGAACCCCTGGTGCACTCGGGCCTCTTCGGCTTTGTCGAAGACGCGACGTTCCCGTTCTGGCAGGACATCAACCGCGAGACGATCCAGGACCTGGTGCTGTCCCGCTCCAGCATCGCCTCGCTCGACGAGGAGACCAGGGCGGCCAAGCTGGCCGAGGTGATGGCGTTCTACGACGACTACGGGCGCGGCATGGACGGCATGCGGCTGCCCTACGACACCCAGTGCTACCGGGCCGTTGTCGTCGAGCAACCCGGACAACAGGTGATGACCGAGGACGATGTTCCGCAAGGTCCGAGCGATTCCGAGCCGCCCAACGAAGGCCCCGACGACGGCATGCTCCTGATCGACTTCCGGTAGCTGCTCTCGACAACCTCCCCCGCCCCTCCTACGGTGACGGGGACCACATCTGCCGAGGAGGAGCCCCCGTGTCCCAGCAGTCCGAAGGCAGCGGCGTTCACCAGACGTCCGCGCATCCGCTCTATCTCGAGCTGCAAGAAACCGCGGAGTTCGTTCAGCTCCGTAAAAAGTTCCGCGGCTTCGTCATCCCCGCGACCATCGCATTCATGTCGTGGTACCTGCTCTACGTCGTCATGTCGAACTGGGCCCATGACTTCATGTCCACGAAGGTCGTCGGCAACATCAACGTGGCACTGGTGTTCGGCCTCCTGCAGTTCGCCACAACGTTCCTCATTGCCTTGCTCTACGGCCGGTACATGGCCCGCCACGTGGACCCGCTCGCCCGCGGCCTCGAGCAGCGATACGTCGACGAGTCCGAAGGTCACGGAGGTGTTCGCCGATGAGCTCCGAGACCCTCGCCACCGTCCTCTTCGTCGCCGTCGTCGCGGTCACCATCGGCATCACCTTCTGGGCGAGCCGCCAGACCAAGGGCGCGGCCGACTACTACGCCGGCGGACGCAACTTCAGCGGCTTCCAGAACGGCCTCGCCATCTCCGGCGACTACATGAGCGCCGCGTCGTTCCTCGGTATTTCTGGCGCCATCGCGCTCTTCGGGTACGACGGCTTCCTCTACTCGATCGGCTTCCTCGTGGCGTGGCTGATCGCCCTGCTGCTGGTGGCCGAGCTGCTGCGGAACTCCGGCCGTTACACGATGGCCGACCAGCTCGCCTTCCGGATGCGGCAGCGTCCGGTGCGCACCGCCGCGGCGACGTCGACGGTCGTCGTGTCGATCTTCTACCTGCTCGCCCAGATGGTCGGCGCGGGCGCCCTGGTCACCCTCCTCCTCGGCGTCGAGGGCACGTGGGCGATCCGGGGCACGATCGTCGTCGTCGGGCTCCTGATGATCTTCTACGTCGTCGTGGGCGGCATGAAGGGCACCACCTGGGTGCAGATCGTCAAGGCCGTCCTGCTGATGACCGGCACCATCCTGATCACCGTTCTGGTGATGGCGAAGTTCAGCTTCAACCTCTCGGAGCTGCTCGGCGCCGCGGCCGACAACTCCGGCAAGGGCACCGCGTTCCTCGAGCCCGGCCTGCAGTACGGAGTGACACTCACGACCCAGCTCGACTTCATCAGCCTGGCCCTGGCCCTGGTCCTCGGCACGGCCGGGTTGCCGCACATCCTGATCCGTTTCTACACCGTGCCGACCGCCAAGGATGCGCGGACCTCGGTGAACTGGGCGATCACGCTGATAGGTGCGTTCTACCTGATGTCGCTGGTCCTGGGCTTCGGTGCCGCGGCCCTGCTCGACACCGGTGAGGGCAGCGCGGTCTTCGACTCGGCGGGCAACCTCGCCTCGCCCCTGCTGGCCGAGGAAGTCGGCGGCGGGGCAGGCACAGCAGGGGGCGCGATCCTGCTCGCCTTCATCGCCGCCGTCGCCTTCGCCACGATCCTTGCGGTGGTGGCGGGCCTGACCCTGACCTCGGCGTCGTCGGTGGCGCACGACATCTACGCGAACGTGTGGAAGAAGGGCAAGGTCACCGAGAAGCAGGAGGTCAAGGTGGCCCGGATCGCCGCGTTCTGCATCGGGGGCGTCGCGATCGTACTCTCGATCTTCGCGCAGTCGCTGAACATCGCGTTCCTGGTGGCGCTGGCGTTCGCGGTGGCGGCTTCGGCCAATCTTCCGTCGCTGCTGTACAACCTGTTCTGGAGCCGGTTCAACACCCGCGGCGCCGTCTGGGCGATCTACGGCGGCCTGGTCACGTGTGTGCTGCTGGTCGTCTCCTCGCCGGCGGTGTCGGGTGACCCGAAGGCGATGTTCCCGGACAGCGACTGGGCATGGTTCCCGCTGAAGAACCCGGGCATCATCTCGATCCCGGCTGGCTTCATCTTCGGCTGGCTCGGGACGATCACCTCGCGGGAGCCGGAGGCCGAGGCGGCCTTCCCGGAGCTCGAGGTCCGCTCCCTCACCGGTGCGGGCGCCGAGGCGGCCGTCCACCACTGATCACGTCCGACGACGAATCCAGACCAGGAGAAATCGCATGACCGACGAGACTCTGTCCAACCTCTCCCGCGAGGATCGCCGCTTCGAGCCGCCGGCCGACCTGGCCCGCGACGCCAACGTCAAGGAGGAGGCCTACGACCGAGCCGCCTCCGACCGGGAGGCGTTCTGGGCGGAGGCCGCCGAGCGGCTCGACTGGGACACGAAGTGGGACCGGGTGGTCGACTGGGACGACCCGCCGTTCGCGAAGTGGTACGTCGGCGGCAAGCTCAACGCGGCGTACAACTGCGTGGACCGGCATGTCGAGGCGGGCAAGGGCGACCAGGTCGCCTTCCACTGGGTCGGCGAGCCCGACGACGACACCCGCGACATCACCTACGCCGAGCTGAAAGACCAGGTCTGCCAGGCCGCGAATGCACTGACCGACCTGGGCGTGAAGGCCGGCGACCGGGTGGCGATCTACATGCCGATGCTCCCGGAGACCGTGGTGGCCATGCTGGCCTGCGCACGCATCGGCGCGCCGCACACGGTGGTCTTCGGTGGCTTCTCGTCGTCCGCACTGCGGGACCGCATCCAGGACTGTGACGCCCGGGTGGTGATCACCTCCGACGGCGGCTACCGGCGAGGCGAGCCGTCGGCCCTCAAGCCCGCCGTCGACGAGGCGCTCGAGCAGTGTCCCGACGTCCGCAACGTGCTCGTGGTCCGCCGGACGGGCCAGGACGTCGCCTGGGACGACGACCGCGACCTGTGGTGGGAGGACGCGGTCGGCAAGGCGTCCACCGACCACGCCCCCGAGGCCTTCGACGCCGAACACCCGCTCTACGTGATGTACACGTCCGGCACGACCGGCAAGCCGAAGGGGATCCTGCACACCACCGGTGGTTACCTCGTCGGGACGTCCTGGACCCACTGGGCGGTGTTCGACCTGAAGCCGGAGACGGACATCTTCTGGACCGCGGCCGACATCGGCTGGGTCACCGGCCACTCCTACATCGTCTACGGTCCGCTCGCCAACGGTGCGACCTCGGTGATGTACGAAGGCACGCCCGACACCCCCCACAAGGGCCGCTGGTGGGACATCGTCGAGCAGTACAAGGTCACGATCCTCTACTGCGCGCCCACGGCGATCCGGACCTTCATGAAGTGGGGGTCGGAGGTCCCGGAGAAGGCTGACCTGTCGTCCCTTCGGCTGCTCGGCTCGGTCGGTGAGCCGATCAACCCCGAGGCCTACGTGTGGTACCGCGAGGTCATCGGCGGCGGCAACTGCCCCGTCGTCGACACCTGGTGGCAGACCGAGACCGGCCAGATCATGATCTCCCCGCTGCCCGGGGTCACCCACGGCAAGCCCGGGTCGGCGATGACCCCCTTGCCCGGGATCAGCGCCGACGTGGTGACCGAGGAGGGTGAGTCGGTCCCGAACGGCTCGGGGGGCTACCTCGTGCTCAAGGAACCGTGGCCGGCGATGCTGCGCACCATCTGGGGCGACGACGACCGCTTCCGCGACACCTACTGGTCGCGCTACGAGGAGCAGGGCTACTACTTCGCCGGTGACGGCGCGAAGAAGGACGAGGACGGCGACCTGTGGTTGCTCGGCCGGGTCGACGACGTGATGAACGTGTCCGGGCACCGGCTCTCCACCACCGAGATCGAGTCCGCACTGGTCTCCCACCCCAAGGTCGCCGAGGCTGCCGTGGTCGGCGCGAACGACCCCGACACCGGGCAGGCGGTGTGCGCCTTCGTGATCCTGCGCGAGTCGGCCCTCGAGGAGGGCGAGACCGCCTCCGACGGGCTGATCACCGAGCTGCGCGAGCACGTCGCCCAGGAGATCGGCAAGCTCGCCCGGCCGCGTCAGATCATGGTCGTGCCCGAGCTGCCGAAGACCCGGTCCGGGAAGATCATGCGCCGCCTGTTGCGGGACGTGGCCGAACACCGCGAGATCGGCGACGTCACCACGCTCGCCGATTCCCAGGTGATGGACCTGATCGAGAAGAACCTCTCCTCGGGCTCCGACGAGGACTAGGTGAACCGTCGCGAGTTACCAGCCTGACCCCGCGAGCCGTCGTCAGTTACCCCGCAAAGTGGTAACTCGCGACGGCTCGGCGCCAAAGGAGTGGTAACTCACGACGGGTCAGCGTCAGGGGGTGACGTGGAATCTGTCGCGGTGGCCGAGGACCAGGGCGCCGAGGACGGCAGACAACAGCGATCCGGTGAGCACGGCCGCCTTCGCGGCGTCCCGGGTCCCCCCCGTGAACGACAGGTCGGAGACGAGCAGCGAGACCGTGAAGCCGATCCCGGCGAGGACGGCCACCCCGACGACGTCCCGCCAGGCGAGATCGGGGCTGAGCCGGGCCTGGGTCAGCCGGGTCACGAGATAGGCCCCGCCGAGAACCCCCACGGGCTTGCCGATCACGAGGCCGAGCACAACGCCGATCACCACCGGCTCGGTCAGCAGGCCGGTGCCGGCCTCGAAGGCGACGCCGGCCGACACCAGGGCAAAAAAGGGCACGGCCACGCCGGATGACACCGGGTCCAACAGGTGCTCGAGCCGCTCCGCCGGGCTGCGTGACTCACTCGGGTCCGGCCGGACCCGGGTGAGCAGCGCGAGCACCATGCCGGCGATGGTCGCGTGGACCCCGCTCTCGTGCACCAGCCACCAGGCGGCGACCGCGAGCGGCAGGTACACCAGCGGCGTGCGGACCCGGAAGTGCTGGAGCGCCGCCCACGCGACACACGCGACGGCCGCGAGCCCCAGCGCCGAAAGATGCAGTGTGGAGGTGTAGAACACCGCGATGATGACCACCACGACCAGGTCATCGACCACCGCCAGGGTCAGCAGGAAGACCCGCAGCGAGGTCGGCAGGTTCGACCCCACGACTGCCAGGACGGCCAACGCGAAGGCGATGTCGGTCGCGGCCGGAATCGCCCAGCCTCCGAGGCTGCCGGTCGGACCGCTGTTGACGGCCAGATAGATCCCCGCCGGAAGGGCCACCCCGCACAGCGCGGCGACGATCGGCACCGCGGCGTCCGCCGGCCGTCGCAGCGAACCCACGACGAACTCGCGCTTGAGCTCGAGGCCGGCCACGAAGAAGAAGATCGCCAGCGCCCCGTCGGCGGCCCAGTGCTCGAGGTCGAGCGGCCCGACCTGCAGGTGGCGCAGGGCGTCGTACGACGCGCTCCACGGCGAGTTGGCCCACACCACCGCGATCACGGCGGCGGCGAGGGCGATGGAACCGCCGACCACCTCGCGACGCAGCAGGTCGCCGACGAAGGTGCTCTCCGCAGGTCCGGGATCGGGGAAGAGCAGGGGTCGGCGAGGGGCCGTGGGGCTCATGGTGTCCTTATTTGCGGTCGGCGACGGGCTGCCGACCAGACTTCCCGGCTCACCGGCGCCCAGCCTACGCCCCACGATAGGGTCGCGCGCATGGCAACCGAACCGGTCAAGGACACCGATCCGACCATCGGCCGTCTGGTCACCGATGCCAGCCGTGACATCTCGTCGCTGATCACCAAGGAGATCCAGCTCGCCAAGACCGAGCTGAAGGTCAGCGTCAAGGCGGGCGGCGTGGGAATCGGGCTGTTCGCCGCGGCCGCGTTCGTGGCCGTGCTCGCGATCATCATGCTGTCGGTGGCGTTCGCCTACCTGATCAACTGGAACGGCGAGGGTCTGGACCTGCACTGGGCGTTCCTGATCGTCTTCGCGTTCTACCTGCTCATCGCCGGACTGCTGGGCTTCGTGGGCTACCGGAAGGTCAGGCAGGTCCGCCCGCCCGACAAGGCGATCCACCAGGGCAAGGAGATCCCCCGCGCGCTGAAGGGTCAGGCCGACACGACCGCGGACCCAGTGGCCTGACCTTCCACCCGCCCTGCCCACCCTTGCGGCGGGCTCTGGTCAGCCGGCGCAGTCTCCGGTTGAGACCGGGTCGTCGTTCGAGATCCCGATCGTGGCGCTCCGCCCGACCTGATCGGCGGTGATGGCGTAGCCGGTGTCGCGGTCAGTCACCGAGGCCGCGAAGACCACGCCGACCACGTCACCCGCCGACGACACGATCGGGCCGCCGGAGTTGCCCGGGCGCACGAGGCCGCGCAGCGAGAACACCTCGCGGATGACGGTCCCCTCGCCGTAGATGTTCGGGGAGCGCAGCCGCTGCTCGGCCCGGATCCGCCCCGGCTGGACGTTGTAGGGACCGTCCTGGGGATACCCCAGAATGGCGACGCCGTCCTGCGGTTGCGCCTCGCGGTCGAACGCCAGCGAGGGCACCCCGGAGGTGTCGAGCTCGAGCACCGCGATGTCGAGGTCGGAGTTGTAGTAGACGACCTCCGCCGTCACCGAGCTGCCGTCGATGATCACCTCGGGCTCGTCGACGCCGGCGACCACGTGGGCATTGGTCATCAGCCGGCCGGCGGAGTAGACGAAGCCGGTGCCCTCGACGCCGCGGCCGCAGTCGTTGGTGCCCCGGACCTTGAGGACGGCCGGCCCGGCGCCCTGGACATCGGGGTCGGTGAGCAGGCGTCGCGGGCCGGGACCCACCTCGACGATGCGTTCGGGGGCGAACGGCTCGAGGTAGCGAGGGAAGAAGGTCGTCCCGACGACGTTGTTGAAGGCGTTGAGCACGCCGTCGGCGGAATCTGGCAGGGTCTGGTCGACCCAGGCCAGCACGGAGGAGTTCCGCACTGTCGTGGAGACGCCGCCCAGGCCGGCGCCGGCGACCGCGACGCCGAGCGCCCACGACACCAGGAGTACGGCGACCGCGCTCAGCGCCGCGCCCCCGACCGCGTCCAGCGCGCGCACCGGCTGCCACGTGATGCGGTCACGGACCCGGGCGCCGGAGAACTGCAGGACCGCCTGCCCGAGCGAGGCGGCCAGGATCACGATGAACAGCGCGCCGAGCGAGACGAACAGGGACGGGTTGGCGTCACCGAGGACGATCGGGGCGAGCCACACCCCCAGGAGGCCGCCGAGGACCAGCCCGGTGGTGGCGAAGGCGCCGGTCACGAAACCCTGCCAGTAGCCCGACAGGGCGTAGGCGAGGACGAGCACGAGGAGGAGCCAGTCCAGGACGTTCACCGGCGCTCCTTGCGAGGGTCGGGGAATCGCGTGTTGGGCTGCACGTCGCTGGGCTTCATCTCTCGGGGGCGGGGTTCGCCCTGAAGCATGTACGACGGCAGGTCCCGGATCCGTGTCTCGTCCCACTCGATGGACCAGCCCACGAAGTCGAACAGCCGGGAGATGATCCCGGCGGTGAAGCCCCAGAGGATCACGTCCCGCTGCTGACCGATCAGGAAGCCCGGGCTCACCCAGCCGTTGGGGTGGCGGACGGAGATGCGGTGCTCGGGATCGAGGAGGTCCTTGATCGCGACGTGGTAGATGTCGTGGACCTCGTCGGGGTCGACCACGTCGACCCGGCTCGGCTCGTGCCACCACCCGAGGACCGGTGTCACCGCGAAGTTGCTCGGCGGCAGCCAGAGCTCGGGTAGCTCGCCGAACACCTCGACACCGGCTGGATCGAGCCCGGTCTCCTCCTCGGCCTCGCGCAGCGCGGCCTGCACGGGGCTTTCCCCCGCGTCGATGGACCCACCCGGGAACGACACCTGGCCGGGATGGGAGCGCATGTGGTGGGCACGCTCGGTGAGCAGCAGCTCGCCGCCGGACGGACCCTCCCCGAAGAGCACCAGGACCGCGCCCGGGCGGGTGTCGGCGTCCTCGGGCGGCATGAACCTCGTCAGCTCGTGCACGGTGATGGACTCGGCGCCCTCCTTCACCGCGCGCAGCCAGTCGGGGATCACAGGCTGGTCCCGAGATGCCGGTTGACCAGCCCGACGAGCTGGTCCTCCGACTCGATCTCCATGAGGTTGCGGTAGGCGACGCGACCCTCCGAGTCCAGCAGGACCAGCCCCGGAAGGCCCCGGACGGCCATCCCGTCCACCGTCGCGAGCTCGGTGTCGGGGTCGGCCAGGAGCGGGTAGGTCACACCGCTGTCGACGACCAGCTCCATGGCCGACTCCACCTGGGGGTCCTGCCAGTCGATGCCCAGCACGCCGACACGGTCGCCGTACTCCTCGTGGAACTGCTGCAGCAGCGGCATCTCCCGCCGGCACGGTCCGCACCACGACGCCCACAGGTTGACCACCATCGGCCCACGCAGGGCGCCGAGGTCGACGGCGGGACCACCTCCGAAGCAGGGCAACGTGACCGGCGGAAGGCCGCCCTCGACCTGCTCCCCTCGCGCCGGGGCGCAGTCGTCGACCCCCGCGCTGGCTTTCATCCGGCGCAGCTCGGGCGTGTCGACGTCGATCCTGGCCGGACCCGGCAGGGCGACCTGGCCACCACTGCAGCCGGCGAGGACGAGCGCGGCCACCAGAGCGACGACAGCCCCCCTCATGCCCGGCCTTCGGTGCGCACCAGCTTGGCCGCGGCTTCGGGGTCGACCGGACCCTCGCCGTACGACGGGCACCAGCGGGCGACCGGACAGGCACCGCAGGCCGGCTGCCTGGAGTGGCAGACCCGCCGGCCGTGCCAGATCAGGTGGTGGCTGAGCATGGTCCAGTCGCGACGGGGGAACAGCTCGCCGACGGCGTGCTCGACCTTGACGGCGTCGGTGAGGTCGGTCCACCCGAACCTGCGGGCCAGCCGTCCGAAGTGGGTGTCGACGGTGATGCCCGGGATGCCGAAGGCATTGCCGAGGACGACGTTCGCGGTCTTGCGACCTACGCCCGGCAGGGTCACCAGGTCCTCGAGCCGCGGCGGCACCTCGCCGTCGTACCGCTCCACGAGGGCCTGGCTCAGCTTGAGCAGCGACTCGGTCTTGGCGCGGAAGAAGCCCAGGGGTCCGATGATCTGCTCGAGGTCGGCCCGCTCCGCGGCCGCCATCGCCTCCGGGTCGGGGTAGGCGGCGAACAGGGTCGGCCGGACCGCGTTGACGCGCTTGTCGGTCGTCTGGGCGCTGAGCACGGTGACCACGAGCAGTTGGAACGGGTCGTCGAAGTCGAGCTCGGTCCGGGCGTCGGGGTAGGTCTCGGCGAGGACGCGGTTGATCTTCCGGGCGCGGCGCACCAGCGCCGTGCGGGACGGCGCGGCCGGCTCCGGCTGCGTGCTCACCATGGGCGCAAGCGTAGATGCCGGGTCCGACCCGGCCGAATGCTCAGACCTCCGGGAGAATCCGGCCGAGGAGCTGGCTCGCGCTGATGGCGCCGATCAGGGGCGCGGTCTTGCTGCGCTCCTCGACG
The DNA here is from genome assembly GCA_963786415.1 of uncultured Actinomycetota bacterium. GTDB lineage: Bacteria > Actinomycetota > Actinomycetes > Propionibacteriales > Nocardioidaceae > Nocardioides. The sequence goes on from CAWAZC010000001.1 coordinate 365,424, forward strand.
ACCGCGACCAGTGGGCTCCGGTTGGCCGCCATGATCGCCGCGATCTCCAGCACCGTGTCGTCGGGCGCGACCACCGTCAGTGGCACCTTCTCCTTGGGCAGGAGGTCGCGCACGGACTTGTCAGCCAGTGCTTCGTAGATCTTGTCCGCGAAGTCCTCGTCGAGCACCCGAGCCAGGGTCGGGTCGTCCTGGACGTAACGCGGGACCAGCATCCGGAGGACCTGGGAGCCCGGCAGGATCGCGAGGGGGTGCTCGTGGTCGTCAACGACGATCAGGCCGGGCCGGTCGTGCTCGGTGAGCACGCGCACCGCCTTCAGTGCCGGAGTGTCCATGCGGACGGTGGGGTACGGCGATGCCAGCTGGTGTGCCTGCACCCGATCACCCTAGCCGCGGGAATGACGTCGGGCACGAGGCTTGCTGCTTCCCGGACCCCGTAGGGTTGGTCCCGGTGTGCCGGGAAGTCTGGTCGGCGGTGTACTGACCGACCCTGACGAGGAGGACTGCGCGTGGCCGCGACCCTCGCCGTCATCATCTTCGTCGGCGCCTATGTGCTGCTGGCGACGGAGAAGGTGCATCGCACCAAGGTCGCCCTCGGCGGCGCCGGGTTGATGCTGCTGCTGCACATCACCGACGCCGAGCACGCCTTCTTCAACGAAGAGACGGGCATCGAGTGGAACGTCATCTTCCTGCTGCTGGGGATGATGATCATCGTCTCGGTGCTGCGACGTACCGGCGTCTTCGAGTACATCGCGATCTGGTGTGCCAAGCGGTCCCGGGGCAAGCCGTACCGCCTGATGGTGATGCTGGCGGTGCTGACGGCGGCCGCATCCGCGGTCCTCGACAACGTCACCACCGTCCTCCTGATCGCGCCGGTGACGTTTCTGGTGTGCGAGCGGCTGGGCCTGCGCCCGGTGCCCTACCTGATCGCGGAGGTCCTCGCCTCCAACATCGGCGGGGCGGCCACGCTGGTCGGCGACCCGCCCAACATCATCATCGCCAGTCGGGCTGATCTGACCTTCAACGACTTCCTGGTCCACATGGCACCCTGGATCGTGGTGCTGATGGTGATCTTCTGCCTGATGTGTCGCTGGCTCTTCCGGTCGGCCTTTGAGTACGACCCGGAACGCGTCGAGTCGGTCATGTCGCTCAACGAGCGGGAGGCGATCGAGGACAAGCCACTCCTGGTCAAGTCGCTCGTGGTGCTGACCGGGGTGGTCCTTGCGTTCGTGCTGCACCCGGTGCTGCACTACGAGCCTTCGATCGTGGCGATGCTCGGCGCCGGGGTACTCATCCTGGTGACCAGAGTCACCACGCTCGAGGCCCTGGCCGACGTCGAGTGGCCTACCCTCGCGTTCTTCGCGGGCTTGTTCATCATGGTCGGCAGCCTGGTCGAGACCGGGGTGATCGGGACGGTCTCCGAGTCGCTGGCCGGCGCCACCGAGGGTCGGCCGGTGTTCGCGGTGATGCTGCTCCTCTTCGGCTCCGCGGGACTGTCGGCGATCGTGGACAACATCCCCTACGTCGCCACGATGAGCCCGGTGGTCTCGGAGCTGGTGGCGGGATACTCCGGCGACGGCCAGGTGCTGTGGTGGGCCCTGGCCTTCGGCGCCGACCTCGGCGGCAACGCCACCGCCATCGGGGCGTCGGCCAACGTCGTGATGCTGGGGCTGGCCGACCGGGCCGGCCACCACATCGGCTTCTGGGAGTTCACCAAGTACGGCCTCGTGGTCACCGTGGTCACGGTCGCAGCGACGGCGCCGTACCTGTGGTTGCGCTACCTCTGAGGATCGGCCGCCACGACTCGCAGCCAACCAATGGCCCATCTCGCCCTCGACCCCGGATCACCGGTCCGCAAGACTGGGTTGCGCATGTGACCTGCGCCACTGGCTAGGATCAGGCCCGACCCCGTCGAGGACGGCGGGACGAGACGACTCCGGGAGGCACCGTGGACAACGACGTACTCCGTCAGGCTCCGCTGTTCAGCGCACTTGACGACGAGGCGGCCACGGCCCTACGGGCGTCGATGTCCGAGAGTCGCCTGCAGCGAGGCGACGTGCTCTTCCATGAAGGCGACGCCGGCGACAAGCTCTACATCGTGCTCGACGGCAAGGTGAAGCTGGGCCGCACCTCCAGCGACGGCCGCGAGAACCTCCTCGCCATCCTGGGCCCCGGTCAGATGTTCGGCGAGCTCTCCCTCTTCGACCCGGGGCCGCGCTCGGCGACGGTCACCGCGGTGACGGACGCGGCGTTCGCCTCGTTGTCCCATGACGACCTGCTGCGCTGGCTCGAGGGGCGGCCCGTCGTCGCCCGCGGGCTGCTGTCCCAGATTGCCAGCCGGCTGCGCAAGGCCAACGACGTCAACGCCGACCTGGTCTTCTCCGACGTGCCCGGCCGCGTCGCGAAGGCCCTGCTCGACCTCGCCGACCGGTTCGGCCGCACCGCCGACGACGGCGTCCACGTCCACCACGACCTCACCCAGGAGGAGCTCGCCCAGCTCGTCGGCGCCTCCCGCGAGACGGTCAACAAGGCGCTGGCGGACTTCGCGTCCCGGGGCTGGCTCCGTCTCGAGCCCCGCTCCGTCGTGATCATGGACATCGAACGGCTCGCCCGCCGCGCCCGCTGAGCCCGTTGAGTTGGGCCTCCCTACACGTTGAATTGGGCCCGCCTGTGCGCTGAGTTGGGCCTCCCTGATCGTCGAGTTGGGCTCGCCTGCGCCAGGGCGTCGCGCAGCTCCTGGATCCAGACGTCGATCGCCTCGACGGCGAATGACTCTTTCGTGAGGACGATGACCCGCCACCCGTGCGCTCGGAGCCAGGCCCGTCGCGCCGCATCGTGAGCTCGTTGCTCCGAGGTTGAGTGGAACTCTTGGCCGTCGTATTCCACCGCCACCCGGGCGTGGGGATAGGCCAGATCCAGACGGTACGTCGGCACGCCGTCCACCCTCACCCAGTGCTGAGGGTGGGGTGCAGGCAGCCCATGGTCATGGATCACGAGGCGGGTCCACGACTCGCCGGCTGACTCGGCCAGCCCATCGATGAGCGGCACGAGTTCACGCGCCTGGACGACTCCACGACGCCGGAAGTACCTCACAAGCAAGCAGGTGAGCTCTCCCGCCGTGATCCCGTGCACCCGGGCGAAGGCGTCCAGCGCCGCGAGAGCCTCTCGCCGCGACAACTTGCACGCCAGGTCGAGCGCCGTGCGCTGCGGGGTCGTCACGCGCACGCCGTCGATCACCATCCAGTCCGTCGACCAGAGGTCGCGAGTTCCGCCTCTGCAGTCCCGGCGATCGGTCGGGTCGTGACCGCGCAGAACATAGGTCTCGAGCGGCGGGATGACGTCGAGCTCGGCATACCTGAACACGTCGACGCCATGAATCCACGCAGCAGTTCGGTCACACAGCACGGAGTGCTCACTCATGACGAGGCGTGCGGCTTGAGCACGGAGCGCGACCGAGTCAGTCCGGTCGGCCCTGACGTAGACGCCGGTGAAGACGCGCCGTAGGACGTGGTTCCGGACTGCGTCGCCGAGAGCCGCCCCGGTGTATCCGAGCGCGGCAGCTTCAGCGGTGGTGAAGGGATGATCCGGAAAGGGCGGTCGCTTCATGGTGACCAAGTGCCCGCAGACCGATGCCTTGCCACCGGCCTTCCTCAGGGCCTGTTGACAGAGCGTGTCGTCACAGGAGCTGTGGACGATGCGTGGCCGGCCACGCGAGCGGTGCCCAATTCAAGCCGCAGCCACGCCCAATTCAAGCCGCAGGCAGGCCCAACTCAACGAGTTTGGAGGTAGGCGAGCTGGGCGCGGACGGAGAGCTCGGCGGCCCCCCAGAGGACCGGGTCGACGTCGGCATACACGATCTCGACCACCTTGCGGGGCAGCTCGTCGACGGCGATCCCCTCGGGGTGGGGGGCGTCGCTGAGCTCGGCGAGGGCCGCCTCGACCTGCTCGAGGCGTTCGCGACGGTGGGCGAGGTAGTAGTCGAGGGCGGGCAGGGCGTCGTCGATGACCGGGCCGTGCCCGGGCCAGATGGTCGTGATCTCGTGCTCGGACGCCAGCGCGTGGAGCCGGGCGAGCGAGTCCAGATAGGCACCCAGCTGCCCGTCGGGGTGGGCGACCACGGTCGTGCCGCGCCCGAGCACGGTGTCGCCGGTGAGGCAGGCACCCTCCGCCGGCAACACGAACGACAACGAGTCCGACGAGTGGCCCGGCGTCGCGACCACCCGGATCTCGAGCCCGTCGACCGAGACGACGTCACCTCCGGACAGACCCTCCGACCCGAGCCGGTACGCCGGGTCGAGCGCCCTCACCCCGCACCCGACCCGTTCGGCGAACTCCCGCGCCGCCTCGGAGTGGTCCGCGTGGTGATGGGTGAGCAGCACGACCGCGACCTCCCCCGCCGCAGCCTCGATCGCGTCAAGGTGGGACAGGATCGACGGCCCCGGGTCGACCACCACCGACCGCGAGGAGTCCGGTTCGCGCAACACCCAGGTGTTGGTGCCGTCGAGGGTCATCACGCCGGCGTTCGGAGCGAGCACGCATGTTCCGCGCGAGCCGAACGAGCCGCCCTCCCACGTCATCGCCCGAGTCGCTCCTCGACGAGGGGGCGGAGCCGATCCGGCATCGACAGCGTCGCGTCGTCAGCGTCACCGGTCACCTCGGGGGTGAACATGTCGACGCTGCGACCCGCTGCCGCACCGAGCACGGCGGCCGGGTCGGCGTGCTGCGCGACCTCGAGGCAGGTGAGGTACGTCGGCGGCATCATCGTCAGCTCGCCGTCGTCGACGGCCTGCACCGCCTCGAGCGCCGGCATCCACGCGACCGACGACGACTCCGAGGACACGTCACGCGTCCGCTGCCCCTCCGGGAGCGAGGCCACGAAGAACCAGGTGCGGTAGCGGCGCGGCTCGAAGACCGGGGTCAACCATCCGGCCCAGACACCGAGCAGGTCGGTGCGCAGCACCAGCCCGCGGCGGGAGCAGAAGTCCGACATCGCGAGCTCGCGGGACTCCAGCGCGACCCGGTCGGCCTCCCAGTCGTCGCCGGTGGTGTCGGCGACCACGTCGGTCGGCGAGGTGCCGGCCAGCAGGACGCCCGACTCCTCGAACGTCTCCCGCACCGCCGCACACACCAGCGCCCGCGCCTCGGCCTCGTCGACCCCGAGCCGCGCCGCCCAGTCAGCGGGTGGGGGCCCGGCCCAGGCGACCGTCGCGTCGAAGTCGCGCCGGTCGACCCCGCCGCCGGGGAAGACGCACATCCCGCCCGCGAAGGCCATCGACGTCTGGCGTCGCAGCAGGTAGATCGCGGGCCCCGCCTCCGTCCCCCGCAGGAGGACCACGGTCGCGGCGTCACGCGGCTCGGCGGGCTGCCGGGTGCCGTCGGCGTACTCCCTCGCCTGCTCGACCAGGTGCGCCGGCAACGGGATCCGCAGCACGGCTCAGAACTCCACGACCAGCTCGACCTCGACCGGCGCGTCCAGCGGCAGGACCGGGACCCCGACCGCCGACCGGGCGTGTACGCCGACGTCGTCGAACACCGACCCGAACAGCTCGGACGCACCGTTGGCGACCTGCGGCTGGCCGGTGAAGTCGGGGGTGGACGCGACGAACACGACCACCTTGACGACCCGCTTCACCAGGTCGAGGTCTCCGAGCTCGGCCTTGACGGCGGCGATCGCGTTGAGGGCGCACTGCTGGGCGCACTCGACGGCCTCGTCCGGACTGACGTCGCCACCGACCTTCCCGGTCTGCATCAGCTCGCCGGAACGCATCGGGAGCTGACCGGAGGTGAACACGAGGTTGCCGGAGCGCACGGCCGGGACATACACCGCCACCGGCTTCGGGACCTCGGGGACGGTCAGGCCCAGGTCGGCGAGCCGCTCCTCCGGATGGGCCACCGCTCAGCCCTCCACCGGGCGCTTGAAGTAGCCCACGAGGTTCTCCGGGTTCATGCCCGGCGCGATCTGGACCAGCTCCCACCCCTCGGAGCCGAAGTTGTCGAGGATCTGCTTGGCGGTGTGCGTCAGGATCGGCGCGGTCAGGTACTCCCACTTGGTCATGCCGGGGACTCTACCCATGGGCGTCGGGGCACTACGGTGGCGGAGTGGACAGGACTGACGCGGCCGAGGATCGCAAGAAGGACGACGGGCGCGACCCGTTCGAGAGATTCGTGGAGTCGGCCAACCAGCTCGTGAGCCGTGGGCCGTTCTTCATGGTCATCATGGTCGCCCTCGTGCTGTGGGCGGCGAGCTACCCGCTCTGGGCGAGCACCACCAAGTGGGAGCTGGCGCTCCACACCGGGTCGGCGATCCTGTCGCTGCTGCTGCTGGTGCTGCTCGAGAACGCCGGCCGGCGCAGCCAGGAGGCGATCCAGGAGAAGCTCAACGTGCTGGCCGAAGGGCTCTCGGACCTGATGGAGTCACAGGCCCGGCAGGATCCCGGGCTCGACGATGCCGTGCGCCGCCTCCGCGAGGCCGTCGGCCTGGAGGAGCGTCACTAGCGCACGACGCGGTACCTCACGTGGGTGGCGTACTGAGAGCTCCACACGCCCAGGACCTCGAGGTCAAGGTCCTGCTCGAACCCCTCGAAGAGCCGCTTGCCGCCGCCCAGAACCACGGGCGCGGTTGAGATGGCCAGCTCGTCCACGACCCCGGCCACGAGGCCCTGACGGATCAGGTCGGCCCCACCTCCGAGCGCCACGGCTCCGTCACCGGCGAGCTCGCGCGCCTTGCTCAGCGCCACCTCGAAGCCGTCGACGAAGAGGAACCCGGTCGAGGGGTCGGGCTGGTCCTCGACGCGGTGGGTGAGCACGATCAGCGTCCCGGGGAAGGGGTTGGTCCCGCCCCACGCACCAGCAGCCTCGTACATGTTGCGGCCGACGATCGAGCAGCCCAGGCCGTCGGTGACGCTCTCGAAGTACTCCCGGTCGGCGCCGTGCATCCCGTCGGTGTCGGCACCGTCGTCGGCGTAGGTCCACGGTCCACCCATGACCCAGTAGTGGAGGCGTTCGCCGCCGATGCCGAGCCCGTGCTCGGGGCCGTCCTGCGGTCCCACGATGTAGCCGTCCAGCGACTGGGTGATCGAAGCAATGACCTTGTTCATGTCAGGACCGACCCGCATCGGTGACGAAACTCATCGGGGGGCTAGAAGAACGGCACGTACGGCGCCAGCAGCTCGCGCAGCTCGTTGACGGCGAGTGCCAGGAACAGCACCGCGCAGAGGGCCATCAGCGAGTTCGACAACCAGCCGTTGCGCCACTCGCGCGGAAGGACGTCGTCGCGGCGATTGAGCAGCACCAGCAGCGTGATCGCCAGGAAGGGCATGAAGAGGGCGCCGAGGGCGCCGTAGGCGAGGATCAGCCCGACGGGCTGGTCCAGCAGGAGCAGCAGCATCGGCGGGAACGTCAGCCACAGCAGGTAGAGCTTGAAGAAGCGGCCTCCCGTGCGGGTGTCCTCGTGGCCCGACGGCAGGTTGCGGAGGTTGCCGACGAAGTCCGCGAACATCAGGCTCACCCCGCTCCACACGCCGATCAGGGACGTGAAGGAGGCTGCCCAGAAGCCCACCAGGAACACGTAACGGAACGCTTCGCCGTACCGGTCGGCCAGCACGTCGGAGACCTCGACCAACGCCCCCTCATCGGTCCCCACCGCGATGTTGGCGGAGTAGAAGAGCTCGGCCCCGACGATCAACGTCGCCACGACGAAGATCGCGGTGGCGGCGTACGCGACCGAGTTGTCGATCCGCATCACCTTCATGAAGCGCGGTGTCGACCAGCCCTTCTCGCGCAACCAGTAGCCGTACGCCGCGAGCGTGATCGTGCCCCCGACACCACCGGCAAGGGCGAGGATGTTGATCAACGAGTCGTCCGGGAGGATCGGGCGGAGGCCGAGGGCGATCTCGCCGAGGTTGGGCGCGGTGACCGCGGCCGCGCCGACGATCGTCACGAACATGACTCCGACGAGCGTGACGGTGATCCGCTCGAAGGTGACGTAGGAGCCGAACCACACCATCGCCAGTCCGGCGAGACCGAAGGCCACGGCCGTCCAGCGGAGTGACAGGTCGGGGAAGATGGCCACCACGGCCAGTGCCGATGACGACATCGCGGTCGCGCCGTAGACCAGGCCCCAGATCAGGATGTACGGCGCGAAGTACCACGTCGTCCAGCGACCGATGCTGCGCCAACCCTCGAAGATCGTCCGCCCCGATGCGAGGGAGAACCGTCCTGCCCCCTCGACCAGGACCACCTTGATCACCGCGCCGAGAACGCCCACCCACAGCAGGGTGTAGCCGAACTTCGCGCCGGCGACGAGCGTCGCCACCAGATCGGCGGCACCCACACCCGTCGCCGCGACCACGAGGCCCGGCCCGATCACCCTCCACCTCGGTGGCCGGTCTGCCTGCTGATGCAGCTGCCCCTGGTCGGTCGTCATGAATGCCTCCCGAGCTGAGTCATCGACCCATCATGCACGTGCGCGTCAGACGAGCTCCGGCTCGGTCTTCTCCCGCACCTCGTCCTCGGTCACACCGGGGGCGAGCTCGACCAGCTTCAGCCCCTCCGGCGTGACGTCGAGGACGGCGAGGTCGGTGATGATCCGCTGCACGACGGCGCGGCCGGTGTAGGGCAGGGAACAGTCGTTGACGATCTTGTAGGAGCCGTCCCGGGCCACGTGCTCCATGAGCACGATCACCCGCTTCGCGCCGTGGACGAGGTCCATCGCGCCACCCATCCCCTTGACCATCTTGCCGGGGATCATCCAGTTGGCGATGTCGCCCGCGGCGGAGACCTGCATGGCACCCAGGATGGCAGCGTCGATCTTGCCGCCGCGGATCATCCCGAACGACGTGGCCGAGTCGAAGAACGACGCGCCCTTGCGCAGCGTGACCGTCTCCTTGCCGGCGTTGATCAGGTCCGGGTCCTCCTCGCCCTCGATCGGGTAGGCACCCACGCCGAGGATGCCGTTCTCCGACTGCAGGACCAGCTCGACGTCGTCGGCGACGTAGTTCGGCACCAGCGTCGGCAGGCCGATGCCGAGGTTGACGTAGGAGCCGTCGGTCAGCTCCGACGCCGCCCGGGCTGCCATCTCCTCCCGCGACCATCCAGCCATCAGACGTCACCCTCCTTCGTCTCCACCGAGGCCCCGGGCCGGGGGCGCACGGTCCGCTTCTCGATCCGCTTGTCGGCCGCCTGCTCCGGTGTCAGGGGGACCACGCGCTGCACGAACACGCCCGGAGTGTGCACGTCGTTCGGCTCGAGCTCGCCGGGCTCCACGAGGTGCTCCACCTCCGCGATGGTCACCGTCCCGCACATGGCCGCCAGCGGATTGAAGTTGCGCGCCGAGTCGCGGTAGATCAAGTTGCCGTGCCGATCGCCCTTCCAGGCCCGCACCAGCCCGAAGTCGGCGACGATCGCCTCCTCCAGGACGTACTCCCTACCGTCGCCATTTCGATCCAAGAAGGTCCGGGTCTCCTTCGGTGGTGACGACACCACGACGTTCCCGTCGGAGTCGTATCGCCACGGAAGCCCGCCCTCGGCGACCTGGGTGCCGCCGCCGGTCGCGGTGAAGAAGGCCGGGATCCCGGACCCGCCCGCCCGCATCCGCTCGGCCAGCGTGCCCTGGGGGGTGAGCTCGACCTCGAGCTCACCGTGGAGGTACTGCCGGGCGAACTCCTTGTTCTCGCCGACGTACGACGAGATCATCCGGCGCAGCCGCTTCGCCATCAGCAGCCGCCCGAGCCCCCACTCGTCCACGCCACAGTTGTTGGAAACAGCCTCCAGGTCGGTGGCTCCGCTCTCGAGCAGCGCATCGATCAGGACCGACGGGATTCCGCAGAGGCCGAAGCCGCCGACCGAGAGCGTCGCTCCGTTCCCGATGTCCGCCACCGCCTCGGCGGCACTGGCCACGACCTTGTCCACGAACATCCTCCCGCTCCTCGGTTGCCCGCCACGTTGAAGGGCCTCGTTGCACCGTGCCCCACCCTAGCCACGCGCGCGCCTCCCGCCGTATGGGCTGGGGCCACGCAAATCGACCGCCCCACTAGGCTCCAAGCGTGAGCGAACCCCAGCACCGCTCTGACCGGCCCCGCGACTGGTTGGGCGTGAAGCTGCACGTCGTCACCGGCAAGGGCGGCACCGGCAAGTCCACCGTCGCGGCCGCGCTCTCCCTGGCGCTCGCCTCCCACGGGAAGAACGTCCTCCTGTGCGAGGTCGAGGGACGGCAGGGGATCGCGCGGATGTTCGACGTCGACCAGCTCCCCTACGAGGAGCGCCGGATCGCCGCGGGCCTCACCGGGGACGACGGGACCCCCGGCAACGTCTACGCGCTGCACATCGATGCGGAGTCCGCTCTCCTGGAGTACCTCGCGATGTACTACCGGCTCGGCCGCGCCGGTCGCGCCCTCGACCGCTTCGGCGTGATCGAGTTCGCCACCACGATCGCACCCGGTGTCCGCGACGTGCTCCTCACCGGCAAGGTCTTCGAAGCCGCCAAGGAGGGTCGGCGCGGCAAGACCACCCGGCAGTACGACGCGGTGGTGCTCGACGCGCCCCCGACCGGGAGGATCACCCAGTTCCTCGGCGTCAACAGCGAGCTGGCCGGGCTGGCGAAGATGGGTCCGGTCAAGAACCAGGCCGACACGGTGATGACACTGTTCCGGTCGAAGCGGACGGCCGTCCACCTGGTCACCGTGCTGGAGGAGATGCCGGTCCAGGAGACTGCCGACGCCATCGCCGAGCTGCGAAGCGCCCGATTGCCCGTTGGTGGCGTGATCGTCAACCAGGTCCGACCGCAGGATCTCGACGCCGGCGCGCTCGAGGCCATCCGGGCGGACACGGTCGAGGTCGAGGGCCTGGTGGCGGACCTGAAGTCGGCGGGCATCGAGGCAGGCGACGAGGTCGTGAACGACCTGCTCGCCGAGGCCCGGGACCACGCCGAACGGCGGGCCCTCGAGGACGCCCAGCGTGAACTGGTCCGCGGGTTCGACCTACCGACCTACGAGCTGCTCCGCCTGCCCGGTGGTGCCGACCTCGGTGGCCTGTACGAGCTGGCCGCGGAGCTGAAGACCCAGGGAATGGCATGAGATACACCCCACGAAGTTGCTCGCTTCGCTCACGCCCCCGCAGGGACCCCGGATGAGCGCGCCACGAAGCCGGTCACAGACCAGGTTCGGCCCGCTGGCCGCTTCCGCGTCGTCGGCGCCGGACCTCGATGTCGACGCCCTGCTCGACGACCCGGGCACCGGCATCATCGTGTGCTGCGGCTCGGGCGGGGTCGGGAAGACCACCACCTCCGCGGCGCTCGGCCTGCGGGCGGCCGAACGCGGTCGGAAGGTCGTGGTCCTGACCATCGACCCGGCCCGACGGCTGGCACAGTCGATGGGGATCGAGGCGCTCGACAACACCCCTCGTCCCGTCGAGGGACTGTCGTGGGCCGACGGGGCGGCCGGGCGGGACGGTGTCCCGCAGATGGACGCGATGATGTTGGACATGAAGCGCACCTTCGACGAGGTGGTGGAGAGCCAGGCCACCCCGGAGAAGGCGAAGCAGATCCTGGAGAACCCGTTCTACATCGCGCTGTCCAGCTCCTTCGCCGGAACGCAGGAGTACATGGCGATGGAGAAGCTGGGTCAGATCCATCAAGAGGCAATGAGGGACGGTAGCTACGACCTGATTGTGGTGGACACCCCGCCGTCGCGCTCCGCGCTCGACTTCCTCGACGCCCCCGAGCGGCTCTCGAGCTTCCTCGACGGCCGGTTCATCAGGTTGCTGCTGGCCCCGGCGCGCGGCCCGGCACGGATGATGACCGCCGGGGTCGGACTGATCACCAACGCCATGACCAAGATCCTGGGTGCCCAGGTGCTGCGGGACATGCAGACGTTCGTCCAGGCGTTCGACACGCTCTTCGGGGGGTTCCGGCAGCGGGCCCAGAAGACCTTCGAGCTGCTCCAGGCAGACGGTACGGCGTTCCTGGTCGTAGCGGCACCGGAACGCGATGCGCTGCGGGAGGCGGCCTACTTCGTCGAGCGGCTCAGCGAGGACCGGATGCCGCTGGCAGGCCTGGTCGTCAACCGCGCCAGTCCCACCCCGCTCGGTGACCTCTCCGCGGACGAGGCGATGGCGGCGGCCGCACGGCTCAGCAAGATGGACGACACGGCCCTGTCCGGAGGACTGTTGCGGCTGCACGCCGACCGCACGCGGCTGGTCGAGCGCGAGGCGCGGCTGCGCGAGCGGTTCGCCGCGGCGCACCCCAAGGTCCCCACTGCGGTGGTGCCCGCACTGGCCGGCGACGTGCACGACCTGACCGGCTTGCGCCGGGTGGGCGAGCTGCTGGCGGAGGGGTAACCCTCAGGTGGTGGCGGTGACCTTCGGCGCGCCCTTGGTCTCCTGCTCGCGGGCGGCCTCGAGCACGGCCCGCCACGAGGCGGTCGGCCGGCGGCGGAGGAGGGCCCGACGCTCACGCTCGGTCATACCGCCCCACACCCCCCACTCGATCTGGTTGTCGAGGGCCTCGGCCAGGCACTCGGTGCGCACGGGGCAACCCGTGCACAGCTGCTTGGCCTTGTTCTGCTCGGCGCCGCGAACGAAGAGCTGGTCCGGCGAGGCCTGGCGGCAAGCCGCCGAAGGAGCCCAATTCTCTACCCACATGATGACGTCCCCACATCCGTCCGATATTCGGTGACGCCTGCTGGCGCCTTTCCGTTCCCCGAGAAGAAGGTAGACGAATCAACTACTTGGCCGGAAGACTCGATCAGCCCAGATCCCATGGCCCGGTATGACTAGTCATCTGGTGTCACGAATCGGCCGGGGACCACCCGCTCACGTACATTAAGGGCCATGTCCGTGCCTCCCGACGAGCGGCTGCCGCCCGATCGCGTGCTCTCCCACCTCGGCGTCATGGCCGCGGTCGCTGTCGTCCTCGGCGTGGTGGTGGCCGGTCTGGCGATCCCCTTCGCGGGCGTGGTCGGTCTGGCGGCCAGGGACGTCGCCCGTGGCATGGACAACCTCCCGACCGAGCTCGAGACCGAGGCACTCCCTCAGAAGACCCGGATCATCGATGCCAACGGTAACGTGATCGCAGCCATCTACGACGAGAACCGCATCAATGTTCCGCTGACCCAGATGTCGCGCACCATGGTCAAGGCGATCGTCTCGATCGAGGACTCCCGCTTCTACCAGCACGGCGCCCTCGACCTCAAGGGCACGCTGCGAGCACTGATCACCAACCAGGCGAGCGAGGCCACGGTCCAGGGCGGGTCCTCGATCACCCAGCAGATGGTGAAGCTGACCCTGGTCAGCCAGGCCAACACCAGGGCCGAGCGCGAGGCCGCCACCGACGACACCTACGCCCGCAAGATCCGCGAGCTGCGCTACGCCATCGCGTTCGAGGAGAAGTACTCCAAGGACTGGATCCTCGAGCAGTACCTCAACCTCGCCTACTTCGGCGACGGCGCATTCGGCGTTCAGGCGGCCGCACGCCACTACTTCGACAAGAACGCCAAGGACCTCGACCTCCGGGAGTCCGCGCTCCTCGCCGGCCTCGTGAAGAACCCCACCGGCTACGACCCGACCAACTCGCCGACCGAGGCGAAGCGTCGCCGCAACCTGGTCCTCGACCGGATGGCCGAGCTCAACGTCATCAGCCCCAAGCGTGCGGCCGAGGTCAAGCAGAAGGTGCTGGGGCTCGACGTTCAGCCCGCACAGAACGGCTGCGTGTTCTCCCGCGCACCCTTCTTCTGTGACTACGTCGTCAACGTCCTGATGGAGGACGAGTCGCTCGGCAAGACCCCCGAGGAGCGGAAGAAGCTGATCCGGTCGGGTGGCCTCACCATCCGCACCACGATCGACCTGCGCTACCAGGACGCGGCCGACAAAGCGGTCCGCGCGCACGTCTTCCCGACCGACCAGGCGCTGGGCGGCCTGGCGATGGTCGAGCCCGGGACCGGCAACGTGAAGGCCATCGCCCAGTCGCGCCCGATGGGCCGGAAGAAGACGGAGGGCGAGACCTACCTCAACTACGTCGTGCCCACGAAGTACGGCGACTCCGCCGGGTTCCAGGCCGGCTCGACCTTCAAGGCGTTCGTCCTGGCCACCGCCCTGGCCAAGGGCATCGATCCGCGTACGACTCTGAGCGTGCCGTCGCAGGAGTTCATCCCGATGAACGACTACCGCACCTGCGACGGGCCCTACACCAGCACCGCCATCTGGGACCCCCAGAACTATGACGGTCGCGGAGGCACCTTCGACCTGTACTCCGGCACCCAGCTGTCGGTGAACACCTTCTTCGCCAACCTGGAGCTGCTGACCGGGTTGTGCCAGCCGTACGACCTGGCCAAGAGCATGGGCATCGACCTCACCAATCCGGACCGCGAACGGGTCCCGTCGTTCACGCTCGGCGTCGTCAACACCAGCCCGCTGGAGATGGCCGAGGCCTACGCCACCTTCGCCGCCCAGGGCAAGCACTGCGCGTCACGTGCGGTGACCGCGATCGAGGACGCCGCCGGGCACCTGCTCAAGGAGTACCCCTCCCGGTGCACGCAGGTGCTGGAGGCGAACGTCGCCAACACCGTCAACGACATCCTCAAGGGCGTCATGGCGCCCGGCGGGTTCGGCTCCGCGATCTCGACCATCCAGCCGGATGCCGGCAAGACCGGAACCACCCAGGACGGCAAGTCCGTGTGGTTCGTGGGCTACACCCCGAACCTGGCCGCGGCCGCGATGATCGCCGGCGCCAACCAGCTGGGCCAGCCGATTCCCCTGGCGGGCCAGACCGTGGGCGGCTCCTTCATCGCCAGCGCATCAGGGTCCGGCATCGCCGGTCCGATGTGGGGCGACGCGATGCGGGCGATCGAGCAGTGGCTCGACGACGCGACGTTCGTGCCCCCGTCCCTCGAGCAGCTCGAGGGCGCGTCCGCCTCCGTGCCCGACACCTACGGCATGAGCATCGCAACCGCGCAGCAGCAGCTCGAGGACGCCGGCTTCGTCGTCCTGGTCGCCAGCGACGAGGTGTTCTCCAACTACCCCGCCGGGACGGTCGCCTACACCAGCCCCGGAGCCGACGACGTCGCCTCCCAGGGTGATGTCGTCACGATCTACCCCTCGATCGGCTACGTGCCGGCGCCACCGCCCCCGGAGAACAACAGCGGCGGCGGTGGCGGCGGCGGCAGGCGGCGGCGCAGGCGGCGGCGGAGGCGGCGGCGGAGGCGGCGGCGATGACGACGTCGGCCCCGGGAACGGCAACGGCAACGGCAACGGCCGGGGCAACGGCCGGGGCAACGGCAACGACTGAGTGACTAGGACCCCGCCAGTTGGCGGCGTACCTCGGCGGCGACCGCTGCCCCGTCGGCCCGCCCCTTCACCCGGGGCTGGACGATGCCCATCACCTTGCCCATGGCGCGCATGCCTTCGCCCTCGGCACCGGTCTGCGCGATGGCCTCGGTGACGATGGTCTCGATCTCGGCCCCCGACAGCGGCTCGGGCAGGTAGTCGGCGAGCACTGCCGCCTCCGCACGTTCGCGCTCGGCCATCTCCGGCCGCCCACCGTCGTCGAAGGCGCTTGCCGCCTCGCGTCGCTTCTTGGCCTCGGTGGACAGCACGCCCACGATGTCGTCGTCGCTGAGCTCGCGGGCCTGCTTGCCCGCCACCTCCGCGTTGGTGATCGCCGAGAGCACCATCCGCAGGGTCGATGACCGGATTTCCTCGCGCGCCTTGATGGCCACGGTGAGGTCGGAGCGGAGCCGGTCCTTGAGAGCACTCATGGCCGTCATTGTGGCAGCCTTGCGGCATGCGTCTCCCCCCGATTGTTCGTGCCGTCGGAACAGGGGGGTTGGCCGCTGGGGTCGGACTCACGGCGTACGCCGTGTGGGAGACCCGTGCGTTCCGCCTTCGCGATGTCACCGTGCCGCTGCTGCCGCCCGGCCAGCCGAGCCTGAGGGTGCTGCACCTCAGCGACATCCACCTGACGCCCGGACAACAGCGCAAGCAGGACTGGCTCGCCGGCTTGCGCGCCCTTGACCCGGACCTCGTCGTCAACACCGGCGACAACATCGCCCACCGCGACTCCATCCCCCGGCTGCGCGACGCCCTGGGGTCGCTGCTCGACGTCCCCGGGGTCTTCGTCCTCGGCTCCAACGACTACTACTCACCGACGTTGCGCAACCCGCTCCGCTATCTCTTCCCCGACAGCGGCACGCGGCACACCGACAGCCCCCTCCTGCCCTGGCGCGACCTCAAGGAGGTCTTCACCAGCTCCGGCTGGCTCGACCTGACCAACCAGCGTGCCTCTGTGAAGGTCGGAGCGACGACCTTCTCGTTTGCCGGGGTCGACGACCCGCACCTGCGCTACGACCGGCTCGACGAGGTGGCCGGCCCGGCCGATGCGCACGCCGACGTGCGGCTGGGCGTGGCCCATGCGCCGTACCTGCGGGTACTGGACCAGTTCGCGGCCGACGGGTACGACGCGATCCTGGCCGGCCACACCCACGGCGGCCAGGTGTGCGTTCCCGGCGTCGGCGCGCTGACCACCAACTGCGACCTCGAGCCGGCCCGGGCCAAGGGCCTGCACCGCCACCCGGCGGGCTCGACGCCCGGCGATCCGGGCTCGGCCTGGCTGCACGTCTCGGCCGGGCTCGGCACCAGCCCCTACGCCCAGGTGCGGGTGGCCTGCCGCCCCGAGGCGACCTTGCTGACCCTGACCTCGCACGGCTGATTCCCCGGTCCCGACGCGATTGGAGAGGGGCGTGACGGCTCCGGTATGCTCGCCGTGCCCTGGCGGTGGTCCCGACTTCTCAATCGGTCGGTCTCGAGACCAGGGCACTTTCGGGCTGTGGCGCAGCTTGGTAGCGCGCCTCGTTCGGGACGAGGAGGCCGCAGGTTCAAATCCTGTCAGCCCGACCCGGGGATCTCCGAGGAGATCGTGAGCGCGTCGATCCACGGATCGGCGCGCTCGGTCCTTCCCGTCGCCTACTGCCGGCGTTCTGGCAGACTTCGCGGCATGGCTGATCAGGATCGTGACGGGCCGTCACTGGAGCTCCCGTCGTTCGGTTTCCGGCGCAAGCGGGGCAAGAAGGCTCGCGCTGCTGCAGAGACCGAGACGGTTCCGCAGCCCGAACCGACGCCAGAACCCGAACCGACGCCAGAACCCGAACCCGCGCCAGCGCCCGAACCGACGCCGGAGCCCGAGCCCGCGCCCGAGCCCCCTCCGGAGCCCGAACCGGTGGTGGAGGCCGACCCGGCCCCCGTGCCCCAGCCAACCCAGCACGTGGCGTCGGCCGAACCAGCGCCGGAACCGCCCATCGAGCCGATCCCGGTGTCCCGCGAGAGCTCAGCCGCACAGCCCGCCGCCGGCGAGACCCACGGAAAGCCGCTGTTCGCCGACGAATCGCCTGCGACCGCCACGACCGTCGCCGCGACCGCGGAGCAGGTGGAGCCCGAGCCGGAGGTGCGGGAGGAGCAGAAGCCGCGGCGGTCGTTCCGGGTGTCCATCGGCGCGATCCCGGGCGCCATCGTCACCGGGATCGTGGTCGGCGCAGCGACCGTGGGGCTGACCTGGGGATCGCTGCAGCTCTGCGAGGTCGTCAGGGGGGCGTCCTCCTGCGGAGGCACCGGACTCTTCGTCCTACTGCTGATCCTGGTGGCGATGATCTTCTTCGGCGCCGGCCTGCTCCGCCTGTTCAGTGTCCCCGAGGCGGGCAGCACCAGCTTCCTCGCCGTCGGTCTGCTCACCGTGGTGGTGCTGGTGTTCCTCGTCGACCTGCTCTTCAACTGGTGGATGATCATCGTCATCCCGTGCGTCACGCTGCTGACCTACACCCTCTCCGCGTGGGTCACGACGTCGTTCGTCGACAGCGACTAGCCAGCGAGGTCGGCAGCGACCAGCTCGGCGATCTGCACGGCGTTGAGAGCCGCGCCCTTGCGCAGGTTGTCGTTGCTGACGAACAGCGCGAGGCCCCGGTCGTCGGCGACACCGGGATCCTGGCGCAACCGGCCGACGTACGACGGGTCCTTGCCCGCGGCCTGCAGCGGGGTCGGGATGTCGGACAGCTCGACGCCCGGCGCGCCCATCAGCAGCTCCCGCGCCCGCGCGACCGTCATGGGAGCCGCGAACTCGGCGTTGATCGCCAGCGAGTGGCCGGTGAAGACCGGCACCCGGACGCAGATCCCGGACACCTTCAGCTCGGGGATGCCGAGGATCTTTCGTGACTCGTTGCGGAGCTTCTGCTCCTCGTCGGTCTCCTCGAGACCGTCGTCGACGATCGACCCGGCCATCGGCAGGACGTTGTAGGCGATCGTGCGGGCGTACTTGACCGGCTCGGGGAACGCCACCGCCTCGCCGTCGTAGGCCAGCTCGCGCGCCTTGTCGCCGGAGGCCGCGAGCTGGGCGGCCAGCTCGTCGACGCCGGCGACACCGGAACCGGACACAGCCTGGTACGTCGACGCGATCAGCCGCACCAGCCCGGCCTCGTCGTGCAGCGGCTTGAGGACCGGCATCGCGGCCATGGTGGTGCAGTTCGGGTTCGCGATGATCCCCTTGCGGGCCTCACGGATCGCGTCGGGGTTGACCTCGGAGACCACGAGCGGGACGTCGGGGTCCATCCGGAACGCCGAGGAGTTGTCGACCACCACGGCCCCGGCCTCGGCGTACCGCGCGGCAAGCGCCCGCGAGGTCGATGCCCCGGCGGAGAAGAGCGCGATGTCGAGGCCGCTCGGATCGGCAGTCGCGGCATCCTCCACGGTGATCTCGCGGCCGGCGAAAGGCAGGGCGGTGCCGGCCGAGCGCGCGGAGGCGAAGAAGCGGACCTCGTCGGCGGGGAACGACCGCTCGGCGAGGATCTGGCGCATGGCGACGCCCACCTGCCCGGTGGCGCCGACGATCCCGATCCGGAGAGTCACGTCATCGTCCCGTTCCGCCGTAGACGACGGCTTCGACCTCGGAGGCGTCGAGGTCGAACGCGGTGTGGGTGGCCTGGACGGCGGCGTTGATCTGGGCCTCGTCGACGATCACCGAGATCCGGATCTCGGAGGTGGAGATCATCTCGATGTTGACGCCCGCGGAAGCGAGCCCGGCGAAGAACTTCGCGGTGATGCCGGGGTGGGAGCGCATGCCGGCGCCGATCAGCGAGACCTTGCCGATCTGGTCGTCGTAGAGCAGCTTGTCGTAGCCGACCTCGTCCTGGATCCGGGCCAGCGCCCCCATGGCCGTCTGGCCGTCCTCGCGTGGCAAGGTGAACGAGATGTCGGTGAGCCCCGTCGCGGCGGCAGAGACGTTCTGGACGACCATGTCGATGTTGACCTCGGTCGCGGCCAGCGACTCGAAGATCCGGGCCGCCTCGCCCACCTTGTCGGGGACCCCGACGACGGTGATCTTGGCTTCGCTCCGGTCGTGGGCGACTCCGGCGATGATGGCCTGTTCCATCTCTTCTCCCTCAGCGGTGGGGATGATCCAGGTGCCTTCCTTCTGACTGAAGGAGGAGCGCACGTGGACGGGCATGTCGTAGCGGCGGGCGTACTCGACGCAGCGGAGGTGGAGGATCTTGGCCCCGGAGGCCGCCATCTCGAGCATCTCCTCGGTCGAGACGCGGTGCAGCTTGCGGGCCGTCGGGACGATCCGCGGGTCAGCGGTGAAGACACCATCGACGTCGGAGTAGATCTCGCACACCTCGGCCCCGAGCGCCGCCGCGAGGGCGACCGCGGTGGTGTCGGACGCGCCGCGACCGAGCGTGGTGACGTCCTTGGTGTCCTGCGAGACGCCCTGGAAGCCGGCGACGATCGCGATCGCGTCGTCGTTGAGGGCGTTCTCGATCCGGCCCGGCGTGATGTCGATGATCTTCGCCTTGCCGTGGGCGGAGTCGGTGATGACGCCGGCCTGCGAGCCGGTGAACGACTGCGCCTTGTGGCCGAGCTGCGCGATCGCCATCGCCAGCAGCGCCATCGAGATCCGCTCCCCGGCGGTGAGCAGCATGTCGAGCTCGCGGGGCGGGGGCAGTGGTGTCACCTGCTCGGCGAGGTCGCGGAGCTCATCGGTGGTGTCGCCCATCGCGGACACGACGACAACCACGTCGTGGCCCGCCTTGCGGGTCGCCACGATGCGCTGTGCGACCCGCTTGATGCCGGTCGCGTCGGCGACCGACGAGCCGCCGTACTTCTGCACGACAATGCCCACTGGTCAGTTACCTCTGCTGATCGGCGGCACGGATCCCTGAGTTTACCGGGGCGCCGACGGGTCGGCCTCCAGCATCTCAATCGCAGCGGCGACCCGTTCTTCCTCGCCCTCGATGTCGGCGTCGAGCCGGTCGTGGGCAACGACGGAGAGCAGTGCGTTGAGTGCCGCCCCGGCGAGGTTTCCCCAGGACGCAACATAGGAGAACTGCCACCACCACAACGCCTCGTCGACGTTGCCGAGCCGGTAGTGGCGCAGGCCGTTCTCGAGGTCGGTGGCGATGCTGGTCAGGTCGTCGGAGAGCTGGCTCTCGACCAGCTCCGGCACATAGGGGTCGAACACCAGGCTGTAGGTGTCGATGGCATCGAGCATCTCGGCCAACCGCAGCCGCATCTCGTCGATGTCGGGCTCGGGCCCCACGTCGGGTTGGTACTCGGCCCGCGGCGCGAAGTCGCGCTGGGCGCCGAGTCGCGCGCCTGCGAGCAGGACCTGGCTGATCTCCAGCAACAGCAGCGAGATGGCGCGGCCGACGTCGCCCTCGCGGGCGATGGCCTGGAGGGCGATCAGGAAGCTCTCGACCTGATCGGCGATCTGTTGCGCGAACTCCCGGGTCTCCCCGTCGATCTTCTGCGGCTCATTCATTTGCCGATCGCCTCCCTGCGAACGCGCGCCCCAAGGTGACCTCGTCGGCATACTCGAGGTCACCACCTACCGGCAGTCCACTCGCCAACCGCGTCACGCGCAACCCGATTGGCTTGAGCAACCTGGTGAGGTAGGTGGCCGTTGCCTCTCCCTCGAGGTTCGGGTCGGTGGCGAGGATGACCTCAGTGACCGTGCCGTCGGCCAGCCGGGTCATCAGCTCACGCATCCGGAGCTGGTCGGGGCCGATGCCGTCGATCGGCGAGATCGCCCCGCCCAGGACGTGGTAGCGCCCGCGAAACTCCCGGGTCCGCTCGATGGCCACCACGTCCTTGTACTCCTCGACGACGCACAGCACGGTGGTGTCGCGACGCGGGTCGCGGCAGATCCGGCACTGGTCGTCCTCGGACACGTTGAAGCAGACGTTGCAGAACTTCACCTTCGCCTTGACCTCGACCAGGATGTCGGCGAGCCGGCGTACGTCGGCGGGCTCGGCCTGGAGCAGATGGAACGCGATTCGTTGCGCGCTCTTGGGACCGACGCCGGGCAGTCGCCCCAGCTCGTCGATCAGGTCCTGGACGATTCCTTCGTACACCTCGACCTAGCCCAAACCCCTCTGGCCAAAACCTCTAGCCGAGCCCGGGCAGACCGCCGCCCCCGAGGGGCCCTAGCGCCTCCTGGGCCAGCGCGTCGGCCTGGGCCTTGGCGTCACGGTAGGCGGCGACGATCATGTCGCCGAGGTCGGAGAGGTCGTCGACGTCGCTGCCGTCGAACCCGCCGGCCTTGATCTGGACGCCCGTCAGGTCGCCGACGCCGTTGACAGTGACGGTGACGGCTCCGCCGGCCACGGTCCCGTCGACGGTGGTCTCGCTGAGCCGGGCCTGGGCGTCCTGGAGCTGCTGCTGCATCTGCTGGGCCTGCTGCATGAGGGCGTTCATGTCGAAGCCCCCTCCGCCGGCCCCGCCTCCGCCGAGCGCGTCGAATGGGTTCTGGGTCATGGTCGCCTCACTAGCTGGTCGAGTCGTGGGTGGTCACTGGTGCGGTTCACTGGTTTCGGGTCTCCTCGATCACCTGAGCGCCCAGCTCGCGCTGGAGCAGCTCGGTGGTGTCGACGCCGCCGGCGTCGGCGTCCGGGTCGTCGGGATGTGCGTCGGCGTCGGCCCGGGCCCTGGGGTCCTCGGCCGGCTCGCCTGCGCGGGTCCGGGAGATGGCTCCGCGAGCGGCAGCGACGGCGCCGGGGTCGGCCGATCGGGAGGCCTGCGGCGTCGTCTCCGGGGAGGGACCGCCCGGGGTCGCGTCGGGGGCGGCGGGCTGCTCGGTGGCCGCTGCCGATGGCGTCTCGGAGGTCGCGGCGTCGGCAGCCGGCGATCCGGTGGATCCGGTGGATCCGGTGGATCCGGTGGCGGGCGATGGCGGGCTTGCGTCTGGCCGGGCGCCGGGGTCGACGATGGCGTCGACCTTCCAGTCCATCCCGACGACGTCGATCGCGGCCTGTCGCAGGATCTCGTCGCAGCCGCCGTTGACGAAGGAGTCGCGGGCCCCGGCGTTGTTGAAGCCGAGGACCAGGGTGTTGCCCTCGATGCCGATGACCTGGGAGTTCTGGGTGAGGTGGATCCAGGCCACCCGGCGACGGAGCTTCGTCGCCTCGACGATGTCGGGCCACAGACGGCGTACTTCGACCAGCGTCAGCCCGCCCTCCGGCTTGGCCGCCGCAGCGGGCTCGGGCGCCGGCGGCGGGGACGGCGTCCGTGGCTCGGCCGGGGCAGGCTGCGGCTCGGCGGGCACTTCGAGGCCCGGGGGCTTGTCGGCGGCAGTTCGCGGTGCGGGCGGCGTCGGTGTCGGCGCCTCGACCGCGGGCGGAGTCAGGTCCGGCCGCGGGGTCGGGTCCGGCCGCGTGGCCGGAGGCGCGCTCGCCTCGGGTACGGGTTCGACGGGGTGCTCGCCGGGCGGCGACGGGGCGGGGCTCGCCACGGCGTCGCTGGGGGCTCCGCCGCTGATGGCGGCGCGCTTCTCCAGTCGGTCGATCCTCGCCATCAGCCCGTCGGAGCCGTGATCGGCTCCGGGCAGCAGTACTCGGGCGCAGATCAGCTCGAGGAGCAACCGGGGGGCGGTCGCGCCCCGCATCTCGGTCAGGCCTGCGGCGACGAGGTCGGCGGCGCGGCTGAGCTCTGCTGGTCCGAACCGCGCCGACTGCGCCACCAGCCGTTCGCCCTGGTCGACGGAGACATCGATCAGACCGGTGGCCGGCGCGTCGGGGACGGCGGCCACGATGACGAGGTCCCTCAGCCGGCGCAGCAGGTCCTCCGCGAAGCGCCGGGGGTCCTGACCGGTCTCGATGACCCGGTCGACCACCTCGAACACGGCCGCGCCGTCACCGGCAGCGAAGGCGTCGACCACGTCGTCGAGCAGGGAGTCGGGGGTGTAGCCGAGCAACCCGGTCGCCAGCACGTGGGTCACCCCTTCAGGTCCCGCACCGCCGAGGAGCTGGTCGAGGACCGACAGGCTGTCTCGCGCGGACCCGCCACCGGCCCGCACGATCAGCGGCAGGGCAGCCGGCTCGATTGCGACGCCTTCCTTCTCGCAGAGCTCGGTCAGGTACGCCGACAGCAGCCGCGGCGGGATCAGCCGGAAGGGATAGTGGTGGGTGCGCGACCGGATCGTCGGCAGCACCTTGTCGGGCTCGGTGGTGGCGAAGATGAAGCGCAGGTGGGGTGGTGGCTCCTCGACCAGCTTGAGCAGGGCGTTGAAGCCCTGCGTGGTCACCATGTGGGCCTCGTCGATGATGTAGACCTTGTACTTGCTCTTGACCGGCGAGAAGAAGGCCTTCTCGCGCAGGTCGCGGGCGTCGTCGACACCGCCGTGTGAGGCCGCGTCGATCTCGATCACGTCGATCGACCCGGCCCCGTCGCGCGCGAGGTCGCGGCAGCTGTCACACTCGCCGCACGGATCCGCCACCGGCGCCTGCTCGCAGTTGAGAGCGCGCGCGAGGATCCGCGCTGAGGTGGTCTTGCCGCAGCCGCGGGGGCCGGAGAAAAGATAGGCGTGGTTGACCCGGTTGTTGGCGAGAGCGGCCCGGAGCGGCGCCGTCACGTGCTCCTGCCCGATGACGTCGGCGAACGTCTCAGGCCGGTGGCGCCGGTACAGCGCGAGGGGTGAATCCACTCCTGAACCCTAACCATCAGCTCTGACACCTGGTAACCGGTCTTCCCGGCGGCTTGGCCACGCCCTCGCGACTCACTCCAGGGGCGGTGGGCGCGGGGTCACGAGCCGCTCGCGGGTCGTGCCGGAGGGCGGGTCGAAGGCCGCCACTCCGGTCGGGTCGAGCTCGACCCGCCAGGGCCCGGAGTGCACGAGGCGGTGGTGGTGTCCGCAGAGCAGGATGAGGTTGTCGAGGTTGGTGGGTCCGCCCTCGATCCAGTGCCAGACATGGTGGGCGTGACACATCAGAGGCGGACGCCGGCACCCCGGGAAGCGGCAGTGACGGTCGCGGGCGACCAACGCCTTCCAGATGGGCGGTGTCACCAGTCGGTTGCTGCGGCCCACGTCGAGGACCTCGCCGGTCGAGCCGAGGACGGTGGGGATCACCTCGGCGTCGCAGCACAGGCGTCGTACGGCGCTGGCGGCGATCTCCGTGCCGTCCTCGGTGACCCCGACGCCCAGCCCGGCCAGCAGGTCGGCGTGGTTCATCAGGAGTGTGAGCCTCGGCTGTGCGCCGTGCTGGTGCGGCAGCAGGTCGGCGGTCTGCATCCGACGGCAGGTCTCGATCAAGGCGTCGAGCAGGCGCGCGCCGTGGTCGTCGGTGACGGACAGGAAACGGTGCAGGTGAGCCGCGCGGTCTTCGCGGTCCAGCTCGCGCTCCTGGTGGCGGTCGTCGCCCTCGGGGTCAATGACCGAGAGCAGGTGCCGGCCGGCCTTGGCCAGCTCGCTGGCGTTGAGCCGCTTGGCCTCCTCCAGCATCAGCGCCACAGCACCCTGCCGGTCGCTCGTGGAGGGCAGCGCATCGATGGGGCGGGTGATGGCGACCGCCTTGGCCGCAGACAGCCAGCCGTCGCGCAGCCCGACCGCGACCGGGCCGAAGATGTCGGTGGTCAAGTCCTCGGCGAGCCGGACCAGCCTCGGGCCCGTGCCGTGGTGGCCACCGGCGACCGCCGTGACGAAGTCGCGCGTCGAGGCCCAGCCCTCGTCCCGGACTCCCGCAGTGGCCCCGAGCTCGGCGATCACGTCCAGCTCCACTGCTTCCAAGGTCGACTTCAGGGCCTCGATCGAGGTCACGGTCCGGGTCAGCTCCTGCGCCGGCCTGGCCGCCCACAGCGTCTCGGCGAGGTCGCGGACCTGTCGCCGCATGGCCTCCAGAACCCCGGGAACACCCGGGTCCAGCGGCGCCGGAGGATCCTCGAGTGTGCTCGTCATGAGGAAACTCAATCAGCCGCGCCCGACACTTTTCGGCACCGGCCCAACAGCTGTGGAAACGTCGTACCGGAACGCCTCCTGTGGGGAGAAAAAGGCCCCCCGCGTACCCGGCAGAGCTCGCTTACCCTTGCTGCCTTCCGGCCCTGGGGGAGTTCGGCAAGATGCCGCCACGCGGGGGGTTGCGGACGAGTGTAGGTGAGCACCTCAGGAGCGCCAACGCGGGGCCGAGGCCGGATTTCACCCGCCCGTCGGCCGCCGGGTACTCTCCTCCGCGGAGGATTCGCCTAGTGGCCTATGGCGCTCGCTTGGAAAGCGGGTTGGGTTAACGCCCTCGCGGGTTCGAATCCCGCATCCTCCGCCACGCTGACCAGCACATACGCCGGTTCGAGCAATTCCGCCGGGTGCGGCATTCTGGCCTCTGGTCTCAATTCTGGTCTCAATTGGTGCTCACTCCCCCCGCCTCAGACACGGCAGGGGACCAGATCAGATCGCCGCCCTGCGAGCCACATCTCGACGGATCGGATCCGTTACGTGTTGATGGCGAGTGGCCGTCGCAGTGCTCGACCACCCCATGATCGAAAGGACGCGTTATCCTCACGCGAGGGGAAAAGCATGGACGGCGACACTGAAGTTCGAGGGAGCAGCGAGGCGGCCGCGGCGCTGGTCGAGACGGTCTGCGCCGGGTGCGGCGCGGACGTGCGAGTGCGTTCTGGCAGCCGCACCGTAGAAGGCCCTGACGGGCGCATGGGCGCCATCACGTACGCCGATGCAGACATCGTTGTGTGGGACTGTCCCGCCTGTGGGTTCGCGAACGCCGAAGCGCTCGCTGACTGACCCTCGCCACACCAGCCGCGGTCAGTTCCCGACGGGGTCAACCAGGGGCACCGTGCCCTCTTCGTGCACGCCGAGGGAATCGATCAGGACGGCAAGATGAAGGACCACCCCCCGCATGGTCCTTGCACCTTGCCTTGACAGTGTCTGACTGCCCACGCGTGGCCTGTTGCTGACTACTCGCCCGCGTGCCCGCACTGCCCGTTGAGCTTGTGACCGAACGCCGCTGGCGTATCGACCGGCTGCGGAGCACCATCAGTGGCACGCGCGTGTGTCGGCGACGACGACGGGGTGGCCCCCTCCTTGCTCGAGCCGCTTTGACGTTTACTCGAATCTGGGGGGCCGGACGTAGCTTGCCCGCACCACGCTTCATCCCAGGCCCCGACTGGGCGGGGGGCCGGCTTCCATTCGGGTGATTTGTGGGGCACCAATGGGCGAGATTTCGAACCACAGAAGTTTGGCGCGGCGTGCCGGTGGCAACATGGGTTGTGGGGGAATCTGTCGCAGACCGATACCTTCGAGGAGCCAGCGGTGCAGGATCAGTTCGACTTCACGCTGGAGGATTTGGACCTCCTGGGCGAGGTTGAGCTCACCACCGACCTGATCATCGCCGCGACCGAGTCCGACGTGCCGCTCTCGGCCGCCGAGATCGACCAGGTCCTCGGCATTGCCCCGCGCCGGGAGAACTAGCCGGACAATTCGGCCGCCTCTGCTGCGCCTTCACCTTGCGTACGCCCACCGCCGTGGTTGGTCGTCCAAGTTCGCACGGCTGGACCTCAGGCAGTCCGCCGCGTAGAAGCAGACGTCCTGCTTGACTGGTGAGTGTCTGACGGTGGAGGAGCGGGCACAGGCGATTGACTGGACGCTGGGGACGAGGCACCTGGCACGCGCGGATGTGCAGACGGTGGACTAGTCCCATCGTCCGATTGCTGGCAGTACCTCCGCGCCACGAGATTGGGTCCATAGCCGCCTCGCCTCACCGTCCCGAGAGCGAGGCCCGAATGACGAGGGGCGGTGGCACCCCCCACCGCCCCTCTCGTCACGTGCTCTGCAGCGCACCGCAGCGAAAATCGGGAATCCGGCGCGCGAGCGAAGAGTAGGTGCTACTTTGCGCCCAAAGCCGGGCGGCACTGCTTCCCTGGAGCAGGGTCCTGGCCGTCCCCGGCCGGTCCGGCCCTCATACGGGGCGGGTGGCGCGGCAGCGACGGAAGCGGGGGCATCCGGGCGGTGTCGCGCCACACCTCCTCCCGCCGGGCCGGGTTGGGCGGTCACCAGCCAGTTCGGTGGGTGCGCACAGCGGAACCCCGCTCGGGCAGAGCGGGTCCCAGTACTGCTGAGCGCGTGAGGGTCGCTCCCGCGCCCGACGCCGGGCGCGGGAAAGAGGCCTTGTGACGGGAGCCTGGGTGCAAGACTCTGGAGTGGTATGGCCGTGAGCAACGGCACGGCGTTGGCACGGAGAGGACTCGGGAGCCCGACACGATCGGCACGACAGGAGCAACGGCGATGACAAGGGACCGCACCCAGATGTTCGGTGCCGGGCTCGCTCTGCTGGTGCTGATGCTGCTCGTCCTCGTGGACGCGGCAAGCCCTGCCCAGTACGCCGTCCTCACCGTGCTCTTCGGACTGGCACCGTTGATCGCCTGCGCTGTGGTACCCGCCGGCGGAACGGCAGTCATCGCGAGCCTGGCAGTGCTCGCGGCGACACTCTCCGGCTCGTGGAACGACACGTTCGGCACGCCGCAGCAGAACGTCCGTCTGATCGACGTGGTCCTGGTCAGTGCGGCAGCGGTGACGATCGCGGCGGTGCGTGTCCATCGCGAGCATCGCTTCGTCCAGGTCTCGCAGATCGCCGAGGTCGCGCAGCGTGCGGTCATGCCGGTGCTTCCCGAACGCGCCGGTCATGTCGCGATCGCGGCGCGGTACCAGTCCGCCGCGGAGGGTGCGCTGGTCGGTGGGGATCTGTACGACTGCTACCACGCCGATGAGCAGGTCCGAATCCTGGTCGGAGACGTCCGAGGCAAGGGCATCACCGGTGTCGAGCAGGCGGCGCGAGTGACCCGCGCCTTCCGTCAGTCGGCTCCCCTGCGCGCCACGCTTGCCGAGGTCGCCGAGGAGATGGACGACTACCTGGCGGGCTTCTTCGATGACGAGGAGTTTGCTACCGCGCTGCTCGTCGATGTGAGCGATCCCGGGATGCTCCGGGTGGTCAGCGCCGGGCATCCTGGACCTCAGCTGGTGTGCTCGTCCGAAGCCAGGGTCCTGGACCTTCCGATTGGGCGGGTCTTCGGTCTCGGTCTGCCAGCTGCCGACGCGTACGTCGAAACGACGGTGCCGTGGTCACCTGGGGATCGACTGCTGCTCTACACCGACGGGCTCAGCGAGGCCCGGGACTCCCAAGGTGACTTCCTCCCGGTCGAGTCGCTGGACGCCGCGGTTCGCCTGGGCTCGGTCGATCGTGCGGTCGAGGCGGTGGTCGCCGCGGTCCGCACGCACGTCCCACGAGGCCGTCTCGAGGACGACCTTGCCGTCGTGGTCATCGGACACCTCCCGGAGGTCGCCTCCGACAGCGGTCGAGGCGCCGCGAATGTCGCGAGCCGCGTGGCTGAGGAGCATGAACCGCTCAACCCAAGCCCCCTGCCCATCTAGCTTCGTCGCCGCTGGCGAGCAGCCTCGCGCTGGCACACCACCGGGGTCCTCCCGGGCCACGCCCTTTTCGCCATGGACTTCCGGCATGGGTCGGGCGATCGTGGAACGTAAGGTCAACTTCTCCCATACACGTGGCCGAGCCAAGTCCCTCGAGGATCAGTAGGCCTCGCCGAGCGGCACTTGACCGGCGCGGCGTGCCGCAGCTGGAGGGATGTGGGTGACGGACAGCAGTTCCTCCCGGCCGCGTGACTCCTTGTCGATCGTGAGGACCAGTCCGACACCCTCGGCGTAGTACTTGTGCTCGAGCACGTCGGGCTCGAGCGGGGTGGTGTCAGCGGTCTTGAGAAGGCCGTCGTAGTCGCCGGCCGGCACGGTCGTCTGCTCCTCGAGCCCGAGCACCTCGCCGTGGTCCTCGGCTTCGCCCTCGTAGTACTCCTGCCGGTAGGTCATGCCCACGTCAGGAGAGGCGGGCATGATCACCCCTGCTTGGGCGCCGTCGACCCCCGCCTCGAAGGATCCCTCGCGGGTGGAGATTTCGCCGTTCTCGAACTCCGCAGTGTCCTCGCCCAGGTACCAGACCGTTCCGTCGGCGTCCTGGGCGTACCAGTCGAGCGTGTCCTCGATGATGTCGCCGTCGAGCGTGACGGTGTCGCGGACGGTGCGCGCGGTGACGCCGCTGGCGACCTCGTACGTCTCTGCGGTGGCGGTGACGACGACGCGCACCTGCTCACCGTTTTCGGTGGTCTCGCGGTAGGTCCAGCGGGTGCCCGGTTCGAGCGGGAACCACGGGTTGGTCACTTCCGCGGTGAACTCGGAGGGGTCGAGCTCGACCGGTTCGTCGGACTGCGGAAGGGCCATCGGGGTGGACTCTGCGGAAGCTTCGGGCTGCTGCGTCGTCTGTCCGTCAGCGCCACAGCTGGCGAGCATGGCGAGAGAGGCCGCGCTGATCGCGGCGGCGAGGGTGCGCACGACGTGGACTCAGTCGTCGTCTGACTCGTCGCTACCGGACTCGTTCTCGGTGCCCACGACCACGAAGTCACGGTCGAGCTGGACATCGACCTGGCTGCCGTCGTCGAGGGTCACCTCGACCTCGTACATGCTCTCCTCGTCGCCGACCTCGGTCTCGGTGACCGTGCCACCGCCGGTCTTCTCGAGGGCGGATCGCTCCGCCTGCTCACGGTCCGACGCAGGGATGGGGCGTTCCTGCGCGTCGTCGTCACCGGCCATGGCGAAGGCGCCGCCGACGGCACCAACGGTCAGCGCGGCAGTGCTGGCAAGCACCACAGCGATTCGCTTCCGTGTCAGCTTCAGGTTCATGTGCCCACCGTAGGCGGCGAGGATGACGGCTCCATGAGTCATTCATCCAGCGCTCATCAAGGTCCCTAGCATGGACAGGTGCGGGTACTGCTGGTGGAGGACGAGGCGAAGCTGGCCGCGCTGGTGGCCCGTGGCCTCAAAGAGCGTGGCGACGTGGTCGACGTGGTTGGCACGGGATCTGAGGCCGTGGCTTCGGCTCGCGCCGGAGCGTACGACATCGTCCTGCTCGACGTCCGGCTGCCCGACCTCGACGGCTTCCGGGTCTGCCGCCGGCTGCGGGAGGAGCGGGTGTGGACGCCGGTCCTGATGCTGACGGCTCGCACGGCGGTCGCCGACCGGATCGCCGGCCTGGACAGCGGCGCCGATGACTACCTGGCCAAGCCGTTTGCGTTCCAGGAGCTGCTGGCCCGCATGCGCGCCCTCGCGCGTCGCGGCCCGGTGCCGCGCCCGACCGAGCTCGAGGTGGGGGACCTGCGCTTCGATCCGGCGGGACGGCGAGTCCGGCGCGGCACGAGCGAGGTGTCGTTGTCAGCACGGGAACTGGCGCTGCTCGAGGCCTTCATGCGTCGCCCCGGCCAGGTCCTGACGCGCGAGCAGCTGCTCGGCCTGGCCTGGGGTGACAACCACGAGGTCGCCTCCAACGTGGTCGACGTCTACGTGAGACACCTGCGGACGAAGATCGACCGGCCCTTCGGCGTCACCACCCTGCACACCGTGCGCGGCGTGGGCTACCGACTCACCGGAGAAGTTCCTTGATGGGCTGGACGCCCGCACATTGGCCGTTGCGGGTTCGGGTCGCGCTGGCGTTCCTCGCCAGCACCGTGGTCGCGTTGGCTGGATTGGGGGTGTTCGTCCACGTGCGCATGGGCGAGGCGCTCGACGAGCGGCTTCGTGACACGGTTGCCGCCGAGGCTGACCGGCTCGCGAGCATGTCCGCCCCTGCCCAGTCGGAGGCGGTGCTAAGCCTCGGCGGTGACGTTCACGCCCAGGTGCTCACGACCCGGGGCGACGTCCGGGGCTCTTCGAGGCTTGTCGCTGCCCCCTTGCTCGGGTCGGAGAACGATCAGGCGCTCGGCGCCGGGGCCGGTTACCGCGAAGGCGTCGTCCTCGTGTTCGACGACGATGCCGCAGCGGACGGTGCACACGAGGCGGAACGTGAGAAGGCGTTGCTATTGGTTCGGCGCACCGCCGAGGGCTACCTCGTCGTCGGCACCTCGCGAGAGGACGCCGAAGAGGCTCTGGCACAGCTGCGCGACCAGCTGCTCGTCGGGGGCCTGCTTGCGCTCCTGGTCGCGGGGGGCCTGGGGTACGTCGTTGCGGGAGCGGGCCTCCGCCCCATCGAGCGGATGCGCAGCCGGGCGGCCACGATCTCCGACCGCACCGCGGGGGAGAGACTCCCGCTGCCCAGCGCGGACGACGAGCTGCGCCGACTGGCGGTCACCCTCAACGCCATGCTCCAAAGGCTCGACGCAGGATTGCAGCGAGAGCGGAAGTTCGTGGCCGAGGCCAGCCATGAGCTACGCACGCCCCTGACGCTGATGCTCACCGAGGTCGAGTTGGCCTTGGCCCATGCTCGACCGCCGGAGGAGCTGACCCAGGCGCTGCGCTCCATCAACGACGAGGTTCGGCGACTGATCGCACTGGCCGACGACCTTCTTGAGCGCGCGGGCGCCGAGGAGAGCGGCCTGCCGATCGAGGCACGACCCGTCGAGCTGGTGGCGTTGGCCGCCCGCGTCGCTGACCGCTTCCGGGTGGCCGCCGACGACCGTGCCATCAGCGTGACGGCCACACAGCCGGTCGCGATCCAGGGTGACCCCACTCGCCTCGACCGGGCGCTGTCGAACCTCATCGACAACGCGCTCCGCCACGGGGCCGGCGACATTGCGATCGAAATCCGTCCCACCAGTGGCGGCGCACGCCTCACGGTTACCGACGAGGGGGCCGGATTCCCGGCCGACATGTCCCAGCCCGGAGGCAACGGTCTCGGGCTGACCATCGTCCGGGAGATCGTGCGGGCACATGGCGGCACAGTCGACGTGCGCCGCGTCGATGACCGCACCCGCGTGCTCGTGGAACTCGCTTCACCCGACGACTGAGCGCCCGGGAAGTAGGCTCGTGGCAACGTGAGCATGATCGTGCGTAACAAGGGAACGGTAGAGGCGTGAACGGCGCCCCTGAGGATTTTCGGCCTACCGTCGTCGTGATCGACGACTCCCAAGAGGTGCGCGCGCTCGTCCGCCGGCGCCTCCAGTCGTCCGGGATGTTCGAGGTCGTGGGCGAAGGAGGGGACGGCGAAGAAGCGATCAGCCTGGTCCATCACCACGAACCCGCCTTGATGCTGCTCGACACCTCGATGCCGACCATGGACGGCATCGAGGCGCTGCCGGCGATCCTTGCCCTGTGCCCAGACACACGGGTGGTGATGTTCACCGGCTTCGAGGAGCACGGGCTCGCCGAGCGCGCACGTGAGCTCGGCGCAGTCGACTTCATCGAGAAATCAATCCCACTGGAAGAGCTCCCCGCGCGTCTGCTGCGAACCCTGGACAAGCCACCGCCCGGAACTTCCCGCAGTGGTCGCCACAGGCTGGCCGTCGCGGGCAGCAGCCCCGGGGATGAGCAGAGCGCTTCCGCCCAGGAGCAGCTGCTTCTCAACGAGCACACCGAGCAGTTCCGGGAGCTGTTCGACCAGGCGGCGATCGGGATGGCCACCCTGACCGTGAACGGCACGATCGTCCGGGCCAACCGGGCACTCGCCGAACTCATGTCCTGCAGCCCCTACGACCTCGTGGGCGTCGACTACGGGCGGCTGACAGTTGGAGGGGGTGAGCGGCTGGACCGCGGGCTCGAGGCCATCAGCTCGTTGGGTGAGGACCTCACGACGTTCGAGCACCAGCTGCCCACCCGGCCCGGTGAGGAGCCCTCACGCGTCGTCCGAGTCATGCTCGCGCCCATACGCGACTCGAAGCGGCAGGTGCTCTACGTGTTCGCGCAGGTTCAGGACATCAGCGGCCAGATCGAGGCCGAGGCAGACCTACGACGCAGCGAGGAGACGTTCCGGCTGATGGTCACGGCCGTCGAGGAGTACGCGATCTTCATGCTCGACGTCGAGGGGAATGTGATCAGCTGGAACGCCGGGGCCCAGCGGATCAAGGGGTACGCCGCGAGCGAGATCATCGGCCGGTCGTTCCGGGTCTTCTATCCCCCGGAGGAGCAGGCGGACGGGCACCCGGAGCACAACTTGAAGGCGGCCCTGCGCGAGGGCACCTTCGCCGAAGAGGGGTGGCGCGTCCGCAAGGATGGCAGCCGCTTCTGGGCGAGCGTGGTGATCAGTGCTGTGTACGACGACGCGGGACGCCACGTCGGGTTCGCCAAGGTCACGCGCGATCAGACCGGGCTGCGCGAGCACGAAGAAGAGCGCAGGAAGTCGAGCGCTCAGCAGGCCCACCTCCTGGCCGTGACGGCCCACGAGCTCCGCACCCCCACAGCTGTCATCGACGGCACAGCCGGCGCTCTGCGAGACTCCTGGGACGAGATGCCGGTCGCCGAGCGCGACGAGATGCTGGCCGGCCTACGAACCAGCGCGCACCGCCTGCGCCGCCTCGTGAGTGATCTCGCCACCGCCTCCCGCTTGCATGGGGAGACGCTCGAGTTCCGACCCGACGACGTGTCGCTCACCGAGACCCTGCGCAGTGCGGCGAGACGCACCCAGGTCGCGGTGCCCGGTGTCGAGATCGGGGTCGACGTCCCGGCCGAGGTCATCGTGCACGCTGATCCAGGGCGACTGGGCCAGGCCCTCGACAATCTCCTCGACAACGCCATCCGCCACGGGGCGCCCCCGATCAACCTCTTGGGCACGGTGGTCAACGCAGACATCCACATCCAGGTCAGTGACGCCGGTCCCGGGGTCCCGAACGGGCTGGTTCCGCGCCTGTTCGAGCGGTTCGCCATCGCTGGCCGGACCGGAGGCACCGGACTCGGTCTGTTCCTCGTGCGGGAAATCGCACGCGGACACGGCGGCGAGGCCGACTATCTCCCGCCCGGTCCCGGGCAGCGGGCGACGTTCGAGATGACGCTCCCGCGCTGAGGCGGTCGACCGGCAACGACGACCCCCGATCGTGCGTCGACCAGGTACTGGAGGCCCTGGCCTCGCGCTCATGGGTCCGACCGTGGTGTCCGGAGTAGCGTGGGTCGGGGGGCATGCCGCGGCACACCTGAGGAGCCAGCGATGTCCGCACTGCCTGTCCCCACGACCATGCTGGCCTTGGCGCTGCTGGCGTCCGGCCTCGCGGCGGGAGCTGTCTCGTCACCGTCGTCGACCGCCGCCCCTCCCGATGAGAGGTCAGCCACGGCGTCGGCTACCCGGGTTCCAGCCGGATTCACCCAACGGACCGTGATGCGGCGGCTGCCCCGCGCCACCGACATGGCCTTCGTGCCCGACGGGCGCCTGTTCGTCACCCTCAAGAGCGGCGTGGTCCGGTTCCGGCGCACGAACGGCAGCGTCGCGACGTTGCTGAACTTCAGCCGGAAGGTCAACGACACCGGCGAACGCGGACTCCTCGGAATCGCCGTGGACCCCGGGTTCGCCGCGAACAACCACCTCTACCTCGTCTACACCCACCGGGCGACCGGTACCCAGCCCATCCACAACCGGCTGGTCCGGGTGACGGTCCGCAACGGCAGGCTGGCGCCGGGCAGCGAACGGCTGCTGTTCCGGTTCGACGGCCAGCGCGCGACCAACCACGTCGGCGGCTCCGTCCAGGTCGGCCGAGACGGGAAGCTCTACGTCTCCCACGGTGAGAACGGCCGGGACGCCCAGGCGCAGTCGCTGGGCAATCTGCTCGGCAAAATCGTGCGACTGAACCGCAACGGCACCATCCCGACTGGCAACCCGTATTTCAACCGGGCCAACGGCCGCAACCGCGCGATCTGGGCCCGCGGGCTGCGCAACCCCTTCAAGTTCGTGTTCGACCCCGGGGCGCGCCGCGGCTTCATCAACGACGTCGGCGCGCAGACCTGGGAGGAGATCAACCGGCTGCGCAAGGGCGGCAACTACGGCTGGCCGGCATGGGAAGGTCCCGAGAGCTCCCCACGGTTCACCCCTCCGATCTTCGCTTACCGCCACACCGGCCGTCCCGGACGAAGTGGCTGCTCGATCACGGGCGGTGAGTTCTATCGGCCGGCGCGCCGGAACTTCCCGGCCCGGTTCGTCGGCGACTACTTCTTCGGGGACTTCTGCAACGGGTGGGTACGCCGCTACGACCCCGGCACCGACCGCGCAACCGGGTTCGCCACGGGGCTCGGCTCACCGGTGGACCTGGAGGCCCACCGCCTCGGCGCGCTGTACGTGCTGGTCCATGGCCGCCCGGGCCGGGTGGTGCGGATCCGGTTCAACGGGTAGGAGTGACCTCATGAGCGCCATGACCCAAGAGATCCTGCGTGCCGGGCGGTTCGCCTCGGCCACGTCGTACCAGAAGTTCGCCTACGCCTGCGCCGCGCTGCTGCTGCTCAGCGGCGCCTGCCACGGACTGGTGTTCCTCATCGATGGCGGGTCGTGGGAGGGGCCGGTGTCATGGCGCAAGCCGATCGTGTTCGGCCTCTCGTTCGGCATCGTGCTGATGACCCTGAGCTGGATCGTGGGGCTCATCCGGATGCGGAAGACGACGGGCTGGATCGTGATGGGCGTCCTCGCCGTGGCCTCCGTCCTCGAGGTGTTCCTGATCACCATGCAGCGGTGGCGGGGCGTGGCCTCGCACTTCAACGAGTCGACGGCGTTCGACGGGGCGGTGTTCTCGCTGATGGGTCTCCTCGTCTCATTCGTGGCCCTGGCGACCGTCTTCATCACGCTCCGCTCGTTCGGGTCGATGGACGCGCCCGCCAGCCTCGCCTGGGCGATCCGGATCGGCCTGGTGCTGATGCTGGCGAGCCAGGCGATCGGCGTCCAGATGATCGCCGAGGGCGGAAACACGTTCGGCGCCGCTGGGGCGCTCAAGCTGCCCCACGCGTTCACGCTGCACGCCGTGCAGGTGCTCCCCGCGCTTGCCCTGCTGCTCGTGGTCGCGGAGTTCACCGAACGCCAGCGGCTGGAGATCGTCGCCCTCGGAGGGATCGGGTACGGCCTGCTGATCTCCTCGACCGTGGTGCAGACCTACGCCGGCCTCGGTCCGCTGGAGCCGAGCAACCTGGCCATGTCGCTCGCGGCCTCCGGCATCGTCGTGCTCGCGGTGTGCGCCGGCATCACCCTGCGCGGTGTCCTGCACCACGTCCACCCGCCGACTCGTCCGCGTCACCTGCCCGGCCCGGTGACCTGAGCCGCTGCCCCGGAGAGCGTCAGCGGCGCCGACGGGCGAGGATCGGCCGGAGCAGGAGAGCAAGGACAAGCCCGGCTCCGCCGAGCAGCCCCCACCAGACCATCCGGTCTCGGACCAGGCTGAGCGGGTCGGTGCGCGGGTCGGGCGCGGTCGCGCGGGGGATCCGGCTCTCCTCGGCCACGGCCTGCTCGATCCGCCCCGACCGGTCCGGGGACAGCGGCCGCGTCATCGCCTCGACCGGCTGCACCACACCCGCGCCGGTCAGCACCGTCCGGCCATCCACGGTGCCGTCCGCCGTGGCCTCGAGGCGGGCGACGATCTGGTCGGCGTTCTCGTCCGGGTACCACGACCGCAGCAGGGCGACCAGGCCGCTGACCTCGGCCGCTGCCCACGATGTCGCGACCTGGTTCAGCACGCAGGTGCTGCCGTTGGTCGAGAGGGTCACCGCGCGGTACGTCGGCGCCGCGACGTCTGTCGCCGAGCTCTGCAGGACCCAGTCGCGCACCTCCCCCGGCTCCCCGTCGACGAGGTAGCCGTCCGCGGTCGCATTCACGGCCACCACCTGGTCGAGGTAGCCGGCCGGGAAGACGTCTTCGACCGCGTCCTCCCCCGGGCGGTACTCGCCGTACTCCGCGAGGAGCGGGTCGCCGTCATCCACCGGCCGGTTGCCGCTGGCCGCGACGACGACCACGTCCTGGGCTTCGACCCTGCGGACGGCGGCGGCGAGCGCACCGGACGGTTCCACGCTGACCGACAGGTTGACCACCCCGATGTCCAGCCGGTCCGCGTTGGCCGCGACCCACTCGAGCCCGTCGACGACGGCCTCGGTGGTGATACCGACCTCACTGGTGTCGGTCGGAGTGACCTGGTCGTAGACCCGAACGTCGACGACCTCCACACCGGGAGCCACGCCGACCGGCTTCCCGTCGGCCCGGGCGTTGCCCGCGATCAGCCCGGCAACGGCGGACCCGTGGTAGAAGACCAGCTCGTCCTTGCGTGCGAAGTTCGGACCCTGCACCACGTCGACCAGCCCGGGGCGCGTGGTCACGCCGGAGTCCAGGACAGCGACCCTCACTCCGGCACCCGGCTCCCGGCCGGCCCGAGCAAACAGGCGGTGTGCCTGCTCGACCCCCAGAAGGCGGGCGGGGATGCTCTCGGCGTCGGTGCTGCCGGGCGGATCGTCCGGGGCGTAGGCGGAGCAGTCGGTCTGCTCCGCAGCCGCCCACGCGTCAACCGGCGCGAGGCCGGCGAGGGCGGCGAGCGGCACCGCCGCCAGAACAGGCCGGCTCAGTCGCACGTGCGTCCCACCACGGGATCCGGCGGGCAGAGGGCCGCGTCCTGGGAGAGTGGAACCCCTTCGTCGAACAGCTCGACCCATGCGTCGGGGACCACGGGCGCGTCGTAGTCGCTGTACCCGAGGAGATCCGCGGCGCCCAGGCCGACCAGGGCGTTGGCGTTGCCCTTCGCGTCGATGAGGTACGGCGATCCGTCGCTCGCGTCGTCCCAGTCACCGGAGAGCACGTAGGCACCCCGACCCGGATCGACCGAGACCGACGTCTCGCCGGAGTCGACGGAGGCCGAGGACGCCTCCTCGGTGGGGCCGGTGCCGAGCTCGACCACGGGCGCCTGGCCGGCCTGTGGCTGCAGCCGGGCGCAGTGCTCCCCGAAGACCGGCTCGAGGAGGGTGTCGGGCCAGTGAGCCGCGAGGTAGGGCTCCAGCGCGCGACCCACCTGCAGGTCGTCGCTCTCGAGCAACCTCGGCTGGTCGGGCCCCGGCAGGTTGCCGTAGACCGCCAGGGCGAAGGGGTCGAGCGGTGCCGGCCCCTCCTCGGTCAGCAGGAACGCGCCCTCCGCACCGTCGATGTAGTCCCCGACCCTGGCGTTGGCCGGAACCCCGGTCCCGTCCCCGCCGTAGGTGACGGGGTCACCGACTCCCCGGAGCCCGAAGCTGTCGGCTTCCAGCGCGCCGCCGGAGGGAAACAGGGCGAGCCAGTCCTGCGACACCGACTTCGCGCTGGCACTGAACTCCAGTCCGAGGTCGCCCAGGATGTCGTCGCGGACACCGCGGTTGCCCGGGAGCCGGTAACGGTGAGCGCGCGGCTCCGCGGCGCCCTCGGGCCGGGCCAGCGCGACGACGTAGTAGGTGTTGTCGCTCTCGACCACGAACCCGCCCCCCGCGGCGTCGGCCACGCCCGGCGACTCAGCCACGTCCAGCCGGATCCCGCGGCGCTCGTCGGTGCAGGCGGTCCAGCCGCTCTCGATGAGCAGGTCGTCGGTCGGCACGCTGGCCGGTGCGTTGAGGATCCCGATGTCGTCGCCGATGGTCTCGGCGTCGATGGCGGACTGCGGCACGATCTCCGGGGTGACGTCCGCGCCCAGGATCAGCATCGCGGAGGTGATGTTGATGACCGGGCGGAGCACCGGGCCGGTGTCGCCGTCGGTCGCTTCTGCCTCCTCCACCGCGTCCCCGGTGATGACGTAGGCCGCCCCGGTTTCCTTGGAGACGATCAGCCCCGGGCTGTCGGCCCAGTCCTCGGGGACGCTGGGCGAGAAGATGCCGGCAATCGCCGCGCCGGCCACGAGGAGTACGGCGAGCGCGAGGCCACCGACGATGGTCCGGCCCGGACGGGCGGGCTCCACCTCGCGTCCACCCGGCGCGCCGGAGACGAAGGCGGTGACCAACCGGCGCCGGCTGAACGAGTACGCCTCGACGAGGTCCTTCTTGGTGGCCATCGTCCGATCAGCTCCGGATCGCGGCGAAGACCCCGGTCGCGACCACGAGCAGGGGAAGCAGGGCCAGGAGGGTGATGCTCTCCGCGAGGTCGCCGAGCCGACCGCGCCGGACCGACGGCGTGGACGGCACGAGGGTCACCGCCAGGAGAATCGCGCCGGTCACGGCCAGGGCGAGCGCCACCATGGGCCGCCAGTCAGGGTGCAGCCAGAGCAGGGAGATCGCCACGGACAACAGTCCGGTGATGCCGGACACCAGCCCGACCAGCACCTCGGATCCGGTGCGGTACTGACGGGTGCGGAGCATCACCACCAAGCAGCAGACCACCGCCAGCAGGGTGCCCGCCAGGCCGAGCGACACCGCGAGCGGCGCGACGATCACCAGCAGCAGTCCCACGGTGGCCGACACCGCGACCAGGATCTGGTGCGCCACCCGCGCGTCCGCGCTGACCCGATGGGGATCCACCTCCTCGGGGTCGGAGGTGATGTCCTGGGTCGCGTAGAGCTGGTCGACCGTCGTGCCGGTCGCACCCAGCGCCAACCAGGGAAAGATGCTGCCGGCGATCACCACGATGGTCAGGGCCGTGGTCAGGACGACGCCGGGGTCGAAGGGTGCGGCCCGCATCACCAGGCCGGTGGCCAGGAAGATCGCGCCCACGACCACGGGCGGGATCATCAGGGTGCGGCCCTCCCCCAGCCCGACGAGGCAGGCCAGACCGGCGATCATCGCACCGGCGCCGGCGTAGGCCACCGGTAGGCCGAACACCAGACCGTCAGGGGCGAGCATGAAGCCCGCGACGGCGGCGTAGAACGCTCCCATCCAGGCCACGGCCACCGCGGCCTCCACCTCGCGCTGGACGCGGGAGAGGACGATCGCGCCGGTGACCAGGGCCAGGGCGACCACGGCCGCGGCGACGCTGGCGAGCGTGGAGTCCTGGATGAAGAGGGCGACCGCGCCGAGCGCCATCAGCAGCGCCGCGGCGGTCAACGCCGTACGTCGTCCTGAGGCCGGCTCCCACGGCTTCAGGTCACGCTCCACGACGTCGGTCATCGCCTCCACGACGTCGTCGTAGACCCGCGGTGGCTCGTCGTCCACACCGGCGGTGACCGTGATCAGGCCGCCGTCCTCGATGCCCTGGATGGCGAGGCCGGCGTCACCGGCCAGCTCCCGGCCCTCCCGGGTGACGAGGCGGTAGCCGCCGTAGACGGTGCCCGGATCAAGCAGCCCCACACTGCGGGCCAGCTCGGGCACCAGCTCCGCGACGGGTACGGCGGCCGGCAGCACCAGGTCGACCCGGCGGGTCCCCGATGCGACGGTGACCCGGACCAGGCCGGACGCGCTCGTCGGCGCCTGACTCATCGACTCTCCCCGGGGCTCTGCTCGGGTCGTCGCGACCCGGACCGCTGGCATGCTACCGCCCGGGTCACGGGAGTCACCGGGACGGAAGTCGCACCTAGTCGATCAGGCCGGGGGCGGCGTCTTCGTCGTCGACCCAGTCCTGGGGGGACTCGAAGAGGTCGTCCCGGTCATCCCGGTCCTCGTCGCGTCGGTGTCCACCACGGGCGGCCACCATCGCCGCGCCGCGCGGCCCGAGTCTGGTCCCCGCCCTTGTCGCAGCTCCGGACTGGCCGCGGCCGCCGGCGGTTCCAGCGGATCCTGTGACGCCACGGCCGCCCGCACGACCCGTGGCACCCGAAGCCGCCGTGGCAGCGCTCCCGCGCCCGGTGGCGCCAGAGGCTGCCGCCCTGGTCGCCGGACTCGTCGTCCCGGTGCGGGAGGCGCCGGCGCTCGAGGCGGAGGATGCGGTCGCGCCGCTGCGCCCGAGAGCACCCGCCGCCGCGGTCCGGGCGGTACTGCCGATCGACCGACCCGCGGCGCCGGTAGAGCCGGGAACGGCGGTGCCGCCACCGCGGACCGCGCCCCCGATCCCGGCGGCGCCGCCGAGCAACCCACCGCCAAGAGCACCCGCCAGGCCACCGGCCGCGCCGGCACCGGACGAGGTCGCCACGGGCGCGGAGCCGGTCGCACCCACGGTCGCGGGCGCAGAGGTCAGGGGCGGTAGGGCCGTCCCGTCCTGGGCTGTGCCCGGGGCCGCGATCACCGGGGCCGTGGCGCCCGTGGGGGCGACGACGTGCGGGGATCCGCCGGCCGGAGCCGCGGTTGTCGCGTGACTCCCGGGTGGGGCGCTGGTAGTGGCAGGTGTGCTCGTCGCTGCGCCCCCGCCGGACGACGTACTGCCCCCGGTGGTGACTGCACCACCGCCGCTGCCGCCGGCGGTGCCGGAGCCGCCACCACTGCGAGCGTCCGGCTCGCCGTGGACCTGTTGCATGGTCGCGGTGGAGTCGCGGTAGACGCGGTCCATCTCGTTGGCCGCAGCCTCGGCCTTGGCCTCGCGGTCGGCCATCGCCGCGTGGTAGCCCCCCAGTTGGGTGGTGTAGGTCCGCTGCTGGCGGACCGCGTCGGCGTCGTTGGTGCCGGGCGCGATGTCGGGGCGCGCCGGCTCGGTGGGGAGCGCACCCAGCGAGGCCTGGACCTGCTTCGCCTCGCCCACGGCGACATCGGCCTGGGCGAGTGCGTCAGCCGCCCGCTCCATCTGCTCCTTGCGGGCGCGGACCTTCTCCGCGACCTTCCGGAAGGCCTGTTGAGCCGCGGGGCCCGTGTGTGTGCCTCCGAAGTTGGCGACGACCTGGGGTCCCGCCATGTCGAGCGCCATCGCGACGTTGTCGAGCGACCTGGCGCCGTTGCGCCACTCCTCCTCCGCCGCCTGGATGGCCGACCGGGCGGCACCGGAAACGGCGCGGTCGAGTCGTGCCTCCTGTGGCCCTCTGGGCATCAGGCACCACTTCCCGTCGCGGGTGCGGCTGCGCCGGTGGGATCCGGCGCGCCGAGGTGTTCGTTACGGGAAGCCTGCTCACGTCGGTCGCCCTCCGCGAACCCGGACGAGCCCACCAGCACCTCCACTGCGGCCTGCTTGCTCTGCAGGTCGGCGGCGTTGCTCTCGTCCGCTGTGGTGACGAGGTGGACGGCCTGCTCGACACCGTCGCGGAACCGGGTCAGGTCCTCGACGACGCCGAGGATGGTGTCGGAGACGATCTGGTGCGCCTTGCCGTGGTGGAACCCCAGCTCCGCAGCCGTCTCGGAGCCGCCGAACACGCCCGGCGAGATGTGCAGCCGCTGGAAGGAGCCGTCGTCGAGCTCGCGGGCGTTGGCGTTCAACGCACTGACGACGGCGCGGATCCCCTCGGGATCCACGTCGAGGTCCTGCAGCGCCTGGACCATCGGACCGATGTAGAACACCTGGGCGTCGTCCTTCCCTGAGGTGGTGTGGTGACGGGGCCCGGGACGTCGGGGACCACTCCTGGCCCCGACCTCCCGGTCCGGTCGCGATCAGCCTCCGAACGAGGCGGCGCCGCGGCGGTCGGCGGCCATGTACTCGGCGTTCGACTGCTGGACCGTCTGGCTCGTCTGGTCGAGCAGGTCCTTCATCTCCAGGATGGCCGCGTCCCACTTGGTCTTGGCGGTGGTGTAGGCCTGCTGGGCGTTGCCGACCCAGTCGCTGCGCAGCGGCGCCAGCTCGCTCTCGAGCCGGTTCAGCCGGTCGTCGATCTCCTTGACCGTGGCGTAGAGGTCCTGGGCGGCGGTGTCGAGACCGGCGTGGTTGACGCGAAGTCCGTCGAAGCTCATTTCGTTCACTCCTCAGTCCGGGGGGTCAGCCGAGTCGGCTGGTCGTGCGGGCGTAGTTGGCCGACTGCGCCTCATCGGTCGAGACGTTGTCGCGCTCGGTGCCGGTCAGCGCGCTCTCGAACTCGTTCAGCGCCTGCACGATGACCTTCTGCTTCTCGGTCCAGGCCTGGTGCAGCGTGAAGAACGCCGTCCCACCGGCGCCCTGCCAACGACCGCGCAGGCCCTGGATCTGGCCGTCGAGCTTGTTGCTGATGCGGTCGAAATCGACCTTCGCATCGGCCACCAGCGCGGCGCCCTTGCTGAGTGTGCCTTCGCCCTGTCCCATCTCGGCTGCAGACATATCGCCTTCCCCTTCTCCCCGTGGCGGCACGTCGCCGCTCGAGATCCCAGTGCTCCTCGATCCGGAGCGTTGTGGTCGTCCCGGCCCACCGCGTGGTGTGCCCGGGCGACACCAGTGGTCTACCCACCGCAAGCAACACTAAACATCGCCAACGGAAACCTGTCGACACCGTGTTCCACGCGTCGTCCTGGCATTCGGCTGAGCGGGTACGGATCCGCGCCTTGCTAGCCTTTCGTTCGATGTCGGCATCCGGGTGTCCCACGACGACGGGCCGCGCTCGCCTCGCAGTCGTCGGGCTGGTGGCGGTGCTGCTCACGGGCTGCGGCGGCTCCGATCCGGGCCCGGGTCCCGACACTGACCCCAGCGACGAGCCGAACTCCGCTTCGCCGTCGCCGAGCCAGGCGCTCGAGCCCGCGGACGGACCGAAGGTCGAGAACGCCCACGCGTCGTACCGCGTCCCGCGTGGCTACG
Source organism: uncultured Actinomycetota bacterium (assembly GCA_963786415.1). Classification (GTDB taxonomy): domain Bacteria; phylum Actinomycetota; class Actinomycetes; order Propionibacteriales; family Nocardioidaceae; genus Nocardioides. The sequence goes on from CAWAZC010000001.1 coordinate 408,944, forward strand.
AGGTCGCCGAGGAACTGGCCGGCACGATCCCGGCCAACGACAGCGGCGCCGGACGCAGCGCCGTCACGCTCGCGGCGGTCCCGGCCTTCGGCAGCACCGACCTCGGCGCTGCCGCCGGGGTCGTGTCCCGGAACGTCGCCCAGGAACGTCGCCCCAAGCGCTTGGCGGACACCACGCTCGACGGTGTGCCGGTCTTCCACCTCGAGGGTCGGCTCGACGAGACGGTCTGGTTCGCGGCGTACGGCGCGATCCGAGACGACACGGTCGTCTACGTCAGGTTCGACCTGGACACCGCACCTGCGAAGTCGCAGCAGGTCGTCGAGTCCGTCCTGGCCACCTGGCAGTGGAAGTGACCGGCCCGGATCAGAAGTCCACGTTGGACGTCAGCTCCCAGATGGTCCGGCAGAAGCCGGTGGCCACGAACAGCGCCGCCAGTGCCAGGGCACCGCTGAACGCCTCCGCCACCTCGGCACGGCGCGCCCACCACGCCGAGCGCCAGCCACGTCCGGCGGCGACCGCCACCACCACCAGCAGCACCGCGAGGCCGATCACCACCCCGGCCGCGGTCGCCATGCGGTCCGGTGCGGACCCGACCAACAGCACCCCGGCGAGCACCGCCCAGCCGCCCAGTCCCGCGACTCGCAGCGCTGCCCGCGCCCCTGCGTGGCGGTAGCTTCTGCCGGCCAGCATCAAGGCGGCCCCTGCGAAGAACACCTGGTACCGAGCGCCGACCTGGTCCAGGTCAAAGGTGGCGCTCGACAACAACAACCCTGAGGAGACGATCGCGACGACGGCGATCGCCACCCCGGCCGCCGTCACGAGTCGGGCCCCGCGTGCGGCCACCACGGCCACGGCATCGCGCGACGCCACCGCCCTCCCGCGGCGGCCGCGGGGCAGGTCGCGCGCCGACCAGGCCGTGACCGCAAGCCGTTCGAGGTCGATCAGCAGTTGGTCCGGTACGTCGACCGCGTAGCCAGGAACCAGCCGTGCGGCGAGCACGCAGCAGACGAGCAACACGGACCACACGACTGCCGGCCCGAACCCGAGAAGGGCAGCTGCACCGCTGAGCAGGAACACGACGGAGCCGGCCACCATCCAGGCCCGCAAGCCCTCGTCGAGCTGGTCGTCCGCCGCCCGGGCCACGGCGGCGGCCACCGCGCCGGCCAGCCCGGTGAGTCCGGCGACCATGGGCAGCCGGGCGGGATCTGGGTCCCACACCACGGCGAAGGCCGCCGCCGCGGCGAACGCGGGAGCGGCGTGGGCTCGGTGCGACGCGTACCGGCCGATCGGGAGCATCCCGAGCAGCGCCGCGGCCAGGAGCACGGCGACGCTCGCGTTCCGTGCGAGTGAGGAGTCGCTGTGCGCGGCGAACCAGCCCGCCAGGGACGCCACCACGGAGGCGACGGCGAACCAGAGGACGGAGGCGGATCCTGGCGGAGCAGGGGTGCGGGGAAGGTCCGGGGCGACGGACGACGTCGCGGGTCGTGGGACCGACGTTGCCGCCACCACGAGGTCCCCCGCATCCACGCCGGCCGAGGCCAGGCTGACGTCCGGCGCGACGGGCGCACCGACGCGGGTGTAGATCAACGGGATCGAGGCGAGGCCCGTGCGGGCGGCGTACTCTCCCGCGACGTCGGCACCCGTCGTCCCGGGCGGGACCGACAGGTCGAGGACGCCCGCGGGGCCGTGCACGGTGATGGGGACGCTGCCCGCGGGCCCCAACCCTGTCACCCGTCGTCCCCTCGCTCGCGCATTGCTCCGACCCTGACGGCCGTCGTCGGCAGGGTAGTCGCTCCCGCTGCGGCCCGCCTATCATCGCAGCGGACCATCGACCACGGGGGGGCTGCTTGAGTACGACGCTTCGGGGCGCTCGGCTCGACGAGCCGGAGCTGCCCACCGGGCAGATCGTGCTCCAGCCGCCGCCCCAGATCCAGGAGCACGAGGGCGCCAGCGGCGTTCTGATGAACGCCATCCCGATGCTGGGCAGTCTCGGCGCGATCGTGCTGGTGGCCACCATGGGCTCGCGCACCGGTGGTCGCAGCTACATCGCGGCGGGCATGTTCCTGTTCGCCACCCTCGGCTTCATCATCGTCCAGCTGGACCGGCAGCGGAAGCAACGGGCGCAGCAGGTGGCGGGCGCCCGCACGGAGTACCTGCGATACCTCGCCAACGTGCGGCAGGTGGCCCGGGAGGCCGCCGACCAGCAGCGACGGGCCCTGACCTGGCACCATCCGGAGCCCTCGGCCCTCCCCTCGCTGGCGGAGGAGCGGTCCAGGGTGTGGGAGCACGGCAGCTCCGACGCCAACTTCCTGCACGTCAGGTACGGCGTCTGTGCGCAGCCGCTGTCCCTGGAGCTGGTCCCACCGGAGAGCGCCCCCATCGACCAGGTCGACCCGGCCGCCGCGTCCGCGCTGCACCGGCTGCTCGTCGTTCACCGGCTGCAGCCGAACCTGCCGGCGAGCATCGACCTGAGGGCCTTCGACCGGATCGAGCTGTGCGGGCCGGAGGAGCCGGCGCGGGCCCTGGCCCGGGCGATGCTCTGCTCGGCGGCGGCGTTCCACGCCCCCGAGCACCTGGTGATCGCGGTCCTCTCAACCGAGCGAAACCTCGCGCACTGGGACTGGCTGAAGTGGCTCCCGCACGCCCAGAGCGCCCAGCAGTCGGACGCCGTCGGGCCGAGCCGGATGGTCACGACGTCGCTGGCCGACATCGCCGCACTGCTGCCGCCCGACCTCAGCGACCGTCCGCGGTTCGGTGCCGAGGAACGTCCGGCCTCGCCCCACATCCTGCTGGTGACCGACGCCGCCCGGTTGCCTCCCGGCAACCACGTCGTCCCGCCGGACGGTCTGCACGGCGTCACCGTGCTCGACCTCCCGACCCGTTGGGACGAGCTCGAGGACCCCACCGGGCTTCGGCTCGAGCTCAACACCCTCACGGCCGACGACAGCGCCGGCGGCCGTCCCGAGGACGGCAGGTCCCCGGTGACGGCGCTCCGGCTCCGCGAAGAGCCGATCCGGGCCCTGGCCGACCGGTGCGACCTGGCCACCGCCGAGGCGTTCGCCCGGCGCATGGCCCCTTTGCACACGGTGACCGCCGGCCCGACCGAGACCTCCTCGGGCGAGATCACCGGTCCCACCGACTTCATGGACCTGCTCGGCCTGGGCGACGTCCACTCCTTCGCACCCTCGGTGGCCTGGCGACACCGGCCTGCCCGGGACCGTCTGCGGGTGCCGATCGGGCTCGGCGAGGGCGGCGCGATGGTGCACCTCGACATCAAGGAGTCCGCCCAGCAGGGGATGGGTCCGCACGGACTGGTGATCGGGGCGACCGGCTCGGGCAAGTCCGAGCTCCTGCGCACGCTCGTCCTCGGACTGGCGATGACGCACTCCCCCGAGCACCTCAACCTGGTGCTCGTCGACTTCAAGGGTGGCGCGACCTTTGCCGGCATGTCCGGTATTCCGCACGTGTCGGCGATGATCACCAACCTCGCCCAGGAGCTCACGCTGGTCGACCGGATGCAGGACGCCCTGTCCGGCGAGATGATCCGCCGCCAGGAGCTGCTGCGCGAGGCCGGCAACTTCGCGTCGGTCCGCGACTACGAGAAGGCCCGGGCGACCGGCGAGGACCTCGAGCCGCTGCCGTCGCTGTTCATCGTCGTCGACGAGTTCTCCGAGATGCTGTCGGCGAAACCCGAGTTCATCGACCTGTTCGTGGCCATCGGCCGGCTGGGCCGCTCCCTGGGCCTGCACCTGCTGCTGGCCTCGCAGCGCCTCGAGGAGGGCCGGCTCCGCGGGCTCGAGTCCCACCTGTCCTACCGGGTCGGGCTGCGCACGTTCAGCGCCGGGGAGTCGCGCTCGGTGCTGGGGGTCCCGGATGCCTACGAGCTGCCGCCGGTCCCCGGACTCGGGTACCTCAAGCCCGACCAGTCGAGCCTGGTGCGGTTCAAGGCGGCGTACGTCTCCGGGCCGCCGAGCGGGAAGGTGCGGGTCCGGCGCGACGAGGGCGGGCAGCTGCAGGGGATCCTGCCGTTCACGATCGCGGAGGTGCAGGCGCTGGCGGCCGCCGAGCCCGAACCCGCGCCTCCCGAGCCCGAGCCGACCCCGGTCCGGCAGGGCGAGCAGGAGCACTCGCTGCTGGACGTCGCGGTCGGTCAGATGGTCGGCCACGGGCCGTCGGCCCACCAGGTCTGGCTGCCGCCCCTCGATGTGCCCGACACCCTCGACCAGCTGATGCCGGACCTCGTGGAAGACCCGGAGCTCGGCCTGGTCTCGCCGCGCTGGCGCCGGCTCGGTGGGCTCGTCGTCCCCCTCGGCACCGTTGACCGGCCCCGTGAGCAACGCCGCGACACGATGACCGTCAATCTGTCCGGCGCGACCGGCCACGTCGCGGTGGTCGGTGGTCCGCGGAGCGGGAAGAGCACGCTGCTGCGCACCATCGTCTCCAGCATGGCGCTGACCACCACGCCGCTCGAGTCCCAGTTCTTCGTGCTCGACTTCGGCGGCGGCACGTTTGCGCCGCTGGCGTCGCTCCCCCATATGGCGGGGGTCGGCACCCGGGCGGAGCCCGACGTCGTACGTCGCATCGTCGCCGAGGTCCAGGGAGTCGTGGACCGTCGCGAGGCCTACTTCCGGACCCACGGCATCGACTCGATCGAGACATACCGCACCCGCCGGGCGGCGGGCAGCGTCGACGACGGCTGGGGCGACGTGTTCCTCGTGGTCGACGGCTGGTCCACGCTGCGCGCCGACTTCGACGACCTCGAGGTGGATCTCCAGCAGTTGTCGGCACGAGGGCTCACCTTCGGATTGCACATCGTCGTCGGCGCCGCCCGGTGGGCGGACTTCCGCTCGGCCATGCGCGACATCTTCGGCACCCGGCTCGAGCTGCGGCTGGGTGACCCGACCGACTCCGAGATCGACCGGAAGGTGGCCGCGCTGGTCCCCACCGCCCGGCCGGGCCGGGGCCTGGAGCAGGGCAGGCAGCACTTCCTCGGCGCGCTGCCCCGGACCGACGGGATCACGGATCCCGCGACGCTCGGCGACGGCGTCGAGGGCCTCGTCAAGCGCGTGGCCGCTGCCTGGCGGGGACCGGTCGGACCGAAGCTGCGGCTGCTGCCCGAACGCATCGACCTCGACACGGTCCGCACCAACGCGGCCTCCGCCGGCCTGCCGGAGAGGCTCCTCCTGCTCGGCGTCAACGAGAAGGAGCTGGCCCCGGTCGGGCTGGACGCCGACTCAGAGCCCCACCTGTTGGTCTTCGGGGACGGCCGATCCGGCAAGAGCGCCCTGCTGCGCACCTACGCCCAGGAGATCATGCGCACCCGCACCCCCAAGCAGGCGCAGATCGTGGTCGTCGACTACCGCCGGTCGCTGCTGGGCGAGGTCCCCGACGAGTACCTCCTGAACTACCTGACCTCGGGAGCCCAGACCGCGCCGGTGCTCAAGGACCTGGCCGACTACCTCGAGAAGCGGATCGCCGGCCCGGACGTCACCCCCGACCAGCTGCGCAACCGATCCTGGTGGCGGGGGGCCGAGGTCTTCGTGCTCGTCGACGACTACGACCTGGTCGCCACCCAGCAGAGCTCGCCGATCGCGTTGCTGCAGCCGCTGCTGGCCCAGGCCCGCGACGTCGGCCTGCACCTCGCCCTCGCGCGCCGTTCCGGTGGCGCCTCCCGTGCCCTCTACGAGCCGGTCATCCAGTCCCTGCGCGACCTGGCGACGCCGGGGCTGCTGCTGTCGGGCAGCCCGGACGAGGGTCCGCTCCTCGGCAACCTCAAGCCCGCGCCGGCGCCCCCGGGCCGCGGCCGACTGGTGTCCCGCGACCGCGGCCGCGAGGTCGTCCAGCTGGGCTGGCTCGACCCGTCGCTCTGATTCGTTGAGTCAGGTGGACGAGCCGGTCTTCAGGGCGAAGCCGGGCAGCTCGGCCAGCTGGTACGTCGCCTCGAAGGTCCGCTCGTAGCCGGTGTGGTCGACCTTCCAGCCGGCGTCCGTCCGCACGTACCGGTCCTCGTAGAACGCAGCCCCCTCGAGCTTGAACCCGTACTCCGCCGAGATCACCTGATCGTGGAGGTACCACCGACCGGTCGCCGTGTCGCCGTCGACAGCGATCTCCGGGTGGTGGCAGTGGTGCATGGTGACGATCGCCGGTCCCAGGTTGGTCCGCATGTAGTCGACCAGGGCGGTGCGGTCGGCGAACGCGAGACCGGCGTAGTCGGCGGTGGCGTCGGGGACGAAGCAGTCCGCGAAGTCGTCCCACTGCTTGGTGTCGAGGGTCCGCAGGTAGCGGTACTTCAGCTGCCGAATCTGCTCGAGGTCGTCTGCGTCACGATTCCCGCTCATGGCCGGGAGCCTAGACGGGTGGCTGGTTATAGTCGCGAGCGTGATCTTCAAGCGGGTCGGCGACGGGCGCCCCTACCCGGAGCACGGGTTGACCTCGAAGGCCTGGGCCTCGGTGCCGCCACGCCAGGTGCGGCTCGACGAGCTGGTCACCACGAAGGACACCCTGCACCTGGACCTCCTGCTCGACGAGGACTCCACGTTCTACGGCGACCTGTTCGCCCACGTCGTCGAGTGGCGCGGCGAGTTCTACCTCGAGGACGGCCTGCACCGCGCGCTCCGGGCCGCCCTCCAGCAGCGCAACGTCCTGCACGCCCGCGTGCACCCGGTGGCCGGCTGATGGAGCAGGCCGCGAGGTCGGGCCTGACCCTCCTCGCCCTGGCGGCGCTCGTCGTCCTCGGCGGACTCTGGGGGTGGTCGGCACTGACCCAGCCCTTTCCCGGGAGGACCACGCCGTCCAAGTGTGTGGCGACCGTCGTCCAGCCCGGGGAGAAGGTGTTCCCCGGCCAGGTCACGGTCAGCGTCTTCAACGCCAGTGGGCGCGAAGGGCTGGCCAGCCGCACCATGTCCGAGTTCGTCGACGCCGGGTTCGCCGAGGGCGACACGGGCAACGCTCCCTCGAACGCCCGGGTCGTGCGCGCCGCGATCTGGGCGCCGTCGCCCACCAGCCCCGACGTACGTCTGGTCGCCAGCCGCCTGGGCCCTGCGACGCGTGTGCTCCAACGGGAGGCGCCGGGCGTCGGCGTCACGGTCCTCGTCGGCGACAGGTACACCACGCTGGTGAAGGGACCGCGGTCCGTGCCTGCTGGGCAGGAAGTCGAGATCTGCAGCCCGCCGGTGACCTAGCGTTCAGCCGCCCCGGCGGGGCGCGCGGCCGAGCCACTGTGCCAGCCGCCCGGAGGACGACACCTGGCGCAACCGTTCCTCGGTCTTCTCCCGCAGCTTGCGGGGGGTGACGACCAGGAGGTCGTCGCCGTGTCGCAGGACCGTACGTCGTTCGGGCACCAGGATCTGGCCGGCCCGGATCACGAGCGAGACCGAGGCCCCCACCGGCAATCGGAGCTCACCCACCTCGACGCCGTGCATCTTCGAGACCGGGCTGATCGTCACCTGCAGCAGGTCGGCGGCGACCCGCTCCAACGGGGCCACCTCGACCTCGAGACCGCGCGGTTCGGAACGCCGCGCCACCCTCAGCCACTTGGCCGCGAACGGCAGGGTCGGGCCCGTCAGCAAGGTGTAGATCACCACCATGACGAAGACCAGGTTGAAAAGCCGGTTGCTGTCCTCGACCCCCTCGGCGAGCGGGATGGTGGTCAGCACGATCGGCACCGCCCCTCGCAGACCAGCCCAGGAGAGGAACGACAGCTCCCGCAACGGTAAGGGCGCGACGACGGCGCTGGCGAGGACCGACAGCGGCCGGGCGACCACGGTCAGCACGAGTCCGGCGACCAGCGCGAGCCACACCGTGGACAGCGTGAGCTCGCCGGGCGACAGCAGCAGCCCGAGCATGACGAACAGCCCGATCTGGGCCAGCCAGGCCACTCCTTCGGCGAACGACCGGGTCGCGGCCCGGTGTGGGAGCTCGCTGTTGCCCAGCACCAGAGCGGCCACGTAGACGGCGGCGAAGCCGGAGCCGTGCACGGCGGCCGCACCGCCGTACCCGAGGAAGCAGAAGGTCATCACGGACAGCGGGTAGAGCCCCGAGGAGGGCAGCGCCGCCCGGCGCATCACCCAGGCTCCGCCGAAGCCGCAGAGCAGCCCGATCAGGACTCCGACGACGAGCTCGAAGACCACGATCCCGGCGGTCTCGAAGATCGACTGCTCGGCCACCGCGCCCGTCGAGATGAGCGTGACCAGGACGACCGTCGGTGCGTCATTGAGTCCGGACTCGGCTTCCAGGGCGCCGGCCAGCCGTCTGGGCAGCGGCACCACCCGCAGCACCGAGAACACCGCCGCGGCGTCGGTGGGCGAGGTGACCGCGCCCAGCAGGACCGCCAGCTCCCAGGGAATCCCGAGCAGGTAGTGAGCGGCGAGAGCGACGACGGTGATGGAGACGGTCACCCCGACCGTGGCCAGCGAGACACCGAGCCTCATCGTCGGGCGCACGTCCGGCCAGTTCGTGGTCAGGCCGCCCTCGGCCAGGATGACGGCGAGGGCCACGAAGCCGAGGGCGTGCGCGAGCTGTGCGTCCTCGAAGTTGATCCCGAGCCCGTCCTCGCCCAGGGCGACGCCCATCAGCAGGTAGAGCAACAGGCTCGGCAACCCGGCACGTGAGGAGACCTGGGCCGCGAGGATCGCGAGAAGGGTGACGGCGGAGGCCATCAGCACGAAGTTGTCGAGCTGATGGACGTCGAAGGTCACGGGCTCGCTTTCCGGGCGATCGGCGGTGTGGCCGATCCTATCGGTCGTCCCCCGGGAGGACGGTCAGCCGGTCGACCGGTCAGCCGACGATCGCGTCGCCGCTGATCAGGTAGTCGCCCTCGGTCCCGGCGAGCTCGATCCGCCGCACCTCGCTCTGGCTGCTGCCATCGGTCGTGTAGACGAGTGTGGCGTCGACCGCGCCGGGCCCGGCGGGCTGGACGTCCTCGACGGTCACCGAGTCGATGGTGGACCAGAATCCCTCGTAGTCCTCGTAGCTCCCGACCTCCCGCTGGAAGCCCGGCGTCAACTGCGACCAGCCGGTCTCGGTGTCGTCGGGAAGTGCGGCGTAGTAGTCCTCGACGAAGGCCTCACGGCTCGCACTGCTGGAGGGCTCCGCGGCTCCGCCCGGTGCGTTCTCGGGGTCGGTCTCCTCCGGCGCCGCGCCCGTTTGGCCGGCCTCCCCGGAGGGTTCCGTCGTGTCTCCCGTGGTGGCGGACGGGTCGTCCCCGAGCAGGAACGTCCCGAGGCCCGCCAGGATCACCAGGACGGCGACGATCCCGAGGACCACCAGGACCGCCCGTGTCCGGCGGGGCCGCCGGCTCGGGACGGGCGCAGGTGTCTGGGCCGGCGGAGACGGCGTTGGGGTCCGCTCGCTTGGCTCCGGGATCGGCGTCGGAGTCGGCTCCGGGGTAGGTTCACGCGTCGGCGCCGGGTGTGGCTGGGTAGGGGTGGCTGCGGCAACCGCACCGGCGCCTGGGCCGAACGCCGCGGTCTCCTCGCGGGTCCGGTCGGTGCGGTGCCGCGCGTGGATCCGGCGCAGCGCGTGTGCGGCATCGGTCACGGCCCAGCGCGACTGCGGGTCCGGATCCATCATCCGGCTGATCGGCTCGGTCAGCACGCCGGCACGCTCCGGACGGGGCGGCGGCTGGCTGGCGATGTTGGCGAGCGTCGCGAGCGGGTTGGGTTGCGAGGAGTACGGCGGCCGCCCCTCGACGGCAGCGAAGAGCGTGGCGCCCAGCGCCCAGGCGTCCGAGGCCGGCGACGGATCCTCACCGCGGGCGATCTCAGGCGACAGGTAGGACGGCGTCCCGCTCAACATGCCGGTCTGGGTCAGGGTGTCGTCTCCCGCGGTGCGAGAGATGCCGAAGTCCGAGATCTTCGCCCGGCCGTCCGGTCCGATCAGGATGTTGCTCGGCTTGATGTCGCGGTGGACCGTGCCCCGCGCGTGCGCCGCCGCCAACCCGTCCGCGACCTGGGCACCGATCTCCGCCGCGCGCTCCGGGGGGACCGGTCCGTCCTCGGCAATGATCTGCGCGAGCGTTCGCCCGTCGACGTACTCCATGACCAACCAGATGTGGTCGCCCTCGTCGATCGCGTCGTAGATGGCGACCACATGGGGGTGGTTCAGCGGGGCCGACGACCTGGCCTCCCGCATGGCCCTGGCCACGTCGGGGGCCTCACCGGTCACGTGGCCCACCTGCTTGACCGCGACCTGGCGGCCCAGCCGCTCGTCCCGGGAGAGCCAGACGCTCCCCATCCCGCCGCGCCCGACTTCGCGGAGCATGGTGTAGCGCCCAGCGATGGTCCGCTGCGCCATCTCTTGTCCTCTCATCTGGCTACCACTACCCAACCGGCGGCTGATCACGCGCGTGAGCCACCTCTCCCCACAAACTGAAACATGTTCTAGTCTGGGCCCATGGCCGAGCTGTCCGGAACCGACCTGCCCGAGGTGGTGCCGGCCGCTGCGCTGCCCCCGAGCGTGGAGACCTGGGACGTCGTGGTGGTCGGCTTCGGAATCGCCGGCGGCTGTGCCGCCCTCGAGGCGGCGCGGACCGGCGCCCGGGTCCTGCTGCTCGAGCGCGCCGCCGTCCACGGCGGCACGTCCAGCATGTCAGGCGGCCACTTCTACCTCGGCGGCGGTACGGCGGTGCAGCAGGCCACCGGCCAGGCCGACTCCCCCGACGAGATGTACCAGTACCTCCTGTCCGTCTCGCGCGACCCGGAACCGGAGAAGATCCGGGCCTACTGCGACGGCTCGGTGGAGCACTTCGACTGGCTCGAAGGGCTCGGCTTCGAGTTCGAGCGCTCGTTCTACCCCGAGAAGGCGGTGATCCAGCCCGGGACCGAGGGGTTGATGTACAGCGGCAACGAGAACGTCTGGCCTTTCCGCGACCGGGCCGCACCCGCCCCTCGCGGCCACAAGGTGCCGGTGCCCGGCGACACCGAGGGCGCAAAGCTCGTCATGGACCTGCTCCGCGACCGGGTCGAGGAGGCCGGGGTCGCGGTCCGGTACGAGACCGGTGCGACCGGGCTCGTCGTCGACGACGACAGAGCCGTCGTCGGCCTGGCCTGGCGCCGCTTCGCCGAGACCGGGGTGGTCGCGGCCGGCGCCGTCGTTCTCGCCGCGGGCGGGTTCGTGATGAACGCCGACATGGTCGCCGAGCACACACCCGCCCTTGGCTCCAAGCTGTTCACGCTCGGGTCGACCTACGACGACGGGCTCGGCATCCGGCTCGGCGCCTCGGCCGGCGCCGAGCTGAAGCACATGGAGCAGCCGTTCGTCACCGCCCCGTTCTACCCGCCCTCATCGCTGGTGAAGGGGTTGATCGTCAACAAGCTCGGGCAGCGGTTCGTCGCGGAGGACTCCTATCACGCCCGCACCTCCGGCTTCGTGATGGAACAGCCCGATGCGACGGCGTACCTCGTCGTCGACAGCGAGCACATCGAGCACCCCCAGATGCCGCTGGCACCGTTCATCGACGGTTGGGAGACGGTGCCCGAGATGGAGGCCGGGCTGGACCTGCCGCCGGGATCCCTGGTCGCGACCCTGGAGCGCTACAACGAGTACGCCGCGCGCGGCGAGGACCCCGACTTCCACAAGCACCCCGACTGGCTGGCGCCGCAGTCGACCGGCCCGTGGGGTGCCTACGACCTCACCCTCGGCCACGCGCTCTACGCCGGCTTCACCCTCGGCGGCATCCGCACCAGCGTGGACGGCCAGGCGCTGCGACCCGACGGCACGGCGATCACCGGCCTCTACGCGGCGGGAGCGTGTGCCTCCAACCTGGCCCAGGACGGCAAGGGCTACGCCTCGGGCACCCAGCTCGGCGAGGGGTCGTTCTTTGGACGTAAGGCTGGTCGGCACGCCGCCGGCCGGTAGTTTCCCTTCATGACAAGCCGGTACGCCGTCGCGGCGCGGGCCAACGTTCCCCCGTTCCACGTGATGGACCTGCTGGCGGCAGCGGACCAGCGCCGGCGTACCCACGGCGACCTGGTCAACCTCGTCGCCGGCCAGCCGAGCACGGGCGCACCGGCCCCGGTGAAGGCCGAGGCGGTCCGGCTGCTGCAGTCCGACGACCCGCTCGGCTACACCGTGGCGCCGGGCATCACCGAGCTGCGCGAGCGGATCGCCCACCACCACCGGCAGCGCCACGGCGTCGACGTCAGGGCCGACGAGGTGATCGTGACGACCGGCTCCAGCGGTGGCTTCCTGCTCGCGTTCCTCGCGGCCTTCGAACCCGGCGACCGGGTGGCCATGGCTCGGCCCGGCTACCCCTGCTACCGCAACGTGCTGGCCGCGCTGGGGTGCGAGGTGGTGGAGGTGCCGTGCGGACCGGAGACGAGGTTCCAGCCGACGGTGGCTCAGCTCGAGCGCATCCCGGAACTCAGTGGCGTCGTCGTGGCCAGCCCCGCCAACCCGACCGGCACCATGCTCCTGCCGGAGGAGCTGTGGGCGATCGCGGCGTGGTGCGAGCGCAGCGGCGTGCAGCTGATCTCCGACGAGATCTACCACGGCATCGAGTACGCCCCTCTTGACGGCGAGACCCCGCTCTCCCGCTCGGCGTGGGAGACCTCGCGCGAGGCGATCGTGTTCAGCTCGTTCTCGAAGTACTTCTCGATGACGGGCTGGCGGATCGGCTGGATGCTGGTCCCCGAGCGGCTGCGGCGACCGGTCGAGGTACTCACCGGCAACTTCACGATCTGCCCGCCCGTCCTGGCGCAGTTCGCGGCGTGCGCCGCCTTCGACGATGCGTCGTACGCCGAGCTGGACGGTCATGTCGCGCGGTACGCCGGCAACCGCGCCCTCCTGCTCGAGGGGCTGCCCGAGCTCGGGATCACCGGGCTGGCGCCGGCCGACGGTGCGTTCTACGTGTACGCCGACGTCGGCCACCTGACCGACGACTCGATGGGCTTCGCCCACGACCTGCTCGGCAAGACCGGGGTCGCGGTCGCGCCCGGCATCGACTTCGACACCGAGGCCGGCCACCGCTACATCCGGCTCAGCTTCGCCGGCCCCCGCGACGACGTCATCACCGGACTTGACCGCCTGGCCGGCTTCCTGACTCGTTGAGTGGGGGCTTCCCACCCGGTGAGTGGGGGCTTGCTGCCGGTTGAGTCGTGCTTGTTGTCAGCTCTGGGGCAGGCCGTCGATCAGCGACTGCTCGACGAAGGCGTTGCGGACCCGCTGCGGGTGATCGCCGACGTTGGCAGTGTCGACGATCCGGCCGGTGCGGTAGGAGATCTTGGAGACCTGGTCGGTGCCGCTCCACGAGATGTAGCAGTAGTCGCCGTCCCAGCTCGGCGTCACCCAGTAGGGCTTGCCGTCCTCCTTCTTGAGCAGCTTCCCACGCTGGTAGCTGTCGCGCTCCACCACGGTGGCGTAGTCCGACATCGTTCCGGCGACGCAGATCTTGGTGCCGCTCGGGTTCATCGCGATGCCGTGGTGGGCGGAGTCGAGGAGGTACTGCTCCCGCGGCATGTCCGGGACGAGGTTCGGCAGACTCTTGACGCGCTGGATCTCGCCGGAGGACCGGTCCATCTCGAGGAAGCCGTGGAAGAAGGAGAGCTGGAAGTAGATCTTCCCCTCGTTGGGGGAGAGCGTCATCGGTCGAACGGCGGTGCTGAAGTCCTCGAGCCCGCGCTCGTCGAGCGCCTTGCGCAGGTCGTAGCGGCGCAGCACCTCGTGGGTGTCGGCGTCGACGATCTGCAGCACCCGCTCGCCCTTGGTGGGGTCCATGGGCGGCTGGTCCAGCGGCGTGTAGACCATGCCGATGCTGGCGTGGATGATCCGCTCGCCGCCGTCGACGTAGACGTTCTCGTGGGGCGAACCACCGGACGGGAACTGGCCGAGCTCCTTGCCGTCGGAGACCCGCAGCACGTGCACCACGTTGCCGGTCGAGGCGCTGACCACGACCTCGTGACCGTCCGGTGAGATCGCCATGTGGTCGGAGCGCTGGCCGGCCACCGGGAAGCGCCACACGATGTCGCCGGTCTCGAGGCTGATCGCGACGACGTCGGCGAACGACGGGCGCGAGACGATCATCAGCCGACCGTCGTTGGAGGAGTACATGTCATCGACGTACTGGTCGTTGCCCTCGCCGATCACCTCGCGGATGGCCAGGAAGTAGGCGAGCCGCTCGGGGTTGGACGCGATCTCCTGCATCCGCTCTTCGCGGTCCGGAATGATGTTGATCGTGCCGAGCTTGTCGAACGTCCCCGGCGCCAGGACGTCTGCGGTTCCGGCCCAGTTGTTGCCGACGAACACCACCCGGCGTACGTCGCCCACCGGTGTCTGACCCTCGGCCGCCGCGGCCTGGCCGCCGGGGCCGAGCGCGGACACGGCGCCGGCCACGACGCCGATCGCGATGCTGCGCGCACGTCGTCCGACCGGCATGGGTTTCTCCTGGTGTTGGCAGTGGGTGCTCTCATCCGGACCAACGAGGGCCCCGGAGGCTGGGTTACGGCGATCGTCCGTGTGCTGGACCACGGCCGCGGGCACCCGCCATGGTGGTCGGGTGAAGAAGATCGGCCTGCTGGGCGGGATGAGCTGGGAGAGCACCGCCCTCTACTACTCCCTGCTCAACCAGCGCGTCCGCGAGCGGCTCGGCGGCTTCCACTCCGCACGGTGCCTGATGTCCTCGGTCGACTTCGCACCCATCGAGGAGATGCAACGGGCCGGCGACTGGGAGTCCGCGGGCCGACTGCTGGCCCAGGAGGCCCAGGTGCTCGAGAACGGCGGCGCCGAGCTGCTCCTGCTCTGCACGAACACGATGCACAAGGTCGCCGACCGGATCGAGGAGGCCACTTCGATCCCCTTCGTCCATCTGGCCGACGTGACGGCGCGAGCCGTGGCGGCCGCGGGACTGGAATCGGTGGCGTTTCTCGGGACCGGCTTCAGCATGCGCGAGACCTTCCACACCGATCGGATCGCGGGCCACGGACTCGACGTGAGCGTGCCCGAGCCGAACGAGCAGCAGGTGGTGCACGACGTCATCTACGACGAGCTGGTGCACGGCATCGTGCGTGACGAGTCGCGAGCGGCGTACCTCCGGGTCATCGACTCGCTCGTCGACCGCGGCGCCCAGGGCGTGATCCTCGGGTGCACCGAGATCGAGCTCCTGATCGGGCAGGACGACTGCCCGGTCCCGGCGTTCCCCACGACCCAGGTGCACGTCGAAGCGGCCGTGGACCTCGCTCTGGCCGAGTGAGCGCAGGGCTTCACACGAGGTCGTGCACGAACTCCCCGAGCTGGGTGAGGTTGCGGCACTCCACCATCGGGACGACCTTCCCGTAGGGACCGGCGGCCGAGTCGCCGGTGTCCCAGTGCCGCGGGTGCTCTGGGTTCAGCCAGTAGGCATGCCGACACCTGCCCGCCAGGTCCGCGAGCACCGGGACGTTCAGGTCGCTGTAGTTGGACCGGGCGTCGCCGAGGATCAGCAGCGACGTCTTCGGGCCCAGCGCGTCGGGCGCCTCCTCGGCGAACTTCGCGAATGCCCTGCCGTAGTTGGTGCGGCCCCAGAGCGCGGCATGCGCCGTGCTCGCCACAAGGTCGGCCATCACGTCCGCGACGTCGGCGCCCGGCTTGAAGTGACGGGTCACCTCGTGGACGTGGTCGACGAACGTGAACGCCCGGACCTTGTGGAACTGGTCGCGCAGCGCGAACACCAGCAGCAGCGTGAACTGCGCGAAGTTCGCCACCGAACCGCTCACGTCGCAGAGCACCACCAGCTCGGTGCGGTGCGGGCGCCGGGGACGATGGTGGGTCGTCAGCGGAACTCCGCCGGTGGAGATCGAGGCACGGACGGTACGCCGGAAGTCCAGCGGCCCGCGCCTCCGTGCGTGCCGTTCCTTGGTCAGCCGGGCTGCTAGTCGCCGGGCGAGTGGGTAGATCTCGCGACGCATCTCCTCCAGGTCGGCCTTGCGGGCCGAGGTGAAGTCGAGCCGGTCGATCGTCGGCCGGACGGCCACCTCGGCGACGTGGTCGGGCCCCTTCTCCTCCGCGATCCGGCGCCGGGCGTCACCCTCGACCACGCGGGTGAAGGCGCCGATCCTGCGGCCCGCGACCCGACGGGCCTCCTCGTCGACGCGCCCCTGTGCGAGCAGCGCCGAGACGAGCTGCTCGACCAGGTCGTCCGGCGCGATCCGCTGGAGTGCGGTGTAGGCCGACCAGGAGCTCAAGCCGGGTCCCCGGCCGGGCATCGCCCCGAAGCGCCCGACCGCCTCGACGGCCAGCCGCTGCAGCTCCGCGTCGTCGCCTTCACCGAGGGCTGCCAGCAGCTCGTCGCGGAAGCCGCGCAACGCATCCGCGCCGTCACGGACGATCTCCGCGCTGGTGTCGTCCGCGGCGACCCCCGACCCGACGAGCCCCGGGAAGTAGAGGTCGAACAGCGCGTCGAACGTCGGCCGTTGCGACTGGCGCTTGACCAGCGTGGCGGCGTACGCGTCCCGAACCGTCGAGCGCTCACCCCAGTGCAGCGCCTGGAGCGCCGCGATCGCGTCGAGGTTCTCGGCCAGCGACACCGACAGCCCGGCCGACCGCAGCGCCTCGAGGAAGGCGATGTGGCGGTCGACCAAACCGGAGGAATTCATCAGCGCAGCCGCAGCTCGCGGACGGCCCGGTCGTGGTCGGAGGCGTGCTTGAGGACGACGCCGAGGGTGTCGGCCACCGCCTTCTCGTCGAGGTCGCCGATCTCCAGCGCGATCAGGGTGCGGGCCCAGTCGACGGACTCGGCGATCGAGGGTGCCTTCTTCAGCTCCAGCTCGCGCAACCGGGCAACCGACGCCACCAGCTGGCGGGCCACCTTGTCCTCGAGCTCGGGCACCTGTGAGGTGACGATCGCGCGCTCGCGGTCGGCGTCCGGGTAGTCCAGGTGCAGGTAGAGGCACCGCCGCTTGAGCGCCTCCGACAGCTCGCGGGTCGCGTTGGAGGTCAGGACGACGAAGGGGCGGCGGCGCGCGGCGAGGGTGCCGAGCTCGGGGATCGTGACCTGGAAGTCGGAGAGGATCTCCAGCAACAGGCCCTCGACCTCGACGTCGGTCTTGTCGACCTCGTCGATCAACAGCACCGTCCGCTCCTCACGCCGGATCGCCGTGAGCAGCGGCCGCGTCAGCAGGAACTCGTCAGTGAAGATGTCGTCGTGGGTCTCGTCCCAGGACGCGTCCCCGCCGATGGCCTGAATCCGGAGCAGCTGCTTCTTGTAGTTCCACTCGTAGAGCGCACGCGCCTCGTCCAGACCCTCGTAGCACTGGAGTCGCACCAGCTCGGCCCCCGTTGCCCGCGACACCGCCTTCGCGAGCTCGGTCTTGCCGACCCCGGCAGGGCCCTCGACGAGCAGCGGCTTCTCCAGCGCCCCGGACAGGTACGTCGTCGTGGCGGTGGTGGCGTCGGCCAGGTATCCGGCGCCGTGGAGACGCGTCGCGGCGTCGTCGGGCGAGGAGAACCAGGCGCCGTCCTGGGCCGGTCGAAGGGAGGTCACGGCGCGAGCATATGGGTCGTGACCGTCCCGCGGTCTCGTCGTTGGACCGGGTGAACACGCTCTCGGGCAGCAGCCTGGGCCAGACCGGAGGAGGATCATGCGACGTCCCCGGCGCCACGCAGGACGCCATGCGGGGCCGCGTCCCCAGCGGCCTCCGGTGGTCCGGTCACGCCGGACGATGCGCGGCCAGCTCGGTCGTGCCGGCGTACGCACGATGGCGCGCACGCTGGTCGCTGGCGTGATCCTCGTGGGCCTGGTCAACCTCGCCCCGACCCCCGAGCTCCCCAGCGGACCACTCGGCGTGCAGTCCCCGACCCCGGCCCAGGTCAAGCTGATGAAGCGCTACGACTGCTCCTCCGACGGGTTCGGCGACGGCAGGACCCCGCGGTCGGCCATCATCCGCAGCCAGAGCGGGCTGGAGGTGGTCAGCTTTGACCGTGGGTGGCAGGTCTACACGAGCACTCGCTCCCACGCACTCGTCGCGGTCTGCCTCGACCCACCTCGCTGAGCGGTCATTCGTCGCTCGCGTCGGCGCCATGCCGGCCGGCCCCCGCCACGAACCTCGCCGCACCGTCCAGTGCCTCGGTGAGGGAGTCCGCGCCGTACCCGAGCTCTGCGGCCATCGCCGCTACCTCGGGTCTCCCCTCCTGGTCCAGCACCGAGAGCCGGTCGTTGCGCAGGCAGCGTTGGGGAAGCTCGGCGAGCTGGTGGGCGAGCAGCTCGGCCCGGTCCCGCGTCGTGCCCGGTGACACCACACGGTTCACCAGCCCGATCGCTGCAGCCTCGGCCGCCTCGACGGGCCGCCCGGTGAGGATCAGGTCCATGGCCCGGCTGGTGCCGATCAGTCGGGGCAGGCGCACCGTGCCGCCGTCGATCAGTGGGACGCCCCAACGCCGGCAGAAGACGCCGAGCACGGCGTCGCTCGCCGCCACCCGCAGGTCGCACCACAGCGCGAGCTCCAGTCCGCCGGCCACCGCATGCCCCTCGATCGCGGCGATCACCGGCTTGCGGAGCCGCATCCGGGTCGGGCCCATCGGCCCGTCCCCGTCGGGCTCGACGCGGTTGTCCATCTCCTTGAGGTCGGCGCCTGCGCAGAACGTGCCGCCTGCGCCCCACAGCACCGCCACCGACTGGCTCTCGTCGGCGTCGAACTCGCGGAAGGCGGCGGCGAGCCCCTCGGCCGCCTGCCGGTCAACGGCGTTGCGGGCCTCGGGACGGTCCAGGACCACCGTGGTCACCGAGCCCTCGACCTCTACGTGCACGCTCATGCTTCGACCTCGACGACCCCGGCGAGGTGCCGCTGCGCCAGCTCGGCGTAGTACGACGGGTTGGTCTCGACCCAGAACTGCGCCGGGGTCCCCTCGAGGGGGCCCCGGACCTTGGCGGGTGCCCCGGCGGCCAGGACCCCGTCCGGGATCTCGGTCTGCGGGGTGACCAGCGCGCCTGCGGCGACCATCGACCCGGCCCCGATCCGGGCGCCGTCCAGAACGGTGCTGCCGTTGCCGACCAGCGCCCGCTCGGCGACCACCGCGCCGTGCACCACGCAGGTGTGGGCGACCGTGGCGCCGGGGCCGACGTCGACGGTCTGGTCGGGCCCGGCATGGAGGACCGAGTTGTCCTGGACGTTGGCACCCTCCCGGACCACGATCGTGCAGATGTCGGCGCGCAGCACCGCGCCGTACCAGACGCTCGCGCCCTTCTCGACGGTCACGTCGCCGATCAGGGTGGCGGTCGGCGCCACGAACGCCTCGGGGTGGACGGTGGGCCGCTTGCCTTCGAACTCGTAGAGGTGCATGGGGCTATTCCACCTGAAACCGGGTGCCCCGTCAGTCCGCGCCGCGCCAGACGCCTCCCGGCTGGAGCTCGACCAGTCCGCAGTCCGGTGCCTCGCGGCGCAGCTCGCGCACGAACTCGTCGCACGGGCGGTCCATCCAGCCCACCCCCAAGAGGCGGGGCAATGGCGGGTGCAAGGTCCCCCAATGGACGGGCATGACCGGTCCAGCCCAGCAACTGTCACGCCGTCGTTCCCGAGTCCTACCATCGAATCAGGCGCAGCGTCCGTCTGCGCAGAGGATGGTCGCCATGACCCACGACTGGCTCAATCTCTCCTGGAAGATGCTGATGGTTCGCGGCGGCCTTGCGGTCGTCTTCGGCATCCTGGCTTTGGCGTGGCCGCTCGAGACCGCCATCGCCCTCGCGATCCTCTTCGGAGCCTGGGCCCTGGTCGACGGCGTCGGGTCGTTCGCCCAGGCCTTCGAGAAGGGCACACCGACCTCCGCACGGATCCTGCTGATCGCGATGGGCGTGGCCGCCCTCATCGCCGCCTTCTTCGCGATCTTCAGCCCGGCCGTCGCTGCGGTGACACTGACCTGGATCCTCGGCATCTGGCTGATCGTGCGTGGTGCCTTCGAGGTGTTCGCTGCCTTCGGTGCGACCCACGACGCTCCGCGATGGCTGCTGCTCGTGACCGCCGGTGTCGACGTGATCCTGGGCGTCCTGTTCGTCGCCAACCCCGGATCGTCGGCCGTGGCCATCGCCTGGGTGCTGGGACTCGTCGCCATCGTCTGGGGCATCGCGTTCCTGGCCACCGGGTACGTCGTACGCCGGGGCGAGCACGGCGCCGCAGCTGCTCCGCCGGTGGCAGGAGCACCGGCCTAGCCGCCACACGAGTGGGGCCTCCCGGGCGGGCGGGTGGCCCCACGGCCGCGGTCGTGAACTCATCGCGCGACGGGTCGAAGGGCCGACCGGTTGGCGAGTTGGGGGCCGACATCCGGCCGACACGCTGACCCAACTCGCCAGTCGGCGAGAAGGACAGCACAGCGCCTGATCCCATCCCCTGTGAGTGTCGATGTGGGCGCCCGGAGCGACGCCACCCGGGTCCCGGTGAGGACACGAAGACGCCGCCCCGTGTCCCATCGGGAGCACGAGACGGCGTCGACATGACTTTGCCCAGATCTTGGTCGGAGCACTGCCTGGCGGTGGCGGAGGGATTTGAACCCTCGGTGGGCTTGCACCCACAAACGCTTTCGAGGCGTTCTCCTTAGGCCGCTCGGACACGCCACCGCCGGGAAGGCTACCGGAGACGGCGGAGCGGCCCGAAATCGATCACGGGGTCCAGGAGGGGTCGCGTCCGGTGGCGCCGATCAGCCGGTCGAGCACGTCGGCGTCGGCCGGGACCGGGACCGGTGGGCCGAACAGCCCGCCGTCGTCGTCCGCCGGGGTGTCGAAGGACTCGACGAACGCCAGGCACGCGGACGCGGACGCGTCGTCGACGTCGAGGCGTTGGCCGGTTGCTCGGGCCAGGTCCCAGCCGTGCACGACGACCTCGTCCAGCGCGACGAGTGCGGCCACCTCGGCCGGCATCTCGATGGGGCCGGCCATCGTGATGCCGTCGTACGCCGCCGGGTCCCGCCACGCCTCCGCCAATTCGGCGAGCTGGGCGACGATCCGCTCGCGCCATCCCTCCTCGAGCCGGGAGCCGTCACCCGGCCCACCGCCTCCGGGCACTTCGCCCTTACGGGCCGATTGCGTGAACGCGAAGGCGAGCCCCCCGATGTGATCGACCAGGTCGGCGACCGTGTAGTCGGGGCAGGGAGTCCGGGCGGTCAGCTGGTCGTCCGTCACACGGGTGACCAGGCGCGCCATGGTGGTCGCGGCAGGGTCGAAGTCCAGGGGATCCATGCCGTCAAGACTGCCGGAGGATCGAGAACTCATCGGTCGGGGGCGATCAGTCCCGCGGGACCAGCCGGCGCAGAGCCGTGACGTGCCCCGGCTCGAGCTCGTCGAGGGACGAGACTCCGAGCAGCCGCATGGTCCGCTCGAGCTGGCCGCGCAGGATGTCGATGGCCCGGTCCACGCCGGGCCGGCCGCCGGCCATCAGGCCGTAGAGGTAGGCCCGGCCGACCAGGGTGAAGTGGGCGCCGTGGGCGATCGCGGCCGCGATGTCCTGGCCCGACATGATCCCCGTGTCGAGGTGCACCTCGACGTCGGTGCCGACGGCTTCCACGACCGACGGCAGCAGGTGGAACGGCACCGGCGCCCGGTCGAGCTGCCGGCCGCCGTGGTTGGACAGGACGATCGCGTCGACCCCCGTGTCGGCGAGTCTGCGGGCGTCATCGACGGTCTGCACGCCCTTGACCGACACCTTCCCCGGCCACTGATCGCGGATCCACGCCAGGTCGTCGTACGTCACCGTCGGGTCGAACATCGTGTCCAGGAGCTCGCCGACCGTGCCCGACCACGAGTCGAGCGAGGCGAACGCGAGCGGCTCGGTGGTGAGCAGGTTGAACCACCACGCGGGTCGGGGCAGGGCGTTGGCGACGGTGCGTGGGGTGAGCGTCGGCGGGATCGTGAAGCCGTTGCGGGTGTCGCGCAGCCGCGCCCCGGCGACGGGTACGTCGACCGTGACCATGAGGGTGTCGAACCCCGCCTTGGCGGCCCGCTCGACCAGCGCCATGGACCGCTCGCGGTCCTTCCACATGTAGAGCTGGAACCACTTCCGCGCCCCGGGAGCGGCCGCCGCGACGTCCTCGATCGAGGTGGTCCCCATCGTCGAGAGCGTGTAGGGGATGCCCGCGGCTTCGGCGGCCGTCACCCCGGCGATCTCGCCCTCGGTCTGCATCAGGCGAGTGAAGCCGGTGGGGGCGATCCCGAACGGCAGCGCCGTCCGCACCCCGAGCACCTCGCGGGAGGTGTCGACCTTCGACACGTCACGGAGGATCGAGGGGTGGAACTCCACGTCCGCGAAGGCTTGGCGGGCCCGGCTCAGCGACACCTCGGCGTCGGCGGCACCGTCGGTGTAGTCGAACGCCGCGCGGGGAGTACGCCGCTTCGCAGTCTGCCGCAGGTCCTCGATCGTCAGCGCAGCGGCCAGTCGGCGCTGCGTCGGAGACAGCACCGGCCGCTTGAACCTCATCAGCGGCGCCAGGTCGTGGCGTCGGGGCAGCCGGCGGGCGGTCACGACGTCCTCTGGCCACGGAAGAACTCGTCCAGCAGGGCGGTCGACTCCGCGGCCATGACCCCCGCGAGCACTTCGGGCCGGTGGTTGAGGCGCCGGTCACGCACCACGTCCCACAGGCTGCCCACCGCGCCGGCCTTCTCGTCGTACGCCCCGAAGACCACCCGCGCCACCCGGGCCAGCACCACGGCCCCGGCGCACATCGTGCACGGCTCCAGCGTCACGACGAGCGTGCAGCCCTCGAGCCGCCAGCTGCCGATCGCTTTCGCCGCCTCGCGCAACGCCACGATCTCGGCGTGCCCGGTCGGATCGCCCTCCGCCTCGCGCACGTTGCGGCCACGGCCAACTAGCGCACCGCCCGGATCGACCACGACCGCGCCGATCGGGACGTCGCCGGTCGCCAGAGCCGCCCGGGCCTCATCGAGGGCGGCGCCCATCGGCAGGTCGTACGAGGGGCTCATCGGTCGCTCGTTCAGGCCGACGCGAGGCCGACGGCCTCGTCGAAGAGCGACCCGAACCCGAGCCGACGGGTCACGTCGGAGAGCAACTCGTCGGGGTAGAGGTCGTAGTCGTCGAGGAGCACGCCCATGTCCATGGCGCCCATGCCGAGGTCGCCGAGCAGGTCGAGGTCGCCGGCCGGGACCTGGTCGTCCTCGTCCTCCGGCGGTGGCAGGCCCAGGAACGCGACCGCGGAGGCGGCGAGCTCCCACTCGTCGGCCGCGGTCACGTCGGAGAGCAGGACCCGGGTGTTGGCCCCCGCGACCCGGACGATCACGAAGAAGTCCTCGTCGATCCCCACCAGTCCGACCGCCCCGCCGTCGCCGGGAAATCGGCGCAGGGCGTGGGAGAGGGACTCGATGTCACCGAGCGTGTCGTGGGCAAGCTCTTCGACCTGCCAGACGCCTTCTTCCCGGTATGCGGCCAGCGCGAAGTCCACTCCGTCCACCTGGTCGGCCATCTCACTCCTCCCGAACACGCGGTCGGACCCAACGGGGTTCGCCTCCAGAGTGGCAGAACCCGCGCCCTCGGCCAACCCTTTACTCGTGCTCGCGGACGCCTGATCGGCCGCCGTGGCCTAGGGTTTCGCCCATGCGCACCCACGTCGTCGACCATCCGCTCGTGGCCCACAAGCTCACCACCCTGCGCGACGAGCAGACCGACTCACCCACGTTCCGGCGGCTTGCCGACGAGCTGGTGAGCCTGCTGGCCTACGAGGCCACGCGAGACGTCCGGGTGTCGCCCAAGGACATCGTGACTCCGGTCGCGCCGACGACCGGCGTCAAGCTCGCCCGACCGAAGCCCCTCGTGGTGCCGATCCTGCGGGCCGGGCTGGGCATGCTCGACGGGATGATGCGGCTGCTGCCGACGGCCGAGGTCGGCTTCCTCGGGATGGTCCGCAACGAGGAGACGCTGGAGGCGTCGACGTACGCCGAACGACTGCCGGAGGATCTCGCGGGGCGCCAGTGCTACGTGCTCGACCCGATGCTGGCCACCGGCGGAACGCTCTCCGCCGCGATCAGCTTCCTCACCCAGCGCGGCGCCGACGACATCACGGTGATCTGCCTGCTGGCTGCGCCCGAGGGGTGCGAGCGGCTGGAGGGCGACCTGGCCGGGACCGACGTACCGGTGCGGGTGGTCACCGCCGCCATGGACGAGAAGCTCAACGAGAAGGGCTACATCGTGCCTGGCCTCGGCGACGCCGGTGACCGGTTGTACGGCGTCGCCGGGTAGGCAGGCACTCCCGACAAGTCAGCCGAGGGTGAGCCAGAGACCGACAGCCGTCGGCAGCGGGCCGATCAGGAGCCACGACGAGAGAACGCGTCGGCCGTGGATGGCCAGTGCGATGACGACCGCCATCACCCCGAACGCACCGGCGATGACGTTCAGCCCGATCTGGGCACTGAGGGTCGGATTCGAGTGCGTCATGGCGGCGATGATCACCCCGGCCGACAGGTGCAGGAGAGTCGTCACGGCCAGGGTCGACATGACCCAGCGCTGGACGTTGGTGAGGCTCCGATCCTCGGCGTGCGGGTCGCGTATTGGGCGAGGCGCGTTCGGGTCCATCAGGTGACGTCGCCGCTTCTGGACGGGCGGGCCCTCCTGGTGGGGACCTGACGTGGTGCTGCTCATGGAGATGTGCTCCCGGTCGGCGGTGGCGAGGGTGGCGTGGTTCCTGCGGAGGGCTCGCTGGGACAACAGTTGCCGAGCCTGCGGTATGCCCACCGGCAAACGAAAATCCTGTCTCGCGTCGAAGGGCATCGGGGCCGACCGAGCCTACGGTCCGGCGGGACCGCCGCCGGAGCACGTGGAACGGCACGAGGATGAACACCGCGATCACGAAATATCCGATCACCGCGATCGCACAGGTCCCCCGTGGACGGTCGCGGCGACGCGCACGGGCTCGGACCTTCCGATGCTCTCGGCCAGCAGGCGCGTCGGGAACGGGAGGAACGCAGGATCAGCCGAACAAACACCGAGGTGGTCTGGTGGAGGTACTCGGTGATTACGACGGCCACTGGTCGGCCAGTGCGCCCAGCAGGTCATCCTCGACGCCGTCGGGCACGCCGATCTCGAGCACGAGCAGGGTGATCGCGGTGGCGAAGACCCCATCGCTGAACGCCTCCGCGCGCGTCGTCCGATGGCCAGACAGGCGGCCCGGCCCCAGACCGACTCAGCCGAAGAACGGGACCTTCCCCGTCGCGATCAGCACGAGCAGCAATACGACCAACGCGCCCAGGACGGCGTAGCTCCACTCCTTGCCGCGGCGGGTCTCGTCGGTCTCCGGAGCGTCGTACCGGTGCCCCTCCCAACGTGCCGGGCGTTCGTCGTCCTGCTGGGTCATCCTCGTGCCTCCTGCCGGTGGTACCCCGTCAGATTGTTCAACGCGCGAACGCGGCAAAAGTCCCGTGGGATCAGGGTTACAGAGCCTTCACCGCGTTGAGCAGCTTGCTCATGGTGTCCTTCGCGTCGCCGAAGAGCAGCGTGGTCTTCTCGTCGAAGAGCAGCTCGTTCTCGATCCCCGCGAAGCCGGGGCGCATCGAGCGCTTCATGAAGATGATCTGCTTGGCCTCGTCGGCGTTGAGGATCGGCATCCCGTAGATCGGAGCGCCGGGGCTGGTCTTGGCGGCCGGGTTGACCACGTCGTTGGCGCCCACGACCAGGACGACGTCGGCGTCCTTGAAGTCGCCGTTGATGTCCGCCATCTCCTTGAGCTGCTCGTAGGGCACCTGCGCCTCGGCCAGCAGCACGTTCATGTGGCCGGGCATCCGGCCGGCCACCGGATGGATCGCGTAGTCGACCTGGATGTCGCGCTCCCCCAGTACGTCGACCAGCTCGCGAAGCGCGTGCTGGGCCTGGGCGACGGCGAGGCCGTAGCCCGGCACGACGATCACCCGGTCGGCGTACCCCAGCATGATCGCGACGTCGTTGGGCTGGGCCGACTTGACCGGGCGGTCCGACGCCTCGCCGCCGCCGAGCGTCGACCCGCCCTTCAGGGCGCCGAACAGGATGTTGGCGACCGAGCGCCCCATGGCGTTGGCCATCAGCAGGGTCAGGAAGGTACCGCTGGCCCCGACGAGCGTCCCCGCCACCAGCAGGAGTGTGTTGTCGAGGACGTAGCCGCCCGCCGCCACCGTCAGTCCGGTGAAGGCGTTGAGCAGCGAGATCACGATCGGCACGTCGGCGCCGCCGACCGGCAGCACGAGCAGGACTCCGACCCCGAGGCCGACCAGGGCCAGCACGACGCCGGCCCACAGAACCGGGTCGCCGACGGTGATGGCCGCGAGGCCGAGCGTGGCGAGCAGCGCGATCCCGAAGACGATGGGCAGACCCTTGAACACCACCGGTGCCGAGGTCATCAGGTCCTGCAGCTTGGCGAAGGTGACGATCGATCCGGCGAACGACACTGCGCCCACAGCGATCGTGAAGGCGGTCGCCAGCAGCACGAACCATCCGACGTCCTCGCCGTGCCCGACGATCTCGGCCAGCTCCAGGAGCGCGACCAGGGCCGCGGCACCACCACCGACGCCGTTGAACAGCGCCACCATCTGCGGCATCTGGGTCATCTGGACCTTGCGCGCACCGACGACACCGCCCACCGTGCCGACCAGGATCGCCACCAGGATCAGCGCGACGTGGTCGAGGTCGAGGTAGAAGAACGGGATCGTGACAGCAACGACCGCGGCGATCGCGCCGAGGAGGTTGCCGTTCCGCGCGGTCTTCGGTCCCGAGAGCCCCTTGAGCGCGAGGATGAAGCAGACCGCGCACGCGAGGTAGGCGAGCTGGACCCAGGTGGGAGTCATGCCGCGCTGCCTTCGGCCGGGGCCTTCTTCTTCTTGCGCGTGAACATCTGCAGCATCCGGTCGGTGACCACGAAGCCGCCGACCATGTTGACCGCAGCCAGCACCACCGCGACCAGCCCGACGATCAGCGCGCCGGTGCTCTCGGTCTGGCCGGTCACGATGATCGCGCCGAGCAGGATGATCCCGTGGATCGCGTTGGCGCCGGACATCAGCGGTGTGTGCAGGGTGGAGGAGACCTTGGAGATCACCTCGATGCCGACAAACACGCTCAGGACGAAGATCGTCAGCCAGACGACCGCTTCACTCACTCGCTTCACCTTCCGGGCTGGTCTGTTCGGCTTCGGCCTGTGACGGTTCGGCAGCGGGGTCAGGACCCTCGATCGCCTCACGGGTGCCGTCGTGCACGATGGCGCCCTCGCGGGTGACGCACGCCCCGACGACGACCTCGTCGTCGAAGTCGGGGGCGAACGCCGCCGGGCGGCCCTCGGTCTCGTCGTCCGCCTCCTGGGCCTTGACCGTCATCAGCTCGACGAGGTTGACGATGTTCTGGGCATAGAGACGCGAGGCGGGCCCGGGCATCTGGGAGGGCACGTTGCGGCCGCCCCAGACCTGGGCGTTGCCGATCCGGACCACCTCACCGGGGACCGAGCCCTCCACGTTGCCCCCGGTCTCGGCCGCGAGGTCGACCACCACGGACCCCGGCCGCATCTGCTCGACCATCTCCTGGGTGACGAGCATCGGCGCCTGCCGACCCGGGACTGCGGCGGTGGTGATCAAGGCATCGGCGTCGGCGATGTACGGAGCCAGCAGCTGCCGCT
The DNA here is from genome assembly GCA_963786415.1 of uncultured Actinomycetota bacterium. Lineage (GTDB taxonomy): Bacteria > Actinomycetota > Actinomycetes > Propionibacteriales > Nocardioidaceae > Nocardioides. Next base: position 436,472 of record CAWAZC010000001.1, read on the forward strand.
GCTTCGCGGCGCGGTCCTCGGTCATCTCGCGGGCGTAGCCGCCGGCGCCCTCGAGCGTCTCGAGCTCGAGGTCGATCGGCTTCGCGCCCATCGAGGCGATCTCCTCGGCGGCAGCCGCCCGGACGTCGTAGGCCTGGACGACGGCGCCGAGCCGCTTGGCGGTGGCGATCGCCTGGAGACCGGCGACCCCGGCGCCGAGGACGACGACCGTGGCCGGTTGGACCGTGCCGGCGGCGGTCATGTTCAGCGGGAAGAACCGGCGCAGCATGCCGGCGGCGACGATCGCGCAGCGATAACCGGCGACCAGCGCCTGGGAGGACAGCGCGTCCATCGACTGGGCGCGGGAGATGCGCGGGACGAACTCCATGGCGAAGGACGTGATCCCGCAGTCGCGCAGGTCGCGGACGGCGTCTTCCTCCTGGCTGGTGGGCAGGAACGACATCGTCGCGGTGCCCTTCGGGAGCTTGCGGATCGCCTCGTTGGGCAGCGGCTGGACCGAGACCACCAGATCGGCTCCCTCGAGCGCGCCCTGGTCGACGGTGGCTCCGGCGTCGACGTACTCCTCGTCGGCGAACTGCGCGGCCCGGCCGGCGTCGGGCTCGACGGCGACCTCGTAACCGAGCGCGGTGAGCTTCTCGACCAGCTCCGGCACCATCGCGACGCGGGACTCGCCATCCCTGGTCTCCCTGGCTACAGCGATCTTCACCCGCTGAAACCTAGGGCAAGTCGCGTCGTGGGGACAGTCGTCTCACCTGAGCGCCGCGTGTCGTGACCCTCGTCACCGTTCGGATAGTCCGGAACGGTCCGCAGGTCCAGCGGGGCCCGGAGGATGCCTGGTGTTCCGGACTATCTCGACAGGGGGACCTCGGCGACCGTCTCGTACCGGGGCCGGTGGCCGGGACCCTCGCGCAGGTGCGAGGCCACCAGCGCGATCCGGTCGGCGGTCCAGGACGGACCGGAGTAGGCGTCGAGCAGTCGAACCCAGTTCGACACCTCGGCGGGTCGTCCGAGCCTGGCCACGGTGATGTGCGCCCGAAATCGCTGGCCGTCCACCGGGATGCCGGTTCGCGACGCAGCGGCTCGCGCACCGGTCGCCAGCCGCTCCAACTCCGTCGCTCCTTGGTCGTCGAGGTCGAGGCCGGCCCACACCACCCGCGCACGTCCGGCGTTGGGAAAGGCTCCACCTCCGGCGATGCGAGTCTCGAACGCCGTACGCCGCTTGCCAGCCCGCTCCAGCCGCTCCACCAGCTCGTCAAGATGTCGGTCGGCCACCGCGGCGAGGAAGGAGAGGGTGATGTGGAACTGCTCGGGCAGGGCCCACCGGAAGGCTCCGGACTCCCGGCGGGGCTCGAGGAAAGCCTCGAGGTCCTCGATCGCCTCCTGGGGCGGGACGAGGGCGACGAACATCCGCGTCCCGTGGGGAGGCGTCACCCGATCTGGGTGCCGAGCAGGGCACCGACCGCGTAGGTGACTGCCATCGCCAGCACGCCTCCGCCCACGTTGCGGGCCACGGCTCGGCCGGCGGCGCCATAGCCGAGGCGGGCGGAGACCCAGCCGGTGAATGCCAGCGCCACGGCCACGGCAGCCCCGGTGGCCCAGACGCGCACCGAGGCGGGCGTCAGCGTGATGGTCAGCAGCGGGAGGAGCGCTCCGAGCGTGAAGGCGAGCATCGAGGCCCAGGCGGCGTGCCACGGGTTGGTCAGGTCGTCGGGGTCGATGCCGAGCTCGGTCTCTGCGTGAGCGGCCAGGGCGTCGTGGGCGGTCAGCTCCTCGGCCACCTGCAGCGCCAGGCCCTCGCTGAGTCCCTTCTCGACGTACAGCCCGGCCAGCTCGGCGAGCTCCTCCTCCGGCTCGTCCTCGAGCTCGGCCCGCTCCTTCGCCAGCAGGGCCCGCTCTGAGTCGCGCTGGGTGCTGACCGAGACGTACTCCCCGGCCGCCATGCTCAGTGCGCCGGCTGCCAGGCCGGCGATCCCCGCGATCAGGATCGTGGTCCGGTCATTGGTCGCGCCGGCGACACCCATCACGATGCCGGCCGTCGAGACGATGCCGTCGTTCCCGCCCAGGACCCCCGCCCGCAGCCAGCTGAGCCGGTTCTTGATGCCGTCGCCGTGCGGCTCGTCCTCGTGCGGGCCGACGGGGGTGTCGAGCGCGCCGGTGTCGATGCTCATGGGCCAATCGTTCGACCTCGGCGGTCCTCCCGCAAGCAAGGCAAGGCTGCGCTGAACCGGTTCAGAGACCGAGATCGCGCCCGATCAGCTCCTTCATGATCTCGTTGGAGCCGGCCCATATCCGGGTCACGCGGGCGTCACGCCAGGCCCGGGCGACGCGGTACTCGTTCATGTAGCCGTAGCCGCCGTACAGCTGGACGCAGTGGTCGAGCACCTCTCCCTGCACCTGCGCGCTCCACCACTTGGCCTTGGCGGCGTCGATCGGCGTGAGCTCCTCACGGGTGTGGGCGAGCACGCACTGGTCGAGGTATGCCTGGGTGACCTCGACCTGGGTGTGCATCTCGGCGAGCAGGAACTTGTTGTGCTGGAAGTGACCGATGGGCTGGCCGAACGCCTTGCGCTCCTTGGTGTACTGCAGGGTCTCCTCGAGGATCTGCGCGGCGTGGGCGAGGTTGGTGATCGCCGAGCCCAGGCGCTCCTGCGGCAGGAACTCCATCATGTGGATGAAACCGTTGTCGAGCTCGCCGACGATGCTGTCGGCCGGGACCCGGACGTCCTCGAAGAACAGCTCCGCGGTGTCGGACTCGTCCTGACCGACCTTGTCGAGCTTGCGGCCACGGGAGAATCCGTCCGCGTCCGCCTCGACAGCGAAGAGCGTGATCCCGCGCGCCTTCTTCTCCGGGTTGGTGCGGGCGGCGACGAGGACCAGGTCGGCGGAGTAGCCGTTGGTGATGAACGTCTTCGAGCCGTTGATGACGTAGTCGTCGCCGTCCTTGACGGCGGTCGTCTTCAGCGCAGCGAGGTCTGAGCCACCGGAGGGCTCGGTCATCCCGATCGCGGTCAGGATCTCACCGGCGCAGAAGCCGGGCAGCCAGCGCTTCTTCTGCTCCTCGGTGGTCAGGTGCACGAGGTACGGCGCGACGATGTCGCCGTGGATGCCCACGCACGAGGGCAGCGCCATGTTGACCTTGGCCAGTTCCTCGGTGAGCACCGCGTTGAAGCGGTAGTCGCCGGCCCCGGACCCGCCGTACTCCTCGGGGACCTCGAGCCCCAGGAAGCCCTGCTTGCCGGCCTCGATCCAGAAGTCCCGGGGGATGGACTTCTCGGCGACGTGCTCCTCCAGGTGAGGGGCGACCTCACGGTCCAGGAACTCCTTGACCGAGGCGCGGAACGCCTCGTGGTCCTCGTCGTAGATCGTGCGCTTCATGAGCCGATCCTACTTCCGGGTAACAGCCGAGGCTCCGGCGAAGGTTTGATCGTTCCAAAGGACGGGTACTCTCGGCGGGCGGCGCCCAGACGGGGCGCCGGAACGAGAGGAGCCCTGGTGGAGTCCTGGCCCGGAACGCCCTACCCGCTGGGCGCGACCTTCGACGGCAGCGGCACCAACTTCGCGCTGTTCAGCGAGGTCGCGGAGCGGGTCGAGCTGTGCCTCATCGAAGGCGAGGGCGAGAACCTCGAGGAGGAGCGGATCGAGCTCACCGAGGTCGACGCGTTCGTCTGGCACTGCTACCTGCCGTCCGTGCAGCCCGGGCAGCGCTACGGCTTCCGCGTCCACGGTCCCTGGGATCCCGCGCGCGGCCTCCGGTGCAACCCGAACAAGCTGCTGCTCGACCCCTACGCCAAGGCCACCAGTGGCGAGATCGACTGGGACCAGTCGCTGTTCGGCTACGACTTCGGAGACCCGGACTCGCGCAACGACGACGACTCCGCCCCCCACATGACGTACGGCGTCGTGATCAACCCGTTCTTCGACTGGGAGGGCGACCGGACCCTCCACGTCCCGTACAACGAGACGGTCATCTACGAGGCCCACGTCAAGGGCCTCACCCAGCTCCACCCCGACGTCCCCGAGGAGCTGCGGGGCACGTACGCCGGCCTGGCCCACCCCGCGGTCACCGACCACCTGACCAAGCTGGGCGTGACCGCGATCGAGCTGATGCCGGTCCACCAGTTCGTCCAGGACAGCACCCTGCTGGACAAGGGGCTGCGCAACTACTGGGGATACAACACTCTCGCGTTCCTCGCGCCGCACGCCGACTACGCGGCGACCGCCGGGGACGCGCAGAACCCCGGCCAGCAGGTGCAGGAGTTCAAGTCGATGGTCAAGTCGCTGCACGCGGCCGGCATCGAGGTGATCCTGGACGTGGTCTACAACCACACGGCCGAGGGCAACCACCTGGGCCCGACCCTCAGCTTCAAGGGGATCGACAACCCGGCGTACTACCGGTTGGTCGAGGACGAGCCGCAGTACTACATGGACTACACCGGGACCGGCAACTCGCTGAACGTGCGGCACCCCCACTCCCTGCAGCTGATCATGGACTCGCTGCGCTACTGGGTGACCGAGATGCACGTCGACGGGTTCCGGTTCGATCTGGCCGCGGCCCTGGCCCGCGAGTTCTACGACGTGGACCGCCTGGCGACGTTCTTCGAGCTCGTGCAGCAGGACCCGGTCGTGAGCCAGGTAAAGCTGATCGCCGAGCCGTGGGACGTGGGGCCGGGCGGCTACCAGGTCGGGAACTTCCCGCCGCAGTGGACCGAGTGGAACGGCGCTTACCGCGACACGGTCCGCGACTTCTGGAGGGGTGAGCCCTCCCTGGGCGAGTTCGCCTCGCGTCTCGCCGGCTCGTCGGACTTCTACGCGCACTCCGGGCGCCGCCCGGTCGCCAGCATCAACTTCGTGACCGCTCACGACGGCTTCACCCTGCGCGACCTGGTGTCCTACAACGAGAAGCACAACGAGGCCAACGGCGAGGACAACAACGACGGCGAGAGCCACAACCGCTCCTGGAACCACGGCGTCGAAGGACCAACCGACGATCCCGAGGTGCTCGCCCTGCGCGCCCGGGAGCAGCGCAACTTCCTGGCCACGCTCCTGCTCAGCCAGGGTGTGCCGATGCTGGCGCACGGCGACGAGCTGGGCCGCACCCAGGGCGGCAACAACAACACCTACGCCCAGGACTCCGAGATCTCGTGGGTCGACTGGGACAAGGCCGACCAGCCACTGGTGGAGTTCACCGCCGCGGTCGCGCGGCTCCGGCACAGCCATCCCACCTTCCGCCGCAAGCGCTTCTTCACCGGTACGACGGTGCGCACCGGCGACGGCGAGCGACTCAACGACATCGTCTGGCTCCACCCCGAGGGGCGGGCGATGGAGGAAGCCGACTGGGAGAGCGGGTCGAAGACGATCGGGATGTACCTCAACGGACACGGCATCGCCGGCAAGGACGACCGCGGCGGAACCATCACCGACGACCACTTCCTCCTCTACTTCAACGCCGGCGACCCGGTCGAGGCGACTCTCCCGCCCGAGGAGTACGCCGACGCGTGGGACGTCGTGCTCGACACCGGTGGCACCCTCGAGGGCAACGACACCTGCAAGGCCGGGGCGCCGATCGAGCTGGAGGCCCGCAGCCTGGTGGTGCTCCGCGAGCATGCCGCGCCCGAGGAGGAGCCCGACCACTCCGTGGCCGCGTCCCTCGCGGCACAGGCGGCCAAAGGCTGAGCGGTGCGCACTCCCAGGAACACCTACCGTCTGCAGATCACCGAGGACTTCGACCTGTTCGAGGCCGCCCGGCGACTGCCCTACCTGCGTGACCTCGGCGTCGACTGGGTCTACCTGTCACCCCTCCTCGCCGCCGAGCCCGGCAGCGCACACGGATACGACGTCGTGGCCCACGACCGGATCGACCCCGCGCGCGGTGGCGAGGAGGGACTGGCCGCCCTGTCGAAGGAGGCACGCCGGCTGGACATGGGAGTACTGGTCGACATCGTCCCCAACCACGTCGGGGTCGCCACCCCGGTCGAGAACGCCTGGTGGTGGGACCTCCTGCAGCACGGCCAGACATCCGCCCACGCCGCTGCCTTCGACGTCGACTGGCAAGCCGGCGGCGGCCGGATCCGGGTCCCGGTGGTCGGTGACGACGACCAGGCCACCGACGACGGACCGATCGCGAACCTCGCCGTGACCGACGGCGAGCTCCGCTACCACTCCCACCGGTTCCCGATCGCGCCCGGCACCGAGCACGACGACCCGCAGGTGGTCCACGCCCGTCAGCACTACGAGCTGGTGAACTGGCGGGTCGCCGACCAGGGCCTGAACTACCGACGGTTCTTCGCCGTCAACACGCTCGCCGCGATCCGGGTGGAGGACCGTCGGGTCTTCGACGAGTCCCACGTCGAGATCAGGCGGTGGTTCGACGACGGCCTCGTGGACGGCCTGCGGGTCGACCACCCCGACGGCCTGCGCGAGCCGGGCCGCTACCTCGCCGACCTGGCCGGGATCACCGGCGGCGCCTACGTCCTGGTCGAGAAGATCCTGCACCCCGGCGAGGACCTGCCGTCGTCCTGGAACACCGCGGGGACCACCGGGTACGACGCCCTCGCCCTCCTCGACCGGGTCCTCACCGACCCGGCCGCCCGGGAGCCGCTCGACCTCCTCGAGACCCGGCTCCGAGGGGCGCCGGTCGACTGGGAGCAGATGGTGCACGACACCAAGCGGGCGGTCGCCGACGGCATCCTCGGCTCGGAGGTCCAGCGCATCGTGCGGGAGCTGGGCACCGTGGGCGCAACTTCGACCGACGCGCTGGTGGACGCGGTCGCTGAGCTGCTCGCCTGCTTCCCGGTCTACCGCTCCTACCTGCCCGAGGGACGCGGGCACCTCGACGAGGCCCTCGCCCGAGCACGAAGGCATCGCCCCGACCTGGCCGGCACGCTCGACCAGCTGCTTCCCCGGCTGTCCGACCCCGAGGCGCCCCCCGCCCTGCGCTTCCAGCAGACCAGCGGGATGGTGATGGCCAAGGGCGTCGAGGACTCCGCGTTCTACCGCTGGTCGCGGCTGACCTCGCTCAACGAGGTCGGCGCCGACCCGGGCATCTTCTCGATCACGCCGGGCGAGTTCCACGACCAGATGGCCGCACGCCAGGCCGGGTGGCCGGACACGATGACCACGCTCTCGACCCACGACACCAAGCGGGGCGAGGACGTCCGTTCCCGGATCACCGCGCTGTCCGAGATGCCCGAGCGCTGGATGCACGCGCTGGCCCGCCTGCTCGAGCTGGCGCCGCTCCCCGACCCCGGCTTCGGCAACCTGCTGTGGCAGGCGGCCGTGGGCGCCTGGCCGATCTCCCGCGAGCGACTGCACGCCTACGCCGAGAAGGCGATGCGCGAGGCCGGCGACCGCACGACGTGGACCTCGCCCGACGTGGCGTACGAGGAGGCTGTGCACGCCGCCGTCGACGCGGCGTACGACGACTCCCGCGCCACCGACGTCGTCGAAGCCCTGCTCACCGACCTGGTGGGCCCGGGGTGGGTCAACGCCCTCGCGGCCAAGCTGGTGGCGATCACCATTCCCGGAGTCCCGGACATCTACCAGGGCAGCGAGCTGTGGGAGCAGAGCCTGGTCGACCCCGACAACCGGCGGTTCGTCGACTTCGACGCCCGGGCCGGTCTCCTCGACGCGCTGGGTCCTGGCGCCGCGGTGTCGTTGACCGCGAGACCGGACGACCCCGGCGTCGCGAAGCTCGCGGTCACGCGGGCTGCATTGGCGCTGCGCCGTGACCATCCGGAGCTGTTCACCACCTACGCGCCGGTCACGGCGTCCGGGTCGACGGCCGACCACGTAGTGGCGTTCGACCGGGGCGGAGCGGTCACGGTGGCCACCCGGCTTCCGGTCGGGCTGGCCGAGCGTGGCGGTTGGGGCATGGCCGCCCTGGAGCTGCCGGCCGGGACCTGGCGCGATGTCATCAGCGGCGCCGCATCGACGAGCTCGCCGGACCACGGCCTGCTGGTGAGCGACGCCTTGCGCTCACTCCCCGTCGCCCTGCTGGTCCGGGACCCGGCATGACCCGCGGCCCGTTCGACGTGTGGGCCCCGATCCCGGCGCAGCTTCGCCTGTCGGTGGGCGATGCGATCGTCAGGATGACCAGGGGCGAGGACGACTGGTGGACTCCCGCCGAACCCGTCCCCGACCCGACGACCGCGGAGGTGGACTACGGCTATGTGATCGACGACTCGGACACGCCGGTGCCCGACCCGCGGTCCCGGCGTCAGCCGGCGGGCGTCCACTCGCGCTCGCGAACCCACCAGCCCCATTCGTTCGCCTGGACCGATGCAGCATGGACCGGCCGTCAGCTGGCCGGCTCGGTGATCTACGAGCTGCACATCGGGACCTTCACCCCGGAGGGCACCTTCGACGCCGCGCTCGGCAAGCTCGACCACCTGCACGGGATCGGCGTGGACTTCGTCGAGGTGATGCCGGTCAACGCCTTCAACGGCACCCACAACTGGGGGTACGACGGCGTGCTCTGGTCCGCCGTGCACGAGCCGTACGGCGGTCCGTGCGGCTACCAGCGCTTCGTCGACGGCTGCCACGCAGCTGGGCTCGGGGTGATCCAGGACGTCGTCTACAACCACCTCGGACCGTCGGGCAACTACCTGCCCCAGTTCGGGCCGTACCTCAGGGCGGGGCGCAACACCTGGGGCGATCTGGTCAACCTCGACGGGCCGGGCTCGGCGGAGGTTCGCCGCTACATCCTCGACAACGTGCTGATGTGGCTGGACGACTACCACGTCGACGGGTTGCGCCTGGACGCCGTGCACGCCCTCTCGGACTCCTCGCCGATCCACCTGCTCGAGGAGATGGCGGTCGAGGTGGCCGCGCTGTCCGCCCACCAGCGCCGCCCGCTGACCCTGATCGCCGAGTCGGACCTCAACGATCCGGGGCTGGTCACGCCGCGCGAGGCCGGCGGCTACGGTCTCGATGCCCAGTGGAGCGACGACTTCCACCACGCCGTCCACGTCGCCCTGACCCGGGAGACCGAGGGCTACTACGCCGACTTCGAGCCGCTTTCCGCGCTGGCCAAGGTGAGCGAGCGGGGGTTCTTCCACGACGGGTCCTACTCGTCGTTCCGGGACCAAGACCACGGCGTGCCCATCGACACCGACCGGATGCCGACCTGGCGCCTGGTCGTCGGCAGCCAGAACCACGACCAGATCGGCAACCGCGCCGCCGGCGACCGGCTCACCGACCACCTCGACGAGCACCAGCTCGGCTGCGCCGCCCTGCTCACCATGGCCGGCCCGTTCACGCCGATGCTCTTCCAGGGCGAGGAGTGGGCAGCGTCGACGCCGTTCTGCTTCTTCACCTCGCATCCGGAGCCCGACCTTGGACGGGTGACTGCCGAGGGCAGGTTCGAGGAGTTCGCACGAATGGGGTGGGACCCCGCCGTCGTCCCCGACCCCCAGGATCCCGACACCTTCCAGCGCTCGAAGCTGGACTGGGCCGAGACCGAGTCGGGCCGGCATGCCCGGCTGCTGGCGACCTATCGCCGGCTGAGGGCGCTGCGCCGCGCCCACCCCGACCTCACCGATCCCGCCTTCGGGTCCACCTCGTGCGCGGTCGACGAGGAGTCACGGGTGTTCCGGATGCGGCGCGGCTCCCTGCTGGTCGTCGTCAACTTCGGCGAGGAACGTGCGTCCGTGAACGTGCCTGCCGACGCAGACCTGCTCTTCGCCTCCGGCGAGGGCGTGCATGTGGACCACACCGAGCTGGTGCTGCCACCCCACGCCGGCGCCCTCGTCGGCTGAGCTGCCGACGTACCGTCGAAGCCATGCGAAGCGGTGCGCCGGTCCTCGTGGCCGGGCTCCTGGCCGCCAGCCTCGTCGCGGGCTGCGGTGGTCAGGACGAACGTCGAAAGACAACGCCAGTGCCGCCCGTCCCCGGGGACTCGCGGGCCGAGACGAGCCCGCCCGCCGAGGCCACCCCGACACCCACCCAGCGGTCCGCGGCGGCACCGGGCACGGTCCCACCACCGTGGCTGGGGACCCGGGTGCTGCCCACGACCGACACCGGGTTCGGTGAGGTCCGCAGCACGCCGCCGGCCCTTCGGCACCGGCGGTTCACCCTCCCCGACACCGTGCGCGCCCTGCCCGGCGAGCACTTCGCCGCCCGGGTGACCGCGCCGGCCCCACGTCCCGTGATCGCCCGCTCGACCTGGCGTCCCCGCTGCCCGGTGGATCCCGCGGAGCTGACCTGGCTGCGGCTGGCCTTCTGGGGGTTCGACGACCGGCGCCACACCGGCGAGCTGCTCGTCCACGCGGACGTGGCCCGCGACCTGGTGTCGGTGTTCAGACGGCTCTACGCGGCAAGGTTCCCCCTGGAGGAGCTGAGCATCATCACCCGGCGAGAGCTCGATGCACCCCCGACCGGCGACGGGAACGCGACGACGGCGTACGCCTGCCGCCCCACGACCGGCGGAACGACCTACTCCCAGCACGCCTACGGCCTGGCGGTGGACGTGAACAGCTTCCAGAACCCCTACGTCTCCGGCGATCTGGTGCTGCCGGAGCTCGCGAGCGCCTACCTGCAGCGGACATGGAATCGTCCGGGCATGATCGCGGCCAACGGCCCGGTGGTGCGGGCGTTCGCCTCGATCGGGTGGGAATGGGGAGGCTCCTGGCGGTCGCTGAAGGACTACCAGCACTTCAGCCGGAACGGCAGCTGACTCCTACTGCGGCTGCGTCTGCTGCTGCAGCTCCTCGACCGTGATGACCTCGTCGTCGCCGGGCGCCTCGATCGAGACGTCCTCGCCGAACTCGGAGAAGCTGACCGAGCTGGGGGCTTCGCCGCTCTCGCGCTCGACCTTCAGGATGTGGTGCGGGTCGTCGACCGCCACCCAGACGGTGGTCGTCCCGCCACCCTCATCGTCGGCGTTGTCGCGGGTCAGCGTGATCGCTTCCTGGCCGTCGACGTCCTCGGTCTCGCCCTTTTCCGACGACTTCTGGTCCTCGTCGGCTTCGATCTGCTTGAGCAGCGCGTTGAGGTCGCAGAAGGAGGCGAAGCTCTCATCGCCCTCGGGCAGCTGCACCCAGTTGTCTCCGACCGTGGAGATGATCTGGTCCGCCGCAGGGCCAGCCTGGGCCCGCCAGAACTCCTCGTCCGGCCTGAACCAGGAGGCGCCTTCCAGGCTGATCACCTCGGCGTTGCCGGAGTCGCCCCGGGAGATGGTTCCGGAGCAGTCGCCCTCGGTGGTCAGCGACAGATCGAGCCCGATCTCACCGCCCTGCTGGGTGATCGACCCGTCCATGTGAAGGGAATCGAGGGTCTTCATGTCGTCGACCGAGGCCTTCTGGATGGTCGCGGCCGACTCGTTCGCGAAGTCGCTGTCGCCGCTGTCGCCACCGTCGCCGCCGCCCCCGCACGCCGCGAGTACGGCGAGCGCGACGATCGCGCCCGCCAGTTGCCTGATGCCCGCCACGAATCCTCCAGCTTGTTGGTGAATGGACCATCAGATCACATGGGAAGAGCCAGGACGGCGGACGGGGGTCTCGGTCAGGCGCCGACCAGCTCCCGGTCGGTAGGCCGCTGGGGAGGGGCCTCGTCGGATTCGCGCCAGCCGTACCGCTCCCACCAGCGGCGCAGCGGCCCCGGGGCCCACCAGTTCCACGAGCCCAGCAGCTTCATGGTCGCCGGGACCAGCAGCGCGCGGACGACGGTGGCGTCGATGATCAGCGCGACCAGCATTCCGACCCCGATCATCTTCATGAAGACGAGTCCGGAGAGGCCGAAGGCGCCGATCACCACGGCCAGCAACAGCGCCGCGCTGGTGATGATCCGGCCGGTCTTCTGCACGCCGGTGGCCACCGCCAGGTCGTTGTCGCGTGTCCGGTCCCACTGCTCGCGGACCCGGGACAGCAGGAACACCTCGTAGTCCATCGACAGTCCGAACAGGATGGCCAGCATCAGGATCGGGTTGGTGGCATCGAGATAGCCGGGCGACTCGAAGCCGAGCAAGTCGGAGAGGTGCCCCTCCTGGAAGATCCAGGTGACCACGCCGAAGGAGGCGGTGATCGACACCGCGTTCATCGCCACCGCCTTGAGCGGGAGCACGAGCGACCCGAACGCCAGGAAGAGCAGGGCCAGCATCACGCCGACCACGATCAGGCCCATCCAGGGCAGGTGGTCCCCCACCGAGTCGATCAGGTCGACGGTGTCGGCCGTGAGCCCGCCGACGAGGACCTCGCCCTCCGGCGGCTCGACGGCGCGGAGGTCCTTCACGATCTCCTGGGACCGCTGGCTCTGACTGTTGCCGTCCCAGAACGCCCGCAGTAGCGCGTTGTCACCCCCGGTCTCGACTCGCTGGACCTCGGTGATGCCGTCGACCGCCTCGGCCTCGCGGGTGTACGCCGCGACGTCGTCCCGGTCGACGCCCTGAAGCAGGAGGTTCGCGGTGGACTGCTCCGGTCCGAAGTCGGAGTTGAGCTTGTCGGCGGCGACGTGGGCCGAGGCGTCCGCGGGCAGCACCCGGTAGTCGACGCTTCCCCACTTGACGCCGAGGAACGGCGAGGCCACAGCCAACAGTGCTGCGCTCACCACCACGACCATGATCACCGGCCTCCGCATCACGGCGTGCGCCAGCCGTGCCCACCAGCCGTGGTCGTCGTCCACGGAGACCGGACGGTGCCGTCGCCAGGGCATCCGGCCGCCGTCGATCCGGCGCCCGAGCAGGCACAGGCTCGCCGGAAGCACGGTCAGGGCGGCGAGCATGGCGATCACGACGGCCGAGATGCCGCCGTACCCCATGCTGCGCAGGAAGATCTGCGGGAAGACCAGCAGCGACGACATCGCCGCCGCGACGGTCAGGCCGGAGAACAGCACCGTGCGACCTGCGGTGGCCATGGTGGTCGTGATCGCCTTTGTCGACGCATCCGGGTCGTCCAACGGCAGGCGGGCCAGCTCCTCGCGGAAGCGGCTGATCACGAACAGGGCGTAGTCGATGGCCAGACCCATGCCGAGCAGGCTGATCACGTTGACCGAGAAGACCGACACGTCGGTGAACGTGGTGAGCAACCGGACCACGGCGAGGGAGCCCACGACCGCCAACGCTCCGACCAGGGCGGGCATCGACGCGGCCACCAGGCTGCCGAAGATCAACAGTGCCAGGAGGATCACGATCGGCAGCGAGATCATCTCGGCACGCTCGAGGTCCTCCGAGGACATGTCGTTGACGTCGCCGTAGACCGCGAACGACCCGGCCAGATCCGTCTGGAGATTTTCGCTCTCGAGTGCCGGCTCGACCTCGTCCCAGTTGTCCAGCAGGTCGTCCTGGCTGGCGCCGGCCAGCGAGATCTGGACCTGGACCGCATGCCCGTCCTTGCTGACCATGTCGGGGCTCTTGGTGTCGTAGTACGACACGACGGAGCTGGTGCTGTCCGCCGGGACGTCGGCGAGGGTCCTCTCGACCTCGGCCCGGAACTCGGGAGACTGCGCGGTCAGCTCGTCGCTGGAGTAGATCGCCACCGCGTCGATCGTCCGGCTGCCGAAGGTCTCGCGCTCGAGGGTCAGCTCGCGGGCGGACTCGCTGTCAGGGTCGTCGAAGCCGCCCTGGGCCAGGTGGTCGAAGACGCCGAAGCCGTAGGCTCCCGCCCCGATGACCAGCGCCACCCCGGCCAGCAGGATCGCCAGCGCCCGTCGGGCCACGAAGGCCCCCCACCGCTCCATCATTGCGACTCCTCGAATTCGGAGTGAAACTGTGTCAGACTGGTGAACGGCGTAAACAGTAAACGCCGTAAACAATTCCTGTCAAGGGATCGTGCGGTCAGGAGGACCCGGGTGGCCCACCCGTCTACCGAGCAGGCCGGCCAGCCGACGGCACCGCCGCCGACGCGTCGGGAGCGGCAGCGCGAGGCGACGTACACCGAGATCGTCCAGGTCTCCCGCGACCTGCTGGCCGCGGGTGCCGAGCTTTCGCTGCGTGCCGTGGCCGCCCGGATGGGGGTGACCGCGCCGGCGCTCTACCGCTACGTGGCCAACTACCAGGAGCTCGTCGACCTGGTGGCCTTCGAGATCGACAAGGCCGCGACCGAGCGCTTCCGGGAAGCGGCCGCGACGCAGCCCGATGACGACCCGGCTGCGCAGCTCCTGTGCGCATCGGTGGCCTTTCGCCGGTGGGCGCTGGGCAGCCCCCGCGAGTTCTCGCTGGTCTTCGCCAACCCGGTCGCCGACAGCGCCTGCGTGCGCCGCGACCTGCTCACCTCCGCGACGTCGGGACACTTCTTCAACGCCTTGCTGATCCGGGTCTGGGACGAGCACCGGTTCCCTCACCCCCAGCTGTCGGATCTCGATCCCGCCGTTGCCGAGGCGCTCGAGGAGCCGATGTTCCCGATCGACCTGGCGCTGCTTCCCGACGGCCGCCGCGGCCTGCTCTGGGTCTTCATGAACGCCTGGGCCGCGCTGTACGGCGTCGTGACGCTCGAGGTCTTCGGGCACCTCGACCCACGGATCATCGAGAGCGGCGCGATCTTCGCCGCGATGGTCCATGAGTGGATGCCGCGGCTCGGGATGGACGACGAGCAGGACCGGCTCCGAGCCCTCCTGGCCTCAGAGCTCGCTCGTTAGCACCCCGTCCACCCAGGCCGGGACCAGTGTGCCGGCCGGCCCCTCCCGCGACTCGTCGAAGTCGCCGGCGACGTCGCTCGCCACCAGGTTGAGCTCGATCGTCCGGGCCCCTCCGCCCGCGGCGAACTGGACGAAGGCAGCGGCCGGGTAGACCACCCCCGACGTGCCGATCGCCACGAACAGGTCGGCCTCGTGGAGGGCGGCGAAGATCCGGTCCATCTCGTAGGGCACCTCGCCGAACCAGACGACGTCCGGCCGAAGCTCGCTGACCCCGCACCTCGGGCAGGGCGGGTAGTCGCCGAGGTCGTCGGTCCACGGCGTCCGATTCCGGCAGGCCCGGCACAGGGCCGACCGCAGCTCGCCGTGCATGTGCACGACGCGTGTGGAGCCGGCGCGTTCGTGCAGGTCATCGATGTTCTGGGTGACGACGAGCAGGTCGTCGCCGAGATGCTCCTCCAGCCGGGCAAGGGCAAAGTGGGCAGGGTTGGGCTCCACACCGGCGATGGCGGCCCGCCGGGCGTCGTAGAACCGGTGCACGACCGCGGGCTGGAAGTCGAAGGCATCCGGGGAGGCGACGTCCTCGACCCGGTGGCCCTCCCACAGCCCGTCGGCGTCGCGGAAGGTCGGCACCCCGCTCTCCGCGGAGATACCGGCACCGGTCAGTACGACGATCTTCACGCCTCAGCCCCAGAAGATGCACAGTGGGGTCGTTGTCGATCTCGTCGAGGATGCGGGTGATCGGCTGGTCTGGATCTAGCAGGTCGTAGCGGTGCGCCCGGGAGTTCCGGTCGAACCAGTAGAGCGTCCAGGCGCACGTGGCGTCGTCGTACTTCATCCGGACCTGGGGCAGGTCGGGCCACTCCGCTCCGTCCTCCCCCGGCCAGGGCGGACGGCACTCCACGATGGTGACCGTCTTGCCGCGCACGCGGCACTCGACCCGGATCTCGTGCTGATGCTCCACCGGGACCCTGGTCGCGCAGTATCGCTGGATCCGGGCAAGGTCGGTGTCGGGGACGGCGCTGGGCATCAGTAGTACCAGGGGTACGGCGACCAGTCGGGCTCCCGCTTCTCGAGGAACTGGTCGCGACCCTCCTGGGCCTCGTCGGTCATGTAGGCGAGCCGGGTGGTCTCGCCGGCGAAGAGCTGCTGCCCGACGAGCCCGTCGTCGATCAGGTTGAAGGAGTACTTCAGCATCCGCTGTGCGGTCGGCGACTTGCCGTTGATCCTCCGGCCCCACTCGAGACCCTGGGCCTCGAGCTCGGCGTGCGGGACCACCTTGTTGACCGCGCCCATCTGGTGCATCTGTGCGGCGTCGTACTCCTCGCCGAGGAAGAAGATCTCGCGGGCGAACTTCTGGCCCACCTGACGGGCCAGGTAGGCCGAGCCGAAGCCGCCGTCGAAGGAGCCGACGTCGGCGTCGGTCTGCTTGAAGCGGGCGTGCTCGGCGCTGGCGAGCGTGAGGTCGCAGACGACGTGCAGGGAGTGGCCGCCTCCGGCCGCCCACCCGTTGACCAGGCAGATCACGACCTTCGGCATGAACCTGATCAGCCTCTGGCACTCCAGGATGTGCAGCCGTCCGAGTCGGGCCTGCTCGGCCGGGGTGCGCGCGTCGGTGACCTCGCCGCCGGTGCCGTCCTCGTACTGGTAGCCGGTCCGGCCGCGGATCCGCTGGTCACCACCGGTGCAGAACGCCCACTTGCCGTTCTTGTCGCTCGGCCCGTTGCCCGTGAGCAGGACGCAGCCGACGTCGCTGGAGGTGCGTGCGTGGTCGAGCACGCGGAGCAGCTCGTCGACGGTGTGCGGCCGGAAGGCGTTCAGCACCTCGGGGCGGTCGAAGGCGATCCGGACGGTCCCGTGCGCCTTCGCGCGGTGGTAGGTGAGGTCGGTCAGGTCGTCGAAGCCGGGTACCGCGTCCCAGGCCTCGGGGTCGAAGGTCTCTGACACCCCGTCGATCGCGCTCATGACAGCGAACGCTATCCGGCGGCGGAATCCGGTGGCGCCGGCCGGTGTTGTGCCGGACATGACACTCACTGGCACCTATGCACCCAGCACCTCCGAGTGGGTTCGCGACCAGGTGGAGAAGTACGAGCGATCGGGCGGGACCGAGGGCAACGAGATCATGGGCCTGCCGATCGTCGTGATCACCTCGCGTGGTGCGAAGAGCGGCAACTTGCGCAAGAACCCGGTCATGCGGGTCGAGCACGAGGGCGTCTACGCCGCGGTCGCCTCCAAGGGCGGCGCCCCGGAGCACCCTGAGTGGTACTACAACCTGGTGGCCGATCCTCGGGTCGATCTCCAGGACGGTCCCGAAGCGGCGTCGTACGTCGCCCGGATCGCCACTGGCGAGGAGCGGGCCGAGTGGTGGGAGCGCGCGGTCGCCGCCTTCCCGAACTACGCGGAGTACCAGACGAAGACCGACCGGGAGATCCCGGTGTTCCTGCTCGAGCGCGCCTGACCCCCTGGATAGTCCGGAACATTTCGCAGGTTTCTGAGTGGCCCACACGTGCCGATCGTTCCGGACTATCGAGCAGGTTGCGCGATCGACAGCGCGAGGCCGGTGAGGTGACCGAGCCGCGCTAGCTCGGAGTCGAGGAAGTCCGGGCCGCCCCGGCGGGCCATCACGACGATCTCGTCGTCGTCGATCCTGGTGGCGCACGCGAGGTTGTCCTCGTCCTCGACGTCCAGCCTGATGGTGGCCAGATCGACCGGCACCCACGGCACCTTCTCCGGTGCCGCCTCGCTCGAGTGGATGACGCCGTCGGAACGGTGGACGCGGGCGCCCCAGTCGCACCGGAACACCACCGGCAGCAGGTCGACCAGCCGGTCCAGCGTCCGCTCGGGGTGGGCGGTCAGGTCCTCGACCGCCTCGAGATCGAGGAAGAGGTTCCCACCGGCGGCGTACCGGCTGATCCACAGCACCTGGACGCCTTCGAGGGCGGTGCAGGCCGAGACGATCGCGTCCGGCAGCGCGCCAGGCGACAGCTCCAGCAGTACGTCGTCGACCGCAAGCCCGTCGCGCCCCTTCTCGATGATCTCGATGGCCTCGATGTCGCCCCCGGCCTCACCGATCGCGGTCGCGAGCCGACCCAGCGAACCGGGCACGTCGGGCAGCTCCACGCGGAGCAGGAAGGGCATGTCTCGACCCTAGGGGGAGATCAAGCGCCGCGAGCCGCCCGCAGCCGCTGGCTGAGACCGGTGGCCCGCTGGGCGTGCGTGGCCACCGCTGCCCGAACGGCTGCTTCGGAGCCGACCACCCTCAGCTGCTCCTGGGCGCGGGTGACCGCCGTGTAGAACAGCTCGCGCGTGAGCAGCCGCGAACCGGCGTCGGGCAGGAGCACGGTGATCCGTCGCGCCTGGCTGCCCTGGCTCTTGTGGATGGTCATCGCGTGCATCGTCTCGACCTCATCGAGCCGGCCGGTCGCGAAGTCGTGCAGCCCGCCCGAGCCCGAGATCCAGGCCCGCAGCCGACCGTCGTCGCGCAGCACCGCGGCGCCGGTCTCGCCGTTGTAGAGCTGCAGCGTGTAGTCGTTGGCGGTCACGAGCAGCGGCCGGCCGACGTACCACTCCCCCCAGATCTCCTGGCCGGTCTCCTCCACCAGCCAGCGCTCCACTCGGCGGTTCCAGTGGCGGACGCCGTGGGGCCCCTCCCGGTGTGCGCACAGCAGGCGGTGCTCGTCGAGCGCCCGGATCGCTCCCTCGGCGTCACCGGATTCCCCCGCGCGGCGCACGGCGAGGGCCGCGGTCACGGCGTCGTCGCGCAGCACGGCCTCGGGCTCGTCGGTCTCCACGAACTCGACCTCGTCGGATTCGGCGCGCAGCGCGCCGACCACCGCGTCCCCATCGCCGGCCCGGAGCGCTGCGGCCAGCGTCTTGATCTGTCCGGTGGAGCGAAAGTTGCGGCTGAGCGAGACGACCGGCGAGTCGGGGTCACCCTCATAACCTGCGACGAGGTCGGACAGCACGGCACCGGCGCCGACCGAGGTGAGCTGACGCGGATCGCCGGCGAGCACCAGCCGCGACTGCGGCCGCACCGCCTCCAGCAACCGGGCCATCATCGTGAGCTCGACCATCGAGGACTCGTCGACGACGATCAGGTCGTACTTCAGCCGGTTCGCCCGGTCGTGCAGGAATCGGGTGGCGTTGTCGCGCCGCCAGCCGAGCAGGCGGTGGAGGGTCATCGCCTCCACCTGGCCGACCCGCTCCCGGTCCTCGGGGGCCAGCTGTCGCGAGCTCCGTCTCCACGGCCTCCTGCAGCCGCGCGGCGGCCTTGCCGGTCGGCGCGGTCAGCGCCACCGAGACGCGGTCACCATGGTGGGCGGCCTGGTCGGCCAGCAGTGCGAGCAGGCGCGCGACGGTCGTGGTCTTGCCGGTGCCGGGACCTCCGGTGATCACGGTGGTCCACTGGCGGACCGATCGCACGGCTGCGTCGAGCTGCTCCTCGCTGATCCGTCCGGCCCGGATCCGCTCCACTGCGGCGGAAAGGGCGGCTTCGTCGACGTCCGGTAGGGGCTGGGCGGCACGTTCCACGAGGTCGTCGCAAACCTGGGTCTCGAGCCGGTGGTAGCGGTCGAGGTAGAGGAGGTCGTGCTCCCAGCGGATCACTCCCTGCTCGAGGAGCGGCGAGGCCTTGACGGCCGCCCGCCACTCGTCGGGTGGCGGCCAGTCGAGGTCGAGGTCGGGCGCGATGTCGGCGGCCGCGGCGAGGTCGAGGCACACCGAGCCGCGGCGTACGGCGCGAACGGCGAGCGCCACCGCCAGCAGCACGCGCTGGTCGTTCTCACCCCCGAGCACACCGACCCGGGACGCGACGTGGACGTCGGACGCGGTGAGCAGGGTGGCGATGTTGAAGCTCGCCAGCAGCCCGCCCGCTCCCGCGGCCAACCGCCAGTCGAGCTCGCCGGAGGGTTCGAACAGCTCGGTCATGTCACTGCCCCCGTCGTCACCACTCCGTCGAGCAGGTCGGACAGCTCCTCGACGAGAGCGACCGGCGGTCGCCACGAGAAGACGCCGCACGGGTGCCCGTCGACCACTGGGGTGTCGGGGCCGCACATGCCGCGGAGGTAGAGGTAGAGCACGCCACCGAGATGGCGCTCGGGATCGTAGGCGGGCTGGCGCCAGCGAAGGAACCGGTGAAGCACCGCGATGTAGAGCAGCGCCTGGAGGGGATAGTCGGAGTGGCCCATGGCGTCGGCCAACGCCTGGGGACGGTAGCTGTGGGCGGTGAGTGGCTCGTCGATCGGCCCGAGCCAGTTGGTCTTGTAGTCGACCACGAGGTAGCGGGGGCCCGCCGTGTCGGCCACGCGCAGCACCACATCGACCGACCCGGTCAGATAGCCGCGGAGGCTCTGCTCGGCCAGCTCCCCCACGAGGGCGTCCGCGTAGGCACCGACGGGGTCGTCGGCGGCGAGGTGACGGCGCAGCAGTGGCGCCAGGTCACCGAGTCGGACGTCGGGAGCCCGCGCCGCGTACGTCCCCACCGGACAGCGGGAGCTCGAAGTCCATCTCGCGCAGTCGGTCGGCCAGTGGGATCTCCCGCAGGGTGGTGCCGACGAGCGGTCCGAGCGGGGAGTCGCACACGGTGACCAGGGCATCGGCGAGCTCCCCGCGGTCGACGTCGACGGGCCACCAGCCGAGCTGCTCGTCGATGTGGCCCAGCAGCTCGGCGCGCAGGTCGGGTGCCTGGGGGTCGGTGTGTTCGAGCACGGCATGCACCAGCGAGCCGAAGGTCGCCCCCACCGGCAATCCGGCCATCGGCGACGCGACGTCGGTAGAAATTGTCGAGGCCCGGTCCGCCGCCACCACCGTCACCTCCTCGTCGTCCTTGGCCGACACCTCGGGTTCGCTGGTGACCGAGCCCGCCGGGCCGGTGACGACCTCGACCTTGCTCAGCGCGGAGTAGGAGGTGCGCCGCCACGATGCGTCCACCTCGCGGGTGAAGCGCCGGGCACCGAGGTCGGGGGCGTCCGGCCGCGGCGGGTCGGCGCCCGGGGCGGCATGGAGCGACGGCTCCGGGGTCGGGCCGCCGCGGTCGCGCCACTCGGCGAACAGCGCGACCACCTCGTCGTCGGTCGGCACCCGCGGGGTGTCGGGCACCTCGGCCCCGCCGGCGTCGCGCATCAGCATCCGGTGGAGCGGGGACGCGACGGCGTTCTTGGTCGGTGCCCACCAGCAGACGACCTGGGACTTGGCACGGGTGACGGCGACGTAGAGCAGGCGCAACCACTCGCCAGCCTCCTCCTCCTGCCAGCGGCGACAATGGTCCTGCCAGTCGGCACCACCGCCACCGACGTTGACACAGCGCTGCCCGTCGTCGTCGTGGAACAAGGGGCGGGTCGGCTTGGGCACGAAGCGGTCGGCGACGGCGGGAAGGTAGACGACGGGGTACTCGAGGCCCTTGCTCGCGTGGATCGTCACCAGCTGTACGGCCGCCGCGTCGGAGTCGAGGCGGCGGGTGCGTTCGGTGCCGCGGCCGGCTCGACCCTCGGCGACCTGCTCACGCAGCCAGGTCAGCAGGGAGACCAGCCCGTGGCGTTCGGTGAGGGTGACCTCGTGCAGCGCCTCGCCGATGTGGCGCAGGTCGGTGAGCCGGCGCTCGCCACCGACCTCGGACAGCACCCGCGCTGGCAGCCCTCCGACGCTGGCGCACTCGACGACGGCGGCGACGCCGCGGGTGCTGAACAGCTCCGACCACCCGCGGAGTGTGTCGGCGACCTGATCGGTGAGGTCCTCGCCGCCGGCGTCGAGCTCGGTGGCGGTATGACCGAAGAAGCAGGTGAGCGCCGCCGCCCGGACGCGCAGGCTCCGGTGAGGCTGCTCGAGCGCCTCGAGCAGGCTCAGCCACTCCACCGCGGCCGGCGTCGCGAACACGCTGCCGCCACCGGCGATCACCGCAGGCACGCCGGCCTCCCGCAGCGCTTCCCTGGCGTCCGCCAGGTCGGCGTGGCGGTAGCTGATCACCGCGATGTCGCGCGGGCGGATCGGCTCGCCGCAGTACGTCGCGCCGGAGGCGAGCAGGCGGCGTACGTCGAGCGCGAGGTCGCGCGCGATGTGGGGACGGACCTGTCCGACCGTGAGGGTGCTGGCGCCGCGCTTGTTGAAGGTCTCGCGGCGGACGACCCGGACCCGGAACGGGGAGG
This sequence comes from uncultured Actinomycetota bacterium, assembly GCA_963786415.1. Taxonomy (GTDB): domain Bacteria; phylum Actinomycetota; class Actinomycetes; order Propionibacteriales; family Nocardioidaceae; genus Nocardioides. Next base: position 458,173 of record CAWAZC010000001.1, read on the forward strand.
GCGACGGAGACCCGGCCAGGCGCGTGCCCTGGTGGTGGGCCTCCACGTCGCGGACGACGATCCGCTCGTCGCCGAGTGCGGCTCCGGTGAGCAGCCGCTGGAAGGAGTCGAGCAGTGGCGCGTCGCTGCGCCAGTTGACCGACAACGTCTGCTTGGTGGCCGCGGTCTCGGCGGCCTGGAGGTAGGTCGTGACGTCGCCGCCGCGGAAGGCGTAGATGGCCTGTTTCGGGTCGCCGATCAGCACCATCGTGGCGTGGCCGAGGAAGGCTCGCTTCAGCACCTCCCACTGCACCGGGTCGGTGTCCTGGAACTCGTCGACGAGCACGGTCTTCCAGCGGCCCCTCATCCGCTGGCTGGCTGCGCCATCGGGCTCGGCCAGGGCGTCCTTGAGCTGGCTGAGGAGGTCGTCGTACGAGAGGACACCGAGCCGGCGCTTGCGCCGCTCGAGCTCGTCGCGGACCCTGAGCGCGAAGCCCACCCGGCGGCCGACCGGCGTGCTGCGGTCCTCGCCGGCGGGCTCGAGCCGGGCCTGGGGATCGTTGACGGCGGTGCGCGCGATCGCCATCGCCTCGTCGTGGGAGAAGACCGGGCCGCCGTCGTCGAAGGCGAACGCCCGGAGGTAGAGGTCGTCGACGGTCTCCTTGATCAGGTCGTCGAGGTCCTCGACGAGGCGGGCTCGGGAGTCGGTGTCGCCGGCGACACCGAGCGAGTCGAGGACCATCGAGCAGAACTGGTGCGTGGTCGCGATCGTCGCGGCGTCGAACCCGACCAGGGCCTCGGTCACCCGCCGGTGGCCGAGCCGTCTCTGGTCGTCCTCCCAGGCGCGCAGCAGGCCGACCAGCTCGGACTCCTCGGCCTGGGCGTCGTCGAGCAGCGCTCGGGCAGCGGGATCGTCGCTGAGAACCCGCTCGGCCTCGACCAGCTGGGCCCGCACGCGCTCGCGGAGCTCCTGGCTGGCGGCGCGGCCGAAGGTGACGACGAGCATCTCCTCGAGTCGCGCGTGGCCCTCGGCGACGTAGCGGGTCACCAGAGCCCCGATGGTCCAGGTCTTGCCGGTGCCGGCGCTGGCCTCGAGCAGGACGGTGCCGGAAGGAAGCTCGCCGGTGATGTCGAAGGGCTGCAGGTCCGTCACAGTCATGATCCGCTCACTCGCAGTTCAACCGCACGCGTACGGTCGGCGGCGGGATCCGGACCGACCCGGTCTCTCGCCTCGCTCACAACGGGCCGACCCTCTCAGCCCCGGTCAGGAGCGGCTCCCAGATCGTCCAGGCGTGATCGGGAAGCCCAGCGCTGATCAGGTCCTCGACGGGCGCGCCGGTGCCGAAGACCCGCTGGTGGTAAGGGTCGGCGTCCTCTCCCTGGATGCCGAACGTGTTGTGGGGGTCGGTCTCCCACTCCCGTCGCGCGGCCACCTCTGGCGGGGCGTCCTGGCCCATCAGCTCGCGGGCGTGTGCCTCGGCCCAGGCCGCGCCGGTGGCGATCGGTACCGGCAACGGCTCGGTCATGCCCCGGTCGCGCAGCTCCACCAGCCGGCGCAGCCAGTCGGCAGCCCAGTGGTCGAGCGGGCCGGACAGGGCACGCTTGGGGCCGGCCCGTTCGCGACCCACGGCGTGGGCGGTCCAGTGTTCGTCGGGCCGGCCGGCGGTGAGCGCGAGCAGGTCGACCCAGGTGCGGAGACGCTGCTTGGGCTTGAGCCGGGAGTAGCCCAGCGACACCAGCCGGTTGCCGTAGACGTTGGCGACGGTGCCGGTGAGGCGGCGGCCGTTGCCGAGGTCGACGTCCACGTCGACGGACCGGCGGTCGCCGTCACGCAGGTCGACGGTGCGCACCCAGAGCTGCTGGCACTCCTCGGTCACGCCGCGCAGCGCCAGCTCGCCCAGGCCGCCGGGCGGAAGGGTGCCGCGCAGCTGCTCGGCGGTCATCACGGCGACGGGGTCCCGCCCGGCGAGCACCTCGCGCAGCAGGTGGTCGCCGACCTGCCAGACCTCGAGCGCGTTGAGGGTCACGGGGATGGCGTCGGCCAGCTCGTCGGGCTCGAAGGGGGTCGACACCTCGAGGCGTCCGCGGAGGAAGGCACGGACGGGGTGCAGCAGGAACGACTGGAGGTCGGCGAGCGAGACGTCCTCCGCCGGTCGCTCGGGGAGCGGGCCGGAGAGGAGTCGCTGCGGCTGACGGCGCGGGGCCCAGGTTGCCCGTGCACCGGCGAGGGCGGCGCCATCGAAGCTGAACGGCCGGCGGTCGGGTCCGCCGAGCTCGCCGGCGTGCCACTCGGCGGGGTCGCGATCCGGGTCACCCTGCTTGAAGTTGCGGGCGTCGTAGGACTGGAGCGGGTGGCGGGTCAGTGTCCGCTGGCGGACGGGGGCGGCGGTGGTGCGGTCGGCGGCGTCGAGGATCTCGCCGAGGGGTACGGCGGGTGGGCGGCGGGCGCCGGAGTGCTCGTTGGCGCCGGTGTAGGTGATGACGACGTGCTCGGTGGCGGCCAGCAGCGCGTCGAGCAGCAGCTGGCGGTCCTCGCTGCGGGCGTCGCGCTCGCCGGTGAGGGGCCGACGGCCGAGCACGTCGTCGCCGTCAACGGCCGCGGCACGCGGGAAGAGGCCGTCGTCGAGGCCGACCAGGCAGACCACGCGGTGCGGGACCGACCGCATCGGGACCATGGTGCAGACGGTGAGCGTGCCGGTGCGGAAGTTGGCGCGGGTGGGTCGTCCGGCCAGTCTCGACTGGAGCATCGCCCGCACGTCGGGCAGCCGGAGCTCGACCTCGCGCTGGTCGGAGGAGGCGGCGGCGCGGGCCAGCTCACGCTCGAACTGCGGGACCTGCCACGCATCGTCGGCGGGCACGTCGGTGAGGGCGCGCACGCCTGCCCGCAGTGCCACGGTCCAGTCCTCGACGGTGGTTGCGCCACGCAGGGAGGACAGGGAAGCGGCCAGCCGGTCGAGGAGCTCGGCGAGCCGGCCGGCCAGGTCGATCTCGTTGCTGCCGACGTCGTCGAGCGGCAGCCCACGGCCGAGGTGGCGGTGGTCGTCACCGCTCATGGCGACGCCGAGGAGGATCCGGTCGAGGCCCGCCCGCCAGGTGTTGTGCTCGAACCTCTCCATCTCGAAAGCGGACCTGGCCTCACCGTCGATGCCCCAGCGGACGCCCGCCTCGGCGACCCAGCGGCTGACCCGGTCGAGCTCGTCGTCGGTGAACCAGAAGCGGCGCCGGCAGGCCTCGGTCGCGGCCAGGTCGAGCACGTCGGACGCGGTGACCCGACCGCCGCTCAGCTCCAGGAGGGTGCCCGCGACCGCGAGCAGCGGGTTGGTGCTGGTGAGGGCCCGGTCGGCGAGCTTGACCCGGAGCTGGTGGGCCGGGTGGCCCTCGCCCGGCGTGCCACCGGCAGGCGCGAGACCGAACCCGGCCGAGATCAGTGGCGCGAATGTCTCGATGTCGGGGCACATCACGAGGATGTCGCGCGGCTCGAGGGTGGGGTCGTCCTCGAGCAGCCCGACCAGCACCTCGCGCAGCACGTCGATCTGGCGGGCGGGGCCGTGGCAGGCGTGCACCTGGAAGCTCGGGTCGTCGTCGGCGAGGTGACGGTCGGCCCGCTCGGCGACGGTCGGGGCGTGGTTGGCGCGGAGGTCGGCCTGGAGCCAACCCAACAAGGTGTCGGGGGTCTCGACAGGCTCGACCGTCGTGTGGTCGTTGTCGGTGACTGAGTCCAGCATGCGCCGGAGCTCGCGGGTGTCGCGGCCGAGCGACGCGAGCAACGGATGACCGACGAGCTCGGCGGACGAGTCGTCGATCGCGCGGCACCGGTCCGCCGATGCCGGCCAGGTCGGCCCACAGGCGTGGCGAGGGTTGGGGCAGCCAGACGTGCACCTCGCGGCTCTCGCCCAGCGCCTCCAGCAGCTCGACCTCGGTGACCGGGAGCCGGGTGTGGCCGAACAGCGACAGCCGCGACGGCAGGTCCAGCCCCTCTCCTCCCGCGCGCAGGCGAGCGAGGGTGTCGGCGTGCCGTTGGTCGGGCGGCGGCTCGTCGACGCGGCCGAGCAGGCGGCGCCACAGCTCGGCCTGCCACAGCAGGTCGGGGTCGAGGGGTCCACCGGCCCCGTCGGTGTCGCGCGCCTCGCGCCAGTCGATGATCAGCGTCGGCCGCTGGACGGCGTAGGACGCGAACAGGCCGGCCAGCCGACGGGCGACGGAGTAGCGGCGGTTGCGGCGGAGCTCGCCGTCGTCACCTTCGAGGCCGTGTCCGAGGTGGGCGGCCAGCGCGGCGCACCACGGCTCGCCCAGGCTGTCATCGATGACCGCAAGCAGCGGCCAGACCAGGCGGTCGGGGTCCCACGGGTCGTCGCGGTCGCGGCCGAGCAGCATCGAGACGAGGGAACGTGGGTTGAGGAACCTCACGCCGGCGCAGACCCCGTCGCCGCCGGAGGGCGACGTACCCAACCGGTGCGAGAGTCGCTGGGTCAGCCACCGCTCGACCCCTTTGGCCGGGACGACGACGATCTCCTCGGCGAACGGGTCGTCGAGCGGAGTCGTGAGCAGGTCGCCCAGCGCGTCGGCGAGCACGTCGGTGCGCTCGGCCGGATGCACCGTGAGCGCCACCCCATGCCTCCTCATACGTCGGCGACGGGCTCCAACCTAGAGCCCGCCGCCGACGTGTGACGCACCTGCGTCATTGAAAGATGCTGTAGCCCCCCGGCCCCACGAGAAGCCCGAGGACGATCAGCAGGATCCCCCACAGGACGGAACCACGGATCAGCGCGAAGATGCCGCTGATCACCAGGATGGCCGCAATGATGAACAGGATCAGTGTCATGCAGTGCTCCCTCTTCTGGTCAGGCGCCTACTTCTTGAAGGCGTCCTTGACATTCTCGCCGGCCTGCTTGAGGTCCGACTTGCTCTGGTCGGCCTTCCCCTGGTTCTCGCGTGTACGGTCGCCCGTCGCGCGGCCCTCGGCCTCCTTGGCCTTGCCCTTGACCTTGTCGCCGGTGTTCTCGGCCTTGTCCTTCAGTCCCATGGAAATACTCCTCTGATCGGACGTCTGCATGGACGTACCTACCGGTATCCGATCGCGGCGAATTCATGCCCCGCCGCCCGTCGAATCGGGCCGACCGACCGCGGCATCGGGCCTGCCTGCGAACGGCCAGGAAGCAGAAACCCGGGGAGTGGCCCAGGCTGACCACCCATCGATAGCCCGGACGGGTGGGCCCGGTGGTCCAGACGTCCCGAGGTTATTCAAGATTGAATCAATCGTCCGAGTCCGCAGTCGCGGGCACCCACAGTTGAGTCACAGTTCAGTTCATTGAGCCGCTCGGGCGGGGGCACAGTGCCCCGGATCGCCGAAGCGCGATTGCAAAGGGATGATCACATGCGCAATAACATCAAGCGTTCAGCCGTAGTCGGAGGAACCGTTGCGGCGCTTTTCGGTGTCGGCGTCGGCTTCGCGGCCTGGACCAACTATGGCGAAGGCACCGGCGATGTCACGGCCGCGCAGGCGCAGCCGCTGACGGTCACGGTCAGCAACGTGGGCGGGCTGTTCCCAGCCGGATCGGTCGACGTTCCGTTCACCGTCACCAACACCAACGACTACGACGTGACGCTGAGCAAGGCCGAGCTGACGACCGTCACCGTCGACGCCGCCCACAGCGCGTGCGCCACCTCGGTGGTCAGCGGCTCGGACGTGACGCTGAGCGACGTCGTGGCCGCGGGTGCGACGAGCTCCTCGCAGGACTTCGCGCTGTCGATGAGCAATGCGGCCACGGACGCCTGCCAGGGCGCCGTGTTCACCGTGACCCTGGGTGTCACCGGCCTGAGCAGCTGACCGGCGCCTGACGGCGCTGGTCAGGATCGAAGGGCACTGACGTGGGACGAGGGCATGCGCTGACCGCGGCCGCCATTGTGGCGGCCGCGGCAGTTGCCGTTGCCCTCGTCCTGCGGACCGGTGGCGGGAACCAGGCGCGGCCGGTGATCGCCGGCGAGGGTTCCGGCACCGTGACCCTGGAACCCGCGCTGGTCGAACCGCGCGAACCGGCAGCCACCCGCTCGCCCGGGGCGGCCGAGGTGGATGTCGTGCCCACCGAACTCGTCGACGGCCCCGCCGATGGCCTGCCGACCGGGGCGCCGGCCGGACGACCCGGCGTCACCGTGGGCTCGGTCGGCGGGCTCTACCCGGGCCATCGAGTGGAGCTGGGGGTGACCTACGTCAACCCGTACTCCTTCCCGATCGCCATCGACACGGTGAACGTGACTGCCACCGGGACGGACCGTTGCTCCGCGCGGTACCTGAGTGCGGCGCCGGCAGCTCGTCAGCGCCTCACTCCCGGTGCGTCGCTCCACTCCACCCTCGGGGTGGGGATGCGCCGGACCGCGCCCGACGCCTGTCAGGGCGTCCGGTTCGCGGTGCGCGTCCGGGTGACGGCGGTGAAGCTGTGAGATCACGAGTCGCCCTGGTCGCGGCCGCCTTCGCGACCATCGTCGCACTCCAGCCCCAGGTCGCATCCGCCGCCTGGGCCGCGGCGGGTTCGGGCAGCGCGCTCGGCAGCGCGGCGTCCGTGCAGCGCGCCACCGCGCCCACCACCACCCAGGTGGGGTCGTCGTCAGTTCGCCTCGACTGGGCGGCTGTGACCCTGAACGAGGGCACCCCGGCGACCGGCTACACCGTGCTACGCCACAGCGGCGCGGGCGTCACGCAGGTCTGCACGACCGTGACGCCCACTCGCTCATGCGTCGACACGGCTCCCGTCCAGGGTGCCGTGCAGTACGGCGTGGTCGCCACCTTCCGGTCCTGGACGGGTCAGGAGAGCCCCCTCACGTCGTTCAGCCTCGACCTGCAGCCGCCGGTGACCTCGCTGACCAGCAACCCCACACCCAACGCAGCGGGGTGGAACAAGACCGCGGTCACGATCACCCTGACGGCGACCGACGCCACCGCGGTGTCGGACATCACCTACCAGATCGGAGCCGGCTCCCCGGTCACCGTCCCGGGGTCGTCGACGTCGTTCGGTGTCTCCGCCCCAGGGCAGACGACGATCAGCTACTACGCGGCCGACACCCTCGGGCACGTCGAGACGATCAGGTCCTACACCGTCAAGATCGACACCACGGCGCCCACGACACCCACGATCACCAACTCCATCAGCAACGACTCCGGGACTCCTGGCGACCGGGTGACCAACGTGGCCGCCCAGACCCTCACCGGAACCGCCGAGGCGGGCTCCACCGTGACGGTCTCCCGGGGCGCCACCACCTTCCCCTCGGTGGTCGCGGCCGGCGACGGCAGCTACTCGGTGCCGGTGACCCTGGTGCAGGGAGCCAACTCCTTCACTGCCGTCTCCACCGACCAGGCGAGCAACAACTCGCCCGCCTCGGCAGCGCTGGCGGTCACCCTCGACAGCGTGCTGCCGACCGCCACCATCACCGACCCGAGCGGCGGCGTGACCTACCGCAACGCCACCAACGGGCCGAAGACCACCCGCTGGCCCGAGACCTGCGGCGGGACACCCGGCGCCTGCGGCACCGCATCCGACCCCGGCTCGGGGATCACCGGCATCACCTTCGAGCTCCGGGACACCACCGCGAACACCTGCTGGACCGGCACCGGATCCACCTACGCCGCGTGCGGGAGCACCCTCGGGGTCACCGGGACCGCGAACTGGTCCAGACCCATCGCCTACGCCGTCATCGCCGGCCGCTCGCTGCTGATCACGGTCACCGTCACCGACCTGGCCGGCAACGTCACCTCACGGACGGTCAGCTTCAGTGCCCAGTAGTGATGCCCGCCGCCGACGCGGGTGCGGGGCGGGCAATCGTGCGAAAGCGCTGCGGAAGAGCCTCGGCCTGACGCATCCTTTCTGGGCAACCACCATCGGCGCAGCCCTGGCCCAGCAGCGGGCCGGACTCGGCGCCTACTTCCCGAGGCGCTCCACCGCCTCGCAATCTCGAGGGGTCATCCACGTGTCAGCTCTCAGACCACGCCGCTGGATCGCTGCCCTGGTGACGGCCACCGGCACGCTCGTCGTCGCCGCCAGTGCGGCCACCGCAGGCGTCGTCGGCGTCAGCCCCGCCGAGGTGTCCCTCGCCGCCAAGCCCGGTGACACCCTCGCGATCACCACCACCGTCACCACGCCGGAGGTGCCACCGAGGCCCGACGTGGTGCTGCTCGTCGACCGCACCGGCAGCATGGGCGACGCCATCGACAACGTGAAGGCGAACATGGCCGGTGTGATCGCCGCCGTGCGGGAAAGCCAGCCCGACGCGCGGTTCGCGGTGGCTCAGTACTGCGACTTCGGTGACCCGGAGCCGGCCTTCCAGGTCGTCCAGGACCTCACCGGGGACGGCGACGCCGTCATCGCGGCGGTCGACAGCATCACGCTGTGCAGCGGGGGCGACTGGCCCGAGGCCCAGCTGAACGCCCTGTGGCAGATCGGCAGCGGCGCCATCTCCTACCGCCCCGGATCCTCCCGGATCGTCGCCTGGTTCGGCGACGCCCCCGGCCACGACCCCAGCGGCGGCCACTCCGAGGCCGACGCCACGGCCAGCCTGCAGCAGGCGGGCGCCAAGGTGGTGGCCGTGAGCGTGGGCGACGACCGGCTGGACGACTCCGGCCAGGCGAGCCGCATCGCGTCCGCCACCGAGGGAAGCCTGCTCACCGGCGTCGCCTCCGACCGGGTGGCGGACAAGATCCTCGAGGGCCTCACCAACCTGGAGGTCAGCGTTGCCGCCCACCCGACCTGCGATCCCGGCCTGTCGCTGCATCCCGAGCACGCGACCCAGGTCGTCACCAGCGGTGAGACCGCGACCTTCGAGTCGACCCTCCAGGTCGGCGCCTCTGCTCCCCAGGGCACGCTCACCTGCCGCATCGACTTCACCCTCGACGGCGTGGCGGGCGGCCCCGACTTCGCGCAGACCGTCCGCGTCGACCTCAACGGCGACGTGACCGCACCGGTCGTCAGCTGCCCACCGGCAGCCAACCCGGCCCGCAACTCGCCGCGGGCCACCAACGACGACGGCTTCTACCAGATGATCGCGGTCGACGACGTCGATCCCGACGTGGACATCTACGTGCGGGACACGGCATCGAACCTCCGGTTCGGTCCCTACGCCAGCGGCACCACGTTCAAGCTCACCCAGGCACCCGGGGGAAGGGTGGAGGTCAAGCCGTTCACCGGAGCCGTCCAGCACAGGTTCACCCTCAACGGGGATGCCGAGCTCAGGGGCGTCGACGCCTCCGGCAATTCCGCCATCACGGTGTGCACAGTCGCGCCCCACACTGCCTGAGCCAGCCCCGAAGGACCGCTGATCGCCCCGCCTACCGCTCGGTAGGCGGGGCGATCGCGCGGACTCGAACGAACGTCGATACAACCGGGTCAAGACTGGTTCTCGTGGTTTAGCCCACAACCATCTGGGTACGGTCCGCAAGGCCCGAAGGTGGGTCCTGCCTGCGGGCAGTCGTGGTGGTCCGAAGAAGACGTGAGGGCGCCGAACCCCCTCGGGGCGTGGCGGCCCAGGAGGGATGGACATGGCCGAGGAAGATCTGACACCGCTGACCCCCGAGGAACTGGCGGCCGAAGGGGTGACCGCGCTTCCGGACAAGGAGGTCGTCTCGATCCTCGACCTCGCGGCTGACGTGGACCTTGCCATCGATGGCGCCGCACCCATCGACCTCGCCATCGCCCTCAACGCCAACGTGGTGGCGCCGATCGACGCAGCGGTGAGCGCCAACCTGCTGTCCGACAACTCCACGTCCCAGGCGCTGGCCGACCAAGGCGTCATGGTCACCCAGACCGTGGATGCGGACGCGATCGCGACCGGCACCCAGGACAGCACGATCGACCAGTCCGACACGACCACCGACGGCACCGGCGAGACACCGACCGACGGCACCAACGGCGAGCAGGCCGCGCTGACGGGGGCGACTGACGCCGCGGACGCCACCGCCGCCGCGAGCGAGCCCGTGGACGGCAGCCTCGTGGTGGACTCCGCCGGCAACATCATCGGCACCCTCGACGAGACGACTGGCAACGTCGTCAACTCGAGCGGCGACATCGTCGGCACGCTCAACGAGACCAGCGGGCTGGTCGTCGACTCCGCGGGCGAGATCGTCGGCACCGTCACCAGCCTGATCGACGGCGCGTCAGTAGCGAACTCTTCGGGGGACGTGATCGGCGTCCTCGATGGAGCGACCGGCAACGTGCTGGATGCGGACGGCGACGTGGTCGGAGTCGTCGACACGGCGACGGGCCAGGTCCTGAGCACGGCGGGCGAGGTGCTCGGCACCGTCACCGACCTGGTCGACGGCACTGCCGTCCTGGATGCGGCCGGCAACGTGATCGGCACCCTGGACGGCGCGACCGGCACCATCGTCAACACAACCGGCGACGTGATCGGAACGCTCGACCCGCTCACCGGGCAGGTCCTCGATTCGGCGGGCAACGTCATCGGCGTCGTCGGCAACATCGTCGACGACGTCACCGACACCGTCGGTGGGCTCAACACCGGCGACCTGCTGAAGGGCGACCTTCTCAATGTCGACGTCAACGTCGACCTGGACGCCGACCTCGCCGCCCCGATCAACGGAGCGGTGGCGGCCAACGCCAACGTGGCGGCGCCGATCGACGCCTCGGTGGCGGCCAACATCCTCTCCGACAACTCGGAGGCGACGGCGATCGCGCAACAGGACGCCATCATCACCCAATCCATCACCGGGAGTGCCGTCGCCACGTCCGACCAGACCTCCGACATCAACCAGGGGTCCGTCGAGCCGCCTGACACCGACACCGCGTCCGCGGACGAACCGGCGCCGGCCCCGGCGACGACGGAGACCGGTGGCGAGGCGCCCTCGACCGCTGACGGGGCGAGCGAGCCCGACGCGGAGGCTCCGCAGCAGTGACCACGATCGTCGACGCGCCCACGCGCGTCGACGACCTCCAGCTCATCGGGGCGATGGTGGGGTCCGGCTACCGGACCCCACCAGCCCTGGTCCGCCGAGGCGACGGGCAGACACTCCAGCTCACGCCGCTGCTCTACTCGGTGCTCGAGGCCGTCGACGGGCGGCGCAGCTGTGCCGAGATCGCGGCCATCGTCAGCCAGGCCACGCGCAGGAGAGTCTCGGAGGAGATGGTCGCGACCCTGGTCGACGACCATCTGCGCGCCCTGGGACTGCTCAAGCTGGCCGACGGATCTGAGAATGCGGTCAAGAAGTCCAACCCCCTCCTGGGCCTGAAGCTCAAGGTCGCCGTCACCAACCCCCGATACACGCGCCTGCTGACCGACCCGTTCCGGATCCTGTTCCGACCAGCCCTGGCCTCGGCCGTGGTGGTCGGGTTCCTGGCAGTCACCTGGTGGGTCTTCTTCCACCAAGGCCTCGCTCCCGCGGCGTACGACGCCTTCCAGCGGCCGCACCTCCTGCTGCTCGTGTTCGTCGTGACCGTGCTCGCCGGGGGCTTCCACGAGTTCGGGCACGCCGCGGCCGCGCGCTACAGCGGAGCCGACCCCGGGGTGATGGGGGCCGGCATCTACCTGGTGTGGCCCGCCTTCTACACCGATGTGACCGACAGCTACCGACTGGGACGCGCGGGACGGATCCGAACCGACCTCGGCGGCTTGTACTTCAACGCCCTCGTGGTGGTGCTCACCTTCGCCTGGTGGTACTTCTCGGGATGGGAAGCACTACTTCTCCTGGTGGCGACCCAGATCTTCCAGATGGTGCAACAGCTCCTGCCGTTGCTGCGCTTCGACGGTTACCACCTGCTCGCTGACCTGGCCGGCGTTCCCGACCTCTACCACCGGATCAAGCCGACCCTGCTCGGGCTGCTGCCGCACCGGTGGTCCGATCCGGAGAACCGGGCACTGAAGCCGTGGTCGCGTGCGGTGATCACGGTGTGGGTGCTGATCACGATCCCGATGATGGCGCTGATGCTCCTGGCCCTGGTGGGCGCCGTACCTCGCCTGCTCGGCACGGCCTGGGGCGTCGTGGAGGAGGATGCGGCCGGAGTGATGGGCGCGTGGCGGGCCGGGGGACTCATCGACGTCACCGCGCACAGCCTCCAGGTGCTGGGTGTGGTGCTGCCTCTGCTGGCGTGCGCCATGATCCTCGGACGAGTCGGACAGCGCTGGTTCCGCGGGCTCGCAGGGTGGAGCAGGGGGTCCGCTCTCAGGCGGGTCGCCGCAGCAGCACTCAGCGCGGTCGTCCTCACCACTCTCTTCTGGGCGTGGTCGCAACCGGGCGCCTACCGACCCATCGTCCCTGGGGAGCGCGGTCTGTTCACGTCGTTGCTCCCGGCCGCCCAGAGCGCTCCGGCGAGAGTGACGCCGGCGCTCGATGGGGCAAGGGTGGCCGACCCCGCTGCCCTTCCGGTTGGCGCGGCGGCCGAACGCAGGCTGGCCAGCGGGGCACCACTGGAGGCGACCTTCCCCGAGGGTGAGGCGATCCCGAGCAAGTCCGACCCGCAGCTCGCGATCGTGCTCGTCCCGACCGAGGACCCCGGCGGCGGACAACAGCCGGCGACGGACGACGGCGCCGAGCCCTGGGTGTTCCCGTTCGACAAGCCGCTGCCCCCCGACGAGGGGGACAACCAGGCGGCGGCCTACAACACCACCGACGGCTCGATGAAGTACGACATCGCCTTCGCACTCGTGTGGGCCGAGGGCGACGACGTGCTCAACGTCAACGAGGCCCATGCCTATGCCTCGTGCTCGAACTGCGTCACGGTTGCCGTTGCCTTCCAGGTGGTACTGATCATGGACGACGCCCAGGTGGTCGTCCCGCAGAACCTCGCCGTGGCTGCCAACTACGAGTGCTACCGCTGCATCACCGCTGCGCTCGCCAGCCAGCTCGTGCTGTCAGTCTCGGAGACGCCGGGCGAGGAGGAGCTCCTCTCACTGGTCGGGGTCTGGAACCGGCTGACCGAGTTCGGTCAGAACATCACGTCGTACTCGCTCGCGGAGATCTCGGCGCAGCTGGACGCGTTCAAGGACGAGATCGTCGCGATCCTCGGTGACGCGCCACCGGTGGTACCCGACACGACGTCGACGTCATCACCCACCGAGACGCAAGCCCCTGCCGGCAGCGAGCCGTCGTCGGACAGCTCGTCGACCAGTTCGTCCACCACACCGCCGCCGAGCGAGCCCGGCCCCAGCGAGTCCGGCCCGAGCGAGCCGGCGCCGGCCGAGCCCACGTCGGAGCCGACCACGGAGCCGACCACGGAGCCGACCACAGCCCCGCCGTCACCAGAACCGACCACGGAGTCCCCGACGCCCGCGGCGTCGCCGTCGCCCTAGCGCCTGATCACCCCCTCAGGACTGGCGGGACCGCCGGGCCGTCAGGTAGGCGGGCTCTCGGAGTCGCCGAACCCACTCGTAGGTCTCCAGGCCGGGGAGTGTGCTCCGGACCGGGTCGAACGACATGGGCCCATCACCCTCTTCAACCGGGTCCTCATGGAGCACCAGCTCGGCGAAGGTGTGCCAGGGGCCCGAGCGGACGGCCCACGCCAGCGCCACCGCGGTCTCGTCGCGGAACACCGCAGAGAGCAGCACCGCACCGGCACGCGTCCGATAGGGCAGCAGAGTGGTCAGTGGTCTGCCGTACGGCGATCGCGCGGGTGTCAGCGTGAAGCGGGTCAATCGTCCACGTCCCGTCGAGGCGAGCAGCAGGTCACCGTGCCGACCCCCTTCGACCGGCACCCGGATCGCAAGGCCGAAGAAGTCGGGTAGAGGGGCCGGCAGCCCCACGGCACGGGACTGGCGCACCAGCACCTGGTCCTCCCCTGCCTGGTCCAGCCACTTGGCGCCGGTCCTGGGCTCAGCACCGAACCGGTACAACGTGCCACGTACGACGGAGCCCCGGGGGTGCAAGGGCTTGGCAGCCGGCCGGGTCGCGATCAACCCGGTTGCCGCGCGCAGTACCTGCCCACCGGCGGACGAGGCGGCCCGGGCCGCGGAGTCGAGAGCGTTCATGTTGCTCCCGTACCCGCTCACGGTCGGCGCAACCGACAAGTTGCCTGGTCATGCAGCTTGCCGCCTCCGGTCAGGAGGCAGCTACCACGTCGGCGATCGCCGCGACGTCGTCGACGCCGACCCGGCAGCAGCCGCCGACGAGCTGCGCCCCGGCGTCGATCCAGCTGCGGACCTCGCGGGGGTCGAAGGTGCCCGACCCGGTCCACGTGTGCGAGGCGTTGTCCCAGGCCTCGCCGCGGTTGGGATAGGCAACCCCCGGCAGCCCGGTGACTGCGACCGCCGCCCGCAGGGCTGCCGGGACATCGTCGGGGGCCGAGCAGTTCACGCCGGCGGCGCGGATCGTCCTACTGTCCCTGAGCACCTCGTACGCCGAAGCGAGCGGCTGGCCGGCCCGGGTCGCGCCGTCCGCCACGGCGTAGCTGAACCAGGCCGGCATCCCGATCTCGTCGAGCAGCGGCACCAGCACCTCGGCCTCGTCGGCGTCGGGGATCGTCTCCACCGCCAGCAGGTCGGGCCCGGCGCCGGCGAGCAGCTCGAGCCGTGGCGCGTGGAAGTCGCGCAGCTGCGCGGCGGTGCGGCCGTAGCGGCCGGTGTACTCGGATCCATCGGCCTGCGCGGCGCCGTACGGCCCGACGGATGCAGCCACGAACAGGGGTGCCTGGCTGTGCGCCGCCGCCTCGTCGCGGGCCTCCCGGGCGAGCCTGACACTCGCGGCGATCAGCCCCTCGGCCTCGCCGCGCGACAGGCCGGCCGCCACCAGCCCCGGCACGCTCGCCTGGTAGCTCGCCGTCGTCGCGACACGGGCTCCGGCTGCGAAGTACGCCCGGTGCACCGCCACGATCTCGTCCGGGTCGTCGCGCAGCAGCCGAGCGGTCCACAGGTCCGACGACAGGTCGTGCCCACGGTCCTCCAACGCGTTGGACAGCCCGCCGTCGAGTACGACGGGTCCGTGGGCGAGCAGCTCAGTCATGGCCCTTCTGGGTCGTCGGGGTCCGGGTCGCCTCAGTCTCGCAGGGCGAGGGGACGCGCAGTCGAAGAGGTTCAACGTGTCAAACACCAGGCCGGCCCCGTTCATCCGGGTCGGCACCGAGAAGTGGGCCACTTACACCCGCAGATCGCGGACGCCCGAGGGTGCGTTCTCGCAGCGCACCCTCGGCCGCTTCCGGGTCGGGATGACTGGTGAGAGCCCTGCGGGCCGCACACTCAGGTACTGCGAGCCCGGGGCGGAGGACGTAACCCGTGGCGGGCCGTGGTCGTTGACCGACCATCATGGCCACCCGCCGCGTAGTCACGACCGCCCTGCTCGCCGGAGCCCTGTGCGTGGGGGCGGGGGCCGCGTCCGCCGTACCCATCCCCTCGGACCCGCGACTGTCGCAGTCCCCGGCGTACGTCGGAGCCCCGGCGACGCCGAAACCGATCGACGTGGCGGCGCCGCCGCAGCACCCGTTCATGGCCGCGAACCCCGGCAACAACATCCACGACGACGCGTACATGACCGACGCCTACCAGTGGATGGGGCCGCTCGGGAGGCAGCCGGTCACCACCTCGACCCTCCAGGCCGCCGAGTGCGCATCCCTGACCTTCGACCGGCGGAACCGGCTCGAGACGGTCTGCGTCGGCACGAACACCGTGACCTTGAAGCTCTTTGACCCGACGACGCTGGAGGAGCTGGCGTCGTACAACCTGCCGCCGCGGCGACCCGGGACCGGCACGTTCAACGACTTCAGCGGCGGCGGCTACTTCTACCTCGACCACCGCGACCGTGCTGTGATCCCGACGACCGACAACCACGTGTACGTCGTGGCGCAGACCGCGGGTCCTGACTTCGAGCTGCGTCGCGACTACGACCTGACACCGGCCATCGGGTCGGAGGACAAGATCGTGTCGGT
This sequence comes from uncultured Actinomycetota bacterium, assembly GCA_963786415.1. Taxonomy (GTDB): domain Bacteria; phylum Actinomycetota; class Actinomycetes; order Propionibacteriales; family Nocardioidaceae; genus Nocardioides. The sequence goes on from CAWAZC010000001.1 coordinate 474,000, forward strand.
CCTTCCGGACTGGTCGGGGCGGCTGGTGTTCGTCACCGAGCAGGGGAAGGTGGGCGCGATCCGTCCGGGGAGCGGAACGGTGCGCACCCTCGACCTGGGCGAGCGCATCACGAACTCGATCGCCACCGACGAGACCGGCGGTGTCTACGTCGTCACTACCACCGCGCTCTACCGGATCGACGTGTCCACGTCCGGCCGTCCGAGGTCGACCTGGCGGCAGGTCTACCGCAACTCCGGTGTCCAGAAGCCCGGGCAGACGTCTGCGGGTTCCGGTACGACGCCCACGCTGGTGGGTCGTCAGTGGGTGGCGATCACCGACAACGCCGACCCGATGAACGTCGTCGTCTACCACCGCGGGACCGACGTTGCCGGCCCGCGAAAGGTGTGCACGGTGCCGGTGTTCCGCAAGGGAGCCAGCGCGACTGACAACTCGCTGATCGCCGCCGGACGGGCGCTGGTGGTGACCAACAACTACGGGTACTCCGGCCCCACGGCCACGATGCAGGGCGGCGTCACCGAGCCCGGCGTCGAGCGGGTCGACATCGACCGCGACGGGCGCGGCTGCCACACGGTGTGGCGCAACACCAGACAGCGGTCGCCGTCCTCTGTGCCAAAGCTCTCCCTTGCCAACGGGCTGGTCTACACCGTGCTCAAGGACCCGGCGGGTAGCGAAGACCCGTGGTACCTCGGGGCGCTGGACTTCCGCACCGGTCGGTTGGTCTACAAGACCAGGTACGGCACCGGGTTCGGCTACAACGTGAACTACGCGCCGGTGAGCATCGGGCCGGACCGCGCGGCGTACGTCGGGGTGCTCGGCGGGCTGGTCAGGATCACCGACTCCACCGGCTGACGCGCGCTCTTCCCGCTGACCCGCGACAATCCTGACGCCCCTGGCTCGAACGCGTGTTCGAACACGTGTGATCATGGACGAGTGGCGGGCGGCATGAACAAGCGCGGGAGCTGGGGCTCCATGGCGGACCGGGTCGAGCCTCCCAGCGAGGCTGGCCGCACCGGACCCGCGCCCGCGATCAAGCACTGCTGGGTCACGGACCTGCACGGCCGCCTGCCGGCGCTGTTGCTCGAGTGGCGACGAACCGAGTCCGGGTTCCAGGGCCGCGTGATCCATCCAGTGGCCGAAGCAGACGGTGGATGGGTCGTCGTCGAGGAGTGGCTTCCGGCTGCCGTATTGGAACCGGCCTGACACACGAACGACGCCCAGCCACGCCGCGGGCAGGGCGACTCAGCTTCCACCTGGTCCGCGGTACTCATGAGTCACCTGATGGCTCACGGCAACCGCATTCTTCTAGCCGCGATCCGCCCGGAGATGCGGAGTGGGGGCGGCAGCACCTGTCGACCCCCGCCGTTGGCGCTGCCGCCCCACTGCTCTTCAGAACCGGGTCGTCAGCGACGTCTCGGGTCGCCCAGGGAAAGCTGACCGACTCGGCTCGGCGCCGACGCTACGCCGGTCACCCCGTCCGCGGGCGCGATCGCCGAAAATGCGCCGGCGACACCGTCCCTGATGGAGCCAGGGACGGTGCCGCCGCTTGTGCCCCCACTACTTGAAGCGCCCAGGCGACGGGGGCAGCTGGAATGTTCCGCCCGAGACGGGGTCTCGTGTCGACCTGGTGCAAGGACTTTACTTTGAGTCCGGGCAGCTTGTGACCGGATTTCTGAAAGTGCATGGACGGGGCAGCGTCCAGAGTGGGCCGGACGCTACGAGCACCGCTCCAGGCCGGCGATTCAGCGATCCGGTTTCGATCTGCGCGCCCGTAGGGATTCGAACCCCAAACCTTCTGATCCGTAGTCAGATGCTCTATCCGTTGAGCTACGGGCGCATGTCGCCCAAACCTGACTACCAGCCCGGCTGAGCGACTGCATGAGGATAGCCGACCCGTCGGAGCCCGCCGAAATCAGTGGCGACCGCCGTGTTCGTTCCACCGTGGATCGTTCCAATATGTGGCACCTACCGGCCCGAGTAACCTCAGCGCCAGCGCGGACGCGCGAGGAGCCAGATCCCGGACGCCCCGCACCACATCATTCGCCGACAACGACGCCGAGCGATCCATAACAACTCCACGACTCCTCCGTCGACACGCTCGACGGCCGGCGGCGCCGACGTACCGAGGCGTCCACCGCGAATGCGCGAGAGGGAAGCAGAACGCATGACCGCCGACACGGCCGAGACCAGCGCCCCGAGCACCGCCGAGGGCAAGCCAGCACCCACTACCCACCAGGGCATCCTCGACTTCGTCAACGAGGTCGCCGCCATGACCAGGCCGGACCGGATCCACTGGTGCACCGGGTCCGACGAGGAGTGGTCGGAGCTGACCACGTCGCTGGTCGCATCCGGGACCTTCACCCAGCTCAACCCGCAGATCAAGCCGAACTCCTTCTACGCGGCGACCGACCCGACCGACGTGGCGCGCGTCGAGGACCGTACCTACATCTGCTCGGTCGACGAGAAGGACGCCGGCCCCACCAACAACTGGATGGCGCCCGACGAGATGAAGACCCTCATGCGCGGGCTCTACGACGGCTGCATGCGGGGCCGGACGATGTACGTCATCCCGTTCGTGATGGGCCACCTCGAGGCCGAGAAGCCGATGTTCGGTGTGGAGATCACCGACTCCGCCTATGTCACGGCGTCGATGCGTGTGATGTCGCGGATGGGCTCCCACGTCCTGGAGCGGATGGAGGAGCTCGACGCCGAGTTCGTGCCCGCCCTCCACTCGGTCGGCATGCCGCTCGAGGACGGCCAGGACGACGTCGCTTGGCCGTGCAGCGACACCAAGTACATCGTCCAGTTCCCCGAGGAGCGGGCGATCTGGTCCTACGGCTCCGGGTACGGCGGCAACTCGCTGCTCGGCAAGAAGTGCTACGCCCTCCGCATCGCCAGCGTGATGGCCCGCGACGAGGGCTGGCTGGCCGAGCACATGCTGATCCTCAAGCTCACGAGCCCCGACAACGTGGTCAAGTACATCGCCGCCGCCTTCCCGAGCGCTTGCGGCAAGACGAACCTCGCCATGCTGGCCCCGACCATCCCGGGCTGGAAGGTCGAGACCCTCGGCGACGACATCGCCTGGATGCGCGTCGGTGAGGACGGCCGACTGTGGGCGGTCAACCCCGAGTACGGCTTCTTCGGCGTGGCCCCCGGCACCAACGAGCACACCAACCCCAACGCGATGAAGACCATCAACAAGGGCAACTCGGTCTTCACCAACGTCGCGCTCACCGACGACGGTGACATCTGGTGGGAAGGACTCGAGAACACCCCCGAGAAGGCGACGTCGTGGAAGGGCCAGCCGTGGACGCCGGACTCTGACGAGCTCAGCAGCCACCCCAACAGCCGCTACTGCACACCGATCAAGCAGTGCGACATCCTCGCCGAGGAGTACGACGACCCGCGAGGCGTCCCGATCGACGCGATCCTGTTCGGTGGTCGCCGCAAGACCACCGTCCCACTGGTCTTCGAGGCCCGCGACTGGACGCATGGCACCTTCCTGGGCGCGACCCTGTCCTCCGAGACCACGGCCGCGGCCGTCGGCCAGGTCGGCGTGGTCCGCCGCGACCCGATGGCGATGCTGCCCTTCATCGGCTACAACGCGGGGGACTACTTCAACCACTGGATCTCGGTCGGCAAGGACAACGACGCCGCCAAGCTGCCGCGGATCTTCTACGTCAACTGGTTCCGTCGCGACGACGAGGGCGACTTCCTGTGGCCGGGCTTCGGCGAGAACAGCCGCGTCCTGAAGTGGATCGTGGAGCGCATCGAAGGACAGGCGGCCGCGGTCGAGACCCCGATCGGCCACGTCCCCGCCCCGGGCGCGCTCGACACCGAGGGCCTCGACCTTCCCGAGGAGCAGCTTGCGGCCGTTCTCGACGTCGACGTCGAGGAGTGGCGGGCCGAGCTCCCGCAGATCCAGGAGTGGTTCGAGAAGTTCGGCGACGACCTGCCCGCCGTCCTGTGGACCGAGCTCGACGGGCTCCGGGCCAGACTCGGCTCCTGACCGACGACAGAAGGCCCCTTCCGCTCTGGCGGAAGGGGCCTTCTCGCGTCCCGGTTGTGGGATCATCATGGTCGGGGGTCAAAGAGAGGGGTTCATCCGGGTGCGCAGCTTCGGTCCCGATGACCGCGAACTGCTGAGGTCCGACGCCGCGAGGCTCTACGAGGAGATCGTCGCGGAAGGTGGGATCAAGGAGGGCGACCCGCGGATCGCCGCGGCCGCCAGTGAGCGCCCTGCCTTCGACCTGCTCCTCGGGCTGGGCCTCGTCAGCCCCAACCGCGAGGCCGGCGTCTTCCACGCGGTCGACCCGGGCACCGTTCAGTCCCGCGTGGTGGTGCCACTCGGCCAGGAGGGCGCCCGGCTACTGGACGAGTCGTCCGAGTGGGCCCAGGCCTTCGGCTCGCTGGCCCAGATCTGGCGCAAGTCGCCCGAGCCCGGCCGCGGGCCCTTCACCGTGGTTCACGCCGCCGCCATCAACCCCTTCATCGCCGGCCTGGTGGCGGAGTGCGAGGACGAGATGCTGACCGCCCAGCCGCAGACCGGGCGCGACCGCAAGAGCATCGACGCGGCGACCGTCCGCGACACCGCTCTCCTCGACCGCGGGGCGCGGATTCGGACGCTGTACCAGCACAGCGCCCGGCGCCACGCGATCACCCGCAAGTACGTCGCCGCGGTCACCGAACGCGGGGCAGAGGTGCGCACGCTCGACGAGTTCTTCAACCGGATCATCATCATCGACCGACAGATCGCGGTGATCCCGGCCCGGGAGGACCTCAGCAGCGCAATGGCCATCCGTGACCCGTCCATCGTGGCCTACCTCGCCGACATCTTCGAACGCGCCTGGGAGCGGGCCCGACCCTTCGCCATGACCCGGGAGACCTCGACGATGTCGGGCATCGCCGGCGAGCAGCGCGCGATGACCATCCGGATGCTGATCGAGGGCCATGCCGACCCGGTCAGCGCCAAGCGGCTGGGGGTCAGTGCCCGCACGTACGCCGGCTACGTGGCCGACCTCAAGGACGAGTACGAAGCGGACACCCGGTTCCAGCTGGGCTACACGATGGGGAAGCTCGGGGTGTCGGGCAACGAGCACCACGACCACACTCCCGGCCAGGGTCGGGCGAAGAAGTAGTGAGCGCCGCCAATAGCACGAGGGCAGTGACGGCGACGTCACTGCCCTCGTGCGGCTGAGACCGGCCTGGGGATGGCGCTGAGGCCGACGCGCGTGGGGAGGTCAGCCCCGGTCTCAAACCTGTGGTTCGGTCAGGGGATGTACTTACCGGACTTGCAGGCGGCGCAACCCCACCCGCTGTCCTTGCCTGCCTCAGCAGGGCTACCGAGCAGACCGATACTCATGACCACGGTGGCCAGCACGATGCCGACCTTGCTTGCGATTCTCATTGTCTCCGCCTCGATGTCCGTGGATGGGTCCGGGGTGCCCATCCAAGGTCTTCAGTCTGAGCCACAGGTTCGGTCGGCGTCAGGGAAACCATGCATCATAAAGTTGCATTGCATTTTTATGCAGTTCTTGCCGGGCGGATCGGGACGACTTCATGCCCAAGCTGGCCCTCCCCGGACGGGTCCGGGGAGGGCGGGAGCGGAGGCGGCGGGATTTGAACCCGCGAGAGGGGATCACCCTCAACCCGCTTAGCAGGCGGGCGCCATAAACCGGACTAGGCGACGCCTCCCGACAGCCTGCACAGGCTACAAGTAGCGCGATGGTGTTGCCGAATCAGGTCCGGCCCGGGGCGGATCCGCCGGAGCGTCCTTCAAGGTGCGCCCGCACGTCGCGGACGAATTCCTCGCGGTCGGCCGCCAGCACCTGGACCGGGATGGTGGTGGTCCGGCCGTCCCGGAGCCGCAGAACCACGCAGTCGATCCCGCGCGGGGTCGCGGTGACAGCGTTCTCGACCTCCACCCAGCGGGCGGCCCGCACGCCGGCGCCGCGCACCATCCGGACCTGGTACCCGTCCTCACCGAGGCGGACGACGTACGCACGCCGCGTGAGCAGGTGTCCGGCCACCAGCACGGCGGCAAGCCCCACCGCCGCGACGACCCCGACGAACACCGCCGACAGGCCCAGCAGGGCGGCCACCACCGTCACCGCAAAGACCAGGACGGCGAGCCCGACCAGGGCAGACCCCAGCAGTCGGGCACCGAGGGCCGGGGCGAGCCGATAGTCGGACGACATGGGGATGATTGAACAAGACAGCAGATTCGCGGCCCCACAGGGGTTGCCGCCCGGCGTCACCGGGCGCCAAAATCAGAAGATTCACCGGAACCACCGGAACCCCGCCATCCGGAGGTCATCATGACCGCGACGTCCGCTGCACTCCTCCATCTTCAGCAAGCCCTGGACGCCCCGCGCCAGGAAGGCATCCCGCTGGGCAACTGGCGCTGGGTGGTCCGACAGCGGATGGCCGCCGTACGAGACAGCCTCGTCGCGGAAGGGGAGCACTGGTCCGATGGCTGGCTGGCGGCCCGCGGCGGGGCAATGCTCCGGGAACGCAACACCCTGCTCAGCCGGTTGGCCGCCATGGGACCCGCGGTCCTCGAGAGTGCCGAGGTCGACAGGATCCGCGCCGACCTCAAACGGCTGCTCGTCGACATCTCCCACCACGTCCAACGCCTGCACGACCTCGCCTACGACGAGGTGGAGCTCGAGCTCGGCGGCTCCGAGTAGTCCCGGCAGTTCAGCGGGAGCGCCCGTACACTGCTCCGGTGCCGTCCCCGGACGGCTCGGAGGGGTGCCGGAGTGGCCGATCGGAACCGCCTTGAAAGCGGTCGCTGGCAGAGATGTCAGCCGCGGGTTCGAATCCCGCCCCCTCTGCTCACCGCGACCCGCGTGGTCCCTCAACCGAGGACGATCAGCACGTCACCCTCTTGTACGACGTCGCCGGGGCCCACCTTGACTGCCCTGACGGTGCCCTCCCACTCGGAGATCACCGGGATCTCCATCTTCATCGACTCCAGCAGGCAGACGGTCTGACCGACGGCGACCGGGTCGCCCGGTGCGACCTCGATCACCATGACGTTGGCCACCATCTCCGCGATGATCTCGGTCACCTGTTCGCGCGCCATGGAAGCAGAACCTAGCCGTTACCGATGCGTACCGGGAACGGACCACCCGGGGCCTGGCCGTTTCCCAGCTAGAGCAGCGGACGAGTGCGGGCCGGCTCCGCTCCGGCCGCCGCCTGCGCCCGGCTCCCGCGCCGACGTCCGGAGCCGGTCAGCAGCAGGTCGACGCGGATCAGCAGGAACCCGATCATGAGCCCGACGACAATCCCGTAGAGCACCGCCAACGACGACTCGACCACCGAGACCGTGGTGTTGACCAGACTGGTGACGATCGGCGCCGTGGCCGCGACCCCGAACGAGCAGACCCACCAGCCCTGGCCGCGGCGCGCCCGCATGTGGATCCCCCAGGTCAGCGCGGGAACGCCGAGCACCGCCTCCAGCGGCCGGGGGAAGGCACCGAGGTTTTCCCGCGACCAGCGGACCATCTCCAGGAGACTGTCGACCAGCTCGGGAGTGCCGTACCGGCGCAGCAACTCGCCGTAGGCCAGGGTGACGGCGAGGACCAGTCCTCCCACGGCGACGGTGAGGATGCCGCGCCGGCTGAGGCCGTGCAGCCCAGCGCCCAGCCGGTGCACCAGACCCAGCGCGACCACGAGCGAGAGCACCAACGTCGTGTACTCGAACCGGGGCAGCGACACCGCGGGCTCGAAGCCGACCACCGCGAGCGCGCCGACGGCAGCGACCGCGGTCGTGACCATGACCTCGCGGAGCACCCGTAGAGCAGTGACCGCGGGGACCGTCGCCATCACCGCCAGTACCGAGCTCACGACACCGGTCATCACCGCCGCGCCCGTCGTCAGGAAGTCGCGGTCAAGCCAGACCACCGCCCCGCCGACGACGAGTGCCACCGCGCCGAAGACCACCGGTCGCCCCCCGACACGCGCGGCCAGCGCCCAGGAGTAGGCGGTCGCGACCGCGACCGACCCGAGCACCCCGACGGAATGGGCCACGAACCCGAGCATGGCCGCGACCAGCACGGTCGCCCCGCCGATCGCCACCAGGCCACCGCCCAGTGCGGGCAGGGAGCCCTCCCGCAGGCCCGAGACCCGTGCCCGCGCGCGGGTCCACGGGGTCTGCCGCACGGCTCGTCGTCGCGGCGCGGTGTGGGACACGCTGAGGAAGGCTACAGTCGCCGATTGGCCAGCGACGGGTTGGTCCGCCGGGCCTCCTCGAGCACGCCCCGGTCCAAGGTGGCGGCGAGAATCTCGTCGCCCTCCCCGGCCTCGGCCAGCACGTCCCCGAGCGGGTCGACCACCATCGAGTGACCGCTGTAGCGCGGCGCTGGCTGCGCGGCGCCGACGACGTAGACCGTGTTCTCGATCGCCCGGGCCCGCAGCAGCGTCCGCCAGTGGTCGACCTTCCGGAGGCCCGCGACCCACGCCGCGGGTACGACGAGAACCTCGGCGCCAGCGGCGACCAGGATGCGAGCGAGCTCGGGGAACCGGAGGTCGTAGCAGGTCATCAGTCCGAGCGTGAACCCGCCGACCTTCACCAGCGCCGCGTCGGGTGGGTCGGAGAGGGGGCCGGCCGTGAGCCGGTCCGACTCCCGATAGCCGAACGAGTCGTAGAGGTGGATCTTGCGGTAGTCCACCGAGGCCGCCCCGCGCACGACCAGGGTGTTGAAGGGGCGTTCGGGGTCGTCGCTGGACTCGAACATCCCGGCGACCACCGTCGTCCCACGTGCCTCGGCGATGCGTGCCACCTCGGCTGCGAACGGACCGTCGGACGCTTCGGCGTGAGCGCTCACATCGGAGCCGGCCTCGCCGAAGTCCCGGGCGAACGCCTCCGGGAACACCACCAGGTCGGCGTCGTGCGGGGCCAGCTCGTCGAGGCGGGCCCGGTTGACCTCCGGCTCCAGCTCGGAGGCCTGCTGCACCACTGCCACCTGCATCACGGACCCAGCCTGCCACGTCCTCCCGAACTGGCTCGAGGGCCTGCTGCGAGACTTCCGGGATGGCCGTCGACTTTGCTGCGGTGATCCTCGCGGGCGGTACCGCCGTCCGGATGGACGGCGTCGACAAGGCGGGCGTGGAGTACGCCGGCCGCACCCTGCTGGAGCACGCGCTCGCCGCCGTTTCCGGCGCGGCCGAGGTGGTCGTGGTCGGCGACCCGGTCCCGACGTCGCTACCGGCGACGTTCGTGCGCGAGGACCCGCCGCACGGCGGCCCGGCCGCCGGGCTGCTGGCCGGCCGGGACGCCCTCCTGACCAGGCCGGCGTACCTCGCCGTACTGGCCGTGGACATGCCCCGGGTCAGCACCGACACGTTCCAGCGGCTCCTAGGCGCCGCCGACGGCCGCGACGGCGCGTTCCTCGCCGACGCCTCGGGTCGGCGTGCGCTGGCCGGTGTGCTGGGTCTGGCGGGGCTCGACCGGGTGCGGCCCGGCGATGTCCACGGCCTGCCCCTCCACCGGCTCCTCGCTCCGCTCGACCTGGCCGAGGTCGCCCCGGAGCCGGGCGAGGCACGCGACGTCGACACGTGGGCGGACCTGCGCGATCTCGGAGAGGAACCGGATGGCTAGTCAGGGGTTGCGGCGCGGACGATCAGTGGCAAGTCTGGACCTGTGAACCTTCACGACTGGATCGACGAGCTGTGTGACGTGCTCGAGATCGAGGAGGCCGAGGTCGACGAAGGTCTGATCCTCGACCTGGCGCGGACCAGCGCGCACCAGGTGGAGCGGGTCGCCGCCCCGGTGACGACGTACCTGCTGGGCCTCGCGGCCGGCACCCAGGGAGCCGACCCGACCGCGGTGGAGGGTCTCGCAGCCAGGGCCCAGGCGCTCGCGGAGGGATGGGACCGCCCCGCGGACGCGCCCGACCCGGACGACGTCGACGACCCGATCCCGGACGACAGCAAGGTCGACCACAGCACCGACGAGTTCGTTCGCTGACCTGGCCCCTCTCGGGCGAGGAAGCGCCGCCTAGGCTGCCTGCCATGCGTGCCGTGACCGTCTCCGAACCCGGTGGACCCGAGGTCCTCACCCTGGCCGAGCTTCCCGACCCCGAGCCGGGACCCGGCGAGCTCGTCATCGACGTCGCCGCCACCGCGGTGAACCGCGCCGACCTGCTGCAGCGCCAGGGCCTCTACCCGCCACCGCCGGGCGCCTCGGACATCATCGGCCTCGAGTGCAGCGGCACCGTCGCCGCCGTGGGCCCGGAGACCGGGGACTGGCAGGTCGACGACCAGGTGTGCGCCCTGCTCGCCGGTGGCGGCTACGCCACGCGTGTCTGCGTCCCCGCGGGGCAGGTGATGCCCGTCCCGGACGGCGTCGACCTGGTCACGGCAGCAGCGCTGCCGGAGGTCGCCTGCACCGTGTGGTCGAACGTCTTCATGGTCGCCGGGCTCCAGCCGGACGAGCAGTTCCTGGTGCACGGGGGTGCGGGCGGCATCGGCACGTTCGCCATCCAGCTCGCCTCCGCCCTGGGGGCACGGGTCCTCACCACCGCGGGTTCGGCGGAGAAGCTCGCGGTCTGCGCCGACCTCGGCGCCGACGTGGCGATCAACTACCGCGAGGACGACTTCGTCGAGGCCGTCCGTGAGGCCACCGACGGGCACGGTGCCGACGTGATCCTCGACAACATGGGCGCCTCCTATCTCGGCCGCAACGTGGCGGCCCTGGCCACCGAGGGCCGGCTGGTGATCATCGGCATGCAGGGCGGCACCAAGGGAGAGCTGGACATCGGCGTCCTCCTGCGCAAGCGCGGGGCGGTGGTCGCCACCGCGCTGAGGTCCCGCCCCACGGCGGAGAAGGCCGCGATCTGCGCCGCGGTGGCCGAGCACGTGTGGCCACTGGTCGCCGAGGGCCGGATCCGTCCGATCGTGCACACCACGCTGCCGCTGGCCGAGGCCGGCGAGGCGCACGCCCTCATGGAGGCCGGCGACAACGTGGGCAAGATCCTGCTCACCACCGATGCGTAGGGTGGTCGGCATGAGAAGCACCCCACCGAACCACTCGCTCCGCTCGCGCTTCCGCGGGGACCCCGCATGACCGAGAAGCCCTCCGGAGACGCCGAGGAGCAGCAGGTCGTGGTCGTGGGCCCCGACGGGCAACCGATGGGTACCCTCCCGGCCAGCGTGCTCGCCCAGGCCGCAGCAGGCGGCGACGACGACTCGGACGGCGAGCCCGGCATCACCGACCTCGTCGAACAACCCGCGAAGGTGATGCGGATCGGCAGCATGATCCGTCAGCTCCTCGACGAGGTGAAGGCCGCTCCCCTCGACGAGGCCAGCCGGAACCGGCTCAAGGAGATCCACCGCGCCTCCATCAAGGAGCTCGAAGCCGGTCTGGCTCCCGAGCTGGTCGAGGAGCTGGAGCGCCTCTCGCTGCCGTTCACCGAGGAGGGCACCCCGTCCGACAGCGAGCTCCGGATCGCCCAGGCGCAGCTGGTCGGCTGGCTCGAAGGGCTCTTCCACGGCATCCAGACCGCGATCTACGCCCAACAGGTCGCGGCGCGCGCCCAGCTCGAGCAGATGCGGCAGCTGCCGCCGGGTGCGTCAGTCTCCGGTCCGCAGGGCGCCCCGTCCGACGACGCAGCGCGGCAGCGCGATCGCGGCGGCATGTACCTCTGAGCCAGCATGGCCGTCCCGATGAAGCAGGCGCTCGCGGACTCCAGTGACGAGCTGCGCTTCCATCCGACCTCCAAGCGGATCCGGGTCAGCCTGGGCCGGCGCCTGGTGTGCGACACCACGTCGGCCATGCTGGTCTGGGAGCCGCGCCGCGTGGTGCCGACGTACGCCGTCCCAGCGGCCGACCTGGTGGCGGACCTCGAGCCGGCGGAGTCCCAGCCGCTGCCCGACCCGATGCCGCCCTTCCTCGGGCCCGAGAACTTCGCGGCCCACTCCTGCCCCGGTCGCTCGTTCACCGTCCGTGTGGACGGCGAAGTGGCGGACGCCGCGGCGTTCGTGCCGGACGACCCGGAGCTGGAGGGACGGGTCGTGCTCGACTTCGGTCCCACCACCCCGTTCGCCTGGGTCGAGGAGGACGAGCCAGTCATCGGCCACCCGCACGATCCCTTCAAGCGGATTGACGTACTGCGCAGTGACCGCCGGGTCGTGGTCTCCCACGGTGGAGAGGTGCTCGCCGACAGCAGACGGGCCATGGCGCTCTACGAGACGTCGCTCCCGACCCGGTGGTACCTGCCTCGCGACGACGTGCGCCTTGACCTGCTCGACGCGAGCCCCACTCGCACGGTGTGTGCCTACAAGGGCGAGGCGTCGTACTACTCACTGGCGTCCGGAGCCGCGGCAGACGTCGCCTGGTACTACCCCGACCCCCTGCACGATGCGGCCCGGGTACGCGACCACGTGTGCTTCTACGCGGAGCGGACGGACCTGACCATCGACGGTGCCAGGGCGCCGCGGCCGGTGACGCCGTGGTCCGACCCGGACGACTGGCTCCGCGCCGGCGGGTCGTGAGTCAGTCGCGGACGCGGCGCACGACGAGCAGTCCGAGGAGGCCGACCAGGACGAGGGCCGCGCCGGGCGCGGCGATCCGGGTCAGGCTTTCGGGCTCGGCGTCGGAGACCTTGGTGAACTCCACCGCCACCGGCTTCTCCGGCTCGTTCGAGCGGCCCAGCGGCGTGCCCTCGCCGAGTACCTGCTCCACCTGACGGACGAGCTGGCCGCTGCTCGAGTCGGTGCCCCCGCACCTGTCGGCACGAAGTTCCGAGCCCTTCTCGGTGACGAAGAAGAGGTAGCGATCATCGGTCTTCAGGTCGCCGAGCGAGCAGTCGTTGTTCCTCGACCGGACGTCCACGCTGGAGGTCCGCACGTCGCCCTTGTAGACGCTGTCCGCCTCGATCTCGTAGGTCGCGAAGTCGCTCTTCCTCGCACGCGCCGTCCCGGACGAGTCGACCAGGACGCCGCTGAAGACGGCGTCGGCGCGCTTGATGTCGGTCCGGACGTCGCTCTGCCCACACCGGCACACGGCGTGGGACGGCACCTGAACCAGCACCACTCCCACACAGGCGAGCACAAGGGCTGACAGCAGCCTCGGCAGCAGTCGGGGGGTCGTCGCGAACACCCCTCCATTCCAGCAGATCACAGGTCGAAGAGCCCAACCAGCACCGTCGCGACCCCGTCGTCGTCGTTCGTGGGTGCGACGTGGTCGGCGGCGGCGATGACGGCCGGATCGGCGTTCGCCATGGCGTAGGAGGTCCCGGCCCAGGCGAGCATCGGGAGGTCGTTGGGCATGTCGCCGAACGCGACGACATCGTGGGCGTCCACACCCAGGTCGGCGCAGATGCGCGCCAACGTCGAGGCCTTCGTGATCCCGGGGGCGCTGATCTCCACCAGGTGTTCACCCGACCAGGTCGGTACAGCCAGGTCACCGACCGCCTCGACCACTCGCTTGCGCAGCTCGTCAGGCTCCATGCCCTCGCACCGCACCATCAGCTTCACGGCCGGCTCCTCCCACAGCCCACCCAGGTCGCCGACCGGGCTGCCCTCGGGCACTTCGTGGCGCTCGTGGAAGCGCGGGTCCAACCGGATGCCGGACTCGCACTCGATGGCGAACGCCGCCTCCGGCACCGCGGCGGTGATCGCCTCGACCAGGGCCAGCCCCTCGTCGGCATCGATGCCGGTGAGGTCTCGGACGCGGCCGGCTCCCACGTCGTAGACGATCGCCCCGTTCGAGACGATCGCGAGTCCGTGGCTGCCGACGTACTGCCACAGGTCCCGCATCCACCGCAGTGGCCGGGCGGTGACGATGACCACCGTGACTCCGTGCCCGTCGAGCTTCTCGAGGACCTCGGCGGTGTACGGCGACACGGTGCCGTCGCTGCGGAGAAGGGTGCCGTCGAGGTCGGTGGCGACCAGTCGGGGCACTCCCGTCAGCTCCGGTCCGGCGCGGGCAGCGGGCGCGCGAGCACCAGCGCGCCCTCGTCGTCACTGCCGCGCAGCTCGGTGAAGCCACAGGCGGCCAGGACCCTGAGGCTGGCGGCGTTGTCGGGCCGGACCCCGGCCCGCACGCGGACACCGGCCGCGTCGGTCTCGGCCAGCAGCGCGCGCAGTGCCTCGATGGCGAGACCGCCGCCGCGCGCTGCCTCCACGAGCCCGTAGCCGACCTCGACCTCGCCGTCCTCCGGCGGGCCGAGCGGACCGATCGTCCCCACGGCCTGCCCGTCCCACATGATGTGCCGGGGCCCCCAGGTCTCACCGTCGCGTGCCAGCGAGGCGGCGTCGACATCGTCGGGACGCGGATACCCGGGGTGCCAGGCCGGGTCGCGTCGCCCCGCGCGCATCGCGGCCGCATCGGCCGCCGTGATCAGCGGGAGCCGGAGGCGTGACGACACGATCTCGACGGGGAGGGTCATGGAAACCATCGGCCCAGCTCGACCGCGACGCCGTCGCCGTAGACCGACTCGGTCACGGCGTCGGCCGCGGCCCGGACCTCCTCGACCGCCTGGCCCATCGCGACCCCTCGTCCGGCCCAGCGCAGCATCTCCATGTCGTTGCGTCCGTCGCCGATGGCGAGGACGTCTCCCTGCCCGACGCCGAGCCGCTCCGCGACCAGAGCCAGGCCCGAGGCCTTGGAGACGCCGACCGGGCTCAGGTCCAGCCAGGCCGTCCAGCCCACGACGTAGTCGGTGCCGTGCAGGCCGAGCCGTGAGGCCAGCTCCACGAAGTCGTCGGCGGTCGCGTCCGGGTCCCGGATGATGACCCGGCTGACCGGGCCGGCGACGATGTCATCGACCTCGGTGATGATCATGTCACCGGACAGCTCGCCCAGCGGGAAGTGCTTGTTGACGCGGTAGCCGACCCCGCGCTCCTCGACGGCGACCAGCGCGTCAGGGTGGTGCTCGAGCACGGCAGCCACCGCCGGGGCCGCGTCGAAGGTCTCCTCGTGGACGACTTCGAGCGGCGGGTAGCGGAAGACCACGGCGCCGTTCGAGGCCACCACCCAGAGCCGGTCTCCCTCCTCAGCCGGTAGCCCGAGCAGATCGGCGATCCGGACCATGCCGTGGGGGGAGCGGCCGCTGGAGAGCACGATGTGGGCCCCGCGGGCGAGAACCCGTTGTACGGCGTCGTGGACCGCGGGCGCGATCTCCTCGTGGGTCGTGCCCGCGCCCTCGACCCATTTCAGCAGCGTGCCGTCGATGTCGAGGGCGACCAGCTTGGGCGTCCAGCCGTGGTCGGGGCTCCCGGTCGGGCTCGGCCCGACCGACGTCGGGTCGCTCACCGCTGGACCGGCTCGAGGACCTCGCGGCCGCCGAGCCATGGCTGGAGCGCCTTGGGCACCCGGACCGAGCCGTCGGCCTGCTGGTGTGTCTCCAGGATCGCCACGATCGGGCGGGTGATCGAGCACAGCGTCCCGTTGAGCGTCGCCACGGGCCGCACGACCGATCCGCCCTCGGGGGAATCGAACCTGCCCCGGGTGTCGAGCCGGCGGGTCTGGAAGTCGGTGCAGTTGGAGGTCGAGGTCAGCTCGCGGTACCTGCCCTGGGTGGGGATCCACGCCTCGCAGTCGAACTTCCGCTGCGCCGACAGGCCGAGGTCGCCCGCGGCCACGTCGATCACGCGGTAGGAGAGCTCGAGCTTGTCGAGGAACTGCTTCTCCCACTCGAGCAGCCGTTGGTGTTCGGCGAAGGACTCCTCGACGGTGGTGTAGACGAACATCTCCACCTTGTCGAACCAGTGCACGCGGATGATGCCCCTGGTGTCCTTGCCGTGCGAGCCGGCCTCCTTGCGGAAGCACGGGCTGAACGCGGCGTAGCGCAGCGGCAGCGCCGATCCGTCGAGGATCTCGTCGGAGTGATAGGCCGCCATCGGCACCTCGGAGGTGCCGACCAGGTAGAGGTCCTCCCCCTCGATCCGGTAGACGTCGTCGGCTGCCTGGCCGAGGAAGCCAGTGCCCTCCATCGCGCGCGGCTTGACCAACGATGGGGCGACGACCTGGGTGAAGCCGGAGTCACGGGCCTGTTCGAGGGCGAGGTTGATCAGCGCGAACTCGAGCTCGGCGCCGACGCCGGTCAGGAAGTAGAACCGCGAGCCCGACACCTTGGCCCCGCGCTCGAGGTCGATGGCGCCGAGAATCCGGCCCAGCTCGACGTGGTCGCGTGGCTCGAACCCCTCGGCCGCGAAGTCGCGGGGCTCACCCACCACCTCGAGCACCTCGAAGTCGTCCTCGCCCCCGGCCGGTGCCTCGTCGGCCGCGACGTTGGGGATCGACATCAGTGCCGCCTGCCACTCGGCCTCGGCGGTGGTCTGGGCGGCCTCGGCCGACTTGACCTCGGCGGCGAGAACCTTGGTCCGCGCCAGCAGCTCCTGCTTCTCCTCACCCTCGGCGCGAGGGATCTGCTTCCCGAGCTGCTTCTGCTCGGCCCGCCTGGACTCGAAGGTCGCGATGGCCTCCCGCCGGGCCGCGTCAGCGGACAGGGCCCGGTCCACGACGTCGGTGGACAGCCCTCGCTTCACCTGGGCGGCGCGGACCCGGTCGGGGTCGTCGCGCAGGAGGCGTGGGTCTATCACAGGGAAAGGCTAGCCGCCGGCACCGAGCCCGGTCACACGGATAGCGGCACCCCTCGACTGGATACCCTGTCGCGGACCATCACCCGACCGAACGAGATGTGAGTGCTCGAGCGACCCCGCACGGCGCCGTTGAGCTGGGCCCTGCTGTGCCTGGCTCTCTTCGGCGTGCTCATCCTCCTGGTGGGCACCGAGTGGGCACCGCTGGCCGCGCTGGACGAGCGGGGCAAGCCGGTCCAGGGCTGGGCGGCCGGCGAGCCAGCGATCCACCTCGCGCTGCGCGCCGTCGAGCTCGGGTTCAACACGATCGCGATGACGATCCTGACGGCGGTGCTGGCGACCGCCCTCTTCGTGAAGAACCACCGACGGGCGGCCTACCTCACCATCGGCGTGATGACCGCGACGGCGGTCGCGACCACCTTGCTCAAGGACGCGTTCGGGCGGACCCGCCCGGACTGGCAGGACCCCTCGTCGCTCCTGGTGAACAACGCGTTCCCCTCCGGACACGCCTCCTCGGTCGCCGCCTTCGCGGGGCTGGTGATGGTGCTGGTAGCAATGCTGGTCCGCCGTTCCAACGTGCGGCGAGGGGCTTACGTCGTAGCCGGCCTGGTCGTCGTACTCGTCTGCGCGGACCGCGTCCTGCTGGGACGCCACTTCCCCAGCGACGTGCTGGCCGGTGTCCTCCTCGGCGCGTTCTTCGTGCTGCTCGGCGTTGCTGTCTACAGCCCCCTGCCCCTGAGCCACGCCGTGGCGGCAGAGCCGCTCACCGAGGTCGTGCCCACGGCAAAGCAGCTGGCGGTCGTCCTCAACCCGATCAAGGTCGAGGACCCGGGCCAGTTCCGGTCGATCGTGAGCTCCATGGCCGCTGAGGGCGGATGGTCGGAACCCACCTGGCACTACACGACGATCGAGGATCCCGGCACCGGCATGGCCGCCGCGGCGGCGATCGAGGGAGCCGACCTCGTGCTGGTCTGCGGCGGCGACGGCACGGTCCGCGAGGTGTGCGCGGAGCTCGCCGGCACCGGCATCCCCGTGGGCATCGTGCCTGCCGGGACCGGCAACCTCCTGGCCCGCAACCTCGACATCCCGCTCTACCTCCGGGCGGCCATCGACATCGCGCTCAGCGGCCAGGACCGGGCGATCGACATGGTCGCTGTCAGCGGGGACGGCCTCGAGGACACCCACTTCATGGTGATGGCCGGGATGGGTTTCGACGCCGCGATCATGGAGGGCGTCAACGAGGACATCAAGAAGCGCATCGGCTGGTTCGCCTACGTCATCTCGGCCCTCAAGTCGCTGATGTTCCCCGCGCAGCGGGTCGAGATCTCTGTCAACGGCGGCGAGTTCACCCGCCACCGCGCACGGACGGTCGTGGTCGGCAATGTGGGCTTCCTCCAGGCCGGCATGCCCCTCCTGCCCGACGCCGCCATCGACGACGGCCTGCTGGACGTCGTGATCCTGCACCCCCGCAACTTCTTCGCCTGGATCCCGTTGGCCTGGCGAGTGCTGCTCAAGCGCAAGCACACCGACGAGCTCGTCGATCGCAAGGTGGGCTCGTCGGTCGTGGTCCGCGCGGGAGCCGACACCCCGCGCCAGCTCGACGGCGACTCGATCGGTCCCGGTCGCGAGCTGCGCATGGAGGTCGTCCACGGACGGCTGCTGGTCCGCGTCCCCCGTTGACCAACGCTCCGGTCAGGCGTCCACCGGCCGGAGAAGAAACACGGGGATCTCGCGGTCCGTGCGCTCGGCGTACTTCGCGTAGTTGGGCCAGGTCTCCAGCATCACCTGCCAGTACGCCGCCCGCTCGGCGCCCTCCACGCGGCGGGGCGTCACGGTGGTCGGCCGTCCGCGGAAGGTGACCGTGGCCCGGTCGGCCGCGTCGAGGTTCCCCACCCACACCGGCGGTTTCGGCGCACCCCAGTTGGAGCCTGCTACCAGCCAGCCGCCATCGTGCGGCACGCAGAGGAGCGGAGTGGAGCGCGGGATGCCGCTCTTCCGGCCGGGCACGGTCAGCATCAGCTCGGGCAGCCCGGCCAATGACAGCAGGGAAAGCCGGCCCCGGGTCAGCCGCTGGATGAGGACGTCGAGGCCCACGATGTATTTCGCGAGCTTGGGCAGCCATGGCTGGCGTCCCACGCGGATCGCCAGCCAGCGGATCGGGTTCATGGGCGGAGCATAGGGCTCAGTCAGACGGGACGGGCGTGCGTGATCGCCTCTTCCTCCTCGGGCGAGAGCTGCTGCTCACAGGTCCAGCCCGTGATGTTCTTGGCATAGGTGCGGGCCTCGCTGCGGCCGTGGATCGAGGTGAGCACGACACCGTGCCCACCGTCGTCGAGCAGCGCGAGTGACCAGGAGAGGTGCCCCCCCATGTCACCGAAGGCGTCGTACCGGACCACGGCCAGGTGCCGCAGCGCGTCGACGGCCTCCTTGCGCAGCGCGGCCACCTCCTGACGCAGGCCGTGGACGTCAGTGGGCAGGGCGTCGGCGCCGACGCTGCGGGAGTCCCCGGTGCGCCGCAGCGCGACCACCGAGAACACCCCGGCGACGAGCGCCAGGACGAGGGCGAGGACGGCAAGGATCAGCACGTGCAAACCCTATGACCGCGGGACGGGCGAATCGGGTTGCCGCGAGCGTGCCGTGTGAAAATGCGGAGGTGACCGTTCCACGCATCGCCTACCAGGGGGAACCCGGGGCCAACTCCCACCTGGTCTGCCGCCAGCACTACCCCGACCACGAGGCCGTCGCCTGCGCGTCCTTCGAGGACGTCTTCGCCGCCGTCGAGTCGGGGGAGGCGCACCTCGCGATGATCCCGATCGACAACTCGATCGCCGGGCGAGTGGCCGACATCCACCACTTCCTGCCGACCTCGGACCTGCACATCGTCGCCGAGCACTTCCTGCGGATCCAGTTCACGCTGATGGGAGTGCCGGGGTCGTCGCTCGAGACGATCAAGACGGTGCACAGCCACGTCCACGCCCTCGGCCAGTGCCGCAAGGTGATCCGGGAGCTGGGCCTGACCCCCCTGGTCTCGGGTGACACCGCCGGAGCCGCCCGCGAGATCGCCGAGGCCCAGGACCCCACGCAGGCGGCGATCGCTCCCCCGCTGGCTTCGGAGATCTACGGCCTGGACATCCTGCGCACGGACGTCGAGGACGAGGAGCACAACACCACCCGGTTCGTCGTGCTCTCCCAGGAGTACGTCGAGGCACCGGCCGGCGCCGGCCCCATCGTCACGACCTTCGTCTTCAACGTCCGCAACCTGCCGGCCGCGCTCTACAAGGCCCTCGGCGGCTTCGCGACCAACGGCGTCAACATGACCAAGCTGGAGAGCTACATGGTCGGCGGCCACTTCACCGCCACCCAGTTCCTCGCCGAGGTCGACGGGCACCCCCAGGACGCCGGCGTGGCGCGCGCGCTGGAGGAGCTCGCCTTCTTCACCACCGACGTGAAGGTGCTCGGGGTCTATCCCGCCGACGCCTTTCGGCAGGCGTAGCCGGCGACCTCAGCCGGGCGGGTCCTGCATCACGTTGAACGCCGCACCCTGCGGGTCGGTGAGCACCGCCCTCCTGCCGATCCCCTCGATGTCGAACACCGGGGCGATCTCCTGGGCGCCCAGCTCCTTGGCCGTGGCCACCGTGGCGTCGACGTCGTCGACGTTGAAGTAGATGTTCCAGTGCGGCGGGACATCCGCCATCGGTGGCGTCATCGAGCCGGCGATGGTCTTGCCGCTGACGGTGAACATCGAGTAGGAGCCGCTCCCGTCGGGCATGTCCTGCTGCTCGATGCCCATGCCGAGCGTGGTGGCGTAGAACGGCGCCGCCTTGTCGAAGTCAGGGGTCACCAGCTCGTTCCCGACGTTGGTGCCGTGCTCGTTGGGGCGCACGCCTTCTGGTCGGTGCTGCTGTGCTCGATCCAGGCGGGCGTGCCCTGCTCGTACTTCTCGAACTTCGCCATCTGCTTCCCTCTCCAGTCGTGCGTGGGACCCCGACTCCGACCCAACACCCTGCCGCCGACAGTGGCCACCGGTTGGCCGGTGGACAGCAGGTGCTGGTTCGTGGGCGATAGATTCGCGGCGTGAGCGACGACCCCCGCACCGAGGATCTGGGCTTCGCCCGGGTCGACCTCGACCGCGCGGCCCGCACCGGCGACGCCGAGGTTGTCTACGGCACCGGGAAGACCCCCGACCAGGTCGTCGCCATCCTGCGTGCGCTCCATGCGAAGCACCCCGACCGTGCGGTCCTCGCCACGAGGCTCAGCGATGCGGCGCTGCACGCCGTCCGGAAGCTCGATGCCGACGTCGACCTCGTCGCCCGTGCCGCCACGCTCGGGCCGGTCCCCGAACCCGCCGGCACGGTCGCGGTGATCAGCGCCGGCACCTCCGACGCTCCCGTCGCCGCCGAGGCCGCGCTCAGCGCGCGCGTCCATGGCGCCGGTGTCCACGAGGTCCGCGACGTCGGCGTGGCCGGACTGCACCGGTTGCTGTCGGTCCGCGACGAGCTCGAGCAGGCGGACTGCCTGATCGTGGTGGCGGGCATGGAGGGCGCGCTCCCCTCCGTCGTCGGCGGTCTGACGGGCGTGCCCATGGTCGCGGTCCCGACCAGCGTCGGGTACGGCGCCTCGTTCGGCGGTCTGGCCGCCCTGTTGGCGATGCTGAACTCGTGCGCGCCGGGGGTGACCGTGGTCAACATCGACAACGGCTTCGGCGCCGGCGTCTTCGCGGCCCGGGTGGCGCGTCGAACCGCGCGGCCGCGCAACGAGGCGCCGTGACCGTCTGGGTCGATGCCTCGGCCGGCGCGAGCGGCGACATGCTGCTCGGCGCCCTCGTCGGCGCAGGGGTGCCGCTCGACGTGCTGCAGGACGCCGTCGACGCGATCTCCCCCGAGCCGGTGAACCTCCGGGTCGAGCAGGTCACCCGCAACGGCTTCGCTGCCACCCGCTGCCACGTGGAGGCGCGCGACTCGACTCAGCACCGGTCCTGGCGCGACATCCGGGGCCTGCTGAAGAGCTCCCGCCTCGACGAGAACATCCGGTCACTCGCGTTTCGGGTCTTCGAGCGGCTCGCCGTGGCCGAGGCCACCGTCCACGGCTCCGACACCCGCGACGTGACCTTCCACGAGGTCGGCGCCCTGGACGCGATCGCCGACGTGGTCGGCTCCAGTGCCGGGTTCGTCTGGCTGGGCGCCGAGGTGGTCGTGAGCCCGGTCGCGGTCGGGTCGGGCACGGTCGAGGGCGCCCACGGGACGATGCCCGTCCCTCCCCCGGCGGTGGCCGAGCTGCTGCGCGGGGCGCCGTCGTACGCCGGGCCGCCGCGGACCCCCGAGATGGAGCTGTGCACCCCGACCGGCGCCGCGATCCTGACCACGGTCGCGACCCGCTGGGGGTCGCAACCCCCGATGACGACCGAGCACGTCGGCGTCGGCGCGGGCAGCCGGGACCCAGAGGGTCACGCGAACGTCCTGCGGCTCTTCGCCGGGGCACCGCTCGACTCGGGCGGCGGAGCCACGGCGGTGCTGATCGAGACCAACGTCGACGATCTCGACCCCCGGGTCTGGCCGTCGGTCATCGCGGCCCTCCTGGACGCCGGCGCCTCCGACGCGTGGCTCACCCCGATCCTGATGAAGAAGGGACGCCCCGCCCACGCCCTCAGCGTGCTGGTGACGCCCGACCGGGCGAGAGGCGGTCCGGGCCACAGTGTTCCGTCAGACCTCCGCGATCGGCGTGCGCGAGCAGCGGCTCGACAAGCACGCACTCGACCGCGAGATGTCCTCGGTCGACGTCGACGGCCGCACCATCGCGGTGAAGGTCGCCCGGCTCGAGGGCGCGGTCGTCAACGCGATGCCGGAGTACGACGACGTGGCCCGGGCCGCGGCCGCCGTCGGACGGCCGGTGGCCGACGTGCTCGCTGACGCGGTCGCGGCCAGCCGGAAGCTCCTGGGTTGAGGGGCCGGACCTGATGGATCTGGTGGTCGTCGCGCTGACCTTCGGCGCGATCTTCGTCGTCGAGCTGCCCGACAAGACGTTCATCGCGACGCTCGTGCTCTCCACGAAGTTCCGCCCGCTCCTGGTCTGGATCGGGGTTGGGCTCGCCTTCGCCGTCCAGACGGGGGTGGCGGTCGTGCTCGGCCAGGCTGTCGGCCTGCTGCCCGACGACGTCGTGCACGTGGGGACGGCGCTGATGTTCCTGGTCGGCGCCTCGATCCTCTTCCGGACCGCTTCGTCGGCCGACGAGGACGAGGCCGAGTCCGAGAGCGAGTACGCCGCCAAGGTCTCGACGAATCCTGGCGGTGCGGTCAAGGCCGTTGCGACCAGCTTCCTGGTCCTGTTCGCCGCCGAATGGGGTGACCTGTCGCAGCTGCTGACGCTTTCCCTCGTCGCGAAGTACGACGACCCGGTGTCGGTGTTTCTCGGCGCCTGGGGCGCCTTGCTGACCGTCTCGGGACTCGCCGTGATCGTGGGGCGGGTCCTGCTCAACCACATCCGGCTGTCCGTGCTCCACTACGTCGGCGCGGGTGTGTGCGTGCTGATGGCGGCGCTCACCCTCTGGGAGATGACGAGATGACTCACCCCATTCGAATGCTCACTCCGTTCCGCTGCGAACGGGGACCCCGATGAGCATCGAGCGGGTCCGCGAGCTCTTTCGCGAAGTCAACGGCGACCACCCGATGTCGCCCGAGGACGACTGCTACGTCCGCGCCCACTTCGTCGAGGTGCCCGACCCCGACGCGACCTTCGACCGGATGGTGGCCGGCGAGCTGCCGCTGCCGTCGTACCTGCTCGCCGACGGCACCCCGATGGTGCCGGCCGACTACCTCGAGCCCGTCGCGTGGGCCGGCGGCCTCGACCGACTGCGGCCGTGGTTCCTCGACCACTGGCCCGCCGACGCGCAGGACACCGCCGAGGCGGAGTGGGCGGCCTACCTCTCGGGGCAGTACGTCTGCCTCAGGTCCGTCACCCCCGTGACCATCCGCCGCAAGACCGTCCTCGTCGAGCAGGTCAGGGCCGCCGTCGCCGTGCTCGAGCAGGAGCCGCGAGACGCCACCGCGCGCGGCTCGCTCGGTGAGGCGACCTCGAAGCTCGACGACCTCGAGCTGCCGATGACCGGCTACGACCGGCACCGGTTCGACGGCCCCCTGTCGCGAGAGACCTGGGTCGAAGCGCCGAGAGAACGCTTCCTCACCCCCGTCGATCCGCCGCTCCCGGTGCACACCGATCGGCTGACGCTGAGGGACCCCGAGCCGGGCGATGCCGAGTCGCTGTTCGCCTACTACTCCGACCCCGACGTCTCGTTGTACCTCCTCACGCCCCCGCTGGATCGACGCGGGGCCGAGGCCGAGATCCGGCGCCGGGTCACCCGCCATGCCGGCGAGGGCCGGGGGCCGATCCTGACGCTCGTCGTCGAGCTCGACGGGCAGATGGTGGGCGACCTGATCCTGATGCTGAAGGGGCCGTCGTACAGCCAGGCCGAGGTCGGCTGGGTGCTCGATCCGCGCGTGGCCGGGCGGGGGATCGCCACCGAGGCGGCACGAGCGCTGATCAACCTGACCTTCGATCACTACGGCGTGCATCGCGTCACCGCCCAGCTCGACGCCCGCAACCACCGGTCCGCGGCGTTGTGCGAGCGGCTCGGGATGCGCCGCGAGGCCCACAAACGGCGTGACTACTGGTCGAAGGGCGAGTGGACCGACTCGATCGAGTACGCCGTCCTCGCCGACGAGTGGCGTCTGCTTCCCTGATCGCGAGACGCGCTGGACACCCTCTGCCGGGTCCGGAAGGATCACCGGCATGCCCATCTTCGAAGGATTCACCGACGACGAGGTCCAGAGGATCAAGAATGCCGGCACCTTCGTCACGCTGCCGGCCGACTGGTCGCCCATCTGGGAGAAGACCCCGTCCGACAAGGCCTACATCCTGCTGTCGGGCGAGGTGTCCGTGCGCAAGGACGGCGAGGAGATCGCGCGGCTCGGTCCCGGAGAGATCATCGGCGAGGTCGGCATCGTCAACCACAAGCTCCGCAGCGCCTCCATCGTGACGCTGGACAAGGCCGAGGTGCTGCACTTCACCAGCGACGACCTCCGACAGCTGTGCGACGAAGTTCCGACGTTCAAAAAGGCGCTGGACCGGGCAGCGCAGGAGCGCCTGGGTTCCTGACTTGGCGGGCGAGACCGACGACGACGATCCGCTGGGCCGGATCGAGGGGATCGAACGCGCGCTCCTCGGTGCGAAGCGGGTGTTCAACCGCAAGGAGGTCGCCGACAAGGCCGGCATGCCGATCGAGGTCGCCGAGGAGCTGTGGCAACAGCTCGGATTCCCCCACGCCTCAGACGACGACGTGGCGTTCACCAAGGAGGACCTCAAGGCCCTCCAGCGCACCCAGGAGCTGATCTCGCTCGGCATCCTGACGCCTGAGTCGCAGGCCGCGCTGGTCCGTACCTGGGGGCGCAGCTTCGCCCGGCTGGCCGAGTGGCAGGTCAGCCTCCTCGCGGAGATGGCCATCGAGGACGAGGACCCCGGGGGGCGGCTCACCGAGCTGATGGACGTGGTGCTCCCCCGGGTGGAGAAGCTGCAGACCTACATCTGGCGCCGCCACCTGGAGAGTGCCGCCAGTCGACTGCTCTCCCAGGTCGCCGACGAGGGCCCGGGCACGACCAGCACGATGGCCGTGGGTTTCGTCGACATCGTCGGCTACACCGGCCAGAGCAAGACGCTCAGCGACGCCGACCTCGTCGAATGGGTGGAGTACTTCGAGAACGAGATGACCCGCACCGTCGTCGACCTCGGCGGCCGGGTGATCAAGACCATCGGCGACGAGGTGCTGTTCGTGACCGACGACCCGGTCGCCGCGGCCGAGGCGGCCCTGATCGTCACCGAGCGCGGCGAGGACGACGACGACAAGTTCCCGCGGGTCCGCGCCGGGATCGCCTACGGCGAGGTGGTCAGCCGGCTGGGCGACGTCTATGGCCCCCAGGTGAACATCGCGTCCCGGCTGACGTCGGTGGCCCGGCCCGGGAGCGTCCTGGTCGACCGCGGAGCCTACGAGGAGCTGTCCGGGCCGATCGCCGAGGACTCGATCGAGACCGCCGAGCTGCCCGCCGCCGACGAGTCGCTGCGGCTGTCGAAGATCCTCGACCGGGCCGCGGACGAGCTGGCCCAGATCTCGCCGTACACACAGGCAGGCGACTACCGCTTCCGGCGCTTGCCCCGCAAGTCGGTCAAGGGGTACTCCCGGCTCGAGCCGTGGCTGCTGCGTCGTTCGAAGGGTGCACAGGGGAAGACCGGCTGAAGACCCCCTAGAGTTTGTTCTCATGGACACGCAGGTGCCAGGGACGCGGACGCAGCCCGGGACTGAGCAGCACGGGGCGGACAGTGAGGTCGGCCGGCTGCGGACGGTGATGCTGCACCGGCCCGGCAACGAGCTGAAGCGCCTCACCCCGCGCAACAACGACAAGCTCCTCTTCGACGGGATCCCCTGGGTCCACCGCGCCCAGGAGGAGCACGACGCGTTCGCCGAGGCGCTGCGGTCGCGCGACGTCGAGGTGCTCTACCTGACCGACCTGCTGACCGAGGCCCTGCAGCAGGACCAGGCCCGCAACCACGCAATCACGACCGCGCTCGGCGGGCTCCACCTCGGCGACACGATGCGCAGCTACCTCGCACGGGTTCTCCAGGAAGCACCCCCTGAGGAGCTGACCGGCTACCTCACCGCCGGCATCCGCAACGACGAGGTGCGTGGCGGTTTCGGGCTGGTCACCTCCCTGCTCGCGCATGACGACTTCCTGATCGACCCGCTGCCCAATCTGCTGTTCACCCGCGACTCCAGCGTCTGGATCCGGGACCGGGTGGCGATCACGTCACTGGCGATGCCGGCCCGGTCGCGCGAGACCCAGCTGACGGAGCTGATCTACACCGCTCATCCGCGCTTCCAGGGCACCCGCAAGATCCACGGCTGGCACCACGAGCACGTGGAGGGCGGTGACGTGTTGCTGCTGGCGCCAGGTGTCATCGCCGTCGGCGTCGGCGAGCGTACGACGCCCGCCGGCGTGGAGCGGCTTGCCCGTCAGGTGTTCCACGCGAGTCTGGCGCACACCGTCCTCGCCGTACCCATCGCGCAGGAGCGGGCCACGATGCACCTCGACACGGTCTGCACGATGGTCGATGTCGACAAGATCGTGATGTATCCCAACGTCGCGGACTCGCTGCGGGCCTTTGCCGTCACGGTCGCCGAGCGCGGCACGGGAGCCCACGAGCTGGTCCTCGACGTGGCCGACGCCGAGCCGTTCCTGGTCGCGGCTGCGAAGGCGATGGAAATCGACACCCTGCACCAGATCGACACCGGACTGGACCCGGTCACGGCCGAGCGGGAGCAGTGGGACGACGGCAACAACACGCTCGCCATCGCGCCGCGGGTAGCCGTGGCCTACGAGCGCAACGACGAGACCAACGACCGGCTCGAGGACGCCGGCATCGAGGTCGTCAAGATCGCCGGCTCGGAGCTGGGATCCGGACGTGGCGGCCCGCGGTGCATGAGCTGCCCGATCACGCGGGCCCCGCTGCACGAGGGGTAGCCGATCGGGGCCGGTAGGGTCGCCCGTCGTGAGCCGCCTCATCCACCTCAACGGCCCACCCGGGATCGGGAAGTCCACCGCTGACTCGATGCCACGCGGGGCTCGAACGGCTACTGCCAGGGCGCCCGGACGCGGTCGTGATCATGAGCATCGACGGTGCGGCCGAGGAGACCTACCGCTCGTTCATCGAGTCCATCAACTGACCCACACCTGACCCGGGCAGCGGAGGCGTGCGGACGTGGTTGTCGAGCCACTCCGAAACAGCAATGATCGCGGCTGTGATGGCCGACAGATCGAGCGAGCTCGAGCAGCTCCTGGGCGAGCAGATCGCCCACTACCGTGCCATCGCTGCGGAGTATGAAGACCACGCCATCCCGTTCGCAGGCGCGGATGAGCTTTCCGCCGCTGTGGATGCGTTCCGACCGGTCGGGACGGTACTGGAGCTTGCCTGTGGGCAGGGCCTGTGGACCGGGCAGCTTCTCCGTCACGCCGACGAGGTCACGGCCGTCGATGCCTCCCCCGAAATGCTCGCGATCGCCTCCGACCGTGTCGACAGCGACCGGGTGCGCTTCCTGCGAGCCGACATCTTCGACTGGGAGCCAGACCGCCACTACGACGCGGTCTTCTTCGGCTTCTGGCTCTCCCACGTACCGCTTGAACGCTTCGACTCGTTCTGGACGCTGGTTGCGAACTGCCTCAAGCCGGGAGGTCGTGTCTTCTTCGTCGATGACGCCTACCGCACCCCTGACGAACTCCTGGAGGGTGAGTCATCCACCACCATCCGCCGGCGTCTGAACGACGGGAGCGCCCATCGCGTCGTGAAGGTGCCGCACCAGCCCGCTGACCTCGAACAACGACTGACCGCCCTCGGATGGGTGGTACAGGTGACATCGACCTCTTGGCCTCTGTATTGGGGCACAGGCAGCCTCGTCTGACCAAGACAACCGGGACCACGAAACACCGCGAAATTGAAGACCCGGCCGCTGTTGACGGGGGACACAACAACGACCGGGTGGGCCGGAATCTACAGGGACCCGCGAGCCGCACACAAGGCGGGCCGGGCGTGTCGTTGGCCACGCCGACGGGGACGCCGCGTCAGCGGATGGTGACCTGGCGGTTGGCCAGCCCGGAGCGCGCGGCCCGCTCGTCGCCGCTCAGGTCGGACCCGTCGGCCAGCGCCTCGGCCAGGTCGGCGGCGAAGCGTGCCGCGGGCTCCTCGACCGCCTCCGCCCCGGTGCCGACCGGAAGGTCCCACACCGGAGTGAGCAGCCCGTGGGCCCGGAACATCCCGACGAATCGGCCGTCCGGCACGAGATGGTCCCGGCCCGCCGTGTGCAGCCGGGCCAGCGCGTCCAGCAGCTTGTCCTCCGGCTCCGGCATCACCCAGCGCAGGTGCTCCTTCGGTCCCACGTTCGTCCAGTACGCCGCCTCGACCGAGGCCAGCCTGGCCGTCGGGTTGACCGACGCGTTGGCCTGGTCGAGGGCCGCCGCCAGGCCGGACGCGTCCGCCTGGTCGTCCGCCCAGTGATCGAAGCCTGCGTGCACCGTGACCTCGAGCGTCGTGTCGGTCACCAGGTCCTGCAGCCGCGGCCCCTCGCCCGGCGGGTCGGTGAGCCCGACGATGCCGGGCTCGGCCTCGAGCGCCTTGACCAGCACGGCGCCCAGGTCGCGGGCGGGGTCGCCGAAGTTGTGGCGGACCTGGAGGCCGAGCCAGACGTCGCCGCCCTCGCGCACCATGGCCGGGGCGGCCATCGGCAGCAGAGTGGACAGCCGGACCGTGCGGTCCGCGTCGTCGGCCAGGGTGAGCGGGGCGGTGGCCGACTGCACGAGCTCGCGCATCGCCACGACGTCGCACTCGCCCGGCATGCCCTCGAACGGGCGGTTCACGAAGACCGCTGCCGGACCGTCGGCCGAGCCGTGGCACGCCTTGTAGCGGCGCCCGGATCCGCACGGGCACGGCTGGCGGGGCCCGACCTCACCGGCCGGTGTCGCTTGGTCGCGGGACTTGGTGCGTGAGCGCTTTCCCATGTGACGGAGGCTAGCCGCAGGCGAATGGGGGCCCGAGGGCCCCCATTCGCACCTCCTCTGATCGTGGCTCCCTCAGCGCCTCGGCGTGGCCCGGAACACTCCTACCCGGACGTCGCCGTTGCGATCCTCGATCTCGGCGACGAACGCCAGCTGGCCCGAGTCGTTGAGGCCTTCTTCGCAGAAGTTGAGGCCGACAACGGTCCCACCATCCAGCCTGTCGCCAGGCCCGATGACCCGGTCCTTCTTCGGGCTGGGGCCGACGAAGATGGACGGTACTCCGAGGGTGTCCGAGTCAAGAGTCGCGCTGAAAGCGACCGTCCCGCTGTTGTTGATGGCGTAGGAGTCGAAGATGTCGAACGCTCCCGCCGAGTCGGCCACCCTCGTGGTCGTGCCGTCGCCGTTGCCGGTCACGATGGCGCTGGCGAAGGACCCGGTCTCATCGAAGAAGAACGTCTGCCAGGCCGCGGTACCGACGTCGTTGAGGACGGGAGGCGAGTCGACCGGCCGTGAGTCGGAGGTCGAGATGGTGGTGAAGACTCCCTCCCGGCCCCGGAAGATCTCCTGGTCGGAAGCGTCCTGGGTCTGATCCAGGAACGCGATGTCACCGCCGGCGTTGATCGAGGGGCGATCGTCGGTGGCGTTGAAGCTGGCCGGGCTGCCGTCCACCGATACCTCCTGCGTGTCGAGGTAGTGCGTGGTGGCCGGACCGCCGGTTCCCGAGAAGAGTCCCCGTTCGCCGGAGTCGAGCTGACCGTCGAACGCAACCTCACCGGCATCGTTGATCGACGTGCTGTCGCCGAAGGAGGCGAATCCGTTGCTGGCGATCGTCGTCACGGTGGTGCCGTCGCCTCTCAGGATGCTCTGTACGCCGTCGGACGATGCCCCGAACGAGACCTCACCGAGGTTGTTCATCGACGGGTTGCCGTTGGCGAGGAGGTCGCCACCTCCGAGCGGCACTTGGAAGATGGTTGTCAGGGGGGTTCCATCCGCGTTGGCTCGGAAGATGCCGTCGACACCCCCGCGCTCGGACTTGAACGCGATGTCTCCTCCGTTGTTGATCGAGGGACAGCTGAGCCTGAGAGTTTGCGGATTGAAGCCATCGGCAGCGCTGTCCACCACCTTCGTGAACGTGTAGGCCTTAGCCGCATGAGCGGGTGTCGCGAACGCCGATGCCATGACCAGCGCCGCGACGGCGACGAGTGCTCCGCGGACTCCCCACTTTTCTGTGTCTTTCCGTCCTCGGACGGGAGCGGTGAACATCAAGGATCTCCTCCTTCATTCAGCCGCCAGCAGGTCCTCTCCCCCGGATAGGGATCGTGTTCAGCGCGCCCAACCTGGGCGGCTCCCCCTCGCCGACGGCTCACGCCAATGCTTGTCACAAACGTGGCCGGAAATCGCGAGAATGAGAAACATAAGAGAGCTTGTCACCGGTCGAGCAGCTCCATCATGTACGCCGGTCGGTCGGTGATGATCGCCTTCACTCCCAGCTCGAGGCAGAGCTCGAGGTCCTGCTCGGTGTTGACCACCCAGACGTGGATGTCGCGTCCGCTCTTGAGGAGGTGCTTCCGCAAGCCCGGATGGTCGTGGAGCTGCTGGATCCCCGGCCCGACCATCCAGTCCTCACCGATCACCTGGCGCAGCATCGGCCAGTGGTGCGCCTTCTCGATCAGCATCACCAGCGCGACCTCCGGGGCGAGCCGTTGCACCCGCTGGAGGGCCGCCCAGGAGAAGCTCATCACCCGAACCGGCGAGTCGGCCTGGTCCCACCCGAAGTCGCGCAGCAGCTCGACCAGCCGTCGCTCGACCAGCCCGCCGAACCGGGTCGGGTGCTTGGTCTCGATCGCCAGCTCGATCGGCCGGTCCTGGTCGGCCACGACCTCCAGCAGCTTCCGGAGGGTGAGCACGCGGCCGTGCTCGGCGTCAGGCTCGGGTGCCTCGTCGTCGAGGTCGGCCCAGGGATTCTTCCACGACGCGAAGTCGAGCTCGTCGAGGTCCGCCAGCTCCATGGTGGAGATCGCTCCCCGATTGCTCGCCGTACGCCAGAGGTTGCGGTCGTGCACGCAGACGAGGTGGCCGTCGGCGGTCAGGCGTACGTCGCACTCGAACGCCTCCGCGCCGGCCTCCATCGCGGCCAGATAGGCCCCCAGCGTGTGCTCCGCAAGATCGTGGCTGGCACCGCGATGGGCGACCACCTGGGGCCTCATGTCTCCATTGTGTCGGTCTGTAGGTCTCGCGCTCCGCCGCCACGCATGATTGCCTGACAAGATGAATCGTCCCAGCGTTCTCGTCTTCGACGTCAACCAGACCCTCTCCGATCTGTCGCCGCTGCGCGACCGCTTCGGCGAGGTGGGCGCTCCTCCGGGGCTCGCCGCAGCCTGGTTCGCGGGGGTGCTGCGCGACGGTTTCGCGCTGTCGACGACCGGTGAGAGCGCTCCGTTCGCCGAGCTCGCGCAGGCGGAGCTGTACTCGGTGTTGCGGCCGGTCCTCGGAGAGGACGGGCTCGCCAGAGCCGTAGAACACGTGCTGGACGGCCTGGACAACCTCGAGGCGCACCCCGACGTCGTCGAGGGCGTGCCCGCCTTGCGTGAGCAAGGCATCGAGCTGGTCACCCTGAGCAACGGCGCGACGTCGGTGGCCGAAGGACTGCTCACGCGGGCCGGGATCCGCGAGGCCTTCGGGCAGCTGTTGTCGGTCGAGGACGTCGGCGTGTGGAAGCCGGCCGGCGCGGCGTACGCCCACGCACTGGCGGCGTGCGACGTCGCCGCCGGGGACGCCATGCTGGTCGCCGTCCATCCCTGGGACATCCACGGCGCCGCGCGTGCCGGCCTGCGCACCGCCTGGCTGAATCGCGGCGGAGCGACTTACCCCGACCACTTCGCCGCCCCGGAGCTCTCGTCCGAGTCCCTGGTCGCCCTGGCCGCGGACCTGACCTGAACCGGACCCCTCCTAGCCTCGCGTCATGGGACATCGACTCTTCGGCCTGGATCGCACCGTCGGCCATGGTGACCGGGGACGTCACGATCGGCGCCGAGTCACGCGTGCTGCACGGCGCGGTGCTCAGCGGCGACCTCGGCCCGCACACCCATCTCAACGACACCACCGTCGAGGACGAGGTCTTCGTCGCCACCGGGGTCTCGATGTTCCCCGGGTCCCGCACCGGCACGGTGTACGGCGTCGCCCGCGGCACCTCGATCCGGGAGATCATGCGGCGGCAGTGCGCCGCCTTCAGGCCTTCCGGTGATCGCCGCCCGGAATGACGGCCCCCGCTCTATCGGGCGTAGACGCTGACGTGCCGCGCACTCTCGGCCGTGAACGGCTCACCGCGCCACCCGCCCCAGCGATCCCGGAGTCGGAGGCCCGCGATGCGGGCCATCAGGTCCATCTCGCTGGGATGGACCAGCCGCTGGGAGATCGGGCCCATCCGGACGCCGTCGCTGCCGAGGTGGACATGGTTCTCGTCGAGGACCTGCGTCACCGGGTCGTAGCGATTGACATCGAGGACGACCGCGTCGACGCCGACGCGTTCGGCGTCGACGAACTGGGTCCCGCGGCGCATCGCCATGAGATCGGCCTCGACCACGAAGACTCCGTCGTCGGTCAGGTGCCGCGCCGCGTTCTCGAAGCAGCGCACCTGGTCGTCCTGCGTGAGCAGGTTGTGGAAGGTGTTGAAGACGAGGTAGACCAACCCGTACCTGCCCGGCGCCTCGGCGCTGGCCATGTCGCCGAGTACGACGGTGGGTCCGTCACCGCCCGGCTTCTCCCGCAGCCGCGCCACCATGTCCTCGGACAGCTCGATCCCGTCGACCCGGACTCCGCGCTCGGCCAGGGGCAGGGCGATCCGTCCGGTACCGATGGCGAGCTCGAGTGCGGCCGACGATCCCACCAGACCTGCCAGGAAGTCGACGGTCTCGGTCTCGTCACCGCGGAGGTGGTCGTCGTAGCGTGCGGCCACGTCGGCGCCGAAGCTGGTCGCCGGGTCGAATCCGTCCATGACGCGAAGCCTGCCGGAGCGGAGCCGGTCGGCCAACCGGTTTCTGCCCTCACGCGTGCTCGCGGAGGTACCTCCCGAAGTGCGGGACCGTGAAGGCGATCCGGCCGCGCTCGCCGGAGTAGATCAGCCCCTTCTTCATCAACGAGTCGCGGGCCGGCGACAGGGACTGCGGCTTCTTGCCCAGCTCGCCGGCAACCTCGGCGGTGGGGACGCTCTGGATGTCGTCGAGCTCCTCGGCCGCCCGCTCGGCGATCGACACCGCGGCGTCGGCCATCGCGCGGAGGTACTCCCGCTCTCCCGGCGTCGCCCGCTCGAAGCGGCTGCCGAAGAAGCCGACGGCCAGTTCGCCCTCGGCCTCGGGTGCGGCCACGGCGACATCCTCTGCCGTGATCGGGGAGCGTGGCGCGAGATCCCAGACCACCTTGCCGTAGGCCTGGATGAAGTAGGGATAGCCGCCCGTCGCGGCAAACATCGCGGCCAGCGCCTCCTCGGTGTAGGCGGCACCCTCCTCGGCGGCGGGCGCGCTCAGCGCACGGTCGGCGCCCTCGCGGGCGAGCCGGTCGATCCGCTGGTAGCGGAACAGCCGCTCGGAGTACGACTTGCTCGCGGAGAGGACGGCCGGGAGGTGCGGCAGCCCGGCGCCGACCACGATCACCGGCAGCCCCGACTGGCTGATCTCGTGGCAGGCGGCGCACAGGGCGGACACGTCGTCCGGCGCGAGGTCCTGCATCTCGTCGATGAACACCGCGACGCCCTTGCCCACATCAGCGGCCAGGCCGCCGACGTCGGTGAACAGCTCGACCAGGTCGATCTCGATGTCACCGGAGTCGGCGCGGCCCTTCACCACCGGTGCGTCGATCCCGGGGTTCCAGCGGTCGCGCAGCTTGGCGTCGACCCCCGCCTCACGCTGCGCGAACGCGCGGATCACGCCGAGCACGTGGTCGACGTCGTCGGGCTTGGGATGCGACAGCTCGCGAACGGCCTGGTGAAGGGCGCTCGAGAGCGGCCGGCGCAGGGGCTGGTCGGGCCGGGCCTCGAGCTTGCCGGTCCCCCAGCCGCGGCGTACGGCGGCGGAGCGCAGCGCGTTGAGCAGCACGGTCTTGCCGACACCACGAAGGCCGGTGAGCACCAGGCTCCGCTCGGACCGGCTGCGCGCGATCCGCTCGAGGACGACGTCGAAGGTCTGCAGCTCGGTGTCCCGGCCTGCCAGCTCGGGAGGTCGCTGGCCGGCGCCCGGGGCGTAGGGATTGCGGATCGGGTCCATGATCGGACCGTATCGGGGACTCTAGGCCTGTTCTTAGATTTGGCTTCGGCGATTCACGCCCACTCGACCGGTGGCCGGACCAGTGCGGCGTCGTACGCGAGATCCAGCCCGGCCCGTAGCATGTCGATGAACTCAGGCACCTCGTCGATCCGCAGCCGGAACGATCCGGCGCAGACGTTGTCGCGCCAGAGCGAGAGGACGACCACCCCGGCCTCGTGGTGCCAAGTGGCCCGGAGCGCGCGGTCGCCACCGCGGGCGTCGATGAAGACCGACCCCGTCTTCGGCAACGGTCGGGCCGAGGTCACGAGGCCATTGTGGTCCCACGGCGGAGATCTGTCACCGGGCGTGAACGCGGTACCCGGCCCCAGGGCGACCTAGACTGAGGGGCGTGCCCGAGCTGCCCGAGGTGGAAGCCCTGGCCCTCGACCTGGCGGGCCGGCTCACCGACCGCGCGATCGTGAAGGTCCACGTCGCCGCGTTCAGCGCCCTCAAGACCTTCGACCCGCCGCTGCCGGCGCTCGAGGGGACCCTGGTCGACGGAGTCACCCGGCACGGCAAGTTCCTCGACGTCTCGGCCTCCGGCCTGCACCTGGTCCTCCACCTGGCTCGCGCCGGCTGGGTGCGGTGGCGCGACGAGGTGCCCGCCCTGCCCCCGAAACCGAGCAACAAGTCACCGCTCGCCGTCCGGGTGGTGCTCGACAACCAGTCGGGCCTCGACATCACCGAGGCCGGCACCCGCAAGAGCCTGGCGATGTACGTCGTCCGCGACCCGGCCGAGGTTCCGGGCATCGCATCGCTCGGACCCGACCCGCTGACCGACGACTTCACCATCGAGCTCTTCCGGAAGATCCTCGCCGACGCCGGACGGTCCCAGATCAAGGGGGTCCTGCGTCACCAGGGCACCATCGCCGGCATCGGCAACGCCTACTCCGACGAGATCCTGCACGCCGCCCGGATGTCGCCGTTCAAGCCGGCCAGCACTCTCACCGACGACGACGTCCACCTCCTCCACGACGCCATCCGCGTGGTGCTCGGCGACGCCGTCGACCGCTCTCGAGGCCTGGCCGCGTCCGAGCTGAAGGGCGAGAAGAAGTCCCACCTCGCGGTCCACGGCCGCACGGGTCAGGCGTGCCCGGTCTGCGGCGACACCGTGCGCGAGGTCTCGTTCGCCGACTCCAGCCTGCAGTACTGCCCGACGTGCCAGACTGGGGGCAAGCCCCTGGCCGATCGTCGGATGTCGAAGCTGTTGAGATAGGGGGACGAGATGCCCGAGATCCCTTCGGTGACGGTCGACGGAGTGACAGACCCGTTGCCCGACGACCTCACGATCCTCGACGTCCGCGAGCCGGTCGAGTGGGAGCACGGACACATCGAGGGGGCCGTCCACATCCCGCTGATGCAGCTGGGCGAACGGCTGCAGGAGCTCCCCCTGGGGCCGACGCTCGTGGTGTGCGCGGTGGGGGGTCGGTCCGCGCAGGCGGTGGCCTACCTGAACCAGCAGGGCCACAACGCGGTCAACCTCCACGGCGGACTGGTCGACTGGGCCGACTCCGGCCGGCCGATGGTGAGCGACACCGGGCAGCGGCCGCACGTCATGTGACGGGCTCCGCCCTCAGGACCCTGCGCCCGAGAACGCCCCCGGCAGCGGCAGCAGGAGCGCCGCGCGCAGCCTGGTGAGGTAGTCGCTCCGCGAGATCTCGACCACGCCCAGCGACTCCAGGTGCGGCGTCTGCCACTGGGTGTCCAGCACCCGGGTAGCCGCGTGCTCGTCGGACAGCAGGTCGACCAGCCCGACCAGGGCCACCTTCGAGGCGTCCCGCTCGCGGTGGAACATGGACTCTCCGGCGAACAGCCCGCCGATCGCGACGCCGTACAGGCCGCCGGCCAGGCGCCCGCCGCGCCACGCCTCGACGGAGTGCACCCAGCCCAGTCGGTGCAGCCGGCGGTACGCCGCCTGGATGTCTGCGTCGATCCAGCCGCTGTCCCGCTCCACATCGGCGCAGCCGTCGATCACCTCCTCGAACGCCGTGTCCACCCGGATCTCGAAGTCGCGGACCGAACGCCGCAACGACCGGGAGACCTTCAGGCCGTCCAGCGGCAGCACCGCCCGGCGCACCGGGCTGAACCAGTGCATCGGATCCCCCGGTACCCCCACCGGCATCGGGAAGATGCCGGCGCGGTAGGCACTCAGGACGGTTCCGGGCTCGAGATCGGCGCCGAGGCCGACCAGGTCGTCGGCCACGCCGTACCGGTCCGGGCCCGGGAAGGACCAGGGAGTTGGGTCCGGTTCGACTGGCACGGGACGACCGTAGCGACCACCTCCGTACTATCTGCGACATGAGCATGAAGGGAAACATCGGTCGTCGGCTCGCCCCGCGCGTCACCGAGCTCGCCCCCGACCTGACGTCGACCTTCGTCCGTGAGTCGCTCAACCGTGCCATCAACGGGGTCGGTCCGCTTCCACCCGCCGCCCGGGCCGCCGACACTCAGCTGCGCGAGCAGCACGGCAACGTCGAGCGCGCCATCCACGAGGTGATCGAGAACCACGTCCGGTACGCCGGTGCGCAGGGGTTCCTCACGAACCTCGGTGGGCTGGTGACCGCATCGATCCTGATCCCCACCAACATCGCCGGTCTGACGCTGGTCAAGGCCCGGATGGTCGCCGGGATCGCCCATCTGCGCGGGTACGACCTCGACGACCCGCGCGTCCGCAACGCGATCCTGGTCTGCATGCTCGGTGAAGACGCCGTCAACAGTCTGGTGAAGCGCAAGAAGCTGCCCGCACCCCCGATGGCGCTGGCGACGGCGCCCGCCCACGACCCCGATCTGGACCGGATCATCTCCGCGGAGGTGGCCGCGGACATGATCGCCAAGGTTGCCGGCAAGAGACTGGCGGTGACGGTCGGCCGCCGGATCCCGATCATCGGGGGCGTGATCGGCATGGGCGCCGACGGTTTCGGCACCTGGCAGGTCGGCCGCTACGCCGACCGCGAGCTCCTGCCGCGGCCGAAACGGTAGACCCGCAGCGCCCACCGCCCGGCGCGGCCTGACTCGAGCCTTCGCACGATCTTCTCGCGCGCCCGGTACGTCGGCCGCAGGTAGGACCGGTCCAGTGCACGACGGGTCTCCTCGAGCTCCGTCGTCAGCTGCTCCTCGACGCCGAGCAGCCGGCCGTTCTCGAGCAGCAGCGCCCGGATCGCGTCGACCGCCGCGTCGGCCACCTCGGACTCCGAGGGGTGGTCGGGGTCGGCGTACGGAGTGGTGACCGGGGGGCCGACGAGGTCGCCCAGGTCGCCGACGACGTGGTAGCCGCGCGCCTTGATCTCGTCGATCCACGCCCCGGCCAGCTCCTGGGCCCAGGGGTGCACGTCGGGGGGGAGGGTCAGTCGCGGCGATCCCGTGCGCCGGGACAGGGTCTGGTGAGCGAGGAGCTCGCGGACCAGCGGCCGGTAGCGCGCGGGCGGAACGGCAGAGTTCGCCTTGAGGTTGATCCGGCGCAGCAGTGAGGTCTCGGGGGCACCCAGGGAGGGGTTGGTCCGCTCGCCCTCGCGGTCGAGGTCGAGTCCGCCGATCCCGAACACCTCGCAGAACCGCTCCCAGAGCAGGTCGGGCGGGCCGCCGGGAGCGGGCACGGTGACCAGGTGGACGTGCTCCGGCGGCAGGTCGGCGGCCCACCGGTTGAGGATGTCGGGGATCTCCTGGACACCCCAGAACCAGGTGGCCACCCGCCCTTCACGGGCCGGGTCCTGGATCGACTCGAGGAAGTCGCCGTAGCTGAAGCCGCGGCGGTGCTTGACGTTCTCCTGCCACTCCGCGGGGATCTGGCGGACCAGGTCGCGCACGGAGAGGACCACGTGCACCTCGGTGTCCGGGTGCCCCAGCGAGGACAGCGCGCGGGCGACCTGGGTCCGCGACGCGGTGGCCAGGATCTCGTGGCTGATGATCGCGGTGCCGGACCAGTCCCTCACCTCGGCGGCCATCCGGTCCCAGACGCCGTGGGCCTCGGACTCCAGCCCGCCCCACGGCAGCTGCATCAGGTCCAGCGCGGCCAGGAACTGCGCGTCGAACCGGTGCGCGGGGTAGAGGATCCCCACCTGCTTGAGGCTCCTCTGGTTGCGGAACAACACGTCCTGGAGGTACGACGTGCCGGTCTTGGGGGTGCCGACGTGGAGGAGGACTCGCTTCGTCATGCGGGGTCCCCGCGGAAGCGCGAGCGGAGCGAGTGGTTGCGTGGGGTGCTCATGCCTCCTCCTCTTTCATGCTTTCGCGTCCTCGGCGAGCATCATCCGCAGCGCCAGCGCCAACGCGCGCGGAGCCGGGGCCTCGACCCCCGGTCGGCGCACCGGCGCCAGGCCACCGGGGTCACCGTGGACAGCGTAGCCAGCCCGGCTCAGCCCGTCGGCGATGCGTGCGGCGTGGTCGCGGAGCCAGCCGTGGTGCTCGGCCGGAACCGTCAGTGGGCTGCCCGGCACCTCGGCCAACCAGGGCCGCAGCGTCCGGCGCATGAGCGCCCTCCGCTGGTCGTCCGGGACGAGGAGGGCCACCACGGAGCCGACCCGGCGGGCCAGGTCCGGGGCCTCGGCCGCGAGCTCGGGCAGCTGAGCGGGTGCGCGACGTACGCCGACCAGGGACGGCAGCGCCTGCGGGTCGAGGACGACGTGGACGTGGTCGGGCGCGGCACGACCCGCCCGGGTGCGGGCCAGGTGGAGGGGGTCGATCCGGGGCGGCAGGGTCCCGTTGCGCTCCAGCCGCCGCAGCCAGGGGCGCCAGCCCGGGACCCCTCCCTCGAAGGCCCGCGCCGTCCACAGGTGGGCGAGCATCCGGCCGAGATCGGTCGCGAGGACCACGTGCACGGGAGCGCGGCCTCCGGGGGGCCGGCCGCGGGCGACCAGGTCGGTCCGGGCCGGGACGACGAGCTCGGGGTCGCCGTGCAGGCGGTAGTGGCGCCGCCAGGGACGGGGCCGGCCGACCTTGGGCGGTCCGGGCAGTCCCCTCGCGACGACGTCCTCCGCGAGGATGCTGGCGGCCACCCGCAGCAGCTCGACGTCGGACAGCGTCCCGGGGTCGACCGGGCGCGGGCCGAACCGGGACTCCCGGGCGGCACCGACCAGCTCGAGGTCGGGCTGGCCGCGGCCGGGGGCACTGGCGCCGAGCACCCGTTCGACCAGCAGGGGCCGGGGGGCTCCGGCCTCATTCAGCCGACGCAGGAGCTCGAGCTGCTGGGCCCCGGGGACCACCGCGCCTCCGGGCTCGGCGGTGCCGGTCCAGTCGGTCCAGGGCGTCGTGCCGCCGTGACGGAGGTGCTGGACCCACCCCCACGCGCGCCGGTCCGTCACTGGCCGCCCGTCACTGTCCGCGCAGCCGCTCGGCGTGCTGGCGCATCCGGTGGGTGAAGCGCTGGTCGGGATCGGGCCGGGCCGCGGCCTCACGAGTCATCGCCACGAGCGCGTCGAGGGAGACCTGCAGTCGCTGACGGGGTGGCACCCGGTCGGGGTCGTACCAGTGTGCGTCCTCCGGAGGTCGCACCGGCCGGAGATCGCCGTAGTCACCGACGACGTCGACCCCGCTCTGCTGCAGGTAGTCGATCCAGCGCTCGGCCACCTCCTCGGCCCAGTCGTAGTGGGTGGGCGGCAGCCGGACCGGCGCCGAGGTCCGGTCCATCAGCTCGTCCTGGGCGAGCATCTCGCGGATCAGGGCGTCGTACGAAGCCTCGCGGCGGGTCGCACGGTCGAGTCGGCGGTTGAGCTGACGGAGCAGCGTGGTCTCGGCGACACCGAGCGACTGGTTGGTCCGGTCGCTGTCGCGGGGTGCCCACGCCGGGTCGATGCCGAAGACCTCGCAGAAGCGCAGCCACAGGGGGTCTCCGGGGATCGCCTCGACGGCGCCCGGCGCCGTGGCCGCCTCGGGCTCGACCCGCATGGGATCGGGACGGTGCGGCACGGTCACGACGTGGATGCGCTCGGGTGGCAGCTCCGAACCCCAGGTGGCCAGGACCGTCGGCAGGTCGAACGCGCGGAAGAACCACGGCTTCCCGCGGCGGGTCTTGCGGAGGAACTTGCGGTAGCTCCACTTGCGGCCCTGCTTGATGCTCTCCTGCCAGGCAGCGGGGACGGCGCGGCCGAGGTCCCGGGCGGAGTAGACGACGTGCACCTCGCTGCCTTCGAGGTCGGCCATCGCCCGGGCCACATGTTCGGCGCGCGCCGGGGCGAGGATCTCGTGGCTGACGATCACGGCGCCCGACTTGCGGCGTACCCGCTTCGCCAGCGCGTCCCAGTTGCCGGCGGCGTGCCCGGGCTCTCCGCCCCAGTCCTGGCCGAGCAGGTCCAGGGCGGCCCGGAAGTGGAACAACCCCGGGCTCACCAGCGGAGAGCGGCTCGGGAAGTGGACCCCGTGGTCGGCGAGGCTCGCGGCGTTCAGTGCCAGCCGGTCCTGGAGGTACGTCGTCCCCGTCTTGGGGGCACCGATGTGCAGGTAGACGCGCCGGCTCATTCGGGGTCCCTGCGGAGGCTTTTCGGGGTCCCTGCGGGAACGCGAGCGGAGCGAGCGTTCTCGTGGGGTGTCAGGCATGAGCGAAGCGAGTGGCTTCGTGGGGTGAAGCTCATGCGGGCGATTGTGCCGTACCACCTGCGAGTGCCCGCACGACGGCGGACGGACTGGGTCGCCCCAGGTGCCCGGCCATCCAGAGGCTGGTGGCGGCCACCTGTTCCAGGTCGACCCCGGTCTCGATGCCGAGTCCATGCAGCATCCACACCAGGTCCTCGGTCGCGAGGTTGCCGGTGGCGCTGCGGGCGTAGGGACACCCGCCGAGGCCGCCGGCGCTGGAGTCGAACGTGGTGATGCCCTCCTGGAGGGCGGCGTGGGCGTTGGCCAGTGCCTGGCCGTAGGTGTCGTGGAAGTGCATGGCCAGCTGGTCGCGTGCCATGCCGGCGTCGACGAACGCCGCGATCAGCCGCCCGACGTGGCCCGCTGTCCCCACGCCGATGGTGTCGCCGAGGCTGAGCTCGTTGGCCCCCAGATCGAACAGCCGCTTGCCGACCTCGACCACCTGGCCGATCTGGACGGCGCCCTCCCACGGGTCGCCGAAGCACATCGAGACATAGGCACGGACGTCGAGCCCGGCCGCTCGCGCCCGGGCCACGGTCGGCTCGAACATCGCGAACTGCCCGTCCAGGCTGCGATTGAGGTTCTTCTGGGCGAAGGTCTCGGTGGCGCTGCCGAAGATCGCGATGTGCCGGCAACCGAGCTCCAGGGCGCGATCCAGACCGCGTTCGTTGGGGACCAGCACCGGCAGGTCCCGACCCTCCTCACCGAGGAGCGCCATCAGGTCGGCCGCGTCGGCGAGCTGGGGGACCCACTTCGGATGGACGAAGCTCGTGGCCTCGACAACCGGCAGTCCGGCCGCCACCAGTCGGCGGACGAACTCCGCCTTGACCTCAGTCGGCACCAGCGCCTGCTCGTTCTGCAGGCCGTCTCGGGGGCCGACCTCGTAGATCGTCACCCGCTCCGGCAGCCCCGGGACGTCATAGGCCTCGTGCGCCATAGCCGCCGTTTCGTAGGACGTCACGCCGGGTCCTCGGACTCGCTCTGCTCGACAAGGCTCTGTTCGACCAGGAACAGCCGGGCACCGAGAGCCACCTGCTCTCCCGCCCTCGCGTCCACGGTCGCGACGGTTCCGGCGAAGGGTGCGGTCAGGGCGAGCTCCATCTTCATCGCCTCCATGGTCCCCAGCACATCACCCTCGGCCACCTCCTGGCCGGTGTCGACCCGGACGTCCAGCACGGTCCCGGGCATGGGGGCGGTGATGCTGCCGTCGCCGGCAGTCGCCCCGGTGTCGGCGAAGACATCGGGCTTCTCGAAGAGGTGACGGTGGCCGCGCAGCACGACCTCGACCGAGTGCGCGGTCACGTTGGCCACGGCGCGGCACCGGTCGCCGTCCGCGGTGAGCACAACGGTGTGGTCGGCCACCAGGTGCTCCTCGACCTGCCAGACGCGTTCGCCGTCGTCCACTCGGCCGGCGTCCCGGTCGACCCGGACCGGACGGTCGAGCTCGACCACGACCGGGGCCGGAGCGGCGCCCATCCGCCAGCCGTCCGGTGAGAACGGGTGGGGGGCGCCGCTGGTCATGGTCAGCACCGCGACGGACGTCCAGGCGGCGTAGACCCGAGCCAGGTCGTCGTCGGGCTCGGCGACGGTGGCCTGGTCGAGCCAGGCGGTGTCGATGGTCGCGTCGCGGAACTCGTCGCTGGCGGCCAGGATCCGGAGGAAGCCGACGTTCGTGGTCAGACCCAGGATCGCGGTGTCGTCGAGGGCGGCGACGAGCGCCCGGCGCGCGGCCTCGCGGTCGGGCCCGTGGGCGACCACCTTGCCGAGCATGGGGTCGTACGCCGTGCTGACCTCTTGTCCGCTCTCCAGCGCCGCGTCGACGCGCGCCCGTTCCGGCCAGCGGACCAGGACCGCGCGGCCGGCCTGGGGCAGGAAGCCGTGGAACGGGTCCTCGGCGTAGACGCGGGCCTCGATCGCGTGGCCGACGACGGTGACGTCGTCCTGGGTGAACGGCAGCTCCTCGCCGGCCGCGACCCGGAGCTGGAGCTCCACCAGGTCGAGGGCTTGGCCCCGGACCTGGACAGCGAGCTCGGTGACCGGATGCTCGACCTGCAGCCGGGTGTTCATCTCCAGGAAGTAGACGCCGGTCTCACCGGGCGCGGGCTGGGTGTCGAGGAGGAACTCGACGGTGCCGGCGTTCTGGTAGCCGACGTGCGCAGCCAGGGCGACCGCCGCGTCGGTCACGACCTTGCGGACCTCCTCGCTGATGGTCGGGGCGGGGGCCTCCTCGAGGACCTTCTGGTGCCGACGTTGCGTGGAGCAGTCGCGCTCGAAGAGGTGCACCACGTTTCCGTGGGCATCTGCCAGCACCTGGACCTCGACGTGCCGGCCGTGCTCGACGTACTTCTCGACCAGCATCGTGTCGTCACCGAACGCCGCCTTCGCCTCGCGCTTGGCCGCCGCCACGGCGTCTGCGTAGTCGTCGGCCCGGCGCACGATCCGCATGCCCTTCCCTCCGCCGCCGGCTGCCGCCTTGACCAGCACGGGGAAGGACGCGTCGTCACCCTGGGGGACGACGGGGACGCCCGCGGCGATCGCGATCTCGCGAGCGGCGTCCTTGCGACCCATCCGGTCCATCACATCGGCGGACGGGCCGACCAGCACGAGCCCGGCGGCCTCGACGGCGCGGGCGAACCCGGCGCGCTCGGACAGGAAGCCGTAGCCCGGGTGAATGGCGTCGGCCCCGGCCCGTCGGGCGGCGGCGACCACGGCGTCGATGTCGAGGTAGCCGGGCACATGGAGCGCGTCGTCGGCCTCACGCACGTGGGGCGCCTGTCGGTCGAGCTCGGTGAAGATCGCGATGCTGCGGACGCCGAGCTCACGGCAGGTCCGGATCACCCGGAGCGCGATCTCGCCCCGGTTGGCGATCAGGAGGGTGTGGATCATCGCGCACTACATCCGGAAGATGCCGTAGGAGGGCTCCGGGATGGGCGCGTTCGCGGCGGCAGCGAGGCCCATGCCCAGCACCCGTCGGGTCTCGGCCGGGTCGATGATCCCGTCGTCCCAGAGCCGTGCCGTTGAGTAGTAGGGCGAGCCCTGGTGCTCGTACTGATCGCGGATCGGCGCCTTGAACGCCTCCTCGTCCTCGGCGCTCCAGGTCTCTCCCCGCCCTTCGCCCCCTCGTTTGGACAGAGCGTCGCGCCGGACGGTGGCCAGCACCGACGCCGCCTGCTCCCCGCCCATCACCGAGATCCGGGCGTTCGGCCACATCCAGAGGAAGCGCGGGTCGTAGGCCCGGCCGCACATGCCGTAGTTGCCGGCCCCGAACGACCCGCCGATGACGACGGTGAACTTCGGTACGACGGAGCAGGCCACCGCCGTCACGAGCTTGGCCCCGTCACGGGCGATGCCGCGGTTCTCGTACTCGCGGCCGACCATGAAGCCGGTGATGTTCTGCAGGAAGACCAGCGGGATGCCGCGCTGGTTGCACAGCTCGATGAAGTGGGCGCCCTTGAGGGCCGACTCGCTGAACAGGATTCCGTTGTTGGCGACGATCCCGACGGGGTGGCCCCAGATCCGGGCGAAGCCGCAAACCAGGGTCTCGCCGTACAGCTGCTTGAACTCGTGCATCCGGCTGCCGTCCACGATCCGGCGGATCACCTCACGCACGTCGTACGGCGTCCTGGTGTCGGTCGGCACCACGTCGTAGAGCGTGTGCGGGTCATCGTGCGGCTCCTCGACGTCGTGCACCGGGATCGACGCCGCGGCGGGGCGCTCGAGGGTGTCGACGATCGACCGCACGATGGCCAGGGCGTGTGCGTCGTCCTCGGCGAGGTGGTCGACGACTCCGGAGGTCCTGGCGTGGACGTCGCCGCCCCCGAGGTCCTCGGCCGTGACGACCTCCCCGGTCGCGGCCTTCACCAGGGGCGGCCCGCCGAGGAAGATCGTGCCCTGGTCCTTGACGATCACCGTCTCGTCGGACATCGCCGGGACGTAGGCGCCGCCGGCCGTGCAGGAGCCCATGACGCTCGCGATCTGCGGGATGCC
This sequence comes from uncultured Actinomycetota bacterium, assembly GCA_963786415.1. Lineage (GTDB taxonomy): Bacteria > Actinomycetota > Actinomycetes > Propionibacteriales > Nocardioidaceae > Nocardioides. The sequence goes on from CAWAZC010000001.1 coordinate 518,981, forward strand.
CCGGCCCGACAGGTTGGCCTGGTTGAAGAAGATCCGGCCGAAGTGCTCGCGGTCGGGGAACACCTCGTCCTGCATCGGCAGGAAGGCGCCGCCGGAGTCGACGAGGTAGACGCAGGGCAGCCGGTTGTCGCTCGCGACCGCCTGGGCGCGGAGGTGCTTCTTGACCGTGATCGGGTAGTAGGTGCCGCCCTTGACGGTCGCGTCGTTGCCGACCACGACGCACTCGCGGCCACTGATCCGGCCGATGCCGGTGACGATGCCGGCCGAGGGGACGGCGTTGGTGTCGTCCGGTCCCGCGCCGTACATCCCGGTCGCGGCCAGCGGGCTCAGCTCGAGGAACGGGCTGCCCGGATCCAGGAGACGGTCGATCCGGTCGCGGACCAGCAGCTTGCCGCGGTCGGTGTGCTTGGTGCGCGCACTCTCGGACCCGCCCTGCCGGACAAGGGCGAGCCGCTGCCGGAGCTCGTCGACGAGCTCCTCGAGGCCGGCGGCCGTCGCGGGTGCCGGGTCCGCGGTCAGGTCCTGGGTCACAGGTAGAGGTTAGCGATCGTTAACCACGCCGTCCACCGCCAGGCCGGCCGCGCCGAGCGAGGGTGTCTCGACGGTCAGCACCTCGATACGGTTCACGCCGCTCACCTTGCCATACCCCTATGGGTATAGTGTATGGCGGGAGGACACCTATGGCTGCGATCACCCTGACCGCCGAGAACTTCGACCAGACGGTCACCGAGAACCCCATGGTCCTCGTCGACTTCTGGGCCGGCTGGTGCGGACCCTGCCGACAGTTCGCACCCATCTACGAGGCAGCCTCCGAGACGCACGACGACATCGTCTTCGGCTCGGTCGACACCGAGACCGAGCGTTCGCTGGCGTCCGCCGCGAAGATCACCTCGATCCCCTCGCTCATGGCCTTCAAGCACGGGACGCTCGTCTTCGCGCAGGCCGGCGCCCTTCCCGCCCCGGCGCTGGAGCAAGTCATCGAGGCCCTGCGGGATCTCGACGTCGACGCTTCCCGCGCGGACGCCGAGGAGCGCTGAGATGGAGCTGGATCCCCAGGACATGAAGCCCGCGATCAACCGGATCCGGCGCGCCCAGGGCCAGCTGGGAGGCGTACTGCGCATGCTCGAGGAGGGTCGCGACTGCGAGGACGTCGTCACCCAGCTCGCGGCCGTGTCGCGCGCCCTGGACCGGGCCGGCTTCGCGATCGTCGCCAGCGGACTCCAGGAGTGCCTGAACCGCGGCGACGGCACGGACGCCGTCGACGTCAAGAAGATGGAGAAGCTCTTCCTCTCGCTGGCCTGAGTCCTCTGACCTGACCGCTCCGCCAGACGATGCGTCGTTAACGGACGCTAACCTTGGTCGGTGAGCAGCGCCCCCGCCGGCCGACGCCAGCAGATCCTCGAGACTGCGGCCGAGCTCTTCGCGGCCCGGGGGTTCCACGGGGTTTCCGTGGCCGACCTCGGCGCCGCCGTCGGCATCTCCGGCCCGGGGCTCTACAAGCACTTCGCCGGGAAGGATGCCGTCCTGGCCGAGATGCTGGTCTCGATCAGCGAGGAGCTGCTGTCGGTGGGGCGGCAACGGGTAGCCGAGGCACCCGACGCCGTGAGCGCCGTGCGCGCCCTCGTCGACTGGCACGTCGAGTTCGCACTCCGGCACCGGCCGCTGATCGTCGTGCAGGACCGTGACTGGGAGTCGCTGCCGGAGGCAGACCGCGAGCGGGTGCGGACCCTTCAGCGTGAGTACGTCGAATTGTGGGCCGAAAGGCTCCGCGCCGCCCACCAGGGCCTGGGGCCGGACCGGGCTCGGGCGATGTCGCACGCGGCATTCGGCCTCATCAACTCCACGCCGCACAGCGGGCTGTTGCCCGACGGTGACATGAGCCTTCTGTTGCGACAGATGGCCCTGCAGTCGCTGGGCATCCCGGTCTGACTGTTACCGCGTGAGCGCGGCCAGCTCGAAGTGCATCGGGTCCGGAACCGACCAGCGCCCGCCCCACGCGAAGCCCCAGCCCTCGAAGATCCGCACCACCCGCGGGTCGAGGCTGCCCGCGGTGCCGACCTGGTTGCCGGACACGTTGAGGTCGACCGCGATCCCCCAGGTGTGTAGAGACAGGCCGCGGGCCGGGTCGCGTCCGATGAAGCGAGGCGAGTAGCACCCGCCGAAGTCGCCGGGATCGATGGCTGAGGCAAGCCCGGTGTCGACGACCTCCTGCAGGGCCGCCCGCAGCTGGGGCAGCATCACCCGGTGACAGGTCACCCGCCCCAGGATCGGCACGGCGGCGCTCGTGATGCTCGCGCCCACCCACGCCGGGTCCGGGTCCACGCTCCCGTCGCGGAACCAGCGGTACCGGAACGAGCCCACCGCGTCCGCGACGGAGCCACCGACCAGCCGAGCGGCGTACATCCCGGTGCCGGGCTCATCGGTGAGGTCGGTGACAGAGGCGCGCCGTCCGAGCACGCGCTGCAGCTCGTGGCGTACGGCGTCCGGTGCGGCCTGCCCACCGAGGGAGACGAGAACCGCGTTGCCACGCGGGATGCCGAGCTGGTCACCGCGGGGCCGGTTCACGACCACGTCGATCCCCGGCACCGTCGTGGCGATCGCTCCCAGACGCACCTGCGGTCCGGCGGGATCGACGCCCGGGACCATCGTGCCACCGAGGTCGAGCCGCAGACCCTCGGCGATGCCGTGGGTGACCGCCACGTCACCCCGGGCGACCGCGTCCCACACCGCTTCTGTCCGGGCGGTCTCGTCGTCGGCCAGCCGCCGGTAGCTGGCCGGATCGACCGCGGCCGCGGTGACCGTCCGCCCCATCACGACGACGGAGGCGAGGCCGATCGGCTCGGCGCCGACCACACCGGCCCGGCGACGCACCTGCCTCCGGAGGTCGTCTGCGCGGCCGGCGTGCGCGACGACGAGCAGGGTCGGAGACCGGAGCCGGCCGGCGAGGGGCACCGGGTCGCGAACGGCGAAGGAGGCAGGTGCCTGCCGGGACGAAGGCACCTGCGGCCACCCCGGCTGCGACGTCCCCGGGTCAGGTGCCGCAACACCCCCGATGCCGAGCGCGGTCACCGCGACCAACGCGGCCACGACCAGGCCCAGCAGCGCCCACGTAGCGGCGTGGGCGGGCCGCCTCACGTGTACGTGGGCTGCGCCATCGCCGGCGGTCGGCACACGCGGCAGGGCTCGATGCCTCGGGCGATCGCGTCGTCGAGGGACAGCAGGTGCGCTTCCTCCCGCGCAGCCGGCAGCGCGCAGTCGAGGCGGTGGTAGGACGCCAAACCGGCGAGGACCATGGACCCGTCGGAGACACTCGCCCGCCGCGGAGCCGTGCCGCCGGAGCTGTGCTCGACCGCGGTGATCAGCCGCTCGAGGGTCGCCTCCAGCCGGGCCCGGTCCTCGCGCGCGTTCTGCACGATGAGCATCGACGCCCCGATCACCACGATCGCCAGGCCGGCCAGTCCCCCGGAGATGAGGAAGGGGAACTGCGCCATGATCACGTTCTTGCTCGCGGCGCCGTTCCAGCCGAGGAAGAGGGCGACGAAGCCGATCAGGCACAGCAGCACGCCCAGCTGACCGCCCAGCTTGCCCAGGTTGTTGGTCAGGGCCGTCCCGGCGTTGTTCGAACCACTGGTGCTGGTCCCGACATTGTGGGTGTTGCTCATCGCATTCTCCTGATTCTCTTCCCACCGCGGCTAGACGCCGAGGTAGGCCTCCCTGAGGTTCACATTCCGCACGTCCTCGCCCACGGCCGTGTGCGGGAGGGTGCCCTTCTCCATGATCAGCGCGCGGTCCGCGAACGGCAGCGCGCCGGCGTTCTGCTCGACCATCAGGACCGTCGTGCCGTCCCGGGCGATCCGCGCGGTCGCCTCCCACACCGTGCGGGCCAGCGTGGGACTCAGCCCCATGGACGCCTCGTCGATCATCAGCAACTGGGGCTTCGACATCAGCGACCGGCCAACCGCGAGCATCTGCTGCTCACCGCCTGACAAGGTGCCGGCCACCTGGTCCTCCCGCTCCCCGAGCCGGGGGAAGTAGTCGAGGACGAGCTCGAGCTGCTGCCGCACCGTCTTCGCGCTGCGACGCCGGGTCCAGGCCCCGAGGCGGAGGTTCTGCGCGACCGTGAGCCGGGGAAACACCCGCCGGCCCTCGGGGCACAGCGAGATGCCGGTCTTGACCCGGGCGGAGGGCGACCTCCGGCCCAGCGACCTGCCGTTGAAGAGGACCTGACCGGAGGTTGGGCGCAGCAGACCGGCGATCGTGGAGACCGTGGTGGTCTTGCCGGCACCGTTGAGGCCGAGCAGCACGCACACCTCCCCCTCCTCGACGACGAAGTCGATGCCGTGCAGGACGGGGAACCGGTCGTAGCCAGCGACCAGGTCGCGGATCTCGAGGACGGCCATCAGACGAGCTCCCCGGTCGGCTGGGGCACCTTCGCCTCGGTGGCGGCGGCGGAGGCGGCGTCCTCGCCCATGTAGGCACGGACCACGTCCGGATGCCGGCGGACGGCGTCCGGGGTCCCCTCGGCGAGCACCTCGCCGAAGTTGAGGCAGTAGACGTAGTCGGACACACGGGTCACCAGCGGCACGTGGTGGTCGATCATCACGATGGTCAGCCCGAACTCCCGCCGCATCTCGAGCAAGGTGTCCCCCAGGGCGTGCGCCTCCTCGGGGCCCATGCCGGAGCCTGGCTCGTCGAGCAGGAGCAGATCCGGATCGGTGGCCAGGACGGCCGCGATCTCGACCCGCTTGAGCAGGCCGTAGGGCAGGTCGGCAACGCGGGTGTCGGTGACGTCGCGGAGGTCCATCAGCTCGAGGATCTGGTGGGCCCGCTCCGAGAGCCGGCCCTCCTCGCCGAAGGTGGCGGGCAGCCCCAGGATCCCGCCGACGGCGCCGTACTCGACCTGGAGGTGCTGGGCGGTGACGAGGTTCTGCGCCACTGATGCGTTCTTGACCAGCCCAACGTTCTGGAAGGTGCGACCGATGCCGAGAGCGGCGCGGCGGTGCACCGGCAGTCGCGAGATGTCACCTCCCCGGTAGCGCACCCGGCCCTCGGTCGGTTCGTAGAAGCCGGTGATGCAGTTGAAGAGCGTGGTCTTGCCGGCGCCGTTGGGACCGATGATCCCGACGATCTCCCACTCGCCGGCCCGCATCCGGACGTGCTGGAGCGCCTTGATCCCGCCGAAGTGGATGGACAGGTCGTCGATCTCAAGCACGGACATCAGGCACCTCCACGTCCTGGACCTTGCCGGCGTGGGGATCGAACCGACGCCCCAGCAGCCACTCGCGGACGGGAGCCAGCTGCTGACCGATGCCGCCGGGGTACATCGTGATCGTGAGCAGCAGCAGGATCGGTCCGACGACCAGCGCCACGAACTCAGACGGCAGGCCGATCGTGCCCTCGATGAAGTGCGTCAGGTTGAATCCGAAGAGTCCCTCCAGCGGGCGGTCGAGCATCTCCAGCAGCTTCCCGCTGCCCAGCAGGGCGAAGAAGGCCGCCCCGATGACCACGCCGGACCGGCTGCGCAGCCCGCCGACGACCGTCATCAGCACGAACAGCAACGCCAGCCGAAAGTCGAACTTGCTGCCGACGATGACCTCCTCGTGGTGCGCGAGCAGGGCACCAGCCAGGCCCGCGAACAGACCAGACGTGGCGAACGCCAACAGGATGTAGGCGTTGACGTTGATGCCGTACGACGACGCGACCCGCGGGTTCTCGCGCAGCGCCTGCAGCGCGCGGCCGGCCTTGCTGCGGGTGAGCCGCCAGTCGAGGAACAGCACCAGCGCCAAGAAGCCCAGGCAGAGCAGGTAGTAGCGCAGCTCGGTGTCGAAGCCCGCCGGACGGGGAGCCGACTTGCCGCCCTCTCCTCCGGTCAGGGCGGTGATCCCGAGCAGCGTCTCCTCGGTGAACTTGCCGTAGGCGAGGGTCACCAGGGCGAAGTAGAGGCCGGTCAGCCGGAGCGAGACCGCGCCGAGCAGGCCGGCCTGGAGCGCGCCCATCCCGGCGGCCACGGCCAGCGCGAACCAGAAACTGAGCTGGAGGTCCACCACGACGTACGCCGAGGTGAACGCACCGAGCCCGACGAAGGCCTGGTGGCCGAGCGAGATCTGGCCGGCGTACCCGAGCAGGATGTTGAGCGACAGGGCGATGATCCCGAAGATCACCGCCTCGGTCGCGGCGCTCACGTCGGCAACGCCGAGATCGAACGGCGAGAGGACGTTGGCCGGGAACGCCAGCACGAACCACACGAGCAGCACCCACACCAAGGTGCGGGCCACCCGGCCGACCGGACCGGGGCGGAAGGCGCGGTGGGCGCCCTCGCCCTCCACGGGTTCGGGGACGGCATCGAGGTCCTCGGTAACGGAATCCACCGGGTCGATCACCGTGGTCGCGTCATCGGAGGAGTGCGGGGCGGCGAAAGTCGTCATGCGGTGACCGCCCGGGAGACGAAGATGCCCTGCGGGCGCACCAGCAGGACGACGAGCAGGAAGACGAACAGGATGGCGGCGCCGGTCCCGGGGATGCTGTCCCCGAACACGCTGAGCGAGCCGAGCTGCTCGACACAGCCGACGACGAGACCGCCGGCCACTGCCCCTGGCATGCTGCGCATCCCCGCCAGCACGGCGGCCATGAATCCCGGCAGCAGCGCGGCGAACGCCCCGAAACTGAGGAAGGCCGCCGTGAACGTCGTCATCGGTCCCGTCAGGATCCCGGCCAGCGCACCGAGCGCTGACGCGATGCCCCACGTCAGCATGGAGACCCGGCGGACGCTCACCCCGATCAGCTCGGAGGCAACCGGCTCCTGCTGGGCAGCCTGGATGGCCAGGCCGGAGGGCGACCTGAAGAACAGGGCCAGTGCGACCGCGACGACCGCCAGGACGCCGAGCGTGATCAGCGACTGCGTGGTGACCGGAGCTCCCCACGGTGTGACGTAGAAGCCCTCGTGGATCTTGCGCAGACTCATGATCAGGGTCTCGTTGAACAACCAGAACTGCAGCCCGATGGCGGCCAGCGCGACTCCGGCAGTGCCGACCAGCAGGGTGACCTTGGAGGAGTTCCGAAGCGGGTGGATCACCAGCCGTTCGGTGAGCAGGCCCATCGCGATGCCGACCGCCATCCCGAACAGGAAGCCTCGGACGTAGCCCCAGCCCCAGAGCTCGACCGCGGCGTACGTCGCGAACAGTGCGGTGGTCCCGAACTCTGCCTGGGCGAAGTTGAACACCCCGGAGGCCCGGTAGACCAGCACGATGCCCAGGGCCACAAGCGCATAGACACTGCCGCGGAGCACGCCGGCCGTCAGCGCGATGGCCAGCTCCTGCAGGAATTCGTTCACGGTCGTTCGTTCTGCCTCTTGGTGATGTACTCCTGACGGTTGCAGTCCGCCTCGAGCAGGTGCATCGCCGTGCCGCCGAGGCGACTGGAGAAGTTGGTCGGCGGGAGCACACCGGTGTTGAAGGTCCTGGCCCGGGCGATGCCGGACATGAAGCCCTGGCGGCTGAGGTTCTTCCCGGCCGCCTGCAGCATCATGCCCACGACGGACTCGATGGCGTAGATGGCGGCCCCGATGTCGTCCGGGCTGGCCCCGTTGTTCTTCTCGCGGTAGGCCTGCACGAACTTCTGGTTCCGACGCATCACGTCCATGCCCGGGAATGTGGAGTAGAACATCGCGCCGTCGATGTTGGGGCAGCCGACCTGGGCGACGACGTTGAGCCCGTTGGTGAGACCAGGGCCGAGGAACGTGACGCGACAGGGCATCGACTTCACGACGTTGAGCAGGCTGCTCGGGCTGGCGTTCCAGACCACTGCCTTGGCGCCGCTGTTGCAGATCTTGGTGCCGATGCTGACCGCTTCGCTCTGGACCGACTTCGGCACCCGATCGGCGTACGCGAGATCTCCTCCGGCCGCTCTCGAGATCGCGCTGGCGACCGTCGCGTGGTAGCTGTCCAGGGAGTCGTTGTCCGCCGTGAGCACGACGACCGTCTCGCCGCCGAACTCGTTGCTGTAGAGCCGCGCCAGCAGCGGCACCTGCTGTTCGTAGCTCAGGGAGACCGCAAAGTACGTCGGCAGGCTGCTCAGCGCCCCCTGCCCGGGCCGGGTCTCGTGGACACCGGCCGACAGGTAGGGGACCCCGACGCTGGCGGCGTAGCGCGCGCAGGCGTCGATCTGGTCGGAGCCGGCACCGCCGATGAGGGCGAAGACCTTCTCCTGCTCGGCCATCTCCTTGCACTTGGCCCGGGCCACATCGGGGCGGAACTGGTCGTCCTCGAAGATCACCTGCACCTTGCGCCCGTAGAAGCCACCCCGGCGGTTGACGTAGTCGAAGTAGACGCCCACGGCCCGCTCGAACGACTGCTGGGGGATCGCCGCCGCCCCGGTGACGGGCGCGTGCACGCCGATCTTGATGGTGTTGGCGGTGACGCCCGTCGTGTCGCCACCCGCCGGAGCCCTGCCACTGGGCAGCGGTGCCTCGCCGGAGCCGCCTCCAGCCCCCGAGCCCGAGGCGCCCGATCCCGAGCCCGAGCCGGACGCACCGGCGGCAGAGCCGAGACCGGCGCCGCTCCCGGCCCCCGGTGCGATCGGGTTGCCCTGGGCGTCGACACCGCCGACGACGGTGCCGTCCGGGGCGACCGCGACACCGGCGGGATAGGTCTGCTCGACGCCGGCCTTCTGACCGCAGGCGGCGGCGGTCAGGGCGAGGGTGATGGACAGGGCGACAGCGCCAGTCCGGGCGCGGACCGGTCTCCTCATCAGCGGGCCCCCTTCCCGGTGAGCCGACCCACGGACACCTGGGCCCCGGCCCGGCGCATCCGGTCCAGCGCACGGCTCACACCGCGGCGACCAGAGACACCGGTCGGCTGGGCCGCGGGACCGTTGGCGAGCATGAGCAGGTAGGCCAGCAGCAGCACCAGCGGCAGCAGCAGGAACATCGGCTTCCCCAGACCGGCGTGCCAGGGCAGCTGGGGCGCCGCCACTGGCGCGACCTGCTCGTCGGCCGGCGGCGCAGCCTCGGGCGACGGCTGGTCGGCGGCCGCCGACACCGGTGCGCCGGGCGCGGCACCGCCGGACGGCACGCTGCCCACGCCACCGCCGGACACTCCGCCACCGACCGCGGCCCCCGACGCGGCGGTGGCGGGGGCACCCGCCCCGGACGGTGCCGGCGCGATCGGTGCGGTGACGGTGGGAGGCGAGGTCGATGCCACCAACCCGATGCCCTTGGTCTTGTCGCCGTCGAAGGCGACCTGGAAGGTGAGGGGCTCGCCGGTCTCGCCCGCCTGCTCACCGACCAGGACCACGGCGGTCGAGTCGGCCCGGTCCTTGGCCAGCCAGTCGGCGGACAAGAACGTCAGGTCGAACGTCCACACGCCCTTCTTGTCCCGCTCACCCGGAGCGGAGAGTACGTCGCAGTCGAACTCCGGCTGGTTCCTCCACGTGCCGTTCTCGCCGCCGACCCAGAACGCCTCGGTCACCGGGCAGGCCGTGATCATCGCCAGCTCGGGGTTGATCTGGGATCCCCGCTCGTCGGACTCGCGCAGGGCGAGCTGGAGCTGGTCGACGGTCCCGTCCGGTGGACCGGCCAGTTTCAGCTCGACGGCCGCGAGGCGTTCGCGCTCGCCGCTGGCCACTGCCACCGGCAGCGTGCCCGCCGGGGCACCGGGCGCCGGCACGTTGGGTGGGGCCAGGAGCCCCGTCTCGGGAAGCGGTTCGTTGGTCCGCGACCACCATCCGGTCTGGCTGACCTCACCGCCGCGCTGCTTGCCGGGATCGGCCTTGGCCGCCTCGGCGGGCGAGGCCAGGGCGACGAGCAGCATGGGCAACGCAACGAGCAAGGCGACCGCGTGCGCGGGCCGGCGTCCGTGGGCAAGCATTGTTCTCCTCGGTCCTTGCCCTCCCGGGTGACCAACGTCATATCTTCCCCGGGGTTACGCAGGTGGCTACTACTCTCCCGTCCATGAGCCTGCTCGCCACTCCTATCCGTCGGCTCGACGGAACAGCCGCCACGCTCGGCGACCTGGCCGGCCCACGGGCCACGCTCCTGGTCAACGTCGCGAGCCGGTGCGGCCTCACCTCGCAGTACTCCGGCCTCGAGCGACTCCAGGAGAAGTACGCCGACCGCGGCTTCGCTGTCGTAGGCGTGCCGTGCAACCAGTTCGGTGGCCAGGAGCCCGGGTCCTCGGAGGAGATCGCAGAGTTCTGCTCCGCGACCTACGGCGTCACCTTTCCGATGACGGAGAAGGTCGACCTGAACGGCCCCCACCGGCACGAGATCTACACCGCCCTGGTCGACACGCCGGACGGAAGCGGACGCACGGGCGACATCGCGTGGAACTTCGAGAAGTTCCTGCTCGGCGCCCAGGGCGAGATCCTCGCCCGGTTCGACCCCAGCGTCGAGCCGGAGGATCCGGCGCTCGTGGAGTCGATCGAGGGCCAGCTCGACTGACCGTTTGTCCCGCAGGGGCACGGGTACGGGCACCTTCCAGGAAGGGAGTTGCCATGGGGCTCCACGACCGGACTGTGAACCTGATGCACACCGGCCACCGCCTCTCGGGATGGCTGCGGGAGCGGACCGCTGGGTCGGCTGCGCTGCTCCGGCCCTTCGGCCACCGCTTCCTCGTGGTGCGTGGCCAGGAGGGCGTCGACCTGTTCTACGACCCCGAGCGCGTCGGGCGCCGGGAGGCCACTCCAGGACCGATCGCGCTCACGATCTTCGGCCGCAACGCCGTCCACACCCTCGACGGCGCCGCCCACCGACACCGCAAGCAGCTGTTCCTGGAGGTGACCGGGCCCGAGCTCGTGGCCGATCTCAGGGAGCGGGTGTCGGACAAGTGGGCCCGGGAGCTCGAGCGCTGGGTCCGGCAGCGGACCGGCACAGTCCTTCCGGCGGCGATCGCCGTGTTCGGCGAGGCCGTCCAGGAGTGGGCCGGCGCCGCCGACGCTCCCGCCGTCATGGAGCGACGCTCCAGAGACCTCGGCCTGATCATCGACGGATTCGCCACGCCGTCACCGGCCTGGCTCCGCGCCAGATGGGCCCGCCGGCGGGCGGATGCCTGGGCCACCCGGGTGATCACCGACGTGCGCCAGGGTCGGCGCCAGCCGGCGAGGCACACCGCGGCCTCGGTGATGGCGCACGCCACGGACCTCGACGGAAGGCTCCTGCCCGCGCGCACCGCCGCCGTGGAGCTGCTCAACGTACTGCGACCGACCGTCGCAGTCGCCTACTACGCCGCGTTCGCGGCACTCGAGCTCGAGGCCAACCCGGACCTCGCAGACCGGTGCGCGACCGGCGACCCGGGGGCGGTTGAGAAGTTCTGCCAGGAGGTGCGACGGATGAGTCCGTTCGTGCCCCTGCTCGCCGGCCGGTCACGGTGCCCGTTCACCTGGCACGGACACGAGGTGGACGCGGGCGAGCGGGTCTTCCTCGACGTCTACGGCACCGACACCGACCCGTACGCCTGGTCCGACGCCAACACGTTCGACCCGGACCGCTTCTGGTCCGACGCTGCCGAACGCCCCGACTTCATCCCCCAGGGCGGTGGTTGCGTCGAGACCGGCCACCGTTGCCCTGGCGAGGGCATCGCCATGGGGCTGCTGTCCACCGTCGTACCGTCGCTGGCGCGGCTGGACTGGTCGATCCATCCCGACGACCGGGTCTACTCACGACGCCGGGTGCCGGCCCGGCCCGATGGCGGAGTCAGACTGCTCGACGTACGCCGCCACATGATCCTGCAGGCGCTCTGAGGCCGAAGTCCGCGCGGCGCGGGCCGGGCGACAGTGTCAGGACGCCCGCGAAACCGAAGTCGAGCTGCTCGAGGTGAGCTCCCTGCGCAGGTCTCGCAGGATCCGGGCCAGCAATCGCGAGACCTGCATCTGGGTGACCCCGATCTCGTCCGCGATCTCCTGCTGGGAGCGCTGCTCGAAGAAGCGCAGGTAGACGATCCGTCGGTCCCGCGGCTTGAGCTGCCGGACCACCGGGCCCAGCACGACCCTGGCCTCCGCCGCGGGCGCGGTCTGGTCTGACTCGCCCAGGAAGTCGACCAGCGCCACCCCGCCCGCGTCGCCGTTCGCCGCGACCGGCCGATCCAGTGAGGAGGGTGCGAAGCACCCGTCGGCCGCGAGGGCCTCGATGACGTCGTCCACGCCCATGTCGAGGCGCTCGGCGAGCTCCGAGGGTCGGACCGGCCGCCCCAGCTCCTGGGAAAGCGCGCCTTCTGCCCGCGTGATCCTGGCTTGCGCCTCCTGGACCCGTCGGGGCGGGCGGACCATCCAGCCCTGGTCGCGGAAGTGCTTCTTGAGCTCTCCGCGAATCGTCGGCACGGCGTAGGACAGGAAGTCCTGGTGACGGCTCGCGTCGAAGTCGCGGGCGGCACGGGTGAGCGCCATGTAGGCGACCTGGACCAGGTCGTCCTCGTCGACGCCGCGGTGGAAGTAGCGTCCGGCGACCGTGCGGGCGACACCCATGTTGATGCGGACGACGTAGTCGAGCAATTCCTGCCGGCGTCGTTCGCTGGTGGTCTCGGCCACCGCGTTGAGCGCACGCGCCGTGCGGTCGCGTCGCTGTCGTCGGGACATAACCGTGCTGCGTAGATCGGGCTTTGCGCTCATCAGGATTCCTGACAATTCGAGCGGCCTCGCCGACTGGTTTGCAGCAAGAGCACCTGTTCTGGGGTGCATTTTGCGTCACGTTACTCGGTCTATACCGACCTCGCTAGTGCGAACGGGTGACTTGGGTTCATAGCCCGTTGTGACTACCCGCCGTAGTTCTTTCGGACCATGCGGCGAGCCATCGGCCAAGGTGCCGATGGGTTTGCTACCAACAGGGCCGGGTACGCCGCCGCCATGCCCGTGAATCTTGCCGTCATCTACTACTCCTCCACCGGCACCATCGACACCATGGCCCGCCGGGCCGCGGCCACAGGGGAGAAGTCAGGCGCGGAGGTCCGTCTCCGCCAGGTGCAGGAGATCGCCCCCGAGAGCGCCATCGACTCGGTCGAGGAATGGCGCGACCACGTCGACGCCACGGCAGCCGAGCCCACGGCGACGCCCGACGACATCGTCTGGGCCGACGCCGTCCTGCTCGGCTCCCCGACCCGGTTCGGCAACGTCGCGAGCCAGCTGAAGAACTTCCTCGACTCGCTCGGACCGCAGTGGGGCGAAGGCAAGCTCGCAGACAAGGTCTACGCCGGCTTCACCTCCAGCCAGACCGACCACGGGGGCCAGGAGTCCACACTCCTCGCCCTCTACAACACCATCCACCACTTCGGCGGGATCATCGTGGCGCCCGGCTACACCGACCCGCTCAAGTTCACCGACGGCAACCCCTACGGCGTCGGCCACGTCACCGGGCCCGACAACGCCGACCCGGTCGGGGACGTGGAGGACGCAGCCCTCGACCACATGGTCGAGCGCGTCCTCGACGTCGCACGGAAGCTCAACAACAAGAACTGAGGAGCGCCATGGCAAGCGGAGTGGAGACCGGACGGATCACCACCGACATCCCGGCACGACTGGACCGACTGCCCTGGAGCCGATGGCACTGGCTGGTCGTGATCGGCCTCGGAACGGTCTGGATCCTCGACGGCCTCGAGGTCACCATCGTCGGCTCCATGTCGGCCGCGCTGGAGCCCGAAGGCACCGGACTCGGACTGAGCAGCTTCGACGTTGGCCTCGCGGGCGCGATGTACGTGGCGGGCGCCTGTATCGGCGCCCTGTTCTTCGGCCAGCTGACCGACCGGTTCGGACGGAAGAAGCTCTTCCTGATCACGCTCGCCGTCTACACCGTCGCCACCGTCCTCACGGCGTTCTCGATGAACCCCACCTGGTACTTCGCCTGCCGGTTCCTCACCGGCGCCGGCATCGGCGGCGAGTACGCCGCGATCAACTCCGCGATCGACGAGCTGATCCCGAAGAAGTACCGCGGCCGCGTCGACGTCTCGATCAACGGCTCGTTCTGGGTCGGTGCGGCGGGCGGCGCCCTGCTGACCATCCCCCTGCTCGACCCGACCATGGTCGACCCGGCCTGGGGCTGGCGCATCGCCTTCGGCCTGGGCGCGATCTTGGCGGTCGGCATCCTCATCGTCCGCCGCAACGTCCCCGAGAGCCCGCGTTGGCTGTTCATCCACGGCCGCGAGGACGAGGGCGAGGCCGTCGTGCGCGACATCGAGGCGCGGGTCGCGAGCGACCACGGCCGGGAGCTGCCGTCGGTGTCGGAGAAGATCACCATCCGGCAGCGCAAGACCATCGGCCTGCCGCTGATCGCGCGAACCGTCTTCACGATGTACCCGAGGCGGACCGTCCTGTGCCTCTCGCTGTTCATCGGACAGGCGTTCCTCTACAACGCGTTCTTCTTCACCTACGGGCCTACGCTGGAGACCTTCCTCGACGTGACGCAGACCGGCTGGTACATCGCGATTTTCGCAGTCAGCAACTTCGCCGGCGCGCTGATCCTCGGCCCGCTCTTCGACACCATCGGCCGGGTGCGGATGCTCACCGGGACCTACGTCATCTCCGGCCTCCTGCTCGGCATCACCGGGTTGACCCTCGACTCCTACACCGCGGTGACGCTGACCCTGATGGGCTGCATCATCTTCTTCTTCGCCTCGGCCGGTGCCAGCGCGGCGTACCTGACGGCCAGCGAGGTGTTCCCGATGGAGACCCGGGCGCTGTGCATCGCCTTCTTCTACGCCGTCGGAACCGCCGCGGGCGGCATCGCGGGCCCGCTGCTGTTCGGCAAGCTGATCGAGGACGCCTCCGCCAGCGGGGACATCACGGGGATTGCCATCGGTTACTACATCGGGGCCGTGCTGATGATCGCCGGCGGGATCGTGGCCGCCTTCCTCGGGGTCAAGGCCGAGGGGCGTTCCCTCGAGAGCATCGCCCGGCCGCTGACCGCAGAGGATTCCGACGCCGAGGGCCCCGGCCGCGACCACGACCGCGACCGCCAGCCGGTCTGACCGCGACGCGACGAACGCAAAGGAGCACGACATGCCCATGCCCCCACCCAAGCCGTCGACCGAGGGCAGGCGCGACCGCCAGGTCTTCCACGAGATGGGCCAGCTGGTTCGGGCCGTCGAGGCCAACGGGCCAACCGACCCCGACCAGCTCGCGGTCCTCGTGGGTGCGGCGTACTGGGAGCAGGGTCGCTTCGACTCGGCGCTCTCCTTCGCGGTCGCCGACGGGCTGCTGGTCCGCGGCTCCGACGGGATGCTCCAGGCTGCTCCCTAGGCCTGAACGGCGAGCGCCAGCGGCAGCACGTCGCTCGCCCCTGCCGCGCGGAGTGCCCGGGCGGCCAGGGTGAGGGTCCAGCCAGTGACCACCAGGTCGTCGACCAGCAGCACCCGGTCGCCCCGCTGGTCGAGCTGCAGCTCGTATCGTCGGCTGACCGCGGCCACCCGCTGAGCGGAGTTGACCGCTCCCTGCCCGGGGGCCACCGAGGCGTCGATGACGGCGAACCGGCCGGTCACCGGCACCCCGAGGTGTCGTGACAGGCCGTCGGCGAGGTCTCGGGTCAGGGTCGGGCGGGTGGTGGAGTCGACCACGAGGATCGAGTCGACCTTCGGCTGCCAGTCACCCAGCACCTCGATCACGGCCCTGACCAACGGCGCGGGCACGGGGCCGTCAGGCACACCGGGGCTGAACAGGTCACGGAGCTGTCCGCCGTAGCCGAGGTCGGTGAGCCGGGCGATGGCGCGCCCCTCTGACGGCTGGTCCGCGATCTTGCCCTTGAGATCGATGCCGAGCTCGGGCAGGGCGGTGGGCCACATCTTCCGCGGTTCGATGACGACGCCCGGACGCGAGAGCCGCGCGCCGGCGGCCTCGACGGCCTCCAACGAGACGTCGGTGGCCAGGTCGAGCCCGCCGCAGTTGTCGCAGCGGCCGCACTCGGTGGCCTCGGGGTCGTCGAGCTGGTCGCGGAGAAACCACATCCGGCAGCGGTCGGTGCGGAGGTAGTCGAGCATCGCCTGTTGCTCTCGCTCTCGCGCCGCCGCCACGCGCTGGTAGCGCTCGGCGTCGTAGACCCACTCCTCGCCGGTGGCCTCCCAACCGCCCTTGACCCGGCGGCAGGCCCCGTCGACGTCGAGCACCTTCAGCATGGTCTCGAGGCGGGTGCGGCTCAGCTCGACATGGGTCTCGAGGTTGGCCGTGCTCAGCGGCCGTCCGGCGTCGGCGAGGACAGAGAGGGTCTGCCGGACCTGCTCCTCCCGCGGGAACGCCAGCGAGGCGAAGTAGTGCCAGATGTCGCGGTCCTCGATCGCGGGGAGCAGGACGACGCTCGCCTGATCGGTTCCGCGCCCGGCCCGGCCGACCTGCTGGTAGTAGGCGACCGGCGACGCCGGCGCCCCGAGGTTGACCACGAACCCGAGCGTGGCGTCGAAGCCCATCCCGAGCGCGCTGGTCGCCACCAGCGCCTTGACCCGCCCCGCCAGGAGGTCCTCCTCCAGGGCGAGCCGCTCGGTGGGGTCGGTCTGGCCGGAGTAGGCCGCAACCTGGTGCCCACGGCTGCGCAGGTAGTCGGCGGTCTGCTGGGTGGCCGCGACGGTGAGGCAGTAGATGATCCCCGAGCCGGGCTGCTCGGCGAGGTGGTCGGCCAACCACGCCAGGCGCTGCTCGGCCGTCGTCAGCCGGACCACGCCGAGCCGGAGCGACTCGCGGTCGAGGGATCCCCGGAGTACCAGCACGTCCGAGTCCGCCCCGGGGGAGGTGAGACCCCCGCCGCCCAGCTGCTCGGCCACGTCGGCCGTCACCCGGGCATTGGCTGTCGCAGTGGTGGCGAGCACCGGGATCCCGTCGGGCAGGTCGTTGAGCAGGGTTCGGATGCGGCGATAGTCGGGCCGGAAGTCGTGGCCCCAGTCGGAGATGCAGTGGGCCTCGTCGACGACCAACAGCCCGCAGGTCGCGGCCAGGCGGGGCAGCACCTCGTCGCGGAAGCCGGGGTTGTTGAGCCGCTCGGGACTCACCAGGAGCACGTCGACCTCGCCCGCGGCGATCGCGTCGTGGATCGGCTGCCACTGCTCGATGTTGGTCGAGTTGATCGTCACCGCCCTGATCCCGGCCCGCTCGGCGGCCGCGATCTGGTTGCGCATCAGCGCCAGCAACGGCGACACGATCACGGTGGGGCCGGCGCCCCCCGCCCGCAGGAGGGCGGTGGCGACGAAGTAGACCGCCGACTTGCCCCACCCGGTGCGCTGCACGACGAGAGACCGGCGCCGGTCGACGGCGAGCGCCTCGATGGCCGTCCACTGGTCCTCGCGGAGGACCGCGTCGTCACGGCCCACCAGGGCACGCAGGTGGGCCTCGGCCAGTTGACGGGCCTCGGCACGGTCAGGAGCTGCGGTCACCCGAACTGTCTACCAGCCGTCATCGACAGGGGCACTGCCGCTAGCGTGACGGAATGCGCCTCCCGCCGATCCCCGGTCCCCGGGACCTCGTCCAGCTCATCGACCGGGTGACCGGTCTCCTGGCCACGGCCGAGCAGCTGGTCGCGGACGCGGGCGAGCTGATCGCCCGGATCGAGCAGACCAGGGCCGCGGCCGACGAGGTGGTGGCTCGCACAGACACGACGGTGACGCGGGCCGATGACCTGATCGGTCGGCTCGAGCCCTCCCTGACCCGGCTCCAGCCGACGCTGGAGCGCCTGGCCGAGACCACCGACCCGCGCGAGGTGGACGCGATGGTCGCGCTGGTCGACCAGCTGCCGCTGCTCGCGGCCAAGCTCGAGACCGACGTGATCCCCATCCTGCACACGCTCACCTCGGTCGCACCCGACCTGCACGACCTGCTCGACGTCTCCCGCGAGCTGAACGAGATGCTCGCCAAGCTCCCCGGGATGGGCATGATCAAGAGGCGGGTCGACCGGGAGCAGGATCTGGATCCCTAGCGCCGGTCGGCAACCTCAGGCGGCCGGGCCCTGCTCGCGCACCTCGGCCACCTTCCCCATGGCGTCGCGCAGCTCGGTCAACCAGTCGCCCTCGTGCTGCCCGACCAGACGCACGCACCAGGCGAGGGCGTCGGCGCGGGACCGGGCGACACCCGCGTCGACCAGGGTGTCGAGCACCAGTCGCTGCGGCTGGCGCAGCCGCGTCATCACCGGCGCCGCCACATGCGTCCACAACGCCTCGCGGTCCCCGACGATCACACCCCAGGACACCCTGCGCTCGAAGCGGTGCTGGGCCTCGCTCGCGATGTCCATCCGCTGCCCGCGGGTCTCCTCCCGGAAGGCCGACGCCCGGCCGGCCCGGGCCTCGTCTAGCGCCGCGTCGGAGGTTCCGTCATCTCCGAGGTCGACATCGGCGATGGAGAGCATGACCGTGATCTCCTCACGGTCGATCGTGATCCGGGCAGGTTGGGCCTGCCAGTCCTGCGGGAGCCGACCGGCGAACCAGCCGCGCACCCGCTCCTGAGCCTCATCTGTAATCATGTAATCAAGATTACTCCCCGTCGTGGATAATCCAGTGGCATGTGGTGGTGAAATCGCCGCCAGGGCAGCCAGTTGCCACTGGACTACCCCGGCTAGCCGCAGAAAAGCGGACGACCGGCGTCACCACCGGTCCCGGACTCACCAGATGCGCACGCGCTCCGAGGGGTGCAGCCAGAGCCCGTCGCCCTCACCGGTCTCGAAGACCTCGTGGAACTCGTCGAGGTTGCGCACGATGTTGGCGCGGAACTCCGGTGGGCTGTGGGGGTCGATCGTGAGGTACTGGAGCTCCTGCTCCTTGCGGCGCTTGGTCCGCCAGCAGTAGCCCCAGTTCAGGAACAGCATGCGCCGCGACTCGAGGTCGACGTCACCGCCCTGCGAGATCAGGTAGGCCTTGTGGCCGATGGTCAGGCCGCCGAGGTCACCGATGTTCTCCCCCACGGTGAGCGAACCGTTGACGAACTCGCCCGGGAGCTCTCGCGGCGAGAAGCCGTCGTACTGCTCGATGAGGGCCTTGGACTTGAGCTCGAACGCCGCCTTGTCGTCGGCGCTCCACCAGTCGTTGAGGTTCCCGGCGCCGTCGTACTGCGCACCCTGGTCGTCGAAGCCGTGACCGATCTCGTGACCGATCACCGCGCCGATCCCGCCGTAGTTCTCCGCCGGGTGGGCGTCGGGCGAGAAGAACGGCTTCTGCAGGATGCCAGCAGGGAAGCAGATCTCGTTGGTGCCGGGGTTGTAGTAGGCGTTGACGGTCTGCGGCAGCATGAACCACTCGTCGCGGTCGACCGGCGAGCCGATCTTGCGCAGCTGGCGGTCGGTCTCGAAGGCGGCGGCGGCCGCGACGTTGCCGAGCAGGTCGTCGGAGCTGACCTGCAGCTCGGAGTAGTCGCGGAACTTGTCGGGGTAGCCGATCTTCGGGCGGAAGGTGTCCAGCTTCTCGTACGCCCTGCGCTTGGTCTCCTCACCCATCCAGTCCAGGTCCGTGATCGACTGCCGGTAGGCCTCGATGAGGTTGGCCACGAGCTCGTCCATCTGCGCCTTCGAGGAGGGCGGGAAGTGGCGGGCGACGTACTCCCGGCCGACGGCCTCGCCGATCGCGCCCTCCACCAGTGCGACCCCCCGCTTCCAGCGGGCGCGCAGCTCGGGGGTCCCGTTGAGGGTCCGGCCGTAGAAGTCGAAGTTGGTCTCGACGAACTCGTCGGAGAGGTACGGCGACGCGGCGCGCAGCACGTGGCTGCGCAGCCACTCGCGCCAGTCCTCGATCGGCACGTCGTCGAGCACCGTGGAGAGGTGCTCGAGGTACGACGGCTGGCGCACGAGCGTCTCGGCGATCACCGCGTCGGGGTCGATGTCGGGGCCGCCGAGGTTGGTGACGTAGGCGTGCCAGTCGAAGGACGGGCACAGCTGCTGGAGCTCCTCGGCAGTGATCAGGTTGTAGGTCTTCTGGACGTCGCGGGTCTCGGCCCGCTCCCAGTGCCCGGCGGCCAGCTTGGTGTCGATCGCCAGGATGGTCGCGGCCGCCGCGGCCGCGTCGTCGTGCCCGGCCAGGCCGAGCAGCTTCTCGAGGTAGGCGACGTACTTGTCGCGGACCTCGGCGAACTTGTCGTCGCGGTAGTAGGACTCGTCAGGAAGGCCCAGACCGCCCTGGAAGATGTTGAAGATGTATCGGTCGGAGTCGCGGTCGTCGGTGTTGACGTAGGAGCCGAACAGGCCGTAGCCGCCGAGCCGCTCGAACTCCCCGAGGAAAGCCGCGAGGTCGCGGACGTCGCGCAGGGCGTCGACGGCACCGAGCAGCGGCTGGACCGGGCGCAGTCGGAGCTTGTTGATCCGCGCCTCGTCCATGAAGGAGGCGTAGAGCGCACCGATCGTGCGGGCGTCCTCGTCGGCGCTGGCGTCGTCCCCGGTCGAGACGCGGTCGGCGAGCCCCTCGATGATCTCGCGCACGTGCTGCTCCGCGTCGTCGGCGAGCTGCACGAAGGCGCCCCAGCTGGAGCGGTCGGAGGGGATCTCCGCCTCCCTCAGCCACCGGCCGTTGACGTGACCGAAAAGGTCGTCCTGGGGTCGGGTCTCGGGGTCCATGCCCGGGCGGGCGTCGTCGAGGATCGTCATGCCTTTTCGGGGTCCCTGTTCGAAGCGGAAGGAAGCGAGCATCCGAATGGGGTGATCATGGGAAGACCCTAACCGGCGGACGCTTTCCGGCAAGTGGGATCCGGTCAGGGCGCAAGGTCGCGGAACGCCTTCTCGACGACCTCGATCCCTGCCTTCGGTCGGGCGGTGTACGTGGTGAAGTTCCACTCCGGCCAGGTGAACCTCACGTCCTCGGTGGCACCTTCGGCCTCGAAGTCCAGGTCGATGCCGTCGATCGGCACCAGCTCGGCCGGCATCCCGGGGCCGAGCGCGGTCCGGCCGGACGGGTCGGCCAGGCCGAGCATTGGCCACGGGAGACGCAGCTGGACGGTGCGGCGGGCCGTGTCGACCTGCCAGGTCGAGGTCGAGTCGTAGCTCGCCGCTCCTTGGTCCCACGTGCCGTCCACCAGCCGGCCCACAGGGTGGTACTCCTTCGGCTGGTAGGCACCGTCGACCCCGTAGGACCCTTTGGTGATCAGCGCGTAGAGGTGCCACGGCTCGGACTGGTCCTCGCGGTACGGACGCTCGTCGGTGTCGAGGCGGATGGGGTCGAGCTCCCGTCGTACCTCCAGCTCAGCCCCGGACCCGGGCACGAGACGGACCCGGTAGTCGGGCCCGGCCAGTTCGGGCACGACGTCGGCCGCGATGTCGAGCCGGTTGGCGACGGTCTCACGGAAGGTCACCTCGATGTGGACCCAGGAGGCGTCGGCCCAGATGTAGATGTACTCGAACGGGCCGCCCTCGGGGGTCACCTCTACGGCGGCATCGACCAGCGGATCCGGGTCGGTGGCCACCAGCCCGAACCACTGCTCGTTGGTGAGCGGGTCGTGCCAGAGCTGGCGGCGCTCAGGATCCTGGTGCTCGAGCGTGTTCCACGTCCGCTTGAACCACTCGTCCTCCCAGACGAAGACGAAGGCGCCGCCAGTGCCCTTGGCCTCCAGCATCCGCATCATGTCGGCGTCCATGGCCATGGCGTCCTGCTCGCGGTGGGCTCCCTGATCGCGACCCAGGGGCCCGAAGTGCGCGGTTCCGAGCGAGGACGGGACGCCGAACTCGGTGACCAGGAGCGGCATCGTCCCGGCGAAGTGGTCGCGCAGCTCGGCGACGTAGCCGGCGTACGGATCGCCGCGACCGTTCCACTGCTCGTCCTGGATGTCGGGCTCGAAGCGCTGGAAGTCGGGGTAATAGGGATAGGCGTGGAAGCTGGCGAAGGTGCCGCCGGGCCAGGCCTCCGTCGGGAGAACGTGCTTGGCGTCGACCGCGACCAGATCCTCGCTGTCCCGTGGCTCCTCGGGGTGCGCGAGCGGGTCTGTCGTGGGCCAGTTGGCCATCGCCAGCGGCGCCGAGCTGCCGCGCGCCGCCTCCCACCCCGCCAGCGCGTTCATGTGCAAAGCGATCCAGCGCTCGGTGGGGGTGGAACCAGGCTGGGCGACGAAGTAGTCACCCGGCTGGTAGGCCGCGTCCTCGAGCTCGTCGGTCCGCGCGACGCCGGCCGGATCCCACTCCACGCCGATGATCCAGCCGGCCACCCACTCCGACACGTCGGTGGTCCAGGTGCCTCCCGCGCGGCCCGGACTGGTCGGCCGCTCGAGGGCGCCGTGCACCGCGTCGGATATGTCCCTCAGCTCCTGTCGGAACGCGTCGTCGACGGCCGCGTCGTAGAGCGTGCGACCGTCTTCGACGTAGCTCTCGTCCGGAAGATAGGCGCCCTGCACGAGGTAGATCGGATCGCGCTCGTGCTGTCGGTTGTAGGCCGCCAGCTGCTCGTAGAAGCCCGGCGGCAGCAGGGTGTAGACCCGAACCACACGGATGCCGGTCTCCCCCATCTGCTGGAGCCAGGTGGCGAACTGCTCCGCGGGGATGTCCCCCACCTCGCCGGGCTGGTGGAGGGGCGTGGTGCTGCCCAGGTTGACGCCCGGCAGAAACGTCTTGTCACCCGACGCGGTGTGCAGCCGGAACCCGTCGGCGTCGGACTCGGCGAGGACGCGCAGCCCGCCGACCTGCCGGGCCGCAGGTGACCAATCGGTGCCGCTGCGACGGTCGCCGTGTGGCTCGCCGCACGCGCTGAGGACGGCACCGGTGAGGACCATGGTCGCCACCACACGCCCGAGCTGCCCCACGGGTGGGAGCCTATGACGGGGCGTGGTCAGTCGCGGACGCGAACCACCGACTTGCCCAGGGTCAGCCGAGCATCCATGTCGGACAGGGCGCGGCCGAAGTCCTCGAGGTCGTAGGTCGCCCCGATCGGCGGCTCGATGGCTCCGCTCTCGATCAGCGGCAACAGGGCGTCCCACTGTTCGTGCATGTAGCCGGGCCGGACCATCGCGTAGGCGCCCCAGCCCACCCCGCGGACGTCCACGTTGTTGAGGAGAAGCCGGTTCACCCGGACCTCGGGGATGCCTCCACCGCCCGCGAAGCCGACGACCAGCAGCCGGCCCTGCGGCGCCAGCGTCCGGAGCGAGTCGGTGAAGACGTCGCCCCCGACCACGTCGAGGACGATGTCGACGCCCTCACCGTCGGTGAGCTCGAGGACCGCGTCCTTGAACCCGTCGACCATCACCGTCTCGTCCGCGCCGGCCCGGCGGGCGAGCTCCGCCTTCTCCACGGTGCTGACCACGGCGATGGTGCGCGCGCCCAGCCCCTTGGCCACCTGGATGGTCGCGGTGCCGACCCCGCCCGCGGCGCCGTGCACGAGGACGGTCTCGCCGTCCCGGACCTGGCCGCGCTCGACGAGGGCGAACTGCGCGGTGAGGTAGTTCATCGGCACCGCGGCGGCGGCGTCGAAGGACAGCTGCTCGGGCAGCGCGAAGACCGACATCGGCGGGGCGGCCACCAGTTCGGCCGCGCCGCCGTACGGCAGCACGCCGGCGACCCGTTCGCCGACGTCGTAGCCATCGGGTCCGGAGACGACGGTGCCCGCGAAGTCGACGCCGAGCGTGAACGGCGGGTCCGGCTTGAGCTGGTACTCCCCCTTGCTCAGCAGGAGGTCGGGGAACGAGACGCCCACCCGGTGCACCTCGACCAGCACCTCGTCGGACCGGGGCTCGGGCTGGGCGACGTCGACGACCCGGACCCCGTCGGGGCCGGTGGGCGAGATGACCTGTACGGCGCGCATGCCCGCGAAACTACCGGTCCGTGGCCTCAGACCCGGTACCCGGCCAGGCGCACCATCTGGGACCGAAGCCTGGCCCGCCGATCGATCTTGCCGGGCAGGCTGTTCAGCATCCTGGGGTCGCGACGAAGGTCGTAGAGCTCGGAGTCCCGCCCGCCGCCGACGTAGCGGTAGCGGGCGAAGAACCAGTTGGGTGTGCGGATCGCCGTGAACTGCCGGATGCCGTAGCGCACCGAGCCGGAGCGGCCCGGGATCCGGCCTTCCATCAGGATCGGCCGGCCCCGGGAGACGTCCCTGGTCAGCGGCCGCCCGTCCATCGTTCGACCGGCCTCGGCCCCGGCCGCCGCCGCGATCGTGGGGGCCAGGTCCACGTTCGACCTGGGTCTGCTGTCCATGACGCCCGCGCCGAAACCTGGCCCGGACACGACCAGCGGCATCCGCGACGCTGCGGTGTACGGCGTCTGCTTCCCGGACCGGATCCGGTGCTCCCCGTAGTAGTAGCCGTTGTCGGTGGTGAACACGAGGAGCGTGTTGTCCAGCTGGCCCTGCTGCGCGAGGGTCTGCCGCAGCCGACCGACCCACTCGTCGACCGACTGCAGCCCCTCCAGCTGCTGGCTGTACGCCTCGTGGACCGCCGACCGGATCCTCGGCGTCATCCGCGGCATCCGGCGGATGTGCCGGGGCTTGTCCGACACATCCCGCTCGTCGAACGAGCGCGTTCCCCAGGCCGGCGCCTTCACCCCTTCGAAGTCTCCCCGGTACTCCCGTTTCGGCGAGGTGCTCGGGACCGGCACCCCCACGTGGTCGTCCGGGTCGCGGCCACCACCGGCGTGAGGTGCGTTGAAGGCCAGCCAGAGGAAAAAGGGCTGATCTGGCGGGCTCGAGGCGACCTGCTCGACCGCGACCCGGCCCAGGGTGTCGGTCGCATAGCCGGTGTGGTGGTAGGTCTTCCCGTCCTCGTGGCGCAAGTCGATGTCGTGGAAACGGACGCCCCCCTCGCCGCTGTTGTTCTTGGCGCGCCACACGTCCCAGCCGGGGGGAACGCCATGGCGGCTGTACGAATAGCGGTTGAGGTACTTGCCGACGAACATGGTGCGGTAGCCCGCGCGGTGCAGCCACACGGGCAACGTGTTGCGTGCGGTCGGAGCCAGGGCCGGATAGCCGTCATCGTTGGTCCACACCCGGTGGTGGTGCGCGTACTGCCCCGTGAGCGTGGTGGCCCGGCTGGGGCAGCACAGCGCGAAGTTGGCGTGGTAGTTCGTGAACGTCGTGCCCGATGCCGCGAGCCTGCGAACCTGCCGCATGTGTCGCAGCGACTCGTAGGTCTGGTCATCGGTCATGATCAGCACGATGTTGGGCCTGACCTCGAGTGCGTCAGCGGGCGCGGGCCGCGACACGTCGGCGGCGAGCGCCGCCACCGCGCACGTGCACAACGCGAGCGCTGCTGCCAGAGCACGCAACATCAGGACCCCCCCCGGACCACGATCATCGTGTGGCGCCTCATTGCGCGCTGCCGGGCAGCCTAGATCAGCACGGGGCGGGTCCGGGCCGGAACTCGCAACTCAGGCGGGGTCGACCACGGCGCTCATCTCGAAGTGCATGGGGTCGGTGTAGTTCCAGTCCCCGCCCCAGGCGAATCCCCATTTCTTGAAGATGGCGACCACGCCCCGGTCCATCTCACCGACGGTGCCGCGTTGGTTGCCGGGGACGTTGAGGTCCATGGCCAGTCCGAAGGAGTGGTTGGACAGCGTCGTGGTGCCGGCGATGAAGCGCGGGTAGTAGCACCCGGCGTACTCGTCCCGGTGCAGCTCGTTGGCGAGGCCGCGGGTCACTACTTCCTCGAGCGCCGCGCGCAGCTGCGGGAAGATCGCCCGGTGGCAGGTCATCGAGCCGATGATCGGCATCACCTCGGTGCCGATGTTCTCGGCCACCCACGCCGGGTCGGGGGCGATCCGGCCGCCGCCGATCACCGTGTAGTTGAAGGTGCCGACCACGTCGGCGGCCGAGCCCCCGGTGAGGACGGCCGTCTGGGGGGCCGAGGGGTCGAGCCCGAGCCGGGCCGCGATGTCGAGATTCTGGATCGAGGCCTGGTTGCCGACGATCCTCTGCAGGGGCTTGCGGACGGACTCGGGTGCCTTTTCCCTGGTCGACAGCAGCACGGCGTTGCCGAGCTCCAGGTCCAGCTCCTCGGCCCACTTCTCGTTGATGACCGCATCGATCCGGATCGTCTGGGGCACGTAGGCGCCGATGTGGATCCTGGGGGCATCCTCGGCGGACCCGAACGCGATCTCGCCGTTCTCGTCCTGGAACCGCCGCCCGAGCGCGGGCGTGATCGACAGCTCCCCGCCGGCCACTCGGTCCCAGACGTCCTGGAGCTGCGCCGTGGGGTCCGGAGCGAACCGGCGGAAGCTTGCGGGGTCCACGGCGGCGACGTTGAGCGCGCGGTTCTCGATCACCACGTTGCCCAGGCCGAACGTCTCCACAGCAGCGACATTCCGGACGTTCTGGATGCGCTTGATCAGTGACTCGCTGAGCGGCTTCTGGTTGAAGATCAGGATGTCCGGCTGCAGCACCGCGCTCTTCATCGGGCCTGGGGGGTCGACGGCGAGATCGGTGTCGACGGTTGCCGTCTCCTCCGGTGCGTCGGTGCCCGCCGTACTGCCGGCCTTCGGGTCTCCGCCGGCGGTGGGAGAGCTCTCCGCGGACGTCGACGGGTCGTCGGTCGCGGTGGGCTCGTCGCTGTTGCAGGCGGTCGCCGCGGCCAGCACCATGGCGGCCGCGAGGACACGCAGAACCGGTGACCCTCCCACGTGCCAAGGTTAGGCGTCCGCGGCAACCCGCGGGGCGTGTCCCGCCTATCGGGTCCCGGTCCCTCCCGACGCAGGCGCCTCGAGTACGTCGTTGCGGATGGTGAACCACGACACCAGCCCGCCGACGACCAGCATCCCCGCGCAGATGACCATCGCGGAGCGGTAACCCGCGTCGAACGCCACCGGGTCGGCGTACTCCACCCCGGAGAGTCCGACGGCCACCGGCAGCACCGCGACCGCGAGCAGCGATCCGATCCGGGCGACCGCGTTGCTGACACCGCTGGCGACTCCGGCGTTCCGGTCCGGCGCGGCAGCCAGCACGGTGGCCGTCAGCGGCGCGACCATCAGCGCCAGGCCGAGCCCGAACACGGTGACGCCGGGCAGCACGTCGCGCCAGTAGTCCACGTCGTCGCCGATCCCCAGCAGGAGCATCGTGCCGGCGCCCATCACGATCGGTCCGAGGGTCATCGGGATTCGGGGTCCGATCCGCGCGCCGAGGGCTCCACCCCGTGACGCCAGGAGGACCATGCAGATGGTCAACGGGAGCATCGAGATCCCGGCGCCGAGGGCGCCGTACCCGCTGACGGTCTGCAGCTGCAGGACGACGAAGAACGACACGGCGCCGAGCGCGGCGTAGACCAGCAAGGTCATCACGTTGGCCGAGCTGAACGTCCTGCTGGAGAAGAGCCCCAGCGGCAGCATCGGGGCAGGGTGCCTCGACTCGGCGACGACGAAGGCCACCGACGCCGAGACTCCCGCCACCAGGGCCACCGGCGCGAGGGGGTCGGTCCACTGGATGAGGCCGTAGGTGATCCCGGCCAGGGCGAGGGAGGCCAGGACCGGGCCGGCGATGTCGGCGCGTCCGCAGTGCGCGCGGTCCTGGCTCTCGGGGACCCACCGCACCGCGACCCAGATGGTGATCGCCGCCAGGGGCAGGTTGATCAGGAAGATCCACCGCCACGAGGCGAAGTCGACCAGGATCCCGCCCACGAAGGGGCCAACGGCAGCCGCGATCGCGGCGAGGCCGGACCAGGTGCCGATGGCCTTGGGACGGTCGGCCGGCCGGAACGCCCCCTGCATCATGGCCAGGCTGCCGGGAGTGAGGGCCGCGGCGCCGAGGCCCTGCAGGATCCGCGCGGCGATCAGCACCTCCGGGGTCGGAGCGAGACCACACAGGAGCGAGGCGGCCGCGAACGCGATGGTCCCGTACACGAACACCCGGCGCCGCCCGAACCGGTCTCCGAGCCATCCGCCGAACAGGATCAGGGAGGCCAGGGAGAGCAGGTAGCCGTTGGTGATCCACTGCAGCTGGGCCAGGGTCGCACCGAGGTCGCGGCCGAGGGTGCGCAGGGCGACATTGACCACGGTCGTGTCGAGCAGCGTCATCCCCGTGCCCAGGGTCGCGGCGGCGACGACCGCGCGGCCGGTCGGCGTACCCATCCGGATCGCCGCGGGTGCCGAACTGCTCACATGCCCGAGCGTAGGCTTTCGACCGTGAGCAGGCCCCGATCCACAGAGCTTCGGCTCGCCGATCACGTCGACCGGCTCGGAGCCCAGCATCCGCCCATCGACCTGGCGACCGTGGACTACACGATCCGCCGGCCTGACGTGCTCAACGAGCGCTACGGCCACGTCCTCGACTACATGGCGCGCGTCGAGCTGGAGGTCGACCGCAACGTGCTCGAGCTGATGACGATGCTGCCCGACCCGCCCGAGGTGGATCGCCGGTTCTACGCCGAGGTGTGGCACCCCCAGGAGACCCGGCACGGGCTGATCCTCGACGAGCTGCAGGTCCGGATCGGCCGCGACAACGCGGCGGCGGACCTCGACCACGTCTCCGCCAAGATCAAGGTCCTCGGGGCGCTCTCGCACCTCAGCCCGATCCAGGACGTCGTCCGGATGCTCTACTACCTGACCGGCATGTCCACCGAGCGTTCGGCGGTGCTGGCCTACAACCTGCTGCACGACGGGCTGCGGGAGCTCGGCGAGACCGCTCTGGCCACCACCGTCGTGGCCCAGATCCGCCGTCAGGAGCCCGGCCACTACGCCTTCTACCGGATGTCGGCCCGGGGCCTCGCCGAACAGCTCTCCGGCTGGCAGCGCTGGCTGGTGCGAAACATGCGTCGGATCTCGTTCGCGCCGGTCGGCGCCAACAACCAGCACCAGAAGGCGGACTTCGGTGACCTGATGCGCACGCTCGGGATCGACCGCGAGATCGCGACGTTCGCCCACCAGATCTCCCGGGTCGAGCGTGAGCTGCTGTGGGTGCGCGATCACGGGATGAAGGTCCCCGACTATGTGGTCGCGGCCTTCAAGGAGGCCGTCGAGCTGGCCCGTGCCCGCGCGATGCCGGGCTAGTTCGGTCAGCGCAGGACGCGGGTCGCGATCCAGGAGATGTCGGCGGCCGTCCGTTCGGGTGGACCCGAGGGCTGCATCACGTGGCTGAGCACCACCCGGACGACCATGTCGATCGCGGCCTCGAGGTGCGTCGGGTCCAGCGGAACGTCGTACGGCGCCACGCGCTCGGCCACGACCAGCTTCGCAGCGGCCAGCAGCGACTCGGCGTGCGTCGTCAGCAGTGGGAGCAGCTCGGTGTCGGCGCCATGGGTCGCCGAGACCACGGCGTGCAGCAGGCGGTTGTCCTGCGCCAGCTCGAGCACACCGCCCGCAGCCGAGCGGATCGCCTCGGGCAGGTCGTCGGGGTGCCGGTCGAAGGCAGACTCGACGGCCGCGAGGAACCGGTCGAGCTCCGAGAGGATCATCGCCTCGGCCAGGGCGGGCTTGGTCCCGATCTCGTTGTAAACGGTCTGCCGGCTGACCCCGACCCGCTCGGCGAGCCGCGACATCGTCACCTGGGCCCAGCCACCGGTGGTGGTCAGCTCGACGGCCGCGGCGACGATCCGCTGTCGAAGTGAGATCGAGACGGCGGCCGGCATGGACGCCAGTCTAGGGAGGCGCTCCTGCCGCTCAGCCCTCGAGGCTCAGCGCCAGAACCGGGCAGGACGCCGTCGCGGCGGCCAGCTGGCCACGGTGCTCCTCACCCGGGGTCTCGTCGAGGACGTGCATCTCGTCCTCGTCGTCGAGCTCGAAGAACTCGTGGGCCATCGCCTCGCACATGCCGTGACCCTCACAGAGGTCGCGGTCGACCACGATCCGCATCAGGCACGCACCCGCTCGACCGGGACGAAGTCCACCTTGTCGCGGACGCCGCAGTCGGGGCAGCACCACGTGTCGGGGATGTCGTGCCAGGGGGTGCCGGCCGCGAAGCCCTCGTGCTCGTCGCCGGCCTCGACGTCGTAGGTGTAGCCGCACCCCGGACACCGCGCGGCCAGCACCTCCTCCACGCCGAGCCGTCGCGAGTTACCGGACGACGCGGCGCGAGGAGCGGTAACTGGCGACGGCTCGGCGTGCTGGGCGAGGAGCTTCTCCCGCTTGCGCGGGCTGAGGTTGGCCCGGCTCAGGTCGCCGTCGAAGTGGGCGAGCACCCGCGGGTCCATCACCCGACGCCACACCGGCGGGACGATGGCGAGCACGATCATGCCGGCGTAGCCCGTCGGGAGCACCGGTGACTCCTCGAAGTCGCGCAGCGACTGGTAGCGCCGGGTGGGGTTGGCGTGGTGGTCGCTGTGCCGCTGCAGGTGGTAGAGCAGCACGTTGGTCGCGACGTTGTTGGAGTTCCAGCTGTGGCTGGGGTCGACCCGCTCGTAGCGCTGGCGCTCCCCGGACCCGACCTTCTGCCGGAGCATGCCGTAGTGCTCCATGTAGTTGACGACCTCGAGCAGCGAGAAGCCGACGACCGCCTGGATCAGGAGGTACGGCGTGATCCCCACGCCCAGCCAGGCGATCAGGCCGCCCCACAGCACCGCCGACATCAGCCACGCGTTGAGGACGTCGTTGCCGATCCGGAAGGGATGCTTCCCCTTGCGCGCGATCCGGCGCTTCTCCAGCCGCCAGGCCGACTTCAGCGACCCCCACACCGTGCGTGGCCAGAACTGGTAGAAGTTCTCTCCCATCCGGGCGCTGGCCGGGTCCTCGGGGGTGGCGACCCGGACGTGGTGGCCGCGGTTGTGCTCGATGTAGAAGTGACCGTAGAAGCTCTGGGCCAGTGCGATCTTGGAGAGCCAGCGCTCATTGCTCTCCTTCTTGTGGCCGAGCTCGTGCGCGGTGTTGATGCCGATCCCACCGATGCAGCCGATCGAGATGGCCAGCCCTACCTTGTCGAGCGTGCTCAGCTCGCCCTGGAGGCCGAGCGGGTCACCGTTCGCGAGCACCCAGAACGCGCCCACGAAGCCGGCGTACTGGATCGGCAGGAAGAGGTAGGTGATCCAGCGGTAGTAGCGGTCCTGCTCCAGCGCCTCGATCACGTCGTCGGGCGGGTTGGAGCGGTCGAGCCCGGTGAGCAGGTCGATGGCCGGGACGATCACGAGGATCACCACCGGCCCGATCCAGAGGAAGCCGCCGAACCCGGTCGCGGCCCACAGTGCGTAACCGACGAATGCCAGCGAGGGTACGACGAGGCCGATCAGCCACAGGTAGCGCTTCTTGTCCCGCCACTGCGCGGTGGAACCGCTGGGGACCGTGCCCGAACTCTCGAAGGTCTGTGCGATCTGGTCGGTCATGGGCCTGCCTCTCGGCGTCTAGCGTCCAGATGGTTTACAAGACCATAGGATTTGTAAACCGATCTGGCAAGGGTCGCCGCTCGAAAGTGACCCGAAAGGCAGCTGACCCGTCGTTGGTCAACGACGGGTCAGCTTGAGTGCGGGGGTCAGACCGGCGGATACCTCGTCGCGTCGACCTTGGTGTGGTAGTGACGTCCCGCCTTGCCGCCGGCCATCGCGGTGAGGGCCGTGACCACGAGCAGGATGACGCCCGCGATGATCGCGCCGATCCCGGCGTCCTCCGGAGTGTTCACGTCGGGGGGGTTCACCCGGTCGAGCACGTTGTACTGCTCACCGAAGATCAGGCCGACCACCACGGCCAGGATGGTCACCAGGAGACCGACGATCCACACGCCGAGTCCCTGACGGCCGCCGTCGAAGCGAGACATCCGCCCGGCGACGTACCCGCCGGCGTAGTAGGCGATCGCGAAGATCGCGATCACGACGATGGCTGCGACCAGCCCCGCCGTCGCGCGATCGGCTTCGACGTCCGCCTGGGTCAGGCTGATCTCCTCACCGACGGCGGCGGCCACGGCACTGACGATGCCGGCGAGCAGCACGGTCATGGCGATCGCGACCAGCCAGCCGAAGAAGGCGGCGCCCCAGTTGATGCCGCCGAACCGCTGGTGGGCGACGGTGCGGTTCTCCTCGCGCAGCTCCTCGGCCGTCGGCTCGTGCCGGTGCGCGGCCGCCTCGTCGGGATCATGGGTCGTCTTGCGTCCGAACATCTGTGGTGCCTCCCTGGTGCTGATGTGGGCGTGGCCAACGTACCGGTTTCGGCACCCGTACGGCGCGCGGCCTGCCGGCAGCGCTACTCGACGGTCTTGCCGCTGATGGCGGAGGCGACGGCCTTCGGCACCTCGACGTTGAAGACGGTGGGGATGATGAAGTTCGGGTTGAGCTCGTCGTCCTTGACGACGTGCGCGATCGCCTCGGCGGCGCGCAGCAGCATCTTGACGGTGATCTCGGAGGCCCGGGCGTCGAGCAGCCCGCGGAAGACGCCGGGGAAGGCGAGGACGTTGTTGATCTGGTTGGGGTAGTCCGACCGGCCGCTCGCCACCACGGCGGCGTACTTCTCCGCCTCCGCCGGGTCCACCTCCGGGTCGGGGTTGGCGAGGGCGAACACCACCGCCTCGTCGGCCATGTCGGAGATCCAGGCCGGGTCGAGCAGGCCGGGGCCGCTGACCCCGATGAACACGTCGGCGCCGGTCAACCCGGTCCGCAGGTCACCGCGGAGCTTGCGCGGGTTGGTGCGTGCGGCCAGCTCGGCCTTGGCCGGCGGCAGCGAGTCGTCATCGGAGGAGAGGCAGCCCTCGCGGTCCCAGACGATCACGTCGGTGGCGCCGCCGGCGAGCAGCAGGGTCACGATCGCCGAGCCGGCAGCGCCGGCACCCGCCACCACGATCCGGGTGTCGGGCAGGCTCTTCTTCACCACCCGCAGCGCGTTGGTGAGCGCGGCGGTGACCACGATCGCCGTACCGTGCTGGTCGTCGTGGAAGACCGGGATGTCCAGGCTCTCCCGCAGCCGCCGCTCGATCTCGAAGCAGCGCGGCGCCGCGATGTCCTCCAGGTTGATACCGCCGAAGCCGGGGGCGATCATCTCGACGGCGCGCACGATCTCGTCGGTGTCCTGGCTGGCCAGGCAGATCGGCCAGGCGTCGATGTCGGCGAAGCGCTTGAACAGGGCGGCCTTGCCCTCCATCACCGGGAGCGCAGCCCCCGGTCCGATGTTGCCGAGCCCCAGCACCGCCGAGCCGTCGGTGACCACCGCGACCGAGTTGCCCTTGATCGTGAGCCGGGAGACGTCGTCGGGGTTGTGGGCCAAGGCAAGGCTGACCCGGCCGACGCCGGGCGTGTACGCCATCGACAGGTCGTCGCGGTTGCGCAGTGGAACCTTCGAATGGACCTCGATCTTGCCGCCGATGTGAAGCAGGAAGGTCCGGTCACTGACCTTGTGGACCTCCACGTGCGGCACGTCGTCGGCCGCGGTCACCACCTGCTCGGCGTGCGCGGAGTCGCTGGCCGAGCAGGTCACGTCGAGGACCAGCCGCTCGTGGCTGGACTCCGCGACGTCGATCGCGGTCACGACTCCTCCGGCCTGGGCGATGGCGGTGGCGACGGCCCCGACGATCCCGTGGTCGGGCGCGGTGTAGAGCCGCATGGTGATGGAGTACGACGAGGTGGTGGCGGCCATGCGTTCAGCCTGTCGTCATGGCGGGCTCGGGGGCAAGTGACTACGGTCTCCAACCATGGCCACCACCGTGCGCGACAACCCGGACCTGACCCGCTACGAAGTGTTCGAGGATGGCGAGCTGGCCGGGTTCTCGGAGTACACGCGCTCCGACGATGCGATCGCCGTCAAGCACACCGAGGTCGACGACCGGTTCGAGGGCCGGGGCATCGGCTCCGCGCTGGCCCGTGGAGTGCTGGACGCGGCCCGCGGCGACGGGCTCGCGGTCGTTCCCTACTGCCCGTTCATGGCGGGCTACATCCGCGAGCATCCCGATGACTATCTCGATCTGGTGCCCACGGACAAGCGGGGAAAGTTCGACCTCTAGCTCCCCTGCGCCGGCCCGTCAGCGTCCTCCAGAAGACTGGTCTGGACACGGAGGTTTGGAATGGCCGCCGGTGGGCATGGTGACTTCATGTTGATCATCGAGAGCCTGATGGCCCTGGTCACCGCTTTCGTCGTCGTGGCGCCCCTCGTCATGGCTCTGATGGTCATCGGCGTGCCGCAGCGCCGGCAGCCTGCGAAGGCCGTCGTGCACGTGGACTCGCCGACCGCGCGTCGGCCCCGGAGCTGAGCCCCCGAAGTCTCCGGGGCCGAACGTAGCCCTTTCCGTGTGGCAGGCTCCCGGCCATGCCGCAGGTCACGTCCGAGACGTGGGTCCCCGTCACGCCCGAGACCGCCTTCGCCGTCTCCCAGACCACGGGTGAGACGCGCCTCCTCTGGGACCCGTTCATCCGGCACCAGCACCTGATCGACGCCGAGCGGCCGGCCAAGGGAGTGCGCACACTGACGCGGGCGCGGATCGGACCCCGAATGGTCAGCCAGTACGTGTCGTACCGGCCGCCCACCTCGGTAGGGATGACGATGGTGTCGGGGCCGTGGTTCTTCGGTTCGTTCGGAGGCGGCTGGCGGTTCGTCCCGGAGACCGAGAACGGTGTGGCCGGCACGAGGGCCGTGTGGAAGTACACCTACACGGTGCGTCCCACGTGGCTGCGCTTCGTCGCCGAGCCGATCGGTCAGAGGTTGCTCGGTCGCGAGATCGCTACCCGGATCCAGGCGTTCGCCGGCGCCTGCGAGGACCCTCGGGTCCTGGCCGACCTCAGCCGGGACTAAGGGACGATCCGGCCGCGCACCTCCGCCGGCTGCTGGTAGCCGACCGGGTTGTGGTGGCCGTCCAGGATGACCAGAACGTCCCGCTCCCCGGCATCCAGGACGATCTCGTCACCGTCAATGCCGGTGACGTCCCCGCGGACGAGATAGAGGTCGCCCTCGATCTGCTCGAGGACACCGCCCGGTGGACAGCGCTCGACGTCGCCGATCGCCGCGATGCGGATCGGCACCGGCCGCATCGGCCTGGCCCGCCACACGAGCAGCAGGATGGCGAGCAGGATGGCGTCGGCGAGCAGCGTGATGAACAGACCGACCGGGTTCCGGATCTGGCCTTCCACGGAGTGCGCCGCGGGCCGGTCCTCGAGCACGCGCACCTCGACCGAACCCTGCGCGCTCGCCTCGTCGTACGTCGTCCGGTCGACCTGGGCGGTCCACGGCGCCCGATCGGGATCGATTGACTCGGGAAATCGGAACACCAACCAGTAGCTCGGGTCGGCGTCCTCGCCGAGCACGCGCGTGTCCACGACCTCGGCGACGGTGTCCGTGCCGTTGCGGTCCACCTGCCACCGGGTCCAGGTGCTGTGGAGGACCGGGAGGTTGATGAAGGCGACGAGCACGATCACCAGCAGGATCCGGTTCGTCCGCCTGCTCATGCCCCCAGTATCCCCGGCCGGACGGCCCGCGATGAATTCGCTCGACTGTGTCGGTCCACCTCAGCAGACTGACCGCGGGAGGAAGACCATGACCGATCCGCTCAGCGACCAGCTGATCGACACCGTCGGCGACCAGGGGACCGGCCGATCGCTGCCACGCGCGCTGACGCCGTTCCGCACGCCCGCCTACCGCCGCCTCGCGATTGCGCTGGTGTTCAGCACCTTCGCCCTGGGCGCCTGGACCGTGGCCCTGGTGTGGGAGGTCATCCGGATCGGCGGCGGTCCCGCACAGCTGTCGGTCGCGACGACCGCCGGTGCCGTCGGCGTCCTGCTCCCGGCCCTGATCGGGGGCGTCGTCGCCGACCGGGTCCCGCAGAAGTCGATCCTCCTCGTCGTCGCCATCGCCGAGCTGGCCGGCATGGCGCTGATCGGGTTCCTGTCACTGGCCGGCCTCACCGAGATCTGGCACCTCGCCGCCGTCTCGTTCGTGAGCGGCGTCGCGATGGCGTTCTACTACCCCGCCTACTCCGCCTGGCTGCCCGCCCTGGTGCCGGAGTCCGACCTCCAGGCGGTCAACGGCTTCGAGGGGATGGTGCGGCCGACCATCGGGCAGGCGATCGGACCCGGCGTGGCCGGTGTCGTGGTCGGAGTCGCGTCCCCCGGTGCCGCGTTCGGCATCGCCGCCGCCGCGTCGCTCTGCGGCCTGCTTGCCCTGGCGGCCGTGCCCCGGACCGCCGTACGCCGCGACCTCGGCGAGACCACCGGCGTCCACCCGGTCCGGTCGGCCCTCGCCGACATGCGTGAGGGCTTCGTCTACATGGTCCGCACCCCGTGGCTGCTGTCCACCCTGCTCTTCGCGTCCCTGATGATCCTGGCGGTGATGGGTCCGTTGGAGGTCCTGATCCCGTTCCTGGTCAAGGACAAGCTCGGTGGCGGGCCTGGTGACCACGCGTTGGTGATGGCTGCGTTCGGCATCGGCGGCGCGGTGGGCTCGCTGGTGATGGCGTCGGTTCGGATGCCGCGCCGCTACCTCACGCTGATGAACATGGGGTGGGGGGTCTCGTGCCTGCCGTTCCTGGTCATGGGGTCGGCCACCTCCGTGTGGCCGGTCGTGGTGTCGGCGCTGGTGATGGGGGCGCTGTTCTCGGCGCCGATGGTCATCTGGGGCACGCTGCTGCAGCGCCGGGTGCCACCCGAGCTGCTCGGCCGCGTCGCCTCCCTCGACTTCTTCGTGTCGGTGTCGCTGATGCCGGTCTCGATGGCGCTGGCCGGTCCGGTCTCCGAGGTGATCGGCCTGCGCACCACCTTCACCGTCGCCGGCATCATCCCGGTGGTCGTGGCGGTCGTCGCGATCCTCTGGGCCCGGCTCCCCCAGGACGAGCTCGCCCACCCGCTGCGAGACTGACCCGCATGGCCGTCCACATCCACAACATCACCTTCGACTGCGCCGACGCTCGCGGGTTGGCGGGCTTCTGGTCGACCCTGACCGGCTGGAACGTCTACTACGACGACGACCCCGAGGTGGTGCTCGCGCCCAGCTTTCCCCACACCGGGACGGGCATGCTGTTCATCCCGGTGCCGGAGGGCAAGACCGCCAAGAACCGTCTCCACCTCGACCTCTCCCCGGAGCGGGGCACCCGCGACGAGATGGTCGAGACGGCCGTGGCCGCCGGCGCAACCGTCATCGGCGACCACCGCACCGCGGACGGGTCGGGCTGGGTGACGCTGACCGACCCGGAGGGCAACGAGTTCTGCATCGAGCGGGGCGAGTCCGAGCGCGGCCCCGCGACGCCCCGGAGCTTCCGGATCGGCACCTGACCCGCCGGGCTGCGCCACACTCGGCACGGCGATCCTTCCGGTGCATGCCTGCCGTGCTCGCTTCCCGGAGCCGCGCCCCGCGTGACCCGGCCTCACTGAGGTCAGAGCCCGATGGGGAGCCCGGCGTAGTTCTCCGCGAGGCCGGTGGCACCGGCCGTGCTGGAGGCCACCCAACGGAGCTGCGAGAGCTGGAGCTGCTCCTCGAACGGGTCGCCGCTGTGGTGCAGCATCGTGGTCATCCACCACGAGAAGTGCGTGCACCGCCAGACCCGTCGAAGCGCCGTGTCGGAGTACTCGTCGGCGAGTCGGTGGTCGTCCTCGAGCACGAGCGCGGACAGGGCAGGTGCGAGCAGGGCTACATCGGCGACAGCGAGGTTGAGCCCCTTGGCCCCAGTCGGCGGCACGATGTGCGCGGCGTCGCCTGCGAGGAAGAGCCGGCCATGACGCATCGGGCTCTGCACGAACGAGTGCATGGGCAGCACCGACTTCTCGGTGACCGGCCCCGGCGTCAGGGTCCAGCCGTCCTGTCCGTGGCCCAGACGCGTGGAGAGCGCCGCCCAGATCCGGTCATCGGACCACTCCTCGATGGGGGTGTTGTTGGGCACCTGCAGGTAGAGGCGTGACACCGACTGCGAGCGCATCGAGTGCAGCGCGAAGCCGTCGGGGTGCCAGGCATAGATCAGCTCGTCGGTCGACGGCGCGACGTCCGCGAGGATCCCCAGCCAGGAGTACGGGTAGACCTTCTCCCACGTGCTCCGCACCACCTCCGGTACGGCGAGCCGGGACGGCCCGAACGACCCGTCGCAGCCGGCCACCACCTCCGCGACGATCCGACGCTCGGCACCGGAAGCATCGGTGAACGTGACCGAGGGGGATCCGGTCTCGAGGTCATGCAGCGTGGTGTCGCCGATCTCGTAGTGGACTTCCTGCCCGTCCGCCCGACGCGCTGCGACGAGGTCCTTCTGCACCTCGGTCTGTCCGTAGACCCACACCGACCGGCCGGTCAGGTCGACGAAGTCGAGGTGGTGCCGCTCTCCGGGCCATTGCAGGTAGATCCCACGGTGCCGGTCGCCCTCACGGTCCAGCCGCCCGCCCAGTCCCGACCCGCGTAGCAGGTCGACGGTTGACTGCTCGAGGATGCCGGCGCGGATCCGGGAGGCGACGTACTCCTCTGAGCGGGTCTCGACCACGATGGACTCGACGCCCCGGGCGGCGAGCAGGTGTGAGAGCAACATGCCCGCCGGGCCCGCACCGATGATCGCGACCTGGGTGCGCACCGTGTCCATGGGCTCAGTCAACCCGCCCATGCGCAGGCGCGGCCATCAGCCGTGTTCGCTGGACGAAAGCGCGAGCCCGCGTCCGATTCCTCGGGCTGCCACTTGGAGGGCGGCCACGAGCCGCACCCTGTCTCGCTTGAGACTCGGCACCACGACGCCGAGCGCCGCGACCACGGCGCCGCGCTGGCGGATCGGCACCGCAACGGAGCACGCACCGAGGCTCATCTCCTCCGACGTCGTGGCGTAGTCGTCTCGCAACACCTGGCGGAGCTGGCGTCGCAGACGCCCCGGCTGGGTCACGGTGTACGCCGTGACCCGGGGCAGGTCGGCCAGCACCGCGTCCTGCACCTCGGCCGGGGCGTGCGCGAGCAGCACCTTGCCGACGCCGGTCGCGTGCATAGGAAGCCGCGACCCGATCGTGCTCACGACCGGGACCGACTCGCTGCCGCGCAGGCGGTCGAGGTAGAGCACCTCTGTGCCGTCCCGCACGGCAAGGTGCACGGTGGCAAGGGTGGCCCCGTACAGGTCGTGGAGGTACGGCGACGCCCGCTCGACCAAGCCCGCCTGGACAGGGGCCAGCAGCCCGACATCCCAGAGCCGTCGGCCGATGACGAACTCGCCGTCCGACGTCCGCGCCAGCGCCCCCCAGGCGACGAGCTCGGCGGCGAGCCGATGGGCGGTCGGCATCGGCAACCCCGCGCGCCCGGCGAGCTCGGTCAGGGTCAGCCGGCGGTGGTCATCATCGAAGGCGCCCACGAGGGCAAGCGCACGACTGGTGACCGAGGCACCAGAAGCAGAGGAGTTGCCGGCCACCCAGCCAGTGTTCCACTCAGTGGATGGCCTCCGGCTGCAGGTTGGCCGGAACGGTCGACAGGGCGAGCACCGCGAGCAGCGCGGCGACTGCGAACACGTAGAAGCCCCACGGGTAGGCGATCCCGGCCGTCAGCAGGGCACCGCCGATGGTCGGGCCGACGATCGCGCCGACGCGGCCGACCCCCGCCGCCATGCCGAGCGCCGTCCCGCGAATCTCCGGCGGGTAGAGGTGGCCGACGAACGCGTAGACGAGCACCTGGGCGCTGAACACGAAGATGCCCGCGAGCGTCACTGCGGCGTACACCAGGAAGGTGCTGTCCATCTTGATGGAGAGCATCGCCAGGAAGAACGCGGCGAGCCCGAACCACAGCAGGACGGTCGGCTTGTTGCCTCGGGCGTCGGAGATGCTGCCCGCGACCAGCAGGCCGATCACAGCACCCAGGTTGAGCACCAGCAGCAGACCGGTTCCAGCCTTGATGGAGTACCCCGCCTCGCCCATGATCGTCGGCAGCCAGGTGTTGAGCCCGTAGACCAACAGGAGCCCCATGAAGGACGCCACCCACAGGCCCAGGCTGACTCTGAGGTAGCGCCCCTTGACCACCTCGGTGCTGTGGACCTTCGCGGGCGAGCCTTGCTCGTCCGTGCCGACGGCGCGGAGATAGGCCTCGGACTCCGGCAGCCTGGCCCACAGCAGTGGAACGGTGACCAGCCCGGCGAGCCCACCAACCACGAACATGGACTGCCAGCCCCAGGAGCCCACCAGGACGAGCGCGAGAAGCGCGGTGAGTACGGCGCCCACGTGGTAGCCGGTCATCATCCGGGTCACCGCGGAGCCACCACGCCCGGTCGATGCGTGCTCGCTCATGTAGGCCAGCGCGGTCGGCAGACACGCACCGAGACCGAGGCCGGCCAGGAACCTGAGCGCGGTGAACTGGGTGACGTCCTGTGCCAGGGGGATGGCCAGGGTGAGGACGGAGAACACGGTGACGCAGGAGATCAAGCTGCGTCGCCGGCCGAAGCGGTCGGTCAGCGGACCGATGGTCACCGCGCCGATGCCGACACCCACCAGGCCGACGGTGGAGGCCGTGGTGGCCGCGGCCGGGGTGAACCCGAGGTCGCCGGTCTCCAGCAGGGTCGGGATCACCGCGCCGATCACGACCAGGTCGAAGCCGTCGAGCGCGACCGCGACCCAACAGAGGATGACCGGCCAGAGGCCGGTCGCCCTGGAGACGGTTCCGGTCGTCGGACCGTTGGTGCGGATGAAGGGCATCGGGACTCCTTGCCGGGGTGTCACTTCGTTGACCTCAACGTCTCCGTCGCGGCGCCGAATCGGCCAGCCGAGGCTTTCACCCAGTGGA
Organism: uncultured Actinomycetota bacterium; assembly: GCA_963786415.1. Lineage (GTDB taxonomy): Bacteria > Actinomycetota > Actinomycetes > Propionibacteriales > Nocardioidaceae > Nocardioides. The sequence goes on from CAWAZC010000001.1 coordinate 559,353, forward strand.
AGTCGGGCGTCACACCGCGCCGTTCGCACGCCGTACCGTCGGAGCGTGACCCACCTCTTGGCCTCCTCCGACGCAGCGGTCTCGACCCAGGCCGAGGTCGACGCCGAGATCGCCGCTGTTGCGGCAACCGCGCTCGACGACGAGCCCCAGCCGCGGCTGGACTACCCGCCCTACCGCTCCAGCCTGCTGCGGCACCCCACCAAGGCCCTCCACCCCGCGAACCCCGAGGGGATCGAGCTGTCGAGGCCCGTTTTCGGCGAGCAGACGATCGACCCGGTCGAGGCCGACCTGACGGTGCAGCACGAGGGCGAGCCGCTCGGTGAGCGGATGAAGGTGACCGGGCGGGTGCTCGACGGCGACGGCCGGCCGGTGCGCCACCAGCTCGTCGAGGTCTGGCAGGCCAATGCTGCTGGCCGCTACCGCCACGAGAAGGACCAGCATCCGGCCCCGATCGACCCCAACTTCTCCGGCGTCGGCCGCTGCCTGACCGACGCCGAGGGGCGCTACGAGTTCACCACGATCAAGCCCGGGCCGTACCCGTGGCGCAACCACCGCAACGCCTGGCGGCCGGCACACATCCACTTCTCGTTGTTCGGCACGGACTTCACCCAGCGGCTGATAACCCAGATGTACTTCCCGGGCGACCCGATCTTCTCCCTCGACCCGATCTTCCAGTCGATCCTCGCCCCGCGGGCGCGCGAGCAGCTGGTGGCGTCGTACGACCATTCCGTGACACAACCCGAGTGGTGCACCGGCTACCGCTGGGACATCGTGCTCACCGGAAGCCAGCGGACACCCTTGGAGGAAGAGGAATGAACGTTGCGCCGACCCCCGGCCAGACGGTCGGCCCCTTCTTCTCGCTGGGGCTGGTCCGCGACGGGTACGCCGACCTCGTCCCTCCCGAGCACCCGGACGCGACCACCCTGCACGGGCGGGTGCTGGACGGCGCCGGCGAGCCGGTGGCGGACGCGCTGGTCGAACTGACCCGCGGCGGGGACCAGGGATGGGGCCGGGCGGCGACCGACGACGAGGGACGGTACGCGTTCACGACACTCCGCCCGGTCGGGTCGTTCTTCGCGATCACGGTGTTCGCGCGCGGCCTGCTGGACCGGTTGTTCACCCGCGCCTATCTGCCCGGCGCGGCCGACGACCCGTTCCTCCGGGAGCTCGGCGACGACCGCCGGTCGACCCTCGTGGCCACGGCCGACCAGCGAGGCTATGCCTTCGACATCCGGCTGCAGGGAGACGACGAGACCGTCTTCCTCGTCTTTCCGCGAGACTGAACCCATGACCGACCTGCTCTGGCCCGGGGACACACGGGGTGGCGACCACCTCACGGACGAGTCGTTCCTCCGCGCCATGGTCGCGGTCGAGGAGGCCTGGCTGGACGTGCTCGGCATCGGGCACGGGCCGCTGCCCGACCTCAACCCGAAGACGGTCTCGTCGGAGAGCAGCGGCAGCCCCGTGCCCGGGCTCGTGGCGAGCCTGCGCGAGCGGCTGGACGGCGACGCCGCCCGCTGGGTGCACCGCGGCCTCACCAGCCAGGACGTCGTCGACTCCGCGCTGATGGTGCTGCTGCGGGACGCGGTCTCCGCCGTACGTCGCGAGCTGCGGACGCAGGTCGGAGCGCTGGCCGACCTCGCCGAGGCCCACCGGACCACCCCGATGGTCGCGCGGACCCTGACCCAGCACGCCGTACCGACCACGTTCGGGCTCAAGGTCTCGGGCTGGCTGACGACGGTCCTCGACGCCGATGACGATCTGGCCTCGCTCTCCTTCCCTGTGCAGCTCGGCGGTGCCGCCGGCACCCTGGCCGCGGTCGTCGAGCTCGGCCTCGACCCCGCCTCCGCGCGGGACCGGCTGGCCGGCGCGCTCGGCCTCGCACCTGCGCTGCCCTGGCACACGGCACGGGCACCGGTCACCCGGATCGGGGACGGCGCGGTCGGCTGCACCGACGCGTGGGGTCGGATCGCGAACGACGTGCTCACCCTGTCCCGACCGGAGATCGGCGAGCTGGCGGAGGGCGAGGGTGGCGGCTCGTCGACGATGCCGAACAAGCGCAACCCGGCCCTCTCAGCCCTGATCCGACGCGCCGCACTTGCCGCGCCGCCGTTGGCGGCCACGCTGCACGTCGCGGCCGCGGACTCGGTCGACGAACGAGCCGCCGGTGCCTGGCACGCCGAGTGGGCGACGGTCGCGACGCTGGTCCGGCGTACCGTCGTCGCCGGCTCGCAGGCCACCGACCTCATCGCCGGGCTGCGCGTACACGCCGACCGGATGGCGGCCACCCTGGACGCGGCGGACGTCGGCTCCGAGCAGCGCTCGATGGCCGAGCTGGCCGGACACGAGCCCCGGGCCGACTACGCCGGGGCCAGTGCCGAGATCATCGACACCGTTCTCGACCGGGCCCGCCGGTCGCTCAAGAGGGAGGAGGGCGCATGATCCCCGCCATCACCGCCGTCCGGCTCACCGGCGCCCGCCACCGCGCCGAGCTGCCGCTGCTCGTGCTCGGCCCGTCCCTGGGGACCTCGGCCACCAGGCTTTGGAGCGCCTCCGCCGCCCACCTCACCGACGCCTTCGACGTGGTCGCCTGGGACCTGCCCGGCCACGGCCACAACCGGTCCGTGCCCGAGGAGCCGTTCACGGTCGACGAGCTGGCCGCGGGGGTCCTCGAGGTCGTCGACACCCTGCTCGCCGAGCGCGGCGAGCCCGGCGGGTCGTTCGCGTACGCCGGTGACTCGGTCGGCGGCGCGGTCGGACTCCAGCTGCTGCTGGACGTCCCCGACCGGGTCGCGACGGCGGTCCTGCTGTGCACCGGCGCCAGGATCGGTGACCCGGACATGTGGGCCGAGCGGATCGGTCAGGTCACCAGCTCGGGAACGCCGTCCATCGTGTCGGCATCGACCGAGCGCTGGTTCGGTCCCGGCTTCCTCGACCGCGAGCCGGAGCGGGGGTCAGCCCTGCTGCAGGCACTGCGGGAGGTCGACGACGCAGGCTACTGCCAGGTCTGCGGCGCCCTCGCCGGGTTCGACGTGCGTGACCGGCTCGCCGAGATCGGCGTGCCGGTGCTCGCCGTCGCCGGGGCGACCGATCTCGTGACCCCCACCGAGCGGCTCCGCGAGATCGTCGAGGGGGTCAAGGACGGCCGGATGGTCGAGCTCGACGGGGTGGCCCACCTCGCTCCGGCCGAGGCGCCCGAGGTCGTCGCCCGGCTGATCCGGCGCCACGTCCTCGGCGAGGAGCAGCACACAACGACGTACGACGCGGGCATGGCCGTGCGCCGCGAGGTCCTCGGCGACGACCACGTCGACCGGGCCGACGCAGCCACCACCGACTTCACCCGCGACTTCCAGGAGCTCATCACCAACTACGCGTGGGGCACGATCTGGACCCGTCCGGGACTCGACCGACGCAGCCGGTCCCTGATCACCCTCACCGCGCTGGTCGCGGGTGGCCACCACGAGGAGCTCGCGATGCACCTGCGCGCCGCCCGCACCAACGGGCTGACCGTCGACGAGATCAAGGAGCTGCTGCTCCAGACCGCGATCTACTGCGGCGTACCGTCCGCCAACACCGCGTTCCGGATCGCCCAGCAGGTCCTCGCAGAGGAAGACGAATGACCACATCTTTCGTGTACGCCGTCACCCGCACGCCGTTCGGCAGGTTCGGCGGTGCGCTGGCCGAGGTTCGTCCCGACGACCTGGCCGCCACCGCACTGACCGGTCTGCTGGCCAAGGCACCCGACCTGGACCCGGCCCAGGTCGGCGACGTGGTGTGGGGCAATGCCAACGGGGCCGGCGAGGACAACCGCAACGTGGGCCGGATGGCCGTGCTGCTGGCGGGTCTGCCGACGTCGGTGACGGCGACGACCGTCAACCGGCTCTGCGGATCGAGCCTCGACGCGGCGATGGTCGCATCCCGCACGGTGGAGACCGGCGACGCCGAGGTGGCGGTCGCGGGCGGGGTGGAGTCGATGACCCGGGCGCCGTGGATCCTGCCGAAGCCGTCGCGGGCCTTCCCCGCAGGGAACGTGACCGCGGTGTCGACGACGCTCGGTTGGCGGCTGGTCAACGAGCGCATGCCGGACGAATGGACGGTGTCGCTGGGTGAGGCCAACGAGCTGATCGCCGACAAGTACGGCATCGGCCGGGACCGGCAGGACGCGTTCGCGGCCCGCTCCCACAACCTCGCCGACACTGCGTGGGAGGCAGGCTTCTACGACGACCTGGTGACCCGAGTGGACGGCGTCGACCTGGCTCGCGACGAGGGCATACGACCCGGGTCGAGTCCCGAGAAGCTGGCGGGTCTGAAGCCGTCCTTCCGCCGGGACGGCACGATCACGCCGGGCAACGCCTCGCCGCTGAACGACGGCGCGTCGGCACTACTCATCGGCTCGGAGGCAGCGGCGAACCGGATCGGGCTCACCCCGTGGCCCGGATCGCGGGTCGCGGCGCTTCAGCGACCGAGCCCCAGTGGTTCGGAACCGCGCCGGTAGAGGCCGCCGACCGGGCGCTGGCCCGGGCCGGCATCGGCTGGACCGACGTCGCCCACGTGGAGCTCAACGAGGCGTTCGCGGTGCAGTCCCTGGCCTGCGTCGACCTGTGGGGGATCGACCCGGAGATCGTGAACACCAAGGGTGGGGCGATCGCGATCGGCCACCCGCTGGGTGCGTCGGGTGGCCGGATCCTGGGCACTCTCGCCGGCCGCCTGCGCGAGTCCGGAGATCGGTGGGGCGTGGCCGCGATCTGCATCGGCGTCGGCCAGGCGCTCGCGGTGGTGCTGGAGAACGTGTCGTGACCATGGTCTGCGAGACCACGGACGAGGCGGTCGCCGGGGTCAAGGACGGTTCGACCGTGCTGATCGGCGGGTTCGGCATGGCAGGCATGCCGGTCGACCTGATCGATGCGCTGATCCGTCAGGGCGCGGCTGAGCTGACCGTCGTCTCCAACAATGCCGGGAACGGCGACACCGGACTCGCTGCCCTCTTGGCCAAGGGCCGGGTCCGCAAGATGGTCTGCTCCTTTCCCCGACAGTCCGACTCCTGGGTCTTCGACGGGCTCTACCGCGAGGGCCGGATCGAGCTCGACGTGGTCCCGCAAGGGAACCTCGCCGAGCGGATGCGCGCCGCCGGCGCCGGGATCGGGGCCCTCTTCTCACCGACGGGTGTCGGCACACCACTGGCCGAAGGAAAGGAGACTCGCGAGATCGACGGCCGCACCTACGTCTTGGAGCACCCGATCAAGGGTGACGTCGCACTGATCGGAGCGCATCGCGCCGACCGTGCCGGCAACCTCGTCTACCGCAAGACCGCCCGCAACTTCGGGCCGGTGATGGCCACCGCGGCCACCACCGTGATCGCCCAGGTCCACGAGGTCGTCGAGATCGGCGGTATCGATCCCGAGGTCGTGGTCACGCCCGGCATCTACGTCGACCGGGTGGTCGTCCCATGACCACCCGGATGAGCCTGACCCGAGCAGACATGGCCGCCAGGGTCGCGGTCGACATTCCGGCCGGCTCATTCGTCAACCTCGGCATCGGCCAGCCGACCATGGTCGCCGACCACCTGGCCCCCGGTTCCGGGGTGGTACTCCACACCGAGAACGGCATGCTCGGCATGGGCCCCGCGGCGTCCGGGGACCAGGTCGACCCCGACCTCATCAACGCCGGCAAGATCCCGGTCACCGAGCTGCCGGGAGCGTCGTACTTCCACCACGCGGACTCGTTCGCGATGATGCGCGGTGGTCACCTCGACGTGTGCGTCCTCGGCGCTTTCCAGGTCTCCCACCGAGGCGACCTCGCCAACTGGCACACCGGTGCCCCCGACGCCATCCCGGCCGTCGGCGGGGCCATGGACCTCGCCATCGGCGCAAAGCAGGTGTTCGTGATGATGACCCTCTTCGCCAAGGACGGCACTCCCAAGCTCGTGCCCGAATGCACCTACCCGCTCACCGGTGTCGGCTGCGTCGACCGCGTCTACACCGACCTCGGCATCTTCGACGTCGGGCCGGAGGGCGCGAGCCTCGTCGAGACCTTCGGCATCACCACCGACGAACTGGCGGGCCGGCTCGACGTCCCTCTCATTGCGTAGCCATCCCGGTCGAGTCCCGGATGACGAGCTCGGCGGCGAGTGCGACCTGCGCCGGCGGCTCAGTGCGCGTGGACTGGGTGGAGATCTGCAGCAGCACCTCGACGGCGGATCGCCCGACCTCGGCGTGCGCCCCGCCCAGGGTCGTCAGTGTGGGCGAGCACAGGCTCGACGCGAAGATGTCGTCGAATCCCACGACGCTCACGTCCTCGGGTACCCGGACCGAGCGCTGCCTCAGCCGCTGCACCACGCCGATCGCGAGCAGGTCGTTGTGGGCCACCAATGCGGTTGCGCCGGAGTGCAGAGCACCGTCGGCTGCCGCCCCGCCCTGTGACACCCGGGGTGTGAAGGGTCCGATCCGGCTGGCCTCCAGCCCCAGGTCCTCCGCTGCCGACTGCAGCGCGTGCCAGCGGGTGGCCGCCATCCAGGAGTTCCGCGGCCCGGCCAGGTAGACCAGGCTGCGGTGGCCGAGCGACGCCAGATGCTCCACGATCTGCCGGCAACCCTGGCCGTGGTCGAGCACGACGCTGGGCAGTCCGGCCAGCTCCCGGTTCATGAGCACCAACGGCCGCTGCGTCGCGATCTGGAGGAGGTTCTCGTCGGGCAGGCGACTGGCCGCGAGAACGAACCCATCCACGGCCGGAACCAGGCGCTGGATCTGGTCGTACTCGATCCTCGGTGACTCTTCTGCGTTGACCAGGACCAGCGTGTACTCCGACGCCTTGGCCCGCATCTCGGCACCGCGGATCAGCTCGAAGTAGTGGGGGTTGGTGATGTCGGAGACCACCATCGCCACCGTGTGGTGGCGACCCGACAACAGGGCCCGCGCATGGGGGCTGGGTCGGTAACCCATCTCTGTCGCGACGGCCAGGACCCGCTCGCGGGTCCCGCTGGAGACCCGGCCGGGATGGGAGAAGGCGCGGGACACCGTCGAGGTCGCGACCCCCGCGGCTTCCGCGACGTCGTAGATCGTCGGTCCCGCCACGGTCATACTCAACCGCGCTGTGGCAACCTTTGGCAACCCCTTGCCATCAGTTGCGCGAGGCCCCTAATTTCACGGCTTGTGACCGTGAATGCGCGCCGCCTGTTCGAGGAGCCGCCACGCGCGCTCCGGTACACCGTTCGTGTCGTCACCGCGATCGAGATCGGGATCGGTGCCGCGGCCATGCTGCTGATCTTCAGCCTGGTCTTCGTCCAGGCACTCCAGCGCTACCTGCCCGTGGAGGGCTGGGCGTGGACCGGCGAGCTCGCTCGGTTCTCCCTGGTCTGGCTGACGTTCGTCGTCTCGGGGGTCCTGGTCACCCGCGACGGGCACATCTCGATCGAGATGATCGACGCCGTGCCACGGCTCGGCCGTGTCATACGCGTGCTGTCCTGCCTCGTCGTCGCGGCGATCGGCGTCGCGCTCACCGCGGCAGCCTGGGAACTGGTCCAGGAGCAGGGCATCCTCAAATCCCCCGCGATGCAGATGCCGATGTCGTGGCTCTACGGGATCTCGATGATCGGGTTCGTCAGCACCGTCGTGCGCTCCCTGGTCGCGGCAGCCAAGTACGCCGTCCTCGGTGTTCCGGAGCCGACGTACGAGGAGCTGGGGGCGCCGACCGCATGAACACCCCACTCGAATGCTCGCTTCGCTCCGCCAGAGCACCCCACGAAGTCACTCGCTGCGCTCGGACTCCGCGGGGACCCCGATGAACGGGGACCCCGGATGAGCGTGCTCGCCCTTTGTCTGCTGATCACCGCCCTGTTGGTGCTGCGGGTCCCGGTCGCATTCGCGTTCGTCGGTCCTTCGTTGGCCTACATGGTCTCGACCGACCAGAGCCTCGGGCTCGCGCTGCGCCTGGTGGCGGACTCGACGGCCAGCTTCCCGCTGCTCGCGGTGCCGCTGTTCATCCTGCTCGGCAGCCTGGCCAACCACGCCGGAATCGCCGACCGGCTCTTCGACTTCGCGCTCGCGCTCCTCGGCCGGATCCGCGGCAGCCTCGGCTACGTCAGCGTCGGGGTGAGCCTCGGGTTCTCATGGATGAGCGGCTCGGCGGTCGCCGACGCCGCCGCCCTCGGCAAGCTGCAGATCCCCGTGATGCTGCGGGACGGCTACTCCAAGAGGTTCGCGCTGGGCGTGGTCGGCTCGGCCTCCCTCATCGCCCCGGTGATGCCGCCCAGCATCCCCGCCGTCATCTACGCGGGTCTTGCGGCGGTATCGACCGGCGCCCTCTTCGCCGCGTCCGTGGTCCCGGCGCTGCTGATGGCGGTCGGCCTCTGCATCGTGGTCTTCATCTGGGTCCGCCGGGACGACAACATCCAGCGCACCGACTTCAGCTGGCCCCGCGTCTGGCAGACCGGACGACGGGTCATCGCTCCCCTCGGCGCCCCAGTCGTCATCCTGGGCGGCATCCTCGGCGGGCTCTTCACGCCGACCGAGGCGGCGGCCGTGGGCGTTGCCTACATGGCACTGCTCGGCTTCGCCTACCGCACCCTGACCCTCCGCGTCCTGCCGAAGGTGCTGACCGAGGCCGTGGTGACGACCGGCGCGATCATGCTGATCGTCGCGTCGGCCAACCTGCTCGGCTACATCTTCGCCCGCGAGCGGGTGCCCCAGGAGATCTCGGAGTTCGTCACCGGACTGACGACCGATGCCACCGTCTTCCTGCTGCTGGTCTTCGTCCTCTCCATGGTCCTCGGCACCGCCCTCGACGCGATCGCCGTGCTCACGCTCACCGTGCCGATCCTGCTGCCGATCAGCCTGGCGTATGACGTCGACCCGATCGCCCTCGGCGTGCTCATGATCGTCTCGCAGATGATCGGGCTGCTGACGCCACCGGTCGGGACCGTGATCTTCGTCCTCCAGGCGATCGCCAAGGCGCGGATGTCCGAGGTGTTCTGGGGCTCTGTGCCGTTCATGATCCCGCTGTTGATCCTGTGCTTGGGGATCATCTTCTGGCCGGACGCGATCCTCTATCTGCCACAGAGGCTCGGACTGTGACCGGCCAGGAGCCGCGCTCATACCTCAGCGCCCTGCTGGGCCAGGGCGTCAGGCCGTCCCTGACCCCGGAGCTGCACGAGCGCGAAGCGCAGCGACACGGGCTGCGTTACGTCTACAAGACCGTCGACCTCGATGACCGGCGTACGGCGCCGGAGCGGCTTCGTGAGTTGCTCGACCACGCCATCGAGCTCGGCTTCGACGGGCTCAACGTGACCCACCCGGTCAAGCAGGCCATCGTTCCCCTGGTCGACCGGGTCTCCTCGGAGGTCGCGGCGATCGGCGCCCTCAACACCGTGGTCATCCAGGGTGGCGAAACCTTCGGACACAACACCGACGTGACCGGGTTCGGCACCGCGTTCCGGTCCGGGCTGCCGGACGCCTCGCTCGAGTCCGTCGTGCTCCTCGGCGCGGGCGGCGCCGGGACGGCGGTCGGCCACGCGCTTGTCGGCCTGGGCGCACGACACCTCGTCGTCCACGACCCTGACGTGAGTCGAGCCGAGCGGCTCGTCGCATCTGTCCGCGGCCTCGACTCCGAACTGATGGCGGAGACGGTGACACCTCCCGGCCTGGCCACTGCAGTGGCGACCGCCTCCGGTGTCGTCAATGCGACCCCCGTCGGCATGGCCGCGCACCCGGGGACGCCGCTCCGACCCGACCTGCTGACCCGGTCGCTGTGGGTGGCCGACATCGTCTACCGCCCGCTGATCACAGAGCTGCTGAGCGAGGCGACGGCGCGCGGCTGCCGGACGCTCAACGGCGCCGGGATGGCCGTGCACCAGGCCGCCGACGCCTTCGAGCTCTTCACCGGGCGGCCCGCGCACCGCGACGCCATGCTGCGCGACTTCGACCAGATGGTGGCCACCGAGGTGGCCCTGGGAACCCCCCGAGAAAGGAATCAGTAGTCATGTCTGTGCGAATCAACCGAAGGGGTGTCGCTGCCGCCGCGGCCGTGACCCTGCCCGTGCTGTTCCTGGCTGCCTGCGGGGACGACGAGAGCGGGGCGAGCGACGGCGGCGATGTCGAGATCACCCTCGCCCACAGCTACACCGAGGATCAGCCCCAGCACCGCTGCGGCGCCCAGGTGATCGCCGACGAGGTGGCTGACGCGGACGTCGGCATGACGGTGGACGTGTTCTCGGGCAGCCAGCTCGGCGAGGACGCCGACCGGATCGCCTCGGTGGTCTCCGGGGACATCGACATGGACATCCAGGGCGCCTCGGCCCTCGGCGCCATCTACGAGCCGGTCAGCGTCCTCGACGCGGCCTACGCCTTCGACGACGGCGAGCACCTGACCAACTACTTCGAGACCGACGCCGCGGACCAGCTTCTCGAGGACTTTGCCAGCGAGACCGGAGTCACCACTCTCGGCGCCTGGTCGGCCGGCATGCGTCAGTTCACGGCGAACGAACCGATCCGTGAACCCGGCGATCTCGAGGGGATCCGGATGCGATTCCCGGACTCGCCGCAGTTCCTCATGAACGCCAAGGCGCTCGGCGCCGACGCCACGGAGGTGGCGTACGAGGAGCTCTTCCTCGCGCTACAGCAGGGCACCGTCGACGGCCAGGAGAACCCGATCGTCAACATCGACGCGATCAACCTCGACGAGGTTCAGGACTACATCAGCCTCTCCTCCCACCAGGCAAACTCGAACCTCATCATCATCGGAGAGGTCTGGGAGGAGCTCTCCTCCGAGCAGCAGGACGCGCTCCAGGCCGCGGTCGACACGGCGATCGAGGAAGTTCCCGGTTGTGTCGAGGAGGACGAGGGAAAGACGCTGGACGAGTGGAAGGAGTCCGGCGCCCTCGAGGTGGTCGACGATGTCGACGTGGAGGCGTTCCGATCCCAGGTCGACTCCTACCTGCGGGACGACTTCAACGAAGAGCAGCTCGCCGTCTACGAGGGCATCCGGGAGGCAGCTGAGTGACCGGCGCGGGGGAAGTTCAGACACTCACGGGGCCGGTTCCCACGGAGGACCTGGGTACGACGCTCGTCCACGAGCACCTCTTCGTCGGCCACCCCGAGCTGGATCTGAACTTCCCCCACCCGGAGTGGGACGAGGACACGGCCATCGACGGTGCGGCCCAGGGACTCGAGCGCCTCTGGGAGCTCGGCGTACGGACCGTCGTCGACCTCACCGTGCTCGGTCTCGGCCGGGACGTCAGGCGGGTCGCTCGGGTAGCCGACCGCACCCGGATGCAGCTGATCGTCTCGACCGGCTACTACACCGCCGACGTGCTGCCGCAGTACTTCCACACCCACGGTCCCGGACTCCTTGTCGGTGGGCCGGACCCGCTGGTGGCGTTCTTCGTGGACGACATCCGGTGCGGGGTGGCCGGCACCGGGGTGCGTGCCGGCATGCTCAAGGTCGTCACCGACCGGCCGGGCCTGACCCCGGATGTCGTCCGGGTGATGACCGCAGCGGCCGTGGCTCACCAGGAGACCGGCGTTCCGATCACCACGCACACGCACGCCCCGTCGCAGAACGGGCGCAACCAGCTCAGGTTCCTGCGGCAGCACGGGGTAGACCCGGAGAGCCTGGTCATCGGCCACTGCGGCGACAGCGAGGACCTCGACTACCTCCGCGAGCTCATGGACGCTGGCGCGACCATCGGCATGGACCGCTTCGGCATGGAGCACGTCCTGCCCGACGAGGCGCGGGTGCGCACCGTGCTCGAGCTGCTCCGACTCGGCTACGCCGACCGAATGGTGCTCTCCCACGACGCGGCGTTCTTCAGCCGGGTGACCCCCCCGTCCTGGCGTGCCCGCTGCGCCCCCCATTGGCACATGGAGAACATCCCGCGCCGGGTCGTCCCGATGCTGCTCGACGGGGGAGCCACACAGGAAGACCTCGACCGGATGCTGATCGACAACCCCGCCCGGCTCCTCACCCCGAAGCGGTCGTCATGACCCTGCGCACCTCGATCGCGACTGTCTGTCTGAGCGGAACGCTCGAGCAGAAGCTCCATGCTTGCGCAGAGGCCGGTTTCGACGGGGTCGAGATCTTTGAGCCAGACCTGGTCACGTCGCCGGCCAGCCCAGAGGAGATCCGGGCGCTGGCCGATCGGCTGGGGTTGTCTCTGGACCTCTACCAGCCGTTCCGCGATGCCGAGGGCGTGGACGAGGCCCACTTCGGGGCAGTCCTGCACCGGGCCCGGTCCAAGTTCCGCCTCATGCAACGGCTGGGCATCGACACCATGCTCGTGTGCAGCAATGTCGGCACGGCAACCGTCGATGACGACGAGGTCTCCGCGTCCCAGCTGCACCGGCTCGGCGACGCAGCCGCCGAGCACGGGGTCCGTCTCGCCTACGAGGCCCTGGCCTGGGGCAGATACGTCGACGACTACCGACGTGCCTGGCGGATCGCGAAGCTGGCCGACCACCCCGCGGTCGGCGTGTGCCTTGATAGCTTTCACATCCTGTCGCGCGGGCACGACCCAGCGGACATCGAGCGGATCCCGGGCGAGAAGATCTTCTTCCTCCAGCTCGCTGACGCTCCCGCGCTGACCATGGATGTCCTCTCGTGGAGCCGGCACTACCGGCTCTTCCCGGGTGAGGGTGCCTTCGACCTGGCTGCGTTCGTCGGTCATGTGCTGAACGCGGGTTACCGGGGGCCTCTGTCGCTGGAGATCTTCAACGACACATTTCGCCAGACCGATGTGGTCCGGACGGCACAGCAGGCCAAGCGCTCCCTGATCTGGTTGCAGGACCAGGTCGCCACCCACGGGGTGGATGCCGCACCCGCGTTGCCACGGGTCACCCAGCCCTCGGGATTCGACTTCGTCGAGGTGAAGGGTGAGGACACAGCCGATGTGGACGTGATTCTGCACCAGCTCGGTCTCACTTTCCGGGGGCACCACCGCAGCAAGCCGGTCCGGCTCTGGACCCAGGGCAGCGCCCGCGTCGTGTGCAATGAGCAGCTGGCCCGCGACTGGGAGCCGACGTTGGCGGCCGTCGGCGTCGAGGTCGCTGACCCGGTCGCCTCCGCGACCCGCGCCCGCCTTCTCGAGGCGCCCGCGGTTTTCCGTCGTACCCGGGCGAGCGAGCAGGACCTTGCCGCCTTCCGGGCGCCGGACGGGACCGAGATCTTCCTGGCCCACGCCGCGTCTGGTGACACTGCGTGGGTGCCGGAGTTCGAGGGCGGCGACGTTCCGGCTGAGGGCCTGCTGACCGGCATCGACCACGTCAACCTCGCCCACCCGTGGCAGACGTTCGACGAGGCCGTGCTGTTCTACACCAGCGTCCTGTCGCTGAGTCCGTCGACTAGCCAGGAGGTCGCGGCACCCACCGGGCTGGTGCGCAGCCACGTCGTCCGCAGCGACGACGGCTGTGTTCGGCTCGCACTCAACGTTGCTCCGCTCGCCTTCGACCGGTCTGGTGGCTACCCCCAGCACGTGGCCTTCTCGAGCCCGGACACGATGGCCGTCGCCCGAGCCGCCCGTGACAGGGGGCTCCGGCCGCTGCCGATCCCTCGCAACTACTACGACGACCTTGCCGCTCGCTTCGACCTGGACCCCGATCAGGTCGAGGAGATGAAGGACCTCGGCGTGCTCTACGACCGGGCAGGTGACGGCGACTTCCTTCACTTCTACACCGAGACGGTGGGCGGCGTCTTCTTCGAGGTCGTCGAGCGACGCGGCGGGTACGACGGATACGGCGCCCCCAACGCTCCGGTCCGGTTGGCGGCCCAGCATCGTCGGGAGGCGGGGACTCAGGCCCGGCGGTGAAGAGCAGAGGTCAGCGGCGGAGCTGGATCGTGCGCGGCTCGAGCCACTTCTCGTGGTACTGGCCGTCCTCCCAGGTCAGTCGGGACCGCACCGTGAACTTTCCCGGCCGCGTCGCCTGCGCGCAGAACTCGAAGCGGCCGCGGCCGCGCTTGGGGTCCAACCCCTTCCACTCGTAGCCCGTGGCGGTCTGCCTGCCCCGAGGGTCGATGAGGAACAGCTCCAGCGACCAGTCGCTGCCCTCGCCCCGGACCCGGTAGCGGTAGCCGTGGCTCTGGCAGCCCTTCTCAAAGGTTCCGTCACTGGAGTGGACCGAGCCGGTCGCGCGGACGTGCTGAAGCGAATGCAGCTCGTCCTCGGCGTCAGGCAGCGCGGTCGCGGGCGGCGTGACCCCCAGCGCACCTGCGGTCAGCGCGGCGGCCGCAAGGCGTCGAACTCCCGCCCTCCAGTCGTGCGTCATGGTTCCCTCCTCCACCGGGCAGACCCGGGTTCGTTTTCATACTCTCAGTATGTCAACGCCACAGGCTGCACCGAGTCACGGCCAGCCGGTGTGACCTGCGCCGCCACCCACGGCGCCCGCCGGCGGGCCGCTATGCCCTGATGCCGGGCCCCGAAGCCCTCAGGACCCGGTCACTCATCGGGCTGGTCCCTGCGAGAAGTGACTGACTCGGGTGGTGTCGCCAACCCCAGACGTGTGTGCGCGAGGGGGGAGTTGAACCCCCACGTCCGTTAGGACACACGGACCTGAACCGTGCGCGTCTGCCTATTCCGCCACTCGCGCGAGAAGCGGGCCAAGGCTATCCCAGCGCCGAGATCATCCCCAAACCGCCCACGGCGACGTGGGGCCGGTGGCCCACGGCGGTCCCCCCGATACGATCGGGCTCGATCGTGGGCTGACCGGCCATGTCGTCATGCGCGGAAGGAGGCGGGAGCGTGGGACTGCAGAACTTCGAGCACAAGCTGGAGCAGATGATCTCCGGCGCCTTCGCCCGTGCCTTCCGGAGCGCCGTCCAACCGGTCGAGATCGCCGCTGCTCTGCAGCGCGAGTGCGACAACAACGCCCAGATCCTCTCCCGCCAGCGGCGGATGTGTCCCAACGCGTTCCACGTCGAACTGTCCCAGGCCGACCTCGACCGGCTCTCGCCGTACGACACCGCACTCGCCGAGGAGATGACCCAGCAGGTCGAGGACCACGCCGAGCAGCAGGGCTACGTCTTCCCCGGTCCGGTGCGCATCGCGTTCGAGGCTGCCGACGACCTCACCACCGGCCGCTTCCGGATCCGCAGCAAGGCGCAGGCCCGGGTGACCGGGAGCGCCACGCACACCCAGGTCGGCCGGGCCAAGGCCCTGCTCGACATCAACGGCACCAAGCACCCGCTCCAGCCTCCCGGCCTGGTGGTGGGTCGCGGCACCGAGGCCGACGTCCGGATCAACGACCCCGGCGTGAGCCGCCGGCACGTGGAGTTCGAGGTCGACCTCGGCAGCAGCGGGCCGCCCCGGCTGTCGGTGCGTGACCTCGGCTCGACCAACGGGATGCTCGTCGACGGCCACCGGATCACCCACACCGCCGTCCACGACGGGACGACGGTGAAGATCGGCAACACCACGATGACCGTCCGCGTCATCGAGGAGGGCGCGGATGTCTGAGCTCACGCTGTTCCTGATCCGGCTTGCCTACCTGGCCATCCTGTGGATCTTCGTGCTCTCCGCGATCTCCGTGATCCGGTCCGACATGTTCGGCGCCAGGGCTCCCGCGCCCGGCCGAGGGGAGGCCGCACCGACCGGCAAGTCCAAGAAGAGCAACAAGCCCCCGCCGAAGCGGCGGGGCAGCCCGACTCATGTGCTCGTGGTCGAAGGCGCCAACTCCGGGGAGCGCGCCGACCTGGCGCAGGCGCCGATCCTGATCGGGCGCGGCAATGACGCGGCCATCCGCCTCGACGACGACTACGTCTCCACCCGTCACGCCCGGATCGCCTCCTCCGGCGACCAGTGGTTCGTCGAGGACCTCGGCTCCACCAACGGCACCTACATCGGCAGCGCTCGGATCACCCAGCCCACCACGCTCACACTGGGCACCCAGGTCCGGATCGGAAAGACGATCCTCGAGCTGAGGAAATGATGCTGCGTCTCGACTACGCGGCGATCTCCGACGTTGGCCGGGTCCGCAAGGACAACCAGGACTCCGGCTACGTCGGCCCCTGGGTCATGGCCGTGTGCGACGGCGTCGGTGGCGCCGCCCGTGGGGACATCGCCTCCAGCACGGCCATCCAGCAGCTCCGCAAGCTGGACGAGAAGCCCACCGACGACCTCCTCGGCCAGGTGGCCGGAGCCATTCACCGGGCTCACGACCGGATCGGCGAGCTCGTCGACGAGGAGCCCGCCCTCAACGGCACCAGCACGACGGCCACCGTCGCCCTCTTCGACGGCGAACGCCTCGGGATGGGCCACCTCGGGGACAGCCGCGCCTACCTCTTTCGCAACCAGGAGCTCCGCCAGCTGACCAAGGACCACACCTTCGTCCAGACCCTGATCGACGAGGGCCGGATCTCCGAGGACGAGGCGCGGGTTCACCCCCACCGCAACCTCATCCTGCGGGCGCTCGACGGGATGGGCGAGGCCGAGCCCGACCTCTTCCACGTGGACCTCGAGCCCGGTGACCGGTTGCTGCTGTGCAGCGACGGTGCCAGCGGCGTCCTCGACGACGGCCGGCTGGCCGACATCCTCCGGGGTGGCAGCGCCGACTACGCGGCTGTCGAGCTCGTCCGCGCGAGCCTCGAAGCCGGCAGCACCGACAACGTGACCTGCCTCGTCGCGGACGTGGTCGACGCCGCCGTGGCCGGGTCCGGCGACCTCACCCCGATGCTCGTCGGCGCCGCCGCCGACCTCAAGCGCAAGCGCCCGGGCGCCATGACCAGCCTCTTCCGCGGGCACCGCTCCGGTGACACCGGCGAGCTCGAGCCGGTGCTCGCCGACATCCCCGACGACCTGCCCGACGGGATCACCAGCGACCCGATCGACCCCGAGGAGGCCCGCTACGCACCCCGGCCGCCGCGCCGGTTCGCCTGGATCCGGCGGCTGCTCGCCGCCGTCGTGGTGATCGGTCTGCTCTGGATCGCGCTCGCCGCCGCCTGGTCCTGGAGCCAGGAACAGTACTTCGTGGGCGAGAGCGGCGGGGTGGTGACGATCTACCGCGGTCTCAACGGTGACGTGGTCGGCATCGACCTGTCGAGTCCCTACGAGTCGAGCGACGTCGACCTCGACCGGCTCTCGGACTTCGATGCCGCACGGGTGCGCGAAGGCATCGAGGCGGGCAGCCTCGGCGACGCCCGGAGCACGGTCGAGAACCTCGCGCAGCGGCAGGACGACGAAACCTCGAGTGGCGGGTCGGGTGGCTGAGGTGTCACAGACGTCGAGCCTCCTGGGATTCGTGCACCGGCGCCGCCGGGGCGCGGAGCTCTTCCTCCTCGTCCTCGCGCTCGCGGTCGGGGTTGGTGCCTACGCCGCGGTCGGCCTGGGGGTCGAGGGTGAGATCCCGGCCGACATCCTCGGGTACGGCGGGTGGCTGGCCGCCCTGATCGTCGCCTCCCACGTCGTCGTACGCCTCACGGCGCCGTACGCCGACCCGGTGCTGCTGCCGGTCGTCGCCGCGCTGAACGGGCTCGGCCTGGCGGTGATCCACCGGCTGGACCTGGCCTACGAGGCCGCCGACCGGGCGGCCGGCTTCGCCCAGAAGCAGCTCACCTGGATGACGCTGGGGGTCGCGCTGTTCGTGGTCACCCTGGTCTTCTTGCGGGACCACCGGGCACTGCAGCGAGTCACCTACACGCTCGGGCTGACGGCGATCGTGCTGCTGCTCCTGCCGATGGTCCCCGGCCTGGGCACCACCATCAACGGCGCCCGGATCTGGATCCGGCTCGGCGCGTTCAGCTTCCAGCCGGGCGAGGTCGCGAAGGTGCTGCTGGTGATCGCCTTCGCCGGCTACCTGGTGCTCCACCGCGATGCGCTCGCACTGGCCGGGCGCCGCGTGCTCTTCGTCGACCTCCCCCGCGGGCGGGACCTGGGACCGATCCTGGTGATGTGGCTCGTCAGCCTGGCCATCCTCGTCTTCCAGCGTGACCTCGGCTCGAGCCTGCTGTTCTTCGGCCTGTTCCTGGTCATGCTCTACGTCTCCACGGAGCGGCCCGGGTGGCTGGTGGTCGGCGGCGGCCTGTTCCTCGGCGGCGGGCTGTTGGCCTATCAGCTCTTCGCCCACGTCCGGGCGCGGGTCGACATCTGGCTCGACCCCTTCGACCACTACGGCGAGGGCACCGACGACCTGGCGTTCCAGCCCGTGGAGGCGATGTTCGGCATGGGCTGGGGCGGTCTCATCGGCCGTGGCTTCGGTGACGGCAGCCCCGACCGGGTCCCCTACGCCGAATCGGACTTCATCGTCGCCTCGATCGGTGAGGAGCTCGGACTCACCGGCGTCATCGCCGTCGTCCTGATGTACGGCATCCTCGTCGAGCGCGCCCTCCGGGCCGCGTTGGTCTGCCGCGACGGTTTCGGCAAGCTGATCGCCACCGGGCTGGCGGGGGTGGTCGCGCTCCAGGTGTTCGTCGTCATCGGCGGGGTCACCCGGCTGATCCCCCTCACGGGCCTGACCACCCCGTTCCTGTCCTACGGCGGATCGTCCTTGGTCGCCAACTGGGTGATCATCGCCCTGCTGCTCCGGATCTCCGACCAGGCCCGCCGGCCGGCGCCCTCGCTCGCGCCCGAGGAC
This sequence comes from uncultured Actinomycetota bacterium, assembly GCA_963786415.1. Classification (GTDB taxonomy): domain Bacteria; phylum Actinomycetota; class Actinomycetes; order Propionibacteriales; family Nocardioidaceae; genus Nocardioides. Next base: position 577,901 of record CAWAZC010000001.1, read on the forward strand.
GACCAGCCCGACAGCGAGACCACCCAGGTCGTGAAGCTATGAACAAGCCGATCCGCACGATCTCGATCTTCTGCCTGCTGCTGTTCCTCGCACTGATGATCAACGCGACGTACCTGCAGTACTACCGTGCCGGCGCGCTCGAGGAGGACCCTCGCAACCGACGGGTCCTGGCGGCTTCCTTCTCCGGCGACCGGGGCGCCATCCTGGTCGGTCGGGAGCCGGTCGCCGAGAGCGTGCCGTCCGACGACCAGTACGAGTTCCAGCGGCGCTACCCCCAGCCGTTCAAGTACTCCCACGTCACCGGCTGGTTCTCCTACTTCAGCCAGACGGGCATCGAGCAGACGCAGAACGACGTGCTCTCCGGCGACGACTCCCTGCTGTTCGTCACCCGGCTGGTCGACCTGCTGAGCAACTCCACGCCGAAGGGTGGCAGCGTCCAGCTGACCCTCGACCCGGCCGCGCAGGACGCCGCGTTCGCGGGCCTCGAGAACCTGCCCGGTGAGACCGAGGGCGCGGTGGTGGCGCTCGAGCCGACCTCCGGCAGGATCCTGGCGATGGTCTCCAGCCCGAGCTACGACCCCAACCCGCTGGCGAGCCACGACTTCGGCGCCGTCGCCGACACCGCCGAGCGCCTGGGCGAGGCCGAGTCCGAGCCGCTGCTGAACCGCGGCATCCAGACCACGTTGCCCCCGGGTTCGACGTTCAAGATCGTGACCGCCGCCGCCGCCCTCGAGAGCGGCAACTACGCCGACGCCGACGCGCTGGTGCCGGGCGGCCCCACCTACCAGCTGCCGCTCACCAGCGGCGAGTCGGGCGTGGTGGACAACGGCGGCCGGGCCTGCGGCACCGACCGGATCCCGATGATCCAGGCGATGGAGCAGTCCTGCAACACCTCGTTCGCGCCGCTCGCCGACGAGCTCGGTCCCGCCGCCATGCACGAGCAGGCAGAGGCGTTCGGCTGGAACTCCGAGTACCTCGACGACCTGCCCCTGCAGGCGGAGTCGGCCTATCCCGAGGACATGGACGCCGCCCAGACCGCACTGTCCGGCTTCGGCCAGTCGAGCGTGACCGCGACACCGCTCCAGATGGCGATGGTGGTCGCGGCCGTCGCGAACGGCGGCAACGTGATGCGCCCGTACATCGTCGACGAGGTGCGATCTCCCGAGCTCGACGTCCTCGACAAGACCGAGCCGGAGCTGCTCTCCCGGGCGACCTCGGCCTCCACTGCCGAGGAGCTCAAGGAGATGCTGGTCTCCACGGTCGCCAACGGGACCGCGACCCCGGCGGCCATCCCGGGCGTCGACGTCGGCGGCAAGACCGGCACCGCCGAGAGCGGGCGACCCGACGTGGCGCCGTACGCCTGGTTCGTGTCGTTCGCGCCCGCTGACGATCCGCAGATCGCGGTCGCGGTGATGATCGAGAAGGCCGACATCCCCCGCGGCGAGATCGCCGGCGGGGCCGTCGCCGGACCGATCGCCAAGTCGGTGATGGAGGCGGTGATCCAGTGACGGAGGAGAGCCGCCGCTTCGTCGACGCCGCCCACCGCTACGAGCTCGAGTCCCGGATCGCCACCGGCGGCATGGGTGAGGTCTGGCGGGCCGCCGACACCGTGCTCGGCCGTCGGGTCGCGGTGAAGCTGCTGAAGGCGGAGTACGCCGACGACGCGAAGTTCCGATCGCGGTTCGAGACCGAGGCACGTCATGCCGCGTCCTTGCACCACCCGGGGGTGGCCGCGGTCTACGACTTCGGTGAGTCCCCGGCGAGTGACCCGCCGTCCGATAGGTCCGGCGTGGCCCGTCCCTACCTGGTGATGGAGCTCGTCGACGGCCAGCCGCTCTCGGCCCTGCTCGAGCCCGGACAGCCCCTGGACCCCGACGCGACCCGCGACCTGCTCGCCCAGGCGGCCGACGCGCTCGGCGCCGCGCACACGGCGGGGATCGTGCACCGCGACGTGAAGCCCGCCAACCTGCTGGTCACGCCGGACCGCCTGGTGAAGATCACCGACTTCGGGATCGCCCGCGCCACCGAGGGCATGTCCCTCACCGAGACGGGGCAGGTGATGGGCACCCCGCAGTACCTCTCCCCGGAGCAGGCACAGGGTGGCACCGCCACGTCCGCCTCCGACGTCTACTCCCTCGGCGTCGTGGCCTTCGAGTGCCTGGCCGGCCGGCGGCCCTACGTCGCCGAGACCGCCGTCGCCACCGCGCTGGCCCACCTGCGCGAGCCGGTCCCGGAGCTGCCCGACGACGTCCCGGCCGACCTGGCCGCCGTCGTGCGCCGCGCGATGGCGAAGTCTCCCGAGGACCGGTACGCCGACGCGACCGAGCTCGCCGCCGCACTGCGCAACCCCGCCGCGGTCGCGGCGGCTCCCGACCGCACCCAGGTCCTGACCGGCGCGGCGCCGGTTCCGGTACCCGCCACCGGCCCGGCCACCGTCCAGGCGGCCCCCGCCGCAGCGGCCGCGACCCGCCGCCGCCGGAAGGTGCCGTGGGGCTGGATCCTGCTCGGCCTCCTCGCGGTCGCCGCCGTTGTGGCCGTGATCCTGCTGGCGGGCGCCGACGAGGACCAGCCGGACCCGCCCGCGACTGAGCGCAGCCAGCCGACGAACCAGCCCACCGAGCAGGACCCCACGACACCGGAGCAGCAGGAAAGCTCACCGCCTCCGACCGAGGACAACACCGTCGAGGTGGACGAGTCCGACTACGTCGGCCGTGACGTCGACGACGTCGAGGCCGAGCTGCAGGACCTCGGGCTGAACGTGCGCAGGGACGAACAGGACAACCCCGGGGACGAGGAAGAGGACTCAGTCGAGGGTGTCGATCCCTCCGGAACGCTGGAGGAGGGCGACACCGTCACCGTCACCTACTGGGGTCCGCCGCCGGCCGAGCCGCCTGAGGAGCAGCCGGTTCCGCCCACCACACCGCCCGGTCAGGAGAACCGATGAACGGGCACCTGGTCGGCGGGCGCTACGAGCTGGGCGAGATGCTCGGCCGGGGCGGCATGGCTGAGGTCCGCAAGGGCACCGACAGCCGCCTCGGACGGGTGGTCGCGGTCAAGCGGCTGCGCACCGACCTGGCGAGCGACGCGACGTTCCAGGCCAGGTTCCGGCGGGAGGCACAGTCCTCGGCGTCCCTCAACCACCCCGCGATCGTCGCGGTCTACGACACCGGGGAGGAGACCGCCAGCGACGGATCCGGCGTCGCCCAGCCCTACATCGTCATGGAGTACGTCGCCGGACGCACGCTGCGCGACATCGTCCGCGAGGGACGCAAGATCCTGCCCGAGCGGGCACTGGAGATCACCAGCGGCGTCCTCTCCGCGCTCGACTACAGCCACCGCGCGGGAATCATCCACCGCGACATCAAGCCCGGCAACGTGATGCTCACCCCGAGTGGCGACGTGAAGGTGATGGACTTCGGCATCGCTCGCGCGATCTCGGACGCCTCCTCGACCATGACCCAGACCGCGGCCGTCGTCGGCACTGCGCAGTACCTCTCCCCCGAGCAAGCCCGCGGGGAGACCGTCGACTCCCGCTCCGACGTCTACTCCGCGGGCTGCCTGCTCTACGAGCTGCTCACCGGCCGTCCGCCGTTCGTGGGCGACAGCCCGGTCGCGGTCGCCTACCAGCACGTGCGCGAGCCCGCGACGCCTCCCAGCGACCACGACACCGAGCTGCCCGAGGCCATCGACGCGATCGTGATGAAGGCGCTGGCCAAGCGGGTGGAGGACCGTTACCAGAGCGCGGCGGCCATGCGCAGCGACATCGAGCGTTACCTCGCGGGCCGGCCGGTCCACGCCGTCGTACCTCCGCCCCCGCCGACCACGACGATCCCCTCCTCCGCCGCGACGCTGGGTGGCCCACCCCTGCCCGCCGACGACGACGAGAACGACTCCCGCAGCCGGAAGGTGCTCTACATCCTGCTCGGCCTCCTCCTGCTCGCCCTGATCGCAGCCGGGGCGTACCTCCTGCCCTCGCTGTTCGAGTCGCCGCCCACTCAGGTGCGCGTGCCCGACCTGATCGGCAAGACCGAGGCCGAGGCGCGCGCGGAGATCGGCAACGCCGGTCTCGCGGTCGGAAGAGTGGAGTTTCGCGAGGACCCCAACGTCAGGGCGGACCGGGTGATCGAGCAGGACCCCAACCGGGACCAGTTCGCCGAGCCGGGTACCGAGGTGGACCTCGTCATCTCCAGCGGCAAGCCGCTGGTCGAGGTGCCCTTCGTGACCGGCAGACCCCGAGCGGCCGCCGCCGCCACGCTGCGGGAGGCCGACCTCGAGGTGACCATGCAGGAGCGCGACTCCGACGAGCCGGCGGGGCGGGTGCTCTCGACCGATCCACCCGGTGGCAACACGGTCCCCGAGGGGACCCTGGTCACGGTGTTCTACTCCGACGGACCCGAGCAGGTGCCCGGCGTCGTCGGCCTCCAGCGGCGGGAAGCCGAGCAGGTCATCCGTGACACCGGCTTCCAGCCCGACGTCGTGGAGGACCCGAACTCGACGGAGCCCAGGGGAACGGTGATCCGGCAGAGCCCGGCGGGCGGCCAGGATGCGCCGGAGGGATCCACCGTCACGATCGTGGTGTCGGCGTTCGAAGAGGAGCCGTCCGAGTCGCCCTCGCCGACCGAGCCGCCTCCGGAGACGACACCGCCGCCGGACGAGACGATCCCGCCGACCGAGTCACCGGCGCTCCAGCGCTCACTGCCGCCCGGCCGCGATCAGCGCAGCGGCTCGGCGTAGCTCAGGTCGGTCAGACCGTCGTACGCCGGAGCGGTGACCTGTGCCTGGAGCTGGAGGTCCCAGCCCACCGAGATGTCGGGGATCGCGGCCTGCTCGCGGTAGATCTGCAGGTAGTCGTCGTCCGCGATGACGCTGACCAGGTCTGTCTGATCGCCGACGGCCTCGATGACGTAGGGCTGCGGATACGGCACCCCGTGGAGCTGCACGGAGTTTCCCTCGCACTTGATCCCGGTGGTGGACACCAGCCGCTGCCCCTGCACAGTGACCGCGCTGGCGCCGCCCTTCCACATGGCGTTGACCACTGCCTGGATGTCCTGCTGGTGGACGACGAGGAGGTTCAGGTCCTGGGTCGTCTCGTTGATGACCTCCTCCGGCGCGTCGGACAGCGTGACCGTGACGCCCGGCCCGCTCTCCGGGGTCAGTCCGGCCGGCTCCTCGAGGCGGTCGACCCGGCGGTTGAACCGGTCGACGATCCTGTCGTTCACGGACCCTGCGAGCTGCTCGACCTGGGTGTTCAGGTCGGCGACCCGTTCCTGAAGGGCGTCGTACTCCTCGGCCTCGCTGCGGGTGAGGGCGGCCAGGTCGGCGTAGCGACCGGGGCGGAGGTCGGTGCCCTCGCTGTTGGTGGCGCTGACCACGAACAGCGCGCCGCAGACCAGTACGACGGCGGGGGTGCCGATCCGCCATCGCCCCCACGGGCGCCGCGGACGCTCCGGTGCGTCGTCGGCCCTCGGGTCGGAACCCTCACTCATGCCGACTACGCTAGCCTCCGCCCCGCAAGCCGACCGAATAGTCGATCCAAGGAGTCACAGGGTGTCCAAGCAGAAGGCCCGGCAAGATTTCCTCGACCCGGTCCGCGGTCCCGTGTTCTCGGTTCGCTTCGTGGTCGCGCTGCTGCTCATCGCCGCTGGTATCGCCTGGGTCGCCTACTACTACCTCGCGGTGCGCGTGGACCCCTCGGTGGTCCCTGCGCCCGAGCCGGGCAACCCCGCGTTCATGGCCGACCTCGGCGACTGGAACTACCTGATCGGTTTCGGCGCGATCATGGTCGGCCTGGCGCTCTCGGCCCACCCCGGCACGCCGCTCGGCCGCGGACGTGGCGTCGTCATCGGGATGCTCGGGTGCTTCCTGCTCGGCCTGCTGTGGATCTGCACCTTCTACGTCTTCAGCAACGACATCGACAAGCTGCCGGTCTTCGACGACCTCGGTCAGTTCAACCTCGTGGTCGGCATCGCCTTCATGGCGGTGGGCTTCACCTTCGCCACCCACTGGGAATGAGCCGACCCGGCGCCAGTTACCGCCAAACCCCGCCGAGCCGGCGCCAGTTACCGCCGGACCCCTGCCGAGCCGGCGCGAGTTTTGCGGCTTGTTGACGCCGCGGCGCCAGGCTGGCTTTGCACAATGGGGATAACTCTGTGCATAACTACACCCATGTAGTTCTCCACAGGTGATTCCACAGGTGTGGAGAAGCTTCGGGCGGTAACTCACGACTGTTCGGCGAAGATCGCCGGTAACTCGCGACGCTTCGTCAGGTGAGGGTGGCGGTGCGGGCCAGGATGGCCGCCACCAGGCCGACCGCCAAGGTGGCCAGGCCGGCCAACTGCCACAGGGTGCGGTTCTGCCGGGGCGAGTAGACCAGGATGGCGGCGATCAGCAGGCCGCCCAGGAAGCCGCCGAGGTGCCCCTGCCAGGAGATCCCGGGGAACGTGAGCGTGAACGCGATGTTGACGCCGATCCACACCAGGATCTGCTGCACGTTCCCGCGCACCTTCACCGCCAGCACCAGCAGCGCCCCCATCAGACCGAAGATCGCACCCGAGGCGCCCAGGGTCGTGCTGAACTCCCCGGACGCCCAGTAGACGAGCGTCGAGCCGGCCAGACCCGACAGCAGGTACAGGGCGAGGTACCGGGTCCGGCCCACCGCCATCTCGAGCTGTGGGCCAAGGAACCACAGCGCGAGCATGTTGAAAGCGATGTGCCACACCTGCTCATGGGTGAACGCACTGGTGATCAACTGCCAGTACGCGCCGTCGCTGACGCCGTCGATCCACTGCCCGTCACCGGCAGGATTCGTGCCGACGCGGCAGGCTGCCTCGGAGAAGATCGGGAAACGCTCGCCCGGAGCACTCCGAGATGCGCAGACCCCGGACGGCGACAGCGACAGCCGATAGATGAGGTTGCTCGGGACCAGGACCACGAGCAGCCAGACCGCTGCGTTGATGGCGATCAGGACGATCGAGGTCAGCGAGGGGTTGGCGGACCGCAGGCCGCCGTACGCCGTCCGGCCGCTGCGCGTGGCCTTCCGGCCCTCAGCGACGCAGGAGGGGCACTGGAACCCGACCGCGGCGTCGTTCATGCAGTCGGGGCAGATCGGCCGGTCGCAGTGCTGGCAGCGGATGTACGACTCACGACCGGGGTGCCGGTAACAGGTGGGCACCCCGGTCTCGGGAGGTGGTCCGCTGGTCAGGAGTGCTTCACCTCGACGCTCTCGATGGTGACCTCCTCGGCCGGGCGGTCCCCGGGACCGGTCGGGGCGGTCGCGATGGCGTCGACCACGTCGCGCGAGGACTGATCGGCGACCTCGCCGAAGATCGTGTGCTTGAAGTTCAGCCACGGAGTGGCGCCGACGGTGATGAAGAACTGCGATCCGTTGGTGCCGGGGCCGGCGTTGGCCATGGCCAGCAGGTACGGCTTGTCGAAGGTCAGCTCGGGGTGCGGTTCGTCCTTGAACGTGTAGCCCGGGCCGCCGGTGCCGGTGCCGAGCGGGCAGCCTCCCTGGATCATGAAGCCGTCGATCACCCGGTGGAAGCCGAGGCCGTCGTAGAAGGGCCCGGACCGGCCGTTGCCGGAGTCGTACGACTTGATCCCCTCGGCGAGACCGGTGAAGTTCGCGACCGTTTCGGGGGCGTGGTCGGGGAACAGGTCAACGGTGATGTCGCCCTTGTTCGTCTTCAGGATGGCCTGAGCTCCGGACATGACTACCTCTCGCATGAGTGGGTACGGCGACGTCGACGTCGACCGCGCGTGCGAACCGATCCTCGCACGGGCCACAAGGTGGCCCGCCGCTGGCCGGGTGCACCAAAGCATGGTCGAATGGACGTGAACCGACGAGAGGAAGTGCCACGCCATGGGTCTGCGCAAGAAGAAGTCCCTGATCGACCGAGCCAACGACTACGTCGAGAGCGCGAAGCCGCAGATCGAGTCGGCCGTTGCCTCGGCGAAGGACCGCGCGACGCCACTGCTCTCCGAGGCCCGTGACAAGGCAGCGCCCGTGATCTCCGACGCCCGTGACAAGGCAGCGCCCGTGTTCGCCGAGGCCCGCGGCAAGGCAGCGCCCCTGTTCGCCGACGCCCGCGAGAAGGTCGGCCCGGTCGTCGCGGACGCCCGGACCAAGGCGGGCCCCGTCATCGCCGAGGGCGCCGCGGTGGCCGCGGACAAGGCCGCCATCGGCGCCGCACTGGCGGCCGAGAAGGCCGCGCTGGGTCGCGACCTGGCGACGGCCAAGGCAGCCGAGCTCCGCAGCGAGGGCAAGAAGGGCGGCAAGCTCAAGAAGCTGCTCCTCTTCGGGGGTCTTGCCGCAGCGGTCGGAGTCGCCTACAAGAAGCTCAGCGGGCAGTCCACGAGCGACAACTGGCAGTCGTCCTACTCCCCCACCCCGGCTCCGTCCTCCGACGCCGCACGGCCGGTTGCCAGCGAGCCTGCCGACGACAGCGCCGGCTCGTCTCCTGACGAGGCCCTGGCGGACGAGGCCGGCGAGCCGCACCCGGTGTCGACTCCGGACGACCCGGCCGAGGTCGTCAGCCTCGAGGACGACGACGCGGGGTCGAAGCCATCGCACAAGGCCTGATCCAGGCCTGATTCCTGGGCCTGACCCAGCCCCAGATCCGAGCGCGTCACCGGCCGGAGGAGCCGCTCAGCGAGCGATCTCCTCCGGCCGGTTCTCTGCCACCCAGGCGTCGATCTCTTCCCACCAGCCGTAGAGCCACTCGATCCTCTCGTCGCGGTCGGTCGGGATCTCGTCGTGCGGAACCTGCCACCACCGCATGATGATCCGCTTGTCCATGGGCAGCTCCCGCCACACGTCGCCCACGGTCAGCAGGTGGTCGAGCCCGGTGTGCGCGACCAGGACGACGTCGGCCTCGGGGGCCGCGTCGAGAGCGGCGATCACGCCGCCCGGACGAGGAGCCAGCACGTTGGTCATCGCCTCGGCCCGCCTGGCCATCCGCTCGAGCCCCAGCTTGCGCAGCCGGTCGATGCCGCGCTGACGCCGTTCGGGCGTGAAGTTGCCGCCCTCCGGGAAGATCACGAACGCATCGTTCTCGTCGAGGCCGGAGGCCAGCACTCCGATCTGCGACTCAAGGTCCTCACCCGCCGCCGGGTTGGTGGTGATGAACCGGGCCGGGATCCGGCTCAGCACCACGTCGATCATCGGGTCCCAGGCGAGAGTGTCCTTGAGGACCACGCGCGGCTCGCGGGAGTACCAGTGCATCAGCGCGTGGATCAGCGTGAACGAGTCGCCGGGGCCGGCGTGCCGGCAGCAGACGAGGATCGGCTTGCCGGGATGAGCGTCGGGCGTGGGCCCCCGTGTCTCGATCCGCAGCGCCAGCACCCGCCGGGCCTCGCGGAAGAACACCCACATCACGCCCTGCACCAGGTCGTAGTGGATGCCCTCGAAGTAGGGCGTCCGGATCCGCCAGCCGAAGCCGGAGGAGACCCAGAGCCCCAGGAGCACCAGCAGGAGCAGCGACTCGCAGGTGAGGTACAGCATCACCACCCACATCATCCGCAGCGCCCTCCACCGGCCGGGCAGCACCGGCGAGACCGCGGCGGCGACGATCAGCCACAGCGGCAGGGTCACCCAGAGCACGGTGGTGACCAGGATGATCAGCGGGGCGACGACCAGCCGCCGCAGCAACCAGATCATCGGAGCCGCTCGTCGAGGTAGGTCACGCTCGCTTCGTAGGTCGCGTCGATCCGGCGCTGCACCCCGGCGAAGTCGCGGTGGGCCAGGAGCGAGTCGTCGCGGCTCGACGTACCACGCGCCGGGAGCACGTGGGCCTCGACGCCTTCGGGCAGCTCACTCATCTCGCGGGCGAAGCGGTGCCGGCGGGCAATCTCGAACGACACCCGCGCCACCTCCCACGGCTTCCTCGGTGGCTTGAGGGGTCGGTCGATCCGGCCGACCTGGAGCACGAAGATCCGCCTCGCCCCGAGCTGCACCGCCCGGCCCACCGGGATCGAGTTCACGATCCCGCCGTCGAGGAAGTGCTCGTCACCCACGCGCGCCGGCGGCAGCAGCCCGGGTACGGCGGCGCTCGCGACGATCGCGTCCACCACCGGCCCGGAGTCGAACCAGTGCTCGGCGGCCCGTTCGATGCTGGCCGCGCACACCTGGAACCGCACCGGCAGCTCCTCGAAGGTGAGGTCGCCGAACTCGTCTCGCAGCCGCTCGGTCATCGGCTTCGCGGAGTAGATGTGGGTGCCCGTCGTCACCGCGCGACGGACCGTGCGGAGCCGCCGGTCGCCGTACACGTCGCCGTTCTCCGCAGCCCCGGTCCAGAGCTCGGCCATCCGGTCGATCACGGCAAGCGTCGGATCGCGGGCCACCATCGCGCCGTTGAGTGCACCCACGCTGGTGCCGAGGACCAGGTCGGGGGCGATGTCGCGCTCGAAGAGCGCCCGCAGCATCCCCACTTCCGCCGCGCCCAGGACGCCACCACCCCCGAGCACGAACGCCGTCGTCATCGCGCGCCTCTCAGGCCAGCTCGGGGTGCTCGACCTTGATCCGCTGACTGACCCGGTGCTCGACCCAGAAGATCAGGAGCGGGATCAGCCCGGCCGCCAACGCCACGATCGTGAACTGGGGGGTCCACCTCGCGGCACGAGACAGCAGGAACGCCACCACGACGTAGACCATGAACACCCATCCGTGCGCCACCCACATGATGCTCGCCTCCTCGCCGAAGGTCTGGAGCGTGCTGCCCTCGGTGGCGAGGTACTTCAGCGGGAGCGCGACCAGGGAGCAGAAGGCCAGCAGCACGCCCACGATCAGGGCGAGCACGCGGTAGGCGACGAACAGCTTGTTCATCCGGGGTCCCCGTTCATCGGGGTCCCCGCGAAGTCCGAGCGCAGCGAGTGACTTCGTGGGGTGATCTTGCGGAACGAAGTGAGCATTCGAACGGGGTGGTCACGCGCCCGACCCTACTGGGGCTTGCGCAGTGTCCTCGTCGGCGTCGGTCCCGTCCTCATCGCGCAGCCAGCGAACCCAGACGAACAGGGCAAACGCGCCGAAGAACCACCACTCCACGGCGTACAGCAGGTTGCGCAGCGCGGTGAACCGTCCCACCTCCGGGAGCTGGTCGAGGTCCGCCGGCTCCAGTCCGTCGGTCGGTCGGGTCAGGACCGCGTAGGCGCCGTAGAGGTCCTGGTCGACCCGCTGGACCAGGTCGGCGATCCGCACCTGCGGGAGTACGTCGTCGTCGGGGTCCTCGTCGTCGGCGGTGGATCCTTCGGGCGGCTGGAGCCAGCCGACCAGCTCGGCTGCTCCGGTCGGCGGCGCGGGCGCCGAGTCTGGCGACAGGACCCACCCGCGGACGACCGGAATTGCGGGGCCGTCCGGCGCGGCGACGGCGAGCGGGGTCACCACCCAGTAGCCAGTGCGCCCGTCGTGCTCGCGGCCGGACACGAAGACCGTTCCCTCGGAGACCCAGGTGCCCTCGATGTTCACCGGCTGGCCGACCCGGTCCCCAGGGAAGGGATCGTCGGGGCCCATCGCGTCGGCCAGCGGGATCGGGTCCTGCTGCGTCAGGTCGGCCGCCTCGGCAGCGCGGCGTTCCTGCCACGCGTCGTACTGCCAGGCGCCGAGCAACCCGGCGACCACCACGCAGGCCAGCGCCAGGAGGTGCACGCCCCAGAACCGGGGGGACAGGAGCGTGTGCACGTCTGGCAGCCTACAAACCACCAACTGGTCATACCACTTGACCACCGGCCACGCCGGCGATTACGGTCTCTCGCATGCCCCTGCAGCCCATCAGCCGCCGCTCGGTCCCCGACGCGGTGTTCGACCAGGTCCTCGCCGGCATGGTCGACGGTGAGATCGAGGCCGGCGAGACCCTCCCCAGCGAACGCCGCCTGGCCGAGGTGCTCGGTGTGTCCCGGCCAGCGGTCCGCGAAGCCCTGCAGCGGATGGCCCAGACCCGGCTGGTGGAGGTCCGCCAGGGCGGCTCCACGACGGTTCGCGACTTCCGGAAGACCGCGGGCCTTGACCTGTTGCCTCGTCTGCTCGTGCGTGCCGGCAACCTCGACACGGCGGTGGCCCGCAGCATCCTCGAGGCCCGGCTCGTCGTCGGACCGGGCGTGGCAGGCCTCGCCGCCGAGCGCGGGGGCCCCGCCGTGGCCGTGGCCCTGACCGAGCTGGTCGACGCGCTGGCCGCCACCGACGACGACGTCGAGCGCCAGCGGCATGCCCTGTCGTTCTGGGACCTGGTCGTCGACGCCGCCGACTCGCTGACCTTCCGGCTGATGTTCAACAGCCTCCGGGCGGCCTACGAACCCGCTCTGGAGGCGCTGGCGTCGCTGATGCGCGAGGAGGTGGGGCAGATCGGCGCGTACCGGGTCCTGACCGCTGCCATCGCCGAGGGCGATGCCGACACCGCTTGCGTTGCCGCGGAGCGGGTGCTCCGCCCGGCCACCCACAACCTGATCACCGCACTCGAAGCCCTCGAGGAGACAACGTGAGCAAGACCAGCCCCGACATCGAGGCCCTCGCCCGCACCCGACTGGCCGCAGACGAAGAGCGGATCACGGGTAGCCGTCGCACCCAGGTGACGCTGGGTGTGGCCTGGCGCGCCTTCTGGCGACACCCCTCGCCGTGGATGATGTCCACCTTCCTGCTGGGATCCGCCACCGCCCGCGTGCTGGTGGGCGGCGGCTCGTGGTGGGAACTGGTGATCCCTGGAGCACTTGTCGCGCTGTTCCCGGTGATCGAGTGGCTGATCCACGTCGGGATCCTGCACTGGCGTCCCCGCCGCGTCGGTCCGGTCGAGGTCGACTCGTTGCTGGCCCGCAAGCACCGCGAGCACCACGCGGACCCCCGAGACATCCCGCTGGTGTTCATCCCCTGGCGGGCACTGGCCTGGCTGCTGCCGGCGTACGTCGTCGTGGCGTGGCTGGCGATGCCGACCACCGCCGCGGCGCTCAGCCTGCTGGTCTCGGTCTACGGGCTCAAGATCGGCTACGAGTGGACCCACTACCTGATCCACTCCGACTACCGGCCGAGGAGCGCGTCGTACAAGAAGGTCTGGCGCAACCACCGGCTGCACCACTACAAGAACGAGCACTACTGGTTCACCGTCACCACCACCGGCACCGCCGACCGGCTCTTCGGCACCTGCCCGGACCCCGCGGATGCCCGAACCTCGAAGACGGTGAAGAACCTGCACGAGCTCGAGGCCAGCTCGACCCCCTGAACGTCAGAGCCCGGTGGGCTCGGCGATCGGGGTGACGTCGTTGCACACCGCGAACGGCAGCTCCTCGAGCAAGGTCAGGGCCGCGGCCTGCGCGGGCCGGGGCACGGCGTAGCCGATCCGTCCACTGCCCGGGTCGCCCACCCCCGCGCGGAATCCGCCCTGGAACCCCGGCACCGGCCAGTCCCGGCCGAGGTCGATCCGGTCGAAGAGGTCATCGCGGTTCGGTTCCAGGCGGACGGTCGCGTTGTGGTCGCCGAAGGCGATCGTGAAGCCCGCGAGGTCGTCGAGGTTCGTGACCGGGCGCTTCGCCAGCAGGTCCTGCTGCTCCTCCGCACCGGCGTCCGGGCCGAGCGCGTCGTTCAGGGGGATGCAGCCGCGCCGCAGGTACGTCGCCTCCGCGGGCTCGCCGACCAGGCCGTCCCACGTCGGGTCGTGCGCCCAGACGCCCACTCCGTCCTCGGCGGTGCCGGCGACCACGAGGTGGTCCTTCGCGATCACCCGAGCCCCGTCGAGCGGCCCGGCACCGGCCTCGACGGCGCGCGAGACGGAGTCGAGGTCGAGGTCGGGCCGGAACGCCAAGAGGTAGCCATTGCCGTCCGGGCCGGTGAAGTGCGCCTCCCAGTCGACGTCGTCCTGGGTGAAGCCGTAGTCGAGCAGGAACTCGCTGTTGTCGGCCCGCAGCATGCCCTCGGCCAGCAGCGGCGCCTCGCTCCGGGCACGCTCCCAGAAGTCGAAGCGGTCCGATGCCGGATCGTCGCTCGTCAGGTCGGGGACGCCCAGGTCCTTGCGGATCTCGTCGTAATCGGTGACGGTCACGATCGTCGCCGAGGCGGGGACCATGGTGAGCGCCGCCTCGGCGGGCTCGAGGCCGGCGTCGAACAGCGGGTGCGCGGTCGTCGTGGGCGAGTGGACGGGCGAGGGCTGCGCATCCGGGGGCGGGACCTCTCGTCCGCAACCGGCGGTGAGCACCAGGGCCGCACCCAGCAGCGACACCTCCAGCGGACGGACAGGCATGACAGCGCAGTCTGCCAAAGAGGGTGTCCGACCAGCCCTTTGACGGTCTATTGACCCCCGCCCCGGAACGTCTCTCAAGAGTTTTACAACGCTCTCCGGGGTGGGGAGCTGGTCTGTCCAGCAAGGGGTCCAAACCATGCATACACGTACGCGTTCATTCCGTCGTCCACTCGCCGCCGCCGCGGTCACGTCGATCGCCCTGTCGCTCGTCGGCGCTTCCATGGCCGGGGCGGTCGATCCGAGCCAGCAGAGCAGCTTCGGGAGAATGTTCCCGACCCTCGACGCCGACCCCGGTCGGGCCGGGTTCCAGGGGTTCACCCCCACTGATCAGGCGCTGACCGATCTCGTGCAGACGCAGCGGGACAAGGGCCTGGCCCAGCTCGACAATGACGGTGTGCCGGCCGGCTTCACCTACCTGGGACAGTTCATCGACCACGACCTGACGCGCAACCTGGACCCGTTGCCGGCAGGTCAGCTGGACCCGACGACCCTGAAGAACTTCCGCACCGCCGCATTCGACCTGGACTCGGTCTACGGCAAGGGGCGCACCGACCCCAGCAGCAGCCACCTCTACAACCCAGACGGCACCTTCAAGGTGACCGAGGAGGAGGACCAGGTCAACGGGATCGATGACCTGGTCCGCGACGCCAACGGTCGGGCCTTGCTGATCGAGCCTCGCAACGACGAGAACGTGATCATCGCCCAGATGCACCTGGCGGTGCAGAGCTTCCACAACCGGCTGATCGAGGAGGGCGCGAACTTCAACACCGCCCGCCGGCTCACGCGGTGGCACTACCAGTGGGTCGTGGTCAATGACTACCTGCCGCACGTGGTCGGCCAGGACCGGGTGGACCTGTTCCTGGGCAAGCCGGTGACCAACGGGTTCTACCAGCCCGGGAACCCGGACGCCCCGATGACCCCCACGGAGTTCTCCACCGCGGTGTTCCGCTACGGGCACTCCCAGGTCCGTGACTCCTACGAGGTCAACGACCTCTCCGAGGACGCCCCGATCAAGGTCTTCGACCTGACGCCCGGCGCCGAGGACCTGCGTGGCGCGCAGCACCTCAACGAGCGGACGCACATCGACTGGAGCGAGTTCTTCGAGATCGACGGCGCCCAGGAGTTCGAGGGCAACCTGTCCCGCAAGCTGGACACCAAGATCTCCGAGTCGCTGTTCAACCTGCCGCTCGGCGCACCCGGGCTGCCGAGCGCCGGGACGAACATCCTGGCCCAGCTGACCCTGATCCGGAGCGCGCGCTACGACATCCCCAGCGGCCAGGACGTCGCCCGGCACATGGGGATCCCGGTGCTCGCCAACAACAAGCTCGGCCTGAACCACACCGCCTACCCCAGCTTCAACGGCGAGGCACCGCTGTGGTTCTACATGCTGGCCGAGTCCCAGCTCAAGGAGAACGGCGTCCGGCTCGGTGACGTCGGCGGGCGCATCGTGGCCGAGGTGTTCCTCGACCAGATGGCCGTCGACCCCGACTCCTACCTCAACGCCCGCCGGGGCTTCTCGCCCAGTGTTGATCACGAGGGCGCCTTCACCATCGGCGACTTCCTCACCTTCGCGGGTGTGGTCGAGCTCGAGGAAGAGGTGCTCACACCCTGACCGCCGGGGAGCAATCGAACGAGACCGTGATGGGACACGGTCCCGTTCGGCCTGTCAGCGACAAGCTGACGGATCGGTGGAGCCAAGGGGACTCGAACCCCTAACCCCCTGCTTGCAAAGCAGGTGCGCTACCAATTGCGCCATGGCCCCTCATGGGCACCTCGGCCGGTCAGGCCCTCCGGTCGCCAGGGCCGCTGGCAGGGTCGACGTTGTCGGTCGCCTGGGCCCAGAGCTCCTGCTCGGCGCGGCTCTCCTCGAGCTTCTTGCGCGCGACCGCGGCGCCGATGGCGGCGGCCAGGACCAGCAGAACCTTCTTCATGGTGACTCCTCGCTCGGCGGGGGTGGAGCCCCCGGTGTGGGCCTAACAGGACTTGAACCTGTGACCTCTTCCTTATCAGGGAAGCGCTCTAACCGTCTGAGCTATAGGCCCGGAGCCGGCTGTTGCCGGCGGACACGACACCGGTGCGGACCGGCGACCGGAGGGGAACATTACCCCACCGTGGAGGACGCCAACAAAACCGGCGTGGGTGTGCTCAGCGGTCCTCGGTGAGGGTGACCTCGATGCCGCCGAGCAGCGCCGCCGCCATGTTGTAGAGGAACGCGCCGAGGGTGGCGATCGCAGTGATGAGTACGACGTCGATGACCGCCACCAGCATGGTGAATCCCATGACCCGGGAGACGCCGACGTAGTTCTGGACGTCGAAGTCGCCGGCTCCGTCGCCGCCGAGGATGTTCTGGACGGTCTGGTTGATCGAGTCCCAGACGCCGGCGGCACCGAGCACCGACCAGACCATGAACACCGAGACCACGGTGACCAGACCGAACGCGATCGAGAGCAGGAAGGCGGTCTTCATCACCGACCACGGGTCGACCCGGGTCAACCGGAGCCGGGCTCGGCGCGGTCCCTTGCGCGGGGACGACTTTCGGACCGGGGGCTTGGAGTCGGCCCTGGCGTTGGCGCGGTGCTCGTCAGCGGCATTCGCGAGCTTGGCCTGGATCCGGTCGGACAGCGGGCGCGCTGAGGTGTCGTCACCGCGCCCGGCGTGGCTGCCGGCATGGCTGCCGGTGCGGGTGGCGGTGCGCTCAGCGGGGCGCTCCGTCATCAGGCGTCACCCTCCTCCGGAGGCTCGGTGTCAGTCGGAGTGGTTCCCGATCCGGCAATTGTCGCATCCCCGGCCGCTTCAGGCGATTTGGCGTCCACGTCGTCGCCGGACTCGGCCGACTCGTCGGGCAGCACGTCGGACTCCTTGGTCTCGACCGAGCGCGCCACCACGGCAACCGCATCGCCCTCCTTGGGAGTGACGAACCTGACGCCCATCGTGGACCTCCCGGTGGCCCGGAAGTGCTCGTTGATCGGGCTGCGCACGACCTGGCCGACCTGGGTGATCGAGAGGATCTCGTCGCCCTCCTCCACGATGAAGCCACCGACGAGCACGCCGCGCTCCTCGTTGGCCAGCGACATCGCCTTGATCCCGATGCCGCCGCGCGACTGGAGTCGGTAGTCGGAGATCCTCGACCGCTTGGCGAAGCCGCCGTCGGTGATCGTGAAGACGTACTGCTCCTTCACGTCGGGCAGTTCGCCGGCCGCCGTGGACTCGCCGGAGGCCGTCGCCTTGGCTTCCGCGGCCTCCTCGGCCGCGACCTGCTCGGCACGGATCACCGACATCGAGAGCAGCGAGTCGCCCTCGCGGAACTTCATGCCGTAGACCCCGGACGTCGCCCTCCCCATCGGCCGCAGCTGGGTGTCGTCGGCACGGAACCGGATCGCCTGGCCCTTGCGGGAGAGCAGCAGGATGTTGTCGTCGGCGTTGACCAGCTCGGCACCGATCAGCTCGTCGTCGTCCTCGCGGAAGTTGATTGCGATCACGCCGGCCTGGCGGGGGCTGTTGTAGTCGCCCAATCGGGTCTTCTTGACCAGACCGTTGCGGGTCGCGAGCACGAGGTACGGCTCCTGCTCGTAGTCGCGGATGGCCAGCACCTGCGCGATGTCCTCGTCGGGCTGGAAGCTGAGCAGCCCGGCCACGTGTCCTCCCTTGGCGTCGCGGGACGCCTCGGGCAGGTTGTAGGCCTTGGTGCGGTAGACGCGTCCGGCAGTGGTGAAGAACAGCAGCCAGTGGTGGTTGGACGTCGCGATGAAGTGCTCGACGACGTCGTCTCCCCGCAGAGTGGCGCCGCGCACGCCCTTCCCGCCGCGCTTCTGGGTGCGGTACTGGTGGCGCAGGGTTCGCTTGGCGTAGCCGCCCCGGGTGATCGAGACGACCAGCTCCTCGTCGGGGATCAGGTCCTCCATCGAGAGGTCGCCGTCGGCAGGGATGATCTGGGTACGGCGCTCGTCGCCGTACTTGTCGACGATCCCGGCGAGCTCCTCGCCGATGATCTGCCGCTGGCGCGACTCGTTGGCGAGGATGTCCTCGAGGTCGGCGATCTCGAGCTCGATCCGCGCCAGGTCGTCGACGATCTTCTGGCGCTCCAGCGCCGCGAGACGCCGCAGCTGCATGTCCAGGATCGCGTTGGCCTGGATCTCGTCGATCTCCAGCAGCTCGATCAACCCCGCGCGGGCGTCGTCGACCTCCGGTGAACGCCGGATCAGGGCGATCACCTCGTCGAGCATGTCGAGCGCCTTGACCAGCCCGCGCAGCACGTGGGCGCGCTTCTCGGCCTCGGCGAGCCGGAAGCGGGTCCGCCGCTGAATGACGTCGATCTGGTGAGCGATCCAGTTGCTGATGAACTGGTCGATGGTCAGCGTCCGCGGGACGCCGTCGACCAGCGCCAGCATGTTGGCGCTGAAGTTGGTCTGCAGCTCGGTGTGCTTGAGCAGGTTGTTGAGGACGACTCGCGCAACGGCGTCGCGCTTGAGCACGACGACCAGCCGCTGGCCGGTGCGACCCGAGGAGTCGTCGCGGACGTCGGAGATGCCCTGGACCTTGCCGGAGTCGGCCAGCTCGGCGATCTTCAGCGCGAGGTTGTCGGGGTTGACCATGTAGGGCAGCTCGGTGATGGACAGGGTCGTGCGGCCCTTGCTGTCCTCGTCGATCTCGATCACCGCTCGCTGCGTGACCGAGCCCCGGCCGGTGCGGTAGGCCTGCTCGATCCCGTCGTGGCCCACGATCAGTGCGCCGTTGGGGAAGTCGGGGCCCTTGATCCGCTCGACCAGCGCGTCCTGCAGCTCGTGCCGGGTGGCGTCCGGGTGCTCGAGGGCCCACTGCGCGCCGGCCGCGACCTCGCGCAGGTTGTGCGGCGGAATGCTGGTGGCCATGCCGACCGCGATCCCGGCCGACCCGTTGACCAGCAGGTTGGGGTAGCGCGACGGCAGCACCGTCGGCTCCTCGGACCGGCCGTCGTAGTTGGGTTGCAGGTTGACGGTGTCCTGCTCGATGTCGCGGACCATCTCGAGCGCAAGCGGCGCCATCCGGCACTCCGTGTAGCGCATCGCCGCCGCGGCGTCGTTGCCCGGCGAGCCGAAGTTGCCCTGGCCGTGGATCAGCGGAGCCCGCATCACCCACGGCTGGGCGAGCCGGACCAGGGTGTCGTAGATGGCCGTGTCGCCGTGCGGGTGGTACTGACCCATCACGTCACCGACGACGCGGGAACACTTCGAGAAGCCGCGGTCGGGTCGGTAGCCGCCGTCGAACATGGCGTAGAGCACCCGACGGTGCACCGGCTTGAGCCCGTCGCGCACGTCGGGCAGCGCGCGGCCGACGATGACGGCCATGGCGTAGTCGATGTAGGCGCGCTGCATGGAGGTCTGCAGCTCGATCGGCTCGATCCGGCCGCCCGGTCCAGGACTGTCGCCGTCGCTCATCAGATTTCCGGTCTGCTCGGTCACGTCACTTCGTCTCTCTGTCGCGTTCTACTCGTGTCTAGCGATCCCACAAGACAGCTAGATATCGAGAAAGCGAACGTCCTTGGCATTGCGCTGGATGAAGGACCGTCGCTGCTCGACGTCCTCGCCCATCAGGGTGGAGAAGACCTCGTCGGCCTGCGCGGCGTCGTCGAGGGTCACCTGCAGCATCAGCCGCTGCTGGGGGTTCATCGTGGTCTCCCACAGCTCCTCCGCGTTCATCTCGCCGAGCCCCTTGTAGCGCTGGACGGGGTTCTCCCGGGGAAGCTTCTTGCCCTGCTCCAGGCCGTCGCGGGTCAGCAGCTCGCGCTCGGAGTCGGAGTAGACGAACTCGTGCTCGTGTGGCTTGTTCCAGCGGATGCGGTAGAGCGGAGGCTGGGCCATGTAGACGTAGCCGTGCTCGATCAGGGGCCGCATGAAGCGGAACAGCAGCGTCAGCAGCAGGGTGTTGATGTGGTGGCCGTCGACGTCGGCGTCGGCCATCAGCACCACCTTGTGGTAGCGCAGCTTGGCGAGGTCGAACTCCTCGTGGATGCCCGTGCCGAGCGCGGAGATGATGGCCTGGACCTCGGTGTTGGCCAGCACCTTGTCGATACGGGCCTTCTCGACGTTGAGGATCTTGCCCCGGATCGGCAGGATCGCCTGCACCCGCGGGTCGCGACCCTGCCGGGCCGAACCGCCGGCGGAGTCGCCCTCGACGATGAAGACCTCGCACTCGGCGGGGTTGGTGGACTGGCAGTCCGACAGCTTGCCCGGAAGGCCGCCGCCGCCGAGCAGACCCTTGCGGGAGCGCGCGAGGTCGCGTGCCTTGCGCGCGGCGATCCGCGCGGAGGCAGCGGCCTGCGCCTTGCGCACGATGTCGCGGCCTTCGGCGGGGTTCTCCTCGAGCCAGGCGCCGAGCTGGTCGTTCATGATCCTCTGGACGAAGCCCTTGGCCTCGGTGTTGCCGAGCTTGGTCTTGGTCTGGCCCTCGAACTGCGGCTCGGCGAGCTTGACCGAGACGATCGCGGTCAGGCCCTCGCGGATGTCGTCGCCCGAGACCCGGTCTTCACGCTTCTTGACCAGCCCCCACTCCTCGCCCCAGTGGTTGACCAGGCCGGTCAGGGCGGCGCGGAAACCCTCCTCGTGGGTGCCACCCTCGTGGGTGTTGATCGTGTTGGCGAACGTGTGGACCGACTCGGTGAAGGTGGTGTTCCACTGCATCGCCACCTCGAGGCTCATGTGCTGCTCGGCGCTCTCGGGCGTCTCGGCCTCGAAGGAGATCACCGTCGGGTTGGCCTTGTCCTTGCGCCGGTTGAGGTGCTCGACGTAGTCGACCAGGCCGCGGTCGTACTTGAAGACCTGCTCGATCCCTCCCCCCTGGGCACGGCGGATCGCGTCGGTCCCGGACTGGTCGACGTCGGACGCCACGGTGTCGTCCTCGACGGCGTCGGCGAGCTCGTCGGCCCTGGGTCGCTCGTCGCGGACCACGATCTCCAGACCCTTGTTGAGGAAGGCGTACTCGCGGATCCGGGTGGTGATCGTCTCGAGCGAGTACGTCGTGGTCTCGAAGATCTCCTCGCTGGCCCAGTAGGTCACGGTCGTGCCGGTGCTCTCGCCCGGCTCCATGGGCCGGACCTGCTCGAGCTCACCTTCGGGGACTCCGATCCGGAAGGACTGGCGCCACAGGTGGCCGCGGTTCTTCACGTCCACGATGAGCCGGCTCGCCAGGGCGTTGACGACGGAGACGCCGACACCGTGCAGCCCGCCGGAGACCTTGTAGCCGCCGCCGCCGAACTTGCCGCCGGCGTGCAGCATGGTCAACGCGAGCGTGACGGCCGGGATGTCCTGACCGGGAGCGGTGTCGGTGGGGATTCCGCGGCCGTTGTCCTCGACCCGGACCCCGCCGTCGTGCTGCAGGGTGAGCACGATCCGGTCGCAGTGGCCGGCGAGCGCCTCGTCGACAGCGTTGTCGACGATCTCCCAGATCAGGTGGTGCAGGCCGCGTTCGCCGGTGGACCCGATGTACATGCCGGGTCGCTTGCGCACGGCCTCGAGGCCCTCCAGGACCTGGATCGCGGAGGCGTCGTACTCGACCCCGAGGGGTGGTGCGGTGGCGGATGGTTGGCTTGTCTCGACGGGGGCTTCGTCGGTCACGCACACCTCTTCGTAACGGGCCACTCGGGCCGGGCTCGGCCCGGATCCGGCGTGGCGCTGACATACAGAAGGCCGCGGCTGTGATGAGCCGGCGACCCAACGTCCATGATACCGCCTGACGGCCCGCATTCCACGTCCCGCCCCCTCGAATCGGGGGATCTGTGGAGGAGAAGCGCCCCTGAGCGCCGCGTGAAGGCGGCTGCGAGGCCCGTTCAGGGTGGCGCGTGGGTCCCCATACGTCCGCAAGGCCGCCAGATCGCCAGATTTCACGCTCCCCGCCCGTGGGTTTCGGCCGGGTCGGTCAGCCGTAGGTGTCGCGGGGGCCGCGGCCGTCGCGCACCGACCGGGGACCCTTCTTCCAGGTGGGCCCGTGCGGGCCGAGGATCTCGATCACGGTCACCGTCCCGTGGCCGAGGTCCTCGTTGAGACGGCGTACGACGCTCGGTGCGAGGAGCTTCAGCTGGGTGGCCCAGGCGGTGGAGTCGGTGCGCACGACGAGCTTGCCGTCGGCAAAGGTCTCCGGTGTGGTGTGTGCGGCGATCTCAGCTCCTACGATCTCCGGCCAGCGGGCGAACACGCCCTGCACGCGGAGGTTGAGGTCCCAGCCGTGGTCCTCGACGATCCGGCCCACGGTGGTGTCCAGCGGCTGGGGGTCCCGTTCGTCGGGGTGGGCCCCGGAGGCGCGGCCGGGTCGGGGGCGCCGGCCCGCGGTCTTCTTCCTCGCCCTGCGGACGGGGGTCGAGCGGGCGGACGCACGGGTCAGCGCCCGCGCCAGGTCGAGGCCGTCCTCGGCGTGGTCGTCCGGCTTGTCCACCGCCTCGTCCGGGGCGGGGTCGTGCTCGTCGTCCTCAGCCATCGCGGGTCACCTCCCCGTCGCCGACGACGTACCGGACGCCCGACAGAGACTCGGGCACGTCCGCGGCCACCGCGGCCGTCACCAGCACCTGCTCGGCACCGGAGACCAGGTCCGCCAGCTGTGCCCGCCGATCGGTGTCGAGCTCGGCGAACACGTCATCCAGGATCAGGATCGGGTCGTCGCCGTCGGCGCGGAGCAGATCGTAGGACGCCAGCCGCAACGCCAGGGCGAACGACCAGGACTCCCCGTGGGAGGCATAGCCCTTGACCGGCAGCCGGGCCTCGGGCGTGCCCAGGCCGAGCGCGAGCTCGTCGCGGTGCGGGCCGACCAGCGAGATGCCGCGGTCGAGCTCGTCGTTGCGGCGCTCGGCGAGCGCCTCGAGCAGTGCCTCGACCAGTGAGTGGGTGCCGGACGGCTTCTGCGAGACCTCCTCCACGAGCTCGGAGGACAGGCCGAAGGACGGGCGGTACTCGATCTCGGCGTCGTCACGTGAGGCGCCGCGCGCCACCGTCTCGTAGGCCTTGCCGAGGTAGGGACGCAGCTCCTCGACCAGGGCCAGCCGTTCGGCAAGCAGCTCGGCGCCGGTCCGGGCCAGGTGGGCGTTCCACACCTCCAGGGTCGAGAGCGCCGTGGTCTCGCCCGAGGATCCCCGGCGCGCCGCGGCCGCCGTCTTCAGCAGCGAGTTGCGCTGGCGCAGCACCCGGTCGTAGTCGGAGCGGACGCCGGCCAGCCGGGGGGTGCGCAGGACCAGCAGGTCGTCGAGGAAGCGCCGGCGCTCCGACGGGTCCCCCTTGACCAGGGTGAGGTCCTCGGGCGAGAAGACCACTGTCCGCACCAGTCCGAGCAGCTCGCGCGGACGGGGGAGCGGTGAGCGGTTCACCCTGGCCCGGTTGGAACGACCCGGGTTGATCTCGACCTCGAGCGTCGCCTCCCGTCCTTCGCGTACGACGACCGCACGCACCAGGGCCCGGTCGGCACCCGATCTCACCAGCGGCGCGTCCGTCGTGACCCGGTGGGAAGCCAGCCGGGAGAGGTAGTCGATCGCCTCGACGAGATTGGTCTTCCCCTGGCCGTTGCGGCCGAGGAACGCGCTGGCCCCCGGCTCGAGCGCGACGTCGACCTCGCCGTAGGAACGGAAGTCGAGCAGCTGGAGACGCGCGACGTACACCGCGGGCTAGCTCTCGGCGGGTTCCGAAGAATCCCCGGAGCCCGCCTGCTTCGCCGCCCCCGACTGGTCGGGGGTGCCCTCGCCGGGGGCGTCTCCACCCTTGGGGGCACCGGTCCGCATGGCGTGGCCACCGAACTGGTTGCGCATCGCGGCGACCGCCTTCATGGCCGGGGAGTCGTCCTGCCGGGAGACGAACCGCGCGTAGAGGGCGGCGGTGATCGCCGGGGTCGCGACGGCGTTGTCGATGCCGGCCTCGACGGTCCAGCGACCCTCACCGGAGTCCTCGGCATAGCCGCTGATCTGGGCCAGGTCGGGGTCCTGGTCGAGGGCGGCCACGAGCAGGTCGAGGAGCCAGGAGCGGATGACCGTGCCCTCGCGCCAGGAGCGGAAGACCTCGGTCACGTTGTCGACGACGTCGACCTTGTCCAGCAGCTCCCAGCCCTCGGCGTAGGCCTGCATGACGGCGTACTCGATCCCGTTGTGGACCATCTTCGAGAAGTGGCCGGCTCCGACTCCGCCCGCGTGGACCGAGCCGAACTCACCCTCGGGCTTGAGTGCGTCGAAGGCCGGCTGGACCTTCGCGACGTCCTCGTCGGAGCCGCCGTACATCAGGGCGTAGCCGTTCTCCAGACCCCAGACGCCGCCGGAGACCCCGCAGTCGACGAAGCCGATGCCCTTGCCGGCGAGATGGTCGCCGTGGATCTGGTCGTCGGTCCACCGGGAGTTGCCACCGTCGACGACCAGATCGCCCTCGTCCAGCAGCTCGCCGAGCGCCCGGACCGTCTCACGCGTCGGGTCGCCCGCGGGCACCATCACCCACACCACGCGTGGCGTGGGCAGCTTCCCGACCAGCGCCTCGAGGCTCTCCACGTCGGAGACCTCGGCGTTGCGGTCGTAACCGACGACGGTGTGGCCGGCGTTGCGCAGCCGGGTGCGCATGTTGCCGCCCATCTTGCCGAGACCGACCAGCCCGATGTCCATCTCGTCAGTCAATCACGCGCCGGCTCACGACAGCAGGCGTCGGGGCATCAGCAGGTAGCGGAAGCCGGAGTCGTCGCGGCCCTGGGGCACCGAGCCGGAGAGCACCACCGGCTTGGAAGCCTGGGTGAAGGCCAGCTCGACGACCTCCTCGTCGATCGCGGTGAGCCCGTCGAGGAGGAACTGGGGGTTGAAGCCCGTGGTGATGTCCTCACCCTCGATCTGGGCTTCGATCGACTCCGACGCCTGCGCCTCGTCTCCGGACCCGGCGTCGAGGGTGAGGACGCCGTCGCTGAAGGCCAGCTGTACCGCGGTGTTGCGCTCGGCCACGAGGGCCACCCGCTTCACCGACTCGATCAGGGTCGCCTTGTCGATCCTGGCCACCGTCTGGTGCTCGCTGGGGAACAGGCTGCGGACCTTGGGGAACTCGCCATCGAGCAGCCGGGTGGTCGTCCGGCGCAGCCCGCCGGGGCCGGCGCCCTCGAAACCGATGATGCCCTCACCGCGGCCGCTCGCGGCCAGGGCGATCGTGACCTCGCTGCCGGCGGTGAGCGACTTGGCGGTGTCGCCGAGTACGCGGGCGGGCACCAGCGCCGCCAGCGACTCGTCGGGCGTGCGCGGGTCCCAGCCGAGCTCACGCTGGGAGAGCCGGAACCTGTCGGTCGCGAGGAGCGAGATCGTGGATCCGTCGATCTCGATCCGGACACCGGTCAGCACCGGGAGCATGTCGTCGCGGCCGGCGGCGGTGACCGCCTGGGCGACCGCGTGCGCGAACTCGTCGCTCTGCACTGTGCCGGTCGCGGTGGGCATGTCGGGCAGGGTCGGGTAGTCCTCGACCGGCATCGTCTGCAGCGTGAAGCGGGCCGAGCCGCAGGTGAGCGAGACCCGTGGGCCGTCGAGCACCATCTCGACCGGCTTCGCGGGCAGGCTGCGGCAGATGTCGGCGAGCAGGCGGCCGCTGACCAGGGCACGGCCTTCGCCGGACACCTCCGCGGAGAGAGTCGCGCGGGCGGAGGTTTCGTAGTCGAAGGTGGAGAGGACCAGGCCTTCGTCGCCGGCGTCGATGAGGAGGCCGGAGAGCACGGGGGCGCTCGGGCGGACCGGGAGGCTGCGGGCAGCCCAGGCGACGGCATCGGCGAGCACGTCGCGTTCGACGCGGAACTTCACGGTGTTGGTGTCCTTACGACGTCAGTCGGCTTCTGGATTGAGCATCCTGCCATGCGCTCGGCCCGGGCGGGAGAGTTGGGATGGATCGGGGCGGTCGTCCCCAGGATGCGAGCGGAGTAGTAGTTCACCGAAGATCTATTCAGTGTGTCGGTTCGTGGGAGTCGTAGCAGCGGTGGATCCTGTGGAGAGAGCGGATCGGCGCAGGTCAGATGGTGATTCCGCGTGCACAGCGGGTGTGGACGAGCGAGCGACGAACCGGGCATTGGGTGTGGACGACACCAGGTCGGCAGCTGTCGTCCCCCGGCCTGTGCACAGGCTGTCCCGCGAAGTGCCGGATCGGCGCACACCCTGTCCACAGGCATCCGACGACACATTCGGCTGGACATTCGGCTGGACATTCGGCTGGACATTCGGCTGGCTCATGGAGGGGGCCTCAGGACTGACGAGCCTGCATCTTGATGCGATTGGTGAGCTCGCTGACCTGGTTGAAGACCGCTCGGCGCTCGGCGAGGAGCTGGTTGATCTTGCGGTCGGCGTACATCACCGTCGTGTGGTCGCGGTTGCCGAACTGTGCCCCGATCTTGGGCAGTGAGAGCGAGGTGAGCTCCCGGCACAGGTACATCGCGATCTGTCGTGCCATGACCAGGTGCCGGCCCCGGCTCGGCCCGGTCAGCTCCTCGATCGACAGTCCGAAGTAGGCCGCCGTCTGGGCGATGATCAGCCCGGCGGTGATCTCGGGCTCGCCGCCCTCGGGGATCAGGTCCTTGAGCACGATCTCGGCCAGGGTCATGTCGACCTCCTGGCGGTTGAGGTTGGCGAAGGCGGTCACCCGGATCAGGGCGCCCTCGAGCTCGCGGATGTTGGTCTGGATCTTGGAGGCGATGAACTCGAGGACATCCGGGGGAGCGGTCATCCGGTCCATCGCGGCCTTCTTGCGGAGGATCGCGATTCGGGTCTCGAGGTCCGGGGGCTGTACATCGGTGATCAGGCCCCACTCGAACCGGTTGCGCAGGCGGTCCTCGAGCCGCTCGAGCCGCTTGGGGGGTCGGTCGGACGTGAGGACGATCTGCTTGTTGGCGTTGTGGAGCGTGTTGAAGGTGTGGAAGAACTCCTCCTGGGTCTGGGTCTTGCCCTCCAGGAACTGGATGTCGTCGATCAGCAGCACGTCGACGTCGCGGTAGCGCCGCTTGAAGCGGTCCTGCCGGTCGTCGCGGATGGCGTTGATGAACTCGTTGGTGAACTCCTCGCTCGACACGTAGCGCACCTTGGCCCCGCTGTAGAGGCTGCGGACGTAGTGGCCGATCGCGTGCAGCAGGTGGGTCTTGCCGAGTCCGGAGTCGCCGTAGACCAGCAGCGGGTTGTAGGCCTTGCCGGGAGCCTCGGCGACGGCCACGGCGGCGGCGTGCGGGAAGCGGTTGGAGGAGCCGATGACGAACGTCTCGAAGGTGTACTTCGGGTTGAGCCGGGTCTCGAGCGCGGTGGGGCGCGCGACGGCGGGCGGGTCGGCGTGAGGGGGGCCCGTCGGGTCGGCGAGCCCCGAAGACTCAAAGCCACTTGTCGACTTGTCGATGTCTCCACTTGTTGGTTCGTCGTTGAACTGGTTCGGGTCGTACTCGGGGTTGCCCACGGGGGGCTGCAGGGCCGGGTTGACCGTCACCGCGAGCCGGATCTCCCGGGCGAAGGCCACGGTGAGGGCATCCTCGAGCTGGCCGCGCAGCCGGCCCTCGAGCTGGCTGCGGGTGAACTCGTCGGGGACGGCGATGATGGCGGTGCTCTCGTGCAGGGTCACCGGCTCGCTGGCGCGCAGCCATGCGCGCTGGTTGGGCTGGAGCTCTTCCACGACATTGCGCCAGGCGGCGCCGAGATCGGCCGTACTGTGCTCCACGGAGCCCTGCTTTCGATGGTTCATCGCTGGTCGCGGAAATGTGCCCGCCTAGTCAGTCCACAGCTTTGTCCACAGGCTGTGCACCCGTCCTCCGATTCCTGGAGGATCCTGCCCGAGGGCCACGCGGGTGGAGCCACGATCGCTGTTTCCCCAGGTCAGCGGGGGTATCGGCAGGTTGTTGCGTGCGTCACACCCGGATTGCGAGCGAGGTGGTCCGGCGGTGCCGGGGAAACTCGGTGAGGGCGAAGGTAACAAGCCGCGAGGGGTGGCGGCAAGGCGTAATCCACAGGCTTTCAGCAGGTGGTCGGGCGGTGGTTTGACCCGCTCGGAACCCAGCGCGTACCGTTGGCCGGTCACCAGGTGTCGACCGGTGCCGCATGTCCACGAACAGGTCGTTCCTCGTCGTGGGTGAGCGGTGCCAGCCGATGAGGCCCACCGCTGATCCGCGCCCGGTGCACTCCTGTAGACCATCGAAAGAGATAACTCGTGAGCAAGCGTACGTACCAGCCGAACAACCGTCGCCGGCACAAGGTCCACGGATTCCGCCTGCGCATGCGCACCCGTGCCGGTCGGGCGATCCTGTCTTCGCGTCGCCGCAAGGGCCGCAAGAGCCTGTCGGTCTGAGCCGGCCGTCCCCGGCCAGGCATGCGTTCGTGTCGAGTGCGGCCCACCGGCTCACCGGGAGCGCGGGGTTCTCGCTCGCGATCCGGACAGGTCGGCGAGCGGGCAGCGCCACCCTCGTCGTCCATCTGGCGCGTCCAGACGACGAGGACCAACCACGAATCGGGTTCGTGGTGAGCCGGGCCGTCGGCAACGCGGTGACCCGGAACCGGATCAAGCGCCGGTTGCGGGAGCTGGTCCGTGAGCTGTCCCTCCCGAGCGGGTCGCTGCTCGTCGTGCGGGCCCTGCCACCGTCCGCCGGGGCGTCGTACGCGGAACTCCGCGACGACCTGGCTCGTTGCCTGACTCGAGTGATTCGATGAAGTATGTGCTGATCGGCCTGTTGAGGGCCTACCGTGCCGTGATCAGCCCGATCTACGGGCAGGTCTGCCGCTACCACCCCTCGTGCTCGGCCTACGCCCTGGAGGCGGTGACGGAGCACGGGAGTCTTCGCGGCAGCTGGCTCGCCGTGCGCCGTCTCGCCCGCTGCCACCCCTGGGCGGCCGGCGGTTACGACCCCGTTCCACCTCACCCGTCTCGCGCTGCGGCGAGCCTCACCCCCGGCCAAGGAGCCTGATGATCGACTTCTTCAGCGAGCTCGGCAGCTTCATCATGACGCCGCTGTACTACGCCATCTCGTTCGTGCTCGACCTGTTCCACCAGCTGTTCAGCACGTTCATGGACCCGGCGGGTGGCGCGGCCTGGGCGCTGTCGATCATCGGGCTGACGTTGGTGATCCGGGCGGCCTTGATCCCGCTGTTCGTCAAGCAGATCAAGTCCAGCCGGAACATGCAGTTGATCCAGCCGAAGGTCAAGGAGCTGCAGAAGAAGTACGGCCATGACCGGGAGCGTCTCGCCCAGGAGACAATGAAGCTCTACCGCGAGAGCGGGACCAACCCGTTCGCGTCGTGCCTGCCGATCCTGCTGCAGATGCCGATCTTCTTCGCGCTCTTCAGCATCCTGAACAACGCGGCGAAGGGGGAGCCGAAGGGCGTTCTCACCCAGGAGCAGGCCGACGACTTCGGTCAGGCCGAGCTGCTCGGGGTGCCGCTCTCGGAGACGTTCCTGAGCGCCTTCGGCACCGGCGACGTCGGGGTGATGATCATGGCGGCCCTGCTGGTGATCGCCATGACGGCGACCACGTTCCTCACCCAGCGCCAGCTGATGAGCAAGAACATGCCGGCCGACGCGCTCAGCGGGCCCTACGCCCAGCAGCAGAAGATGCTGCTCTACGTCCTGCCGCTGGTGTTCGCGGTCGGCGGCATCGCGTTCCCGATCGGCGTCCTCCTCTACTGGACCACGTCGAACCTGTGGACCATGGGCCAGCAGTTCTACGTCATCCGCAACAACCCCGCGCCCGGCACACCGGCCGCCCGGGCCAAGGAGGAGCGGGACAAGGCCAAGGCCACGAGGCACGGCGTCGCGACGGTGCCGGCCGACGAGGCCGCGGAAACCGGCACCTCGACGACCGAGCAGCGCCCCGCGCAACGCCAGCAACCCAAGAAGCAGTCGCGCCAGCAACGCCGATCCGGCGGCGGCCGACCCACGAGCAAGAAGAAGGGGAAGAATCGATGAGCGAGCACGACAGCGACACGAAGACCCAGGCGACCGAAGAGGGGGCCGAGGGAACCAGCGGCGAGGAGACGGTCGAGGAGACCGCCGAGCCGACGGTCGGCCGGCTGGAGGCCCTGGAGACGGAGGGCGAGATCGCCGCCGACTACCTCGAGGAGCTGCTCGACATCGCCGACCTCGACGGCGACCTGGACATGGACGTGGAGGGCGACCGCGCGTCGGTCTCGATCGTGGGCGCCGACCTCAACCAGCTGGTCGGCCGGGACGGCGAGGTCCTGGACGCGCTGCAGGAGCTCACCCGGTTGGCGGTCTACCGGGAGACCGGCGAGCGCTCCCGGCTGATGCTCGACGTGTCCGGCTTCCGTGCGCGCAAGCGCGAGGAGCTCGAGGCGCTGGCGGAGAAGACCATCAGCGAGGTCAAGGAGAGCGGCGAGCGCCGGAGCCTGGACCCGATGAGCCCGTTCGAGCGCAAGGTGGTGCACGACGCGGTCGCCGCCGCCGGCCTGACCTCGGAGTCCGAGGGCGTGGAGCCGCGCCGGTACGTGGTGATCCTCCCCGACTGACGCGCGGTTTCACGTGAAACCATCCGATCCGGGGGCGCCACCGCCTCCCCCTCCGTCGGCCCGGACGGTGTTCGCACCCGGTCGGTTCGAGCTGGCCGAGCGGTACGCCGAGCTCCTGGCCACCGAGGGCGTGGTCCGGGGCCTGATCGGCCCGCGCGAGGGACCCCGCCTCTGGGAGCGGCATCTGCTCAACTGTGCCGTGCTGGGGGAGCTGGTGCCGCCCGGCTCAACTGTCTGCGACGTCGGGTCCGGTGCCGGTCTGCCCGGGATCGTCCTGGCCATCGCCCGCCCCGACCTGACGGTCACCCTGGTGGAGCCGCTGCTGCGGAGGACGACGTTCCTGCAGGAGGTGGTGGCGGACCTCGGTCTCAGCGGGGTCGAGGTGCACCGGGCACGAGCCGAGGCGCTGCACGGCAGCCGCACGTTCGACGTGGTGACCGCTCGCGCGGTGGCCCCACTGGAGCGGCTGCTGGCCTGGTCCATGCCGCTCGTCGCCGCGACCGGGGCGCTGGTGGCGATGAAGGGGACGTCGGCAGCGGAGGAGATCACGGCCGCCGAGTCGATGCTCCGCCGGCTCGGCTGCGCCCCACCGGAGATCTGTTCGGTGGGAGCGAATGTGGCGGATTCACCGTCGACGGCGATCCGGGTGGCCTGGGCCGAATCGGCAGGAGTACGTTTGGCCCGGCCGAAGGGGTCGGCGGAGAAGAAGCGACGACGCCGCGGGTGACCGAACAGGTCACCGGGACTCGGAAACCAGGCCGACTACGGAGGAATGGGGCGACGTGGGCGAGACATTTTCCAGCACGGCGATCCGCCGACTGGGCTGGCCTGCCAATGCCTCGCAGGAGTTATCCACTGGTCTCGGTTGGCCTGGTGAGCGCGGTTATCCACAGGGTGAGGACGTTTCTCCACAACGCGAGCCAGTAGTCGAACATCCTCCGGTTTCACGTGAAACCGAGACGCAAATCCCTGTGGTGCGCACCGCCGGCGACCTGGCGGACAGCCCGGACGACACCGCCGACCAGCAGTACGGCGACCACAGCACCCCGCTGGCCCGGGCGGCGGAACACACCGTCCGCGCCCGGCACGGGGCGCAGATCGGGCCGGCACTGCCCCGGCCCGAGGCCACCCGCGTCGTGGTCGTGGCCAACCAGAAGGGTGGCGTCGGCAAGACCACGTCCACGGTGAACGTCGCCGCCGGCCTGGCCCAGCTCGGTCAGCGGGTGCTGGTGGTCGACCTCGACCCCCAGGGCAACGCCTCCACGGCGCTGGGGGTGGACCACCGTCGCGGTGTGCCGTCGACCTACGACGCGGTCGTGGAGGGCGCCCCCCTTGCCGACGTGGGCGTGGCCTGCCCGGACGTCGCCGGCCTGATGGTCGTCCCGGCAACGATCGACCTCGCGGGGGCCGAGATCGAGCTCGTCAGCGTGGTGGCTCGCGAGGGCCGGCTGGCCCGGGCGATCAACGGCCACCCCCTCGTCGGCACCGCCGCCGAGGTGGGGGACGAGCGCTTCGACTACGTGTTCATCGACTGCCCGCCCTCACTCGGCCTGCTGACTCTGAACGCGCTGGTCGCCGGCGAGGAGATGATGATCCCGATCCAGGCCGAGTACTACGCGCTCGAGGGTCTCGGCCAGCTGCTGGAGACCGTCGAGATGGTGCGCCAGCACCTCAACCCGCGCCTGAAGGTCTCCACCATCATGGTCACGATGTACGACGGCCGCACCCGCCTGGCCCAAGGTGTGGCCGAGGAGGTCCGCGAGCACTTCGGGGACCAGGTGCTCAAGACGACCGTCCCGCGCTCGGTGCGGGTCTCCGAGGCCCCGTCGTACGGGCAGACGGTGATGACCTACGACCCCGGCTCGACCGGGGCGCTGTGCTATCTGGAAGCCGCCCGCGAGATCGCCACCAAGGGAGCACCGACGTGACCAGCACCAAGAACCCCCGCCGCGGCCTCGGCCGCGGCCTCGGATCTCTGATCCCCACCGCCCCGGCGACCGCCCAGGAGGGCGTCGACGCGCCGGGTGCCGAGGTCCGGGCGGATGGCGCTCCCGCGACCTACGCTGACGACAGCGGCGGGCAGGGCCCGACGCAGGGCGCTGGTGTGCCGACGATGGTCGCGGGCGCCTACTTCGCCGAGCTCCCGCCCTCCAGGATCCGGCCCAACCATGCCCAGCCCCGCCAGGTCTTCGACGAAGAGGCGATGGCGGAGCTCGTGCACTCGATCTCCGAGGTCGGGCTGCTGCAGCCGATCGTGGTCCGCCGGGTCGGTGAGGACGACTACGAGCTGGTCATGGGCGAGCGGCGCTGGCGGGCCGCGGAGCGGGCCGGCCTCGAGTCCATCCCGGCGATCGTCCGCGAGACCGGCGACGACGCGATGCTGCGCGACGCGCTGCTCGAGAACCTGCACCGATCGCAGCTGAACCCCCTCGAGGAAGCAGCCGCCTATGCCCAGCTGCTCGAGGACTTCGACTGCACCCACGAGGAGCTGGCCTCGCGCATCGGCCGCTCGCGTCCCCAGATCAGCAACACCCTGCGGCTGCTGCGGCTCACCCCTGCGGTGCAGCGACGCCTGGCCGCCGGGGTTCTCTCGGCCGGCCACGCCCGGTCCCTGCTGGCGGTCGAGGACGCCGAGCTCCAGGACAAGCTGGCGCAGCGAGTGGTGGCCGAGGGAATCAGCGTCCGCGGGCTCGAGGAACTGGTCGCGGTCGGTGAGACCGGGTCACTGGCCGCGCGCCAGGTGCGTCGCAAGCCCGTGGCGCCCGGGCTGACCGAACTGGCCGACCGGCTCTCCGACCGCCTGGAGACGAGGGTCAAGGTCGACCTCGGCCAGCGCAAGGGCAGGATCACCGTCGAGTTCGCCTCGATGGAGGACCTGCAGCGGATCGTGGACGTGATGGACCCGCGCAACCGCGACGACCGCCCCATCTGAATCCCGTCGTCGCTATGTCGACAAAGTGACAAAGCCATGAAGCGGCTTGTGGATCTGCAGATCTAGCGTCGTGCTTTGCGTGCCGCCCGCTGGGCGGCGCGGCGATGCTTCTCCTCGGTGTCGAGCCGGGCCGCCTCCTCCGGGGAGGGCGCGCTGCCACCGTGGGAGGCCGGAACCCACCAGGCCCTGGGTGGCTGCTCGTCGGCGGGGTAGGCCGCGATCGCCTCGTCGAGCATCTGCGACATCGCGGCGCGGAGGTCGGCAGTCTCGGCGACCGGATCGACACCGGTCGGATGCAGCGGTTGGCCCACCCGGATCAGGATGGTCTTGCCCCGGGAGAAGTCGCGCGGGTGGTCCTTGGTCATCATCCGCTGCGTCCCCCACAGCACCACCGGCACCAGCGGGACGCCGGCCGCGGCGGCGATCCGCACTGCCCCGGTCTTGAACTCCTTGAGCTCCATCGACCGCGAGATCGTGGCCTCCGGGAAAATTCCGACCGCCTCGCCGGCCCGGAGGTACTCCACCGCCGTGTCGTAGGAGGCCGTCCCTGCGCCGCGGTCGACCTCGATGTGGTGCAGCGAACGCATCAACGGCCCGGTGTAGCGGTGGTCGAAGAGCTCCCGCTTCGACATGAACCGGACCTTCCGCCCGGACGGGTTGGCGGCCAGGCCGCCGTAGACGAAGTCCACGTATCCCACGTGGTTCACCGCCAGCAGCACTCCGCCCTCGCGCGGCACGTGGTCGGTGCCGGTCAGGTGGATCCGCTGGCCCAGCAGCCGGAAGGCCGCCTTGGCGGCCACGATGATCGGCGGGTAGGTCAGGTCACGCAACGTGGGCGCCCTCTCGGTCGGCGGCTGCCGGCCAAGCCTAGCCGTCAGCGCATGGTGGCGAGGAAGTCGGCGATCCGGCCGATCGCCTCCTCCAGCATGGCGACGTCGGGGAGCGTCACCAGCCGGAAGTGGTCGGGCAGCGGCCAGTTGAACCCGGTGCCGTGGGTGACAAGCAGCTTCTTGGCCCGCAGCAGGTCGATGACGAACTGCTCGTCGTCGTCGATCGCGTAGACCTCCGGGTCGAGCCGGGGGAAGCAGTAGAGCGCGCCCTTGGGCCGCACCGAGGAGACGCCGGGAATCTCGTTGAGCAACGTGTGGGCCAGCATGCTCTGCTCGTAGTAGCGACCGCCGGGGACGATCAGCTCCTGAACGGACTGGTAGCCACCGAGGGCGGTCTGGATCGCGTGCTGGGCGGGCACGTTGGCACACATCCGCATGTTGGCGATCAGGGTGAGGCCCTCGAGGAAGTCCTCGGCGATCTCTCGCGGCCCCGAGATCATCACCCAGCCCGCCCGGTAGCCACAGACCCGGTAAGCCTTGGAGAGGCCGCTGAAGGTCAGGCAGAGCACGTCGTGCCCGGCCGCGGTGGCCGCGTGGTGGTGGACGGCGTCGTCGAAGAGGATCTTCTCGTAGATCTCGTCGGCGAAGACCACGAGGTGGTGGCGGCGGGCGATGTCGACGAGGCCCTCGACGGTTGCGTTGCTGTAGACCGCACCGGTCGGGTTGTTGGGGTTGATGATCACCAGGGCGTGGGTGTTCTCGGTGATCTTGGCCTCGATGTCGGCCAGGTCGGGGTTCCAGTCGTCGTCCTCGTCGCACCGGTAGTGCACCGGCCGGCCACCCGACAAGGTGACCGCTCCGGTCCACAGCGGGTAGTCGGGGGCTGGCACCAGGATCTCGTTGCCGTCGTCGACGAAGGCCTGCAGCACCATGGAGATCAGCTCGGAGACACCGTTGCCGATGAACACGTCCTCGACGGTGACGTCGCGCATCCCGTGTTCCTGGTAGTAGTGCGCCACCGCGGTCCGGGCGGGGTAGATGCCCTGCGAGTCGGCATACCCCTGGGAGTCGGGCAGGTGGTGGACGATGTCGGCGACGATCGCGTCGGGCGCGTCGAAGCCGAACGGCGCCGGGTTGCCGATGTTGAGCTTCAGGATGCGGTGGCCTTCGGCCTCGAGCTTCTGGGCCTCCACCAGGATGGGTCCGCGGACGTCGTAGCGGACGTCATGGAGCTTTCTGCTCTGCCGGATCTGGCGCACGGCCGACATCCTCTCAGGCGCGGAGCCGGGTCTAGCATGGGTCCGGGAGGCAGACGGAATGTCGCGCAAGGTCGTCCGGCTCACGCCGGACCTGCTGGGGGCGCTGGAGGCGCCGTGCCGCACCTGCCTGTTCTGGGAGCTCGACCCCGTCCGCCGGGCCCTGGTGTCGGATCCCGCCGCCGAGAAGGAGATCTGGACCTCACACGTCCTGCGTGAGTGGGGGTCCTGCGGGCGGGTGGCGTTGGTCGACGGCGAGCCGGTCGGTCACGTCGTCTACGCCCCCGAGGCGTTCGTCCCCGGCGCCGCCGGCTTCCCGACAGCACCGGTCTCCCCGGACGCCGTCCTGCTCACGACGGCGTACGTCGATCCGGGCCACCGGCGCGGTGGGCTCGGCCGGATGCTGGTCCAGGGCATGGCGCGGGATCTGGTGGAGCGCGACATCCGGGCCGTGGAGGCGTTCGGCGACACACGCGGCCGGAACTCCTGCGTGCTCCCGGCGGACTTCCTCAGCCGGGTGGGCTTCAAGACCCAGCGGGCGCACAGCACCACCCCGCGGATGCGGATGGACCTACGCACCACCGTCACCTGGCGCACCGAGGTCGAGGCCGCGCTGGAGCGGCTGGTCGGGGCCGTCCGCCCGGTGCGGGCCGCCCCGAAGGTGACCGGCCCGAACCGCCGCTGAGGACAGCGACCCGGGCCGTGACGCTCAGGCGATGTAGTCGGAGAGCTCGTTGAGGAGCGCCGCCTTCGGCTTCGCCCCGACGATCGACTTCACGACCTCGCCGCCCTGGTAGACGTTGATCGTCGGGATGCCGGTCACGCGGTACGACGACGGGGTCACGGGGTTCTCGTCCACGTTCATCTTGAGGAACGTGATCTTGTCGCCGTGGTCGGCGGCGATCTCCTTGAGGATCGGGTCGACCTGGCGGCAGGGACCGCACCACTCCGCCCAGAAGTCCACGAGCACGGGCTTGTCGGACTTGAGGACCTGGGTCTCGAAATCGGAGTCGGTCACGGCTTGCATGTCGGCCACGGATCTACCTTTCGTCGGTTTCTGAAGGAGTGAACAACAGGGCGGGGACAGTTGTTCCGCGCCTGAGAGAGCGCCTCAGGCTCCCGCGGTCTGGACGGTCTCGGTGACCGCCTCGGTGGTCAGGGCGTCCCCGGCGGTGGACGCCTCGTGGTCAAGAGCCGCGATGTACCTCTCGGCGTCGAGGGCGGCCGCGCAGCCGGTGCCGGCGGCGGTCACGGCCTGCCGGTAGTGGTGATCCACCAGGTCTCCCGAGGCGAAGACGCCGGGCAGGTTGGTGTGGGTGGACGGGTGCCGGACCAGGACGTAGCCGTTCTCGTCGAGGTCAACCTGACCGGTGAGCAGCTCCGACCGCGGGTCGTGGCCGATCGCGATGAACAGTCCGGTGACGTCCAGGGGACGGGTCTCACCGGTCACCGTGTCGCGCAGCGTGACCGACTCGAGCTGGTCGGCGCCGTTGATGGACTCGATCTCGGCGTTCCAGACGAACTCCAGCTTGGGGTCGGCGAAGGCCCGCTCCTGCATGATCTTGGAGGCGCGGAGCTCACCGCGGCGGTGGATCAGCGAGACCTTGGAACCGAAGCGGGTCAGGAACGTCGCCTCCTCGACGGCGGAGTCCCCGCCTCCGACCACCGCGATGTGCTGGTCGCGGAAGAAGAAGCCGTCGCAGGTGGCGCACCAGGACACCCCGCGGCCGGACAGCTCCTCCTCGCGGGCCAGCCCGAGCTTCCGGTAGCCCGAGCCCATGGCCAGGATCACCGAGCGGGCGGTGTAGGTGTCAGTGGCGGTCTTGACGACCTTGGTGTTCCCGGTCAGGTCGACCTCGACCACGTCGTCGGTCACCAGCTCCGTGCCGAAGCGCTCCGCCTGGGCGCGCATCTCGTCCATGAGCGCCGGGCCCATGATGCCGTCGCGAAAGCCGGGGAAGTTCTCGACCTCGGTGGTGTTCATCAGGGCACCCCCGGCGGTCACCGAACCCTCGAACATGAGGGGGGCGAGCGACGCGCGGGCGGCGTACACGGCGGCGGTGTAGCCCGCGGGGCCGGAGCCGATGATGATGACGTTGCGCGGGGCGGAGTCGGTCATGTGCGGTGGCATCCCTTGATCGGTGGCGTAACCGGATGGTCGTGATTGGAACCGATCGTAGGCGAGGCGCATTCCCGGCGAGCGCAGGACCGCGCCCTGGTCGGTCAGGGTGCCGGCAGGGTCACCGAGCGGACCGGCTCCTCGCTGCCGCACAGGAACAGGTCGACGACCTGGGTGTCACCCACGGGGCGTCGGAACACGAGGACGGCCGGGGTCTTCCCGTAGCGGACCGGGACGAATCGGCCGCTTCCCCAGGAGCCGGCCGAGCAGAGGACGCCGGCTGCCGCGTTGGCCGAATCCGCCTTGGACGCGAACGAGCCCAGTTCGCGGCGCGCTCGGCGCGCGGCGGTGAGGTCGTCGGCAAAGTGGTGGGGGCGCACCGAACTGAGCCTGACCCTGTCGCTGTCCTCGAGGGGAGCGACTTCGACGGGCTTCTCGGCACCGTTGGACTGGGCTCTCGGTTGCGCGGCCTCGCGCTCCGCCTGGTCAGCGAGGCCTGCGTCTCCGGCCTGTGACGCGTCGCTTCCCGATTGGGAAGTGAGGACCTGGCCCAGGCCGACCTGGCCCAGGCCGACCCCGACGGCCACCACCGCGGCGGCAGCGACCAGCAAGGCACTGGCCCGGCGTCGTCGCCGGGCCAGGTCGACGACCGGCGCGGCACCGCTCGGCTCCTGGGCGAGGTCCTCCAGGACCGTGTCGAGCCTCGCGACCACGTCGCGGGGAGTGGGCTCGGTGTGGCGCGCCTCGGCGAGAAGGCGGCGCACGTCCTCCTCCGCCGGCGTCAGCGGGTCGTCGCTGGGGGTCACGCTGTGCGCCTCCTCTCGGGCGTTCGCGGGCTGTGGGGCGGGCGGTTCAGGTCGACTTCGGGGGGCCGCGGGGTTGTGTGGATCGGACGGGCGGCGACTCGACGGGGTTCCCGGGGGTGGGGTGGTCCGGGTCACGTCCCGGCGCCAGCACCTCGAGCAGCTCGGCCAGCCGGGCCCGGCCGCGGGAGCATCGGGACTTGACCGTCCCGACCGCGCAGTCGAGCATCACCGCGACTTCCGCGACCGGGTATCCCTCCATGTCCACCAGCACCAGTGCGGCGCGTTGGTCGGCGGGGATGCTGTCCAGGGCCGCCAGCACCTGTCGACGCCGATCGACCTCGACCGCCCGGTCCGCGGGGTCGGCCGGCGTGCTGGTGACGAGGGACCCACGGCCGCGGTAGGCGTCGAGGTCGTCGGGCAGCGCCTCGGCCCGGCGCACCTT
Source organism: uncultured Actinomycetota bacterium (assembly GCA_963786415.1). Taxonomy (GTDB): domain Bacteria; phylum Actinomycetota; class Actinomycetes; order Propionibacteriales; family Nocardioidaceae; genus Nocardioides. The sequence goes on from CAWAZC010000001.1 coordinate 616,940, forward strand.
CGAGGCGCGGATCCGGTCGAGGCAGGCGTTGACCACGACCCGGTGCAGCCAGGTGGTGACCGCCGCCTCGCCACGGAACGACCCCGCCCGGCGGAAGGCCGCCACCAGGCCGTCCTGCAGCGCGTCGGCCGCGTCTTCGGGGTTGCCCATGGTGCGCAGGGCTACCGCCCACAGCCGATCACGGTGCCGCGCGAACAGGACGCCGAACGCGTCATTGTCTCCGTCGACGTGGGCCGCGAGCAGCGCGGCGTCGGAGCGGTCGTTGCCCGCGTCGGAGTTCATCCGGGGTCCCCGCGGAGGCGTGAGCGCAGCGAGCGGCTTCGTGGGGTGGTCATGCGGCGGCTATCCCCGGACCACGACTTCGGCCACCTCGCCGCGGTATCCGCCCTCTGCCTCGGGAAGGGAGGTGAACCAGATGGTCAGGAAGCGTCCGGTGCCCGGTTCGTCGAGGGTCACCAGTTGCTGCTCGTCTGCGGTCACGCTGGCCACGGGGGTCAGCGAGGCCACGCCTTGCGGCGGGTCATCGGAGAGGTAGAGGCTCACGTCACTGGGCGTCCCACCCAGCGTCAGGTCCACCTCGGTGACCTGTTGGGCGGACCCGAGGTCGAGCCGGAGACCGACGCCGGTCTTCAGGCCGGTGGGTCCCAGGTCCTGCTCGTAGGTCACCGTGCGCCAGGCGGTCGCCGGGTCGCCGTCGACCGCCAGCGGCGCCAGCTCGCGGTTCTCCTCCGGCGGATCGCCCTGCGGGTCGAAATCGGTGGCGGTGAGCTCGGTGATCGGCGTGGCGGTGGAAGTGGCGGTCGAGTCGGAAGGCTCGGACGCCGGGTCGGTCTCGGCACCCAGGGGCGAACGACCACGCCCGAGGTTGAATGCGAACACGATGGCGATCAGCAGCAGACAGCTCGCGGCCACGGCCGCGGCCAGCCGCATCCAGCTCCGGCCGGGGACCTCGTCCTTCTCCTCGTCCTCGGCCGCCGGGATCACGCCACTGCCCGTGGGGGCCTCCCAGGGCCAGAACTCCTGCGACACGGGGGCCACGCCACCCGGACGTGGTGTGCGGGCCGGTCGGCCGGCCGCCGGCTCCGGTGCGAAGAGTGGTCGCTCGGGCGGCTCCTCGAACGGTGGTGGGGGCGGTGGCTTGTCCGCGCGTGCTGCCAGCCAGGAGACCTCGTCGTTCTCGTCGTCGAAGATGGGCACGCCGGCCTGCGTGGGCAGGTCCGAGGATTCGGCAGGAGCCTCGCGCGGTGGGCCCGGTGAGTCGACCGGGGGCTGGGCCGAAGGTTGCCCCGCGGGTGGGGTGATCGTCGGGCCCGGTGCCTTGAAGCGGATCGTCGGGCCGGGCGGAGGGGGGCGACCCGGCAGGGGTGCACCCGAGTGCAGCCCCGCGCTCGCCTCGGCCTCCGCCATGGCCGCGACGTCGCCCACGAAGTCACGCAGCGTCTCGCGGATCCCGTGCGCACTGTGCAGACCGGGGCGGTGCGCCACACCGGCCGCTCCCGGCGCATTCAGCACCTGGTCGCACAAGCTGTCCAGTGGTCGCTGGACACCGGCCTTGACCTGACGAGGGCGCAGCACCCGGCCGTTCTCGAGGGGGGCGGCGGGGACGGCGGAGCGGGACACCCCGGGCCACTTGGCAGTCAGCAGGTAGTAGAGCAGCCCGGCCAGGTCCGTGACATCGGTGGACATCCGGCCGGCCGGGAGTCCGAGCAGGGCGGCCTCGACCGCCAGCCCGATGATCCGGACCGACCCGGTCTGGTCGATCATCACGTTCTCGGGGACGAGCCGGCCGTGGGCGACGCCGGCGTCGTGGGCGAGGGCGATCGACTCGGCGACCTCGGAGACGATCCACGCGGCCCGCCGCCCGCCCACGGCACCTTCGTTGGCAACCAGGATGTCGATCGACCTCCCGGAGCCCCATTCGTTGACGACGTAGCAGACGTCGTCGCGCTGGTCGACGTCGAGAACCCTCAGGATCCTGCGGTCGTGGAGGGTCGCGGAGAGTCGGGCAGCCTCCATGAGTCCCTCGGCCCGCTCGTCGTCCGCGGCCATGACGTGGACCGACACGTGCCGGTCGAGCGTCCGGTCGTGCGCCCGCCAGAACCTGCCCGAACCGCTCTCACTCAGCAGGTCGACGAGCAGGTAGCGGTCGGCCAGGACGTCGCCCGGTCGGATCGAGTTCGGCACGCCTTTCCCTCCACGGCATTTGGTGCCCCCATCGTAGGGCGGTTCAGGCTTGAGCTCAGGAGCGGAGCCGCCGCGTCACCGTGTCCAGGACGTCGGTGACCTCGCGCACGTGCAACAGGCGCGCCACCACGATGAAGACGACAACGTCGACGGCCGTGACGACCGCGGCTCGCACCGCCGCGACGGCCTGGTTCGGATCGCTGCCGAGCTGGTCGAGGGCCAGGTTCGCGCCGTACGCGGCCGCGGTCGAGATGCCCGCGGCGATGAGGAGACGGACCAGGAATCGCGCCAGGCGCCCGGTCTCCAGCCCACCGAGCAGGTGCCGGAGGACGAGGTAGGACAGCACGGAGCCGACGACGTACGACGCCGTGTAGGCGAGCACCAGCGCGGGCGAGGTGTCCTCAGCGGTGGCGAGGGACACCAGCACCACCGCCGCCGCGACGTTGGTGGTCGCGATGACGCACTGGATCCAGAAGACCGTGCGGGTGCGCTCGAGGGCGTAGAACCCCCGCAGGGTCAGGTAGTGGACGGTGAAGAACAGCAGGCCGAAGCCGAACAGCGAGAGCGTGGGAGCGAACAGCTCGAACCCATCGCGACCGGCACCCCATCCCCACACCACGTGCGCAATGTCCGGGGCGATCACCGGCAGCAGGAGGGCGAACGGCAGGACGACGGTCAGGGCACTGCGCAACGACATGCCCAGGGTGCGGGCGAGGCCGGCCAGGTCTCCGACGTTCGCCCGGTCGCTGAGGCGGGGGAGGATCGCCGTGGCCAGGGAGACCGTGATCACCGAGTGCGGGACCATCACGATCAGGAAGCTCTGGGCGTAGACCGTGTATCCGGTTCCGGTGCCGCCGTCGACCGCGGCCGCCGTACCACCGGAGGCGAGCCGGACCACCACCGTGTAGGCGATCTGGTTGACCACCACGAAGAGGACGGTCCATGCCCCGAGCCGCAGGGTGTGGCCCAGGCCGGTGTCCCTGAGGTCGAAGCGGGGCCGGAACGTGAAGCCCGCGGCCCGCAGGAAGGGCAGCAGGATCACCAGCTGCGCGACGATGCCGAGGGTGGATCCCAGGCCGAGCAACGCTTCCTGGCCGCTGGTGAAACCCGCGGTCAGCTCGGCGTCGGTGGCCGGGCCGAAGACCAGCAGGTAGACCACCAGGACCCCGACCGCGATCACGTTGTTGGCAATCGGCGCCCACATCATCGGCCCGAACCGTCCGCGGGAGTTGAGGATCTGGCCGACCAGCACGAACATGCCGTAGAAGAACACCTGCGGCAGGCAGTAGCGCGCGAAGTCGATCACCGACTCCCGCTGCTCGGCCAGCGCCGGGTCGTCGAAGCTCGGGTCGAGGTAGAGCGACATCACCCACGGCGCCGCCAGCACCAGCAGCAGCGTCACCAGTCCGAGGAAGAGCACGGCGGCGGTGACCACGCGGTTGGTGTAGGCGTCGCCGCCATCCGCGTCGTTCCTCATCGCCCGGACCAGCTGCGGGACCAGGACCGCGTTGAAGATGCCGCCGGCCACGAGGATGTAGAGCATGTTCGGCACGGTGTTGCCGATGTTGAACAGGTCGGCATGAAGCACGTTGCCGAGCGCCGCGACGAGCAGGGCGGACCGCACGAACCCGCTCAGTCGTGAGACCACCGTGCCGGCGGCCATCACCGCGCTGGAGGAGAGGATCCGCGATTCGTCGGTGGACTCGACGGGGGGCTGGGTCATGGGGTGCTCATGTGGGTGCTCATGCGGCCCGTGCCCGGCGTACCCGGCGCACCAGGCGTACGACGATCGCGCCGAACAGCAGGGCGACCCCGGTGCCGAGGATCACCCAGATCACCTGGCTCACCTGGGCCGAGCGCACCGGGAGGGTGGCCTTGGAGCCCAGGGGGGTCCCGTCCTCGGCGGTGACGACCAGCTCGACCTTGTGGACGCCCAGCTGGGTGGTGGCGGCCTCCAGCAGGACCGAGCTGCGGCCACCAGCGGCGATCTCGATGGTGTCGGTGTCGCTGATCGTGAGAGGCGCGTCCGCGAGCGACTCGACGCGGACCCGCACCGGATGGTCGAGGTTGTTGGCGATCGTGGCGGAGAACCGGCCGGTCGTGCTCGACAGGGTCACGGCCGGCGGAGCCTCGACCCGGATCGAGGACAACTGCCGGGAGATGTGCTGCCTCGACCGGTCGGCCTCCGCCCGTGAGGCGTCGGGGTGCTCCCGGCTCGAGTAGGAGAGTCCATTGAGAGCCTCGGAGAGCACCTCGTCGGCGACCGCGTCGTTGCGGACGAGCACCTGGTCGAGGGTCTTGCCGATCTGGATCAGGGCGTCGGCGGAGGCGAAGTTCGCGGCATCGAGCTCCCGGACGACCTGGCTCTCGGGGTAGTCGAGCTGGTCGTCGTCGACGCGCTCGGCACGCTCGGGCGTGGCCGCGTCGACGTCGGTGAGATCCAGCCACGGCACGTCGAGTCCCGAGAAGAATCCGCTGGTGCTGCCGGGGTTCCACTCCGTGGGGAGCACGACCACCAGGGGACGGCGGCCCGGGCTGAGCAGCCGCAGGGCTGCCTCGGAGAGGATCTGCTGCCGGACCGCCATCAGACCCAGCGGGTCGTCGGGCCCCGGCCCGCCCGCAGCGGCGCCCGAGGAGGTGACGGTGACGGTGTGCCCGGAGACCTCGGCCAGGGCCGGCACCGGGAGGCCGAACATCTGGTCGCTGACCAAGGTCGTGGACCGTCGGTCGAGCATCCGGACTGCCTCCGGCCGCAGGTAACCGCTCGGCGATGCGATCGCCGCTGTGGTGTCGAGGTCCCACGCCTCGAGCACCGCCCCCGTGCGCCGCCGAGCCTGCTGGTACATCTCGGGCTGGCGCTCGGCGGCGGCGGAGACGTCGAGGTCGCCGTAGGGCAGGGTGAGCACCTCGTCCCCACCGAGTGCCTCCCGCAACCGTTCGAGCCAGGCGGCACCAGGCTCGCTCGCGGCGTTCTGGGGGGCACCCACCGGCGCCTCCTCGGGTTCACCGGGCGGTGACTCCGAGGCGGGGGAGTCGCTCGGGTCGGGAGTGGGGGACGGCGAGGCGGATCCGTCGGCAGTGGGCACGGTCTCGTCGAGGGGTCTGGGCGGGTTGCCCGCGACGAGGTCGCGGACGGCGTCGGGCACCGCCGGGTCCACCAACCAGGTCACCGGCCGGGAGCCGGCCGCGGCGCCGAAGTCGACCAGCGACCTGAGGGGACCCCCGATGTCCAGCGTCTTGGCCCACGCCGGCGCGTCGATGATCCGGCCGCCGGGGGCGTAGCGGACCTCATGGCGGATCGGGATCACCAGCGCGGTGTTGACCGAGCCACGGCCGCGCGGCACCAGGGGCAGGAAGGTGCGAGCCCGCCCGTCCGCGATGGAGTCGCGCAGCTCGTCGGACTCCCCGAGCGCGTGGACGCCGAACCAGTAGACCCCGGGCTCGGTGACGCCCAGGTCTGACCGCCCCACCCTGATCGAGAACTGCTCCGACGCGCCCGGTTCGAGGGAGGTCACCGTGTCGAAGGTGCCCGGCGTCGTGATGCGGTCACCGACCGGCTCGGCCGGGTCGAGCTCGGTGGCCTCGGCGAGCTCCTCGGGTGACGTGATGGGGGAATCGGCGATGAAGAGGTGCAGGTTGATCGCGGCCCAGCGGTCGTCGGTGTGGTTGGTCAGGGTGCCGTTCACCTGCACCGGCCCCTGCGCGGGCAGGTACGACGGCGAGAGGGCATCGATCGTGACCCCCAGCGCGGACTCGTCCTGTCGCGAGGCCGGACTTGCTGCCTGCCGAACCGTGGCGGCGGCACCTCGGCTTGAAGGGGCCGGCCGGTCGTCGCCGGAGAGTGCCTCTGCCGGGGCTGCCGAGGCCACGGGCGGCGCGGTGGTGGCTGCTACCGCCACGAGGGCAGGAAGCAGGGACCACGGGTGACGCACGGCGCCGACTCTATCCGGAGCCTCCCCGGCCGATAGAGTTGCTCGCCGTGTCCGACGCCCGCCTTCCTCCGCTCCAGATGACCCGGGTGCAGCACTCGGTGGAGGAGGAGCTGGATCGGATCGCACCGGTCATCGACGAGCTCGGCCGCAGGTTCCGCGACGCCGGCCATGAGCTCGCCCTGGTCGGCGGCTCGGTGCGCGACGCCATGCTCGGCCGGCACCAGAACGACCTCGACTTCGCCACCTCGGCCCGCCCCGTCCGCACCGAGGAGCTGCTCACCGGATGGGCGGACGCGATCTGGGACATGGGCCGCGCCTTCGGGACCATCGGCTGCCGCAAGGGCGCCTGGAACGTCGAGATCACGACGTATCGCACCGAGGCCTACGACCCGACCTCGCGCAAGCCCGCGGTCGACTTCGGGGACACGCTGTCCGGCGACCTGGGCCGGCGGGACTTCACGGTCAACGCGATGGCAGTCCGCGTGCCCGACCGCGCCTTCGAGGACCCCTTCGGCGGGATCGCGGACCTCGGGCACCGCGTGCTGCGCACCCCGGGAACGCCCGAGGACTCCTTCTCCGATGACCCGTTGCGAATGATGCGCGCGGCGAGGTTCGCGGCACAGCTCGGGTTCACCGTCGATCCGGGGGTGGTCACCGCGATGACGGCCATGTCCGACCGGATCGGGATCGTCTCCGCCGAGCGGGTCCGCGACGAGCTGGTGAAGCTGGTGTGTGCGCCGTACCCCCGACGCGGCCTGACCCTGCTGGTGGAGACCGGGCTGGCCGAGCACGTCCTGCCCGAGCTGCCGGCCCTCGCGCTCGAACGCGACGAGCACCACCGCCACAAGGACGTCTACGAGCACACGCTCACGGTCCTGGAGCAGACGATCGAGCTCGAGCACCGTGTGCCGGGGGGTCAGCCGGACTTCGTGGCCCGGTTCGCGGCCCTGATGCACGACGTGGGCAAGCCGCGGACCCGTCGCTTCGTCGGGGACGGGACCGTCACGTTCCACCACCACGACGTCGTGGGCGCCAAGCTGACCCGCAAGCGGATGCGGGCGCTGCGCTTCTCCAACGACGTGACCGACGCGGTGGCGAAGCTGGTCGAGCTCCACCTGCGCTTCCACGGCTACGGCGAGGGTGAGTGGACCGACTCGGCGGTCCGTCGCTACGTCCGCGACGCCGGCGACGAGCTCGAGCGCCTCCACATCCTCACCCGTGCCGACTGCACCACCCGCAACCGGCGCAAGGCCGAGCGCCTCCGACGCACGTACGACGACCTCGAGGAGCGGATCGCGCGCCTCTCCGAGGAAGAGCAGCTGGCGGCCATCCGCCCGGACCTGGACGGAAACGAGATCATGGAGACCCTGGGGATCGGAGCCGGTCCGGAGGTCGGCGAGGCCTACCGCTTCCTCCTCGAGCTCCGGCTGGAGCGTGGCCCGCAGTCGCCGGAGCAGGCCCGGGCCGCACTGCTCGACTGGTGGTCGACCCGGTCCTGAGGCCGCGCCGCTGCGTTAGGTTCACGGCTTCCCCATGGACGGAGAACGAATGAACGAGTACGAGCCCCTCCTCGAGGAAAGCATCGACGTGGTCGCGCCACCGGCGAAGGTGTGGTCCCTGGTGACCGACCTCCCGCGGATGTCCAGGTGGAGCCCGCAGGTGGTCCGCACGATCGTGCGGGGCGGCCCGGTCCAGCTCGGCACCCGCGCGTTCAACATCAACCGCCGCGGACCGCTGATGTGGCCCACCCGGACCAAGGTGGTCGCCTTCGAGCCCCACCGCGAGTTCGCGTTCCGGGTCAAGGACAACAAGACGATCTGGTCGTTCACGCTCGAGCCGACCGAGACCGGCACGCGGGTCACCCAGCGACGCCGTGCCCCGGAGGGGATCTCCGACATCTCGATCAGGCTCACGAAGATCGCCCTCGGCGGCCAGGAGACCTTCACCCGGGAGCTGCGGGCCGGGATGCGGCAGACGCTGACCCGGGTCAAGGCCGAGTCGGAGGCATAGGGCGGGTCGCCCGTAACACGGTCCCCGGCCCCATGGGCCGGGGACCGTCCCCCCACACACGGGGTCAGCGGCGGACGCGGATCCGGTGTGTCACCGTGTCGCTGCCCGCCCGGTCGGTCACCGTCAGCGTCACCAGCTGCGGCCCAGGCTTCCTGAACGTCGTCCGCACCACCTGGTCGCCGTGGGTGTGACGGGACGGACCCGTCAACGACCCATGTGTGTCCCGGGTTGCGCTCCGGCTACTCGTCGCCAGCTATGAACGCCTCGACCCGGCGGCGTCCCTCGTCGTCGGGCAGCTGCACCGGAGGCGACTTCATGAGGTACGACGAGGCCGAGATGATCGGGCCGCCGATGCCGCGGTCCTTGGCGATCTTTGCCGCCCGGATCGCGTCGATGATGATGCCGGCCGAGTTGGGGGAGTCCCACACCTCGAGCTTGTACTCCATGTTCAGCGGCACGTCACCGAAGGCGCGGCCCTCGAGCCGGACGTAGGCCCACTTCCGGTCGTCGAGCCAGGCGACGTAGTCGGACGGCCCGATGTGGACGTTGCGCGCACCCATGTCGTGGTCGATGTTGGACGTGACCGCCTGGGTCTTGGAGATCTTCTTCGACTCCAGCCGCTCGCGCTCGAGCATGTTCTTGAAGTCCATGTTGCCGCCGACGTTCAGCTGGTAGGTGCGGTCGAGCACCACGCCGCGGTCCTCGAACAGACGCGCCAGGACCCGGTGGGTGATGGTGGCACCGACCTGGCTCTTGATGTCGTCGCCGATGATCGGCACGCCTGCGTCTTCGAACTTCGCGGCCCACACCGGGTCGGACGCGATGAACACCGGGAGCGCATTGACGAACGCCACGCCCGCGTCGATGGCGCACTGGGCGTAGAACTTGTCGGCCTGCTCAGACCCCACCGGCAGGTAGGAGACGAGCACGTCGGCCCGGGTCTCCTTCAGCACCGCCACCACGTCGACCGGGTCGGCGTCGGCCTCCTCGATCGTCTCCAGGTAGTACTTGCCCAGACCGTCGAGCGTGTGGCCACGCTGGACGATGACGCCGGTCGGCGGGACGTCGCAGATCTTGATCGTGTTGTTCTCCGACGCGGTGGTCGCGTCGGCGAGGTCGAAGCCCACCTTCTTGGCGTCGACGTCGAACGCCGCGACGAACTCGACGTCCGAGACGTGGTAGTCGCCGAACGTGACGTGCATCAGCCCCGGCACGGCCCCGCTCGGGTCGGCGTTCCGGTAGTACTCGACGCCCTGGATCAGGGAGGTGGCGCAGTTGCCGACCCCCACGATTGCTACTCGAACCGAACCCATCGGGTTTCCTTCCTCTGTTGCTTCTGCCCGTGTCACGTGTGCCCGGGTCACTTCTTTGCCTTCGCACTCCGCCGTTTCGGCGGGCGAGCCGGAGGGACGACCGGGATCGCGGCCAACGACTCACTGCCGGTGCGCTCGGCATTGATGAGGTCGGAGAGCCAGCGCACTTCCCGCTCCACCGACTCGACCCCGTGCCGCTGGAGCTCAGCGGCGTACCGGTCGACTTCCTTCTGCGTCATCGCCAGCTGGTTCTGGACGCGGTCCAGCCGCTCCTGCAGGCGGGTACGTCGTCCTTCGAGCACCCGCAGGCGGATCTCCATGTCGGTCTGGCCGAAGAACGCGAACCGGATGTCGAAGTTGTCGTCCTCCCACGCGGTCGGACCGACCTCGGACATCAGCCTCCGGAATTCCGCCCGGCCCTGCTCGGTGACCTGGTAGACGATGCGGGGCCGCCGGGTGACCGGCGTCGTCGTCGAGGCGACCTCGGCGATGAGGGCGCCGCGGAGCATCTTCTTCAGTGCGGGGTAGAGCGACCCGTAGGACAGGACGCGACCCCAGCCGAGCATGAGGTTCAGGCGCTTGCGGAGCTCGTAGCCGTGCATGGGTCCCTCGTGCAGCAGCCCGAGGACTGCCAGCTCGATGGTTTCGCCACGACGTGCCATGCGACCTATCGTAGCGATACATCGAACAGGCAGGGAATGCCGGTGGCAACCCGCTCCCGGACACTGCCGGGAGCGGGCCATGTCCCGCGGCGTGTGGCCGATCTCGCGCGGGTCAGGACTTCGCTCGTGCCCGGCGTGTTGCGTACCCTGTACCGGACGCGCCCGACGTGTTGCAGCGTCGCCGTGTCGACAATCGACTACCCCCGAGATCCCTATCCGGAGTCCCCTTGAGTGGAAAGCGCCGGGCCGCCGGTCCTGCTGTGACCAAGAAGCCTCAGCGACTGAGCCGCCGCGACCGGGCCAAGAAGGCCGGAAAGTGGCTGCTGGTCGTCGGTCTGGTGTGCTCACTGCTCGGGGTGGCGGCCTTCGTGGTCGCCTATGCGGTCACCGACGTGCCGGACCCCAACGAGGACTTCCAGACCCAGACCTCGTTCGTCTACTACGAGGACGGGAAGACCGAGCTGGGCCGTTACGCCACCCAGAACCGCGAGTCGATCAGCCTCGACGAGATGCCGGCGTCCATGAAGGACGCCGTGATCGCCGCGGAAAACCGGTCCTTCTGGACCGACCGGGGACTCGACCCCAAGGGCATCCTGCGCGCCGCCTTCAGCAACGCCCAGGGCAACGCGACGCAGGGCGCCTCGACGATCACCCAGCAGTACGTCAAGATCCTCTACCTCACCCAGGAGCAGACCCTCGAGCGCAAGGTCAAGGAGGCCATGCTCTCGTTGAAGCTGCACCGACAGCTGAGCAAGACCCAGATCCTCGAGGGCTACCTCAACACCATCTACTTCGGTCGCGGCGCCTACGGCGTCCAGGCGGCCGCCAAGGCGTTCTTCGACGTCGAGGCCAAGAACCTCGACCTGCGGCAGAGCGCCGTGCTGGCGACCGTGCTGAACAACCCGAGCAAGTACGACCCGGCGAACGGGAAGCAGGCGCGCCAGGACCTCAAGGCGCGCTACGACTATGTCCTGTCGAGCATGGCCGACACCGGCGCCATCTCCGCCGGTCAGGCCGACCGGGCCCAGCGCTCGTTGCCGAAGTTCCCCAAGATCCAGGCCGAGAGCCAGTTCGGCGGCCAGCGCGGCCACGTGCTGACGATGGTCCGCGACGAGCTGGAACGCCTCGGCTTCACCGCGGACGAGATCGAGGGCGGCGGCCTCCGGGTGACCACCACGTTCTCCAAGAAGGCGATGGACGCGGCGGAGCAGGGCGTGCTCGAGGCGAAGCCTGAGGGCTTCGGCGACAAGTTCCTCCACATCGGCGTCGCCAGCGTCGAGCCCGGCACGGGGGCCGTGCGGGGCATCTACGGCGGGCAGGACTACCTCGACTCCCAGATCAACTGGGCGGTCTCGGGCGGCCAGGCGGGTTCGACGATGAAGCCCTCGGCGCTCGTGGCCGCGATCCGCGACGGCTTCTCGCTCCGGGACACCTTCGAGGGCAACTCGCCGATCGTGCTCGACGACGGCACCGACTTCGAGAACCAGGGTGACTCCGACTACGGCTCCGCGATCTCGATGATCACCGCCACGCAGAACTCCGTGAACACCGCGTTCATCGACATGACCGACAGCATGGAGAACGGGCCGCAGAAGGTCCTCGACGCTGCCGAAGACCTCGGGCTCCCGCCGGCGAAGCCGACCTCCCGCAAGGCGCCCGGCTTCCCCAACTCGAGCCCCGGCCTCGAGCCCACCGCCGGGGTGGCCCTCGGCAGCGCAACGGTCAGCCCGATCAACATCGCCAACGCCTACGCCACGCTCGCCAACGAGGGGCAGGCCGCCGAGCCCTACATCATCGAGAAGGTCGTCGACCGCAACGGTGAGACCCGCTACACCCACAAGGTCCAGGAGGACCGGACGGTCGACGAGGACATCGCCGCCGACGTCACCTACGCGCTCCAGCAGGTCGTCCAGGGCGGCTCGGGGACCGCGGCACAGGCGCTGGGTCGTCCGGTCGCCGGCAAGACCGGCACCGCGACCAACGGCAAGGGTGAGGTCTCCTCCGCGTGGTTCGCCGGCTACACCCCCCAGCTGTCGACCTCGGTGATGTACGTCCGTGGCAGGGGCAACCAGCAGCTCCAGGGCTGGCTGCCGTCGTACTTCGGTGGTGACTACCCGGCCGAGACCTGGACCGCGGTCATGCAACGGGCCATGGAGGGGCTCCCGATCGAGGAGTTCCCGCCACCGGTGTACGTCGACGGTGACGCCCCCGAGGAGGGCCACGTGCCCTACACGCCGCCGCCCGCCCCGACGTCCGAGCCGGCGCCGCCGCCTCCGCCGCCCTCCAAGAAGCCGACCAAGGAGCCGACGACCGAGGAGCCGACCCCGACGGAGGAGCCGACACCGACGGAGGAGCCGACCCCGACCCCGACGCCGACCCCCACGCCGACCCCGACGCCCTGTCCTCCCAACTGTCCCGAGGAGGAGGAGCAGCAGCCCCCGGGTCAGCAGGAGGCGGTGCGGGAGCGCTCCGGGTGATCGACAGGTGATCGACGGGGACCGGGTCCACCCCACCCGCGACGACCCGGTCGTCACCAGCCTCAGCGAGTCGGTCGGGGGGCCGCTGGGCGCGCGCGCCGGCCGGCACCCGTGGTGGACGCCGGTCCGGGTCGTGCTCGCCATGACCGCCCTGTGCTTCGTGCTGGGGATGGTCCAGAAGGCGCCCTGCTTCGAGGACTCGTGGCAGGACGGCGACGCCCGCTACACCCACATGTGCTACTCCGACCTGCCCTACCTCTACACCGGGCGGGGCCTGGCCGAGCTCAACTGGCCCTACTCGGGTGACGAGCAGGTACGCGCCCGGTACGACGTCATGGAGTACCCCGTCGGTATCGCCTACGCCGCCTGGGCGACCGCGTGGATCACCCACTGGGTGAACGGTTCCCCGGACATCGAGCGGCGCTACGCGATGCCGACCGACTCCCTCTTCTCCGACGAGGAGGTCGCGCACGAGGTCCGCCTGTTCGTGGTGCTCAGCGCGCTGGGGTTCGCCGCGGCGGCGCTGCTGTCCGCCTGGTTCCTCACCCAGGTGAATCCTCGCCGTCCCTGGGACGCGGCCTTGTTCGCGTTGGCGCCGGCCCTCGCCCTCAATGCGCTGATCAACTGGGACCTCCTGGCCGTCGTCCTCGTCGCCGGCGCCCTGTGGGCCTGGGCCCGCGACCGACCCGGGCTCACCGGCGTCCTGATCGGCCTCGGAACCGCGACCAAGCTGTTCCCGCTGCTCCTGCTGGGCGGACTCCTGGTCATCTGCCTGCGGAACCGGCGGATGCGCGATTTCGGGGTCGCCGTCGGCGCGGCCGTGGCGGCCTGGGTAGCGGCCAACCTGCCGGCCTACCTGACCGGCAGCGAGCAGTGGCGGGTGTTCTGGGGGTTCAACGCCGACCGGGGCGCGGACCTCGGGTCGATCTGGCTGGTGCTCGCGGAGTCGCTCGACATCACCTTCGATCCGGGGACGGTCAACGTCGGTTCCTGGCTCTTCCTCTTCGCGTGGTGCCTGGGCGTGCTTGCCCTCGGGCTGAAGGCGCCCCAGACCCCGCGTCTCGCGCAGCTCGGCTTCCTGGTCGTCGTCGGCTTCCTGCTGATCAACAAGGTCTACTCGCCGCAGTACGTGCTGTGGCTGCTCCCACTCGCGGTGATGGCCCGGCCCCGCTGGCGCGATCAGCTGGTCTGGCAGGCGGGCGAGGTCTTCTACTTCGCGAGCGTGTGGTGGTACCTCGGGGGAGACCTGGACTCAGCCGGCGGCGGCGACGCCGGGTTCTACTGGCTGGCGATCGTGGTGCGGATGCTGGCTGAGCTGTACCTGGTCGGGATCGTGGCGCGCGACGTCCTGCGACCCGAGCTCGACCCCGTCGACCGCGATCAGTCGATGACCACCCGGTCGAACGTGGTGGCGGTGTAACGCACCCGGACCGGGAGCTGGTCGCCCACCTCGGGGACGCGCGGCCCGCGCGGAAGGAACAGCATGGACGCCTGCATGTGCGGTGGTTCCGCGAACAGGCGCTGCTTGCCGTCGACGGTGTACGGCGACCGCACGAAGCCGACCGCGTCCATCCCGCCGCGCGCGAGGGTGGCGGCCCGCGAGCGGAGCGACGACTCGCCCATCGGCGACTCGAGGCCGATGCCGTGGGCGGTGCCGCCGCTGACGATCAGCAGGTGACCGGACTTGGGCGCCGACCTGCCGCGGTACCCGAAGACGTCTCCGCGTTCCACCGCATGGACGTCGAGCACGGTCGCCGTCACCCTCAGCGCCTTGCGGTCTCCAAGCCAGAGACCGGTGCCGATGCGCGGCCGGAACGCGAAGGCGGGGTACTCCCCCTTCAAGGCCTCCAGCTCGGCGCCGGTGAGGTGGCTGACCCAGAACGTGGTCCCGTCGTCGAGACCCGCAGCGACGAAGTCGTCGACGAGGTTGTGGACCTCCTTGAGGTGGGATTCCCGGGCGAGCGGCAGATGGAGCGCGACACCGGCTAGCCCATTCTTCCGACCGTCCGGCCAGACGAGCTGCCGAAGCGCGGGCGAGGTGAGGCCGTGCCGGTTCATGCTGGTCAGCAGCTCCAGCACGTAGCGCGCGTGCGGCTGCCGCTCCAGCAGCCCGGCCAGGTCCTGGGGTCTGCCGAGCGTGTGGATGACGCGGCCGGCGTACGCCGGGTCGACGTCCACGGCGGCACCGAACGGGCGCCAGGGGGTGAGCACCAGCAGGTCGCCGGCGAAGCGGGACGCGACCTCCGGCAGCTCCTCGTAGGTGCCGACGGCGAGGGTGCCGCAGCCCAGTCCCTGGTCGGCGAGCCACTGGGTCCGGCGGGCCAGCCGGCCGAGACCGAAGCCGTAACCGTTGCCCTTGGCCACCGGCACCAGGCCCGGCGTGGCTTCGGCGACCGTCTGCAGATGGCTGCGCCAGCGCTCGCCGTCGACGTTGAGGGTCAGGCTCATTTGCGCTTCATGTAGAGGTCGAAGGCGCGGTAGAGCAGGGGGCGCAGGGGCAGGTCCCACTCGCCGACGTACTCGACGGCTTCCCCGCCGGTGCCGACCTTGAACTGGATCAGTCCCAGGTGCGGGTCGTCGGAGTCGAGGGTGTCGGTGATGCCGCGCAGGTCGTAGACGTCGGCGCCGGCCTCGAGTGCGTCGCGGATCATCGCCCACTGGACGGCGTTGGAGCCGCGCACCTCGCGCTTCTCGGTGGACGAGGCTCCGTAGGAGTACCACGCGTGCGCCCCCACGCGGATCGCGATCGTGGCTGCGACCAGGTCGCCCTCGTGCTCGGCGAACCAGAGCCGGATCCGATCGGGGTCCTCGGCGCTGAGGGCGTCGTACATCGTCTGGAAGTAGCCCAGCCCGCGGGGGGTGAAGTGGTCGCGCTCGGCCGTGTGCACGTAGAGGTCGTGGAACCGCTTGAGGTCAGCGCTGCCGTCGCCGGGCTCTGCGGCGGACACCTCGACCCCCTCCTTGGCGGCCTTCTTGATGTTGCGCCGCCACTGCTGGTTCATCCCCTTGAGGACGTCGTCCTCGGTGCGGTCGGCGAGCGGGATCCAGAAGACGTACTGCGGCTGGCCGGCGGCGAACCCGCCCTCGACCGACTGGGGCTTCCAGCCGAGCTCCTCCAGCTGGGAGACCACGTGGGCGCCGGTGGCACTGCGCTCCAGTGGCTGGACCTCGCCGAGGCGGCGGACGTCATCGTCGGCGATTCCCTCCTTGACCTGGGCGGCCGTCCAGCGACGGGTGACCACCGGCGGGCCCATCCGGACCCCGAACGCGCCGCGGTCGCGCAGATGGCCAGCCATCGGCTCCAGCCACCCGGCCAGGTCGTCGGAGTCCCAGTCGATGACCGGTCCCTCGGGGAGGTAGGCGAGGTAGCGCCGGACCTTCGGCAGCTGGCGGTACAACACCAGCGCGGCACCGACCAACGTGTCGTCTCGAAACCAGCCGAGCGACTCGCGACGCCACTCCGACTTCACCTGTCCCCAGCCGGGGGTCTGCAGGAAGCTGGCCGATCGCTGACGCCGGATGAAGTCGAGGTGCTCGGACTCGGAGATCTCGCGGACGGTCAGCACGGGCCCGAGGCTACCGGGCTGTGCGGTCAGACGCGGTCGCGGAGCCAGGTGAAGTCGGCGCGGTGCTCGTCGGGGCCGCCGGGGGTCTCGCACACGACGGGGGCACCGGCGTCGCGGACCACGGCGGCCAGCAGGTCGGGATCGATCCGGCCCTCACCGAGGCTGGTGTGCCGGTCCGCGCCGGAGTCGAACTCGTCGCGACTGTCGTTGCAGTGGACCAGGTCGATCCGCCCCGTGATCCGGCGTACGTCGTCCACGACCGTCTCGAGGCTGTTGCCGCCGGCGTGGGCATGGCAGGTGTCGAGGCAGAAGCCGACCAGCTCCGAGCCCTCCGCGGCGGCGATCGCCTCCCACACCCGAGCGATCCGGTCGAGGTGCCGGGTCATCGCGTGGTCGCCGCCGGCGGTGTTCTCGATCAGCAGCGGCAGCTTGAGGTCGGTCGCCTCGATCGCCTTGCGCCAGTTGTCGAAACCCGTCACCAGCTCGTCCCCGGAGCCCACATGGCCGCCGTGGACGATCAGGCCCTTCGCGCCGATCTCGGCGGCGGCGTCGACGTGCTTCTGCAGGAGCTTGCGGGACGGGATCCGGATCCGGTTGTTGGTGGTCGCCACGTTGACGATGTACGGCGCGTGGACGTACAGGTCGATGCCCGCAGCCGCTGCGTCCTCCCGCAGCCCGTCGGCACCGCCGGCGTACCGGAACTCGGGGCCCTTGTAGCCCTGGGGGTCGCCCAGGAAGAACTGGACCAGGTCGGCCTCGCGATCCCGAGCCTCGCCGACGGGATCGGTCTGGTCGATGTGCGCGCCGAGCCGGAGAGTCATCCCGCCATCGTAGGGAGCGGCGGCCCGGGTCCGGAGGGGACCCGCTCGCGGATTGTCACGGACCGGAACCTCGCTGCTAGCCTGTGGCCGTTCCTTGGGATACCCCCTGCCGACGCAGGTCGGGGTACCGGAACTGCCGCCTCCGGGTGGCGCAACGCAACGCCCTCCTGCCACGGAGAGACCGTGGTCGCTGAGTCCAGAGGAGGTGGGACCGCTGTGCGTGCCTACGAAGTGATGGTCATCCTCGAGCCGAGTCTCGAAGAGCGCACCATCGAGCCGTCGCTCGACAAGTACCTCAACGTGATCCGCAAGGACGGCGGCAACGTCGAGTCCGTGGACGTCTGGGGACGCCGCCGGATGGCCTACGAGATCGCCAAGAACGCCGAGGGCATCTACGCCGTCATCTCGCTCGCGGCCGAGCCGGACACGGTCAAGGAGTTCGACCGCCAGCTCAACCTCAACGAGTCCGTGCTTCGCACCAAGGTGACCCGTCCCGAGGTCCACTGATCCTGTGGATCAACCCTTCCCCCTGTCGGCGCCGCAGGCTTTGATGGGGCACTGATGGACAAAGACCTCACCGAATCAACAAGGGAGACCTGACATGGCAGGCGAGACCGTCATCACCGTCGTCGGCAACCTGGTCGACGACCCGGAGCTGCGCTTCACCCCCTCGGGTGCCGCCGTGGCCAACTTCCGGATCGCGTCCACGCCGCGCACCTTCGACAAGCAGACCAACGAGTGGAAGGACGGCGACGCGCTGTTCCTGACCTGCTCGGTCTGGCGGCAGGCTGCTGAAAACGTTGCGGAGTCCCTCCAGAAGGGGATGCGCGTCGTGGTCCAGGGCCGCCTGAAGTCCCGCCAGTACGAAACTCGTGAGGGCGAGAAGCGCACCGTCTTCGAGATCGACGTCGACGAGGTCGGCCCCTCGCTCAAGTACGCCACCGCCAAGGTCACCCGCACCCAGCGCTCGGGCAGCGGCGGCGGCTACGGCGCCCAGCAGGGCGGCGGCCAGCCGGCCAACGACCCGTGGGCCACTCCGGCTCCCCAGGGTGCTCCCGCCGGCGGCCAGTCCGGCGGTTCGGACCCGTGGGGCGCCCCCGGCGTGGGCTCCGACGAGCCCCCCTTCTGATCCATCCCACCAACCAGGCCAACCATTCCGGCGCGAGCCGGGCTCTGAAAGGAGAGCACCACAATGGCTAAGGCAGTGATCCGCAAGCCGAAGAAGAAGGTTTGCCAGTTCTGCAAGGAGAAGGCGACCGGTGTCGACTTCAAGGACACCGTGCTGCTCCGCAAGTTCATCTCGGACCGCGGCAAGATCCGCGCCCGTCGGGTGACCGGCAACTGCGTCCAGCACCAGCGCGACGTGGCGATCGCCGTCAAGAACGCCCGCGAGATGGCGCTCCTGCCCTACACGTCGACCAGTCGTTGAGGAGGCCAGGACAATGAAGCTCATCCTGACCCAGGAAGTCACCGGCCTCGGTGCCCCCGGCGACGTCGTCGAGGTCAAGGACGGCTACGGCCGCAACTACCTCGTCCCCCGCGGCGTGGCCATCCGCTGGACGCGCGGCGCCGAGAAGACCGTCGAGTCGATCAAGGCGGCCCGCGGCTCGCGGTCCGTGCGCGACCACGACCACGCCGAGGAGATCCGGACCAAGCTGGAGGCCGAGCCGGTCAGCATCCAGGTCCGCGCCGGTGAGGGTGGGCGCCTGTTCGGCGCCGTCACCGTCACCGAGATCGCCGACGCCCTCGCTGCCACCAGCGGCCAGGAGGTCGACAAGCGCACGATCGCGGTCGAGCACCCGATCAAGTCGCTCGGTGCCCATGAGGTGACCGTCAAGCTGCACGACGACGTGTCCGCCACGGTGGCTCTCAACATCATCCCTGCCTGACCGCGGTCGTTCGGCCGTTCAGTCAGTGGGCTGGTCGGCCGCTCGGTCGACCGCCCACGGGCGGGCCGAGTAGGCGAACAACAGCAGGATCAGCGTGATCAGGACCAGCGTCGCGCCGACGTACGCCGCGACCTCGAGCGAGGCGACGCCGGCACCGAACACGACCACGGGCAGGACGGCGGCCGCGACGAAACCGGCCATGGCCAGCCGCAACCAGGAGCCCGCCTTGCGGTCCTCGACCTCCACCGCGCTAGCGGCGAGCGAGTGGCAGAGCAGGGCTGCGAAGCCGAGCTGCGGGAGGTTGAGCGCCCAGCCCAGCGACGGGTGGGTGGCGTAGGCCGCGTCGCTCACGCCGGGAAACCACAGCGCCACCGAGGCGGCCGTCGCGAGCCACGCCAGCGTGAAGACGGTGTCGCGGCGTGGAAGATCGCGCGGCAGGCCACGGACACCGAGGATCACCAGAAGCCATCCGAGCGGGTCCGGTAGCGCGTCGTACCCGCCGGCGAGCGGTGCGCTCAGGGCGACGATGACCAGCCCCATCGCGATGGACTGGAGCGGCCGCATGGCGGCAAGCGTAGGGCCCGGGAGGTCTCCTACCGGACAGCCGTCGCACCTGTCCGCAGCCAGGCGTCGCCTCGAGCGCGCCGAGTGAGGACGACCAGCCGGGCACCCATGAAGACGACGGTGAACGTGACCCAGACCGCCAGCAGTCCTCCGCCGAGGGCGACCGCGGCCAGGACCGCCGGCGTGTAGGCGACGAGCGTGGCCAGGCCCCCCCAGGCCAGATAGGTACCGTCACCGGCGCCGATCAGTACTCCGTCGAGGACGAACACCACCCCGGCCACGGGCTGGCCCAGCGCGGCGATCAGCAGGACCGGCACCAGCCGTTGATGGACGTCGCCGTCTCCGGTGAACAGCGGCCCGAGCAGCGGACTGGCCGCGGCGAGGAGTAGCCCGGTGGCCACGCCGCTGACCACACCCCAGCGCACCATCCGGGCGGTGACCTCCCGGGTGCCGGACACGTCGCCGGCGCCGAGGTAGCGGCCGGTGATCGCCTGCGCGGCGATGGCGATGGCGTCGAGGGCGAAAGCCAGGAAGGTCCAGATGGTCACCGCGAGCTGGTGGGTCGCCAGGTCCACCGCCTGGTCCCGCGGCCCGGTCGCGCCGATCGTCACGGCGTACGTCGTGAGCAGCAGCGCGGCGCGCAGGGTGAGGGTCCGGATGACCAGGGCGACCCCGGCGTGCGCGGCGGCCCGGATGCCGGGCAGGTCCGGACGCAGGCGGGCGCCCTCGCGACGTGCGGCGCGCACCACGACCGCGACCAGGGCGGCGGCGCTGGCGACCTGGGCAAGGACCGAGCCCCAGGCGGAACCGGCCAGGCCGAGGCCCTCGACCGGTCCGGCGCCGTAGACGAGCAGCAGGTTGAGCGCGATGTTGAGCGCGTTCCCGGCCACCGCCACGACGAGCGGGGTGCGGGTGTCCTGCAGGCCGCGCAGGATGCCGGTGGTCGCCAGCATCACCAGCAGCGGCGTGGTCCCGAGGAAGGCGATCCGCAGGTACGTCGTCGCCGGGCCCGCCACGGAGGCGTCGGCGCCGAAGATACCGACCAGCTGTTCGGTGAAGAGCATCCCCGGCACGGTGACCAGCGCGCCGATCAGCACCGCGAGCCAGACCCCGTCGATGCCCTGGGTGAGTGCGCCCCGGAGGTCCCCGGCACCGAGCATGCGGGCCACCGAGGCGGTGGTGCCGTAGGCGAGGAACACGCAGAGCCCGACCGCGGTCTGGAGCACGACCGCCGCCACGCCCAGGCCGGCCAGCGGCTCGGTCCCGAGGTGGCCGACGATGGCGGCGTCGGCGAGCAGGAAGAGCGGCTCGGCGACGAGGGCGAGGAAAGCCGGCACCGCCAGGCGCACGATCTCGCGGTCGTGGGATCGGGTGGGGGCCACCCGAACAGACTAAACCCCAGTAATGGTCACTCGCGGCCAATGGCTATGACGCAGTCAAAAGCACACACTGTGCATGAGCGGGGAGCTTCTGTGGGAATCCCTTCGGCCCCCTCACGGTGTCGACAAACCAACAAGGAAATCCCAGATGGCGATCAGGTGAACACGGACTTCGCCAAGAGTTTTTCCTCCACAAGCGTGGATAACCATTCTCGCAGGTCAGAGCCGCAGTTCCCTCCGGTGACCGCCGAGTATCCACAGCCGTATCCCCACGCTGTGCACACGAGGTGGGCGGTTCCCCACGGATTGGCGGTGGTTATCCCCAAGGGGCTGTGGAGACGCCCCTTCAGATTCCCCTTGCCGCAGCGTAGGTTCCGGCGGGGCGCCGGGAAGGGACGGATCGCCGGCATGACCCGGGTGGGTGGTGTCGGCGCCTTCTCCTAGGGTCGGCGCACGCCCGATGTCGCCATCACACCAGTCACTCGAGGAGGCCGCCCGTGAGCGTCACCGATCACGACGCCCCCGGCCTCGCCGATCCCGGCTACGACCACTGGGGCGACGGTCCGGCGAGCTTCGCGCCCGGTGAGGCGCGGTCGCGCCCGGGCGACCGCACTCCACCCCAGGACAACGCCGCCGAGCAGAGCGTCCTGGGATCGATGCTGCTGTCCAAGGACGCCATCGCCGACGTCGCCGACACCGTCCGCGGCGTCGACTTCTATCGGCCGGCCCACGAGGTCATCCACGACGCGATCATCGACCTCTACGGACGAGGCGAGCCCGCCGACCCGGTCACCGTCGCCGCCGAGCTGCAACGGCGCGGCGAGCTGCAGCGGGTCGGCGGGGCGCCCTACCTCCACACCCTGTCCGCCAACGTGCCGATCGCCGCCAACGCTGCCTACTACGGCGAGATCGTGCGCGAGAAGGCGGTGCTCCGCCGGCTGGTGGACGCCGGCACCCGCATCGTCCAGATCGGCTACGCCGGCGAGGGCCAGGTCGACGACGTGGTCGACCAGGCGCAGGCCGAGGTCTACAAGGTCACCGACCGCCGCGCGGCCGAGGACTACGCGCCGCTCTCCGACATCATGGACGGCGTCCTCGACGAGATCGAGGCGATCGGCAACCGCGAGGCCGGCCTCTACGGCGTCCCCACCGGATTCGCCGACCTCGACGACCTGACCAACGGCCTCCACGCGGGACAGATGGTGATCGTCGCGGCGCGGCCCGCCATGGGCAAGGCGCTCGCGCTCGACACCCCGCTGCCGACACCGACCGGGTGGACGACGATGGGAGACGTCGTCGTCGGTGACGATCTCCGCGACGCCGAGGGCCGACCGACCCGGGTCGTCGCAGCGACCGAGGTGATGCTCGACCGGCCGTGCCACGAGGTCTTCTTCTCCGACGGGTCGACCATCGTTGCCGATGCGGAGCACCTGTGGCTGACAACCGCCCTGGCGGCGTCGGGCACCCGGGCCAACACGGCGGTGCGCACCACCGCGCGGCTGGCCGAGACCGTCTCCGACCTCCACACCATCAACATGCCCGACGGCTCGGTCGTGAAGGTGGTGTCGGTGACACCGGTCCCCTCCGTTCCGGTGCGGTGCGTCCAGGTCGACAATCACGACCACCTCTACCTCGCGGGTCACTCGATGATCCCGACCCACAACTCCACCCTGGCCCTCGACCTGTGTCGGGCGGCGTCGATCCACAACAACCTCACGAGCTGCTTCTTCAGCCTGGAGATGACCCGCTCCGAGATCACCATGCGGCTGCTGTCGGCGGAGGCCAAGGTCCCACTCAACGCGATCCGCAACGGGCAGATGAACGACGACGACTGGGGCAAGCTGGCCCGCAAGATGGCCGAGGTGTCCTCGGCGCCGATGTTCATCGACGACTCGCCCAACATGACGATGATGGAGATCCGGGCCAAGGCCCGCCGGCTCAAGCAGCGCCACGACCTGCGGCTGATCATCATCGACTACATGCAGCTGATGACCTCCGGCAAGAAGGTCGAGTCCCGTCAGCTGGAGGTCTCGGAGTTCTCCCGCCAGATCAAGCTGCTCGCCAAGGAGCTCGAGGTCCCGATCGTCGCGCTCTCCCAGCTCAACCGTGGCCCCGAGCAGCGCAGCGACAAACGGCCGATGATGAGCGACCTTCGCGAGTCGGGTTCACTCGAGCAGGATGCCGACATGGTGGTCCTGCTCCACCGTGACGACGTCTACGAGCGCGAGTCGACCCGCCCCGGCGAGGCTGACCTGATCGTCGCCAAGCACCGCAACGGCCCCACCCGCGACATCACCGTCGCCTTCCAGGGGCACTACAGCCGTTTCGTCGACATGGCTCACTGAGCCGTTGCTCGTGCTCGCGGGCGGGTAGCGGCAGCGCGACCGGTTCAGGGGGTGAGCGACCGGGTGATCTCGGCGGCCGGCGCCGTACGTGCTTCGGCGTGACGGGATCCCGCCAGGAGCAGGGCCACCTGTCCGTCGCCGGCCGCCACGGCCGCCGACCGGAGCGGAGCCGTCAGGTGGTGGAGCTGGGGGAAGCCCGCAGGGGCGTGCGCGTGCTCTGCCATGAAGCGATTCGCGAGGCCGCGCGCCCACCGTCCCGTGTACGCCCGGGTGAGCTCGGTCTGCGCGAACGCGGGATCGGTGAGGGCGGCCCGGTGAACCGGGTTGGTGCCGGCCTCGTCGGCGAGCAGGTACGCCGTACCGACCTGAGCCGCGACCGCGCCGCCTCCCACCACTGACGCCACCCCGGCCGCGTCGGCCACACCGCCTCCCGCCACGACCGGTACGTCGACCGCCGCCGTCACGGCGGGCACCAGGTCGAGGAGGGGCACCCGGCCCGGCGTGGCCCTCTGGTCCCACTGACCGCGGTGCCCACCTGCGTCCGCGCCCTGCACAGCCAGCGACGCGGCACCGCGTGCCACCGCCTCGCGTGCTTCGGCAACCGACGTCACGGTGATCGTGGTGAGGACGTCCAGCTCGGCCAGCCGCTGCAGCACATCGGGCCGCGGGCAGCCAAAGGTGAACGAGACCGCGTCCGGCCTCAGGTCGAGAACCAGCTCGAGCTTGGCCTGCCAGTGGTCGTCGTCCCAGCGTGGTTCGCCCAGGTCCGTGCCGAGACGGGCAGCCTCCGGTTCCAGCGAGCGGCGGTAGTGATCCACGGCGACCGGGTCGACCTCGAACGGCTCGACCACGAACAGGTTGATGCCGAACGGCGCCGACGTCACCGCGCGCACCGCCTCGACCTCGGCGGCCACCGTGTCCGCGGACTTGTAGCCGGCGGCGAGGAAGCCCAGGGCCCCGGCCTCGGAGATCGCGGCTACCAGGCTGGCGGTGGAGGGACCGCCGGCCATGGGGGCGCCGACGACGGGGGAGTCGAGATCGCGCATGTCCAGCACGGCCGTCAGGTTAGCCGCAGGAGGGCACCGGTGCCTCGGGCCCGGTGTAGCGTCATGTGTCGCCGGTCTCCCCAGAACCGATCGCGAGCGCAGTCACCCATCGAGGAGCGCGCGGATGTCACTGACGCGGATCCACAACCTGTCCATCTCCCTCGACGGCTTCGCCACCGGCGAGCCGCAGTCCGCCGGTGCGCCGTTCGGCCATGCGGGCGAGCGCCTTCACGAGTGGATGTTCGGTACCCGGTTCTGGGATGAGGGCGGAGCCGCCGGAGTCGACGACGCCTTCGCTCAGCGCCACGGTCCTGGCATCGGTGCCGAGATCATGGGCGCCAACAAGTTCGGCCCGCCAGGCTGGCAGGACGACCCGGACTGGAGGGGCTGGTGGGGACCGAACCCGCCGTTCCACTCACCGACCTTTGTTCTCACTCACCGTCCGCGGCCCTCGATCGAGATGGACGGCGGCACCACGTTCCACTTCCTCGACGCCACCCCGGCCGAGGCGCTCGAGGCCGCTCGCGCAGCAGCCGATGGCCAGGACGTCCGGATCGGCGGCGGTGCCACCGTCGTACGCGATTTCGTCGCGGCCCGGCTCGTCGACCACATGCATCTCGTCCAGGTACCGATCGTGCTCGGCCGCGGCGTCCGCATCTGGGACGGCCTGGAGGCCATCGAGGACGCCTACGACGTCGAGGCGGTCTCGTCGCCCAGTGGCGTCACCCATCTCACCTTCACGCGTAAGGACGTCTCGTGAAGGCCGACGCCGCACCGGCTCACAGGAAGTCCCGGAGGCCCTCGAGCAGCCGGTCGACATCGTCGGTGGTGTTGTACGGCGCGAGACCGACCCGCAGGGCCGGGTCCTCGAGCTTCAGCGCCCGGAAGGGCTCGTAGGCGTAGAACGACCCGGCCGCCGTCACCACCTTCCTGGCGACGAGGTGCTCGTGAGCGGCCCGCGCATCGCGACCCCCCAGCGACATCAGGAAGGTCGGGGTCCGGTCAGCTGCCTTGGAGTGCACCGTGACCCCGTCACCGAAGCCGTCCAGCCCCTCTTGCAACCGGACGCGGAGCGACGTCTCGTGCTCATGCATCGCGGCCAGGGAGTGCGTGAGCTGTTCCCGGCGCGTGACAGCGGGCCCGGGATCGAGCGCCGCCAGGAAGTCGACGGTGGCCGCCGCACCGGCCAGGAGCTCGTACGGCAGGGTGCCGAACTCGAACCGCTCCGGCACGGTGTCAGGGGAGGGCATGAGCTTGTCCGGGCTCAGGGACTCGAGAAGATCGGGTGCTCCCGCAAGCACACCGCAGTGCGGGCCGAGGAACTTGTACGGGGAGCAGACGAACAGGTCGGCCCCGAGAGCCGGCACGTCGACCAGGTGGTGTGAGGCGTAGTGGACGCCGTCGACGTACACCAGCGCGGCGACCGCGTGCGCGCGGTCTGCGATCTGTCGAACGGTCGGCTTCGTGCCGAGGACGTTCGACGCCGCGGTGACAGCGACCAGCCGGGTTCGGGACGAGAGGGCCAGCTCATAGGAGTCGAGGTCGAGCTCGGTGGTGGCGGGGTCGATCTCGATCCAGCGCACGGTGACGCCGGCTCGCTCCGCGGCTTGGATCCACGGACGGACGTTGGCGTCATGGTCGAGCCGACTGAGGATGATCTCGTCACCCTCTCGCCACGTCTTGGCGAGATGCCGCGAGAAGTCGTAGGTGAGCTGCGTGGCGCTCCGGCCGTGGACGATCCCGTGGGCGGACATGTTGAGCAGATCGGCGTAGGCGGCGCGGAAAGCCAGCACGGCGTTCTCGGCGTTCAGCTGTGACTCTCCGAGAGTTCCGCGGTTGGACAAGGGCTGGGTGAGCGTCGTCGCGATGGCGTCGGCAACAGGTGTCGGGGTCTGCGTCCCGGCCGGGCCGTCGAAGAAGGCGAGGCCGGTTGCGAGGGAGGGAAATTGTGCGCGGAGGACGGTGAGATCAAGAGCCACGATCCGTAGCCTTTCTGCTCGCTGCGCACAAGGCAATGTCGGTGGTGACGTCTACCGTCTGACGCATCTCGAACGTCCCCCTGCGCGGGCCGAGCGTCGGCCTCCAGCCGGGCTCGCGGACAATCGAGACCCGGCTGCCTTCCATCGCACGGTGGAACGTCTCGGCGACGATCCGGGCGCCGACGCCATCCAGTCGGCCGTTGTTCAGCTCCGCCTCGCGCAGGATGTAGTACCACAGCGGAGTCCGGGCTGCGACCGCGTCCCGTCCTGACGGGGTCAGGTCGTCGAGCGGTGCGCCGCCATCGCCGCCCAGGATCTGCGCCCGGGTCAGGAGGGCCACGTCGACGCCCCTGTCCCGCAGCCGGGTGGCCATCTGCTGCCCGCTCGCCAGCCGCAGCATGTTGCCGCGGGTCAGGACGCAAGTGAACGCCGGATCGTCATCTGCTGCTCTCAGGCGCCCGTTGGCTCCACGGGACGACGCAGGCGCACGACGTTGTCCGTATGGCTGACCGGTGACCCGTCCGGCGCGGTCCGCTGCACCGGCACGGCCTCGGCTCTCTCCACGGTCCAGCCCTCGACGTCGAGCGACGCCAGGACGTCGTCGGCGGTGGGGAAGGTCACGTCCGCCGGCGGATCCGGATGCCCGGACGCGGGACCCTGGTGCCCGACGACGATCAGGGTGCCGCCGGGCGCGACGGCGGCCGCGGCACGCCGCAGGACCTTCTCCCGCTGCAGCTCGACCGGGGAGTGCAGGTAGGCCGCGGCGACGAGGTCCCAGGTGCCGTCGGGCAACCCGCCATCCAGGTCGCGCTGCAGCCACTCGATCCGGTCGGCGACTCCGGCAGCGACGGCCTCGGTGGCGGCGTGGTCGAGGGCGGCTGCCGAGATGTCCACCCCGGTGACGGTCCACCCCTGCTGCGCCAGCCAGATCGCGTCGGCACCGGCGCCACAGCCGAGGTCCAGGGCCGTTCCGCCGACCGGAACCGGCTGGTCGGCGAGCTCGGTGACCAGGACCTCGTTCGGTCGCCCGCTCCACGGCTGCTGTCCGGGGCGGTAGAAGTCCTCCCAGAACTCGCCGGGGTCGGTGGGGTGGCTTTCGTGGACGTGGCCGCCCACGCCCCGGCGCGCGTCGACCGCCCGACCCGTCTCCTCCATGACCAGGTCGGCGTTGATCTGCGCGCCCGCGAACGCTCCCTGCGAGGCAGCCGTCCCGACCTGCGCGGCCAGGTCGGTGACGTTGCCCGCGACCCACACGCCCGGTACGTCGGTGCGGCCGGTCGCGTCGCCGGGGACGTGTTCCCCCATCCCGCTCGGATGCTCCACCGGGCGCAGCCCGAGGTCGTCGAGGAATCCGGCGCGGGCCATCATCCGGGGTGACACCACCACGGCCTCGGAGTCGATCACCGTGCCGTCGCCCATCCGGACACCGACGAGCCGGTCGCCCGCGATCTCCAGCGACGCGACCGGACCGTCCACGACGGGGATGGCCCGCGCGGCCAGCTGCTCGCCTTGCTCGGCGTCGGGCTTCACGGCGTGGGCGATGAACGTGACGTCTTCGCTCAGCTGACGGAACAGCAGGGCCTGGTGTACCGACATCGGCCCGGTCGCCAGGATCGCGATGGCTTGGTCCCGGACCTCCCAGCCATGGCAGTAGGGGCAGTGCAGGACGTCGCGTCCCCAGCGGTCACGGACCCCGGGCACCTCCGGCAGTACGTCGACCAGGCCGGTCGTCACCAGCAGCCGGCGCGCATGCGTGGAGCTGCCGTCGGCCAGCGTCACGGTGAACCCTCGGTCGTCCCGCGCCGCGCCGGTGACCTCTCCGGGGACCACGTGACCGCCGTACCGGCGGACCTCGGCCCGTCCGCGCTCCAGGAGCTCGGTGGGCGGGATGCCGTCGTGCCCCAGCAGTCCGTGCACCCCGTCGGCCGGTGCGTTGCGCGGTGCACCGGCGTCGATGACGACCACCGTCCGGCGCGATCGGGCCAGCATCATCGCGCCGTTCAATCCTGCGGCGCCGCCGCCGAGCACCACCACGTCATAGCGGTCGTCCAGTTGATCGGTCATGTGACCACCTCCACCGACGAGCATGCAGGTCGCTCGACCAAACGGCAAACATTGTTGCCGCTATGGCAAACTGTGGGCATGGATGACGACCTTGACCAGGCACTGTCAACGGTCGGTCCGCGGCTGCGGGCGCTGCGCAAACAGCGGGAAACCACGCTGGCCGACCTCTCGACCTCGACCGGCATCTCCGTCAGCACCCTCTCCCGGCTGGAGTCGGGTGACCGGCGGCCGACCCTGGAGCTGCTGCTCCCGCTGGCGAAGGCGCACGGCGTCACCCTCGACGAGCTGGTCGACGCCCCGCCCACCGGTGACCCGCGCATCCACCTGCGCCCCGTCACCGGCAACGGCATGACCATGGTGCCCCTGACCCGCCGGGCCGGCGGGATCCAGGCCTACAAGATCGTGATCTCGGCGGGGAAGCGGAGGCGCGAGCCCGATCCGCAGTCGCACGAGGGTTATGAGTGGGTCTACGTGCTCAACGGGCGGCTGCGGCTCGTGCTCGCCGAGCACGACGTCGTCCTCGAGCCGGGCGAGGCCGCCGAGTTCGACACCCGGGTCCCGCACTGGTTCGGCCCCGCGGGCGCCGACGCGGTCGAGTTCCTCAGCCTGTTCGGCAAGCAGGGCGAGCGCGCCCATCTGCGCGCGCGATCGACGACCAAGCCCCGGGGCTAGGGGAGGCGCGAACGGATCGCTGCCTCGGCGGACGCCACCACCTCGTCCACCGACCGGGCGACGTCGATCTGGATCCCGAGCTCTCCCTCCCCGAGCGGCTCGAGGGTGTCGAACTGGGACTCGAGCAGGGAGGCGGGCATGAAGTGCGCGCGGTGCCGCATCCGTTCCGCGAGCACCTCGAAGTCGGCGTGCAGGTGGATGAAGAAGGTCTCGGGATCGGCCTCGCGAAGCACGTCGCGGTATCGGTGCCGGAGGGCCGAGCACGACAGCACCGTCGAGACGCCCTCGGCCTGTCGCTCCTGCGTCCACGCGACCAGAGCGTCCAGCCATGGACGGCGGTCCTCGTCCGTGAGCGGCTGACCGGATGCCATCTTGTCGACGTTCGCCTGCGGGTGGTAGGCATCCCCTTCGGCGAAGGCCAGCCCGAGGCGATCCCGCAGTGTCTCCGCCACGGTGGTCTTGCCGCAACCGGAGACACCCATCACCACCACGTGCAGGACGGTTGGCCCACGGGCCTCGGTCATGTGACCGCCCAGAGGGCTGCGGCGATCGCGAACACGGAGAGTCCGAGGGTCGTCTCCATCACCGTCCACGTCTTCAGCGTGGTCTTCTCGTCCATCCCGAAGAACCGGCTGACCAGCCAGAAGCCGGAGTCGTTCACGTGGGAGAGCACCGTTGCGCCGGCCGCGATCGCAAACACCAGCAGGCTGAGCTGGAAGTCGCCGAGGTCGGCGTTGGCCACCGGGGCGGCCATCAGTCCCGCGGTGGTGGTCAGCGCGACTGTGGCCGACCCCTGAGCCACCCGGAGCAGGGTGGCGATCAGGAACGCCTGCAGGATCAGCGAGATCCCGAGATCGGCCAGGGAGCCGCTCAGCGCGTCCCCGATACCGCTCAGCTCGAGCACGCCGCCGAACATGCCCCCGGCGCCGGTGATGAGGATGATCGCGCAGATCGGACCGAGCGCACCGTCCATGATCTCTGTGACCCGCGCCATCGACGCGTTCGGGCGGCCGAGCACGAGGATCGCAGCCAGCACCGTGATCAGCAGCGCCACCGGCGTCTGCCCCAGCAGACCGAGGAAATCAACCCAACCGTGCCCCTCCGCCAGGACGCCTGACGCGACCAGGGTGTCGAGGACGGTATCGAAGGAGATCAGCACGAACGGGATCATCAGCAAGGCGAGCACGGTGCCGAACGCGGGTGGCGAGCTACCGAGCCGATCCTCGGCCTCTTGGCCGTCGGACGCAGGTGAGTGACCCTGCACCTCGCCGAACACCACGTTGGACAGGGACACTTCCACCCGGGCTGCCAGCACTCGTGAGACCAGCAGCACGCCGACGTACCACGCCAGCACGGCGATCGGCACCCCCACGAGCAGCGTGAGCCCGATGTCGGCGCCGATCTGCTCCGAGGCGGCCACCGGTCCCGGGTGTGGGGGGACGACCGCGTGCATCGCGGCGAACGCCCCGGCCGCCGGCAGCGCATAGAGGAGCAGGTTGCCGCCGAATCGGCGGGCTACGGTCAGGATGATCGGCATGAACACCACGAGGCCGGCGTCGAAGAAGATGGGGAACCCGAACAGGAGCGCCGCGACGCCGAGCGCCATCGGCGCTCGCTTCTCGCCGAAGCGGCCGACCAGATGATCGGCCAGCACCTGTGCCCCGCCCGTGACCTCCAGCAGCCGGCCGAGCATCACACCGAACGCAACGAGCAACGCCACCGAGCCGATCGTGTCCGCGAAACCGAACAGCAGCACGTCGGGGATCTCGGCGAACTCGAAGCCGACCGCGATCGCCGTGATCACGCTGACCAGCACCAGCGACACGAAGGCGTGCAGCTTGAGCTTCATGATCAGGAACAGCAACAGGGCCACCGCCCCGGCCGCGATCAGCAGCAGCGTCGTCGTGCCGTATACCGGCTCAATGGGTTCCACGGGCACCTCCGTCAGTCTGACTGCCAGCCCACCCTTCCCTGCCGCCGTCGGTTCGCGCAACGGGCAAGCACTGCTCGCGATCAGTTGCCGGTGCTCGCCGCCTCCAGCAGCCGCTGCCCCACGGCCCGCGCGGCCTCCCGGAGCTCGGGTGACTCCACGATGCGGTACGACGCCGGGATCGCCGCGAGCTGCTCGGCGTACCACGCCGGGTTGCTGGTGCTGCCGACCAGGCGAGTGGTCGACGAGTCGAGCGGCTCGAGTCGGCCGAGAGCTCGGCGGACGCATGGAGCAACCGCGGCCACGGGGGCGTCGATGACGACCTCGACGTCGTACTCCCAGCCGACGGCGAGGTGCGCCTCGAGCATGGCGACCGGGTCGAGGTCGGCAGGCGGGGTGAAGGTGTGGTCGAGGACCTCCGGCGCGCTGACCCGGTCGACCCGGTAGGCCCGCACGGCGTCTCGGGGGTGGGTGCGGCACAGGAGGTACCACCGGCCGTGGCGGACCACGACGGCCCAGGGGTCGACGTCGGTGGACCACTCCGACCCGGCCTCGGAGCGGTAGGTGATGCGCACCCTCCGTCGATCCGAGCAGGCCTGGACCAGGGTCGCCGTGGTGCCGGGGTCAGGGCGGGCGGCGGCACGATCCGGAGCGGCCGCAGTCGTACGGCGTACGGCCTCGGCCTGCGCAGCCACCGGCTCGGGCAGGGCCCGCACGATCTTGCCGATCGCACCGCCGACCAGGCCGGTGGGATCGCCGGCGTCATGGTGACCGTCCAGCACCGCCATCACCAGACCGAGAGCCTCGGTGGCGCTGAACATCAGCGGCGGGAGTCGCAGTCCCCGACCCACCCGGTAGCCGCCGTAGGGCCCACGGACGGACTCGATGGGGATGCCCGCCTCGCGCAGGATCCCGACGTACCGCCGAGCGGCGCGCTCGGAGACACCGAGCTTGTCGGCGATCAGCGAGGCGGTGATGCCGGGGCTGCCCTGGACCAGCTCGAGGGCCAGCAACGCCCGGGCGGTGGGGCTTGCGTCGGGGCTCATCGCACCTCCCAGTACCGGAAGCAGAACGTCCGGAAGCGACCGTACTCTGACCGGGTGGATCTGGAGTTCAGCGGTGAGATCTGGGAGTGGCGCGGGCCGGCGCCGTTCTACTTCGTGACGGTGCCGGAGGACGAGAGCCTCGACCTGCAGGAGGTGTCCTCCGCTGTCACCTACGGCTGGGGCATGATCCCGGTCCGGGTCGTGATCGGCGAGACGGAGTGGGAGACCTCGCTGTGGCCCAAGGACGGGCTCTACGTGTTGCCGCTCAAGGACGTGATCCGCAAGGCCGAGGGCATCGGGGAGGGCGACACGGTCACGGTGCGGCTGAGCCCGGCCGGCCCGCTGGCCTGACCCCTCAGTCGTCCGCGAACGCCAGCTCCAGCCCGAGCCACCCGGCCAGACTCCGGATCTCCTCCTCGACGGCGTCCTGCATCGTCGTCGACCACCCGCCGTCCTCATGGATCGCGTCCACCCGGAGGATCCCTTCTTCACGGACGGCCGTGGCGTCGAGCTTCCCGACCAGCTGGTCGCCGTAGAGGATCGGGAGCGCCCAGTAGCCCCACCGCCGCTTGGCGGCCGGCTTGTACATCTCGAGCTGGTAGTCGAACTCGAAGAGGTCGGCCATCCGCCTGCGGTCGAAGACCAGCCGGTCGAGCGGTGACAGGAGGGCGGCGCGGCCGACGAGGCCGCCACCCAGGTACGACGGGTCGACGCGCCACTGGCCCCGGATGCCCTCGATCTCAGCGGTCTCACCCACGGGTCCGACGTCGTTGGGCTCGCTCGGCGACTTCGGAGACTTCCCCCGGGCGATCCCCAGCGAATGCAACCGACGCTCGGCGCGGATCCGCATCGCGTCGTCGTAGGGCACCGGCTCGACGTCGGGGTAGACCCGCTCGGAGAGGTCCCACAGGCGTTGACGGCCGTCGTAGCCGGCCGTGGCCACCTCGCCGCGCTGCACCATGCGGTCGAGGAGCATCCGGACGTTGCGGTCGTTGTTCCAGCCGCTCGATTCCCACGGGATCAGCGTCGTGTCCGGGAGGGCACTCGTCGGTAGCGGCCCTTCGTCGTACAGCTTGTCGAGGATGTCGCGACGGGTGTCGTCGTTGGCCTCGACCCAGTCGCGGAGCTCGACCTCCCAGTCGCGGAGCTCGCCGACGCCCGGCCAGGCGGCCATCTCGGCGCGGTAGAGGGCGATGTCCTCGGCGGGGCGCAACATGCTGTGCAGCTCGACCAGTGAGCCATCGGCGATCGCGTCCTCCAGGTCGGCGGGTCGGAACCTCGATCCGAGCCGGCTCCACGCCACCACCTCGGCGCTGGGCGCCACCGCGGCGGTGGGCTCGACCTGCAGCAGCGTCAGGTGACGCACGAGGTCGAGGAGGTCGGCCGGGCGGGCGCTGTCGAGCAGCTGCGCGCGGACGGCGATCCGCCGCGCCTCGGCCCTCGAGAGCCGGTGGGCGGTCAGGGCAGGGCTCCGATCACGGCCACAAGGTAACCGAAGCAGCGGACGAAGAACGTCCGGAACCGGGTTTAGCGTGGCGCCCATGACCAACACAGCACCCCCGTGGGAGCCGCCCCTGGCCGGCTCCGAGCCCGAGCATCTCGTCGGTGCGCTCGACCGCCTGCGCGCCACCTTCCGCTGGAAGGCCGACGACCTCGACGCCGCCGGCCTCCAGACGACCATCGGCGCCTCGTCGCTGACGATCGGTGGCCTGCTCAAGCACCTCGCGGCCGTCGAGGACTACTACTTCACGACCAAGCTGACCGGCGACGAGCCCGGTGCGCCCTGGAACGACAACGGCTGGGACGGCAGCAACGACTGGGAGTTCGAGTCCGCCAAGGACGACTCACCCGACGACCTCTACGCCTTGTACGACGGGGCGGTGGCACGCTCCCGCGCAAAGCTGGATGCCGCCCTGACCGACGGGGGCCTCGACCGGCCGGTCCACGCCTCCGACGGCGACGGTCACCACGCGAGCCTGCGGCGGCTGGTCTGCGACCTGATCGAGGAGTACGGCCGGCACACCGGCCACGCCGACCTGCTCCGCGAGGCGGTCGACGGCCGGGTGGGCGAGGACCCACCGACCGAGTGGCGGCCGTGGAGCCCGGGGGCGTAGGAAGGACCCATGGGTGACATCGCAGTCCACGAGTTCATCGCGCTCGACGGGGTGTTCGAGGACCCGAGCTGGACCTTCGACTTCGGATTCCTCCCCGAGATGGGGGACACCCTGGGCGCCATCACCGATGCGTCGACGGCGATCCTGCTCGGGCGGACGACGTACGAGATGTTCGCCCCGGCCTGGTCGACCCGCACCGTCGAGGACGATCCAGGAGCGCCGTTCTTCAACGAGACGCACAAGTACGTCGTCGGCGCGAACGAGCCGAACGTGGAGTGGGGCCCGTCCACGCGACTCGGGCCCTACGACCCCGACGTGATTCGCAGGCTCAAGGACGACACCGACGGCACCATCTTCACCTCGGGCAGCGGCACCCTGGTGCGCGCAATGTTGCGAGACGGCCTGGTCGATGCGCTGCACCTGTTCGTCTACCCGGTCGCGCTGGGCACCGGCAAGCGACTGTGGGACGACGGCGCCGACTCGACCCGGCTCCGCCTGCAGGAGCAGGAGGCCTACGACAACGGGGTCGTGCACCTGGCCTACGGCCCCGCTGAGCAGCCCTAGCCGGGAAGTCCCTGTTCGCCGCCTGGTCGCTCAGAGATCCCGGTGGAGCTCGTCCGTGGCGGGAACGTCCTCGCTGCGGCTGAGGTTGACGATGGCCAGGACCAGGCCGCCCCAGATCACCAGCATCGCCAGCAGCATCATCACGATTGCTCCGGTTCCCATGTCAGTTGCCTACTCTCGTGTCGGCGGCGGAGGGTGGGGCGTCCAACGAGGTCTGGGGTCGCCAGGGGACGGAGCCCGCGAGGAACCCGATGACGATCACGGCGGCCGCCGCGCCCCAGCCGAAGGTCAGAAGCATCCACTGCGGATAGCCCCCGTAGGCCGTGTTCACGTCGGTCAGGAATCCGTCGATCAGGACGTAGGACAGCGCGATGGGGGCGAACACCGAGATCAGCGCGCGCCACCAGGTGCCGATGTGGACTGATCCGTTGTGGTTGAGGTGGTCGGCGAGCATCGGCAGGGCGCGGAATCCCCACGAGATGACCAGCATCGAGACCACGGCGACGAACAGAATGCCGAACTGGTTGATGAAGTGGTCGACGATGTCGAGCACATAGATACCGCTCGTGGTGGAGAAGAAAACGAGGCTGATGATCATGCACGGCACCGAGACCGCCAGCGAGGCCGCGACCCGGCCCATCTCGAACTTGTCGCGGATCGCAGAGATCACCACCTCGATGACCGAGACCAACGATGTCAGGCCGGCGATCACCAACGATCCGAAGAACAGGACTCCGATCAAGGCACCCGCGGGCGCCTCGGAGATGATCGTCGGGAATGCGATGAAGGCCAGTCCGATGCCGTCGCTGGCGACCTCCGAGACCTGGACGCCGTTGGCTTGGGCCATGAAGCCGAGGGCTGCGAAGACCCCGATGCCGGCGAGCAGCTCAAAGCTGGAGTTCGCGAAGCCCACGACCGCGCCCGAGCCGGTCATGTCGGTGTCGCGGTGGACGTAGGACGAGTAGGTGATCATGATCCCGAAGCCGATCGACAGCGAGAAGAAGATCTGGCCGAAGGCCGCACCCCACACTCCCGGCTCCGTGAGCGCACCCCAGTCAGGCGTGAACAGGGCGTCGAGACCCTGGCCTGCCCCGTCCAGGAACAGCGCCTGGACCACAAGCACGCCGAACGCCAGGAACAGGATCGGGATGAAGACCACCGACGTGGCTCCAATGCCCTTCTGTACACCGGCCACCATGATCGCGATCACAGCGACCCACACGATCACGAGTGGGAGCAGCACGCCCGGAACCAGATCGGCTTCCACACCGGGAGCACCCGCCTGCAGGAAGTCACTGAAAAAGAAGCCCTCGGGGTCGCTGCCCCAGGCCTGGTTGATCGAGAAGAACGTGTAGCGGACCGCCCAGGCGATCACGGCGGCGTAGTAGACGGCAATCATGAAGCAGATGCCGACTTGCCACCAACCCAGGCCCTCGGAACCGCGGCGCAGTCGGGCGAAGGA
Source organism: uncultured Actinomycetota bacterium (assembly GCA_963786415.1). Classification (GTDB taxonomy): domain Bacteria; phylum Actinomycetota; class Actinomycetes; order Propionibacteriales; family Nocardioidaceae; genus Nocardioides. The sequence goes on from CAWAZC010000001.1 coordinate 652,959, forward strand.
CAGTGGCGCCGACCCCCGGTTGCGGTGCCCCAAGGCATAGTCGAGGAAAAGGAACGGGACACCGGTGGCCAGCAGCGCGACCAGGTACGGGATGATGAACGCGCCGCCGCCGTTCTCGTAGGCGACGTACGGGAAGCGCCAGATGTTGCCCAGCCCGACGGCCGAGCCGATCGCGGCGAAGATGAACACCTTGCGCGAGGAGAACGCGCCGCGCGTCTTCACCTCGTGCAGCACCTGCTCGCTCATGAACGGCTCCTTCTCAGCGTTGCGAGTCCCTCACGATAGCCATCCAAATCGGGCGGGCCGCCACCGCGGGCTGATCGCGTGCCCGTGCCCCTGCGAAAGGCCACACCCACTCAGGGATGCGATGGCCCAGGCGGCGCGTCCTCCAGCTCGAAGCCCACCTCGTCGCGATAGCACCAGAACCACTCCTCACCCGGCTCGTAGGAGCGGACGATCGGGTGGTCGGTCTGCCGATGATGGGCCGTCGCGTGGCGATTCGGCGAGGAGTCGCAGCATCCGACGTGACCGCACTGCTGACACACCCGCAGGTGGATCCAGTCGCCACCGGTGCGCAGGCAGTCCTCGCACCCCTCCGCGCTGGGGGTGACGTCGAGATCGATGCCTTCGACGTGGTCGCAGGTGGTCATGCGCTGCTCCTCTCGTCCGGTCCGAGCGCACCCCAGGTCCGCAAGGCAGTGCGGAGGCCGTCGCGGTCGTCGCCGGCCCAGCCGACGTACCCGTCGGGGCGGACCAGCAGGGGTGTCCCGTCCGTGACCGGCAGGGCGTCGACCTGCCCGTCGATGTCCCCGGGTGTGAACCCCGGTGGTGTCGCGAGCACGCACCCGCCCGACCGGAGCGCCTCATAGAGCCGTCGCCCGTCCGAGCCCACGACGTCCTCGGCTCTGGTGCCCACGGGCCGTTGGCTCCCGGAGGGCGGGCGATAGGCGATGTCGAGCCCGCTGATCCGCAGGCCGAGGCGGCGGGTGACCGGAGGGATGCGGAACGCCAGGGCCCCGGCCGCATCGCGCGCGGCACGGGCCGGGCCCCGCCGGAGCAGCGCCGCCCGGATCAGTCCGCCGCTGGTGCGCAGCACCATCTTCCCGACCGGGTGCCGCTCGCCGTGGTAGGTGTCGAGGAGCCGGTCGTCGCCCCGGCCCGCAACCACGGCAGCAAGCTTCCAGCTCAGGTTGGCGGCATCCTGCAACCCGGTGTTCATCCCCATCCCGCCGGCGGGTGAGTGCACATGTGCGGCGTCCCCGGCCAGGAAGACGCGGCCGACCCGGTAGCGACGTACCTGTCGCTCGTCGCTGTGGAAGCGCGACATCCAGCGGGCGTCGTGCATGCCGAAGTCGGTCCCGACGACCCGTTTCGCCACGCCGACGATGTCGGCCATGGTCACCGGGGCGTCGTCGGGCAGCTCCCGTGCTGGGTCCCGAGCGATGACCCGGAACCACCCGTCACCGAAGGGGACGACGAAGAAGAACCCATGACCGTTGGCGTTGAAGGTCAGCACCCCGGCCGGCGGGTCGGACATCCGGACGTCGGCGAGCATCACCGAGCGCACGACAGAGGCACCGGGGAAGTCGAGGCCGAGCGCCTCGCGCACGGCGCTGTGGTGGCCGTCGGTGCCCACGAGGTACGACGCCCGCAGCTGCGACTGGTCGCCCGCGACGTCTTCGCAGTCGACCGTGACCCCGTCCTCGTTCTGGCTCACGTCCCGCACCCGGACGCCGCGGAGGATCTGGACGCCGGCCTGCGATGCGCGGTCCTCGAGGACCCGCTCGACGTGGTACTGCGGGGTGACGAGTACGAACGGGAACCGGCTCGGCAACGACGTGAGGTCGACCGAGGCGCGGCCGAAAACCCGCAGCCGGTCGACGGTGTTGCCGCCGGCGACGACAGGGTCGGCGAGGCCGCGTGCGTCGAGCTGCTCGAGGGTGCGGGCGTGGACCGCGAACGCCCGGGTCAGGTTCGACTCCTCGTCCCGGCGCTCCACCAGCGTCACCCGGACGCCTTGCGCGGCGAGGTCGCCCGCGAGGAGGAGACCGGTGGGGCCGGCGCCGGCGACCAGGACGTCGTTCATCGCATGCTCCGCGCGGAAGCGGTGCGGCCGAGCAGCCGCTCGAGGAGGTGCGGGTCGGTCGGCCAGGCGCCGAGGAGCGTCTGCCGCGGGATGCTGCGGGCGGCGTACCGCAGCAGGAGGATGACGGCGACGACGTCATCGAGGGGACCGATGACCGGCAGGAACTCCGGGAGCAGGTCGATCGGCGAGACCACCCACACCACGGCGATCAGCAGGGCCACCTTCGCCCGCCATGGCACGGCGGGGTCCTTGCGCAGTCTCCGTGCGGTGGTCACGCACGCAGGCAGGAACTCCGCCACCTGCCGCATCAGACCCGGCGGAAGGCGGTGCGCGAGGAGCGTCATCACCGCGCACGCGACCGCCCACAGTGCCACCAGGACTCCAGCGATCACCAGCGCCTTGGTCATGGTGCAAGCGTAGGCGGGTCACCCTCCTGGAGCATCTGCGCCAGCCTGGCCAGCGCCACCCGGGTGCCCGCTTCGTTGTCGGCTCGCGGTACGGCGTCCGGTACGCCCTCGTGGAGGATCGCCACCTCGGTGCCGCGCTCGGTCGGGGTGAGGGTGGTGGTCATCGTCATCTCGCCCTGGAGCGCGGGATCGTCGGTCTCGAACTCGGTCACCTCGATGACCTGCCGGTCGGGGACAAGGCGGACGAAGCGACCGTGGTAGGTGTCGGTGCGCCCGGTCGACTTGCCGCGCGGAGCGTCCGCCGCCGTGGGCTCGTAGGTGAGGGACACCCGGAACCGGCCGCCCTCGCGGGCGTCGAACTCGTGCACCACCGCCGTCATGTCGTCCGGGACCCGCCAGCGTGCCACCGAGTCGGCGTCCAGCAGCGCCCGATAGACCTCACGCGGTGAAGCGGAGACATGGGCGGACACCCGGGTCGAGTACACGTCGCCGACGTGAGCGCTCACCCAGCGGCACCGAGGCCGGCCAGGATCGCGGCGCCGGCCTCCTCGGTCGAGGCGGTGCCGCCGAGGTCGGGCGTGCGGGTGGAGGGGTCGGTCAGGGAGGACTTTGCGGCCCGCAGGACCTGGGCCGAAGCGTCACCGTGACCGAGGTGCTCGAGCATCATCGCGGCCGACCAGACCGCGGCGACCGGGTTGGCGACTCCCTTCCCGGCAATATCGGGCGCCGAGCCGTGCACGGGTTCGAACATCGACGGGAACTCTCCGCTCGGGTCGAGGTTGGCCGACGGCGCCAGGCCGAGCGAGCCGGCCACGGCGGCCGTCAGGTCCGAGAGGATGTCGCCGAACAGGTTGCTGCCCACGATGACGTCGAAGCGGGCCGGGTTGAGGACCACGGCGGCCGCCAGGGCGTCGATGTGCAGCTGTTCCCACTCGACGCCGGGGAACTCCTCGGCCACCTCGCGGACCACCTCGTCCCAGAAGGGCATCGTGTGCACGATGCCGTTGGACTTCGTGGCCGACGTCGAGGTGACCCCGGCGCTGCTGCGCGAGCTCGAAGGCGTGGCGGACGATCCGGGTCACGCCGACGCGCGTGAAGACGGACTCCTGGACCGCCATCTCGTCGGGGAAGCCGCGGTTCAGCCGGCCGCCGATCTCGCTGTACTCACCCTCGACGTTCTCTCGTACGACGACCAGGTCCAGCTGGTCGCCGCCGCGTACCGGACTGTCGACGCCGGCGAAGGCCTTGGCCGGCCGCACGTTGGCGAACTGGCGGAAGGCTCGCCGGATCGGGATCAACAGTCCCCACAGGGACACGTGGTCGGGGACGCCCGGCCAGCCGACCGCGCCGAGGAGGATCGCGTCGAAGTCGTGGAGGATGCCGATCGCGTCGGCGGGCATCATCGCGCCGGTCTCGACGTACCGCTGGCACGACCAGTCGAAGTCCTCGTATTCCAGTGACAGGTCGTGCGCGGGCGCGACGGCGTCCAGGACCGACTGCGCGACCGCGGTCACCTCGGGCCCGATGCCGTCGCCCGGGATGACCGCGATCCGGTGGTTGACCATCAGCTGGCGTGAACCGGGCCTAGCCGAGGCCGAAGACCGGGATCAGCAACGGCAGGAAGATCAGGATCAGGATGGCCCCGATGACGTCGAAGCTGATCCCCGATCGGATCATCTTGGTGATCGGGACGGTGCCGGAGCCGTAGACGACGGCGTTCTGCGGAGTGGACACCGGCAGCATGAACCCGAACGACGCGGCGAACGTCGCCGCGAGCGCGGGCACGAATGGGTTGATCCCGGCGGCGGCTGCGATCGGGATGATGATCGGGACCACCACGGCCGCGGACGCCGTGTTGGACGTCGTCTCCGACACGACGATGGCGAGCAGCACCGCGAAGATCGTGATCGCCACGGCGCTGGTCAGACCGAGCGCGTCGTAGCTGCCCTTCCCGATCGTCTCGGCGAGACCGCTGTCGGCCAGCAGCGTCCCGAAGATGACGCCGCTCCCGAACAGCACGATCGTCCCCCAGTCGATGCGGGCCGCATCGCTCCAGTTCAGGGTGAACTCACGCTTGGGCCAGTCGGTCGGCAGCATGAAGAGCAGCGAGGCACCCAGGACGGCGACCACGCCCTCGTCGAGCCGTGTGGAGACCGTGGCGTAGGCGTCGGAGTCGCCGCCGGCGACCAGGGCCACGATGCCGGGCAGGATCCAGAACGAGACCGTGACGATGAACGCGATCAGGGTGTTCTTCTCGGCCCGGCTCAGCGAACCCATCTCGCGGCGCTCCTTGTCCACGTACTCCGCGACGCCGGAGATCCTCTTGATCTCGGGCTTGTTGAGCAGCAGCAGGATGATGGCCAGCGCGACGAACATCAGCGCACAGACGGGGAGCGCCAGCCCCATCCACTGCGCGAACGGGATGGTCTCGCCGGTCGCCTCCTCGATCAGCGCTCGGCCGATCAGGTTGGGCGGGCTGCCGACCGGGGTGAGCAGGCCGCCGACACTGGCGCCGTACGCCAGCATCAGCATGATCGCGACGCCGACGCGAAGCCTGGTCGGGTCGAAGTCCGAGACATCCTCGCCGGCCTCGATCCGCTGGTCCTGGATCAGGTTGGCGATCACGGCCAGGATGCCGATCGCGGTCGGCAGCAGCATGGCCACCGTGGCGGTGTTGGAGACGAAGGCGGAGATCAGGCAGGTGATCAGGCCGAACGCGATGACCACCCGGTTGGTGCTGTTACCGACACCGGGCAGGGCGAGGATGCGGAAGGCGAACCTCCGCGCCAGCCCGTGCTTGAGCATCGACTGGGCGAGGATGAAAGCCCCGATGAACGTGAAGATGGTGCCGGAGCCGAACGGCGCGAGCACCTCGTCGGCGTCTGTCCCGACCCCCAGCAGGATCAGGAGGGCCGCGCCGACCAGTCCGGCGACCGGGATGGGGATCGGCTCGGTGATCCACATGATGATGACCGCGAGCAGGACCGCCGCCACCGTCTGCTGTTCCTGGGGCAGGTCCAGCGGCAGGAAGTAGAGAACGACACCGGCGACCGGTGCCAGGACGTACCCGACGTTGCGGCGCCTGCGCTCGAAGCGCTCCTCGGCCTCGGAGAGCTTCTGCTCGCCCAGGCTCTTGTACGTCGTGCCGCCGAGGAGTCTCTCCTCGACGTCGACGCGCTTGCCGGCCGACGCAGGGCTCGGCTGATCACTGCTGGTCGTGGTCATGACTTCTCCCAGGTTGCCGGGCCCCCGAGGTCTAGACCGCCGTGGCGGCAGTCACAGTCTTAGCAAGGGCTGTTCGGTGATCGCAACCTTGCTTCCGGCCGGTGGTCGTCAGTCAGCCGCACGGAAGGCGGCGTCGATGCGCCGGTGCGCCTCCCAGATCTCCTCGGGCAGGCCGTCGAACTTCGCGAGGTGCTCCTCGCGGTTGGCCATCTCCTGGCGCCACCGCTCGACGTCGATCGTCAGGATCCGGTCGAGGTCCTCGCGTGCGATGTCGACGCCCTCGAGGTTGAGCTCCTCCTCGGTCGGGAGGATGCCGACCGGTGTCGGCCGGCCCTCGACCTCGCCGTGCTTGAGCTGCAGCAGCCAGAGGAGGGGGCGGAGGTTGTCCTGGTAGCCGGGCCACAGGAAGTGCCCGTCCTCGGGGTCGCGCTGGAACCAGTTCACGTGCGCGAAGATCGGCATCTCACGAGCCTCGCCGATGATCTTCAGCCAGTGGGCGGCGTAGGCACCCTCGGAGTAGGACATGAAGGGGCGCATCGACATCGGGTCGTAGCGAAGCTGGCCCTCGACCCCTTCCGCGGCGTACGTCGCTTCGGCGCCCAGCGTGAGGCCGTCGTAGACGCCCTCGGCGAGGTCGGTGATCGCGCGGATCAGCGGTTCCCGGTCGCGAGTCCGGCCGCCGAAGATGACGGCGTCGATCGGCACGCCGCGGGGGTCCTCGAAGTCCTCGGCGACGTTGGGCACGTTGGCCAGCGTGGTGGTGAACCGGCTGTTCGGGTGGGCCCACGGTGAGTCGTCGCCGTCTTCGCGTTCGGAGACGAGGTTGCCCTTCCAGTCCCGCCAGCCGGTGACGTCTGACGGAGGTGCCGGAGTCCGGCCTTCCCACCAGACCTCGTGGGTGTCCTGGTTGTAGGCGACGTTGGTGAACAACGCCTGGGTGCCGTCGCCCACCGATGCCAGGGCGGTCGGATTGGTCTCCTCGTTGGTGTCCTTGGCGACCCCGAAGACCCCGAACTCCGGGTTCATCCCGTAGAGCCGACCGTCGTCGGGATTGACCCACAGCCAGGCGATGTCGTCGCCGTAGAAGGTCACGCGGTAGCGGTCACCGAGGGCATCGGGCGGCAGCATCATCGCCAGGTTGGTCTTGCCGGACGCGCTGGGGAAGCCGCCGCAGACGTGGTAGGTCTGCCCGGTCTCATGGTCCTCGATGCCGATCAGCATGAACTGCTCGGCGAGGAACTTGCCGGACGCCCAGCCGTCGTACGCCGCCTGGCGCAGGCCGTGGGCGATCTTGCCCAGCAGCGCGTTGCCGCCGTATGACGACCCGAAGTGCAGGATCGTGCGCTCGTCGGCGACCGTGACGAAGTAGCGCTGGTCGTCATCGGTGCCCTGGCCGAGGTTCTCGAGGTCGCCGGTGACGTGGACGGCGCGCACGAAGGAGTCGGGGTCGTCGAGGTTGTCGACGTGCTTCACACCCACCCGCGCCATCCGGATCATGTGGAGCACGACCGTGCGGTGGTCGGTGAGCTCGACGCCGGCGGCGTACCGCTCCAGCGGAGAGCCGGGAGGCGCCATCAGGTAGGGGACGACGTACATCGTCTTGCCCTTTGATGCCCCCCGCATCCGCTCCTCGAGCATCGGCTTCATCTCCGAGGACGGCCGCCAGTTGTTGTAGGCGCCGGCGTCGGCCGGGTTGCTCGTGGCGACGATCGTCCGCTCCTCGGAGCGGGCGGTGTCCTTGTGATAGCTGCGCGAGTAGTAGCGGCCCTCCCCGGCCGGCAGGAGCTCGCCGGCCGTGAGGGACTCCTCGATCAGGCGGGCATCGTCGGCCGCATCGACCACTTCGATCCGGTCGGCGCCGGTGAGCTCCGCCCAGTGACGCACGTACTCGCGCACCCGCGGGTTCTTCAACCCCGCATCGTCCAGAGCCTGCTCCACGTCGGCCATCGAAACTCCCGTCCTCTCCGGTCCGCCTGCCCTGACGGTAGCGGTCCGCAGCGCAGCCCACACTTGTCGCCGGTGTTCGTCGGGCGGGAGTGGTTTGGTCCAGCACGATGGATGCTCCCCACAACCGCCCCCCCTTTCAGGCATGATTCTCCCGTGGAGTCGATGACAGAGGCTCGAGAAGACGGGCTCCGGGTTCGCTTCGCGGCGGACCCGGTCAGCGTCTCGGCAGCGAGGCGGTTCGTCACCGACGGTCTGGTGTCCTGGGAACGCACGGCCCTGATCGACAGCGCGACGCTGTGCGTCAGCGAGCTGGCCGGCAACGCCGCCCTGCACGCCGCATCCACGTTCATGGAGATCGGCCTGCAGCCCCGGGGGAAGGCCGTCCGGGTGAGCGTCGAGGACGATGGCGCGGTTCCCGCAGAGGTGGTAGCCCCGCGGGCGACGTTCACCGAGTCGGAGGGTGTCGACTTCTCCATCGACGACGAGCCGACCACCGGTCGCGGGCTGGCGATTGTGTCGGTGCTGGCGCGCGAGTGGGGGGTCGAGCACACTCTCGAGGGCAAGCGCGTGTGGGCCGAGCTGACCGAGAACGAGCAGGAGCACGAGGTTGGTCCGCCGAGGACGGATCTCGTAGTTGACCCGTCCCCCACCGCGGCCGCGCTTCCGCCCGGCTGGGCCCTGGTCCGCCTGGCCGGGTGCCCGGTCGAGCTGAGCCTCCGCCAGGACGAGCATCTCGACGAGCTGGTCCGCGAGCTGCAGCTCATCTCCGCAGACCGGGACAACAGCCGGTCCCGGGCCCTCGCGGCCCAGATCCAGGACCTGTTGATCAGCCCCGCGCATGCCCGCTTCACCGGACGGAGGCTCGCCGAGCAGGCAGCCGCGCAGGGTCGGGACGTGGTCGACATCGACATGGCGATGCCACACGAGTTCGGCCCCATGGTCCAGCGGCTCCAGGAGGCGGTGATGGCGGCCGACGCGCTGTGCGAGCAGATGGAGCTGCTGACGGTGGCCTCACCGCCGGAGCTGCGGGCGCTGCGGACGTGGATGGCCGGTGAGCTCGTGGCGCAGATCGAACACGGGGTGCCCCCGGTGTCCTGGTCCGACTGGCTGCGCGGCAACGCCTGACTTCCCCGGAGCGTCCGTCGTACGGCGGCCGTAGGCTGCGGTCATGGAGATGCGCCTGGAAGTGGTGACGGTCCCGGTGAGTGACATCGAGCGGGCCAAGGAGTTCTATCTGTCGGTCGGCTTCAACGCCGACCACGACCACACGGTCAGTGAGGGCCTCCGTTTCGTCCAGATGACGCCGCCGGGGTCCGGCTGCTCGATCGCCTTCGGGAAGGGCCTGACCAAGATGACGCCCGGATCGCTGGACAACCTGATGATGGTCGTGCCCGACGCGGAGGCCGTCCGCGCGCACCTTCTCGAGCGTGGGGTCCAGGCGAGCGAGATCGATGAGCAGGCCTGGGGACGGTTCGTCTACTTCGCCGACCCGGACGGCAACGGGTGGGCGCTCCAGCAGCTGCCCGAGTGGTCCGCCGGAGCCGGCGGCAGCGGCGAGAACCCCAACGACTGAGTGGACGCCGCCGGTCTCGGCTCAGGACTGCGACCGGCCGGGCACGAGCTGCTCGACACCCGTCTCCTCGGGCTCCCAGCGCAACAGGTCTCCGGGCTGGCAGTCGAGGACCTGGCACAGGGCGGCGAGGGTTGTGAACCGCACCGCCTTGGCGCGACCGTTCTTGAGCACCGCCAGGTTGGCGGGTGTGATCCCGACGCGCTCCGCGAGCGTGCCGACGGCCATCTTGCGCCGGGCGAGCATCACGTCGACGTCGACGATGATCGGCATCAGATCACCTCGTCCAGCTCGGACTTCAGGTGGTGCGCCTCGGCGTCGAGGGCCACGGCCTGGGCGAGCAGCATCCTCAGCACCAGGACGACCAGGGCGACTCCGGCCACGACCAGCGACAGCCCGCAGATGAGTCCCACGATGCCGGGCGCCACGGCTTCGCCTGGTGCGAGCGTGACGGCCAGTCCGAACGTGAGGAGCGAGGCCGCGGCGATCGCACCGATCACGATGTCGACGTACCGGAACGCCGCGTGGGAGAACACCGTCCTCCGCCGGACCATCGTGAGCAGCCGCCACACGCACACCGCCGTGACCTGCATGGTCACGATGACGAGGACCAGGATGACCACGAGCGAGGTCCGGACCCCGGCCGGCGCGTCGTCGAGGTCCATCCACAGCAGCGGCATCATCACGGCCTGCACGAAGAGCGAACCGGCGAGCGCGATCGCGAGCACCGTGCGCAGGGCGAGGACGGTCAGATTTCCCATCGAGACTCCTGTGGTCGAAGAACAATAGGAAAATATCGATAAACGGTAGATACCGCAAGGGATTCGACACCTGTCGCGTAGCCGCGCTTGAGGGACGAGCTCACCGAGTGGCGGGCAGTTCGTCCCGTCCGTCCGGGCCGTTGAGCGTGAGTGCGCCTTGCCCGCCCGCGAACTGCCCGTCGGCCGGACCGGGGCTAGTCGTGCGGGAGCGTCAGGACGACTGCCTTCACGGTCTCTCCCTCGGGTGGCGGGCGGATCACGCCCTATGGTGACGGGGTGCACGAACTCGAGCGCGGCGCCGAGGTGCCTGATGCGCTGGGTCCGTACCTGACAGTCGACCGGTCCCGGCCGAGGCACGAGTGCTGGGTGACCGGACACATGGTCGCCGGTCTCGACGGTACGGCGTCCGTGGATGGACGGGTCGGCTCCCTGTCCACCACTCCCGACCAGGCGCTGTTCCGCCGGATGCGGCAGATCGCGGACATCGTGCTCGTGGGTGCCGAAACCGTGCGCCGGGAGGGATACGGAACGGTGCGGCTCGACGAGGAGGCCCGGGCACAGCGCCGGCGCCAGGGTCAGTCGCCCACCCCGCCGCTCGCCGTCGTCAGCGGATCCCTGGCGTTCGACTGGGCGGCGAAGGCGTTCGCCGACGCGCCCGAGGGCGCCCGCACCCACGTGATCACCTGCGCGGCCGCAGATCCCGAACGCAGGGCGGAGGCCGAGGAGGTCGCCGACGTCATCGTGGCCGGTGGCGACCGCGTCGAGCCGGCAGCCGCGATGCAGGCGCTGGCCGAGCTCGGCCACCGGGTCGTGCTCTGTGAGGGCGGACCGCACTGGCTCGGGGAGCTGGTCGCCGCTGATCGCCTGGACGAGCTGTGCCTCTCGATCGCTCCGCTCATGGGCGGCGACCCGCTCCCTGTCTCTGTGACGCCACCCGGCGCCGGGCTCGCGCAGTTCGAGCTCAAGGGCGTCATGGGGGAGGACGACACCCTCTTTCTGCGTTATGAGAGGAGGCCACGGTGACCGAGGCGAGTAGCGACGCCTTCTACACGTTGATGGCCGCGCTCGACCCGCCGCTGATCGTGGTCACCACCGCCGCCGAGGGCGAGCAGGCCGGATGTCTGGTCGGGTTCCATGTGCAGTCGAGCATCACGCCCCAGCATTACTGCGTGTGGTTGTCCAAGGCCAACCGCACCTATCGGGTGGCCTTGCGCGCAAGGCACTTCGCCGTGCACTTCCTGACGGCCGACGATCTCGAGCTCGCGGAGCGGTTCGGCACCGTCTCCGGTGAGGACACCGACAAGTTCTCAGGTCTCTCCGTCGATCTCGACGGCAACGGCGTACCGCTGCTCACGGCATGCCCGAACCGGATGGCGCTCGAGCGCATCTCCATGCTGGACGACGGCAGCGACCACGTCTGCATCACCACCACGGTGCGCTCGGCGAACACCGGCGGCGACTTCAAGCCCCTGCGCGTCTCCGACGCGGCCCACCTCGACCCTGGCCACGAAAGCGAGGAGCGAGCCATCGAGCCGTAACGGCTCGCGCTCACCAGGTGAGCTCGATCTCCAGCTCCCGCTCCTCGTCCCCGAGCTCGACCTCGATTTTCATGTTGACCTCGTCCGGCACGCTCACGGTGATGCGCCGACCGTCGCGCTCGAACTCGACTTCGTTGTTGCGGGCCAGCACGTCGGCCAGGTCGTGCAGCCGCGCCGCTGCCTCCTCGCGACGGAGCCGCTTGGTCTCGTCGATCTCGAACAGGTCCATGTCGGCTCCCTCGTGTCGTCCGCTCCACTGCGAATCAACGTACCGATGCGCCGCTCACGGCGGAAGGATGCAGACCCCACTGCACCTTCCGCCAAGGGCGGATAATCGCCCGTAGGAGGTACCAGGCCATGGCACCAGTGCAGAAGGGTCGGATCCTCACCTCGAGCCATGGCGACAGTTCAACCGTCGCATCGGCGGCTCCGGCGACGTCGGGATATGGCACGAGACCTATCGCGTCCGGACGGCGAGCCTGAGACCCCCAGGCAGTACCGAGACACCCCGGTCGATGTGAAGCTCGTGCTGTCTGCTCTGTGGATCGCGATGTTGTTCGTGTCGCCTACGTCGACATCTTCGGGTTCTACCGCGCTGATGTCCTCGACGCGGCGCTCGACGGAAGAGTCGCGACAACCGACTTCACGGTTGACCAGGTCTTCCTGACAAGCACCCTGATCTACATCCTGCTCCCAGCGCTGATGGTGGTCCTGTCTCTTCTTCTCAAGCCACGAGTCAATCGGATCGTCAACCTCGTGCTGAGTCTGCTCTACATGATCAGCATCGTCGTGTCGTGCATCGGCGAGGACTGGGCGTACTACATCGTCGGCAGTGTCATCGAGGTGGTACTCCTCCTCGGCATCGCCGTGACCGCCTGGAACTGGCCGTCACCCCAGCCCGAACCCGCGGCGTCTACTCGTCGCCGGTGAGGTTGAACGCGCGCAGCCGCCGCCCGGTGAACCAGGTGCCGACCACCAGGACCACCAGCGTCGCCACAAGGGCGTAACCGGGGCCGAGCTGATCGACGACGTCGAAGTCGGCTGCGACCTCCTCGGTGATCGCGCGGGCCCAGCGGGTGACACTGAGCCAGCGGACGCCGTCGAGCAGGCCGCCGAGCAGGCCCTCCCACACCAGCAGGTAGAGGAGGCCGATGACCACGGCATGGCGGGTCAGCACGGACAGGAAGGCGAAGAGCGCGCAGTACGCCGCGCCACCGGCCAGCGAGCCGGTCGCGAAGCCGAGCGCGAGGCCCGGCTCGTCGGACAGCAGGATCAGGGCGGCGATGAACATCGGCACGACCGCGAAGACGACGACGCACGCGAAGGCGACGAGCAACTTGCTGAGCACGATCGTGTGCCGTGAGATCGGCTTGGACAACAGGTAGGCGACGGAGCCGTCATCGATCTCGGGGGCGAGGAGGCCCGTGGTCCCGAGCAGTGCGACGAGGGGCACGACGACGGTGAGGCCGAGGCTCTGCAGCACGTCGACGGCAATCAGGTCGTCCTGGCCGGCCAGTCCGCGGATCAGCCCGGCCAGCCCGATCAGCACGACCGGGAGCAGGAAGAGCAGGATGCCGCGCTTGTGCCCGAAGACGCTGCGGGTCCCGAGGCGGACGATGGTGGGGGACAGAGTGACGCTCATGACGACACCAGGTAGGCGAAGACGCTCTCGAGAGACTCGTCGGTGGGGGTGACCTCGAGCAGCCGGACGCCGTTGGCGCGGGCCAGCCTGGGCAACGCCTCGCTGAACCGGCCGAAGTCGCCGGCCTCGACCTCGATCCCGCCCTCGGTGCGCAGCAGCACCCCGCGCACGGACGGGTCTCCGACCAGCACCGACGCGAGCCGCCGGTCGTCGGCGGTGCGGAGCACGAACCGGTTGGGCCGGTCGGTCATCAGCCGCCGGATCGCGCCGAAGTCACCGGACGCGGCGTGCCGACCGGCGACGACCACCTCGATCTGACGGGCCACCTGCTCGACCTCCTCCAGGATGTGGGAGCTGAACAGCACGGTGCGCCCTTCGAGGCCCATCCGCCGCAGCAGGTCCATCAGGTGCATCCGCTGCCGCGGGTCCATGCCGTTGAACGGCTCGTCGAGCAGCAGCACCGACGGCTCGTGCACCAGCGACGACGCCATCTTGACCCGCTGCCGCATTCCCTTGGAGTACGTCGAGATGGTGCGGTCCTGCGCGTCGGTCATCTCCACCAGCGCGATCGCCGCCTGGGCGGCGGCGCCAGGATCGGGCAGCCCGTGCAGCTCGGCGTTGGCGACGACGAACTGGCGCCCGGTCAGGTAGTCGAACAGCGCCTCGCGCTCGGGCACGAGGCCGATCTGCCGGTAGACCGACTCGTTGCGCCACAGCGTCTCGCCGTCGAGGGTCACCGTGCCGGTCGACGGAGCGAGGAAGCCCGACATCAGCGCGATCAGGGTGGACTTGCCGGCGCCGTTGGGGCCGAGCAGGCCCGTCACGCCGGGGCCGATGGTCATGGAGACGTCGTTGACGGCGACGACGTTGCGGTACCACCGGGAGACGTGGTCGAGCTCGATGGTGTTCATGCGGGGTCCCCGCGGAAGTCTTTCGGGGTCCCCGCGGGGACGCGAGCGCAGCGAGCGTTCTCGTGGGGTATCAAGCGTGAGCGAAGCGAGCGGTTTCGTGGGGTGTTCATGCGGCGAGCTTCCGGTAGCGCCAGAGCATCGCGCCGACCGACCCCAGCAAGACGACGGCGACGGCGAGCAGGTGAAGCAGTCCAACCCCGTCGCCCGTCGGCGGGGCCGGGGTGGCGGTGTCGGAGTCGAACAGGAACACCTGCAGGCCGTTGACCAGGGTGTAGGGCGAGAACAGCCCGGCGACCTCGGCCACTGTGTCGTGGCCGGTCTCCATTCCGATCCCCTGGATCGGAGACACCACGGCGTAGCTGACGAGCAGCACCACGATGATCGCCGCGACCGCCAGCCCGCGGCGGGTGGTCAGTGCCGCGACCAGGGCGGCGGGACCGGCCAGGCAGCCCGCGAGCACCAACGCGCCGACGAGGGCGGCCAGGAACTGCTCGGTCTCCCGGCCGACCGGCAGGTCGGCGAGCAGGCCGCCGACGTACATCACCAGCAGGGGGGCGCCGATCAGGATGAAGGTGGCCACGGTCAGCGACGCCATCCGGACCAGGACGTACGTCGTCCGTCGTAGCGGCCGCGCGAGGTAGAGCGTGAGTGTGTGGAAGCGCAGGTCGCGCGAGACGAGCGCCGGGGCCTGCGAGGCGACGAAGACCGAGATCACCAGCTGAAGAATGACGGAGTAGCGGGAGTAGGCGACGATCTGCTCGTCGATGCCGAGGATGTCGCGGGCCTGAACCAGCACACCCACGAGGATCAGCGCCGGCAGCAGCATCACCCCGAGCAGGATCATCGGCAGCGCCTTCGACCTCGCCGACCGGCCCAGCCCGTAGCAGTTGCGCAGGCCGGTGACGAACAGCGACCACGCGACCGCGCCCTCACCGAGCCGGTCGCCGGAGTAGGGCCGATAGCCGATGTCGTGGATGACTCCGGTCCTCGACTCGCGCGTGACCTCAGACGGGCTGGACACTGCCGGCGCCCCCTTCCCGGAAGACGTCCTCGATCCGGTGGTGCCGCTCCTGCATCCGGACCAGGCCGAGGCCCAGGTCGGCGGCGACGTCGCGCACCACGTCGTACGTCGTCTCGTCGACGACCTCGACCTCGACCAGCCGCCCGGCCGGCGTCGCGCGGAGCCCGGCCTCGACCAGCGCCTGCCCGAGCTGCCGGTCGGCATCGGCCGGCCCCTGCACCTCGATCTGCAACAGCCCGGTCGCGTGCGTGAAGTCTGTCGTCGCCGAGGACTGCAGCAGCCGCCCGGTGTCGAGCACGACCACGTGGTCGCTGATCCGCTCCAGCTCGCCGAGCAGGTGGGAGGTCACCAGCACGGCGATGCCGAACTCGGTGCCGATCTTGCGCACCAGCGACAGCATGTCGTCGCGGGCGGCCGGGTCGAGCCCGTTGGTCGGCTCGTCGAGCAGCACCAGGCGGGGGTCGTGGACGAGGGCCTGAGCGAGCTTGACCCGCTGCTTCATGCCGGTGGAGTAGCCGCCGATCGGCCGGTAGCGCTCCTCGGCCAGGCCGACGTGGCGCAGGACGTCCGCCGTCCGCTCGCGGGCCGCCGCGTAGGGCAGGCCGGACATCTGGCCGAGGTGGACGACGAAGTCGCTGGCCGAGACGTCCGCAGGGAGGCAGTCGTGCTCGGGCATGTAGCCCACCAGCGACCGGATCCGGCCACCCTCGGTGCCGACGTCGAGGTCGAGCACGTGGGCGGTGCCGCTGGTCGGCGGGACCAGGCCCAGCAGGATCTTGATCAGGGTCGACTTGCCGGCGCCGTTGGCGCCGACCAGACCGGTGACACCCTCGCCGACGCTCACGTCCAGGGCATCGAGGGCGGTCACGCGCGGGTAGCGCTTGGTCAGCCCCGCGGTCTCGATCACCCCCACGGGCCACAACCTAGCCGCTCGCTGGTGAGGAACACGGCGTTCCGGCCCGACGACCTGGCGGCTACCGTGGAGCACGTGAAGGTTCAACGTCCCGCTGAGCCCCGGCAGCTGTTCTGGGAAAGCGTCCACGCCCACAAGGGTGTCCGCGGTGTGTCGTGGTGGCAGGACGTTCCCCAGCTGTCCCTCGACCTGATCGAGGCCGCGGGTCTCGGACCGGCCGATCCGATCCTCGACGTCGGCGCCGGTTGGTCGACCCTGGTCGACCACCTCGTCCAGCGTGGCCATCGCGACATGACCGCCGTCGACCTCTCCGCCACCGCACTGCAGGCGGTGCGGGACCGGATGGGGTCGACCGGGAGCAACGTCGTGCTGGAGGTCGGGGACGTCCTCGACCTGCACCCCGGTCGGCGGTTCGGGCTCTGGCACGACCGAGCCGTGTTCCACTTCCTGACCGAGCGAGCCGACCGCGACGCCTACCGGGCGTCGCTGGAGCGCAGTCTCGGGCCACCGGGCTGGGCGATCGTGGCCGCCTTCGGTCCCGCGGGCCCCGACACGTGCAGCGGTCTGCCGGTGGTGCGCTACACCCACGCGGACCTGGCCGCAGAGTTCCCCGGCTTCGAGCTGGTCGCCACCAGCGGCGAGGACCACCAGACCCCGTGGGGGAGCACCCAGCAGTTCACCGCCGTGCTGCTGCGCCGGCATCCCTGAGATAAGGCAGGCTTGCGCCGTGCACTACGTCGGCGTCGACCTGGCCTGGGGTGACCGCAAGCCCACCGGGCTGGCGGCGCTCGACGACGACGGCCGGTTGCTGCACGTGTCGACCGCGCGCACCGACGACGAGATCGCCGACGCGCTGGCGCCGTACGTCGAGGGCGACTGCCTGGTCGCCATCGATGCCCCGCTGGTCGTGAAGAACGCGACCGGCAACCGACCGGCCGAAGCTGCGCTGAACCGCGACTTCGCCCGCTTCGATGCCGGCGCGCACCCGTCGAACACGGGCAAGCCGGAGTTCCGGGACAGCACCCGAGGCGGCCGCCTCTGCGCCCGGCACGGACTGGACATGAACCCTCGCTCCGGTCGCCTGCGGCGCGCGATCGAGGTCTACCCCCACCCGGCCACCATCTCCCTGTTCCGGCTGGGCCGCACGCTGAAGTACAAGCAGAAACCCGGCCGCTCGCTCGATGAGCTGCGGTCCGAGCTGACGGTGCTGATGGGGTTGGTCGAGGGACTGTCGGCGGCCGAGCCGCCGATCGACGTGTCCGGCAGCCCCTGGGCCGAGCTGGTGGCGGCCGTCGGGGCGGCCACCCGCAAGAGCCACCTGCGGGTGGTCGAGGACCAGGTCGACGCCGTCCTGTGTGCCTACGTCGCCCTGTTCTCCGACCGCCGGTCCGAGCTCACCACGACGTACGGCGACCTCGAGCACGGCTACATCGTCACGCCGTCGCTCCCCGATGGCCTGCGTCCGAGCCCGCGGGAGCCGCGCATCCCGGTCGCCGTGGAGGACCCGGTCGGCCGCGCGGTGCGGGAGTACGCCGCCCGGCAACCGGTGCTGCGTCAGGCTGCCGAGGAGTTCGCAGGCCTGGTGACGGCCATCCTCGACGACGCCGGCATCAACTACCTGAGCGTCACGGGGAGGGCCAAGGATGTCGCGTCGTTCGCCGCCAAGGCCGCTCGCACGAGCGACGGCGAGCCGGTCTTCGCCGACCCCCTGGTCGAGATCACCGACCAGATCGGGATCCGCGTCATCACCTACGTGCAGAGCGACGTGGACGCGGTGGCCGAGCTGCTCGACGACCAGGTGGTCGTGCACGACGACCGAGACCTGGGTCGCGAGACCGCGAGCGAAGGACGCTTCGGCTACGCGAGCCGACACCTGCTGATCGCGCTGGACGCGGCGCGGGAAGGACTGCCGGGCTACGAGAACCTGCTGGGACGCCTCGCCCAGGTGCAGATCCGCACCGTGCTCCAGCACGCCTGGGCGGAGTTCGAGCACGACATCCGCTACAAGGGCACCATCCCCGACGAGCACGTGCCCGACTTCGACCGGCGGTTCACGCTGGCCGCCGGCCTACTGGAGCTGGCCGACCGCGAGTTCTCCACCATCCGCGACCGCCTGCACGAGGGCATGGCCGGCCCCGGCCCCGAGGAGGTCGACGACGACCCTCGGATCAGTCCGCGCGAGCTGGCCGCCTACCTGGCCGGCCAGTACGCCGATGCCGGCTGGTCCCGCACCGACCACTACGCCTGGATCTCGGGGCTGCTGCTCGAGCTGGGCATCACCTCCCTGGCCGAGCTCACCGAGATCCTGCGGCCGATCGACGGTGAGACACTGAACGAGCGGATGGGCTACCGCTACCCGCCCGGCGCCGTACGCCGCCTCGACGACGCCCTGCTCGCGGCCCACGGCGAGGCCTACATCGGCCTGCACGGCAACGCCCATCGCATCCCCGCCCTGCGCGCGCGGCTGGCCAAGCTCCACGACCAGTGAGGGGAGCGATCGCCCGGCGGGGGTGGTCTAGACAATCCGGGAGGACGTGGCGTAGAACGAAGGCATGTCGAACTCGGGACGTCAACACGTGCACCACGACCCACGCGCGTCCGGTCCCAGCCGGCGCGCCTTGCTGGCCGGATCGGCGGCCACCATCGGCGTCGGCGGCGGACTGGCCTGGCCGGCCGGTGCGGCGCCCGGTGCCGGTCCGCTGGACGAGGGTGAGGACTGGCCGGACGGGCCGGGGGTCGCCAACACCCGGCAGGCGCCGGACGCCGAGCTGCGCGCGATCCTGGCCGAGGTCGACCAGGCGAACATCCGGGCGATCGTGGAGAAGCTCGTCTCGTTCGGCACCCGGCACACCCTGTCCTCCCAGGACGACCCCGAGCGCGGCATCGGCGCGGCCCGCGACTGGATCTTCGACGAGCTCTCCCGCTATGCCCAACGCTCGCGCGGCCGGATGACCGTCGAGAAGCAGACCTACGTCCAGGAGCCCGTCCCCCCGCGGATCCCGGCACCGACCACGATCACCAACGTGCTGGCGACCCTGCATGGGTCCCGGCACCCCGACCGGGTGTACGTCGTCTCCGGCCACTACGACTCCCGGGTCTCCGACGTCATGAACTCGACCAGCGACTCCCCGGGCGCAGACGACGACGCCTCGGGGGTGGCCGTCGCCATGGAGCTGGCGCGGGTGATGGCGACCCGGCGACCCGAGGCGACGATCGTGTTCGCGGCGGTGGCCGGCGAGGAGCAGGGGCTGCACGGGGCGCGACACATGGCCCGCCAGTTCCAGGCCGCCGGCGTCGACGTCCAGGGCATGTTCACCGACGACATCGTCGGGTCCTCGACGGCCGACGACGGCACCCGCGACGAGCGCAGCGTGCGCCTGTTCGCCGAGGGCGTGCCCACCGATGAGAGCGCCGAGGAGGCGGCCACCCGCCGCTCGGTGGGCGGTGAGAACGACTCCCCGGCGCGACAGCTCGCCCGCTTCGTCACCGAGGTCGCCGACAACGACCAGACCGGCATGAACGTGCGCGTGGTCTATCGCCGCGACCGCTACCTGCGCGGTGGAGACCACATCCCCTTCCTCGAGCTGGGCTACCCGGCCGCGAGGTTCACCGAGCCCAACGAGGACTACGCCCACCAGCACCAGGACGTCCGCGTCGAGGACGGCAAGCAGTACGGCGACCTCGTCGAGTTCTGCGACTTCGCCTACATCGCCCGGGTCGCCCGGGTGAACGGCGCGACCCTCTGGTCGCTCGCCAACGCACCGGGCACCCCGAAGAACGCCAAGATCCTGACCGCCGAGCTGACCAACGACACCGAGCTGACCTGGGATGCCAACCCGGAGACCGACCTGGCCCGCTACGAGGTGGTCTGGCGGCCCACGCTGCAGGACGACTGGACCCACGTGATCGACGCCGGGAAGGCCACCACCTCCCGGATCAACCTGTCCAAGGACAACGCCTTCTTCGGGGTCCGCGCCGTCGACAGGCAGGGGCACCGCAGCCCGGTCGCGTTCCCGGTGCCGCAGCGCTGAGCGACCGGATGAGGGCTCTCCCCCACCCCGTGGGTGCCGCTCAGCGGACCCGGCGCAGGACGCGGGCCTCCCACGGTGCCAGCTCGGCCGCGGCGTAGTCCGCCACGTTCCCGAGCAACAGCTGGCAGCCGTGCCAGGCATCCCACTCCGGCAGGCCGGGCCGCAGCGGGTCGGCGGAGAAGTTGGCGACCATGAGCAGCTCGACGTCGTCGAGGCGGCGGGTGAACGCGTAGAGGACCGGGTCGTCCGGCGCCAGCATGGTGAAGTCGCCGTGGGCGACGGCCGGCTCGGACTTGCGCAGCGCGATCAGGCGCCGGTAGTGGTGAAAGACCGAGTCGGGGTCGGCCACGGCCGCGGCGGCGTTGACCTCGGTGTGATTGGGGTTGACCGCGATCCAGGGCTCCCCGGTGGTGAAGCCGGCGTGCGGCGTCGCGTCCCACTGCATCGGGGTGCGGGCGTTGTCGCGGCCCATCCGGCGTAGCGCGACCAGCACCTCCTCGGGGCCGGCGCCGAGCTCCACCGCGTGCCGGAGGTGGTTGACCGACTCGATGTCGCGGAAGTCGTCCGGGCTGGCGAAGGGTGCGTTGGTCATGCCCAGCTCTTCACCCTGGTAGACGTACGGCGTGCCCCGGTGCAGGTGCAGGACGGTGCCGAGCAGCTTGGCCGAGCGCTCTCGGTACTTGCCGTCGTCGCCGAACCGCGACACGGCGCGGGGCTGGTCGTGGTTGTTCCAGTAGAGGCTGTTCCAGCCCGCGGCGGCGAGCCCGTCCTGCCAGCGACCGAGGGAGGCCTTCAGGTCGGCCAGCCGCAACGGCACGACGTCCCACTTGGTCTCGCCCTGGTCGACGCCCACGTGCTCGAACTGGAAGACCATGTCGACCTCGGCCCGCACCGGGTCGGTGAAGAGGCGCGCCTGCTCGACGGTCACCCCCGGCATCTCCCCCACGGTGAGGAAGGTGCCGGCACGACCGGCGAACACCTCGGCGTGCATCTCGGCGAGGAACTCGTGGATCCGTGGCCCGCACAGGAAGTACGGTGATCCGTCGCCGTGGACGCCCCCCTCCGGGACGACGCCGTCGCGCAGCGGCAGCTGCTTGGAGACCATGTTGATGACGTCCATCCGGAAGCCGTCGACGCCGCGGTCGAGCCACCACCGCATCATCGCGTGCACTGCCTGCCGGACCTCGGGGTTCTCCCAGTTGAGGTCGGGCTGCTTGCGACCGAACAGGTGGAGGTAGTACTCGCCGGACGCCTCGTCGTAGGTCCAGGCCGGGCCGGAGAAGAAGGAGCCCCAGTTGGTGGGCTCCGCGCCGGGCTCGCCGGGGGTGGTGCCCGGGCGGGCCGGGCGCCACCAGTACCAGTCGCGCCTGGGCGAGGCCGTCGAGGAGCGCGACTCCTCGAACCACGGATGTTCGTCGGAGGTGTGGTTGACCACGAGGTCCAACACCACCCGGATACCGCGCTCGTGGGCCCCGGCGATCAGCGCGTCGAGGTCGCCGAGGGTGCCGAAGAGCGGGTCGACATCCTGGTAGTCGCTGATGTCGTAGCCGTTGTCGTCCTGCGGGGACGGATAGGTCGGCGAGAGCCACAGCACGTCGACGCCCAGGGCCGCCAGGTGGTCGAGGCGACCGGTGACGCCGGGCAGGTCGCCGATCCCGTCCCCGTCGGAGTCGGCGAAGCTGCGGGGGTAGATCTGGTAGACCACGGCGGTGGTCCACCACGGGGCGTCGGGCGGGCGCACGGAGGTCACCCCTTCAGGGCGCCGGCCTGGAGGCCGGAGACGAAGTAGCGCTGGAAGACCACGAAGACGGCGATCACCGGGATCACCGCGATCGTGGAGGCGGCGAAGACCAGCCCCCATGAGGTGCCGTGCTGGCCCTGGAAGAGCTGGATCGCCATCGGCAGCGTGCGGTTCTCCTCCGAGTCGATGATGGTCACCGCCCACACGAACTCGTCCCACGACCCCAGGAAGGTGAAGATCGCGGACGTGGCCAGGGCCGGCCGCGCCAGCGGCAGCATCAGGTGCCAGTAGATGCGCAACCGGTTGGCGCCGTCGATCAGCATGGCGTCGTCGAGCTCGCGGGGGATGCCGGCGAAGAACCCGCGGAGCAGGAAGGTCGTGAACGCCAGCTGGCCGGCGACGTAGAACATGACCAGCCCGGTCTTCGTGTCGAGGACGCCGAGGTCGCGCGCCATGAAGTACTGCGGGATCAGCAGCATCATGCCCGGGATCATCAAGGTGGCGACCATCGCGTAGAAGAGGATCCTCTTGCCGGCGAACTCGAAGCGGGCGAACGAGTAGGCCATCATCGAGCCGAACAGCAGCACCAGCAGCACGGTGGCCACGCTGACCACGACGCTGTTGACGAAGTAGTGGCCGAAACCGCTCGACGTCCAGGCGCGGACGTAGTTGTCCAGGGTGGCGTCGTCCGGGACCAGGTCAGGGGTCAGGACGTAGCTGCGGTCCTTGAACGACGTGGCGACCATCATCGCGAACGGCACGACCATGATGGCCGCGCCGACCAGCAGGACGACGAAGCGCAGGACGCTGGAGCGGGACGCCCTGGTCACGAGGCCTCCTCGTCGTAGTTGAACAGCTTCATCTGCGCGAAGCTCAGGCCGAAGATGATGATCGCCAGCAGGTAGGCGATGGCCGAGCCGTAGCCGAACTCCAGGAACTCGAACGCCTGCTTGTACATGTAGGTGAGCACCACCTGGGTGTCGTCGCCGGGCCCGCCCCCGGTCATCACGTAGACGGAGATGAAGACGTTGAACCCGCCGATCACCAACATCACGGTCACGAAGAGCACCACCGGACGCAGCGACGGCAGGGTCACCGAGAAGAACCGGCGCACCGCGCCGGCACCGTCGACGCTCGCCGCGTCCAGCAGCTCCCTGGGCACGGTCTGCAGCGCGGCGAGGAAGATCAGCATCGCCCACCCCGCGCCCTTCCAGATCCCGAGCATGCTCAGCACCGCCATCGCCGGCCACCGCGAGCCGAGCCACTGGATCGGTTCGTCGCCGAGTCCGAGACCGTCGTGGAGCACGTGGTTGACCAGGCCGGAGCTGGTCGCGAAGAGGTACTCGAAGACGAGTGAGACCACCACCCAGCTGGTGATCACCGGCAGGTAGTAGAGGACCCGGAAGGCGACCTTGCCGAAGATCGCCTTGTTGAGCAGCACCGCCAGGACCAGGCCGAGGGCGAGCTGGGTGGGCACGGTGGCGAACATGTAGACGCCGGTGTTGACCAGGCTCTTCCAGAAGATCGGGTCGCTGAGTGCGCGCTGGTAGTGCTCGAGGCCCACGAACGGGCTCGGGACGCCGGGTGCGAACTTCCAGTCGAGCAGGCTCATCCGGGCGGCCTGGAGGATCGGCCAGGCCACCAGCCCGAGGAACAGCACCAGGCCCGGCAGCAGGAACAGGTACGGCGTCAGCCGCGCCCCGAGCCCGGCCATCCGGGAGCCCGACGGAGACCGCGGACCCGCCCCCGTGGTGGCACGGGGGCGGGTCGCCGGCGCGGTCTGGGTCATCAGCCGGCGAGGATCGCGTCGATCTGCTCGGCCGCGCTGTCCAGCGCCTGCTGCACGGACTGCTCGCCGGTGAACGCCTTCTGCACCTCGACCCGGAGGATCTCCTCGATCTTCGGGTACTCGGGGTGGGGCAGCCGCGGACGAGCGGTCTCGAGCTGGTCGGCGAAGTCGGCGTAGTAGGGCTTGATGTCGGTCAGCTCGCTGCCCAGGCTCTCGAGGACCGGCATCTGCCCGGTCTCGGCCATGGCCTTCTGCGCCTCCGGGGAGAGCAGGTAGCGGATGAACTCCATCGACTCGTCCTTGGAGGGGCAGCTCTCGGTCATCACGATGTCCTCGCCGCCGACGACGGAGATCGAGCCGCCGTCACCTGCGGGCATCGGCGCGGTCTTCAGCGTGAAGCCGGGATTCTGGTCCTCGAAGATCGGGAACATCCAGGGGCCGTCGGCCATGGTGGCGTACTCGCCCTCGGGCAGGCCGATCGCGGTCTCGGTGGCGCCCTTGGCCCCGGTGATCAGGTCGGGGATCACGCTCATCTCGTACATGTCGACGAGCAGCTGGACCCCCTCGACGGACTCCGGGGAGTTGAGGTGGCCGGTGGCCTGGGTCATGTCCTCGTCGGCGAGGTCGCCGCCGGCGGACCAGATCCACGGCATCAGGTTCCAGCCGGCGGTGTCGTTGTCCGCGAAGGCGTACTTGCCAGTGCCTTCGAGACCCTCGGCCAGCTGGGTCATCTCCTCGAACGTCGCGGGCGGTTCCTCGAGGCCGCCCTCGGCCAGGGTGTCCTCGTTGTACATCAGCACCCGGGTGTTGGTGTCGAGCGGCAGGCCGTAGTGCTTGCCGTCGTACTCGTTGGTGGCGAGCGGGCCCTCGTAGGTCTGGGAGGCGAGCTCGTCGAAGTCCTCCATCTCCTCGCTCAGCGGCACCAGGCTGCCCAGCTCGGCGAGCTCGGGGACCCAGATGATGTCGCTGCGGACCAGGCACGGCAGCGTGCCGCCCGCGGTGGAGGTGAGCAGCTTCTTGTGCAGCTCCTCGTAGGGGTAGGGCACCGACTCGACAACGATGCCGTCATGGCTCTCCTCGAAGGCCGGGATCACCTCGTTCTCCAGGGTCTCGAGCTCGGGACTGTCGGCGCTGTAGGCGTGCCAGTACTTGACCACCACGTTGCCGTCCGCGTCGGTCTCCTGCTCCTGGGCGCCACCACCGCAGGCGGTGAGGACCAGGGCCGCGGTCGAGCCCGCGGCCAACCAGGCGAGTCTCCTCATGACAGGTGCTCCGTTTCCTCGAGGTCCGCCGGCGGACGGCCGGCGCGGCTCACTACGTTTCATCATGCAAAGAACTGGTGTCAAGGGGTTGGGCGCGATTAGGCTCGCCCTCCGAGTGCCTCCTCCCGCTCGGCGGAACACCGACGGAGTATTCGGGTCGCAACGAAAGGAAAGCGCGGTGGCACACCTGGACGACCCGGCGGTGCACCCGGCCGCGTGGACCACCCTCGACGGCCTCGCCCGGGATCTCGCGCTCGAGGTCCTCATTCGCGGCCCGCTGTCGCGCCGCGCCCTGGCCACCCGCTTCGACGTTTCCCCGGCGACCCTGACCCGCACCGCGGCGCCGCTGCTCGCCCACGGCGTGCTGGTCGAGCGGCCGGAGTCGCAGAGCGGCGCGCTCGGGCGTCCCGCACGCCTCCTCGACGTTGCGGTCGGGGCCCGGCGCTTCGTCGGGGTGAAGCTGAGCGGGGAGTCCGCGCACGGCGTGCTCACCGACCTGCGCGCCGGCATCCTGGCCTCGGCCACCCACGTCCTCGACGCCGCGGGGCCCGACCGGGTGGCGGACGCGATCTCGGCGCTGGTCCGCACCCTGGATCCGGACGGGCAGGCGGCGGGGATCGGCATCAGCTTCGGGGGGGTGAGCCGGGACGCGCGCACCGTCGACCGCGCTCCGTTCCTGGGCTGGCGCGAGGTCCCGCTCGCCGCGCTGGTCGAGGAGCGCACGGGGCAGCCGGTGGTCCTGGAGAACGACCTGGTGGCCCTGGCCGGCGCGGAGCACTGGTTCGGGGAGGGGCGCGCCATCCGCAACTTCGCCGTGCTGACCATCGGCATCGGGGTGGGCTACGGGCTGGTCGTCCACGACCGGGTGGTCACCCACCCCGACGCCGGCGTCGGCCTGGTCGGACACTTCCCGCTCGACGCGCACGGTCCGCTGTGCCCCAACGGGCACCGTGGTTGCGCCGAGGCGATGCTCACCACCACCGGCATCGGTGCGCAGGTCTCGATCGCCCACCGCCGGACGGTCCGCTACGACGAGGCGCTCGCCCTGGCCCGGGATGGGGACCCGGCGGCGGCCGACGTCGTCCGCAGTGCGGGGCTCGCGCTGGGGCGGCTGATCGCGGCGGTCGCCAACCTGGCCATGCCGGAGCGGATCTTCCTGTCCGGCGAGGGGATCGAGCTCGCCTCGGTCGCCTGGGACGCGGTGCAGGAGGGGTTGGGGCGCGACCGGGATCCGGAGGCGTCCCCGGTCGACGCGGTGGTCCGACCCTACGACTCCGACCAGTGGGCGCGCGGGGCCGCCGCGGTCGCGATCCAGCACCACGTCCTGGGCGCCGGCGGCGTCAGTCACGGCCGGTGAGCCGGGGCCCCGGCAGGCTTGCCTTGTACCCTAGGGGGGTATAGTGTCGGCAGCGACGAGGTGACCCGAGGAGTCGAGATGACCGAAGCAGCCAGCCAGCAGCACGGCTACATCCACAGCAAGGGCGACTACCTCAAGCGGCTGCGCCGCATCGAGGGCCAGGCGCGGGGGCTGCAGCGGATGGTCGAGGAGGAGAAGTACTGCATCGACATCCTCACCCAGGTCTCGGCGATGACCAAAGCGCTGCAGTCGGTCGCGCTCGGCCTGCTCGACGAGCACCTGAGCCACTGCGTCGTCGACGCCGCCCGGGAGGGCGGCCGCGAGGCGGACCTGAAGGTCAAGGAGGCCTCCGACGCCATCGCCCGACTCGTCCGATCCTGACCCACAGCCAGAGAAGAGGTCATCCATGAGCGAGACCCGCATCTTCACCGTGCAGGGCATGACCTGCGGCCACTGCGTGTCCTCGGTTACCGAGGAGGTCCAGGAGATCCCCGGCGTCGAGAACGTCGACGTGGTGCTCGAGACGGGGGCCGTGACCGTGACCAGCAGCCAGTCCCTCGACGATGCCGCCGTCCGTGCGGCCGTCGAGGAGGCCGGCTACCAGCTCGCGTGATGACCGGCCCACTCAGGGTCGTCGGCTTCCTCGCTGTGCTGGCGGTCGTGTTCGCGGCCGCGCTCGGAATCGGGTATGCCATCGAGCCGGTGTCCGAGCCGGCGGCCGGTCCCATGGCCGACCACGCCGATGAGGGCGGAGCCCACCCGGACGCGGGACACCCTCCCGCGACCGACGAGGAGCTGCCCGGCGGACTGATGGTCTCCCAAGGCGGCTACACCCTCCGGCTGTCCACGCAGCAGGCCGGGCCCGGCCGCGACGTACCCGTCCGGTTCAGGATCGACGGCCCCGACGGTCGCCCGGTCACGGCGTACGACGTCCAGCACGGCAAGCGCCTCCACCTGATCGCCGTTCGCCGCGACCTCAGCGGCTTCCAGCATGGCCACCCGACCCTCGCGGAGGGCGGTGAGTGGTCCACCGGCCTCGACCTGACGCCCGGTGCGTGGCGGCTGTTCGCTGACTTCAACCCCACCGGGGGAGTCGGCCTGGTCCTCGGCGCCGACCTCTCCGTCGAGGGTGACTACCGGCCGCAGCGTCCACCGGGCCAGGTCCGCACCGCGCGGGTGGACGGCTACGAGGTGAAGCTGGACGGCGGGCTCACCCCGGGCGCCGACGCGACGCTGAGGCTGACCGTGTCCCGCGGCGGTCGGCCGGTGACCGACCTGCAGCCCCACCTCGGTGCCTACGGCCACCTGGTCGCGCTGCGCGAGGGCGACCTGGCCTACCTGCACGTCCACCCCGACGGCGCGCCCGGGGACGGCAGCACCCGGCCCGGTCCCGAGGTGGTGTTCGAGGCCGCCGTCCCGAGCGCCGGTGACTACCGCCTGTTCCTCGACTTCCGGCACGACGGGGCCGTCCGCACCGCGGAGTTCGCACTGACCGCCGGTGGCGGGCAGGACGCCGGCCACGGCGCGGGGGCGGAGGACGAGGAGGAGCAGGGCCATGACCACGGGCACTGAGCCGACCTCCGACGTCGAGCTCGAGATCACCGGGATGACCTGCGCCTCCTGCGCGAGTCGGATCGAGCGCAAGCTCAACAAGATCGACGGCGTCGTCGCCACGGTCAACTACGCCATGGAGAAGGCGAAGGTCACCTACCCCGAGCCGCTGTCCGCGGAGGACCTGATCGGCACCGTCCGGAAGGCCGGCTATGACGCCACGCTGCCGCGTCGCACCGGCGTCGAGGAAGCCGGGACGACCGACGCAGACCCGACCCGTTCGCTGCGGAACCGTCTCATCGTCTCCACGGTCCTCACGGTGCCCGTCGCCGCGATGGCGATGGTGCCTGCACTCCAGTTCACCTACTGGCAGTGGCTCTCGCTCACGCTCGCGGCGCCGGTCGTGGTGTGGGGGGCATGGCCCTTCCACCGCGCCGCCTGGGTCAACCTGCGCCACGGCACCTCGACCATGGACACCCTGATCTCGATGGGCGTTCTGGCCGCGTTCGGCTGGTCCGTCTACGCACTCTTCTGGGGGACCGCGGGCACGCCGGGGATGACCCACCCCTTCGAGCTGACCGTCCAGCGCACCGACGGGGCCGGCAACATCTACCTCGAAGCCGCCGCCGGGGTCACGACCTTCCTCCTGGCCGGCCGCTACTTCGAGGCCCGCTCCAAGCGGCGCGCCGGGGCGGCCCTGAGGGCCCTCCTCGAGCTCGGCGCCAGAGACGTGGCGGTGCTGCGAGACGGCGCCGAGGTCAGGATCCCGACAGACCAGCTGACGGTGGGGACGCGGTTCGTCGTCCGCCCCGGCGAGAAGGTCGCCACCGACGGGGTGGTCGAGGAGGGCAGCTCCGCCGTCGACGCCTCCATGCTGACCGGGGAGTCGGTGCCCGTCGAGGTCGGGGTCGGCGACCAGGTCGCGGGCGCGACGGTCAACGCCGGTGGCCGCCTCGTGGTCCGGGCCACCCGGGTCGGCGCCGACACCCAGCTGGCCCAGATGGCCCGGCTGGTGGAGGACGCCCAGAACGGCAAGGCACAGGTCCAGCGCCTCGCCGACCGGGTCTCGGGGATCTTCGTCCCGATCGTGATCTCGCTCGCCGTCGCCACCCTCGGCTTCTGGATCGGTGTGGGCGCCGGGCTGCCTGCCGCCTTCACCGCGGCCGTCGCCGTGCTGATCATTGCCTGCCCGTGCGCCCTCGGCCTGGCCACGCCGACCGCCCTCATGGTCGGCACCGGTCGCGGCGCCCAGCTGGGCATCCTGATCAAGGGACCCGAGGTGCTCGAGTCAACCCGCCGGGTCGACACGATCGTGCTGGACAAGACCGGCACCGTGACCACCGGCCAGATGACCCTGCACGATGTCGTCGCCGCCGACGGAGAGGACGAGCATCTCGTGCTGCGCCTCGCCGGCGCGGTCGAGGACGCCTCCGAGCACCCGATCGCCCGGGCGATCGCCGATGGCGCGCGATCCCGGGTCTCCCCGCTCCCGGCCGTGCAGGACTTCACGAACCTCGAAGGGCTCGGCGTGCAGGGCACGGTGGTCGACGGTGATACCACCCGGGCCGTGCTCGTCGGCCGCCCGCGCCTGCTCGAGGCGAAGTCACAGCAGCTCACGCCCGAGCTCGAACGCGCGCTTGCCGACGCCCAGGCCATCGGCGCCACCGCCGTCGCCGTCGGCTGGGACGGCCGGGCCCGCGGCGTCGTGACCGTCGCAGACGCGGTGAAGCCGACGTCGACCGAGGCGATCGCCCGCTTCCGGAAGCTCGGCTTGTCCCCGGTGCTGCTGACCGGTGACCACGCGGCCGTGGCGCGCGCGGTCGCGGCCGAGGTGGGGATCGGGCCGGAGGCGGTGATCGCCGACGTACTCCCCGCCGACAAGGTCGACGCCGTCAAGCGTCTGCAGGTCGAGGGCAAGGTCGTCGCCATGGTCGGTGACGGCGTCAACGACGCCGCCGCTCTCGCCCAGGCCGACCTCGGGCTGGCCATGGGCACCGGCAGCGACGTCGCCATCGAGGCCGGCGACCTGACCCTGGTCCGCGGCGACCTACGCGTTGCGGCGGACGCGATCCGGCTGTCGCGCCGCACCTTGACCACCATCAAGGGCAACCTGTTCTGGGCGTTCGCCTACAACGTGGCCGCACTGCCGCTGGCCGCAGCCGGACTGCTCAACCCGATGCTGGCCGGGGCGGCGATGGCGTTCTCGTCGGTGTTCGTCGTGAGCAACAGCCTGCGGCTGCGTCGGTTCCGGGCGGTGGCGTCCTGACGGCTAACGGGTCGGCCAGGCCTTGCTTACGGCGTCGACGAGTTCGGCTGCCTGCCGCCGGCCGGTGCGGGCGGCGTCGGCCCGCTTCGCCGGGTTCAGCACGTTGCGGCCGATGTCGACCAGCGCCGGCTCATCCGGGGTGATGACGACCCGGCTTCGCGCGCCGGTGCGGGCGAGCTGTGCCCTGATCGACGTCGCCTTGCTGAACGCCTGCGGGAGTGGCGCGAGCACGACGACCACGTCGGCGCCGTGGGCAAGGTCGACGTTCGCCGTGGAGCGCATGCCGCCGTCGAGGTAGTGCCTGCCGTTGATGGCCACCGCCGGCCACACGAGGGGTACGGCGCAGCTCGCGGCCACGGCGAGCACCAGCTCCACGCCGCTGGTGCGGTCGAAGGTCATGAACTTCCCGGTCTCGGCCTCGAAGGCGGTGATCTGCAGGTCGCGGTCGGGCCACGGCACATCCCCGAGCCGGGACCGGATCACCTCGATCCGCTCGGCGCCGCCCGGCGGGTGGGCCCGCATCGACATCCGGCCGATCCGGCGCAGCTTCCGCGCCTCGCTGCCGGGCACCAGCATCGGCGGCACCAGCCGGAACATCGTCGCGCGACCGACCCGCGCCCCGATCTCGTGGTCGGGCGGGGCGAGCTGGGTGGCGTAGACGTCGTCGATCGACCGGGGTCCGGTGACCTGTGCTCCCACGACCGATCCGGCCGACGTACCGATCACGGTGTCGGCCCCGGTGATGTCGACCCCGGCGTCGGCGAGACCCTCCAGGATCCCGAGCTCCCAGGCGATGCCGGTGATCCCGCCACCGCCGAGCACCAGAGCCGTCCCAGTCATGGGCCCGAATCTAGCCAGCAGCGGGGGAACGGGGCGAAGGAAATGGCCCGTGCGGGCTACGTTTCGCCGACGCTACCCGCCCGGATCGGACCTAGAATCGGGGCATGTCCGCGTATCCCTTCCCCACCGAGGACGACAGTCTCAGCGGACTGTTCGACGCCTCGCCGGACCGCCCCATCCACACCTCGGCCGCCGCCGAGCTCGCCTTCGTCCTGGGCCTGGTCGCCCTGGTCGCGGCGCCCTTCGGCCTCATGCATGCCACGTCCCTCGGCACCGCGGTCATCGGCATCGTCCTCGGCGTCGTGGGGGTCGCGACCACCAGCCGACCCGGGGTCGCCGGGCGGGTACTGGCCCCGGTCGGTCTCTTCTGCTGCCTCACCGCGCTCACCCTGGTGGGGCTGCGCTACGCCGGCCTGGACACGGCGTTCGGCGACGAGCTCGTGCCGACGATCCTGTCCTGGCTGGACTCGTTGAACGGCTGGGTCCCCACGCCCTGATCAGGTCAGCAGCACGAACACCAGCGCCATCGCCGCGAGTCCGGCCAGGCGCCACGCCACCTTCACCGGGAAGCTGCCCACGTGGGGGCTCACCTCCGTGATCGTCTCAGCGCCCGGGCGGGGCGCCGGCATGGTCAGCGGCGTCGCGGGCCCGGGACGCTCGCTCCGGATGTGGTTGGACAACGTCCAGCTGCCGATGAGCGCGCGCCGGTGGGGAAGCGCGATGCCCGAGTCGGCGGCCACCCACCGCGGCTTCGAACTCGCCCGCTTGCCGGTGTCGACCCAGGCCTCGTGCACGACCACCGAGCCCGGATAGCACTCCAGGACGTCGACCTCTTCGTCGCAGCGGTAGACCCGCTCGGGCTCGGGGAACCGGCCCTCGCTCACGACCGGTTCCTCCGACCACACCCCGAGCAGCGGACGGATCATTCTGGGCGTCGGATCGTGGAGGAGAACGACGTACGCCCGCCGCGGCTCGGTCGCGGCACGTTCGAAGTCGCGCTTGGCCAGCCAGGCACCGACCACCCGTCGGGCCAGCCAGAGCAGGGCTGCTCCACCCATGAAGACGACGCCGAAGATCGCTGCCTCGGGTGCGTCGAGAAGCACGCAACCCGTCAGGACGAGTACGCCGGCCACCAGCCACGCCAGCCAGTTGCGCAGGGTCAGCGTCAGGATGTACCGGAGCACGGGGCCGACCGCAGGCACGTCCTGCGCGGCGTACTGACGGGCGGGAGTTGCCTGCCGGGACCCTGCGTCCCCGGTGAGCTCCTCCCGCTCGCGGGCCAGTTCGGCCTCCGCCTCGTCGACCAGGGCCCGGTTGGCGCGCGCACGGCGGATCGACCACAGGTTGGCGGCGAACATGGCGGCGAACAAGCCGGCGAGCATGGCGACGCCCACGTCACGGTCCATGCTCACGGCGATGAACGCGACCACCAGCAGGCCGAGCTGCGCGAGGTGACTCCACCCGGGCACCGGATGGCCCTCCAGCACGCGCTGCATGGCCGCGAGGTAGATCGGACCCTCCATCGCCGCGACGGCGAGAAACGCCAGGACCACGTACAGCTTCGTCACGCCCGGAGCGATCACGAGCACGACGGTGAGAGTCGCCAACGCCGCCAAGACCACCACTACAGAGAAGGGTGTCGCCCAGCGAGGCCACGTCCGGTCATCGCGGGGAACGAGACGGGTCCTGGTCTCGGTCACAGCGACATGCTGCCACCGGACCGCCGTGGGCGGAATACCTCGACATCGCACGCCGCTGGACCGACATGGAGCTGACTGACGCACTGGCCGCGGCGCGCGACAACCGCGAGTCCACGCTGACCACGATCCGACAGAACGGCCGACCCCAGCTGTCCAATGTCCTGCACGCCGTGAGCGACGACGGGCTGATCCGGATCTCCACCACCGCCGACCGCGCGAAGTTCAGGAACCTCCAGCGCGAGCCCTGGGCCGCCCTCCACGTCAACGCGGGCAACTTCTGGTCCTACGCGGTCATCGAGGGAGACGTCACCCTGTCAGCCGTCGCAGCCGAGCCGACCGACGATGCGGTCGAGGAGCTCGTCGAGCTCTACCGGTCTCTCGCCGGCGAGCACGACGACTGGGACGACTACCGGGCCGCGATGGTCGCGGAACGCCGCGCCGTCGTACGGATCTCTCCCACGCGGGCCTACGGAGCGCTGCGCGGGACGTGACGGAAAGGTCCGTCAGCGGCTGGTCGCCTTGCGGTACTGCCTGCCGGCCAGCGGGATGAAGATCGCCATGATCACCACCGACCAGATGACGGTGTAGAGCTCGGGGTGCTGAAGCGGCCACGCCGTCGGCTCCGGCGCGAGCGGGCTGGTGTTGCCGAACAGCTCGCGCGCCGCCTGTGTCACCGACGAGACGGGGTTCCACTCGGCGAAGGTCTGCAGCGGACCGGGCATGGTCTCCAGCGGCACGAACGTGTTGGCGATGAACGTGAGCGGGAAGATCACCATGAACGCCGCGTTGTTGACCACCTCGGGTGACGGGACCAGCATCCCGATCCACGCCATGATCCAGGAGATCGCGTAGGCGAAGACCAGGAGCAGGACGTAGGCCCACAGGGCGTTCAGGAACCCCTCGCGGATCCGCCAGCCGACGATCAGACCGGTCAGGCTCATCACGAACAGCACGATCACGTTGTTGACCACGTCGGAGAACGTGCGCCCGGCCAGCACGGCGGACGGCGACATCGGCAGCGACCGGAACCGGTCGATGATCCCCTTCTTGACGTCCTCGGCGAGGGCATAGCCGGTGATCGTCGAGCCGAACACGACGGTCTGGGCGAAGATGCCGGCGATCAGGAACTCGCGGTAAGCGTCTCCGCCGCTCTCCTGGTCGATTGCGCCGCCGAAGACGTAGGCGAACAGCAGGATGAACATGATCGGCGACATGGTCGTGAAGACCAGCAGGTCGGGCACTCGCTTGATCTTGATCAAGTTGCGCTTGGCGACGACGAGGGAGTCGGCAACGGCGGTGCCCCGCAGGGTGGTGGTGCTCATCAGGGGGTCGCCCCTTCCTTCTCGGGCTCGGCCTCGGCCGCGTGGCCGGTGAGCGACAGGAACACGTCGTCAAGGGTGGGTCGGCGCAGCCCGACGTCGTCCACGGGGACTCCCTCGCCGTCGAGCCGGCGCAGCGCGTCAGCGAGCACCGCCGCGCCGCCGGTCACCGGCACCACGATCGAGCGCCGCTCGGCCTCCACCGTGACCTCGCCGGACGACAGCGGGGACAGCACCGTCACCGCAGTCTCGAAGTGCGCCTCGTCGGAGACGGTGATCTCGAGCCGCTCGCCCCCGACCTGCGACTTGAGCGCGTCGGCGGTGCCTTCGGCGATCACCCGGCCGTGGTCGATGACGACGATGTTGTCGGCCAGCAGGTCGGCCTCTTCGAGGTATTGCGTGGTGAGGAGGAGGGTGGTGCCGCCGGAGACCAGGTCCTGGAGGATGTGCCACATCTCGGTGCGGCTGCGCGGGTCGAGGCCGGTGGTCGGCTCGTCGAGGAAGAGCACGGGCGGGCGGGCCACCAGCGCGCCGGCCAGGTCGAGCCGGCGCTGCATGCCGCCGGAGTACGTCTTGGCCGGCCGGTCGGCCGCGTCGTCCAGCCGCAGCTGCACCAGCAGCTCGCGCGCCCGCTCGGCGCTGGCGCGCCGGCCGAGGTGGTAGAGCCGCCCGACCATCTCGAGGTTCTCGAAGCCGGTGAGGTACTCGTCGACGGCGGCGTACTGGCCGGAGACGCCGATCAGGCGACGGACCCCGCGCGGGTCGTCGGCCACGTCGATCCCGGCGACCTCCGCCCGCCCTTGGTCGGCGGCGATCAGGGTGGTGAGGATCTTGACCGCTGTCGTCTTGCCGGCACCGTTCGGTCCGAGCAGCGCGAGCACGCTCCCCTCGGGAACTCTGAGGTCGATGCCGTCGAGTGCGGTGACCTCCTTGTAGTGCTTGACCAACCCCTCGGCCCGGATCGCGTCTGTCATGGGTGTCCCTCCGTCCCGTCTGCTCCGGTCAACCACACCGGCGGTGTCACTGTTCCACGTCGCCTGAAATCAGGTCGAACGGTTTCCGGCTCACTGCTCCTCGAGCACCGAGAGGACGTTGCCGGCCGGGTCGGTGAACCACGCGATCAACGGGCCCGGGCCACGGGAGATCCCCCGCTCGTCCTGGTCGAAGCCGTCGTACCGCTCGAAGGAGACGCCTTGGGCCGCAAGGTCGTCCACGGCCTTCTCGACGTCGGCGACCGGGAAGTTGAGCACCGTGAAGGTGGCCGGTTGGTGCGTCGCGCTTGGCGTAGACCATCACCTTGGCGCCGGTCGCGAGGTCGAGGGAGAGCAGCCCCAACGACTCGTCGAGAACCGTGACGTCGAGCCCGAGCGTGTCGCCGTAGAAACCGCGCGCCACCTCGAGGTCGTCGACCGAGAATCCGCTGAACGCCTCGCTGTCCTTCAACATCATGCCTCCCTCGAGCCCGCCTGGGCGGACATCTGTGCCTTGTGCTCGTCGCTGAGCTGGATGACCTGTACGTAGTTGCCGTCCGGGTCGACCGCCGTGGCGAACAGACTGCCGTCGCGGTCCTCGATCGGAGCCTGCCACCGGCCACCGACATGGTCGACCCGGTCGGCGAAGCCACGGGCGTCGGGGACGTCGAAGTTGAGCACCACGCGGCCCGGCTCGGCCGTCCTGTCCCCGACGTCGTCGCGGCTGTCGAGGAACAGGTAGAAGCCGCCGTAGCCGAGGATGCGGTACTGGTCCTGCTTGTCGTCGGACTCCGGAGGCAGCACTGCGGTGTACCACGAGTGCAGCCGGTCGGGGTCGGTGCTGGAGAGCATGAGGCTCATCAGGGTGGGGTCGTCACGACGGCTCCGTTCTGTCGCGGATGCGCGGATTGCGCCAGGTCCATGCAGACCCGGGGCCGCCGCCCGAACTCATCGGTCCGGCGGCCGACGCTTCTGCGGGTACGGCGTCTCGTGCCGGGCCAGCATCTCCACGAACTCCCGGATCTTGCGGGCCCGCGTCTCGGGCCGCTTGACGGCGCCGAGCCGGTGGATCAGGGCGAACCGGTTGGTCGAGGTGAGGACCTCGAACATCGCCTGTGCGTCCGGGTTCGCGGCGATCGCCTCGGCGAGGTCTTCGGGCACCACGGCCGTGGCCGGGCCGGCGTACGCCTCCTCCCAGCGGCCGTCGGCCTGCGCGGCCTGGACCGCGGCGCGGCCGGACTCGTGCATCAGGCCGGCCTCCTCGAGACGGCCGACGCGTGCGACGTTGATCTGTCGACCAGCGACTTCGCGGACCACGCGGGGTCATCCGCTGGAGGGAGCTGCCCTCGTCCCGACGCCGCCCCTGGCCGTCGATCCACCCGAAGCAGAGCGCCTCCAGCACTGAGTCCTCATGGGTCAGCGACGTGACGTCGCCGCCCTTCTTGTGCAGCACCAGCCACACGCCGGGCGCCGAGTCGTGGTGCTCCAGCAGCCAGTCCCGCCATTGCGCGGCGTCCGCGACGAGGAGCTCGGGGAGGTCGTCGGCCACGGGTTCACAGTACGGCTCAGGGCGCGAGCTTGAGTCCCACGACGCCACCGACGATGGCGGCCAGGAACAGCAGCTTCAGCACCGACACCGTCTCCTGGCCTGTCGCCATCGCCCAGCCCACCGTGAGGACGGCTCCCACGCCGACCCAGACGGCGTACGCCGTCCCGACCGGCAGGTCGCGCATCGCCCAGCCGAGCCCGGCCATGCTGAGCGCCAGCGCTGCCAAGAACACCAGTGATGGTGCGGTGCGTGTCAGCCCGTCGGAAGGGCTACCCGATCACTCGGCGTGTGGCATCAGCACGTCCACCCACACCAATCGGTGGTCGCTGGACGGGAAGGGGAACATCCCGGTGAGTCGCGAGAACGGGCTGGCGCTCACCGGCCAGTAGACCTTCGACTCGAGGATGGTCCGGCCGCTGTCGGGCAGCACGTAGTCGGCCCGCAGGTTGCCCGGTGGTTCGGAGAAGTCGGCGGTGTCGAATCGGGCCGGCGTGCGGTGCGAGTCGTTGACACCGCCCTGGAGGCGCGACGCCTCCGCGGCACCGGCGCTGGATGGCGTCTTGCCGGCGTTGATCCGTCGGGTTATCGAGGAGCTGCTGGATGGCCCCGGGGATGGAGTCCCCGTCCAAGGGGTCGGAGTTCTGGTCGCCGGCAATCACGAACGACGTGTCAGGAGCGAGCCCACCGACGCCGCCCTCGTCGTCGTAGATGTACGACGCCCGGGCGCCGCCGCTCACGTAGTCGGCCCAGAACCGGATCTCGTCATGGTTGCGGGTGCCGTTGCGGTCCTCCGCGGTGTCGAACACCGGCGGTGTCGGGTGGGAGACCAGGAAGTGCACGGTCTCGTCGCCGATCTCGACAGGCAGGTCCCAGTGAGACTTGCTGGACAGCCGGAAGTCGTCGAGCTCCTCTGCGGAGTACCAGTCCCGGGGCTCCGGCGTCGCCGGGTCGTCGGGCAGCAGCGCCGCCGGCATGTCCTTCCAGAGGAAGTGCTGGAAGGTGCGGACCTGCTCGGTGTCGATGGGGTACTTCGAGTAGACGACCATGCCGAACTGGCCGGGGAAGAACCCGAACCCGTAGGCATCGTTGGGGCCGCCAACCCCGCCGCTGTTGTCGAGGTCGTGCCCGCTCGGGATGCCCGTGTTGCTGGGGGCGACGTAGTAGTAGGGGTAGTGCGCCGGGGGTGCGTGGTTCTGTGAGACCTCGAGATAGTTCTCGCGGAACAGCTCGGCCGCCTGGCCGTCCTCGACATAGTCGAACTCGTTGATCAGCAGCACGTCCGGATGGCTGCGCTGGATGATCTCCGCCACGGCCCGGGCCTGCTGGTTGTCCGGGGTGGAGAGGTCGCGGACCAGATCAGCCTCGTTGTTGCGGTTGAGGGAGGCGTTGAACGTGGCGAACCGGACGTCGCGGTCGACGGCCGGGTCAGCACTGTTGCCTCCTGCGCTTGCGCCGGGGACGACGAGGGCGAGGGCGGCGACGGACGTGATGGCGGCAAGCAGGGCCGCAGAAGATCTCCGAGACATGCGCCAGACAGTACGTCCGCCCCGCCGCGTTGCGGAACCACCGCCGGGTGAACAGATAGTCCGTGACGCAAAGCTCCGGAGATGGTGCGTCAGAGGAGCTTTTCGTCACGGACTATCGCTGGGCTGCCGTCACGCGCCGGCGGAGGCGAGCAGCCCTTCGAGCTTGTCGTAGCCCTCGATCATGCCCTTCTCCATGCCGCTCGAGACCATGGCGTCACGTGTCTCGACCGAGGGGTAGACCGCGTGGGCGCTCAGCCGAGCGCGGCCGCCGCCGAGGTCGGTGAACTTCAGGAACTCGATCGAGACCTGGTCGGGAGCACCTTCGAACTCGAAGGTCTGGATGGCGAAGTCGTTGTCGCGGACGGTGTGGAACGTGCCGTTGAAGGCGTACTCCTCGCCCTCGGGGTT
Organism: uncultured Actinomycetota bacterium; assembly: GCA_963786415.1. Lineage (GTDB taxonomy): Bacteria > Actinomycetota > Actinomycetes > Propionibacteriales > Nocardioidaceae > Nocardioides. The sequence goes on from CAWAZC010000001.1 coordinate 691,290, forward strand.
GCGGTGCACGAAGCGGTAGCCGCCCTGGCTCACGAAGTCGTGCCGCTCGATCTCCATCTCGTAGCCGTCCGGTCCCATCCACTGCTTGAGCAGGTCGGGGTCCCGGTGGGCCCGGAAGACCGCGTCGACAGAAGCGTCGAACTCGCGCTCGGTGTCGATGTAGGGCAGACCCTCCGGGGCCGTGACGGTCAGTGCGTTGGTCATGATGTTCCCTCCTTGGTTTCCTTCTCCAGTACGGCGTCGAGGCGCCGGAACTGCTGTTCGTGGACCAGCCGGTAGCGGTCGATCCATGCGGTGAGCGCCTCGAGCGCCTCCGCGTCCAGGTGGACCGGTCGGCGCTGGGCGTCCCGGGTGCGGGTCACCAGTCCGGCCTGCTCGAGCACCGCGATGTGCCTCGAGACCGCCTGCAGGGTGATGTCGAAGGGTTCGGCCAGCTCGTTCACCGTGGCCGGACCCCGGCTGAGGCGGGCGATGATCCCCCGCCGGACCGGGTCGGCCAGGGCGGCGAAGGCACGGTCCAGCCGCTCCTCGCGGTCAGCCTTACCGGACATGTAATCAACTTTCCCTTTGATCAACGAATAGATTGAATACAACCAGAAGAATCCGGACCGCGCAAGCCCCGGCCGGAAACCCGGGCTGGACCTACGTGGTGTGGCCGGAGTCGGCTGAGTACTTCGGGACGAAGGGACTGGTGAAGGTGCGCGGCACCGTCGGCGGAGAGCCGCTCCGGACCTCGTTCATGGCGCTCGGTGACGGCAGGCACAAGCTGCCGGTGAGCGCCGTCGTACGACGGGCGCTCGGCAAGGGAGCCGGCGACGAGGTCACGGTGCGGCTCGAGGAACGCCTCGGCTGACCCCGCGGGCTCTCGAGGCCCGGCCTTCGGGCCACCGCCATTGGTGGGAAACAGCAGTCGGTGGCCCCGGATTGTCGCCGTTTGGTACCAAACGGCAGACCCTAGGCCCGACCACGGCGGGATCACTGGTACCACAGGCCAGCCCCCCTCACTCGAGCCCGCAGGAGTCGCGGGCGAAGCGGATCGCGTTGGCCGCACCCTCCGGCGACATCCGGAGGACCAGGTCGCCCGACTCGTCTCCCAGACGCAGGTGGACGATGAACGCGGTCGCGCCACCTGCCTCGAGGAACGCGTGCGCGTCGCACCGGTTCGGCACGACGGGCAACGCGATCCGTCGGACCGGACCGTCGCCACGCACCCTCACCTTCGGCCGCCACGCCGACGAGCCCCGTGCCGTCAGCACGGGCGTCCCCCCGACCGTCGCGATCGTGAGGACCTTGCCCACTCGCCCGGTGGGCCTCGCCACGAGCACCAGCGTCCCGGTGCTGCCCTCGCCCGATCCGTCGACGGGGACCTCGTCGGCGAAGGACAGCGTGGCCACCTCGGAGGCGGCGAGCTCGAGGCAGCGTGAGGCGACGTACCGAGCGACGACATCGGCCTCGTCCTCGACCGGGATCTTCACCCGCCGGCCATCGAAGGCCATGGTCACGGTGCCGGGAGCGGCCCCGGTCCGGACATCGCACCGCGGTCGCGACGGCAGCGCCAGCGGGTAGCCACGTTCGGAGCCGGAGGGGTTCGCCCGCAGCCGCTCCCCGGGGATCGGCGCCCTGAACCGCGGGTCGAGGTACTGGATCGAGGTGGGGTTGATCTCGCGCCGCAGGCCGTTGCCGATCCAGACCTGGAACCGGCCGAGCGCCGCGTCGCGGGAAGCCTGGCGCAGGTCGGCAACCAGCTCGCCCGGGGGCGGTCCCATGTCCGGCATCGGCAACGGGGTGAGGGTGGAGATCGAGGACGTGGGATCCGGCTCGGCCGACGGTGACGAGGAGCCTCCGCACCCGGCGAGCACCAGCGCCGCCACCACTACCCCGGCCACAGCCCCCGCCCTGCGCATGGAGCCACGGTAGTCATAACCCGTGCGGGCGGAGCGTCGTTGGACCCGCATGAGGTCCCTCCTCCTGATCCTCCTGGCCGCCCTGCTGACCCCGGTCGCGAACCCGACAGCCGAGGCCGCCGAGGGGCCGCAGGACTGTTTCTGGACCAGCGTCTTCGACGAGGAGAACGCCAACCTCTTCTACCCCGACACCGGGGTGAACTACTACCTCGGCCGGGTCGCCCTCCCGCCGGGCGGCCGGCTCGTCGTGCGTGGGCAGTACCCGCACGCCCGCTACACCAGCTTCAACGTGTACGACGAGACCTTCCAGCCCACCGACGCCCTCGCCGACATCGACATTCGTCCCGACCGGGGTGCGACCAACCCGTTTCTCGTCGGCAACCGCCGAGACCGGACCGAGCGCGGCTACACGGTCCAGGTCGTCCCCGACCCCGTGCCTGAGCGCCAGCGGAACAGGGCCCGCAACACCGTCTACCTCGGGGACGAGGGTCAGCCCCGCTTCATCGCCAGCATGGTGCTCCGGATCTACCTCCCCGACAGGGGCCGCAACCAGTTCGGCGGGGTGCCGCTCCCCGAGGTCGCCGTACGACTGCCGGACGGGACCGAGATCGACCAGCCGGCCACCTGCACCGCGCTCACCCAGCAGCCGACGACCGGCGTGACCGAGGCCGACCAGCAGGGCAACGGCCCGAGCATCCCCAACTACTCAACCGCGAAGAAGCATCCGCAGTGGGAGCGGTTCTTCAACGTGCCGCGGACGATGCTGCGTCAGTTCAGCCAGACCCTCGCCGACGAGTACGGCGCGGAGAGCCGCGGCGGCCTCTTCAGCGACGGCAACAACGCCTACGTCTACGCGTTCATGTCCCGGGCGCTCGGCCGGGTCCTGGTGCTGCGCGGCCGGCTGCCGAACGTCCCCGAGACCTTCGGCGGCGAGCGGGTATTCGGCCGCGGACAGCTGCGCTACTGGTCGATGTGCAGCGTCTCGATGCAGCCCTACGGCGTGACGGACACAGTCGGGTGCGTCAACGACTCCCGTCTCGTGACCAATCGCGACGGCTGGTACACGCTCGTGGTCAGCACGCCCGAGGACCGCCCCGCCGACGCGCGGCGACGGTGCGGTGTGACCTGGATGCCGTTCGGGATCCGCCCGACCGCTGCCCTGGTGATGCGCAACCAGCTGGCCGACCCGGACTTCGCCCACTCGGTCCAGAGAGTCCGGCGACCCGGCACCGAGCGCGCGGTCATGGGCGACTTCCTGCCCCGCGGCCACTACACCGGCACCCGGGCCTTCGAGCGTCGGGCCTGCTGAGCGGCGCACTCCTGCCGCGACGACGACGCCGAAGTCACGGCCCGCTAACGAAGCGGCCTGGAACGACGTTGCCGCCCAGCAGGCGACTACGGTGTCCTAGCCATCGCCAGCAGAGGGAGGGGCGCACGTGAGCGTCGCGCACGACATCGGCGAGCTGAGCCGGCCCGGCGGGGTCGGCGTCCGCTGCCAGGGCGTCGTACACCTCTACCGCACCTTCGAGGGCCACGACGTGGTGGCGCTCCAGGGGGTCGACCTCGACATCGCGGCCAGCGAGCGGGTGGCGTTCCTCGGTCCGAGCGGTTCCGGCAAGTCGACGCTGCTCACGCTTCTCGGCGGCATCCAGAAACCCAGCGCGGGCCGGATCTTCCTCGGCGAGGACGAGATCTCCCGCCTGGGCGAACGGTTCCTCGCCCGGATCCGGGCGCGCCGTGTGAGCACGATGCTGCAGGGCTCGACCCGCAACCTGTTGCCCTATGCCACGGCCCGGCAGAACCTCGGGTTCGCCCGTCTCGCGCTCAGCAGTGCGGAACGCCGCGAGGTGGTCGGCGACCGCGACCTGCTGGGCAAGGTCGGTCTGGAGAAGCAGGCCGACCAGGTCGTCTCGACCATGTCCGGCGGGCAGCGCCAGCGGTTGGCTCTGGCGTGTGCCGTGTCGACCATGCCGCAGCTGCTGCTGGCCGACGAGCCGACCAGCCAGCTCAGCCACGAGGACCGCGACCACGTGATCGAGCTGATCCACGAGCTCGGGGACGACCTCGGGACCACCATCGTCGTGGTCACCCACCAGCCCGAGGTCGCGGCGACCTTCCCGCGGACGGTGACGATGAAGGGCGGCCGGGTCGGCGCCGAGGGCCGGCACGGCGCGGAGTACGTCGTCATCGGCGCCGAGGGCGTGGTCCACCTGCCGACGCACCTGGCGGCCGAGTGGCCGCAGGGCACGCTGGTGCGGATCGAGCCCGAGGACCACGACCGGCTCGTCGTCTCCCGGCCGACCGACCTCCACGAGGGAGAGGAGGCGGAATGAACGCCTCGCTCGAGGTCAGCGGGGTCTCCTACACCCTCTCCCGCACCCTGCTCGACGGCATCGACCTCGAATTCCGGCCCGGTGAGCTGGCCGCCGTGTCCGGCCCCAGCGGCTCAGGCAAGACCACGCTCCTGTCCATCGCCGGTGGGCTCCTCGCGCCGACGACAGGAACGACGTCGTACGCCGGCCGCTCGATGTGGCAGGGCACCGGCGACCCGCGTCCCGAGGTCGCCTTCGTGCTGCAGGTCTACGGACTGATCCCGATCCTCTCCGCCCAGGAGAACGTCTCGGTGGCGCTGCGCGCGCGCGGCGTCGACCCACGGGAGGCCGACGAGCGAGCCCAGACCGCGCTGGCCCGCTTCCACATCGCCGACCTCGCGGACCGTCAGGTCGAGGAGCTCTCCGGCGGCCAGATGCAGCGGGTCGCCTGCGCCCGCGGGTTCGTCGTCGGTGCCGACATCCTGCTGGCCGACGAGCCGACCAGCGAGCTGGACGAGCTCAACCGGAGCCTGGTGCTGAGCGAGCTCCGGCAGGAGGCGCTGCGCGGCGCCATCGTGGTGGTCGCGACGCACGACCCGGCGGTTGTCGACGTCTGCGACCGGCACTACGTGCTCGACGACGGCAGGTTGACCGACCACGTGGCCGAGGTCGACCTTTCGGTCTGGGGGCGCCGGCAGCCCGTGGAGAGACCTTTCGAGACGCCGCAACCCGCTACGGTCCCTCCGATCGAGCCCGCACCTCCGCCGCAGGCCGAGCTGGTCGAGCTGGTCGAGAGACGTACCCCGTCCTCCGGACACGGTGCCTCGACGGAGGAGGAGTCGGGCGACGACACGATCTTCCGGCGTCCCCGGAGCGAGCCTGAATGAACCGCACGCTCCGCGGCGCCTGGGCGGGTCGCGGCACCCTCCTCCCCCTGTTGCTTCTGACCGCTGTCGTCGTGGCGGGCGTGGTCGCGGTCATGGCGCTCGCCGAGGGGTCCGGTACGTCGTCCGCGGTCGCCGTGCCTCTCCTCGCGCTGGGGTTGGTCGCCGTCCCCGCCACCGGTCGCCAGCTGGCGGCGATCCGCCGCCACGAGATCGCGGTGGCCCGCCTGCGCGGTGTGACCGGCGGGCAGCTGGCCGTCACCCTGGCGGTCGAGCCGTTGCTGGTGCTGGCGCTGGGCTCCCTGCTGGGGGTGGCGGTGGGGACGTTGGTCGCGGCGGTCGCGGCCGGCCTGTGGGCGGGCGCCGAGCTGTCGCTCGGCGTGAGCATGCTGCCCGCCGTCGCCCTGATCGTGGTGGTCGGTCTGGTCGCGGTACTCGTAGGTATGGCCGGGGCGCTCCGCGAGCCGTTGGCCGACCAGGTCAGCGTCGCCGAACGACCCCGGCCGGCCTCCACCGCCGCGCTGTTCGGGAGCGTGCTGGTCCTCGTCGCCGCGGTCGTCGCGACCTACCGTTCGTCCGTGGTCGACGCGCAGGACCCCGGCTGGGTGGTACTGGCCGGTCCGGCCCTGGTCGGCCTGGCCCTGGGTCAGGTGACGGTCTGGGTGATTCGGCTGCTCGCCATGGTGGGAGTGCCTTGGACGGCGGCTTCGACCCTGCCGGCCTTCCTGGCCACCCGGCGCCTCGCCCGGACGGCCGAGGCCGCCGCGCCGATCCGGCTGGTCGTGGCCGCAACGGTCGTGGCCGGGGTCTCCCTCACCGGGGCCCAGCAGGTCGGCGAGTGGTCCGAGGACACGGCCCGGATGCGGGCCGGTGCGCCGTACCGGATCTCGCTGGAGGACGCCGACGTCAAGGATGCGCTCGCCCTGACCCGTGACCTCGACCCGGACGGGAGGTGGCTGATGGCCGCAGCCCAGGTGCCGGGCGAGGCCAGCGTGCCCGCCCGGCGCGGTTTCGTGGATACCTCCCGTTACGCCGCGGTGGTCGGGCCGTTCCTTGCCGGCACACCCGCCGAGCAGGTCTCGCGTCACCTCGACGCCCTCGGTGCCGGAGCCCCCTTCGTCGGCACCGGTGACACCGTTGCCGCCACGGCGCGAGGGGTCAGCCGACGACTGTCGGGCAGCTTGAGGCCGCGGATCACCCTGACCTACCGCAACGATGAGGGCGGGAGCTCAACCGTCATCCTCCGACTCCGTATCGGGCTGGATGGAGAGGCGACCACGACCGACCGGGCGGTGCCTGACTGCCGGGGTGGTTGCGTTGCGACCAGGCTGTCGCTGGACCGGGCTGCCGGGGACGCCAGCCTTCCCTGGTTGTTGACCGGGCTGGATCTGGGTGGCCTCGACGCTTTCGACCGCGACTGGCAGCCGGTGCCGGTGCCGACACCCCAAGGTGTCGTGGCCGAGGAGGTGAGGCCGGTCGACGAGGGGCTGCTGGTCCCTCCTGCGGATCGACCGCTCGAGGTCTTCACCAGTGGTGGGGGTGCGGCGGTGCCGGTCCTCGCGACCGACAGCGCCCAGTGGGAGGGCCCACCCCTGCTCGACTCGCCGGGTGGCGAGGATCGGCGCGCCGAGGTGGTCGCGCGCCTCCCCGGCCTGCCTCTGGTCGAGGCCGACGGCGTGCTGGCCGACCTGCCGCTGGCCGCGGCCGGAGCCCCACCCACCGTGCCCGCAGCCGAGGTGATGGTCCTGGCAGCCGCGGACACGCCATCGGACGTGCTGTCCGCCGTCGCACAGGCTCCTGGAGCCGGCGCGCCGCGGACCCTGACCGACGTCGAGGACGCGACCAGTCTCGAGACCGGCGCCGTCCGCGCCCGCGTCTACGCCCTGGTGGCCGGCGTCTGCGTCGTCGTCGCGCTGCTCGTCCTGGCGTCGGCCATCGCGCGACAACGTTCCGGCCATCGCACGGAGGTCGCCGCGCTGCGGGTGCTCGGTGTCGGGTTCGCCCAGTCCCGGCGGTCCGGGCGCTGGGAGATCAGCGCGCTCGGGCTCGGCGCGGTCGTCGCGACGGTGGTGGGCGGGATCGCCGGGGTGGTGCTGTTGCTGCGCAACCTCGCCCTGGTCGAGGTGCCGGTCCACTCGGTCCCGCTCGACGTCGGGGTGGCTGTCCTTCCGATCGCCGGGTCCGCTCTGGCCGCCGCGGTCCTCGTCGTCCTCGTCGGTGGGCGCGGCCTGAGCACGCCGTCCGAGCAGACCAGGCCGGCCCTCCTGCGGGAGGAAGCATGAACACCTCACGACGGCAGACGATGCTGGCCACGGTGCTGCGCGGCCTGCGCTCCCGGGCACTGCTGACTGCGGGGTCGGTGCTGCTCACGGCGCTCGCGATCGGCGCGGCTGTCCTCGGACCCATCTTCCAGGTGGCCGTCACCAACTCCTACTACGTCACGCGGCTGGAGGAGGCGCCGAACCTCCTCACCGGCCTGACCTGGATCTACCAGCCCGAGGCGACGTACGACGGGACCGCCGCCGCCGCCGCTCGCGACCGGGCGGCCCGGATCGTCAACGAACGTGAGAGCGGTCCGTTCTCCGAGGCCCAGCCGCAACTCGTCAGCGACCGTTTCGAGGCGCTGCAGGGCCAGGCCCAGCTGCTGGCCCGGGAGGATGCCTGCGCCCACCTCGAGATCCAGGGCAGCTGCCCGACCGGACCCGACGAGATCCTGATGCTCGCCGGCGACCTTGACTTCACGGGACTGCAGATCGGTGACCAGACCGACCTCGGACCGGCCGGAACGAAGACCGTGGTCGGCACTTATCGCCTGCCCGAGAGCGAATCCGACTTCTGGTTCGACCCGCAACGGCTGGCGAGCGTGCCGCGCACCTTCGATGACATCACCTTCGAGGTGACGCCGTACGAGCCTGCGCCGCTGATCGTGGCACCGGAAGCGTTCGACGAGCTGCCGCCGTCGTTCTGGGAGGTGCTGGTCGACCGCCGCCTCGACGTCCCACCCGACACCACCACGGCTCACCTGAACGAGGCGATGGCCGCTGCCGCGCGGCTGGACGGCCCGCCCGGACCCGTCGCAGGCGGCACCCTCGTCGGTGACTCGATCAACGACCTGCCGGCGATCGCCGCCGAGACCCGGCAGGAGCAGCAGATCGCCAGGGCCTCCATCGCACCGGCAGTTTTCGCCCTCGTCCTGGTCGCGCTGGCGCTTCTCCTCCGGCTGCTGATGTCGGCCGCCGAGCTCCGGCTGCCCGAGCTGGCCCTCGCGTCGCTACGCGGTCTGCCCCGGCGCCGGATGTGGGGGTTGGGTCTCTCCGAACCGATCGCGGTGCTCGCACTCGCCGTTCCGGTCGGCCTGGTCACCGGGGTGGCACTGTCGCTGGTCCTCGTGCGCTGGTGGTTGGTGCCCGGCCTGCCGCTCCCGATCCCGTGGGAGTCCGGCGTGGCCGCCCTCCTCGTGCTGGTCGCGGCCTTCGGGGTCTCGGTGCTGGCTGTTGGCCTGGTGCTCCGGTCGTCGCTGTCCGAGCAGCTCACCGGCGTCCGCCGCCCACATGCCACCGGCCGGATCGCCATGGTCATCCAGCTCGCACTGGTGGCCGGCGCACTGTCCGTGCTGGCAGCAAAGTTGTCGGTGTCCCGGCCCGGGAGGCCGGACGCCACCGACCTGATCCTGCCCGTGCTGCTGGCCGTGGTCGCTGGGCTCGCAGCCACCCAGATCACAGCAAAGCTGACCGGCTGGTGGACCAAGGCCCGCCCCCGCACCCGCTCGTTGCCCGGATTCGTCGCGGCCCGGGCCATCAGCCGGCGGATGGAAGGAACGCTCGTCATCCTGCCGGTCACAGCCGCGGTCGCGGTCTGCGTCTTCGGCGCCGGCGTTCATCAGTCGGCGGAGCAGTGGCGAGCCAGCGTCGCTGCGACCACTGCCCCGGCGGGCGAGGTGTGGAGCTCGCCGCTCAGCCTCGACGAGACCGTCGAGCTCACCCATGAGCTCGACCCCGACGGGCGCTCACTGATGGCGGCCACCACGATCAGCACACTCGGTCCCAACTATGTCGTGGTGGACACCCCTCGGCTGGCGCGGGTCGGGGTGTGGCCGAACCAGTGGACCCCCGGAACTGGTGCCGCGGAGGTGGCCGACGCGCTCAGCCTGGGCGCCGCGGTGCCCACCTTCTCCGGGCGCCGGGTGGCGGTCACCCTGGACAACCGGGCCGAGGTCGGCGGTGAGCTTCACGTCGGTCTGCAGCTGGTCCGACTCGGCGAGAGGGCACACTCGGTGTTCCTCGGTCCGTTTCCGAAGGGGCGATCGACCCGCTCTGTGGAGGCGCCCTTCTGCCGCGGCGGTTGCCGCCTCGATGCCATCAACCTCGGGGGTCCGGCGACCAGCCGGATCGGCCTGAACGGCGTGGTCCGGGTGACCGGCATCAGCGTCGACGGTCGGCGGCTGGACGGGGGGATCGAGGGCGCCGGCTGGGGCGTGGACCCGGAGGCGTCGGACGCTGACATGGTCCGCAGCGTGCGATCGGGGGGACGGGCGATCTCGGTGGACGTCGGATCTGGAGAGTCGGTCGCCGTTGTCCAGCTGACCGCCGGAGCGCTTACCGGAGGCCTGCCGGTGGTGCGCGGCGTGGATGCACCGGCCGCTCCACCGAAGGGCTCCTTTGGCGAGACGAGCGCCACGGAGTTCGATACCCGAGCAGCGCTCGTGGGGCAGAGCGTGCCGTTCCTGGGCCCGAGCGGGTCCCTGATCGACTACAGCACGATCACCACCGACCGCGTCATCTACCAGCAGCGGGCGCCGGTGTACGTGCTGGCCCGGACCGACACCCCGAACCCGATCACCCAGGCGCTGCGGGACCGTGGACTGTCGGTCTCGACGACGCTGGCCGACGTCGAGCGCACGCTCGACCAGGGTGCCTATGCCCTGGCCCTGCGGCTCTACGCCGTGGTGGCGCTGCTCGTCCTGCTCATGGCGCTCGCCGGCCTGTTCGTCAGCACCGCCGTCCAGCTGCCGGCTCGGCGACGTGATGCGGCGTCGCTGCGGGTGGTCGGCGTCCCCCGACGCTCGGTGATGTCGGCCGTCGTCCGCGAGCTCGCCGTCGTCCTCGGTGGTACAGCGATCGCCGGTCTCGCGGCCGGCACCCTGGCCCAGTACGTCGTGCTGCGGACCGTCACGCTCGGGGTCGTGGAGTCGATCACCACACCGGCCCTGGTGGCCGCCGTCGACTGGGGACGACTGGCCCTGCTGACCGGCGCCGCGGTGCTGTTGTTCGGCCTGGTGGCGCTGGCCAGCGCGGCGCTCACGGTCCGCGGCGCGCGCGGCTCGACCCTGCGGGAGAGCGCACGCTGAGTGCGACGCAGCGTAGGCGAGCGATGCCCCCGCGATGCTCGCCCACGCTGCGTCGTGGCACCGCCGTCATGCGTGACAACAGCCGGTGCCGTCCGGGGGGATCACGGAGATCGTGCGGATGTCCGATGTCCCAGACTCGCGTCGCGGCCGTCCTCCAGCCTCGGCTGGCGTAGCTGCGTCGCGAAGAAGCGGGTGACGTCGTCGTGCTCGCGGCGTCGATGCTGGAGCCGGGCTGCGGCCTGGCCGGCGTTGAGCAGGGCGGCATTTTGGCTGACCAGGCGCCCGATCAGGGTCGTGATGGCACCGAACACCGGGGACCCCTTTGACGAGTTCATGCGCAATCCGAACCCCCGAGCTGACTCGATGTGGGGCAGGGTCCAGGCCCACGATGCTGCCGAACCGGGATGTCCGGCAGGTCTCGTGGGGCAATCTAGCCCAAGATTCCCGTCCGCGGCCAGGATCGACGGGAATCAGTGCAACCGCCTGGACTCCGGTGGCTCAGGCCGGCTGGAACAGGCAGAACGGATGGCCGGCCGGGTCCAGCAGCACCCGAACGTCGTCCTGCGGCTGGTACGACGCGAGCACCGCTCCCAGCGCAAGGGCCCGGGCCTCGCCCTCAGCCAGGTCGTCGACGCGGATGTCGAGATGGAGCTGCATCTGCTGGTCGCCCTCACCCGCCGGCCAGGTCGGCGGGACGTGACGGTCCTCCAGCTGGAAGGACAGGCCGGTGCTGTCGCGGTTGCCCTGCGGCTTGAGCACCACCCACTCGTCCTCCTCCTCGAGCACGTCCCAGTCGAGGAGCGCGCGATAGAAGGAGGCCAGACCGCGCGGGTCCGGGGTGCCGAGGACGGTCGCTCGGAGATCGAATCGGGGTGTGGTCATGGCGACAGCCTAGGAATAGGTTGCGACACAGGTGTCGTATCCGGCCCCGGCCGTTCGTGGTGGTGGTGAACGAGGGTCCACCCGGGACCCCGCGACAGGGAGGAAGAAACCATGACGCAGTACCTGCTGTCCGTCCACATGTCCGAGGGTGACGAGGTGCCGCCGCCGGAGGAGCTGGACCAGATGTACAAGGCCGTCGACGACTTCAACGAGAAGGTCAGGGGCGCCGGGGCCTGGGTCTTCGCCGGGGGCCTCGAGCCGATCGAGGCCGCCACCACCGTGGACGCCACGCAGTCCGAGCCGATCGTGACCGACGGCCCGTTCGCCGAGTCCAAGGAGTACCTCGGCGGCTTCTGGGTCATCGAGGCGCCGGATCTCGACGCCGCGCTGACCTGGGCCAAGGAGGGCTCGGCAGCGTGTCAGGGCAAGGTGGAAGTCCGTCCGTTCCAGGCCGAGCCAGCCTGAGCCCTTGCAGGAGGTCGAGCGGGTCTTCCGCGAGGAGTACGGCCGGGTCGTCGCCTCGCTGGTCCGCCGCCTCGGTGACATCGACATCGCCGAGGAGGCGGCCGGCGAGGCTCTCCTGGTCGCCCTCGAGAAGTGGCCGGTCGAGGGGGTTCCGCCCAACCCCGGGGCGTGGTTGACCACCACCGCCGGCAACAAGGCCATCGACCGTCTCCGCCGTGAGGCGAAGAGCCAGGACAAGCACCGGCAGGCGATGCAGATGTACGAGCAACTGGACGGGGCCGAGCCCCCCGAGCCGACCGGAGTCGTCACCGACGACCGGTTGCGGCTGATCTTCACCTGCTGTCATCCCGCCCTCGCCCCCGAGGCGCGGGTGGCCCTCACCCTCCGGCTGCTCGGCGGCCTCACCGTCGCCGAGATCGCGGAGGCGTTCTTCGTCCCGGAGACGACGATGGCGCAACGGATCACCCGGGCGAAGAAGAAGATCAAGGTGGCGCGGATCCCCTACCGGGTGCCGGCGCCGGCCGACCTCACCGAGCGGCTCGCGGGCGTTCTCGCCGTGGTCTACCTGGTGTTCAACGAGGGCTACCTCTCCACCTCCGGCGAGGCACCGATCCGCGACGAGCTGACCGGCGAGGCGATCCGGCTGGGTCGCGTCCTCCGCGAGCTACTGCCCGACGTGCCCGAGGTCGCCGGGCTGCTCGCCCTGATGCTGCTCACCGAGGCGCGGCGCGCGACCCGGGTCGCCGCCGGGGAGCTGGTGCCGCTTCACGAACAGGACCGGGGCGGCTGGGACCGCGGACTCATCGACGAGGGGCACACGCTGGTGCGCGAGTGCCTCGAGACCAACCGTCCCGGGCACTACCAGCTGCTGGCCGCGATCAACGCCGTCCACACCGACGCGCCGACTGCCGCCGACACTGACTGGGGCCAGGTCGCAACGCTCTACACCCAGCTGTACGCCGTCACCCCGACCCCGGTCGTGGCCCTCAACCGCGCCATCGCGGTAGCCGAGCTTGACGGACCCGAGGTCGCCCTGGCCGAGGTCGACCGGCTCGACCTCACGTCGTACCACGCGTGGCACGCCACCCGCGCCGACCTGCTCCGACGCCTCGGCCGCAGCGCCGAGGCGCGCAAGGCGTACGACGCTGCCATCGCGGCCACCGCCAACGAGGCCGAGCGGGCCTACCTCGCCCGACGGCGTGGCACGCTGGCTGTGTGAGGAGGGATGGGACCGCCGGCGTGGTCTCGCGGCTGCCGCTGGCCAGCTGGAGACTGTTCGTCGCCAGCTGCGCGACCCTCGGGGTCGGCAACGCCGCCGTCGCCCTGGACCTGTGGTGGGAGGGGCTCGGCGTGCAGGCGAGCGCTGTGGTCATGGTCGTCTACTTCTGCCTGGCCTGGGTAGGCCTCGCCCGGCCGGCGACGTCGTGGCCGTGGCTGCGAGGGGGTCTGGCGACGACTCTGGTGCTGGCCACTGCCTCGCAACTCTTCGAGGGTGGCTCCTTGACCTCGGCGTGGTCGCTGTTGGTCCATGTGGTGGTCCCGGCCCTGGTCGTCGCCGACTACCTGTTCGTGGGCCGCACGACCGGGCGGTGGTGGTGGTCGCTGACCTGGGCGCTCCTTCCGCTCACCTACCTCGTCTACTACGCCGTCGCCGGCCTGCTGGTCTACGGCTTCCTCGACCCCTTCGGTTCCTACTACCAGCTCGCGGTCCTGGGCTTCCTCCTGGCCGCGGTGGCGATCGGATTCGTGCTGTTCGGCCTTGCCGGCGGCCGACAGTCGACGTACGATCACGATATATCGGTGAGCGGTCGCTGACAGTCGGTCGCTCGGGTGGGAAAGGGGTCGACATGGGACATCACGCGAGCCAGTGGGGTGGCGGGGGACAGAGCCCCTGGGGTGGCGGCGGCCCACCGTGGGCCAGGGGGCGGTCCGGCCCTCCGCCGTGGCTGGCCGGGCTCTTCGGACTGGCTCAAGGGGAGCAGCGGCCGCAGCGGGCCCGGCGCGGTGATGTCCGCGCGGCGATCCTCGCCGTGCTCAAGAACGATCCGCTCAACGGCTACCAGATCATCAACCAGATCGCCGAGCGGACCGGCGGCGCCTGGAAGCCGAGCCCCGGCTCGGTCTACCCGACGATCTCGCAGCTCGAGGACGAAGGCTTGATCGAGGGGGTCGGAAGTGAGGGCCCGCGCAAGCTCAAGCCGACCGCCGCTGGCTGGCACTACATCTCCGAGCACAAGGACGAGCTTGCTGCCGTCTGGGAGCCCTTCGAGGAACCCGAGGCGCAGGAGGGCCGCGGCGACTTCGCCAACCTCAAGCCCGAGCTCGGCCAGGTGATGAACGCGGTCTGGCAGATCATCAGCACCGGCACCGACCAGCAGCGCCGCGACGCGATCGACGTCCTGGTCGAGACTCGGCGCAAGCTCTACGGGCTGCTCGCGGAAGGTGACCCGGAATGAGCGACCAGGAGCTGCGGATCGGCGACGCCGAACGCGAGCAGGCGGCCGCCGATCTCGGAGAGCACTACGCCGAGGGCCGGATCACGACCGAGGAGCACCGCGAGCGGCTCGACCAGATCTGGGCTGCCCGCACCCGGCGCGAGCTGGGCCCGGTCTTCGCCGACCTGCCCGGGCGCACGTTCCCCACGCGTCCGGCGACGTCCGCCCGGCCTGCGCCGCGTCGCGCCGGTTGGCGGCGGGTTCCCGCGCAACTCCTGGTGTTGCTCGCTGTGCTGGTCGCGGTCGCCGTGGTCACCCGCGCGCCGTGGATCCTGTTCGCGGTCGGGGGATGGTTCCTGCTCAGACGGGGCCACTGCGGGGCGCGTACTCACCGCCGCTGACAACTGGGGGTCTCGACAAGGATCGCCGGGAGATGGAAGGGTCGCAATCGGTCAACCGACTCCCGGAGGTATCCCCCATGACCGAGCCCCGTCCTTCGCGCCCCGGGACATCCACCCGCGGGCGCTGGATCCTCGTCTGCGTCCTGCTGGCGCCGGCCGTCGTCGTGCCGCTGCTCGTCCCCCTCTACGACACGACCGACCCGACCCTGTTCGGGTTCCCTTTCTACTACTGGTTCCAGCTCGCCCTGATCCCGGCGGCCGTCATCCTCACGGTGATCGCCTACTACCTCTCCAAGGGCGCGGACCGGGACGACCGTGAGTCACACGGGACACGGCCAGGGGAGACGCCCCGATGAGCGACGTCAGTGCTGTTGCCTTCAGCGTCTTCCTCTTCTTCTTCCTGCTCGTCACCATCCTCGGCTTCGCCGCCGCCCGGTGGCGTCGTGCCAAGGAGCTCGACCACCTCGATGAGTGGGGGCTCGGCGGTCGCAACTTCGGCACGTTCATCGCGTGGTTCCTGATCGGCGGTGACCTCTACACGGCCTACACCTTCGTGGCCGTGCCGGCGCTGTTGTACGTCGGCAGCGGGATCGGCTTCTTCGCCGTGCCCTACACGATCGTGGTCTATCCGCTGATCTTCCTGTTCCTGCCGCGGCTCTGGTCGGTCTCCCATCGGCACGGCTACGTCACGCCGGCCGACTTCGTGCAGGGCCGCTACGACAGCCGGCCGCTCGCGCTCGCCGTGGCGTTCACGGGCATCCTCGCGACGATGCCCTACATCGCGCTGCAGCTGGTCGGCATCGAGGTCGTGCTGCAGGTGATGGGCATCGGCTCGGAGACGGCCAACTGGTTCGTTCGCGACCTGCCACTGTTCATTGCGTTCGCGGTGCTCGCGGCCTACACCTACGCCTCGGGTCTGCGGGCGCCCGCGCTGATCGCGTTCGTGAAGGACACGTTGATCTACATCGTGATCTTCGTGGCGATCATCTACCTGCCGACCCAGCTCGGCGGGTGGGACAACATCTTCGCCGACGTGACCGCCTCGTTCGACACGTTCAACACCGAGAACGCCGACGCGATCGCGGCCGGTGAGGCCGCTCCGAGGAGTGTGATCCCGCCGCCCTTGCTGCACTGGGCCTACGCCTCGCTGGCCCTCGGCTCGGCGCTCGCACTGTTCATGTACCCCCACTCGGTCACCGCGGTGCTGTCGACCCGTCAACGGTCGGTGATCCGCCGCAACGCAGCGCTGCTGCCGGCGTACTCCTTCCTGCTCGGCCTGCTCGCCCTGCTCGGCTTCGTGGCGGTCGCCGCGGGCGTGGCGGTCGAGAACCCGCAGCAGGCGGTGCCGCAGCTGTTCGAGAACGAGTTCCCGGACTGGTTCGCCGGCGTCGCGTTCGCCGCGATCGCGATCGGGGCCCTGGTGCCGGCGGCGATCATGTCGATCGCCGCGGCGAACCTGTGGACGCGCAACATCTACAAGGCGTACCTCCGGCGCGGCGCCACGCCGGCGGAGGAAGCCCAGCAGAGCAAGTGGGCCTCCCTGCTGGTGAAGTTCGGAGCCCTGGCGTTCGTGCTGTTCGTGTCCACGCAGTACGCCCTGGACTTCCAGCTGCTCGGTGGTGTCTGGATCCTGCAGACGTTCCCGGCGATCGTGGTCGGGCTCTACACCGGGTGGTTCCACCGCACGGCGCTGATGGCCGGCTGGGCCGTGGGCATGATCTACGGCACGTGGACGGCGTGGAACAACCCGAAGCTCGGCGATCCGGGCAGCCACTGGGGCAGCCCGCTCGACCCGTTCCTGAGCGTGCCCTGGTCAGACACGTTCCTGCCATTCGAGACGCTGGTCTACATCGGCTTCACCGCGTTCTTGCTGAATCTGATCGTGACGGTCGTCCTGACCGCGATCCTGCGGGCGCTCAAGGTGCCCGGCGGTGTCGACCAGACCTCGCCCCCGGACTACCACGCCGACATGGGCGACGCGGGCGTCGAGGAGGAGCTCGACCCGTACACCACCACCCCCCACCCCTGATCCATCCTCGATAGTCCGGAACGTTTGGCAGGTCTCGTGCGGCACAAGACCTGCCATCCGTTCCGGACTATCCGGATAGGTTGACGGGATGACGACGCCCTCATTCGAGCTCGGCCAGGACCACCTCGACCTGCGGGAGTGGGTGCACACGTTCGCGGCCGACGTCATCCGGCCCGCGGCGGCGGAGTGGGACGAGAAGGAGGAGTTCCCCTGGCCGGTCGTCGAGGAGGCGGCCAAGGCGGGCCTCTACTCGGTCGACTTCATCGTCGCCCAGGCCATGGACGAGACCGGGCTCGGCTTCCCGATCACCATGGAGGAGCTCTTCTGGGGAGATGCCGGGATCGCGCTCTCCATCGTCGGCACCTCCCTCGCAGCCGCGGGTGTCCGTGCCAACGGCACCGACGAGCAGGTCATGGAGTGGATCCCGCAGATGTACGGCACGCCGGGCGACCTGAAGCTCGGCGCGTTCTGCTCCTCAGAGCCGGATGCCGGCAGCGACGTGGGCGCGATGCGCACCCGCGCGACGTACGACGAGGCGAAGGACGAGTGGGTCCTCAAGGGCACCAAGACCTGGGCCACGAACGGCGGCATCGCCGATGTCCACGTCGTGACCGCCGTGGTCGACCCGGAGCTGCGGACCCGCGGCCAGGCCAGTTTCGTGGTGCCGCCCGGGACCGAGGGCCTCAGCCAGGGACAGAAGTTCGCCAAGCACGGCATCCGGGCCTCCCACACCGCCGAGGTGGTGCTCGACGACGTCCGGATCCCCGGCTCCTGCCTGCTCGGCGGGAAGGAGAAGCTCGACGCCCGACTGGCCGCGGCGCGCGAGGGGTCGAAAGGACGGGGGCAGCCGTCGATGGCGACCTTCGAGCGGACCCGGCCCGCCGTCGGCGCCCAGGCGATCGGGATCGCGCGGGCGGCCTACGAGATCGCGCTGGACTACGCAAAGACGCGCGAGCAGTTCGGCAAGCCGATCATCGAGAACCAGGCGATTGCCTTCGCCCTGGCCGACATGGCGACCTCGATCGAGGCGTCGCGGCTCCTGGTGTGGCGTGCAGCGTGGATGGCGCGGCAGGGCAAGACCTTCGAGCAGGCCGAGGGCTCGATGTCGAAACTGTTTGCTGGTGAGACCGCCGTGCGCGTGACCGGTCAGGCGATGCAGATCCTCGGCGGGAACGGCTTCACCCGGGAGTACCCCGTCGAGCGGATGGCCCGAGACGCCAGGATCTACACGATCTTCGAGGGCACCTCGGAGATCCAGCGCCTGGTGATCGCGCGGACGGTCTCGGGAGCCCCGATCCGATGATCCGCGATCGGGTCAGGGACGCGGTCTTCTGGTCCGAGGTCACCCAGCTCGTCAAGACCGCGCTCGCGGCCACCCTGGCGTGGGTACTCGCCGTCGAGCTGGTCGGGGAGCGGCAGTCGTTCCTGGCACCATGGGCCGCCCTGCTGGTCGTCCATGCGACGGTCTTCCGGACCTTCTCGCAAGGTGCCCGGCAGGTGGGGGCGGCAGTTGTCGGCGTGCTCCTCGCCTGGAGTGCGGGAAACCTGATCGGGCCCGATGTCGCCGCGCTGGGTGCTGTGGTGTTCCTGGGGCTGCTGCTCGGGAGGTCACGCTGGCTGGAGGGTGAGGCGACCACCGCAGCGGCAACGGCGCTGATCGTGCTCACCACCGGGTTCTCCGACGACCAGCACCTGCTGGTCGACCGGCTCCTCGACACCGGGATCGGAATCGCCGTCGGCCTGATCGTGAACGTCGCCGTGTGGCCGCCGTTGCGCCGGCGTACTGCCATCGCGGCGCTGGACGCCATCGACGACCGCATCGGAGGATTGCTCCTCGCGGTCGCCGACGGGCTGGCCGGACAGTGCTCACCCGACCAGGTGGCCGACTGGCTCGAGACCACCCGGGACCTCGACGATGAGATCGACCGGGCCTGGGCGTTGGTCCGGCAGGCACGTGAGAGCGCGGTGCTGAACCCGCGTCGCTCGGCTCGCCAGGTGCGCCATCCAGAGGTGTGGATCGTGCTGCTGCGTCACATGGAGCAGGCGGTGGCCGAGGCCCGCAGCATCGCCCGCACGCTCGAGCGTTTCCTCGAGCAGCAGCGGGAGTGGGACGCGGACTTCCGGGACGGGTACGTCGACGCCGTACGTCATGGCGGCCGGGCCATCGAGGACGCCGACGCCGACGCGATCCGGGACTGTCGCTCCTCGCTCGACCAGATCGTGGCCCGGTTGGGCGAGGTGGATCCGGTGCCCGGGCTGTGGCCGGTGTACGGCGGTCTCGTGGTCAACCTCGTCAACATCCTCGAGGCGATGGAGGAGGTGGCTGCCGCGAACCCGCTCGACCAGCCCCCGCTGCCGATGCTCCTCGGTCGCCGGCGTACTACAGGTCGACCGCCCAGTTGACCCAGGTCGACGTGACGACCATCCCCACTGCCTCGTAGACGGCCCGGGGGCCGGCGCGGGTATCGGTCGACAGGTAGGAACGGACCGCGCCGTGCTGGCGCAATCCTTCGGGCAGGGCGGGCACGACCGTCGGCGTCGTCATCGCGCCGTCCCGATCTCGATCGCGCGGTTCACCCAGACCGACGTGACCTGCATGCCGATCTTCTCGTAGAGGCCGAGCGCTCCGGTGCGTGAGTCGGTGGAGAGCTCGGACCGGGTGCTGCCGTGCTCGGCGGCCACCGCGAACGAGTCGACCAGCAGCGCCTGGGCCAGTCCTCGGCCGCGGTGGTCCTTGTGGGTGGCCAGCCTGGCGATGTAGGCGCACTCAGGTCCTTGCTGGACCACGGCCATCGCGACCACCTCACCGGTCGGGTCGGTGACCACGCGCAGGTTCCACGGCGCGAATCCTGGGCGCAGCGTGGTCGTGGCCTGCCACCCTTCAAAGGTGTCGCGTTCGCGCACCGACCACTCCAGAAACGCGTCCTCCTGAACCGTCCAGCAGGCCTCGTGCTCGTCCTCGGTGGCCTCGCGGACGACGTACCCCTCCGGAAGCGGACGCTCCGGGATCCGCGTGCCCTCGGGGAGTGCGAGCACCCAGCTCTGCCACCGCACGTGGTAGCCGAGGGACTCCAGCAGCCGGTCGCCGGTGGAGCCCTGTGGCACCGGCATGCCGACGATCGTGCTGCCCTGGCGGCGTGCCGCGTCCTGCATCCAGTGAGCGAGCCAGGTCCCGATCCTGCGACCGCGGTAGTCCGGGAGGACGGCGGCATCCCCGCGGTCGGCGCCCGTGACCTCGGCGTAGCCCACCATCAGGTCGCCGTCGAAGACCCCGACACTGCGGGTGCTGAGGTCGTGGCCGGGCCGCTGCCAGTCGCCGACGATGTCGGCTTCCTCGATCTCGACCTCGCCGACGTCGACCAGTTCCTGCGCAGCGATCGTCTCGTAGACCGCCGTGGCGTCGGCCTTCGTCAGGGCGCGGGTGGTCAGGCCCGCGGGCAGCTCGGCAGGAGCCAGGCGCGTCGTCATGGCCTCAATGGTGATGGCGTGGGCGCGATCGAGCCACCGAAATACGCCGAGCCGTCGTGAGTTACCACCCTGAAGGGTGAACTCACGACGGCTCGGCGGCCTGGCGCGGTAACTCGCGCCGGCTCGGCTGATGTTGTCAGGCGGAGCGGATGGCGGAGATGTCGAAGTCGAGCTTGATCTTCTCCGAGACCAGGACGCCGCCGGTCTCGAGCGCGGCGTTCCACGCCAGGCCCCAGTCCTTGCGGTTGATCGAGGTCGAGCCCTCGAAGCCGACCCGCAGGTTGCCGAACGGGTCACGCGCGGAGCCGGTCTCCTCGAAGACGATGGTGACGGGCTTGGCGACGCCCTTGATCGTGAGGTCGCCGGTGATCGCCCACTCGTCGCCGTCCCGCTCGACCTTGGTCGAGACGAACGTCAGCTGCTTGTGGGCGTCGATGTCGAAGAAGTCGCCGGACCGGAGGTGGCCGTCACGGTCGGCCGAGCCGGTGTCGATCGAGGCGGCGTCGATGGTCAGGCTGACCTTGGAGGCGGCCGGGTTGGCGGCGTCGATCGTGGCGGTGCCGTCGAAGTCCTTGAAGGCGCCGCGGACGGTGGTGACCATCGCGTGCCGGGCCGAGAAGCCGAGGCGGCTGTGCGCCACGTCCAGGGTGTAGTCGCCGGAGATGTCCTCCACGGCGGCGGTGCCGGCTTCGAAGTCGCGGTCGATGACGGCGGTGCTGCTCTTGCTGCGGTTGAGGAAACCCATCTGCTTCTCACTCCTGTGGTGTCGGGTGGTTGAACGTTTCACCACCTTAAACAGAACTCCGGTCCGCTTCTATTCCCGGGCTGGTGTGGCGCCGGTCACACCGAGGCGGTCCGTAGGATCCGCAGCGATGATCGACCCACTCCAGACGCTCCTGATCGCGCTCTCCCTCGTCTTCGCGGCGGTCGCGGCTATATACGTGGCCCTCGATCGACCCACGGGTGGGCTGCTGCTCGGGATCGCAGCCGTCCTCGAGCTCGGACTCCTCGCCCAGGCGATCATCGGCATCGGCCAGCTCGTGTCGGGTGTCCGTGACGTCAACGGTGCGGTCTTCGTGGGCTATCTCCTCGGGGCCCTGCTCTTCCTGCCGCTGGCGACGCTGTGGGCGCTGGGCGAGCGCACCCGCGGCGGTACGGCGGTGCTGGTGGTGGCCGGGCTGGTGACGCCGGTGCTCGTGGTCAGGATCCAGCAGGTCTGGACTCCCGCCGGTGCCTGACGTCCAGGCCACCAACAAGGGCTGGGGCCGCGCCCTGATCCTGGTCTACGCCGTGTTCGCCTTCTCCGCGCTCGGCCGCTCGTCGACCCAGCTGGTGCAGAAGGCCGACGAGGCGCCGCTCGCCTACGGGTTGTCGGCGTTCGCGGCCGTCGTCTACGCGGTGGCGACCTTCTGCCTGGGGCGGCCCGGCCGTCGTACCACTCCGCTGGCGTGGGCCGCCGTCCTGGTCGAGCTGACCGGCGTCCTGGTCGTCGGCGCGCTGACCGTGGCCGATCCGGAGCTGTTCCCCGACGACACGGTGTGGTCGCGGTTCGGCAGTGGCTACGGGTGGGTGCCCGCAGTGCTGCCCTTCCTCGGCCTGGCCTGGCTCTGGCACACCCGCCCCGGGAGGGCTCAGCGGAAGGCGGACTCCCCGGTCAGCGCCTGACCGATCACGAGCTGGTGAACCTCCGCGGTGCCTTCGTAGGTGAGCACCGACTCGAGGTTGTTGGCGTGCCGCATGAGGGGGTACTCCAGCGTGATCCCGGCCGCGCCCAGGACCGTCCGGCACTCGCGCGCGATCCGCAGCGCTTCGCGGGTGTTGTTGAGCTTGCCGACGCTGATCGCCTCCGCGGGCAGCCGGCCCTCGTCCTTGAGCCGGCCGAGATGCAGCGCCAGGAGCATGCCCTTGCCGAGCTCGACCGACATGTCGGCCAGCTTGGCCTGGGTCAGCTGGTACGACGCCAGCGACCGGTCGAAGATCTCCCGCTCGCGGGCGTAGGCGATCGTGGTCTCGAGGCAGTCGCGGGCCGCGCCCAGGGCGCCGTACACGATGCCGAAGCGGGCCTCGGAGAGACATGACAGCGGGCCGGAGAGCCCCTTGGCCTCGGGCAACATCGCCTCAGCCGGGACCCGGACCTCGTCGAGGACCAGCTCGGAGGTGATCGAGGCGCGCAACGACATCTTCTGCTTGACGTCCGGGGCGTCGAAGCCGGGGGTGTCGGTGGGGACGACGAACCCGCGGATCCCGTCGTCCGTGGCCGCCCACACGATCGCGACGTCGGCCACCGAGCCGTTGGTGATCCACATCTTGTTGCCCGTGAGGATCCAGTCCGTGCCGTCCTGCCGCGCCCGGGTGCGCATGCCGCCGGGGTTGGAGCCGAAGTCGGGTTCGGTCAGTCCGAAGCAGCCGATCGCCCCGCCGGTCGCCATCGGCGGCAGCCATTCGTCCTTCTGGGCGTCCGAGCCGTGCTTCCAGATCGAGTACATCGCCAGGCTCCCCTGCACCGACACGACCGAGCGCAGCCCGGAGTCGCCGGCCTCGAGCTCCAGGCAGGCCAGGCCGTACGCCGTCGCGCTGGTGCCTGCGCACCCGTAGCCGGTGAGGTGCATGCCGAGCAACCCCATCGAGCCGAACTCCTTGGCCAGCTCGCGCACCGGTGCCGTGCCGGCGTCGTACCACCCGGCGATCTCCGGCTTGAGCTTGTCCTCGACGAAGGTGCGGACCGTGTCGCGGATGGCGCGGTCCTCCTCGGAGATCAGGGAGTCGGTGTCGAGCAGCTGGAGCGGGGTGAGCGGCATGCGCCCATCATCCACGAATCCCAGCCGCTGGTCGTGGTCACGCACGAGGACGTCGACCTGGGCGAGCTGCGGTGCGGATCGACGTTCACAGGAAGCGAGGTGGAGCTCGACCCGATCCTGCTCACCCTGCAAGTCGGTGACGGTGGAGTGACGGACGTCGCCGTCCCGGCGAATCATCGGCGGCGCGCCGCAGCCCCTACCGTGGGATACATGTCCGAAGAGCCCACGACCGCCTCGATCACGTTCGACGACCTCGGACTCACCCCCGAGGTGCGGAAGGGCTTGCGCGCCGTCGGCTACGAGACCCCGTCGCCGATCCAGGCGGCCACCATCCCCACCCTGCTCGAAGGCCGCGACGTCGTGGGCCTCGCCCAGACCGGGACCGGCAAGACGGCGGCGTTCGCGCTGCCGATCCTCTCCCGGCTCGACCTTTCCCAGAAGACGCCGCAGGCCCTGGTCCTCGCTCCGACGCGCGAGCTCGCGCTGCAGGTGTGCGAGGCGTTCGAGAAGTACGCCGCCCACCTGCGCGGCGTACGCGTGCTTCCCGTCTACGGCGGGCAGGGGTACGGCGTCCAGCTGTCCGCGCTGCGCCGGGGCGTCCACATCGTCGTCGGCACGCCCGGCCGGATCATGGACCACCTCGACAAGGGCACCCTCGACCTGACCGAGCTGCGGTTCCTGGTGCTCGACGAGGCCGACGAGATGCTCAACATGGGCTTCGCCGACGACGTCGAGACGATCCTGGCCGACACCCCGACCGACAAGAACGTCGCGCTCTTCTCGGCGACCATGCCCGCCCAGATCCGGAAGCTGTCGGCGAAGTACCTCCGCGACCCGGCCGAGATCACCGTGCGCAACAAGACCGCCACGGCCGCCAACATCACCCAGCGCTACCTGATCGTGTCCTACCCGCAGAAGGTGGACGCCCTCACCCGGATCCTCGAGGTCGAGAACTTCGAGGGGATGATCGTCTTCGTCCGCACCAAGCACGAGACCGAGACCCTGGCCGAGAAGCTGCGGGCACGAGGGTTCTCCGCGACCGCCATCAACGGCGACATCCCCCAGAACGTGCGCGAGCGCACCGTCAACCAGCTCAAGTCGGCGAAGCTCGACATCCTCGTCGCGACGGACGTCGCCGCGCGCGGGCTCGACGTCGAACGGATCAGCCACGTGGTCAACTTCGACATCCCGACCGATCCGGAGTCCTACGTCCACCGGATCGGCCGGACCGGTCGCGCCGGACGCAGTGGCCAGGCGATCTCGTTCGTGACCCCGCGTGAGCGTCGGCTGCTCAAGGCGATCGAGAAGACCGCGCGCCAGCCGTTGACCCAGATGCCGCTGCCGACGGTGGAGGATGTCAACGTCACCCGGCTGGCCAGGTTCGACGACGCGATCACCACCGCCCTCGGTGACGAGGAGAAGGTGTCGTTCTTCCGCGACGTGGTGGCCCACTACATGCGCGAGCACGACGTGCCCGAGGTCGACGTCGCCGCCGCGCTCGCGGCCGTGCTCCACGGCGACACCCCGCTGCTGCTCGAGCCGGAGCCGGAGCGCCCCGCCCGCCGTGACCGTGACGACCGGCGCCCCGACGCGGGTCGTCCGCCCCGGCAGGAGCGCCGGGAACACCGGGGGCGGCCCGGTGCCCCGATGGCGACGTACCGGATCGCGGTCGGGAAGAGGCACAAGGTCGAGCCCCGACAGATCGTCGGGGCCATCGCCAACGAGGGAGGCCTGAACCGGCAGGACTTCGGGCACATCTCGATCCGGCCGGACTTCTCCCTGGTCGAGCTGCCCGCCGAGCTCCCGGCCGGCACGACCGAGCGGCTCGCCTCAACCCGGATCTCCGGGAAGCTGATCGAGCTGCGCCCCGACGCCGGACGCCCACAGGACCGGTCGCGTCCCGGGTCCGGGGCACCTCCGGCGGGCGGCAAGAAGAAGCCTCGTAGCAAGCCGCGGACGAAGCGTTGACCTCACCCGCGACCGGTCGGTCGCGGGCGGGAGCACTTTTCAGCCCCGGCGAATGCCCATAGCGTCAGGCGGGTCACGTGTCCGGCAATCTCGGATCGGAGCCCCCGATGCCCACGTCCCGTCCCGTCGTACGCCGAGCCCTGCTCGGCGCCGTCGCCCTCCTCGCCTCGCTCGCCCCCGCCGGGGCGGCCCAGACCGCAGCTCACGCCGCCGCGCCGTCGTACGTCGCCCTCGGCGACTCTTACTCCTCGGGCACCGGCACCCGCGACTACATCAATGACGGGTCTTCATGCCAGCGGTCGACGTCCGCCTACCCGAGCCTCATCGCCGCGGCTCGTGGCTACTCGCTCAACTTCCGCGCCTGCTCCGGCGCCCGGGTCGGCGACGTCACCAACACCCAGCTGTCCGCCCTGACCGCCTCGACCAACTACGTGAGCATCTCCGTCGGCGGCAACGACGCGGGGTTCGCCGACGTGCTGACCGAGTGCGCGACTCCGTGGTGGGCCGGCGACTGCGACGGTGCGATCGACCAGGCGCAGGCGTTCATCAACAACACCTTGCCCGGCCGGCTGTCGACGCTCTACGCCTCGATCCGGACCAAGGCGCCGAACGCCAAGGTGGTCGTCGTCGGCTACCCGAGGATCTTCATGGGCGAGGACTGCAACGCCGGCACCTGGTTCACACCGGAGGAGATGACGCGTCTCAACCAGACGGCCGACCTGCTCAACGGCAAGACCTCGGGCCAGGCCTCGGCCAAGGGTTTCTCGTTCGCGAACCCGACCAGCCGGTTCGTCGGGCACGCCGTCTGTGACGACCCGGAGTGGATCAATGGGCTCTCCAACCCGATCAGCGAGAGCTACCACCCGAACAAGCCTGGCCACTCGTCCGGCTACACGCCCACCGTCAGCCCGCTGCTCACCGGCGCAGCCGTGACGGTCAACGGCAAGATCCGGGCAGCCTCGAGCGCGATGGGAGACCAACTGGCCGCGCAGCAGCGCAGGTACGCCGACGCGGACGCCGCGATCAGGCCGGAGTCGTTCCGGGCGCCCACGATTGACTCGCTCCGGGCTCCGGCCAGGCGCGCGGGCATCGACCTCGACCGTTGGCTCGCCCGCCACTGACCGTGGTGGCCGCGGTGAGCGCGCACCGAACCGCCGAGGCGGTTGCTGACTCACCGCTCCCGGCGGAGCATCCGCGCGATGGCGGTGAAGCCGCGGTCCCGCGCGTGCTCGAGGGGGCTGACACCGTCACCGTCTTGGATCGTGGGGTCGGCTCCGTGGTCCAGCAGGATCGAGACGATGTCCACGTAGCGGGCTGAGCCGTCGCCGAGGATGATCGCCTCCAGCAGCGCGGTCCACCCCAGGTCGTTGACGTGATTGAGGTCGATTCGCGTCGTCGCCACACGACGGACGTAGTCCACGTGACCGCGTTCGGCCGCGGGAATGATCGAGACCCCGCCGTACCGATTGCGGATGGTGAGGTCGGGGTCGAAGCGCAGCAGCAGCTCGGCCATCGCCACCGAGCCGGTGACGCCAGTCACCAGCCAGGGCGTGTCATGGCGATCGTCCAGCGCATCGGGTGAGGCGCCCATGGCGACCAGGAGACGGGCCACTGCGAGCCGGTCCTCGGTCACCGCGATCAGCAAAGGCGTACGCCCTGCGGCGTCCCGGACCTCCACGTCGGCGCCCTGCCGCAGCGCGATGGCAGCGGCGTCGGCATCACCGGTCGCCGCGGCGGCAAGCAAGGCACGCCCGGGGCGGTCGAGGTCGGGTGTGTCGAGCGCCCCCTCCAGGGTGCGTACGACGGCGGCCTGGCCACGTGACCGAGCGTGCTCGACCGGCGCGATCCCGTCCCGCTCGGGCGTGATCCGAAGCGAGACGCCACCCGCGACCAGGGCCCGCACCGTGTCGACGTACCGCGTCGAACCGTCGCCCAGGATGATCGCCTCGTGCAGGGCCACCCAACCCAGGTTGTTGACATGGTCCACGGCGATCCTGGTCTGCAGCAGCCGGCCGACTATGTCCCAGTGCCCGCGCTCGGCGGCACGGATCAGGCCGGTGCCGTCGAAACTGTCGTGGAGGTGGACGTCAGCGCCCCGGGCGAGGGTGAGCTCGAGCAGGTCGAGGTACCCCTCGCTGGTGGCGATCAGGAACGCGCTCTGGACCGTCTCGTCGCGCCAGTTGACGTCGGCTCCCCGGTCGATCAGCCGCCGGGCTCGGCGTACGTCGTTGTCCCACGCGGCCTCGACCAGCATCTCGTTGAGCACTCGCTGCTCCTTGTCGTTGAGCGGCTTCGGCGTCGCCGAACGAGTCGGGGCGGGAGTGTGTGGTGGGCTGGTCGGTCCCTCGGCATCCCGGCCCGGGGATGGGTCCGGCAACGATCGTGACGATGGGTCTCCGGAGCATCCGGCCGCGGCCAGCACCACCCCCGCGATCGCTACAGCGACCGGGGCTCGGAGCGGGGACATGCTCGTGATGGTAGAAGGGAGCCCATGCTGGCCCCTCGAACCAACGCGATCGTCACTGGCCTGCTCGTGGCCGGCCTGCTCACCGGCTGCGAGGCCGCGGAGAACGTCGGCGGTCCCGACCCCGATGATGCGGCCGCCGCCTTGGCCACCGCGCTGGGATCCGGCGACTTCCGGGCCGTGACGTTCACGGACGCCACGGCGGACGAGGCGAGGCGCTCGTACACCGAGGTCACCGAGGGGATGGGTGACGTCGAGCCTGCGGTCGAGGTCGCCGGGGTCGAGGACACCGGCGATACCGCCACGGCTCAGCTGGCCTGGAGCTGGCCTCTCGGTGGACACCGGTGGGCCTACCGGGCCGAGGCGTCGCTGCGTCTGGTCGACGACGAGTGGCAGGCGGTGTGGAAGCCGACCCTGGTCGAGTCGTCGCTGAAGGGGGGCGAGGTGCTCGACAGCAGCGAGGTCAGCCCCGACCGTGGGCAGATCCTCGGCGCGGGCGGGCAAGCCCTCGTCTCGGACCGGCCGGTGGAGAGGTTCGGCATCGACCGGACCCAGGTCAAGCCGGCGCGGGCGGGGGAGTCAGCGCGGCAGCTGGCCGATCTCGTGGGCGTCGACGCGGCGCCGTACGTCAAGCAGGTCGAGGCCGCCGGGGACCAGGCCTTCATCGAGGCCATCGTGTTCCGCCGGGACGACGTGCCACCCAACGTGGACCCGCAACAACTCGCGGCGATCCCCGGCGCCATCAGTGTCAGCGACGTACTGCCGCTGGCGCCCACCCGCGAGTTCGCGGCCCCGATCCTGGGCACGGTCGGCGAGGTCACCGCGGAGATGATCGAGGACGACCCGGAGAAGTACCAGCTCGGCGACGAGGCCGGGCTGTCCGGCCTCCAGGCACGATACGACGACCAGCTGCGCGGCGCTCCCGGCGTCGTCGTCCAGGCGGTCGACGGCGAAGGTTCCGAGCGCGAGCTGGTCGCGGAGGAGCCCACGCCGGGGCAGCCCCTGAAGCTGACGCTCGACCTCCGCATGCAGAAGGCGGCCGAGCGGCTGCTCGCCGGTGTCGGCCCGGCCAGCGCCCTGGTGGCGATCCGACCCTCGACCGGCGACATCCTGACCGCGGCGAACGGGCCCGGCACCGACGGCTACAACATGGCGACCTTCGGCCAGTTCGCTCCCGGCTCCACCTTCAAGAGCGTGAGCAGCCTCGCCCTGCTGCGGGACGGGCTGACCCCGTCGTCGATCCTGCCGTGCACCGACCGGATCATCGTTGACGGCAAGGCCTTCGAGAACTACGACGACTACCCGTCCGGGGGTCTCGGTCGGATTCCGTTCCGTACCGCAGTCGCGAACTCCTGCAACACCGCGTTCATCTCCCAGGCCGGCAGGCTCTCCGGCGAGGCGCTGGCGGACGCGGCCTCCTCTCTCGGCATGGGCGTCGACCATGACCTCGGCTTCCCCGCCTACTTCGGCAGCGTCGAGCCGCCGGCGTCGGAGACCGAGGCGGCCGCCGACATGATCGGTCAGGGCAAGCTCCTGGCCTCACCGATGGTGATGGCGACCGTGATCGCCTCGATCCAGTCCGGGAGCACCGTGTTGCCGCGGATGGTGAAGGGCTGGGAGGTCGAGCAAGCCGACGTACCAGAGCTCGCGCGGGCCGAGGCCACGCAGCTGCGCACGATGCTGCGCGGCGTCGTCACCTCGGGTAGCGGCAGCTTGCTGGCCGACGTACCGGGAGCTCCCGTGATCGCCAAGACCGGCACGGCGGAGTTCGAGCGCGGCGGCCGGCTGCTCACCCACGCCTGGATGATCGCCGGGCAGGGTGACCTCGCCGTGGCGGTGTTCGTCGAGGAGGGTTCGTCCGGCTCGGGTACGGCGGGCCCGATCCTGGAGTCGTTCCTCCGCACCGCCCGCTGACCGATCGCCGAGCCGTCGCGAGTTACCACGCAAGTTGGTAACTCGCGACGGCTCGGCGGCGTTTGCGGGTAACTCGCGACGGCTCGCGGTCAACGGGTGTCGCGGGGGGTGACCTTGGCGGCGACGTCCTCGGGCATCGGTTCGTAGTGCGCGAAGGCGCGGGTGAAGGTGCCTGAACCATGGGTGGAGGAACGCAGGTCCACGGAGTAGCGGACCAGCTCTGTCTGCGGCACCTCCGCCTTGACCAGGGTGCGGTCGTCGCCGACCTTGTCGGTGCCCAGCACCCGCGCCCGCCGCGAGGCGAGGTCGCTCATCACCGTGCCGACGTGGTCGTCGGGGACGATCACGTCGACGGTGTCGTAGGGCTCCAGCATCGTGATCGACGAGGAGGCAGCCGCTTCGCGCAACGCCAGCGACCCGGCCATCTGGAAGGCCATGTCGGAGGAGTCCACGCTGTGGGCCTTGCCGTCGGTGAGGGTGACGCGGAGGTCGACGACGGGGTAGCCGTTGCGCACGCCCCGCGCCATCTGCGCCAGGACGCCCTTCTCGACGCTCGGGATGAACTGTCGCGGCACCGACCCGCCGACCACCTTGTCGACGAACTCGAAGCCCCCGCCTTCCGGCAGCGGCTCGACCTCGATGTGGCACACCGCGAACTGCCCGTGCCCGCCGGACTGCTTCACGTGCCGACCGAGGGCCTTCGCAGGCGCGGCGAAGGTCTCCCGCAGCGAGATGATGAACGGCGTCTGGTCGACGTTGACGGAGTACCGACTGGCCAGCCGCTCGAGCACCACGTCGGCATGAGCCTCGCCCATGCACCACAGCACCAGCTGGTGGGTCTCGGCGTTGTTCTCGATGCGGATCGACGGGTCCTCGGCGGCCACCCGGCCGAGCGCCTGGGAGAGCTTGTCCTCGTCGGCTTTGCTCTGCGCCACGATGGCGACCGGGAGCAACGGCTCCGGCAGGGACCACGGCATCAGGACCCGTGGGTCATCGACCGACGAGAGGGTGTCGCCGGTCTCGGCCCGGGTGAGCCGGCCGATGGCGCCGAGGTCGCCCGCCACGACCTGGCTCGCGGGGACCTGATGCTTGCCGAAGGGGTAGGTGAGGCTGCCGACCCGCTCGTCCTCGTCGTGGTCCTCGTGGCCGGATCCCTCGCCGAAGAAGGAGGAGAAGTGCCCGGAGACATGTACGGCGTCGTCGGGCCGCAGCGTGCCGGAGAAGACACGGACCAGGCTGAGCCGACCGACGTAGGGGTCGCTCGCCGTCTTGACCACCTCGGCCACCAACGGGCCCTCGGCATCGCAGGTGATCGGTTCGCTCGACGCGCCCGCCGGAGTGAAGACCGAGGGCGGAGGATGCTCCGACGGGGACGGAAAGGCGCGGGTGGCGAGGTTCAAGAGCTCCGCACAGCCGACACCGGTGACCGAGCAGACCGGGACGACGGGGAAGAACGTCGCGCGCGCCACCGCCCGTTCCAGGTCGGCGATGAGGACCTTCTCGTCGATCTCCTCGCCGCCGAGGTAGCGGTCCATGAGGGTCTCGTCCTCCGACTCCTCGATGATGCCCTCGATGAGCTGCCCCCGGAGCTCGTGGTCGTTGGGCGCGAGGAGCCCGGTCAGGGAGACGACTTCGGTGTCCTCGCGGACCGGGAGGTGGAGCGGGATCACCTTGTCACCGAAGGCGGCCTGGGCCTGCTCGAGCACGCCGTCGTAGTCGGCGCGGGCCTGGTCGAGCTTGGTGATGATCACCGCACGCGGCATCCCGACGTCGGCGCACTCGCGCCACAGGGACCGGGTGCCGTCGTCGACGCCCTCATTGGCGGCGATGACGAACAGGGCGCAGTCAGCGGCGCGGAGTCCGGCGCGCAGCTCGCCCACGAAGTCGGCGTAGCCGGGGGTGTCGATCAGGTTGACCTTGATGCCCTCGTGGATCAGTGGGGCGAGTGCGAGCGAGTTCGAGCGCTCGTGGGCCTGCTCGGACTCCTCGAAGTCGGTGACGGTGGTGCCGTCGCGCACCGAGCCGGCGCGCGGAATGGCTCCTGCGGCGGCGAGCAGCGTCTCGACCAGTGTGGTCTTGCCGGAGCCTCCGGGTCCGATCAGGACGACGTTCCTGATTCTGTCCGGGCTGCTCGCCTCGAGATCCTGCCCGGCTGGTCTACGGGCGCCACCCTTGTCTGCCATCGCGCCACCTCCACGTCGAAGGCAACTCCTGTTGGCGCCTCCGCACAAGGGGTAGCGACAAACTGGCCGGGGGTTGGTCGACTCCGAGCCCTCGGAGCACGGAAGCCCCCCGCCGCATGGGGTCAGCGGGGGGCCCCTGTCGACATTCGACGTTGCTCCCTCCGAAGTCGACAGCCACATGATCGCACCGCGGGTGCGATCGTGTCTGTAGTTTTCCCGAGGCTTTGCGGGTGCCAGAGTGAGGCCATGAACACGACCCAGCACCAGCGGACCGCCTCCGACGATCTGCCCCTGCTCCCACCCAACCGGCTGAGGCTCTACATCGACGGCGAGTGGCGCGAGGCGAACGACGGCGCACGTTTCGAGGTCCACGACCCAGCTGACGGATCGGTGGTCGCCGAAGTGGCCGACGGCTCGCCTCTCGACGCCATGGACGCCCTCGACGCCGCGGCGGCGGCCCAGGCCGACTGGGCCACGACCCCGCCGCGCGACCGCGGCGAGATCCTCCGCAAGGCCTTCGAGCTGCTCACCGCGCGAGCCGACGACTTCGCGCGGCTGATGACGCTCGAGATGGGCAAGCCGCTCGCCGAGTCGAAGGGCGAGGTCGCCTATGGCTCGGAGTTCTTCCGCTGGTTCGCCGAGGAGGCGGTCCGGATCCACGGTCGCTGGATGCAGGCACCGAACGGCGCCAGCCGGCTGCTCACCCTCAAGAAGCCGGTCGGCCCGTGCCTGTTCATCACGCCGTGGAACTTCCCGCTCGCGATGGGCACCCGCAAGATCGGGCCGGCGATCGCCGCCGGCTGCACGATGGTCGTGAAACCGGCAGCCCTCACCCCGCTCAGCATGCTGGCGCTCGCCGGCGTGCTGGAGGAAGCCGGGCTGCCCCCGGGGGTCCTCAACGTCGTCACCACCACCAGCTCCTCGAAGGTGGGGGCGGAGCTGATGGCCGACGACCGGCTGCGGAAGGTCAGCTTCACCGGTTCCACCGAGGTCGGGAAGTCGCTGGTGCGCCAGTCCGCCGACGAGCTGCAGCGGGTGTCGATGGAGCTGGGCGGAAACGCTCCGTTCCTGGTCTTCGGCGACGCCGACGTCGACGCGGCCGTCGACGGCGCGATGATCGCGAAGATGCGCAACATGGGGGAGGCCTGCACGTCGGCCAACCGGTTCCTGGTGCACGAGTCCGTGGCCGAGGAGTTCGGCACCAAGCTGGGCGAGCGGATGGCGGCGCTCAAGGTCGGCCCCGGCCAGGAGGAGGGGGTCGACGTCGGCCCGCTCATCGACGCGGACGCGGTCGAGTCCGTGAGCGGTCTCGTCACCGACGCGGTCCATGACGGCGCCACCCTCGTCTGCGGTGGGTCGCCGGTCGACGGGCCCGGCTACTTCTACCCGCCGACCGTGCTGGTCGGCGTCCCCGCCGACGCCCGGATCAACGGTGTCGAGATCTTCGGGCCGGTCGCGCCGATCACGACGTTCGCCGACGAGGCGGACGCGGTCGCGCAGGCCAACGGCACGGAGTACGGCCTGGTCTCCTACGTCTACACCCGGGACCTCCAGCGCACGATGCGGCTCTCGGAGTCGCTCGACTTCGGCATGGTCGGCGTCAACACCGGCCTGGTGTCGAACCCGGCGGCGCCGTTCGGCGGTGTGAAGGCGAGCGGCTTCGGGCGCGAGGGCGGCTTCGAGGGGATCGAGGAGTACCTCGACACGACGTACATCTCCCTGCCGGCCGGCTGATGGAGCCGTACGCGCCGGTCGCGGAGCAGTACGCCGACTTCGCGCGCTGGTCGCGTGAGGAGTCGCCCTGCTTCGCGGCCTGGGCGCGTGGCGTGGCGGACGACCCGGACGTCCTGGCCCGGCTGTCGGACCTGCCGAAGGTCAAGCAGCAGCCGAACCTCGTCTTCGCGGCCGCGCGCTGGCACGGTGTCC
Source organism: uncultured Actinomycetota bacterium (assembly GCA_963786415.1). GTDB lineage: Bacteria > Actinomycetota > Actinomycetes > Propionibacteriales > Nocardioidaceae > Nocardioides. The sequence continues at coordinate 724,670 of CAWAZC010000001.1, forward strand.
CGGCACCCGGCCCCTACTCCGCCCTGCGCGACGCGCTGCTCGGGGATGACGAGAGCATCCGGGAGACGATCCTCAGCCGCTCGACGCAGACCAACGAAGCCGGCCGGCTGGCGACCCTGACCCCGGCTTTCGCGACGGTCGCGGGCGAGGAGCCGCTCGCGCTGGTCGAGGTCGGGGCGAGCGCCGGGCTGTGCCTCTACCCGGACCGATACTCCTACACGTGGTCCACCGAGGTCGGAGAGGTGACCGCGGGCGAGGGTCCGCGACTGGAGTGCGAGGTGACCGGCCCGTTCGCCCAGCAGGTGACCGTGCCCCGGGTGGGCTGGCGGGCGGGCATCGACCTGAACCCCCTCTCCGTGACCGACGACGACGCGATGGCCTGGCTGGCCAACCTCGTCTGGCCCGAGCAGGACGACCGACGCGAGCGCCTGCGCGTGGCCGTCGAGGTCGCCCGAGCCGACCCGCCCGCCGTGCTGGCCGGCGACCTCCTGACCGAGCTCCCCGGTGTGATCGACCATGCCGGAGCTGCGGGGCGGGTGGTCGTGTTCCACAGCGCGGTGATCGCCTACCTCGAGACCGCCGATCGCGAGCGTTTCCAGCAGATGATGGCCGGGCTGGTGGGGGAGGGCCGGTGCCACTGGGTCAGCAACGAGGGCATGAACGTGCTCCCCGAGGTGACCGCCACCGGTCCGCCGGTGCCCGACGACCTGTCGGCGTTCGTCCTCGGTGTCGACGGTCGTGCCGTGGCCTGGACACACGGACACGGCCACACGATGACCTGGCTGGGCTCTTCCGGTGGTTGAGGTGCGTCAGACGGCCAGGCCAACCGTGTCCGCCAGGTCGGCGCGGCCCCGGATCTTCAGCTTCCGGTAGACGTTCGACAGGTGCCACTCGACGGCCTTGACGGTGACGGACAGCTCTGCGGCGATCTCGCGGTTGGTCATCCCGGTCGCCGCCAACCGGGCGGTCGTCTGCTCGGTGACGGTGAGGCTGGCCAGCGTTTCGCTGAGGATCCGGCGCGGCTCCTCGCCGATTCGTTCGAGGATGCCGCGGATCCGGCTCTGGAGCGGGAACAGGTCCTCGCGGCCGGCGTACGCCTCCGCCCGGCGGAGCAGCGTCACCGCCTCGCGAGCTCCGGCGGCGTCCCCCTGGAGGGTGAGGAGCACGGCGAGGTCAGTGTCGACCTGGGCCGCCAGGCGGCGGGCCTCGATGTCCTTCAGGATCGCCTCGGCCTCGCGTAGCAGGAGGAGCCGGGCGCCGTCGGCATTGGTGGCGGCGGCGGTGCGCAGGGCGTGGGCCACGGTGTACGGCGTCCCGCCGTCCCGTGAGATCACCAGATGCGTGCGCGCCAGCCGATCGGCCTCGCGCGGTCGGTGCAGGCGGGTGAGGGCGAGTGCCGCGCCGGAGCGCCACGGGACCAGGTCGGGGTCGTCGAGAACCGAGCCGAGGTGCTCGCTGGCCTCGGTGTACCGGAGCGAGGCGAGGTCGGCGTCCCCCTGCGCGGAGGCGATCTCGCCCAGCGTGTAGGCCGCCAGCCCCCCGGGCAGGCCGTCGTAGGTGGTGAAGGCGCGGACGAGGTCACCGATCGACACCGCCCGGGCCAGGTCCCCGCGGGCGAGGTGGCACTCGGTCAGGGCCGCGGCGTGGCGGACAGCGGGAAGCCCTTCAGGGCTCACGGGGCAGGCATCCAGCACGTGCAATGCCTCAGTGATCTTGCCTGCCCGAACCAGGTCAGACCCCGAAGGGAGCTGTCTGGACGCCGTCGGGTGTGGGGACTCGACGAGCATGGGCCAAGGCTAGGGAGACAGCGTGATCAAAACGTAACGAACGCCGATGATTTTGCCTTGGGGTCTCGTCAGCCCCGGCCCAGGAACGCCCGGAGCCGTACGTCGGCCGTCGCCTCGACCGGTTCGGGGAGGGCCGCGGCGAACCGGACCCCGCGGTCATCCTCGGAGACCGTGCGGTGGGCAATCGGCAGCAGGTGGCGGGCGAGCGCCTCGGGGATCGGGGTCCCGGCGCCGGTCGCCTGGGACACGTCCCAGCCGTGAACGGTGATCTCCAGGGCGGCGGTGGCGACGAGCAGGTCGGTGGCGAGATCGACCTCGCCCACGCGGACGCCGGAGGGTCCCTCCCCGCTCCACAGACCGAGCAGTGCGCAGGCCTTCTGCTGCAGGACCACGACGCGGGGTCCGGCCCGGGTGGGCGTCAGCGCCACGCTTCCTCCGGCGGCCTCGGTGAAGGCGTCGAGCGAGTCGTTCATGTGCGCCAGCAGGTCACGCACCGTCCAGTCCCGGCAGGGGGTCGGGGCCGCGAGACGGGGCTCGGTGACCCCGGCCAGGGCCAGCCTGGTGTAGCCCAGGGAACGCTCCAGCAGCTCGACGGCGCCTGCCAGCGCCGTGGTCACGGCGCCTTCGCGGGGGCGTGGTCGGCGGGCAACCGGTCGGGGAGCCCGAACCGGCGGAACAGGTTGGTGTCGAAGAACGCCGCGACGTGCCGCACCCGGTCGCCCTCGATGTCGAGGACCTGGAGGTGGAACGGTTCGAAGTCGCCGTCCTCGGTGCGCATGTAGAGGCCGAACGCCGGCTGGCCGTTGGCACTCGTCGCCACCATCGGCATGTCGTGGACGTCGCCGGGGCACTGGGTGTCGATGAGGCGGCCGATGTTCTCGGCGCCGACGTACCAACCGACGAACGGCGGCATCTCCCAGACAGCCTCCTGGGTGAGCATCCCGACGATCGCGTCGATGTCCTTGCGCCAGAACGCCGCGACGTAACGCTCGAGGAGATCCTTCTGCTCGGCGGTCAGGTCGGGTTCGACGGTCTCCTCGGTGAGGTGCCGATCGGCGAGCTGGGCGTGGGCGCGTTGCAGCGCAGAGTTGACCGCCGCGCTGGTGGTCTCGAGCGCCTCGGCGACCTCGGCGGCCGACCAGCGGAGGACGTCGCGCAGGATCAGCACCGCGCGCTGACGCGCCGGCAGGTGCTGGAGCGCGGCGACGAAGGCGAGCCGGATCGAGTCGCGCTCGGCGACGACGACGGCGGCGTCGGGGACCGGTTCCAGCCACGGGATCTCGGGGTCGGACTCGAGGGCGTCGCCGGCCATCTGGTCGGGCGTTCCGAGCCCGGCCGGGAGCGGTCGCCGGGGCCGGCCCTCGAGGTTGGTCAGGCAGACGTTGGTGGCGATGCGGTAGAGCCAGGTCCGTACCGACGATCGCCCCTGGAAGTCGGCCGACGCCCTCCATGCGCGCAGGAACGTCTCCTGCACCAGGTCCTCGGCCTCGTGGAAGCTGCCGCTCATCCGGTAGCAGTGGGCCAGCAGCTCACGCTCGTAGCGGTGGGTCAGTCCTTCAAAGTCTTCGAGCTCCGTCGTCGTGGTCATCGTCGCCGTCCTCAAGGGTCGCTCCTCGCCGTCGCCCAGTCTGCCTGCTCGTACCGACCGGCGTCGACGGGCAAGCTCATCGGTGACCCGTCGTCCATGATCGACCGGTCAGCGCGATCGGGAGTGGGCGGCGAGGGCGAGGGCACGCTCGGCCGCAGGGCGGGCGAGGTCGGCGTCGTCAGGGATCAGGCCGATGCGGGTACGCCGCTCGAGCAGGTCGTCGACGTCGGCGGCGCCCTCGTGGGTGATCCCGAAGAGCAGTTCGGCGAGGGTGGCCGGGATGTGCTCGGCGATCGGGGTGAGCAGCTCGTCGTCGGGGAGGCCGCTGACCTCGCGGGCGCTCGCCAGCACGCGCTCGGCGTCGGTGCCGTAGCGCCGGACGAGCCGCGCGGGAGCCTCGACCCGGGCCAGCTCTGCTCGTGACGCGGCTCCGCTGAGGGGGAGGGTCCGGGTCCGGCAAGGCCCGGCGTCGATCCCGGCGTTCGCGAGAGCGGTGTCGAGCGCGTCCTCGGCCATCCTTCGGTAGGTCGTCAGCTTGCCGCCGACGATGGTCACCACGCCAGAGGCCGAGGTGAGCACGGCGTGCCGGCGAGACAGATCGGCCGTGGATCCGTCGCGGGTGTCGAGCAGCGGGCGCAGGCCGGCGTACGCCCCGGCCACGTCGCTGCGGCGCAGGTCGCGGGCGAAGGCCGCGGAGACCACGTCGAGGAGGAAGCCGATCTCGGGCTCGGAGGGGGTGGGCACGTCGGGGATCTCGCCGTCCACGGGCTCGTCGGTGAGGCCGACGTAGATGGTGCCGTCGGGCTGCGGCAGCACCAGGACGAACCGGTTCGACTCACCAGGGACGGGCGCGGTGACGGACACCCGAAGACCGGGGAGAGTGCCGGCGCGGAGCACGAGGTGGGTGCCGCGGCTCGGCCGCAGCGACACCTCCTCGACCAGCCCGCCGGCCCAGACGCCGGTGGCGTTGACGACGGCCCTCGCCTTCACGGTGGAGACGGAGCCGGTCAGCTCGTCGCGCAGCTCGACGGTCGTTCCGGTCGCTGACAGCACCCGCGCCCGGGTGCGCACGTGGGCGCCGTACGACGCCGCGGTGCGGGCGATCGTCGTCACCAGCCGGGCGTCGTCCTCCAGCTGGCCGTCCCACGAGAGCAGCCCGCCGCGCAGCCCCCCGGGGCGCAGTCCGGGGGCGAGGGCGAGGGCCTCGGTGGCGGAGATCCGGCGTGGCCCCGGCAGGGTCTCGCGGTCGGTGCGGGCCCCGCGGCGGAGCAGGTCGCCGGCGGTGATCGCGGCCCGGGTGATCGTCGCCTGGTAGGTGGTGACGCTCGGGTTGAGCGGCACCAGCATCGGCATGGCGTGGGTGAGGTGGGGGGCGGTGACCTCCATCATGATCCCGCGCTCGACGGCGCTCTCGTGGGCAACGCCGACCTGACCGTGGGCGAGGTAGCGCAGCCCGCCGTGGACCAGCTTCGAGGACCAGCGGGAGGTCCCGAAGGCGAGGTCATGGGCGTCGACCGCCAACACGGACAGCCCGCGGGTGACGGCGTCCAGGGCGACGCCGGTCCCGGTGACGCCGAGGCCGACCACCACGACGTCCACCTCGGTGGGCGCCCCGGCGAGGCCGGGGGTGATGCGCCGCCCGGTCACGGCGCCAGCGCCCGGGTGAGGACGGCGACCAGCTCGGCGTCGAGCGCCTCCTCCGAAGCCGAGTCGTCCACCATCGTGTGCGCCGACAGCACGAATCCGTGGGTCGCGAGGACCAGCGCGCGGGCGATCGTCACCGGGTCGCCGGTGCGGACGTCACCGGTCTTCTGGCCGGCCCGGACCCAGTCCTCGACCAGCCCGAGGATCGCGTCCTGGGAGCGCCCCCGGCGGGAGAGCAGGTAGGGCAACAGCAGCTCGGGATCGAGCTCGACGATCCGGACGAACAGCTCGTTGTCGCGCAGCGCCCGGACCCCGCCCGCGAGAGCGGTGACCAGCCGGTCGGCCGGCGATCCGGTGGCGTCGGGGCCGTCGACGATCGTGGCCACGACGTTGCCCCACTCACGGGTCATCAGGTCGCCGAGGAGCCGCGGCATGTCGGACCAGGTGCGGTAGATCGTCATCCGGGAGACCCCGGCTCGACGCGCCACCTCGGTGAGCGTCGTACGTCGCCAGCCGACGTCGAGGATGCACGCGCGGGCGGCGTCCAGATAGGCGCCCTCCCGCTCGTCGAGATCCGAAATGTGACGAAGTGACGCCATATGTCACACTGTAACGCATGCCTGTCGACAGCCACGAGATGCACCCGACCCGCTGGGGCGACCCGGCCGCCGCCGCGCCGCTCCCCGACGCCGCCCGAGGCCTGGTCGAGCTGGCCTTCGGCCTCCAGGAGCGACCCGCGGTCGAGCACCCGAGCATCCCGGCCGGTCAGGTCGACGACCGGCTCCTCGACGGGCTCCGCGAGCTGCTGGGTGCCGAGCACGTCCTCACCGACGACGAGACCCGAGCGGTCCGCACCCGCGGCAAGTCCACTCCCGACCTGCTCCGCGCCCGGGCCGGCGAGCTGGACGACGCTCCCGACGCGGTGGTTCGACCCGGCGACCACGACGACGTCGCGGCCGTGCTCGCCTTCGCGGTCGAGCACCACCTGGCCGTGGTGCCGTTCGGTGGCGGCACCTGCGTCACCGGCGGCCTGGCCGCCCGCCGCGACGGGTACGCCGGCGTCCTCTCCCTCGACCTGGTCCGGATGAAGCGGCTGCTCGACGTCGACCCCGTCTCGATGACCGCCACCCTCGAGCCCGGCCTGCGCGGCCCCGAGGCCGAGGCGCTGCTCGCCGAGCACGAGCTGACCCTCGGACACTTCCCCCAGTCGTTCGAGTACGCCTCCATCGGCGGCTTTGCCGCCACCCGCTCCAGCGGTCAGTCGAGCGCCGGCTACGGCCGCTTCGACTCGATGGTCGTGCGGCTGACGGTGGCCACACCCGCCGGCCGGTTGGACCTCGGCGCCGCCCCTGCCAGCGCGGCCGGCCCCGACCTGCGCCAGCTGATCCTGGGGTCGGAGGGAGTGTTCGGCGTGATCACCTCGGTCACCGTCCGGGTGCGTCGCCTCCCCGAGGCGACGGTGTACGACGGGTGGCGCTGGCCGTCGTTCGCCGACGGCGCCGCGGCGATGCGCACCCTCGCCCAGGCCGGCCTGCTCCCGACCGTGATCCGGCTGTCCGACGAGTCCGAGACCGCGATCAACCTCGCCCGACCGGACGAGATCGGCTCGGACTCCGCGGCCGGCTGCCTGATGATCACCGGCTACGAAGGCGCGCCCGCCGCGGTCGGGGCCCGCCGGGCCGAGGTCGGCGCGGTGCTGGCCGGCCTCGGAGGCACCGATCTCGGTGAGGAGCCCGGACGGGCCTGGGTCGAGGGGCGGTTCCGGGCGCCGTACCTCCGGGACTCGATGCTCGACGTCGGCGTCCTCGTGGAGACCCTCGAGACGGCGACCTGGTGGTCGAACCTCGAGCGGCTCTACGCCGACGTGAAGAGCGCGCTCGAGCAGACCCTCGGCGAGGGAACGATCGTGCTCTGCCACATCTCGCACGTCTACGAGACCGGCTGCTCGCTCTACTTCACCGTCGCCGCCAAGGAGACCGACGACCCACTCGCCCAGTGGGGTGCCGCGAAGGCCGCCGCCGGTGAGGCGATCGCAGCAGCCGGGGCCACCATCACCCACCACCACGCCGTCGGCACCGACCACAAGCCGTGGTACCGGCACGAGATCGGCGACCTCGGCGTGGCGATCCTGCGGGCGGTCAAGGCCGAGCTCGACCCCACCGGGATCCTCAACCCGGGAGTTCTCATCCCATGACGTCACCCCACGAAATGACCAGGAACTTCACGTTCCTCGTCAACCCGGCCTCCGGCGGCGGCGCCGCACCCCAGGCCGTCGTACCCGTGGCCCGGCTGCTGCGCGACGCCGGCGCCCGGGTCGAGGTCACCTACTCGCCGGGTCCGCACGCGATGCGGGACCTGCTGGACGGCGCGATGTCCCGTGGCGACGTGGTCGTGTCCGTGGGCGGCGACGGGATGCTGTCCTCACTCGCCGGTCCGGTCTCGCACGGTGGTGGGACCCTTGCGGTCCTGCCCGCCGGTCGCGGCAACGACTTCGCCCGGATGCTCGGGCTGCCCGACGACCCGGCCGGTCAGGCCGAGCTCCTGCTCACCGGCAGCGTGCGTCGGGTCGACCTGCTCGCCCTCACCCTTCCCGGAGCAGCGCCGCGCTCGGTCGCCGGCTCCGTCTACGCCGGCGTCGACGCGCACGCCGCCGAGATCGTCGACCGCGCCCGGCTGCCGAAGGCGTTGCAGTACCCCTACGCCGCGGCCCGCTCACTGGCGACGTACCAGCCCGGGCGCTACCGGCTCTCGGTCGACGGCGTCGAGCGCGAGTACGCCGCCGCCACCGTCGTCGTCGCGAACTCCGCCTACTACGGCAAGGGCATGAAGATCGCACCGGCGGCCGTCATCGACGACGGGGTGCTCGACGTGGTGGTGATCGAGGCCGCCTCACGCCTCGAGCTGCTGCGCGCCCTCCCCACCGTGTACGACGGCGCGCACGTGGACCGCTCCGAGGTGACGGTGCTCGGGGGCAAGCGGGTCGAGCTGCACGGCGACGCCCGCCAGCCGATCCCGCTGGGCGGTGACGGCGAACCCCTCGGCGCCCTCCCCGGCCTCGACGCGGAGCCAGCGGTCGTGGAGATCCAGCCCGGCGCCCTGTCGATTCTTGCCGACCCGGCGTGAATGCCGGACTTCAGACGGTCGAGTCGGCGCGAATGCGGCAGTCTTGATCGTCGAGTCGGCGCAAGTGGCGCGATGGCGTCAGCATTAGCGCCGACTCGGCCCCTCCCAGCCCGGCAGATGCGCCGACTCGGCCGTTACCGCCGCACCACCCACGGGGGCTCGGTGACCTGGTTCTCCCGGGTGAGCGCGGTCATCGCGTGTGGACTGCCGTCGTCCAGCAGTCCTGAGACCGGGGTCAGCCGGGCCTCCGGTCCGTCGACCTCGACCAGCAGCAGGTGGGCCTGGGCAGCCCAGGCCGTGGTCCCGGCGTCCGCGAAGCCCTCCGGCACCTCCTCGCGGACCTTCGCGCCCGCGCCGGAGATGACGTAGGTGCGCCCCTCGACCTCGTTGATCTGGAAGTTGTGTTCGTGGCCGGCGAGGACCAGCTGTACTCCGGCAGTGTCGAACAGCGGCAGCAGGGTCTCCTGCATCTCGGTGTCGTTGCCGTGGTGGGGCCCGGCGCAGTAGGTCGGGTGGTGCGAGAAGGGGATCAGCCAACGAACCCTGTCTGCTGCGAATGTCGTGCGCAACCAGTCGCGGTGTTCCGGCGCCTGGAAGAACCGGTGCACGCCCTCGTCCGCGCTGTCGAGCGAGGTGTCGAGGCAGACCAGCTCGACGTCGCGCCCGTAGCGCAGCCGGTAGAACAGACCGGGGTCGGTGGACGCGCGGTCGGACTCGTCGTGGAACCGCTCCCGGATGTGGAAGTTGTCCTCCATCTGCTCGCGGTCGTCGCTGCCCTCGGTGTCGGTCGTGTCGTGGTTGCCGATGGCCGGGAAGACCGGCACCCGGGCGATCGCGTAGCGGTAGGGCTGGAAGAAGCTCGAGTACCAGTCGTCGTCCTCGCCGCCACTCTCGTCGTCGACGTGGCCCTGCTCTCCCTTGTAGATGTTGTCGCCCAGGGAGACCACGAACCGGATGTCGCCGTCGGCGGCCAGGCGGTCCAGCACCTCGGCGACGCGCCGCTGCCGCCGGCTGGACTCCGAGTCGGATCGGATTCCGACGCCGTAGTCACCCAGCGCGACGAACCGGAAAGGGTCCGTCGCGGCATCGGGGTCCGGCCAGGTCCGGAAGCGGGCGTCGTAGCTCCGGCCGGCCGGGGCGAGGTCGTATCCGCCGCGGGCGCTCGGCACCCAGTCCCACCGCTCCCCGGCGGCCCACTCCTCGCCGTCGACGAGGACTCGGTATCGGTAGTCGGTGTCGGGCGTCAGGCCTTCGAGCCACACCCAGGTCCGTTGGTCGGTCGACTCCTCGGCCACCACCTGGCCGGCCTCGTCGAGGAGCTGGACGGTCGAGGCGCCGTACGGCTCGGCGCTGCTGCCGATGCTCCCGTGCCGACCTACCCGCCCCAGCTCCTCGTCGTCGAGGATCCGCCAGCGGTCGGCATCGTCCCGGGTGAAGAAGAAGGCGCCCCAGGCAATGAGCGCCCGGTCGTGGGCGACGTCGACGAGATGGAGGAACGGTTCGCGGTGGACCTCGGGTGTCGCCATGGCCCGATCATGCCGCGAGGACCAACTCGAGGGCCGCCAAGCCCAACTCGACGGGTCGCGAGGCCCAACTCGACGGGTCGCGAGGCCCAACTCAACGCGAGGTGAAGCCCCAGACCAGCAGCTCGGTGGGAGAGGCCGCGGTCAGGCTCAGCCCGGGTCGGTCCGTGATCCGGAAGGCGTCGCCGGCCGAGAGCGGTTCGGCGAGGCTGGAGCGGGCGAGCGAGCCGGTCGCCACGAAGACGTGCTGCAGCGGGTCGTCCGGCAGGGTGACCGACTGGCCGGCGTCGAGGACGGCTGCGTGCAGCGTGGCGGACGCCGTACCGATCCGGCCCACCGCGGCGCCGTGAACGCCGGACACGACGGGCACCAGCGCGCCGCCGGTCAGGGCGTCCCCGACCGGCGCCGAGGAGTACGACGGCGCGGCTCCGGACTCGTCCGGCCGCACCCAGGTCTGGACGAACCGCGTGGGACCAGAGTCGGGCTCGGCGATCTCACTGTGCGAGATCCCGGACCCGGCCGAGAGCACCTGGACCTCACCCGCGCCGACAGTGGTCGGCGGTCCCACGGAGGCCGTGTGCACCACCGCGCCGGAAAGGACCCAGGTGACGATCTCCAGGTCGCGGTGCGGGTGGTCGGGGAAGCCGGTGCCGGCCCGGAGCAGGTGGTCGTCGTGGCAGACCATCGGGCCGAACCCGACGTTCTCAGGGTCGTAGTGGTCCCCGAAGGAGAAGGAGTGCCGGGTGGTCCGGCCCTCGGCCCGGGTCACGAACCTGAGACTTCCCCTGCGGACCTCGACGGACATGGGGACAATGAAACAGTGTTCCCCCAATTCCCCCCGGGCTTCAGGTTCGGCACCAGCACTGCGGCGTACCAGATCGAGGGCGCCATCGCCGAGGACGGCCGTGGTCCCAGCATCTGGGACACCTTCACGGCGCAGCCCGGACGCATCGCCGACGGCACCAGCGGAGCCGTGGCCTGCGACCACTACCACCGGTGGGAGGAGGACGTCGCGCTGATCAAGCAGCTCGGCGCCCCTGGGTACCGCTTCTCGATCGCCTGGCCGCGGATCCAGCCGACCGGGTCCGGCCCGGCCAACCCGAAGGGTCTCGCCTTCTACGACCGGCTGATCGACGCGCTCCTCGAGGCCGGCGTCCAGCCGATGGTCACCCTCTACCACTGGGACCTGCCCCAGGCACTGGAGGACGACGGCGGCTGGCTCAACCGCGAGACGATCGACCGGTTCGCCGAGTACGCCGGCATCGTGGGCGACGCGTTCGCCGACCGGGTCGAGCACTGGATCCCGATCAACGAGCCCAACGTCGTGACCTCGCTCGGCTACGGCATCGGCGAGCACGCCCCCGGCAAGCGGCTGCTCTTCGACTCCCTGCACGTGGCCCACCACCTCCTGCTCGGACATGGTCGGGCCGCGATCGCCTTGCGGGCCGCCGGGGCGACCAGCATCGGGTGTGCCAACAACCACGCGCCGATCTGGCCGGCCAGCGACGATGACGCCGACGTCGGTGCCTCGAAGCTGTTCGACACGATCTGGAACGGCATGTTCATCGAGCCGATGCTGCTCGGCCGTTATCCCGCGGACCTCGCCTTCCTGATGGACGACCTGGTGCTTCCCGGTGACCTGGCGACGATCCGGCAGCCACTCGACTTCTACGGGGTCAACTACTACAGCCCTTTCAAGATCGCAGCCGCCCCGGACGAGGCCCCGATGCCGTGGGAGATGCTCGAGCCGCTCGGCTACCCGCTCACCGACCGCGGCTGGCCGGTCGTGCCCGACGCGCTGCGCGAGTGGCTGATCATGTTCCGCGCCCGCTACCGCGCCGCGCTGCCGCCGATCATGATCACCGAGTCCGGCTGCTCCTACGCCGACGGCCCGGACGCCTCCGGGGTGGTCGACGACCAGCGCCGGATCGCCTACCTCGACGCCCATCTCCGTGCGGTGGCGACCGCAATCCAGCGCGGCGTCGACGTGCGGGGCTTCTACACCTGGTCGCTGATGGACAACTTCGAGTGGGCCGAGGGACTGGCGCAGCGCTTCGGTCTCGTCCATGTCGACTACGACACGCTGCGGCGTACTCCGAAGAAGTCGTTCCAGTGGTACGCCGACGTGATCGCGGCCCAGCCGGCGGAGCCCGCCCAGAACGGCCCCGCCAACGGCCCGGCCGCCAGCTGGTAGGACCGCGCTCCGCTACGCGGTCAGGGCGGCGCCGAGCCGGCGCACGATCTCGGTCAGCCGTTCGGGCGACGTGGCCAGGTTGAGCCGGGCGTGCCCTTCCAGCCCCGGGTGGTAGGCGTGACCGGGGGAGAGCAGCACCCGCTGCCTCGCGAGCCCCACTCCGGCCGGGTCCCGGTGTCCGTAGGCGCGCAGGTCCAGCCAGGCGAGGTACGTCGCCTCGAGCCGCCGCATCCTGGCCTCGGGAAGGTGTTCGGCGAGCAGTCGGTCCAGCAGCGAGCGGAGCTGGTCGAGCCGTTCGAGGAGCGCCGCCAGCCAGGCGTCGCCGTCCTCGTAGGCCGCGATCGCCGCGACCGCACCGAGCGACGACCACGAGTCGTTGCGGGCCATCGGCTGTTCGACGAGCCGCTTGCGGGTGTCGTCGTCGGTGGTCACGATCTGGGCGCACCGCAGGCCCGCGGTGTTGAACGCCTTCGACGAGGCCACCACGGCCACCGCGTGGTCGGCGGTGCCGTCCAGCGAGAGGTAGGGGACGTGCTCAGCCCCGGCCAGCACCAGCGGCGCATGGATCTCGTCGCTGATCACCCGCGCCCCGTGCCGCACCACGACGTCGCGGATGCCCTCGAGCTCCTGGCGGGTGTAGACGTGGTGGCACGGGTTGTGCGGCTGGGTCAGCAGCAGCGTTCGCGCCCCGTCGGCGAGCAGCCGGTCGAGGTGGTCGAGGTCGAACATCGCGGACCCGGCGGCCGGGTCCACCGGCAGGTCCCACCGTTCCCGACCGGTGATCTGGGCGACATCGAGCTGCGGGTGGTAGGCCGGGAGCGGCAGCACCATCGGTCCCGGGTCGCTCAGGACGTCCAGGGCCAGCCGCACTCCCGCAGTGACGTCGACCGTGCCGATCACGTGCGCCGGGTCGAGCCGCTGGCCGAAGTGCCGCGCCGCAAAGCCGACGTACGCCTCGCTCAGCCGGCCACCGGGCTCGAACACCGGATACCCCGTGACTCCGGTGTTCACCGCGTCGAGCAGCGCCTCGCGAACCGGCGGCGCCAGCGCGTAGTCCATCTCCGCCACCCACGCCGGCAGCACGTCCGGATCGACGGTGCCCCACTTGAGGACGATCGCGCGACGCGCCTCGTCGTCGGTCAGGTCCTTGATCACCGTCCGAACCTAACGAGTCGCTCGGTCGCCAGCTCGGGAAGGGCTTGTCAGATACCCCTAGGGGGTATATGTTCGACCGCATGAACACCTGGCGCACCGCAGTCTCCGCCACCCTCCACTGCCTCACCGGCTGTGCCATCGGCGAGGTCCTGGGCATGGTCCTTGCCACCCGGTGGGGGTGGGGCGACGCGGCGAGCATCGCGCTGGCCGTCGTCCTCGCCTTCTTCTTCGGCTACCTCCTCACCTTCGTCGGCGTGCGGAGGGCCGGCCTCGACACCGGTACGGCGGTGCGCGCGGCGCTGGCGGCCGACTCGCTGTCGATCCTGGTGATGGAGATCGTCGACAACGCCTTCCTGCTGGCGGTTCCCGGCGCGATGGACGCCGGCCTGGGTGACCTCTTCTTCTGGGCAGCCCTGGCGGCCGCGCTGGCCGTGGCCTTCGTGCTGACCGTGCCGGTCAACAAGTGGATGATCGGCCGGGGCAAGGGTCACGCCGTCGTCCACGAGATGCACGGTCACGACGCGCACGCCTGAGCGCTCCAGCGCACTCTCGGACACACGTCCCGGCATCGGGCGGACCCTGCCATGATGCGGAAGCATGGGTGTTGAACTGGGTCAGGGCACTGGCCCCCTGCGCGGGGTCAGGGTCGTCGAGCTCGCCGGAATCGGGCCCGGCCCGCACGCCTGCACGATCCTCGCCGACCTGGGGGCCGACGTGATCCGTGTCGAACGGCCGGGCGGGGCGGCAACCGCCGGCGGCAGCCGCGAGACCGACCTGCTCACCCGCGGCCGCCCCAGCGTCGCCCTCGACCTCAAGCACCCCGACGCCGTCGAGGCCGTCCTCCAGCTGGTCGAAACCGCCGACATCCTGGTCGAGGGCATGCGCCCGGGGGCCACCGAACGGCTCGGACTCGGCCCCGACGAGTGCCTGGCCCGCAACCCGAGGCTGGTCTACGGCCGGATGACCGGCTGGGGGCAGACCGGCCCGCTGGCCCACGCGGCCGGCCATGACATGAACTACATCGCCATCACCGGGGCGTTGCACGGGCTCGGCCAGGACCCGCAGCGGCCGCACTTCCCGAGCAACCTCGTCGGCGACTTCGGCGGCGGGTCGACGTACCTGGTGATCGGTGTGCTCGCCGCGCTGCTCGAGGCACGCACGAGCGGCCAGGGGCAGGTGGTGGACGCCGCGATCGTCGACGGCACCACCCACCTCAACACGATGGCCACGGCGATGCTCGCCGGTGGCGCGCTCACCGAGCAGCGCGCGTCCAACCTGCTCGACGGAGGGGCTCCGTTCTACGACCTCTACGAGACCGCCGACGGCCGCCACATGACGGTGGGGGCGCTGGAGCCCCGGTTCTACGAGGAGTTCGTGACCCTGCTCGGCATCAAGGACGAGGCACCGGACCGCTACGACCTCGGCCGGCTCGACGAGCTTCGGGAGCTGATCGCCAGCACCTTCCGGCAGAAGACGATGACCGAGTGGGCGGGCATCTTCGACGGCACCGACGCGTGCGTGGCGCCGGTGCTGACCATCTCCGAGGCCGCGCGCGACCCGCACATGGTGGCCCGCGGCTCCCTCGTCGAGCACGAGGGCATCGTCCAGCCCGCGCCGGCGCCCCGCTTCTCGCGCACCGGGGCCACGCTCGGCACGCCGCCCACCGCAGCCGGAGCCGCCACCGTCGAGGCCCTCGAGGCGTGGGGGGTCAAGGACGTGACCGCACTCGTCGAGAGCGGCGCCGCGGTGCAGGGATGAGGGGACGATGAGGCCGTTCCTCTTCCTCGGCACCCGTCCCGAGGATGACGCCGCCGACAACGAGTACGCCGCCGTCGTGCGCTGCACCGGCCTGCCGGAGGACGACGTACGCCGACGGCGGCTGGAGCGTGACCCGCTCGGCGAGATCGACCTGGACGACTGGTCGGGGATCATCCTCGGCGGCGGCCCCTTCAACAAGAGCGACCCCGAGGACGGCAAGTCTCCGGAGCAGCGCCGGGCCGAGGGTGAGCTGCACCACCTGGCCGAGCGGGTGGTCGCGGCCGACTTCCCCTTCTTCGGGGCCTGCTACGGCATCGGCATCCTGGGGAGCCTCCGGGACGGATTGGTCGACCGCACCCACGCCGAGCCGATCGGCGCCACCTCGGTGTCGCTGACCGACGACGGACGCAAGGACCCGCTCTTCGACGGCCTCCCCGACACCTTCGACGTCTTCCTCGGCCACAAGGAGGCCGTCAGCCGGCTGCCCGAGGGCGCCGTCCACCTGGCGTCCTCCGCCACCTGCCCGGTCCAGGCGTTCCGGCTCGGGTCCAACGTCTACGCCACGCAGTTCCACCCCGAGCTCGACATCGACGCGCTCTGCCTGCGGATCGAGGTCTACAAGACCTACGGCTACTTCGACCCGCCGCAGGCCCAGAGCCTCAAGGACATGGCGCGCCGCAGCGTCGTGGTCGAGCCGCCGGGACTGTTGAAGGCCTTCGTCGAGAGGTATGCGCGACCGTGACGGAGCACGCCGACGTCCTGATCATCGGCGCCGGCCTCTCCGGGATCGGCGCCGCCGCGCAGCTGACCCGCGAGCACCCCGGCAAGAGCTACCTGGTCCTCGAGCGCCGTGCGGCCAGCGGCGGGACGTGGGACCTGTTCCGCTATCCCGGCATCCGGTCGGACTCCGACATGTACACCCTCGGCTACCGGTTCAAGCCGTGGCGGGCCGACACCGCGCTCGCGGACGGCCCGTCGATCCTCGACTACGTCCGCGAGACCGCGCGGGAGTACGACGTGGAGTCCCACATCCGCTACTCCCACCGGGTGACCCGGGCCGACTGGGACTCCGACACCGCCCGGTGGAGCGTGGAGGTGGAGACGCCGGAGGGCCCGCGCCGCCTGACCACCAGGTTCCTGTGGTCGTGCAGTGGTTACTACGACTACGACGAGGGCTACACCCCCGAGCTGCCCGGCGTGGACCGGTACCAGGGGCAGCTCGTCCACCCGCAGCAGTGGCCCGAGGACCTCGACTACCGCGGCAAGCGGGTCGTCGTCATCGGCAGCGGCGCGACGGCCGTGACACTGGTGCCGGCGATGGCCGAGTCCGGCGTCGGCCACGTGACGATGCTCCAGCGATCACCCACCTACATCCTGTCGCTGCCGGCGGTCGACGGCATCGCCCGGCTGCTCCGCAGGCTGCTGCCGGAGCGGGCGGCGTACGCCCTGACCCGCTGGAAGAACGTCGCGATCGCGACCCTCGTCTATCAGCTCAGCCAGCGCCGTCCGCGCCTCATGCGCGGCGTGATACGCAAACAGAACACCCAGCTGCTGCCGCAGGGGTACGACGTCGACACCCACTTCAAGCCGCGCTACGACCCGTGGGACCAGCGGCTGTGCCTGGTGCCGGACGGCAACCTCTTCCGGGCCCTCAAGAGCGGCATCGCCGAGATCGTCACCGACACCATCCACAGCTTCACCGAGACCGGCCTGCGGCTCGCCTCGGGCCGCGAGCTCGAGGCCGACATCGTCGTGACCGCCACCGGGCTGAACCTGATGCTGTTCGGCGGGATCGAGCTCACCGTCGACGGCGTCAAGCCGGACCTCCGCCAGCAGATCGCCTACAAGGCGCTGATGCTCAGCGGGCTGCCGAACTTCGCCTTCACCATCGGCTACACCAACGCATCCTGGACGTTGAAGGCCGACCTCGTCGCGGAATACGTCTGCCGGCTGCTCGCCCACCTGGACGAGCACGGCCACCGCTCCGTCGTACCCGTCCCCGGTCCAGAGGTGCAGGAGCGGCCGTTCCTCGACTTCACGCCCGGCTACGTGCTCCGCTCCCTCGACATCCTGCCCAAGCAGGGCCACCGCGAGCCCTGGCGGCTGCGGCAGAACTACCTCTACGACGTCCGGACGATCCGGCGCGGCGAGATCGACGACGGGGCCCTGCGGTTCGGCTGAACCAGTCGCTGGGCCGCCCGCCTGGCGGATTCGACATCGTGCTGTGCGAGCCGATGTATCAGAGCGTTCGGCCGGCGCTCCTTCTCACCGTGGCCCGACGGGGGCTTGGCGGCAGGTCCGCCATTCGTCACGACTGAAAGAGGAAGAGCAATGATCAACGTCACCAACCTGGGACGCAGGACCCGCGTGGTGAGCGCGGTCGCCCTGGTCTCGGCCAGTGTCTCCACGCTAGGACTCATGAGCGCTCCGGCCGCGTTCGCCGCTACGCCGTCCTTCCGGGTGCTCGACAGCTCGGTCGTCGAGACCGATGCCAACGGGACCGCATGCGCGAAGGTACAACTCTCGCGCGTGCCGCAGCGGCGTACGACCGTCAACTACACGACCGTGAACGGCACCGCCACTGCGCCCTCGGACTACGTCGGCAAGAGCGGCACCCTGGTGTTCCCGAGGGGCGGGACCCGGACCAAGAACGTCTGCACGACGCTCAAGGGGGACGTGCTGGTCGAGCCCATCGAGGGCTTCAAGCTCAAGATCTCCAACGCGAGCGGCGCGTCGATCGCCGACAACGTGGGCGAGATCACCGTCACCGACGACGACACCGGTCCTGGCATCGCCATCAACAACGTCGCGAGGAACGAGGGCTGGTTGGCCAGCAACCTCTACAACTTCAACGTCTCGCTGTCCGCGGCCAGCCCCCAGACGGTCACCGTGCCTTACACCACCGCGAGCGGCAGCGCGTTCTCCGGCAGCGACTTCGTCGGCCATTCCGGGACGCTGACGTTCCTGCCGGGGGAGACCTCGAAGACGGTCACGGTGCCCGTCAACGGAGATCTGCTCGTGGAGGGTCACGAAGAGTTCCTCGTCAACCTCGGCGCACCATCCAACGCCACGATCACCGACGGCCAGGGGGCCGGCACGATCTTCAACGACGACGCCTCCTCCTTCGACGAGGGGCTCGGGGCGGCCACCAACATGGGCTCGCTGTCCGGCGACACCGGTGCGGGCGCAGTGAGCCGGTTCGACAGCATCCTGCTGGGAGACGCCGACTGGTACCGCGTCTCGCTCACGGAGAACGACACCAACCTGTTCCTCAACCGTGACCTCACCGCTCGGATCAGTCTCGAGGTCGCGGACGGACCCGCCCAGACCGGCGGTGACCTGGACATGCAGATCTTCCGGTCGAACGGCACCCTGGTCGGCGGATCGAGTGCCGGCGGGACCGGCGACGAGGTCTTCGACGTCAAGAAGTCGGACGTCCCGTTCTCGACGGACAACCCGACCTTCTTCGTCAAGGTGTTCGGGTTCGGCGGCAGCGTGATCAACAGCTACACGCTCCGCGTCAACGGGAACGTCGCGACGGGGGTGGCGCCCAACCTGTGACCCTCGCGGTCAGAGTTGTGACGCAGTAACGCTGCGCGCCGATTCACGGTCGTTGGCCCCAACCCACTAGGTTGGGGCCAACGACCCGTCCAGTCTTGCCTCGGGTTCCGCGCGAACAACGCGCCCCTCGCCATCACAGCGAGGCACTGCTTCCCACCTCCGCCGCCGGCGGAGGACGGCATTGGTGAGACACACCAAGCGATAGCGACTTCCTCTTGTCTTCAGCACCCTCCTTCACCGACCTCGGCGTGCCCGCGAACCTCGCGACCCTGCTCGCCGACCTCGGCATCGTCACCCCGACCCCGATCCAGGCAGCGACGCTGCCGGACTCCCTGGCCGGCCGCGACGTGCTCGGCCGCGGCCGCACCGGCTCCGGCAAGACCTACGCGTTCCTGCTTCCCCTCGTCGCCCGGCTGACGGCCTCGGGCCGCAACCGGCGACCGGGAGCACCCCGCGCGCTGATCCTCGCGCCGACCCGGGAGCTGGTCGGCCAGATCGACCAGGCCCTTGCTCCTTTGGCGAAGGCCGCTGGCCTCAGCACCCGCACCGTCTTCGGCGGCGTGGGGCAGAACCCCCAGGTGCAGGGGCTGCGCCGTGGCGTCGACATTGTCGTCGCCTGCCCGGGCCGGCTCGAGGACCTGATCGGCCAGGGCCATTGCTCGCTCGGCTCGGTCGAGGTCACGGTCCTCGACGAGGCCGACCACATGGCCGACCTCGGTTTCCTGCCCGCCGTACGCCGCCTGCTCGACAGGACCCCGCGCGACGGCCAGCGGTTGCTGTTCTCCGCGACCCTGGACAAGGCGATCGACGTGGTGGTCAAGCGGTTCCTGAACTCTCCGGTCACCCACCAGGCCGACTCGGCACAGTCCCCGGTGGCCACCATGGACCACCACGTCCTGCACATCTCGCGAGACCACCGGCTGCCGGTCCTGGTCGACCTGACCAGCGCACCCGGTCGCACCTTGGTCTTCACCCGGACCAAGCACGGCGCCAAGGCGCTCGCGCGTCAGCTCAACCGCAGCGGCGTCCCGACCGTCGAGCTCCACGGCAACCTGAGCCAGGGCGCCCGCACCCGCAACATGGACGCCTTCCACAGCGGTCGGGCCCAGACCCTGGTCGCCACCGACATCGCGGCCCGGGGCATCCACGTCGACGACGTCGCCCTGGTCATCCACGCTGACCCGCCGGTCGAGCACAAGGCCTACCTCCACCGCTCCGGACGGACCGCCCGCGCCGGTGCCAGGGGCACCGTCGTCACCCTGATGACCAGCGAGCAGGTCGGCGACGTCCGCCAGCTCACCAGGGCGGCGGGGATCAAGGCCCGCACCACCCGCTTCGACGGTGCGGGCCACCCCGTGCTCGCCGAGCTGGCGCCGGGCGAGCGCGTGAAGGTCCCCGGAGGCATGGTCGTCGAGGGCCCGCCCCCTGGAAGCGGCGGCAACGGCAGGTCGCAGGGACGCCGCCGCGGTGGCGGTACGCGCAACCGCAACGGCAACACCGGTGGCAACCGCAACCGAGGACGCGGCGGCCAGTCCGGCTCCGGACGCCGGTCAGGCTCCGGCCAGCGCTCCGGCTCTTCGGGCGCCGGCAAGCACAGCGCCGCGAGCTTCAGCTCCGGCCGCTAGACCTCAGCCGCGTAGGCTCGCGGCGATGAACCTCGATCCCGCGCGCGCCTGGCTCCAGCGCGCACTGTGGGATGTCGTCCCCCGTGACCATCGGGAGACGCCGGCGCAGCTGCGCCGGCGTCAGCTCGTGACCCTGGCCTTTGTCGTCCTGGGCGGGACGGTCCTGGCGATCTCGCTGCGGATCGAGCCCGGCAGCCCCTGGTTCGTCCCCGCGACCTTCGGGCTCGCGCTGGTCTGGGCGGTCGGCGCGTTCGCCTCCGGGCCGCTCCACCTCGGCCGCGAGGTCCATCCATCGGGCCACCACGTCCGACCCGTGGTGGCGCCGATCCTGGTGGGACTGGGCCTCGCGGGTGTCTTCGTCGCCGGAGGTCTCGTGGTGCGCGAGATCGACGTCCTGGACGGCTTGGTCCGATCCGTCCTGGAGTACGCCGACGAGGGCTCGATCGCACTGCTGGTGCTGGTCACCGTCGTCAACGGGATCGCAGAGGAGCTGTTCTTCCGTGGTGCGGTCTACGCCGCCGTGACCCGGTACCCGGTCCCGGTCACGACGCTCGCCTACGTCGTCGCAACGCTGGCCACCGGCAATGTGATGCTGGCCTTCGCGGCCGTCGTGCTCGGCGTCGTGGTCGGCCTCCAGCGGCGGGCGTCGGGCGGCATCCTCGCACCGATCCTCACCCACATCACCTGGTCACTGTCGCTGCTCTTCGCCCTGCCCGTGCTGTTCGGGTGAGTCGCGTCTCGGTGTCCCCCTGGCCTACAGGACGGCGAGGATCGCAAGACGTCATACGGGCGGAGCAAGCGGTTGCACCATCCGTATGACGTCCTCGGGTGTCCCCGGATCAGTCCTGGTGGTGATCTTCCAGCGCCCGGCGCACCGCCTCGGCGTAGGGCAGCGGGTCGCCCGGCACCACCTCCCTGATCGAGTCGTCGGTGACCACCACCTCGGTCCCCATCGAGTCGATGAGGTTGCGGCCGGTGGTGAGATCCACGTCGGTGACCAGCGCGAGCCAGTACGACGAGAGCTTCGGCGTCAGGACCGGCACCTGCACGATCGGGAGGCGGTGCCCGTCCTTGATCTCCGAGGCCACCTGGAGCATCTCGAGGTAGGTCAGCTGCTCCGGACCGCCGATCTCGAAAATGCGCCCAAAGGCCTCGGGCACGCCGACGACCCCGGCGAGGTAGCGGATCACGTCGTCGATGGCGATCGGCTGCGTGAGCGTGGCGACCCAGCGGGGCACCACCATCGCCGGCAGGTTCTTCACCAGCTGGCGGGTGAGCTCCCAGGAGATGCCGCCGGCACCGACCACGATGGCGGCCCTCAGCACGGTGACCGGGACCCCCGTCTCGCCGAGCAAATGCTCCACCTCCCTGCGGGACCGCAGGTGCGGGGAGAGCTCGGCGTCGTCGGAGCCGAGTCCGCCCAGGTAGACGATCTGGCGGACCCCGCAGGCCACGGCGGCCTTGGCGAAGGTTCGCGCCGCGTCCGCGTCCTTCTGCTCGAAGTCCGGGTCGTCGAGCGAGTGGACCAGGTAGACGGCGACGTCGACGTCGGTGAGCGGGTCGGTCAGGGAGGCGCGGTCGAAGACGTCACCCGCGACGGGCTCGCCGGGTCCGTCGTACTCCTCTGGGCGCCGGGTCATGGCCCGCACGGTGTGACCTCGTTCGACCAGCTCGGGGACCAGGCGGCGACCGATGAAACCCGTCGCGCCGGTGACGAGGACGGTCAGTGGTTCGCTCATGGAGCCACCCTAGAGAGTGGTGGGGAACTTCCCGGGCCGAGCGTGCGTTCAATTTTCACCGCCAACCTAGGAGCAGCCCGGTGCCCCACGACCCTGCCCACCAGTTCGCGCGCCAGGTCGATCGACTCGTCGACCTCGGTTACCCGGAGCTCTCCGGTCTGGACCATCCGTCGTTCCGTGAGCTCCTCGCGCCACTCGAAGAGCCGGCCACCAAGGTCCCGGAGCAGGACGACGTACCGTTCGTCCTCGTCGTGACCCGTGAGCTGGTCCGTCCTGAGGACGCCGTGCCCCTCCTCCGCCTGGTCGGCGGGAGCAAGCCAGGCGCCGTCGACCGCAACCACCGAGAGGGTGACCTGGCGACCTACCGCCCGCTGCCCGAGCTGGGATTCGATGGCCTCGGGTCCGCGAAGGCCTACCTGTTGACCGGGGTCCAGCGCGGTGAGGAGTTCTGCAACGTGCGTCCCGAGGACGCTCTGCCGGTGATCCTCGGCCGCGGCCGGACGCCCCTGACGATCGACGAGGGCGTCGCGCTGGTCACCCACGCGCCGCACCTGCTGGAGAAGAACAAGTGCTTCATGCTGTCCGGGTCCCGCCGGGACGACCGGAGAGTCCCGGCCATGTGGATCAGTGAGGGGGCACCCAAGCTCGGCTGGTGCTGGGACGGCAACCCGCACACCTGGCTGGGCGTCGCGTCGGCCGCCGAACGGGTGGCCGCTTAGCCGGACCGGGTGCGCCGGGCGATCCCCTCGCGCTTGGTCTCGTCCATGGCCGACTCGTACGCCGCGACCAGGCTGGCGATCGACAACGGCTTGAGCCGCTCGATGATCTCCTGCAGCCGGTCGGGCGAGATCCCGGCCTCCTTGTACGCCGGCCACACCATCGTCCGGAACACCTCGTATAGCTCCTCGGCGATCTGCCTTCCGTGATCGGCGTACACCTCCGCGGAGGCGGTGGCCGCCTCCGTCGGGAAGCCCAGGTCGAGCAGGCCCAGTCCGACCGTGAGCTGGGAGACGGCCACCTTGAAGCGGCCCCGGGGCGCGGGCTGGACGATCCCCAGCGCGGACAAGGTGGCCAGGTCCTCGTCGCCGAGCTTGCGTCCGGTGCGCTTGGCCAGCTCGGTGCGCGTCATCTCGACCGGCATCTCGGACTGCCAGGGCGCCAGCATCGTCCGGTGGAGCGCGATGTCCTCGGGGGTGGCGTCGGCCGGGATCCCGGCGACGTACTTCTCGATCGCTGCCAGGGTGAACCCGTGGCTCTGCAGCTCACGAACCAGCTCCAGACGGGCCACGTGGTCGGGGGTGTAGTAACCGGAGCGGCCGCGTCTGATCGGCGGCGGGATCAGCCCCTTGGTGGTGTAGAAGCGCACGTTGCGCACGCTCATCCCGATCCGGTTGGTGAGCTCGTCGAGGGTGAGCAGCTCGCGAAGGTGCTCGACCGACTCCTCCAACGCCATATCCTCCCCGCCGGGTGATCCGAACCACGGTGCGGCCACCTTGACCATGATGACAGTAATGGTGTCACAATCGGGAGTGGGTCTCGACAAGCTCCAATAACGACAGGACGGTCATGGCAGAAGCATTCGTGTACGACCACATTCGTACGCCGCGTGGCAAGGGCAAGAAGGTCGGTTCGCTGCACGAGGTCAAGCCGGTGGACCTCGCCGTCGGCCTCCTCGACGAGATCAAGGTCCGCAACCCGACGTTCGACCCCCACCGGGTCGACGACGTCGTCCTCGGCGTCGTCTCGCCGATCGGAGAGCAGGGCGGCGACATCGCCAAGACCGCCGCCCTGGCGGCCGGCTACCCCGAGACCGTCGCCGGCGTGCAGCTGAACCGGTTCTGCGCCTCGGGCCTCGAGGCCGTCAACCAGGCCGCGTCGCGGGTCCGCAGCGGCTTCGAGGACCTGATCCTCGCCGGTGGTGTCGAGTCGATGAGCCGGGTGCCGATGGGTTCGGATGGCGGGGCCTGGGCCTCGGACCCGGCCACCGCGCTGACCACCGGTTTCGTTCCCCAGGGCATCGGCGCGGACCTGATCGCCACCCTCGGCGGGTGGGGGCGCGAGGACGTCGACGCGTTCGCGGCCGAGTCCCACCACCGGGCCGCGAAGGCGTGGGCCAACGGCTACTTCGCCGACTCGGTCGTCCCGGTCAGCGACTTCAACGGCATCCCCGTCCTCGACCACGACGAGCTGATCCGCCCCGACACCTCCGTCGAGGGACTGGCCGGCCTGAAGCCGTCGTTCGCCGACATCGGCGTCCAGGCAGGCTTCGACGACGTGGCCCTCGAGAAGTACCACTGGGTCGACAAGATCGACCACGTCCACCACGCCGGAAACTCCTCCGGCATCGTGGACGGGGCCGCCCTCGTCGCCATCGGGTCCGAGCAGGTCGGCACCGACCTCGGCCTCACCCCGCGGGCCCGGGTGCTCGCCACCGCCGTCTCCGGCGCGGACCCGACCATCATGCTCACCGGCCCGGCCCCGGCCGCCCGGAAGGCGCTGGCCAAGGCCGGCCTTTCGGTCGAGGACATCGACCTGTTCGAGATCAACGAGGCCTTCGCCGCCGTGGCCATGCACTTCATGCGGGACCTCGGCATCTCCCACGAGATCACCAACGTCAACGGTGGTGCGATCGCGATGGGTCACCCGCTCGGCGCGACCGGCGCGATGATCCTCGGCACCCTCATCGACGAGCTCCGCCGACGCGACCAGCGCCGCGGCCTCGCCACCCTCTGCGTCGGCGGAGGAATGGGCATCGCGACGATCGTCGAACTGGTCTGACCGTTTGCGTGGTGGGGGATTCCCGTCCTTCCAGTGGGGGATTCCCGCCACTCGGCCCCGAGGCACTGACACCAGCGCCCACTCACGTGTAACGAATCCCCTTCTCAACGAAAGAGCAGGACCATGAGCACCAGCACCGACCAGCAGACCGCCGTTCACTACGAGAAGGACGCGGACGGGATCGTCACCCTCGTGCTCGACGACCCGACGTCGAGCGCCAACACGATGAACGAGCTCTACCAGGAGTCGATGGCGGCGGCCGTCGACCGGCTGTACGACGAGCAGGACTCGGTGACCGGCGTCGTCGTCACCAGTGCGAAGAAGACGTTCTTCGCCGGCGGCGACCTCAAGCGGATGGTGCAGACGACGAAGGATGACGCCGCCGAGGTCTTCGCCATGGCCGAGGGGGTCAAGGCCGGTCTGCGCCGCCTCGAGCTGTTCCCCCGCCCGGTCGTCGCCGCGATCAACGGCGCCGCCCTGGGCGGTGGCTACGAGATCACCCTCGCCTGCAACCACCGGATCCTGGTGGACGACCCGAAGGTCGAGATCGGGATGCCGGAGGCCTCTCTCGGACTGTTGCCCGGCGGTGGCGGCGTGACCCGCACCGTGCGCATGCTGGGGCTCCAGTCCGCGCTGATGGACGTGCTGCTCCAGGGGACCCGGTTCAAGCCTGCGGTGGCTCACGAGAAGGGGCTCGTCGACGAGCTCGTCGCCACCCGCGAGGAGCTCGTTCCGGCCGCGAAGGCCTGGATCGACGCCAACCCCGACGCGAGCCAGAACCCCTGGGACGCCGACGGCTACAAGATGCCCGGGGGCACCCCCAGTCACCCCAAGCTCGCCCAGTTCCTGCCGGCGTTCCCGGCGCTGCTGCGTCAGCAGACCAAGGGAGCTGTCTACCCCGCGCAGCGGGCGATCCTCTCCGCCGCGGTGGAGGGTGCCCAGGTCGACTTCGACACCGCCTCGCGGATCGAGTCGCGCTACCTCACCAAGCTGATCGTCAACCAGAACTCGAAGAACATGATCCAGGCGTTCTTCTTCGACCTGCAGGCGATCAACGCCGGCAAGCTGCGGCCCGAAGGTGTGCCGCCGTTCAGGGGGACCAGGGTGGGCGTCCTCGGCGCCGGCATGATGGGCGCCGGGATCGCCTATTCGTGTGCCAGGGCCGGCATGCAGGTCGTGCTCAAGGACGTCGAGGTCGCCAACGCCGAGAAGGGCAAGGCCTACAGCGAGAAGCTGCTCGACAAGGCCATCGCGAAGGGCCGGAGCACCGAGGAGAAGAAGGCGGAGCTGCTCGACCGGATCACGCCGACCGCCGACCCCTCCGATCTCAGCGGCTGCGACCTGGTCATCGAGGCCGTCTTCGAGGACCCGAGCCTGAAGTACAAGGTGTTCGCCGAGATCGCCGAGCACGTCAATCCTGATGCCCTGCTCTGCTCCAACACCTCCACGCTGCCGATCACCGAGCTCGCCTCCGGCGTCGACCGACCGGCCGACTTCATCGGGCTTCACTTCTTCAGCCCGGTCGACAAGATGCCGCTGGTCGAGATCATCCGTGGCGAGCAGACCTCCGACGAGACGCTGGCCAAGGCCTACGACGTGGTCCAGCAGATCCGCAAGACCCCGATCGTCGTCAACGACTCGCGCGGCTTCTACACCTCGCGGGTCATCGGCACCATGGTCAACGAGGGCCTGGCGATGCTCGCCGAGGGCGTGCACCCGGTCTCGCTCGAACGCGCGGCCGCCCAGGCGGGCTATCCCGTCGGCACACTCCAGCTCTCCGACGAGCTGAACATGGAGCTGATGGCCAAGATCCGCAAGGCCACCCTCGACGCCGCCGAGCGCGACGGCGTCGACCTGCCCGCCCACCCCGGGGACCGGGTGGTTGAGAAGATGATCGAGATCGGTCGGCCGTCCCGGCTCAAGGGCGCCGGCTTCTACGAGTACGACGACGCCGGAAAGCGCCAGGGCCTCTGGGCCGGACTGGCCGAGACCTTCCCGGTCGCCGAGCAGCAGATCCCGATCGAGGACGTCAAGGACCGGCTGTTGTTCGTCGAGGCGCTCGAGACGGCGAAGTGCTTCGAGGAGGGGGTCCTCGAGTCCGCGGCCGCCGCGAACATCGGCTCGATCATGGGCATCGGGTTCCCGCCGAACACCGGCGGTGCAGCGCAGTTCATGACCGGTTACGAGTCGCCCACCGGTGAGGTCGGACTGACGGCCTTTCTCGCCCGGGCCGACCAGCTCGCCGAGCAGTACGGCGACCGGTTCCGCGCGACGTCGTACCTCCGTGAGCTGGCCGAGAAGGGCGAGACCTTCCCCTCCTGAGTCGACCGCACGCCGACCCGCCCGGACGCCTTGATTGAGGACGTCGCGCAGCGACCGTCTCGAAATCTTCGGGCGGGTCAGCGGCTTTTCAGGACAGTTTCGGGCGGGTCGGGGAGAATCTTCGGGTGAGCCAGCATTCTCGGGTCAGCCAGCACGCGCCTGTCGTCGATGTCCGCAGCCTCCATGTCCGCTTCGGCGAGGTGGAGGCGGTCGCGGGCATCGACCTCGCGGCGTACCCCGGCCAGGCCACCGCGCTCCTCGGCCGTAACGGGGCCGGCAAGTCCACCACCATGCGGGTGCTGGCCGGCGTGGTGCCGCCCACCGCTGGCACGGTGCTGGTGGCCGGCCACGACGTTCGTACCGACGCGCTGCAGGTGAAGCGGTCGGTCGGCTACTGCCCGGACGTAGGCGGTCTGGTGCCGCGGGCGACCGCCTGGGAGCACCTGCAGCTCGCCGCGAGGCTGCGTCGGCTGACCGACTGGGAGAAGCGTGGTCGCGACCTGCTGGAGCGGTTCGAGCTGGGCGATGCCGCCCACCGCGTCACCGGCGGCTTCTCCCATGGGATGGGCCGGCGGCTGTCGGTGCTCCTGGCCGCGCTGCACGAACCCGAGGTGCTGCTGCTCGACGAGCCCTTCGACGGGGTCGACCCGATCGGGGTGGAGGCGACCCTGGACGTCATCGGCGACGCTCGCGTCCGCGGCGCCTGCGTCCTGGTCTCCACCCACCTGCGCGAGCTCGCTGTGCAGGCCTGCGGCCATGTGCTGGTCCTGCGTGGCGGGTCGCGGGTCGCGACCGTGGACGCCGGCGAGATGACCGGCGACGAGGGGGCGCGGGCCTACCGTGGACTTCTCGACTAGAGCGGTCGCCGACGTCGGCCACCTGATGCGCTTCCGCGCCACAAGGGTGCGACGCGGGGCGACGCGCCGCTGGGTGATGGCCGTGATGCTGGGGGGCACGCTGCTCGTGGCGGTGGTTCCGGCCCTGGTTCCGGGCGCGGGCGACAGCCGGCGTGCCCTGTCCGTGCTGACCCTGCTGCCCATTGCGTTCGCGGGATTCCTCGCCGTAGCGGTGATCTCCGCCGTGGTCTCCGGCGGCGGGCGCGAGCTGCTGCCGCGCGACCAGGCGGCCCCGTACCCGATCAGCCCGACCACCGACCACCTCGGCGCCCTGCTGCTGGCGCCCGTCAACACGGCCTGGCTGCTGCAGGCGTGGCTGCTGCTGGGCAGTGCCGCCTATGGCACGGGGGCGTCGATGAAGCTCGTAGCCGCCCAGGCCGTGGTCCTGCTGTGGCTGCTGGTCGCGACGTCCGTCGCCCAGGTCGTGGCCTGGACCACGGAGGCAGTGAGACGGCGCCGACACGGCATCGTGGTGATGAGGGCGCTCTCGCTGGGGTTGCTGGCGGCCGCGGTGTGGCTCCACGTCCAGGACCAGCTGGTTCCGGTGCTGGACCGGGTCCCGACCGTCTGGCTGGTGGTCGGCGTGATCGACGGTTTCTCGTGGCGCTGGGCGCTCACCATCGCGATCGAGGTCGCCCTGGCGCTGGCCGCGACGCTCCTCGGGGTGGTGCCGGCCCACTTGGCGGCGCGACGTAGCGCCCGCGACGAGCTCCGGGTCGAGAGTGAGACCCGCGAGGCCCGGCCGAACCCGCGCTCGGACCTGTTCGCGTTGGTCCGCACGGACCGGTCCTCGGTGTGGCGCACGGTGCCCATGCGGCGCGGCCTCTTCGTGCTCGCCATCGGCCCCGGACTGGTCGCCATGGCCGGCAACCTCCCCTGGCACACGATGACGATCCTGCCGGGCCTGGTCGCCTCCGGCGGCGCGCTGCTGTTCGGCGTCAACGCGTGGTGCCTCGACGGCCGGGGCGGGCTGTGGCGGGAGAGCCTGCCGGTCTCGCCACGGGCGGTCTTCACCGCGCGTGCGATCGTGCTGGGAGAGTTCCTCCTCATCGCCTCGGTGATCACCATCGTCCTGGCGTCGCTGCGGGCCGGGATGCCGTCAGCACCGGAGCTGGCCGCGCTCGTCGCCACGCTCGTGGTGGTCACGGTCCAGGTGGCCGCCGCCGGACTGCGCTGGTCGGCGCGGCGGCCCTTCGCCGTCGACCTCCGCTCGGCCCGGGCCACGCCAGCGCCCCCCGTTGTGATGGTGGCCTACTCGACCCGGCTGGCCGTGAGTACGACGCTGACCAGCCTGGTGTTCTCGGGGCTGGCCCGGACCCCCTCGTGGGAGATCTCCGTCGTGATGGCCATCCCGTTCCTGGCGTGGTCCACTGCGCGGCTCCTGCGCACTGCGCAGGAGTGGACCGACCCGGTGCAGCGCGCCCGCGTCGTGGTCTCCGTTGCCGCCTGACGCGGCTCCGCCTTCAGCTGCCTGAGGCGAACCAGGGGTGGTGCAGGTTGTAGAACGTCGCGCCCTGCATGGACGCGTCGAGCGTCCTGCGCACCTCGGCCGGCATCTCCGGCATCTCCTTGCGCTCGCCGGCCCGGGCACTCTCCTCGTCGGTGAAGGCGACCGTCTCGGTGAACGTGCCGTCGGCCTCGATGGCGAGGGTCGCGCCGAGGATCTCGGGCCGGAGCTCGTGCAGCATGTCGGTGTCTCCCATCAGGGACTTGAGCCCCGCGGGGTCCTCGACCTTGCCGCGGATCACCTGGACGAAGCCGGCGTCGTCCGAGCCCCCGTTCAGCATCAGCGTGACGTCGTCGCAGTCGTGGTACTCGACCGGGCCGTCCAGCAGCGCGGTCATCCGCTTGGCCCACTCGCCCTGCTCGGGGCGTTCGGAGTTCCGCATCGCCGCTTCGCGCGACTCGAACCGGATGACGCCGACGAACTGGTCGTCGTCGGTGAACCCGTAGGTGCCGCCGAGCCAGCCGTCGGCGTTCGGCGCCATCTCCTCGCGCCACGTGTCAGCCAACGCACGGAGCTCGTCCTGTCGCGTGCACTTGCCCTGGATGATCTGGATGAACACGGTGACCTCCCGTCCTGCAGGCCCCTCCGGGTGAGGTGGTCTGGGGTCAACCCTTGACGCTAGGGCCGCCGTCGCACCGCGTCCATGGCGCGATCGGGCCAGACGGGAACAGGGGTACGGCGGTCCGCCGGCCGGCGGTGCCGCCCTCTCCACCGCGTACTGAGGCCTCGACCCGCGGCGGTGAGGCCGACCACCTAGAGGCGACCGAGCGCGGTACGTAGACCCTCTTCGGCGTCGTCTCCGAGCTTCTTCAGGGCCGGCGACAGCAGTGGCGCGACGAACCTGGCCGGACCTTGGAAGTCGAACTCGGCGGTGTAGGTGACCCGGGAACCGCCGCCATGCGGGGCGATCTCCATCGTGTCGTGGGCGACGACGGACTTGTTCTTTCCCTGCAGGGCGACCAGCCGATCCGGCTCGTGTCGGGTCACGGTGTAGGTCAGCTCGGTCTTCCGTCCCGCGAAGGACGAGACGTTGTGGTACGTCGTGCCCACGCCCCCGTCCCCCGACTCACGCGTCGTCTCGACCGTGCCCGGGTCCCACTCCGTGGTCGTCGTGAAGTCGCTCAGGTAGGCGAACACGGCGTCGGGAGCCGCGGTGGTCTCGACAGTTCGCTGAAGTCTCACGGGTGCTCCTCTGCTCCGGGTGTCCGCCGCTGACGATCGTAGTCGGGGCGTGGTCAGGGCTTCGCGAGCTTCACACAGCCAGCCTGCGCTGCGCTGAGGGCGCTCACCTCGGCGGCGTCGAAGTTCCCCATGAGCGAGGCCGCGACCGCCGCCCGGATCTCGTCGTCGGTCAGCCTCTGGCGCAGGCACGCCGCGTAGGCCTTGCCGTCGAGGTCGCCCTTGGTCACCTTGACCTGGGCGCGGGTGGACGCCTCGACGAAGTCGGCACAGGCGAGCTGCGCGTCGGCCCAGTCGCCGGCGACATCCCCGGGCAGTGGCGGGGGCTCCTCCACGACGTCGTACGACGCGTCGAGCACCCCGGCCGACCGCAGCTGGTCCGGGGAGACGGTCGCGGTGAGCTCCTCGGCGAAGCACCTTCCCTCGGCGTTCTCCCGGGCTCCGGGGTGATCGCCCGCGAAGAGGGAAGCCAGGCCGGAACGGATGCTGGAGGGGTCAGGGGTGGGCTCGTCACCGGAGCCCGCGTCCGCGTCGCCGCCGCTCGACTGGCAGCTCTCGAGCGCGAGGACGAGGCTCATGACGAGCCCAGCTACGAGCACGCACGTGCGCGGCATCGGCACTCCTCGGACTCCGGCGGGACGGCTCAGATCCTCCCATTAGTGTGCCGGGCATGGACTTCTCACCCACACCGCGGGCGGCCGACCTCACCGCCCGTGTGGCCGCATTCATCGACGAGGAGATCGAGCCGGTCGAGGAGGCGTACCACCGTGACCTGGCCGAGCAGCGCAGGACCGGCGACCCGTGGCAGCCGCTGCCGGTGCTCGAGGAGCTCAAGGCGAAGGCCCGCAAGCAGGGACTGTGGAATCTTTTCCTGCCGCGGGAGCACGCAGGGGAGTACGCCGCGCGGTTCGGCACCGACGGGGGCGAGGGACTGACCAACGTCGACTACGCGGCGATCGCCGAGCTGACCGGGCGGTCCGCGATCGCGCCCCTGGTGTTCAACTGCAACGCCCCGGACACCGGCAACATGGAGGTGCTGCTGAAGTACGGCACCGAGGACCAGCGGCGGCAGTGGCTCGAGCCGCTCCTGGACGGGAAGATCCGGTCGGCGTTCACGATGACCGAGCCCGACGTCGCCTCCTCCGACGCGACCAACATGGAGGCCACTGCGGTCGTCGACGGCGACGAGATCGTGATCAACGGGCGCAAGTGGTGGTCGACCGGCGTCGGCAACCCGGACTGCAAGGTGTTGGTGTTCATGGGGCTCACCGACCCCGACGCGGACCGGCACCACCGGCACTCGATGGTGCTGGTGCCGCGCGACACTCCCGGGGTGCGGGTCGAGCGGCTGCTCAACACGATGGGCCTCTACGACGAGCCGCTGGGCCACGGCGAGGTGTCGTTCACCGACGTCCGTGTGCCGGCCGGCAACGTGCTGCTCGGGCCCGGGGAGGCGTTCGCCATCGCCCAGGGTCGACTCGGGCCGGGGCGGGTCCACCACTGCATGCGACTGATCGGGCTGGCCGAGCTCGCGCTCGAGCTGGCCTGCCGGAGGGGCCTGTCCCGCACCGCGTTCGGCAAGCCGCTGACCAGCCTCGGGGGCAACCGGGAGCGCATCGCCGACGCCCGGATCGCGATCGACCAGGCCAGGCTGCTGGTTCTCCACGCCGCCTGGAAGCTCGACACCGGCGGTCCGCTCAACGCGCTGTCGGAGGTCTCCCAGATCAAGGTCGCCGTCCCGAACATGGCCCAGCAGGTGATCGACATGGCGATGCAGATCCACGGCGGGGGTGGGCTCTCCGACGACTTCCCGCTCGCCGGCGCGTGGACCTCCGCCCGCTCGCTGCGGCTCGCCGACGGACCGGATGAGGTGCACCGGGGTGTGGTGGCCAGGATCGAGCTCGGCAAGTACGGCGCCTCGCGATGAGGGTGTTGGTGACCGGGGCGGCGTCCGGGCTGGGTGCCTCCCTGGCAGCCGCCTTCGAGGGCCGTGGTGACGAGGTGCTGCGCACCGACCGGACCGGTGGCGACCTGACCCTCGACGTCACCTCCGACGACGACTGGGCAGCAGCAGTCGCGCACGTGGAGGACGCGTGGGGCGGCCTGGACCTCTTGGTCAACAACGCCGGCGTGGCCGGCGGAGGACGGCTCGACGTGGCGACCCTCGACGAGTGGCAGTGGATCACCGAGGTCAACCTGTTCGGGATGGTCCGCGGGATCCGGGCGTTCGTGCCGCTGCTCAAGCGGCAGCGGTCCGGGCACATCGTCAACGTCGCCTCGCTCGCCGGTCTCGTCCACCCGGCCGGGATGGCGTCGTACAACGCGGTGAAGGCGGCCGTGGTCGCCCTCACCGAGACGGCCGGCCACGAGCTGGCGTCGCACGGCGTGCGCGCCAGCGTGGTGTGTCCGTCGTACTTCCGCACCAACCTGATGGCCTCGATGCGCGGCTCCGACCAGGCCGTCGGGGCGGTGGTCTCGCAGCTGGTGGAGAGGTCGCCGCTGACCGCAGACGACATCGCCGCCGAGGTGCTCGACGGCCTCGACCGCGGTGACGAGCTGATCGTGCCCGACCAGCCGGCCCGGGACGCCTGGGCGCTGAAGCAGGCCGACCGACCAGCGTACGACGCGGTGATGCGCGCGCAGGCGGCGAAGCTGGAGGCGATGTCGTGACCGACGACGGCAACCCGGCGGGCCCGGTCCGCGCGGAGGACGCGTTCGACGTCGAGGCGGTGGCCGCGTGGCTGCGCGACAACGCGACGGCGTTCCGCGACGACCTGGTCGGCACGCCGGAGGTCCGCCAGTTCCCCGGCGGCGCGTCCAACCTCACCTACCTGCTGGAGTACCCCGACCGGGCGCTGATCCTTCGCCGCCCCCCGGCCGGGGTGAAGGCGGCGAGCGCCCACGACATGGGCCGCGAGTTCCGGATCCAGTCGGCGCTGGCGCCGGTGTTCCCGTACGTCGCGACGATGGTCGGCCACTGCTCCGACGAGTCCGTGATCGGCTCGGAGTTCTACGTGATGGACCGGCTCGATGGCACGATCCTGCGTCGCGAGCTCCCCTTCGACGCGACGCCCGAGGACGCGTCCCGCCTCTGCGAGAACGCCTTCGACGTCCTGATCGCCCTGCACTCCGTCGACACCACGTCGCTGCCCGACCTGGCGAGCCTCGACAAGGGACCCGGTTACGTCGGCCGTCAGGTCTCCGGCTGGATCGGCCGCTTCGCCAAGGCGCGCACCGAGGACACCGGCGACTGGTCCGACATCGTGGAGTGGATCGAGCGGCACCAGCCCGAGGACGTCGCCCAGGTGCTGATCCACAACGACTTCCGCTTCGACAACATGGTGCTCGACCCGGACGACCTGATGAAGATCATCGGCGTCCTGGACTGGGAGATGGCCACCGTCGGCGACCCGTTGATGGACCTGGGTGGATCGATGTCCTACTGGGTGGAGCCGGGCGACGACGAGTTCTTCCAGCAGTTCCGGCGGCAGCCGACCACGACTCCGGGCATGTGGACCCGGCAGGAGATCGTGGCCCACTACTGCGACCGGATGGGCTTCTCGATGACCCCCGAGCGGTGGCGGTTCTACGAGGTCTTCGGCATCTTCCGCCTGGCGGTCATCGCCCAGCAGATCTGGTACCGGTACTACCACCGGCAGACCACCAACGAGGCGTACGCCGTGTTCGGCCCCGCGGTCGGCTACCTCGAGAAGCGGTGCCGTCAGCTGCTGGGGGGCGACGTCTGATGGGTCAGATCCTGCTGGTCCGACACGGGCAGGCGTCGTGGGGCGCGGACGACTACGACGTCCTGTCCCCGCTTGGCGAGCAGCAGTCCGAGGTCCTCGGCCAGGCGCTGGCGCGACTGCTGGAGGGGGCAGAGCCCGATCTGCTGGTGCATGGCACCATGCGGCGCCAGCAGCGGACGGCCGAACTGGCGGCGAAGGCCGCCGGCTGGTCGCTCTCGGCAACCGTCGACGAACGCTGGAACGAGATGGACCACCTCGCCGTCCTCGCGGTACAGCCGCGCGACTTCGACGGTGAGCCCGATCGGGCGCAGTTCCAGGCGTGGTTCGAGGCCGCAACGAAGCGGTGGGCGTCCGGCAGGCACGACGACGACTACGACGAGTCGTTCCCCGGCTTCCGGGCCCGGGTCCGCGACGGGGTCGAGTCGCTCACCGAGGCCGGGACCGCCGTGGTGGTCACCTCAGGAGGTCCCATCTCCGCGGTCACCGCCGACCTGCTCGAGGCCGACACCCCGACCTACCAGCGCCTGGCACCCGTGGTGGTCAACTCCTCCGTCACCCGGGTCGTCTCCGGGCGGCGCGGCCTGACCCTGGTGTCGTTCAACGACCACGCCCACCTGTCGGCGGAGCTCCTCACCTACCGCTGAGGGGCATCCCGTCAGATCATGCGTTTCAGGACCGGCAGCGGGGCGTGCTTCATCACGACCGACAGCGGCGCCCACGGGAGCGGTGGGACGAAGGCCGACGCCTTCTCCTTCTCGATCGCGGCGACGATCGCACGCACCCCCTTCTCGGTCGACGCCATGAGCGGCTGGTCGTCGGCGACGCCTTCGTTCATCTCCGAGGCGATGTAGCCCGGGTAGATCACCGACACCTTGATCGGCTTGCCGTGCAGCTCCATACGGAGGCCCTCGGCGAGGTGCGCGACGCCGGCCTTGGTGGCGGCGTACGTCGTCAGGTTCTTCGGCATGCCCCGCATCGCGGACATCGAGGAGATCATCACGAAGTGGCCGGTGCCCTGGGCCCGGAAGATCTCCATGGCGGCCTCGGACTGGGCCAGCGCCGCGACGAAGTTGGTCATCGCCGTCTCCCGGTTGGCCGCGAACTTGCCGGTGCCAAGGGGGGCGCCCTTGCCGAGACCGGCGTTGATCACGATCCGGTCGATCCTCCCGAGGTCCGCGACGAACGCCCGGAAGACCGCGAAGACCTGGTCGTGGTCATTCACGTCCAGGGCCCTCACCTCGACCCGCCGGTCGGGATGGGCGGCCAGGATCTCCTCGCGCAGGGCGTCGAGCCGTTCGGTGCGGCGTGCGCACAGCGCCAGGTCGTTGCCCCTGGCCGCGAGCTGCCGGGCCATCTCCGCGCCGAGCCCGGAGGAGGCGCCGGTGATGAGGATTCTCCTGGACTGGTTGTCCGATGTCATGGCCCAGAGTCTGGCGTAGTCTCCGCTGCATGAGCGGACGGGTCGTGCACTTCGAGATCCCCTTCGACGACGGAGACCGGGCCCGGGCCTTCTATCGGGAAGCCTTCGGCTGGCAGCTCCAGGATTGGGAGGGTTCCTACACCCTCGCCACCACCGGCCCGACCGGCGAGACGGGCCCGGACGAGGCCGGCTTCATCAACGGCGGCATGATGCGCCGGGAGGGCCCCGGTGACGGACCGATCATCGTCATCGACGTCGAGGACATCGACGCCGCCCTTGCGAAGATCGAGGAGCTCGGTGGCCAGACCCTGCTGGGCCGGCAGGCGATCGGCGAGATGGGCTGGGCGGCGTACTTCAAGGACGTCGAGGGCAACAGCATGGGCCTGTGGCAGACCGCCCGATGACGCCCGCCCCAGACCGACCCGCGGTCTGCATCGTCGGCGCCGGGTCCTCCGGGATCGCCACCGCCCAGGTCCTCGACGCCCGCGGCATCGACTTCGACTGCTTCGAGATGGGCTCGGACATCGGGGGCAACTGGCGCTACGGCAACGACAACGGCGTCAGCTCGGCCTACCGGTCCCTGCACATCAACACCTCGCGACAGGCGATGGAGTACGCGACGTACCCGATGCCGGCGACGCTGCCGGACTACCCGAGCCACTGGCAGATCGCGGACTACTTCGACGACTACGTCGACCACTTCGGCCTGCGAGACAAGATCACCTTCCGGTCCGAGGTGGTGAAGGTCGCCCCGCGTTCCGGCGGCGGGTACGACGTGACCGTCCGCCCCTTCGGGCCCACCGACGGCATCCGCGAGGCGGAGACGCGCAGCTACGACCACGTGCTCGTGGCCAACGGCCACCACTGGGACCCACGCTGGCCCGAGCCGAGCTTCGCCGGCAGCGACACCTTCCCGGGAGAGCAGATCCACGCCCACTACTACCGGACCCCTGACGTCCTCGAGGGCAAGCGCGTGGTGGTCCTCGGCATCGGCAACTCCGCCACCGACATCGCGGTGGAGTCCTCCCAGGTCGCGGCCGAGACCTACCTCGCGATGCGCCGCGGCGCGCACATCGTGCCGAAGTTCGTGTTCGGCAAGGCCACCGACCAGCTGACCTCCTCGCCGCTGGCGAGGGCACCGCACTTCGTCCAGAAGAAGGCCATGAAGGCGATGCTGCGGCTCGCCGTCGGCAAGGTCACCGACTACGGCCTGCCCGAGCCCGACCACGACGTGCTCGACGCCCACCCCACGGTCAGCGACGACCTGCTGACCCGGCTCGGGCACGGCGACATCACGGTCAAGCCGAACATCGACCGCTTTGAGGGGTCGAAGGTGTTCTTCACCGACGGCACCGCGGTGGAGGCGGACGTCGTCGTCTACTGCACCGGCTACCGGATCAGCTTCCCGTTCCTCGACGAGGCGATCGTTCGCACCGACGACAACCACGTCGACCTCTACCGTCGCGTGGTCCCGCCCGACCACCCCGGCCTCTACTTCATCGGCCTGATCCAGCCGCTCGGCGCGATCATGCCCCTCGCGGAGGCCCAGGCCCACTGGGTGGCGGAGCTGATCACCGGCGAGGTCGCTCTGCCCTCGGTGGCCGAGATGCGCGAGCAGATCGTGGCGTACGACGCCGCCCTCCGCCGGAGGTACGTCGCCTCGAAGCGGCACACCATCCAGGTCGACGCGGCGGCGTACCGCGCCGAGCTGGACCGGGAGCGCCGGACCCGACGCACCGCCCCCGTGGGGGAATGAGCGTGCTGACCCACCGCTTGCCCCGATAGTCCGGAACGATCGGCAGGTCTTGGGGGTCGTGGAAGGTGCGAATCGTGCCGGACTAACAAAAAGTCAGGCTTGACTGTTTGTTGCGATGGCCCCCATGCTGGGCGGGTGAGCACCGCGACCCGCGTCCCCCAGGAGGAGCGCACGCGCGCGATGCGGGCCCGACTGCTGGAGGCGACCGTCGACTGCCTCGTGGAGCGCGGTTTCAGCCACACCTCGACCACGCTGGTGTCCGAGCGGGCCGGGGTGTCCCGAGGCGCCCAGCTGCACCACTTCCCGACCAAGAACGACCTGGTCGTGGCAGCCGTCGAGCATCTCACCGATGTCCGGGGCGCGGACCTGGCCGCTGCCGCCGCACGGCTCCCCACCGGGAAGCGGCGGACCCGCGCGGTGCTGCAGATGCTCGCCGACCACTTCACGGGTCCGGTGTTCACCGCCGCGTTGGAGCTGTGGGTGGCCGCCCGCACCGACGAGGCGCTCCTGGCCGCTGTGGAGCCGCTGGAGCAGCGAGTCGGCCGCGAGACTCACCGGCTCACCGTCGAGCTGCTCGGAGCCGACGAGTCCCGCCCCGGTGTCCGCGAGCTCGTCCAGGCGACCCTCGACCTGGTGCGTGGTCTCGGGCTGGCCAACACCATCTCCGACGACGCCCGCCGGCGTACCCGCATCCTGGACCGCTGGGCGATCACGCTCGACGCCGCCCTGGCTGACACCACGGGAAGGTCCTAAGCCGTGCTCGACCAGATCCTCGCCGACCTCAGGTCAGAGGGCGACCAGCTCTGGAGCACCGTCTCCAGCCTCGACGACGACGGCTGGCGGACCCCGACCCCGGCGCCCGGGTGGGACGTCGCCACCCAGGTCGCCCACCTGCTGTGGACCGACGAGGTGGCGGTGCTCGCGGCCACCGACAAGGCCGCATGGGACGACGTCGTCGTCGCCGCGATGGAGGACCCGCAGGGGTTCGTCGACGCCGGCGCCCGCGAAATCGCCCGGCTGGCTCCCCAGGCGCTGCTCGCGCGGTGGGGCGCCGCGCGTGAGCAACTGGCGCACACCCTGCGGGAGTACCCCTCCGGCCAGCGGATGCCGTGGTTCGGGCCGCCGATGTCATCGGCGTCGATGGCCACCGCCCGGTTCATGGAGACCTGGGCGCACGCGCTGGACGTCTACGACGCTCTCGGCGTCCGCTTCGAGCCCACCGATCGCATCCGCCACGTCGCCCACCTCGGCGTGCGCACCCGCAACTTCGCCTTCGTGACCAACGACCGCGAGCCGCCTGCCGAGGAGTTCCGTGTCGAGCTGATTGCGCCCTCCGGGGAGCAGTGGGCGTGGGGCCCCGAGGACGCCGCGCAGTGCGTGACCGGCCCGGCGCTCGGCTTCTGCCTGTTGGTCACCCAGCGCGTGCACCGCAGCGACGCCGGTCTGGCGGCCGAGGGGGAGGACGCCGACACCTGGCTCGACATCGCCCAGTGCTTCGCCGGTCCCTCGGGAAAGGGACGGGCACCACGATGATCCGGATCGGCAACTGCTCCGGCTTCTACGGCGACCGTTTCTCCGCAATGCGGGAGATGCTCGAGGAAGGTCCGCTCGACGTGCTCACCGGCGATTACCTCGCCGAGCTGACCATGCTGATCCTCGGCCTCGACACCATGAAGGACTCCTCGCTGGGCTACGCCCGGACATTCGCGCGCCAGGTCGAGGACTGCCTCGGCCTCGCCCTCGAGCAGGGTGTGCGCATCGTGAGCAATGCCGGCGGGCTGAACCCGTCCGGCCTGGCCGACAAGGTCCGTGAGCTTGCGAAGGGCCTCGGGCTCGACGTCGCCGTCGCCCACGTCGAGGGTGACGACCTCCGCGCTCTCGGCGAGTGGCCGGAGGCGCTCACCGCCAACGCCTACCTCGGCGGCTTCGGTATCGCCGCCGCGCTGCGCGGCGGTGCGGACGTGGTGGTCACCGGCCGGGTCACCGACGCCTCGCTCGTGGTCGGCGCGGGAGCGGCCGAGTTCGGGTGGGACCCCACGTCGCACGACGCGCTCGCCGGCGCCGTCGTCGCCGGTCACGTGCTCGAGTGCGGGGCGCAGGCCACCGGCGGAAACTTCTCCGGGTTCCGCTCGCTGCCCCACACCGGCAGGGCCCTCGGCTTCCCGATCGCCGAGCTCGAGGCCGACGGCTCCTCGGTGATCACCAAGCACGACGGCACGGGCGGCGCAGTCACGGTCGACACCGTCACCGCGCAGCTCCTCTACGAGATCCAGTCCACCCGCTACCTCGGTCCCGACGTGACCACGCTGCTCGACACGATCCGGCTCGACCAGGAGGGGCCCGACCGGGTCGCGGTCACCGGCGTCCGCGGCAAGGCGCCGCCAGCCCAGCTCAAGGTCTGCGTCAACGAGCTCGGCGGACACCGCAACACGGTCGAGTTCGTCCTGACCGGTCTCGACATCGACGCCAAGGCCGACTGGGTGCGCGAGCAGATGGAGTCGGCGTTCGCCGCGTCCGGGGCGACACCCGCCTCGGTGACCTGGTCACGGCCCTCCGTCCCCCACCCAGACGCAGACACCGAGGAAGCCGCATCCTGCCTGCTGCGGTGCGCGGTCATGGACCCGTCGGCAGACCCAGTCGGCAAACCGTTCACCTCGGCCGCGGTCGAGCTCGCCCTGGCGTCGTACCCCGGCTTCACGCTGACCGGTCCGCCAGCCCCGCCCACGCCCTACGGCGTCTACCGGCCGGCCTACGTCGGCCGCTCTGCTGTTACCCACACCGTCGTGCACGCCGACGGCTCGCGCGAGGTGGTCCCCGACCCGCCCGAGCTGGACGGCCAGCCGACCACCGGCGAGGGCAGGCGGCCCTCGCCCTTCCCGGCCCCCACCGACGTGGTCACCCGGCGGCTGCCGCTGGGCACGTTCGTCCACGCCCGCTCGGGTGACAAAGGTGGCGACGCGAACCTGGGTCTGTGGGTCGCCCACGACGGGTCGGAGAAGTACGACGCCCGGGTGACCTGGCTGTCGAAGATGATCACGCCAGAGCGGGTCCGGGAGCTGGTGCCGGAGGCGAACGACCTCGACATCGAGGTCTACGTGTTGCCGAACCTGGGTGCCGTGAACGTGCTGATCCACGGTCTCCTCGGGGAGGGCGTCGCGGCGTCGACCAGGTTCGACCCGCAGGCGAAAGGGCTCGGCGAGTGGGTCCGTTCCCGGATGGTCGCGATGGAGGAGTCTCTACTGTGAGCACAGAGCAAGAGGCACTGAAGGAGACCGCGCGCGAGTTCGTCCGTCGCGAGGTGGCGCCGTACCTCCAGGACTGGGAGGACGCCGGCTCGGTCCCGCGCGAGCTGCACCTCGCCGCTGCGAAGCAGGGGCTGCTCGGCGTCTCCTTCCCCGAAGGGGTCGGTGGGCAGGGCGGCGACCTGCTCGACTCGGTGGCATTGCAGGAGGCATTCTTCGAGGCGGGTGCTTCGAGCGGGCTGATGGCCGCGCTCTTCACCGGCGGGATCGCCCTGCCACACATCGCCGCCAATGGTTCGGCGGATCTGATCGACCGGTTCGTCCGTCCGACCCTGGCCGGCGAGAAGATCGGCTCCCTCGCGGTCACCGAGCCCGGCGGCGGGTCGGACGTCGCCGGTATCCGCACCACCGCCCGGCGTGAGGGCGACGAGTACGTCGTCAACGGCGCCAAGACCTTCATCACCAGCGGCGTGCGGGCCGACTTCGTCACGATCGCCGTCCGGACCGGCGGGCCGGGCCACGCCGGGATCTCCCTGCTGGTCATCGAGAAGGGGTCTCCCGGCTTCGCCGTCGACCGGGCCTTGACCAAGATGGGCTGGCACTGCTCCGACACCGCCGAGCTGTCGTTCGTCGACGTCCGCGTCCCGGCGGAGAACCTGATCGGACTCGAAGACTCCGGGTTCGTCCAGATCGCCGAGCAGTTCGTCGTCGAGCGGATCGGGCTGGCGGTCCACGCCTACGGCATCGCCGCCCGGTCCCTCGCCCTGACCGCCGACTACGCCCGCCACCGCGAGACCTTCGGCCAGCCGCTGATCGCCAACCAGGTGGTGCGCCACAAGCTGGTCGAGATGCGCCGACAGGTCGAGGTGGCGCGCACCTACACCCGGTCGGTCGCCGCCCAGCACGTCGCGGGGGAGAACGTCGTCGCGGAGGCCTGCCTGGCCAAGCAGACCGCGGTCGACTGCGCGTCATATGTCTGCGACCAGGCCGTGCAGCTGCACGGCGGCACCGGCTACCTGCACGGCACCGAGGTCGAGCGGCACTACCGCGACGCCCGGATCCTCCCGATCGGTGGTGGGGCCAACGAAGTGCTGGCCGACCTGGCCGCCCGACTGCTGGGCTACGCGTCATGAGGGCGATGGGCGGCGAGGTGTCGCTGCAGATGGACGCCCCGCCAGCGGAGGTGTGGGACCTGGTCAGCGACGTGACCCGGATCGGCGAGTTCTCCCCGGAGACGTTCGAGGCGGAGTGGACCCGCGGCTCGACCGGGCCGGAGGTCGGGGCGACGTTCAGGGGGCATGTCCGGCGCAACGGCATCGGTCCGGTCTACTGGGCGCCCTGCAAGGTGACCGCCTGCGAGCCGGAGCGGGTCTTCGAGTTCGCGGTGGTGGGCCCCGGTGGCCGGCTCAACACCTGGGGTTACCGCCTCGAGCAGCGCGACGGCGGCACCCTCGTCACGGAGTACTTCCGGCTCACCCCGAATCTGCCGCTGCGCGTCTACTGGACTCTGCTCGGGGCGCTGCGCGGGCGCACCAACGAGCGCGGCATGCGGACCACGCTGGCGCGGATGAAGCAGGTGGTCGAAGGATGACCACGAACCGTGAAGCCATGCTCGAGAAGCTCGCCGACCTCGAGACGGAGCACGCCAAGGCCGTGGCCGGAGGCGGTGAGAAGTACGTCGCACGCCACCACTCGCGCGGCAAGCTGCTGCCCCGGGAGCGGATCGAGCTGCTCGTCGACCCCGGGTCCGCGTTCCTCGAGCTGAGCCCGCTCGCCGGCTGGGGATCCGACTTCACCGTCGGCGCCAGCGTGGTCACCGGGATCGGGGTGATCGAGGGCGTCGAGTGCCTGATCACCGCCAACGACCCGACCGTGAAGGGCGGTGCCAGCAACCCCTGGACGGTCAAGAAGATCTTCCGCGCCTCCCAGATCGCCGAGGAGAACGGTCTGCCCACCGTCGCCCTCGTCGAGTCCGGCGGCGCGGACCTGCCCACGCAGAAGGAGATCTTCATCCCCGGCGGGAAGCTGTTCCGCGACATCACCCGGTCGAGTGCTGCGAAGCAGCCGACCATCGCCCTGGTCTTCGGCAACTCCACCGCCGGCGGTGCCTACGTGCCCGGGATGAGCGACTACACCGTGATGGTCAAGGAGCAGGCCAAGGTGTTCCTCGGCGGGCCGCCGCTGGTGAAGATGGCGACCGGCGAGGAGTCCGACGACGAGTCGCTCGGTGGCGCGGAGATGCACGCCCGGGTGTCGGGGCTCGCCGACTACCTCGCCGAGGACGAGTACGACGCGCTGCGGATCGGCCGGCGGATCGTGGCCCGGCTCAACTGGCGCAAACCACCGCCGAGCCGTCGCGAGTTACCACCGCCAAGTGGTAACTCACGACGGCTCGGCGCGGATTCAGGAGTAACTCGCGACGGCTCGGCGTGGGCGGAGCCGGACGAGGACGTCGAGGGGCTGCTCGACCTGATTCCGACCGACCTGAAGGAGCCGTTCGACCCGCGCGAGGTGATCCTGCGGATCTGTGACGGCACCGGCCCCGGCAACGCGGTGCCCTTCGACGAGTTCAAGCCGCTCTACGGCCCGTCGCTGGTGACCGGCTGGGCCCACATCCACGGCCGCCCGGTCGGAATCCTCGCCAACGCCCAGGGCGTGTTGTTCTCCGAGGAGGCCCAGAAGGCCACTCAGTTCGTCCAGCTCGCCAACCAGACCGACACACCCTTGCTGTTCCTGCACAACACCACCGGCTACATGGTCGGCAAGGAGTACGAGCAGGGCGGCATCATCAAGCACGGCGCGATGATGAT
This sequence comes from uncultured Actinomycetota bacterium, assembly GCA_963786415.1. Taxonomy (GTDB): domain Bacteria; phylum Actinomycetota; class Actinomycetes; order Propionibacteriales; family Nocardioidaceae; genus Nocardioides. The sequence goes on from CAWAZC010000001.1 coordinate 768,023, forward strand.
CAACGCGATCAGCAACTCCACCGTCCCGCACCTCAGCGTGATCATGGGGGCGTCGTACGGCGCCGGCAACTACGGCATGAACGGCCGCGCCTACGACCCGCGGTTCCTCTTCACCTGGCCCTCGGCGAAGTCCGCCGTGATGGGCCCGGCCCAGCTGGCCGGCGTGCTCAGCATCGTCGCCCGCGCCGCCGCCGAGGCCAAGGGCAAGGAGTACGACGAGGAGGCCGACGCCGGCATGCGCGAGTTCGTCGAGCAGTCGGTCGAGGAGCAGAGCCTCCCGTTCTTCCTGTCCGGGATGCTCTACGACGACGGCGTCATCGACCCCCGCGACACCCGCACCGTCCTGGGCATCTGCCTGTCGGTGATCGAGAACTCGACGTGGAAGGGCGCCGAGGGCTACGGCGTCTTCAGGATGTGAAGGCCAGATGATCCAGCGCCTCATGGTCGCCAACCGCGGCGAGATCGCCAGCCGCGTGTTCGCCACCTGCCGCCGGCTCGGCATCGAGACAGTCGCGGTCCACTCCGACGCCGATGCCGGCCTGCCCTACGTGGACGAGGCCGACTTCGCCGTACGCCTGCCCGGCAACGCCCCGGCTGACACCTATCTCCGCTCCGACCTGATCGTCGACGCCGCCCGACGCTCGGGAGCCGACGCGATCCACCCGGGCTACGGCTTCCTGTCGGAGAACGCCGACTTCGCGCAGGCGGTCGAGGACGCCGGGCTGACGTGGATCGGGCCGACGTCGAAATCGATCGAGGCCATGGGCTCCAAGATCGAGGCGAAGCGGATCATGCGCGAGGCCGGCGTTCCGGTGCTCGAGGCGCCCGATCCGCCGACCGACGCCGACCTGCCCCTGATCGTGAAGGCCTCCGCCGGTGGCGGTGGGCGCGGGATGCGGGTGGTGCGCTCGATCGCCGACCTGGACGCAGAGATCGAGAAGGCCAGGAGCGAGGCAGAGAGCGCGTTCGGCGACGGCACCGTCTTCGTCGAGCCCTTCGTCGAGCACGGTCGTCACGTCGAGGCGCAGGTCGTCGGCGACGAGTTCGGCAACGTGCAGGTCTTCGGCGAGCGGGACTGCTCCGTCCAGCGACGCCACCAGAAGGTCGTCGAGGAGACACCGGCCCCGCGGCTGCCCGAGCCAACTCGACGGGCGCTGCACGAGGCGGCGCGCGCCGCCGCAGCGGCCATCGACTATCGCGGCGCCGGCACCGTGGAGTTCCTCTATGACCCTGGACGACCAGGCGCGGACTCCTTCTATTTCCTGGAGATGAACACCCGGCTCCAGGTGGAGCACCCCGTCACCGAAGCCGTCTTCGGCGTCGACCTCGTCGAGCTGCAGCTGGGCGTTGCTGAGCACGAGAAACTACCCGTGCTCGTTCCCGACCCGGCCGCCTCCGGCCACGCGATCGAGGTCCGGCTGTACGCCGAGGACCCCGCCGCCGACCACACACCGCAGAGCGGCGTCCTGACCCTGTTCGAGATCCCCCAGGAGCCGGGCGTGCGTGTCGACGCCGGGTACGCGTCGGGGAGCACGGTCTCGACGTTCTACGACGCGATGCTCGCCAAGGTGATCTGTCACGCCCCGAGCCGGGAGCGGGCCGCTCGGCAGCTGGCGGGCGTGCTGGCACGCGCGCGGATCCACGGCGTCACCACGAACCGCGACCAGCTCGTCGCGGTCCTCACCGATCCGGGCTTCCTGGACGGTGACGTGAGCACCGCCTTTCTGACTCGATCAACGTTGAGGGAGCCCCCTGAGGGCCCCGACCGGACAACGCTCGTCGCGGCGGCGCTCATGCTCGCCGAGGACGACGCGTCGCGCCGGACCGTCCAGAAGGGGATTCCGGTCGGCTGGCGCAGCGTGGTGAGCCAGCCCCAGCGCACCGAGTTCGAGGGTCACCCGCCGGTCGAGTGGTACGGCGGCCGCGACGGGTACGTCGTCGACGGGATCACCGTGCTCGAGGCCTCGGCGACGCGGGTCCGGCTCGAGGTCGACGGCGTTGCTTCGGACACCAGCGGACACATCTGCCGCGGAGCCGCTCCCGGCACGCGGGAGGTCCACCTGGACGGTCCACTTCTGTCCGTGAGTCTCCGAGAGGTGCCGCGGTTCACCGACCCGGCCGACCGGGTCGCCAGCGGCAGCCTGCTCGCGCACATGCCCGGCACGGTGGTGCGGGTGGCCGTCGAGGCGGGCCAGCGCGTCGAGGCCGGCGAGACCGTCCTGGTGCTCGAAGCGATGAAGATGCAGCACACCGTGACCGCGCCCCGGGCCGGCGTGGTCACCGAGATCGACGTACGACCCGGAGCGCAGGTCGCCGCGGGCGAGGTCCTGGCCGTCGTAGAGGAATCAGGAGCAGAGGAATGACTCAGTTCAGCGAAACCGAGGAGCGCCAGGCGCTCCGGCGCGAGGTGTCGAAGCTGGCCAGCGGCTACGGCCGCGAGTACTTCACCAAGCAGGCCCGCTCCGGCGGCAAGACCACCGACCTGTGGATGGCGATCGCCAAGAACGGCTACCTCGGCATCAACATCCCCGAGGAGTACGGCGGCGGTGGTGGTGGGATCGGCGACGTGGCCGCGGTCTGCGAGGAACTGGCAGCCCAGGGCTGTCCCCTGCTGATGATGGTGGTCAGCCCGGCGATCTGCGGCACCGTGATCAGCCGTTACGGCACCGATGAGCAGAAGCGACGGTGGCTGCCGGGGATCTGCGACGGCACCGGCACGATGGCGTTCGCGATCACCGAGCCCGACGCAGGCACCAACTCCCACAACATCACCACCACCGCACGCCGCGACGGCGACGAGTGGTTGCTGACCGGCCGCAAGATCTACATCTCCGGCATCGACGAGGCCGACAACGTCCTGGTCGTGGCCCGGACCGAGGACGCGAAGACCGGAAAGCTCAAGCCGTGCCTGTTCGTGGTCCCGACCGACGCCGAGGGCCTCGAGGCGAAGCCGATCCCGATGGAGATCGTCTCGCCCGAGCAGCAGTTCCAGGTCTTCATCGACGACGTCAGACTGCCCTCGGACGCCCTGGTCGGCGATGAGGACGCCGGGCTGGTGCAGCTGTTCGCCGGGCTCAACCCGGAGCGGATCATGGCGGCGTCGTTCTCCACCGGGCTGGCCCGGTTCGCGCTCGGCCGCGCGGCGGCGTACGCGAAGGAGCGCACCGTCTTCCAGACGCCGATCGGTGCCCACCAGGCGATCGCCCACCCGCTGGCCCAGTCGCACATCGAGACCGAGCTCGCCCGGCTGATGACCCAGAAGGCTGCCGCGCTGTATGAGGCCGGCGACGACATGGGCGCCGGGGAGGCGGCCAACATGGCGAAGTACGCCGCCGCTGAGGCCGCCTGCGATGCCGCCGACCGGGCGGTCCAGGCGCACGGCGGCAACGGGATCACCCAGGAGTACGGCATGGCCGGCCTCCTCGTCGCCACCCGGGCCGGCCGGATCGCTCCGGTCAGCCGGGAGATGATCCTCAACTTCATCGCCATGCACTCGCTGGGGCTGCCCAAGTCGTACTGAGGCGCGGGGTCGGCGGTTTCCCCGCCCAGGCGGGGAATGGGGACCTCGTGGGGCAAGCAACCATCACGAAGTCCACGACTCGCCACGAGTCGGGGGGCGCACCCGGCCACCGAGCAGGCCCCGCAAGGCGTGACCGCTCACCGAGGGCCGGCCCCTGCCGCTGGTTCGACCGGCGTGGCAGGCTCGGCGGCGTGGCCAGGCCGGATCGTCCCCTCGTGCCGGAGCAGACACGTCGTCGGCTCGGCGCGATCCTCGGCGCCCTCCCGGAGTGTCACCAGGAGAGCGCCTGGGTCGGCACCCGCTGGCGGGTCGGCGGGGCGACGGTCGCCCACGTGTTCGGCGGCGAGGACCAGCTGTTCCGGGTCACCTTCCGCGCCGAGCCCGACGAGGTGATGGCCCTCGAGCACCTCGGGCCGCCCTACTTCCGCGCCGGCTGGGGCCGCAACGTGGTGGGTCTCCTGCTCGACGACGACACCGACTGGGAGGAGCTCGCCGAGCTGCTGACCGACTCCTACTGCCTGCAGGCGCCGGCCTCGCTGGCGGGCCGCGTGTCGCGGCCGGGCTAGGGCGCCCGGCCGCGCGCCTCACCGAAGGGGCACGAAGCGGTAGCCTCCGTGCTCGGAGACCTCGACCCCGCTCTCCCCTCGCACCACGACCAGCATGGTGCCGCTGACCGGGATCACCATCCGTCCGCCCACGACCAGCTGAGCGACGAGCTGGTCGGGGAGGGTGCGCGGCTCGGCGGAGACCAGGATCCGGTCGTATGGCGACCGGTCGGGCAGGCCCAGCACCCCGGGCGCGGCCCGTTCGATCGAGGCCCACGGCTGGTGGGTGGCGGCCAGGTTGTCGCGGCCGAACTTCACCAGGCCGGGCTCTATCTCCACGCCGAGCACCTCGCCGGTGTTGCCGGTCAGGTGGGCCAGCAGCGCCGTGCTCCAGCCCGAGCCGGATCCGACGTCCAGCACCCGGTGGCCGCGTTCCACACCAAGCAGACGCAGCATCGCGTCGACGGTCCGGGGCTGGGAGTTCGTCTGTCCGTGCCCGATCGCCAGCGGCCCGTCGAAGGCCGCCGAGCGGCGCTGGCTCCTCGGCAGGAAACCGGACCGGGGATACGCCACGAACGCCGCTGTCACCGCGTCCATGCCACCGAGTCAACCACGCGCGGGCGGGTCAGCGGCGCGGCGGGAGGGGAAAGAACATTGATGTCCGGGCGGCGTACTCCGGATAGCCGGGGCGTTGCATCATCGTCTTCTCCAGCGGCTTGGCGCCGGTGGCGTAGGCCAGGAAGTAGCTCATCGCGATCGGTGCCGGCACGGTCACCAGCGCCGGCAGCCACCCGGTCGAGGCGGCGCCGGCGAGCCAGATGCCCCACCACACGCAGGCGTCGCCGAAGTAGTTGGGGTGCCGGGTCCAGGCCCACAGGCCTCGGTCCATCACCGGGCCGCGGTCGGGGTCGGCCTTGTACGCCGCCAGCTGGGCGTCGCCGATCGTCTCGAAGCCGAAGCCGACGGCCCACACCACCACCCCGGCCCACACCAGGGCCACGGCGTCGACCGTCGCGACGGCGGCCGCCTGCAGTGGCCAGGACACGAACCACAGGGACACGCCCTGGATCAGGAACACCTTGCGGACCGCCGCGGCGAACCAGGCGGACCGGTCGGTCTCGGGGGAGTGCGGGGCCAACAGCTCTGCGTAGCGCGGGTCCTCGCCGTGGCCGCGGGCGCGGCGCCAGATGTGCCACGACAGCCGGCCCCCCCAGACGGTCACCAGCGCCAGGAGCAGCCACGGCAGCCAGCCGTCGCCGAGCACGGCGCAGACCGCGGAGATGCCGATGAGGGCGATCCCCCAGGTGACGTCGACGACCGAGGCCCGGTCGACGCGTCGGGCCACCCAGGCCGTGATCACCATGGCGACGGCGGCGACGCCGAGCGAGACCGCGGAGACGGTCAGCAGCTGGGTCACGAGGTCCAGCATCTCACCACGCACGCTGCGGCGGCACCGTGTGCGCGCCGCCGGGTCGGACCGCGAGGATCTGGTCCACGCCCATCCGGCCGTCGCGGAAGGCCAGCTGTCCGCCGACGAGATAGAGCCGCCAGACCCGGACGACCTCCGCGCCGACCAGCGCGGTCAGCTCGTCGAGGTTGGCCTCGAACTGGTCGAGCCATCCCTGCACGGTGCGCACGTAGTGCTCACGCAAGCCGTGGACGTCGCGGACCTCGAGGCCCCCCTGCTCGAGGTACGCGACGGTCTCCCCCACGGGCCGCATGTGCATGTCGGGCGCGATGAACGCCTCGATGAACGGTCCGCCGCCGGGATGCGGGCCGGTGCGGCTCATCTGCTGGACCAGCACGCGCCCGCCGGGGCGTACGGCGCGACGCAGCACCTCGACGTACGTCGGGTAGTTGGCCTCGCCGACGTGCTCGCCCATCTCGATCGAGCCCACGGCGTCGTAGCGCCCCTCGCCCGGGATCTCGCGGTAGTCCTGCAACCGGATCTCCACCAGATCGTCCAGTCCGCGCTCGCGGATGCGCGCGTCGACAAACGCCTTCTGCTCCTCCGCGATCGTGACCCCGGTGACCCGTGCGCCGAAGTGCTCGGCAGCGTGCAGGGACAACGAACCCCAGCCGCAGCCGACGTCCAGCAGGGACATCCCGGGCTCGAGGCCGAGCTTGCGGCAGACCAGGTCGAGCTTGACGTGCTGGGCGTCCGCGAGTGTGTAGGACGGGTCGGTCGAGGTCCAGTACCCGCACGAGTAGGCCATCGATGGGTCCAGCAGCCGCGAGTAGAACTCGTTGGACAGGTCGTAGTGGTGGCTGATCGCCCGCCGATCCCGTAGCCGACTGTGCAATCGACCGCGGAGCCGGGCCTGCGACGCGGGCGCGGCAGGCGGCCGGCCCAGCGCGCCGACGTACGACGCGGTGCGGACCGCCTGCACGACGGCCGCTGGCGAGAGCCGTCCACCACCGAGGCGCCGGTCGCGGGCGATCGAGAACGCATGTGAGAGCGCCGTGCCGAGGTCCCAGCCGTCGACCTCGGGCACGTCGAGCTCGCCGGTGACGTAGGCCTGCGCGGCGCCGAGCTCGCCTGGGTGCCGGAGCATGCGGCGCACCGCATTCGGCGAGCGGAGCTCCACGACCGGCGCGTCCACCGGGCCGGCCTCGGAGCCGTCCCAGGCGCGCAGCCGCACCGGCAGGTCGCCGCCGACCAACGGCTCCAGGGCGGTGGCGAGGCGAGGCGCGATCACGGCTGTCCCTCCGGTCGGGCGAGCGTGAACTGCTGCACGTCGAGGTAGCCGGAGGTGAAGCCGGCGCGAGAGTACTCCAGGTAGAAGCGCCACATCCGCTCGAAGGTGTCGTCGAACCCCAGCCGCCGCACCTTCCCGGACGCCGCGAGGAACGCCTCGTGCCACTGCCGCAGCGTCTCGGCGTAGTGCAACCCCATGGAGAGACGGTTGCTGACGCGCAGCGAGGTGTCCCGGGAAGTCACCTGCTCGACCGCCTCGACCGAGGGCAGAAAGCCGCCGGGGAAGATGTACTTGTTGATCCAGGTGTAGGTACGGCGGGTCGCCAGCATCCGGTCGTGCGGCATCGTGATCGCCTGGATCCCGACCCGCCCGCCCGGCGCGAGCAGCCGGTCGACGGCCGAGAAGTACGTCGACCAGTACTCGTGGCCGACCGCCTCGATCATCTCGACCGAGACGACGGCGTCGTACCTGCCGTCCTCGGGAGACAGCTGGCGGTAGTCGCACAGCTCGACCTCGACCCGATGCGCCACCCCGGCCGCGGCGATCCTCTCCTCGGCCAGGGCCTTCTGCTCGGTGGAGAGGGTGACGGTGCGCACCGTTGCTCCGCGGTGAGCAGCGCGGATCGCGAGCTCGCCCCAGCCGGTGCCGATCTCGAGCACGCGGGTGCCCTCTCCGACCCGGGTCTCGTCGAGGAGCCTCTCGATCTTGCGGAGCTGACCGGTATGCAGATCGGAGCCCTCGGCGGGCACGGCCGCCCGCCGATGGCCGCCTGCCGGAAGGACCTCGGTGTCGAACAGCGCCGAGGAGTAGCTCAGGGACTGGTCCAGGAAGAGCCCGAACAGGTCGTTGGACAAGTCGTAGTGGTGGGCGATGTTGTCGCGGGTGTTCCGTGTGCTGTTGCGGTGCATCCGGGGTGGACGCGCGACCACCATCGCCCGCAGCCGTTGCAGGCTGCGGGGGACCAGGTCGGGCAGGTCGGCCGCCAGCACGGTCAGGAAGCTCGCCAGGTCCTCGGCGTCCCAGGCCCCGGTGAGGTAGGCCTCGCCGAAACCGATCAGCTGGTGCCGCCCGATCCGGGCGAAGAGCTCGTGAGGGCGGTGCACGGTCATCACCGGACCGCCTCGCCCCAGGACCTGGCAGCCGTCTGGGTCGTCGACCACGACGGTCACGTCGAGCCGGGACACGGCAGCCTCGAAGAGTCGGCGGGCAACGCGGGCCGACACCGCGGCCCGGATTCCGGAGGGGACGACGCCCAGCCCGGGCCAGGCGGCCGCAGGCGGGCGGGAGGGGGCGAGGGTCACGACACTCCTTCTTGATGGTGGTCCGGCCGGGGTCGCACCGGGAGCCGACGCAGCCACAGCCAGATGCCGTGCATCCGGATCTGCAGCGCACCGACGAGGGTTGCGGGCGCGGCCCGCAGCGCGCTGTGCTCGGTCGGGGACCCGGTGAGGGAGGCGCTGAACACGGTCCCGTCGTCGGTGCGGAGGGCGACGGCGACGTGCAGCCGCTCCCGGGGCACCGGCACGGCCAGCTCGTAGGTGCCGTCGGTGCCGTGGAACGGTGAGACGTACATGCCCTTCATGGTGGTGGCGCGACCCTGCGGATCGGGGTGGACGAGGTAGGCGTGGCGGTCGCCGTAGGTGTTGTGCACCTCGACCAGGACCGCCGCTTGCGCGCCGGCCCGGTCGAAGCACCAGAAGACGCTGATCGGGTTGAAGCAGAACCCGAAGGCGCGCGGCTGTGCGGCCATCAGGATCCGCCCGCCGACGACGTCGAGGCCGTTCGCGGCCAGGAACGCCTCGACGTTCTCGCGGAGGCTCCGATCCGGCGATCCGAGGTGGTCGCGTGCCTCGAACCGGCCGAGCGGCCCGTGGTCGGGGAGGCGATCGAGGTCGACCAGCCAGGTGTGGGACCGGTGCTCGAAAGTGCGGCGGAACGGCCTGCGCCGCGTGTGGCGGATCGTGGTCGCGTAGGCGCCCAGCTTCGGGTGGGCCGCTCCCGAGGGCGGCGCCGGCCAGGTGAGCCCGAGCCGTTCGGCAGCAGCCGCGCCGGACCGGGCGCCGTCCTCGTGGAACCCCCAGCCGTGATAAGCCCCCGCGAACGCGATTCGGTCGGTGGCGATGGCGGGCAGCCGGCGCCGGGCCGCGACGGACGAGGGGTCGTAGAGCGGGTGCGCGTACTCCATGCGGTCGATGACCTTCGCCGGGTCGACGAGGTGCTCGCCGCCCAGCGTCACGAGGTAAGGGGTCTCGGTGTCCAGCCGCTGAAGGCGGGTCAGGTCGTAGGTGACGGTGACACCACCGGTGGACGCCGACTCCGAGGGGCGCAGAAAGTTCCACGATGCCCGGACGCCGGCGGCGCGTGGCAGGAGCAACTCGTCGGTGTGCAGCTGCGCGACGTTGTCGGAGTAGGGGATGGCGCCGAGCACGTCCTGCTGCTCCGGCGTCGGCTCGGCCAGCATCGCCAGCGCCTGGCCCGGATGGGTCGCGATCACCACGGCGTCGACGTCGGTGACGTCACCGTTGCCGTCGGTGACCTCCACCGACGAGCCGGTGTCGCGCACCGAGGTCACCTTCGTGCCCAGCCGGACGTCGGCGAGGCCGGCGGCGACCCGGTCGACGTACTCGCGGGAGCCGCCGGTGACGGTCCGCCACGTGGGCGAGCCGAAGACCCGCAGCATCCCGTGGTGGTGCAGGAACTCGAACAGGTACCGCGCCGGGTAGTCCAGCGCGACGTCCGGGTCGCACGACCAGACCGCGGCCACCAGCGGCTCCATGAAGTGCCGTTCGAAGTAAGCCGAGAAGCGGCCGGCCCGCAGGAAGTCCCGGAGGGTCCGGTCGTCACCGCCGCCGGCGCTCGAGACCAGACGGCGCGCCCGCCGATGGAAGCGGGGGATCTCGGTGAGCAGCCGCAGGTACGCCGGGTCGGCCAGGTCGGTGCCGGCCGGGAAGAGCCCACGGAGCCCGCGCGCGCCGGCGTACTCGAGGCCGGTGTGGTCGTCGCGCACCGACAGCGACATCTCCGACTCCTGGGTCTCCACGCCGAGCTCGTCGAAGAGCCGCAGCAGGGTCGGGTAGGTGCGTCGGTTGTGGACGATGAACCCGGTGTCGATGGCGAGGGTCCGGTCGCCCTCGGTCACCAGATGCGTGTCAGCGTGACCGCCGAGCCGGTCGTCGGCCTCGAAGAGGGTGACGTGTGCAGACTTGGCCGCCACGTGGGCAGCGGTCAGCCCCGCGACACCCGAGCCGATGACGGCCACGAGTGGAGTGGTCCCCATGGCGGCTAGGCCCGTTCGAAGGAGAAGAGGGTCACCGGCGGCAGGCTGGGCTCCTCCGAGCCGCCAGCGGGCTCGACGGTGATCCCGGCGCCGAGAGCCGTGGCCGGATCGCCCTCGAGCAGGATCTGCTGCTCCCCGCCCTGGCTCATCAGCCCGGCGGGCACCATCCCCACGCCCTCGTGGTCGAGCCACAGCTCATAGACCTTGCCCTCCGGTGGCGGTGCCATGTTCTTGGTCAGCAGCACCGCCTTGTTCAGCGAGGGGGAGCGGACCAGCGTCGCCTCGGAGCCGTCGATCGCCTTGGTGTACCTCTCCGCGTCCTCGGCCTGGAGGACCCGGTCCACGGCGGTGACCTGGGTCTGGGAGGGGTCGTCGGACCAGGGCTCTGTGACGATGACGCCGGTGCCGACGGCGGCGATCAGGGCAGCCGCGGCAGCCAGCGGGGCCAGGCGAAACCGACGGCGGGACGCCCCTCCTGTCCTCACCGCGGGCGGCAGCGGCCGCACGGTGGTGATGTCGGTCAGCACCCGCTCCCGCAGGCTTCCCGGCGGTGCGGTGGCGGTCGTCTCGGCCAGCAGTCCTGCGGTGTCGCGGAGGCTCGCGACCTCGGCGCGGCACTCGGCGCACTCGGCGAGGTGGCGCTCGAACTGGGCGCGCTCGATGTCGTCGAGAGCGTCGACGGCGTAGGCGCCCGACAGGGCGTGAATCTCGGTCATGACGCGGCCACTCCCATCTCGTCGCGCAACCGGATCAGGCCATCCCTGATCCGCGTCTTGGCGGTGCCGACCGGCAGGTCCAGCATGCTCGCCACCTCCGTGTGCGTGTATCCGCCGAAGTACGCCAGCTCGATCGCCTGGCGCTGGACCTCGGTGAGGGAGCCCAGCGCCCCGCGCACCCGGCGGGCTTCGAGGGAGGCCTGGGCGGCCTCGGCGGTCGCGTCGTGCGCGACCGGTTGGTTCTTGTCGTGGTACGTCGTGTCCCGGCGGCTGCTGGCCTCCGCAGACCGGACCCGGTCGACCGCCCGGCGGTGCACGATCGTCAGGATCCACGGGACCGCGCTACCGCGGTCCGCGTCGAACCGGGCAGAGGTGCGCCAGAGCTCGAGGAACGACTCCTGGGCCACCTCCTCGGCCTGGGCCGGGTCGCGCACGACGCGGACCGCGAGGCCGAAGACCCGGGGGGCCATGGCGTCGTACAACCTGGCGAAAGCTGCTTCGTCGCCCCGGCCCGACAGCTTCAGCAGCAGCCCCGGGTCGGTCGCCTCCGGCGCCCCCGCCTCTGAGGAGGGGGCGCCGGAGGGAGTGGGCCGAATGGATTCCACAGTGATGATCCTCGCGCTAGAGAGCCCGTCGGGGAACCCGATCAGGGCATCATCACCGTGTCGATCACGTAGACGGTCGCGTTGGCGGTCGGGACGTTGCCGCAGAGGACCTGCGCTTTCTCGTCCCCGATGGTGGCCTCTTCGCCCGAGCCGTTGATCTTCAGCGTGTCGCCGTTGAGCGTCTCGAACTCGCCGGACAGCTGGTCCGGTGCGATCTTCTCGCCGACCACGTGGTGGGTGAGGATCGAGCCCAGCAGCTTCTTGTCCGCCAGCACGGCGTTCAGGTCCTTCTTGGGGATCGCCGCGAAGGCCGGGTCGGCCGGCGCGAAGACCGTCAGCGCGGGGGCCGAGTTGAGGGGCTCGACCAGGTCGGCCTCGGTGACTGCGGTGACCAGCGTCTTGAGCAGCGGGTTCGCGCTCGCGGCGGAGGCGACCGGGGCGGTCGCCATCCCGTTGAAGGACCCGGCACCGCTGGTGGGAACCTGGGCGCAGCCAGCGCCGTAGGTCTCGGCGCTGGCGTCCTCCTCCATGGGGGCGGACTCCTCCTCGACGGGCTGCTCGGACTGCGTGGTGGTTTCGCCGGAGCCGGTGGCCGACTCCGCGTCCCCGCCACAGGCCGACAGGCCGAGCGTCAGGGTGAGGGCGACGGCGGCGAGGCCGCCGGCCCGGCGAAGGGTGGTCGTGTGCAACATGGTGGAGCCTTTCGTTGACTGGCGATTGTGTGTGCTGACAGTGCTTCGGAACTGTGCGAGGACCGGATTGGTGGTCAGCCGACCGTCACGATGATTCGTTGCCGGCCGCTGGAGCCGTTCGGGAACGGCGTGGCCTTCGCGTCGGTCTGGAGCTCTCCGTCGAGGTCGGTCGCGCGCACCGAGATGTCGTGCTCGCCGGGCTCTGCGGTCCAGGGGAAGTACCACTGGCGCCAGTAGTCCACCCCGACCGCCGGACCGAGCCTGGCCTCCTGCCAGGCGGCGCCGTCGACCTGGACCTCGACCTTCCCGATGCCCCGGGTCTGGGCCCACGCCACCCCGCCGATGAAGGTCTCACCGGACTTGATGGTCGAGAACGACTGGGGGGTGTCGACCCGGCTGGCGATCTTGATGGGGGCGTCGGTCGCCCAGCCCCGCTCGGTCCAGTAGGCCTGCTTCTCGTCGTACGTCGTCAGCGTCATCCGCGAGATCCACTTGGTGGCGCTGATGAAGCCGTAGAGGCCGGGGATCACCAGGCGGGCCGGAAAGCCGTGCTCCCGTGGCAGCGCCTCGCCGTTCATGCCGACGGCGAGCATCGCGTCCTTCTGGGCCCTGGCCGGATCGAGCGGGGTGCTGATGGTCATCCCGTCGACGTCTTGGGAGAAGATCTGGTCCGCGTCCCGGCCGACCTTGACCCGGTCGAGCAGGTCCGAGAGCGGCACGCCGAGCCAGCGGGCCCCGCCCACGTAGGGGCCGCCGACGTCGTTGGAGACGCAGGTCAACGTGATGTCGCGCTCGATCATCGGCATCTCGAGGAGGTCGTCGTAGGTGAGGGTGAGCTCGTTCTCGACGTCACCGTCGATGGTCAGCGTCCAGTCGTCGAGGCTGATGATCGGCAGGGTCAGGCGGGTGTCGACCCGGTAGAACGAGCTGTTCGGCGTCTGCAGCCGGCTGATCCCCGGCACCTTGCCGCGCAGGTCCGTCGGCAGGCCCGGTGCCGGGTCGGTGGGCCGGGGCAGGGTGACGCCCGCCGGCGTCGTGCGCCGACCGGTGACCCACTGCCCGGCGGTGGCGAGCGCCGCGGCGGTGGCGGTGAGCGCCCCGGCGGCGATCAGCACACCGCGGCGACTGGGTGCCGGGCCGACGCCCGCCGGGTGTCCGGGTGCCCGCTCGCCGGGGGGCGACGAGGCGGGCGTCCGGGTGCTGCGGCCCCCGTCCAGGCGTGCCAGCAGCGCGAGGGCGGCCACCCCGAGCAGGCCCGCCACGGCCGCGGGCAGGACGTCGGTGGCGGCAGCCTCGGGGCGGAGCAGCGCCATCACGGCCGCCGAGGCGACCAGCAGCACGAGCAGGCCCGCACCGAGCAGGAGCCGACTCCTGGCCAGCAGCCCGGCGACGGCGGCGAGCGCCAGGGCGCCGAGCAGGACCGAGCCGACCAGGACCAGCTTGTCGTTGTCGCCGAAGGTCCGGATCGCCCACTCCTTCAGGGGGGTGGGGGTGAGGTCGATCACCGTCGACCCCACCGTCAGGACGGGGGAGGCGGCCGGGTTGGTAAACGCGGCGACGAGATGGCCCGCGGCCATCCCGACGAGGGTCGCGAGGATTCCGAAGCCGGCCCAGGTCAGTCGTGTGGTCATGCACGGTGGTTCGGAGCGGTGGCCTCCGCGGATCCCTGCTGCGGCAGGATGCGGGCCATGACCTCCCTCGTGCACTACGACCTTGCCGGCCCCGTCGCGACCGTCACCCTGGATTCGCAGCACAACCGGAACGCGTTGTCCCGACAGATGGTGACCGAGCTGTTCGGCCACCTCGAGGCCGCCTCGGCGGACGACAAGGTCCGGGTGGTGCTGATCCGGGCGGAGGGCCGGGCCTTCTGCTCCGGCGCCGACCTGTCCGAGGCCACCGGCGAGGGGATGGTGGAGGGTGCGCGCCGCATCGTCGCTCTCCAGCGGCTGATCGCCACCATGGACAAGCCGGTCGTGACCCGGCTGCACGGGGCGGTCCGAGCCGGCGGCATCGGCATCGTCGCCGCCTCCGACATCGCGATCGCGGCCGAGGACGCCACCTTCGCGCTGACCGAGGTGAAGCTGGGGCTGGCGGCCGCGATCATCTCCCTGACCGTCCACCACCGGATGAACCCGCGGGCGGCCGCGCTGGCCACCCTCGGCGGCGAGGTGTTCAGCGGCGCCGAGGCGGCGTCCTACGGACTGGTGACGACGGCGGTCCCCGCCGACCGGCTCGACCCGGAGGTCGAGCGCGTGTGCGCCTCGCTCGCCACGGGGGCGCCGCAGGGTCTGCGGGAGTCCAAGCGCATCCTCAACCGCGACCTGGTCGCCCGGATCGATGCCGGCGGCGAGGAGATGGCCGCGCTGTCAGCCCGGCTGTTCGCGTCCGACGACGCCCGCGAGGCGATGACGGCGTTCCTGAACCGGAAGAAGACCTAGCCGGGTCGTTCGGCTGACATCCGCCGCGCGAGCGCCGGTTGCCGGGGTAGGCTTGAGGACTTGCCACAAACCCGGGGACAGAAAGAAACGAACGTTGACCGAAGAGCTTGCCGAGCGTGAGATCGCTCGCGAGCAGGAGTTCGTGGACCGCGTCTACCTCCAGCTCGAGAAGTCGTCGCGGGCTGCCCAGGAGATCGCCCGCGAGGGACACGGCCGGGGACGGCTGGGCCACGAGGGCGGCCTGGTCGAGCGGGACGCCATGGTCTTCCAGGCCGCCAAGCGCATGGCGCAGCTCGACGCCGCCCATGAGGGGCTCGTCTTCGGGCGCCTCGACCTGCGCGAGGAGGTCGACCCCGAGCCTCGCTACATCGGACGCATCGGGCTCCGCGACGAACACCGCGACTCGATGCTGATCGACTGGCGGGCACCCGCCGCCGCGGTCTTCTACCAGGCCACGGCCGCCGAACCGCACGAGGTCGTACGACGGCGCGTGCTGAGGTGCACCGGCCCGCGCGTGGTGGGGGTCGAGGACGAGCTGCTCGACGCTGAAGCGCTCGAGGGGACCGACACCGACCTGCCGATCGTCGGCGAGGGCGCGCTGATGGCCCAGCTCTCACGCGCCCGGGACCGGTCGATGCACTCGATCGTGGCGACCATCCAGGCCGAGCAGGACCAGGCGATCCGGGCTCCCTCCCGCGGCGTGGTCTCGATCTCGGGAGGCCCCGGCACAGGCAAGACCGTCGTCGCCCTGCACCGGGCGGCATACCTGCTCTACACCGACCGCCGTCGCTACGAGGGTGGCGGCGTCCTGATCGTCGGCCCGAGCGGCGTGTTCATGCGCTACATCGAGCGGGTGCTGCCGTCGCTCGGTGAGACCGCGGTCGCCCTGCGGTCGCTCGGCGAGGTCGTCGACGGGGTGCGTGCGGTGCGGCACGACGAGCCCGCGGTTGCCGACGTGAAGGGGTCGGCACGCATGGCCGAGGTGATGCGGCGTACGGCCCGCCAGCAGGTGCCCGGCAGCCCCACCGAGTTCCGGATCTTCTGGCGCGACGACACCATCGTGCTCGACCGCGCCCTGCTGGGCCGGTTGCGTCGCCAGCTCATGTCGCACGGCCGCCGCAACCGGCAGCTGCCACGTGTAGCCGCGACCCTGCTCGACGCCATGTGGCGTCAGGTGCGCGGCGAGCGCGGCCGCGAGCGCGGGCGCGAGGCGTTCGACGACGAGATGCTGTCGCACCAGGGGTTCGTCGACTTCGCGATCGAGTGGTGGCCGCCACTGGATGCGCCGACGGTGCTGTCCTGGCTGCGGGACCCCGACTTCCTGGCCCGCGTGGCCGAGGGCGTGCTCAGCGGCGAGGACCAGCGGCTGCTGGCCAAGTCCTGGGGATCCTCGGTGGCCGAGGGCGCGCTTCCCGACGTCTCGGTGGAGGACGTGCCGCTGCTCGACGAGCTCCGCTACGCCCTCGGTGACGTCCCCGCCCGGCATGAGGAGGACCACCAGCTCGACGACCACGTCGGTGCCGACCTGGCCGAGCTCACCACCGCCGCCGACCGGGAGTACGCCCCCACCGGCCGTGCCTGGGCGCCGCCGACGCACCGGGTCGAGGACGACGGGTTCGCGCACGTCCTCGTCGACGAGGCCCAGGACCTCTCGCCCATGCAGTGGCGGATGGTCGGGCGCCGAGGCCGCGCCGCCTCGTGGACGATCGTCGGCGACCCTGCCCAGTCGTCGTGGCCGGTGCCCGAGGAGTCCGCCGCCGCGCGGGCCGACGCCCTCGAGGGCAAGGCCCTGCACGAGTTTCACCTGTCGACGAACTACCGGAACTCCTCGGAGATCTACGCCCACGCCGCGGCCTACGCCGAGCGGGTCGGCCTCGATGCCGACCTCCCGACCGCCGTCCGCTCCACCGGCGTGCCGCCCCGTGAGGTCGTCGACGTCGCGGACCTGGAGTCGGCGACCCGAGAGGCCGTCACGGAGATCGCCGGGTCGGTGTCGGGGACCGTCGCGGTCGTCGTACCCGTCGCCCGCCGCTCCGAGGTCAACGCCTGGCTGGCCTCGTGGCCCGAGCTGGCCGCCGATGCGCCGGCCGCCCGCGCCGCCGTCGGCTCGACCACCGCGCCGTCCGGCGACGACCGGGTCGTGGTGCTGACCGGTCTGGACACCAAGGGTCTGGAGTTCGACGGCATCGTGGTGGTGCGGCCGCAGGAGATCGAGGCCGAGTCCGCCACCGGCCGCGCCACCCTCTACGTCGTCCTCACCCGCGCCACCCAGCTCCTCACCACCCTCTCCTAGCGCGAGTCGGCGCGTCTGCTGGGCTGATGGAGCGCGAGTCGGCGCGTCTGCACGCTGGCGCCGTTGCATTCACGCCGTCTCGACCGTCCAGCGAGTTGCAGTTGCGCCGACTCGGCACAACTAGGGTTTGGGCCATGGCCCTCGAGATCGACGCGCGTGCTGCGATCGAGCAGATCCAGGAGCACGAGGCGTGGGCGATCATCCGGCGCTCGACCCGGGCGGGTGACCGGGACACGGTCGGGATCGTGGGCGGTCGTCGTCACGTGGTCGAGTCGATCCTCGACGTACCTCTCGAGGAGGGCGCGCCCGAGGACGGGCACATCGCCGACCGCCTGCTGGCGATCCCGTTCCGGCAGGTGGCCGAGCGCGGGTTCGAGGCGCACGACGACGGCACCCCGCTGGTGGTGGTCGACGTCGAGAGCGAGCTGGAGTTCTCCGTCGCCGAGGTGATCGACGCGATCGACGACACCGGGGTCGAGTTCACCGACCGGGGCGGCTTCGAGACCGACGACGAGGAGTACGCGCGGCTCGTCGACGCCATCATCCGGGACGAGATCGGCCAGGGGGAGGGCGCCAACCTGGTCATCGGGCGCCACTACCGCGCCCAGGTGTCCGACTGGGGCGCGGCGACGGCGCTGACGGTGTTCCGACGGCTGCTCGAGCGCGAGCGCGGCGCCTACTGGACCTACGTCTTCTTCACCGGGGACCGCTACCTCATCGGCGCCAGCCCGGAGCGGCACGTGACCATCCACGGCGGTGACGTCCGGATGAACCCGATCAGCGGTACGTTCCGGATCCCGCGCGAGGGTGACGTGACGCCTCGTCTGCTCGACTTCCTGAGGGACGAGAAGGAGATCTACGAGCTCTTCATGGTGGTCGACGAAGAGCTGAAGATGATGTGCGACATCTGCCATGAGGGCGGCCAGGTGCTCGGGCCGTTCCTCAAGCCGATGACCCACCTCGTCCACACCGAGTATCTCCTCGCCGGCCGCACGAACCGCGACCCCCGTGAGGTCCTGCGGGACACGATGTACGCCGCGACGGTGACCGGCAGCCCGGTCGAGAACGCCTGCCGGCTGATCAAGCGGTACGAGCCCGACGGGCGCGGCTACTACGGCGCTGCGCTCGCGATCCTGGGTCGCGACCCCGAGGGTGGGCCGGTCGTCGACAGCCCGATTGTGATTCGTACGGCAGACGTCGATCTCGACGGGCGGCTCACGGTGACCGCCGGCGCGACCTTGGTCCGCGACTCCGACCCGGCCTACGAGGTCGCCGAGACACATGCCAAGGCCGGCGGGATCCTCAGCGCCTTCGGACTCGTCCCACCGGCGCCCCAGCCGGACGTCAACCTCGCGGAGCTGGTCAGCGACGAGGACGTCCTGCTCACCCTCAACGCGCGCAACCGCCGGCTCAGCCGGTTCTGGTTGACGGATCAGGCGGGTGCCCCGCCCGATCCGTCACTGAAGGGGAAGTCGGTGGTGGTCCTCGACGGCGAGGACGACTTCGTGAACATGCTCCGTCACGTCCTTGGCGTGCTCGGCATGACCAGCACAGTCGTGCGCCATGACGAGTACGCCGACGGCGACGTCGACGATCACGACCTGGTCATCGTGGGGCCGGGCCCCGGCGATCCCCGCGACGGCGACGATCCCAAGATCGCGACGTTCCGTCGGGTCGTGCGGCGGATCCTCGACCGCGAGGCCCCCTTCCTGGCCGTCTGCCTCGGCCACCAGGCGCTCTGCCACGAGCTCGGGATCCCGCTGGCCTTCAAGGACATCGTCTTCCAGGGGACCCAGTCCCCGGTGTCGATCGCGGGCCGCACCGAGCGGGTCGGCTTCTACAACACGTTCGTCGGGCGGGTCGGAGACGGCGACTCGCTCCCCGAAGGCGTCGCGGTCGACGCTGACCCGCTGACCGGCGATGTGCACGTCCTGCGGGGTCCGCACTACCGCGGCATCCAGTTCCACGCCGAGTCGATCCTGACCGAGCACGGCTACGACGTGATCCACGATCTCGTCCGGGAGCTCCTGGTCACCCGCTAGCCCCAGGCAGGAGCAAAACTTCTGGAAAACCGAGACGGCGTGTGTGTCGGACCAGACAATCGATGGCACACATGACGAGGGCGCTCGGTGCGTCGCGGGGGTTGGGGGGCCGTCATCAAGTCCGGATTTCGCTGGCGACTGCTGATCGGTCGCCCTCTCGTTGCTGGTGGCCGGTTGCTCTGACACTGGCCTCGACACGGACGGCGGATCTGGGGCCGGCGTCGGGGCGGCCCGGGCCGGCTCCCTCCCGGGGAGCCAGGTGCCCAGCGGCGCGGAGCGAGGAAACCAGCCCAACATCGTGTTCGTGCTGATGGACGACTTCTCCATGGACCTGCTGCCCACGATGCGCACCGGGGCCGCGATGCGTCGCGCGGGAGCGTCGTACGACCGCTCGTTCGTCATCGACTCGTTGTGCTGCGTGTCCGGTCCAGCCTGTTCACCGGTCAGTACCCTCACCAGACGGGCGTCCTGACGAATCATGCGGACGCGACCGAGCGCGGCCACCCGCTGGGTGGCTACGCGGCGTTCGCCGCCTACGGCAACCTCGAGCGGAGCTTCGCCGTCTCACTCCAGGCGGCCGGCTACACGACGGGGTTCGTGGGCAAGTACCTCAATCAGTACCGGTACGTGGCCGGCGGCCCGATCCCGTCGCTACCCCCGGGATGGGAGGAGTTCAACGCCGTCTTCGCGTCGGCGTACGACGGCTGGGGGTTCCACAGCAGCTACGTCGAGGACGGGGCGCTGCGCGTCCAGCACCACCCCAAGCCGCCGGCCGACGCCACTGCGGCGGTCAAGGACCGCTCCTATGCCGGCACCGTGATCTCCGACCTCTCCCTCGACCGTCACCGCAGCGACTCCCAGCCGTGGCTGCTCGAGATCGCTCCGTACGCGCCCCACAGTCGCGTCGAACCCGACGGCGCCTGGCCGGGGGAGCCAGACTTCCCCGCAGCCTTCCGTGACCGCCCGCGCCTCGGCCACCCGCAGGGCAACTGCGGGCGACTGCCCTGCTCGGAGCTGGGAAGGGACGACCTTCCCGGCCTCGGCCAGGTCCGCAAGGGCAACGCCGCGGTCCGTTCGGACGGGACCACCGTCCAGCAGTGGACCGGGACGCCGGCCGGACTCAGCGCCGGCGAGGCGCAGGCCACGATCCGGGACCGGGCCCGGATGGTGCAGTCCGTGGACCGGCTGTTGCTGAGGATTCTGCGCGAGGTCCCGAAGAACACCTACGTGGTCGTCACCTCCGACAACGGGCTGCACGTGGGGCAGCACGGACTGGGCGTGGGGAAGGGCGCCGCCTATGACAGCGACATCAGGGTGCCGTTGCTGGTGGTCGGGCCCGACGTGCGACCGGGTGAACGCCACCAGGTGGTGTCCAACATCGACGTGGCGCCGACCTTCGAGGACCTCGCGGGACTGACACCCGCCCCCTATCGCTCAGGCGAGTCGCTGGTCCCGACCTTTGCCCGTCCGAATCGCGCGGGGCGCGACTACGCCTTCATCGAACACACCTGGTCCCACATCAGCGGCGGTCCCGACCAGTACGCGTACGAGGAGATCGACATGGTCCCGTCGTACGTCGCGGTCCGCGGCCGCTCGAGCCTGCTCGTTCGCTACGACCTCGACCCGGATCCGCTGGTCGACGACTTCGCCTGGGAGTTCTACGACTACGACGAGGCTGAGTTCGAGCGGAGCAACGGCTACGACCTCCCTCGCCACCGGGCGGAGGTTGCTCTGCTGACTCGACGCCTCGAGCAGTTCGAGACGTGCTCGACTGTCGTCGGCGAAGATCCCGTGCCCGAGAAGTGTCGTGACGTCAGGCGATAGGTTGAACCGGTGCCCGCGCCGGACGTGGTCGTCGTGGACCACCACGACTCCTACACGTGGAACCTCGTCCACCTGATCGCCTCGGTCACCGGAGTCCTGCCCCAAGTCGTGCAGCACGACGAGGTTGCGGCCACGGACGTGCTTGCCCACGAGTTCGTCGTCCTCTCACCCGGACCCGGCAGTCCGGACAACCCGGAGGACTTCTCGGTCGGCCGCGAGGTGCTGCTCGCCGCCACGGTGCCGGTGCTCGGCGTGTGCCTGGGCATGCAGGGACTGGTGACGGCGTACGGCGGCACCGTGGTGCAGGACCTGCATCGGCCTGCCCATGGGGAGATCGCCCATATCCACCACGACGGTGAGGGTGTCTTCGCCGGCCTGCCGCAGGACTTCGCGGCGGTGCGCTACCACTCGCTCGCGGCCCTCGACCTGCCCGACTGTCTGGTCGCGACGGCGGCGTGCCCGGGCGAACGGCACGAGGGGCCCGAGGTCCTGATGGGGGTGCGGCACGAGTCGCTGCCGCTGGAGGGCGTGCAGTTCCATCCCGAGTCGATCCTGTCCGAGCACGGCGCCGCGATGATCGCCAATTTCCTGGGCCGCTCGTGACGGACCCGGTCCCCTTCTTCCGCGACGTCGTGGCCGCGCATCCTCGCTGTTTCTGGCTCGACGGGGGCGGTGCTCGCGAGTGGTCCGGCCGCCGCTCGATCATCGGCTGGCTCGACGAGGACGACGTGTCCCTGACCTACGACGCCGCGCGCGGCCGGGTCGTCCGCCACGCGTCGGGCGGCACGGACGTGGTCGGGACCGATGTCTTCGCGGCCCTCGAAGGCGAGCTCGCCTCCGGGCGACCGACGGACCAGTGGTTCGGCTACTTCGGCTACGCCTCCCGGCCCGACCTTCCCGCCGCCACCGGGAGCGGGATCCCGGACGCCGTGTGGATGCGGGCCCGGCACGTGCGGATGTTCGACCACGACCTCCTCGGGTCGAGTGCCCAGATGGCTGCCAGGGCGGCCACTTCAGCACACGACCCTGCGTACGAGCTCGCGTTCGCGACGGTCCAGGAGCACCTGCACGCGGGCAACTCGTACGAGGTCAACCTCACCTACCGGGAAGAGCAGAAGAGCGGTCTCGCCCCGGCGACGGCGTACCTCCGGCTGCGCGAGCTCAACCCCGCGCCGTACGCCGGCTTCCTCCAGCACGACCTCGCCGGCGCGCGGGCCTGGCTGCTGAGCTCGAGCCCCGAGCGCTACGCCCTGGTCGACGCCGACCGGGCGATCGAGACCAAGCCGATCAAGGGCACCACCCCCCGCGGCGCCACCCCGGTGGAGGACGCCGCTTTGCGCGACCGGCTGGCCGCCGAGCCGAAGTTCCGTGCCGAGAACCTGATGATCACCGACCTGCTCCGCAACGACCTCTCGATGGTGTGCGAGCCCGGCACGGTCGAGGTGCCGAGCCTGATGGCGGTGGAGTCCTACGAGACGGTGCACCAACTGGTGTCCACGATCCGCGGCCGGCTCCGTGATGACGTGACCACCGTCGGGGCACTCCGGACGCTGTTCCCGGCGGGCTCGATGACCGGAGCGCCGAAGCTGCGCACCATGCAGATCATCGAGCAGGTCGAGAGCAGCGCGCGCGGACCTTACGCCGGAGCGTTCGGCTGGGTTTCCGCCGACGGGCGGGCCGACCTCGGGGTGGTGATCCGCTCGCTGATGACCGCCGGAGAGGGGCGATACGTGCTCGGAACCGGGGGCGGGATCACCGTGCACTCCGACGTAGCTGAGGAGTACGCCGAGTCGCGCTGGAAGGCGGATCGGCTGCGGGAGGTCTTCGCCCCTTGAGGTGGGCCTACCTCGATCGCGGAGAAGCGCGCGCGCACGTCGAGCAGCACGGCGGGCAGCTGGCTGACCATGCGGGTGTTCTCCTCACGAGCGCGGCGCCGTCGACCAGGAGGCGGAGCATGCCGTGCGCTCAGGAGCCCGGCAGGACGTCCTTGACCGCGTCGACCACCTTGGCCACCACGGGCCGTTCGTCGCCGCCGCTGGCCCAGACCGGGTCCTGCGGCAGGGGGCCCATCGGGTCGGCGTCCTCGGGCAGCGTCGCGCGTTCGGCCAGAGAGCGGCGGAACGCCTCGTCCAGCCCCACCAGACGGTGTCCTTCGGGCAGCAGCATCTCCCGGAAGTCGTCTTCCGCGGCGACCATGTCGTGGTGCAGGCTCTCGACCAGAGCCTCCACGGTGGGCCTGGGCACGTCGGTGAGACTGCCGACGAGGGTCCCGACCAGCGCAGACGGCAACAGAGGCACGTCGATCTGTGGGCGGTCGAGCCCGGCGTGCGAGGTGTATGCCTCGAGCAGCGCGCCGTAGCGCAGCCGGTCGGGGCCGCCCACGTCGAAGTGTCGCGAGGGGCCCGTGTAGGTGAGAGCACCGATCAATGCCTCGATCACGTCGACGAGAGCGATCGGTTGCACCAGGGAGTCCATCCAGGTCGGGATGGTGTGCACGGGCATCCGTGCACTGATCTGCCGGATGATCTCGAACGACGTGGATCCACTGCCGAAAAGCACGGCAGCGCGCAGGACGACCACGGTCGCGGGACTGTCGCTCAAGATCCGCTCGACCTCGCGGCGGGACACAAGGTGCTCTGAGAGCTCGTCGTCGGCAACATCCGGGATGACCCCGGAGAGGTACACGATCCGATCGACGCCGTGGGCACGTACGCCATCCGCGAGATTCGTGGCTGCCTGGCGATCGGTCTGCGCGAAGTTGTCGCCGCCCATCCCGTGGATCAGGTAGTAGACCGCATCCACGCCCGTGCAGGCGGCCGCGACCTGGTCGGCGTCGAGCGCGTCCATGACGACGGTCTCCACCCGGTCCCCCCACCACGGCTGCTCGCGGTCAGGGTCGGTCGTGGTCGTGCGCACGTCGTGGCCACGCTCGAGCAGCAGCGGCACCAACCGGCCCCCGACGTAACCCGTCGCCCCTGTCACCAGGATCTTCAACTAGTCCTCAGATCTTCACGTGCCGTCGGCTTCTGGCCGGTGGCATCACGATAACGCAACCCCGACGTGACACTCGGCTGGACCAACAGGCGTCCGCTCGTGCCGCCGTGCGGGTGCACGGCCGGATTGTCCGCGCCCCCAGGCGAACGGATCACCTGCCCTCCGAGCTCGACTGCTCGGATGCCTCCGCGCGGCCCAGCAGTGACGCTCGTTCGCTGTGGTTGCGGGTCAAGGCCGCCGCATCGCGGAACGACGCGGCCGCTTCGGCGTGGCGACCGGCCCGTGCGAGCAGGTCGGCGCGCACACTGGGCAGCAGGTGGGAGCCGGTCAGCGCACCCTCGGGGAGACCATCGAGCACGGCCAGGCCGGCCTCCGGACCGGACGCCCGCCCGTGCGCGACGGCGCGGTTGACCTCCACGATCGGGCCGGGAGCGGCCTCGGCGAGCACGTCGTAGAGGTTGGCGATGGCGCGCCAGTCGGTCTCCTCCGGCGTGGCAGCAAGGGCATGCCGCGACGCGATCGCAGCCTGCAGGTAGTACCTACCGACAGCCTTTCCGCGCACTGCGAGCAGTTCGGCGCGTTCCAGCGCGGCCAGGCCGCGGCGGATCAACAGGTCGTCCCAGAGTCCTCGGTCCTGGTCATCGAGCAGCATCGGCCGCCCATCGGCGTCGACTCGGGCAGCGCCGCGAGA
This sequence comes from uncultured Actinomycetota bacterium, assembly GCA_963786415.1. GTDB lineage: Bacteria > Actinomycetota > Actinomycetes > Propionibacteriales > Nocardioidaceae > Nocardioides. The sequence goes on from CAWAZC010000001.1 coordinate 792,359, forward strand.
GGCCTGCAGCTCCAGCAGCGCCTGCAGCCCGTGCACCTCCGGCTCGTCGGACACCAGTTCGGCGAGCATTCTGGCCAGCCTGATCGCTTCGTTGGTCAACTCGGGGCGCACCCAGTCGGCGCCCGCGGTCGCGGTGTAACCCTCGTTGAAGATCAGGTAGACCACGGCCATCACGTCGTCGATCCTGGCGGTGCGCTCGTCGCCGACGGGAAGCTCGAACTCCGCGCGGGCCTCGCCGAGCGTCTTCTTGGCCCGCGAGATCCGTTGTCCCATCGCGCCCTCGGCGACCAGGAAGCCGCGTGCGATCTCCGCCGTTGTCAGTCCACCGACCAGGCGAAGCGTCAGTGCCGCCCGTGACTCCGGGGTCAGCGCAGGGTGACAAGACAAGAAGATCAGTCGTAGGGCGTCGTCGTCGATGAAGTCCAGCTCCGCGGTGAAGTCGGGCATCCGGCCTCCCTCACTCAGGCCATGACCGAGCTCCTCGATCTTCCGGCGCAGATTGTCGGCCCGCCGGAAGGTGTCGACGGCGCGGCGCTTGGCGGTGGTCATCAACCACGCACCGGGGTTGCGGGGAATGCCGTGGGTCGGCCACTGCTCGAGCGCGCTCACCAGGGCGTCCTGGGCCAGGTCCTCGGCCACGTCGAGATCACGGGTGATCCGGGTCAGAGCGCCGACCAACCGCGCGGACTCCTCACGCCAGGTGGCGGTGATGGTCTCCGCGGTCATCTCGGCCATGCAGCCAGCCTAGGACCGGCCGCGCGGCCGCCTCCGCGCGCCGCGGTGCTGCTCAGGCGTCGGAGGAGTCCGGTGCCTGGTCCGAGATCTGGCGCAGGGTGGCCACCATCTCGCACTCGGGCCAGTACTTGGCGTGCAGCTCGGCGAACTCCTGCTGCCCGGCGATCGCGTCCTCCAGACTGTCGTACTGCAGGAGCGCCCACCCGCCGGCGACTTCCTTGGCCTCGGCGTACGGACCGTCCACCCGGGTCGTCTCACCCTTGCGGACCACGAAGTTGACAGCGTCCTCGATGCCGAAGAGACCGCCGCCGTCGAGGAAGGCCCCGGCCGCGGCCTGCTCACCGATGTAGGTGTCCATCGCGTCGAACAGCGCCTGCGGCGGCGTGCCGATGCCCTCTTCCATCCTCACGAAACCCATGAAACGCGGCATTGCTCGCTCCTCAACCGTTGGGGTCCACCGCTCATCGGTGGCCGACTCACCCGTACGTCGAACAGCATGCTGCGCCTTCGACATCGCGTAGGAGCCAATTCTCGCAGGACCGCCGAGGAACGGCACATGCCGCAGGGCCGCGCCACCCCCACATGCCTGCAGTCGAAACAGTGCTTCGCCACCGCCCGCGAGTCGACCATCCTCCTCACGTCGACCGCGCGTTCGTGCCAGCGCCTCGCGAGCGGGCTCACGGGCCGAGCAACCATGTGCGAGCGGATCACACGGTCACGAGATCGGCTGCGCCAGTGGTCCGGCCTGGTGAGCGGGCTCCGGCGGCGTCGGTGACCCCGGCAGCCTGACGGTGAACCGCGAGCCGCCCGACGGGCAACCTCCGGCGGTCACCGATCCGGAGTGCCGCTCGACCACCTGGCGGACGATGGAGAGCCCCAGCCCCGACCCGGGCATCGAGCGGGACTCCTCGGCGCGGTAGAACCGGTCGAACACGTGGGGCAGGTCGGCGTCCGAGATGCCCTGGCCCTCGTCGTCGACGGTGAGGACTCCCTCGGCGATGCGGACGGTGACGACGCCGTCGGGCGGGCTCCACTTCGCGGCGTTGTCGAGGAGGTTCGTCATCGCCCGCTCGAGGGCCGAGCTCTCGCCGATCACCCACCAGGGGTCGGTCTTGACGTCGAAGGCGATGGTGGGTGCACGACGGCGTACCCGGGCGACGGCCCGGTCGACCACCTCGGCCAGATCGAGCGGCTCGACGACGTGGGCCATCGGCTCCTCGCGGGCCAGTTCGACGAGATCCCCGATCAAGGTGGTCAGCTCCTCGATCTGGGCGCGTACGTCGGTGAGGAGCTCGGAACGTGCCTCCGCCGACAGGTCGGGGGAGGCGTCGGCCTGGGCGAGCAGGTCGAGGTTGGTCCGCAGCGAGGTGAGGGGGGTACGCAGCTCGTGCCCCGCGTCGGCGACCAGCCGGCGCTGGCGGTCGCGGGAGGCGGCCAGGGCCGTGAGCATCTTGTTGAACGCCGTCGTGAGCCGGGCGATCTCGTCATCGCCCTCGACCGGAAGCGGGTGGAGGTCCTCGGTCCGGGCATTCGCCTCGACCGCTGCGGTGAGCCGGCGTACCGGCCGGAGGCCGTTGCGTGCGACGGTCCATCCGGCGACTCCTGCCGCGATCACCCCGGCCATCCCGAAGAGCAGCATGACCACGCCGAGCTGCTCCAACACCTGTTCCTGTGCCTGGAGCGACTGGGCGATCACCAACGCCTGCCCCGGTTGGACGGTGGGCACCGTGACCACGCGGTAGCGCGTGCCATCGACGGCGATGGTGCGGATGCTCCACTCCTGGTCGCCCGCGGCGACGGCCGCCTCCGGATCGCCCAGGCGCGGGAAGGGACGGTCCCGGTCGGGGGTGAAGATCGAGCGGCTCGAGGTGATGAAAGCGATCCGGACGTCCGCCGCCCCGAGGGCCCACGAGGGCAGCTCGTAGTCGGTCGGGAGCTGCTGCAGAGCCGGGGAGTCCGCGGCGCGGTGGGCACGGTCCAGCAGCGACTCGTCGAGCGTCGACTGCAGCTGCATCCGGACGGTGAAGTAGGCGCCGACGGAGAGGGAGGCCACCGCCAGCCCCACTGCGATCGTGGTGAGCAGGATGACCCGGCTGGCCAACGACCGGCGGTAGTGGAAGCGCCCACTCATCGAGGGCTTCATGTCTCCAGCTTCAGGACATAGCCGACGCCGCGCACGGTGTGGATCAGCCGCGGCTCGCCGCCGGCCTCGGTCTTGCGGCGGACGTACCCGACGTAGACCTCGAGCGAGTTGGCCGTGGTCGGGAAGTCGTAGCCCCACACCTCCTCGAGGATGAAGGACCGCTCGAGCACCCGTCGTGGCCTGCGCAGGAACATCTCGAGCAGCGCGAACTCGGTGCGGGTCAGCTCGACCAGTCGGTCGCCCCGACGGACCTCGCGGGTGGCGACATCGAGCGAGAGGTCGGCGAAGGTGAGGATCTCCTCGGGCGCGTCCTCGTGGGGTACGACGCGGCGCAGCAGCGCCCGCAGCCTGGCCAGCAGCTCCTGGAGGGCGAACGGTTTCGTCAGGTAGTCGTCCGCCCCGGCGTCGAGCCCCTCGACCCGGTCGCCGACCGCGTCGCGCGCGGTGAGCACCAGGATCGGTACGTCGTTGCCGGCCTTCCGCAGCGCCCGGGTGGCCTCGAGGCCGTCGAGCCGCGGCATCATCACGTCCATCACCACCACGTCGGGCGCGCTACCGGAGATCGATGCCAGCGCCTCGGCGCCGTCGGCTGCCAGGGCGACGGCGTACCCGTTGAATTCCAGGGACCTGCGCAGCGACTCGCGCACGGCGCGGTCGTCGTCGACGACGAGGACGCGGGGCGGCGCCTGGGACGGAGCGGTCACGGATCAACTCTGCCAGCCGAGCCTGAGCCACCGCTGAGAACGCGGAACGCTGCCTTCGCCTTACCGGGTCTCGACACGCTGCGTCACGACCTCGCGAGCTCGGTCGGTGGTCGCTGCTCGACCACAGACGATCCGATCCGCTGACGCGGCTCGGATCAGGCGAAGCGCGCGGCGATCGTCGCCGCTCGGGCGGCGTACCCGCCACCGAACATGCACGCGTGCACCAGAAGCGGGAACAGCTGGTGGAGCGACAGTCGTTCCTCCCAGTCGTCGGCGAGCGGCGCCACTTCGGTGTAGGCGTCCATGACCCGCGGCAGGTGGGGCAGCCCGAACAGCGCCAGCATGGCGAGGTCGGCCTCGCGGTGGCCGCCGTACGCGGCGGGGTCGATCACCCGGACCATCCCGTCGAGACCCCACAGGACGTTGCCGTTCCAGAGGTCGCCGTGCAGCCGGGACGGCGGCTCCTCGGGGAGCAGCTCGGGCAGGCGTCCGATGACGGACTCCACCTTGGTCGCGTCGTCCTCGGTGGCCATGCCCCGGTCGCGGGCGAGCTTGAGGTAGGGAAGCACCCGTCGGGTCGCGTAGAACTCCGCCCACGTCGGCGCGGTCCGGTTGGGCAGGGGGAGCTTTCCGATGAAGCCGTCCCGGTCCAGGCCGTACGACGGCGCGCCCGCGGCATGGGTCCGCGCCAGGGCCTGGCCGAAGGCGATCGCCGCGTCGACGGTGCTCTTGCCCGGCTCGATCCAGCGCAGGATCAGGCACTCCTCGTCGGCGCCGAGCACGTCCGGGCAGGCGACCCCGCCGGCGTCGACCAGCCAGCGCAGGCCGCCGGCCTCGACGTCGAAGAAGCCCTCGGGTGCCTGGGGATAGGTCTTGACGAACGCGGTCGTGCCGTCGCTGAGTCGCAGCCGGGTGGCGGTGGAGATGTCGCCTCCGGCCACCGGGGCGGTGGCCACCACGGACGCGCCGAGCAGCGACTCCGCCCGCTGGGCGATCACCGGCAGCCGCGTCATGTGTCGGGGTCCCCGCGGAATCGGGAACGTAGCGAGCGATTTCGTGGGGTGAGTGCCGGCTCCTCTTGCAATGCGGCGACGATCGCCGTGCCGGTGCGCTCGACCATGCGCAGGACCTCCTCGTAACCGCCGAGGCCACCGTAGTACGGGTCGGGCACGTCCGCGCCGGTGTCCACCGGATCGAAGTCCCGGAACATCACCACTCGTGTCGCGCGGCCGCCGATGTCGGCGAGGTTCTGCTGGTCCATTGCGAGCACCAGGTCGTAGTCGTCCAGCCACGCGTCGTCGAACTTCCGGGCCCGATGCCGACTGGCGTCGTACCCGGCAGCGGTGAGGATCGTCGCCGCGCGCTCGTCCATGGCCTCGCCCAGGTGCCAGGTGCCGGTGCCACAGCTCGCAACTTCGACCACATCGAGGAGGCCGGCCTTGCCCAGGAGCGACTCGAGGACGACCTGGGCCGTGGGGGAGCGGCAGATGTTGCCCAGGCAGACCACGCCGATGCGGTACCGCCCCGGGTTGCGCGGCTCGGGCAACGGAGTGGCAGGGGAGGTCACCGGCTGCGGTCGCCGATCAGGCCGTCGAGCACCCAGGTGGCGAGGGTGATCACGATCGAGCCGCCGACGGCAGTCCAGAAGCCGTCGACCTGGAAGCCGATGTCGAAGACGCCGGCCAGCCAGGCCGTGAACATCAGCATCAGCGCGTTGATCACCAGCAGGAAGAGCCCCAGCGTCACGATGATCAGCGGGATCGACAGGATCTGGAGGAGCGGCTTCACGAACGACGTCACGGCGCCGAGGATCAGCGCGACCAGCAGCAACGGCAGCAGCTTCTCCGTGATCTCGGCCTGTCCCTGGTCGGGACCGCCGAAGCTGATCCCGTCGAACAGGGCGGCGGCCAGGGCCAGGGCCGCGGCGTTGGTCACGAGCCAGGTCAGGAACCTCACGGCACGCAGCCTAGGGGTCCTCCAGGTGGAGCCGGTCGATGATCGCGACCTCCGCCCCCGCGAGGTGGCTCTCCAGGCCGGCCACGGCCTCCTCGATCCGGTCGTCCTCGAGCAGGTCCAGGAGGCTCGCGTGGGACCCCACCTGCGCCTGCGCGTTCTGGCGCTGGCGATCGACCTGGGCCAGCGCCAGCCGGAGCTCACCGACGAGTGCGACGGCCATCGCCACCAGCCGGGGTGAGCCGGTGAGCCCGACCAGCGACAGGTGGATGGCGAGGTGGCGCTCGTTGAGCACCTGGTAGGACGCGCGGTCCTCGGCCGCCTCTTCGTAGGCCTGCAGTGCCTCGCGAACCGCCTTACGGTCGGTCTCGTCGGCCTCGGGCCAGTGTCGAACGCCGGCGATCTCGAGGACGGTGCGGGCTTGGCACACGTCGCGCACCGAGCCCGGGTCGGGGCTGGTCACCGACACGCCCCGGTTGGGCTCCCGGGTGGCCAGGCCCTCGGCGACCAGTACGCCCAGCGCTTCGCGAACCGTGGGGCGTGAGACGCCAAGCGACCCGGCCAGGGCCACCTCACGAAGCGGCGTCCCGGCCTCGAGCTCGCCCTCGAAGAGCGCCCGTCGCAGTTCCTCGACCACCCGGTCGACGGTGGAGGAGTGCTCGAGGTGCAGCGTGCCGAACGGCTCGGTCATGCCGCCTCCCTGTGGCCCAACGGATCGGTGTGACCCATTCGATGCTCGCCCATTGTGCCTGCGTCTTGCGTCCGGTACCCCCATCGGGCAGACTCATTCCTGTCAGATTGTCTGACAATCAAACAATCTTCAACGATCGACGAGGGAGGCGACAACGCCATGGACAAGACGCTCGCGTGGGGCCGGCAGTACGTCATGGTCCGGCCCGACCACTTCCGGGTGGACTACCGGATCAACCCGTTCATGGACCTCGCCGTCCAGCCGAATGCCGAAAAGGCCATGGAGGAGTGGTACACCCTCGTCGACACCATCCGGTCCCTCGGCGGCGACGTCGACGTCGTGGGTCAGCGCGAGGACGCGCCCGACATGGTCTACGCGATGAACCTCGGCCTCGGCCTCGTGCGCCCGGGTGCCGGGCCACACGTCGTGATGTCGCACATGCGGCACCCCCAGCGCCGGATGGAGACCGCCACCGCCCAGCCGTGGTTCGCCGGGCGCGGCTTCACCACGTCGTACGTCGGCCGCGAGGGCGTCGGCGCACACTTCGAGGCGGGCGACGCCTTCGCCTTCGGCGACTCCCTGGTGGTGGGCTACGGGCCGCGGACCGAGGAGCTCGCCCTCAAGCACCTGGCCGGCGACCTGGGCGTCCGGGTCCGCGGCCTGCGGATCGCCCACCCCGGGATGTACCACCTCGACCTCGCCTTCTGCCCGATCGACGAGACCCGCGCGATCGTCTGCCCGGCCGCGTTCGACGAGGAGTCCGCCGCCGCGCTGATGGCGCTGGTGCCGGAGCCGATCGTGCTGACCGAGGAGGAGGCGCTCACGACGTTCGCCGCCAACTCGATCGTCATCGGCCGCACCGTCGTGATGCCCGGCTGCCCCGACCACGTCCGGGCCGAGCTCGAGGCCGCCGGCTTCGCGGTCGTGATCGTGGACGTCTCGGAGTTCCACAAGGGCGGTGGCTCGATCCGCTGCCTGACGAACCCCGTCGACATCCGGATCGGCCGCGACCTGCCCGAGGTCGAGGGCGGCGAGGTCGTCGTACCACCCCTCGGGTTGCCGCTCGCCGGCTGAGTAGCCTCGGCGAGGTGTTCCCTGTCGGTGGCATCGGCGTGATGCTGGCGGGCGCCGCAGTGGCTCTCCTGCTCTGCGGCGTCCTCTCTTTCCTGCTCGCCCGACGGTCCGGCTGGATGCACGCGGTCGCGGTGGCGGGGTTCGTGTGGAGCCTGGTGGTGATCGCACTGGTGACGCTGATCCCACCGTACGGCGCCCCCGGGGTCGTCCTGGCCGAGAGTCGGCTGCCGTTCTGCTCCCGCGAGATCGGAGGTCCGGCCCCGGAAGGGTTCGGCGTCTTCGGCAGCGACCAGCGGCTGCTCAACACCCTGCTGTTCGTGCCCTCCGGGATACTCCTCGTGGTCGCCGCGATGCGCCGCCCGGCGTGGGCGCTGCTGGTGGTGCCGCTCGGCCTGGCGTTCCTCGCGGTCTACTCCGGGGCCATCGAGCTGATCCAGTTCGAGCTGGCCAGGATCGACCGGGCCTGCGACCTGACCGACCTCGTCGACAACGTCACCGGGGCGTTGATCGGCGCCGCGGCCGGGCTCTCGCTGGCGCTCGTGCTCCGCCCGTGGCGACACCGATAGCCTCACCGCCATGGCCACCCCCCAGCCGCGACCCAACGTGTCCGCCATCCCGGCCTACGTCGCCGGCAAGCCGCCCACCCCGGTGGCCGGGCTGAGGTCCTACAAGCTGTCCTCGAACGAGAACCCCCACCTGCCGTTGCCCGGTGTGCTCGAGGCAGCCGTCGGGGCAGCGGCGCGGATGAACCGCTACCCGGACATGGGCAACAGCGAGCTGTACGCCGCGCTCTCGGGCCGCTTCGACGTGCCGGCGGAGGACCTGGCGGTGGCCACGGGCTCGGTGGCGCTGATCTACCAGCTGGCCCAGGCGTTCTGCGAGCCCGGGGACGAGGTGGTGTTCGCGTGGCGGTCCTTCGAGGCGTACCCGATCGCGGTCGCCGCCGCGGCGGCCACCGCCGTTCAGGTGCCGGTCACCGGCGACGGGCGGCACGACCTCGACGCGATGGCGGCCGCGATCACCGACCGGACCCGGGTGGTCCTGGTCTGCACCCCCAACAACCCGACCGGCCCGGCGGTCACGCAGGTCGAGCTCGACGCGTTCCTGTCCCGGGTGCCGCCGCACGTCCTGGTCGTGGTCGACGAGGCGTACGTCGAGTTCGTCCGGATCGACGACCCGATCGACGGGATGGCGGCGTACCGGGGGCACGACAACGTCGTGGTGACCCGCACGTTCTCCAAGGCCTATGGGATGGCGGGGCTCCGCGTCGGCTTCGCGGTCGCGCCGACTCCGATCGCCACCGCGCTGCGGGCGGTGTCCCTTCCCTTCGGCGTCTCCTCGGTCGCACAGGCCGCGGCCGTCGCTTCGCTCGAGCGGGAGGCCGAGCTCCTAGAGCGGGTCGACGCGATCGTCGAGGAGCGGGCGCGGGTGGTGACGGGGCTCGCGGAGGTGGGCTGGAGCGTCCCCGACGCCCAGGGCAACTTCGTGTGGCTCGAGCTCGGTGACCGGACCGCCGACTTCGCCGCCGCGGCCGAGAAGGCGGGCATCATGGTCCGCCCGTTCGCCGGCGACGGCGCTCGCGTCTCCATCGGCGAGTACGAGGCCAACGACCGCTTCATCAGGCTCGCCGGGGAGTGGACCGGCTGACCGGCTGCGGGGTCGTGCGTCCGAGTACGACCTAGGGCACGTTCTCAGCCACGCGACCCGACGGGGAAGGAGCCGGGCGTTCGTCCATCTCGCGCCAGCGCGGGTCGAAGGCCGGCGCCATGGTGATGACGAAGTACGCCGCCCCGGTCGCGAGCATGGCCACCGGCAGGCCCCAGCCGCTCACGAGCAGCCCACCGAGCAACCCACCCAGCGGCATCAGGGCGAAGCACATCGCCGTGGTCATCGAGGTGACCCGGCCGACCAGCGGGGACGGGATCCTTTCGTAGATCACCGCGCCGAGGATCGGGTTGAGGAAGCCCGACGCGAATCCGCCGGCCACGCTGACGGCAAGCACCCACCACAAGGGCACGTCGAAGGCCATCACCGCGAACCTCGGCAGACCCGTCAACAGGAACGCGAGGAGATAGGTCCGGTAGCGCGGCAGCCGCTCGCCCCAGGCGGCGGCACACAGCGCACCGACCACGGAGGCACCGCTGAACACGGCGAAGACAAGACCGATCGCCGCCGCCCCGCCGCCGTACTCCTGGGCCCAGACGGGCACCAGCACGGTGGCCCACGCGATGTCGAGGAAGTTCGTGAGCGCGACCATCACCGCGATCCCCAACAGCACCCGGTCGCCCCGCAGGAATCCCCAGCCCTCGGCCAGCTGCTTGCGGTACGGCGGCTCGGTCGCGCCCTCCTCGCGTGGGGCTGGGCCGATCCCGCGGGTCGCCCACGCGAGCACGCCGGCCGAGAGCAGGAAGCTGCCGGCGTCGACGAGCAGCGCGTTGGCCGGACCGACCACGGCGATGAGCCCTCCCGCGAAGGCCGCGCCCAGCATCGACGCACCCCGCTCGACCGTCGAGCCGAGCCCGGTGGCGCGCTCCATCGGGACGCCGGCACGCTCGACGAGAGCGGGAACCAGCGAGTGCTTGGCGCCGTCACCTGGCCCCCGGAGCGCGCCGGCCAGCGCGACCAGCAGCAGGAAGCCGGGAAAGGACAGGTGCCCTGAGTAGTACAGCAACGGGACCGACCCCACGACCAGGACGCTCAGCAGGTCGCAGGTGATGCTGACCCGGCGTGCGCCGACCCGGTCGATGATCGGTCCGCCGAGCACCTTGAGGAGCACCAGCGGCAACATCTCGGCAAGCGCGACGAGGCCGGTCTTGCTCGCGCTGCCGGTGGTGGTGAGGACGAACCAGGGCAGCGCGATCATCGAGACGCGGGTGCCGGTGATCGAGACCGCCTCAGAGACCAACCAGCCGTAGAGCGGACGTCGGGTGCTCATGCCGGGTCGCTCGTGACCGTGCCGGGCAGGGGGAAGGCGCTGAGCTGCACGACGAACTGCTCGGAATCCTCGGACACCGGATCCTCCTCGGTGGCGAGGATCGCCTCGTGGATCGCGTCGCGGACCCGTCGCGCCTTGGCCGGCGTCAGCCGGAGCACGTAGTCGCTGAACTCGGACGCGTTGCGCCACGGCTCCGGCAGCAGCGGTCGTTCCTCCATCGCCCGCTGGAGCAGCTCGGTGTACAGGACCGCCACCGCCTGGAGGTAGGCGTCGAGGACCTCGCCGGCCTCCTCGTCGCCGGGGTCCTCGGGGCCCGTCGTCGTCGACTGGTGCACGGCCCGCCACCACCGGTCGCGCGCGTTGCCACGCTCGGCGTCGTCGACGATGAAGCCGTGCTGCGCCAGGTGGCGCAGGTGGTACGACGTGGCGCCGGTGTTGAGGCCGAGCCGGGCCGCCAGAGAGGTGGCCGTAGCCGGGCCCTCGATCCGCAGCAGCCCGAGCATCCTCAGCCGAACCGGGTGCGAGAGCGCCTTGAGCGCCTCGGGCGACGGGGTGATCGTCGTGAGGTCGTCCACGGCGGGAGCCTACGACTGCAAAGAGCTGTTTGCAAACAGTTCTTTGTGGTTCTTCCCCACTACGCTCGAGCCCATGAGCGAAGGCAAGGAAGCCTCGTACGTCGAGGACGATGGCTTCACACGGGACATGAACTACATCCCCGACCGGATCACCCGCGACGCCCGCGAGCCCGACGTCGGCCCGACGGAGGGCAAGACCTGGCCGGTCGAGTCCGACCGCTACCGGCTGGTCGCAGCGATGGCCTGTCCCTGGGCCAACCGCGCGATCATCGTCCGCGAGCTCCTCGGGCTCGAGGACGTGATCTCGATGGGCCTCGCCGGCCCCACCCACGACGAGCGGAGCTGGACCTTCGACCTCGACCCCGGCGACAAGGACCCGGTGCTCGGCATCGAGCGGCTCCAGGAGGCCTACTTCGCCCGTTACCAGGACTACCCCCGCGGCATCACCGTGCCGGCCGTGATCGACGTCCCCACCGGGCAGGTCGTCACCAACGACTTCCCGTGGATCACCCACGACTTCTTCTTCGAGTGGCGCGACCACCACCGCCCCGACGCCCCGGACCTCTGGCCCGAGGACCTCCGCGAGGAGATGGAGGAGGTGATGGAGCGGGTGTTCACCGAGGTCAACAACGGCGTCTACCGGTGCGGCTTCGCCGGCACGCAGGAGGCGTACGACACGGCGTACGAGCGGCTGTTCGGGGCCCTCGACTGGCTCGAGGAGCGGCTGACCGACCGGCGCTACCTGATGGGCGACCGGCTGACCGAGGCCGACGTCCGGCTGTTCACCACCCTGGCCCGCTTCGACGCCGTCTATCACGGCCACTTCAAGTGCAACCGCAACAAGCTGACCGAGATGCCGGCCTTGTGGGGTTACGCCCGCGACCTCTTCCAGACGCCGGGGTTCGGCGACAACACCGACATCGAGCAGATCAAAGAGCACTACTACGTCGTGCACACCGACATCAATCCCACCGGCATCGTCCCCGAGGGTCCCGACGACTCGGGCTGGCTCGAGCCGCACGGGCGCGAGCGGCTCTAGCGCCAGCGTGATTTTCGGTCGGCCCGGGCGGGTCAGCGCTGCGAGCGAGCCTTGATCACACCCTGACCTGAACGGGAGCCCGAGCCGGCCCGGGTCACTACGCTCGACGCATGGGCCACGAACACTCCCACGCCACCGGACGGGCCGCCGACCGCGCCCGGCTCCGGCTGGTGCTGGCGATCACCGCCGTGGTCCTGGTGGTCGAGCTGGTCGGCGCCTGGATCGCGGGGTCCCTCGCCCTGCTGGCCGACGCGGGCCACATGGCCACCGATCTGTCCGCGATCGTGCTCGCGCTCGGGGCGTCGTACGTCGCTGCCCGGGCACCCGGGCCCCGCTCGACGTTCGGCTGGCACCGGGCCGAGATCCTGGCCGCGCTCCTCAACGCGCTGGTGCTCCTGGGCGTCTGCGGCTACCTGGCGTACGCCGGCGTCGCCCGGCTGGTCGATCCCGAGCCGGTTCGGGCGGGGGCGCTCGTGGTCTTCGCGCTGGTCGGGCTGGTGGCCAACGGCGCCTCGCTGGCCGTCCTGCGCCGCTCGACGACCGGCTCCCTCAACCTCCGCGGCGCGGCGACCGAGGTGTTCGCCGACATGGTCGGCTCGATGCTCGCGGTGACCGCGGGTGTCGTGATCGCCCTGACCGGCTTCCAGCGGGCGGACCCGATCGCCTCGCTGGTGATCGCGGTGATGATCCTGCCGCGCTCGATCGTGCTGCTCCGCGACTCCGCCTCCGTGTTGCTGGAGATCGCGCCGCGCGAGCTCGACCTCGACGACGTACGCGCCCATCTCTCCGAGGTCCCCGGCGTGGTCGACGTCCACGACCTGCACGCCTGGACGATCACCAGCGGCCTGCCCAGCCTGTCCGCGCACGTGACGGTGACCGACGAGACCCTGGAGACGGTGGGCGTCGGCGGGGTACTCGACCAGCTCTGCGAGTGCACGCGCGAGCACTTCGCCATCCACCACGCGACGTTCCAGGTCGAGCCGGTCACCCACCGCGAGCACGAGGATCTGGGGGAGACCCACTGATCCACCCCTCGATTGGCGGGTGGACCGGACCGGCCGGTACTTTTGGAGCCACGCATTCATGTGGTGCCCGTCACAAGCAGGCACCACATGGGCTCCCGATCGACAGCGGCGACCCCGCTCTGGTCTGAACAGAAGGAGTGCAGGTGAGCACGACAGGACCCGGCCCAGGATTTGGCCCCGACCTCGTGGAGGTCTTCGGGCCTTCCCAACAAGACGGCGGGCCCGAGCTCGTCCAGCTCCTGACCCCCGAGGGGGAACGGGTCCACCACCCCGAGTTCGACCAGGACTTCACCGAGGAAGAGCTGCGCGGCTTCTACCGCGACATGGTCCTCACCCGACGCATCGACACCGAGGCCACCGCTCTGCAGCGGCACGGTGAGCTCGGCATCTGGGCCCAGCTGCTCGGCCAGGAGGCCGCCCAGATCGGCGCCGGCCGCGCCCTCCGCCCCCAGGACTACGTCTTCCCGACCTACCGCGAGCACGGCGTCGCCTACTGCAAGGGCGTCGACCCGCTCAGCCTGCTCGGCCTGTTCCGCGGCGTCGACCAGGGTTCGTGGAACCCCGACGACAACAACTTCGGCCTCTACACGATCGTGATCGGCGCCCAGTGCCTGCACGCCACCGGCTACGCCATGGGCATGCAGCGCGACGGTGTGGTCGGCACCGGCGACCCGGACCGCGACGCAGCGGTGATCGCCCACTTCGGCGACGGTGCCAGCAGCCAGGGCGACGTCAACGAGGCGTTCATCTTCGCGGCCTCCTACAACGCGCCGGTCGTGTTCTTCTGCCAGAACAACCAGTGGGCGATCTCCGAGCCCATCGAGCGCCAGACCCGGATCCCGCTCTACCAGCGGGCCCTCGGCTTCGGCTTCCCCGGCGTCCGCGTCGACGGCAACGACGTCCTCGCGTCGTACGCCGTCACCAAGGCCGCGCTCCAGCGGGCCCGCGACGGCCAGGGCCCGACGTTGGTGGAGGCCTACACCTACCGGATGGGCGCCCACACCACCACCGATGACCCCACCCGGTACCGACTCTCCGACGACGTCGAGCACTGGAAGCTGAAGGACCCGATCGCCCGCCTGGAGGTCTACCTCCGCCGCAACGGCCTGGCCGACGACGAGTTCTTCGGCGAGGTCCAGGAGGAGGCCAAGCAGCTCGGCGCCCACCTGCGCGAGGGCTGCAAGGCGCTGCCTGATCCGCAGCCGCTGAGCATGTTCGACCACGTCTACGCCGAGATGACCGACGAGCTCGCCGCGCAGCGCGACGGCTTCGCCGACTACCTCGACTCCTTTGAGGGAGCACGCTCATGACCTCACCCCACGAAATTGCTCCGCTGGCGCTCCACAGTTCCGAGGGGACCCCGAGATGACGAAAATTACCCTGGCCAAGGGCCTCAACATGGGCCTGCGCAAGGCGATGGAGGACGACCCCAAGGTCCTCATCATGGGTGAGGACGTCGGCAAGCTCGGTGGCGTCTTCCGGATCACCGACGGCCTCCAGAAGGACTTCGGCGAGGACCGCGTCATCGACAGCCCGCTCGCCGAGTCCGGCATCGTCGGGACCGCTGTCGGCATGGCCCTGCGCGGCTACCGCCCGGTGGTGGAGATCCAGTTCGACGGCTTCGTCTACCCGGCCTACGACCAGATCGTCTGCCAGGTCGCCAAGATGCAATTCCGCAGCATGGGCAAGTCGCGGATGCCGATGGTGATCCGGATCCCGTTCGGCGGCGGCATCGGTGCGGTCGAGCACCACAGCGAGTCGCCGGAGGCGCAGTTCGCGCACACGCCCGGCCTCAAGGTGGTCGCCTGCTCCAACCCGGTCGACGGCTACTGGATGATCCAGCAGGCCATCGCCAGCGATGACCCCGTGATCTTCCTCGAGCCGAAGCGGCAGTACCACGCCGACAAGGCCGAGCTCGACGAGACCGCCACGCCGGAGCCGCTGTGGGCCTCGCGGGTGGTCCGCCAGGGCACCGACTGCACCGTGCTGGCCTACGGCCCGACGGTGAAGACCGCGATGCAGGCGGCGGAGGCGGCGGCCGGCGACGGCCAGTCGATCGAGGTGATCGACCTGCGCACGCTGTCACCGCTCGACATGGCTCCGGTCTACGAGTCGGTGCGCCGCACGGGACGTGCAGTCATCACCCATGAGGCCCACGTCAATCTCGGCATGGGCGCCGAGGTCGCCTCCCGGATCACCGAGGAGTGCTTCTACTCCCTGGAGGCCCCGGTGCTGCGCGTCGGCGGCTTCGACACGCCGTACCCGCCCTCGCGGATCGAGGAGGACTACCTCCCCGACCTCGACCGGCTGCTCGATGCCGTCGACCGCGCGATGAGCTTCTGAGAGAGGACCATTCCGACACCATGGCTGAATACCTGCTGCCCGACGTCGGCGAGGGCCTGACCGAGGCCGAGATCGTGTCCTGGAAGGTCAAGGTCGGCGACACCGTCGAGATCAACGACATCGTGGTCGAGATCGAGACCGCGAAGTCGCTGGTGGAGCTGCCGTCGCCGTACGCCGGGACGGTCACCGGCCTGCTCGTCCCCGAGGGTGAGATGGTCCCGGTCGGGACCCCGATCATCGCGATCGGTGACCCCTCCGAGGTTCCCGCCGAGGGTGACGCCGCACCCGCCGGCGGGACGGCACCCGCGGAGGAGTCGGAGGACGAGATCGACCACTACAACCCGCGCGCCAGTGGGGGCGGCGAGGGCGAGAGCCTGGTCGGCCGGAACAAGGTGGACCGCGGAGCCGTGCGGCGCGCGCGGAAGAAGGCCGCGACGACGAGCGTCTCCGCGGGTGCGTCGGCGGCCCATGCGCAGGCGCAGGGAGCGTTCGAGCCGGGCCCGTCTCCCGACGTCGAGGGAGTCGACGAACCTGCGGTGCCGGCCACGTCGGCCCGCACGACCACCGAGGCGGCCCCTGCCGAGGCTCGGGCCCTGGCCAAGCCGCCGGTCCGCAAGCTCGCCAAGGACCTCGGGGTCGACATCACCGCGCTGAGCCCGACCGGGCCGAAGGGCACGGTCACCCGGGAGGACGTCGAGCAGGCCGCGGCCGGATCTGGGGGGTTCGAGGCCCAGGCGCCCGAGCGCAGCGCAACCACCGTCGGGACCGGCGAGCGCGAGCGCCGTGAGCCGATCAAGGGCGTGCGCAAGATGATGGCGGGCGCGATGGTGGGCTCCGCCTTCTCCGCACCCCATGTCACCGAGTGGATCACCATCGACGTCACCCGGACCATGGAGTTCGTCCAGCGGCTCAGGACGCGGCGCGAGTTCCGCGAGGTCAAGGTCTCGCCGCTGCTCGTCCTCAGCCGGGCGGTGATGCTGGCCATGAAGCGCACCCCGGAGATCAACTCCTGGTGGGACGAGGCGGCCCAGGAGGTCGTCTACAAGAGCTACGTCAACCTCGGGATCGCGGCCGCGACCCCGCGCGGGCTCGTCGTTCCCAACGTCAAGGAGGCTCAGGACCTCACGCTGCTCGAGCTCGCCGGTGCGCTGAACCAGCTGACCGCGACGGCTCGCGACGGTAAGACCCAGCCGGCCGAGATGAGTGGTGGCACGTTCACGATCACCAACGTGGGCGTCTTCGGCGTCGATGCCGGCACCCCGAT
Organism: uncultured Actinomycetota bacterium; assembly: GCA_963786415.1. Classification (GTDB taxonomy): domain Bacteria; phylum Actinomycetota; class Actinomycetes; order Propionibacteriales; family Nocardioidaceae; genus Nocardioides. The sequence continues at coordinate 808,840 of CAWAZC010000001.1, forward strand.
CATCAACCCGGGCGAATCGGCGATCCTGTGCTTCGGCGCGGTCCGCAAGCAACCGTGGGTGGTCTCGGTGGACGGTCACGACGAGATCGTCCCCCGCCAGATCACGACCCTGGCGCTGTCCTTCGACCACCGGCACATCGACGGCGAGAAGGGCTCGCGCTTCCTCGCCGACGTCGCCGGCATCCTGGAGGACCCGGCCTCGGCGCTGTTGTTCTGATCTGGCCCGACCCTGGGGTTGCAACCGGTCCTACGATGATTCAAGACATGCAGCCCGACCTTCGTGCCGAGAAGTCCGAAGGCGGCGCCGAGGGTGCTGCCGCGGTCCTGCTCCAGCGTGCGCAGGAGATCGCGGAGCAGCTCCAGCGCGAGGCGGCCGAGCAGGCCGAGCAGGCGACCGCCGAGTCCAGCCGTTTGCGCGAGGAGGCCCAGCGGCTGCGTGAGCAGGCCACGACCGCCCACGACGAGGCCGCACGGGACCGGGACCGGCAGGCGAAGGTCCTCGCCGACGCCTCCAGCGAGGCCTCGACCATCGTCGCTGACGCCAGCGAACAGGCCAGCTTCCTTCTCGGCTCCGCTGAGGCCGAGCGCGACCGACTGCTCGAAGAGGCGCGTGCCGAGGGCGCCACGCTGCGGGCCACCGCGGAGCAGCTGCGCACGGACGCCGAGGACGAGGCCGGGCAGGTCAGGGAGCGCGCTGAGACCGAGGCCGCCGCCGTGCTCGAGCGAGCGGGCCAGCAGGCGGCCGACCTCGAGGACGAGGCCGCGGGTCGCGCCTCGACCCTGACCGCGGGGGCCGAGGAAGAGGCGCGGGCGCGCCTTGAGGCGGCGGTGGCCGAGTCCGACGCGCTGCGCGAGGCGACCGAACAGGAGCTCGCGCAGCTCCGCGCCCACGCCGAGAAGGAGTCGGCGGCCGGCATCGAGGAGGTGCAGGAGCTCGTGCGCCGGGCCCGCGCCGAGGCCGACGAGCTGCTCGACCGCGCCCGGAGCAAGGCCGAGGCCGAGATGCAGCGGGCAGCCGATCAGACCGCCTGGGCCAACACCACGGTCGAGACACTCCTGGCCACCGCCGGCGACGAGGCCGACGCCATCCGGGCCGCCGGCCACGGCGACGTCCGGGCGCATCTGGCCCGGACCCGCTGCCGGATCCAGGCAGTGCTCAGCCGGCTGGCCGACCGGCTGCGGGCGGAGGTTGAGGAGGCTGACCGCCGGGCCACCGAGCTCGGTGACGCTGCTGCGGCCGTGGTCGCCGCGGCCGAGGAGGACGCCGCCCGACGGCGCGAGCAGACAGAGGCCGAGGCCCGGCGGGTCCTCGAGGAGGCCGAGGCCGGAGCAGCCCAGATCCTCGAGCGTGCCGACCGGCGTACCGCCGAGTCCGAGGCCGGCGCCCAGCGGCTGCGCAGCCTGGTGGCCGACGAGGTCGTCGGGATGCGCAGCAAAGCCTCTGACGAGCTGCGCCGCAGTCGCGAGGAGGCGGCCCGGGAGCTGTCCGAGGCGCAGGCGGACGCCGAGCAGTCCCGCACCCAGGCCCGCGAGCTGCTGGCCAGCGCCCGTGCTGAGGTCTCGGCGCTGAAGCAGCGACGGGACGAGATCGCCGCCGAGCTCTCCCAGCTTTCCGGTGTCATCGAGGCACTGGCTGTGTCCGAGTCCGATCCAGAGGAGCAACCATGACCCAGCCCGACCACGAGTTCAGAGTCGTGCTGCGCGGCTACGAGCCAGCGGACGTCGACCGGGTGATCGCCGGCCTGCAGGCGCGCGCTGCCGAGGCCGAGGCGGCGGTGACCGCCCTCGAGGGGCGGGTGGCCGAGGCGGCCAGCTCGAACGCGACGCCGGCGGAGCCACCGACGTTCGAGCACCTCGGCGACCGCGTGGGCCAGATCCTGGCGCTCGCGGAGCAGGAGGCCCTCGAGATGCGCGACCGGGCCGCCGCCGAGACCGAGGGGATCCGCAAGCTGGCCGAGCAGGGGGCGACCGAGATCCGGGACGCCGCCGACCACTACGCCGAACAGCGCCGCCGTGACGCCGAGACCGAGGCAACCCGGTTGCTGGCCGACGCCAAGCGGGCCGCCGACGAGGAGCGCGACGCCGCCGATCGCGACGCCGCGGCCGTGCGCCAGGAGGCCGAGGCCATCTACGAGCAGCAGCGCGCCGACGCGGCCCAGGCCGCGGCCGACTTCGAGACCACCCTGGCCGAGCGGCGTGAGCGAACCGCGGCGGAGTTCCGCCACCAGCAGGCGGCCACCCAGGCCCAGCTCGACGACATGGCGCAGCAGCTCGAGTCGGCCCGTGCCGCGGGGCAGAAGGAGCAGGAGGCCGCGGAGGTGCAGGCCCGCCGGACGCTGGTCGAGGCGGAGGAGCGGGCCGAGGCGATCGTCCGCGAGGCGCGGGCCAACGCCGACCGGGTGCGCAACGACTCCGACCGCGAGCTCGCGGCCGCGACCCAACGCCGCGACAGCATCAACGCCCAGCTGACCAACGTGCGGCAGATGCTCGCAACGCTCTCCGGATCGGCGACCGGCTTCATCGTCGACCCGATCCCCGGCGACCCCGTGGACGACGACGAGCACGTCGAGGGCGACGAGTCTCTCGAGGGCGACGAGTCTGTCGAGGGCGGCGATCTCGAGGAGCTGTTCGAGGAGTCCGACGAGGACCCGGCCCGCGACACCGCGGAGTAGCCAAGCCACAGGTCGCGAATCCGCGGGGTGAGTGGCAGCGCTCCCGGGTAGGACGTCTGCGTGAGCGCGGCACGCTACCCCGCCCAGGGTGAGGAGATCGGCCCCTTCCGCGTCGTACGCCGCCTCGGTGGCGGCGGGATGGGCGAGGTCTTCGAGGCCCTCGACGTGACCCTGGACCGACGGGTGGCGCTGAAGGTGATCGCGCCTCACCTGGCCGAGGAGGCAGGCTTCCGCGACCGGTTCACCGCCGAGGCGCGGTCGCTCGCGTCGCTCGACTCCCCGCACGTCGTTCAGATCCATGCCCATGGGGAGCACGCGGGCCACCTCTACATCGCGACCCAGCTGATCCCCGACGGTGACCTCGCCGACCTGATCGAGAACCTCGGCGCTCCACCGATCCGGGATGGCCTCGACCTGATCAGCCAGGTCGCCGCTGGCCTGGCCGACGCCCATGCGGTCGGGCTGGTCCACCGGGACATCAAGCCCGCCAACGTCTTCCTCCGGCGCCGGGGTCGCGCGGTGTCGGCCTACCTCGGTGACTTCGGCGTCGCCTGTCGGGTCGGTGCAGAGCCTGTTCCCGACGAGCTCGGCACGGTCGGGACCCCGGCCTGGATGGCCCCGGAGCTGGACGCCGGCGCTCCTGCCGGGGAGTCCAGCGACATCTACTCGGTCGGGTGCCTGCTCTGGGCCACCCTGACCGGTCAGGCACCCTACGCCGGAGCGACGGAGGACGAGATCGTGGCCGCCCACCGCGAGCAGCCGGTACCGCAGCTGCTCGGTTCCCACCGGCAGGCACGGGAGGTCAACCGGATCCTGCGCACGGCCATGGCCAAGGACCCGGCCGCGCGCTACTCGTCCGCCGCCCGGCTCCGCGACGATCTGCGTCGCGCCGCGAGCCTGTCGGACGGGGACGCGAAGGAAGGAGCCACGTCGCGGCGGTCAGCCCCCACAGCCGTTGCCCTGCTCGTTGCGGTCGTGGGGGCGATCGCTCAGTCGACCTCGAACCCGGACGACGACGCGGCGCCGTCCCCCTCGTCAGGATCCTCGACCCGAGACGAGAACCGGGCCCGGGCCAGCCTCGCCCGGGCGCTGGCCGACCGGCGCCAGATGAGCCGAGCCGAGGCCGAGTGCACCGCGCGGCGGTGGATCGCCGGTGCCGGGCTCCGCGCCATGGTCGCGGCCGGGTTCTTCGACGCCGACCTCGACTACGTCGACCGGGACCGCAGCTTGATGACCCCGCGGATCGAGTCCGCCGCGACGGCGGCGGCCCGCGCCTGCGCGGCCGGCTAGCGTGGCCTGCGCATCGCCCTGGCCCTGGTGGCGAGTCCGGCGACCCGGTTCAGCACCCCGACGACGATGGGGTTGACGTCCATGCCCTCCGGTTGCATCGGGTGCATCAGTGCGTCGGTGCCGCCGTCGACGAACACCACGCTCCCCACCACCAGGCTGGCCGCGTCGGACAGGAGGAACGCGATCGTGGCCGCTACCTCCTCCGGCCAGCCGGGTCGGCCCAGCGCCGACGGGTAGGCGTCGGCGAAGACCCCGAGCTGGGGGTCCTCCCGCAGTCGTTCCGTCATGGGGGTCGCGATCAGCCCGGGGGCGACGGCGTTCAGCCGGATGCCCGAACCCGCCCACCCTTCCTTCACTGCCTCGCGCCGGGCCCACCACGCCAAAGCGGCCTTGGTGGCGGGGTAGACGTGGACCGCCTCCACCTCGGCCGCCGCAGCGCGGGCGGCGGCCTCGTCGTCGCGCAGGCACGCGGCCGCGACGTCGGCGGTCCAGCCGGGCTGGCAGGTGATCGAGTTCGAGGCGAGAACCACCACGGACGCACCCCCGGCGGCTGCCAGCTGCGGACGCAGACCGCGGACCAGCGACACTGCGCCGAAGAAGTTGACCGACACCACCAGACCGGGGTCGACGCCGGTGAGCCCGGGCACGCCAGCGCACGGCACCACGCCGTGCACCACATCGGCACGGCTCTGCGCCTGCTCGATCGCCGAGGTCCGTCCGGCGGCGGAGGACAGGTCGGCGACCACGTCGGCGTCACGCTGGTCGACGGTGACGACCCGGTGGCCCTCGTCCCGCAACAGCCGGGTGGTGGCGGCGCCGATGCCCGAGGCGGCGCCGGTGACGACGTACGTCTTCACGGCGACGGTCGGCGTACGGCGCGGCATCGCGTCAGCCTAACTGAAACGTGTTCCAGTTCCAGGGGCCTACGGGCCACAGGCCTCCGGGTCAGGAGCCTGGGGGCGCGAACTGGCTGGCGGTGAACACCGCGCCCTGGGGATCGCGGACGAGCGCCTCCCGGGTCCAGTCGGAGTCCGACGTGCTCAGCACCGCGCCACCGAGGCGCTCGACCGTCGTCGCTGCGCGGTCGCGGTCGGCCACCGTGAACGTGACGTGCCAGTGCGGCTCCTCCCCGGGCAGGAGGGGGGCCATCCACCCGATCGCATCGGCGAAGCCGCGAGGTGCGCTGACGCCGGCCTGCCGCTCGTAGATCTCGGGGTCAGAGGTGTCGGCGAGGTGGTCGCCGTATCCGGGTAGTCGGATCATGCGACCGAACCCGAGGTCGTCGACCGACCAGCCGAACACCTCGCCGTACCAGGCAGCCGATGCCTCGGGGTCGGCCGCATGGAGGTCGCTGAAGTTCCATGCTCCGGGTGCGTTGACGGCCTGGGCACCTGGTCGGCCTCCGACCTGCCAGAGCCCGAAGACCACGCCGTAGGGGTCGGAGCAGGCCGCCGACCTGCCCCGCATGCCGGCCTGGGACATCGCAGTCACGACGTGCCCTCCGGCGGCTTCGACCCGCGCGACTGCGGCCTCGAGATCGTCTACTGCGATGTAGGTGTTCCACGCGGACGACCGGGGCTGAGCACGAGCGCCGAGGATCCCGGCCGCGTCCAGGCCGTCCAGCTGCGCGACCAGGTAGGTGTCCGAACCCGCGGGCGACGGCTCCTCGATGAACGTCCATCCGAAGAGTTCACCGTAGAAGGCTCTCGCGCCCCCGACGTCTTCGTGGGCTATCTCGACCCAGGATGTGACGCCTGCCGGGTACGACCGAGGCTTGGTCATGACACCTCCTGTTGCGTCACCTCACAGGTAACGGCGGGTCCGTTCGGGTGGAGAGCCCGGCCCGGCGGCGAGCAGGGCAGCGAGCTCGTACTCGAGCACGGCGCCGACCCGCTGACAGAAGGCCTCCGGCTCGTCGGCGGCGTCCGGCTTCTCGGCCACGACCCGGTCGACGACGCCGAGCTCGTGCAGGTCGATGGCACGGACCTTCTGTTCGCGCGCCATCTCGGGGGCGTGATCGAGGTCGCGGTGCACGATCGCGCTCGCACCTTCGGGGGGCAGCGGGGACAGCCAGGCGTGCTGCGCGGCGATGACCCGGTCGGCCGGCAGCAGGGCGAGGGCGCCACCGCCGCTGCCCTCGCCGAGCATCAGGCACAGGGTCGGCGCGTCGAGGGTGACCAGGTCGGAGAGGCAGCGCGCGATCTCGCCCGCCAGGCCACCGTTCTCCGCGTCCGGGGAGAGGGCGGCGCCCTGGGTGTCGATGACCGTCACCAGGGGCAGACCCAGCTCGGAGGCCAGGTGCATGCCGCGCCGGGCCTCGCGGAGCGCCTCGGGGCCCATCGGGTGGTCGGGCGTCTGGCCCCGCCGGTCCTGGCCGAGGAACACGCAGGGCACCCGACCGAAGCGCACCAGCGCGATCAGCAGTCCGGGGTCGGCCTCGCCCTGGCCGGTTCCGTTGAGAGGCACGACGTCGGAGGCGGAGTAGCGCAGCAGTCGTCGTACGCCGGGCCGGTCGGGCCGCCGTGACCGGGTGACCGCGTCCCACGTGTCGATGTCGGGGATCTCGTCACTGGGCGGCTCGGGGATTGCCGGGATGCCCTCCCGGGGAGCCATCAGCACGTCGAGCACCCGGCTGAGGATGTCGGCGGCCTCCTCGGGGGCGACGACGGCGTCGAGGATGCCCCGGGTGTAGAGGTTCTCCGCGGTCTGCACCCCCTCGGGGAACGGCCGGCCGTAGAGCGCCTCGTAGACCCGCGGGCCGAGGAAGCCCACCAGCGCCCCGGGTTCCGCGGCGGTGACGTGGCCCAGCGAGCCCCAGGACGCCATCACCCCGCCCGTGGTGGGGTGGCGGAGGTAGACGAGGTAGGGCAACCCGGCCGCCTTGTGCGTGGCCACCGCCTGGCTGATCCGCACCATCTGCACGAACGCCGGGGTGCCCTCCTGCATCCGGGTGCCGCCGCTGACCGGGCCGGCCACCAGAGGCAATCCCTCGGCGGTCGCCCGTTCGATCGCCGCCACCAGGCGGTCGGCCGCCGCCCGGCCGATCGACCCGGCCAGGAACCCGAACTCGCCGAGCACGACGGCCACCCGACGTCCGCGCATCAGGGCCTCGCCGCTGACCACGGACTCGTCGACGCCGCTCCGCTCGGCCGCCTCGGTCAGCTGGGCGGCGTACTCCTCACTCATCTCGCCGCGCACCGGCGGGCTGTCCCACGACTGCCAGGAGCCGTCGTCGAAGACGAGCTCGACGAGTTCCCGGGCGGTCAGGCGGGTCACCCGCGACAGCCTAACCGCGCGTCGTGCCGCGAGAAGGGGGTGACCGCTGGCCCGGTCGCGAGGGAATGAAACCGGGCCGTTCGGGTATCGGTACAGGCGGCCCCGCCGACGCTTGGAGGAAGTCCCCATGGCCCTGACCGCCGTACTCGATCGCGAGCGCACCGTCGCCTCGCACGACTTCAACCGGTGGCTCATCCCACCCGCGGCCCTGGCCGTGCACCTGTGCATCGGCCAGGCCTACGCCACCAGCGTCTACAAGTCCTCGCTGGTGGACCACTTCGACAGCTCGCTGACCGCGATCGGGATCATCTTCTCGATCGCGATCGTCATGCTCGGGGTCAGCGCTGCCGTGTTCGGCACCTGGGTGGACACCGGCGGCCCGCGCCGGGCGATGGCGGCCGCGGCGGCCTGCTGGTCGGTCGGGTTCCTGGTCGGCGCCCTGGGGATCGCGACGACGCAGCTCTGGTTGGTCTACCTGGGCTACGGCGTCATCGGTGGCATCGGCCTGGGACTGGGCTACATCTCTCCGGTCTCGACCCTGATCAAGTGGTTCCCGGACCGTCCGGGTCTCGCCACCGGACTGGCGATCATGGGCTTCGGTGGCGGCGCGATGATCGCCAGCCCCCTGTCGGCGAAGCTGCTCGGGATCTACGACCCCAACTTCGACTCGGCCACCGCCATCGCCAGCGGCGACGCCGTGGCCAAGCTGTTCGTCACCCTCGGTCTGGTCTACCTGCTCGTGATGCTCTTCGGCGCCTGGCTGGTCCGGGTGCCCCCGGAGGGCTGGCGGCCCGAAGGCTTCGACCCCCACGAGGTGGAGAACAAGGAGCTCGTCACCACCGGCAACGTCTCGGCCGCCAACGCTGTCAAGACCAAGCAGTTCTGGTTCCTCTGGACGGTGTTGTTCTGCAACGTCACCGCCGGCATCGGACTGCTCGAGCAGGCCGCGCCGATGATCCAGGACTTCTTCCGCGAGGGCGACTCATCCAGCGTCACCGCCGCGGGGGCCGCCGGTTTCGTCGGCGTCCTGTCGCTGTTCAACATGGCCGGCCGGTTCACCTGGTCCTCCACCTCCGACGTGGTGGGGCGCAAGAACATCTACATGTTCTTCCTCGGCACGGGGATCGTCCTCTACCTGCTGCTCGCCTTCGCGGGCGGCAGCAGCACCATTGTGTTCGCGTTGATCGCCGGCATCATCATCAGCTTCTACGGGGGCGGCTTCGCCACCGTGCCGGCCTACCTGCGCGACCTGTTCGGCACCTACCAGGTCGGGGCCATCCACGGCCGGCTGCTGACCGCGTGGGCCGCGGCCGGCGTGGCGGGACCGCTCATCATCAACGGCGTCCTGGACACCCAGGGCGAGCCCGGGACGCTGGTGGCCGAGAACTACCGGCCGGCCCTGATCACCATGGTCGTCGTCCTCGCGGTCGGCTTCGTCGCCAACCTGCTGATCCGCCCCGTCGACGAGCGGTTCCACGAGTCCGGCACGCGCCACGACTCCGCGGCAGCCGACGGGGAACGACCCGCAGAGGGCGACGGACACGACGTCCCCGGCGGCGGCGGCGCGCTGCTCCCGGTCGCGTGGGTGCTCGTGGGGGTCCCGCTTCTCTACGGCGTCTACCAGACGGTGGTCGTGGCATTCGACCTGTTCTAGCGCCGAGGCCATGGCGTGTCGTGGAGTGTCGGCAGGCGATCCCGACCTCAGCCGGTGACGACGATCTCCGCATGCCGGCCCAGGAACTCCTCGTACCGCTCAGACGCATCCTCCAGGCCCGCCGTTCCTCGACCGACAGTGGCCCCGCGCCCGACGTAGTGCCAAAAGGGCGCAGCACATGGGTGCGGACGACGTCCCCTGACGCCAGCGGGCCGGCCAGGTCGGCGGGGTCCGGGGTGGTGGTCCGGGCGGCTACGGCCCACGCGGGCTGGCTCGGGTCCTCGGCCTGGACGGCCAGGAGACCGTTCACCGCGTCGGCCGCCCTCCCGGCGAGGGGCGCGATGAGGTGTTGGTTGCGGAGGCGCCATCGCGCGATCACGGCGTCGTCCATGCGTGCGCTAGCGGGTCCGCCAGGCGTCGAGCACCGCGGCCTCGGCTGCCCGGTCGAGCCCGGCTACGGGGGCGTCGGGCTCCTGGCGGAGCCAGGCCAGGGTGTCTCGGGCGGTGTCAGCGAGCGGGCGGGTCCGCAGCCCGGCGTCGTACGACGCCTCGACGTCGACCGACATCAGCCACGCGTACTCCGGCTGGGGCAGCCACACCGGGAGTGACCGGGGGCCGTCCCACGGCTCGACGTCGTGCTCGGCAAGGAAGTCCTGGTCGACCCAGGTCCAGCGCCGGTCGGACGCCCCGAGGCCGACGCCGTCGGCGATCTCCTCCAGGAAGTCCGCCCGGGCCATCGCCCGACCGGTCCCGTGGAGCACCCCGGTGGTCCGGTCCTCGGCGACGCCGACCAGCCAGACCGCGAGATCCCGCACGTCGATGACCTGGACCCGCTCGTCCGGCGAGCCCGGGGCGAGCACCTCGCCGCCGTCGGCGATCCTGCTGGGCCAGTAGCTGAACCGGCCGGAACGGTCGCCGGGGCCGACGATGAGGCCGGGCCGGACCACCACCCACGAGCCTGCGCCTTCGGTGACTGCCTGCTCGCAGGCGACCTTCATCGCGCCGTAGACGTCGGGCCCGGACGCGGGGTCCTCGTCGGTGTGGATCGGCTCGTGCGTGGGCAGGGTGTCGACCGTGCCGTGGGGGGTGGAGTCGTCGGTGTAGACGCTGATGGTCGAGACGAAGACCCAGTGCGCGTCCGGGAACGCCGCCACCGCCGACCGGACCCAGGACGGGTGGCGAGCCACGTCGACGACGGCGTCGTACCCTTCGTCGGATCAGCGCGGAGGGCGCCGGGTCGCGTCGGTCCCAGACGACATGGGTCGCACCCTCCGGCACCCTTCCCGACTCGCCGCGGCAGGCGCAGGTGACCTCGTGCCCGCGCCGGACCGCCTCCGCCGCGACCGCGCGGGAGAGGAAGACCGTGCCGCCGAGGACCAGCAGTCTCATGTCGAGAACGGCGGGGACTGCCGGCCCAGCAGCCAGGCGTTGAACATCGGGCGGAGGTCCTCGCCGGTCTTCCGCGACCACCAGGCGGTGATGTCGGCGTACGACGCGTTGTCGTTGTCGCGGGAGCGCGGCCAGGCCCTGACCAGCGACCAGAACTGCTTGTCACCGACCCGCCGGCGCAGCTGGTCCCACATCAGGGCGGGCGGGTAGTAGATGTTCCCCTCGCCGAACGCCGCCGGGTCATAGTTCGCCGGCGGACCGGCCGAGGACCGCTGCTGCTGGTCGATGCTGGCCCAGTCATTCAGCTGCTGCTCGACGTCGAAGCCGAACTCCTGGGCCTCCCAGAGGACCTGGAGGTACATCGCCATGCCCTCGTTCATCCACACGTCACGCCAGTCCCGAGGCGTGACCTGGTCGCCGTACCAGTGGTGGATCATCTCGTGGACGACCACCGCCGGCGACAACGTGTAGTCGGTGGCGCCCAGGGTGATCATGGTCTGGGTCTCCATGCCGCTGGTGGAGTCGACCACGACGAGACCGAGTGAGGAGAAGGGGTAGGGGCCGAGCCGGTCCTCGATCCAGTCGAGCTCGTCGCCGGCGACCTGCACCGACCTCAGGCTGCGGGCGTCGCCGCGGGGGGTCCAGTAGGTCATCGGCACCCCGCTCTTCGACCTGTCCCTGGTCATCTTGAAGTTCCCGAACGCCACGGTCACGAGGTACGACGCCGCCGGCTCGTCGAGGTGCCAGTCGGTGACAGTGCGACCCGCGTTCTGCTTCCGCGACTCCAGCTTCCCGTTGGCCACGCCGACCCATGGGGAGCGCGTGGTGAGGGTGAAGTCGTAGAGGGCCTTGTCAGAGGGGTGGTCGTTGACGGCGTACCAGGAGTAGGCGCCGAAGGGCTCCTGCATGGTCCAGGTCTCGCCCTCGTCGGTGACCGTCCAGCCGATGGTGCTGAAGTCGTCTCGGGTGGTCGGCGCCGCAACCGGCTTCGGCGTGCCGTTGTAGCGGACCTCCAGGGTGTAGCGCTCGTCGGCGCGGACGGGCGACCGGACGACGAGGTCCTTGCCCCGCTCCCGGAAGGTGGCCTTCTCGCCGTCGAGGGCGAGCGAGGTGACGGTGAGGGTCTTGCCGAAGTCGAGCTGGAACTCCTCCGCGTCCTCGGTGGCCCGGAACGTCAGCGTCTCCACCGCGTCGAGGGTCTTCGATCTCGGCGTCCAGGTCAGGTCGAGCTGGTAGTGCAGGGCGTCCACCCCGGGGTCGCCGACCGCCGGGTAGACCCGGTCCTCGACCGGCCGGCTCAGCGCCGCATCGAGGGCTGGGTCGTCGGGGTCGACGTCGGGAGGATCGGACCCGGGGGGATCGGACTCGGGGGAGGCCGAGGTCGCAGACGGCGTGGAGGAGGTCTCGGCAGGGGATGACTGTGCGGCCGGCTCGTCGTCGGCCGCGGAGCAGCTGCCGAGCGCCAGCGTCACGGCCACCAACCAGGTGGCCGTCCCCCGCGTTCTCATGGGCACAACCTAGTCGGGTCCCGGCAACCGCGGGCGTGCGATCTTCAGACCGTGATGGATCGGCGGCTGCCCCGGCACTGGGGGTGGACGGCGAACGTAGGCTGGTGGTGACCGGCCGCAGAGGGCTTCAGTCTGGAGCGCCGTCCCGGCCGGCCGAGAGGCGGACGTCATGACGACGTCGAACGGTCCCATCCTTACCCGCACGCGCGTTCCGCTGAGACTGCGGATGGCGCAATATCCGGGCCACGACCATCTCGATGGGGGATGGTGGCCTCAGAGCCGCGACCTGGCCGTCGAGCTGGCCGACCTGGTCGAGCACTTTCCCCCGGAGCTCGGGCGCATCGTTCGCGCCCTGTACTCGCCGCCCGACTGGGATGCGGGTCCACGCCGCATACCGACTACCAGGGGCTATGTGAAGGTCGGCAGCTTTCCCCGCGACGACACGCATCTGGTCCACCTGAAGACGTCCGACCGGACTGTCCTGAGGGTCCTGGTCATCCCCGATGGACTGTCGGCCGACCAGGGTGAGGAGGCTCTGCTGGCGGCGGCCACCCGTGGGAATGCCGAGCCGGCCGAGTCGCTCCTGGCCACCGTCACGGAGTTTCCCGACGTCGATCCCGCCGACCACTGGAACGACGACGGCGGCGCCTGGTGGGATACCGACCTCGTGGCGCCGTCGTTCCGAGGAGGCGCGTGACTGTGTCCTACCTGATGCTCTACGGCACCGGATGGACCCAGCGGTGGCGCATCCCCGCGGGGATGGAAGAGCAGGTTCGCGTTGAGATCGACCAGGTGGGAAGTCAAGGCACCGGCAGCCTCTCTGTCGTCGATCCCAGCTCTGACGCCGAGGTCACCCTGGTGGTTGCGTGGGACCAGGTCGCCGCGGCCGTGGTCATCCAGGGCGCCGCGGAGACCGGAGACGACGTGACGACCGGGCAATACGCCTAGGGCTCGGCGGACCGTCCGAGTTGCGTGCCGCTGCGGTGCGCGGTTGGCTGGCGCCATGACCGCCGACCTGTTGTCCCAGCACCGCGCACGCCTCGACCGCGCGGTCGAGGCGTGCGCCTCCCGCGAGTACTTCTCCGCCTTCGACGAATCCCCCTCCCCCCGGGTGTACGGCGAGAGCGCGGGCACTGAGGGCAAGGAGGCGTTCGACGGGTGGCTGGGCCGGGACTTCCCCTTGCAGACCCCGGGCAGTGACGGGACCGTGGCGACCGAGCGGTCGCCCTACGGGTTCGAGCTGGGGGTTGCCTACCCGCGGGTGCCAGCCACCGACGAGGCGGTCGACACCTTGCTGGCCGCCTCCCGCGCCGGGATGCGCCCCTGGCGCGAGACCGGCCCCGACGGGCGCGCCGGCGTGTGCCTGGAGATCCTGGACCGGCTCCACGGACGAATCTTCGAGCTGGCCAACGCGGTGCAGCACACCAGTGGGCAGGCGTTCGTGATGGCCTTCCAGGCCGGTGGAGCGCACGCCCTCGACCGCGCGCTCGAGGCCATCGCCTACGCCTGGACCGAGATGACGCGCACCCCGGCGACCGCCGTCTGGGAGAAGCCGGCGCGGGGCGAACCACTTCGGATGGAGAAGACGTTCACCGTGGTCCCGCGCGGGGTCGCCCTGGTGATCGGCTGCAACACCTTCCCGACCTGGAACTCCTGGCCGGGGCTCTTCGCCTCGCTGGTCACCGGCAACGCCGTCGTGGTGAAGCCACACCCCGCCGCCGTGCTGCCGCTGGCGATCACGGTGCAGGCGTGCCAAGAGGTTCTCGCCGAGGCGGGTTTCGACCCGAACCTGGTCACCCTGGCTGCGGAGGACCCGGCCGACAAGCTGGCCGCCGTCCTCGCGGTGCGACCCGAGGTGAAGCTCATCGACTTCACCGGCGGCAACGCGTTCGGCGAGTGGCTGGAGGACCATGCCCGCCAGGCGATCGTGTTCACCGAGAAGGCGGGGGTGAACACCGTCGTCCTCGACTCAACCGACAGCTTCAAGGCGATGTGCCAGAACCTCGCGTTCTCCTTCGCGCTCTACACCGGGCAGATGTGCACGGCACCGCAAAACGTCTACCTGCCCGCCGGCGGGATCAGCTCCGACGAGGGCGAGAAGTCCCCCGCGGAGGTGGCGGAGGGGATCGGCGCCGCCCTCGACAAGCTGCTCGGCGACGACGCGCGCGCGGTCGAGCTCCTCGGCGGGGTGGTCAACTCCGGCGTGCTCGAGCGGCTCGAGGCTGCGGGCTCGCACGGCGACGTCCTGGTCGAGTCGCGCACGGTCAAGCACCCGACGTACTCCGAGGCGACGGTCCGCACGCCCACGATCATCGGACTCTCGTCCTCCGACTCCGAGGTCTACGAGGCGGAGTGCTTCGGACCGGTGGCCTACGTGATCTCGACGTCGGGCACCGACGAGTCGATCGACCTGTTTCGCGACACGGTCAAGCGACACGGCGCGATGACGGCCTCGGTGTACTCGACCTCGGGGACTGTCATCGACGAGGTGCGCGAGGCCGCACTCGACGCGGGAGTGGCCCTGTCGGAAAACCTGCTCGGCGCCGTTTTCGTGAACCAGTCGGCGGCCTACTCCGACTTCCACGGCACCGGCGCCAACCCGGCCGCCACCGCCTCGTACACCGACGGTGCGTACGTCGCCTCACGATTCCGGGTGATCCAGTCCCGCCGTCACGTCTGACCCCTCGTTGAGTGGGGGCTGACCGTCGAGTGGGGGACTTCGTTCACTCGAGCCTGCCGTGATTCTCAGAAATCCCCCACTCCTGGGGCCGAAACCCCCTGCTCAACGATGAATTCGGTGGCCTGACCGGGTCTGTCTCGGGGAAGATCGGAAACCTTTGTCTGCAGGTGTCGTATCCGAGCACGGCCGTTCGTGGACCAGGTGAAAGAGATCCCGACTACCTGCGGAGATACCATGAACGACCTCGACCACAGGGCCCGCTGGCTGGCGCTCTACACGCTCTGCCTGGGCGACCTGCTGATCGTGCTGGACATGAGCATCGTCAACGTGGCGCTGCCCTCGATCCAGGCCGACCTCGGCTTCTCGCAGACCGCGCTGGCCTGGGTCGTCAACGCCTACCTGCTGACGTTCGGGGGCTTCCTGCTGCTCTCCGGCCGGCTCGGCGACCTGCTCGGCAACAAGCGGGTCTTCCAGGCCGGCGTGGTGTCGTTCACCGTGGCGTCGATCGCCTGCGGCCTTGCGCCATCGGCGGGCCTGCTCGTCGCGGGCCGCGCCATCCAGGGACTCGGCGGCGCAGCCGTCTCGGCCGTCGCGCTGGCCCTGATCATGGGCCTGTTCTCCGACCCCGGTGAGCGCGCCAAGGCGATGGGCGTGTTCGGCTTCGTGATGTCCGGCGGCGGCGCGGTCGGCGCCCTGCTCGGCGGCGTGCTGACCGGCCTGCTGAACTGGCACTGGATCTTCCTGGTCAACGTCCCGATCGGGATCGCCGTCTGGGTGCTCGCGAAGCGGATCCTGCCCGAGGACGAGGTCGTCCCCGGTGCCACCCGCCTCGATGTCCCCGGCGCGGTGCTGGTCACGCTGAGCATGATGCTCGCCGTCTACGGCGTCGTCGGTGGCAACGCGGCCGGGTGGACCTCGGGCCGCACGCTGGGCCTCCTCGCCGGTGCCGCAGTGCTGCTGGTGGTCTTCGTGGCGTGGGAGTCGCGTACGGCCTCGCCGCTGGTCCCGCTGCGGCTGTTCGCGCTCCGCAACGTCTTTATCTCGCAGGTGGTCGGCGTGCTGTGGGCCGGTGCCATGTTCGCCTGGTTCTTCCTGGCCACGCTCTACCTGCAGCAGGTGCTGGGGTACGACGCCCTCGACATCGGCCTGGCCTTCCTGCCCACCAGCCTGGTGATGGCCTACTGCTCCCTGAAGGTCTCTGATCGATTGGTGATGAGGTTCGGCATCCGCCCGCCGCTGGTGGCCGGCCTCACCTGCGCAGCCGTGAGCCTGCTTCTGTTCTCGCGGGCCCCCGTCGACGGGAGCTTCATGGTCGACGTGCTGCCTGCCCTGGTCCTGATGGGCATCGGCGCCGGCATCGCCTTCAACCCGGTCCTGCTGGCGGCCATGGGCGACGTCGAGCCGCACGAGAGCGGGCTGGCCTCCGGGGTCGTGAACACCAGCTTCATGATGGGCGGTGCTCTCGGTCTGGCCGTCTTCGTGAGCCTGTCCAGCTGGCGTACCGCTTCCTTGGTCGCCGAGGGCGAGGCTCCGCTGGTCGCGCTCAACGAGGGCTTCCAGGTCTCCTTCATGGCCGCTGCCGTGGCAGCCCTGGCGGCGGCCGCCATCGGTGGCGCCCTGCTGCGGCCGAAGCCGATGCAGATGCCCGAGGAGCCCGAACTGGTGGAGGCCTCGGCCTGAAGTTGCGGGTCGTGTGCCTGAGGACGCCCTCTGGGGCGCTCTCAGGCACACGACCCGTCTCAGCAAGGGGTGACCGGGCGCGCGAGGGGTACTCGTTAGCGTGAACGACATGCGCGACCTGCTGCTCCGCAACGCCCGTATCGTCGAGCTCGGCACCGGACCGGGCGTCGACACACCCCTCGACGTCCGGGTGCAGGCAGGAACCGTCGTCGAGGTCGGCCTGCACCTCGACCGCCCCGCCGGCCTGGAGGAGTACGACGCCGAGGGACGCTGGCTGATCCCCGGGCTCTGGGACCAGCACGTGCACCTCGGCCAGTGGACGGTGTCATCGCAGCGGCTCGACCTCGCGGGCACCTGGTCGCCGGAGGAGGCCACCGCGCTGGTGGCCGAACGCCTCCTCGAAGTCCCGGACGAACCGATCATCGGGTGGGGCCACCGGCTCTCGCGCTGGCACCGAGACCCCACGGTCACCGAGCTCGACGAGGTGGCACCCGAGACCCCGGTGATCCTGATCAGCGGCGACGGCCACCACGCCTGGCTGAACACCACGGCGCTGATCGCACTCGCGCTGCCGATCCGGGACAAGGTCGTCTTCGAGCGGGAGTGGTTCGCGGCGTACGGCCGGCTGGTCACCCTGGTCGGCAGTGACGGCACCTCACCGGCCGCCTACGAGCGCACGATGGAGGCGGCCGCGGCCATGGGGGTCACGGGGATCGTCGACTTCGAGTTCAGCGGTGACCACCACGACTGGGCCGAGCGGTTCCACGAGGGCGCCAACCTGCTGCGGGTCAGGGCTGCGACCTACGCCGACGGGCTGGAGACCGTCATCGCGGCAGGGCTGCGGACCGGCGACATGCTCCCGGACTGCGACGAGCTGATCTCGATGGGCCCCCTCAAGATCATCTCCGACGGGTCGCTCAACACCCGGACGGCTTGGTGCTGCGAGCCGTACTCCGACGGGTCCGGCTCGGGCGAGCCGAACCAGACCGACGAGGAGCTGCACGACCTGCTCAAGATCGCGGTCGACAACGGCCTCGAGGTCGCCACCCACGCGATCGGCGACGCGGCGGTGCACTCCGCGCTCCTGGCCTACGAAGCGACCGGGGCCCAGGGGTCGATCGAGCACGCCCAGCTGATCCGGCGCGAGGACGTCCGCCGACTGGCCGAGCTCGGCATCCGGGCGAGCGTCCAGCCGGCCCACCTGCTGGACGACCGCGATGCGACCGAGCGGGTGTGGGCCGACCGATCGAACCGGTCCTTCGCACTCCGCTGGATGCTTGACGAAGGCGTCACCCTCGCGTTCGGCTCGGACGCCCCCGTCTCCCCCCTCGACCCCTGGCTTGCGATGGGGGCCGCTGTCCACCGCAGTGGGGACCAGCGGGAGCCGTGGCATCCCGAGCAGGCCCTCACCGCGCGGGAGGCGCTGGCCGCTTCCGTCGACGACCAGGGGACTGTCCGTGCCGGCTCGCGCGGGGATCTCGTGCTCCTGGACGCGGATCCTGTCGACACCGCAGACTCCTCGCTCGAGCAGGCCGACCGGCTGCGTGACATGCACGTCCACGCCACCTGGGTCGCCGGGCAGCTCGTCTACGCCGAGGCCTGAGCGACACTGGCCAGATGGGCGCGAGACCGGAGGAGACCGCGGCTGTCCTGCCCGGTGACGACCTGATCGACGCGGCGGTCGTGATGGACCGGGCCACGACCCTGCCCGGAACCGGCGAGGACCTGTGGCCCTGGCTGGTGCAACTGGGCAAGGGGCGGGCTGGTTGGTACTTCCCGCGGAGGGCCGAGCGCCTTGTCCCCGCACGACACCGTGGGCTGTGGCGGCTCGAGCCGACGTACGCCGGGCTCGCGGTCGGCGACCGGGTGCCCGACTGGGGTCCCGGCGACCCGGAGTTCGAGGTAACCGCGCTCGACCCACCGCATGCGCTCGTCTACCGGTCGCTGCGCCAACGCTCCCGCGGCCACCGCTGGCCCGCCGACGACCCGCCGCCACCGGACACCCTCGACCTGAGCTGGGCGTTGGTCAGCCACGACGTGGAGGACGGGGTGCGACTGCACCTGAGGCTCCGGGTCCGGACGACGCGGAAGTGGACGGTCCCGGTTGCCCGCTTCGCGGGCGGGGCGATGGACGCGCTCACCGTGGGTCTGCTGTTCGCCGGTCTCCGCGAGCGCCTGGCCAGCGGCACGTCCGGGCACCGGGATTGAACCGATCGCGGTTGGTTACGGCACCTGCATGCCAGAGGTCAGGGTCGGCGTCTCCGGCTGGCGTTACCCGAGCTGGCGCGGCGACTTCTATCCCGCGGGACTCGTGCAGCGCCGGGAGCTGGAGTACGTCGCATTCAAGATGACCTCGGTCGAGATGAACGGGTCGTTCTACTCCCTCCAGCATCCGTCGACCTTCCGCACCATCGTCGAGCAGACCCCCGACGACTTTCCGGTGGCGGTCAAGGGCGGCCGCTACATCACGCACATGTTGCGGCTCGCCGGGGTGCAGTCGGCGCTGGCCAACTTCTTCGCCTCGGGCGTTCTGGCGCTCGGCGAGCAGCTGGGGCCGGTGCTGTGGCAGCTGCGCCCGGACATGGCGTACGACGAGCAGCGCCTCGCGGCGTTCCTCGACCTGCTGCCGCGCACCACGGGAGCTGCGGCGGAGCTGGCCGGCCAGCACGACGACAAGTTGTCCGGTGACCGGGTCGTCACGACGTGCTCTGTCGACCGGCCGATCCGACACGCCCTCGAGGCGCGGCACTCATCGTTCGGGCGGCATGGCGCTCTCGCGCTCCTCGAGCGGCACGATGTCGCGCTGGTGGCCTCGGACAGCCCGGGTGCCTGGCCCTACCTCGAGGAGCGCACCGCCGGGTTCACCTACGTGCGCCTGCACGGCCACACCGAGCTCTACGCCAGCGGCTACTCCTCATCCTCCCTGGACCGCTGGGCGGAGAAGATCCTGGACTGGCGCGCCGAAGGCCTCGACGCCTACGTCTACTTCGACAACGACGCCCGCGGCCGGGCGCCTCACGACGCGGTCTCGCTGTTGGAGCGGCTCGGTTGATCCCCGGCCAGTGCGATGGTCAGCTCCAACACCGTCTCCGGGTCCTCGAGCCGATCGCCGAACAGCTCGCGGAGCTGACCCATCCGGTAGCGGACCGTCTGCGGATGCACGAACAGCTCGGCGGCGACGTCCTCCCGTCGTCCGTGGTGCAGGAGCCACGAGCGGAGCGTGACCGCCAGCTTGTCTGCGGAGACGGGACGGAGAGCGGCCAACGGTGCCAGGGCGCGTGCCCTCAGGTCGGCCAGCGCCTCGGGGTCGGCGGTCAGCACGAACCGGGACAGGTGCGCCTCCGTGTCGAGCGTGACGTCGAGCTCGAGCGCGCGGAGGACCCGGTCGACCGAGGCCCGAACGGAGAGCCATGGCCGGGCCGGGCCGGCGACACCGTTGCGGTCGCGGAGGGCACGCAGCAGCGCCGCGCGTCGACGGCCGTCCATGTCGGGGACCAGCAGCAGGACCCGGTCGTCCAAGCCGGGGACGTCGTCGGCGGACTGCAGGGTGTCGGCGGAGACCGCGCCCAGCACCGGCCGGACCTGGGCCTCAGGTACGACGACGGCCGTGAGCGTCTTCGGCGGGGACCACCCGGCGCGCTCGGCAGCCGACTGCACAGCCTCGGCGGGCGAGCCCTGCACCAGATGGCGGGCCAGACGTTCCAGCAGCCGGCGGCGCACCTGGCCCGTGGTGTCCAGCTCGTCGGTGTGGCCGGCGACGCTGGCCGCCGACAGCTCGTCGATGTAGGCGAAGACCAGCTCGGCAAACGCGGCCAGGGTGTCGGCATCCACGTTGTTGCGCACGGCGGTCGCCGACATCTCCCGCCATGAGACCCGCGCGCCGATCCGGTACGCCGCGAGCAGGGCGTCGACCGACCGCCCACTCCGGGCCTCGCCCCGCCCCAGCTGGTAGGCACCCTCCACCGCGGGCGCCGCCGGGGTGCGGGGACTGGACCCTTGAGAACGGGACGCGAGGGAGATGAAACCGCCCAGAGCCACCTGGACCGCGCTGCGGATGTTCTCGCCCATCGATCCGGTCAGCGCGTCCGCGTAGCTGGGCACCTCGTCGATGATCGCGGCCACCGTCGCCTCGGCCACCTGGGGGAGACGGGAGCGCATCTCCTCGATCGTCCCCGGGGTCAGTTGCAGGCTGTGGACGGCGGTACGCCGCGGTTTGGCCGGTTTCATTGTTCGCTCCGAACAAAGGTGAGGGGGATCTTCACGCTCGTTGGTCATGACTTTAGCCCCCGAGAAGGACATCATGGAAGGCATGAGCAACCTCCGTGCCGCCGTACGCCGCGTGGCCGAGGCTGCTCTCACGCCGATGGTGCCGGCCGACGTGCTGGACATGGTCCACCCGCTGCGAGCTGGCGCGGAGCTGCGCGGCCGGATCGAGGAGATCCACCCCGAGACCGCTGACGCCGCCACCATCGTGCTCCGCCCGGGCAAGGACTGGGCCGGGCACGTCCCCGGCCAGTACGTCCGGATCGGGATCGACGTCGACGGTGTCCGCCAGTGGCGGGCCTACTCCCTCACCCACGGGCCCCGCGCCGACGGCCGGATCTCGATCACGGTCAAGGCGGTGCCGGAGGGCAAGGTCAGCAACCACCTCGTCCACGACGCCCGACCCGGCACGCTGGTCCACCTCGAGCAGGCGGCCGGCGAGTTCGTGCTTCCGCCCGGGGGCGGCAAGCTCCTGTTCGTCACCGCCGGCTCCGGCATCACACCGGTCATCGGGATGCTGCGCAACCTGTTCCCGGCGACCGACGAGGGCGTGCTCGACCTTCCGCGCAGCCGCGCCCACGACATCGTCGTGGTGCACGTCGCGCCCAGCGAGCCGGACTCGATCTTCACCGCCGACCTCAAGGCCCTGCACAAGGCACGGGCCATCTCCCTCGTCGCGCGGTACGACGACCTGGACGGCGTCCTCGACGTCGGGGACCTGGCCGACCTCGTGCCCGACCTGGGTGAGCGCACCACCTTCGCCTGCGGGCCGGCCGGACTGCTCGACGCCATCGAGCACCACCACGCCGAGCGCGGCCTGCCACTGTTCACCGAGCAGTTCCGCACGGCTCGCGTGACCGCCGGCGAGGGCGGCACGATCAGCTTCGACCGGACCGGCACCACCATCGAGGCCGATGGCTCGACGCCGATCCTCGACGCCGCCGAGGACGCCGGCGTCCTGATGCCCAGCGGCTGCCGGATGGGCATCTGCTACGGCTGCGTGCTGCCGCTCCGCCAGGGCGCGGTCCGCGACCTGCGCAACGGAGAGATCACCACCGCCGCCCCAGGGGACGGCGTCATCATCCAGACCTGCATCAACGCCGCCGCCGGCGCGTGCGACATCGACCACTGATCGACCTTTGAAGGAGGGCCCATGACTGTTATCCAGAAGAAGCCCGTCAACCCCATCGCCCATCTCACGCCCGAGGACATCGAGCAGATCGGCGTGGAGCTCGACGCCATCCGCCAGGAGGTCATCGACTCCCGTGGAGCCGCCGACGCGGCCTACATCCGCAAGGTGATCGGCACCCAGCGCAAGCTCGAGGTCGGGTCCCGCGCCGTGCTCCTGTTCTCGCTGTTCCCGCCGGCGTGGCTGGTCGGTACGGCCGGTCTCTCGCTGGCCAAGATCCTCGACAACATGGAGATCGGCCACAACATCCTGCACGGCCAGTGGGACTGGATGCGCGATCCGAAGATCCACTCGACCACCTGGGACTGGGACCACGTGTCGCCCCCCGAGCAGTGGAAGCACAGCCACAACGAGCTCCACCACAACTTCACCAACGTGGTCGGCAAGGACAACGACCTCGGCTACGGCATCATGCGCGTCGACGAGGACCAGCCGTGGCAGCCGTTCTTCCTGGCGCAGCCGTTCTGGAACTTCCTCAACGCCTGCTTCTTCGAGTACGGCATCGCGGCCTACGACCTGGAGCTGCGCGGCGCGATCAGACGAGGCAGGACCAAGGATCCGAAGTTCCGGGCCGATGCCAAGGCCGTGCTCAGGAAGATCCGTCGGCAGGCGACCAAGGACTACGTCGTGCACCCCGTGCTCTCGGGGCCGTCGTTCCTCCACACGCTGGCCGCGAACTTCACCGCGAACCTCGTCCGCAACCTGTGGAGCCACTCGGTGATCATGTGCGGCCACTTCCCCGAGGGCGTCGAGACCTTCGAGAGGCGCTCCATCGACGGCGAGACCCGCGGTGAGTGGTACGTCCGGCAGATGCTCGGCTCGGCCAACATCTCCGGCTCGAAGCTGATGCACATCCTGACCGGGAACCTCTCCCACCAGATCGAGCACCACCTCTTCCCCGACCTGCCGAGCAACCGCTACGGCGAGATCGCCCCCAAGGTGCAGGCGCTGTTCGAGAAGTACGACCTCAACTACTGCGCCCGTCCGTTGGTTCCGCAGGTCTACTCCGCGTGGCACAAGGTGGTCCGCCTGTCGCTGCCCAACGGGTGGCTGGCGAACACCACGCCCAAGAACGCCCCCAAGCAGCTGGTCAAGCTCTACAAGATGACCACCGGCGGGCCGCGCGTACGTCGCGCCCTGCAGCGCGCAGCGTGAGCCTCAGGGGTAGTTGACGCCGGTCGTCCGCTCACTGAGCTCCCAGAGCTCACGCTGGGCCCGCTCGTCGCGCGACAGCTTGCTGCTGCCGACCACGACGGGCAGGCCGGCGTACTCGTGGAACCCGTTCGGGCCGCAGTACGTCGACCCCGGCAGGTCGGCGGTGGCCGCCATCAGGGTGGACAGCGCCCCCTGTGAGCGGGCTGGGCGACCGCCTTGATCGCGGCGTCGAGGATCGACGCGACGCCTCCAGAGGCACGACCGAACCGGCCGTTGGCCGCCAGGTGCGTCCCGGCGAAGCCGGGGTGGGCCGCGAGGGCCTTGACCGGCAGCTCGGCCTCACGGAGGCGACGGTCGAGCTCGTAGGTGAACAGCAGGTTGGCCAGCTTCGTCTGGCCGTACACCGGCCACTTCGAGTAGCGCCGTTCCTGGGTCCGGGGGTCACCCAACGGTGCCCGGCGCGCGGTCCGGTGCATCTGCGACGAGACGGTCACCACCCGCCCGGCGCCGCTGGCGACCAGCTCGGGAAGCAGCAGCCCGGTGAGCAGGAACGGGCCGAAGTGGTTGGTCGCCATCTGCAGCTCGAGGCCGTCGACGGTCCGGCTGTACGGCGGCGCCATCACGCCGGCGTTGTTGACCAGGACGTCGATCGTGCCGATCGTCGCGGCGTGTGCTGTCGCCTTGCGGACCGAGCCGAGGTCGGCGAGGTCCGCCTGCAGCTGGACCAGCTCTGCGTGCGGGACCTGCGACCGGATCGAGGCCTCGGTCTCGGCGAGCTTGTCGAGAGTGCGGCCGGCGAGGACGACCCGGCCCCCGCGCCGGGCGAGCTCGAGAGCGGTGTAGTGACCGAGCCCGCCGAGGGTGCAGCCGGTGACCAGGAAGGTCTTGCCGGCCTGGTCGGCCATGTCCGACAACGACCAGGCGTCCGTGGGTGGCTTCACGGGGTCGCCTTCACGGGGTCGCCTTCATGGGGTCACCGCCAGGGTGTCGACGATCCGCTTCCCGAGCTGGGCGTCGCCGTCGATCCGGATCGCCCCGGGGTCGGGTGCCCGCCGGCCGCCGGCCAGGAGGATGAACGACTCCCGGTCCATGGACAATCGCACGGTCGGGTCGTCGGGTGGCTCGGCCAGCCGCTCACCGCGCCCGGACTCGTTGACGCTGAACGCCGCCGGGTCGGAGCCCTCGAGGTCGAGGACGACGGTCGTGCCCGGCGAGGCTCCGACGCGTTTGGCGACCACCATGCCCAGGCTCTCGGACAGGTAGTCAGCGGTGTGCTGCGCGGCCGGCGAGTCCATGCCGCCGGGCCTGCCGATCGCCCGGCGAACGTCCTGTTCGTGCATCCATACGTCGAGGGGACGGTTGCGCAGCAGGGTGTTCCAGTCCCACCCCACGCCGCCGAAGATCGGCTCGGGCTTGGCCGAACCGTCGGTCGGGGGATCGGCGACCAGGGCGGTGTGGCGGCGGGTAGCGGCCTCACGGATCTCGTTGATCAGGTCGTCGGGCGAGTGCTTGCTGCGGGCCACGACCCCCTGCTCGGTGTAGAGACCCATCAGCCCAGTGACGTGTTCCGGCTCCCCGACGTCGACCGTCTCCTCGGGGTTCCCGGCGAGCACACCCTCCAGGTGGGCGATGTGGGCGGCCACGGCCTGCACGTCCCAGCCGGCGAGGTCGGTCGGCGTGGACCACTGCTCGGACGGGATCTTCTCCAGCAGTGCGGTGAAGTCGTTGATGGCCCGCCACCACACGTCGACGTACCCCGCGAGGCGCTCCTGATCGGTCATGGACGCACAGTATGTCCGCGTGCCCGCAGTCGGGTCGAGCCCGGGTCCGCGGTCAGAGGTCGCGACGCTCCTGGATGTGCGTGGTCCGGCTGCGCTGGCGGTTCATGACCAGCGCCAGCACGATGGCGAGGATGCCCACGATCAGGCAGATCAGGCCGAGAGTCTCGATGTCGATCACGTTCTCGAGCGCGTCCGGGTAGTCCTCGATCACATCCAGCAGCAGGATCAGCCCGATCACGAGCAGAAGGATGCCGATGCCGATTCCCATGGGGACTCCCTGTTGAGTGTGAACTGTGGTGTGAGCTGTAGGTGGCGTCAGCCTACGACCTGCCCCGGGTCCATCCGGGACACGGCACCCGCGGGCTGGTCGTGGCGTGGCGTCGGATCAGAAGGCAGCTTCGTCGAGATCCATCAGGGACAGGTCGGTGGACTCGGCGAGCGTCCGCTCGGCGGAGATCTTCGGCAGGTTGTGCTGGGCGAAGAACTGCGCAGCGGCGACCTTGCCCTCGTAGAACGCCTGGTCCTTCCCGGCGTCACCGGCCAGCTTGTCCAGCGCCACCTCGGCCTGGCGCAGCAGCAGCCAGGCGCAGACCAGGTCGCCCAGCACCATCAGCAGGCGGGTCGTGTTGAGACCCACCTTGTAGATGTTGCGGACATCGCCGCCCTCGGCGGAGGCGTCCGCCGACATCAGGTCGTTGATCATGTGGCCGACGATCGCGTTGGCGTCCTCGAGCGCCTTGGCCAGCAGGCTGCGCTCGATCTTGAGCCGCCCGTTGCCTCCCTCGGAGCTGATGAACGACTCGATCTCGCCGGCCAGGTGACCCAGCGCCTTGCCCTGGTCCTTGACGATCTTGCGGAAGAAGAAGTCCTGGCCCTGGATCGCGGTGGTGCCCTCGTAGAGGGTGTCGATCTTGGCGTCGCGGACGTACTGCTCGAGTGGGTACTCCGACAGGAAGCCGGACCCGCCGAAGGTCTGCAGCGACTCGGTGCCCAGCAGCACCCACGAACGCTCGGAGCCGTAACCCTTGACGATGGGGAGCAGCAGGTCGTTGACCGCCGCTGCCAGCTTGGCCTCGTCGGTTTCGGTCTCGCCGGCGTGCTCGGCGATCATCACCTGGTCCTGCCACGACGCCGTGTAGAGCACGAGGGCCCTCATCGCCTCCGCGAACGACTTCTGCGTCATCAGCGAGCGGCGGACGTCGGGGTGGTGCGTGATCGTCACGCGCGGTGCGGTCTTGTCGGAGGCCTCGGTGAGGTCGGCTCCCTGCACCCGCGCCTTGGCGTAGTCGAGTGCGTTCAGGTAACCCGTCGAGAGCGTGGCGATCGCCTTGGTGCCGACCATCATCCGCGCGTTCTCGATGACCTGGAACATCTGCGCGATGCCGTCGTGGACCTCGCCGAGCAGCCAACCCTTCGCCGGCTCGTTCTCGCCGTAGGTCACCTCGCAGGTGTTGGACACCTTGATGCCCATCTTGTGCTCGACGTTGGTGACGTGGACGCCGTTGCGTTCCCCGGTCAGCTCGCCGGTCTCGGGATCAAAGTTCCACTTCGGGACGACGAAGAGTGAGAGGCCCTTGGTGCCCGGCCCTCCCGCCCCCTCGATGCCGGCCGGTCGGGCCAGGGTGAGGTGGATGATGTTCTCGCTCATGTCGTGCTCGCCGGACGTGATGAAGCGCTTGACGCCCTCGATGTTCCACGTGCCGTCGTCGTTCGGCGTCGCCTTGGTGCGGCCGGCTCCGACGTCGGACCCGGCGTCCGGCTCGGTCAGCACCATGGTCGTGCTCCATTGGCGATCGACGATGTGTTGGGCGATCTTCTGGTCGCGCTCGTTGCCGTTGCGGTGCACCACGCCCGCGAAGGCCGGGCCGGCGCCGTACATCCAGACGGGGGCGTTCGCGCCGAGCACCAGCTCGCCGATCGCCCAGTTGATCGTCGACGGCGCGGGAGTGCCGCCGAGATCCTCCGCGATACCGAGTCGCCAGTACTCCGCGTCCATCCACGCCTGGTAGCTCTTCTTGAACGACTCCGGGATCGGCGCCTCGCCCGTGGCGGGGTCGAAGACCGGCGGGTTGCGGTCGCTGTCCTCGTACGACGCGGCGAGATCCTCGCGGGCCAGCCGGTCGACCTCGGAGAGGATCGAACGGGCGGTCTCGCCGTCCACCTCTGCGAACGGGCCCTGGCCCA
The DNA here is from genome assembly GCA_963786415.1 of uncultured Actinomycetota bacterium. Taxonomy (GTDB): domain Bacteria; phylum Actinomycetota; class Actinomycetes; order Propionibacteriales; family Nocardioidaceae; genus Nocardioides. The sequence continues at coordinate 835,561 of CAWAZC010000001.1, forward strand.
GGATCTCGTCGCGGCCGAGCACCTCGAAGAGGTTGAACTCGATGTCGCGCAGGTTGCTCTTGTAGTGGCTCACTGATCCACCTGTTCCGTCTCGGGGTCGACCGGCCCGACAGCGTTACTGGCCGGTAACTTGATTATCCGTGGCCACTCCCCGGAGCGCAAGGCGGGGGTGACCGGGATCTCCCCCGTCGCAGGTCCTGGTCGGCTCGCTTCGCCAGCAGTCGAGTGATAAAGTCTAGCGAAACACCCGAGATACTATTCTGACACGACTTGTTTCCGACCGTCCGGTGCTGACTCCGGACGACCGAAGGGGTACGTCCGCAATGCGCAAGCTCATCGTCCTCGGATTCGTCGGCCTGCTGGCTCAGCTCGTCGACGGTTCACTCGGCATGGCGTACGGCGTCACGTCGTCGACCCTGCTCCTCGCGGCCGGCGTCGCACCGGCCGCCGCGTCGGCTGCCGTGCACTTCTCCGAGATCGGGACCTCGTTGGTCTCGGGCTTCTCCCACCACAAGCTCGGCAACGTGGACTGGCGCGCGGTCAGCATCCTCGCCGTACCCGGGTTCGTCGGCGCCTTCGCCGGCGCGACGTTCCTGGCCAGCCTCGATGGCGACACCGCCAAGCCCTGGGTGGCCGGCCTCCTGCTGTTGCTGGGCGCCTACGTCATCTGGAGGTTCCTGGCGCTGAACGGACGCCGGCCGGTGTTCAAGGCCCGCCCGTCCGCTCTCTTCCTCGCACCCATGGGCGTGGTGGCCGGCACCATGGACGCCATCGGAGGTGGTGGCTGGGGCCCGGTGGGCACGACCAGCCTGCTCTCCTCGGGACGGCTGGCGCCGCGCAAGGTCATTGGTTCGATCGACACCTCGGAGTTCGTCGTCGCCGTGGGTGGCTCCCTCGGGTTCCTGTTCGCCCTCGGTAGCCAGGGCATCCTGTGGGGCTACGCCGGCGCGCTCCTGCTCGGTGGTGTGATCGCCGCCCCGATCGCGGCCTGGCTGGTCAGCCGGATCCCGGCTGCGGTGCTGGGTGTCGCGGCCGGAGGCCTGATCGTGGTCACGAACGCCAGGACCATCCTCGAGGCCGCGGGGCTGGCCCAGACGCCGGTGCTGCTCATCTGCGCCGCCCTCGTCGGGCTCTGGATCTCGGGCATCGTCTGGGCGGTCCGGCGCCACCGGGCGGGCCTGGCCGTGGTCGAGGAGGAGCAGCAGCCGGTCCCGGCCTGAAGCGCGCTGCGGTTTGGTCGAGTGATCGCATCGACATCTGAGACAATGGCCGGATGCGTGTATCCGCGAAGTCCGACTATGCCCTGCGGGCCCTCATCGAGATGGCGTCCCGGGCCGACTCGGCGGCGGTGAGCGCCGAGGAGCTGGGCAAGCGGCAGGACATTCCACACGGCTTCCTGCAGGCGATCCTGGCCGACCTCCGCCGGGCCGGCATCGTGATCTCCCAGCGGGGGCAGTCCGGGGGATGGCGGATGGGTCGCGCTCCAGGTGACGTCTCGGTCGCCGACGTCATCCGCGCCGTCGACGGCCCCCTCGTGTCCGTCTACGGGCTGCGTCCGGAGGCCGTCACCTACAACGACACCGCCGACGTGCTCCAGCACGTCTGGATCGCGGCCAGACGGTCGCTGCGCGACGTCTTCGAGCAGGTCTCGATCCAGCAGCTCGCCGAGCATCGCCTGCCCAAGGCGGTCACCTCGCGCACCGCGGACGAAGACGCCTGGCAGCCGCACTGACGCGAAGCGGCACCGTCCGGTTGTTGAGCAGGTCGCGCCGCGACCGTGCCGAAACATAGAACAGGTTCTAGAATCGGGGGATGAGCAGCTCCGATGCCATCACCTGGAACGCCCCGACGGCCGACCATCCCGCCCGCGCCGCCTCGCAGCGGTCCTACGCCGCGGTCGCTGCCGGAGACCTGGAGCAATGGCTCGAGGTGTACGCCGAGGACGCGGTGATCGAGGACCCGGTCGGGCCGTCGATGTTCGACCCCGAGGGGCGAGGCCACTACGGCCATGACGGGATCCGGGCCTTCTGGGAGCTGGCGATCGCGCCGATCGAGTCCTTCCGGTTCGTGATCCACGACTCCCACGCCAATGGCAGCACGTGTGCCAACGTCGGCACCATCACCACGACCTTCCCCGACGGAGGAGTCGTCGACACCGACCTGGTGATGGTCTACCGCGTCGACGAGGCGGGTCGGGTCGCCTCCATGCGCGCCTACTGGGAGCCCGAGCGCGCGATGGCGACCTACCGGAAGGAATAGCCCTACTCCGCGTGGGCGGCCACCCACTCGACCAGCGGGCGCAGCGCTCGCCAGTCGATCCGGACCCGGTCGAGCACGTCGGGGGAGTCGAGGCCCTCGAAGCCAAAGGCTTTCCCGGCGAACAGCTGCTTGTGGCGGAGCAGCTCGATGCGCGGGTGGTCGGCGGCGTACCCACGCGGGCTGGTCTTGAGTCGTTCGCCGCTGATCTCGAAGCCGTCCTTCTCGAGCTTGCGGAGCACCTGTTCCAGCTTCGGACCGGACTTGTCGTCGGCCATCGCCTCCCGGATCCGGGCCAGGCGCTCTCCGGAGGCTTCGTAGAAGCCGGCCCCGACCCGCAGCCCTCGGGCGGAGATCTCGACGTACCACCCGGTCGCCGGGCCGGCCGCGACGAAGGCTCCCTGGTGGGTCTTGTACGGCGTCTTGTCCTTGGCGAACCGCACGTCGCGGTAGGGCCGGAACACCTTGGCGCTCTGTCCATCGGGGGCGAACTCCGGCGCCAGCGCCTCGCACAGGGCCGTCATCGGTTGCCGGACCGACTCCGTGTAGACCTGCTTGTACTTCTCCCAGAACGACCTGGTGTTGTCGAACTCGAGGTCGTCGTAGAAGTCGAGGGCGGCGACGGGGAAGCCGGTGAACGTGGACACCGGGGCAGGGTACGTCCAGCCGGACGTCGATCAGCCGAGTGGTGCGCTGACCTGTTCGTCACCGGACTCCGCGATGGCCGTCACCGTGATCCGGTCGTCCCCACACCGCGGCTCGGTGAGGAACGCGGGGCCCCGCCCCCGGGTCTCGTAGACCACCTCGAAGGCGCCATCGGGCGCCCAGCGGAGGAGTCGTGCCGGATCGCCGTCGTGGACCGGGTCCTGGGTGAAGTACGCCGCGCCGGCGCACGGCACCAGAGTGCCCGACGTCCCGGGTCCGAGGTCGAAGTAGGCATCGCCGACGCGGGCGTAGTAGCGCGCCTCCTCGATCCGGGTCTGCTTCGGCACCACCGACCACACGGCTCCGTCGCCGACCAGCACGCCCTCCCAGCCGAGGCACTCCTCCACCCCTTCGAACGGGACGACGTCGTCCCCGGCCACGCGCACCACGGTCCGGCAGGACGGTCGTTGGTCGTCGAAGGTCATCAGGGACGTTCCCTCGGCCGTGATCCGGGCGGCATTGAAGCCGTGCCGCTTCTCTGCGCACCACGTGCGTTCCGAGCTGCGGTCGGCGAGGTCGACCGTGGCCAGGCAATAGGTGCCGCCAGGACCGAGGGTCGGGTGCACGAGGCTTCCGTCGCCGAGCGCCCAGCTCCCGCCGGTCGTGGTGGGGACGTTGGACGAGCCGTCCACGGTGAAGTCGTCGCTCATCGAGCTGAGGTGGACGATCTCCGCCGAGGCGGGGAGCGTCTCCTGCTCGTCCTGGAAGACCACCGCGGCCCAGTCGCCGTCGATCAAGGTGTCGGAGATGCGCTTCCTGCTGTCGGCGACGAACGTCACCAGCCCGTCGGGTCCTCGCAGGCTCGCGCGACTGCCGCCCTGCGCGACGGAGAGCGTCCAGGGACCGCTCCGCGTCGCCGTCGCGGTCGGTGGGCCCGGCACGCGCGTCCACTCGAGCAGCTTCCGCGTGGGCTCGACGGACGCCGGATCCTCGGCGGTCCCGCCCTCGAGCGCGCCCTCGTCGTCGCTCGGTTCCTCTGTCGCCGGCGCGCTCGAGGTCCGTCCGGTGGGTTCGCTGCTCGGCTCCGCGTCCGACTCTCGCGGTTCGTCACCGGTGCAGCCGACCAGTCCGCCGGCGAGGACCACCGCGGCGACCAGCGCCGCAAGCCCTCCCCGCATCAGACGCCGATGTTGTGCTGGAAGTGCGCCCTGTTGGCGCGGTAGCTGCGGTAGGCGCTGCGCCACTGGACGCGGGCGATGTAGGGCTCGGACGGGTCGAAGCGCTGCTGGTTCCACGGCTCGAAGTAGCTGATCTTGAGCGGCCGGTCACCGTTCTTGTCGTAGCCGCGGCCCACCTGGAAGTGACCGGAGGCGTCGTCATCGAGATAGGGGTAGTACTTCTTGAGCAGGATCGGGTGCAGGACCAGTGGGGCCCGGTAGTCGACGACGTGGCGCATGTTGAGCAGCGACCACTTCCCGAAGGACCAGTCGGAGATGTCCAGGGTGATGTAGGTCCCGGCCCGGCTCTCGCGGTCGTAGCCGGTGCTCTGGTTGACCACGCGGACCATCTCGGTGATCGCCGTGCCGCTGGTCGTCGTACCGAGTCGGTCCGCCCAGTGTCGCTGCGACTTCCGCTCGCCCTGCCAGCCCCAGGCGATCATCTGCATGGTGGTCGGCCCGCACCAGTAGGTGGTGGTCTGCTCGGCCGTACGCCGCCAGCTGAGCACCCGGCCGACCCGGGGGTAGTCGGCAGCGGTCTTGGTGCGAGAGGCGGTCGTGCTGGCCGAGCCGGTCCGGGCCGACAGCCCGGCCTCGGGGTGGGCCTCGCTGAATCCGGACGGCAGCGCCACGCCCTGGACCTCGTGCCGCAGCATCCACACCTTGGCGACCGATCGGGCGGCGGCGGTGAGCTCCGCGCGCTCTGCTGACGCCCGCTCCGCAGGGCTGAGCGCGGCGGCCCGGCGCAGGGTCTCGGACAGGTCCAGGTCGCCGGTCGTCTCGACGGGAGCCGCCCGGCGGGTACCGAGGGCCCGGGTGGCAGTGGCGACCCGGGCGCGTACGTCGGCCTCGGAGCTGGTGGTCCACCCGGTGTGCAGGCAGTACCGCTGGCCGTCGAACTCGGCACAGCGCACGAGGTCGCTCGCGAGCTGCGTGGGTGACTGCCGGGCCGAGACTCCATCGAGGCGCCGTCCGGCGGTCACGACGCGATCGATCTCCCGCCGCATCGCGCCGGTGACGGCACCTGGCCCGGGGGCGCCGGGCTCGGTGAGCTTCCGCTCCCCGGAGGGGCGAATCGCGCTGTCGGAGTCGTTCCCGCGCGGGATGAAGGGGGTCGCCGCGAGCAGCGCGACGAACGCGCCGATGGCGACCTTGCGGACGCGGGACATGGGTCCACCTCAGGATGTGTCGACGGTCCGGACGTCCCACTGTCCCCATCAACCACACATGACGTCAAGTTTCACACGGACAACAGGGAAGTCTTTGCGTTAGGCGAGCCCCGGGAGAGGGCCGCACGCGGCGGGGGAGGCAGGGGAGAGCGCGAGAGTGGGAGCGGATGACGAGATTCGAGCTCGCGACATCGACGATCGGCAGAGTGTCGCGCTCGGAGCGCGAGAGCGGGAGCGGATGACGAGATTCGAACTCGCGACATCGACCTTGGGAAGGTCGCGCTCTACCAACTGAGCTACATCCGCAGGCCGGTCCGTCAGACGCGGCGGACGCGATGCTACCCGAACCTGCAGCGGGGTAGGTTACGACCCGTGCTGATGAGCGACCGCGACATCCTGGTGGAGATCGACAAGGGCCGGATCGTCCTCGATCCCTACGACCCGGCGATGATGCAGCCGTCCTCGATCGATGTCCGGCTGGACCGGTACTTCCGGGTGTTCGAGAACCACCGCTACCCCCACATCGACCCCGCGGCCGACCAGTCCGATCTCACCCGCGAGGTGGAGCCGGAGGGGGACGAACCGTTCATCCTGCACCCCGGCGAGTTCGTGCTCGGGTCGACGTACGAGGGGATCTCGCTGCCCGACGACGTCGCGGCGCGGGTCGAGGGCAAGTCGTCGCTGGGCAGGCTCGGCCTGCTGACCCACGCCACCGCGGGCTTCGTCGACCCCGGCTTCTCCGGCCACGTGACCCTGGAGCTCGCCAACGTGGCGACGCTGCCGATCAAGCTCTATCCCGGGATGAAGATCGGCCAGTTCTGCTTCTTCCGGCTCTCCTCGCCGTCGGAACACCCCTATGGCTCTGCGAAGTACGGCTCGCGCTACCAAGGGCAGCGCGGGCCGACACCGTCGCGGTCGTTCCAGAAGTTCCACCGCACGAGCATCTGAGCGCACCCTCTCGGTCTGCGCCCTTGAGCGATAGTCCAGTGACGATTGGTTGTCGTGGATCGATCCAGGCCAACCAATGATCACTGGACTACCCTTCCCGGCTAGTTGTCGAGGCGGTCCGCGACCCGGCGCAGGCGGTCGGCGAACCGGTGCCGACGGGGGACGACGGGAATCTGCGGCCGGTTGGCTCGGACGACCCGCTCCTGGATCTGGTGTCGGGCCTGGGTCTCCACGAGGGCGCTGATGTCGTTCATGGGTGCTCCTTCTTCGTCGTGTGATTGCTGGTCTCAGACCTGGTTGAGGACGATGTCGCCGCTGACCGTCTTGGCGCGCAGCTCGACGTGGTCGGCCCCCTCGGCCGGCTCGCCGGCGCTCTCGAGGTTGGACCGGATCGCTCCGGACAGGGTGGAGATGTCCGTCCACACGGGTAGTCCTGCGGGGATCCCGATGTGCACGTCGCCGGAGGCGCCCTTCATCGTGAAGCGGCCGCGGTGCGCCGTACCGACGAGGAGGTCGCCGCTGCCCGTGACCAGCGAGACGTCGGTGTTGGCGTCGATGACCTTGAGGTCGCCGGAGCCGGTCTTCACGGCGGCCGGGCCGTTCGACGTCCCGATCTCGACGTCGCCGGAGCCGGTGGACGCAGCGACGGCGGACTCGGCGTGGCGAACGCGCACGGTGCCCGACCCGCTCTTGACCCGCAGCTCCGCGTTGGCCACCTGGATGTCCACGTCGCCGGAGCCGGTCTCGACGAGCGCCGGGCCGGCGAGGTCGTCGGTGCGTACGTCGCCCGACCCCGTCTTGATCTGGGTGGCGCCGACGGTGCCGGTGACCGTGACGCCGGCGCTGCCGGTCCGGACGGCGAGGTCGCTCTGCAGGGGGACGGTGATGGTGACGTCGAGCTTGCTGTCCCCGCCGAAGAAGCCCGCGCGCTGGCGCGGCGCCACCACGCTGATCCGTTTGCCGGACTGCTCGACCTCGACCTGGTCGGCATCCCGGCCGGCGATGTCGACCCGCGACTCGGTGGTCTCCGTGGCAGTGATGTCGACGGTGCCCTTGCCGATCTCGACGTAGAGGTCGACGGGCTCGTGGGTCTCGAAGTGGTGCTGTGTCATGACTGTCTCCAGGGTGTGTTCGGCCGCCGGGCCGGCGGGGTGCCGGTCCGTGCTGGGGATGGTGTGGGTGCTTTGCCTGGGGCGTGTTGCTAGACCCAGCCGGTCATGCGGCGGTTGCCGCGGCCCTTCCCGCCGAATGGATCGACGTCGCCGAAGAACGGGATGCTCGACAGGTCGATGTCGACATTGATGGCGTTCTCGCGGGTCGCGGCCCGGACGACGTTGACCAGCCAGGTGTTGAGGGAGTGGCCGGACCTGGCGGCCAGTTCCTCGGCGCGTGCCTTCACGGACTCGGGGATCCGCAGGGTGACCCGGGCCAGGCCGCCCTCCTCCTCGACCTCCTCCGGCGTCGGAGGGGCCGGCGGGGTCGGCGGAGCAGGCGCGTTGGCGGGTGCCGTCTCCACCACGAAGTCGAGCTCGCGTCCGCTGAGGCGTACGTCGACGCCGCCGGACCGCATCTCGGTGGTGATCTCGGAGGCCGCCTGGGAGATGGCCTCCATCAGGGCGAGCCGGGCGGAGGGGTCCAGGGCCAGGGCCAGCCGCTCGGCGGCCTGCTTGATCTCCGGCCCCCCGGCCTCGGCCGCGGCGACGAGGTCGCGGCGGAGGCTGTCGATGTACGGCGTGATGTCCATGTGCATCACTATGACGTCACCCTGACGTCATGTCAAGCACCACGGTGACACCACTGTCTCAACCGGCCGGAAATGGCTACGGTATGCGAACAACCGCACGCTGAGACGGGAGATCCCACGATGGCGACCCACGCTCACATCACGGTCCTCGCCGGAACGCTGATCGATGCCGATCCTGTCGACTACGCGATCGTCGGCATCTACTTCGCGTTCGTCCTCGGCATCGGCTTCATGGCCCGGCGCCACGTGTCGAACTCGGTGGACTTCTTCCTCTCCGGTCGCTCGCTTCCCGCATGGGTGACGGGTCTTGCCTTCATCTCCGCAAACCTCGGCGCGGTCGAGATCATGGGCATGTCGGCCTCTGGGGCGGAGCTCGGGCTGCCGACGGTGCACTACTTCTGGGTCGGCGCCATTCCCGCGATGCTCTTCCTCGGCGTCGTGATGATGCCGTTCTACTACGGCTCCAAGGTCCGGTCGGTGCCGGAGTTCATGCTCCGCCGCTTCGGGCCGGGGGCCCACCTGGTCAACGCGATCTCGTTCGCGGTGGCGCAGCTGCTCATCGCGGGCATCAATCTCTTCCTGCTGGCCACCATCCTCACCGCGCTGCTCGGCTGGCCGCTGCTGATCTCGCTGCTGGTGGCAGCTGCCATCGTGCTCGCCTACATCACGCTCGGGGGGCTGTCGGCCGCGATCTACAACGAGGTCCTCCAGTTCTTCGTGATCGTCGCAGCGTTGCTGCCGCTGACCCTGCTGGGCTTGTATCGCGTTGGCGGGTGGGACGGTCTCACCGACAAGATCACCTCCGCGGCCAACAACAACCCCGAGGGCATTCCGGCCGAGCAGCAGCTCAACTCCTGGCCTGGCCAGGCGCTCTCGGGCTTCGACTCCTCCCTGCTGTCGGTGATCGGGATCGTCTTCGGGCTCGGCTTCGTGCTGTCGTTCGGCTACTGGACCACGAACTTCGTGGAGGTCCAGCGGGCTCTGGCCTCGGACTCGATCTCGTCGGCCCGGAAGACTCCGGTCATCGGGTCCTTCCCGAAGATGTTCGTCCCGTTCATCACGATCCTCCCCGGCATGATCGCGGCGGTCCTGATCGCGGAGATGGCCGATCTGAAAGCGGGAGGCACCCCGTCAGGTGGCACGGCCGGCGACGTCACCTACAACGACGCCCTGATCTTCATGATGCGGGACCTGCTTCCCAACGGGCTGCTCGGGCTGGCGATCACCGGGCTGCTGGCGGCCTTCATGGCCGGCATGGCCGCGAACATCTCGGCCTTCAACACGGTGTTCAGCTTCGACCTCTACCAGGACTACATCTACAAGGACGGGAGCGACGACCACTACCTCGGGGTCGGGCGGATCGCCACCGTCGCGGCCACGGTGATCGCGATCGGCACGTCGTACTTCGCGCAGGGCTTCCCCAACATCATGGCGTACCTGCAGACCCTCTTCGGATTCTTCAATGCGCCGCTCTTCGCGACGTTCATCCTCGGTATGTTCTGGAAACGGATGACCGCCGCGGCCGGCTGGATCGGCCTGGTGGCCGGCACCCTCTCCGCCGTGCTGGTCGCCTTCCTCAGCGAGGACGCGTTCGGGTCGTTCAGCACCGGCACCATCCCCATCGCCGGCCAGGGAGCCGCGTTCCTGGCCGCCTCGGTTGCCTTCGTCGTCGACGTCGCGTTGAGCATCGTGGTCTCGCTGGTCACCAAGCCGAAGCCCGAGGGCTCGCTGGTCGGGCTCGTCTACTCCGAGACGCCGGCCGAGATTCGCACCGACCCGAAGGAGGCGAGCTACCCCTGGTACCGGCGGACGGTCCCGCTGGCTGGTGTTTCGCTTGCCATGGTCATCGTCCTGAACATCATCTTCTAGAGGAGCTCGCCATGGACGACAAGAAGGCCAAGAAGACCGCAGGCGCACTGGACGTGCGCAACATCATCGGCGTTCTGATGGTGGTGTACGGCGTGATCCTGCTCGCGATGGGGCTGTTCAGCGACTCCACCGCACCCCTGGCGAGCGACGTCAACGCCAACCTCTGGACCGGTCTGGCCCTGTTGGCGGTGGGTGCGGTGTTCCTCCTCTGGGCCCGGCTGCGACCCATCGTGGTGCCGGAGGACGCCGGGGAAGAGACCACCACCACCCCCGGGGCACCCGGGGACCCGCCGCGCTGATCCTGTCGGGCTACAGGTCGAAGAGGGAGTCTGACTCGTCGATGTCGACGCCGGTCTTCGGCTGGTGTGCCTCGCCGCTGGACGCCGGCCGCTTCTGAGCGGGCTCCTCCTCCTGGTCCTGTTCGTCGGGCTGGGGCTCCTCGCCTTCGGGCTCCGCGGGTCGGTCCGAAGCCTCGGCACCACGCGAGGTCGCCTCGTCGTCGCTGGCCGCGGAGGTGGCGGCCTGGCTCAGGGCCGCGCCACCGGTGACCTGGTCCCCGGCTTCCTTCTCCGGCTCCTCCTCGGGCTCGGGCTGCTCTGCCTCGGGCTGCTCTGCCTCGGGTTGCTCTGCCTCGGGCTGCTCTGCCCCGGGCTGCTCTGCCCCGGGCTGCTCTGCCTCGGGCTGGGCGGCCTTGGCAGCCGGAGCGGGTTCCTCGGGAGCTTCGATGTCGAACAGGGAACCGCCCTCGGGAATCTCGCTGCTCGGGGTGGCGGACGACGCGGTCTCCGCGGCGGGCTTCGTCTCCTCGGCGACCGGCTCGGCTTCCGCTGACGAAGACTCCTCGGACTCCACGGGCTTCTCGGCGGGTTCCTCGGGGACCTCGATGTCGAACAGGGACCCACCGCTCGAGACCTCGGTCTGCGGCTCGGGCTTGTCCTCAGGGGTCTCCACAGACTCGCCTTGGGGCGTCGGCTCGGCCTTCTCTGACGTCGGCTCATCGGCGTCGCCGCCGATGTCGAAGAGCGACCCGCCGGTCTGCACCGGCCTCTCCTCAGCCGCGTCGGGTTCGGCCGCGGTCGGCTCCTGATCGGCGTCCTCCTCCACGTCGAAGAGTGACGAACCGCCGGAGGCCTTGGCGGCGGGACCGACCTCAGCGGTCTCGGTGACCGTCTCCTCCGTCTGGGTGGCGTCGCCCGGTTCGGGTTCGTCCTTGGTCGCCTCGTCACCCTTGGTCTCGGCCGGGGCAGCCGTTGCTGCGGCGGCCACTGGGGCGCCGTTCGAGGCCACCTTCCGTGCCTTGGTCGCGGACTCACCCTTGACCGAGGCGAGCAGCATCTGCGCCACGTCGAGGACCTCGACCTCCTCGCGGGCATTGCCGTCGGCCTGCTCGGCGGTCAGCCCGTCGGAGAGCATCACGCGGCAGAACGGGCAGCCGACGGCGATCTGGTCGGCGCCGGTCGCGACCGCCTCCTTGGTGCGGTTGACGTTGATCCGCGACCCGAGGTTCTCCTCCATCCACATCCGGGCGCCACCGGCGCCGCAGCAGAAGGAGCGCTCGGAGTTGCGGGGCATCTCGGTGAACTCGGCCCCGGGCATCACCTGGAGCAGCTCACGGGGTGGCTCGTAGACCTGGTTGTGACGGCCGATGTAGCAGGGGTCGTGGTAGGTGATCGAGCGCTTCGCGGCACCGGCACCCTCGGCGACCGGGGTCAGCTTGCCCTCGCGCACCAGCCGGTTCAGCAGCTGCGTGTGGTGCACGACCTCGAGCTCGATGCCGAACTCCTGGTACTCGTTCTTCAGGGTGTTGAAGCAGTGGGCACAGGTCGAGACGACCTTCTTGGCCTTGTGCTCCTTGAACGTCTCGACGTTCTGCTGGGCGAGGCCCTGGAACAAGAACTCGTTGCCCGCGCGGCGGGCCGAGTCGCCGGTGCAGGTCTCACCGTTACCGAGGACACCGAAGGAGACTCCGGCAAGGTCGAGCAGCTCGGCCACGGCGCGCGTGGTCTTCTTCGCCCGGTCCTCGTAGGCCCCGGCACAGCCCACCCAGAACAGCCACTCCACCTCGTCCAGCGACTCGATCGAGTCACCCACGACCTTGACCTCGAAGGGCAGGTCCTTGGCCCACTCGAGGCGGGCGGAGGCCGACAGGTTCCACGGGTTGCCCTTGTTCTCCATGCCCTTGAAGAGCTGGTTCAGCTCGGCGGGGAAGTTGGACTCCACCAGCACCTGGTAGCGGCGCATGTCGACGATGTGGTCGACGTGCTCGATGTCGACGGGGCACTGCTGGACGCACGCGCCACAGGTCACGCAGGACCACAGCACGTCGGGGTCGATCACCCCGGAGCCGTCCTCGGGCATGTAGAACCACTCGTCGCCGGTGTCGCCGACCAGCGGGCGCTCGGTCTCCTTGACCAGGGTGTCGCTGCCCTCGAGCATCGCGGCGCGCTTGTCCTCGGAGGCCAGGGAGTAGGGGCCCTTGGCCATGGCGTGGTCGCGCAGCGCCATGATCAGCAGCTTCGGGGAGAGCGGCTTCTCGGTGTTCCAGGCAGGGCACTGATCCTGGCACCGACCGCACTCGGTGCAGGTGTTGAAGTCGAGCAGCCCCTTCCAGCTGAAGTCCTCGATCGAACCGACGCCGAGGGTGTCGTCCTCGTCGAGGTCGTCGATGTCGTCGAGGGTGACCGGTCGGCCGGCGTTCATGAGGGGCTTGGCCGATCCCAGGGCGACCGGCTGCCGCTTGAACAGGACGTTGAGCGGGGCCAGGAAGATGTGCAGGTGCTTGGAGTGGAGCACGTCGATCAGGAAGACCAGCATCACGCCGATGTGCAGCAGGAGGCCGACGCTCTCCATCACCTCGAGGGTGGTGTCGGAGAGGCCATCGAGGAGGTCGCCGAGCGCGATGGAGACGAAGGCGCCGCTGTCGTAGGGCAGGTTGCCCAGCGCCGAGGCGGCGCTGCGGAAGAAGAACAACGTCCAGAGGACGTTGAAGATCATGAACAGCACCAGCCAGGCGCCGCCGGTGTGGGAGCGGGAGAACCGGGACCTGCGACCCAGCCGCTCGGGCGACTGCTGGATCCGGAGAACGGCGAAGGTGACGATGCCGAGCAGACACATCACGGCGATGAAGTCCTGGGCGAACCCGACGACCTCCCACTCACCGATCAACGGGATGTGGAAGTCGTGGTCGAACAGGGCGCCGTACGCCTCGAGGTAGACGCTGCCGAGGATCACGAAGGCCCAGAAGACGAAGAAGTGCGCAGCCCCGGGGATCGACCACTTCAGGAGCTTGCGCTGACCGAACACCTCCACCAGCTGGGTCCTCACGGCCCGGCCGATGCGGCCCTTGACGCCCTCGATGCGGTCGGGTGCGGGTTGTCCGCTCGTGATCAGGCGGTACAGGTAGGCGGCGCGTCGCCCGGCGAACGTGAGGGCGATCGCGGTCATCGCCAGCCCGATGATCAGTACCAGAGTCACTCGTCACTCCCAATCTGCCGGCCGGCGTCCGCGCCTGGCGCGTCGCGAGCCTATTGGTCTGTGCGGAGGGCGTCAGCCCTGCACCGCGTGACGAGATACTACCTGCGGGTAACTTCGCGGTTCTGTAGTGGTCAGGAGCGCTGGTCAGAATCGCTGGGGCACGTGGCTCGCGTCGTCCGCCCCGGCCGGGGATGTGGTCGATGCCAGGTGACCACGGTCCCGCCCACGGCGCGGTAGGGCAAGGAAGGTCTCAGGCTCGCGAAATCCCCGTCACCTGGCCGTCGTCACCAAACGTGACACGCATCCTGACCTCAGGCTCGGTGGCGGTCTTGGCGCAGAACGTGTAGGCGCTGCCGACCCGCGTGTAGGGCTGGCCGACGGCCTGCATCACCTGACGGGTGGTCATCCCCGCGTCGATCAGGCCTCGGACGGCCGACTCGCTCTTGCGGAGCCCGGGGTTGCGGCAGGAGTCGGGGGCGATGCCCTCGGCCCGCTCCCAGGTCTGCAGGTAGGCCTCGGCACCGCGCGCCATGTCCTCGACGATCGCGTCCCCCTCGGAGCCGCCCGCGACCATCCGCAGGTCCTCGATCCAGTCCGGGTAGAGGCCGTACTGCGCAACGCCGTCGGCGTTGATGTCGTAGACGCGCTCGCCGGCCACCTGCTGGTCGATGGTGACTCCGCCGAACCCCGTGAACGGGTAGGTCACCGGGTTGGACACGTCGGTCCCGCGGGGGTCGCCCTGGGCGCCGAGCCCGTTCATGTCCGCGCCGTAGCCGAACCCGAAGAAGTAGCGCTCGTCGGCCCAGCCAAGGTGCGCCCGCCACTTCTCCACGAAGCCGGTGGAGTCTCCGGCGTACGGCGCGATGTAGCCGCCGAGCTCGTAGATCCGCGGGTAGGCGTCCTCGGTCGACCACGAGTGGCTGGAGAGGATGCCGGGGTAGCCCATCTCCTCGACCTGGTCGAGCGCGGCGTTGCGGGCCTTGACGCTCATGTGGTCGGGGTCGAAGAGCATGTGGCGCTCGGCCAGGCCGGCGATCGTGTGCTCGCCCATGGTGGTCAGTCCCCGCTCGTTGCAGTGGTCCGGCGGGGGGTAGATCGGCAGCGCCGTGCCCGTCGCGCCGAAGAGCTCGCCGATCGCCCCGAAGAGGGCGTCCTGCTGCTCGGCGCTGATCTCGGGGGCGGCGATCTGGTTCTTGTCGTGGGCGTCGGGGTGCTCGGGCTCGCAGTGGCGCATGTCCCAGAACGAGTTGGTCTCCCGGAAGTTCGCGCTGTTGACGGCCACGCCGACCTCGCCGTTGTCACCGGCGACGCCGGCGAGCGCGTTGTCGAACTTGTTGACCAGCTCCATCTGGCGTACGCCGAGGTCGTGCACCTCGTCGAGCTGGCGGTCGATGGACGCCGGATCGCAGGTCGGCTTGGCCGGGTGGGAGGTGCAGCCGAACGGCACGCTGGTCTCGATCCCCATCACGACGGCCATCTTCCCGTCGTTGATCACTCGCCGCGCCTGCCACGGGCTCTTCACGATCCGGTAGAAGCCCTCGCCCGGCCCGCCGAACTGGGCGTCGATGTAGTCCTGCATCTGGTACATCCGCTTGGCCTGCAGGCGGATGGAGTCCATGTCGTCGCAGGAGTTCTTCTCGTGCGGCGGCGGGAGCGGGTAGAGCTCGCAGAGCTGGTTGTTCTCGACGAGCAGGTTGACGAAAAGCCGCTGCCCGCCGCGCCAGGAGCGCTCGAGCCAGCGGTAGTAGGTGCCCTCGTGGGTCAGCGAGTTGGGGGCCGGCCAGTCCTTGAAGGTCGGCCACCCGACCGGGTCGTGGCTGGGCTCTCCGGAGAGGATCGACTCGAGCACCGCGCCGTGACCCTGGGTCTGCCTGTGGTCTTCGCAGTCGACGAGAGCGAACGGCGCGCCGTACCGGTGCCAGGGCTGGCCGCAGTGGACGCCGCCACCCAGGAACTCGAAGGCCATCCCGTGGGTGTGCGCGTCGACGTAGCCTCGGACCTCCTGGAACGGCGTGGTGCCGGCAAACGGTGCACCGGAGACGCCGATGTCTGCCTCGGGGTAGCGCGGGCAGCCCGTGGTCGTGCTCAGCGAGAAGCGGCGTGGCTGGTCATCGGTCGTGAAGCCGCCGCCGGCCGTGGTGAGCCAGCGTCCGTCGGCGAGCCGGAACGTGAACCGGCCGTCGCGTCCGGCGGCGGTCCAGTCGGCGTTCTCGGACGGCTCGTCGGCCAGCCCGTCGGCGCTCACGAACGACTCGTCACGGGTGAAGAGGAGGTAGGAGCCGAGGTCGGTGGCCTGGAACCGGATCGGCTGGCCGGCCATCGAGTAGCAGCCCCCGGCCATGGCGTACCGGTCCTCCGGCACTGCCTGCCGGGCCTCGCGCACAGGGGTCGTGGTCAGTTTCGGGTCGGGTGTGCTGCGGTTCTCGGCAACGTACGCCGCGTTGGCGCGTCGCTCCGTGGCGCTCGTCGGGTCCTCGGTGGCCTTGCCGAGGGCGCCCGCCCGGGAGATGGCGTTCTTGGTGGCGCGGTCCGCGCGGACCGCGGCGGCGACGTCCTTCGAGGCGCTGTAGCTGGCGTAGAGGTCACCCAACCGGCCATTGGTGGAGAAGGCGGTGATCGCAGTGGCGACGACGGCCACCGCGACGACGATCGCGCACAGCAGGCGGGGCAGGGGGGTTCGATGCGGTCGCACGGGTCTCCTCGGGCTGGATGCGCTTGGTACAACGAGGTTCGCGCCTCGAAGTCACCCTTTCCGCCGCGGGGACGCGGCAAACTCATCCCATGCAGCTCGAGGATGCGGTGACGACGGCGCGGGCGCTCGTGGCCGAGCGCTTCCCGGAGGCCCGGGCGGCGTGGTTGGCGGGCAGCGTCGTGTCGGGCACGGCGACACCGACCTCCGACCTCGACATCACGGTCCTGCTCCCGGGGCCGCCGGCGCCGTTCCGGGAATCCCTCGAGTACGACGGCTGGCCGGTCGAGCTCTTCGTCCATTCCCGGGAGACGGTCGCACGCTGGATCGCCAAGGACCTCGCACGCCGGCGACCCACACTGATGCGGCTGATCTCGAGCGGGGTGATCCTCCTCGATGTCGACGGCAGCGGGGAGGCGCTTGCCGAGGAGTGCGACGCCGTCCTCGCGGCCGGGCCGGGTCCGCTCTCCGACGCCGACCGGGACGCGATGCGCTACGGACTCACCGACCTGCTCGACGACCTGGCCGACTCCACCGATCCAGTGATGACCGCCCCCGTGGCTTTCGCGACCTGGGAAGCGGCGGCCAAGCTGCTGCTGGCGACCGGCGGGCGTTGGTGGGGGACCGGGAAGTGGCTGGTCCACGAGCTGCGAGAGCACGACGTCGCGCACGGCACGTCGTACGCACTGCGGCTGCACGCCGGTCTGGTCGCGGCCATCGAGGGAGATCCGATGCTGCTCACGGTCGTCGCCGAGGAGATTCTCGAGGGCGCCGGCGGCCGGCTGTGGGCGGGTTACCGCGCAGAGGGGTGAGCTGCGCGGCCGCCCAGCCGGGCAGTGAGAGCCTCGGCCCCGCGCCGGACCGCCATGGTCGGCGGCTCCTCGTCCGTCGGGGTCGGGAAGGTGATGGCGAGGCCGGCGACCGGGTGTCCGTTGGGGTCGAGGACCGGGGCGGCGACACTGGCGAACCCCGGGGTGACCTCGCCGTCCTCCACGGCGTAGCCGCGTTGTCTGGTCTCGGCCAGCAGCGCACGCAGCCCACTGAGGGTGGCCGTCCCCTTGCCGTGGCGGTCGACGAAGGCGCTGCGGTCGGGGTAGAGGGCACGCACCTGCGCCGGCGGCAGGGCGGCCAGGATCGCGCGACCGCTGGCCGTCAGGTGCGCCGGCAGTCGTACGCCGACGTCGGTCACCAGTGGCGGCCGGCCGGGCGCTCGCTCTTCGACGACGTACAGCACGTCGCGCCCGTGCAGGACGGCGAGGTGGGCGCTGTGGCCGGTGGCGTCGACGAGGCCCGCGAGCAGTCGTCGGGCGATCCGCTGCAGGGGCTCCTGCCGCGAGTAGCCGCTGCCGACCTCGAACGCGGCGACGCCGAGGCCGTACCGCTTCTCCTCGACCAGGTGGATGACGAAGCCCTCGTCGACCATCGTGCTGAGCAGGTGGTAGGCGGTGCTGCGAGGGAGGTGGCAGGCCCGCATGATTCGGTCGAGGGGGACCGGGTCGGGCTGGCTAGCCAGGAACCGGAGTACCCGCAGCGCCCTGGTCGCCGCGGGGACCTGGCTCATCGACACCTCTCCGGGGGCACAGTCGCCGTGATACGCATCCGCGCCGTCCCCCCGAGGGCGACGGCGCGGAGAGTGACCATGGCGTCACATTACGGCGCGCGGTGGGTCCCGCCGGGCTCGCTCGGGTCCTCGATGAGACGACCGTGCTCGTCGATCGGACGACCCTGGTCGTCGACCCGGGTGGTCCCCGACGTGCCGGTGGTCCCCGTCGTGCCGGTGGTGTCGGTCGTGCCGGTGGTCCCCGTCGTGCCGGTGGTCCCCGTCGTGCCGGTGGTGCCGGTCGTGCCAGTGGTCCCCGTCGTGCCAGTGGTCCCCGTCGTGCCAGTGGTGTCGGTCGTGCGGGTGGTCGACGGGTCGACACGGCCGGTCTCGTCGTACGCCGGCGCCGGGGTCTCGGCGGCCCTGGTGTCGGGGTCGTAGTCGTCGGAGCGGTGGTCGACGTGCGGGTCAAGCCGGTCTGCCTCGCGCAGCCTGTCCTCGTGCAGCGCCTTCTCCTGGGCCACGCCCTGGTGGGCGCGGGCCGCGTCCTCCTCGGCGCGCTGCGCCTGGAGACGGGCCTGCTCGGCCCTGGCCTCGGCCTCCCGGGCATGCACCTGCTCCTCCTCGAGACCGCCAGCGCGAGCCGCGGCTTCCTGCCGGATGCGCTCCGCCTCGGCGTGGCGGTGCTCCCGCTTCTTCTTGCCACCCATCCACATGGCCAGCCCGATCAGGGCAAGGACGATGACGGCGATGACGATGATCAGGACGATCGTTCCGGTGCTCACGAATTCTCCAGACTCTCGGCGCGAGGGCGCGCGTCATGCACCCTCCCTGCGAGTGCCACGTACCCACCTCGATCTGCCTCATGCCGCTGAACGAGGTTCCTCGTGGGCCCCGCACGACGGCCGAGTTCCGCCGTGGGTGAACACCGGAACGCCGCGGCGCGGCCCGGCGTTCTCCGCTCATGGACGATGACCCGGCCACGAACGACGAGGGTCCGCTCGACGCCTACTCGGCGGTGGTCGTCGCAGTCGCGGAGCTGCTGACGCCGCGGGTGGCGTCGCTGCGCATCCGTGGCCGTCGCGGCGAGGCGGCCGGCTCGGCTGTGGTGCTCAGCAACGAGGGCCACCTGGTCACCAACGCCCACGTGGTCGGCGAGGCGACCCGAGGCGAGGTTGCCTTCTCCGACGGCACCATCGCGACGTTCGACGTCGTGGGCCGCGACCCGCTCTCCGACCTCGCGATCGTGCGCGCCGACCGCGCGGTGCCCGCGCCCCCGGAGTTCGGCGACGCGGACCGGCTCAAGGTCGGCTCCCTGGTCGTGGCCGTCGGCAACCCCCTCGGACTCGCGGGCAGCGTGACCGCAGGGGTGGTGAGCGGCCTCGGGCGCAGCATGCCGGCGCGCGGCCGGACGACCGCCCGCCTGATCGAGGACGTGATCCAGACCGATGCCGCACTCAACCCCGGCAACTCCGGAGGGGCGCTGGCCGACGCCAGCGGCCGGGTCGTGGGCATCAACACGGCCGTGGCCGGCATCGGGCTGGGGCTCGCCGTCCCGGTCAACGACACGACGAACCGGATCATCTACTCGCTGCTCCACGACGGCCGGATGCGCCGCGCCTACCTCGGCCTGGTCACCAGCCCGGCGCCGCTTCCGCCCGCCTGGGCCGACCGCTCCGGACAGGAGACCGCACTGCGGGTGGTCGAGGTGGTCGAGCACAGCCCCGCCGAGGTGAGCGGCCTTCGTCGTGGCGACCTGATCCTCGCGGTCGGAGGCACGCCCCTCGGAGACGCGCAGTCACTGCAGCGACGCCTCCTGGACGACGCGATCGGCACCCGGATCGAGATCACCGTGCTGCGCAACGGTGCGCTGGTCGACGCCGTGGCCGAACCGACCGAGCTCGTGGACTGAGGTTCAGCCACACCAGCACTCGGTCGAATCAACGCCCGCTGTCGCGGATCAGTGTCTCGGCTTCACCGAGCTCGAAGACGGACTCGACCCCACCGCTGTCGTCGAACAGCGTGACCCGCAATGCCGTTACCTCGATCCCGTTTTCGAGCTTCGTCACGATCGATCGTTGCAGACGCGCCACTCCGGGGATCTCCAGCACGTCCTCGCCCTCGGGAAACTCCTGCGGGTCGCCTTGGTAGGTGATGTCGCCGGACGTCGTGCCCTTGATGCTGCGGATCAGGCCCTCACCGCTCCTGACGGCGAGGGCGCGGCCGATCACGTTCCTGACCAGGAGCTCGCCGTCCCCGAAGATGGCTTCAGCGACCCGTCCACGCGTGTACGCCCCGGCGCGCTCCATGGTCGCGTCGCTCTGCTGGCGGCTGCTCAGCCCCTGAAGGACCACGCCGTCGTCTGAGCCGATCTTGGCGATGTGCTTCTGCAGAACGACCCCGTCGGTGCCAAGGCACGGCACCAGCGAGAGCGGCTGGCGCCCGATGGACACGTTCCCGTCGAGGGCCGACGACCTGACAGCCGCACTGTGTCCACCGAAGATGCCCGACTTGACTCCGGGCTCGATCCGGGCCTGACTGCGCCCGAGCCGGATCCGCGTCCCGCTGGGCTCCAGGGTGACGAACAAGGCGGTCACGGCGGCGAACGCGTGGCCCTCGCGAACGACCTTGCTGGCCTTCCCCACGGCGAGGGTTGCGATGCCAGGCACAGTGACGGGGACCCCGGGCGTGGGCTCCTCGACGGAGTGTTCCGTGCCGGCCGGGTCGAGGTAGGTCAACGTGCCGATCGACGTGAACGTGGTGGCGCCGAACCGGTCGCCATCGTGGAAGGCGCGCGACCTCGAGACGAGCCCCCGGATCACGAGCTGTCCGGTCATGGCGGAGCCCAGGACCACGCGCTGGATGTCGTGCTGAGAGCGGGAGGCGACGACGCCCTTGTTGCTGATCGCCGTCTGCAGGTTGGTGGTCAGCTCGTGGGCGCTGCCTGCGCCCGGCAGGTTGGCCCTGGTCAGATGGTTCGACTTCTCGAGGCCGGCCCGGTTGGTGCAGCCCAAGGACTCGTAGGCGGTGGTGTCCGACTCGGCGGGAAGGTCACCGCCCTGGACGGTGCTCCCGTATCCCAGCCCGCCCAGGACGAACCGGGTCGGCGTGGTGCGCGCCGCCTCCGGGACCTGGGCGGTGGTGGGGCTGGTGACGAGCACGCCTGTGACGGCGAGCGCGAGGGCGGTAGCAGAGCTGAGCAAGCGCAACATGGTGAACCCCGAGAAAGAAACGGCCCGCTCCGGATCGCCCCCCGTGGTCGAGGTCCGTGGGCACTGACGCCTGTGTACCCCCCGGGGGAACCTTTTAACCCTCGCGCGTGGGTCAGGTCTCGGATCCGAGACCCTGTGCGGTGGCCGGCTCTGGTCGGCGCGGTTCCCGGGGAGTTGGATTGGGACATGGTCCCCCCAAGCTCCGCCGAGGTCCGGGTCGGCACCGGCCCGGTCTCGTTCGACGACGTGGTGGCGGTCTGCCGCTACGACGCAGGCGTCGCGCTCACCGGAGACGCGCAGCGGGCGATGGAGCGGGCGCGCTCGGTGGTCGACGAGCTGGCGGCCGCGCCGACTCCGGCGTACGGCATCTCGACCGGCTTCGGCGCCTTGGCGACCCGACACATCCCCGCGGATATGCGGGCGCAGCTGCAGAGGTCGCTGGTGCGCTCGCACGCCGCTGGGTCGGGGCCTGAGGTGGAGCGTGAGGTGGTCCGCGGCCTGATGCTGCTGCGGCTCTCGACCTTGGCGACCGGGCACACCGGCATCCGCCCCGAGACTGCGCAGCTGTTGGCGTCGCTGCTCTCGCACGGGATCACGCCTGTGGTGCGGGAGTACGGCTCCCTCGGCTGCTCCGGCGATCTCGCCCCGCTGGCGCAGTGCGCGCTCGCGCTGATGGGCGAGGGCCAGGTGCGGGACGCTTCGGGGGCGCTCGTGGACGCCGCCCACGCCCTGGCCGCAGTCGGGCTGTCTCCGGTCGAGCTGGCCGCGAAGGAGGGGCTTGCGCTGATCAACGGCACCGACGGGATGCTGGGGATGCTGGTGCTGGCCATTCACGACCTGCGTCGCCTGCTGAAGGCCGCCGACGTCGCCGCTGCCATGTCCGTCGAGGCCCAGCTCGCGACCGATCGGGTGTTCGCGCCCGAGCTGCAAGCGATCCGACCGCATCCGGGCCAGGCGCTGTCGGCGGCCAACCTCACCGCGCTCCTGGCCGACTCCGGCGTGGTCGCCTCGCACCGCGGTCCCGACTGCAACCGCGTCCAGGACGCCTACTCTCTGCGCTGCTCACCCCAGGTGCACGGCGCCGCGCGCGACACTGTCGAGCACGCCGCCGTGGTGGCCGGGCATGAGCTGGCCTCCGCCGTGGACAACCCGGTGGTGCTGGCCGAGGAAGGTCGGGTCGAGTCGAACGGCAACTTCCACGGAGCGCCGGTCGCCTACGTCCTGGACTTCCTGGCCATCGTCGCCGCCGACGTGGCGTCGATCTCGGAGCGGCGCACCGACCGCTTCCTCGACAAGACCCGCAGCCACGGGCTCCCGCCGTTCCTCGCCGACGACCCGGGGGTCGACAGCGGTCACATGATCGCCCAGTACACCCAGGCCGCGATCGTCTCCGAGCTCAAGCGGCTCGCCGTGCCCGCCTCGGTCGACTCGATCCCGTCCAGCGCGATGCAGGAGGACCACGTCTCGATGGGCTGGTCGGCCGCCCGCAAGCTGCGCCGCTCGGTCGACGGACTCACCCGGGTGGTGGCCATCGAGATCCTCACCGCCGCCCGCGCGCTGGACCTCCGCGCACCGCTCGAGCCTGCGCCGGCCTCGCGGGCCGTCGTACGCCTGCTGCGGTCGTCGGGGATCGAGGGCCCCGGACCCGACCGCCACCTCTCACCTGAGATCGAGGCCGCCTGCTCGCTGGTCTCCTCGGGTGCCGTCCTCGCCGCCGTCGAAGAAGTGATCGGAGCACTCTCGTGACCAACAACGCCCGCCTGCCCATCCATGCCGCCACCGGAACGGAGCTGTCCGCGAAGTCGTGGCAGACCGAGGCCCCGCTGCGGATGCTGATGAACAACCTCGACCCCGAGAACGCCGAACGTCCCGAGGACCTCGTGGTCTACGGCGGCACCGGCAAGGCCGCCCGCAGCTGGGAGGCGTACGACGCCCTGGTCGCGACCCTGCGCTCGCTGGAGGACGACGAGACCATGCTCGTCCAGTCCGGGAAGCCGGTCGGTGTGATGAAGACCCACGAGTGGGCGCCGCGGGTGCTGATCGCCAACTCCAACCTCGTGGGCGACTGGGCGAACTGGGAGGAGTTCCGACGGCTCGAGGATCTCGGGCTGACGATGTACGGCCAGATGACCGCGGGTTCATGGATCTACATCGGGACCCAGGGGATCCTTCAGGGCACGTTCGAGACGTTCGCCGCGGTGGCGGACAAGAGATTCGAGGGCACGTTGGCGGGCACCATCACCGTCACCGCCGGCCTCGGCGGGATGGGTGGCGCCCAGCCGCTCGCCGTCACCATGAACGAGGGCGTGGTCATCTGCGTCGAGTGCGACCAGTCCCGGATCCAGCGCCGGATCGACCACCGCTACCTCGACGTGCAGGCGTCCTCGTTGGAGGAGGCAGTGGAGCTGGCGGTCGCTGCGCGTGACGAGCGGCGGCCGCTCTCGATCGGCGTGCTCGGCAACGCCGCGGAGATGCTGCCTGCCCTGCTGGAGACGGACGCGCCGATCGACATCGTCACCGACCAGACCTCGGCGCACGACCCGTTGTTCTACCTCCCGGTCGGCACGCCCTTCGACGACTGGGAGCGCGAACGGACCGACGACCCAGTCGGCTTCACCAAGCGCGCGCAGGAATCGATGGCTGGGCACGTGCGGGCGATGGTGGAGTTCCAGGACCGTGGTGCCGAGGTGTTCGACTACGGCAACTCGATCCGCGACGAGGCCAGGAAGGGCGGCTACGACCGGGCCTTCGAGTTTCCCGGGTTCGTGCCGGCGTACATCCGGCCGCTGTTCTGTGAGGGCAAGGGCCCGTTCCGCTGGGCCGCTCTGTCGGGCGATCCCGCCGACATCGCCGCGACCGACCGGGCGATCCTCGAGCTGTTCCCCGAGAACGAACGGTTGCGGAAGTGGATCACCATGGCCAGCGAGCGGGTGCAGTTCCAGGGCCTGCCGGCCCGGATCTGCTGGCTGGGATACGGCGAACGGCACCGCGCTGGGCTCAAGTTCAACGAGATGGTGGCCTCCGGGGAGCTGAAGGCGCCGGTCGTGATCGGTCGCGACCACCTCGACTGCGGGTCGGTCGCCTCGCCCTACCGCGAGACCGAGGGGATGCTCGACGGCTCCGACGCGATCGCCGACTGGGCACTGCTCAACGCCCTGGTCAACACCGCCTCGGGTGCGTCGTGGGTGTCGATCCACCACGGCGGTGGCGTGGGCATGGGCCGCTCGATCCACGCCGGCCAGGTGTGCGTCGCCGACGGCACGCCACTGGCGGCGCAGAAGATCGAGCGGGTGCTGACCAACGACCCGGGCATGGGCGTGATCCGGCACGTCGACGCGGGCTACGAGCGGGCGGACGAAGTGGCCGCCGAGCGCGGCGTCCGCGTGCCCATGGCTCGATTCGGATGACGCCCAGCGATCCACGTGCCAAGGTTTCCGCGTGACCACGCAGCCGGCTCGAACCCGGACGCCCCTGACCGGTATCAGCTCCCGTGCCTGGGAGCACCCGGCCGACCGGGGTGCGCTGGTCGCGCTCCGCAAGCTCAAGGGCTTCGACTCGGTGCTCAAGGCGATGGTGGGCCTCTTCAACGAGCGCGCGGTCAGACTGGTGTTCCTCGGCTCGGCGATCAGGGTGGACGAACGGCAGTTCCCGACCCTGCACCGGTTGCTCGGCGACGTGGCGCGGACCCTCGACGCGCCGGAGCTGCCCGAGCTGTACGTCGTGTCGAACCCGTTCCCGGGCGCGGTGACGATCGGGATGAACAAGCCCTTCATCGTCCTCAACTCGGGCCTCGTCCACCTGCTCGACGTGGACGAGATGCGGTTCGTCATCGCCCACGAGCTCGGCCACGCGATGAGCGGGCACGCGGTCTACCAGACCCTGCTGCAGCGACTTCTCCAGCTGAGCGGTGTGCTGACGGCGATCCCCATGGGCGGGCTCGGGCTCCGCGCGATCGTTGCCGCCCTCTACGAGTGGTCGCGCAAGGCGGAGCTCTCGGCCGACCGGGCGGGCCTGCTCGCGACCCAGGACCCGGCCACCGCGTTCCGCGTGCACATGAAGATTGCGAGCGGCGGGCACCTCGACGACCTCGACGCCACGTCGTTCTTCGCCCAGGGCCAGGAGTACGACGACGCCGACCTGCGCGACTCGGTGCTCAAGCTCCTGCTGATCGAGAACCGCACGCACCCGTTCGCCGTGGTCCGGGCCAGCGAGCTGCGTCGGTGGGTCGACTCGGGCGACTACACCCGGATCCTCGGCGGTGACTATCCGCGCCGCGACACCGACGACGACGCCAAGCTCAGCGAGGCCGCGGCCGAGGCGGCCCGCAGCTACTCCGAGCAGTTCCGCCAGACCCAGGACGCCATGGGCAAGCTGGTCCACGACGCCGCAGGGTGGGTCGGCAGCGCCAGACTCTGGCTGGACGAGAAGCTGCGCCGCGACGGCGCCGACTGATTCGAGCGGCTGGCCCTCGGGACGTCATACGGTTCGCGCGCCACAGTCGCTGGAACAGATGACGTCCGGGCGGTGACATCCGAGAGGGGCGGTGACGCCCTCTGTGCCACCGCCCCTCTCGTTGGGCCTCGCGCTAGGGGGCGTAGGCGAGGCGACCTGGGAAGATCCGGGGCTATCCCGAGCCGCCGCTCGAACCGGCGGCACCGAGAGCGACGTGGGCCCGGCACACCTCGCCCGTCCTGGTGTTGGTCGTCCGGGCGACGAAGCGATCCGTTCCGGCGCGGTCCTTGAGCATCTTGTCCACCGAGAACGACCGGCTGACCCCGTTCGTCGTCCTGCTGCCGGAGAACACGAGCGTGCCGTTGTCCGTGAGCCGGACCGACCACGTCTGGCCGAGGCGGTTGCTGTCCACGCTCAGCTCCAGCTCGATCCGGCCCGTGTCGTGCTTGGCCTTCATGTCCCAGGAGGAGCTCATCGAGCAAGCGCCGCTCTCCTCGATGAAGTCGCCGCCGCCCGCGTGGGCGGGGACTGCTGCGACCACACTTCCCAGGAGCACGGCCGCGCCCAACGTGGCTGCGGGGTAGGCATACCTGTTTCTCATGACGGTCCCTCCGATGCTCGTCGGCCCCTCGCTCGGGTGCCTACTGACCAATGTCTTCAGCCGGGGGTACACCCCGCAATCGGACGTTGGGACTAGTTCACCCGGCTCGTCGGAAGGGGCAGCCACGGTTCGGACCCGTTCGGCGGCCTTGACAGGGCATTACTAAACCGGTTTAGGTGGAGGGGTGCCCCGGCCCACCATCAACGACGTCGCCCGTGCTGCTGGCGTCTCGAAGGGGGCTGTCTCGTTCGCGTTCAACAACCGCACGGGGCTCGCCCCCGAGACCAAGGCGCGGATTCTCGCGGTCGCCGGCGAGATGGGGTGGACTCCGAGCTCGCGCGCACGCGCCCTCTCGGTCTCCCGCGCTCTCGCCGTGGGACTGGTGATGGCACGGCCGCCCGAGACGTTGCGGGCGGACCCGTTCTTCCCGTCCTTCATCGCGGGCGTTGAGAGCGAACTCTCCCGTCACGGCTACTCACTGCTGCTCCAGGTCGTGCCCGAGCACGAGGGCGAGCAGCAGAGCTACCGCCGGCTCAGCGACGAGGGCCGGGTCGACGGCGTCTTCGTCACCGACCTCCACGTCGACGACCCTCGACCTGCGCTGCTCGCGGAGCTGGGACTCCCAGCCGTGATCGTGGGCCCCGCCCTGCCGGAAGCCTTCTGGCCTTCGGTCGGTGTCGACGACGCCCCCGGGATCGTCGCCGCCGTGGAGCATCTCCTGGCCCTGGGGCACACCCGGATCGCCCACGTGTCCGGCCCGACCCGGATGGTGCACGGACAGTCCCGACGCGCGGCGTGGGCGGCCACCCTGCATGCGGCGAACCTTCCGGATAGCCCCTGCGTCGAGGCAGACTTCTCCGCCGAGAGCGGGTCGGCCGCCACCCGGAAGCTGCTGGACCTCGCCGACCCGCCGACCGCGATCGTCTACGCCAATGACCTCATGGCAATCGCGGGCCTGGCCGTCGCCTTCGCGCGCGGCATCGACGTTCCTCGCGACCTGTCCGTGACGGGTTACGAGGACACCGAGCTCGCTGCCCACCTCCAACCCGCCCTGACCACGGTGTCCAGCGACGTCATCGGCTGGGGCCGGGCCGCCGCGGTGCGGCTGCTCGAGGTGATCGACCGACGTCCCGCCACCGACATCCACCTCCCGCTGCCGCGGTTGGTCGTCCGCGGATCGAGTGGCCCAGTTCCCCCAACCCGTCCCTGAGCTATCCAGCCCCACCCGCAGCACACGAATGGAGAGACAGATGAGATCGAAGGCCGCTATCGCATTACTGACCATGCTGGCGCTCGGCATGACCGCCGCCTGCGGGGGTGACAGCGGAGACTCTGACGGCGCCACTACGGCCACCGGCCCGATCAAGGTGTGGCTGTCGAACAACCCCGAGGAGATCGCCTGGGGGAAGGCGATGGTCAAGGAATGGAACGCCGAGAACCCCGACCAGGAGGTCACGGCCCAGGAGATCCCCGCCGGCCAGACGTCCGAGGAGGTGATCGGCGCCGCCATCACGGCCGGCAACGCCCCCTGCCTGGTGTTCAACACCTCTCCCGCGGCCGTGCCGCAGTTCCAGAAGCAGGGCGGCCTGGTCGCGCTGGACGAATTCGAGGGCGGCACGGACTACGTCGAGTCGCGCACCGGTGGCGTCGCCGAGCAGTACAAGTCGCCGGACGGGCAGTACTACCAGATCCCGTGGAAGTCGAACCCGGTGATGATCTTCTACAACAAGGACCTCATGAAGCAGGCCGGAGTCGACCCGGAGAACCCGCCGCTGGCCACGCACGAGGAGTTCCTCGAGACGAGCCGCAAGATCGTCGACAGCGGTACCGCGCAGGCCGCCATCTGGCCCGCGCCGACCAGCGAGTTCTTCCAGTCCTGGTTCGACTTCTACCCGATGTTCGCGGCCGAGACCGGCGGACAGCAGCTGATCGAGGACGACGAGGCGACCTTCGACTCCGAGGAGGGCACGACCGTCGCGGAGTTCTGGCAGACCATGTACGACGAGGGCCTGGCTCAGAAGGAGGTCTACAACGGAGACTCCTTCGCCGACGAGAAGGCGGCGATGGCCATCGTCGGCCCCTGGGCCATCGCGGTCTACGGGGAGTCGGTCGACTGGGGCGCCGCTCCTGTCCCGACCTCGTCCGGCACCAGCCCGGAGGAGACCTACACGTTCTCGGACGCGAAGAACATCGGGCTCTACTCGGCGTGCGAGAACCAGGGCACCGCGTGGGAGGTCCTGAAGTTCGCGACCAGCGAGGAGCAGGACGGCGAGCTGCTGGAGATGACCGGCCAGATGCCGCTGCGCGACGACCTGCAGGGCACCTATCCGGAGTACTTCAAGGAGAAGCCGGAGTACGTCGACTTCGCCGACCAGGCCTCGCGCACCGTTGAGGTTCCCAACGTCGCGAACTCCATCGAGATCTGGCAGACGTTCCGTGACGCGTACTCCGAATCGGTGATCTTCGGCAAGGCGTCGGTCGACGAGTCGCTGTCGCAGGCGGCCGAGGAGACCTCGGACCTCGCCAGCCAGTCCTGAGCCGGATCCGACGATGACCGAGACCGTGGACCGGACCCGTCCGGCACGCTCCCGCTCGAGGCTGGCGGCCCTCCTGGGCCGCCAGCCCCTGGGAATCGTGTTCTCCGCGCCCTACGCGGTGTTCCTCGCCGTCGTGTTCGCCTACCCACTCGGGTTGGCGGTGTGGATGAGCTTCCACGACTACTTCTTCGCCGCCCCCGGCGTGGACGTGGAGCGGCCTTTCGTCGGGCTGGAGAACTACCAGGCCGTCCTGGGCGACCCGGCGGTCAGAGAATCGTTCGTGAACGTCGTCGAGTTCCTCCTCATCAACGTTCCGGCGACCGTGCTGCTGTCACTGGTCCTGGCCTCCGCACTCAATGGCGCAATCCGGGGCCGCACCTTCCTTCGCGTCGCCTACTTCGCCCCCTACGTGACCGCCAGCGTGGCCCTGGTGGCGGTGTGGCTCTTCCTCTTCAGCCAGAGCGGAATGGTCAACGAGGTGCTCGGGCCGCTGGCGCCGGATCCGTCGTGGCTGGTGAACAGCACCCTGGCCATGCCCGTGATCGCGACCTTCGTGACCTGGAAGCAGCTGGGCTTCTTCGTACTGCTCTACCTCGCGGCGCTGCAGAACGTGCCGAAGGAGCTCTACGAGTCCGCCGCGAGCGATGGCGCCGGAAGACTTGGAGTGTTCTGGCACGTGACGGTTCCCGGCGTCAGGCCCGCCACCACGCTGGTGCTGATCCTGGCCACGATCACCGGCGCCAACCTGTTCACCGAGCCCTACCTGCTGACCAATGGCGGCGGGCCCAACGGAGCCTCGACCACGCCGGTGCTGCTGATGTACCAGAAGGGGATCGAGCAGGGGAACCCCGATACGGCCGCTGCGATCGGCGTGCTCCTCGTGATCGGCGTACTGCTGATCGCGCTGGTGACCAGGAAAGTAGTGGAGAGGGACTGACATGAACCGAATCCCGCGGTACCTGGTGCTCTTCGGCGGCGCGCTGCTGTTCGTCTTCCCCTTCTACTACATGGTGATCAGCTCTCTGCAGAAGGAGCCCGACACGTCGCTGAAGGGCGCGTTCCCCACCGGCGGCTTCACGCTGGACAACTACACGGCGATCGATGATCGGGTGGACCTGCTCCAGTCACTGGTCAACTCCGGCATCTTCACCGGAGGTGTCCTGCTGGGGACCGTCGTCTTCGGGGTGCTGGCCGGGTATGCGCTGGCGAGGCTGCACTACCGCGGCGCCGGCACACTCTTCGCCGTCATGCTGTTGGTGCAGACCATCCCGTTCCAGCTCCTGATCATCCCGATCTACGTGATGATCGTGCGAACCTACGGCCTGGCCGACTCCTACCTCGGGATGATCTTCCCGTTCGCGATCAACTCCACCGCGGTCTTCATCTTCCGGCAGTTCTTCCTGAACCTCCCCGAGGAGCTGTTCGCCGCCGCCCGGCTCGACGGCGCCAGTGAGATCCGCATCCTGTGGTCGGTGGCCCTGCCACTGGTGCGACCGGCCCTGGTGACCGCATGCCTGCTGACGTTCATCGGACCCTGGAACGAGTTCCTCTGGCCCTTCCTGGTCACCAAGGAGGCCGACCTGCAGCCCCTCGCGGTCTCGCTCGCCAACTACATCAGCAACGTGGCCGGGCGAGCCGCGAACCCGTACGGCGCGATTCTCGCCGGCGCGGTGGTGCTCTCCGTTCCCGCCGTGGCGCTCTTCGTCGCATTCCAGAAGCACTTCACCGCCTCCGACCTCGGGTCGGGGGTCAAGGGATGACCGACGGAACCTCCACGGCCCCGGGGATCGGCCTCGGGATCGTCGGCGCGGGCGGTTTCGCCACGTTCCTGGTCGGAGCCACCGTCTCGGTTCCGGGCGTCACCGTGCGGTCCGTGGCCGACGTGCGCCCCGAGGCCGCGCGCCGGCTGGCGGACGCCCATGGCGCGCGGGTGGCCGAGCCGTGGACCGACCTGCTGACAGACCCCGCCATCGACGTCGTGGTCGTGGCGACCACCCCCGACAGCCACGCCTCCATCGCCCGGGCCGCGCTCGACGCGGGCAAGCACGTCTTCGTCGAGAAGCCGCTCGCCCTCGACGACGCCGGGGCCCGCGACCTCGTGGCCACCGTCGAACGCACTGGCAAGGTGCTCGTCGTCGACCACGTGCTGCGCTACAACCCGCTGCTGCGCGCGCTGGGCCGGCTGCGCGGCTCCCTGCTCGGTCCGGTCCAGCGCTTCTGCTTCGAGAACGACGCCAGCGACGAGGACCTCGAGCCCGACCACTGGTTCTGGGACGAAACCCGCAGCGGCGGAATCTTCGTCGAGCACGGGGTGCACTTCTTCGACGCCGCCGCGATGCTGATCGACCGCGAACCGGCCTCCGTCCAGGCGACGGCCGTGCGCCGCACTGACGGACCGGTGGACCTGGTCTCGGCCACCGTCGCGCACGGTGACGCGTTGGCTACGCACACCCACTCCTTCACCCACGCGCACCGGTGCGAGCGCCAGCTGATGCGATTGGACTGCGGGGCGGCCGAGGTTCGGATCGAGGGCTGGATCCCCGTGCGGGCCGTCATCGACGCGTGGACCGACGACGCCGGCCTGCTGGTCGCCGAGGGGCTGCCCGCGCGGACCGACGAGCTGCTCCAGGTCGACGGCTTCCGTCCCGGTCCCGAGACCGGGATCATGGTCTCCCGCCAACCGAACGCCGCGCCGTCCCACGCGCGAGCCCGAGGGCTCACCCGCGAGCTCCCGCACCGGGTCCGCGTCGAGCTCACGCTCGGCGGGCATGACGCCAAGCCGGCGGCGTACGCCGAGAGCGTGCGCGCCGCGATGACCGACCTGGTCGCCCGCATCGCCGATGGCGGTTCACCTTGCAGCGGCGTCGCGGAGGGCGCCGCGGCCGTCGCGATCGCCACCGCGGCCACCCGCGCCGCCCGACACGGGAGGGCAGAGCCGCTCTCCTCCACACCTGTCCCTGTCCGATGACACCTGATGAGGCACCAGTGATGAGACACCTGATGAACCACCCCTCCGGCCCCCGCCGGTGGCGGAACCGCGCCGCCCTCGCGGTGGCCGTTCTGGCCGGACTGGCGGTCACCTCGACCGCGTTGCCCTCCGTGGCGTCCGGCAGTACCGCCACCGCGTCCACACCCCAGGCGACGGGGGTGGTCGCCGGGCCGCTCACCAACCTGGACCACCTCGACTGGCTCTCGGTGCCGGTCTCGCCGCCCAGGCAGAAGGGGCACACGACGTACCGGCTCGCGCAGGAGCCAGAGATCGGCACGCTCTGGACCTACGCCGAGCCGAACCCCGACGGGAGCTTCCGGCACGTCGGCGGCGGGTCCTACGACGCCGCGACCGACACCTGGAGCCAGGGCGCGTTCAACGCCGATGACGTGAGCCGCGCCGCGGTCGTGTACCTGCGGCACTGGCAGGCGACCGGTTCGACCGACAGCCGGGACGCGGCGTACCAGATGCTCCGCGGCCTGACCTACCTGCAGACCGCGAGCGGACCCAATGCCGGCAACGTGGTGCTCTGGATGCAGCCCGACGGCACCCTCAACCCGAGCGCCGAACCGAAGGAGCTGCCGGACCCGTCCGACAGCGATGCCTCCTACTGGCTGGCCCGCACGGTCTGGGCGCTCGGCGAGGGCTACGCCGCGTTCGAGCAGGCCGACCCCGCGTTTGCGGCCTTTCTCCAGGACCGGCTGGATCTCGCGGTCGACGCGGTCGACCGGCAGGTCCTGGACCAGTACGGCGAGCACCTCGACATCGACGGTGAGCCGGCCCCCGCATGGCTGATCGCGAACGGCGCCGACGCGACGGCTGAGGCGGTGCTGGGGCTCTCGGCGTACGTCGCCGCCAGCGGGTCCGCCGAGGCTCGCACGACGTTGAGGAAGCTGAGCGAGGGCATCGCCGAGCTGCAGGGCGGCGACGCCCAGCACTGGCCGATGGGCTCCGTCCGCCCCTGGGCGGAGTCTCGCTCGGTCTGGCACGCCTGGGGCGGCAACGCTCCCGCCGCGCTGGCCGGCGCCTCGGTCGTGCTCCGGGAGCCCGCCTTGGCAGACGGAGCGGTGAGCGACTCGTTCACGTTCGACCCGTGGCTCCTGACGTCGGGCGGCCCGGACAACGGGCGGCTGCCGACCCGTGGAGACGCATCGCAGATCGCGTACGGCGCCGACTCGCGGCTGCAGTCCCTGCTCGCGACCGCCGACGCCGCCGGCGCGACCACCGACGCCGCGTACGGCCTGGCCGGGATCGTGGCAGCGTGGTACTTCGGCGCCAACCCCGCCGGACAGCCCATGTACGACCCCGCCACCGGCCGGACCTTCGACGGGATCTCGCCCTCTGGCCAGATCAACCGCAACTCCGGCGCCGAGTCCACGATCCACGGACTGCTGTCGATGATCGCGCTCGACCAGCACCCCGCCGTCGCCGAGCTTGCCCGGACCAACGGCATCGTGACCCGGCAAGGGACCCTCACCCTCGAGGCCGAGGACGGGACCCTGGCTGGCGCCGCCTCGGCCACGGTGCCGCCCTCGCTGTGGACCGGCGAATCCCTCTTCAGCGGCTCGGGATATGCCGCTCTGGGCTCCGGCGGCTCCACCACGCTGGCGCTGCCGGAACACCCCCGTTCGCTCGTGCTGCCGGTGTTCGACCTGCGGCCCGGTAGCGGTGCGGTCACCACCTTCCGGGCGGACCAGCAACTGCTGGGCCGCGTCGCGTCCGGCGAGATCGGAGCGCAGGGCGACTCCCCGGCCCCGGGAGCCCTGCTGCCGGTGACGCTGCCGGTGGCGCTGCCCGCCGGTGCGACTCAACTGTCCGCGACCACCGCGACCGGCGACGGAGACCCGGCTGCTCTGGATGCGGTGATGCTCGAGCCGCTCGTGTCGCGCCTGGTCCTGGCCGGTGACGGCCACGGAACCGCGCTCCTGCGCAGCGCGTCGACCACGTCCGAGCGCACCCAGGTGCGGGTCGCCGGCACGGGCCCGGCGCGGGTGCGGACCTTCGACGGCAGCGGCCGTCCGGTCGCGTCCTCGGTCAGCACGGCCGAGACCGTCACCGTGAGGGTCCCGGCGGGAGGGTTCGCCCTGGTCCGTCGCTGACCCCGACCGCGCGATTCCAGCTTTTCACGATGAGAACGAGGAGACATGTCACAACAGGTCAACCCCCACGCAGAGTTCCCACTCGGACCCTTCCGGCCCTACGGGCAGAACCCGATCCTGAAGCCTCGGGGTGACGGCTGGGAGTCCGCCAGCGTCTACAACCCGGCAGCCGTGGTGAAGGACGGCAAGGTCGTCCTGCTCTACCGCGCCCACGCCGACGACATCGTCTCGCACGTCGGCCTCGCCACCAGCGACGACGGCCTCGACTTCGACCGGCACCCGGAACCCGTGCTCTCGCCGACCGAGCCCTACGAGACGTCCGGCGCGGAGGACCCCCGGGTCACCGAGATCGACGGTACCTACTACATGACCTACACCGGCTGGGACGGCACGTCCGCCCAGCTCTGCCTGGCCACCTCCACGGATCTGTTCACGTGGACGAAGTACGGCCCGCTGTTCCCGGAGTTCAACACGTTCCTCCCTCAGGGCAACGGGCAGGACGGTCCGTGGAGCAAGGCAGGCGCGATCCTGCCGATCCCGATCGACGGCCGCTACCTCATGTACTTCGGCGAGGGCTCGATCTATCACGCGTGGTCCGACGACCTGATCACCTGGAAGCCGTGCTCCAACGACGAGCCGCTGATGGTCCCCACCGGGCCGGGCACGTTCGGTGAGTTCCTGGTCGAGGTGGGTCCGCAGCCGATCATCACCGACAACGGGCTGATCCTGCTGCTGCACAACGCGGCGGTGAAGAACCCGGACGGTTCGGTCCGCTACACCTGCGGCCAGCTGCTCTTCGACCCGGCCGACCCGACCACGATCCTCGCGGAGATGAAGCGGCCGTGGCTGGAGCCGTCGACCTACGAGGACACCCACGGGCTGGTGTCCAACGTGACGTTCGTGGAGGGCCTGGTGTTCTTCAAGGACACCTGGTTCGCCTACTACGGCCAGAGCGACTCGACCCTCGGGGTCGCGACGTACCGGCTCGGTGACCGCTACTCCGCGCTGGGTTCCTGATGACCGGCGGGACCCCCTGGCTCGCCAGCGCGGCTCATCGGCGCTGGCTGGAGGCCGAGGGGGACCGGCTGCTCGACTTCAGCCGGGCCTCCCGACACCCGGCCGGGGGGTTCGCCTGGCTCGACGTGGCGGGGCGTCCCGAGCTCGACCAGCCGGTCGAGCTGTGGATCACGTGCCGGATGACGCACGTGTTCGCGCTCGGTCACCTGATGGGCCGGCCAGGCTGCGGAACACTGGCCGACGACGGCCTCCGCGCCCTGGCCGGCCGATTCCACGACGCCATCCACGGGGGTTGGTACGCCGCGGTCGACGCCGACGGGCCGACCGGCCGCGAGAAGAGCGCCTACCCGCACGCGTTCGTGGTCCTCGCGGCCGCGAGCGCGACCTGCGCAGGCCGGCCCGGCGCCGCCGCCCTGCTCGACGAAGCCCTCGAGGTGCTGCTCACCAGGTTCTGGACCGACGAGGCCGGCATGGTCGTCGAGGAGTGGGACGAGTCGTTCTCGACACTCGACCCCTACCGCGGTGTCAACGCCAACATGCACACGGTCGAGGCGCTCCTCGCCGCGGCCGACGCCACCGGTGATCGCAGCCTGCTGGACAAGGCGCTGCGGATCGTCAGCCGGGTGCTGCACGATCTCGGGCGCAACAACCACTGGCGGCTGCCGGAACACTTCGACGAGCAGTGGAGCCCGCTGCTGGACTACAACCAGGACACCCCGGCCCACCCGTTCCGTCCCTATGGCGCGACGATCGGCCACGGGCTGGAGTGGGCCAGGCTGGCGCTGCACCTGCGGGCCGCAATCGGCGCCTCGGCCCCTGGCTGGCTGCTCGACGATGCGGTCGAGCTGTTCGACGCCTCAATCCGTGACGGTTGGGCGACGGACGGCGCCGACGGGTTCGTCTACACCGTGGACTGGGACGGCAAGCCTGTCGTGCGGGAACGGATGCACTGGGTCGCGGCGGAGGCCACGAACACCGCCGCCGCACTTCACGCGGCGACCGGCGAGCCGGCGTACGGCGTCTGGTACGCGACCTGGTGGGACCACATCGCGGAAGTCTTCCTCGACCAGGAGCTTGGATCGTGGCACCACGAGCTCGACGCACAGAACCGGCCCAGTGACACGGTCTGGAAGGGCAAGCCCGACACCTACCACGCCTTCCAGGCGACGCTGATCCCGCGGCTGCCCCTGACGCCTGCTCTGGCGGCCGCGCTACGCGACGGGCTGCTCGCTTAGCTCACCCGGTCGGTGCGAGGTCAGGCACTCATGGCAGAGATCGCCTCGTGGATGCTCAGCGTGCGCCGGGCCGACTCCACGTGGAGGTTTTCGATCATCCGGCCGTTGTAGGTGACGACGCCTGAGCCCTTTCCGTCCTCCCAGGCCTGGAGGATGCCGCGGGCGTCCTCGACGGCCTGCTCGCTCGGGGCGAAGGCCTCGTTGGCGCCGTCGACCTGGCCGGGATGGATCAGCGTCTTGCCGTCGAAGCCCATTTCACGGCCCTGCCGGCACTCGGCGAGGAAGCCGTCGGCGTCCTTCACGTCGTTGTAGACGCCGTCGAGGATCGCCTTGCCGGTGGCCCGCGCGGCGAGGAGCGCGATGCCGAGCCCGGCCAGGAGCGGCTGGCGACCCGGGACGTGCTCGGCGTAGAGCTCCTTGGCCAGGTCGTTGGTCCCCATCACCAAGACGGTCAGCCGCTCCGAGGCAGCGGCGATCTCCTCGGCGTGCAGCATCGCGTACGGCGTCTCGACCATCGCCCACAGCTTGGTGTGCTCGGGGGCGTCGTGGCCGGCCATCGCCTCGACCAGCTGGAGCACCGCGTCGGCGCTGTTGACCTTGGGGACCACGATCGCGTCCGGACCGGCAGCACAGGCGGCCTTCAGGTCGTCGGCGTGCCACTCGGTGTCGGCGCCGTTGACGCGGATCGTCAGCTCCCGCTTTCCGTAGTCACCCGAGGCCGCGGCGGCGCACGCGGCTTCGCGGGCGGCCGGCTTGGCGTCCGGGGCAACGGCGTCCTCGAGGTCGAGGATCAGCCCGTCGCAGGGGATCGACTTCGCCTTCTCCAGGGCGCGCTCGTTGGAGGAGGGCATGTAGAGGACGGAGCGGCGGGCCCGAAAGTCGGTCACTCGTCGACCTCGATCGAGTCGTAGGCCTTCTGGAGCTCGGGGTCGATCGCCGCCAGCTGCTCGGCGAGCTCGACGAGCACCAGGCACTGCTTGAGGGAGGCGTCGTCCTCCATCTTGCCGTCCAGCATCACCGCTCCCGTGCCGTCTCCCATCGCGGCGACCACGCGGCGGGCGTGCCGGATGTCCTCGACACTGGGGCTGAACACCCGGTTGGCGATCTCGATCTGCTTGGGGTGCAGGCTCCACGCGCCGACGCAGCCGAGCAGGAAGGCGTTGCGGAACTGGTCCTCGCACGCGGTCACGTCGGAGATGTCGCCGAACGGGCCGTAGTAGGGGTAGATCCCGTGCATCGCGCAGGCGTCGACCATCCGCGCGATCGTGTAGTGCCAGAGGTCCTGCTGGTAGGTCTTGCGGTCGCCGGACTCCACGTTGTCGGCGTTGCGGATCGGGTCCTGGCGGACGACGTAGCCGGGGTGGCCGCCGCCGACCCGGGTGGTCTTCATCCGGCGGTCGGCGGCCAGGTCGGCCGGGCCCAGGGAGAGACCCTGCATCCGTGGCGACGCACCGCAGATCTCCTCGACGTTGACCATGCCGCGGGCGGTCTCGAGGATCGCGTGGACCAGGATCGGCCGCTGCAGCTGCGCCTTGGCCTCGAGCTGGGCGAGCAACCGGTCGACGTACTGGATGTCCTCGGCGCCCTGCACCTTCGGCACCATGATCACGTCGAGCTTGTCGCCGATCTCGGTGACCAGGGTGGTCAGGTCGTCCAGCGCCCACGGGCTGTCGAGCGCGTTGATGCGGGTCCAGAGCTGCGTGGGGGCGAAGTCCGTCTCCTGCGCGATCTTCACCAGGCCGGCGCGGGCGGCCTCCTTGTTGTCGGCCTTGACCGCGTCCTCCAAATTTCCAAGGAGTACGTCGGGCGCGCCCTTTCCGGGGCCCACCATCTGCGGGACCTTGGCCGCCATCTTCTCGTTGCTCGGGTCGAAGAAGTGGATCGCCCGGCTCGGCCTGGCCGGGATCTGGGTGAGCGGGTCGGGGGCGCCGACGGCGAGGGGTCGGAAGAAGTCCTTGGCACTGCGCATGCGCGGAACCTATCGCGGCCCGCGGCCGGCCGGGTATGACCGATCTAACGGCGGAACCAGCTCCGCCGGCGGCGCTTCTCCGGCGAAGGCTTCTCCGGCGGTGGCTGCGGCCGTGCCCGCTGCGCGGACCGTCTCGCCCGCCAGGCCTCCACCTCGGCGTCGACGTCGCGGGGCTGGGTGATCAGGGGTGGCCCGTCGACCGGGGTGTAGCGGGCCTTGATCACCCGGGCGTTGAACTCCTCGACCTGTTCACGGACCTCGGCGGCGGTGTGGAGCGAGTCGAGGTGGGCGTCGAGCTCGGCGTCGTCCTTGCGGAGCTGGAGGGCGGGCGGCAGGACGCCGGTGATCTTCTCCCGCTCGATCAGCTGCTTGACCCACCAGTCGGGGTCGTGCTCGGTGCCGAGGCCCCGGATCGGCTTGCCCGCACCGGGCAGGTTGTCGAACTCGCCGCGGGCCATGGCCTGCTGGATCTTCAGGTCGACGTACCGCGTCTGGTCCTGCATGCGCTTTCGCGCGGCCGCCCGGCCGGTGCGGACGTCCCGTTCGCGGTCGGGACGCTCCGGATGCTCCTCCGTCATGCCCATCTCACCTCGCCAACACGATAGTCCGAGTCTCGGATGCGAGAGGACGGTCCGGGGTGGGCCGTTGACCGGTGCCCCGTCGACCGGTGGACTTGGGGGGTGTCAGCCCTTCCCACCCCAGCGTCCGTGGTGCACCACCTCGGCGGGGGTGCGCCGGGGTCGTCTCGCCGCGGAGCCCGCGCTGCCGGGATCCTGCGCCCGGTGGCCCACGGTGATCGCGCCGATGGGGGTGTGGTCGTGGGGGACGCCGAACTCGGCACGGAAGGCGATCGATCCGGTCCGGCGGGATGCCGAAGAAGCAGGCGCCGAGCCCCTCGTCGACGGCGGTCTGCAGAATCAGCAGGGTGGCCATGCCGGTATCGATGTGCCAGTAGGGAACCGGCCAGCGGGACTCGTCGCGGTCGGTCCAGCCCTTGTCCGGCTGGGCGTACCGGTCCAGGTAGGCGTCCTTGTGGGACAGCGGGACGATCACGACCGGGGCGGTCCGCATCCCGGCGAGCCAGCCGCTCTTGCTCTCGCCCTCGGGGCTGGTGACACGCCAGAACCGCTCCAGGTCGTCCGGGCTGTCGAGACGCAGGAACGCCCAGCCCTGGCTGAACCCGGCGCTGGGCGCGTGGACGGCGTGCTCCAGCATCCGGTCCACCACCGTCGGGTCGACCGGCCGGTCGTCGTACCGCCTGACCATGCGCCGCCGGCGCACCACGTCCCTGAACTCCATGGAGCCGATCTTGTCGTTTGAGCAGATGTGGCGCGACCTGGCGCCGGTCGGGCGGTCGTCGTCGAGCGGCGGCTACTTCCGGCAGCCCTACGAGTCCGCCGAGACCGAGCTGCGGTCGTGGTTCGTCGAGCAGGCAACCTCCCGTGGGCTGAGGATCGAGTCCGACGACCTCGGCAACATCGTGGCCTGGTGGGACCCGGACAACCGGATAGTCCGCCACGAAAAGCTCCCCGATCTGGCCGATGAAGGTGCCGATCGTGGCGGACTATCGAGAAAGGGGGTGCTCACCGGGTCGCACCTCGACTCGGTGCTCGACGGCGGGGCCTACGACGGGCCGCTCGGCGTCGTGTCGGGGCTGGCGGCGATCGACCTCCTGCGCGAGCGCGGGTTCGTGCCGGCGAGGCCCATCGGAGTGAGCGTCTTCGCAGAGGAGGAGGGGTCGCGGTTCGGCCTCGCGTGTCTGGGCTCGCGGCTCGCGGCCGGGACGATGGAGTGGTCGGCCGCGCGCGAGCTGCGGGACCGGGAGGGTGTGTTCCTGCCCGACGCCCTCGGCGCCGCCGGCCTGGACCCCGACGACGGGGACAAGTCGTGGGGACTCCACGACCGGGTCGGGACCTTCGTCGAGCTGCACGTCGAGCAGGGGCGGGATCTCGTCGACCGCGGCGCCGCGATCGGTGTCGGCAGTGAGATCGGGCCGCACGGGCGCTACCGCTTCGACTTCTCGGGCCAGGCCAACCACGCCGGGACCACGCGGATGGAGGACCGTCGCGACCCGATGCTCACCTACGCCATGACCGCCCTGGCCGCGAACAAGCAGGCGCGGCTCGCCGGCGAGCGGGCCACGTTCGGGCGGGTCGAGGTCTTCCCCAACGGCACCAACGCGGTGCCGTCGCGGGTGACCGCCTGGCTCGACGCACGGTGCGAGACCGACGACGCTCTCGCCTCTCTCGTCGCCGCCATCGAGAAGCAGGGTGGTGAGCGCGCAGGACGGGACGGTACGACGCTCGCGGTCACGGCCGAGTCCGTCTCGGGAGCCGTGGCCTTCGACCCGTCCCTGGCGCGGCGGATCGCCGGGGACCACGAGGGAGGCGACTGGCCGATCATCCCGACCATGGCCGGCCACGACGCCGGCATCCTGTCCGCAGCCGGAATCCCCACCGCGATGCTGTTCGTCCGCAACCCCACCGGTGTCTCGCACTCGCCCGACGAGCACGCCGAGATGGCCGACTGCCTGGTCGGAGTCTCCGCGCTGGCCGACACCCTCGAACGGCTCGCGTCGTGACCTCCCTCCTGCTCGAACGGGCGTGGGTCGACGGGTCGGTCCAGGACGACGTACTCGTGGAGATCGAGGAGGGCAGGTTCACCTCCGTCACCCCGGGTGCGCAGTCCGGGGAACG
Organism: uncultured Actinomycetota bacterium; assembly: GCA_963786415.1. Classification (GTDB taxonomy): domain Bacteria; phylum Actinomycetota; class Actinomycetes; order Propionibacteriales; family Nocardioidaceae; genus Nocardioides. The sequence goes on from CAWAZC010000001.1 coordinate 875,919, forward strand.
CCTGGCCGGGCTCACGATCCCCGGCCTCGCCAACTGCCACAGCCACGCGTTCCACCGCGCCCTGCGGGGGCGCACGCAGCGCGAGCGGGGGTCGTTCTGGACCTGGCGCGACCAGATGTACGACGTGGCCGGGCGGCTCGACCCCGACGGCTACCACGAGCTGGCGCGCGCCACCTTCCGGGAGATGGCCGCCGCCGGGATCACCTCGGTCGGCGAGTTCCACTACCTGCACCACCAGCCCGACGGGACGCCGTACGACGACCCCAACGCGATGGGCCTTGCCCTGATCGAGGCCGCTGGCGAAGCGGGGATCCGCATCACTCTGCTCGACACCTGCTACCTCAGCTCGGGGTTCGGGGACCCGCCGGAGGGCGTGCAGGTCAGGTACGCCGATCGCGACGCGACCGCCTGGGCGGAGCGAGTCGGGCTCCTGGAGGTGCCACCAACGGGGGTCGTGGTCGGAGCGGCCGTCCACTCCGTCCGGGCGGTGCCGGCCGAGCAGCTGCCGACCGTGGCCGACTGGGCGGGCGGGGCGAAGCCCCTGCACGCCCACCTCTCCGAGCAGATTGCGGAGAACCAGGCCTGCATGGCGGTGTACTCACGCACCCCCACCGAGGTGCTCGCGCTGCACGGCGTCCTCGGCCCGAGGACCAGCGCGATCCACGCCACGCACCTGACCGAGGGGGACATCCGGCTGCTCGGCAGCACCGGCACGCACGCCTGCTTCTGTCCCACCACCGAGCGCGACCTGGGCGACGGCGTCGGCCCGAGCCGGAGGCTCCACGTGGCCGGGGCTCCGCTCACGCTCGGCAGCGACAGCCATGCCGTGATCGACCTGTTCGAGGAGATGCGAGCGGTCGAGCTCGACGAGCGGCTGGCGACCCAGCAGCGCGGGCACTGGTCGGCACCGGAGCTCCTCAACGCCGCCACGACCACGGGACACCGCAGCCTGGGCTGGGACGACGCCGGCGCCATCGCCGTTGGCCAGCGGGCCGACCTCGTCACGATCGATCCGACGAGCCCGCGGACCGCCGGCACCGGGCGCGACGAGAGCACTGTCGTCTTCGCCGCCACCGCGGAGGACGTGACGCAGGTGATGGTCGACGGACGCATCGTCGTCCGGCCGGGTGACCGCGACGAGATCGGGCGTGAGCTCGACGAGGCGATCAGGAAGGTGTGGTCGTGATCAGCACCCTCATCCACCACATCGGCGAGCTGGTCACCAACGACCGCGGCCGCGACGGCCTGCTCGGCATCGTCGAGGACGCCGCGCTCGTGATCGAGGGCGGAACCGTCGCCTGGGTGGGCCGCGCGGCCGACGCACCCCAGACCGACCACGCGTACGACGCCGGGGGGCGCGCCGTGCTCCCCGGCTTCGTCGACAGCCACAGCCACCTGGTCTTCGCCGGTGACCGGGCGGGGGAGTTCGCGGCCCGGATGGCCGGCGAGCCCTACGCCGCGGGGGGCATCCGCACCACCGTCGCCGCCACCCGCGAAGCGACCGACGAGCAGCTGATCAGCCACGTCGCCCGGCTGGTGCAGGAGATGAACCGACAGGGCACCACCACCGTCGAGATCAAGAGCGGCTACGGCCTGACGACGAAGGACGAGGCCCGCAGCCTCGCGATCGCCCGGCAGTTCACCGACGAGACCACCTTCCTCGGCGCGCACGTCGTCCCCGAAGGCACCGACCCGGCCGCCTACGTCGACCTGGTCACCGGACCCATGCTGGAGGCCGCACGCCCGCACGCGAAGTGGATCGACGCGTTCTGCGAGCGTGGGGCCTTCGACGGCGGCCAGGCGCGCGCCGTGCTCGAGGCGGGTCGGGCCGTCGGGCTGCAGGGGCGGCTGCACGCCAACCAGCTGGGTCCCGGACCGGGCGTCCGGCTGGCCGCGGAGCTCGGCCTCCTGGCCGTCGACCACTGCACCTACCTCGACGACGCGGACGTCGACGCCTTGCGCGACTCCGGGACCATCGCCACTTTGCTCCCCGGGGTCGAGTTCTCGACTCGGCAGCCCTATCCGGACGCCCGCCGCCTGCTCGACGCCGGCGTGCGGGTCGCGCTCGCGAGCGACTGCAATCCGGGCAGCTGCTTCACCAGCTCGATCCCGCTCTGCATCGCGCTCGCGGTTCGCGAGATGGGGATGACCCCGGCCGAGGCGGTCTACGCCGCCACCCAGCGCGGCGCCGACGCCCTCGGCCGCGACGACGTCGGCGCGCTGGTCCCCGGTCGTCGAGCGGACCTGGTGCTGCTCGACGCACCAACTCACGTGCACCTCGCGTACCGACCCGGCGTACCCCTCGTCGCCGGCGTCTGGCGGGCCGGCCGCCCCACCTGGCCCGCGACCGGGACCACCTAAGGCACCCGGGACCGGAGGCCGGGCCGAATAAGGCACTTGCCCGATGTGCGGGCCTACCTCAGAGAGCCAATCTCGACTCATCAACCAGAACCGAGGAGCCGAGATGTACGAGACCACCAGCACCTTCCTGCAGTCCGAGCTCAACTACCGCACCGACCGGCTCAAGTCCGGTCTGGCGAGCAGCAGCCGGCGCCACGTCCGCATCCCGCGGGTACGCCGGCGGGCCGAGGCCGTCGACCACGCCCGGTGAACCCGGGAGCGGCCGTTCGCGACATGATGGATGTCGTGCCCGGACACCCCAGCAGGACCCTCATCGGACGGGACGCCGAGCTGAAGGAGATCGCCTCCCTGCTCGGCGTCCGTCCGCGTGCGGGCGAGGGGACCGACGGCAGCGACCCGCGCGCCGTCCTGCTCTCCGGTGACGCCGGTGTCGGCAAGACCCGGCTGCTCACCGAGCTGCGCGACCTGGCCACCGCCGACGGCTGGCAGGTGTTCGCCGGGCACTGCCTTGACTTCGGTGACAGCGCCCTGCCCTACCTCCCCTTCTCCGAGGTGCTCGGCCGGATGGCCGCGGCCCTCCCCGACGTCGTCGACACCGCCGCCGGGCTCCACCCCGCCCTGAGCAGGCTCCAGCCAGGACGTCGGGTGCTCTCCTCACACGAGGAGGGCGAACCCTCGGCGCTGGATCGTGCCGATCTGTTCGAGGCCGTCCATGAGCTGCTCGAGGAGGCCGCGAAGAAGGCTCCGGTCCTGCTGGTCGTCGAGGACGCGCACTGGGCCGATCATTCGACGCGCGACATGCTCAGCTTCCTGTTCTCCCGGCCCTTCGACGGACCGGTGGCGGTGGTGGCGTCGTACCGCTCCGACGACCTGCACCGCCGCCACCCGCTCCGCGCCCAGGTCGCGGAGTGGTCCCGGCTCCGCGGCGTCGAGCGCCTCCAGCTCCAGCCTCTGCAGGCGGCCGACGTCCGCAGCCTCATCTCGGAGCTGCACGCGGCTCTGGGCGCCGAGGAGGTCGACGACATCGTCGACCGAGCCGAGGGCAACGCGTTCTTCGTGGAGGAGCTCGTCGGCGCCGCGGCCGGGCCGGGCCGCTGGGTCCCAGCCGAGCTGGCCGACGTCCTCCTCGTGCGCCTCGACCGGCTCGACGAGACCGCCCGCCAGGTGGCGCGGGCGGCGAGCGTCGCCGGGCGCCGGGTCTCCCACGACATGCTGGCCGCGGCCGCCGGCCTCGACAGCGCGGCACTCGACACCGGCCTCCGGGGCGCCGTGGAGACCAACGTCCTGGTCGCCGACGAGCGGGGCTACGCCTTCCGGCACGCCCTGCTCGGCGAGGCGGTCTACGACGACCTGCTGCCCGGCGAGCGGGTGCGGCTGCACGCGGCGTACGCCGAAGCCCTGAGCAGCGGCACGGCCGCTGGCACGGCGGCCGAGCTCGCTCGCCACGCGCGGCTCGCGCTCGACCTGGCCACCGCCCTGACCGCGTCCATCCGGGCCGGCGACGAGGCCAGCGCGGTCGGCGGACCCGACGAGGCGGCGCACCACTACCAGCAGGCGCTCGAGCTGCTGACCGATCCGGAGCGTGCTCGCGACGTCGACGTCTCGAAGCTGGTGGTCAAGGCCGTCGAGTCGCTGACGGCCAGCGGGCACCCGATCCGCGCGGCGGCCTTGGCAACCGAGCAGCTCGACCGGCTGCCCGCCGACGCCCCGGACGAGTGGCGAGCCCGGATGCTGGCCGCCCGGGCCGACGCGATGGTCATGACCGAGACGCTGGAGGACCCGGCCGAGGTGTCAGCCGAGGCGCTGGCGCTGGTGCCACACGGATTCCCGCAGCTGCGGGCCAAGGTGCTCGCCCTGCACGCGCGTATCCAGTCGGCCATGAGGCGGGACCAGGAGGCACAGGCTGCGGGCCTCGAGGCGCTGGAGATAGCCGAGAAGCTCGACCTGACCGAGCTCGCCTCCGACGCGATCACGACCCTCAGCGGGCTCAAGCGGACGGGGCCGAAGGAGGGGCTTCGGGTCGCCCTCACCGAGGCGGTCGCCAAGGCGGAGGCGGCCGGTGCTGTCGAGGTGGAGCTGCGCGGGAGGGTGCTGCTCGGACGCTCTTACCAGGACTGGGCGGAGTTCGCCGAGACGGAGCGGTGGTTCCGCAGCGCGATCGACCGGGGCCGGGCGGCCGGCCTCCCCTGGGCGCCGTGGTCGTTCGATGCCCGGTGGCACCTGGCCTGGGTGTACCGGACCCGGGGCGACTGGGACGAGGTCCTGGAGCTCACCGACGTCTCCGGTGAGGAGCCGCCGTCGCTCGCCAGGGCGTTGCTCGACACCCTGCGGGCGACCGTGGAGCTGGCCCGTGGTGAGGACGTCGCCGGTCTGCTTGCGGACCTGCGCCGTCACTGGCACAAGGACGGCCTGCTCCCCATCCACGCGAGCCCGATGGAGATGGAGCTCGCCGGTCGGCGCGGCGACGCGGCTGGGGTGCTGTCGTCGTACGACGACGCGGTGGAGACGATCACCCGGATCTGGCACCCGTGGTTCACCGCCCGGATCCGGCTGGCCGCGGTGGCGATCGGCGAGCTGGCCCGGGTGATGCCGCAGCTCCCGGCCGCCGAGCGGCCGACGTACGTCGAGCACGCCGATCGGCTGCAGGCCGACGGGCACACCGTCCTCGAGCGGTACACCGACCCCAAGGACTCCTGGGGCCCTGAGGGGCGGGCCTGGGTCAAGCGGCTGGACGCCGAGGCCCTCCGGGTGCACTGGCTCGCGGGTGCCGAGCCGCCGCCGGGTGAGGTCCTCGTCTCGACGTGGCAGGAGGCCGCCTCGCTCACCGAGGAGTTCGGGGACGTCTACGAGCTGGCCAGACTGCGTGTCGTCCTGGCCGGCATCCAGCGCGCCGTCGGCGACACTGCTGCGGCGCGCGCGGTGGGCGACCTGGCCCGGTCGGCGGCACACGACCTGGGAGCCCAGCCGCTCCTGGACGACCTCCGCTCGATCGGCAGCGCGCCGGCTCGGGCCGCCGCCGGTGCCTCCGACGCCCTCACGCCGAGGGAAGCCGAGATCCTCGGACTGGTCGCCGAGGGCCGGTCCAACGGCGAGATCGGTCGGCAGCTGTTCATCAGCGCCAAGACCGTGAGCGTGCACGTGTCCAACATCCTCGCCAAGCTCGGTGCGGCTGGGCGGACCGAGGCCGCCGCGATCGCCCGTCGGCGGGGGATGCTCGACTGACGCCCACTCCGCGTGACCCGGGGCCACGTGGGTACGGCTCGCGCGGACCGGGGGTTGCCCCCGCGACCCCTGCCGGAGAAGACTCGCGGCAGGATCGAACCAACCAACGCAGGAGGACTGGATGACCACCACCCCTCAGGAGCCCCTGGGCGACGACGACATGACCACCAGCCCGTCCGGGGCGCCGCAGGAAGGCCTGGGTGGCGGCGACGCCGACGGGACGGACGGCGACGCGACCGACGGCACCGACGGCGACACCACGGACGCTGACGGTACGGATTCCGACGGCACCGACGCCGACGGCACGGACGCCGACGGCACCGACGGCACCGATGGAGACGCGTCCTGAGCGCTCTCGACCTGCTCAGCGGTGACGCCCAGACCTTCCTCGACAAGGTCTGGGCGTCCCGCGTGCACCTGCACCGGGGCGACCCGGACGACCTCGTCGGGTTGCTCGACCTCGACGACGCCGACCACCTGCTCACGTCGAGCGCGATCCGCACCCCGTCGATCCGGCTGGCGCGGGAGGGTGCGGTCCAGCCGGAGTCCTCGTTCACGCGCCGGGCGACGCTGGCCGGCCAGCTGCTCACCGGGCTCGTCGATGCCCGCAAGGCGCTGGCCGCGTTCGATGACGGCGCCACCATCGTCTTCCAGGGCCTGCACCGCTACTGGCCCCCGCTGACCCGCCTCACCGCGGAGCTCGAGCTCGAGCTCGGTCATCCGTGCCAGGCCAACGCCTACCTGACCCCACCGGACTCGCAGGGCTTCGCCGTCCACGAGGACACCCACGATGTGTTCGTCTTCCAGACCGCGGGCTCCAAGCTGTGGGAGGTGCACACCCCCGACGGGGTCGAGGAGATCCTCCTCGAACCTGGCCTGTGCCTCTATCTCCCCACCGGCACGCCCCACGCTGCTCGCGCGCAGGACGCCGCGTCCCTGCACGTCACCATCGGCATCAACCAGCTGACCTGGCGCGGGCTCGTCGAGCGCACCGTGCAGCGTGCCGTTGACGAGGTGCCCGAGGAGCATCTTCCCGGTGGCTTCCTCGAAGACCGCGGCGCACTCGCCGACGAGCTTGCCCGCAGGCTGGAGCAGGTCGCCGACGCCGTACGTCGCCTGGACGCCACCGCCGCCGTCGAGGCAGAGGTACGCCGCTTCCTGACCGGCCGCGGCTCCCGACTCGACGGCGGGCTGCGGGACGTCCTCGAAGCGGGCGAGGTCGACGACGCGACCCTGCTCCGGAGGCGTCCCGGCCACCCGTGTGTCCTGATCCTCCGGGACGAGCGGCTCGAGGTGCTCCTCGGCGACCGCTCCCTCGACGTGCCGGCGTGGCTCGAACCGGCCCTCGAAGAGGTCCGGGCCCGCACCGAGCTGCGCCCCGCCGACCTGCACGACCACCTCGACCCGCAGAGCCGGGTCGTGCTCTGCCGCCGACTCGTCCGCGAAGGGCTGCTCGGGGTCGCCAGGTGACCGCTGCGCTCCCGGGCGAGCCGAACTTCCGCTGCGCCCGCACCAGCGTCCTGCGCGACGAGCCGATCGCCGGGACCGCGTCCACCGTCCGCGCCTACCTCCTGATCGAGCACCCCGGTGCCTGGGGTGAGGACGCGCTCCGTGACGCCCGGCTGCCCGACGGGCTCGGCGCGGAGCTGCGGCGTCGCGCCCTCGAGGCGCGGATCCGGGTGCTGCTGATCCGCCGCACAGGTCGGCGCCCGGCCGGCGACGGGACGACCGTCTTCGCCGCCCACGCCCACCCCTACCGCCCCTGGATCGAGCGCGGCACCGTCAGCAACCCGGCCGACGTGCTCGACCTCGACTTCTTCGACCTCCGGGCGGGCCACCCGACGTCGCTGACGCCGCACGAGGAGTCGCTGTTCTGCGTCTGCACCCACGGCCGTCACGATGCCTGCTGCGCCGAGCAGGGCCGGCCCGTCGTGACCGCGCTGAGCGCGGCCTATCCCGAGGAGACCTGGGAGGTCTCGCACATCGGGGGTGACCGGTTCGCGGGCAATGTCCTGGTGCTGCCCCACGGGCTCTACTACGGGCGGCTCGACCCCGAGACCGCGGTCGCCGTCGCCGGTGGGCACCTGGCCGGGGAGCTCGACCTGGACCACTTCCGCGGCCGCTCGGGTTTCCCGACTCCTGTTCAGGCAGCGGAGATCGCGCTCCGGCGGCAACTCGGCGAGACCCGGGAAGGTGCGCTGCGCCTGGACTTCCGGCACACGGAGGGCGTCGACACCGAGGCGGTGTTCGTGGTGGGCGGCGAGGAGTACGCCGTCAACGTCCACTCCGCCTGGGGCGAGCAGCGGCACCGGCTGACCTGCAAGGCAGAGCGGGACAACCCGATCCCGGAGCACACCGTCCTCGGCATCAGCCGCCGCTGAGACGGCGGTGGCCCGCGCGTCGACGTACTCGTAGTATGCAAGTCCGGCGTACCCGACGTGAGGCATCAGCCATGAGCGCCACCGATGACCGAGTGAACGCGCTGACCGAGGAGCGCTTCGAGCGGATGTTGCGTCCGTTCGGTGGTGACGTCCCGGCGCCGGTCGACACGAGCAAGCTGCCACCCGGACCGAAGTGGCCGGCCCTTGCCCAGAGCGCCGGCCTGCTCCGGTTCCGGCACCGGTTCGTGCCGTGGGCGCACCGGAAGTACGGCGACGTCTTCACCGTGCGGATGATCCCTCGCGGCCGCCCGCTCGTGCTGTTCACCCGGTCCGAGCACGTGAAGGAGATCTTCGCCGGCGACCCCGAGGTCTTCCACGCCGGCAAGGGCAACGCGATCCTCGGACCGATCATGGGCGAGCACTCCTTGCTCCTGCAGGACTCCCGCGAGCACCAGCGCGCGCGCAAGCTGCTGATGCCGGCCTTCAACGGTCATGCGCTGCGCACCTACGAGTCGCTGGTCACCGAGCTGGCGCGGGCCGAGGTCGGCCGGTGGCAGCCGGGCTCGGAGTTCCGCGCGCTGGACCGGATGAACGCACTGACCCTCGAGGTGATCCTTCGGGTGGTCTTCGGTGTCACCGACGAGGAGCGGCTGGCCGAGCTGCGCCCCCGCGTCCGCCGCACGGTCGACGTCAACCCGGCGATCCTGCTCGCCTGGGGCTTCCCGTGGCTGCAGAAGTTCGGCCCGTGGAAAGAGACCGTGCAGAACCAGCGCGAGCTGGACCAGCTGATGTACGCCGAGATCTCCGAACGCCGGCAGGCCTCCGATCTCGCGGACCGGACCGACGTGCTCTCCCGGCTGATCCTGGCCCAGGAGGGCGACGACGCCCTGACCGACCAGGAGCTGCGCGACCAGCTGGTCACGCTGCTGCTGGCCGGGCACGAAACCACGGCCAGCGCCCTGGCCTGGACGCTCTACGAGGTCGGCCGCGACGAAGAGCAGCTGCGCCGGGCCTGCGAGGCCGCGACCAATGGCGACGACGCCTGGCTGGAGGCCGTGCTCAAGGAGTCGATGCGGTTGCACCCGGTGATCGCGATGGTGGCGCGCACCCTGATGAAGCCCGCGACTGTCGGCGGCCTCGACCTGCCGGCCGGTACCACCGTCGGGCCGTCGATCCTGATCACGCACAGTCGCCCCGACAACCACCAGGACCCTGAGGCGTTCCGGCCGGAGCGCTTCATGGGCCAGAACCCGCCCACCAACACCTGGATCCCGTTCGGTGGGGGCGTACGCCGCTGCATCGGTGCCGGCTTCTCCCTGATGGAGGGTGTCGCGATCCTGCGCGAGGTGTTCGCGGCGTACGACGTCCGCGCCGTCGCCGTCGACGAACCGAAGGTCCGCAACATCACCAGCGTGCCGCGAGGGGGAGCCCGGGTCCGCGTGACCTCGCGCTGACTCTCTTTACCTTTTCACCGTTCCGCCACGGCGGGCGCGGCCGGTGGCAGCATGGCCGGGAATTTCTCGGACTCATGGGGGGACGAAACGGTGCGCGCGACACTCGGAGCTGGGCTCCTGCTTCTCTCGACCATGCTGGTCGGTGTTGCGGTCGCGCCCGCCGATGGGGCCATCGAGCTGCGACACCGGACCTGGGTGGGTCCCGCCACCGAGGGCGACTCTGTGTCGTGGGCCGAGCCGAGCAACTGGAGCGACGGCGTACCGACCGCTGAGAGCGTCGTCTGCATTCCGCCGCAGCGCGACCGGACCCCACGTGCCAGAGGGGACGCACGCCGAGGCCGGAGTGGTGGCGCTGGGGGGGACCCTGTTGGTCGAGGGCACACTGGCTGTCGCGACGCTCGAGGGTGACTCCGGCGAGCTGCACGGCCCGGGGACCACGACTGTGACTGGCGGGATCACGGGTGACCGGCTGAGGCTCGTTGGTACGGCGAAGGTCAACCTTCAGGACGGGATTCTGGGCGGCGAGGTAGAGGTGTGGGACGGTTCGCGTCTCAACGCCCAGGGCGACACGATTCTGGAACCCGGGCTAGCATCGACTCGCTCTCGGAGAACTCCGGCCTGTTCACCATCACCGGTTCGCTGAGGTTCGACGCCGGAAACTCGCATGCCACCGTGGCGGGCGGATTCGCCAACCACGGCGAGGTCATGGTCACGGCCGGGACCGTGGTGATGCTGGGGGCTCGCGGCCACCGAGGATGTGCATCCCGAGCAGTTCTCCACCGGGAGCTTCATCGGGGCCGACGGTGCCGATCTCACCGTTGCCCACACCGAGCTGCGCGAAGGGGCGCGGCTCGACGCGGGTATTGGCCGACCACATCACGGTGCCGGACGGTCACACCGTCACTGCCGCGGACTCCAGGCTGGTCGACGTCGACAGCGGGTCTGAGGACCCGGCCGGTCCGTCTTCCTTCACCGGCGGCGGCGAGCTGGTGGTGACCGACGGCACCCTGTTGGCGACGCCCGGGTCGGCGGCTCGCTCAGGGTGAAGGTTCCCGCGGGGGAGGTCGTCAGCATGGCGGGCGCCTTCCGGGACCAGGCCCAGCTGGAGGTGCGCGGTATCGCAGAGCAGACCGGCGATCTGTATCTCGACGATCATGCCGTCCTCGACGTCTGGGGCACGCATCGGATGGCGGACGGTGTGGACGCGCTCGTGGACTTCACGGGTGACGACCCGGGGTTGGAAGCTCGATCCGCCCGGGGGGCCTGCTGTCAGGCGGCCAAGACGGCGGTCTCGTCATGCTGGCGCCCTTCCACAACGCGGGAATCGTGGACAGCGCGGACGGGCAGATCCACGTCGGGCCGAGGGCTGCCGCCAGCTTCTCGCAGGGGACTTTCCGCGCTGGTACCAGAGGTGGCCTGCTCATCGGGTCCAACGTAGTCGGCGATCCGCCGTTTGATCTCGGTTCGTCTGTCATAGAGGGCCCGGTGGACGTCAGCGGTGAGGTCACGGCGGAGTTCGCCACGGTTCGGGGGACCTTGAGGACAGTTCTGGGTGGTCGGCTCGTGCTCGACGGCACGACCGACCATGACTGACGGCTCGTCCATCGCCGGTGAGGCTCACGGTGGATCAACTGGCGGCCGATCTCGGTCCGGGAGGGCACGGCCTCCATGAGCCGGCGCCGAGGTGACGGAGCGTGGTGCATGTGAGTCCGGGAGGCTATCGGTACCGAGCCTGGCGCCCGCCACGCTGGCGGCGGACGGCACGCTGGCCCGCGGAACCTGGCTCGTCGGACCCGGCGCCACGCTTGACCTGCCGTGCGATCACGACCAACGACACATGGCTGCAACTCGACGGTCCCGGGGCCTCGTTCGGCGACGGCCTCGACACCCTGACCGACAACGGCCCGAACGGCAATATGTTTCTTGGTGGTGCCGACGTAGCGGTGCCGGGCGCGTTCCGCAACCGGGGCGGACTCGTGCTCTATCCGGGGTCGCGCCTCGACGTCGGGTGCGAAGTTCCGGCAGCTGGCAACGGGCTGGCTCGCCACGCGGTCGATGCCACGGGGCGCGGCCGGATTCGGGCGGCAGGTGCACGCGACCTGGCCGGTGGACTGTCGGTCGACCTAGACCCGGCGTACACGCCGCCGGTGGGCACGGTGCTGAACTTCATCACCAGCGACGGCCGGCAGGGCGCAGACGACGCGTTCGACAGCGTTGTCTCGCCGCCCTACGGGGTGAACGGCGCGCGAAAGCTCCGGGTGGACTACGAGCGGGACCACGTACGCCTGTGGGTGGACCGGGTCGGCTAAACCCGTGGCGTGGCCTTCACGCCGGTGGGACGATTGCCCATCGTGACCTGGCGAGACCGACTGCGCGCGATGCGCATGGACGTCACGCCCCTGCGGGACTCCCGTGACTTCCGGCTGCTGTTCGCGGCCGGGACGGTGTTCTACTTCGGCGCGATGGTGTCCTACGTCGCCATCCCCTACCAGATCTACACGATCACCGGCTCCAACTTCGCGGTCGGCGCGATCGGCCTGGTCGAGCTGGTGCCACTGGTCGTCTTCGGTCTGTACGGCGGTGCCCTGGCCGACCACGTCGACCGCCGCAGGTTGCTGATCCTCACCGGCGTCGCCCAGGCGGTGTTCACCGGCGTACTCGCCGTCAACGCCTTCCGCGACGACCCGAGCGTCCCGCTGATCTTCGTCTTCGCGGGCCTGCTGGCGGCGTCGTCGTCGATGCAGCGGCCGTCCCGCGAGGCGCTGATGCCGCGCACCGTGCGGCACGACCAGATCGTGGCCGCCAACAGCCTGACCAGCTTCGGCATGCAGGTGGGCGTTCTGGTCGGGCCGATGGTGGGCGGCCTGCTGGTCGCGTACGTCGGCATCGGCTGGTGCTTCGTCGTCGACATCGTCGGCCTGACGATCGCGACGCTGCTGTTCGTCGCGATGCGCCCCTACCCCCACCGCACCGAGACCACCCCGCCGAGCCTGGCCGGGATCCGGCAGGGACTGACCTACGCGTTCTCGCGCCGCGACCTGCTCGGCACCTACCTGGTCGACATCGCCGCCATGCTGCTGGCGATGCCGGTCGTGCTCTTCCCGGCACTCGCCGAGGAGGTCTTCGCCCGGCCGGAGATCCTCGGGTTGCTCTACTCCGCCGAGACCGTGGGCGCGCTGCTCGCCACCGCCCTCAGCGGCTGGACCCGGCGGGTCCACCACCACGGCCGCGCGATCGTGATCGCCGCGGCGGCGTACGGCGCCTGCGTGGGCGTGGCCGGACTGATGCCGAGCATCTGGGGGGTGCTGGTGTTCCTGATGCTCGCTGGGGCCGCCGACATGATCTCGGCCGTCTTCCGGAGCACCGTGTGGAACCAGACCATCCCGGAGAACATGCGCGGCCGACTGGCCGGTATCGAGATGCTGTCCTACTCCCTCGGCCCGCTCGGCGGCCAGGTGCGGGGCGGGATCACCGCCGACCTCTGGACGGTGCGCGGCGCGATCTCCAGCGGAGGGTTCGCCTGCGTGGCCGGGGTGGCGATCACCGCCGGCATCCTGCGCGACTTCTGGTCCTACGACGAGCGCACCGACCCGCACGCCGAGGCCGAGCGGGCGGCCCGGGCTTCTGGGTAGTCCAGTGGCAGATGGTCGAAAGATCGCCGAAAGGACAGCCATTACTCACTGGACTACCGAGCTGGGGCGCCGTCAGAACGCCGCCCTGACCTCGGCCTCGGTCAGGCCGTAGTCGTCGAGTGAGTAGGAGTGCTTCGGTCGCTTGCCCCCGCTGCGTGACTCGGTGTCGAGCGCGGTCACGGCGGAGTCGACCTCTCGCGTCCAGTCGAGGGCGAAGGCGTCGTAGACGGAGCGGGTGATGCCGATCGGGTCGGCCACGAAGTCGTCGTAGTCGACGTCGAAGAACTGTGCCTGGTCGTAGGCCGCGCGGGCCTTGGTGAACGTGCGCCAGGAGCGGGACAGCATCTGGAGCTGGGTCCGCCCGAGCGTCTGGCCGACGAACGTCGTCGACGTCCCGGCCGTTGCCTCCGCCGAGAGCGAGCAGGCCGACGCGATCGAGATGACGGGGTCCCGGTGGGTGCACACCACGAGCGCGTCCGGGTAGACGGTCATGAGTGCGTCGAGGGCAACCAGGTGGGAGGGGTTCTTGAGCACCCATCGCTTCTCGGGGTCGTTGAGCCCGATCAGCTGCAGGTTGGCGCGATGCCGCTCGTACGCGTCGGTCCAGTCCTGCTCGGCCAGCCAGGCGGAGTAGCGCGGGACGTTGGCCAGCGACTCGTAGCTGATCGACTTCCCGGTCTGACGCAGCAGGCGCCAGCACTCCTCGACCGACGTCGCATCCATGTAGTGGATCCCCATGAACTCGGGGTTCTCGACGTGGTGCTCGGAGAACGCCGCCTGCATCGCGGAGAAGATCGGGTCCTGCTCCCAGCTCTCGCGCGGCGGCCGCGGCTGCGGGTACTCGGTCAGCCACAGCTCGAGTCCCTGGTGTCGTGGGTCGGCGTGCAGCAGCCGGTGCAGGGCGGTGGTGCCGGTACGCGGGAGCCCGACCACGAAGATCGGCCGCTCGACCGGTACGTCGGCGTGCTCGGGGTGCTCGGTGAACCGCAGCTGGGTCAGCAACCGACCGACCAGGGCGCTCTTCACCTCACGGCGCTGGAAGCCGTTGCCCAGGGGCGTCAGTCCGGCCTCGGGGGAGGCCAGGTCGTCGACGAGGATCCGCAGCCCCTCTTCGTGGCCGGTTCCGCCGAAGTCGTCGAGGCCCGTCGTGCGCACGGCGGCGGCAGCGATTTCGTCGTACGAGCCGATGTCGTCTCTCGGGTGCGTCATGTCAGTTGTCGTGGAACTCGCCGCAGTCGACGTTGAGCACGATCCCGGTCACCGCGCTGGCAAGGTCGGAGGCCAGGAACAGCGCGGCCCGGGCCACCTCGTCGGGCGTTGCCAGCCGCTTGAGGTCGGTGGGCTCGGCCTTCTCGCGGTAGATGTCTTCGTGGGTGACCCCCTTCTCAGACGCCAGCCAGTCGAAGTAGGCCTTGTTGACGTCCTCGTAGATGTACGACGGCGCGACGCTGTTGACCCGGATCCCGCGCGGCCCGAGCTCGGTCGCCAGCGATGACGCGAGGTGGGCCAGCGCACCCTTGGACAGCTTGTAGCCGGCGTACTCGGGCTGCGAGCTGTAGACGACGCACGAGTTGAGCATGATCACCGAGCCGCGCGACTCGGCCAGCGCGTCGGCGAACAGGGCGGACAGCCGCAGTGGGGCGAACACGTTGGTCTCGTTGGCCGATCGAAGGGCATCCAGGTCCAGGGTCGAGAGCGGGTCCATGGGCGGGATGCCGAAGGCGTTGTTGATCAGGCAGTCGACCCGGCCGAACTCCTCGAGCGCAGCCTCGACCAGGCTCTTGCGTGCGTCCTCATCGGTGATGTCGGTCGGCACGACGAGAGCCTTGCGGCCGTGCGAGCGAACGACCTCGGCCATCTTCTCCAGCCGCTTCTCGGTCCGGCTGACCAGGACCAGGTCGGCACCCATCCGGGCCGCCTCCTCGCCCAGCGCGCGGCCCAGACCGGGTCCGACGCCGGAGAGCACGACGACCTTGCCCTCGAGCAGCATCACGAGAGCATCCTCCGCGCCACCCCGCGCTGGCGCGCGGCGATCCGGGCGTCGTAGTCGGAGGGACCGATCTGCATCGCGGCGTAGTGCGGCAGGCGGGACGGCAGCTCCTCGAAGGCCACCACCTCGACGAGGGGTCCGTCCGCCTCCGTGAGGTCGCGCTCCAGGCGCTGCCAGCGGAGCATGATCGGCCCGGTCCGGTGGCCGGTCGTCTCCAGCCAGTTGGCGATGCCGGGGTCCTGCTCGGAGATCACGTAGCGCAGGACCCCGTCGGGGTCGACCGCCGACTGTGCCTTGGTGAGCGAGGTCTGGTGGGTCTCGTAGTCGGTGGACGCGTACCAGTCCGAGCCGACCTGGATCGCCTGGTAGCTGCAGTCCTCGCAGACCGGAACGGTCACGATCATCGCTTCGTCGTCGGCCAGCTCGTAGTGGCCGATCGACGACATCTGCGAGGCCAGCCCGCCGGGCGTCGGCTTCGGGGCGGTGAGGGTGTTGACCGGCTCCTGGTACTGGAAGAACTGGGGGAAGGCGAACCAGGTCTGGATCGACCCGGTCAGCAGCTTGCCCGCGATCTCGTACTTCTTGGCCAGCCGCTCCCGTGTCGGTGGGGTCGCGGGCAGGCCGACCCGGTCCGTCCGCTCGATCCAGAGGGAGCCGCGCTCCTCGGCGTCCCAGTCGTTGTAGACCTCGCGCACGATCAGGGTCTTCGCGCCGGGCATCGGTCCGAACCGCCACTCGAAGCTGCCGTCGGGGGCGATCTCGAGCTCCCGGTCGTCGAACGCCGCGAGCGACTCGGGTGCGCTCTCGGCGGAGTACGTGCCCCCCATGATCTGGAAGGACAGGTCCGCCGTCGTCCCGCGCCGGCCGCGGACGACGTACTCCGCGTCCTCGGTGAGGTACGCCGACCAGTAGAGCGCGTCGGGGTTGTCGAGACCCTGCCGGGCGAACTGGTGGGTGGAGTTGATCAGGACGGGCCGGTCGAGGTCGTGGTCGAAGGCCATCTGCAGCGACGCCCGGATCCGGCCGGCGAGGTAGGCGTAACCCTCGTCGAGGTCGGCCTCGGTGCGGATGAACTCCGCCCCGCGGATCAGCTCCTCCGCCTCGGCGACCGCGTCGGTGAACGGCCGCGTGAGCTGGTCAGACACGGGCGATCACGGACTCCGCGTAGGACTCCAGGTGCGCGACCTTCTTCTCGAGGGGCTCGGTGTCCTCGCCCCTGATGTAGGGGTCCCGGAAGCCCACGATGCAGTCGGTGACGCCCTTGTCGGCCAGCCGCCGCACGCCGTCGGGGTCGTAGGCGTCGTAGGAGATCACGTGCACTTCGAAGCCGTCGCGCTCGTCACCCTCGGTCTTGCGGATCTCGGCCAGGCGGGCGAGCAGCCGGTCCAGCTCCTCGCCGTCGCCTCCGGCGTGCATCCATCCGTCGCCCTTCAGCACGGCCCGACGCAGGGCCGCGTCGCTGTGGCCGCCGACCAGGATCGGGATCGGCTCGGTCGGCGTCGGGCTCTGCTTCAGCGGCGGGAACGAGTAGAACTCGCCGTCGTAGCCGAAGTAGTCACCGGTCGTCAGCCCGCGCAGGATGTCGATGCACTCGTCCATCCGCTTGCCGCGCCGCTCCCATGGCACGCCGAGGGCCTGGAAGTCCTCCGGCCACGGGGAGAGCCCCACGCCCAGGCCGAGCCGGTTGCCGGAGAGGAACGCGATGGAGGCGGCCTGCTTGGCGACCAGCACCGGCGGACGGACCGGCAGCTTGAGCACGAACGGCGTGAACCGCAGGGTCTCGGTCTTCGCCGCCAGGTGGGTCACCAGGGTCATCGTCTCGACGAACTCCTTGTCCTCGAGGAACTCCCGGTCGCCGGTGTCGGTGTAGGGGTAGGTCGAGTCGGACTCCTGGGGGTAGATCAGGCTGTCGGCCACGGTCATGCTGGTGTAGCCGGCCGCCTCCGCAGCCTGGGCCAGCGGCGCGTAGTAGGCAGCCTGCGTCATCGCCTCGGCATAGGTGAACCGCATCGCTCCTCTTTCGGTAGGTGAGCCCTGTCGAGAATAGAACGTGTTTCAGTTTTCTGCCAGACTCGTCCCATGGACCTGCAGGAGCTGAGTGACCGCCAGGAGATCGTCGACCTGATCACCCACTACACCCGGGCGGTCGACACCCGGTCATGGGACGACCTGGACCGGGTCTTCACCGAGGATGCCGTCCTCGACTACTCCCCGGTGGGTGGACCGGCCGACGTGCCCGGCCGTCGTGAAGCCGTGGATCGCGCAGGGGCTGGAGGGCTTCGCCCGCTACCAACACGTCATCGGTCAGGTCTCGATCGAGCTGGACGGGGACGAGGCGCGTGCGACGGCGTACTTCACCAACCCGATGGTCTCGGTCGGCCCCGACGGGAGCGAGAAGCTGTGGGAGGTCGGGGGCTACTACCGGCACGAGCTGCGGCGGACGGCGGACGGATGGCGATCGACGAGGATGCTCGACGACGTCATCTGGACGAGAGGATTCTGATCATGGCCGAGCCGAAGCCGCGACCGAAGGGGCTGGAGTCACCCATGACGCAGAGGGTGATGAAGTACGCCGGACGCGCCCACGTGTGGGTCTACCGCGTGACGAAGGGGCGGATCGGGGCGAACTTTCGGGTCGGGTCCGCGCTGCGCAGGCCCGTGCCGACGCTGCTGCTCGACCACGTCGGCAAGAAGTCGGGTCGGACCTACACCTCGCCCCTGCTCTACCTCCTCGACGGCCCGAATGCCGTGGTCGTCGCCTCCACCGGCGGCATGGCGAAGGACCCGCAGTGGTACCGCAACCTGATGGCCCATCCGGACACGAAGGTGCAGATCCGCGGCGAGGTGCGCCAGGTGCGCGCCCGCACCGCCTCGCCCGAGGAGCGCGCCGCACTCTGGCCCCGGCTGGTCGAGATGTACGCCGACTACGACAACTACCAGTCCTGGACGGACCGGGAGATCCCGGTGGTGATCTGCGAGCCCCGGTGAGTGTGCCGGTGACCGGTGGCCCGTCCACCCGTCGTCTGGATTGGTGCCCGATTGGTCCGTCAGGGACAATGTGAGGGATTCCGACCTCGAGTGCAGGGGAGTGAACCGCACGTGCCCGACCAAGGCCTGCCGGACAGCGAGAAGCACCCCGTGGCCGCGGGACTCCTCGCTCTCGTGGGCGTGGGCCTGGTCGTCGGCCTGATCGCCGGCCTCGCCGCGCTCGCGGGCACCCGGATGCTGGGGCTCGGCGGCGAGAACGCCACCGCGCAGACCACCTCGGAGGAGTCGCTCTATCTCCCGAGGCCCGAGAAGACGACCGGCCCGAGCGGCCCGCTGATCACCCTGGCTCCCGGCGCGACGGAGTCCCCGTCCACGGAACCCTCGGAGGGGCAGTCATCCAAGCCGCCGAAGCCACCCAAGAAGGAGATCTCGCTCTCGGCGTCGCAGACCCAGGTCGCGCCCATGGAGCAGATCGACCTGACTGGCGTCTACCCCGGTGGCGAGGGCGCGATCCTGCAGGTCCAGCGCTTCACCAGCGGCTCCTGGCAGGCCTTCCCGGTCACGGCCTCGGTCAGCGACGAGACCTTCACGACCTACGTGCAGACCAGCCAGAGTGGCTTGAACCGGTTCCGCGTCGCGGACACCGACACCGGACTGGTGTCCAACGACGTGCGCGTCAACATCGGCTGACGTCAACCGGCGCGCGAGACCCTGCTGGCATCGAGCCGGTGGGTCCAGTAACCCACCCACCCAGTGCCGAGCAGGCCCAGGACCCCGATCACCAGGCAGGCGGCGGCCAGGGGCGCGACCGCGGCGACGGCGCTGACGAGCAGGGGTCCGCCACTGTTGCCGATGTCGCCGCACAGGCGCCAGCCGCCGAGATACTGCGCACGCCCGATCTCCGGCGCGGTGTCCGCGCCGAGGGTCATCACGATCCCCGAGCCGAGCCCGTTGCCGACCGCGACCAGCACCATCACCGCGGTCACCCCGGCCGCCGTCGAGGTGAGTGGGAGCAGAAAGCAGGCGACGGCGACGGACAGGACGACTGGTACGGCGACCACCGCGCGGCCGCGGCGATCCATCAGCCAGCCGCCCGGGAAGAAGAACAGGACGTCGATGAGGGCCGCCACCGCGAAGATCAGGGACGTGGTGCTGGCCGAGATGCCGACCCCTTCGGCCCACAGCGGCAGCAGGCTGGCGCGGATCGACCGGGACGCACCGATCACGATCACGGCGACGCCCACGGTGAGCAGGATCCGCCGGTGGGCGACCAGCACCGACCGGACAGATGCGTGTCCGGCCTCGCGTTGCGCCGTACGGCTCTCGACGCCGAGGTCGGGCATCACCATCGCCAGCAACGCGGCGAGCACCGAGGTGGCGCCGGAGAGCAGGAACACGGCGCGGATGTCGGCCACCGAGATCAGCAGTGCGCCGATCAACGGGCCGACGAGGACACCCACCCGGAAGGTGCCGCCCAGCAGCGACATCGCCCGCGCCCGCCAGTGCATGGGCACCGCTTCGATGAGGTAGCCCTGGCGGGCGATCAGGAAGGCCGTCCAGGCGGCTCCGCTGACCGCGACGCAGATGCCCAGCTGCCACACCGTGGTGGACAGGGCGGCGCCCACCATGGCCACAGCGTCCACGAGCCCGGCGAGGAGCAGCGTGGTGCGTTCCCCGAGACGCGCGACCACGGCGCCCGCCGGCAGCGAGGTCGCGAGCATGCCGAGCGGCCACAGCGCCACGACGAAAGCCGCCGTGCTCACGTCCGCCCCGAGAGCCCGGGCCTGCAGCGCGAGCACGGGCATGACAGCGCCGTACCCGATGGCGCTGACCGCCGAGGGGCCGTAGGCCGCGACCGCGATGTCTCGCAGCCGGAAGTCGGCCTTCCGCGTCGTCGACACCCAGGTCAGTCGGGGATCATGTCGAACGCATCCGGATGGGGGCCGCCCCGACCGTCCTCGCCACGGTCGAGGGCGGTGATCATCGACATGTCGTCGTCGGAGAGCTCGAAGTCGAAGATGTCGAAGTTCTCCTGCATCCGCTCCGGGGTGACCGTCTTGGGGAAGACGATGTCGCCGCGCTGGACGTGCCAGCGGAGCGCCACCTGGGCGGGGGTCCGCCCCAAGCGGTCGGCGATGCCGGTGATCGTGGCGTCGTCGGCCACCTTGCCGCGGGCGATCGGAGCCCATGCCTCGACGGCGATGTCGTGCCGGGCGCAGGCTGCGCGGACGTCCTCGTTGCCGAAGAACGGGTGCACCTCGACCTGGTTCAGGACCGGCACGACGCCGGTCTCGGAGACGATGCGGTCGAGGTGGTGGGGCTCGAAGTTGGAGACCCCGACCGACGTGGCCCGGCCGTCCTCGACGAACTCGGCCATCGTCCGCCAGGTCGTGACGAAGTCGCCGTCGTAGCGCGTGGGCAGGGGCCAGTGGATGAGGAACAGGTCGACGTGGTCCAGGCCCAGGCGGGACAGCGACTCGTCGAGCGAGCGACGGGCGTCGTCGGGGCGGTGGAAGCCGTTGTTGAGCTTGGTGGTGATGTAGAGATCGTCGCGCGGGATGCCCGAGGAGGCGATGGCCTCGCCGACGCCGGCCTCGTTCTCGTACATCTGCGCGGTGTCGATGTGGCGGTAGCCCACCTCGAAGGCGTTCAGCACCGTCTTCGCGGTCTGGTCCGGCGGCACCTGGAACACGCCGAAGCCGAGCTGAGGGATCGTCGTCTGGTCGTGGAGGGTGATGGTGGGAACGGTCATGGGTTCAGCCAATCATGCCCGCGTCGAGGCGCTCGACCACCCGGGCCAGCAGGGGGCGCAGATCCTCCCGGCCCTCCAGCCGGCCGATGCGCAGGCGCTGGTCGAGCGGGCCCACGAGGTCTGCCCCTACCCAACGCGGTGCGCGGCAACGCGAGGTCAGCCTGAGCGTCGCCTGACGCGGTCTCATCGACGTCCTAGAGTCCGCCGCATGACCACGGTGGACATCCGCCCGTTCGAGGACCCGGACGCCGCTGGCATCGCGCGGCTGTCGACGACCGTCCAGTGGCCCTCGCTGACCGACCCCGACGTGGTTCGCCAGGTCTGCACGGCGCCCGGAGCCACGGCGTACGTCGCCGTCGACGGGGATCGGCTCGTCGGCTGGGCGCAGGCACTCGGCGACGGCGTCCTCCAGTCCCACCTGAGCTTCCTCGCCGTGCATCCGGACGACCGGTGCCGCGGGATCGGTCGGCTGCTCGTGGTGGCGACCTTCCAGGCGACGGGGACCAAGCGGATGGACCTGGTCACCGACGATGCCGCCGAGGGGTTCTACGAGCGGTTCGCCCACAAGCCGATGGTCGGCTACCGGATCTACCCGGGAGCGCAGTAGCGCCTCAGCCGAGCTGGGTGTCGAAGAACCGGACGGTGCGGTTCATCGCGGCGAAGAACCGCGGTCCGAACGCGTGCCCGTCGTCGTACCACTCCAGCTGGGAGTTCACGCCCGACGACACCAGGGCCTGTTGCGTCGCGCGAGCCCAACGGGGTGGGCAGGTGTCGTCGAAGCTTCCGTGCACCATCAGCACCGGCTCGGTGATCTCCTCGAAGTAGGGGCGTGAGGAGTTCTGGCGCCAGAAGGCGGGGTTCTGCGCCGGGGTGCCGTGTCGGCGGATCAGCTGGTCCCGGACGGCGTCGTCCTCGGGGTCGTCGGCCATGAACTGCCGGTAGTTCTGAGCCTCCACGGAGGACACCGACGCCCAGGGCGCCGCGGCCCGCACCAGGCCGGGCGCAGCGACGAGTGCCTTGAGGATCACCCCGCCACCCATCGACCGTCCGAACAGCGCCATCCGGTCGTCGTCGACCGGCACCTCCCGGGAAGCGCGCAGCGCCTTGACCGCATTGATCACGTCGGCGCTGTAACCCAGCCGCATCCGGTTCTGGTAGTTCGGGTCGTCGTCGGACTCCGCGTGGTTGCGGTAGTCGACGTGCAGCGCGATGTAGCCGCGGGAGGCGAGGTAGCCGCGCTCGCGGGTCATGCCCTGGCCGCGCACGTAGAAGGCCGGGTCGATGTAGCCGTGCGCCAGCACGACGGCCGGGAACGGGCCGCGCCCGGTCGGTACGTTGAGCACGCCGCTGATCGTGTAGCTCTCCTCACCGCCCTGGCGGGGACCGGTCGTGCTGCGACTGCGGTAGGTGATGTCGTACGACGTGTAGGCGGCCGTCCGCTCACGCACCGCGCCGAGTCTCAGTCGGTCGCCGCGGTGGCGCTGCTCGGCCAGACCGGGCACCGACACTGCCGGGACCGGCGCCGGCGTCGGGGTCTTGGTGGTCTCAGTCTCAGGCTCGGGCGCCGTCGTCGAGGGCGAGGTCGCGGCCGGTTCCTGCGGGCTGTCGTCCGGGGGAGCGGGGTCGGCGCCAGCTCCGCCCGTGCCGGAGCAACCCGCCACCACCAGTACGAGGCTCGGCAGCAGGGCGGTGAGGAGTCCCGGTCGCACACGTCCATTCTGGGTGACCGCTCCAAGTGCGCGTCAATCAGAGAAGCCCGTGCGCCCGGAACATCCGGGCGTAGATCTCGCGGAGGACCGGCTCCTTGAGCGCGTTGTAGTCCTGCATGGTTCCGCCTGCCCCGTTGCTCGCGGCCGCGGCCCTCCGCTTCGCCTCGGCGTACGACGCCCGATCCGCCGGATTCTGGGCCAGCCAGTCCCGGAACATCCGGTGGCGGACGACCTCCGGGCTTCCGGGGCTGAAGACGTGGAGATGGGCCCTGGGGGAGTGATACGTGAGCACCCGGTGCTCGTGCCACCACGGTTCGCGGATGACGAGCTGGAACCCGACGGCCTCGAGTGCCGGGACGTAGGAATCCTCCCGCGCGGAGTCAGCCACCGTCAGGTCGATGTCGATGATCGGCTTCGCGGGCAGACCCGGGACCGACGTCGAGCCCACATGGTCGAGGCCGATCAGTACCTCACTGGGCAGAGCCTTCAGGATCCGCGCCACGAGACGGGCATAGTCGAGCGGCCAGGCGTCGTCGTACTCCGCGATCTCGACGGTGAACGGTGGCGGCCGGTAGCCACCGACATAGGGCGAGGCGCCCTCGGGAGGGTCGTCGTCGTGGTGCCGGACAATTTCGGCGTTGCTCGGTCGCACCCGGCCACCCTAGGGAACTGGCGGTCCCGGTCCGGAACAAACGGCCGTGCGCTCTCGTTGTCCCAGTCAGAAGAGTTGAGTTGAAGCGACTCAACTTATTTGCCAGACTCGCCGTCCGCGGCGCAGGATGGCCCCTGATCTGAACATCTCAAGTGGAGGTAGCAACCAATGGCACGTGCGGTCGGCATCGACCTCGGGACGACCAACTCCGTCGTCTCCGTCCTCGAGGGTGGCGAACCCACCGTCATCGCGAACGCGGAAGGCGCCCGCACCACCCCGTCGGTCGTCGCCTTCGCCAAGTCCGGCGAGGTGCTGGTGGGCGAGGTCGCCAAGCGGCAGGCCGTCACCAACGTCGACCGGACCATCCGGTCGGTCAAGCGCCACATGGGCTCCGACTGGTCGGTCACGATCGACGACAAGACGTTCACCGCCCAGCAGATCAGCGCGTTCGTGCTGCAGAAGCTGAAGCGGGACGCCGAGGCCTACCTCGGCGAGCCGGTCACCGACGCGGTGATCACCACGCCGGCGTACTTCTCCGACGCGCAGCGCCAGGCGACCAAGGAAGCGGGCGAGATCGCCGGGCTCAACGTCCAGCGCATCGTCAACGAGCCGACCGCGGCCGCGCTGGCCTACGGGCTCGACAAGGGTGACGACCAGACGATCCTGGTCTTCGACCTCGGTGGCGGCACCTTCGACGTGTCCCTGCTCGAGATCGGCGAGGGCGTCGTCGAGGTCAAGGCGACCTCCGGCGACAACCACCTCGGTGGTGACGACTGGGACGCCCGCGTCGTGGAGTGGATGGTCAAGCGCTTCAAGGACAACAACGGTGTCGACCTCGGCGCCGACAAGATCGCCAAGCAGCGCCTGCAGGAGGCCGCGGAGAAGGCGAAGATCGAGCTCTCCAGCAGCAGCGAGACCACGATCCACCTGCCCTACATCACCCACGGCGAGTCAGGCCCGCTCCACTTCGAGGAGAAGCTGACGCGCTCCGAGTTCCAGAAGATGACCGCCGACCTGCTCGACCGGACCAAGGAGCCGTTCAAGTCGGTGCTCAAGGACGGCGGCGTGGCGGTCGCCAACATCGACCACGTGGTGCTGGTCGGCGGCTCCACCCGGATGCCCGCCGTCACCGACCTGGTCAAGGAGCTGCTCGGCGGCAAGGAGCCCAACAAGGGTGTCAACCCCGACGAGGTCGTGGCCATCGGCGCGGCGCTCCAGGCCGGCGTGCTCAAGGGTGAGGTCAAGGACGTCCTGCTGCTCGACGTGACCCCGCTGAGCCTGGGCATCGAGACCAAGGGCGGCGTGATGACCACGCTGATCGAGCGGAACACCACGATCCCCACCAAGCGCAGCGAGATCTTCACGACCGCCGACGACAACCAGCCGTCGGTGGAGATCAAGGTCGCCCAGGGCGAGCGCCAGATGTGGGCCCAGAACCAGCCGCTCGGCAACTTCGAGCTGACCGGGCTGCCGCCGGCGCCCCGGGGTATCCCGAAGATCGAGGTCACCTTCGACATCGACGCCAACGGCATCGTCCACGTCTCCGCCAAGGACCAGGCATCCGGGCGCGAGCAGTCCATGACGATCTCCGGCGGTTCCGCCCTCGGCAAGGACGAGATCGACCGGATGGTCAAGGAGGCCGAGCAGTACGCCGAGGAGGACGCCAAGCGGCGTGAGGCGGTCGAGACCCGCAACCAGGCGGACCAGCTCGTCTACTCCACCGAGAAGTTCCTCGAGGAGAACGCCGAGAAGATCCCCGACGACGTCAAGACCGAGGTCCAGGCCGACGTCGACGCCCTCAAGGCCACCCTGGAGAACGCCGAGGCCTCGGCCGAGGAGATCCAGGCCGGGGTGACCAAGCTCGGTGAGTCCAGCCAGAAGATGGGCGCCGCGATGTACGCCGCTGCCGAGGCCGACCAGGCCGCGGCCGGCGGGTCCGACGGCTCCACCGGTGCGGCCGACGAGGATGTCGTGGACGCCGAGATCGTCGACGACGAGCCGGGGGACACCGCGGCCGAGGGTGACAACAAGTGACCCAGGCCCACCCGACGCCGGAGGGCTCCGCGGGCGACCCGTCCGCGGAGATGCCCCACGAGGCCGAGGTCGAGGAGGAGCCGGCCGCCCAGCCCGCGGCGGACGGGGACGTGGACCCGGACGTGGGCCTGGACGAGGCCCCGCCCGGCGAGGAGGAGGTGGACGAGCTGACCGCGACGAAGGCCGCGCTCGACGAGCGGACTGCCGACCTCCAGCGGCTGCAGGCCGAGTTCCTCAACTACAAGCGCCGGGTCGACCGCGATCGGGAGCTGGTGCGGCAGAACGCGACGTACCTTGCGCTCGCGCCGATCACCGACGTCCTCGACACCGTTGACCGCGCCCGCGAGCACGGCGACCTCGACCCCGGCTTCCAGGCGGTCGCCGAACAGCTCGAACGCGTCGTCACGGGACTGGGGCTGACCAAGTTCGGAGAGGTCGGCGACCCGTTCGACCCACGGATCCACGAGGCCCTCTCCCACATCGGAGAGGACCCCGAGGTCCAGGTGACCACCTGCAAGGTGGTGGCCAAGGCCGGCTACCGGATCGGCGATCGGGTGGTGCGGGCAGCCCAGGTGCTGGTCGTCGACCCTCCAACCGGCCCCACCACGCCCGAGGTGACGACCGACGAGGCCTCGGCCGAGGGACACGGCACCGACTGACGAAGGGAGGTGCGCGTGAGCACCAGCGAAGGCATGCGGGCCGACTGGGCCAGCAAGGACTTCTACGGCGTGCTCGGCGTCAAGAAGGACGCCTCGGCCGAGGACATCAAGAAGGCCTACCGCAAGCTCGCGCGCGCCAACCACCCCGACTCCAACCCGGGTGACTCCGCCAAGCACGACCGCTTCAAGGCGGTGGCCGAGGCCTACGACGTCGTGGGCGACCCCGAGAAACGCAAGAAGTACGACGAGATGCGGGAGCTCTACGGCTCCGGCGGCTTCCGCGGCGGGTTCCCGGGCGGCTTCGGCGGCCAGGGTGGTGGCGGCGGGTTCGACATCAACGACCTGCTGCGAGACCGCGCCGGCGGCGGCTTCGGCGACATGTTCGGCGACATCTTCGGAGGTGGCCGGACCCGGCAGCAGCCGCGCCGCCCGCAGCGCGGGGCCGACGTCGAGACCACCGCGACGATCGGGTTCAACGATGCCATCGACGGCGTCACGATCCCCCTGCGGCTGACCTCCGACGCCCCCTGCCCCGACTGCCAGGGCACTGGCGGCAAGCCGGGGACGAAGCCCCACATCTGCCCCGAGTGCGAGGGCGCGGGCGTCATCGTCGCGTCGGTTGGGGGCGCTTTCACGATGAACGAGACCTGTCCGGCGTGTGGCGGCCGTCAGCTCGTCTACGACGAGCCGTGCCCCACCTGTCACGGCAGCGGCCGGGGCATGTCCGCTCGCACGATCCAGGCCCGGATCCCGGCCGGCGTCAAGGAGGGACAGAAGATCCGGCTCCGGGGCAAGGGCGCTGCCGGCGAGAACGGCGGACCCGCCGGGGACCTGTTCGTCCACATCAAGGTCAGTCCGCACCGGCTCTTCGGCCGCAAGGGCGACAACCTCACCCTGGACGTCCCGGTGTCGTTCGACGAGGCGGCCCTCGGTGCGGAGATCAAGATCCCGACCCTGGGCGGTGTCCCCGTCACGCTCAAGCTCCCGCCTGGCACCCCCAACGGCCGCACCTTCCGGGTCCGCGGCAAGGGGGCGAGGCGGTCCGACGGCACCACTGGCGACCTGCTCGCCACCGTCCGGGTGCACGTGCCCGCGGTTCTCGACGGCGCGGCACGCGAGGCGGTCGAGTCCTATCGCGCGGCCAACGCCGGCAAGCCGCTGCGCGCCAACCTGTTCGAGGACTCGGCGTGAGCAACCCGTTCCAGCCCCCCGAGCCCGATGCCGCCGTCTATGTCATCAGCGTCGCCGCCGAGTTGTCCGGCCTCCACCCGCAGACCCTGCGGGGTTACGAGCGGCTCGGCCTGATCACGCCCGGCCGGACCGTCGGGGGAGGTCGCCGCTACTCCCACCGAGACATCGAGCTGCTGCGGACCATCGCCGAGCTCACCGCCGCCGGCATCGGCATCGAAGGGGTACGCCGGCTTCTCGGCCTCGAACACCAGCTACCGCCCTGCGGGCCCGCAACGAGGAGCTGGTCGCAGAGCTGGAGGCCACCCGGGAGGCCCTGCGCCAGGCCGCCAGCTCACGGCGTACCGACGGCGGGTCCAACCGGCTTCCGGTGCTCCGCCAGCCGTCCCCGATCCAGTCCATGGTCGTCTGGCGCCGCCGCCACTGATGTGGCGACACGGGCCCGCGTCGTACTCCCGCACCCCGACGTACGCCGGCACCCCTCTGACCCAGAGATCGGCGAAGACAGTCGCGATTGGGGAGGAACAGCACGTCGTGGTGCGCAATTGTTGCCGTTTGGTACCAAACGGCACACCGCGAGCGGGTGTACTCCGGGCGGTCGCCGGGTAAAACTGGCCCATGCTCACCGTTGACCCCCAGGGCCTGACCGACGCGGCCGGCCAGGTCGAGACCTCCGCGAGCGTTCTCGCCGGCCTCGACGTTGCTGGGCCCTTCTCCACCGTCTCCGACGCGCTGGTCGGCTCCCAGACCAGTCAATCCTGCCTGTGGGTGTCCACCCGGCTGGGCGCCGCGGTCCAGGTCTACTCCGAGGGATTGCAGGCGCTCGCCGGAGCAGCGCGCACCAGCGCCCGCGACTTCGCCGGCACCGACCACGGAGTCGCCTCGGGATTCGGACCGGTCGGCCCATGAACACCACCCCACGAAATCGCTCCGCTGGCGCTCCACGATTCCGCAGGGACCCCGGATGAGCGGCCTGACCATCGCCCAGGTGAGGTCGTGGCGTCCCGCTGAGCTGGACACTGCGGCCACCGCCGTCGGCGAGGCGTCGACCAAGGTGGACGAGCAGGCCCGGAGCCTGTCCCGGACCCTGGAGCAGGCGCTGACCGGGGCCCGGGGCTACTGGGCGATGGCGGCCAGCGAGCGGGCGGCCGAGGAGGCGAGGACCGGCGCTCGGCTCGCCGATGCCCTCGATCTCGCCCGGGCCGCCCTCAGGACCGGGGCCACCGACATCGGCCATGCCCGGACCCAGCTGCTCGACACGATCGCCGGGGCCGAGGCCGAGGGCTTCACGGTCGGCGACGACGGGAGCGTCACGGCGCCCACGCTGCCGCCCGTGCTGACCTCACCCGAGCACGCCGCGGCCGCGGCTGCCGACCGGAACGCCGAGCAGGGTCGGCTCAACGACCGTGCCGGCGCACTCGCGGGCGACATCGGCGCCGCCCTGACCGGGGTCGGGACAGCCGACGCGGCGACCGGCGAAGCGCTGGGCGGGATCGACGTCCCGCAGACCCTGGAGTCCGCGGTCGAGGCCTACATCGAGCGGGCGATCACCAGCCGGGACCTGCTCGGCGCCCTGGGCACCGCCGGCGGAGCGGTCACCCTCGGCCTGGTGCTGAAGAAGTCCATCGGTCTCTTCGGTCGGTCGAGGTCGTTCCTCGACTTCCTCCGGGCGTCCTCGGCGCCGATCACCGACTACCAGACGTTCCTGCGCAACATGGGCGCCAGCGACGACGCACTCAGGGCGTTCATGAACGGCAGGGCCGACGGCGGCCTCGCGCGCTTCCTGATCGGCAGCCGCGCGGCCAGGATCGCCGGAAAGGCCTTCCTTCCCCTCACCGTCGCCACCGGCGCCTTCGACGCGGTCACCGGCGGCGGGTACGACGGCGCGCGCGGCTGGGCGACCCGTGGCTTCGGGCTCGCCGGCGCCGCGGGCGGCGGAGCGCTGCTGGCCAGCTCCGCCGGCCTGATCGCCCTCGGTCCGGTCGGAGTCGGCATCGCTGGTGCGGCCGTCCTCGGCTACGGCGCCTGGACCCTCGGCAAC
The DNA here is from genome assembly GCA_963786415.1 of uncultured Actinomycetota bacterium. Lineage (GTDB taxonomy): Bacteria > Actinomycetota > Actinomycetes > Propionibacteriales > Nocardioidaceae > Nocardioides. The sequence continues at coordinate 904,982 of CAWAZC010000001.1, forward strand.
TACGTCTACGACCACTGGGACGACATCACGGCGTTCGGTGACGCCGCCCTCGAGTGGACCGGCGACCGACTGGGCGACGCCTACGACGCCGCGAGCGCGGCGACCGACTGGGCCGGCGACCGGCTCGAGGACGCGGGGGAGACACTGCAGGACGTGGGGTCCTCGGCCCTGGACACGGTCAGCTTCGGGTTGCTCTAGGTTCGTCTCCGTGCATGCCGCCGAGTCCGATCCTGTCTTCGTCGACGTCCTGACCGACGAGGAGCTCTCCGTCGTCGCGCAACCCGGGGCGATGCCGGTGATGCCGTTCCTGGACGACCTGCCCGAGACCGACCGGGAGACCGCCCGCCGGTCGGCGTACCGCTCCCTGGTGGCCCGTGGCGTCGTCGAGCCCCCCACCCCGGAGGCGATCGCGGCCGCGACCGCCCTCCGTGACGGCAGCGTCGAGCTGATGGTCCGACAGGACATCCGGTCCGTGATCGCCCTGCGCGAGGCCGCGCAGGTGGTCGTTGCCGTGGCCCGGACGACCGCCGCCACCCAGGACTTCTGGTACGCCCACCTCGTCGACGACGTCGTCCTCCTCGAGGAAGTCAGCCGGGACGGGATGCACCGGTTCGCACTGGCGGAGGAAGCCGCGCTCGCGGAGCTGGCCGACGGGGCGGCCATCCACCCCGACGCGGGGGACGGCGACGGGCCGGCGCTCCCGGTCGAGGCGTCAGCTGGTGATCCGACGCCGCCCGACGCTGTCCTCGAACGCCTGGGAGCCGCCTTCGTGCGGGCCGACGTCGTCATCCGACGCCCCGGTGACGACGAGCCGCCCGTGTTCGCGCTGTTGTCCGGTCCCGACGGCTGCTGGTGCATCGAGGCCGGCACCCCGCCGCTGGTGGCCGAGCCCCTGGCCGCCGACGTCGCCCGGAGGAGGTTGGCCGACGCGGTGTCCGCGGTCCGCGCCGAGGCGGTGACCCTGCGTGGCTGAGCGGATCCCGGTCCCACGGCTGCTCAGCCGCTCGGCCACGATGTGGCTCTCCGCCGCCGCCGCCGCACTGGGCGTGCCGGCAGTCGTGGTCTGGGCGTTCCTGACCCAGCCGTTCGGCAACCGGGTCGCGGCCGTGGTGGTCGGACTGCTCTTCCTCGGCTTCGTCGTGTTCCTGATGACACGTCGCTCCTGGCTCGACGCCGATCGTGGGCTCCTGGTTCATGAGGTCGCCGGGGTGTGGCGTCGTTCCGTGGCCTGGGCCGACGCCTCCGAGCTCCGGGTCAGGAGCAGTGGCGGGCAGGCAATGCTGGAGGTCCGTGGGGCGGGGCGGCGGACGCCGACGTACCTGGCGCTGGTCGCGGTCGACCTGGGCGGCGACCGCAGCCTGTCGCCGGAGTTCCTGCGCACACTGGCCGACCAGATCGAGCGCTGGGCGCCGCAGCGGGGAGCCGTCGTGAAGCTGCTCCGGGCGCAGGCGGACCACGTGGCCGCGGGCGGTGCGGTCCGGGAGTCACCGGTGGCGCGCGCGCATCTCGCGCGACGCTGACGCGAGGCACCCTGCCCACTCGAGGGTTTCGAGACGCTCGGTGCCCCTCATTCCTCAACCACCGATACCCTTCGAGCGGAGGACGACCCGACAGGGGGTGGCGCAGTGATCGGGGAGTTCTTCCGCGGCATCGACTGGCTCCACTTCCTCACGATCCCCGTCTTCACGGGCGTCGTCGGCTGGTTGATCAACTGGTCCGGGCTGGTGATGCTCTTCAGCCCGGTCCGCTTCCGCGGGGTGAGGATCCCCGGCATGCGCGATTTGGCCACGGTGCTGCCGCGCAAGGTGCAGGAGGTGCCCGGTGTGCTGCAGGGCGGCATCGGGTGGCAGGGGATCATTCCCGCCCGGGCCGCGAAGATGGGGAGCATCGCGGTGGACAAGGCGATCGCCAAGCTGGGCACGCCGTCGGACTTCTACCAGCAGCTCGAGCCGGACCAGATCGCCGAGCACATCGTGACCGTCTTCCGTCCCGAGATCCCGCAGCTCGTCGACGAGGTCATGCGCAAGGAGCATCCACGGCTGTGGCGGGACCTGCCCCGCCCGGTGCGCGAGACGGTGGTCGAGCGGGTCCAGGCCCAGCTGCCCGCGGTCGTGGGACGGGTGACCGACGAGATCGGGAACCACATCGACCAGCTGCTCGACCCGAAGATCATGGTGATCGACCACTTCCGCAACGACCCCGCACTGGTGGTCCGGATCTTCCGCGACTTCGGTCAGCGGGAGCTCAACCTGATGGTGGCGTTCGGGTTCGTCTTCGGGTTCCTGCTCGGCATCCCGGTCGCCTTCGTCGACCACGCCTTCGGCCAGTGGTGGCTGCTGCCGGTGCTCGGCGTGATCGTCGGATGGGTCACGAACGCGCTCGGGATGCGGCTGATCTTCGAACCGGCGGAGGAGCGCCGCATCCTCGGGGTCAAGGTGCACGGCCTGTTCCCACGTCGTCAGGACCAGGCCGCCGAGGTCTACGCCCGAATCATCGCCGAGGACGTGATCACCCTCGAACGGATCGGCGACTTCCTGCTGGACGGGCCACGCGGGGACCGCACCCGACAGATGCTGGCGACCGCTCTTCGGCCGGCGATCGACAAGGCGGCCGGACCGGCACGAGCCGCGGTCAGGGTCGCGGTCGGACCGGACAGGTTCGACACGATCCGGGAGTCGGTGGCGCGCGAAGCCGTGGGCCGCACGATCAGCCCCTTCAAGGACGAGGCCTTCAGCAAGCGGCAGGCCGAGAAGATCCGGGTCCTCGTCGCCACCCGGACCAAGGAGCTGCCTGCGTCTGACTTCGTGGAGATGATGCGGGCCGCAATTCGCGAGGACGAGTGGATGCTCTACGCCCATGGCGCGATCATGGGACTGGGCGGCGGGTTCCTGCACCTGTGGATGTTCGGAGTTGGCGCATGACGGACGACGAGTTCGAGGAGGTACGCGAGATCACCCCGGTCTCGCGCAACGGCAGCGCGCCTCCGGCATTTGCCCCTGCGGTGGAGGCTCTGCCCGGTCTGGCCCGGGTCGCGGCGGCAGCCTGCTGGCACAGCACGGAGTGGGGTGTCCGCACCACCGCTCGGGCCGGACGCCGGATGATGCGCGCGGTGAGCGACCCCGGCGAGGCCGTGGCGCTGGCCAGGGACGCGACCGAGGCGGCGTCGGTGATCGGCGGGCTGGCCAGGGCGGTGTCCTCGGGCGTGCCGCTCGCGCGGGCCCTGACCTCGGCCGGGGAGTCGCTGGGCGAGCTGGCCGAGCCGCCCGAGTACGACAGCGGCGCCGACGGCCATGATGGGTTGACCCTCCGGGAGCGCGGTGCCGAGCTCCTCGAGCGCTCCCGCGACGTGTGGAACGACGACGCCGCCCATCCGGCGTATGAACGCATTCTCGACGACCTGGCCCCCGACGAAGCCCGGATCCTCGTCCTCCTGCTGCAAGGAGGGCCACAGCCCAGCGTCGACGTCCGCACCGGCGGCCCCGTCGGGATGGTCCACAGCCAGCTGGTCGCCCCCGGGATGACGATGATCGGCGGCCGGGCCGGCTGCCGTCACCTCGACCAGGTCCCGTCCTACCTCAACAACCTGTTCCGTCTCGGCCTCGTCTGGTTCTCCCGAGAGGCGCTGCGCGACCCGATGGAGTACCAGGTGGTCGAGGCGCAGCCGGACGTGCTCGCCGCGATGCACTCGGTGAAGTTCCCCAAGGTCGTGCGCCGCAGCATCCACCTCACGCCGTTCGGCGAGGACTTCTGCCGCACCTGTCTGGTCGACGAGGAGCCCGACTCCGAAACGTCGTTCCCGCCGCACGGCATGCCGCCCGAGCCTGACCCCGGGGAGTCGCCGTCGTCGGACTAGCCGAGATCAGTCTCGGGGTAATCACGACTCAGCGGGTAGGGGCGAACCGGCCGCATCGTGCCTGCGGTGGCCACCCGCCTCAGGTGAGCGACGATGCTGCGGGGCGAGACGCCCTTCTCGATGTAAGCCACCGCGCCGGCCTGCAACGCGGACTCGGTGATGAACATGGCGCCGATCGCGGAGTGGACCACGACCTTGCAATGGGGAGCGAGTTCATGGATCGCGGGAAGCACTTCGAGTCCGCCAACGTCCGGCATGTGAAGGTCGAGGACGAGGATGTCGGGCTGGAGCTCGCGCACCAGCTCGAGGGCTTCTCGACCGTCGTAGGCCTGGCCGACCACGTCGAAGCCCCCGATCTCGAGGGTCAACCGGATCATCGACTGGAGGTCTCGATTGTCCTCGGCGACGATGATTCGTACGGCCGGAGTCTCGTTCGGAGCATCGGCCACTGGTCCTCCTCCGTAACCCCCCGACCCCTTGCCGTTCAGGATCGCCTCTCAGACTATGGGCCCTGAGGCGTGAGAACGGCGCGACCCGCGCGTTGCTAGGGGTAGACCTTGAGCGGGAACGGCTCCACGATCTGTCCCTCGGGGGCGTGGGCCACCGCCTGCAGGTGCGCGACGACGTTCTTCATCGAGACGCCCTTCTCGACGAAACCCACGGCGCCGCGCTGCATGGCCGTTTCGGTCACCTGGCTGGTGCACTGGGCCGAGAACATGACCACCCGAGCCTGCGGGCAGCGCTCGCGGAGCTGCGGGAGGAGGTCGAGGCCGGCCACCTCGGGCAGGTTGACGTCGAGCAGGATGATGCCCGGTCGGTCGTGCTGCGCCATCGCGAGCGCCTCCCGGGAGTCGCCGGCGGTGCCGACGACCTGGATGTCGTTGCGGGCGAAGGCGATCCGCAGCAACCCGCGCACGTCCTCGTTGTCGTCGACGACCAGCACGCGCAGGGTGCCGGTCTCGCGGGTCGGTGGCTCCGGCTCGTGGACCGAGACCGGCGCTGCCGGCAGCTCGGGCGCAGCCGGCGTCTCGAGCTCGGGTGCGGCCGGAGCCGGTGCCGATGCCGGGGGCGAGACCGGCGCCGGGGCGGCGTCCGGTGCCGGGGCGTCCGGTGCCGGGGCGACCGGTGCCGAGGCGACCGGTGCCGGGGCGACCGGTGCCGGGGCGACCGGAGCTGCGTGGGACCCGGGCCGCGGTGTCGGAGAGGTCACCCCTCTGCGGGTGCTCGGATCTGCCCGGTGCTTGGGCTGCACCCGCTTGCCGAACGTGGCCATGCGCTCCCCCTCCCGAGATGTTTGTGCGACCAGAGCGTCTACGAATCTTATTCCACAGACGGGATCATGGGAGGGGATTCGGAACAGAATCCGCGGTGAATTCGAGCGGGTACATCCGGACAAGTTGAGTGGAACAGACTCAACTTCTGGTGCGTTAACCCGGTGAGGACGACACTGGTGCCGTCCTCGAGCCGCGACCACGCCGCAGGAGCAACATGAGCCAGTTCGGGATCGAGAAGTTCACCACCCGCAGCCGGGAGGCAATCGAGGCTGCCCAACTTTCGGCCACGAAGGCCGGCAATACCGCCACCGAGCCAGTCCACCTGCTCGTCGCGCTGCTCGACCAGGCCGACGGCACCACCCGAAGCCTGGTCGCCAAGGCCGGTGTCGACCCGGACCAGCTGAAGGTCCGGGCGCAGCAGGTGGAGGCCACCCTCCCACGGGCCACCGGCGCCACCGTGCAGCAGCCCGGTGCCTCCGCGGCGCTCACCCGGGTCCTCGCGGGTGCCCTCGACCTCGCGGCTTCGATGAAGGACGACTACGTCGCCACCGAGCACCTCCTGATCGCGCTCGCCGGCACCCAGAGCCCGGCACAGCAGGTGCTGCTGGAAGCCGGGCTGACCGAGGCCGGGCTGCGTGAAGGCCTGACGGCCGTCCGCGGCAATCGCCGGGTGACCAGTCAGGAGGCCGAGTCGACGTACGACGCCCTCGAGAAGTACTCCGTCGACCTGACCGAATCGGCGCGGGAAGGTCGACTCGACCCCGTGATCGGACGCGATGCCGAGATCCGGCGGGTCATCCAGGTGCTGAGCCGGCGGACCAAGAACAATCCGGTCCTGATCGGTGAGCCGGGTGTCGGCAAGACCGCCGTCGTGGAGGGACTGGCCCAGCGCGTGGTCGCGGGTGACGTCCCCGACTCGCTGAAGGGACGCCGGGTGCTCGCCCTCGACCTGGCCGCGATGGTGGCAGGCGCGAAGTACCGCGGCGAGTTCGAGGAACGGCTCAAGGCCGTCCTCGAGGAGATCAAGGACGCCGGCGGGCAGGTCATCACGTTCATCGACGAGCTGCACACCGTGGTCGGTGCCGGTGCGGGCGGAGACTCCGCCATGGACGCCGGCAACATGCTCAAGCCGATGCTGGCCCGGGGCGAGCTGCACATGATCGGGGCGACCACGCTCGACGAGTACCGCGAGCGGATCGAGAAGGATCCCGCTCTCGAGCGGCGCTTCCAGCAGATCTTCGTCGGCGAGCCCAGCGTCGAGGACACCATCCAGATCCTCCGCGGCATCCAGGAGAAGTACGAAGCCCACCATGGCGTGCGGATCACCGACGCCGCGCTGGTCGCGGCCGCCGCCCTCTCCGACCGCTACATCACCGGCCGGCAGCTGCCCGACAAGGCGATCGACCTGATCGACGAGGCGGCGTCCCGGCTTCGCATGGAGCACGAGTCCAGCCCCGAGGAGATCGACCAGCTCCGGCGGGTGGTCGATCGGCTGAAGATGGAGCAGTTCGCCCTTGAAAAGGAGAGCGACGACGCCTCGGTCGAGCGGCTCGAAAAGCTGCGCGCGGACCTGGCCGACCGGGAGGAGGAGCTCCGCAGCCTGGAGGCTCGCTGGGAGCAGGAGAAGTCCTCGCTGGAGGGCGAGGGCGACCTGCGCCGTCAGCTCGACCAGCTCCGGATCGAGGCCGACCGCCAGCTGCGCGAGGGCAACCTGGAGGCGGCCAGCAAGATCAACTACGAGTCGATACCCGAACTCGAGCGGAAGCTGCAGGCGGTCGTCGACCAGGAGAAGTCCGAGATGGCGCCGCTGGTCGGCGAGGAGGTCGGCGCGGAGCAGATCGCCGACGTGGTGGAGGCCTGGACCGGCATCCCGACCGGCCGGATGCTCCAGGGCGAGACCGCCAAGCTGCTGGAGATGGAGGCGGTCATCGGCGAGCGCCTGATCGGCCAGCGCGAGGCGGTCACGGCCGTGAGTGACGCCGTACGTCGTTCACGCGCCGGCATCAGCGACCCCAACCGTCCGACCGGATCCTTCCTGTTCCTCGGCCCCACCGGGACCGGCAAGACGGAGCTCGCGCGGGCGCTCGCGGACTTCCTCTTCGACGACGAGCGGGCGATGGTGCGCATCGACATGAGCGAGTACTCCGAGAAGCACTCGGTCGCCCGCCTGGTCGGCGCCCCTCCGGGTTACGTCGGCTACGACGAGGGCGGCCAGCTCACCGAGGCCGTGCGTCGGCGGCCCTACTCCGTCGTCCTGCTGGACGAGGTCGAGAAGGCCCACCCCGAGGTCTTCGACATCCTTCTTCAGGTGCTCGACGACGGCCGCCTGACCGACGGTCAGGGCCGTACCGTCGACTTCCGCAACACCCTGCTGATCCTGACCAGCAACCTGGGGTCGTCGTACCTCGTCGATCCCACGCTGGAGCCGGAGCAGCAGAAGGAGTCGGTGCTGGCGTTGGTGCGGCAGTCGTTCAAGCCGGAGTTCCTCAACCGGCTCGACGAGATCGTGCTCTTCGACGCCCTCACCCAGGACGACCTTGCCCGGATCGTGGACCTGCAGCTCGTGCTTCTGGAGACGCGGCTGGCCGCCCGCCGGATCACGATCACGGTGACCGAGCCGGCCCGGGCCTGGTTGGCCGAGACGGGCTACGACCCGGCCTATGGAGCCCGGCCGCTGCGACGGCTGATCCAGACCGCGATCGGCGACCCGCTCGCGAAGCTGTTGATCTCGGGCGAGGTGACCGACGGCTCGCGGGTCGAGGTCGACCGCGCGGCCGACGGTCTCGCGCTCACCCCCGCGTGATGGAATCACGAGATGACGCCTGTGTCGGAGTCACGAGATGACTGAGCCGCTTCCTCGCCCGCGCCAGGTCACCATGGCCGGCTGGATGATCATGGGCGGCTCGATCCTGGTCGTCGCGACCGTCTTCGAGACGATCACCAGCCTGAACACGCTGGAGACCCGCGAGTCGGTCTCGCAGTTCCTTTCCGAGCCGCCCGGCCAGGGGCTGGGTCTCGACGTCTCCGGCGCCCTGGTGGTGCTGCGGACGGTGTCGATGGTGGCAGCGGGGTGTGCGGCGGTGGCCGCGGTGCTCGGATTCCACGTGCTCCGGCGCAACCGCAGCGCCCGGCTCGGAGTCACGGTGGTGGCGATCCCGCTGTTCTTCACCGGCATGGTGACCGGCGGCTTCCTCTCCTCGGTGGTCGCCGCGTCGGCGCTCCTGCTGTGGCTCGAGCCGTCGCGCAACTGGTTCGACGGCATCCCGCCCCCGAAGACGCCGGAACGGTCCGCCGCCGTCTGGCCGCCGCCTCCGACCGAGGCTCCCCCGTCGGGGCCGCCTCCGCAGCAGGCACCGCCCCCGGCGCCCAGAGCGCACCAGGGATTCGGGACGCCCACCGCGTCCCCACCGGTCGGAGCGGGCCAGCCGGAGGGCCGCCCGGCCGCCGTGATGTGGGCCTGCGTCCTCACCTGGGTGATCTCCGGGACGGCCGCGGTCCTGATGGGGCTCAGCGCCCTGGTGATCGCACTCCAGCCCGAGCTGATCCTCGAGGAGCTGCGCCGGCAGAACCCCGATCTCGGAGACCAGGGGCTGACCGACCGGGCGGTCCAGGTCGCCACCTACGTCACGGCTGGGGTCACGGTGGTGTGGGCGCTGGCCGCGGTGGTGCTGGCCGTGTTCGTCCTGCGGCGGGCGGGCTGGGCCCGGGTGGCCTTGCTGGCCTCCGCGGCCGGCGCCGGCGCTGCCTGCCTGGTGGCCTCGCTGAGCTCGGTGCTGATGGTGCTCCCCGCATTCGGCTGCGCGGTGACGTTCTCGTTGCTGCTGCGCCCGGAGGTCCGCGCGTGGTTCGCCGCCCATGATCCAATGCACCCATGAGTGACTCCAACAGCGGCGACACCGGCGGCTCCCCCTACGGCCCCCCGCCGAGTCAGAACCCTTATGGGCAGCCACCCTCAGGTCAGCCCGCGAGCCCCTACGGTGAGCAGCCGGCGCAGCCGAGCCCCTACGGCGACACGCCACCGCAGCAGCAGAACCCCTACGGCCAGCCGGCCCAGCCGCCCCCTTACGGCCAGCCATCCCCCTACGGCCAGCAGCAGCCGGCGTACGGCCAGCAGCAGCCGGCGTACGGCCAGCCCGGCAACCCGTACGGCGGTCCTGCGAGCGACAAGCGACCCGGGTCGGTGACCGGCGCCGCGGTGATCACCCTGATCTTCTCGGGGTTGTCCTTGCTGCTCTACGCGTTCGTCCTCATCGCCCTGGTGGTGGCGAGGGACGAGGTGCTCGACGAGATCACGAGGCAGCCCGACTTCGAGGACGCCGGCATCTCCGCCGACTCTGCGTTCGGCGTGATCGTTGCCTTCGTCGCCGTGTTTCTGGTCTGGTGCCTGATCGCGTGCATCCTGGCCGTGCTCGTCCTGCGCCGGTCCAACGCCGCCCGGATCACGCTCGTCGTGTCATCGGCGGTGACGGCGCTGTTCAGCCTGCTCGCCATCACCAGCCTCGTCTCCGCCATCACCCTGCTTGCGGCGGTCGCTGTCATCGTGCTGCTGTTCGTGGGCGGTGCCAATGAGTGGTTCAAGGGCAAGGGACGGAAGCCCGTCCCGGCCATTCCGGGGATGACGCAGTACTGACCGGGCCGGGACGCTAGGCGCCCAGCTGCGCGCTGCCCAACCGGCGCAGGCCGTCCTCGATGACGGACGCGTTCTTGCAGAACGCCCAGCGCACGAGGTGCCGACCGGCGTCGGTGTCGTGGAAGCCCTGGGTCGGGATCGCCACGACCCCGGCCCGCTCAGGGAGGGCGAGACAGAAGGACAGCCCGTCGTCCCAGCCGAGGTCGCTGACGTCGGTGAGCGCGAAGTAGGTGCCCTCCGGGACCCGGACGTCGAGGCCGACCTCGCCGAGGCCCGAGCACAGCAGGTCGCGACGCTTCTGCAGGTCGGCCGCGAGCTCGAGCGGGAAGTCGGGTTCGTCGTCCAGCGCGTGGGCGATCGCCGGCTGCAGCGGTGCGCCGGAGGTGAACGTGAGCCACTGCTTCGCCGAGAGCACGGCGGCGACGAGCTCGGCCGGGCCGGTCGCCCAGCCGACCTTCCAGCCGGTGAAGGAGTAGGACTTGCCCGCGCTGGAGAGGGTCAGGGTGCGCTCGAACATGCCGGGCAGCGTGGCCAGCGGGACGTGCTCGTGGGCGTCGAAGATCAGGTGCTCGTAGACCTCGTCGGTGATCACGACCAGGTCGTGCTCGATCGCGAGGTCGGCCACGGCCTGCAGCTCCTGGCGATCCAGCACCGTTCCGGTGGGGTTGTGGGGGCTGTTGAGCAGGACGAAACGGGTCCTCGGGCCGACCGCTGCCCGGAGCTCGTCCACGTCGAGTCGGAAGTCAGGTGAGCGCAGGGTGACCGGTCGGCGTACTCCTCCCGCCATCTGGATCATCGCGACGTAGGAGTCGTAGTAGGGCTCGAGCACGACCACCTCGTCGCCCTCGTCCACCAGCCCGAGCAGCGCGGCCGCGACGCCTTCGGTGCAGCCGGTGGTGACGCAGACCTGCCGGTCGGGATCCAGGTCGAACCCGTAGTGCCGGGCCTGGTGCCGGGCGACCGCCTCCCGCAGTGCGGGGACACCGGTTCCCGGGGCGTACTGGTTCTGGCCGCCCTGAAGCGCCTCGACCGCGCGCGCGATCACGGCGGGCGGCCCGTCGACGTCGGGGAAGCCCTGGCCCAGGTTGACCGACCCCGTGCGCACCGCCAGCGCCGACATCTCGGAGAAGATCGTCGGCGGGATCCCCTGCAGGCGACGGGCAAGCATGGGGTCGAGGCTAGCCGCCCAGGGCGGAGTCGTGTGCGCCATGATGGGCGCCGTGAGCGACGTACCCCCACCCGATCCCGATCTGGCCCGCGACATCGACGGCTGCTGCCGACTGACCGGGGAGTTCACGCTGCGCTCCGGTCAGGTCGCCAGCGAGTACTTCGACAAGTACCTCTTCGAGGCCGACCCCACCCTGCTGGCTCGGGTCGCCCGGGCCATGGTCCAGCTGCTCCCCGAGGACACCGACCTGATCGGCGGGCTCGAGCTCGGTGGTATCCCGATCGCGACCATGGTGAGCAGCCTGACCGGCCGACCCGCGGTGTTCGTGCGCAAGAAGGCCAAGGAGTACGGCACCTGCAAGCTGGCCGAGGGTCCGGACGTCTCGGGTCGCCGGGTCACCTTGATCGAGGACGTGATCACGACCGGCGGCGCGGTCCGCGACGCGACCCGGGCGCTGCGGGACGCGGGGGCGACCGTCGAGGTGGTGGTGTGCGCCATCGACCGCAGCCCGCAGGGGGAGAACCCCCTGGCGGACGTGGAGCTCGACGTCCGGCCGGTGCTCACCAAGGCCGAGCTCGACGGGGCCCGGTAGCGGTTCGAGCCCTCGACTGGTCAGAGCCGGACACCAGGTCCTGGATGAGGTCGATCAGCTCGTTCCGGCCGGGGCGGTCGTCGTTTGGTGTCGACACATGGGGCAACGGTGACAACGACGCCCCGGCCGGGCTACCGCCCAGCCGGGGCGTCTGATGGCGACACCTCAACCAGAGATGGTCAGCGTAGGTTCCTCGACCTGTTGATGCAGGTGGCCAGGTCGATCTTGGCCTGCTCGCCCCGGCCGATGATCACCGGCACCTGCTGGAGCACCTTTCCGCCCACCTCGCACGTCAGCGTCCAGTTCTCGATCAGGCCCGGCACCTCCTCCGACGACACGACGGTGGAGTCGAACAGAGTCGCCTTCAGGTCGTAGGTCGGGGTCACCGACGCGAAGTTGATCACCCGGAGGACGTAGTCGCCCGGCTCCGGGTTCCCGACCTCCGCCTGCTCCTTCATGCCCGGCACGTTCCCCGAGGAGGCGACCTCGGTCAGGGAACCGTCGGCGTTCTTCTTGTAGACCTCCAGGTCGAGGTCGTCAGGGGTGGGCCAGTCGAGGTCCACCTGCATCACGTCGATGCCGTTCTCGGTGATCGTGAACGGGTGATCGACGTGCTCACCCACCGTGGTGGGGCCGCCGGTGTAGCTCTGCGAGCGGACCGGCTGGTCCTCGGTGATCTCGACCAGCTTGTCCTGCACCACCGGTCGGGTGGACTGGTTGATGTGCCACGTGAACTTCCCGTTGTCGCCTACCTGCATCGTGGTGTCGAGGGTGTCGGTGAACGAGCCCTCCCAGGTGGGGGTGGAGAACTGCTTGCGCAGCCTCAAAGTTGCACCCTTCGGGGCGCCGCCCTTGATCACGGAGTGGGTCGCGGTGTCGACGGTGTTCTCGAGTGCGTCGAGGTAGGCCTCGCGGTTCCCCATGCCGGCGTACTGTCCTGCGCCGAGGTACTCGTCGATGACCTGCGGGAACGGCGGGTGGAACTCGTTGGGGCCGATCTCGAAGGTGTAGCCGTAGCCACCGGTGGCGTTGTAGGACCAGTCCTCGGTGGTGCCGGTGGTGTCGTAGAGCTCCCAGCCGTGGATGTTGCGGTAGCCGTTGGCGGCGGTCATCTCCGCGCCGAGCGCCTTCAGACCCTCCTCGTCGGGGGCGTTCCCGATCGGGTGTCCGTCCGGACCGATGGTGTCGGGGTGGACGCCGTTGGGTCGCAGCACCAGGTTGGAGAAGGTGTGGTTGGAGATCATCGTGGTGACCTGGCGGCTGCTGATCAGCTCGCGGATGTTCTGCGTCTCCGGCTCGGAGAACGGGTCTGCTCCGCGGTAGGTCGGGTCGGCCAGGCCGGCGGGGCGGTCGCCATTGGGGTCGGGGAGCGTCCCCGCGGCCCCCGGGCCGCCCCAGAAGCCGCCGTAGTTGCGGTTCAGGTCGACACCCAGGCCGAAGCCGCCCGGGCTGCTGGCGGTGAGGGCACGGCAGCTGCCGTCCGGGGTGTCCTGGCCGTCCACGACCCGGCAGTTCTTGCGCCGGTAGGCGTTTCCGGGCGTGCCGAGGAGCGACACGGTGCCGCCGTTGTCGATCTCGCGCAGGTCGACCAGGCCTCCGTCGGTGCGGGAGAGGTCGAACCCGTCGACGTTGACCACGGGCACGACGAGCACCCGCGCCCTGTCGAGCAGCCCGGTGATGCGTGCGTCCTGCCCGTAGTTCTTCACCAGGTCGTAGGCGAACTCCATCGCCAGCTCGCCGGAAGGCCATTCGCGAGCGTGGTGCACACCCATCAGCAGGAAGACGGGGCGGCCGTCCTCGGGTGCTCGGACGTTGGCGCCGATCTCGATCCCGCGGACGGTCTTGCCGTCGAGCGAGGGGTGCGGCAGCTCGAACTGCTTGGCGATGTTGGGCCGGATCGTCGCGAGCTGGCGCATGTCTTCGTTGTAGTCGGCGAGCGTGCGGTAGCTGTCGCGTCCCGACGGGAGTGGCGACTCGACCGTTGCGGCGGCGTAGGCTGCGTTGACCTGGTTGTTGCGGGCCTCGCGCTCGATCAGGTTCCCGATGCGTACGTCGTAGGTCAGCCCCGCCTCCCGGAGGATGTCTGCGTCGGACGCGGTGTGCAGCACGACCTCGACGTAGTCGTGCCCGGCGTGCTCGGTGAGGTCGAGCCCCAGGGTCTGGAGCAGCTCCTTGTCCGCGCGGGTGGGTGTGTCCACCGTGACGAGCTTGGGGGCGAAGGCGGAATCGGTGTCGACGGCGATGGCCTGAGCCGACCCGGTGAGGGCCGAGGGCGCAAGGCCGAGCAGCGCGGTGGTGAGCGCCGCGGCAAGTACCGCGCGTGAGCGGCGTGACCGGTAGATCATGGAATCTCCCTGCGAGGGTGGGGCCGGGCGGCGGTGAGGCGACCAGCGTTCTTGGCTCTACGGTCAACGAACCGGGTGGTACTAGGTCACGCAGAACGTGCCGCGGCATGCCGAAGAAGCCAACTCGAATCCCGCGGTGATGGAGACCGGATCACCCGGATCCGGGCCCTCGCGACAGCAGTTCCATGTACCTCTGCCGGGGAGGAGACCACCCGTTCAGCTCTCGCGCGGTTCGGTCTCCAGACCGGTGATGTTGCGGTCCGGGCGACCGTCGGCGTCGTTGTCCCCGGCCTCGGGAGCGGTGGTACGCCGGTGCCGCCACCACTCGTAGGCGATCGGGACCACCGAGAAGATGAGGATCACGAGCACGGCCTTGTCGATGTTCTCGCCCAGCGTCGGGAAGGCCGCGCCGAGGAAGTAGCCGAGCAAGGTGATCGAGAGCACCCACAGCACCGCTCCCACCGCGCTCCACATGAAGAAGCGGCGTCGGCTCATCGCGGTCACACCGGCGACGACGGTGACATAGGTGCGCACGAACGGCACGAACCGGCCGATGACGAGCGCCTTGTTGCCGTGCCGGTCGAAGAACGCACGGGTCTGGTCGAAGTACTTCTGCTTCAGGATCCGGCCGTTGCGCTCGTAGAGCGGGGGGCCGATGGCGCGCCCGATCTCGTAGCCCGCGACGTTGCCGAGGAACGCCGCGGCGGTCAGCAGGACGAGGGCGACTCCCAGCTCGGCGAGCGGACTGCCGGGGAAGAGGTCTAGCCGCTCCGAGAAGATGAACAGCCCCAGCGCGAAGAGCAGGGTGTCGCCAGGGAGAAACGGGAAGAACAGGCCGCACTCGACGAAGATGATGGCGAGGCTGAGCCAGAAGAGCTCCTGGCCGAACTCGCGCAGGAGGTACTGGGGGTCCATCCAGTCCATGCCGAGCAGGAGCGGGGTGAGCTCCGCGAGCGCGTCCACTGCGTCACCCTAGCCGGGCGGTCCAACGAGCTCGTGAACGCTTAGGGTCCGGTCCATGGACGAGCAGCGTGCGCCCTACGACCCGATGCCGCACGGCCCCCCCGAGGTCGGCGTCGGACCGTGGCCGGGGCCGTGGCCGGAGGGCGAGCGCTACGACCCCCGGCTGCTCGCCGAGGGGGACCGGCGCAACGTGGTCGACCGCTACCGCTACTGGACCCTGGAGGCGATCCGGGCCGACCTCGACACCCGGCGCCACGACTTCCACGTGGCGATCGAGAACTGGCAGCACGACTTCAACATCGGCACCATCGTGCGGACCGCCAACGCATTCCTTGCCGCGGAGGTGCACATCGTGGGCAACCGGCGGTGGAACCGGCGCGGGGCGATGGTCACCGACCGCTACCAGCACGTGCGCCACCACGCGACGGCCGCCGACCTGGCGACGTACCTCCACGACCGGCGGGTGCGGCTGCTCGGCATCGACAACCTGCCCGGTTCCGACCACCTGGAGACGATGGAGCTGCCGCGGCAGGTGTGCTTCCTCTTCGGTCAGGAGGGGCCCGGTCTGTCTGAGCTCGCAAGGGAATCGTGTGACGGCACGTTCTCGATCGCGCAGTTCGGGTCGACCCGGTCGATCAATGCCAGCGCCGCGGCCGCGATCGCCATGCACTCGTGGATCCGCCAGTACGCCGATCTCTCCTCGGATGAGGCCTGGCGCGGCTGAGGAGGCCGGGTGCCGGTCGGCGCGTCAGGGCGTGCGGTCCGGAGGCTGGCCGCAGTCCGAGAGCAGCCGCCGGTGGGTCAGCTCCGAGACCGCCTCCCGGGCCGGCAGGTCGGCCAGCAGGTACGCCGCACCGGCCAGGCCGCGTGGTGCGAACCGGGTCGTCTGGCTCAGCCGGGTGCTGCCGGCCGGCAGCGCCTCCGCGAGGGTCTCGAGCTCGACGACGCCCGGCGCCCGGACTTGTGCGCGGAGCACGAGCCGGCGGGTCGGGGCGGCGTGCTCCGCCTCGGCCACCTCCCAGAAGCCCGCGCGGTCCCCGGCGCGCAGCAGGTCCGTTCCGGGCGGCGCCCAGCGTCGGCCGCCGCCCCCGACGAGTCGGTCGACAGCGCCGCGGAACACCAGAGGTGCCGCTTCGACGTACCACTGGGGACCGGTCCGACCGGACGCGACCACGCTCCAGACCCAGTCGACGGGGCGCGCCAGCACGGAGATCCGGGTGGTGCTGCGAAGGGTGCGGTGTCGGCGCATCGCCCCACCGTACGGGGGCCCTGGTCCAGCGGCCGTCTGGTCACGCCCCGGCTGGGGACTAGGGTGAGGGAGAGTCCAGAACCATGTTCCGAGGAGACGCCCGCATGCCCATTGCCACTCCCGAGGTCTACGCAGCGATGCTCGACGCGGCGAAGGAGAAGGCCTTCGCCTTCCCGGCCATCAACGTGTCCTCGTCCCAGACGCTCAACGCCGCCCTCAAGGGGTTCGCCGACGCCGGTTCCGACGGCATCATCCAGGTCTCGACCGGGGGAGCGGAGTACCTCTCCGGGCCGTCGGTGAAGAACATGGTGACCGGCTCGGTTGCGTTCGCCAGCTACGCCGCGGAGGTGGCGAAGAACTACCCCGTCAACATCGCGCTGCACACCGACCACTGCCCGAAGGACAAGCTCGACGGGTTCGTCCGACCGCTGGTGGAGATCTCCGCGGAACGGGTCTCCCGGGGCGAGGGCCCGCTCTTCCAGTCCCACATGTGGGACGGCTCCGCCGTACCCCTGGAGGAGAACCTGCAGATCGCCGAGGAGCTGCTCGCGAAGTGCGCGGCCGCCCGGATCATCCTCGAGGTCGAGATCGGCGTCGTCGGCGGCGAGGAGGACGGCGTCGCGAACGAGATCAACGACCAGCTCTACACCACTCCCGAGGACGCGCTGGCGACCGTCAGCGCACTCGGCATCGGCGACGAGGGCCGGTACATGGCGGCGCTGACGTTCGGCAACGTGCACGGCGTCTACAAGCCCGGCAACGTGAAGCTGCGTCCCGAGATCCTCAAGACTGCCCAGGAGGCCGTGGTCGAGAAGCTCGGCCTGGAGCCGGGTGCGAAGCCCTTCGACCTCGTCTTCCACGGCGGGTCCGGTTCGACCGCCGAGGAGATCGCCGCCGCCGTCGACTACGGCGTGGTGAAGATGAACGTCGACACCGACACCCAGTACGCCTTCACTCGTCCGGTCGCGAGCCACATGTTCACCAACTACGACGGGGTGCTCAAGGTCGACGGCGAGGTCGGCAACAAGAAGGTCTACGACCCCCGCTCGTGGGGCAAGGCCGCGGAGGCCGGCATGGCCGAGCGAGTGGTCGAGGCCTGCGAGCACCTCCGATGCAGCGGCAAGTCGGTGGGCGTCTGATGACTCACCCCGACCTGATGGCGGGGCCTCCGCCCACCCATCTGCCGGAGGATCCGGCCACGGCCGAGCTTGACTCCGGGGCCGAGCCGACTGACGTCGTACGCCGCCACCCGGCGTCGCCGTTCGCCTGGGCCGCTCTGGCGGAGCGAGCACGCGACGGCGGGGCGGATGACGTGACCGTCTACGCCTACTCCCGGGTCGGCTACCACCGCAGCCTCGACCTGCTGCGGCGCAACGGGTGGAAGGGACACGGGCCGGTGCCGTGGGAGCACGAGCCGAACCGTGGTTTCCTGCGCTGCCTTGCCGTCCTCGCCGCCTCGGCACGCGCGATCGGCGAGTCCGAGGAGTGGGACCGGTGCTCCGGGTTCCTGCGCGACTCCAGCCCCACCGCCTACGACGTACTCCTCGGCCGCTGACCCGTCGTTGACACGACGAGTCAGCGCCTATGGCGGTGTCAGGAGGGAGCGGACCTTCTCCGGGCCCAGGGCGACGATCAGCGTGGGCAGCCTTGGGCCGCGGTCCTTGCCCACGAGCAGGTTGTAGAGGAGTCGGAAGAACTCCTTCTGGTCGGCCTTGACCTCGTCGGTCGGCGCGGCGTCGAGGGCCAGGTCCTGGGCGAGCTTCGGGACGCCGTAGACGAGCGTGGTGACGGGTTCGATGTCGAGCTCCCCGGTGGGCAGCTCGTCGAGGAGCAGCCGGAGCCACGTGGCCTCCCGTGAGGACAGTGCGGCCAGTCGGTCTGAGTCCGGTGTCTCTCGCACGATCGTCCGCTCGGAGTCGGGCACGAACTCCGAGGTCCAGTTGATCGCCCGCGACAGGCGGGGCTCCAGGTCGTCGACCGAGGAGTGCTCGTGCCCCACGCGGCCGATGACCCGGCTGATCAGCTCCGCGGACCCTGCCGTCACGTCGGCGACCGAGGCCAGCGTCCGGAACGGCACCACCACCTGCGGGGCCGGCAGGGGCCCGGCGGTCGACGTCGCGGCGGCCCTCTCGAAGGCGAGCACCGCCACGTCCCGCTTGGTCGCAGCCTTGCGCCCCAGGGCATCCCACTCGTCGTAGAGGCGGACCACCTCCGGACCGAAGTCGATGTTGAACGCCTGGCGCGGCTGCCGCCGGACGTAGAGCCAGCGCAGGATCGGCGCCTCGAGGATCTGCAGCGCGTCGGCGGCGGTCGGCGCCCCCCCGGCCGAGGACGACATCTTCTGCACGCCGGCGAAGCCCACGAAGGCGTAGCCGAACCAGGCCGGACGCGGCATCCCGAACACACCCTCCACGAGCTCGTGACCGACGGTGAACGAGGAGCCGGGGGTCGCGTGGTCCATCCCCGCGGGCTCGAAGTCGACGTGCTCGAACGCCCAACGCATCGGCCAGTCGACCTTCCACACCAGCTTGCCGTCGGTGTCGGAGTCGATGTCGAACCGGCCCTGGTAGCCGCACACCCGGCAGGTGTAGGTGATGACAGGATCGGTGAAATCGGTGAGGTCGAGGGTGTCGCGACCGCAGGTGGAGCAGTAGGGCTTGAACGGGAACCGCGCGAGCTCGTCGGCAGGGCCGACCGGCGGGTCCTCCTCGGCGTCCGACACGACGGACTCCGTCTCCTTCCTCGTCCGGTGGCGGGCGAGGATCGCCTCGATCTCGTCGCGCCGCTCGATGGCGGTTCGGACGGGCGAGCGGTAGACCCCGGCGCGGTACCGCTCGGTCTGGGAGACCTCCTCCATCTCGACACCGAGGTCGGCCAGCGCCGCACGCAGGGGCTCCTTGAAGTGATCGGCCCAGGAGTCATGGCACCCCCACGGGTCCGGCACGGCCGACAGCGGCCGACCGATGTGCTCCGACCACGCTGGATCGACGCCGGCAGGCACCCGGCGGAAGCGGTCGAAGTCGTCCCACACGTGCAGGTGCCGGACCTGGGCGCCGCGGCGGTGCAGCTCGTCGGCGACGAAGTGGACGGTGAGGAACTCCCTCAAGTTGCCCAGGTGCACCGGGCCGGACGGGCTGGCGCCGGAGGAAACAGTGACCGGGTTGCCCTCGCCGGCGTGGCGTACGGCGTCGTCGGCGGCACGGGTCACCCAGTCGGTGGGTTCGCCCTGTCCGCCTCGTGCCATGGTGTCGCTCCTGCGTCGTTCGATGGCTGCCAACGCCGAACGCTACCGGGGGCTCGCCCGTGCCGCCGCGGCGGGAAGGCGCCGAGGAAGCAGGCAATGGAACAGGCAATGGAAAGGGCGTCGGACCCGAACTCGGCTCCAACGCCCTGCCCCGCGTCTGCCGCTCGACTCCATCCCCCGATGTGGGTCGAACGGCGGCGAGTCCACCTGAGGCGGCTCAAACGCACGCGACGCTGCGCAAAATGATGCCCTGACCCATCCGTGCCACATGGCTCCCGGATGCCGTTGGCACTAAGATGCCAACTGTGGCTCGCACCCCTGCCTCCGCTCTCTCCGCCCTGGGGCTGGCCCGCGAGGAGGAACGCCTCTACCAACGCCTCCTGCCACTGTCGGGCAGCGAGGTCGACGTGGTGGCCGCAGGCCTGGACATCGCACCGGGCGAGGTACCCGGACACGTCGAGGGCCTCAGTGGTCGGGGCATCGTGCGGATCGAGCGCGGTCGCGTCCACGTGCTGTCCCTGTCGGCCGTGGTGTCGGCCTACGTCGCCCGCGAGGCGGAGGCCGCCCTCCATGCTCGCGAGCGGCTCGACGACATCGCCACCGCCATCCCCTTCCTCGCCGCTGCCACCACCCGCCCCGGGCCCGGTGAGGTCGAGAACGTCCAGCTCCTTGACGGTGAGGTCAGCACCGGCGGCAACCCCCTCCAGCTGCTGACCAAGATGATCGAGGAGAGCCGGGGCGAGATGCTGTGGCTCCGGCCGGACGCCTGGAACCTGCCGCGGGAGGCCGCCGTGGCCAAGGTGGTGGCCTCCGCGATCAACTCGGGACGGCGCTCCCGGGCGATCTACCCCGTCCGGGCGCTCCGGGAGGCGCACGACGTGCTGCTCGCCCGGGCCCGCGCCGGCGAGAGGGTCCGGGTGATCGCCGATCTCCCCACCCGGATGTTCGTGCTCGGCTCCACCCACGCCGTCATACCCGAGCCGCTCGGCATGGCCGACGAGCCGCGGATCCTGGTCCGGCAGCGGGCCCTGGTAGAAGGACTGACACTGCTGTTCGAGCTGCTGTGGGACCGGGCCGCACCGGTGCCGGACATGGACCTCGGCGACGCGCGCCCCGACCTGCGCCGGTTCCTGCTCCAGCGGCTGGCCGCCGGTGCCAAGGACGAACAGATTGCCCGGACGCTCGGCCTCAGCCTGCGGACGGTACGACGACGCGTCGCCGAGCTGCTGATCGAGCTGGGGGTCGACAGCAGGTTCCAGGCCGGTGTGGAGGCAGTCCGTCGAGGGTGGCTGTGAGCCGGGGCCGGCTCAGATCAAGCGTTCAGGGCAGCACCATGGAGTACGCCGCCGGCTCGACGTGCCAGGTCCGGTTCCGCTCGGGCCCGGAGATCTCCCCGTCTGCGGCGCAGTAGAACTCCTCGCCGCTGATCGACACCCGCTCGCCGCGCAGATAGATCACGTCGTCCCGCTCGTGGTGGCGCCGTCGCGCCAGGTGGGCGGCGTAGGCGAACCGGGCCCAGGGCCCGATCGCGCGCGAGATCATCACGTCGACCTTGCCGTCCTCCGGGTCGGCCTCGGGGGCCAGCGCGGCGCCGCCGCCGACCGTGGGTCCGTTGCCGATCGCCACCATCAGCACCGGCTCGTCGAGGTCGACGACCACCTCGCCGTCGACCTCCACCCGGAGCCGGAGGAACGGAGGCTTGACGGCGGACAGCAGTGCGCCGATGGGGTAGCCGGCGCGGCCCAGGTTCAGCTTCCCGTAGCCGACCTTGCCGAGGCGTTCCTTCCAGCGGTGGCCGCGGCGACTGGCCTGGGCCCCGGCGCCGACGTGCACGTTGTTGACGACCACACCGCCGAGCTCGTCGACGATCAGGTCGACCGGGCGAACGTGTCCGTCGACCAACACCCGGGCGGCGTCCTCGGTGTCCAGGGGGATCCCCATGGCGCGGGCGAAGTCGTTGCCCGTGCCGAGGGGCAGGAGGCCGATCACCGCCTTGGAGAGGTCGTGTCGGCGGTGGAGTGCAGCCACCACGGCGTGCAGACTGCCGTCGCCACCAGCCACGACGATCACCCGGGAACCGGCGCGGTGCAGGACGCCGTCCAGCTCGCCGGGGTTGGAGGTCGCCGTCACCTCGATCGACACCCGGTCGAACAGGGACGCGAGCGCCCGGTCGAGGGTTTCTTCGTCAGCCGTGCCCGCATCCGTGTTCGTGATCACCAGCAACGACTCCACGCGACGGACCCTAGCCCAACGAGCACGACACCCCGCAGCGTCTAAGGTGTCGGTGGATTCCCGACTGCGCTGAAGGAGTGCGGATGCCCGCGATTGTGATCCTCGGAGCCCAGTGGGGCGACGAGGGCAAGGGCAAGGCCACCGACCTGCTGGCCACCCAGCGCGAGGCCGGCGCCGACTCGATCGACTTCGTGGTCAGGACGAGTGGCGGCCACAACGCGGGCCACACCATCGTCGTGGACGGGGAGAAGTTCGCGACCCACCTGCTGCCCAGCGGGATCCTCACGCCGGGGTGCACCAGCGTGATCGCCAACGGCGTCGTGGTCTCGCCCGAGGCGCTGTTCCGCGAGCTCGACGCGCTCGAGGCCCGGGGAGTGGACGTGAGTCGCGTGGTGGTCAGCGCCAACGCGCACGTCATCGCGTCGTACCACTCGACCATCGACAAGGTCACCGAGCGCTTCCTCGGCAAGAACCGGATCGGCACGACCGGCCGGGGGATCGGTCCGACGTACGCCGACAAGATCAACCGCGTCGGCATCCGGATCGCCGACCTGTTCGACGAGTCGATCCTGGCCCAGAAGGTCGAGGGATCCCTCGAGGTGAAGAACCAGCTGCTGGCCAAGGCCTACAACCGTCGTGCGGTCGAGGTCGACGCCGTGGTCGAGGAGCTGCTGTCGTACGCCGACCGGCTGCGGCCGATGGTCGCTGACACGGCGCTGCTGCTCAACCGGGCGCTCGACGAGGGCCGGACCGTGCTGTTCGAAGGTGCCCAGGCGACGATGCTGGATGTCGACCACGGCACCTACCCGTTCGTGACGAGCAGCAACGCGGTGGCGGGTGGAGTGTGCACGGGGTCCGGTGTCGGCCCGACCCGGATCGACCGGGTGATCGGGGTGATCAAGGCCTACACCACCCGGGTCGGGTCTGGACCGTTCCCCACGGAGCTGTTCGACCAGGACGGCGAGAAGCTCTGGAAGGTCGGAGGCGAGGTCGGGGTCTCGACGGGCCGAGACCGCCGGTGCGGCTGGTACGACGCCGTCATCGCCCGCTACGCCTCCCGGGTCAACGGGCTGACCGACCTGTTCCTGACCAAGCTCGACGTGCTGTCGAGCTGGGAGCGGGTGCCGGTCTGCGTGGCCTACGACATCAACGGGGAGCGCCACGACGAGATGCCGATGACGCAGTCGGAGTTCCACCACGCGAAGCCCGTCTACGAGTACCTCGACGGCTGGTGGGAGGACATCTCCGGCTGCCGCAGCTTCTCGGACCTGCCCAAGAACGCCCAGGCCTATGTCGAGGCGCTCGAGGAGATGTCCGGCACCCGGATCTGGGGCGTTGGCGTCGGACCCGGCCGCGAGCAGACCCTGGTCGTCCACGACTGAGCCCCTCCGGATAGTCCGTCACGAAAAGCTCCGCTCCGCGGCGGATTTTGGTGCTTTTCGTGGCGGACTATCGGGGTCAGGCGCCGGGGGACACCAGCCGCTGGTCGAAGGCGTAGACGATCGCGGCGGCCCGGTCGCGCAGGTCGAGCTTGGTGAAGATCCGGCCGATGTGGCTCTTGACGGTCACCTCGGAGATGGTCAGCTCCGTGGCGATCTCGCTGTTGCTCAGGCCGCGCCCGATCAGCCGGAGCACGTCGAGCTCTCGCGAGGTCAACGCGTCTGGCGCCGCGCCGGGGCCGGCCGGGCTGCCGGCGCGGTAGGCGTTGAGCACGCGCTCGGTGACGGCGGGATCGAGCAGCGCGTGGCCAGAAGCGACCGTCCGCACCGCCCGGATCAGCTCCTCGGCGGGCGAGTCCTTGAGCAGGAAGCCGGCCGCGCCGGCCCGCAGTGCACCCGAGAGCAGCTCGTCGTCGTCGAAGGTGGTGAGAACCAGAACCGGCGGTGCGTCCGGGTCGCGCCGCAGTCGCCGGGTGGCCTCGATCCCGTCGACGGCGCGCATCCGCAGGTCCATCACGACCACGTCGGGACGATGCTGCGCCACGGCGCCGGCCACTTCCGAGCCGTCGGCGCACTCGCCCACGATCGCGAAGCCGTCCTTGCGGCGCAGGATCCGGCGCAGTCCGGAGCGCACCAGCTCCTGGTCGTCGACGAGCAGGACACCGACCAGGTCGGGCTCGGCCGGGTTGTTCATGCCGGGTCGGCTGAAGGCTGCTGCCGCTGCAGGCCGAAGTGGCACCCCGACTCCTGCGCGGCGGGCGGGTTCTGCTCCGACAGGGTCACCTCCACGACCCAGCGGCCGGCCCGTGGGCCCGCGGTGAACGTGCCACCGAGCAGCTCGGCGCGCTCGCGCATCCCGCGCAGTCCCGAACCACCTGCCTGCCGCCTGGTCCCAGCCGGAAGCGTGTTGGTCACCATCAGGTGCTGACGCTCGGCGCTGCAGTCGAGAGCGACCGACGCCTGCGCCCCGGGCTGGTGCTTGGCGATGTTGGCGAGGGACTCCTGGACGATGCGGTAGAGGCTGAGGCAGGCGTTGGGCGGGACCGATGCCGGGTCCCCCCGCAGGTCGAGGTCGATGTCGAGACCGGCGGAGCGGAACTCGTGGACGAGCCGGTCCAGATCGCGCAGGTCCGGTGCCGCCGTGGGCTGCGCCGTCCCCTCTCCGAGAAGACCCACGGTGTGCCGGATGTCCGACATCGCCCCGCGTCCCAGCCGCTCGGCGTCGCGCAGGGCGTCGACCGCCTCGTCGAGGCCGGCCTCGCGGTCCTCCTCGAGACTGCGGCGGGCCGCGGTCAGGTGCAGCATCGTGACGCTCAGCGAGTGCGCGATCACGTCGTGGACCTCGCGGGCGATCCGCTGCCGTTCCTCGAGGATGGCGGCGGCCTCGTGGTCGCGGTGGGTACGCCGCTCCTGGTCGAGCCGCACCTGCTGGTAGCGCATGATCACCCCGATGTCCCCGCCGACGACCAACGCGGCCAGCCAGAAACCCGCGCCCTCGACGAGGTCGCCGAGCGAGAGCGCACCGAGCGCCGCGGCGGCGATACTCGTGGCCAGCAGGCTGATGCGCAGCGGCTCGCTGGCCCCGATGTGACCGACCAGCATCACCCAGACCAGCATCGCGAAGTCGTAGTCGACGGGGTAGAGGACCATGACCACGCCGCTGGCGGCCATGGTGACGCCCATGAAGACCGGCCACGGCAGGCGGATGCCGGCGAAGTCCAGGAACTGGGGGATGAGCGCCACCAACATCAGCAGCGACGCAGGGAGGAGCGCGCCCTGCTCCGCGCGCTGGGCGGCGCCGACCACGCCGGCACCGATGGAGAAGCTGCCCATCGCGAGTGGGATCCACCAGGCGAACTCGGGGTAGCCGGCGCGTCGCCAGCGCGCCGTCAGCGTCCCGATCACCTTCTCGGCACTCATTGGTCCAGCGTAGGACTCACCGGTCCTCGCCCACATCCGTCCACGGGCGGAGGCCGATCCTCCCCCGGGCGGGGGCCGAATTCCCGCCTCTGGCACGCAGAGCGGACGGCGCGTGCCTGCCTAGTGTCGACCACACGTCGATCCGCACCGGACGACGAGATCGGCAAGGAGGCCGACATGAGCACCGCCTGGGACACCTACCATCGCCGGGCCAGCGCGCTCCGGCGCGTGATCGCCGACCTGGACCGGGCGGGGTCGTCCACGCTGCCGTGGAACGACGAGCTGGCCGTTGTCTTCGATGACCCCGACGACCTCCTGGTGGCCCTGCACGACGTGTGGGCCCGTCGCCTGGCGGGCCGCGTCGACCTCGCCCTGGAGATCGAC
This sequence comes from uncultured Actinomycetota bacterium, assembly GCA_963786415.1. GTDB lineage: Bacteria > Actinomycetota > Actinomycetes > Propionibacteriales > Nocardioidaceae > Nocardioides. The sequence goes on from CAWAZC010000001.1 coordinate 930,275, forward strand.
GAGCAGGAGTCCGGGGAGAGCGTGGCATTGGCCTGGCGCGAGGTCGCCGACGAGCTCCCGGGTGTCCGTCGTGTGCTCGACCGGCAGGCAGACAACCCGGTGCTGCGGCACTCCGCATCCCAGGAGCACCGCATGCTGGCCGTCGCCGCGGGCGACGCCACGATCAGCGACCCGCTCTCACACAGCGCCGCGGCGGGAGCGAGGTTGGTGGTGCGCATCCGTGAAGCCGAAGGATCATCGGGTGCGGGCAGCCGACTGACCGAACGCGTGGCAGGGTTGGTCCGGAGGATCCCGATGCCGATCGTGGGAGCGAGGTTGGGTGGATGACCGAGACAACGACGTACGAGTTCGACCCCTTCTCCCCGGGTTTCACCGACGACCCCTATCCGGAGTACACGCGGCTCCGCGACGCCGGCCCCGTCCACCAGCACCCGCTCGGGTTCTGGGTGGTCTCGACGTACGACGAGGTGAACGACCTGCTGCGCTCGGGTCACTCCGTCGAGGAGCGTCACGTTGCGCCGGGCCCGATGCAGGCGATCGCTGCGGAGGTGTACGGCGACCGCGACGAGCGGATGGATGGGCTCTCCATGCTCGACAAGGATCCGCCCGACCACACCCGGCTGCGCAAGCTGGTCTCCAAGGCCTTCACACCGAAGTCGATCGCCGCACTTGAGCCTGAGGTGGAGCGGCTGGTCGACGAGGCCCTCGACCGGATCGCCGACGACGGCGAGGTCGACCTGGTCGAGGCGCTGGCCTACCCGCTGCCGTTCACCGTGATCACGAGGATGCTGGGCATGCCCGAGGCCGACCACGCGCGGATGCGAGAGCTCGCCGGAATCGTGGTGCGCTCGCTGGAGCCGGTGGTCGACGCCGACGCCTTCCGGGAGATCCTGGCCGCCGACGAGGAGCTGTCCGCCATCGCCGCCGAGGTCATCGAGCGGAAGCGCCGGGATCCGGGTGACGACCTGCTCACCGCCCTGATCCGGGCCGAGGACGACGGCGATGTGCTCGACGACGACGAGTTGGTGGCCCAGGTGCTGCTGCTCTACATCGCCGGTCACGAGACCACGGTCAACCTGATCGCCAACGGCACCCTGGCCCTGCTCCGCAACCCCGATCAGCTCTCGCTCCTGCGCAATCAGCCGGACCTCGCCGGCAACGCGGTCGAGGAGCTGCTCCGCTACGACTCCCCGGTCCAGATGAGCCGTCGGATCACCCTGGAGCCCTACTCCGCGGCCGGGACCGAGATCCCCGCCGGCGCGTTCGTCATCGCCAGTCTGGCTGCGGCCAACCGAGATCCCGGCCGTTGGGGTCCGGACGCCGCTGACCTGCGGCTCGACCGCGAGGACGCCCGGTCCCATGTGTCGTTCGGTGCCGGCGTCCACCACTGCCTGGGTGCGGCCCTGGCCCGGCTCGAGGGCCGCGTCGCGATCCAGCGGCTGGTCGAGCGCTTCCCGGGCCTCCGTCTCGATGGCGACCCGGTCTGGAACGGCCGGATCAACCTGCGCGGTCCGCAGCACCTGCCGGTGGCCGTCTGATGGCCACGGGCGCGGATCTGCCGACGCTGACGATCGCGATCACCGGCGGTGCCCGCGGGATCGGACTGGCCACCGCGGCTCGGCTGTCGCGGGCAGGGGCCCGGGTCGTGATCGGGGACCGCGACGTGACGACCGCCGAGAAGGTCGCCGCCGAGCTCGGGGTGGAAGTCCTCCCCATCGACGTGGCCGACCCGGCGTCGTGGCGGTCGTTCGCCGCCGCCGCCGGCCCGCTGGACGTGCTGGTCAACAACGCCGGGATCATGCCGGTGGGCCCGGTGGTCGAGGAGCCCGACGAGGTGACTCGGGCGATCCTCGACGTCAACCTCCTCGGCGTGATCACCGGCACCAAGACCTTCGCCCCGGCGATGATCGAGCGGGGCCGCGGGCACATCGTCAACGTGGCCTCCGGCGTCGGCCGGGTGGCCGTACCTGGCGGCGCGACGTACGCCGCCTCGAAGTTCGGCGTCGTCGGCTTCACCGAGGCCACCCGAGCCGAGCTCGCGCCGTACGGCGTCGACGTGTCGATGGTCCTGCCCACCGTCGTACAGACCGAGCTGGCGGCCGGGGTGTCGCAGGCGCGGTTCGTGAGGCCGGTGTCCGCCGATGACGTCGCCGCCGCGATCGAGGCGGTCATCCGCAGTCCCCGTCCGGAGACGTGGGTTCCGCGCTGGACACAGGGAATGGTCCGCACCACCCAGCTGCTCCCGCGCCGGGTCCAGGAGGCGATCTCGCGGGTGTTCCACGCCGACGCCATCCTCACCAGCGCCGATGCCGCTGCCCGGGCCGAATACGAGCGCCGGGTACGCCCGTGATCCCGGTCGGGCGCCCTCGCGTCTAGGCTCACGGAGCGTGAAGACCCTCGTCATCGGCACCGGCGGACGCGAGCACGCGCTGGCCCGGGCGCTCTCCCTCGACCCGTACGTCACCGAGGTGCACGCTGCGCCGGGCAACCCCGGGATCGCCTCCGTCGCCGCGCTCCACGACGTGGATCCGATGAATGGTGCCGATGTCGCCGCGCTGGCCGAGAAGCTGGGCGTCGACCTGGTCGTCGTCGGTCCCGAGGCGCCGCTGGTCGCCGGGGTCGCGGACGCCGTCACCGAACGGGGAATCGCCTGCTTCGGCCCCTCTTCCGCCGCCGCCCAGCTCGAGGGATCCAAGGCGTTCGCCAAGGACGTGATGGCCGCCGCCGGGGTGCCCACCGCCGCGGCCCGGCTGTGCACCACGCCGGCGGAGGCCGCGTCGGCGCTGGACGAGTTCGGTGCCCCCTACGTGGTCAAGGACGACGGCCTCGCTGCCGGCAAGGGCGTCGTCGTCACGTCCGATCGTGACGCCGCGCTCTCCCACGCCGAGGGCTGCGAGCGGGTGGTGATCGAGGAGTACCTCGACGGACCGGAGGTCTCCCTCTTCGCGATCACGGACGGCTCGTGCGTCTACCCCCTCCAGCCCGCGCAGGACTTCAAGCGGATCCACGACGGCGACCAGGGTCCCAACACCGGCGGGATGGGCGCCTACACGCCGCTCCCGTGGGCGCCGGCCCATCTCGTCGAGGAGGTGCAGGCGACGGTGCTGCAGCCGACGATCGACGAGATGGCACGCCGTGGCACGCCGTTCCGGGGGCTCTTGTACGTCGGCCTCGCGCTCACCTCACGTGGCGTCCGGGTGGTCGAGTTCAATGCGCGCTTCGGCGACCCCGAGACCCAGCCACTCCTCGCTCTCCTCGAGTCCCCGCTCTCGCCGCTCCTGCTCGGCGCCGCGACCGGCACGCTCGCCGACGTGTCGCCCCCCGCGTTCCGCCCCGGTGCCGCGGTCGCCGTCGTCCTGGCCTCGGCCGGCTACCCCGAGTCCTCCTCGAAGGGTGACGTCATCACCGGGATCGACACCGCCGAGGCGCTCGACGGCGTCCACGTGATCCATGCCGGCACGGCCGACGCGGGCGGTGACCTGGCCACCGCGGGTGGACGGGTGCTCGCGGTCGTCGGCACTGGTGTCTCGGTGGCGAGCGCGCGGGACGCGGCGTACCGCGGAGTGGAGGCGATCCAGTTCGACGGCGCCCAGCACCGCACCGACATCGCGGCCGACATCTGAGCTCGCCCTCCCCGGGAGGTCATACGGATGGTGCAACCACTTGCTCGGTCCGTATGACGTCCCGCCTAGCGAGGATGGGAGAATCCGGCACGTGACCGTTCCCAACGTTCTCGCCACCCGCTACGCCGGGGAGGATCTGGTGCGCATCTGGTCGCCGGAGCACAAGATCGTCCTCGAGCGGCAGCTGTGGATCGCGGTGCTCAGGGCCCAGCGCGGCCTCGGCATCGACGTGCCCGACGGCGTGATCGATGCCTACGAGGACGTCGCCGACAAGGTCGACCTCGAGTCGATCGCCGCGCGCGAGCGGGTCACCCGGCATGACGTGAAGGCCCGGATCGAGGAGTTCAGCGCCCTCGCGGGGCACGAACACATCCACAAGGGGATGACCTCGCGCGACCTGACCGAGAACGTCGAGCAGCTCCAGGTGCTCTCCTCACTGCAGCTGCTCCGCGACCGCACCGTCGCCGTGCTGGCCAGGCTCGCCCGGCTGGCCGCCGAGCACGAGACCACCGTCATGGCCGGTCGCTCACACAACGTGGCCGCCCAGGCGACGACCCTCGGCAAGCGGTTCGCCACCGTCGCCGACGAGATGCTGATCGCGCTGGAGCGGGTCGAGGACCTCGTGAGCCGCTACCCGTTGCGTGGCATCAAGGGGCCGATGGGCACCGCCCAGGACATGCTCGACCTGCTGGACGGCGACGAGACCAAGCTGGCCGACCTGGAGCAACGGGTTGCTGCCCACCTCGGCTTCCGGCGGGTCCTGACCTCGGTCGGGCAGGTCTACCCGCGCTCGCTCGACTTCGACGTGGTCTCGGCGCTCGTGCAGCTCGTCGCCGCCCCGGCCAACCTGGCCACCACGATCCGTTTGATGGCGGGCCACGAACTGGTCACCGAGGGGTTCGCCGAGGGCCAGGTCGGGTCCTCGGCGATGCCGCACAAGATGAACACCCGTTCCTGCGAGCGGGTCAACGGCCTCGCCGTCGTGCTCCGCGGTTACCTCTCCATGGTCGGCGAGCTCACCGGTGACCAGTGGAACGAGGGTGACGTCTCGTGCTCGGTCGTACGACGCGTCGCCCTGCCGGATGCGTTCTTCGCCGCCGACGGGTTGTTCCAGACCTTCCTGACGGTGCTCGACGAGTTCGGCGCGTTCCCGGCCGTGATCCAGCGTGAGCTGGACCGGTACCTCCCCTTCCTGGCCACCACCAAGGTGCTGATGGCAGCCGTGCGCAACGGGGTCGGCCGGGAGACCGCCCACGAGGCGATCAAGGAGGCAGCCGTCGGCACCGCTCTCGACATGCGGGCCGGGGCGACCGAGAACGACGTCTTCGCCAAGCTGGCCGCCGACCCGCGGCTCGGGCTGACAGCCGAGCAGCTGTCGTCCGTCGTCGCCGAGCCGATCACGTTCACCGGAGCCGCCGTCGCCCAGACCCAGGCCGTCTGCCGGCGCGTGGCCGAGGTCGTCGGCCGCCAGCCGGACGCGGCGGCGTACTCGCCCGGAGCGATCCTCTAGTCCTCGCGCCGCACCCGGGCCCATCATCGAGGTATGGAGCTGCGGCTGGCCACGATGGCCGACCTGCCGGTGCTGCGGACCGTCATGGACGCCGCGATCGCCGAGCTGCAGAAGGGATTCCTCAGCGAGGCGCAGATCGAGTCCAGCCGCACGATCATGGGGCTCGACACCCAGCTCGTCGAGGACGGCACCTACTTCGTGGTCGAACACGACGGCGAGATCGTGGGCTGCGGCGGCTGGAGCCGACGAGCCACGCTCTACGGCAGCGACGCCACCGCTGGCCGGGATGCCCACCTGCTCGACCCCACAGCGGACGCCGCCCGGGTGCGCGCGATGTACACACTCCCGCGCTTCGCCCGGCGCGGAGTCGGCTGGATGATCCTGGAGGCGTGCGAGCAGGGAGCCGCCGCCGAGGGCTTCACCAGGATGTCCCTGATGGCCACCTTGTCCGGGGTGCCGCTCTACACGAGGTACGGCTTCGTGGAGGTCGAGCGCGTCGCCGACGCCCGGACCGCAGGGAGGTCCTCGGGGGCGCCCGTGCCGTGCATCAGGATGGAAGCACCGATCCGCTCGCGACCCGCAGGTCGCGCACGGCCATGACCATGGCCACCGTCAGCACGCCAAGGGCAGTGAACAGCGCGGCCTGGAGGGCAAGGCCCGGGGGCGTCTCGACGAGCTGGTACGCCGTCATCAGCAGGGCCGCTCCGATGGCCGACCCGATCCGCGCGCCAGTCTGGAGCGCGCCACCGGCCGCGCCACCCATGGCCGGCGGCACCTCCGCGAGGCTCAACGTGAAGTTCGGGGAGATCACGCCACCGCCGCCGAGTCCGGCCACCAGCAGCGTCGGAACCATCACCCACCAGAGGCCGCCCGGCTCTTGCCCGGGCACGAGCAGCGCGGCCGCGAGCACCCCAGTCATCATCACTGTGAGTGAGATGACGGTGACCCGTCGGCCCACGACCGACACCAGGCGACCGGCCAGCGGCGCGGTCAGCGCAGAGCCGAGGGCGAACGGGGTGATGAGCAGCCCGGTGGTGAGGGGTGACAGACCGAGCCCGTCCTGCAGATAGACCGACAGGACGAGGAAGATCCCGGTGAACCCCGTGAAGTAGAGGGTCTGGATCGCCAGCCCGCCTGCGTAGCCAGGAATCCGGCGCAGCAGTCCGACATCAAGGATGGGCGCACCCCCCGAGCGCACGACGCGCCTTTCCCAGTGCACGAAGCCGGCCATCAGTGCGGGTGCCAGGATCAGGAGGACCAGGGGCAGCCGCGCACCGCCCTCCAGGCTCACCAGCGGGTACAGCACGCAGAGCACCCCGAGGCCGAGGAGGGCGGCTCCCACCAGGTCGAGTCGGGGGTCCCTGTCGGGCTGGGCAGCCGCGCCGGGAACCATGCGCGCGATCGCGACCAGGGCGACCAGCCCGATCGGGACGTTGACCAGAAAGAGGAAGCGCCACCCGTCCTCCTCCCCGGCCACGGCGAGGATCAGGCCGCCGAGGATCGGGCCGAGGCCGGAGGAGATCGAGACGGTCAGCCCGAAGAACCCGAACGCACGGCCGCGTTCGGCCCCACGGAAGAGCTGCTGGATCAGGCCGGTGTTCTGCGGGGTGAGCAGCCCAGCCGTGGCGCCCTGGGCGAGGCGCGCCGCGACGACCGTCTCGATGTTGGGGGCGAGTCCGACCGCGGCGCTGGACAGGATGAAGCCGGTCAGCCCGATCAGCATCATTCGGCGGCGACCGTGGGCGTCGCCGAGCCGCCCGCCCGCCACGAGCGTCAGGCCGAAGGCCAGGGCATAGCCCGACACCACCCACTGCACGGTGCCGGCTGTGGTGTCGAGCCCGGCGCGCATGGACGGGATCGCGACGTTGACGATGGTCACGTCCAGCAGGGACATGAACCCGACCAGCAGCGTGACCCCCAGGATCCGCCAGCGGCGAGGGTCCGGCTCGTCGATCACCCCCACAGCATCCACGAGACGTCCCAATTCCTGTTGGATGGAGGGATGGCACCGGCAGTCGACGTCACCGTGACCGGGCTGGTGCAGGGCGTGTTCTTCCGCGCCGAAGCCCAGCAGGAGGCCCACCGGCTCGGCGTGACCGGCTGGGTGCGCAACGAGCCCGACGGGTCCGTCGCGGCCCACTTCGAGGGTGAGGCGGGTGCGGTGGAGTCGATGGTCGCGTGGTGCCGCGAGGGCCCGAGGAGGGCCCGGGTGGTGCACGTCGACGTACGCGACGCCGAACCGACGGGCGCCCGGAGCTTCGACGTCGACTGACTCAAGACGCAGCGACGCCCGGCCACATCGTGGCCGGGCGACGCGTGAGGTTCACCAGCCGATCAGCGGGCTACCTCGTGGTCGTGCTCGTCATGCAGGCCACCACCGCCGGTCGTGCCGGGGGTACCGCCCACGGGTGCCGTGGGGTTGACCAGCGGGTTCCGCGCGAAGGCGCGCCGCGCGAAGGTGAGGGTGGCGTGCGCGGCTGCGTCCGCCATCTCGTCGATCGACTGCCGGCTCACGTTGTCGATCGTGTCGCACGCGAGGTGGTAGCAGTGGTCGTACTGCTGCCCCGCCGTGCCGCCGTACACGGCAGCCTGTTCCGCGGTCTTCACGCCCTCGGCGCCGGTGAAGAGCCCACCTGCTGGGATCCCCTGCTCGATGAACGGACCGTAGTCGGAGCGTCCGCTGAACGGGGTTTCCGACGAGGCGAGCCCCACACCGCTGAAGTAGTCGTGGAACACCCGCTCGATCTCGCCCGATCCCTCCGGACCCGCCGCGGCACCGGGTCCGACCGGGAACGCCGAGTTGTCGCCGTCGTAGACGAACCGGACGTAGTTGGGCGAACCGATCATGTCGAAGTTGAGATTGAGCGCGATCGCATCCTTCTCTGCCGGGGTCAGTTGGCCCACGTAGTGGCGCGAGCCGAGCAGACCGAACTCCTCGGCGCCCCAGAAGGCGAAGCGGAGCTTGTTGCGGGGCTCGAGGTCCCGAGCCGCGATCGCCTCGGCGATCTCGAGGATGCCGGCGGATCCGGAGCCGTTGTCGTTGATGCCGGGTCCACGAGGGACGCTGTCGAGGTGGGCGCCCACGACGACCACGTTGTCCGGGTCGCCGGTCGGCGTTTCGGCGAGCACGTTGTAGGTCGTGCGGGTCTCGTTGACCCGGTCCACGCGAACGCGTGCCTGCGATCCGGTAGCACCGTTGTTCACGCCGTTGCGGAGGTCGTCGCCGATCGCAAACGAGGTCCCGATGACCGGGATGTTGGAACCGGGGCTGCTGAGGGTGCCCGCGACCGCGGCGGTGCGGCCGGGCTGGCCCTCGTTGAACACGATGACTGCTGCCGCGCCGGCGGCCTCGGCGTTGAGGGCCTTGTCCCGGAACGGGCAGCTCCCTCGCTGGATCAGCGCGATGTCACCCGCAGGAAAACCGGCGAAGTCGGATGACTGACAGCCGCTGGTGTTGCCGTTCATGTCGCCGACCGGCGGGACGACCAGGTCGACCGCCGTGATCGGCGCGGTCACGTCGCCGTTGCCCGAGTAGGTCATCGAGGCGAAGTCGGTGCCGTCGTCGTACGTCGCCTGGTGACTGGTGCCGTCTGGGTGAAGACCGGCGGCGTGCGGTCGGCATTGAACGGGAACTCGAAGGGCTGGACGGTCACGTCGTAGCCGGCTGCGGTCAGGCGGTCCTCGACGTAGGCGACGGACTGGTTGAACGCGGGGAAGCCGGAGACCCGACTCCCGCCGTTCTCGTCGGCGATCTTCTGGAGCGCGGCGAGGTGCTCCTCCATCCCGCTGACCGTGACGGCCTTGCGCAGGCCCTGGGTCGTGGGAAGCTCGATCTGGCTCGGCTCCGCGCCGGCGTCGATGGTGGTGACGCCGATCAGGGAAACCGATGCTGCCGCCGCAATGACGCCGGTCAGGCGCGCGCGCGTGATGACTGATCTCAAGGATCCTCCGGAGGTGTAACCGGGCCGCCCGGATGTGGGGCCCGGTGCAAGCGCGGCCGAGTGTGCCACGGGTCACAGGCCGTGGGTTAGCCGCCTCGCGGGGCCGGAGTTGCCCGGCGCGCACCGACTCTCCCCATGACCGCCGCACCCGTCACCGTCTCGATCACCCGTCACATCGACCCCGATCACACCGCCGAGATGACGGCCTGGGTCGAGGCCGGAGCCTCCCTGGCCAAGGGCTTCGACGGCTTCCTCGGGGTGGGATGGGTGCGCCCCCACGAGACCTCGGACGAGTGGCACATGCTCTACCGCTTCGCCAGCCGCGACGCCCTCGCGGCGTGGGAGTCGTCGCCACAGCGCGCATGGTGGCTCGCGGCCGCCCTGGGCCGGATCGGCGAGTCGCGGGTCGAGCGCCGGACCGGGATCGAGGGCTGGTTCGACAACCCCCACTCGGTCGAGACCATCGAGACCGCGCCGTCGGCGGACCGGCCGCCGCCGGTCTGGAAGCAGGCGATCGTCATCTGGCTGGCGTTCTTCCCGCTCAGCCTGCTGATGACCTGGCTGACCGGGCACTTCCTGCCCGGCGTACCCCTCGTGCTCCGCGTGTTCGGATCGACCGTGGTGATGACGCCGATCATGACCTACCTGGTGCTCCCCCGGATGACCCGGGCGCTCGGGTGGTGGCTGCACCGATGACGGCCGTGGCCGGCGGCCACTAGGGTCGGCCCGTGCTGAACCTCCCCGCCGCGCCCGCCATCGAGGGCGCAACCCACCTCCACTCAGGCAAGGTTCGCGATCTCTACCGCCTCGAGTCGGGCGAGTACGCCGGCCGCCTGCTGATGGTGGCCAGCGACCGCATCTCGGCCTACGACTTCGTCCTCGACACCACGATCCCGGACAAGGGCGAGATCCTGACCCGGATGTCGCTGTGGTGGTTCGACCAGCTGGCCGATCTCGTGCCCAACCACGTGGTGTCCACCGACGTGCCCGACGTCGTCCGGGGCCGGGCCGTGGTGTGCGAGCCCCTCGACATGCTCCCGGTCGAGTGCGTGGCCCGCGGCTACCTCGCCGGCTCTGGGCTGGCCGACTACCGCAGCACCGGCCGGGTGTGCGGGATCGCGCTCCCCGACGGGCTCGAGGACGGCTCGCGGCTGCCGGAGCCGATCTTCACGCCGGCCACCAAGGCGGACCTCGGCGACCACGACGAGAACGTCTCCTACGAGGCTGTCGTGTCCACCATCGGAGCCGAGGACGCCGCGGCCCTGCGCGAGCTGACGCTCAGGGTCTACGGCCTGGCCGAGGGTCTGGCCCGGGAGCGGGGCATCCTGCTGGCCGACACCAAGCTGGAGTTCGGGCGGGGTGCGGCGGGCGTCGTCCTGGCCGACGAGGTGCTCACGCCGGACTCCTCGCGGTTCTGGCCCGCCGACGAGTGGCAGCCCGGTCGCGCCCAACCCGCCTTCGACAAGCAGATCGTCCGTGACTGGCTGACCGGTCCCGACAGCGGATGGGACCGCTCGTCCGGAGCGGCCCCGCCACCCCTCCCGGACCACGTTGTGGACCTGACCCGCTCGCGCTACATCGAGGCCTACGAACGGCTGACGGGTCGGACCTGGTGAAGCCGGTCGCCGTCGACGTCGCCGCGCCGGTCGACGCCGTGTTCGGCTACCTGTCCGACCCGGCCCGCCGCCCCGAGTGGCAGGGCAGCCTCCGCCGGATCGAGCAGCTCAGCGGCGACGGTGGCGTCGGCACCACCTGGCGCGATGTCACCGCGGTCGGCGCGCGTCCGCGGATGGAGGTGGTCGAGCTCGAGCCGGGGCTGAGCTGGGCGGAGGTCGGCCGGTGGCGCGGCATCGAGGCGTGGCTGCGGCTGGGGTTCGAGGCGATTCCGAGCGGGACCCGGGTGACCGCCGTCGTCGAGGTGGCGACCGCCCGGCCGCTGCGCCCCCTGGGGTGGGTCCTGCGCCGACTGGCGCCGTACGCCGTCCGCAGCGACCTGCGACGCGCCGCAGGCGCGCTAGGTTCGTGACAGGCATCGCGAGGAAGGGCCAATGAGGAAGGCACGACGATGAAGGCACTGGCGGCGGGCATCGGCGCCCTGATGATCCTGGTCGGGCTGGTGTGGATGTTCCAGGGTCTGGGCTACCTCGAGGGAAGCTCGATGACCGGTGACGAGAAGTGGGCGCTCATCGGTCCGGCCGTCGCCGGACTCGGTGTGGCGCTGGTGTGGGTCTCCCTGAGCCGGAGGCGGTCATAGGCTCTGAGCCGGAGGCGGTCCCAGGGCACTGAGCCGGAGGTGCGCTGGATGCGGCCGAGCTCCGGGCGCCCTACGGTGGGCGCATGCCGACCCCGTCCTCACGGACTCCGCAGGACCCGACCTCCAGCCACGCAGACGGAGGTGTCAACGCAGCGCCCGTCGGTCCAGCGGAGCGAGCCGCCGACCTCGGCGGCCGTGCCCTCTCGGTCTTCATCAACCGCGTCTATGGCCTCGGGCGCTCGCGGCCGCTGCACCCTCGAGGCGAGGCGCGACGTGCCACCTGGACCGTCGACGCCCCCGGAGACACGCCCATCGGGGCACCGGTCCTCGACCGATCCGGCTCCTGGGCGTGCGTGGTGCGGCACAGCCGCGCCGTCGGACTGCCTACCGGCTGGCCCGACATCGAGGGGATCGCCGTGCACATCGCCGGCGACGACGGCGGTGACCTGCTGATGGCAGGCACGGGGGACGGGCGGGTTGCCCGGCACCTGCTGGTGCCGAGATGGTCGGACGGCACCTGCTCGACGTTGCTGCCGCTGCGGACGCCGACCGGGCCGGTCCTGGTCCGGCTGCGCCCGACGGCCACCGCCGGTGGGTCAGGTCCGGTGTGGCAGGTGTCGTGGTCCCGCCCCGGTCGGAAGTGGCACCGGGTGGCGACGTTGACGATTCACGACCAGGCGGTGCCGGCGCCTCACTTCGACCCCGTCGAGCGGCCCCCGCGTGGCCTCGAGCACTATCCGGCGGCCGCCTTCTTGCGCCGGCCGTCCTACGTGCAGGCCCGCCGCCAGGCCTGAGCGGGCGAGCCGTGGGCCCTCAGGGCAGGGCACCGGGCCAGACGTAGGGCAGATCGTCCGGCACGTCACCGAAGAGTGGCCGGTAGTGGTCCGGGTCCTTGCGGACCAGCGAGGACTGATGGCTGCGGTGGAAGTCCTCCCGGCCGAGCCAGGGCGGCAGCAGCCCGGCGCGGGCCAGGGCGGGCTGCGGCCGCACGCGCCGTACGCCGGCGGTCAGCAGGTCGGCGCGCACGGTGTCGGCGACGGTGTCGGCGTGGCCGTGGGCCGACCAGACGGCGCAGCACGCCAGCGTGTAGCAGCCCAGCGCCTCGAGGTGGCCGGCCCACATCTTCACGGCCGGATGGTGCCGCCAGCCGTATCCCGGGACGGTGAGGCCGCGCACGACCTGCAGCCCCTCGACGCGCTGCTTGCCGAGGCGTCTGCCATCCAGCGCCTCGGCGCTGCGCCGGAAGTCGGGGTAGGGAAGGAACGTCTGCACGGTCGGCTCTCGTGGTCGGAGGGGCGGCGAGGCCGGGCCGGTCAGCCGGGGCGGCTCCCCAGCTGCGGACCGGGGGAGATGCGGACGGCGCCGCGGGCCGTGGACCCGTCCACCGGTTCGCCGCGCTGGGTGACGACCACGATCCCGGCGCGGGCGAGCTCGGCGGCGACGGACCGGGCGGGGCCCATGAGGTCCCGCCAGTCTCCACCACCCACGACCCGCGCGGCGTCGCTGGGACAGATGCTGGATCCGGCTCGATGTCGAAGCAGCGCCCGCATGGTCGCGGCCAGACGTTCCCCCTGCGCTGCCGGGTCCGGCTGCTCCCACCAGGGGGATCCACGCTCGCCCAGGGCGACCTTCGCGTCATGGACGCGCGGGCGGGCCGACTCCGGGTCGGTGCGCACCAGGCGGCGGGCGGCCATCAGCTCGGCGACCAGCTCGGCCCGCAGCTTCTCCGGAATGTCGGGGTCGGTCGCGCGCCACCGGCGCCCGGCGACCACGATGTGGTGGCCGTCGGGGGTGTGCTCGGGTGCGCTCACGTCCGCATCCTCGGTGGCGTCGAGGACTCCTCGGTGAGGCCCGGCACGTGCGCTCGTTCACCCACGAGGTGAGCCTAAGGCGTCGTGGCCGGGGTCGTCGTCAGGGCCGCAGCCTCACGACAGCGACGAGGTGGTCCCAATTTCGCCGGAGCGCGGCTAGGTTGGCGGGATGTTGAACCTGGCCAGCCTGCTCGAGGGCTCTGCAGACAAGTACGCCGACCGCGCGGCCGTGGTGCTCGGTGACACCCGGCTCACCTACGCGGAGGTGAACGGCGCCGCCAACCAGGTGGCCAACCTCCTGGTCGAGCGCGGCATCCAGCCCGGTGACAAGGTCGCGCTGAGCTGTCCCAACCTGCCCTACTTCCCGATCGTCTACTACGGCATCCTCAAGGCCGGGGCGACCGTGGTGCCGCTCAACGTGCTGCTCAAGGGGCGGGAGGTCGCCTACCACCTCGATGACTCGGACGCGAAGGCCTACTTCTGCTTCGAGGGCACCGACGACCTGCCCATCGGCGCGGCGGGGCACGAGGGATTCTCCAGCACCGACGGCTGTGAGCACTTCTTCCTGATCACAGCGGATCCGACCGCGGCCTCGCCGATCGACGGCGTCGAGACGCTCGGTGCGGGGATGGGCCAGCAGCCGCCCACCTTCGACACCGTCGAGACCGACGAGGACGACACCGCGGTCATCCTCTACACCTCCGGCACCACCGGCCAGCCGAAGGGCGCCGAGCTGCGCCACCGCAACATGCACGCCAACGCGCTGGCCGGCAAGGACCTTTTCGGCGCCGACCCCGAGAGCCCCGACACCTACCTGTGCGTGCTGCCCCTGTTCCACTCCTTCGGCCAGACCGTCATCCAGAACGGCGGCTTCGCCTTCGGCGGCACCGTCGTGCTGCTGCCCCGGTTCGAGGCCGGAGCAGCACTGGGGCTGATGCACAAGGAGAAGGTCACCTTCTTCGCCGGGGTGCCGACGATGTACTGGGGGCTGCTCGGTGCGTTGGACGACTCCGATGTCGACGTGAAGGAGCTCGCCGGAAACCTCCGGGTCGCCGCCGCCGGCGGAGCGTCACTGCCGGTTGAGGTGCACAAGGACTTCGAGAAGAGGTTCGGGGTGACGATCCTCGAGGGATACGGACTGTCGGAAACCTCGCCGGTCGCGAGCTTCTCGCCGTACGGCGAGGAGGTCCGGGTCGGCTCCATCGGGAAGCCGATCCCCGGTGTCGAGATGAAGCTGTTGAAGCCCGAGACCTGGGACGAGGTCGACGACGACCCCGAGCAGGTCGGCGAGATCGCTATCAAGGGCCACAACATCATGAAGGGCTACTACAACCGCCCGGACGCGACGGCGGAGGCGATCAACGACGGCTGGTTCCGCTCCGGGGACCTCGGCCGGCGCGACGAGGACGGTTGGTACTACATCGTCGACCGGTCCAAGGACATGATCATCCGCGGCGGTTACAACGTGTATCCCCGAGAGGTCGAAGAGGTCCTCATGGGGCACAACGCCGTCTCGCTGGCCGCCGTCATCGGCGTACCCAACGAGAGCCACGGGGAGGAGATCAAGGCCGTGGTGATCCGGGAGAAGGACCACGACGACGTCTCGGAGGACGACCTCGTGGCGTGGGCGAAGGACGAGATGGCGTCCTACAAGTACCCGCGGATCGTGGAGTTCGTCGACGAGCTGCCGATGACCGCCACCGGCAAGATCCTCAAGCGCGAGCTCTCCTGACCCGTCCGGGCTATTGACCCTGTCGGGGGCGGGGGAGAAAGGTGACCGCGGGGTCCCGCGCTGTGCCGGACGGTCCGGCAGGCCCACGGGGTCGACGGAGGATCACGATGGCTCTCTTCATGGACGTGCACAACATGGACGGCGGCGTCAGCGCCGCAGACGTCGCCGGGGCCCACCAGAAGGACGTCGAGACGCAGGAGAAGTACGGCGTCGACTACCAGCACTACTGGGTCGACGAGAAGAACGGGAAGATCTTCTGCCTCGTCGACGCGCCCGACGCCGAGACGGCCGCCAAGGTACACCGTGAGGCGCACGGCCTCGAGGCCGACGAGATCTACCCCGTCACCCAGGGCGCCTGAACTCAGGCACTGAGCTCACGCAAACGGGTCGGGCAGTCCGCCCGGGAGCTTCGCGAGGAGCTCCCGGGCGGCCTCCCGGTGCTTGTGCTCGACGAGCACTTCGTACTTCGTGGCGACGACGGCACTCACCGAGGAGAAGTCGCGCTGGCCGCGGGTGCCGGCGTAGCCGACCAGTGCCCAGATGACCCCGAACACCGCGCCGACCAGCACCGCAGAGACGACGATCGCGACCAGGTTGCCTTCGCCGAAGAGGGCGAAGATCAGCCCCACGAACAGCCCGAGCCACAGCCCGGACAGACCACCGGCCAGGGCAACCCGGCCGGTCGTCAGACGGCCGGTGATGCGTTCGACCTGCTTGAGCTCGGTGCCGACGATCATGCAGTTCTGCACGGGGAAGTGGTGGTCGGAGAGGAAGTCGACGGCCTTCTGGGCCGCCGCGTAGTCGTCGTACACGGCGAGCGACTGGGGGAACTCCAGCGCCAGGCCCTGCACGTTGCGCGGCTGTTGGGACATACCCCGATTCTTACCGCACCCGGCGCGGATAGACTCGCCGGCGGCAGTCCAGCGCACTCCAGACCGCACTCCAAGGAGTCAACCGTGGCCCGTGTCGTCGTCGACGTCATGCCCAAGCCCGAGATCCTCGACCCCCAGGGCAAGGCCGTGCTCGGCGCGCTGCCCCGGCTGGGGTTCGATGGCGTGACCGACGTCCGGCAGGGCAAGCGCTTCGAGCTCACGCTCGAGGGCGAGGTCTCCGACGACGTACTCGCGGAGGTCCGCAAGATGGCCGAGACGCTGCTCTCCAATCCCGTCATCGAGGACTTCGAGGTGCACGTCGAGGACCACTTCGTCGCCGAGATCGCGGCCGAGGAAGGCCGCGAATGAAGCACACCCCACGAAGCTGCTCGCTGCGCTCACACCTCCGCGGGGACCCCGAATGAAGCACACCCCACGAAGCTGCTCGCTGCGCTCACACCTCCGCGGGGACCCCGAATGAAGGTCGGGGTCGTCACCTTCCCCGGCTCCCTGGACGACGTCGACGCCCGCCGCGCCGTCGGACTGGGAGGCCACCAGGCGGTTGCGCTCTGGCACGGTGACCACGACCTCGGGGGTGTGGACGCCGTCGTCCTGCCCGGCGGGTTCTCGTACGGTGACTACCTGCGGTGCGGGGCCATCTCCCGGTTCGCTCCGGTGATGACGGAGGTGGTCGAGGCGGCCCGAAAGGGCATGCCGGTGCTCGGCATCTGCAACGGATTCCAGATCCTGTGCGAGTCCCACCTGCTGCCGGGGGCCCTGATCCGCAACGATCACCGAAAGTTCGTGTGCCGCGACCAGCGGCTGCGGATCGAGAACAACCGCACGCCGTGGACGTCCGCCTATCCCGACGGCGCCGAGGTCACGATCGTGCTCAAGAACGGCGAGGGTGGTTTCGTCGCCGATGGACCGACGCTCGACCGGCTCGAGGGTGAGGGCCGGGTCGTGGCGCGCTACCTGGACGACAACCCGAACGGCTCGCTGCGCGACATCGCCGGCATCACCAACGAGCGCGGGAACGTCGTCGGCCTGATGCCGCACCCCGAGCACGCGGTCGAGGAGCTCACGGGGTCAGGCACCGACGGACTGGGCTTCTTCACCAGCCTCGCCGCCGCCGTACTGGCCAGATAGTCCGTTACGAAAAGCTCCCCCCGGGTCGGCCAGGTGGTGCGTTTCGTGACGGACTATCTCAGCGCTTGCCGTTTCGCAGGGCACGCCACGTCGACGGGCCCGCGATCCCGTTGGCCTTCACGCCCACTCGCCGCTGGTAGGTGCGCAGCGCGTCGCCGGTGGCCTTCTTGAACACCCCGGTCACGCCCAGCCCGGCGTGGTGAGCCGCGTTGAGCCCGCGCTGCAGACGGCGCACCTCGGGACCCCCCGAACCCCACTTCAGGACCTTGCCCTGGCCCGCGACGAGGAGTGACATCCAGTTCGGCCGGGTCCAGCTGTCCCTGACCGTGAAGCCGTGGCTCTTCTGCCAAGCACGGGCGGCCGTGCGCAGCCCCTCGGTGTAGGTGCCGTTGACCCGGCCGGCGTACGTGCCCTTCTCCTTGAGCAGGCACTGCAGCGCCTTCACCGTGGCGGTGTCGGTGGTGCCGGGTGCGACGCGCGCGTAGCGGGGGTAGGAGATCCGGGTCCCGTTGCAGTGGTTCTCGCGGGGTGCCCACGACCCCTTGCCGAGATCGAGGAAGTTGCGGTCGATGTTGATCGTGACGCCGCCCCAGGTCTCGTTGTGCCCGCCCTGATACTGCTTCACCCGGCCGCCGGGCCGCCAGCCGTCGTCGCGGATGTACGACGAGCTGGTGTTGGCCTTCCCGTCCCAGCGGGCCAGCCAGATCATGTCGGGCAGGTTGAACGCGCTGGGCCGCTTCACGCGGGCGTCGTCGAGGATCTTGATGCCCGATCCGACGCTGGAGTAGACGCCGGAGACGTAGTTGAGCTCGTGCAGCTTGAACGTCCATCCGCTGAGGAATCCCAGAGCCGACTCGCGGCAGTGGGTGCGGGTGTGGTCGAAACCCTCGAGGTCGTACCACAGCGTGCTGCGTGGCGCGATGCCCAGCGCCTTGGCCGCGGCCACCGCCTTGACCGCCTCGGCCCGGCCCTGGGCCCGGGCCTGTCCGTACCTGCCGTCGGCGCCCGGCCGGGGGTTGATCGTCTCGTCGTTGCCGTACCTGGGGAACCGGGTGCTGCAGGAGGCCTGGGGACCGAGCGTGATCGGCAGCAGGCGCCAGCCGTTGCCGAGCTGGGTGTTGATCCAGGTCTTGGTGAGGTTCGGCTGGGAGCGGCAGGCCCGGGAGTCTCCGGAGATGTAGATGCCGACCGCCAGGAACGGCGAGTTCTTCAGCCAGGCGTCCATGGCGCCCTGGGTGGGGGCCAGGCACTGGTCGAAGCCGTAGCCGGTGAAGTTGCCCGGAGTGACGATGGTGCTGGCCTGCACGGGGGCCACCGCGAGGGTCGCGGCGAGGCCGGTCAGCAGGGCGACGACGGCCGTCCTGGCCGTGCGGGCGACCGAGCGAGTCATGGCGGGCTCCTGAAAGACAGAGCTCGGTCGGGCGCCGAGCGACGTCACCATAACCTCACTAATCACAGGCGTAACAGCGGTTCTGGATAACTACAGCCCTGTAGTTCTGCCCAGGGGACTCTCCGGAGGGCGGGGCGGCGAGGCACCCTGGTGGCGCCGGTAGATTGACGCCGTGCTCGATACCGTCGCCGTGGCCGCCGAGGATCCGGACCGCGAACAGCCCTTCGCCGCGCTGGGGCTGAAGCCCGACGAGTACACGCGGATCCGCGAGATCCTCGGCCGGCGACCGACGTCCAGCGAGCTGGCGATGTACTCCGTGATGTGGAGCGAGCACTGCTCCTACAAGTCGTCCAAGGTCCATCTGAAGCAGTTCTCCGAGCTCCCGCAGGAGACCCCGGTCGGCAAGATGCTCGCCGGTATCGGCGAGAACGCCGGCGTGATCGACGTCGGCCAGGGCTACGCCGTCACCTTCAAGGTCGAGAGCCACAACCACCCGTCGTACGTCGAGCCCTACCAGGGCGCCGCCACCGGCATCGGAGGCATCGTCCGCGACATCCTGGCCATGGGGGCGCGGCCCGTTGCCGTGATGGATCCACTGCGCTTCGGTCCGCTGGACGCCGACGACACCCATCGCGTGCTGCCGGGCATCGTCGCCGGGGTCGGCGGCTACGGCAACTGCCTGGGCCTGCCGAACATCGGCGGCGAGGCGGTCTTCGACACCACCTACGTCGGCAACCCCCTGGTCAACGCGCTGTGCGTGGGCGTGCTCCGGCACGAGGATCTCCACCTCGCCAAGGCGTCGGGTGTCGGCAACCAGGTGATCCTGTACGGCGCTCGTACCGGCGGCGACGGCATCGGCGGGGTCTCCGTCCTGGCCAGCGAGACCTTCGAGGCGGGTGGACCAGCGAAGCGGCCCAGCGTCCAGGTCGGTGACCCGTTCATGGAGAAGCTCCTGATCGAGTGCACGCTGGAGATCTTCGCGGCCGGGCTGGTCGCCGGCATCCAGGACCTCGGCGGCGCCGGGCTCTCGTGCGCGACGAGCGAGCTCGCCAGCGCAGGCGACGGCGGCATGCACGTGGAGCTCGACCGGGTGCCGCTGCGTGACTCCACGCTGGCCCCCGAGGAAATCCTGATGAGCGAGTCGCAGGAACGGATGATGGCCGTCGTCGAGCCCGGCGACGTCGAACAGTTCCTGGCCGTCTGTGACCGGTGGGGGGTCGAGGCGACGGTCATCGGCGAGGTCACCGACACAGGGACCCTCCAGATCGACTGGCGCGGTGAGCGCGTGGTCGACGTACCCCCGCGATCGGTGGCGCACGACGGGCCGACGTACCACCGCCCGTTCGCCCGGCCTGACTGGCAGGACGACCTGCAGGCCGACGTGGCCGAGAAGCTGGCGCGACCGTCCTCCGGCGACGAGCTCCGCGCGACCCTCCTGCGGCTGGTCGCGAGCCCGAACCTCTGCGACCGCTCGTGGATCACCGACCAGTACGACCGTTACGTCCGCGGCAACACCGTCCTCGCCCAACCCTCCGACAGCGGCATGGTCCGCGTCGACGAGTCCACGAACCTCGGGGTCGCCGTCTCGACCGACTGCAACGGCCGGTTCGCGAAGCTGGACCCGTATGCCGGCGCGCAGCTGGCCCTCGTCGAGGCCTACCGCAACGTCGCGACCGGCGGCGCGCGGCCGCTCGCGATCTCGGACTGCCTCAACTTCGGCTCGCCCGAGGACCCCGCCGTCATGTGGCAGTTCGCCGAGGCCTGCCGCGGTCTGAAGGACGCCTGCCTCGAGCTCGGCGTGCCCGTCACCGGCGGCAACGTCAGCCTCTACAACCAGACCGGCGAGGTGGCGATCCTGCCGACCCCCGTCGTCGCCGTCCTCGGGGTGATCGACGACGTCACCCGGCGGACCCCGTCCGGGTTCGTCGCACTGGGCGAGCAGATCTTCCTGCTCGGCGAGACCCGCGAGGAGCTGTCGGGCTCGGAGTGGGCCCACGTCGTGCACGGCCACCTGGGCGGCCTGCCGCCCCAGGTCGACCTGCCCGCCGAGAAGGCCCTGGCCGCGCTGCTGGCCGACGCCGTCGGGCTGGTGACCTCGGCTCACGACCTGTCCGACGGGGGGCTGGCGCAGGCTCTCGTCGAGGCCGCGCTCCGCGCCGACATCGGGGCGACGGTGTCCGTGCCGGGCGACGCCTTCCTCGACCTGTTCGCCGAGTCGGCGGCCCGCGCGATCGTCACCGTCCCGGAGGCCGGCGCCGAGCGGCTCTCCGACCTGGCCGCGCGGCACGGCGTACCCCTCACGCGGATCGGCACCACCGGCGGCGTGGACCTGACGGTCGAGGGCGAGTTCACCGTGCCGTTGTCCGAGGTGCGGGAGGCGTGGTCAGCCACGCTGCCCTCGGCCCTCGGGTGACCAGCGCCGAGACCGTCTCGTACGGCGACGACCCCAGCCAGTTCGCCGAGATCCACCACCCCTCGGGGGAGTCCCGTGGCGTGGTGGTGGTGATCCACGGTGGCTTCTGGAAGGCGGAGTACGACGCCTCGCTGGGCCGACCGCTCGCTGCCAGCCTGGCCGCCGAGGGCTGGACCGCCTGGAACCTGGAGTACCGCCGGGTCGGCAACGGCGGCGGTCTGCCGCAGACGCTCGACGACGTGGCTGCCGGCCTCGACGCGCTCGCCGACGTCGACGGGCTCGACACCTCGAGGGTGATCACCCTCGGCCACTCGGCGGGTGGTCACCTTGCCACCTGGGCCGCGTCGCGCGGCCGCTTCGAGACGTGGCAGCCGGAGCGGGTGCCGGTCACAGGGGTCGTCTCCCAGGCCGGAGTGCTCGACCTGCAGACCGCCCACGAGCTCGGCCTCGGCGGCGGCGCCGTCGAGGCCTTCCTCGGCCACCCGCCCGGGCCTGGGGACGACCGGGTGGATCCCCTCCGGCAGGTCCCGCTGCACGTGCCGGTCCGCTGCGTCCACGGCCGCGGTGACACCATCGTCCCCATCAGCCAGTCCACGTCGTACGTCGCCGCCGCGACCGCCGCCGGCGCCGACGCCGCGCTGGTCGAGGTCGACGGCGACCACTTCGTCGTCATCGACCCGACCTCCGACGCCTGGTCTCGGCAGCTCGAGATCCTCGCCCAGATCCGATAGTCCGGAACTTTTCGCACCCTCGCTGTGCCCTGGGAGGTGTCGAATGTTCCGGACTATCGCAATCGGCCATCCATGCATGCCGAGCGCGCCGATAGGCTCGGATCCGTGCCTGCCAGACTGCGCCCCGCCGACCCGGACGCCGTGGCCGAGGCGCTGGCCCGGGAAGAGTGGGCGCCGGCGGACCTCAAGCTCCTCAGCAAGCACTTCCTGGCCCTGCTCGCCGACCGTGCACCCGGCAGGTCGGTCGAGGTGCGGGTCCCGCCCTATGCCGCCGCCCAGGTCGTGGAGGGCGTGCGGCACACCCGCGGTACGCCGCCAGCCGTCGTCGAGACCGACCCGCGGACGTGGATCGCGCTCGCCACCGGCGCCATCGACTGGTCCACCGCGGTCGACGAGGGCCGGGTCCGGGCCTCCGGTGAGCGGACCGACCTGGCGCCGTACCTCCCGCTGGTCGAGGTGGCGCCGTGATCGTCGCGGTGCCGACCGAGGAGCTGCGCGATGCGGTGGGCCCGGTCGAGGGCGTCGAGTACGTCGTCTGGGACGGGTCCGATCTTCCCCCGCCGCCCGACGAGGTCGAGGTCTACGTGCCCGACTACCGCAGCACGATCCGCGGCATGCAGCGCCTCCGCGAGCTGCCGGCGCTCCGCGTCGTGCAGACCCAGCTGGCGGGGTACGACGGCCAGCTGGAGCTCCTGCCCGACGGCGTGGTGCTCGCCAACGCCGCCGGGGTGCATGACGACGCGACGGCCGAGCATGCGGTCGGACTCACCCTGGCGGTGCTGCGCGGCATCCCGGAGGCGGTGCGCAGCCACGGCCACTGGACGAACCTGTGGGATCGCCGTTCGCTGGCGGACTCGCGGGTGATGGTCCTCGGCTACGGCTCGATCGGCCGGGCCGTGGCCGAACGGCTGCTGCCCATGCGCGCAGACATCACCGCCGTCGCGTCGAGCGCCCGTCAGGACCAGCTCGTCGGTCAGGTCCACGGTGTCGACGAGCTGCCGGACCTCCTGCGCGAACAGGACGTGGTGATCGTGCTGCTCCCGCTCGGCGAAGGGACCCGAGGGTTCGTGGACGACGGCGTCCTGACCGCGCTCCCGGACGGCGCCGTGGTCGTCAACGTGGCCCGAGGAGGGGTGCTCGACGGCGAGGCAGTGCTTCGGCATGCGGGGCGGCTCAGGTTTGCCCTCGACGTCACCGATCCCGAGCCGCTACCGGACGGGCACCCGCTCTGGTCGGCTCCCGGCGTACTCATCACGCCCCACGTCGCCGGCGGCACCACCGCCATGCTGCCCCGGATGGCCGACCTGCTCCGGGACCAGCTGCAGCGGCTCGTCGCCGGACGCCCCCTGCGCAACGTGGTCTCCTGAGTCGGGCAGGCGTGTCCACTCGGCCGGACGCGGCACCGCGCGGACCGACCGGCTCAGCGTTGGGATCGAGGCCGCCAGCACCGCGGTGAGCAGCAGCCCGAACGTCGCCGCGACGCCACCGAAACGTTCGAGCAGGTAGCCGCCGACGAGCGGAGCCAGCGGCATCACGCTCATCGAGAGGAACGCGGAAGCCGACGAGATCCGGCCCTGGAGGTTGGCGGGCGTGATCGCCATTCTGTAGGCCTGCGCCCCTGCGTTGCCCGCGGGGTTCAGCAGCAAGCCGAGCCCCAACATCCCGCCGATCAGCCACGGAGAGGGCCAGAGCGCGACCGGCACCAACAGGGGCACCCAGCTCCATGCGACTGCGACGGTCAAGGTTCCGGTCCGCAGCCGGTCGATGAGGTACGGCGCGGCGATTGCGCCGACGATCCCGCCCAGGCCGGCACAGGTCTCGATCATCCCGATCTGGACCGGGTGCACGTCCGCCTGCACGAGCCGGAGGATCGCCACGTAGAACACGGCGTTGATGACCAGGTTCGAAGCGGCGCCGTAAGCAAGCACCGCGCGGAAGTAGGGCCGCGCGATGATGTGGCGGAAGCCCACGGCCAGGTCGTCGCGAACCCGGGTGGGTCGGCCCCGACGAGGTGCGGAGAGGTCGGTGCGGATCCGGCTCAGCGTCGCGCAGGAGATCGCAAAGGTCACGGCGTCCACGAGGAACGGAACGGCTCGGCCAGCGCCGTACAGGAGCCCCCCGAGCGGGCCGCCGAGCAGGGCACCTATGTGCTGGCGGGCCTGGTTCTGGCTCAGCGCGGTGGGCAGCTCGTTGGTGGTGACGACGCTGCGGACGGCCGACATCTCGGCCGGCCCGAAGACACCGGCGCCGACGCCGGTGAGGAATCCGACGATCACCAGGTGTGGCAGCGTGACCGCATCGGCCAGAGCAGCGACCCCGAGCGATGCGTAGAGCAGGACCCCGGACCCGCTGGCGGCCAGGAGGAGGCGCCGCCGGTCGGTGCGGTCCACGACCACCCCGGCGGGCAGCAGGGCGGTGACGTGGCCGAGCAGGAATGCCGCCACTGGCAGCCCGGCGAGGACGGCCGAGCCGGTGATCGAGTAGCCGACCAGGGGGAACACGAACATGCTCATCTGGCTGCCGAGCTGGCTGACGGCCTCCCCGGTCCACAGGATCGTGAAGTCGCGGTTGCGGGCGAGGGTTCGGTAGCCGGCCATATGCGCACCATATATTGCGCAAGTAATAGTGCGCAATAATATGCGCGGATAGCATGTGCCCATGACCGATCGCCCCCACTCGGAGGACCGGGTCCACGACCCGCGGATCCTGCGCGCCATCGCTCACCCCGTGCGCAACCGCATCCTCGGCGAACTTTCGGCCTCCGGGCCGTCCCGGGCCGCGGACCTGGCCAGAGACCTCGACATCCCCGCCAACCAAGCGAGCTTCCACCTGCGTCAGTTGGCGAAGTACGGGCTCGTTGTCGAGGCGCCGGAGCAGGCCCGTGACCGCCGTGACCGGGTCTGGCGGGTGGCCGACGAACGCGGCCTCGCCATCGACACCGGCGTGATGGAGGAGGCCCCTGGAGGTAAGGCGGCCGTGGGCGTCTTCAACCGCAGCTCCTCCGCATGGGCGCGGCAGATCGTGGATGCCGCCTACTTCGGGGAACGGCTCCCCGGCACGCAGCGGACCATCTCCAACTACACGATCCGGCTGACCAAGGACGAGGCACGACAGCTCTCATCCGAGCTCGACGACGTCGTCCAGGAGTGGTCGGCCCGTACGCGCGGCCGCGACCCCGAACGGCGCACCTATGTGCTGCTCTCGATGCTGCTGCCCTACCCGCCCACCTCGGGCGAGCTGTCCGACTCCGACGGATAGGTTGGCCGCATGACAGACGACATCGGCGCCCGCGTCCAGTCCGTCCTGCCCGGGATCCGCCGCGACCTCGAGGACCTGGTCAGGATCGAGTCGGTGAGCGCCGACCCGGGCCGCGCGCACGAGGTGCAGCGCAGCGCCGAGGCGGTGGCCGATCTGTTCCGGGCCGAGAAGTTCGAGACCGTCGACATCGTCAGCGCCGACGGGGGAGCACCGGCCGTGATCGCCCACAAGCCTGGTCCCGAGGGAGCGCCGACCGTTCTGCTCTACGCCCACCACGACGTCCAGCCCGAGAACGACCACGCCGAGTGGGACTCGCCGCCGTTCGAGCCGACCGAGCGCGGCGACCGCCTCTACGGCCGGGGCGCCGCCGACGACAAGGCCGGGATCGCGGCTCACCTCGGGGCCCTGCGGGTGTTCGGCGACGACCTCCCGGTCGGCGTCACCATGTTCATCGAGGGCGAGGAGGAGGTCGGCTCCGACACCCTGCCCGCCCTGCTCAGGGAGCACCAGTCGCGGCTACACGCCGACGTCATCGTGATCGCCGACTCCGGCAACTGGGACATCGGTGTCCCTGCGCTGACCACCAGCCTCCGCGGGCTGGTCCGCGCCGACATCGAGGTCCGCACCCTCACCCACGCGGTGCACTCCGGCATGTGGGGCGGGCTGGTCCCGGACGCGCTGATCACGCTCAGCCGGCTCATCGCCAGCCTCCACGACGACGCCGGCAACGTCGCGGTCGCGGGTCTGCACAGCGGGCCGGCTGCCGACGTGGAGTACCCGGAGGACCGGCTCCGCGCCGAGTCGGGCGCCGCCCCCGGCATCGAGTGGATCGGCGACGGCTCGGTCGTCGAACGCCTCTGGACCCGGCCCTCGCTCAGCATCACCGGCCTGGACGCACCCAAGGTCGACGGCGCCAGCAACACCCTGGTGCCCACCGCCCGCGCCAAGATCTCGATGCGGATCGCACCCGGCGACACCACCGAGAACGGCATCGCGCGCCTGCGCCACCACCTCGAGGAGCGGGTTCCGTGGGGAGCCGAACTGACGTTCACGGTCGTCGACACCGGCGAGGCCACCCAGATCGACGCCACCGGTCCGGCGTACGACGCCGCGCGCGCGGCCTTCACCGAGGCCTGGGACGGCACCGAGCCGGTCGACATGGGCGTCGGCGGCTCGATCCCGTTCATCGCCGAGTTCCTCGAGGCCTTCCCCCAGGCGAGCGTCCTCGTCACCGGCGTCGAGGACCCGGACACCCGGGCCCACGGCGCCAACGAAGGACTGCACCTCGCCGAGTTCGAGCGGGTGGTCCTCGCCGAGGCGCTCCTGCTCCGCAACCTCGGCAGCTCCTGACTACCCGAGTTGGTCAGGCGGCGCAGACCGAGCGGAAGGCGGCGATGACCTGGTCGAGGTCCTCCTCCGTCGCCACCAGCGGAGGTGCGAGCCGGACGGTCTGGCCGTGCGCCTCCTTGGCGAGGACCCCGTGCTCGAGGAGCTGCTCGCAGAAGTGCCGACCGGTCGTGAGCTCGTCGCTGATGTCGACCCCTGCCCACAGGCCGCGGGAGCGGACGGCATCGACGCCCTCGCCCACCAGCTCCTCCAGCCCCTTCGCCAGGTGTGCACCGAGACGTGTGGCCCGCTCCTGGAACTCGCCGGTCATCAGCATCGAGACCACCTCGCGGCCGATGGCCGCGGCCAGCGGGTTGCCCCCGAACGTCGAGCCGTGGGTCCCGGGCGTGATCACCTGCAGAATGTCACCGTCTGCAGCGATCGCAGAGACCGGGTAGAACCCGCCGCCGAGCGCCTTGCCCAGGATGTAGACGTCGGGTACGACGTCCTCGTGGTCGCAGGCGAAGGTGCGGCCGGTGCGCGCGAGGCCCGACTGGATCTCGTCGGCCACCATCAGGACCTGCTCGCGGTTGCAGAGCGCCCGCACCTCGTGCAGGTAGCCCTCGGGCGGGATGATCACGCCACTCTCGCCCTGGATCGGCTCCAGCAGCACGGCGACCGTGGTCTCGTCGATGGCGGCCTCGAGGGCCTCGAAGTCACCGAAGGGCACCAGCCGGAAGCCCGGGGTGTACGGGGCGTAGAAGGCGGTGGCCGCCGAATCCGTGGAGAATGACACGATCGTCGTGGTCCGACCGTGGAAGTTGCCCTCCATCGCGACGATGGTGGCCTGGTTCTCCGGAACGCCCTTCACGAGGTAGCCCCACTTGCGGCTCACCTTGATGGCCGTCTCCACGGCTTCGGCGCCGGAGTTCATCGGCAGGACCATCTCCTTGCCGGTGAGCCCGGCCAGGTCGTGGGCGAACGGCCCGAGCTGGTCGTTGTAGAAAGCCCGGCTGGTCAGGGTGAGCCTGGACATCTGCTCCTGCGCGCGGGCCAGCAGCCCGGGGTGCCCGTGTCCGAAGTTGAGGGCGGAGTAGCCGGCGAGACAGTCCAGGTAGCGACGGCCGTCCACGTCGGTCACCCAGGCGCCGTCGCCGGTGGCGAGCACGACGCGCAGCGGGTGGTAGTTGTGCGCTGCGAAGTCCTCGGTGAGCGCGATGTGCCGGAGGGTCTCTCCGGCGAGGCCGGCTGGAGTGGTGATGTCGTGAGGGGTCGTCATGCGGCTCAAACTCTCACCGAAGTCCAGGATTCACAAACGCCCGCCACCGTGGCGACCAGACCGGTCGGACGTGAACGCGACGACGGGCGTCAGTGCGGCGCGGCCGGCAGTTCGACCGTGAACGTGCTGCCCTTGCCGAGCTCGGAGTCAACCTGGATCCTGCCGTCGTGTCGGTGCACGATCCGCTGCACGATCGCGAGGCCGAGTCCGGTGCCCGGCTGGGAGTGGGCCTCGGGGTTGGCGGAGCGGAAGAACTCGCTGAAGAGCTGGTCCTGGTCCGCGGTGGAGATGCCGATGCCCTCGTCGGCGACGGCGAACATCACCCGATCACCCATTCGGTCCAGCGTGACCGTGATGGAGCGTCCGGGTGGGGTGTACTTGACGGCGTTGCTGATCAGGTTGGCGCAGATCCGGTCCAGCTCGTCGTGATCACCCAGCGCGAGCAGCGGCTCGTCGGGAGCGACCACGCGGATCGTCAGCTCCTTGTTGCGGGCGGAGACCGCGTTGACGTCGAGCACGTCCGCGAGGACGGCGCGCAGGTCCACCGGAACGGCGACCACCGGTGTGGCGGGGTCGTCGACCCGCGAGAGCAGGAGCAGGTCGTTGATGACGCGGCTCAGCCGTCCCGAGGCGCGCTCCATGGCGGCGATGGAGCTGAGAGCGAGAGGGTCGAGCTCGGGGACCTGCTCGAGCATCTCGAGGTGTCCGACGATGGAGGTGAGGGGATTCTTCAGCTCGTGGGAGACCGTCGCGATCAGCTGGCTCTTGTAGATGTCGAGAGCGCGCAGCTCTTGCACGAGCTCGTGCTCGCGCTCGAAGGTGCGGGCGTTGAGGATCGCCCGGCCCAGGTCGTGTCCCAGGTCGAGCGCTGCGGCCATCTCCACCTTGGTCCAGTCGGGAAGGCCGGCATCGCGGGTCAGCACCATGTTGCCGAGGCACTCGGTCCCGGCGCCGAGCGGTGCGAACAGAGCAGAGGAGACCCCGATGCCGGCGAGGAAGTCGAGCACGAGGCCGCGTTCGCCGCCGTCCAGCTCCGGCGACGCAGGACGGTCGGCAGCCACGATCTGGGCTTTCTGGCTGGCCCAGCAGCGGTGGGCGGAACGCTCGGCAAGCTGCATCAGCTCCGGCGGCATGGTCAGCTGCGAGCCGTCGCCGGCGTAGAGGATGCCGTCGCCGCCCATCTCGTCGAAGGTCTCGATCCACATGCCGGTGGCGCCGAACCCCTGGATGAGCGCGGGCTGGACGGCCGCGAGCAGGTTGTCGAGGGAGAGCTGGGCGCTCGCCCCGCGGACGATGGTCCGTGCGGCCGTGGCGAGGCGCATCTGCTCGGCGAGGCGCTCGCGCTCGAGCGCCGTGACGACCGCGCGACCGGCCTGGGCGGCGTACTTCTCCAGCATCCGGCGCTGCTCGGGACCGGGCCGCCGCCCGTCGATCGGGAGGTCGATGGCCATGGTGCCCAGGAGCTCGCCGTCGGAGCCGTGGAGAGGCGCGATCAGCAGGTCGAGCGGGTGCCAGGCGTCGGGACCCTCGAGGGGTTCGATGTCGGGGACCCACCCGGTGGCCAGGACCTCGTCGTTGAGCCGCTCGTGGGGCACGAACTGCATCAGGCCCCAGCTGTCGGCCTTGTCGAGCTCGGCCTGCAGCGTGCGGATCGGGGTGCGGGTGCCGTGGATCTCCGAGCGGACCTTCTCGTCGCCCGCGACGGCGACGACCTCGAGCTGGTCGTTGCGTACGACGCTGACCACGGCGACGCCGAAACCCACCAGCTCGGTGACACCCTCGGCAATCAGCTGGAGGCCCTCGCGGAAGACGGCCTGGGACCAGTTGTCGACGAAGGGCTGGTCGAGCGCGCTGGACACCGACTCGTCTGCCGTCCCTTCGGTCATCGTTGAGCACCTCCCCCCCGATGGTCATGGTAAAGGCCAGTGCCGACCCCCCGCCGGAGAATGATACGAGAAGTCGGCGCTCCACTACGCCGCGTGAGAGCGGCGGCCGGACCGATCCGGCGGTTGCGGCCCGCCGATACCGGGACGGCCGCCCCGGCCACTTACACTCGACCCGTGCCCCCGACCCCCACGTCGCGCCCCGGAGGCGACGGCCGGCTCACCGCGGCCCTCGACCCCCACGACCGGGGTCCGCAGGACGCCTGCGGGGTCTTCGGGGTCTGGGCCCCCGGGGAGGACGTCGCCAAGCTGACGTACTTCGGACTCTACGCGCTGCAGCACCGCGGCCAGGAGTCAGCGGGCATCGCCGTGAGCAACGGGCGCCAGATCCTCGTCTACAAGGACATGGGCCTGGTGTCGCAGGTCTTCGACGAGACCACCCTGGCCTCCCTGAAGGGGCACCTCGCGATCGGCCACGCGCGGTACTCCACGACGGGCTCGAGCAACTGGGACAACGCACAACCGACCTTCCGTCCCACCGCCGACGGATCGATCGCCCTCGGCCACAACGGCAACCTGATCAACACCGCCGAGCTGGCCACCATGGTCACCGAGCTCCCCCGGGCGAGCGACGAGCTCGACATCCACGCGCGCAACCTGGACGTGTCGACCAACGACACCGGCCTGGTCACCGCCCTGCTGGCGCGACATCCCGACACCTCCCTCGAGCAGCGCGCCCTCGAGGTCCTGCCCCGGCTGCGGGGCGCGTTCTCCTTCGTCTGGATGAACGAGAACACCCTGTACGCCGCCCGCGACCCCCAGGGGATCCGCCCCCTGGTCCTGGGGCGCCTCGAGCGCGGCTGGGTGGTGGCCAGCGAGGACGCCGCGCTGGCGACGATCGGCGCCAGCGTCGTCCGCGAGGTGGAGCCGGGCGAGCTGGTCGCGATCGACGAGAACGGGCTGCGCACCCACCGGTTCGCCGAGGCCAAGCCGAAGGGCTGCGTGTTCGAGTACGTCTACCTCGCTCGGCCCGACGCCACCATCGCCGGTCGCAGCGTTCACGAGGCCCGGGTCGAGATGGGCAGGCGGCTGGCCCGTGAGTTCCCGGTCGAGGCAGACCTGGTGATGCCGGTCCCCGAGTCCGGCACTCCGGCAGCGGCGGGCTACGCCGAGGAGAGCGGCATCCCCTTCGGCCAGGGCTTCGTCAAGAACGCCTACGTCGGGCGCACGTTCATCCAGCCCAGCCAGACGCTGCGCCAGCTCGGCATCCGGCTCAAGCTGAACGCTCTCCCCCACATGATCCGCGGCAAGCGGATCGTGGTCGTGGACGACTCGATCGTGCGGGGCAACACCCAGCGGGCCCAGGTGCGGATGCTCCGCGAGGCGGGCGCGCTCGAGGTCCACGTGCGGATCTCCAGCCCGCCGGTGAAGTGGCCCTGTTTCTACGGCATCGACTTCGCGACCCGTGCCGAGCTGATCGCCAACGGCCTCGACGAGGACGAGATCGCGGCGAGCGTGGGCGCCGAC
This sequence comes from uncultured Actinomycetota bacterium, assembly GCA_963786415.1. Lineage (GTDB taxonomy): Bacteria > Actinomycetota > Actinomycetes > Propionibacteriales > Nocardioidaceae > Nocardioides. Next base: position 960,974 of record CAWAZC010000001.1, read on the forward strand.
AGCCTCGGCTACATCTCTCTCGAGGGCATGGTCGAGGCCACCGCCCAGCCTTCCGAGCGTCTCTGCCAGGCCTGCTTCACCGGCGAGTACCCCATCGATCTCCCTGATGAGAGCCTGCTCGGGAAGCACCTGCTCGAGACCTCGATCACCTCCGAGGCACTGCCGCTCCCCAACCCGTAGGAGAACCCCGTGCCGCAGCCCCCGTCCGAGTCCGCGCCAGCCTCGACCGCCACCTCCTACGCGGCGGCGGGGGTCTCGATCGAGGCCGCCGACAAGGCGATCGAGCTGATGAAGGGCTGGGTGGACAAGACGCGGCGGCCCGAGGTGATCGGCGGGATCGGCGGGTTTGCGGGGCTCTTCGACGCCTCGGCCCTGACCCGTTACGAACGCCCGCTGCTGGCCACCTCCACCGACGGGGTCGGCACCAAGGTCGCTGTCGCACAGGCCATGGACGTCCACGACACGATCGGGTTCGACCTGGTCGGCATGGTCGTCGACGACCTGGTGGTCTGCGGGGCCGAGCCCCTGTTCATGACCGACTACATTGCCACCGGCCGCGTCGTCCCCGAGCGGATCGCGGCCATCGTCAAGGGCATCGCGGAGGCCTGCGTCGAGGCGGGCTGCGCCCTGATCGGCGGCGAGACCGCCGAGCATCCGGGGCTGCTCGGGCCGGACGACTATGACCTCGCCGGGGCGACCACCGGGGTGGTGGAGGCGGACCAGCTGCTGGGGCCGGGGCGGGTCCGGCCGGGCGACGTCCTGGTGGCGATGGAGGCCAGCGGTCTCCACTCCAACGGCTACTCCCTCGTGCGCCACGTGCTGCTCGAGAGCGCGAAGTGGTCGCTGGACCGCCACGTGGACGAGCTGGGGCGCCCGCTCGGTGAGGAGCTCCTCGAGCCCACCCGGATCTATGCCAGAGCCTGCCTGGACCTGGCGCGGCAGACCGGCGTCCACGCCATGGCCCACGTCACCGGCGGTGGTCTCGCGGCCAACCTCGAGCGGGTGCTGCCGGTCGAGCTCTCCGCAGTCGTCGACCGGTTGACGTGGACACCTCAGCCGGTCTTCGACGTCGTACGACGCGTCGGCCGCGTCGAGCAGACCGAGCTCGAGGCGACCCTGAACTGCGGCGTCGGCATGGTCGCGCTCATGCCGGCCGAGGACGTGGAGAGCGCGATCAGCCTGCTCGAGGGCCACGGGATCCGCGCCTGGCCGGCCGGCGAGGTCCGCGCCGACGCCGATGGCGAGGGTCGGGTGTCGCTGGTCGGGCAGCACCCTGGCTGGTGAGCGACAATTTCTGTCCGGGCCTGGAGGGTGATGTGCGGGAACACCCAGGCAACAGGTAGCGTTGCCTCCACGAGAAACCTTTAGGACAGACCGGGGCCCGGAGCCCCGGCCAAGCGTGCGAGGGGGTCGACCCTATGGGGCGCGGCCGAGCCAAGGCCAAGCAGACGAAGGTCGCCCGCGACCTGAAGTACCGCACCCACGAGACGGACTTCGGGGCGCTGGCGCGAGAGCTGCACGGCGACAAGGACCAGGACCAGCCTGACGAGGCCGAGCAGGACGACGGCTACTCGGACTACGCGGAACCCTCGAGAGACTGACCCAACGCGGCTCTCCCGCGCTCGCCCGACTCGTGCCGCGGTCGCGTCGCTTGCTCAGCCGAGCCAAATCCCCCGGAGCCGGCCCACGTCGCGCATCCGCCGCTCGGCCAGCCGGTCGGCCGCCACCGCCGGAGGTACGCCGTCCCGCGCGGCGAGCTCGAACACGTTCCGTGTGGTGTCGAAGATCCCGCTTGCGCGCTGCTGGGCACGTTCGAACGAGAATCCCTCGAGCTCGTCGGCCACCTGGATGAGACCACCCGAGTTGACGCAGTAGTCCGGCGCATAGAGCACGCCGCGCTCCTCGAGCATCTTCTCGACGCCCGGGTGCGCCAGCTGATTGTTGGCGGCGCCGCACACGATCCGTGCGGAGAGCACCTCGACGACCTCGTCGGTCAGGGCCCCACCCAGGGCGCACGGTGCGTAGATGTCGAGGGGCGCCGTTACCAGCGCCTCGGTGGAGTCGACCACGGTGACCTGCGGGAACTCGTCGAGCACCCGCTCGACGGACGGCCGGTGCACGTCGGTGACGACCACGGAGGCGCCGTCCTCGATCAGGTGCCGCACCAGGTGCCGGCCGACCTTGCCGACGCCGGCCACCCCGACCATGCGTCCCGCGACGGAGGGGGCGCCCCAGGCGACCTCCGCGGCGGCTCGCATGCCCTCGAAGACGCCGTACGCCGTGAGCACCGAGCTGTCTCCCGCGCCCCCATGGGCGACCGTGCGCCCGGTGACGTAGGAGCACTCGCGGGCGATCTCGTCCATGTCGGCGGAGTAGGTGCCGACGTCGCAGGCGGTGTAGTAGCGCCCGCCGAGCGACTGGACGAACCGCCCGTACGCGCGCAGCAGCGCTTCGGACTTCAGCGTCGCGGGGTCGCCGATGATCACGGCCTTGCCCCCGCCGAGGTCGAGCCCGGCCAGAGCGGCCTTGTAGGACATCCCGCGCGAGAGATTCAGGACGTCCTGGATCGCGTCGGCGGTGGAGGGGTAGGGGTAGAAGCGGGTGCCGCCCAGCGCCGGCCCGAGTGCCGTGGAGTGGATCGCGACGATGGCCTTCAGCCCGGTCGCGGCGTCGTTGCAGAAGACGACCTGCTCGTGCTCGGGCCCGAGCTCGAACACGTCCACGGTCACATCGGACATTGGGGTGCCCACTTTCTGTTGTCCGCCACGGGGTGGGTGGCTGCTCTCCGGGCCCGCAGGGGTGGCGCAGGTCCGGGACTCAAGCGTAGAGCGCAGTGTGGGTTACCGCGAAGTCAGCACGCAGCGAGGGGCCGGGCCCCACGGCCCGGCCCCTCGTGCAGGTAACGACTCGATCAGTAAGTGGTCACGTCGAGCAGGCGCTCCTTGGTGTTGTCCCCGTCGTCGGAGTTGTTCCAGTCGAGGGTGCCGGCCGCCTGGAGGGCTGCCTTGACCGCCGCAGGGGTGGCCGTCGGGTGGGTGGCCTTGTAGAGGGCCGCGCCACCGGCGACGTGCGGGCTTGCCATCGACGTACCGCTGATGGTGTTGTAGCCACCCAGCATCCACGTCGAGTTGATGCAGACGCCGGGGGCGATCAGGTCCACGTCGGAGCCGAAGTTCGAGAAGTTCGCGAACGTGTCGTCGACGTCGGACCGGCAGGTCGACGGGGCACCGCCGCCGGGCAGGCCGTTGAAGTCGGCGAGCGCGCTGACGGTGATCACCTCGTCGTACGCGGCGGGGGTCGAGTTCGAGGCGTCCTCGGAGTCGTTGCCCGCGGCCACGGCGTAGGTGATGCCCGCGGCGACGGACCGGCAGATCGCCTTGTGCATCGCGTCCTGGTTGGTGTTGCCGCAGTTGCCGTCGTCGGATCCCGCGCCGCCCAGGCTCATGTTCGCGACCTCGATCTGGGAGGCGTTGGCGGTGACGTAGTCGATGCCGCAGATCACGTCGGAGTTCAGGCCGGTACCGGCGTCGGTGAGGACCTTGACCGGCCAGATCCGGGCCCCCGGTGCCATGCCGACCACGCCGTTGGCGTTGTCGATCGCGCCGATGGTGCCCGAGACGTGGGTGCCGTGACCGTGCAGGTCGTTGGCGTTCACCGATCCCACCGAGCAGTTCTTGGCACCGGCACGGTTGATGTTCAGGTCGGGGTGCGACAGGTCGGCACCGGTGTCGATGACGGCCACGTCGACGTTCACCCGCTGGTCGACGCCGTTGATCGCGGCGGTCGGACTGGCGTCGGCGTTGGCGCGGTTGATGCCGGTCGGCGTGGTCTGGGCGCCGATGCTGACCGGTCGGTCCTGCTGCACCCACCGGACGGCGGGCAAGGCCTCGAGCGCCTCGGCGACCGCCGGGGACATGGTCGCTGAGTAGCCCTGCAGGGCGGAGGTGTAGACGTGGCCGAGGTCGAAGCCGAACTGGCTCGCCTGGGCCGGGGCCACGGCCCGGGCGTCGGCGGTGTCGTGGAGTACCACGATGTAGGGGGCGGCGGCGGTGGAGACGCTCGGCGACGTCGGTGCCGCGTCGGCGGTCACGGCGGTGGCGCCGAGGCCCAGGACGGTGGTGATGGCGAATGCAGCTGCAGCAAGTCTGCGCATGGTTTCCTTCGGTTCCCGAGGTGCCGCCCGCAGGCGGCCGGACTCTGGGTCCAACGAGGGACTGTGGCGCCCGTTACGGCGCCACCCGGCTGGCGGCTGGTGTCTCAAGGGTTCTTTAACGCTTCGTTGACGGCCGTCGCGGAGGGTCGAGCCCAATCGCCGCCGGGGCCCCGGCGGCGATCCCTGCCGCAAAACCCAAGGGGGGCTTTGTAATGCGAACAATCACACTCACACGACGCCGGGGCGTGAGGTCCACGGCGCTGCTCTCGGCTGCTGTGCTCGCCGCCAGTGGCATCCTCGCAACCATGGGCGGCGCCGCCAACGGCGCCATCTCCCGCGGTGGCGGTGAGAACGCATCGGGTACGCCGAACTTCTACCGGGACGCCCAAGGACTGGCCCTGGAGCTCTGTCTCGACGGCACCCCTGACGCCCAGTGCGAGCCACCGGCCGACGACCACCTCGGCATCTACTTCGCCGCCGATGCAGCCGCTGGCCCGCTGAGCGCGCTCTACGGCGTCGAGGCGATCATGGACACCGATGTCACGCCCGCGGCGCCAATCGTCAGCAACGGCGCCCGGTTCCGCTTCGAGGGCGCCAAGCCGAACACGAGGTACACGATCAAGGACCCGTGGCGCACGAGGACCTGCCGTACCGACGGCACCGGGAGCGCCGACTGCCGGTTCGAGACCAACGGTGACTTCAACACCGTCCGCAACGGCCACATCACGACGTTCCTCCGGACGATCGGGCCCAGCGGTTCGGCGTTCATCGGGAACCACAACAACGTCAACCGGGTCACCGGTTCGCCCACCGGCTTCAACAAGGTCGTTGTGACCGGCGGTGGCCAGACCTTCAGCACCAACCAGTTCTCGCTGATGGGTCAGAAGCGCGACAACACCGCGATGTCGTCGCTCAGCACGCGAGCGCTGCAGCTGGGCAACGGCAGCAGGGCGGACGCCGTGACCAAGAAGGTGCGCTACTCGAGCATCGGCACCGCCAACGCTCGGCCCACGGTCCGCAAGGGCGGCCTGAACCCGGGTGCGTTCTCTGTGACGGACAACTGCGCGTCGGAGGCCCCCGGGACCTTCTGCGAGATCACGGTGAAGTTCGCCCCGAGGCAGCACGCGAACTCCACCAAGCGGGCCTTCCTCACCATCGATGACAACAGCCTCGCCGCTCCACGGCGGGTCAGCCTGAAGGGCGTCGGAGTGCGCCGCTGACGGCATCACCACTGAGTCAGGCGAGCAGCCGCAGGTCAGGATCTCCTCTGACCTGCGGCTGCTCTCGTCTGCGCTCCGCGTCCTCAGTGCAGGGACAGCGTGGCGACGCCGGCCGCGACCGAGCCGGCCAGGAGCACGATGACCGGCAGGCGCTCGTCCCCGACCAGCGTCCGCGGGACGGTGGCCGCGGCCAGGAGATGTGCGAGGGCCACCACGACGAGCTGGAGGACCACGAGGCCGACCGCCCCGAGCGGGGCCGCTTCCAGTCCTGCCGTCGGTGTTCCGAGAAGGTCCCACCCGCGCCCCAGCGGATCGCCGAGCAGCCCCGGGATGAGCTGCACGCTGGTGAACAGCCGGTTGCGCGCCACCGAGACCGCGAGGGCGACCCCCGCCGCCGCCGGCACCAGGGCCCGGGCAGCGACGGCCAGCTGCTCCGGTGAGCCACCGAGCCGACCGGCCAGCGCGGCCGCCGTACCTCCCAGCGCACAGGCCACGAGCAGGCCGCCCGTCGCGTAGAGCGTCGCGAGGGGTAGCACCGCGACCGGGCTCCACAGCTCGGTGCGCCGCAGCGACCCGAACAGCAGCCCCCCGATCACCACTCCCAGCAGGACGGCAGCACCCGAGGGCGGTGCCCAACGGGTGAGCCGCCGGCGCGGGACCAGGCCGACCCACGACAGGAGGGCGCCGACGGGCTCGGACGACGCCAGCCAGCGGACCCGTCCGAGTGCCAGACAGCCGGAGAGCGTGACGACCGTGTACGCCGCCAGCGCGAGCCCGATCGCGCGGGGATCGAGCGGCTGAGGGTGGACGCCGAGGAACCACAGCCACGGGAGCACCACGACCACCGCGGGCCAAACATGTCCCGGTGCCACAGACCGGTCCCGCGGAACTGCCAGCCTGGCCAGGGCGTCCCACGGGTCGACCCAGCGCCACAGCCGTCCGAGCACCAGACAGCCTGCCACCAGAAGCGGGAGACCGGCGCCGACGGTCAGGGCGGGGGTCAGGTTTTCCAGCTCGTCGTCCACCCCGATCCGACCGGCGAGCACGGCCAGCAGCAGCCCGGCGAGGGACATCGACCGGACGACCCACTGCAGCCGTGAGAGCTCCCCCCACCAGGAGGCGGTCAGCTCCTCGGCGCGGACGCGGGTCGCGGGCTGCTCACGCGCCGGCACAGCCACGGCGGCGACGACGACGACGGTCACGACGGCAAGGACCACGATCCCGATCGGGACCCCGACATGCGGGGTGGCGCCTCCCGGATGGGCAGAGGGACTGGCCAGCGCGAAGCCACTGCCTAGCCCGATGGTCGTTGCCACCTGCGGGAGCCTAGGACAAACGCCCTCGGACCCGTGACCTGCGGCACACCCGGTCGTTGAACCCAGCGTCGACCATCCGCGGAGGAGAAGTACATGCACCGCACCGTCTCGACGGCGGCATCACTGTTGATCGTCCTGGGGTTGTCCGCCGTGGCCACTCCTGCGTCAGCGGACCACACCGACCCGACCACGCCGCTGGCGCCCACCGACGGCACGGTCGAGCCGGGCATCTCTCGCGGCGACGGCATCTGGGAGCATCTCGCGAACTTTCCGGGAACGGCCGGGCCCCAGCTCAGCGGAGGTGGCACCGACCTCGAGTTCTTCCAGCCCGCGGGCAGCAAGGACATCTGGGGCTCCTTCGGCACCCTCGGCCAGGACGAGGTCGGGAGCATCGGCCAGCGGCTGATCCGACTGACCAAGGACGGCCAGGTCAGGCCGAGGTGGCAGGCGGACTTCGGGTCGGCCCACTGTGCGCCCGCGAGCACCAGCGTCACCGGTCTCCAGCACGACACCCAGGTCGCCCAGAGGAAGGGTTCCACCCTCCTCACCGACACCACCGATGCGACCGGCCGGTGCCACGACCCGAACGGCGGCGGCATCGAGATCGTCGACGCCACCAACGTCGCGGAGCCCCGCGAGGTCCACCTGGTGCGGTTCCCGGGTTACACCCACACGAACACGGTCGACGGCAAGCGCCCCTGGATCGTCTACAGCAGCTCCTCCGACTTCGCCGGGCGCAACTGGATCGACGTGATGGACATGCGGTCCTGCTTCGGCGACAGGCGGTCGACGACCGGGGAGCGCCGCCTCCAGTGCCGACCGCAGGTCTCCCGGATCCAGCTCCAGGACGAGTGGACCCAGCAGCGGGACCAGACGACCGACGCGCTCGAGCCGGGGTCGGCTACCTGCCACGACATCACCTACCAGCGCAAGCGCCTCTACTGCGCGGGGATCAACGCCACGCTGATCCTCGACGTCTCCGATCTCGTCAACCGTCGCGGTCAGGTCAGGGGCGAGACCCTTCCCTGCCCGGTGGTCGACGGGACGAAGACCACGGCCAGGGTCACCGACTGCTCCGGCATGGGACCCGAGCGCACCGAGCGGGCGACCGGCTGGCGCTTCCTCGACACCTTCCAGCATCCCGGCCGGGACTGCGGCCCGCCGGGGTCCGATGTGCGCAACTGCAACAGCAACAACCAGGTCCGCTCCGACCAGGGGATCGCGGTCTCCCACGAGGCGGACCCGACGGCCGACGAACGCTTCATGTTCGTGACCGACGAGCGTGGCGGCGGCGTCGTACCTCCCGGATCGTCGTGCTCGCCCGGGATCGAGAATCCCTACGGCAACGGAGGCGCCCACGCGTTCGACATCAGCGACCCGTCGGACATCGACTACGCCACCACGCCCGAGGGCGAGAAGGCCGTCTACATCAGCGACGCTGTGGTCCCCGCGGCGACCTTCTGCGACATCCACGTCATCGAGCACATCCCCGGTGAGCAGCGCTTCATCGCGGCGTACTACACCCAGGGGATCAAGATCGTCGACTACTTCGTCGACGACGACGGGAACCTCCAGTTCGTCGAGCGGTCCTCGTTCACGCTTCCCCGGGCCAACACCTGGGCGGCCGAGGACTTCAAGATTCGTCGCAATACCGACGGCACGCGCACCTACTACATCGCGGTCGACGACATCCATCGGGGCATCGACGTAGTGAGCTGGACCGGGGAACCGAACCCCGTCGGAGCCGTCGCGCCGCAGAGCAGCGAGAGCCTGACGAACGTCGGATTGGTCGGGGCCTCGGTGTTCCTGCTCGGCGCGGCCGCCATCTATCGTCGCCGCCGCCGAAACCACCTCTGACTGCTGCGGACCGCGGCGTCGATCGCACGTGTCGGTTCGGCCGAGATGGTCACGCAAGGGGCGCTTCTGATATAGGTTCCCGCACATGGGGGGTCCACCCACGATCGTGGTGGTCGATGACGCGCCCGACGTCCGAACGCTGCTCAAGACACGGCTTCGGCTCTCCGGCCGTCTCGACGTCGTCGGCGAGGGCGCGGACGGATACGACGCCGTCGAGCTGGCCCGGCAGCACCACCCGTCGCTCATGCTCCTCGACGTCTCGATGCCCGGTCGGGACGGACTCGCCGCCCTGCCGCTCGTGCTCGACGTCTCCCCGACGACCCGGGTGGTGATGTTCAGCGGCTTCGATGCCGCCGGTCTGGCCGAGCACACCCGCAGGCTGGGCGCCACCGAGTTCCTCGAGAAGTCAGTGCCGTTGGAGGAGCTCGTCGAGCGGCTTGTGGAGATCGCCGCGCCGCATGGCGCCCCCCTTGGGGAGATGCGGCGAGGACCAGAGGAGTCCCCGCCGCAGCTCGACTCGGTACTGGCTGACCACCTCGAACGGTTCCGCGAGATCTTCGACGACGCTGCCATCGGGATGGCCACGCTCACGCTCGATGGTCGGATCGTGCGCTTGAACCGATACCTCAGCCAGCTGCTCGACAGCCACGCCGACGACCTGATCGGCACGCCCTACGCCGACCTCGCGACGGGTGGAGAGGTCGGCCGCGCGCTGGAGCGGCTGCGCGGGGGCGACAACGCGGTGCAGATCGAACACGGACTGAGTGGGGAGGATGGGCGCCGGTTCCAGATGACGGCATCGGTGGTGCTCGACGCGATGGAGCGCCCGCTCTACTTCTTCCTCCAGGTGCAGGACGTGACCGGCCAACGGGCCGCGGAGGCGGAGCTGCGCCAGACCGAGCAGCGCTTCCGGTTGCTGGTGGAGACGGTGCAGGACTACGCGATCTTCATGCTCGATCCCGACGGCCACGTGGCGAGCTGGAACGCCGGTGCCCAACGGAGCAAGGGCTACACAGCCAAGGAGATCATCGGCCAGCACTTCCGCGTGTTCTATCCCCCGGAGAAGCAGGCCGAGAAGCATCCCGAGCATGAGCTCGAACTGGCACAGGCGGAGGGTCGGTACGAGGAGGAGGGCTGGCGTATCCGCAAGGACGGCAGCCGGTTCTGGGCCCACGTCACCATCACCGCCGTCCATGACGAGGACGGTGCGCTCGTCGGCTTCGCCAAGGTCACCCGCGACTCGACGGAGCGCCGCCGGATGCTCAGCATGCTCGAGCACAGCAACGAACAGTTGCAGCTCGCGGCCGACGAGCAGGCGGAGTTCCTCGCCGTGACCGCGCACGAGCTGCGCTCGCCCGTCGGCGTGCTGGCGTCCTCGGCCACCCTGCTGGCACGTCGCCATGAGGACCTGACCCCTGAGGAGCGAGTCGAGCTCGCCGAGGGGGTGAACCGCAACGCAGGTCAGCTGCGACGGCTGCTCGAGGACCTCCTGACGGCGTCTCGCGCCCGCGCCCGCACACTCGACCTGCGACCGGTCGGGCTCCCTGTCGACGAGCACCTCGCCAATCTCGTCGCTGCCCTGCGCAACGCCCAGCCCGGCGCCGACCTGGTGCTGGAGGCGGCACCGGGTCTGGTCGTCTACGCCGACCCCGGCAGGTTCGGACAGATGGTCGACAACCTGCTGGTCAACTCCCTGCGGCACGGTCAGCCGCCGGTCACCGTCGGTGCGCGGGCCGAGGGGAACCAGGTGGTGGTGACGGTCGCAGACGCCGGACCCGGCGTACCCTCCGAGGTCTTGCCTCGTCTCTTCGAACGCTACGGCACGTCGACCGGCGGCTCTGGGCTCGGCCTCTTCATCGTGCGGGAGCTCGCCCTCGCCCACGGCGGCAACGTCGAGTACGACGTCGCCGAAAAGACCTTTGCCCTCCGCTTGCCGAGCGGGGCCGCCTCGTGACGGGCGCCGACGCCGTCCCGATCAGGGTCGCCCTGGTCGACGACGTCGGCGACGTCCGTCGTCTGGTGCGTACCGCGCTGCGCTTCCGGGGCGGTTTCGAGGTCGTGGGGGAGGCGAGCACGGGCGCGGACGCGATCATCCTCGCGACCGAGCAGCGGCCCGACATCGTGGTGCTCGACCTCGGCCTCCCCGACATCGCCGGCCGAGACGTCCTCGCCAGGGTCCGTGAGGAGTCCCCGGCCACCCGGGTGGTGGTGTTCTCGGCGAGGGAGCCGACGGACCGGGCGTGGTTCGAGGAGAGGACAGCGGGCTACGTGCTCAAGGACGCCGACCTCGACTACCTCGTGGACCTGCTCGAGAATGTCGGTCGCACGTCGGGCGATGTCCGGGTGCTCGACGCCACCCGGGACGTTGTCGCCGGCAGGAAGGCGCGAGAGCTCGTGCGTGACGCGCTTGACGACTGGGGGCTGCCTGCCATCATCGACGATGCCGTGCTCGTCGTCACCGAGCTCGTCACCAACGCCGTCACCCATGGCGGCTCCGCCTTCCGGTTGCAGCTCTCCCGCACGTCAGGGGCCTTCCGGATCGAGGTCGTCGACGAGGGCGAGGGCACCCCGGAGCCGCAGCCGCAGGACTTCGAGGCCGAGGGCGGCCGAGGACTCATGCTGGTGGACGCAATGTCGAACTCGTGGGGCGTCGAGAACGTGCCTCGCGGCAAGCTGGTCTGGGCGGAGATCGCGATTCCGTAGCCCGTGGAGGTCTGGCGGCTCACGCCGCGTCGCACCTGCCACGTGGGCCAAGCTGCACCACGGTGTCGGTGACCACCACCGTGATCGAGGTGCCGTTGTCGGTCTCGTCGGTCTCCGCGAGCAGGTCTCCGGGATCGGCGGTGAGGTCGAGGCAGAGCACGCGCCGGCCCAGGCCGGCGGGCAGCCGCAGCGTCTGCCCGGGGAGGTCCCACAGGTAGACGTCCAACCAGCCCGGGGAGATGCCCTGCGGTCCGGTGCGGGTGCACTCCCCGAAGTGCTCCTGCTCGACCAGACTCTCCGCGGCCCGGATCCGGTGGTTGTCCCGCAGGCAGAAGCTCACCTTCCGCCGCGTCGCAAGACGCTGGCCTGTCGTGGGCGACCTCAGCGAGTATCCGGCCATCGAGTCGAAGTGCCAGTGGTCGTGCGTCGGGTGGGCGAGCATGCACCCGGCGCGGCGCACGGGCCCTGGCGCGTCCTGCTCGGGCCGGTAGGCGCCGTCGCCGTCCACGTCGCGGTGCAGGACCTGTGCTGCCGGGTGTTGTCCCGGGGGGCAGCCGCCGCGTCCCGGCCGCGGCCGCACCAGGAGCGGTCCAGGACCGAGGTTGGCGAGCGAGGCCGAAAAGCGCAACAGCCGACCATCCGCGGTTCGCTGCACCTGGAGGTCCGTGGCGGCGAGGCTGCGCAGGTTGGGCAGCAGGGCTGGTGGTCCTGCCAGCTGGCCGGACCCGGGGACGGACGCCCTGGACGACCCCTCGGGGCTGTCAGGAGCGGGTCCCGGCGACTCCCGGGACGCAATGGCGACCGTGACCGCGGTGCCGGCAGCGACGGTCAACATCACGAGGGTCAGGCCGATCACCCGGCCACTGGAGCCCATCGCCTCATGCTAGGCCGCGCTGGCTCGCGCGGGTCACCCGTCACCGACGTCTTGACGCGCATTCACCGCAGGGAAACCAATGTTCACACTCCGTAAGGGGCGCGTCGGCATGCTTGCCTCCGGGTCCGTGATCATCGCTGGCCTGGGTGCCACCGGGGCTCTGGCCGCGGGCACGCCGAGTCCCGACTCCATGGTCGTGCGCAACGGCGCCGGCGAGCCCATCCGGCTCCCCCTGTAGCGTCCTCTGGAACCTGCTCGACGGGGAAAGGAAGGAGCCGCAGGCCAGATCTCTCTGTCTGCGGCTCCTGTGCTCGTGGGCAGGGGCGGGGTCGAACCGCCGACCTTCCACTTTTCAGGCGGACGCTCGTACCAACTGAGCTACCTGCCCGAGCGAGCGAAACCATACCGGAGACGGCAGGGCCCGACGAAAACGGCCAGCCGGATCAGCGCGCCCGTCCGGGCGCCCTGGAGCTCAGCGAATTTGGGATCGTCCACCTCCCGAGCCCTATGCTGTCGTCCTGTCCGGCCCCCATCGTCTAGCGGCCCAGGACCCCGCCCTTTCACGGCGGTAGCACGGGTTCGAATCCCGTTGGGGGTGCCACTTCAATGGGTGCACAGCCCCCACCGACCCCGTCCGGCGCGACGTCCCGGGGCCGCCGGTGTCGATTGGGAGGCGGGTGCGACGATGGGTTAGAGTTCCACCGCTTCGCCATGGTGGAGCCATGGCCCCGTAGCGCAGTTGGTTAGCGCGCCGCCCTGTCACGGCGGAGGCCGCGGGTTCGAGTCCCGTCGGGGTCGCACTCAACGCCCCGGATCATCGAGATCCGGGGCGTTCGCCGTTTCCGGCCGCCGGGCGGTCGCGCCGTTGAGAGGTGACAATGGACCCATGCCGATCGTGATGGAGCCTCCCGCCTTCGAGGCTCTTGTCAGCCAGGCTCTCGACGACATCCCGGACGAGCTGGCGTCCCTGATCGAGAACGTCGTGGTCCTGGTCGAGGACGACGCCCCGGTCGACGACCCGGACATCCTGGGCCTGTACGACGGCGTCGCGCTCACCGAGCGCTACGGCGACTACGGGATGGTGCTGCCGGATCGGATCTTCATCTACCGGCGGCCGCTGCTGGAGATGTGCGACAGCGAGGAACAGCTGGAGGAGGAGGTCCGGATCACCGTGGTGCACGAGATCGCCCATCACTTCGGCATCGACGACGGCCGGCTGCACGATCTCGGCTACGCCTGAGCCTCCGAGACGACCGGGCGCCCGGATCGGGGGCGTCAGCTCAGGGGATCGAGCCGGAAGCCGATGCCCCGGACGGTGTGGATCCACACGGCACCGGGACTGGCTACGTCGAGCTTGCGACGGAGGTTGCCGACGTGGGCATCCACGAGGTTCTTGGAGCCCTGGAAGTCGGACTGCCACATCTCGCGCACGATCGACGGCCGGTCCCACACCTGGCCGGACCGCTGCGCAAAAAGAACCAGGAGGTCGAACTCGGTGCGGGTCAGCGGGACCGCGACTTCGTTGACCTTGACCTCGCGGCGATCCTGCTCGATGACCAGGCCACCACCCAGGTCGAGGTTGGGGCTCGGGGCGGAGCCCTTGGGCACGTTGTTGTTGCCGGACGCGCCTGGGTGGCGGGGCCGGCGGAAAAGTGCCGTCACCCGCGCCTGCAGCTCCCGGGTGGAGAAGGGCTTGGTCATGTAGTCGTCGGCGCCCACGTGGAGGCCGATCAGGCGGTCGCCCTCTTCGGTCCGGGCGGTGAGCATGATGATGTAGGCGTCGCTTGACTCGCGGATCCGCCGGCAGACCTCCACGCCGTCGACATCGGGCAGGCCGAGATCGAGGGTGATCAGGTCGGGCTGGTGCTTCTCGAGCAGTACCTCGACCTCGCGGCCGGTGGCGGACTGGTGAACATCGAAGCCGGACCCCGCGAGGACGGCAGCGACGAGCGCGCGGATGTCCCTGTCGTCCTCGATCACCAGTGCCGTGCCGGCCTGCATCGCAATCCTCCTGTGGCTCGGATAGCGATCATGCCGCACCCGCTCGACACTTGTATCCTATTCGCCCGGTTTGTGGGCGCTCAGGCGGGCCACTCTGTCGAGGCTCAGTGCACGCGGTCGGGGGCCGCGCCCATGCCCGGCCAGGGGCGCGGGGGCTCGCCCCTCTGCTGGCGCACGAACTCGCCGAACAGCCACCGCTGGAAGCGTCGTTGCTCGGACGTTCGGGCCATGGTCAGCAGCTGCTGCTTCTGGCAGAACTCGTCGGCCAGGTCGAGCAGGTCGAGGAACTGCTCGATGGTGTCTGCGCTGGCCCTCGGCACGTCCACGCGAAGGTCCGTGGTCGCCTCGCCGGACGCCAGGGCGGACTCGATCGCGTCTTTGTGGATGCCCTCGCGGAGGATGCGGTCGAGCTCGGCAAAGAGGTCGGAGAGGTCCTTGGCCAGCGGGTAGTCGCCCTCGTGGGCAAGCGAGAGGAGACGAACCTCGCGACGCAGCTCGCTCCACTGGGTCTGGGATGCGTGAAGGGTCCGCAGCGGGACCTCGCGCACCTCGACGTGGACGCGGTTCGTGGGTGCCGCGCGGTCCGATCGGCCACCGTCCACCCCCGTGATGACGCCCTCGACGGCCTGACTGCGGGTCTCGGTGGTGGGCACGAACCAGACGACCTTGCCGTTCTCGTCGACGTCGGCACCCCAGGCAGTGCAGCACCGGGCCACGATGTCGAGGCCGCGCCCGAAGGTGATGAGCGGGTCGTCGTCGATCGGATGACGGGTGTTCGCCTCGGGCAGGACGGGCGGCCGGGTGGAGCCATCGCTCACCTCGATCCGCGGGTGCTCGGGGGTTCCCCGCATCCGCATCCGGACCGGCGGCTCGCCGTGGAGGATCGCGTTGCCGATGAGTTCGGAGACGCCCAGCTCGGCGCACTCGGCCAGGTCGTCGCGTTCGATCTCCGCGCACGCCTCGACCGCCCAGCGCCGGGCTTGGTGCACGCCACTGGGACTCGAGCCCAAGGTAAAGACAGGCCTGTGCATCGGCGCGGTCGTGCCCCTCTGTGATCTGGTCCCAGTCGGCATGGCCGGGCCATTGATGCACACCTACCCGGCGGTGCCAGGCTCGAAACCAGGTGTTCGTCAAAGGTTTGCGCAAGGAACGGACGGGGATGTGGTGTGAGCAAGCAGACGCTTCGCTCATTCGTCTCGAACCCGGGGGTACCGGGACAATGGAGTCGTCCGGGTATCGGCCGGTACGACGCGCGATCCGTTGCCGCACGAAAGGTTGCCATGGGAACCCCGCAGACAGGACACCAGACCGCTCCGGACCGGCACCGGGTCGTCGTGATCGGCTCGGGATTCGGTGGCCTCTTCGGCACCAAGGCGTTGCGTCGCTCCGACGTCGACGTGACGATGGTGGCCAAGACCACCCATCACCTCTTCCAACCCCTTCTCTACCAGGTGGCCACCGGCATCCTGTCCGAGGGAGAGATCGCCCCTCCGACTCGCGAGATCCTCAGTGGTCAGCGAAATGCGCGGGTCCTGCTCGGTGAGGTCACCGACATCGACCTCGAACGCCGTACGGTCAGCTCGCACGTCCTCGGCCGTCCAACCGTGACGCCGTACGACTCCCTGATCGTGGCGGCGGGAGCCGCCCAGTCCTACTTCGGCAACGACCAGTTCTCCGAGTTCGCGCCGGGCATGAAGAGCATCGACGACGCCCTCGAGCTGCGGGGCAGGATCTTCGGCGCGTTCGAGATGGCGGAGCTCGGGGCCAACCGGGGCGACAACGTGGACCACCTGCTGACCTTCGTGGTGGTGGGGGCCGGTCCCACCGGGGTGGAGATGGCAGGCCAGATCGCCGAGCTGGCCCACCGCACCCTCAAGCGTGACTTCCGGTCGATCAACACGCGGACCGCCCGGGTGATCCTGGTCGACGCGGCGGGTCAGGTCCTCCCGCCCTTCGGGGCCAGGCTGGGCGCGAGTACCAAGGCCGAGCTCGAGAAGCTCGGCGTCGAGGTCATGCTCGGGGCGATGGTGACCGACCTCGACGAGCGGGGAATCCAGGTGAAGTACAAGGACGGTCGGACCGAACGGATCGCCGCCGTCACCAAGATCTGGGCGGCCGGGGTCCAGGCGAGCAGGCTTGGCCGCACACTCTCGGAACAGACCGGGGCGCCCCTCGACAAGGCGGGGCGGATCGCGGTGAACCCCGACCTCACCCTCCCGGGGCATCCCGAGGTCTTCGTCGTCGGCGACATGATCGATCGCGACAACCTGCCGGGTGTGGCCCAGGTGGCCATCCAGGGAGCGAAGTACGCCGCCAAGGAGATCGATGGTCGGCTGCGCGGCCGGCCGCCGCAGGCGGCGTTCCGGTACTTCGACAAGGGCTCGATGGCGATCATCAGCCGCTTCAACGCGGTGGCCATGGTCGGCAAGCTGCGGCTCACCGGACTCCTGGCGTGGCTGATGTGGCTGGCGGTCCACCTCGTCTACATCACCGGCTTCAAGAACCGGGTGACGGCGTTGCTCCACTGGGCGATCTCGTTCCTCGGTCGCGGCCGCTCGGAGCGGACCACCACCGAGCAGCAGATCTTCGCCAGATCGGCGCTGGCCCGCCTCAAGCGCGGGGCCACCGACCTGGTGTCGGAACCGGGGGAGTACGACGCAGCGCGTGAGGCCGAGCGTCGGGCAGCCCTGGAGGCGCAGGCGCTGGAGGAGGCCCGGCTCACCGATGCCGGGCACCGTGGCGTCCCCGCCGACCGGCGCTAACGACGATCCGCCGCCGGCCGGCTCATTCGAAGCGCTCCTGTTGTCCCGCCATGGCCTCGCGCGCCCATTTCGGCAGGATGAAGACTCCCTCGGCCTCCACGGTGATCCCACTTGTGTCGCTGATCGAGCCGACCGCGAACGTCTTGACGCCCTCCACCCGATCGATCGCTGCCTCGGCGTGCAAATCGCCCAGGGGCGTACCCCTGCGGTAGCGCAGCGTGAGGGTTCCGGTCATGCCGGGCTTGCCGCCGGCGCCGGCCGCCTCGCCGAGCAGCTGGTCGAGGACCAGAGCGGCGACACCTCCATGGACCAGCCCCGGCGGACCTTCGTACGCCGCTCCGAGGTGGAAGTCAGCCCACGCCTTGCCGACCGGGTCGCGCTTGATCTCGAGCGGTGGCGCGATCGGGTTGCGCAGTCCGACGACCGCGTTGCCCCACGGCCGACCGGACCCGTCGGAGTTGAAACGGATGCCGTACGCCCCGTCGAGCTGGGGGACGCGCAGCCGCGCGGTGATCGCCTGGATCTCCTCCCGAGCCGCCTGGATCGCCGCGTCGTCGGCCTCGGTGCGGATCGACGCGTCGGCCAGCTCCCGCACGGCCTGGGCGAGAGGCCCGTACAGCGCCTCCTGGCGGGAGATCTCCTCGGGAGGGAGCTCCTCGTGGACGTAGCCGGTCACGGCCTCACTCTAGAACCTGTTTCAGTCGGTCAATTCGTTGGCTGGCACCGCGGGCCGCGTGATGGGATCCGGCCATGACCGAGCTCGTCCGCCCCGACGTGTGCTTCCGCGAGTCCTGGGCGGCGGCGGTCATCGAGTTCGGTGCCGAGCCGATGCACGGTTCGGGGTTGTGGGGCTTCGAGCCGCTGGACGTGTCCGAGGCCGGCTGTGCCGAGGTCGTGGCACACCTGCTCAGCCGCGGCGACGCCTCGAACCCCCTTCCCCAGGGCATCGTGCACTCCGACTACTACTGGATCGTCGACGGCGCCGAGTTCGTGGGCCATCTCGCTCTCCGTCACGCGCTGACGCCGTTCCTGCTCGAGGAGGGAGGCCACATCGGGTTCTCGGTTCGCCCATCCCGCCGCCGCGAGGGCCACGCGACCCGGGCGCTGGCACGTGCGCTGCCCAGGGCCTCCGTGCTGGGACTGGATCGGGTGCTCATCACCTGCGACGACGACAACGAAGGCTCCAGGCGGACCATCGAGCACAACGGCGGTGTCTACGAGGACACCCGCAAGGGCAAGCGAAGGTACTGGCTCGACGTCGTGTGACCATTCGGGCGCGGCGGCGTTGACCCGGCATGTGTGAGCACCACGGCTCCCTGCCCTCGGCCCCGCTGTCGCGGCGTACGGCGCTCTCGGCGGTCGGCGCCGGCCTGCTGATCGCGGGCCTGACCTCGCGGCACACACCGGCGATCGCCGACACCGGCTCCGCCCCTGCCGTGGGTGCCGCCCGGACCTCCCTGATCACGTCCGGCACCACCCTCGTCCATGCCGACCTGCACAACCACACGCTGCTCTCCGACGGCGACGGTGACCCTGCGCTCGCCTTCGACTCGATGCGCAGCGCCGGTCTCGACGTGGCCGCGCTCACCGACCACGCGACGTACTCCGACAACGCGCTCGGGGACGTGCTCACCGACGCCCTGCCGCCGGACTACCACCAGGCCGCCGGGCTGACCCCGAACGGCTGGGCGCGGACGCGTGAGTACGCCGACGCCGCCAACACCGACGGAGCCTTCACCGCCATCCGCGGCTTCGAGTGGTCCGAACCGTTGCTCGGCCACGTCAACGTGTGGTTCACCGAGCACTACGTCGATGTCCTGCAGGCCGGCCTGATGGCGCCCCTGCTCGAGTGGCTGCGACGCGAGCCCGGCCTCGTCCTGGACGGCGGTGCGGACGGGATCGCCGGCTTCAACCATCCGGGTCGCGAACCCGGACGCTTCGAGGAGTTCCGCTTCGACCCCGCCGCGCGGGACCAGATGGTCTCGCTGGAAATGTTCAACCGTCGCGACGACTACCTCTTCGAGGGCTGGGCCGAAGGAGCCTCATCACCGCTGTGTGCCTGTCTCAACGCCGGCTGGCGAACCGGGATCACCGGGGTCACCGACGAGCACGGAGTCGACTGGGGCCACCCGGAGGGCAAGGGCCGTACCGGGCTGTGGGTCGCCGACCACAGCCGGGACGGGGTCAAGGCCGCGATGCAGGCCAGGCGGTTCTTCGCCACGCGTACGTCGGGACTCAGGGTCGATGCCACCGCCACGGTCGGTGGCGGACCTGCGGTGCCGATGGGTTCGGTGCTACGCCTCGACAGCGGTGACGTGACGTTCACGCTGGACCTGGCCCGCGACGAGTCCTGGCTCGGTCGGCGGCTGGCAGTGCAGGTGCTGCGACCAGGCTCCGATGCGCCCGTCGTACCGCTCGTGCACGAGTTCCTGGTCGGAGACCTGGTCACCGTCACCGTCCCGCTCGACATCGCGGACGGAGACTGGGTGCTGCTGCGGATCGCGGATCCCGCACAGCCCAACCTGACACCCGGACCCTCCGGTCATCCCGGAAACGACCTCGGGATCGCCTACACCAGCCCGTGGTGGTTGGAGCCCCACTCCTAGGGGTTTGCTGCTGCCGTCAGAGGCGGTCGTGCTCCCCCGAGCGCGGCCGGACGACCGGGGCCTCGAGTGCCTCCAGCACCGCGCGACCTGCGGCGTTCGCGTCGAGTCGGACCGGCTCCCGCTCCTGCTCGTGGTGGGCGAGCCACCTGTCCAGGAGGTCAGCAGCAGGGTTCTTCTCGGGGCGAGTGCGGAGGCTCATGTCACGCCAACTTTGCTGAGTGCGCCGGAGTTACGGGCGCGGGGACGGGTTGTCCACGATGGTGTCAGCGCAAACCGACCGGTGGCAAGCGTCGCGGCCGGGCCTTAACGGAAACTTATTGGTAGGCCCCGTGGGACTCGAACCCACAACCAAAGGATTAAAAGTCCTCTGCTCTGCCAATTGAGCTAGGGGCCCGGGACATGGGAACTGCATCAGAACTTCCCTGGGGGCGTGCCTAGGGAAACAGGCCCGAGAACCGGCGACATCATCGCAGACGACGGCCGCGCGCAGCCCGCGGTCCTGGCCCCTTTCCGGGACAACCCGGGCGGCGAGAGTGACACGGGACCCGAACCACTCCACCGACGAAGGACGACAGATGGTCCCGCACCCCGAGCGCCTTCCCGGCGAGTCGAACCCGCAGCCGGACAAGGACCCGGTCGACCATGTGACACCGGCGGGTGCGGGCATGGCTCACCCTCTCGGGTGACCCTCGGGCGGCCACCGAACGTGCCTGAGGACGCAGCTCACAGGGGCATCGCGCGGGGCGGAGCAGGCGAGCCGAGACGAAGCGCTCCCGTCGACGTTTACGAAACACGCCGTCTGGATGTTCGCATCCGCGTCTGGGTTGGTAGTGTCACTCGTGCAACAGGTGCAAAGTTCCAGCAGGTCGACGCCCGCGGAGTTTGTGATCCAACGGCGTTTCGTTTTTGTGGTGTCAATCCACATGTCGGAGCGACGTGTCACCGCATCTGATGCGGAGCCGTCGAAGTGACGGCTTCATCGCACCGATATAGGAGTACAGAGCAATGGCTCAAGGCACCGTGAAGTGGTTCAACGCCGAGAAGGGTTTCGGTTTCATCGCGCAGGAGGACGGCGGCGACGACGTCTTCGTGCACTACTCGGCGATCCAGTCCCAGGGCTACAAGTCCCTCGACGAGAACCAGAAGGTCGAGTTCGACGTCACCCAGGGCCCCAAGGGTCCCCAGGCGGAAAACGTTCGTCCGCTCTGATCAGCGGACGCTGATCTCGAGGCGGCCGGACTGCACCTGTCCGAACCATGCTTCGAACCCGGGGCCCCGACATGGTCGGGGCCCCGCTTCCATTCGGGTGGTTTGTGGGGCACGAATGGGCCAGATTTCAACCAAAGAAGTTTAGGGCCGCCCCCGAGGGGGCAAAGTGTTCTGTGGGGGAACATGTCAACCAGCCCATCACCTGCGAGGAGCGCGCGTTGCACGATCAGTTCGACGTCACGCTGGAGGATTCGGACCTCCTTGGCGAGGTGGAGCTCACCACCAATCTGATTATCGCCGCCACCGAGTCCGACCAGCCGCTCTCGACCGCCGAGATCGACCGGATCCTCGGCATCGGGCCGGGCCTGGAGAACTAGCCGGGCGCCGTCGCGCCGGCACCGATCTGCTGCGCCTTCACCGCTTCGCGGTACGACGCCCATCGCCTCGGCAGGTCATCGAGGTCTGCCCTGGTGAACCTCAGGAAGTCGGCCGTCTCGACCAGCCGTCGCCCACCCGGAGTGTCCGCTCCCACCAGCGCGATCGCGTCGTCGACGGCAGCGATGAAGTTGTCGATCATCGGCTTCCGCGCCGTGGTGATCGTGGACCAGATGTCGCCGTCGAGCACCCGGAAGACGTCCCCTCGCCGCCCGGGAACCCGCTCCCTGATCAGCAGTCCGGTGTCGACCAGGTATCGCACCGCTCCTGAGATGGCCGCGGGGCTGACCTGCAGGCCCACGGCGAGCTGCCCGGCCGTGTAGCGGTCGGAATCCTCGGCAAGGACGAAGGCGAAGACCCGGGCCGGCATCCGCGGCATGCCAGACCCTTCGAGCGCCTGGCCGAACCTCTCGACGGCCCGGAAGAGGGAGTCGCTGCTCATGATTGCATCATAACCTTTTGAAACTTCACAATGTTCTGAAGCATATGTAATCTCGAACCATGACAGTCATCCAGATCGCGGCGCTGGAGAAGGCGTTCGGCGACGTCCGTGCGCTCGACGGCCTCGACCTCGAGGTCGAGGCGGGTGAGGTGCACGGGTTCCTCGGGCCCAACGGTTCCGGCAAGTCCACGACCATCCGAGTCCTGCTCGGCCTGCTCCGCGCCGATGCGGGCTCGGTCTCGATGCTCGACGGCGATCCGTGGAGCGAAGCGGCCACGCTGCACCGACGGCTCGCCTACGTCCCAGGCGACGTGAACCTGTGGCCGAACCTCACCGGCGGCGAAGTGGTCGACCTGCTCGGCCGGATGCGCGGGGGGCTCGACGAGCGTCGGCGAGCCGAGCTCCTCGACCTGTTCGAGCTCGATCCGACCAAGAAGTCCCGCACCTACTCCAAGGGCAACCGCCAGAAGGTCGCCCTGGTCGCGGCCTTCTCCGCCGGTGCGGAGCTGTTGCTGCTCGACGAGCCGACGTCCGGCCTGGACCCGCTCATGGAGTCGGCGTTCCGGCGGTGCGTGACCGAGGCCAAGGCGCGGGGGGCGACCGTGCTGCTCTCCAGCCACATCCTGGCCGAGGTCGAGGCGCTCTGCGACCGGGTGAGCATCATCCGTTCCGGCCGCACGGTCCAGAGCGGCACCTTGGCCCAGCTGCGTCACCTCACCCGCACCACCGTGGTCGCCGAGACCGCCCGACCGGCGTCCGAACTCGCCCGGCTATCCGGCGTGCACAACCCGGAGTTCACGGACGGACGAGTCACCTTCGACGTCGACTCTGATGACCTCGACGCGGCCATGGGCTACCTCACCGGCGTCGGTCTGCGCTCTCTCACGGCACACCCGCCGACCCTGGAGGAGCTCTTCCTCCGGCAGTACGGCGACCAGGTCGCGCCATGAGCATCCGCGTCACCGCGTTCACCGGCACCAGGCACCTGGTCCGGCTCATCCTGCGCCGCGACCGCATCCGGCTCCCGATCTGGATCCTCGCGCTCACCGCAGTGACCGGCTCGTCGGCCAGCGCCGTGATCAGCGTCTACGGCACCCCCCAGGAGATCACGGCATACGCCGCCACCGTGGGCGACTCGGCCGCCAGCAGGATGATGAACGGCCGGCCCGACGCCCTGGACACCATCGGCGGGATCGTCGCCTACGAAACCACCATGAACGCCCTGGTCGTCACCGCACTCATGGTGATGTTCCTGGTCGTCCGCCACACCCGGGCCGAGGAGGAGTCCGGGCGCGCCGAGCTGCTCAGGGCGACCGTCACCGGCAGGCACGCCGCCACAGCAGCGGCTGTGCTGGTCGCCGCAGCCGCCAGCGTGCTGGTGGGCGCCCTGGACGCGACCGTGCTCCTGGCCAACGACCTGCCCGCCGAGGCCTCGCTCCTCCACGGTGCCGAGCTCACCGGCGTGGGACTCGTCTTCACCGCCATTGCTGCCGCCGCGGCCCAGGTCACGGCAGGCGCCCGGGCCGCCCTCGGGATCGCGGGCGCAGTTCTCGGCGCCACATTCCTGCTGCGCGGCATCGGCGATGTTGGCAACAACGCCCTGACCTACCTCTCGCCGCTCGGCTGGGCACAAGCCGGTCAGCCGTTCGGCGATGCCCGCTGGTGGCCGATCCTCCTGCTGGTCGTGGTCGCAACGGCGCTCCTGGGCGGCACGGCGTACCTCACGGCCCACCGCGACGCCGGCGCCGGCCTGATCCAGCCGCGGCCGGGTCGCCCGCGGGCCCGTCCCTTCCTCGGGACGGCGACCGGGCTGGCCTGGCGGCTCCAGCGCGGTCTGGTCCTGGGCTGGACGGCCGGGCTCACCGTGGGCGGGGCACTGTTCGGGTCCGTCGGACCGGAGGTGATCGAGATGGTGGAGTCCAACCCCGAACTGGCCCGGGCGATCGGTGCCTCCGGAGGGGCGATTCTCGACTCCTACTTCGCCACCACGCTCGCGATCTCCGCCGTCGTCGGCACCGGGTTCGGTGTCGCCTCCGCGCTGCGTTTCCGCAGCGAGGAGACCGCCGGCCGGGCCGAGCCACTCCTGGCGACGGGCATGTCCCGCACCCGGCTGGCCCTTGGCTTCCTGGTCGTGACCACGGCCGGCACCCTGTTCCAGCTGGCGGCGATGGGACTCGCGGCCGGCCTGACGTACGCCGTCGTCACTGGAGACGGCTCCGCGGTGGGGCCACTCGTCTTCGCCTCGCTCGCGCTCTCGCCAGGGTGCCTGGCGGTGTGTGGGGTGGCAGTGCTCCTGACCGGCTGGTGGCCCCGCGCGTCCCTCGCGGCGTGGGCCGTGCTCGCGATCGCCTTCCTGCAGGTCTACCTCGGCGAGCTGCTCCGAATGCCGGACTGGCTGTCGGCGGCGTCCCCGTGGTGGCACCTCCCGCGACAGCCGCTGGAGTCCTTCGCGCCAGGGTCGGCGCTCGGCGTGCTCGCGGTCGCCGCCGGACTCGCCGGTGTGGGAGTGGCCGGGCTGCGCCGCCGCGACATCGGCTGAGGGTGGACCTCAGCACGTCGCGAACAGCACCGGGCCGCTGCTGAGGTCGGAGAGGACGTACTCACCCTCCACCGGGTCGAGGGACAGGGTCACGAGCGATCCCTCCGCGGCGACCCGGTCAACCGCGAACCGGTCGGAGAACTCGCCTCCCTGACCGGGCGCCGGTCCTCGCGCGAGCACGCTGCGGCTGTCCGCGTTGACCCTGGCCTGCTCGTCGTTCTCGAACCCGAGCACCACGCGAACGTTCCGCCCCGGCTGCACGGACATCGAGAACCCCGTCACCGGGTTCACCTCGCCTGCGCTGCGGATCAGCTCCTCGGCCTGGGCCTGGTCGGCCTGGCCGGCCCCCGACATGGCCAGCGCCTGACAGGCGACGTCGCCGGAGTAGATCGCCGCCGAGAGTGGCTCGCCCGTGGCCTCGGCGATGTCGTCGAAGCCTTCCAGCTGGTCGCCGTCGCCGGTCACGGTCTCCATGACCTGGTCGAGATAGCCGGGGTGGTCGGAGGTGACGATCAGCTGCCGTTCGGCGTCGAGGGCGACGTACTGGAGCTCCGGCGTGAGGCTCCCCGAGATCTCGGCGAGCAGGTCGGGCCCGCCCTCCCAGACCCCGGTATCGGACTCAGGCGGGTCGTAACCGAGGCCGTCGAGCCGGTCGGTGAGCGCCTCGAAGTCGAATGAGTCCGGCGTTCGCAACAGGATCACGGCACCCTCCTCGGACTGGCTCAGCAGCTCCGACTCAAGCGAAGCAGGCGAGAAGCCGTAGCTCTCGTGCATGGCGGCGGCGGACTGGAGCAGGGCCGACGTGGAGGTGAGGTCTGACTCGAATCCCTCATTGAGGAAGCTCTCGACCGCAGAGGTCTCGGACTCGCCGGAGACCTCGGCGCCCAGCTCCTCGCGCACCGAGGCCCAGTCCGTCCAGGACAGCCGCTGCGCGTCTGGTGGCGCCAGGGCAAGTGCGCGCTGCAAGTCGGTCAGCTGCGCGGACCGCCACCACAACAGGCCGGCGACGACCAGGGCCAGGATCAGCAGCCCGGCGCCGACGACCAGCAACCGTGACCGCACCTGATCTCCTCGTCCGTCGTCCTGGGGTGACCGCGGTGCACGAGGCGCAACACCCGGGTGTGATGTGACACTAGCGCCATGGCCCCGAGCGTCGGTTCCAACCGCCCGGATGTGCTCGCCGCCGGAGCGGTCGTCTGGCGCCGGCGGCAGGAGGTGCTGCTGGTGCACCGTCCGACCTACGACGACTGGTCCTTCCCCAAGGGCAAGCTCGACGAGGGGGAGGGGTTGCCGACCGCGGCGGTGCGCGAGGTGGGTGAGGAAACGGGCCTGACCATCCGGCTCGGCCCGCCGCTGGGGAGCCAGCGCTATCCCAACGGCGACCGGATGAAGTCGGTGCATTACTGGGTCGGATGGACGGTGGGGTCCGACGACGTGAGCGGATACCTCGTCAACTCCGAGATCGACGACGTCCGGTGGGTGCCGTGGCGGGCGGCCCTGGAGCGGCTGACCTACCCCTACGACCGCCAGACCTTGAAGGAGGCGCGTCGCCACCGCCGCAAGACCCGGGCCCTGGTGGTGCTCCGCCACGGCTCGGCGGAGTCCCGCAAGGCGTGGTCGGGCGATGATCGGCTGCGTCCGCTGGCGGAGGCGGGGTACCGGCAGGCCGAGCGGCTGATCCCGCTCCTGGCGGCGTACGACGTCTCCCGCGTGGTCACCTCCACCAGCACCCGCTGCCGGCAGACCGTGGCGCCGTACGCCGAGGCCAGCGGATTGAAGCTTGAGGAGCACGACGGCTTGAGCGAAGAGGATGCCTCGGTGGACTCGGTCGTGGAGATCGTCGACGACCTCCTCGAGACGAAGGAAGGGGCGGTGCTGTGCACCCACCGGCCCGTGCTGCCGAGCGTGTTCGACGCGCTCAGCCTCGAAGGCGTTCGCCTCGCTCCCTCCGGGTTGCTCGTGGTGCACCACCGGGAGGGCAAGGTCGTGGCCACCCAGACCTACGCCGAGTAGGCGCACCGGCGTTCATGTGGCGGACGTCTCGCTGCCGCCCAGGCTTGTCAGATTGGGTGACGTGAGTTCACCCGGCGTTCACCCACGCCAACGGATCCGGTCACCTGCACTCCCTAACTTCCCTGATGTCAGGCACGACAAACTGAATTCAGGAGACTGAAGTGAAGAGCAGTTCCTTCCGCCGGGCCATCATCCCCGGCGTCACCGCCCTCGCAGCAGCGCTGACCGCATGCGGTGGCGGCGCCGAAGGTGCCTCCGGAACCGTCGCCATCGACGGATCCTCCACCGTCTTTCCCCTGAGCAACGCAGCCTACGAGCTGCTCCAGGAGGAGAACCCCGACATCAAGGCCACGGTCGGCCAGTCCGGCACCAGTGGCGGCTTCGAGAAGTTCTGCGCCGGGGAGACCGACCTCTCCGACGCCTCCCGTCCGATCGACGAGCAGGAAGAGGTTCCCGTGTGCCAGGAGAACGGTGTCGACTACACCGAGCTCCAGATCGCCACCGACGCCCTGACCGTCGTGGTCCACCCCGACCTCGCCGTCGACTGTCTGACCACCGAGCAGCTGATCCAGCTGTGGGAGCCGAAGTCCAAGGTCGACAACTGGCAGGACCTCGACCCGAGCTTCCCCGATGAGGAGATCTCGCTCTTCGGCCCCGGCGCCGACTCCGGGACGTTCGACTACATGGCCGGTGACGTGATCGGCGCCGAGTCCGAGACCACGCGGACCGACTACGAGGCGTCCGAGAACGACGACGTCCTGGTCCAAGGTGTCGCCGGCACCCCGGGTGCGACCGGATACTTCGGTTACACCTACTACGAGGAGAACACCGACAAGCTCAAGGCCCTGGCCATCGACGACGGCAACGGCTGTGTCGAGCCGTCGGTCGAGACGGCCCAGAGCGGGGAGTACACGCCGCTCTCCCGGCCGCTGTTCGTCTACGTCAACAACAAGGCCTACAACGACACCGCGGCCGTGAAGGAGTTCACGGACTTCTACGTGGACAACCTCGAGACCATCGTCGAGGCGGCCAAGTTCATCCCGCTCAACGACGAGCAGCTGTCGGAGACCCAGTCCACCCACGCAGGCATCTCGGGCTGATCGGGGTCATTCGAGCTCGATGAGTCGTCACACTCCACCCGGTGCAGGCCCGTCCCCCGGGACGGGCCTGCACGGTGCTGCCGTCAACCTCCAGGCCCGTCGCCGCCCGGTCGAGTCTGCGATCAAGGGCCTGCTCCTGATCTGCGCGCTGCTGTCGGTGGCGATCACGATCGGGATCGTCCTCGCGCTGATCGAGCCGGTCATCCACTTCTTCGCCGAGGTGCCGTTCGGCGCCTTCTTCGCCATCAGCGGCGAGTTCGCCGTGCTTCCGCTCGTGGGGGGCACGCTGATGGTGACGGTGATCGCCCTGCTGGTCGCCGTACCCCTGGGGCTCGGGGCGGCGATGTACCTCAGTGAGTACGCCTCGCCGCGAGTTCGGAAGGTGCTCAAGCCGACGCTGGAGCTCCTCGCCGGCGTTCCATCGGTGGTCTACGGCTTCTTCGCGCTGATGTTCGTGACACCGGAGCTCCTGCAGGACATCCTGGCCATGGACGTCAACTTCACCAACGCACTCGCCGCCGGTCTGGTCCTGGGCGTGATGATCATCCCGACCATCGCCTCCCTGGCCGAGGACGCGCTCACCGCCGTACCCCGGGCCTTGCGGCAGGGGTCGTTCGCGATGGGCGCGAACCGCATGCAGACCACCCTGCGAGTGGTCCTGCCCGCTGCGCTCTCGGGCGTGGCCGCCGCCGTGGTCCTCGGCCTGTCACGGGCCATCGGAGAGACGATGATCGTCGCTCTGGCCGCCGGCGGCCAGAAGAACCTGTCCGTGGACCCCCGGGAGGGCATGCAGACGATGACGGGGTTCATCGCCCAGACCGCGGGTGGTGAGAACCCCGTCGGCTCCACGTCCTACAACACACTCTTCGCGGTCGGGCTGCTGTTGTTCGTCATGACCCTGGTCATCAACATCGTCAGCATCGCGCTGGTCCGTCGGTTCAGGCAGGTCTACTGATGTCCTCCGTCGCCACCACCGCCGCTCGTGACACCGTCCGGCTCACGACCGGCCGAAGCCGCGAGCGGTCGTGGGGCTCGATCATCTTCCTCGGCGGGCTCTGGTTCTCACTGTTCTTCGGGGTGATGGTGCTCGTCGTGCTGGTCGTCGACACCCTGGTCGTCGGCGCCCCGCGGTTCGACGCGGACCTCATCACCAGCTATGACTCGACACTTTTCCCAGAACGGACCGGTTTTCGGGCCGGCATCCTCGGGAGCATCTGGCTGATGCTCGCCACGGCCCTGCTCGCCGTACCGCTCGGCATCGGGGCGGCCCTCTACCTCGAGGAGTTCGCCGACAGGGACACCTGGTACAACCGGCTGATCGAGGTGAACCTGCAGAACCTCGCCGCAGTGCCGTCGGTGATCTACGGCCTGCTGGCCGTAGCGGTGATGGCGTTGCTGGGCTACGAGCGCAAGGGGATCGTGCTGGGCGGCGCGATCGCGCTCGCGCTGCTGATCCTCCCGGTCATCATCATCGCGACCCGCGAGTCCGTGCGCGCCGTCCCCAACGAGATCCGGTTCGGCTCCCTCGCCCTGGGCGCGACCACCTGGCAGACCACGTGGCGGCAGATCCTGCCCGCCTCGGTGCCGGGCATCGCCACCGGCACCATCCTGGGTCTCTCGCGCGCCATCGGTGAGGCGGCACCCCTGCTGCTGCTGGGGATTGCCGGTGCCGTCCGATTCGATCCGACCGGGCTCGAGAGCTCGGTGACGGCGCTGCCGATCCAGATCTACCGCCTGTCGTCGGAGTCGCAGGAGGAGTACCAGGTGGCCGCCTCGGCTGCGATCATCGTCCTGCTGGTGATGATTCTCGGGATGAACGCCCTCGCTATCTTCATCCGCAACAAATTCCAGAGAAGCTGGTGACCATGTCGACCCACCCCCGCACGCTCACGATCGGCAAGGACGAGGCCACGGCCTCGCAGGTCGGTAACCTCGCCGAGGCGCACGAGGAATCCAACCGGACCCTGCCGGACCTGCCGCCGGACCCGGTCATGGAGGCGATGGGCCTGAACGTCTTCTACGGCGACTTCCACGCCGTTCACGACGTCAACCTGTCGTTCGGCCGCAACGAGATCACCGCCCTGATCGGTCCGTCGGGGTGCGGCAAGTCAACCGTGCTGCGATGCCTGAACCGGATGAACGACCTGGTCCCGGGTGCCCGCGTCGAGGGCGAGGTGACCTACCACGGCCAGAACATCTACACCCGCGGTGTCGATCCGATCGCGGTGCGGACGAACATCGGGATGGTGTTCCAGAAGCCCAACCCGTTCCCGAAGTCGATCTACGACAACGTGGCCTACGGTCCGCGCGTGATCGGGATGAAGGTCGACGACATGGACGACCTCGTCGAGCAGGCCCTTCGTGACGCCGCGCTCTGGGACGAGGTCAAGGACAAGCTCAAGCAGTCGGCGTACGGACTCTCGGGCGGTCAGCAGCAGCGGCTCTGCATTGCCCGGACCATCGCCACCCGCCCCGACGTGATCCTGATGGACGAGCCGTGCTCGGCGCTCGACCCGATCGCGACCGCGCGGGTGGAGGACCTGATGCTGAACCTGCGCGACGAGTACACGATCATCATCGTCACCCACAACATGCAGCAGGCCGCTCGGGTCTCCGACCGGACCGCCTTCTTCACCGCCCGCCCCGACGAGACCACCGGTAACCGCACCGGCCTGCTCGTCGAGTTCAACCAGACCAGCAAGATCTTCGCCAACCCGGTCGACAAGCGCACCGAGGACTACATCTCCGGCCGCTTCGGCTGAGGCCCCCAGGCGGACGTCATACGAAGTGGTCGCTATTGCGACCAGTTCGCATGACGTCCTGGAGTTCCTCATCCACAGATTCCCTTCGCCGGCCCGGAGCCCGCCGCAGGCGGGGAAGGCTGCGGACATGGAGATCTCGAGGGGGCCCAGGTTCCAGCGTCCGTCCCAGCGCCCGGCGTCCCTCAGGCACGCACGGCGAAGGCGGGCGGAACGGGTGGCGGCCGGGCAGGCCGGCGTCATCTCCCGCGTGCAGGCATACGCCGAGGGCGTCACCCGTTCCGAGGTGCGGGCCAATGTCGCAGCCGGGCGCTGGCAGGGGTTCGGCAGCCAGTCCCTGGTCACGTACACGGGAACACTGACCCACGACAGCCGTGACTGAGCGGCCGTGTTCGAGGCTGGTCCGCGGGCCTTCCTGGACGGCGCCTCCTCGCTGAGGGCGGGCGGCCTGAAGAAGTTCGACGTCGACCGGATCCGGGTGTCTGTGCCGCGCGGGGCAAGGGTGCGACGAGGCAAGGGACTCGACATCCGTCAGACGCGACGGTGGGCTGCCGACGATGTGGTTTCGGGAGGCGGGCCCCCACGCAGCCGCAATGAGGTCGCCGCCATCCGCGCAGCTCTGTGGGCCCAGTCGAACCGGCAGGCGGCCCTGATCCTGACCATGGCCGTCCAACAGGGACTCACGACAGCTGAACGCCTGGGTGTGGAGATGCTCAGGGTGAAGCGAGACAAGCGCCGCAGCTTCATCCAAGCCGTCCTGCTCGATCTCCTCGGTGGGGTTCGGTCATTGGGCGAGCTCGAGTTCGCAAGAGAGCTGCGCCGGCGAGGACTGCCCGAGCCGACGAGACAGGTCCTTCGGCGGGGACGCGACGGCAAGTACTACCTCGACGTCATCTGGGACCAGTGGGGTTTGATCGTGGAGATCGACGGCATCCACCACTCCTGGGCACAGAATGTCGTGGCCGACGCGCTGCGTCAGAACGACGTCACTCTGCAGAGCGCCACGGTGCTGCGGCTCCCGTTGCTCGGGCTGCGGGTCGCCGCGGACGAGTTCTTCCGACAGATCGAGCTGGCACTCATCGACGCCGGCTGGACTCCGCTCGGCCGACCCGCTTGATCCCCGCCGGACGTCATGCGAAGTGGTCGCCATAGCGACCACTTCGCATGACGTCCCGGCCGGCTCAGCGAGGATGGGTCAGAAGATGACCTCGATGAAGAGGTGACTGATCCAGTAACAGATGGCGGCGGCGAGTCCGGCCATGGGGAACGTGAGGACCCAGGCGGTCAGGATCGAGCGCGCCACGCCCCAGCGCACCGCAGAAAGGCGCTTGGTGGCACCGACGCCCATCACCGCCGAGGTGATGGTGTGGGTGGTCGAGATCGGCGCCTCGAACACGTACGCCGTCGTGTAGAGCACCGACGATGCGACCGACTCGGCCGCGAACCCACGCGGCGGATCGAGGTGGATGATCCGGCGGCCCAGGGTCCGCATGATCCGCCAGCCACCGGAGTAGGTGCCGAGCGAGATCGCGCCGGCGGCGGAGAAGATGACCCACAGCGGCAGCGGATCGCCCTTGGCGACGAACCCGCCGGTGAGCAACGCCAGGAAGATCACGCCCATCGTCTTCTGGGC
The DNA here is from genome assembly GCA_963786415.1 of uncultured Actinomycetota bacterium. Classification (GTDB taxonomy): domain Bacteria; phylum Actinomycetota; class Actinomycetes; order Propionibacteriales; family Nocardioidaceae; genus Nocardioides. The sequence continues at coordinate 992,596 of CAWAZC010000001.1, forward strand.
GTCCTGGAGCCCGTGGCCCAGGGCCATTGCCGCGGCCGAGACGGTCTGGGCGAGGCGGAAGCCGCGGTTCGCCCGGGACGGGCTGGCCCGGCGGAAGCCCCACATGATGGCCACCATCGCCGCGAAGCCCAGGGAGAAGGCGACCACCGGCGACAAGAGCATCGGGATGACCACCTTCGACACGACCACGTCCCAGTTCGCCGTGGCTCCGGCGGCCACCGCCGAGCCCACCAGCCCCCCGATCAGGGCGTGGGAGGACGACGAGGGCAGCCCGAGGTACCAGGTGATGAGGTTCCACGTGATCGCACCGAGGAGTCCGGACATCACGATCACCAGACCTTGGGAGCCGGACCCGGGGTCGATGGTCTCGGAGACCGTGGACGCCACTTCCTGCCCCAGGAACGCGCCCACGAAGTTCATGACCGCGGCCATGAGAAGTGCGACGCGCGGCGTCAGGGCACGCGTGGACACCGAGGTGGCGATGGCGTTGGCCGCGTCGTGGAATCCGTTGGTGTAGTCGAAGATCAGGGCTACGACGACGACCGCGACGATGATCGCGAGCTCCATGCTGGGGTCAGCTCTCCTTGACCGCGATCTGCTCCACGATGTTCGCAACCTTCTCGAAGGCGTCGATCGCACCTTCGAGGGACTCGACGATGTCCTTGAGCTTGAGGACCTCGAGAGCCTTGAAGTCGCCGGAGAACAGGCGGGCGAGGGTCCTCCGGTAGTTCTTGTCCCCGACGTTCTCGAGGCGGTTGATCTCGATCCAGTACTCGTCGAGGGCCTTCATCGCCTGCAGCTTGGGCATCGCCTCGCTCGTGATCTCGGCGCACCGCTGGATGACGTCGACCTGGGTGGACAGCTCGGCCGGGAGATCCTTGACCTCATAAAGCAGGATCAGGTCGACGACCTCGTCCATCATGTCCATCACGTCATCCAGGCCCGAGGCAAGGTTGTAGATGTCCTCCCGGTCGAATGGCGTCACGAAGGTGCTGTTGACGCGCCGGATGATGGAGTGTGTCGTCTCGTCAGCGTCGTGCTCGGCGTCGCGCATCCGGCGCGCGATGTCCTCACGGTCGCCGTCGGCACCCAGCATCTCGGCCAGGAGATCGGCCCCGACGACGAGGTGCTGGGCAGCTTCGCTGAAGAGGTCGTAGAACGTGCTGTCGACAGGGCGGAACTTCAGACGCACGGGAAACTCCTGGTGAGGAGGACAGAACCTGGATCATGCTAGGGGGTCGAGCGGTACCGGGCGCAAATCAGGGCGCCCCACGCCTCCGTCGCTGACGCTCGATCAGCGTGGTCTGGAGGTCCGAGGAGCCGTCGTTGCGGCGCCACTCCCCGTCGGAGCCGAGCTCCCAGGCCGCGGTCTCCGGGTCGAAGGCCACGTCGAGCAGGCGGTCGATCTCACGGACGTCATCGCCCGCCGGGAGTCGTACCAGAACCTCCACCCGGCGGTCCAGGTTGCGATGCATCAGGTCGGCCGAGCCGATCCACGCCGCCGGCTCGCCTCCGTTCTCGAACCAGAACACCCGGCTGTGCTCGAGGAACCGTCCCAGGATCGAGCGGACCTCGATGGACTCGGACAGCCCGGGTACGCCGGGCCGCAGGGCGCAGATCCCGCGGATCAGCAGCTGGATCGGCACACCGGCCTGAGACGCGAGGTAGAGGGCGTCGATCACCGCCTCGTCGACGACCGAGTTCGCCTTGATCCGGATCCGGGCGGGGCGCCCCTCGCGGTGGTGCGCGATCTCCCGGTGGATCTGGTCCAGGAGCCCCTGGCGGACCGAGTCGGGGGCCACCAGCAGGTGCTCGTACGACGGGTTGCGGCTGTAACCGCTCAGGTTGTTGAAGAGGTGGGCGACGTCCTCCCCGATGCTGGCATCGGTCGTGATCAGCCCGATGTCCTCGTAGAGGCGCGAGGTCTTCGGATTGTAGTTGCCGGTGCCGATGTGGATGTAGCGGCGAATGCCCTCGGGCTCGTCGCGTACCACCATCGCCAGCTTGCAGTGGGTCTTGAGCCCGATCAGGCCGTAGACGACGTGGCAGCCGGCCTGCTCCAGCTGGCGGGCCCAGCGGATGTTGGCGTGCTCGTCGAACCGCGCCTTGATCTCGACGATCACGAGCACCTGCTTGCCGGCCTCGGCGGCATCGACGAGGGCGTCGATGATGGGCGAGTCGCCCGACGTCCGGTAGAGGGTTTGCTTGATCGCCAGGACGTGCGGGTCGGCCGCGGCCTGCTCGATGAACCGTTGGACGCTGGTGGCGAACGAGTCATAGGGGTGGTGGAGGAGAACGTCCTGTCGCTGCGTGGCCTTGAACACGTCGACCGGTGCCGCGGACTCGACCGGTGCGAGGTGCGGGTGGGTTGCCGGGATGAAAGTCGGGTAGCGCAGCTCCTCGCGGTCCAGGTCGGCGATGCCGACCAACCCGCTCAGGTCGAGCGGACCGCCGAGTCGGAAGACCTCGTCGGTGGAGATGCCGAGCTCGGAGACCAGCAGCTCGAGCACGGCGGGTGAGATGGACTCCTCGACCTCGAGCCGGACCGGCGGGCCGAACCGCCGCCGCAGCAGCTCCTTCTCCAGGGCCGCGAGCAGGTTCTCCGCGTCGTCCTCCTCGACGTCGAGGTCCTCGTTCCGCGTGACCCGGAAGGCATGCACCTCGAGCACCTCCATGCCCGGGAAGAGCCGCTTGAGGTGCTCGCCGATCACATCCTCGAGCGGGACGAACCGCTGGTTGCCGAGCGGCACGAAGCGGCTGAAGATCGGCGGGACCTTCACCCGGGCGAAGTGCTCCTTGCCGGTCTTGGGGTTCCTGACCAGCACCGCCAGGTTGAGCGAGAGTCCGGAGATGTAGGGGAAGGGGTGAGCCGGGTCGACGGCCAGCGGGGTCAGCACGGGGAACACCCGGTCCCGGAACAAGCGCTTGCAGTACTTCTGCTCGTCCTTGTCGAGGTCCTTCCAGCGGACCAGCTCGATGTTCTGCTGTGTGAGCGCCGGTACGAGGTCCTCTCGGAAGAGGCGGGCATGCCGCTCCATCAAGCCGCGAGTCGTGCTCCAGATGGCCTCGAGGACCTCGCGGGGGAGCATGCCCGACGCGGCACGCACGGCGACACCCGCGGCGATCCGGCGCTTGAGGCCCGCGACGCGGACCATGAAGAACTCATCGAGGTTGGTGGCGAAGATCGCCGTGAACCGCACCCGCTCCAGCAGCGGCAGGTCCGGGTCCTCCGCCAGCTCGAGCACCCGTTCGTTGAAGTGGAGCCAGGACAGCTCGCGGTCGAGGAAGCGGTCGTCGTACTTCTCCACCGCCGCCAGCGCCGCGTCGTCCGGGGCGTACGGCGGCTCGACGTCGAACGTCTCGGGCACCCCCGTGTCGGTGACGGGCACGCTCTCAGCGGACATGGAGCCAGTGTCGCACCGGTGGGTGAACAGCGGGTGTCCCGGAACGCGGGGGCGCGGGTACCTTGCCACCGTGAACTCCAGTGAGCGGCTCCTGGCGACCCGGCACCACCTCGAGCGCCTGTCGCTCCGCGGGGCGATGGCCCTGCCCGCGCCCGTCCAGCGGCTGCTCACGGGGCGACGAGTCGTCCGCGACGGTCAGACCCTCGCTGCGGACCTGCAGGTGATGCTGCTGATGCAGAAGCTCGCCCGCGAGCCGGGTCCGGAGACCCTCCCCGTTGCGGAGGGTCGTCGGGCGGTGCTCCGCCAGTCCGCGATCGTCGGCGGCGCCCAGCCCGTCGGCGCGGCCCGGGACCTGTCCGTGGCCGACCGTCGGGCGCGTCTCTACGTCCCGTCCGGGGACCGTGCCCGGAGCCCCGGACCGTTGCTGGTCTTCTTCCACGGTGGAGGCTGGGTCTACGGCGACCTCGACTCCCACGACGCGCCCTGCCGGTTCCTGGCCGAGCGGGCCGGGGTGAGGGTGCTCTCGGTCGACTACCGACTGGCGCCCGAGCACCCGTTCCCGGCGGCCTACGACGACTGCCTCGCGGCCTTCCGCTGGGTGGTCGACAACGTCGACCAGCTCGGCGCAGACCCCGACCGGCTCGCGGTCGGTGGCGACTCGGCCGGTGGATGTCTCGCGGCCACCACCGCACTCGCGGCCGCGGAGGACGGCCTGCCCCTGGCCTCCCAGCTCCTCGTCTACCCCGGCACGGACATGCGCGGCGGCACGGAGAGCCGGGAGATGTTCGGCGAGGGCTTCTACCTGACGACGGAGTTCATCGACCTTGCGCGCAGCCTCTACACCCCTGACCGGAGCACCCACGACGACCCGCAGGTGTCGCCGCTGCTGGCCAAGGTTCCGGACGGACTCGCGCCGGCGTACGTCGTGACCGCAGGTTTCGACCCGCTGCGCGACGAGGGCGAGGCCTACGCCCGCAAGCTGGCCGACGCCGGGGTGGAGGTCGAGCTGAGGCGGTTCCCGGACCAGGTCCACGGCTTCTTGAACCTGGTGGGCGTCGGCCGGAGCTCACGTGCGGCGATGGGGGAGATCGCGGCCAAGCTGCGGGCCGCGCTGGTGTTTCAGTAGACCAGCGCCTGTACGTCGGTGCGCAGGACCTCCTCGGCGAACACCGCAGCCCCGGCGATCCTGATCCCCTCGATCACGTCGTCCTCGCCGATCTCGCGCCGGGCGGCGCACTGCGAGCACACCGTGACCGTTCCGCCCGCCAGGATCGCCGCCAGCAGGGCCTGGAGGGGGGTTGCCTTGGGCAGGGAGAACTCGTCGGCCCGGCCGGGCAGCGAGAACCACGCCGCCTCACCGGTCAGCCACAGCGAGACCTCGGCGCCTGCCGTCTCTGCCATCGCGGCCACGGTGAACGCCTGGTTGCAACGCTCGGGGTCGTCGGCGCCGCAGGTGACCTTGACGACTAGGGGACGGGTCATGGGACCACACTAGACTCCTCGACATGCCCTTCGAGATCCCCGAGAACCTGCATCCCGACTGCGGTCCCGTGGCCTGGATGCTCGGCACCTGGCAGGGCAACGGGCACGGTGACTACCCGACGATCGAGAAGTTCGAGTTCGGCCAGGAGCTGATCTTCGCCCACGACGGGCGGCCCTTCTTCCACTACCTCTCCCGGAGCTGGATCGTCGACGACAAGGGTGACAAGGTGCGCGACGCGGCCCTGGAGACCGGGTTCCTGCGCTGCCGCCCCGAAGGCCACGTCGAGCTGCTGCTCTCGCACAACACCGGCTTCGTCGAGGTGTGGTACGGCCAGGCCGCCGGTGGCAAGCTCGAGCTCGCCACCGACGCGATCGCCCGCACCGATTCGGCCAAGGAGGTCACCGCCGGGACCCGCCTCTACGGCAACGTGGAGGGCGACCTCCTCTACGCCTACGACATGGCCGCGATGGGACAGCCGCTCCAGCCCCACCTCTGGGCTCGGCTGCAGCGCGCATGAACACCTCTCCGCTCCTCACCCTGTCCGGCGCGGTCGCGGGCAACGGCATCGACGCCGGAGTGGCGGCGCACTACGGCTCGTTCAACCACGAGCAGCGCACGCTGGAGTCCGGTGAGGGGTTCGTCGACCTCTCCCACCGCGACGTGCTCCGGATCGCCGGCCCGGACCGGCTGACCTGGCTGCACTCCCTCACCACCCAGTTCTTCACCGACCTCGCGCCACGGGTGTGGACCACAGCGCTCGTCCTCAGCCCCAACGGTCACGTGGAGCACGCCTTCCACGGGTACGACGACGGCGAGGCGTTCGTCGCCCACACCGAGCCGGGAGCGGCCCGGCCGCTGATCGAGTTCCTCGAACGGATGAAGTTCATGACCCGGGTGGAGATCACTGACGCCACTCCCGAGCTCGCGGTCACCTGGCGACCCGTCGCGGAGGAGGGGGAGCGCAGTGAGCCCTACGAGCTGATCCCGCGCGACCAGCTCGAGACCTACGCCGAGGCCGCCGGTCCCGCCTGTGGCCTGTGGGCGTTCGAGGCGCTGCGGATCGCCCGCGGGGAGCCGCGCCTGCACCTCGACACCGACCACCGCACGATCCCCAACGAGGTGGGCTGGATCGGCTCCGCCGTACACCTCGACAAGGGGTGCTACCGGGGCCAGGAGACGGTCGCGCGCGTGCACACGCTAGGCCGCCCTCCGCGCCGCCTCACCCTCCTCCACCTCGACGGCTCGGAGAACCGCCTCCCCACCCACGGCACCGAGCTCAAGCTGGGCGACAAGGTGGTCGGCAGGGTCGGTTCCTCCGCCCGGCACCACGAGCTCGGGCCGATCGGACTCGCGCTCGTGAAGCGCAACGTCGCCCTCGACGCCCAGCTCGACGCCGATGGCCTGCCCGCGAGCCAGGAGGTCCTGGTCGACCCCGAGGTCGGCCTGCACGTGCGCCCGAAGCTGCGCTGACGGTTCAGCGACGCCCGTACATCACGTGGGTGTCGCGCGCCGCGTGGTCGAAGTCGAGACGGCTGTAGAGCGCGATGGCAGGGCGGTTGTCCGACTCCACGTAGAGCAGCACCTCGGCCACGCCCCGACCCGTCAGGTGGTGCAGTCCAGCGAGCGTCAGCACCCGCCCCAGGCCGCGCCCCTGTGCCTCGGGCGCGATCGCGACGACGTAGACCTCACCGAGGTCCGGCGAGTGCTGCTTGGTCCAGTGGAAGCCGAGCAGGCTGCCGTCACGGTCCTCGGCCACCAGGAGGCCGGCCGGGTCGAACCACGGCTCGGCCATCCGCTCGGCGAGGTTGGTGGCGTCCATCGACCCCTGTTCCGGGTGATCCGCGAACGCCTCCGCGTTCACGCGCAGCAGCTCCTGGTCGTCGCCGGGCCGGTAGCCGCGGATGCCGACGCCCTCGGGCGCCACCACCTCGGGCAGGGGAGCAGCGGCCGGTCTCCGCATCACCCACAGCTCCCGCACCCGGTCGAAGCCGTGGGTCGCGGCCAGCCGTGCGGCGGCGGGGTGGTCGGCGTGCGACCAGGCCCGGATCCCGTCCCGGTCCGCCTCGGCCAGTACGGCGTCCAGCAGGGCACGCCCCAGTCCCTGACCACGGGACGTCGGGTGGACGACCAGGCTCAGGTCGTCTCCGACCAGGAGGGCGAAGCCGTCGTCCCGCTCCCAGCGTCGTACCCGTCCGGGGTCGTGGCGCAGCGACAGCTTGGTCGCCTCGTCCAGTGGGGCGACGCCGTCCTCGAGCTCCGCCGCCGCGACGATGTCGGCGATCCGGTCGGGGGCGCTCACGTGGCCGCCGAGGACTGGTCCTCGCTCGTCTCCCGCACCGCGGGCTTCTTGGCAGCCTCCGTCACTGGCAGCACGAAGCGGTAGCCGACGTTGCGGACGGTGCCGATCAGGGTTTCGTTCTCGGGGCCCAGCTTGGCGCGCAGCCGTCGGACGTGGACGTCGACGGTGCGGGTGCCGCCGAAGTAGTCGTAGCCCCACACCTCCTGCAGCAGCTGCTGCCGACTGAACACGCGGCCGGGGTGCTGGGCCAGGAACTTCAGCAGCTCGAACTCCTTGAACGTCAGGTCGAGATGTCGGCTGCCGATCTTGGCGGTGTAGGTCGCGTCGTCGACGACGACCTCGCCCGATCGGATGACGTGGGCCTCCGGGTCATCGGCGTCGCGCTGGGCGGCGAGGCGCCCGAGCGCGATCTTGATCCTGGCCTCGAGCTCGGCGGGTCCGCAGGTGTGCAGCACGACGTCGTCCATGCCCCAGTCGTGGGCGACCACCGACAGTCCGCCCTCGGTGACCACGAGCAGGACGGGGACGTCGGAGCCCGTGGTGCGGATCAGCCGACACAGGTCGCGGGCGTGGGCGAGGTCCTGCCGGCCGTCGACGAGGAGGAGGTGGGCGTCGGGGGCCTCGAGCAGGGCACTGCCCTCGGCGGGCAGGATCTTGACCTGGTGGCCCAGCAGGGCGAGGCCCGGGAGCACCTCGGCCGAGGCCTGGAGGGCGCTGGTCAGCAGCAGCAGGGTGCTCATGGCCAGGCCTCCTCAGCTTGGAGCGATAGGGAAGGATATCGGAGCATGGGCAGCGGGAATGGCGACTCGGCGACGGGTGAGATCGGCCAGATCACCGTCCGCTACTGGGCTGCGGCGCGCTCCGCGGCCGGTGTCGCCGCGGACCAGATCGAGGTCACCGGCGCCATCACGCTCGGCGAGGTCGTACGTCGCGCCGCCGCCATGCACCCCGACACCCGGCTCCCGGACGTGCTCCGCATCTGCTCGGTGCTGGTCGGCGACCGTCCCGTCTCGACCTCCGACCCCGACGCCGTACCGGTGGCCCCGGGGTCGCAGGTGGAGTTCCTGCCGCCGTTCGCCGGAGGCTAGAGGGGTGCCAGGGAACCGCGGCGGTCTCGAAATCCGGGTAGTCCAGTGAGGTGTGGCTGGGAATCCGCCAGAAACACCACCACTTCCCACTGGACCACTCCCGGCACCCGGCCGCGTGGTCGTCGAGGGCGGCACGGCTCAGCCCGTGTTCGCGCCCACGCGTCAACATGTGCTGACACCGCGGTCGCCGGGGAATGCCTTCCCTCTCGGGCGGGTTGTCGAGGTCGTGACCACCGGTGCCGTCGTACTCCTCGGAGCGGTCGCGGCCGTGCTCGCGATCGGTCTGTGGCGAGCCCTCACCAACGGCCGGTTCCGCGGTACTCATCAGGTCAGGGGAGTGGTCGGGGACGAGTCGGCTCCGGGAGCGCCCGACCGCGGCCCCATCCTGTTCGGCCTGGTGGACGCCCTGCCGGGAGGTGCGGAGCTGGGCGAGCGCGCCACGCTGCTGCAGTTCTCGTCGGCGTTCTGCGCGCCCTGTCGGGCCACCAGGCGAACGCTGGCCGAGGTGGCGGCAGTGGTTCCCGGCGTCGCCCACGTCGAGATCGACGCGGAGCACCACCTGGACCTCGTGCGACGGCTGCGGATCTCGCGGACGCCGACGACGTTCGTCCTGGACGCCGAGGGCCGCGAGGTGAGCCGCGCCGCCGGCGCGCCACGCAAGGAGCAGGTGCTCGGCGCCCTCGCGTTGGCGAGTCCATGATGTGGATGGCCGTTCCGCGATGTGAGACGCCGGTTTCCGGGCGTCTCCCGGCCCCCTCTAGTGTTCCGAGCATGTCCTCGACGATGCTGACCCGGCGCCGCGCAGTGGATCACTGCCGCGTGCGGTCGGCGCTGTGTCGAATGTCCTGACGGGACCACCCACCTGCCCCTTGGCTAGTCGACCATTGACTGTCGTCCCGGGTGCGTCCCCATGCTCGACCTCCTCGCGGCCATGCAGGTCGCTGCGGTGGTCGGGTCCGACCCAACCAGGACAGGAGCCTTTCATGCCACAGATCGATCCGCGGGGCCAGCAGTTCGCGGCCGCCGTGACCTCGGTCGTCCTCGCAGCTGTGCTGCTGTCGCCCACCTCGCTGGCGATCGTCCTGATCGCCGTGCAGACGGCACTGTTCGCGGTCGCAGCCGGACTCGGTGTCCAGCGCACCCCTCACGCATGGGTGTTCCGGAAGCTGGTCCGGCCCCGGCTCGGGCCGCCGTCCGAGCTCGAGGACGCGGCACCGCCGCGGTTCGCCCAGACCGTCGGCCTGGCGTTCTCCACCGTGGCACTGGTCGGTTTCCTGGCCGGAGCCACCACGGTCGGGCTGGTCGCCACCGGCTTCGCCCTCGTGGCGGCGCTGCTGAACGCCGTGTTCGGCCTGTGCCTGGGATGCGAGCTCTACCTCCTGATCCGCCGGATCGGACCGGCCGAGCGCCAGGGCGCCGGTGCCGGCACCACCCCCTGAACTCCCGACAAGAACCGAAAGAGAGAATCCGACATGAGCCGCGAGAACTCGCTCGTCACCGCCCAGTGGGTCGAGGACAACCTCGACAACCCCGACATCGTCCTGATCGAGGTCGACGAGGACACCACGGCCTACGACAAGGGCCACATCAGGGGCGCCATCAAGCTCGACTGGACCACCGACCTGCAGGACCAGGTGCGCCGGGACTTCGTCAACAAGCAGCAGTTCGAGGCGCTCCTGTCCGGTCGCGGCGTCTCGAACGACCACACGGTGGTGCTCTACGGCGGCAACAACAACTGGTTCGCCGCCTACGCCTACTGGTACTTCAAGCTCTACGGCCACGACGACGTCCGGCTGCTCGACGGCGGTCGCAAGAAGTGGGAGCTGGACTCCCGCGAGCTCACCGACGAGCTGCCCAAGCGCGACAAGACGTCGTACACCGCGCAGGAGCAGGACCTGACCATCCGCGCGTTCCGGGACGAGACCGTCGAGGCGATCGGCGACAAGAACCTCGTCGACGTCCGCAGCCCCGACGAGTACGCCGGGAGGCTGCTCGCGCCCGCCCACCTGCCGCAGGAGCAGGCGCAGCGCGCCGGCCACATCCCCACCGCGGCCAACGTCCCGTGGAGCAAGGCGGCCAACGACGACGGCACCTTCCGCGGCGACGACGAACTCAAGGAGATCTACACCGAGGCCGGGGTGGACTGGGAGAAGGACACCATCGCCTACTGCCGGATCGGCGAGCGCTCGTCCCACACCTGGTTCGTGCTCAAGGAGCTGCTCGGCCAGCCGAACGTCAAGAACTACGACGGATCCTGGACCGAGTACGGCTCGCTCGTCGGCGTACCCGTGGCGCTCGGTGACGAGAGGGGCGAGGCCTGATGTGCGGAGCCACCGAAGGGGGCCTGTCCCTCGAGGGTGTCGACGTCGCGAAGGAAGCCGTGGTCCAGGGCCAGGTGACGCGCGACGGCGAGCCCGTCGGCAACGCCTACGTCCGGCTGCTCGACCGGACCGGCGAGTTCACCGCCGAGGTGCCGACCTCGGCCACCGGCCACTTCCGCTTCTTCGCGGCCGACGGGGAGTGGACGCTGCGCACCCTGGCCCCCGACGCCGAGCCCGTGGACCAGCAGGTGACGGCCGCCGTCGGGTCGGTCGCCGAGGTGACGATCCCGATCTGAGCCGCCCGAAACTTTTCGGGGATCAGCGCTCGAGGATCAGGGTGACCGGGCCGTCGTTCACCGACTCCACCCGCATGTCGGCCCCGAAGACACCGCGCTCGACGTGGGCGCCGAGCCGCTCGAGCTCGGCGCACACCGCGTCGTACGCCGGCTCGCCGACCTCACCCGGCGCCGCGGCCGCCCAGGTGGGGCGGCGACCCTTGCGCGCGTCGCCGTACAGCGTGAACTGGCTGACCACCAGCACCTCGCCGCCGACGTCGGAGAGCGACCGCTCGTCGCGGAGGAGCCGGACCTCCCAGATCTTGCGTGCCATCCAGGCGACCTCGGCCGGCCCGTCGCCGTGGGTGACGCCGAGGTAGGCCAGCAGTCCCGGCCCCTCGATCGCGCCGACGACCTCGCCGTCGACCATCACCGACGCCGAGAGGACCCGCTGCAGCACCGCTCGCACGTCTGACAGCATGACGCCATGCCCGACGTGCCCGCCGACCGCCTCCTGATCACCGTCGCCCCCACCGGAGCCGAGACCAGCAAGGAGGACTGCCCCCAGCTGCCCACGACCCTGGACGAGCTGGTGCGGACCGCGCAGGAGTGCGAGGCCGCGGGCGCGGCCATGATCCACGTCCACATCCGTGACGACGAGCACCGGCCCACCCTCGATCTGGGGCGCCTGAAGGAGACGGTGGCGGCCCTGCGCGAGCACACCGGTCTCGTGGTGCAGCTCTCGACCGGCGGCTCGGTCCACGACCCGCTCGAGGACCGGTTGCGCGTGCTGGACGCCGAGCCCGACTCCTGCAGCCTGACCATGGGCACGACCAACTTCGGCGACGACGTGTTCTCCAACCCCTGGCCGTTCGTGTGCGAGCTCTACCAGCTCAGCCAGGAGCGCAAGGTGGTGCCGGAGTTCGAGCTGTTCGACCTCGGACAGGTGCACGCGCTGCACCGGCTGCTCGGGAAGTACGGCCTGCCGTGGGGCGGCAAGGTCCACTGCGACCTGGTGATGGGGGTGCCCGGCGGCATGAACGGTACGGCGGACGCGCTGGTCGCCGCCGTACGTGACCTGCCCGATGAGGTCACCTCCTGGTCGGCCACCGGCATCGGCCGCTCGACCCTCGCGGTGATGATGGCGGCGCTCTCCAAGGGCGGGCACCTGCGGGTCGGGATGGAGGACGTGCTGACGATCAGCCGGGGCGTGCCGGTCGAGAGCAACGCCCAGCTCGTCGAGCGGGCGGTCGAGGTGGGCCGGCTGGCCCAGCGGACCCCGATGACGCCGGCCGAAGCGCGGACTCTCCTCGGGCTCGGCGCCTGAGCCGGCGAGGGGAGCCGGGTCGGCCTAGGAGACCGAGCCTGGGCCCGGCAGTCCCGCAACGCCCTCGCGCTTCAGGAACTGCTGGAGCTCGTCGTCATCCACGGCTTCGAACATGTCGCGCACCAAGGGCCTGTCGATGAGCACCACGCTCTGACCGCCGCCGCGGGTGGCGTAGCTGTCCAGCGGCACCGTCGCGAAGGTGACGTCGCTGGTGCGCAGGCCGCGCATCGAGAAGGCCAGGTCACGGACCCGGCCGTTGTCCAGACTCGCGTCGACCGTGAGGTTCGGGACTGTCGCGTTGAGCGTCTTCACCAGGCGCACCGGGTTCGTGACGCTCCCGCTGCTGAGCATCTTGGACATGACGGCACGCAGGAAGTTCTGCTGACGGGCAACCCGGTCGAAGTCTCCGTTCGGCAGGTCGTGGCGCTGGCGGACGTACGCCAGCGCCTCCTCGCCCTCGAGGTGCGTGGTGCCCCGCTCCCAGAGGAGCCGGCCGCTCGAGTTGGTGATGTTCTCCGGCACCTGCACGTCGACCCCGCCGATGGCGGTGCTGATGTCCTTGAAGCCGTCCCAGTCGACGATCGCCACGTGGTCGATCCCGATGCCGGTGAGCTCGCGCACCGTGTCGAGCGCCAACTTCGGCCCGCCGTATGAGAAGGCGGCGTTGATCTTGTTGGGGCCGTAGCCAGGCACGTCGGTCCAGGTGTCGCGGGGGATCGACACCAGTGACGCCTTCTCGCGGTCGGCGCTGACGTGCAGGACCATGATCGTGTCGCTGCGCATCGCGCCCGGCTCCCAGCCGGACTCGACCATCCGCTCCAGGGCCGCCTGGTCACGGCTGTCGGTGCCCAGCATGAGGATGTTCACGGCCCTGCCAGGCGCGCCCTGGTCGCCGTGGTCACCGCCGTCGTCGGCGTCCGGAAGCCCGAGCTCCACGCGCGGGATCTCGCCCATCTTGTGGTCGACCCACCAGAACGCACCCCCGGCCACGCCCAGAAGCAGCAGAGCGCACACGACCAGGCCGGTGACCGCCTTGTGTCGGCTCACCCAGCTCGAGGCAGCGCGTTCGGCACAGATGGCGCGGATACTACAGACCCGGTCACGCCGCCCTCACCGAGGTTGGGGCGGGATCGATCCGCCGGACTCATTCGAGGCTGGTCACCGGAGCGACTCCGACACGGTCAAGAGCCCGGTCGAGCGCCTCGGACTCGTCGCCCAGATAGTCGACCACGACCTGCCGAAGATCGGGGCGCAGGCCGTCCGTCGCACGGGTGGCCTCCATGTTGTGGTCGGCCGGGATCGTGCATCCCTCCGCGTCGAGTCCGAGGTGCTCGAACACGCGCCTGCGGAACTTCTCGGGGTCCGCGAGCAGTTCCGGAACCGTGAACACTCGGAACCGGTCACCGGCCATCGGCACCCACCGGTCGATGACGTGGGACTGGAACGACATACCGACCACGCCGGGCAGACGGAGGATCTCAGCGAGCGCATTGGGCTGATCGAGGACATCGGGATCCGCGTGCCCTCCGTTCACCTGCATGCAGACCTGCGACCACACCCGGCCCACCGGTTCCCGGACGAAGTAGACGACCGGCACGCCCGGCAGCTGGTCGAGGACCTTCTGCACCTGGGGATCTTCGAGGCGGGCGTATTGCGGCGAGATGTCCCCCGTGATCGCACCGTTGGCGGCGCCGAGGACGTGTCGGTACGCCTCGATGTCGCTGGCGGACTCGTCGCTGGTGTCGAACCACATCCGGCGCAGGAACTCGAGGTCGCGCGGGTCGGGCGGTGCGCCGCCCTGCCACACGCTACGCAGCATGACGTCGAGCTTGGCCAGCGACTCCTGGCGAGCACGTCCCCACCGGCCGAACCAGAACCGGAGCTCCTTGATCGGGGGCATCCATACGTCGGAGTGGCTGCTCGCGTGGTCGTAGAGCCACTGGGTGCCGGCCTTCTGTGCGCCGATGCATAAGAAGTGCGGCGGCGTCCCTCGACCCGACATGCGGGAACGGTACCCCACCGAATCGCACCCTGCTGCCCGGTTTGGGCGGCGGCCCCGCGCACCCGAACTCGCTGAAACCTGATCGGCACGGCTGGCCGTCGTTAGTGCCGAGTCGAGGGTGGCCCAGACCGGTGCCGTGAAGTAATGTCCGGCCTCAGGGGCTGCAAGGCAACGTGGAATCCGTGCCTACATTCTCGGTGAGCTCAGAGACCATGCACCAGAACGGTCTCGAAAAGTCCGATCGTTGCCACTCGCCGTCGCACCGAAAGGACATCGAGTTCCAGTGACGAATATCGATCGGACTGCTGCTCGGGCACCGCGAACCATGACCCTGCATGGTCTCCGGTTTCTGGAAGCGCTGGCGGGCAAGTCGACGTCCGGGTGCTATCTCGAGATCGGCCCGCTCTTCGGATCCTCTACACAGGTGATCGCCGCGAACCGTCAGCTCGACGCGCCGCTGCACACGATCGACACCTTTGAGCCGGCGGACTGGATCGTGAAACGCATGGGATTCAATCTCAGCCGCGCGGCCTTCGACAGCCACACCAGCCACATCCCAAGGCTGGTCGTCCACGAGGGCTTCGCGCCGGATGTTGTCCGGGACACCTGGGACGAGCCGATCGGCTTCTACTTCGACGATGCCACTCATGGTGATCCGGGGTGGTCGAACAACTTCGACTTCTTCAGCCAGCATTTCACCGAAGACGCGATCGTCTGCGGCGACGACTTCGCGGGTGGGTGGCCCGACATCGTGAACAATGTCAGCGCCATCGCGAAGTCTTGGGGGGTCGGCCTTTACGTCATGGGCAGGGTCTGGGCGATGACACGCGTGGATGAGGAAAGGATTGTTGCTGCCGCTGAGAGCGCCAATCCTGAACTTGCAGGCGCCACCATTGAGGTGACCTACGCAGCAACCCACGCGGATACCAAGCCAGCAACCTGCTGGAGTACCGGTCTCCACCGCCGTACGCCGCTGGCTTCGTTCCGGGTCAGCGGTGACCCGGTTGCTGAGACCCGCTTCACCACCGTTTCGCCCTACGCGGCGGAGCCGGTCGTCTATGTCGCAGGCGATTGGGTCCAATTGAGTGGCGTCACCGGGATAGCCGTCAGCGGTGCCCCCAATATCGGTTTCCAGCTGTGTCTCTCCCGGCCACGCAAGACGGAGAACACCCGGGTCATCAAGCCCGGAGAAACGTTTCGCATCCCAGACGATGCCACCGTGGTGGCAGTGCGACTCGACACCGTCTGAAGAGGGGTGGGTGGGGGACCTTGCTCAACGATATGACCGTCGACAGTCGGTATTTCGATTCGCGCGAGGTCAACATCAACGCCGACGACATCGTGGTTGTGGCGTGTATGCGCAACGAAGCGGTTCGACTGCCGTACTTCCTGAAGTACTACCGTGGGCTGGGCGTCGATCACTTCCTTCTGATCGACAACAACTCCACGGATGGCACCGAGCAGCTTCTGCGAGAGCAGCCGGACGTCACCTACTTCCACACGACGGGGAGCTACCGGGGAAGTTCAGCCGGACGACTGTGGATGCAGGAAGTTGCAGACGACTATGCAGTGGGCCACTGGGTGCTCACCGTCGATGTGGATGAGCTGCTCACTTTTCCTGCGGCAGAGGTGCTCGATCTGCGCGACCTGTGCAACTACATGGACAAGAACGGCCATGAGGGCATCTTCTCGATCATGCTCGACATGTATTCGGACTTGCCGCTGGCGCAGACGGTGTATGAGGAAGGCACCGATTTCCGTGACGCCTGTCCCTTCTTCGAGACCGACACGTACCGGCTTGCGCCAGGCGCCAATCCACCCTTTCTGGGTGTCTTCGGCGGGCCGCGAGGTCGCATGTTCAAGGAGAGCGGCGGTACCGGCAACGGTCCGATGATGAAGAAGATTGCGTTGGTGAAATGGCGCCCCGGATTCAGCTACATCTACTCGACGCACTCCCACCGCTTCATCCAGCTTTCGGACGTCACCGGGGCCCTGCTGCACTTCAAGTTCTTCGACACCTTTGAGGCAGTGGCCGCTAGCGACTCCCAGCGGGGAGACCGAAGGCAGCAGGCGGACTACAGCACCTACACGGCGCACGTCGAGAGTGACTTGTCGTTCTACGGGCACCATTCTCACCGGTTGCGTTCTGCTCGAGACCTGGTGCAACTCGGTGTGATGTCAGTGTCCTCGACTTTCCGGGCCTTCTATGGCTACACGCTCAAGGAGCGCGGGTCGCACTCGGGAGGCGCCGACCTGTTGCCCCAGCCCGCGGCACCTGAAGGAAAGATGACGCTGAGATCGGTCGCAGCGCTGTGGCCTTTCCTCCAGAATCCTGGCATCGCTCGCTACTTCGGTCTTGCGGATCTGGCTCCGCGCAAGGACAGGAGGGCACTCGTACATGAGATGTGCAAGCACGTTCGCGTTGTCGACATCAAGCCCGATCACATGCTGCTGCGGATCGATGAGGCCGCGTTGCACCGATGGCACAGCAATGACCTCGGGGTCGCCATCTTCGTGGGCGGGCTTCTGGTCTCGACAGTGAGGTTGGATGGCTCAGACCCCGCGCTCGTCGTCGACGCCGCGTCGCTGGAGCCCAGCATCTGCCGCGTGCCCGTGGACATCACCGGTGCCGCCATTGCTGCGGGGCAAGGGCAGATCGCGTCCGTCGAGGTCGTCCTTTTCGATGCCTCCGACGAAGGTCGGGGTGGCCGCTCCGCGGCGTCATCGGTGGACGTCACGGTTGTTCGTACTCGCGGCACCCAGATCTTCTTCTCCTCGTGGTACACGAATGGAGCCACAGTTTCCTGGCGCGTCGGCTTCGATGGCGTCACGGACAAGCTGGTGGACGGCATGCTCCGCGGCTGGGTTTACGACGTCGAGCGCAGGACCTTCGAAGTGCCCATCACGATCTTCGCCAACGGTCGGTTGGTCTCCTACACGGTGCCTAGCAAGCGTCGCCCGGACCTGGACCGGATGCCTGAGGCGCATCCAACGTCTCGGGGCAAGGGGTTCCAACAGCAGATTCCATTTGGGTACTTCGCTGACACAGGTGCCAGCGCCCTGCGCATCGAGGCATTTATTGCAGGGACCAATCTGAGGTTGCGTCGGACGCCCTTGGTCCAACCCATCCATTGGAGAAGTGCAGCGTGGGACGCCCGGACGCGAGCGTGGATGTTGGCGCCTTAGAGTCGCCAACCCCTCAGGATCCCGAGCTTCGTCATCAGCTGCCGGAGAGGATCATCCCTGCGCCGACGGTCACGCCGGTCGCCTCGTCGATCAGGATGAACGACCCGGTGGTGCGGTTCTTCGAGTAGGGGTCGCACAGCAGCGGCACGGTGGTGCGCAGCTGGATGCGGCCGATCTCGTTGAGACCGAGCTCCTTGGTGTCCTGGTCGCGGTGCAGCGTGTTGACGTCGAGGCGGTACTGGACGTCCTTGACCAGGGCCCGCGCGGTGCGGGTGGTGTGCTTGATCGCCAGCTTCTGGCGCGGCCGCAGCGGGGTGTTGGTCATCCAGCAGATCATCGCGTCGATGTCCTGGCTGGGCTTCGGGGCGTTCTTGACGCGCGCGATCATGTCGCCGCGGGAGACGTCGACGTCGTCGTCGAGCCGGACCGTCACCGACATCGGGGGGAAGGCCTCCTCGAGCTCCTGCTCGAACAGGTCGATGCCCTGGATCGTGGACGTCATCCCGCTGGGGAGCACGACGACCTCGTCGCCGGGCTTCAGCACACCGCCGGCCACCATGCCGCCGTAGCCGCGGTAGTCGTGGTGGTCGTCGGACTTGGGTCGGACGACGTACTGGACCGGGAACCGGACGTCGACCAGGTCGCGGTCGGAGGCGACGTGGACGTTCTCGAGGTGGTGCATGAGGGACGAGCCCTCGTACCACGGCATGTTCTCGGAGCGGTTGACGACGTTGTCGCCCTTCAGCGCCGAGATCGGGATGACCTCGAGGTCGGGGATGTTGAGCTTGGTCGCGAACTGCTTGAACTCGGCATGGATCCGGTCGAAGGTGGCCTGGTCGTAGTCGACGAGGTCCATCTTGTTGACCGCGAGCACCAGGTGGGGGACCCGCAGCAGCGAGAGGATCACCGCGTGCCGGCGCGACTGCTCGGTCAGGCCCTGGCGGGCGTCGACGAGCACCAGGCCGAGGTCGGCCGTGGAGGCGCCGGTGACCATGTTGCGGGTGTACTGCACGTGGCCAGGGGTGTCGGCGATGATGAACTTGCGGGACGGCGTCGCGAAGTAGCGGTAGGCGACATCGATGGTGATGCCCTGCTCGCGCTCGGAGCGCAGGCCGTCGGTGAGCAGCGCCAGGTCGGTGTAGTCGTAGCCGCGGGACTTGCTGGTCGTCTCGACGGCCTCGAGCTGGTCCTCGAAGATCGACTTGGAGTCGAGCAGGAGCCGTCCGATCAACGTGGACTTCCCGTCGTCGACGGAGCCGGCGGTGGCGAACCGCAGCAGATCCATGTCACGGGTCTGCTCGGCCACCATCGTCGTGGTCAGGTCAGGGGTGTCCATCAGAAATAGCCTTCCTTCTTCCGGTCCTCCATGGCTGCTTCGGAGAACCGGTCGTCGCCGCGGGTCGCGCCACGCTCGGTGACGCGGGCGATGGCGATCTCGTCGATGATCTTGTCGATGGTGTCCGCGTCGGACTCGACGCAGCCGGTCAGGGTGAGGTCGCCGACGGTGCGGAAACGCACCGTGCGCTCGGAGGCCTCTTCGCCGCTGCGGAGCGGGTTGAACTCACTCTCGGTCAGCAGCATCCCGTCTCGCTCGAAGACCTTGCGCTGGTGCGAGAAGTAGATCGAGGGGATCTCGATGCCCTCGCGGCCGATGTAGTGCCAGATGTCCAGCTCGGTCCAGTTGGACAGCGGGAAGACCCGCATGTGCTCGCCCTCGTGGATCCGCCCGTTGTAGAGGCTCCACAGCTCGGGACGCTGCATCTTGGGGTCCCACTGGCCGAACTCGTCGCGGTGGGAGTAGACGCGCTCCTTGGCGCGGGCCTTCTCCTCGTCGCGGCGGCCGCCGCCGAAGGCGGCGGTGAAGCCCTCCTCCTCCAGCGCGTTGAGCAGGGTGCCGATCTGCAGCCGGTTGCGGCTGGTCTTGCCGTCATCGGTCACGATGCCGTTCTTGATGGCCTCTTCGACGCTCGCGACGACGAGGCGTACGCCGAGCCTGCTCACCCAGGAGTCGCGGCAGGCGAGGACCTCGGGGAAGTCGTAGCCGGTGTCGACCTGCAGGACGGGGAAGGGGATCTTGGCCGGGTAGAACGCCTTCTCGGCGAGCCGGAGCATGACGATCGAGTCCTTGCCGCCCGAGAACATCAGCACGGGCTTCTCGAACTCGGCCGCGACCTCGCGGAAGATGTGGATCGACTCCGCTTCCAGCTGGTCCAGCTGACTCAGCTGGTAGTCGACATGGGTCGGGGGTGCGCTCATCAGTAGTTGGGCCTCTCCTCGGGACAGCGCCTCATGCTAACTGCCTCTCGGTGACCCGGCTGAATCGAGGCCGCAGGGTGTCCTGCGTCACGGAGCGGGTCGGTCGGCCTGCGAGGACTCCCCGCGTTTCATGCCGACGATCCCTGGGCGGTACGACGGATCCTCCAGCTGGGCGACCGTGGGGGCACCGAACATCGGCAGACCCTGCCCCCGCCGCAGGAGGCCCCAGATCAGCGGGACCAGCACGACCATCACGACACCGACCCCGGCGATCAGCATGGGGTGGGTGTCGTCCTCCCCGGCGCCGAGGGGTGCCCAGCCCGCCTTGTCGAGCAGGGCCACGCCGGACATGGTCAGCACGACGACGATGCCGCGGCGGATGATCGACTGCGGCACCTTCGGCGCGATCTTGGAACCCAGGATGGTGCCGGGCACCGATCCGATCAGCAACGGGATCAGGATCCCCCAGTCGAGGCCGTGCAGGGCGATGTTGGAGATCGCGGCCGCCAGGACCAAGGGGACCGCCTGGACCAGGTCGGTGCCGACCAGCTTCACGGCCGACAGCCCGGGGTAGAGCATGAGCAGCGCGATCATGATCACCGAGCCGGAACCGACGCTGGTGATGCCGACGAGCAGACCGCCCAGCGCGCCGACCAGCAGGGTCGGGATCGGCCGCACCTTCGGGTTCTCGTCACTGGGTGGCGCACCGCCGCGCACACGGCGCAGGTTGATGTAGAGCCGCAGCGCGTACGTCAGCGCGGCGAGCAGCAGGGCGAAACCGATGCAGAGCTTGAGGGTGGCGTCGAGATCTTCGGGGTCGGTGAACCATGCGACCAGGTAGGGACCCAGCAGGGCCATGGGCACCGAGCCGATGATCAGCCACTTGGCCAGGGCCAGGTTGGGCGAGCCCTCGCGGTGGTGGACGATCGCGCCGCCGGTCTTGTAGACCGCCGCCGCGGTCAGGTCCGCCGTCACCACGGTGGCGGCCTCGCCGACCCCGAGGAAGATCAGTGCCGGCGTCATCAGCGCGCCACCGCCCATGCCGGTCAGACCGACCACGATGCCGACGAAGAAACCGGCCGCGAGGATCGAGAAGAACGTGATCGTGAGCAGCTCGGTCATGGGGCGATCATCCTTGGTCGGGTTTCGGTTGCGTCTGCGGCGCGCAGATCGAGATGCCCGGACTCCTCGAGCGCGGCCAGTACGTCGTCGAGTGCCTCCTCGATGCTGCGGCGGGTGGTGTCCACGCGGACGGCTGCGTCGGTCGGCTCCTCGTAGGGGGAGGAGATGCCCGTGAACTCGGGGATCTCCCCCCGCCGCGCCTTGGCGTAGAGACCCTTGCGGTCGCGCCTCTCGCACTCCTCGAGGGGCGTGGCGACATGGACGAGAAAGAACGCCCCGCCGGCGTCCTCGACCATGGCCCGCACCTGCCTGCGGGTCTCGTCGAAGGGCGCGATCGGGCTGCACACCGCGACCCCGCCGTGGCGGGAGATCTCGGCTGCCACCCAGCCGATCCGCCGGATGTTGGTCTCGCGGTCCTCCCGCGAGAAGGTCAGACCGGCCGAGAGATTCCGGCGTACGACGTCGCCGTCGAGGCTCGTGACCGTGCGACGGCCCTGCTCGAGGACCCGGTCCATCAGGGCGCGGGCCAGCGTCGACTTCCCGCTGCCGGAGAGGCCGGTGAAGAACAGCACGAGCCCCTGTTCGTCGGGGTCCGGCCGGTCGGCCTCGACGATTTCCTGGATCGCAGGAGGGAACGACTCGGCCGCGCGGAGGTCGGGGGACGGCAGGGCGAGGACCGGGTCGGGGCCGGCGTAGTTGGCCACCACCTGTCGGCCCAGGGCGTGGTCGGCCTCGGCGTCACCGTGGTCTGCCAGGGGCACCGCTACGACCTCGGCGTCGGGCAGGAGCCCGGCCGCGGACAGGCAAGCGCGGATCAGTGCCACCGGAGAGAGCTCGGGCGTCCCGCTGCCGACCAGGGCGAGCAGGACGACCCGGCCTCCGGTCGAGCGCAGCAGGTCGAGCTCCTCCTCGGTCGGCGCGTCGACCACGGGGGCGAACGTGCTCCCGGCGTACTGCTCGCGGGCCTGGGCCGGAGTGAGGTAGAGCCGTCGGAAGGGACCGAACTGCGCGTGGGTGACCGGAGTGACCGGCCAGCCTCCGACACCGTCACCCGGGGTGGTCGTGACCCTGGCCAGCGGAAGTCCCTCGGGGTCGACGAGCTCGACCTCGGCCTCGCCGGTCAGCTCGGGCGGAAGCGTGAGGGTGGCGGGGCTGCCGGGCTCGTTGAACGCCCGGGTGGGGGCCAGGGCACCGGTGACCAGGAGCTCGAGGTCGTCCAGCTCCCGGGCATCCGGGCAGTGCTGGGGGACGGGCGGGGTCGGCATTGGGCCAATCCTGCCATTGGCCGTTCTGTAGCGTGCGCCGCATGTCCAGCGCCCCCATGGTCACTGCCCCCGTTGTCGCC
Organism: uncultured Actinomycetota bacterium; assembly: GCA_963786415.1. Taxonomy (GTDB): domain Bacteria; phylum Actinomycetota; class Actinomycetes; order Propionibacteriales; family Nocardioidaceae; genus Nocardioides. Next base: position 1,014,704 of record CAWAZC010000001.1, read on the forward strand.
GAGATCGTCCGCTCGGGCTTCGTCGAGGGCCACCACTACGGGTCGATCGTGGCGCTCGACGGCGCGGGCGAGGTGGAGTGGTCAGTGGGCGACGCCGCTCAGCCGATCCTGCCCCGGTCGTGCAACAAGCCGATCCAGGCGCTGGCGATGGTGCGGCTCGGGCTGCGGCTCCCTCCGGAGCTGCTCGCCCTGGCCTGCGCGTCCCATTCAGGCGAGGAGTTCCACCTCGAGGGAGTGCGCCGCATCCTCGGGCTCGCGGGTCTCGATGAGTCCGACCTGCAGACTCCCGCCGGCTACCCCCTCGACGATGACGCCCGGGAGGCCCTGCTCCGAGCTGGCGGGGGTCCCGCGCCGATCCACATGAACTGCTCGGGGAAGCACGCCGCCATGTTGGCCACCTGCCGGGTCAACGGCTGGGACACCGCGACCTACCGCTCGCCCGACCATCCGCTGCAGGCGGGGACCCGGGAGACGTTCGCGGAGCTGATCGGCGAATCCGTGGACACCGTGGCGGTGGACGGCTGTGGCGCACCGCTCTTCCCGGCCTCCCTGGTCGGGCTGGCGCGGGCGTTCCGGAGGCTGGCGCTCGGCCTCGATGGCGCGGACCGGCCCGACCCGCAGGCCGCCGAGGTGGCCGACGCGATCCGGGCGCATCCGGAGTACGTCTCCGGGACCCGTCGGGACGAGAGCGCCCTGCTGACGGCCATCCCCGGAGCGGTGGGCAAGGCCGGTGCGGAGTCCTGCTACGCGATCGCGCTGCCCGACGGCCGCGCCATCGCGCTGAAGACCGACGACGGCGCACCCCGGGTGCGGCCGGTGCTGATGGCCGAGGCACTGCGCCGCAGCGGGATCGACACCGGACCCGGGGTGGACACGGAGGCGGTGCGTCGGACCGGCGAGGTCGCCCTGCTCGGCGGCGGCGAGCCGGTGGGCGAGATTCGGGCCTGTTTCTGAGGCAACTGATGCCGGCGGGCCGAGTCTGGTTGGCCGGTGTGGAACTCCTCACGCTAGCCCAGTTTGCATTTTGCTAGCTGGAGTTAGCAGGATGGGGGCATGGCCAGGACCAAGGTCGGGAAGACCGTCGAGTCTCTCGGCGACTACCTCAAGGAGCAGCGCGTCGCAGCACGCCTGTCCCTGAGGCAGCTCGCGGAGCAGGCCGGCGTGTCCAACCCCTACCTGAGCCAGATCGAACGGGGGCTACGCAAGCCCTCGGCCGAGGTGCTGCAGCAGATCGCCAAGGCGCTGCGGATCTCGGCGGAGCAGCTCTACATCAGGGCCGGGATCGTCAGCCCCGAGGACGGGGTCGGCGTCCCACAGGAAAGGTCCGTCGAGCTCGCGATCCTGGGCGATGCCGGTCTCACCGAGCGGCAGAAGCAGTCCCTGCTGGACGTGTACTCGTCGTTCCTCTCGCTCAACGCGTCGACCATCGACGCGGCGATGGAGCTGCCGGCTGAACCCACACAGGTCCTGGGCACCGACCAGACCATCAATCACAAGGAGTGAATGTCATGGCCAAGGCCAAGTTCGACATCAAGTCCGAAGCGACCCACGCGCTGTACGCCGGTGCCGGCGTCGCCGACCTCGCCGTCGAGACCGTGCGCGAGTACGTCGCCGAGGCGCAGACCAGGTTTGCGGACGTCCAGAAGAACGTTGCGGGGTTCGACTACTCGCGTGAGGCGCTGCGCAAGCAGGTCAACGCACGCGTCGAGGCCCTCAGCAAGGACGCGAAGGCGCGCCGCGCGGCCGCCGAGGCGCGCGCCGCGGAGCTCCGCAAGGAGGCCACGACGCTGGTGAGCGAGAACGCCAACACCGCGACCGACGCCTACGGCGACCTGGTCAAGCGTGGCGAGACCCTCGTCGGCCGGATCCGCCGTCAGGAGTCCACCAAGGCGACCACGCGGTCGGCCAAGACGACCTCCAGCAAGGCGAAGACGACCTCGACCCAGGCGAAGAAGACCGCCAAGAAGTCGACGACCGCTGCCAAGAAGACGGCCAAGAAGTCGCCTGCCAAGAGCAGCGCCAAGGCGACCGCCACGGCCGCCAAGAGCACGGCGTCCAACGCCGCGCGGGCCACCAGCGACGGTGCGTCGAAGGTCGGCAACTGACCAACGCCTGGCTCTCCTGAGCCGAGCAGTCATGAGACGAGGCCCCCGGAGGTATGTGCTCCGGGGGCCTCGTGCTGCCTTCTGGCACCGACTGGTCGGCCGGGGCCGCCGGATAGGCTGTGCTCGTGGTGGAAGTCTTCGTGTTCCAGAGCTACTTCATGCTCGCGGTCTCCATCGCCCTGTTGGCGGTGAAGGTGTTCGCGTTCGTCAGCTCCCTGCTCTTCTCCACCGAGTCCTATCGGGCGGCCGGCAAGCTCACCAAGCCGGCCTGGTGCGCCATCCTCGGCCTTGCGGTGGCCTGCCAGATGCTCTTCGGCGCGCTGAACCTGATCAACCTGGCGCTCTTGATCGGTGCCCTGGTCTACCTCGCCGACGTGCGTCCCGCCCTCGCCTCGCTCACCCGCCGCTGACATGGGCCAGGAGCAGCTGTTCGTGTCCCGTCCCTGGGGCACCTGGCAAGTCCTCGACGAGGGTGCGGGATACAAGGTCAAGCGGATCGAGGTGCTTCCGGGGCACCGCCTCTCCTACCAGACCCACGCCCACCGTTCGGAGCACTGGATCGTCGTTGCCGGCGTCGCCACCTGCCTGATCGACGGCCGGACCGTGGTGGCGCATCCGGGCCAGAGCGTCCACGTGGCCGTGGGCGAGGCCCACCGCATCGCCAATGTGCACGACGAGGTCCTCGTCATCATCGAGATCCAGCGCGGCGCCTACACCGGCGAGGACGACATCGTCAGGCTCGACGACGACTACGGGCGAAACGCGTCGATCACTGCCCCTTGAGGGCGTACGCCGCCTCGGTGCGCTCCTTGTGCGGGCGCCACCAGTCCTCGTGGGCGCGGTACCACTCCACCGTCTGGGCCAGGCCGGACCCGAAGTCGGCGTACCGAGGTCGCCATCCGAGCTCGGTGCGCAGCTTGGTCGGGTCGATCGCGTAGCGCAGGTCGTGTCCGGCCCGGTCGGTCACCTGCTCGAAGTCGTCGCCCGGTCGGCCGAAGTGCTCCAGGATCATCCGGATCACGCTGAGGTTGTCGAGCTCACCGTCGGCGCCGATCAGGTAGGTCTCGCCGATCCGGCCGCGCCGGAGGATCTCCCACACGGCCGACGAGTGGTCGCTCACGTGGATCCAGTCGCGCACGTTGAGTCCGGCGCCGTAGACCCGCGGGCGGACACCGTCGATGAGGTTGGTGATCTGGCGCGGGATGAACTTCTCGACGTGCTGCCAGGGTCCGTAGTTGTTCGAGCAGTTGGAGATCGTGGCCTGGACCCCGAAGCTGCGTACCCACGCGCGGACCAGGTGGTCGGAGCCGGCCTTGCTCGCGGAGTAGGGGCTGCTCGGCCGGTACGCCGTGTCCTCGGTGAATCGGGCCGGGTCGTCGAGCTCGAGGTCGCCATAGACCTCGTCGGTCGAGATGTGGTGCAGCCGGGTCCCGGCCTTGCGGACCGCCTCCAGCAGCGTGAACGTCCCGACCAGGTTGGTGTGCACGAAGGGGCTGGGGTCGCTCAATGAGTTGTCGTTGTGCGACTCCGCGGCGAAGTGCACGACCGCGTCGTGCGCGGCGACCAGCGGGTCGACCGCAGTCGGGTCGGCGACGTCACCCACGACCAGTCGGACCCGGTCCGGGGGCAGGCCGGCGAGAGTCTGCTCATTGCCGGCATAGGTCAGCTTGTCCAGCACCGTGACCACGACGTCGGTCTCGGCGACGAGGTGATGGACGAAGTTGGCGCCGACGAAGCCGGCACCTCCGGTGACGAGTACGCGATCCACGCTGGGCAGTGTAGGTCTCGGACGCACCCTAGGATGCGCAGCATGCGCGGCATCATCCTGGCGGGCGGCACCGGCTCGCGACTGCACCCGATCACGAAGGCGATCAGCAAGCAGCTCGTCCCGGTCTACGACAAGCCGATGATCTACTACCCGCTCTCCACGCTGATGCTGGCCGGAATCCGGGACATCCTGGTGATCACCACCCCCCATGAGGCGGACCAGTTCGAGCGGCTCCTGGGTGACGGATCGGCCTGGGGGGTGCGGCTCGACTACGCCATCCAGCCGAGTCCCGACGGGCTGGCACAGGCGTTCCTGATCGGCGAGGAGCACATCGGAGACGACCGGGTGGCCCTGGTCCTCGGCGACAACATCTTCTACGGCGGTGGCCTCGGCAGGATGCTGCGCAGCTACACCGACGTCGACGGCGCCGTGGTCTTCGGCTACCGCGTGGCCGACCCGTCGGCGTACGGCGTGGTGGAGTTCGACAAGGACGGTCGCGCCCTCTCCCTGGAGGAGAAGCCCGAGAAGCCGCGCAGCAGCTATGCCGTGCCGGGGCTGTACTTCTACGACAACGACGTGGTGTCGATGGCCCGCGCGCTCGTCCCCTCGCCGCGTGGGGAGCTGGAGATCACCGATCTCAACCTGCGCTACCTCGAGGCCGACCGGCTCCGGGTGGTGGAGATGCCGCGGGGCGCGGCCTGGCTGGACACCGGCACGTTCGAGAGTCTCAACGACGCCAGCAACTTCGTGCGCACCCTCGAGGCGCGGCAGGGATTCAAGATCGCCTCCCCCGAGGAGGTGGCCTGGCGGATGGGGTTCATCTCCGACGAGCAGCTGGCCGACCAGGCCCGCCTGCTCGTGAACAGCGGGTACGGCGCCTACCTCCTGGACCTGCTCGACTCCCGCTAGAGCGCGAGGTCCGCGTCGACCATCCGGCCCACGAGCTCCTCGAAGCCGACTGTCGGCGCCCAGCCCAGCGAGCGCCGGGCCCGTGAGGCGTCGCCGGTGAGCTCGGAGGGGTCCGCCGGGCGCACGAGCCCGGGGTCGGAGTCGACCAGGCCCTCCCAGTCGTCGATGCCGGCCCGGTGGAACGCCGCCGCCGCGAAGTCACGGACGCTGTGGCTCACCCCCGTGGCGATGACGAAGTCGCACGGCACGTCCGTGCGCGCGGCGCGCACCATGGCCTCCACGTAGTCGGGGGCCCAGCCCCAGTCTCGCCTCGCGTCGAGGTTGCCGAGGGAGAGCCTCTCGGCCCGACCCTTCGCGATCGCGGCGACGGTGGAGGTGATCTTGCGGGTCACGAAGGTGGCCGGCCGCCGCGGTGACTCATGGTTGTAGAGGATGACGCTGACCGCGTGAAGGTCGCGCCGGCGGTAGATGTCGGCCGACAGGTGGGCGTAGGCCTTTGCGGCGCCGTACGGGTTGACCGGCCGCACCGGTGTCGCCTCGTCCTGGGGCGTCACGTCGGGCTGGCCGAAGATCTCGGCGCTCGACGCCTGGACGAAACGGACCTGGCGGTCGCATTTGGCCTGTACCTGCAGCGCCGACTCCATCAGCGCGACTGCGGCGGTTCCGTTGACCAGCGCCGTCAGGTCAGGCTGCTCCCAGGACCGGGCCACCGAGCTGAGCGCGGCCAGGTTGTAGACCTCGTCGGGGGCCAGGTCGAGCAGCAGGCCGCGGACGTCGTCCACCCGGGTCAGGTCGCCGGTGTGGAGCTCGACCCCAGGCGCGTCCGGCGTGGGGTCCTGCTCGTGGGCCAGGGCGTGCACCTCGACGCCCTCGGCGAGGAGCCGCTCGGCGAGGTAGCTGCCGTCCTGGCCGCCGATCCCGGTGACGAACGCGCGCGTCACGTCACCAGCCCTGCCGGGTGGCGTCGAGGTCTGCCTCGACCATCATCGCGACCAGCTCCGGGAAGGAGACGCGTGGTCGCCACCCGAGCACGTTGCGGGCCTTGCTGGCGTCGCCCACGAGCGCGTCGACGTCGGCGGGTCGCATGAACCGCTTGTCCTGGCGCACGTAGGGCGTCCAGTCCGCGATCCCGACGTGGGCGAAGGCGAGATCGAGGAAGTCGCGGATCGAGTGCGTCTCGCCGGTGGCCACGACGTAGTCGTCACCGACGGGCTGCTGGAGCATCAACCACATCGCCTCGACGTAGTCGCCCGCGAAACCCCAGTCACGCACCGCGTCCAGGTTGCCGAGGGCCAGGTCCTCCTGGAGTCCGAAGCTGATCCGCGCGACGGCCCGGCTGATCTTGCGGGTGACGAACTCCTGGCCGCGGCGGGGTGACTCGTGGTTGAACAGGATCCCGGACGAGGCGTGCATGCCGTAGGACTCGCGGTAGTTGATCGTCATGTGGTGGCCGAAGACCTTGCTCACGCCGTACGGCGAGCGCGGCCACAGCAAGGTGCGCTCGTGCTGCGGGGACTCCTGCACCTTGCCGAACATCTCCGAGCTGGACGCCTGGTAGAAGCGGACCCCGGTCGGGTTGTCACCGGTGTGCAGCCGGATCGCCTCCAGCAGGTTGAGGACCCCCTTGGCGGTGACGTCGGTCGTGAGGTGGGCGTTCTCCCAGGAGTAGGCGACGAACGACACCGCGCCGAGGTTGTAGACCTCGTCGGGGGCAGAGTCGCGCAGCGCCCGGATCAGGCTGGACATGTCGGTCAGGTCGCCGTTGTGGAGCGACACGTCGGGGAGCAGCTGGCGGACGAGATCGCGCTTGGGGTTGTTCTGGCCGCGGATCACCCCGTGGACGTCGTACCCCTTGGCCAGCAGCAGCTCCGCCAGGTAGAGGCCGTCCTGGCCGGTGATGCCGGTGATCAAGGCCGTGGGCATGGGCGGATTGTGCCAGCAGCCGGTCCGGTGGTCCTCGCCGCGATCATTCAGATGTATGCAACCAACTGGTTGACAACCCGGGCTGCCCGGGACTACCGTCGTTTGCAACCAAATGGTTGACGAAGGGCGGACGCCATGGCCGACGACCAGCTCTCCCGGGTCTTCGCGGCCCTCGCGGATCCCACCCGTCGCGACATCGTCGCCCGGCTCACCGAGGACGACGCCACCGTGGGCGAGCTGGCGACGCCGTACGACGTCACCGTGCAGGCCGTCTCCAAGCACGTGAAGGTGCTGGAGGACGCCGGACTGGTCACGCGCAGCCGCGACGCGCAACGCCGACCGGTCCACCTCGAGGCGGAGGTGTTCGACCTGATGACCACGTGGATCGAGAGGTACCAGCGACAGGCCGAGGAGCGGTTCCAGCGCCTCGACGCACTGCTCGCGCGGATGGACGACGAGGGCAACCTCGCCGACGAACCAGCGACGACCGACCAGGAACGAGGAGCATCATGACCACCACCAAGAACCGCGAAGCCCAGATCGTGGCCGACCCGAACATTCCGGTCGTGACCATCACCCGCGAGTTCGACGCCCCGCCGGAGCGCGTCTTCCGCGCCTGGGAGGACCCCGAGCTGGTCAAGGTCTGGATGGGTCCGCGCTCGGTGGAGATGGACATCCAGCTGTGGGACTGCCGCACCGGCGGCAGCTACCGGTACGCCGCCAACCGGGACGGCGAGCGGCTCGCCACGTTCTACGGGTCCTTCCACGAAGCGCGCCCGGGTGAACGGTTGGTGCAGACCTGGACGTGGGAGGGCCTGCCGGACGCCGTCTCCCTGGACATCATGACGTTCGAGCCGCTCGAGGGCGGGCGCAGCCGGATCGTCTCGGTGAGCGTGCTCGACTCGATGGAGGCCCAGGCGGGAATGCTCGCGAGCGGCATGGAGGTCGGCATCAACGAGGGCTACGAGAAGCTGGACGAGCTGCTGGAAGCCGGGCGGGCGTGAGCGCCGACATGAACGCCGCCGCCGAGGAGCACCGACGGGTCGCCGCGATCTTCACCGACCGGGTGCGGGGCACGACCGACTGGGGGGCCGCTGCTCCGGTCGAGGGCTGGACCGCGCGCGACGTCGTACGCCATCTCGTCGAGTGGTTCCCGGCCTTCCTCGAGGCCGGCGCCGGGGTCGTGCTCGCGCGCGGACCCTCGGTCGACGACGACCCGGTCGCCGCGTGGCAGGTGCACTCCGACGCGGTCCAGGCGCTGCTCGACGACCCCGAGACGCCGACGAAGGTGATGAGCAACCCGCACATCGGAGACCTACCCCTGGACGCGGCGGTCGACCAGTTCTACACGGCCGACGTGTTCATGCACACGTGGGACCTCGCCCGGGCGACCGGTCAGGACGAGACGCTGGACCCCCAGAAGTGCGCCGACCTGCTGGCCGGCATGGAGCAGTACGAGGAGGCGATGCGCTCCAGCGGCCAGTACGGCCCCAAGGTCGACGTGCCGCCCGACTCCGACGTGCAGACCCGGATGCTGGCCTTCATCGGACGTGACCCCCTGTGACGATCTGACCACCGCCGGCAGTGCCCGTAGGGTGGCGCGCATGATCACCCCATTCGAATGCTCACTCCGTTCCGCTTCGAACGGGGACCCCGAAAAGCCATGAAGGTTCTCGTCACCGGTGGCGCCGGCTACATCGGCTCGATCACCGCCAAGGCACTCGAGGAAGCCGGGCACACCCCGGTGATCCTCGACTCGCTGCTGACCGGCCCGCGCGTGTTCGTGAAGGACCGGATCTTCTACCAGGGCGACATCGCCGACCGGCAGCTCGTGCGGCAAGTGGTCGAGGAGCACCCGGACCTCGACGCGACGATCCACATGGCGGCGCGGATCATCGTGCCGGAGTCGGTGGCGCAGCCCTACGAGTACTACCGCGACAACGTCGCCAAGTCCCTCGAGCTCTTCGACGAGCTGGAGAAGCTGGGCAAGCCGCGGGTGCTGTTCTCCTCCTCGGCCTCGCTGTACGCGCTCAAGCCGGAGTTCGAGGTCGTGGAGTCCGACACCCTCGAACCCGGGTCGCCGTACGCCCGCACCAAGCGGATGATGGAGATGGTGCTGGAGGACATGTCGCGCGCGACCGGGCTGCGGGCGATCATCCTGCGCTACTTCAACCCGATCGGCTCCGACCCCGACCTCGAGTCCGGGATCTACGACAAGGAGCCCTCGCACGTCCTGGGTCAGCTGGTGATGGCGGCCCGCGGAATCAAGGACACGTTCACGATCACCGGGACCGACCACCCCACCCGGGACGGCACCGGCGTCCGCGACTACATCCACGTGTGGGACCTCGCGCAGGCGCACGTGCGTGCGGTCGAGAAGTTCGACGAGGTGCTGGCCTCGGTCGACGCCCCGAGCACGATCATCAACGTCGGCACCGGCTCAGGTGTGACCGTGCGCGAGCTCGTGGCGTCGTTCGAGCGGGTCTTCGGCAGGGAGGTCCCGGTGACGGAGGCGCCGCCACGACCGGGTGACGCCGTCGGTGCCTTCGCCAACGTGGACCGCTCCGCCGACCTGTTGGACTGGAAGACCACGCTCACCCTCGACGACGCCATCGCGTCCGCCCTCGCCTGGGGCGAGAAGCGACAGGAGATCCTGGGGTACGAGTGAATCCCCGGTGGCTGATCGTGGTCGTGTCGCTGCTCCTGGCGGGCAGCGGCGGGGCCGCGTGGGCCCAGCCGACGATCGGTGCCGAGTCAGGCCTCGCCGCAGCGGATCCGCTGGAGGGACGGACCATCGTGATCGACCCTGGTCACCAGCTGGGCAACCACAACTTCCCTCGCAAGTGCGCACGCCTCGTCCCCGCCGGAGGGTTCCGTAAGCCGTGCAACACGACCGGGACCGCCACCCGTGGCGGCTACCCGGAGGCGACCTTCGCCTGGCAGGTCTCGCGGCTGCTGGCGGCGCGCCTGCGCGGGATGGGTGCGGACGTGATGATGACCCGGCACAGCAACCGGCAGGACCGGTGGGGGCCGTGCGTCGACGTACGAGGACGCAAGGGCAACCGGGTCGGGGCGGACCTCAAGCTCAGCATCCACGGCGACGGAGCCACCGCACGCGGAGCGCGTGGGTTCCACGTCATCGCGCCCACCAACCGGCGCCCCTGGACGCACGACATCTTCCGGCCCTCGCGGCGACTGGCGTGGGAGACCAGATCGGCGCTCCGCCGCGCCGGCCTCCCGGTGGCCAACTACACCGCGGGCGGGGACGGGATCGACTTCCGCTCCGACCTCGGCACCCTCAACCTGGCGAACATCCCGTCCGTGATGGTCGAGCTGGGCAACATGCGCAGCCCGCGTGACGCGCACCGGATGACGACCCCGGCGGGCCGCACCACCTATGCGCGCGCCCTCGCCCGGGCAGTCGTCCACCACCTGCGCTGACCCTTTCGGATAGTCCGCTACGAAAAGCACCCTTCCGGCCCGTGGGGCGGAGCTTTTCGTAGCGGACTATCCACATTGGGCAGGAGTCAGGGCGGCGGGCTGATCGGGCGGTACGTCGTCTCGAGCGTTGGGTACCTTGTCGGCCATGGCGGGGGAGTCGAAGGCGTTCGCGCCCTTGCGCGAGCGCAACTTCCGGGCGTTCTTCCTCTCCAGCTTCGTCAACATGGTCGGCTCGACGATGGCACCGGTCGCGCTGGCCTTCGCGGTGTTGGAGGTCTCGGACTCGCCGAGCGCCCTGGGCGCCGTGCTTGCCGCCAACTCGATTCCACTGGTGGTGTTCCTGCTGTTCGGAGGGGTCATCGCCGACCGCCTGCCGCGGGTCCTGATCCTGCGCACCGGCAACCTGATCCTGGCGGGTACGCAGGGCGCGGTTGCGGCGTTGGTGCTGACCGACACCGCCGAGCTGTGGATGCTGATCGTGCTCGAGGCGATCAACGGCACCACGATGGCCCTCGTTTTTCCGGCGCTCGCCGCGATCGTGCCCCAGCTGGTCCCGCGCGGCATGTTGCAGTCGGCCAACGTCCTGCAGTCGATGTCGCGCGGCGGCCTTCGGGTATTGGGTCCGAGCATCGCCGCACTGCTGGTGGTGACGGCCGGCCCTGGCTGGGCGCTCGCCGTCGATGCGCTCACCTGGCTGGTGGCCGCGCTGCTCCTGCTGCGTGTCGCGCTGCCCCGCCCGGAGCGGGACGCCTCCGAGGCGTCCACCCTGGCCGAGCTGCGCGAGGGCTGGTCGTTGTTCGTCGGTACGACGTGGCTCTGGGTGATCGTGCTGGCGTTCGGGGTGCTCAACGCCATCCACGCCGGCGCCCTCCTCACCTTGGGCCCGGTCGTCGCCAAGGACACGATCGGTGAACAGGGTTGGGGCTACATCCTCTCCGCGGAGTCCCTGGGGCTACTGGCGATGATGGCGGTGATGCTGCGCCGCAGGCTCGAGCGCCCCCTCTTCTTCGGCATGCTCGGGATCGCGACCGCAGGGTTCCCCATCGCGCTTCTCGGTGCGGCCCCTGAGCTGGTGCCCCTGGTGGTCCTGTCGTTCATCGCGGGTGCAGGGATCGAGCTGTTCAGCCTGGGATGGCTGCTGGCCATGCAGGAGAACATCGAGGAGCGGATGCTCTCCCGGGCCTTCTCCTACGACGCCCTCGGCTCGTTCGTCGCGATGCCGATCGGCCAGCTGGCCTACGGACCACTGGCTCTGGCGTTCGGCTACGGCGAGGTCCTTGTGGTCAGCGGTGTCCTCTACACCGTCATCTGTCTGCTCACGCTGCTCTCGCGGTCGGTACGAAACCTGCAACGAGCGCCGGCCGAGACCGCCGTCCACTCCTGAGACAGGCCCGAGCACGGGAGCTGGCGCGGTCGCTACGCTGCCGGAGTGCCCGTGGATCCACAGCTCGCCGGCTTCCTGCAGCTCATCAAGGATGCGGGTTACCCCCCGGTCTCCGAGCAGACGCCCGAGGAGGCCCGCAAGGGGTTCGTCGCGATGTCGGCGGGCGCCGTCCAACCCGATCAGGTTGTGCAGGTCGGGGTGGTCGAAGAGCTGCCCGTGCCCGGCGGGGACGGCGACCGGCCGGCTCGGCTCTACCGACCGGTGACCGAGGGCCCGCATTCCGCGGTGGTGTACCTCCACGGTGGCGGCTTCGTGATCGGCAACCTCGACACCCACGACCAGACCTGTCGCCGGCTCTGCGTCGACGTCGACGCGGTCGTCCTGTCGGTGGACTACCGGCTGGCGCCGGAGCACCCTTTCCCCGCGGGCGTGGAGGACGCAATCGCCGCGACGCGTTGGGCCGCGGAGCAGAGGCTGGGTGGCGATGAGCGGCTCGCGATCGCGGGCGACAGCGCGGGGGGCAACTTCGCCGCCGTGGTCGCCCAGACGGTGCCGGAGCTGCTGACGGCCCAGCTGCTGATCTATCCCGCGGTCGACGCGTTCGGCGACTACCCGTCCCGGCACGACAACGAGTCCGGCTACGGCCTCGAGGTCGCCGACATGCTGTGGTTCCACGACCACTACGCCGGCGGTGGCGACATCGCACCCGATGATCCCCGCTTCTCGCCGTGCCGCGCCGTCTCCTTCGAGGGCCAGCCACCGGCCGTCGTTGCCGTTGCGGAGTTCGACCCGCTGCGCGACGAGGGAGTGGCCTACGCCGAGAAGCTCGCCGGAGCGGGCGTGCCCGTCGATCTGGCGTCCTACGACGGGATGATCCACGGCTTCGTCGACATGGGAGCGTGGAGTACGGCGGCCGCGGACGCCGTCACCGACCTGAACGGCCGGTTCGCCCAGCTCCTGCGCGCCACCTGACCCGAGAGGAACCACATGCCTGACGAGGTCCTGACCGAACGTCGCGGCAACGTCCTGGTCGTCACGATCAACCGGCCCGAGGCGAAGAACGCGGTCAACGAGGCCGTGGCCCGGGGGGTGGCGGCCGCGATGGACGAGCTCGACGGCGACGACGACCTCCGCGTGGGGGTGATCACCGGGGCGGACGGCACGTTCTGCGCGGGCATGGACCTCAAGGCGTTCCTCGCCGGCGAGGTGCCGGTCGTCGAGGGCCGGGGCCTGGCCGGCCTGACCGAGCGCCCGCCGCGCAAGCCGCTGATCGCGGCCGTGGAGGGCTGGGCCCTGGCCGGCGGCTTCGAGGTGGTCCTCGCCTGTGACCTGGTGGTGGCCGCGGCGTCCGCGCGCTTCGGCGTACCCGAGGTGAAGCGAGGCCTGGTCGCCGCCGCGGGGGCCGCCCTGCGCCTGCCCAGCCTCATCCCGCAGCCGATCGCGCTCGAGCTGCTGCTCACGGGCGACCCTGTCGACGCCGAACGGGCCGCCGCCCTCGGCCTCGTCAACCGCGTGGTGCCCGAGGGCCAGGCTCTGGACGGCGCACTCGGGCTGGCGGCGACGATCGCCGGCAACGGGCCGCTGGCGGTGGCGGCCACCAAGCAGGTGGCCCGCTCGGCAGGGGACTGGACGACCGAGGAGGGCTGGAAGCGGCAGGACGAGATCCTGTCTCCGGTGTTCGTCTCCGAGGACGCCCAGGAAGGCGCGGCCGCCTTCGCGGAGAAGCGCGACCCGGTCTGGAAAGGACGGTAGGACCGATGGACCTGACCCTCTCGGACGAGGAGCGCGAGGTCCGCGAGTGGGTGCGGACGTTCGTCTCGAAGGAGATCATGCCGCTCGAGCCGATGGTGCTGGAGCGGGAGCGCCGCCACGAGCGGGGACTGCTTCCCGACGAGCTGCGGGCCCTGCAGGACAAGGCCAGGGAGTCCGGGTTCTTCGGGGTGCAGACACCCGAGGAGTACGGCGGGATGGGCCTCGGCGCGCTGATGAGTGCGCTGATCGAGGTGGAGCTCGGTCGGTCCTTCGTGCAGTTCAAGTTCGGCGGCGACGCGGACAACATCTTGTTCAGCGCCAACGATGAGCAGAAGGCGGCCTACCTCCTGCCCACGATCAACGGTGAGAAGAAGAGCTGCTTCGCGATCACCGAGCCGGGCGCCGGGTCCGACGCCCGCAACATCCGCACGACCGCCGTCCGCGACGGCGACGAGTGGGTCATCAACGGCGAGAAGACGTTCATCACCGGCGGCGACATCGCCGACTTCTGCCTGGTCTTCGCAGTCACCGACAGGGAGAAGGGCGCCGACGGCGGGGTCACCTGTTTCCTGGCCGACCGGGACGCCGGCTGGACCTCCACCATCATCGACACCATGGGCGAGTGGGGACCGGCGGCGCTGTCGTTCCAGGACGTGCGGGTGCCGCACTCGGCGATCCTCGGCGAGGAGGGCCGTGGCTTCGAGCTGGCGATGCAGTGGATCGGCAAGGGCCGCTACATGCTGCCGGCGCGGGCGCTCGGCGCGTGCGAACGGCTCGTCGAGATGGCGATGGAGCACGCCCAGAACAGGGAGACCTTCGGCGCCCCGATCGCCACGCGCCAGGCGATCCAGTGGATGGTCGCCGATTCCGCCGTCGAGATCGAGGCCCTGCGGTGGTTGGTGCTGACCGCGGCCTGGCAGGTCGACAACGGCATCGACTCGCGGCAGGCGCAGTCGATGGCGAAGCTGTACGGCGGCGTCAAGGCCAACGAGATCGTCGACCGGATGCTCCAGATCCACGGCGGCATGGGCTACACGCGCGAGCTGCCGGTCGAGCGGTGGTACCGCGAGCTCCGCCTCCTCCGCATCTACGAGGGGACCGACGAGATCCAGCGACGCACCATCGCCCGCAACCTGCTGGCAGGCCACGCCTCGGTGCGCGGCCACCTCGGATGACCGTCGCGACCTACCACTGGGACGACTGGACGCTCGACGCCCTGCTCGCCGCCCGGTCGGAGACCTCCGTGAGTCTCGTCGTACCGGCCCGCAACGAGGCGGCCACTGTGGGTGACGTGGTCACGCGGGTCCGGGAGCGGCTGGTCGACACCGTGCGCCTCCTGGACGAGATCGTGGTGATCGACTCCGACTCCACCGACGACACCTCGGCCGTGGCGGCCGACGCCGGGGCGGTCGTCCACCGCGCCGCGGAGATCAGGCCCGACCTCGGCACGTTCCCCGGCAAGGGCGAGGCGATGTGGAAGTCGCTGTTCGTGACCCAGGGTGACGTCCTGGTCTTCATGGATGCCGACCTCCTGGACTGGGACACGCACTTCGTGCCTGGTCTGCTCGGCCCGCTGCTCACCGCCCCTGGCGTCGAGCTGGTCAAGGGATTCTACGAGCGCCCGCTGGGCGACGCCGCCTACGAAGGAGGTCGCGTGACCGAGCTGGTCGCTCGCCCCCTGATCTCGCTCCTGTTCCCCGACCTGGCCGGGTTGCACCAGCCGCTGGCGGGGGAGTGGGCCGTGCGGCGGTCGCTGTTCGAGTCGCTGTCGGTGCCCACCGGCTACGCCGTCGAGCTGGCCGCCCTGATCGACACCGCGGCGGTGAGCGGGGTCGACACGATCGCCCAGGTCGACCTCGGCCGCCGGGCCCACCGCCACCAGTCGCTGCGCGACCTCGGCGGGATGGCGAGGCAGATCCTGGCCATGGCGCTGGACCGGGCGGGCGTTGCTCCCGACGCGCTCGCCGACACCCGCGGCGAGGAGCCGACCGAACGGACGCCCGCCAGGGAGGTCGCGTGACGCTGAGGCTGGGGCGGCACGAGTTCGCCGACGACGCGACCTTGATGATGGCGATCGTCAACCGCACCCCCGACTCCTTCTACGACCGTGGCGCGACCTGGGACGAGGAGCGGGCCCTGGAGCGGGTGGACCTCGTGGTTGCTGAGGGCGCCGAGATCATCGACATCGGAGGGATCAAGGCCGCTCCGGGTGCCCAGATCGGCCCCGAGGAGGAGAAGGAGCGGGTGGTGGACTTCGTGGCGAAGGTCCGGGCGTCGTACCCCGACATCGTCATCTCCGTCGACACCTGGCGGGCGGAAGTGGGCCGCGCCGTGTGCGACGCGGGCGCCGATGTCCTCAACGACGCGTGGGGCGGCGCGGACCCCGAGATGGTCGACGTCGCCGCGGAGTTCGGGGCCGGGCTGGTCTGCACCCACACCGGCGGGGTCACGCCGCGAACCCGCCCCTACCGGATCGAGTACGACGACGTGGTGGCGGCCGCGATCGCCGACACGGTGGCCTACGCCGAGCGGGCCGTCGCCGCCGGTGTGGCGCGCGACAGCGTCGTGATCGACCCGGCGCACGACTTCGGCAAGAACACCTTCCACTCGCTCGAGGTCACCCGGCGGCTGGGCGAGATGGTCGACACCGGCTGGCCGGTGCTGGTGTCGCTGTCCAACAAGGACTTCGTCGGCGAGACCCTGGGCCTGCCCGTCGGGGCGCGGCTGCCGGGCACGCTCGCGGCAACCGCGGTCTGCGCCATGGCCGGCGCCCGGATCTACCGCGTCCACGAGGTGGCCGAGACCCGGCAGGTCGTGGACATGGTGTCGTCGATCGCCGGCCGGCGGCCGCCGTGGCGCGCGATCCGGGGGCTCCAGTGAGCCGGGTCGTCCTCGTGCCGGGCGCCCTCGCCCTGCTGCCGGAGTACCCCAGCCTCGAGGACCCGGTCGCCCGGCTGCGGACCGCGTGCCACAACGCCGTCGCGTGGCTCGTCGAGGCGGGGCCGGTGATGATCCTGGCCGATGACCAGGGCCGGCGCATCGGGGAGCACCTCGTGTTGGAGGCGGGAGGCTCCACGCGCACGGTGCGCTCGCCGGACGACCTGGGGGAGAGGGGTGCGACCGTCCTCGCGGTCGGCAACGGCAGCGCCTGCCGCACCGAGAAGGCGCCCGGACACTTCGACGAGCGGGCCGGAGCCTTCGACGCGGGCCTGGGCCGCTGCCTGAGGGACGGGCGGTTCGACGCCCTCGCCGCCCTCGACCGCGGGCTCGCACGCGAGCTGTGGGCCAGCGTCGACTCGATCATCGAGATGGCCAGGGTGCCGGACATCTCACTGGTGCAGGTCGACTACGACGACGATCCGTACGGCGTGCAGTACTGGGTCGGTCGCTGGGCTTCGCGGATACCGTGAAAACGTGCGCCTCACCTACACGAAGGAGCGCGGGGCGGGCTGGGCTCGCGCCGCCGCCTACGCCGGCGGCTTCGTGGCGCTGCTCTGGGTGATCGAGTTCGTCGACCAGGTGCTGGGCAACAGCCTCGACGACGAGGGAGTCCGGCCGCGCGACGACGAGGGCCTGATCGGGATCGTGTTCGCGCCGCTGCTGCACGCCGGGTGGGACCACCTGATCGCCAACAGCTTGCCGTTGCTGGTGCTCGGGTTTCTCGTCTTCCTCTCCGGCATCGGCCGAGCTCTCGCCGCGACCGCGGTGATCTGGGTCGTCGGCGGTCTGGGCACCTGGCTGATCGCCCCGGAGCACACGATCCACATCGGTGCGTCGGTGATCGTGTTCGGGTGGCTGACCTACCTGATCCTCCGGGGCATCTTCGCCCGCAGTGAGGTCCAGATCGCTCTGGGCGCCGTGGTCCTGGTCCTCTACGGCGGTGCCTTGCTGGGTGTCCTGCCCGGCCAGCCGGGAGTGTCCTGGCAGGGCCACCTCTTCGGGGCCGTCGGCGGGGGACTCGCTGCCTGGTGGCTGGCGCCGACCCAGCGACGCCACGCTCGCGTCTGACCTGCGCGGAATGCCCGCCGGCCCACGGGGGTTGGGGTGGGCATGCCCCAGGACTCCCGACGCGTCTCCGTGCTGCTGGGAGTGTTGTTCGGGCTGGCGGGCATGGGCTCGTCGTCCGCGGCGATCGTGCTGCCGACGGTGGCGGAGGACTTCGGCATCGGCGTCGGCGTCGCCGCCTGGACGATCAGCCTCTACGTCCTGATGCTCGCGGTGACCACGGCCGTCCACGGCCGGCTCTCCGACCTCGTCGGGGTCCGCCTCCCGCTGCTGGTGGGGGTCGGGATGATGACCGGTGGTGCCCTGGTCGCCGCCCTGGCGCCGTCGTACGGCGTGCTGCTGGTTGCCCGCATGTTCCAGGGCGCCGGTGCCGCCGCCATACCCACCTTGGGGGTTGCGCTGTTGAGCTCCCGCTACCACGGTGAGGTCCGCGCCCTCGCCCTCGGACGGCTGGCGGGGCTCGCAGCCGCGGTGAGCTGCTTCGGGCCGCTGGTCGGGGGCATCGTCGAGAACGCCTGGGGCTGGCGGGCCGTGATGGCCCTGCCCATCCTCGGCGTCTGCGTCCTGCCGTTCCTCTGGCGGACCCTCACCGGCGGTGGCACGGGTGCCCGGCTGGACGTCCTGGGGGCGGTGCTGGTGGCGTCCACGGCCGCAGGCGTGGTCCTCCTGCTGCAGTCCCCGACGACCGGGCGGCTGGTCGCGGGGATCGGTCTCCTGCTGCTGCTGGTCGGGGTGCCGCTGGTGGCCCTCTGGGTACGCCGTCGCCCCGACGGCTTCCTCCCGCTCGACGTCGTGCACAACCAGACCGTCGTCCGGAGCGCCGTGGCGGCAGCCGCGGTGCCGGCGGCGTGGTTCGCCCAGCTCGTCGGCGTCCCCGTGGTCCTCGTCGGCCACGGCTGGGAGCCTTGGCAGGTCGGGACGCTGCTGCTGCCGAGCGCCGCCTTCGCCCTGTACGTGCCCCGGCATGTCGGTCCGCTGCTCGCCCGGTTCGGGGCCGCCCGGTGCCTGGCGCTCTCGGGACTGGTCGCAGCAGCGTCGCTGGTGCTGGCTGCCGTGGGTACGGCGCTGCCGGCAGCCTGGGCACTGGTGCCGGCCGTGATCCTGGCGACCGTCTCGTTCGGGATCGGCCAGCCGGCGCTCGCTGCGAGCGTGGGCGACGCGGTGACCCACGACGTCCGCGGCGTGGCCCTCGGCATCGCGACGCTGCTCTTCCTCGTCGGCGGCAGCATCGGCTCCGCAGCCGTGGCGGGCCTCGGCGACCTGGTGGGCGTGCCCGGCAGTCTGGGCATCCTCGCCGCCTTCCCGCTGGCCGGCATCGCGGTGCTCGCGCCCGAGCTACGGCGGGTCCGGGTCACCAGCGCGACCCGGTGAGCGGGCCGACTCGGCCCGGGTCCAGACTTGCCTCATGCGCGTTCTGATCGGCGAAACGTCCGACCGACCGGGCCAGGATGCGACGATCGGCCAGGGCGACCTCACCACGTTGTACGCCGCGCCGTCGACGCCGTGGTTCCGCGTCAACATGGTCTCGACGCTGGACGGTGCGGTCACCGGCGAGAGCGGCCGGAGCGGGGCGATCAGCAACGACGTCGACCAACGGGTCTTCGACCTGCTGCGCGAGCTGGCCGACGTGGTGGTCGTGGGTGCCGGCACCGCCCGGATCGAGAGGTACCGGCCGGCTGACCGACCAATCGTGGTCGTCAGCCGCTCGGGCCGGCTGCCTGAGAAGCTGCGTGGCTCCGAACCGGGCCGGGTCATCCTCGCCACCTGCCAGCACGCACCGGAGCTGGACGAGGCAAGACGGCTGCTACCGCCGGGGGACCTGCTTCTCCTCGGTTCGCACCGCGTCGACCTGGGCGCGATGCGGCGGCGACTGGCCGAGCGCGGGTTCAATCACATCCTGTGCGAGGGCGGGCCCCACCTGCTGCGGGATCTGCTCGACCAGGGCGTGGTCGACGAGCTGGACGCCACCGTCGTGCCGCGCCTGGTCTCCGGTCTGCACCCGAGGGTGACCGACGGCCCCCCGATCGACGTACCCCTCCGGCTGCAGACCTTGCTCGAGGAGCGCGGCACCCTGCTGGGTCGCTGGTTCGTCTGAGGCATACGTCGGATTCGGACGCTGTCCTCCCCTAGACTCGCTCGTCTGGGTCAGCGACACGGCAACCCATCGACTGCCAGGAAGCTCCGAAATCACATGCGTCTCGATTGGGTTCCGTACTCCGCGGCCGCCCTCGTCCTCGGGGCGACGGCGCTGTCCGTGGGGGCGCTGCTGACCCCTCGGCTGAGCGGGGAGAACGTCCTCCTCTCGGACTTTGCCGACACTCGCTGGCTGGCCGTCGCCCTCCTCTACTTCATCGCCTCGGCGTCGCTCACCGTCGGCATGCCGTCGGTGATCACCCTTTTCGAGCGCCGCGGCGGAAGGCTCGGGCTGAGCGCGATCGGGGTCTTCACGATCGGCACGCTCGGGATCGCGGGCTACGCGTTCCTGATCGCGTTCATGAGGGCCCTCGCCCAAGAGGGCGGGATCGGCACCGTCGACCTCGAGCTGGTCTCCGACAATGCTGGCCTGCAGGCCATCCTCTACGGCTGGATCGGCGCCTTCTACCTCGGTGAGCTGTTGCTTGGCATCGCGCTGCTGCGCGCCAGCACGGCACCGAAGTGGGTCCCGATCGTTTTGCTGGTGCACGTCGCACTGTTCCCGGTGTCGTCGCTCCTGCCGCCGGAGGTCCAGTCGCTGACGGCTCTGCTGGTGACCGTTGGCCTGTGCGGTGTCGGCGTCACAGCCAACCAGCACGCCGCCACGAGGCTCCCCGCCTAGCGGTCAGCGCGCCTTGCGGGCGCGGGAGGCCAGCTTGGCGCGCTCATTGGCATCCAGCACCACCTTGCGGATCCGCACGGTCTCCGGGGTGACCTCGACGCACTCGTCCTCGCGGCAGAACTCCAGGCACTGCTCGAGCGAGAGCCTGCGGGGCGGGACCAGCTTCTCGAAGTTGTCGGAGGTCGCGGACCGGATGTTGGTCTGCTGCTTCTCCTTGGTGATGTTGACGTCCATGTCGTCAGCGCGGGAGTTCTCACCCACGATCATGCCCTCATAGACCTCCGTCGCCGGCTCGACGAACATGATCCCCCGCTCCTGCAGGTTGGTCATGGCGTACGCCGTCGCGGCACCCTTGCGGTCGGCCACCAGCGAGCCCGAGTTGCGGGAGCGGATCTCGCCGGCCCACGGCTCGTACCCCTCGAAGACGTGGTGTGCGATGCCGGTGCCGCGGGTCTCGGTGAGGAACTCGGTGCGGAACCCGATCAGGCCGCGGGCCGGGACCAGGAACTCCATCCGCACCCAGCCGGTCCCGTGGTTGGTCATCTGCTCCATCCGGGCCTTGCGCGTGGCGAGCAGCTCGGTGATGGCGCCGAGGTACTCCTCCGGAGCGTCGATGGTGAGCCGCTCGACGGGCTCGTGCACCTTGCCGTCGACGTCCTTCGTGACCACCTGTGGCTTGCCGACGGTCAGCTCGAACCCCTCGCGGCGCATCTGCTCGACGAGGATGGCCAGCGCCAGCTCACCGCGGCCCTGGACCTCCCACGCGTCGGGACGGTCGGTCGGGAGGATCCGCAGCGACACGTTTCCCACCAGCTCGCTGTCGAGGCGGTCCTTGACGAGGCGCGCGGTGACCTTGGAGCCCTTGACCCGGCCGACGAGCGGCGAGGTGTTGGTGCCGATGGTCATCGAGATCGCGGGCTCGTCGACGTGGATGAGCGGCAGCGGCCTCGGGTCGTCCGGGTCGGCCAGGGTCTCGCCGATGGTGATGTCGGAGAAGCCGGCGACGGCGACGATGTCGCCCGGGCCGGCGGACTCGCCGGGCTTGCGCTCGAGGCCCTCGGTGACGAGCAGCTCCGTCACCCGCACGTTCTTGACCGTGCCGTCGCGCTTGATCCAGGCCACGGTCTGGCCCTTGCGGAGCGTGCCCTGGTGGACCCGGAGCAGCGCGAGCCGGCCGAGGAACGGGCTGGCGTCGAGGTTGGTGACGTGCGCCTGGAGCGGCGCGCTCTCGTCGTACACGGGTGCCGGAATGGTCTCGAGGATGGTGCGGAACAACGGCTCGAGGTCCGGGGAGGCGGGCAGCCCGCCGTTCTCGGGGACCTCGAGTCCGGCGCGTCCGGCGCGAGCGCTGGCGTAGACGACCGGGAAGTCGAGCGCGTCCTGGCTGTGCCCCTTCTGAAGGTGGCTGTCGTCGAGGAGGTCCATGAAGAGCTCGTAGGTCTCGTCGACCACCTCGGCGATCCGGGCGTCGCCGCGGTCGACCTTGTTCACGACCAGCACGACCGGCATGTCCGCGTTGAGCGCCTTGCGCAGCACGAAACGGGTCTGCGGCAGCGGCCCCTCCGAGGCGTCGACGAGGAGGACGATGCCGTCGACCATCGACAGCCCTCGCTCCACCTCTCCGCCGAAGTCGGCGTGACCCGGGGTGTCGATGATGTTGATCGTCATCGGCTTGCCGTCGGCCGCCGGGCCGGCGTAGTGGATCGCGGTGTTCTTGGCGAGGATCGTGATGCCCTTCTCGCGCTCGAGGTCACCGGAGTCCATCACCCGCTCGCCCACGCCCTCGGCCTGGTGCTCGGTGAAGGCGCCGCCCTGGCGGAGCATCGCGTCGACCAGCGTGGTCTTGCCGTGGTCGACGTGCGCGACGATCGCGACGTTGCGGAGGTCTGTGCGGGTGGGCATGGCAGTACGGCGTCACTTTCGGTGGGTGGAGGGCCAGCGGGCCAGTCTACGGAGCCACTGCCCATCCACGCATTCCCCGGCTGCCTAGGGTGGGGCCATGGCTTCCATCGCGACGAACACCAAGGTCGACCGCGCCGGGTTGCTCGACTTCGCCCGCGTTCGTCACCGCTACGCGCTGATCACCGCCCGGCAGGACGGGCGGCCGCAGGTCTCGCCCGTGACCGGCGGCGTCGATGATGCCGGGAGGCTGGTGATCTCGACCTACCCGAGCCGAGCGAAGGCGCGCAACCTGCGCCGCAACCCGGCCGCGACACTGCTCGTCATGAGCGATGACTTCGACGGGCCGTGGGTCCAGGTCGACGGGACCGCCGAGGTCCTCGACATGCCGTCGCAGGAGGCCGAGGACGGACTGGTGGAGTACTTCCGCTGCATCTCCGGCGAGCACGACGACTGGGAGGAGTACCGCGAGGCGATGCGCCGCCAGGGGAAGTCGTTGATCCGGGTCACTGTGGAGTCGTGGGGCCCGGTGGCGACTGGCGGCTTTCCGCCCGACAGGGCATGACGCTGGTCGCGGCCGCCGACGGGTCCGCCCTCGGCAACCCCGGCCCCGCCGGGTGGGCGTGGTACGTCGACGACGGCTGCTGGGCCAGCGGCGGCTGGTCCCATGGGACCAACAACATGGGTGAGCTCACAGCGGTGCTCGACCTGCTGGAGCAGACCGCCGAGGTCGAGGACGACCTCCTGGTCTACTGCGACTCGACCTACGTCATCAAGGCGATCAGGGACTGGATGCCCGGCTGGAAACGCCGCGGCTGGAAGAAGGGTGACGGAAAGCCGATCGCCAACCTGGAGATCATCAAGGCGCTCGACCGGGCCATGAACGGGCGTCGGGACCGGGTCCGGTTCGAGTGGGTCAAGGGGCACAGCGGACACGAGCTCAACGAACAGGCCGACCGGCTGGCCAACGCCGCCGCACTGGCGCACCGGGAAGGCCGCGACCCGAGGTCCGGACCCGGCTTCGGCGGTCGCGGTGGGTCGGCTCATGCCTTCGAGGTGACCGTGCCGCCGCCTCCGGACCCCGAGCTTGACCTGTTCGCGTCGGCCGAGGAGACCTGAGGACGTTGTTGCGAGCGGGCCTGCGCTTGCTCGTGTCGGTAGGGGCCGGTAGGCAAGGACCATGACGTCAACGCTCAGCCCAGCGACGTGCAGTTTCGTCCCGCCGTACCTCCTCCGCCGGATCGCGGGGGCCGCTCCGGAGACCGCGGCGACCTGCACAGCCGCGCTCTCCATCGACGAGAGCTTCCGTGCCCAACGGACGGCGCAGCCGGCGCCACCGGCGGCGGGGGTCGTGGCCGGGGCAGCATGGACCATCCACTCCGCCGAAAACGGGACCACCCTCCCCGGTGCGCCGGTGCGGTCCACCGGTCAGCCCGAGAGCGGGGACGCGGCGGTCGACGAGGCGGCGTACGGCGTCTCGGGCACGCTTGCGCTCTTCGCCGAGATCTACGGGCGCGCGTCCATCGACGACGCCGGCGCACCGGTGATTGCGACCGTGCACTACGGCCAGGACTACGTGAACGCCTTCTGGGACGGCACCCAGCTGGTGTTCGGCGACGGCGACCGGCGGCTCTTCGACCGGTTCACCAAGCCGGTGGACGTGCTCGGCCACGAGTTCTCCCACGGAGTCGTCCAGCACACCGCGGGGCTCGTCTACCAGGGCCAGTCCGGGGCGCTGAACGAGTCGGTCGCCGACGTGTTCGCCGCCTGTCTCAAGCAGCGCCTGCTCGCACAGACCCCGCAGCAGGCCGACTGGCTGATCGGCGAGGGCTTGTTCCTGCCCGGTGTCAAGGCGCGCGCCCTGCGCGACATGGCCGCGCCCGGGACGGCGTACGACGACCCGGTGCTGGGTCGCGACCCCCAGGTGGGCCACATGGACGACTACGTCGAGACCACCGACGACAACGGCGGGGTCCACCTCAACTCTGGGATCCCCAACCGGGCCTTCCAGCTGGCCGCCACCTCCATCGGCGGCAACACCTGGGCGGGGGCCGGGGCGATCTGGTACGCCGCCCTCACCAGCGGTGCCGTCGGACCCGACACCGACTTCGCCGGCTTCGCGGCCGCGACGATCTCCGCGGCGGGCGACCACGCCGACGCCGTCGCCGCTGCCTGGTCCGGCGTCGGTGTGTCGGCGGGGCGGGCACCCTCGGCGCCTGTCGAGCCGGCCGGGTCGACCGTGGCCGGCGTGGTCGCCGTGCGCCGGTCGGGCGGCTTCGTCGGTGCGACCGTCGAGGGGCAGGTCGACCTCGACGGCCCGGACGACGACGTGGTGGCCGAGGTGCGTGCCCTGCTGGGCCGGATCGACCTGGCCGCGGTGGCAGGCGGACGACCACACCCGGACATGTACTCCTACGTCTTCGACGTCGCCGGCACCCGGGCCACCGTGCCCGAGCACCACCTCACCCCGGAGCTGCGCCGCCTGGCCGACCTGCTCCTCGACCGAACGCGATAGTCCGCTTCAGGGCCTGTGGAGAGAGCCGCGCATCGGGAGCCCGCACGCGGCAGGCGGCAGCGCGTGCTTTTCGTATCGGACAATCGCAAAAGCGGGTCAGGCGAGGGCGCGGTCGAGCGCGGCCTCGACGTGCAGCGTGGTGCACGGGAAGACCGGGATGTCGACGTCGGGCTGCTTGATGAGCAGCTCCAGCTCGGTGCAGCCGAGGAGTACGCCGCCGGCGCCGGCGTCCCAGAGCTCCTCGACGATCTCGACCACTCGGCGGCGGGTACGGGGGAGCACGTGGCCGTGCACGAGCTCCTCGTAGATCGCCGCGTTGAGCCACTCGTGGTGCTCATCGGCCGGCACGATGGCCTGCACCCCGTGCGCGGCCAGACGGTCGGTGAAGAACCGGTCCTCCATGGCGACCTTGGTGCCGATGAACCCGACCTTGGTCACGCCCTGGTCGACGCACGCCTTCGAGACCACGTCGGCGAGGTGCACCAGCGGGATCCCGACCGCGGCCTCCACCTGGTCGGCCACCTTGTGGAACGTGGTGGTGCAGAGCAGCAGGAAGTCTGCTCCGGCCCGCTCCACGCCCCGGCCGGCCTCGGCGAGCAGTTCACCGATCTGCTGCCAGCGCTCGGCGTCCTCGAGGTCGGTGACCTCGGCGAAGTCGACTGTGCTCAGCACCAGTTTCGGCGAGGACAGCCCGCCGAGCCGCTGCTGCACGCCGAGATTGAGGTCGCGGTAGTAGACCGCGCTGCTCTCCCAGCTCATGCCGCCCACAAGTCCGATGGTCTGCACGCGGGGCAGTCTGCCATCTACACGCGGTGGACCTTGTGCTGGGCAGCCTGGGCGCGCGGGCGGATCACCAGCTCGTCGATGTTGACGTGACTGGGCCGGGTGGCGACCCAGGTGATGGCGTCGGCGACGTCCTCGGCAACCAGCGGGTCGGGTACGCCGGCGTACACGGCGTCCGCCTTCTCCTGGTCGCCGGCGAACCGGACGAGGGAGAACTCGTCGGTGCGGACCATGCCCGGCGCGATCTCCGTGACCCGGATCGGCTCGCCGCACAGCTCGAGGCGCAGGGTCTCGGTGACGACCTGGGTGCCGTGCTTGGCGGCGGTGTAGCCGCCGCCGCCCTCGTAGGCGACCCGGCCCGCGGTCGAGCCGACGTTGACGATCAGTCCGTCTCCGCTTGCCCGGAGCGCGGGTAGCAGGGCCTGCGTGACCTGAAGGAGGCCGATCACGTTGACGTCATACATGGCACGCCAGTGCGCCGGGTCCGCGGTCTCCACCGGGTCGGACCCGAATGCCCCACCGGCGTTGTTGACCAAGACGTGCACTGATGGGCCCACAGCCTCAGCCAGTCCGCGGACCGAGGCGGCCTCCGTCACGTCGCAGGCAACCGCCCGGCCACCGATCTCGGCGGCCAGGGCCTCGATCCGCTCGGCGCGACGGGCCGCGCAAATGACGTCGTACCCCTCGACGGCGAGGGCCCGGGCGGTCGCGGCGCCGATCCCACTGCTGGCACCGGTCACGACGGCGAGGCGTGTGTGGTCCATGCCCAGATTCTGCACGCGGGTGAGGTGTGATGTCTCAACGGTGGCAGACTGACCTGTTGATCGACCGGTCTTCGAGCAGTTGGAGTCCCATGAACCTGCGTGGTCTCGCCCGTGTCTCGGGACTGCTCGGCGGCGCCTGCTGGGTGGTTCGGATGGTGCTCGACCGTGGCGGTGTCGAAGGGGGGATGGTCGACGCGCTGTACTGGGTCGGCCTGCTGCTGCTGTTCGTGGCGCTGGTCGGTTTCGGCACCACGCTGGTCAGCAAGGGCGCGATCTGGCTGCAGGCGATCGTCGGCATCGCCTTCCCCCTGCTGATCTGGTCGGTGGTGGAGGTGCTGCACCCGGCGGGCGACCCCGTGGTCATCGATGCGGTCGCCGGCATCCTGATCGCCGGTGTCTCCGTGCTGGCCCTCGGGCGGTCGCGCGGTGGGGACGAGCGACCGCCGAGGCGGCACGCCGGAGCACACGCCCGCTGAGCCGTCGCCGGACGTCGGCGACCAGCGTCCGGGAATGCGACAGACTGGCCCCGGGTTGCGTCAGGTGGACCCGACCCGGAGGTGTGAAGTTGAGCTCTGCGATCACGGACCGGGCGATCGACCGCCTGGCGATGATCAGCCTGCACACCTCCCCGCTCGACCAACCCGGGACCGGTGACGCGGGCGGCATGAACGTCTACGTCATCGAGCTCGCCCGCCGCCTGGCCGCGCAGGGCATCGAGGTCGACATCTTCACCCGGGCCACCTCTTCCGAGCTGCCTCCGGTCGTCGAGGCGGCCGACGGGGTCGCCGTCCGCCACATCCACGCGGGACCGTTCGAGGGCCTCACCAAGGGCGAGCTGCCCGGTCAGCTGTGTGTCTTCGCCCGCGAGGTGCTGAGGTCCGAGGCGGCCCAGCCGGTCGGCCACTACGACGTCGTCCACTCCCACTACTGGCTCTCCGGTCAGGTCGGGGCGCTCGCCCGGGACCGCTGGGGCGTCCCGCTCGTCCACTCGATGCACACCATGGCCCTGGTGAAGAACGACGCCCTGGCCACCGGCGACACCCCGGAGCCCGCGGCCCGGATCATCGGCGAGGAGCAGGTGGTCGAGGCCGCCGACATGCTGATCGCCAACACGGACATCGAGGCCAAGCAGCTGATCAACCTGTACGACGCCGATCCCGGTCGGGTGGAGGTGGTCCATCCGGGCGTGGACCTGGCCGTCTTCAAGCCCGTCGACGAGCGCGCGGCCCGCCTCGCGCTCGGCCTGCCTGCCGACGCCCACGTGCTGATGTTCGCGGGCCGCATCCAGCCGTTGAAGGCGCCCGACGTCCTGCTTCGGGCGGTGGCCGTCCTGCTCGAGGAGACCCCCTCGCTGCGAGTCCCGACTGGTCGTGCCCGTGGTCGGCGGCCCGTCCGGCACCGGCCTGGAGCACCCCGAGTCGCTGGCCCAGCTGGCCGCGGAGCTCGGTGTCGACGACGTCGTGCGGTTCGTTCCCCCGGTCGCCCAGTCCGAGCTGGCCCGATGGTGTGCTGCCGCCACGCTGGTCGCCGTACCGTCCTACAACGAGTCGTTCGGCCTGGTCGCCGCCGAGGCGCAGGCCACCGGCACCCCGGTCATCGGGGCCGCCGTGGGCGGGTTGACGACCGTGATCCGCGACGGCCGCAGCGGCCTCCTGGTCGACGGCCACGAACCGCGCGAGTGGGCCAACGCGATGCGTCGCGTGATGGAGGACGACGCCCTGCGCTCCCGGCTCCAGGCCGGGGCGGTCGAGCAGGCGCGGCTGTTCTCCTGGGAACGGACCGCGCAGCGCACGCTCGAGGTCTACCGTCGGGCCCGCTCGTCCCCACTGGACGCCGTGTCGTGAGGGCCGAGACGATCCGGACCTATCTCGACGACAACGAGATCGAGTACGACCAGGTGGCCGACGGCGTCTTCGCGATCACCCTGCCTGGCGAGAAGAAGCTCCAGACCCCGGTCCGTCTCGACGTGGGACCGCATGCTCTGGGGATCCACGCCTTCGTGTGCCGCAAGCCCGACGAGAACCACGAGGGTGTCTACCGCTGGCTGCTGCAACGCAACCTGAAGATGTACGGCGTCGCCTTCGCGCTCGATGCCGTCGGCGACATCTACCTCGACGGCAGGTTGCCGCTGTCCGCCGTGACCCCCGAGGAGCTCGACCGCCTGCTCGGATCGGTGCTGTCCTACGCCGACGAGTCCTTCAACGCGATCCTCGAGCTCGGCTTCGCGTCCTCGATCCGCAAGGAGTGGGAGTGGCGCCAGCTGCGTGGCGAGTCCACCCGCAACCTCGAGGCGTTCCGCGGCTGGCTCGAGACCGACGATCGTTGAGTTGGGCCTCCCTCAGCGTTGAGTTGGGCTCAACTCCGGGTCTTCGCCTGACTCCCGCCCAACTCGTCCAGTAGCGGCGCCCAACTCAACGGAGGGCCGGGGCTTGCGACGGGCGACCGCGACGCCGACCAGGGCCAGCGCGCCGCCGGCGTACGCCATCGCGGGGGGAGCCTCTCCGAGGAAGATCACGCCCAGCACGATCGTGATCGGCGGGACGAGGTACGTCGTGATGCCGAGGTTGCCGGCCGACATGTGCCTCAAGGCGTAGGCGTACGTCGTGAATGCGATCGCCGTCGGGAACACCCCCAGGTAGACCAGCCACCAGATCGACGACGCCGGTGCAGCGGCTGCTTCACGGACCAGGGAACCCACGAACGGCAGGCAGGCGAGGGTGCCGACCGTGCACGCCAGCCAGGTGATGTGGACCGCCGGCATCCGGCCGACCAGCGGCTTCTGCAGGATCAGGCTGACGGAGTAGACAGCCGCCGACAGCAGGCACAGGAGTACGCCGACGACGTCGCTGTTGCCGCCCGGGCTGGCCGAGAGCGCGATCAGAGCCACCCCGCCGAACCCGAGTGACAGGCCGATGCCGAGGTAGAGCGTGAACCGTTCGGACAGGAAGACCGCGGCCAGGGCGGCGATCAACAGTGGCGCGAGCTGGATCAGCATCGCGGCCGTCCCGGCGTCGACCCGCTCCTCACCCGCGTTGAGGGCGACGTTGTAGACGCCGAACCACAGCACCCCGATCACGATGATCGGCAGCAGGTCCTGGCGCGTGGGTCGCGGGCGACCGCGTCCGAGGGCCAGCACGGCGAGGGCAGCCGTCGCGACGACCAGCCGTCCCAGCGAGAGCGCGCCAGGGGAGAAGTCGTGGGCCAGGTGCCGGATCGCCACGAACGCCGAGGCCCAGAACACCAGCGTGCACGCCACGGCTGCGACGGGGAGCCAGGTCCGGGAGGGCGTGGTGGTCATGCGACCAGCGTAGGGAGCCGCCACGACGCAGGACACGCGGTTATCGGACGTCGTTGCGCGACTTCCCGCCAGCGGCTACAGATCGAGCTTGTACCCGAGACCCCGCACCGTGACCAGCAGCTTCGGCTCGGAGGGATCAGGCTCGAGCTTGGCGCGCAGCCGCTTGACGTGCACGTCCAGCGTCTTGGTGTCGCCGACGTAGTCGGAACCCCAGACCCGGTCGATCAGCTGGCCGCGGGTGAGCACCCGGCCCGGGTTGCGGAGGAACATCTCCAGCAGCTCGAACTCCTTGAGCGGCAGCCGCTGCTCGCTCCCGTCGACGGTCACCACGTGGCGTTCGACGTCCATCCGCACCGGCCCGGCCTCGAGCGTCATCGGCGCCAGGTCGGGCTCGATGCCTCGACGTAGCACGGCCCGGATCCGGGCGACCAGCTCCCGGGGGGAGTAGGGCTTGGTGACGTAGTCGTCGGCGCCCAGCTCGAGGCCGACCACCTTGTCGACCTCGTCGTCCTTGGCGCTGACCATGATCACCGGCACGTTGGACGTCTGCCGAATCTGCCGGCAGACCTCGGTGCCGGGGAGCCCGGGCAGCATCAGGTCGAGGAGTACGACGTCGGCTCCGTTGCGGTCGAACTCGGTGAGCGCGTCGGGACCGGTCGCGGCCAGCGCGACCTCGTAGCCCTCCTTGCGGAGCATGTAGGCGAGGGCGTCGCTGTAGCTCTCTTCGTCCTCGACGACGAGTACTCGTGTCACGAGCGGGTCTCCTGGTGGTGTGCGGAGTAGTGCCGGGGCAGGGTCAGGGTGAACGTGGAGCCCTGTCCCTCGACCGACCACACGCGGACGTCGCCACCGTGCGTGGCGGCGACGTGCTTGACGATGGAGAGGCCAAGACCGGTCCCTCCCGTCGAGCGGTGCCGCGCCGGGTCGATGCGGTAGAAGCGCTCGAAGATCCGATCCATCTCGCCGGGCGGGATCCCGATGCCCTGGTCCACGACCGAGATCTCGACCGTGCTGTCGTTCGTCTTCGTCGACACCAGCACCGTGGAGTCCTCGCCCGAGTAGGCGACGGCGTTGGCCACCAGGTTGGCGACCGCGGCCGAGACCTGCTCGGCGCTGCCGAACACCTCCAGGCCGGGCGTGCCGCCGGTGACCAGGGAGATCCGGCGGGTGTCGGCGTCGATCGCGCTGGCGTCGACGGCGGCGGCGATGACGTGGTCGACGGACACGGGGACCGGCGCCTCGAGCGGGTCGTCGCCCTGCAGCCGGGACAGCTCGATGACCTGCTGGACCAACCGCGTCAGTCGGTCGCTCTCCGTGAGCATCCGGCCCCCGAAGCGCTTGACCGCCTCGGCGTCGTCGGCCGCGTCGAGGACCGCCTCGGCCAGCAGCCGGATGGCGCCGATCGGTGTCTTCAGCTCGTGGCTGACGTTGGCCACGAAGTCGCGTCGTACGGCCTCGACCCGCCGCTCGCGGGTGCGGTCCTCGACGAGCGCCAGCACCAGACGGGAACCCATGGGGGCGACCCGAGCGGTGACATGGCGGGATGGCATGTCGGTGCGCGACAGCAGCAGCTCGGTCTCCCGGATCTGGCCGTCCCGGCGGACCTGGCGCACCAGATCCGTGAGCTCCTCCGCGACCAGGACATTGCCCCGCACGAGGCCGAAGGCGTACGCCGGCGCCGACGCCTTGAGGACGGTGTCGTCCTCGCCGACGACCACGGCGCTGCTGCGCAGCACCGAGAGGACCGTCGCCACGGCGGGCGGGACCGCCGACTCCTCGGGCTGGGGGATGTACGACTGCTGGCGGTCGCTGATGGCCCAGGCGAGTACGGCGCCGCCGGCGACGACGGCTCCGATGAGCGCAGCCAGGAATGCCTGCATCGTCGGGTCCACACCAGAAGCGTACGCAGGGTTTCACCGTGGGTTCGGCCGTGAAGGGCACGCGGGACGACTGTTCACCCGGCGTTCACGCCCTCGTCCACGCCCGTCATCCCTGCTGCCTACGATCAGGGCATGCGCGAGGCCTTCCACGAACAGCTCGAGTCCGTCTTCCACGACCTGGCCGACATCTGTCGGAGCGTCGAGACCGCCGTCCGCCTGGCCACCGAGGCCCTGCTGACGGGTGACGCAGAGATCGCCGAACGCGTGATCAGTGCCGACGCCGACATCGACAAGGCGCGGGAGAAGGTCGAGGACACCGCCTTCTCCATCCTCTCCCTCCAGCAACCGGTCGCCGGCGACCTGCGCGTCGTCGTCTCGGCGCTCCGGATGGTCAGCGAGCTGGAGCGGATGGGCGACCTGTCCGTGCACGTCGCCAAGATCGCGCGCCTGCGGGTGCCGAACGTCGCAGTACCCGAGGAGGTGCGTCCCACGATGGCCCGGATGGGCGAAGTGGCCGAAGACATGGTGGCCCGGGTCTCGCGGATCATCACGGGCCTCGACGTCGAGGCGGCGATCGAGCTGGGCCGGGCCGACGAGATCATGGACCAGCTCCGGCGGAAGAGCTTCACCGAGCTCCTCTCCGAACGCTGGACCCACGGCGTCGAGGCCGCGGTCGACCTCGCGTTGCTCGGCCGCTACTACGAGCGGATCGCCGACCACGCGGTCTCGGTCGCCAACCGCGTCGTGTACGTCGTCACCGGAGACCTCCCGGTCCGCACCTGACACTCAACGGAGAAGCGGGTCAGCGACCCTGGCTGGCGACTGCTGCGGCGGCCTCGGCTGCCGCCTCGGGGTCGAGGTACTCGCCCCCAGCGACGGTGGGCGCCATCGACTCGTCGAGCTCGTAGACCAGCGGCATCCCGGTCGGGATGTTCAGCCCGGTGATGTCCTCGTCGCTGACCTGGTCGAGGTGCTTGACCAGGGCGCGCAGGCTGTTGCCGTGGGCGGCGAGCAGGACCGACTTCCCCGCCTTCAGGTCGGGCACGATGCCGGACTCCCAGTAGGGGAGGAACCGTTCGACGACGTCCTTGAGGCACTCCGTGCGTGGCAGCTCCGACCCGAGGTCGGCGTAGCGGGG
Organism: uncultured Actinomycetota bacterium; assembly: GCA_963786415.1. Classification (GTDB taxonomy): domain Bacteria; phylum Actinomycetota; class Actinomycetes; order Propionibacteriales; family Nocardioidaceae; genus Nocardioides. The sequence goes on from CAWAZC010000001.1 coordinate 1,047,083, forward strand.
GTCGCCGGACTGCGAGAACTCGTCGTCGTCGTCCAGCGGTGGGGGCGGCTCGTCGAACGAGCGGCGCCAGCGCATGAACTGCTCCTCGCCGTACTGCTCGAGGGTCTGCTTCTTGTCCTTGCCCTGCAGCGCGCCGTAGTGGCGTTCGTTGAGCCGCCAGGACCGGCGTACCGGGATCCAGTGCCGGTCGGCGGCGTCGAGGGCCAGGCAGGCGGTGCTGATGGCCCGCCGCTGCACCGAAGTGTGGACGACGTCAGGGCGGAGCCCCGCGTCGCGCATCTCGACGCCGCTGCGCACGGCCTCCTGCTCGCCCTTCTCGCTCAGGGCGACGTCGACCCAGCCGGTGAACAGGTTGCGGGCGTTCCACTCGCTCTCGCCGTGGCGGAGCAGGATCAGGGTGGCGGTCATCGGACGGTCAGTGCTCGGCGGTCTCGGACTCGGCCTCGCACTGCTCGGCGGAGGCCGGGCCGTCGAGCCCTTCGTAGTAGCCGCAGTTCGTGACCACGGGTACGTCGAGCTGGACCCGCTCGCCGTCGCCGAGCTGCAGCGCCACCGGGACGAACGCGCCCGCCGCAACCTCGCCGCTCACCTCGATGCCATCGTCGTCGGCGAGGTTGACGAGACCGCCCGGTGGCACCTCGACCGGGGAGAAGTCGTCAGCGGTGAGCTGGGACTGGTCGACCCCTTCGAGGGCCTCCACGGTCGCGGACTCCTCGGTGTCGTTGTTGGCGAAGGAGGCGATGAAGACGCCCGAACCCTCCTCGGCGGACACGATGACCGCACCCAGCACGTCGACGGACGCTTCGCGGTTGTTCACGCCCGTCGCCGGGGTGTAGATCCGGTCGGTGGCGTAGTCGAACCCGCAGGACGTGAGCGCGGGCGCGCAGAGGGCGAGGACGCAGGTCGCCAGCGCAAGGGTGCGTCGCTTAGGCATGGGGCGCAGCCTAGCGGCCCGATCGGCGGCTCATTGCGCCAGCCCGACGCGGCTTCCGGTGAACAGGAGCGCGGCGACGACCAGTGCCGTGAGCACGATCGTGATCCACAGCAGGCGTGGGGCTCCGATCCGCAGAGCGACCCGCAGCGGCAGATGGCGGTAACCGTCGCGGTTGTCCGCGACGAGGCCCGGCAGCGCCCGCAGGAAGTGGACGCAGACGCCCAGGAGTGCGGCCAGTGCGGTGATCGAGATCTCGGGCGGGTTCCCCACGGTGGTGCCACCCCACCCGCCGTACGACAAGAAGGCGGGATAGAGGCCGTAGGACACCGCCCAGGGCAGCCACGACAGCCAGCCCTTGCGGAACGTGACGTTCCCCATGAGCGAGACCACGAGGGCGACGAGGTAGGCGATGCCGGCCGTGACCCCGTTGGCGATCGAGAGGGGTACGACGAGCAACGCGGCGCAGGCGATCGCGAACCACAGAGTGCCCGGCTCGAGCAGCCCCTCGGCGACCGGCTTCCGGGGGGCCTCGTTCGCGGCGTCACGGGTGCGGTCCACCAGGTCGTTGTGCCAGCCGACGATCGCCTGGCCGACCAGGACCGTGGCGAAGACGAGGCAGAGCTCGCGGCTGGGGCGGCCGGCCAGGGCTGCCGCGGCTGCGATACCCGCGGCGGTCAGGAACGCCTGCTGGGGGTGGGCCGCGCGCAGCACCAGCAACGGACCGGCCTGGCGCCACGTGCGCCTCGGCCGGGGGGCCGCCGGCGAGGGGGTCGGCGCAGGCGGGGGAGCGGGCGCGGTCTCGGTCGCCGTGCTGGATCCGGGCTCGGCCGGCGGGACGGCCTCCGGCACCCGACTCTCGGGGCTCGTCGCTGCGGCCCGGGCCGCTTGCTTCCTCCGGGCACGCCTTCTCGACAACATGCTCGAAGTATCGACCACCGGGGCTCCGGGTGGGAGGAATGCCGGCAAATCAGCGGCTCCCACCACATGACCTCGGTTCTGTCAAGCCCCGATTGCCCCTCTGACCTGCACAAACGGTGCAAGCGGGGGTGCATGGCCGTGTTAGACTAGTCACCTAGGAAGGGGTACTTCACACATGACCTTTACCGTCGGCGAAACGGTTGTTTATCCAAATCACGGGGCCGCAGTCATCGAGGACATCGAGACTCGCAAGATCAAGGGGGAGGACCGGCAGTACCTCGTTCTCCGCATTGTCGCTCAGCAGGATCTGGTCGTCAGGGTTCCGGCCTGCAATCTCGATCTGGTCGGGGTGCGCGACGTGGTCGACAAGGACGGACTCGACCGAGTGTTCGACGTCCTCCGTGCCGAGCACGTCGAGGAGCCGACCAACTGGTCGCGCCGCTACAAGGCGAACCTCGAGAAGCTCCACAGCGGCGACGTGATGAAGGTGTCGGAGGTCGTGCGCGACCTCTGGCGCCGCGAGCGCGACCGCGGGCTCTCCGCCGGTGAGAAGCGGATGCTCGCGAAGGCCCGCCAGATCCTGGTCTCCGAGCTGGCGCTCGCCGAGCACACCAATGAGGACAAGGCTGAGGCCATCCTCGACGAAGTACTCGCTTCCTGAACGACATCTCGACGCTCGATCACCGCGCTCTGGGTGCGGTGATCGAGGTCGATCGGGGCTCGCTTCCGTTCACGCTGATCCACGGTGAGGCGTTGGTCGCCTGCGCGTCCTGGGCGCTCGACGAGGCCCGGGTGACCCAGGTCGACCTGGCGACCGAGTGGTCCGTGGTGGCCGACACCGACGACCCCTTCGTGCTGCACGACTCGCTGTGCCCGATGACGCCGCCGGCGTTCCTGGTCGACTGCGTCGGGCGGGCAATCGAGGGCGACTGCGTCGTGGTGGGCGTGCGCCCGGTCACCGACACGGTCAAGGAGGTCGCCGGCGGGGTCGTCGGCGACACCGTCGACCGCTCCACCCTCTGGTCGGTCGCGTCCCCCATCGTGCTGCCAGCCACCGCCGTCCCGACCATGGAGCAGCTGTCGGTCGCCGACTTCGCCGCCCTGGTCGAGGCGCTCAGGTCCGACCACCGGGTCGAGCTGGTCGAGGCTCCGGCCAGCGCGGCGCGGGTGTCGTCGGAGGACGACGTACGACTCCTGGAGGCGCTCACCCAGGGAGGCGGGCGGCGAGGCTGACGTCGTCCGGGAAGGTGATCTTGAGGTTGCCGGACGTGGAGGGAACGGCCGCGATCCGCAGGTCGGCGTACCTTTCCAGGCAGCTGGCGGTGTCGGTGCCCTCGAAGCCGTCGGCGTCTGCTGCCCGATAGGCCGCGAGCAGCGCGTCGGCCCGGAACGCCTGCGGGGTCTGCACCGCCACCAGATCACCCGCGACCGGCCCGCCGTCGGTGGTCAGGACCTGCGTGAGGGGTACGACGGGCAGCGCGCCACCGTGCTCCCGCGCAGCCTCGATCGTGCTGGCGAACAGGTCGGTCCCGGCCATCGGGCGCGCCCCGTCGTGGATCGCCACCACGTCGATGGAGCCGGACTCGATCTCCGGAGCGAGCGCCCGCAGCGCCGCCCACTCCGAGGCGTGCCGGGTCTCGCCACCTTCGACGACCCCGACCTCGCCGTCCCCGAGGTGCGGCGTCACCGCGTCCGCCACAGCCTCCTGTTCCCCGGGCCGGACGACCAGCAGCACCCGCCGGACGTCCTCGAGCCGCAGCGCCGCCGAGACCGACCAGGCCAGCACCGGGCGGTCTCCGAGCGGCAGCAGCACCTTGTTCACCTCCGCGCCGACCCGCGAGCCGGTGCCGGCGGCGAGGATCACGACGGCGGCGGACACGATCGAAACCTAGCCGACGGCCGGTGCACGTGACACCGGTGTTACACGAGGCGCGATCACTGGAAACGCCCGGCGACGAGGGTGGTCCCGTGAGTCGCGACAGGGCGGACGAGGAGTGGCAGCCGGTGTGCCGGCTGGAGGACCTGGAGGCCGAACGTGGCGCGACCGCGCTGGTTCATGGCCAGGCGGTCGCGCTTTTTCGTACCCACGACGACGAGGTCCATGCGCTCGGAAATCACGATCCGTTCGCGAGGACGTCGTTCGTGGCCCGGGGGATCGTCGGGACCCGGGGTGACGTGCGGTTCGTGGGATCGCCGTTGCACCGGCACGCCTTCGACCTCCGGACCGGGCGCTGCCTCGAGGACACCGAGGTCGGACTCCCCGTCTACGACGTCCGTGTGGTCGACGGCGTCGTGCTGGTGGGTCGGCGGAGGCCGGCGCCCCACTGACGGGCTCACGCAGGAGCGGCGACAGCCTCACGTTCGCGGGCAGGAGCGAGGGCGGCGCTCACCAGCTCGAGCAACTCTCCCGAGACCAGCCGGTCCCGCTCCAGGGGCAGCATGTGTCCGGCACCGGGAGCGATCAAGAGTCGGGCCGTCGTGATGCCGGCCGCAAGCTTGCGGGCGTGGTCAACAGGGGTGAGTACGTCGCTGTCGCCGACGAGCACCCGGGTCGGGATCCCGTCGAAGGCTCCCAGCGCCGCACCCCGGTCATGGGTCATGAAGTCGCGGTAGAAACCCTCCATCGTCGCGGGCGGGCAGTTGATCAGCTGGTCGATCACCAGGCCGCAGTCGCGCAGCCGCATCGGCCGGCCGAACAGGAAGCGGTGCACGACCTCGCCTTCGATCCGCGGACTCCGGCGGCGCACCTTGCGCGACACCAGCCGTGCTCGCGCCGCCAACAGTCGAGGAATCTGCGCCTTGAGCCAGCGACCGGCCTCGGGCAGCCCCAGCGTGACGGAGTCGAGGTCGCCCGCCGATGTGGACACGAACAGCACCCCGTCGGTCCGCGCCAGGATGTCGGGACGCTGCTCCGCGAGGGCCATCGTGGCCATCCCGCCGATGGAGTGGCCGGCGATGACCAGCCGGCTGCTGCCGGCATGGGCGTCGACGACGTCGGCCATGTCGCGGCCGAGGTTCTCAATCGTGCAGGCGCCCAGCGGTGCCGGGTCGGACGTGCCGTGGCCGCGGTGGTCCCAGGTGAGGATCCGCACCTCGTGCCCGAAGGCCTCGAGCAGGTCGCGGACCTGGTAGTGCCAGTCGTCCATGTCGGCGGTCCAGCAGTGCGCCAGCACCACCGTCACCGCGGCGTTCTTTGGGCCGTGGGTGCACACCGTCAGCTCGAGGCCGTCGTGGGTCTTCATCTTCCAGCTCCGATCTGCTCCTCCGCCACACCCGATAGTCCGGAACGTTTCGCAGGTTTCGGAGTCAGTCCGGTATGCGGAACGTTCCGGACTATCGCATGAACTGGGCGCGGCGGAGCGAGCCTCTCAGGACACAAGCGCAGTGGCGATGGCGGCGATGCCCTCCCCGCGGCCGGTGAGTCCCAGCCCGTCGGTGGTGGTCGCCGACACCGAGACCGGAGCACCCACCGCTCGCGAGAGCGTCGCCTCCGCCTCGGCGCGCCGCGGCGCGAGCCGTGGACGGTTGCCGATCACCTGGATCGCCACGTTTCCGATCTCGTAGCCCGCCTCACGCACCCGTCGCGCGGTCTCCTCCAGCAACGCCGTACCCGAGGCATCCGCCCACTCGGGGTCCGCGGTACCGAAGTTGCTGCCCAGGTCGCCGAGGCCGGCCGCCGACAGCAAGGCGTCGCACGCGGCGTGGGCGGCCACGTCGGCGTCGGAGTGGCCTTCGAGACCTTGGGGCTCCTCCGGCCAGACGAGCCCGGCGAGGGACATCTGGCTGCCGCCGACGAGGCGGTGCACGTCGGTGCCGATGCCGACACGGGGTGGGCGCGGGGTTCGTTGCACGGGCCGATCATGCCTGAGCGACAATCGAACGTGTGAAGACGTTCCGTGGCGCGTGGCCGCTCGCCGGTCTCGTGGCCGGGTTCGCCGGGCTGGCGACGAGCTATCTGGTCGCGATGGCAATGTCGATCCGGGAGTCCCCGGTCGTCGCGGTCGGCGAGCTGGTCATCCGTTACACCCCCGGCGACGTGGCCGAGCGCGCCATCGGCCTACTGGGCTACTGGGACAAGCCCGCATTGCTGATCGGGATCTTCGTGATCCTGGGCGCCCTGTTCGCGTGGGCGGGCCGACTGGCGCGGACCTCGTGGTCCCGGGCGCTGATCATCTTCGTGCTGCTGGGCGCTGTGGGTGCGGCCGCCGTGGCGCTCCGGCCCGGGACCTCCGTGGGGAGCTACTTCCCGCTGGCGGTCGGCTTCGTGACCTGGCTCGTGTGCCTCTCCGTGATCACCGAGCCGCTCCGACGGACTGCGAACGGCGTCGCGGCGCCCAGCGGAGCGGGTGCACCGACCGGCCAGGACGAGGCGGCGGACTCATCGCGGCGTGCGTTCCTGATCCGTGCCGGTCTCCTGTCCGGCCTGGCGGTCCTCGCCGGGGGCGCCGGTCGTCTGCTCGGCCGCGGGCGGCGGCAGCTCGAAGAGACCCGGCGACTGCTGAAGCTGACCGGGGTCAGCGAGCCGTCGATCCCCCGGAGCGCGCGGATCGGGGTCCCCGGCGTCAGCCCCTGGCAGACCCGGAACGACGACTTCTACCTGATCCACACCGCGATCGTGACGCCCACGATCGAGCCCCGCGAGTGGAGCCTGCGGATCCACGGCATGGTGGACCGTGAGGTCGTGCTGAGCTACCAGGACCTGATCGACCGGCAGCGCACCGAAGCCTGGATCACCCTCAACTGCGTGTCGAACCGCGTCGGGGGCGAGCTCGTCGGCAACGCCTGGTGGGGTGGCGTCCGGCTGGCCGAGCTGCTGGCGGAGGTGGGCGTGCACGCCGATGCCGACGCCGTGCTCCAGACCTCCGAGGACGGCTGGAACTGCGGCACTCCCCTCGCCGCGCTGACCGACGACCGCGACGCGATGCTCGCGCTCGCGATGAACGGTCGCCCGCTCCCCATCGACCACGGCTTCCCGGTCCGCACGATCGTGCCCGGCCTGTACGGCTACGTGTCGGCGTGCAAGTGGGTGGTCGACATGGAGGTCACGCGCTTCGACCAGATCCAGGCCTACTGGACCGGCAAGGGTTGGGGAGAGCAGGGGCCGGTCAAGATCGCCTCCCGGATCGACGTGCCGTCCTCCGGCGACGAGGTGCCCACCGGCGACGTGTCGTTCGGCGGCGTCGCCTGGCACCAGCACACGGGCATCAGCGGCGTCGAGATCTCCCTGGACGGCGGCGACTGGCAGGCCGCGGACGTGGCGCCCGGGCCCACCGACGACACCTGGGTGCAGTGGGGGATCACGACCCAGGTGGAGCCCGGAGACCATCTGGTCAAGGTGCGTGCCATCGGCAAGGACGGCGAGGTCCAGACGGGCGTCGAGCGCGACGTGCTCCCCGACGGGGCCACCGGCCACCACGAGGTCGACTTCACAGCGGAGCCCGCCTGATGACCGACTTCGCGGAACGGAAGGGCGCCGCGCTCATCATCGGGGGCAGCGGCGGCCTGGGCTCGTCGATCGCCCGGCTCCTCTCGCAACGCGGCTCGCACGTCGCCGTGACCTACCGCTCCGACCGTGACGGTGCCGACGGGGCAGTCGCGGCCGCACGTGGCTGGGGTGTCCGCGCCTCGGCGTACCAGCTCGACGTGACCCGCGCCGACGCCGCGGCGGAGGTGGTCGACCGGGTCGTGGAGGAGTACGACGGCCTGCACACGTTGATCCATGCCGCGGGGCCGCACGTGCCGATGGTCCACCTGTCGCAGGTCGCGCCGCCCACCATGGCGGCCCAGCTGGGCGCGGACGCGGCCGGGTTCTTCAGCGTCGTGCAGCCGGCCCTGCCTCATCTTCGCCAGGCCCAGGGCTGCATCGTGGCGGTGACGACCGCGGCCACTTCCCGCTACCCCGTGCGCGACGGACTCTCATCGGTACCCAAGGGCGCGGTCGAGGCGCTGGTCCGCGCCCTGGCGGCCGAGGAGGGCCGCTTCGGTGTGCGCGCGAACGCGGTTGGCCCCGGCATGCTCACCGACGGCATGGCAGCCCGCCTGATCTCCTCCGGCGACCTCTCGCCCGAGGCGCTCGACGTGGCCCGGGCCAACATCCCGCTTCGCCGCTTCGGCAACGCCGTCGACATCGCCGAGGCCGTCTGCTTCCTCGCGTCTGACCGGGCCGGATTCATCTCCGGCCAGAAGCTGGATGTCGACGGCGGCTACGGGGTTTGACCGATAGTCCGCCACGAAAAGCTCCGTTCCGTGCGGGGAGTTGGAGCCGTTCGTGACGGACTATCGAAAAATGCCGCTACCAGTTCGCGTGCGGGGTGACCGGCAGCGGGTGGGCCCGGTCGCGGATCACGTAGACCAGCCCGCCGGAGGTGGGGATCCAGGCGTCCTCGAACTGCCCGCGGTCATAGGTACGACGCACGCCCGACGCCGACCGCGCGGCGGGGTCGTTGACCACGACGTTCCCGGCAGCGGTGAACCCGACGATCACGAGCAGGTGCCCGTTGCTGGCCGAGATCGGCGCGCCGGACAGCTCGCCGGTGCCGAACGAGATCGACGCGACCAGTGGAATGCCGGCCTCGATGAAGTGCCGCGCCTCCCGGAGATCCCGTAGCCGGGTGACGAAGGCGTCGTGGGTCAGGGTCGCGGCGTAGGCCGTGTTGAACGGCCAGTTCCCGGTGCCGGAGTAGGCGGCGTCGTAGGTCATGCGCGCCGCGTGGTCGACCCATGGGGCGGGATGTCCGTCCGGCACCCAGCCGTAGGCACCGGCCGGAGGAAGCGCGTCGTATCGGCCGAGGACCATCGACGTCGACGTCGGTGAGCACCAGGCCTCGCCGCCACCGCCCCACTTCGGGTAGTGGCCGCGGTGCGCCATCTGCGAGTAGCGCGGCACCCGCAGCACCACGCCCGGGCCGGGTCCGGGGTCGGAGGTGGCCACGCCCGAGACGTCGGGCAGTCGGCTGACGACGGCGCCGACGCCGTCGACCTGCGGACTGGGTGCACCCCGGCCGCGCATCAGCTGCACCCGGAGCTGCCAGCCGGCCATGCCGGTGTGGGTCTGCCAGGTGTCGACGTTCACGCCGGCCAGGTCGTCGCCCTGGGCACGCACGGAGGTGCGGCGGATGAACTTCTCGCCAGCAGCCCACCGTCCGAGCACGTCCCAGCTGGACGTGCGCCCGGACCCGGTCCGGCCGCGCACCTGCACCTCGATCCAGCTGTTGCCGGGCGTGCGGGCGTCCCACGAGGCGATCAGCTCGGTGAGGTCGAAGCCCGGCGTGCGCCACGGCGAGAGCCACTGGGCGACGTCGTACCTGCGTCCGGCATAGCTGCGCGTGGCCACCGGGGCGTCCATGACCAGCCGGCCCCGGCTCACCGCGACCCCCTGCCGGGTGCCCGTCCGGAAGTCGGCGTCGCTCGTCCAGCCGGTGTAGACGATCCTGCGCGGGGCAGGCGCGGCGGCCGCCGGCGCGGCCGGCAGGACCGGAGCGACCAGGGCCGCGGCGAGTGCGCCGGCCAGGAGCGATCTGAGCACCCGACGACGATAGCCGCCGGACGCCACTTCTGTCCCACGAGCCACAGAACCCGAGGATGCGGGCCACGGCGCCCGCCATCCCTAGACTTGCCCGGGTGAACTTCCGGCTGTACGACACCGCGACCCGCGAGGTCCGTGACTTCGTGCCCCTCGAGGAGGGGAAGGCGGGCATCTACGTCTGCGGTCTGACGGTGCAGTCGGAGCCGCACGTGGGCCACGTGCGGTCGGCGGTGAACTTCGACGTGCTGCGGCGCTGGCTCACCACGTCCGGGTACGACGTGCAGTTCATCCGCAACGTCACCGACATCGACGACAAGATCCTGATCAAGGCGGGCGAGCAGGGTCGGCACTGGTACAACCTCGCCTACGCGATGAAGCGCGAGCTCGACAAGGCCTACGACGCGCTGAACGTCGCGCCGCCGACCTACGAGCCCGGCGCCACCGGCCACATCCCCGAGATGCTCGAGCTGATCGGAGAGCTCGTCGGACGCGGCCACGCCTACGCCGCCGAGGACGGCTCGGGCGACGTCTACTTCGACGTCCGCTCGTGGCCGGCGTACGGCGAGCTGACTCATCAGCGGATCGACGACATGGAGGCGGCCCAGGACGCAGACCCGCGGGGCAAGCGCGACCCCCGCGACTTCGCGCTGTGGAAGGGTTGGAAGAAGGAGTCCGAGCCCGAGACAGCCGCGTGGCCCTCGCCGTGGGGCCCGGGCCGGCCGGGCTGGCACATCGAGTGCTCCGCGATGGCGGAGAAGTACCTCGGTCCCGCGTTCGACATCCACGGCGGTGGCGTCGACCTGCGCTTCCCCCACCACGAGAACGAGCAGGCGCAGTCCCGCGCGGCCGGGCACCCGTTCGCGTCGTACTGGATGCACAACGCCTGGATCACCACCGCCGGGGAGAAGATGTCGAAGTCGCTCGGCAACTCTCTTCTGATCCCGAATGTGCTGGAGCGGGTGCGCGGGATCGAGCTGCGGTTCTACATGGTTGCGGCGCACTACCGCTCGCATGTGGAGTTCTCCTACGAGGCGCTCGATGAGGCGGCCGCGGGCTTCCGGCGGATCGAGCACTTCCTCGAGCGCGCGGAGGAACACACCCCGGCAGACGCCGCCCAGGAGCTGCCCGATGCCTTCGTTGCCGCGATGGACGACGACCTGGGGACGCCGGCCGCCGTGGCCGTGGTCTACGACTGCGTCCGCGAGGGCAACCGCATGCTCAGTGAGCGAACCTCCGAGGAGGCGGGCTGCGCCGCCGGCACCGTCCGCGCGATGCTCGACGTCCTCGGACTCAACCCCGCCGACCCGGCCTGGCAGACCGGCGGCGGGAGCGACGAACGGTTGAGCCAGGCGGTCGACGTCCTCGTGGCCAGCCTGCTCGAGCAGCGCGAGGCGGCCCGGGCGGGCAAGGACTTCGCCACCGCCGACGAGATCCGCGACCGGATCAAGGCGGCCGGCATCGAGATCGAGGACACGCCGAGCGGACCAACGTGGTCGCTCGCGGGAAGCGACGACTGACGTGGCCGGCAATTCGCAGCGCAAGGGCGCGATCCGCAAGACCGGCAAGAAGCCGGCCGCCGGATCGGGCGGTCGGGTCCGGCGCGGGCTCGAGGGGAAGGGTCCGACCCCGAAGGCCAAGGACCGTCCGCACCACAAGGCCCACCAGCAGCGGCAGAAGCAGGAGAAGGCGCGGGCGACCCGCGCCAGGCAGCGCCCCGGCTCCGGTGACTCCGAGTGGGTGGCCGGCCGAAACTCCGTCGTCGAGGCGCTCCGCGCCGGGATCCCGGTGACCGGGGTCTACGTCGCCGAGGGCGCCCAGCGCGACGGCCGGCTGCGCGAGGCGTTCAGCCTGGCCGCCGATCGTGGCGTGAGCCTGATGGAGGTCACCGGCGGTGAGCTGGACCGGATGACCAGCGGTGCGGTGCACCAGGGACTGGCCGCCCGGATCCCGGCCTACGAGTACGCCCACCCCGACGACCTCCTGAGCCTGGCCGCCGAGCGCGGCGAGCCGCCGCTCGTGGTGGCGCTCGACTCGGTGACCGACCCGCGCAACCTGGGTGCGGTGATCCGCAGCGCGTCCGGGTTCGGTGCTCACGGCGTGCTGATCCCCGAGCGGCGCGCCGCGGGGATGACGGCCGCGGCCTGGAAGACCAGCGCCGGCGCCGCAGCCCGGGTCCCGGTCGCGCAGACGGTGAACCTGGTCCGCCAGCTGAAGGCCTACCAGCAGGCCGGTTGCATGGTGGTCGGCCTGGCCGCCGACGGCGAGGTCAGCCTGCCCGACCTCGACCTTGCCGACGGACCGCTCGTCGTCGTGGTCGGCTCGGAGGGCAAGGGTCTCTCGCGGCTGGTGTCCGAGACCTGCGACCTGCTGGTGTCGGTCCCGATGGCCGGGCGGTTGGAGTCGCTCAACGCCGGTGTCGCCGCCGGAGTCGCCCTCTACGCCATCGCCCGCGCCCGCGCCTGACCCCGCTACCGTTGAAGGATGGACCGCGGACGCCTGCTCCGGGGACTGGCCCTGGCCGCGGTCTGGCTGGTGGTCACGGTCGCCACCGGGCTTGCGATCTTCCTGAGCAGCAGCCGCACGGTCGTGCTCGCCAGCCATGACGCGGTGCTGCGCCCCACGCTCGACGGGTACGTCGTCCTCCGCACCGGCCCGGTCCTGCCCGACCTGAGGATCGACTCGGGGTCCCCGGTCGGTGCCGACGTGATCCTGGGCAAGACCAACGCCAACAGCACCGGGGAACTGGTGCAGCGCTATGGCTACATCGCCAGCCAGCCGGAGGGACAGATCGCCAAGGTGCGCCGGTCGATTCTCGACATGGCGTTCGACGCGGCCGTCCGAGGCGCCGTACTCGGCCTGGTGCCGGTGGCGGTATGGCTGCTCGTGGGATCGGCCCGGCGCCGCGAGCTGGCTCACCTCCACGGCCGGACCGGGGTCGTCGTGGGGGCGTCGCTGGTGGTCATCGTCGTACTCCTGTGGGAGCCCTGGGACCACCGGGAGCCCACCGGTGACGACGCAGGCCGGTGGACCTCTCTCCCCGACTACGTCGGCCCCGGGGTCACTGTGCCCGAGGAGGCGGCGGACGTGGAGGTCCGGGTCGACGTGACGACCGCAGGCGGGCGACGGCTGATCGAGAGCGCGGTCGACACCTACGACAAGAGCCGGACCTTCTACGAGTCCGCCGCCCAGGACGCGGGGCGACTGGAGCTCCGGGAGCCGCAGGAGGGCGACACCGTCGTCGCGCTGGTCTCCGATCGCCACGACAACATCGGCATGGACGGGGTGGCTCGCGCGATCGCGGACGCGGGTGGCGCGACGGCGGTCTTCGACGCCGGTGACGACACCTCGACCGGCCAGTCCTGGGAGGCCTTCAGCCTCGACTCGGTGTCCAACGCCTTCGAGGGCTACGACCGCTTTGCGGTGGCCGGCAATCATGACCACGGGAACTTCGTGACCGACTACCTCGACGGCCTCGGGTGGACGATGCTCGACGGCGAGGTGGTCGACGGTCCGGGCGGTACCACCCTGCTCGGCGTCGACGACCCCCGCTCCAGCGGGCTGGGCAGCTGGCGGGACGAGACCGGCCTCAGCTTCGACGAGGTCGGCAGCCGGCTCGCGGACGCGGCCTGCGCCTCCGACGAGCGCATCGCCACGATCCTCGTCCACGACGCCAACCTGGCCGACGAGGCGCTCGAGCGCGGCTGCGCCGACCTCGTCCTCGGCGGTCACCTCCACGTCGAGGTCGGTCCGACTCGGGTGCTCGGCGACGACGGGCAGAACGGCTACAGCTTCACCAACGGCACCACCGGCGGGGCGGCGTTCGCCATCGCTGTCGGCAGCAAGCCGCGCCGCGAGGCTTCGGTCACCCTGGTCACCTACCGTGACGGTCGCCCGGCCGGGCTGCAGCCGGTGGTCCTGCAGACGGACGGGACCTTCGAGGTCGAGGACTACCAAGATCTGCGCCTGCAATGACCATGAGCTGTCCCGGCACCCTTGGACTGCAGTCGCTCGCTGAACGGATCGACTCGCCTGCGCAAACGCGGAGCAGGAAGTGGCGGTCTGGGCTGCGCGGCATCGGACGGAAGCGGACGCCGGTGGGCAACCCCTTCACCCGTCCTTCGGCGGACGAACTGTCGTCGGCACGGTCGGTGGCTGTAGAGCGCGCCCCTCACGTTCGTCGGTGGTATCTGAGGTCGCCGTTCGGCATCCGGGTCAGGTCGTAGCGAGTGTCGTGGGCGCGGTGGTGGTGGAAGGAGCAGAGCAAGATGCCGTCGGCGAGGTCGGTCCTGCCGCCCCTGCTCCAGAGGTCGACGTGGTGGGCTTCGCACCAGGCTGCGGGGGTGTCGCAGCCCTCGGCGCGACATTCGCGGTCGCGGATGGCCAGGGCCTTGCGCTGGGCTGGGGTGAAGAGACGTCTGGTCCGTCCGAGGTCCAGGGGCTGGGACCTCCCGTCGAGGACCGCAGGCAGGATCCCGGCGCCGCAGGCCAGCCGCCTCGCCTCGCTCGCCGTGATGGGCGTTCCGGTTGTGAGACCGGCGGTCGCGAGCTCCTGGGTGAGCTTGGCCTGATCGATCGTGACGATCACCGTCGTCGTCGTGCCGCCGTGCTGGGGCAGCCAGTCTTCGGGGATGCGCTCCAGGAGGGCGGTGAACGCGTGTGCGAGCTTCCGCGGGTACGGCACCCGCTCACCAGGCGGGACCTGGCCTTCCCTGCGGGGTGAGGTGAATGCGTGGAGGTGGGTCAGCCACCGGTCCATCACGGCATCCGGAAGCGTCACGGCCGCCTTTGAGATTCCGGTGCCGAGGCGGCGGTGGGTGATCGCCGCCTGGTCCCACGCCTGCTGCTCCTGTTTCGCCAGCAGCTTTGCCTCGTGTGCCTCGGCGACGCCCGGCGCGAGGACTTCGAGGACCCGCCGGCCGAGCACCTTCAGGTCGCGGGGGCGGAAGTGTGCGGCCTGCTCCACGAGGTGTTCTTCGGCCCGGGTGCGGAGGTCTGGATCGAGGTCGGACGGGAGGTCGTCCAGGGCGGCACCGATCACCCTGACCTGCGCTGTGGAGACCGATCCCGCGGCGTACGCCTGGCCCAGGATCGGCCAGCGTCGGTCCAGCCCCTCGGCGAGCCGTTGCGCCCTGCGGCCGGCGTCGGGGTCCTGGCGGGTCTCGTGGGCGAGCCAGGCGCCCGCATGCCTGGTGCCGTGCCTGTCGGCCACGTCCCCGGCGCTCGCAAGGGCCCTGGCGGTCAGGGAGGCGAGCCGGTTGGCCTGTCGCTCCAGCGCGACCAGCAGCTCCTCCTTGTCGCCGGTGGTGAGGTACATCGGGTCGAGCCCCGCGACCTCGTCGAGCAGCAGCCCGATCCCGTCGACCGCCCGCAACAGCGGCGGCCGGAACGGAACGACTGCCTGACTCATGCCCTCACGCTAGGGCCGACCACCGACAATTCTCTGGGGCCGACAGCCCCTTCTCCACAAGGGAGATCGCACCGTTTCGTGGAACGACCACGAGCGAGCTCCCAACGCGCGGAGCGCGGGGTGGTCTCAACGCGCCAGCGCAACCTCCTCGAATCAAGGAAGTGTTGCGCTGACCCGTTGAGACCGCAGGCATGTCAGTGCGTTCGCACCTCTGCTCCTGCACGGTCAATCGACTGCCGACCGAGCTGCCAAGGCAACCGAGTCACCAGCAATGTCGGCAAGACCCCGAAGGTCAGCACGCCCAACCCGAACCCGCTGACCGCGGCGGCGTCAGACGCACCTGGTTCATCTTGTCGACCGCTTCCTCGAAGCTTGCGTTACATGTAACATGTTGCCATGGCCGTACGAGAGCGAGTGAGCGCATACCGGGCCCGAATGCGGGCCCAGGGACTCCGGCCTGTCCAGATCTGGGTACCCGACGTGCGCTCCCCAGATTTCGCCGCCGAAGCTCACCGCCAGTCCGCACTCGTTGCGGCCGCTGACCGCGCGAGTGACGACATGGACTTCGTCGAGGCCGTGTCTGAAGACTGGGACGAATGAGGCGAGGGGACATCGTCACCGTCGCGGGCGGTGTCTACGCGAACAAGCCGCGGCCGGCCCTGATCGTCCAGGACGACCGGTTCGACGCGACCGAGTCGTTGACCGTCTGCCCTTTCACGTCCACCGAGGTCGACGCGCCCCTGCTGCGGGTGCCGGTCGCCGCGGGCGAGGAGGAGTGGCCTCGACCAGGACAGCTTCTTGATGGTCGACAAGATCACTACCGTCGGGCGGAGCAACGCACACGCGGTGGTGGGAAGGCTTGAGGCAGCGACGTTGGTCGAGTTCGAGAGAAGGCTCCTCGTGTTTCTCGGCTTCGGCGCCTGAATCGCCCTATCTGCGGAACCATGGTCGGGCGATCGCAGCCGCCCTCATCGCGGCATGGTCGGGCTCCGCCCTCAACGCGGCATGTGCGGGCTTTGCAACGTCATACGATCCGGTCGCCATAGCGCTCGTTTCGTATGACGTCCCGGGACCCGGTCCCGCATTCAACTCGGCAGATGAGTGCGCTTCAGGCCGATCCGCCGGCCCCGGAGACACTCAGGTCAGAAGTAGTCGCGGATGTGGATCGGCCGCGGCCCCAGCACCCGGTCGAATGCGGATTCGGTCTCCATCGTGCCGCCGTTGAGAAGCCCCGCCATGCGGAGGTTGGCGCAGCTCTGGGCACCCGCCCAGGCCAGTGCGAGCCCGCCTGGTGTGAGGACCGGTCCGTCGGTCGGATCCGCTGTCGACGTGCACGCGGCCTTCCCCTGCTCGATGACCAGGTGCCAGCTCCCGTTGGTGGTTCCGACGTGGTCACCGACCACGGTGAACGACACCTCGCCGTCCACCGGCCAGTCCCGCGCCGCGAACGCGCCGGGCACGTCGTGGACGCGCAGCATGTACGGCGACCGTGCCACCACGTTCCAGTGCGGGGACGGGAGCGAGAGCCGGGCGACGTCGTCCCCGGACGTGCACAACCGCACCTGCCCGACCACGCTGCCGAATGACCCCAGCAGCCGCCACAGCGCGCGGTAACCGTCGGCGCTCAGGGCGAGCAGGTCGGAGACCTCCAACGTGGACGAATCGCCGGACCCGCGACCGCGCTCCCAGCTGACGAAGCCGACCACCTCGCCCGCGTCGTCCACCGCGAGCGTGACGCCGGTGAACGCGTCGATGAAGCCCTCGGCGTCGGTCGGGAACGACGGGCCGCGGCGCGTCAGCGGCCCGTTCTGGGCGGCCGCCCATGCGTCGTAGACCTCGCGGACGGCGTCGAAATCGGCCGGCGTAGCGCGTCGGGTGCGCACCCTCTCGGCAGCGCGGATGCCGGCAAGAGCGGAAGCCGGGACCTCGACCTCGTCGTAGGACGCGAACAGCTCATAGCCGAACTTCCGGTAGATGCCCGGCGCGGTGGGGAACAGCGTCGACACCACCTCGCCGCGCTCCCGGAGCCCGTCGTCGAGCGCCACCCGGAACAGGTCGTCGAGCAGCTTCTCGCCGCGTCGCTCGGCCGTGACCGCGACGCCGGCGATCCCACCGGTGGGGACCTCGCTACCTCCGAACCACGAGTGGTACTCCCGCGTCACCACCCGGGCGACCAGCTGGTCGCCATCGAAGGTGCCGAACGCGTGATAACCGGGCCGCGGGAAGCTCTCCGGCGAGGGTGGTGTCGCTCCCGGCGGAAGGTCGCCGAAGGCCTCGCGGCTGAGCGCCATCGACTGGTCGAAGTCGTCCCGGGTGAGGCGTCGCGTGGTGAGGGACATGGGGGAAGCGTAGGTGTAGCGGGCCGGTGCACGTCTCGGTTCCAGAGGGCGGAGCGATCGTGACCGGCAACAGTACGGCGGCTCCCCGCGGCCCCTCGGGCCGGTGCCCATGGCCAACGGATCGATCCGACCCCATCCCCCTGGTCTCCGGCGCTTCCATCAGACAGCCCGGGGACGCGCGCCTCGCCAACGGTCAGGCGGACCGGCGGGCTGCCTGGCGTGACTGCGCGCTCGACTCGGGACGGCCCCGGGAGAGTCCCGGCCGTTGGTCTCGCCAGTGTCCCCGGGTGAAGTCGGGGACCTTCACCGCGAGACTGCCTGCTTCCAGGGACTTCGCACTCAAGCCGATGACAGAGCACCACGCTGCCGAGTCGTAGACGTCGATGTCGGGAGTGAGCCCGAGCCGCATCGTCTGGACAAGCCGGAAGATCGAGATGAAGTCGCCACCGCCATGGCCGCCGTACTCCTCGGCGGAGCCTCCGATGTCCTGCCAAAGCCAGTGGTCGTACTGGGCGAAGTCGTCGCCGAATGCACGCCAGGTGTGGTTGCTGTGACCCAGACTCTCCAGGTAGATGCCGAGGTTCTCGTCGTACACGCCGCGCGTCCCTGCAAGCGTGGTCCGGCGGGTGTACGGGTGTGGCGAGACGACCTCGTGCTCGGTCTTGATGAATCGGCCGTTCACCGTCTGGATGAAGCAGGTGTGACGGTCGCCGGAGATGTAGGTCTCCCCCCAGGACGGGTGGTCGGGGGACGCATTCTCCTCGCGGTAGAGCGCCATTCCCCTGGCGGGCGACGCGATCGCCACCAACCGGTCGAAGCGGTCGCCGCGGTTGATGTCCATCGCCGCGCTGACCGGTCCCAGTCCGTGCATCGGGTAGTGGCTGGCGTTCATCCTGGTGTGCCACTTGCGCCGCCAACCTTCCGGGTAGTAGGCGCCGTGGAACATGTACGGGTTGCGAAGGTCATGGATGTAGCCGCCCGAGCCGTGCTGCAGGTCGCCGAACAGGCCCTGCTTGGACATCATGAGAATGCGCATCTCCGGGCGGAAGTAGCAGACGTTCTCGAGCAAGATGCAGTGCTTGCGCGTGATCTCTGAGGTGCGGACCAGGTCCCAGACCTCGTCCAGGTACGGCGCGATCGGGAGCTCGACGGCGACATGCTTGCCGTGCTCCATGGCCGCCTTGGCCATCGGGTGATGGAACTCCCACGGTGTCGCGACGTAGACGAGGTCGATGTCGTCGCGCTGCAGGAGGTTGAGGTAGTCGTCTTCGCCGTTGGAGTAGATCGCGGGCCGAGCTTGGCCGTTCTCCTGCACGATCAGGTCGGCCGCCTGCTCGGCCTTGTTCCTGCGGATGTCGGCGATGGCGGTGACCGTGGACACCGCAGCCCAGCGACGCGCCTGGCCACCACCGCGGTTCCCGACTCCGAGCAGCGCGACGCGGACCTCGTCGAAGCCCTCGAACGGGACATTCGTCATCGTGCCTTCCCGACGGGTCCGGGCGGGCTCGGGCGTCGAGAGCTCGTCGGCAGCTGCGGGCAATCCGCCGGAGGCACCCAGCCCCGCGGCCGCGCCGAGGGCGCCGCCGGAACGAAGGATGGCCCGTCGAGACGGTCGGAAGTCCATGGACGAGGGCACGGAAACCACTCCTTGATCGAATCCGAGTTTTTCGGTCAAATCTCGATCAGTATTAATCACTCCTTTACTCGTTGGCAAGGGTTGGGCGGCATGCTTCCGAGTTGCTCGTTCTCACCCGTCGGTGCGCACCAGTTCCCGCTCTGGCGTGCGCACCCGGAGGAACCGACGGCCCCGCGAGGTGACTCCCCACGGCTTGTAGACCGACAGCCAGCTCGCGAACAGCAGCATCGAGGTGGACACGATCGGCGGGAAGATCATGTTGCGCCGCACGTCGGCGAGCCGCTCGGGGAGAGTCGCGTCGACCAGTGCGGTCTGCGTTGCGGCGTCGGCGAGGGTGGGTCATTGGTCCACGCCGATCCAGCTGACCGCGCTGAGGATGTGGGTCAGCAGCACGAACTTGCGCATCTTCCGGGTCATCGCAGGGTCCTCCCGAGTTCAGGCTCCCGAGCCTGCAACAGCTGGGCGGTCTGCCGCATCCGGGATCACCCCCGGGACGACCCCGACCGACCTCCTAGAGTGACCGCGTGACGACGAATGTGGACCGGCTGCTGCCCAGCGACGAGGCGGAGGCGCTGCTCCAGCTCACCCGCGAGATCGCGGAGAAGGAGCTCGCACCCCAGGCGGCGGAGTTCGAGGAACGCGCCGAGTTCCCGGAGGACGCCTACCGCCTGCTCGGACGCTCGGGACTGCTGAGCCTGCCGTTCGCCGACGAGCACGGCGGCGGTGGTCAGCCCTACGAGGTCTACCTGCAGGTCCTCGAGGAGATCGCCACGGCCTGGCCGAGCGTCGCCGTCGGCACCAGCGTCCACTCGCTCACCGCCAACGTCGTGGACGTCAACGCGACGAAGGAGCAGCGCGAGGAGTGGCTGCCGAAGATGCTCTCCGGCGACTGGCTCGGCGCCTACTGCCTCTCCGAGCCACAGGCCGGCTCCGACGTCAGCGGCATCCGCACTCGGGCTCGCCAGGAGGGAGACCAGTACGTCGTCTCCGGGACCAAGCAGTGGATCAGCAACGGCTCGTGCGCCGACTACTACATCCTCTTCGCGCGCACCGGCGACGACCCCCGACGCGGCCTCTCGGCGTTCGTGGTCCCCGCCGACACCGAGGGCATGAGCTTCGGTCCACCGGAGAAGAAGATGGGCCTGGCCTGCGACGTCACCACCCAGGTGATCTTCGACCACGCCCGGATCCCCGCCGCCCACCGGATCGGCGAGGAAGGAGCAGGCATGCGGGTCGCCCTGTCCGCGCTCGACTCCGGGCGGCTCGGCATCGCCGCTGTCGCCACCGGAATCGCCCAGGCCGCGTTGGCTCACGCGGTCGCGTACGCCCGCGAGCGCGAGCAGTTCGGCAAGCCGATCGGAGAGTTCCAGGGCCTGCAGTTCCTGCTCGCCGACCTCGGTGCCGGGGTAGAGCGGGCCAGGGCGACGTACCTCCACGCGGCCCGGCTCAAGGACGCCGGGCGGCCGTTCTCGCGGCAGGCCAGCATTGCCAAGCTGACCGCGACCGACACCGCCATGCGGGTCACCACGGATGCGATCCAGGTACTGGGCGGCAACGGCTACACGCGGGAGTACCCCGTCGAGCGGCTGTTCCGGGACGCGAAGGTCACCCAGATCTTCGAGGGCACCAACCAGATCCAGCGGATGGTGATCGGCCGCGACCTGCTCCGCTGACCGCGGCTACTCGGTCGGTGCGGCGACCGCCTCGTCGGGCCGGCGCGTGAGCTCGTTGTCGATGTAGTCCCGGGCGGTCTCGAAGATGTCCACCTCGTGACCCGCACGCTCGGAGAGCAGCCAGCGGTGGACCAGGATCTCGTGGAAGACCTCGGCAGGCTCGAGCTTGCCGCGGGCCTCGGGCGGCACCATGGCGGTGATCGGCTCGTAGATCTCGGTCAGCCACCGGGCCGCGACCAGCGCCCGCTCCTCTCCGCCGAGGTCGTGGTAGGCGGTGAAGGCAGCCAGGTCGTTGAGCAGGCGTCGCGCCTGGGCGTCCTCGACGCTCATCCCGGTCAGTGCCTGGAGCTCGCGCTGGTGGTGGCCGAGCTCGACGACCTTGGGCTGGATCTGCACCCGGTCCCCGTCGAAGTCGGTCACGATGTCGATCTCCTCGACGTCGAAGCCGAGGTCGTTGAGGTGCTCGATCCGCTCCTCGATCCGCCACATCTCGCCGGCCGCGAACTCCTCCTCGCCGGTGAGCTCCGTCCACAAGGTGTTGTACCGCTCCTGGATCACCTCGACGATCTCGTGGGCCCGCACCTCGTGGTCGAGGGTCTCGCTGGCCTGCAGGTCGAGCAGCTCGGCGAAGACGTTCTCGCAGCCGACGGTGACGTCGTACTCACGCATGCCGCGGGACAGCTGCGGCCGCAGCTCGCCGGTCTCGGCGTCGACGAGGTACGCCGCGAACCCACCGGCGCTGCGGCGGAAGAGCACGTTCGACAGGGACACGTCGCCCCAGTAGAAGTCGGCGAGGTGCAGCCGGACCAGGAGCACCACCAACGCGTCGATCAGTGAGGGCAGGTTGTCGGCGGTGAGTCCGTGCTGGAAGAGGCTGCGGTAGGGCAGCGAGAACTGCAGGTGCTGGGTGAGCAGTGCGGCTGGGAGCTCCTCGCCCTCCTGGTCGACGCGGCCGGTCACCACCCCCTGCGGTATCACCGCGGGGAGTCCCATCCGCTGCAGGTCGCGGAGAAGGCGGTACTCCCGGAAGGCGAGCTCCTCGGTCGTCTCCTTGACGGCGTAGATGCGCTGGCCCAGTCGCACGATCCGGACCACGTGCCGCGAGAGGCCCCGCGGCAGCGGTACGACGTCGTCGGTCCACTCCTCGAGGCAATGGGACCAGGGCAGGGTCACGATCGCCGGATCCGGGCGGTTCGCCACGATCCGCAGGGCCATGACCGGCAGGTTACTGCGGCTCGAGGAAGACCGCGCCGGGTCCGCGTGCGGCGACCACGTCGTGCGGGTTCCGCAGCGCGCAGTTCCGCAGGCTCAGGCAGCCGCAACCGATGCAGGAGTCGAGCTGGTCGCGCAGGCGCTCGATCCGCTGGATCTGCTCGTCGAGGCGGGGCCGCCACGCGCGGCTCAGTCGCGCCCAGTCGGCCTTCGTCGGCACCCGGTTCTCCGGCAGGGTCGCCAGCGCCTCCCCGATCTCGTCCAGGCTCAGTCCGACCCGCTGAGCGGTCCGGATGAACGCGACCCGTCGCAGCTCGGACTGCTCGTAGCGGCGCTGGTTTCCCGTCGTACGACGCGACCGGATCAGGCCGCGAGCCTCGTAGAACCGGATCGCCGACGTCGCCACACCCGCCCGCTCGGCGAGCTGCCCGACAGTCAGTCTGCTCACATCTTCCAGACTTCCTTGACTTCAACCAAACTTCAAGTTGGACCATCGAGTCATGACCGAGATTCCCCGCCTGATGAGCTTGATGACCGGCGACGAGAAGCATTCGTTCGCCGCCACCTCCACCCTCGACGTGATCCGGGTGCTCTACGAGCGGGTGCTCGACGTCTCGCCCGAGACGATCGGCGACGAGCGGCGGGACCGGTTCTACCTGTCCAAGGGGCACGGTCCGATGGCCTACTACGCGGTGCTCGCCGAAAGGGGGTTCTTCCCCGAGACGTGGCTGGCCGGGTGGGGTTCGTTCGACTCGCCGCTCGGCTTCCACCCCGACCGCAACCTGGTGCCCGGAGTGGAGATCTCCTCCGGATCGCTCGGCCATGGTCTCCCGCTGGCGGTCGGCACGGCGCTCGGCCTGCGCGCCCAGGGCATCGGCTCCCGGGTCGTCGTGCTCGTCGGCGACGCGGAGCTCGACGAGGGCAGCAACCACGAGGCGCTGGAGCTGGCCGCCGCGTTGTCGCTGGACGCCCTGACGGTCGTCGTGGTCGACAACCGGTCGTCGAGCTACGCCGTGCCGGGCCGGATCGCCGAGCGGTTCGCGGTCGAGGGCTGGCACACCGCGTCGGTCGACGGGCGCGACCACGACGCCCTCGAGAAGGCGCTCTCACACCGTCCCGTTGGTCAGCCGAATGTCGTCGTCGCCCACGTCGAGGAGAAGTGATGAACCCCCGCACGCAGTTCGCGCACACCGCCGGTGATCTCGTCGAGACCGACCCGTCGGTGGCGCTGGTCTACGCCGAGATCTCCGGTCAGTTCTTCGGTGAGGTGGAGGCACGCCACCCTGACCGGGTCATCAACGTCGGGATCCGCGAGCAGCTGCTGGTCAACGTCGGCGCCGGGCTCGCGCTGACCGGGATGCGCCCGATCGTGCACACCTTCGGCTCGTTCCTCGTCGAGCGGGCCTTCGAACAGGTGAAGCTCGGCTTCGGCCACCAGGATGTCGGGGGCGTCCTGGTGGGCTCGGGTGGCTCGTTCGACATCGCCTCGGCGGGCCGCACCCACCAGGTGCCCGGCGACGTCGCCCTCATGGACACCCTGCCGGGAGTGCACATCCACGCCCCGTCGACCTCGACCGAGGTCGACACGATCCTGCGCACCACGGTCGCCGGCGACGGGTTGCACTACGTCCGGGTGGTCGGGCAGTCCAACAGCGCGTCGTACACCGGCCGCGGCTTCCACGTCGTACGCCGCGGCGCCGGCGCCACGGTCATCGCGCTCGGTCCTGTGCTCGACGACGTCCTCGCCGCCGTCGAGGGGCGGGACGTCACCGTGCTCTACGCCAGCACGGTGCGGCCGTTCGACTCCCGGGGGCTCCGGGCTGCGCTCGGGACCCCGGACGTCGTGCTGGTCGAGCCCTGGCTGGCCGGCACCTCGGCGCACGTGGTCGGCGACGCATTGCGCGACGTCCCTCATCGCCTGCTCGCCCTCGGCGTCGCCCGTGACGAGCTGCGCCGCTACGGCACTCCGGCCGACCACATCGCCGCCCGGGGGCTCGACGCCGCCGGGATCCGGCGGTCGCTCGACGGCTTCCTGCCACCGTTCGCCGCCTGACACCCGGAATCGAAGCGCGCCGCTCGTCCGAACTACGATGTGGCGGCACCGGCGGTGACCAGCCGACCGGTCGCGCCGGTGTAGCTCAGTTGGTAGAGCGTTCGCCTTGTAAGCGAAATGTCGCGGGTTCGACTCCTGTCACCGGCTCACAGCGCCTGAAGCGCCGAGTCGGACGACCGCTCGGCGTCCCGGGCCAGGGTCTGCACCGTCTCGGCGTCAGCGACGTGGGTGCCGGCCAGGTCGCGCGTCGCCTCGAGGCTGGGCCGCAACAGGGCGACGAACGCTGCGTCGAACCCGGCACGGGGCACGCGGCCCAGCCTCTGCAGGTCGTCGCCGGTGGGCATCCCGTCCAGCGACGGGATGTCATGCGCGTCGGTGCTGTGCTCGAAGGAGTGGTCGCGTACGGTCCTCGGCACCTTCTCGCCCCATGACTCGAGCTGGTCGGCGGCGGTCTCGATCCGCGCGTTGGCATCGATCCGCAGCTGGTCCGTGGTCGTCACCAGTGCCGGGTCGAGCCGGCGACCGAGCGCCACGTCGAGCAGGTTGAGCAGGGCCGCGTCGCGGTGCATCAGCTCGGTCACGAAGGCGATGTCGGTGGCACGGTCCCCCGGAGCCGCCTCATCGGTCGAGGGCGCGCCACATGCGGTGAGGACGGTGAACAGCAACAGGGAGACGAGGAGCTTCACCGGATCTGGTGCACCTCGAAGCTCATGGGCGGGTCGACGAACGCCTCCTGTGCCGCGACCAGCCGCAGCTCGCGCTCGCCCGATCGCAGGGTCTCGTCGAGCAGCGCGAAGACCGAGGCGGCGGTGCGGCCAAGAGCGGTCGGAGCATCGGTCGCCAGGAGGTGGGCGGTGAAGAGGGCTGAGGTCACGTCCCCGGAGCCGTTCGCCTTGAGCGCCAGCCGCGGGGTCTGCACGATCCACGCCCCGTCGTCGTTCACCACGAGCATCTCGACAGTGTCGGCCGGTTGATCGTGACGCTGCACGCTCGTGACCAGCACGGTCCGCGGTCCCATCTTCCGCGCCAGCTCGACCGAGGCGAGGATCTCGTCCGTCGTCTGCGGCTCGGTGCCGGTCAGGAAGCCGAGCTCGAACTGGTTCGGGGTGATGATGTCGGCGCGCGGGACCACCCGCTCCCGGAGGACCGGCGGGATGTCGGGGTGGACGAAGCACCCGCTGCCTGCGTTGCCCATCACCGGGTCGCAGGTGTACGACGCCCGCGGGTTGGCCGCGCGCACCCGCGACACCGCGTCGAGGATCACGTCGGCAATATCGGCACTGCCCTGGTAGCCGGACAGCACGCCGTCCACCTGGTCGAGCACCCCACGCTCCTCGATGCCGGTGATCACGTCCGCGACGTCACCCGGCGGGAGCAACGGACCCCGCCACGTGCCGTAGCCGGTGTGGTTGGAGAACACCACCGTGGACACCGGCCACACCTCGTGGCCCAGCCGCTGCAACGGGAACACGGCCGCGGAGTTGCCGACGTGGCCGTAGGCGACCGAGGACTGGATGGACAGGAACTTCACGAAGGCGATCCTCTCAGGGCGCCGCTCGCGCCCGGGGCGGACCCTGTACGAGCAAACTAGAACGCGTTACAGTTCCACCAGTTCCGATTTTGCCGGGGGCGTGGCTGCTCCACGCCCGTCGACGCGAGCAGAGGTGGACGCATGGCGCGCAGCGCACGCTCGGGGCCAACGCCGAGGGCCGACGAGGCCGACTACGTCGTGGTGGGGTCGGGCAGCGCGGGCAGTGCCTGCGCCGGACGGCTGGCCGAGTCCGGGGCCAGCGTCATCCTGCTCGAGGCGGGTGGCAGCGACAACCGGTTCCTGGTCAAGAAGCCCGGAATGATCGGGCCGATGCACGCGGTCCCGAAGATCAAGCAGACCGTCGACTGGGGCTACTACACCACCCCGCAGGCCCACGCCCTGGACCGCAAGATCCCCCAGACCCGCGGCAAGGTCGTCGGTGGCTCCAGCTCCGTCAACGGGCTCCTGTGGGTGCGCGGGAACCGCGCCAACTACGACGCCTGGGCGGCGGAGGGGAACGACGGCTGGTCGGCCGACGAGGTCAACCAGGTCTACCGCCGGGTCGAGGACTTCGAGGACGGCGCCAACGACTTCCGTGGTGTCGGTGGGCCGATCAAGGTCACCCGGCACACCTGCCCCGTGGAGCCGTCGCTCCAGTTCATCGACGCCACGGCCGACACGCTCGGGGTGAAGGTCCTGGCCGACTACAACGCCGAGTCGCAGGAGGGGGTGAGCCTGTTCCAGCAGAGCGCGTTCGCCGGCCTGCGCTACAGCTCCTCGCGCGGCTACCTCCACGACCGTCAGCTGCCCACGCTCGAGCTCCAGACCGAGGTGCACGTGGCGCGGGTCGTGGTCGCCGAGGGCCGGGCCATCGGGGTCGAGGTGATCGACACCGACGGTTCCCGCCGGGTGGTCCGGGCGGGCAAGGAGGTCATCGTCTCCGCCGGGGTCTTCGGATCCCCCCAGATCCTGATGCTCTCCGGCATCGGTCCCGCCGCGCACCTCGGTGAACACGGGATCGACGTACTCGCCGACCTGCCGGTGGGCGACAACCTGCACGACCACCTGTTCGTCCCGACGACCTGGCACGTGCCGACGGCGAAGCACCGCGGCTCGCCGCTGTACTTCGCCCGCGGCCTCGCCAAGGAGCTCACCCGCGGCAACACGTTCCTCGCCAACACGGTCTTCGAGTCCGTGGCCTTCGTGCGCACGTCGCAGGCCACCGACGTGCCTGACCTGCAGCTCCACGTCCTGCCCTGGGCCTACCCGGCGCCCAACCAGGATGCGCCGGTCCGGCACAAGGTCGACCCCCGGGCCTGCCTGACCGTGATGGCCACCCTGATCTATCCGAAGAGTCGCGGCACGGTCCGCCTCGCGGGCGCCGACCCGCAGGCCGCGCCGCTCATCGACTTCGACTACCTCGCCGAGCCGTCCGACCGGGAGGTCCTCGCCGAGGGGGTCGAGATCACCCGCGAGATCATGGGGAGCGCGGCGTTCGCCGGCGCCGTCAAGTCCGAGGTGCACCTCGGCGCCGGGATCACCGGAGCTGGGCTCCGTCGCGAGATCCCCAACCGCGCCACGACCGTCTACCACGGTGTCGGGTCCTGCCGCATGGGCGTCGACGAACGCGCGGTGGTCGGGCCCGACCTGAAGGTGCGGGGCGTCGAGGGTCTGCGGGTCGCCGACGCCTCGATCATGCCGTCGATCATCGGCGGCAACACCAACGCGCCCTCGATCATGATCGGCGACAAGGCTGCGGAGCTGGTTCTGTCATGACCCTCGCCCGTCCCCCCTCCCTCACCGACGAGTTCCTCGAGTCCCTGGTCGCCCGCGTGCCCTCGACCGGCGGCGGCACCTGGAAGCTGGCCGAGGTCTACACCGGTGAGGTGCTGGTCGAGCTCCCGCAGTCGACGCCGGCCGACATCGAGGCGGCGTTCGCCACGGCGCGCGAGGCCCAGGCCGAGTGGTCGCAGTGGTCGCTGCGCAAGCGGCTCGCGGTGTTCAAGCGAGCGCACACCCTCCTCGTCGACAACGCCCACACCACCACCGACCTGATCCAGGCCGAGAGCGGCAAGAACCGGCGGATGGCGATGGAGGAGACCTGCGACCCGCCGATGGTGATCAGCCACTACCTCAAGCGAGCGCCCAAGCTGCTCGGCCCGACCCGTCGTGGTGGGCCGGTTCCGATGGTGTCGTCCTCCACCGAGATCCGGCAGCCGAAGGGTGTCGTCGGCGTGATCGCGCCGTGGAACTTCCCGTTCGCCACCGGCATCTCCGACGCGGTCACCGCGCTGATGGCCGGCAACGGCATCGTCCTCAAGCCCGACAACAAGACCGCCCTCTCGCCCCTGTACGGCGTGTCCCTGCTCGAGCAGGCGGGCCTGCCGAAGGGGCTCTTCCAGGTCGTCTGCGGCGAAGGACCCGACGTCGGTCCGACCCTGATCGACAACGCCAACTACGTGATGTTCACCGGGTCGACGGCGACCGGTCGGGTGATCGGCGAGCGGGCCGGTCGCAACCTGATCGGCTGCTGCCTCGAGCTCGGTGGGAAGAACCCGATGATCGTGCTCGACGACGCGGTCGTCGACGATGTGGTCGCGGGCGCCTTGTTCGGAGTGTTCGGCAACACCGGTCAGATCTGCATGCACATCGAGCGGATCTACCTGCCCGACTCCCTCTACGACGAGTTCAGGTCGAAGTTCGTCGCCGCCGCCGAGGGCCTGCGACTCGGGGCGTCGTACGACTTCGGGCCGGAGCTCGGATCGCTGATCTCGGTGGACCACCGCGACCGCGTCGCATCCCACGTGGAGGACGCGGTGGCGAAGGGCGCGACCGTGGTGACGGGCGGCCGGGCGCGGCCCGACCTCGGTCCCGCGTTCTTCGAGCCCACGGTCCTCGAGGGTGTCACCCAGGAGATGCTCGCCGGCTCATGTGAGACGTTCGGACCGGTGGTCGCGCTGCACCGCTACTCGACCGTCGACGAGGCGGTCGCGCTCGCCAACGACACCGACTACGGCCTCAACGCCTCGGTCTGGGGCACCGACCTCGATCGGGCGGCCGCCGTGGGGCGACGGATCGAGTCCGGCAACGTCAACGTCAACGACACTCTTGCCGCGGCCTACGCATCGAAGGGGACCCCCTCAGGAGGCGTCAAGCAGTCCGGCGTCGGTGCTCGGCACGGGGACCAGGGCCTGCTGAAGTACACCGACGTCCAGAACCTCGCCGTCCTCAAGAAGCCGGTGCTGGGCCCGAAGCCCGGGCAGGACTACGCGGAGTACGCCAAGCAGATGCTGACCGGCCTGAAGGTGATGCGGCGGACCCGGATCCGCTGAGCTGCTGGAGTGGAGTGCTGTTTGGTACCAAACGGTGGAAATTTCAGCCCCCGGGTTGCCGTTTGGTACCAAACGTCAACCCTCAGGCGACTTGCAGCGAGCGCTTCGACAGCCCCATCCAGAAGCCGTCGATCACCTGGATCCCCGGCTCGTCGGGGGTCGAGGCGGCGCCGAGGGTGACGAACAGCGGCGTGTAGTGCTCGACCGTCGGGTGCGCGAAGGGCATCCCCGGCGCCTGCGACTTGTACGACGCCAGCGCATCGACGTCTCCGCGGGCCATCGCCTCGCCGGCCCACGCGTCGAAGTCCGCTGACCAGCCAGGGACCGCCGCGTCGATGCGCCACTCGGTGAGGAACGGCAGCCCGTGGGTGAGGAATCCGGACCCGATGATCAGCACGCCCTCGTCGCGGAGTGGCCGGAGCCGCTGCCCGAGCGCCATCAGCCGGACCGGATCGTGGGTGGGCAGCGAGAGCTGCAGCACCGGGATGTCGGCCTCGGGGTACATGATCCTCAGCGGCACCCAGGCCCCGTGGTCGAGCCCGCGGCCGGCGTGCTGGTGGACCGGCTCGCCAGCCGGCATCATCGCCGCGACCCGGGTGGCCAGCTCGGTCGCATCCGGGGTCTCGTAGGTCATCCGGTAGTACTTCGCGTCGAAGCCACCGAAGTCATAGACCAGCGGTGCGCCGATGGCGCTCAGGCTGACCGGGGCGGACTCCCAGTGGGCGCTGACGATGAGGATCGCGCGCGGACGAGGCAGGTCGGCAGCCCAGGCGGCGAGCTGTCCCGACCAGATCGGGTCGTCGAGGAGCGGGGGAGCGCCGTGCCCGATGTAGAGCGCCGGCATCCGGCTGTCGACGGGGTCCAGCGTTCGCTCGCTCATGCCCACTCCAATGGTTGAGAATTCAACTTTATTCCGCCGGCAGCGACCAGTCCACGGGCTCCGCGCCCTGCTCGGTGAGGAGCCGGTTGACCCGGCTGAACGGACGGGACCCGAAGAACCCGCGGGCGGCCGAGAGCGGGGACGGGTGCGCGGACTCGACCCAGGGGACCGATCCCAGCATCGGCTTCAGCCCCTGGGCGTCCCGGCCCCACAGGATCGCGGCGCACGGCCCACCACGCGCGGACAGTGCCTTGATGGCGCACTCCGTCACGTCCTCCCAGCCGCGACCGCGGTGCGAGGCGGCCTCACCCGGGCGGACGGTCAGCACGCGGTTGAGCAGCATCACCCCCTGGTCGGCCCAGGCCGTGAGGTCCCCGTGCGCGGGCATCGCGAGACCCAGGTCGGTGTGGAGCTCCTGGTAGATGTTGGCCAGGCTTCGCGGGACCGGCCTGACGTGCGCGTCGACCGCGAAGCTGAGCCCGATGGGGTGCCCCGGGGTGGGGTAGGGGTCCTGGCCGACGATCAGCACCCGGACGCCGGCGAGCGGACGCTGGAAGGCCCGGAGGATCTGGTGGCCGCCCGGCAGGTATCCGCGGCCGGCACTGATCTCATCACGCAGGAACCTGCCCATCGCGGTGATCCGGTCGTCGACCGGGGCCAGCGCCGCGGCCCAGTCGGAGGCGACCAGATCGCGTTCGACGAGTCCCGCCAGCGCACCCATGCCGGGACGCTACCGTGCGCTGGTGACGCGTCGCTGCCCCGCGTGGGTCCCCGCACTGGTCCTGGTCCTGACGGTCGGCCAGCTGGCGGTGGCCGAGTACGTGCCCGGCATCGAGCGGTTCGCCGACAAGGCCTTCGGAGCGCGGCTCATCGCCTACCCGCTGCTGATGCTGGTGGTCCCGTTCCTCTGGTGGGTCGTGGTCAAGCGGCGGCATCCCGACCGCCACCCGCCGTACGGCGCCTTCACGCTGGCGATGCTCCCGTTCCTGGTCGACGTGACCGGCAACAGCCTCGACCTCTTCGACGCCGTCGTGTGGTGGGACGACTTCAGCCACTTCGCCAACTGGGCGCTGCTGCTGACCGGCATCGGCCTGATCATCTGCGGCGCGGTGCGGCCGCCGTGGGCGGTGACGCTCCTGGTGACCGGGCTCGGCGCCGTGATCGCGCTCGGCTGGGAGCTCGGCGAGTGGTACACGTTCATCCGGCACGGCACCGAGATCGACACGGCGTACGAGGACACCCTCGGCGACGAGACCCTCGGCACCCTCGGCGCCCTGGTGGCGGGGTTGGTGGTGGCCCGGGTCCTCGCTCAGCGCCAGTACGCCGTCGGTGGCAGATAGGGCCTCCGCCCGCGCTCGCCCACCTCGACGTCGAGGATCGCGTGGTGGTCGGTGTTGCCGAAGAACGACTGGTTGGCCACCAGCACGCGAGTGCCGTGGAAGGTCGCGCTCGACGGTGTGTCGAACGGGACGGCCGAGCCGTTGTCACCGGATCCGGGCACCTCGGGGAAGCGCTCGATCTCGCGTCCACGCGGTGAGAGCACCACGATCTGCTGGGAGAGCCCGGCGTTGGCGATGTAGATCCGGCCGGAGCGACCGATGCCGAACCCGTCCGGCAGGTCACCGGGCAGCGAGGTCCACACCGTCGAAAGCGTGCCGGGGCGACCGGACTCCCGGATCGGCAGCGAGTAGAGCTTGCCGTTGGTCGGCTCGCTCCCGTCGGTGGTCGAGGACTGATGGGTGATCAGCAGGGTCCGGGTCCGCGGGCGGAAGACCAGGCCGGCGGTCCCGAACTCGGACCCGTCGAGCCGCGGCGAGGCGAACCACACCTGCGGTGCCTGGGTGCCTCGCGGGATCCGCCAGATCACCGCCTGGCCGTAGTCGGTCACGAACAGCGCGCCGCCCGGGCCCCACGCTGCGTAGTTGGGGATCGCCGGGCCGTCGGCCACGTTGGGCGAGCAGGGCTTCTCGCCGGTGGAGCAGGTCGGGAGGTCGGGCAGGGTGGCCCACCGACGGAAGTTGCCGTTCTCGGTGTTGAGGGTCCGCACGGACGACGTCGACTTCTCCAGCAGGACCAGCCGGCCCCGGGCGTCCGCGGTCGCCACCTGGACGCCATGGTCCTCGTCGAGGTTCTGGTGCGGCACACGCCATGACCGCAGCAGCGCCCCGCCGGCCGACCACTCGCGCACCACCGAGCGCTCGTGGTCGCCCTGCGGGTTGGTGTAGGTCCC
The DNA here is from genome assembly GCA_963786415.1 of uncultured Actinomycetota bacterium. Lineage (GTDB taxonomy): Bacteria > Actinomycetota > Actinomycetes > Propionibacteriales > Nocardioidaceae > Nocardioides. Next base: position 1,078,753 of record CAWAZC010000001.1, read on the forward strand.
GGCGTAGACGCGTCCGTTGCGGTGGTGGAAGACGTACGCCGGGTAGCCAGGTTCCTGGACGGCGGCGAAGACTCGGGTGTCCCACCGCTCGCGGTCCGGGGCGGCGGAGGCGGGCATCAGCGGGAGGACGAGCGCCAGCAGGACGCCGAGGGCCCCGTGCTGGATGACCGGTCGCTTCACGAGAGCTTCTCCAGGACCTCGACCGCGGCGCGCTTGCCGGAGCGTACGGCGCCGTCCATGTACCCGGTCCAGTACGTCGACGTCTCGGTGCCGGCCCAGTGCACCCGGCCGTACGGCCGCCGGATCTCGCGACCGAACCGCATCATCGTCCCGGGTGCGTAGTTGGCGACCGGTCCACCGCGGGTCCACTGCTCGTGGGTCCAGTCGTGCTCGACGTACTCGATCGGGTGCAGGGCCTGCTCGCCGAACATCACGGCGAAGCCCTCGAGGACGGCGGCCCGCCGTGCCGCGCGGGTCTGCACGCCGTAGCGCCGCCAGGTCGAGCCACCGACGAACGCCAGCAGCACGCCGGGGTCGCCGTCTCGCGGGCAGTTGTCGAAGGCGACCCGGACGGCGCCGGAGTCGTTGAGCCCGAACCCGTTCAACCCGGCCTCCCGCCAGAACGGCCGACGGTAGACCGCGTCGCACTTCATCAGCTGGCCCATGTCCAGGTGCCGGAGCAGCTCGGTGCGGCGCTGGGGTAGCCGAGGGAACCAGTCGATGTCGAGCACCAGCGGCGGGGGAGCGGCCACGATCACGCGCCGGGCGCGGACCTGGCCTCGGGCCGTGTGCACCACCGCGTGCCGGTCGTCCTGGGTGATCCGCCGCACCGGCGCCGCCAGTGCCACGATGTCGCCGAGCCGGCGGGCGAGCCGGAGCGGGATCAGCTGCGAGCCACCGACGAACCGTCGCTCCTGCGCGGCGTTGGTGGTCTCGGAGTTGCGGGCGAAGGTGCCGACGTGGCGCTCGTCGCCCGAGCAGGCGACGTACCAGAGGACGTAGAGGAAGGACAGCTCGTTCGGGTCGGCGCCGAACCCGGGTTGCGTCCAGCAGCGGATCAGGTTCTCGACCCCGTCGGAGTTGACCGCGTTGCGGCGGATCCACTCGCCCAGCGTCATCGCGTCCCACTCGGCGGCCCGATCGTGCGTCCAGGGGGCGTCGACCGGGATCTCGGCGGCGTACCTGTCGATCTGGGTGAGCAGGTTCGCGGCGTCGGGCAGGATCAACGGGTCTGGCGGCACCGTGCCCTGGTACTCCTGTCGACCGGTCGTCGAGGAGACGTAGACGCTGTTGCCGTCGACGTACTCCTTGAACGTCGGCACGCCCAGCTCGTCGGCCAGTCGCAGGATGTGACCCTGGGTCGGCCCGACGAAGGCGCCGCCGGACTCGATCACCCCGCCGGAGTCGAGGTGGTGGTTCAGCACCCGGCCGCCGACGCGGTTCCGGGCCTCGACCAGGAGCACCGAGCGCCCGCGACTGGCGACCTTGCGAGCGGCGACCAGGCCGGAGATGCCGCCCCCGACCACGACCACGTCGACCTGGCGGGGCAGCGATCCCTGCAGCGTCCCGGCCGTGGCCGGCGCGGTGAGGGCTCCGGTGCCGAGGCCGGCCATCGACAGCCCGGCACCGCCCAGGAGGGTACGGCGGGTCAGGTTCAGGTCCGTCATGCCGGTACAACGCCGAGGCGCCCGATCGGTTAGGTGAGACGCAGGCCTCATAGGGTCGGGACATGCCTTTCCGCAACCCGCGGCCCTGACGCTGGCCCGCGAACGGCTCGACGAGCACGGCCTGCGCTGATCCCGGGACTGTGGATAGCCGGATGCAGACCCCCGCCCGCCAACAGATGCTGACGGCATGCACCCTGCCGCTGTCGCCCGGGAGCTGGGTGGCCTCGCCACGAAGGCGCAGCTCCTCGTCTTCTGCTCCGAACGCGAGGTGGTGCGTGCCATCGAGAACGGCAGCCTGGTGCGACTCTCCCGCGGACGGTACGCGGTCCCCCACGCCCGGGAGGCGGTGCATGCGGCCGCCCGGCTGAGCGGAACGGTGACCCATCTCAGCGCTGCCCAGTACCACGGCTGGGAGGTGGCGGCCCTTCCAGACCGTCCGTGGATCGCCGTTCCCCGTAACCGGAAGGTGTCCGAGGCCGATCGACAGCAGGCCAACATCGTCTACTCCACGGCCACCGGCGTGGTGACCGGCCCGGTGCGGACGGTGCTCGACTGCGCGCGCGGCCTGCCGTTCGGGGAGGGACTGGCGGTGGCCGACTCGGCGTTGCGGCACCGTCATGTTGAACACGAAGCGTTGACGACAGCAGCGCAGGCCGTGCGGGGACCGGGAGCTGGTCGGTGCCGACGGGTGGCTCGGGAGGCGACCGCGCTCGCGGCCAACCCACTCGAGTCGATGCTCCGCGGGATCGCCCTCGAGGTCTCTGGGTTGTGTGTCCAACCGCAGGTCGAGATCCGCCTGCCCGGCTTCACCGTGCATCCGGACCTGGTCGACGAACGGCTCGGCCTCGTGATCGAGGCGGAGGGGTTCATGTTCCACGCTGCGACACCTCGACAGTTCGATCGCGACGTCGAGCGATACACCCAGCTGGTGGTGACCGGCCGCACCGTCGCCCGGTTCACGCGCTCGCAGATCGAGGAAAGCCCCGACTACGTGCAGGGCACGCTCGCCTCGCTCGTGGCCCTGCTTGCTGAGAAGGCGTTGCTTCAAACGTGCAGTACCCGTTCAGGACCGCCCTCCCAGGCATGATCCGCCGTGAAATGTGCCTTACTGCACGTTTGAACCGACGGCGGCGCGACCGATCAGGTGGAGAGGGACCGGGACCCGGCCGATCCGTAGCGGCGGGCGGGGTTGGTGCCGATCGCCTCGCGGCTCGCGGCAGTCCGTCGGGCGGAGCTCTTCTTGGCCGAACCCTTCTTCGGGGCCGTTGTCTTCTTCGCCCCGCTCTTCTTCGCGGCAGCCTTCTTCCGGGCCGTCGGGGTGGGGGTCTTCTCGGCGTCAGAGGACCACTTGCTGATCCACTCGTCCATGATCTGCCAGGTCGTGCCGCGGGCCCGCCGTCCGGTCAGCATGCCCAGGTGGCCCCCGGGGACCACCTCGAACCTGACCTCCTTCGCACCGGTCAGCAGGGGCACGACCGTACGGACCGCGGGGATCGGCGCGATGCCGTCGGTGGCGCCGCCGAAGACCAGCACCGGCGCCTTGATGTTCGCGACCGAGATGGTGCGGTCGCCGAAGTCGATGCTGCCGGTGACCAGCGCGTTCCCGCGGACGAACCGGTGGTAGAGCTGCCCGAAGGTCCGGCCCGGGTAGGCGATCATGTTGTCGGTGAACCGGTCGACCGCCTCGAGCTGCGCGAGGAAGTCCTGGTCGTCGAGGCGGGTGACGATGGCCAGCGGCTTGGTCACCAGCTTCTGGAACGAGGAGAGCTGGAAGGCCCACTTCACCAGCGGCTTGGGCGCTCCTCCCATCGCCTGGTAGCTGCGGTTGATGATCCCGCCGCCCTCGGTGATGTTCAGCAACGGTCGCAGCGGTGCGACCAGCGGCACCTGCTTGATGTCGAACGGCGAGCCGACGGCGGTGACCGAGGCGATCGGCAGATCCGGGCTGTCGGCCGCGGTGAGCAGCGCGAAGACCCCGCCCAGGCTCCAGCCGACCACATGCACCGGCCGGCCGCCGGCATGGGCGGACACCTCACGGATCGCGGCGGGCACCACCTCGTCGATCCAGTGCTCCATCCCGAGGTTCCGGTCGCGGAACGAGACCTGGCCGTACTCCACGAGGTAGGTGGGCCGGCCGCCGTTCACGAAGTGCTCGACCACCGAGCAGCCGCGGCGCAGGTCGAAGCAGAGTGCCGGAGCGGCCAGAGGGGTCACCAGCAGCACTGGGTCGCCGTGCTCGACGACCTTCGCGGCCGGGCGGTAGTGGTAGACCTCCCGCAGCATGCCGTCGTCGATCAGGGTGCGCGGCATCGGACGCAGGTCGGCCAGGCCGCCGTACAGCACCTTGTGGGCGACGTTGCTCGCCGCCGATACGACGAAAGCCGAGCCCGGCAGGTCAGGCCGCGGGATCAGCTCCATGGGCGAAAAGTACCTGACTACCTGTTGCCGGTCTTGAGCCGGACCTTCCGCGGGGGCCCGGCCAACGGCTAGGTTCGGCTCGGTCGACCGGCCGGGGAGGGACCTGGACCCAGGAGACCCACGTGTCAGGACCCACCCTCCACGCCGCAGCAGGACGACGCCCGCTCGCCGTCGTACTCGCCCTGTCGTTGTCCGCCCTGCTCGCGGTGCTGATCGCACCCGCCGCGCCCGCTCAGGCCGACGGCCCCGGAGTCGGCACGCCATGGGTCGTGACCCTCGGCGACTCCTACATCTCGGGCGAGGCCGGTCGCTGGGCCGGCAGCTCCAACGACTCGTCATCGCGAGCCGACGCGCTCGGACCCACGGCGTACTACGACAACGCGGGCGGCACCGGCGAGACCATCGACCGCTGCCACCGGTCGAAGTCGGCTGAGGCCTACATCGGCGGCGGTGTGCAGGGCCTCAACCTCGCCTGCTCCGGCGCGCGGACCACGACCTACACGGACTCCAACGGGCGCTTCAAGCCGGGCCTCGACTTCTACAACACCGGCGGCCAGCAGGGGCAGGCACAGATGCTGCAGGGCTTCGCCGGCACGCACAACGTGAAGATGGTCGTGGTCTCGATCGGTGGCAACGACTTCAACTTCGCCGACATCGTGCAGACCTGCGTCACCGACTTCCTTGCATCGCCGACCTGGTGGAAGGACTACTGCAACGACGACAGCTCGGTGACCTCCAACTTCACGCCGGCCAACGTGAGCGCGGTGAAGACGAAGATCGCGACCGCACTGACCAACGTGCGTACGGCGATGCGCAACGCCGGGTACGCCGACGGCTCGTGGACGATGCTCGTGCAGACCTATCCCTCGCCCCTTCCCAACGGCTCCGGGTTCCGCTACTCCGAGAGCGGCTATACCCGACAGTCGACCGGCGGCTGCGGCTTCTGGAACGCCGACGCCACCTGGGCGAACTCGACCGCGCTACCGACGATCAACAGCACCGTCACCGGCGCGATCACCCAGGCCGGCATCACGAACTCGCGCACCCTCAACCTCGCCTCGGCGTTCAACGGCCGCCGGCTGTGCGAGAACACCGTCGGCCTCTACGAGGAGAAGGGCATCCCCAGCTGGACCTCGCCCGGCGCGGTCGACCAGACCGAGTGGGTCAACCAGATCCGCACCGTCTCGACCTGCTGCTCCAGCTCGCCCTACTACATCCAGGAGTCGCTCCACCCGAACTACTGGGCGCAGCTCGCCACCCGCTCCTGCGTGCGGCAGGCCTACAACGGCGGTACGCCGCGGGGCGGGTCGTGCACGATCGCCGGCAGCGGCCTGGTCAACGGCGAGCCCAGGATGGTCCTGAACTAGCGGACCATGAACCACCCGGGCTCGGGCAGCGGGGCGAACCCGTAGCGGCTGTACAGCGAATGCGCATCGGCGGTGGCGAGCAGCGTGCGGGAGAGCCGGAGCCCGGCGAGGTGGGCGGAGACGGCGTCGAGCAACGCCGCCCCGACGCCCGCTCCACGCGATGACGGCTCGACGTAGACGTCGCACAGCCAGGCGAACGTGGCGTGGTCGGTGACGACCCGGGCGTAGCCCACCTGCTCGCCGTGGTCGTCGTACGCCCCGAAGTTGAGTGAGTGCTCGATCGACCGCTCGACGACATCGAGGGTCCGGCCCAGCGACCAGTAGGCGTCCTCGGACAGCCAGCGGTGGATCCGTTCGACGTCGAGCCGGGAGGCGTCGGTCGAGACCTCGACGCTCACGACCTGGTGGCGGGGCGGACTTGCTTGCCGTGCGAGGGTCGCTCGGCCGAGAGTCCCTCGAGGAAGCTGTTCGCCCAGGCCACCACGTCGTGGGAGAGCACGGTCTTGCGCATCGCCTTCATCCGCCGGTTGATCTCGCGCTCGTCGGCGTCGTAGGCCTCCATGAGCGCGGACTTCATGCCGTTGATGTCGTAGGGGTTCACCAGCCAGGCCTGTCGCAGCTCGTTGGCGGCCCCCGCGAACTCCGAGAGCACCAGCGCGCCGTCGTCCTCGAAGCGGCAGGCGACGTACTCCTTCGCGACCAGGTTCATGCCGTCGCGGAACGGCGTCACCACCATGATGTCGGCGGCCCGGTAGAGCGCGGCCATCTCTTCGCGCGGATAGGACGAGTGGAGATAGGAGATCGCCGGCCGGCCGATCCGGCCGAGGTCGCCGTTGACGCGACCGACCAGCCGGTCGATCTCGTCGCGCAGGATGCGGTACTGCTCGACCCGTTCCCGGGAGGGCGTCGCCACCTGGACGAACACTGCCTCCTCGACGTCGAAGTGCTCGTCCACGATGAGCTCGCTGAAGGCGCGAAGCCGCGCGTGGATCCCTTTGGTGTAGTCGAGACGGTCGATCCCGAGGAAGATCTTCCGGGGATTGCCCAGGGCCTCCCGGATCGCCGTGGCCCGCTTGCCGACGGCATCCGAGCGGGCCAGCTCCTCGAAGCCGGCCGCGTCGATGGAGATGGGGAACGCCGCCGCCCGTACGGAACGGCCGTCGGGCAGGTAGACCAGGTCGCGGTGGGTCTTGTGGCCGACCCGCTGGCGGACCAGCCGCACGAAGTTCTGCGCGCCGCCGGAGAGCTGGAAGCCCACCAGGTCGGCACCGAGCAGACCCTCGAGGATCTGCCGGCGCCACGGCAGCTGCTGGAACAGCTCGTTGGGCGGGAACGGGATGTGGAGGTAGAAGCCGATCCGGAGGTCCGGGCGGAGCTCGCGCAGCATCTGCGGCACCAGCTGGAGCTGGTAGTCGTGCACCCAGACCGTCGCGCCCTTGCCCGCGACCTCCGCAGCCCGCTCAGCGAATCGCTTGTTCACCGTGACGTAGGAGTCCCACCATTCGCGGTGGAACTCCGGCTTCGCGACCACGTCGTGGTAGATCGGCCACAGCGTCCCGTTGGAGAAGCCCTCGTAGAACTCCTCGATCTCCTGGGCCGACAGGGACATCGGGACGAGGGACATCCCATCGTCCTCGAACGGCTCCAGGTCGCTGTCGGTCCCGCCGGGCCAGCCGATCCAGGTGCCGTTGTTGGAGCGCATGACGGGCTCCAGGGCGCTGACCAGGCCGCCGGGCGAGCGCCGCCACCCGGGCTTGCCGTCGTCCCCCACGACCCGATCGACCGGCAGCCGGTTGGCGACGATGACGAGGTTCGCGGGGTCGGACACGCGCCCCACCCTATGTGGCCGAACCTATGGCGGGTTGAATGACATCGTTGTGGTTCGTCGCCTACAGTTGCCCCGACACCAGCACCAACTTCGGGGAGAAATGCGCATGGACGCCGCGAACGCCCGGCACGGCCAGGGCCATGACGCCGCCACCGGTCCGCGCCTGAGCGACCGGAACCGCGAGATCCTCGAGTTCGAGCGCCAGTGGTGGAAGTACGCCGGCGCGAAGGAGACCGCGGTCCGTGAGAAGTTCGACATGTCCTCGACGCGCTACTACCAGGTGCTCAACGCGCTCATCGACCGGCCCGAGGCACTCGAGGCCGACCCACTGCTGGTCCGCCGGCTGCGCCGGCTCCGGGCCGCCCGGCAGCGGCAGCGCTCGGCCCGTCGACTCGGCTTCGAGGTCTAGATGCGAGTCCGTGACGAGCGCGGGGTGGTGTTCCCCTCGCCGGTGGTGATGCTCAGCGTCGTGGCGGTCGCCATGGCCGGGGTGGCCTACGTCGCGACCCGGGCCGAGCCGCCGGTCGAGCGCGAGGTGGCCACGGTCGCGCAGCCGGAACAGAAGGACACCGCCGAGCCGGCGCCCCCGTCCCAGAAGCTCCCCAAGGGGGAGCCGCCGGCGATCAAGAAGGCCGAGCCGGTGGTCGAGCGCGGCAAGGTCTACGTGGAGGTCTACAACAACTCCGGCATCACCGGGTTGGCCGGCACCACCGCCGCCCAGGCGTCCGATGCCGGCTGGCAGGTGGTGGGCTCCGACAACTGGTACGGCACGATCCCGGCCTCGACCGTCTACTACCCCCAGCGGCTCCAGGCGGCCGCCAAGGTGCTCGCGCTGGACCTGGGCATCGGCCGGGTCATGCCGGCCATCGAGCCGATGGACCTGGACCGGCTGACGGTCATCCTCACCGCAGACGCCGCCTGACACCGGATCCGGTCCGGGCGGGCCGCGTGAAAGGCTCTCCGTCATGGAGTTCACGTCGTCCACGGGACGGGAGCGGTACGACGCGTTCGTCGCGGTCGCATCCACGGCCATCGTCGGGCTCGACTTCGACGGCACCCTGGCTCCGATCGTCGACGACCCGGCGGACGCCCGGATCCATCCCGACGCCGCCTCCGTGCTCACCGAGCTCGCCGACGCCGTGTGTGCGGTCGCCGTGATCACCGGGCGCCCGGCCCGGCAGGCACTGGCCCTCGGCGACCTGGACATCGTGGGCAACGCCGTCGGCGACGCCGGCAAGGAGCTGTACCTCTTCGGTCAGTACGGCAACGAGCGCTGGAGCTCGACCAGCCGCCGGATCGTCTCTCCGCGTCCGCCGCGCGGGCTGGCGACGTACCTCGGCGGTTTGCCGTCGCTGCTGCGCCGCCTGGACGCCGCGGACGCGTTCGTCGAGGAGAAGGGCCTCGCGGTCGCCGTCCACACCCGACGGCTGCCCGACCCCGCCGGTGCGTTCTCCCGGCTCCTGCCGGAGCTGGAGAAGCTGGCCACCGATGCCGGGCTCGTGGTCGAGCCCGGCCGACAGGTGATCGAGGCCCGGGCACCCGGGACGGACAAGGGCCAGGTGGTCCGCAAGCTGGCCGAGGACATCTCGGCCGGCGGCTTCCTCTTCGCGGGTGACGACCTCGGCGACCTGGAGGCCTTCGAGGCGGTCGCCGCCCTCCGCGAGGAAGGCCTACCGACGTTCCTGCTCTGCTCTGGCTCCGAGGAGCAAACTGCCCTGGCCGCCCACGCCGACCTGGTCGTCGACGGACCCGACGGCGTCCTCGCGTTCCTCCGCCAGCTCACCGCTGACGCGACGCAGGGTCAGGGCACCGACGCGGGCGAGACGTCGCGCGGGTAGATCATCTCCTCGGGCGCCACGTTCCGGCGCGAGGCCCAGACGTAGTACATGACCGAGGGCACCACCAGCCCGACCATCCAGGAGATGTCGGCGCCCCCCAGGGCCTCGGTGACCGGGCCCGTGTAGAGGGCCTGGGCGAGGAAAGGAATCTGCACGAGCACGCCGACGGCGTACGTCGTCAGCGCGGCGGCGTTCCAGCGGCCGTAGCGGGCATCCGGATCGTAGAGCGCCGGGATGTCGACCTTCTCCCTCGACACCAGGTAGTAGTCGGTGAGGTTGATCGCGCTCCAGGGCGTGAACACCATCAGCAGCAGGAGCACGAAGTCGCGGAAGTTCTCCAGGAAGTTCGCGCTCGCGAGCAGCGCGATGGCCCCCGCCACGAGCAGCATCAGCGTGACGAACACGGTGCGCGCGGCGCGGCCCATCGACCGGGCGCCGGTGAACGCCGTCACCGTGGTCGCCGTGCACATGAACGTGCCGTAGGCGTTGAGGCAGGTCACGGTCAGCTTGCCGACCACGATCAGCACGTAGATCGCCCCGGCGAGCACGGCGGAGCCGGCCAGGTCGCCGAGCCACTCGACCTGGTTGACGAGGAAGGCGTCTCCTGCGACCGCAGCCACGACCGCGCCGAACGTCATCGCCACCTGGGAGCCCAGGACGGTGCCCCAGTACGTCGCGGCGAACACCGTGCGCTCGGGTGTGGACTCCGGCAGGTAGCGGGAGTAGTCGGCGACATACGGACCGAACGTGAGCTGCCAGCCCGCGGCCAATGCCACGGCGAGCAGGAAGGTGACGATGTCGAAGGACGGGTTGGCGACGGCGGCGGACACGTCGTGCTCGGTGAAGAGCCGGACGGCGAGGTAGCCGAACCCGATCACGCCCAGCACCGACGCGACACGGCCCACGACGTGGATCAGGTCGTGCCCGATGGTCGCAATCACGCCGACCAGCACGATGAAGATCCCGATCCCGATGACCGGCGCGTCCACGCCGAGCAGGGCGTTGATGGCCTGACCGGACAGCACGGTGCCGGTGGCGGTGAAGCCCAGGTACATCACGATGACCAGCAGCAGCGGGACCACGGCGCCGTACACCCCGAACTGCGCGCGGCTGGAGATCATCTGGGGCAGCCCGAGGCGAGGCCCCTGCGCCGAGTGGAGGGCCATCACGGCCCCACCGGCCAGGTTGCCGATCAGCAGCCCGATGATCGCCCACAGCGCGTCGGCGCCGAACACGACAGCCAGCGCCCCGTCGACGATCGCCGTGATCTGCAGGTTGGCGCCGAGCCACAGGGTGAGCTGGCTGCTCGGCGAGCCTTTGCGCTCCTCTGCGGGGATGACGTCGATGGAGTGCTGCTCGATGCTGAGGGTGGATCTGGCCATGGGTTTCTCCCTTCGTCTCCCATCACATGCCTGCTCGGTCCGGACGGGCAACCCTGCGGACGGGACCGGTGTCTCGGATGCCAGACAGCACCCCTCGCCCGGCCCGGTGTCACCATGTGGACCCGGAGTACGAATGGCGAGACGCGATGCGTAGGGTTCCGAACAGCTCATCGAGAGGGACTGAGGGACCGGCCCGCTGAAGTCCCGGCAACCGCCACGAGCCCCCGTCCGGGAGTCTGTCCCGACGGTCGTGGAGACGGTGCCAATTCCGGCCCACGGCGAGAGCCGCCGCGGGGAAGATGAGGAGGAATCCTTGACTGCCGTGACTTCCCAGGCCGAGTCCGTCGACCAGACCCCGGACCGAGCGCCGCAACGCCCAGCTCTCCGCGCCGGTGCCTTCGGCCACGCCCAAGCCCTGTCCTGCCGCGAGTGCGGGCACCGGATCGACCTCGGCCCTCACTACGCCTGCCCGGAGTGCTTCGGACCGCTGGAGATCGCCTACGACTTCCCGGCGGTGAGCGCGCGCGACATCGAGGCCGGCCCCAGCAACATCTGGCGCTACAAGGCGCTGCTCCCGGTCCCCGACGACATCGAGGCGAGCCCCAACACCGAGCCGGGCTTCACGCGCCTGCTGAAGGCGCACAACCTCGGTCGGGAGCTGGGGATCGAGAATCTGTGGGTCAAGGACGACTCCACCAACCCCACCAACTCCTTCAAGGACCGCGTGGTCGCCTGCGCCCTCAGTGCGGCCCGCGAGTTCGGCAGCAAGGTCTTCGCGTGCCCGTCCACCGGCAACCTGGCCAATGCCGTGGCCGCCGCAGGCGCCCGGGCCGGGATGAAGACCGTGGTGTTCATCCCGGCCGACCTCGAGAAGCCCAAGCAGGTCAACTCCGCCGTCTACACCGACTCACTGGTGGCCGTGAACGGCAACTACGACGACGTGAACCGGCTTGCCTCGGAGATCGCGGGCGAGGAGGACGGTTGGGCGTTCGTCAACGTCAACGTCCGGCCCTACTACGCCGAGGGTTCGAAGACCCTCGGCTTCGAGATCGCTGAGCAGCTCGGCTGGCGCCTGCCCGACCAGATCGTGATCCCGGTGGCGTCGGGCTCCCAGCTGACCAAGGTGGACAAGGCGTTCCGGGAGCTGATCGAGCTCGGCCTGGTCGAGGACAAGCCCTACCGCGTGTACGGCGCCCAGGCGACCGGATGCTCGCCGGTCTCGGCCGCATTCAAGGCCGACCAGCAGGTCATCCGCCCGGTCCGCCCCGACACCATCGCCAAGAGCCTGGCCATCGGCAACCCCGCGGACGGCGTCTACGTGCTCGACATCTGCCGCCGGAGCGGAGGCGCCGTGGAGGACGTCAGCGACGACCAGGTCCGCGAGGGCATCTTGCTGCTCGCGCGCACCGAGGGCATCTTCACCGAGACCGCCGGCGGCACCACCGTCGGGGTTCTGAAGAAGCTGGTCGAGACCGGCACGCTCGACCCCACGCTGGAGACGGTCGTGATCAACACCGGCATGGGTCTGAAGACCCTCGACGCAGTCGCCGACCAGGTCGGGGCTGCGGTGACCATCGACCCGTCGTACGGTGCCTTCGTGGCAACCGGCCTGGCCTGAGGAGTGAGATGAGCGTTTCCGTCCGCATCCCCACGATCCTGCGCACCTACACCTCCGGTGAGTCGGAGGTGACCGCGGAGGGCGACACCCTGGCGGCCGTGCTCGACGACCTGGACGCCAACTACGCGGGCATCAAGGGCCGGGTCCTCGACGAGGGCGGCGAGCTGCGTCGCTTCGTCAACGTCTACGTCGGCAACGACGACGTCCGGTTCCTCGACAACCTCGCCACGCCTACTCCCGACGGGACGCAGATCTCGGTCATCCCGGCGGTGGCCGGGGGCTGAGCCGGCGCGGGGCCAACGGTCAGCGCAGTGCCTGGTGGTGGTTGCCCGGTTGCGGCGTCTCCTCGACTCCGCCCAGGTCGAACACCGCCAGTCCGCTGCCGCCGATGCCGATGGCGGTCACGGCGACGATCCCGACCAGTCCCAGCTTGCCGGCGTGGGGCGACGCGGGGGCTAGCCGCATCCACGCCGGCGCGATGAGCATGAGGAGGGCAGCGGCCAGGGTCGCGACCTCCAGGACGCCGACGGCGCCGTCGGCGAGACCGATCGATCCGGGAGCGCCCAGCACCGGCTCCAGCGGGTTGCCGGAGGTGTGCGCGTACAGCCAGAGGGCGGGGAGTACGACGGCGAGCAGCGCGGCCGCAATCCAGGCCGGCCGCCCCGGCCTGGCCGTGGCGAACTCGGCGGTGGCGAGCTGGGCCGTCGCCAGCAGCAGGAGGAGCAGTGCGGCGGCCACTGAGTCGATCAGGTCCGCCGTCGCGTGAGCCGCGAGCACGGTCCCGGTGCCGACCAGTGCCGCCACCAGGATGAGCTGGACCTGGGCGAACCACGCCACCGGGCGGGACAGGGGGCCCGCCGCACCGTCCGGAAGCGGCTTCTCCTTGCCGACGCTCAACCGGCCGCCCCGGATCGCCACCATCCAGACGACCAGCACCAGATTTGTCACCAGCAGAATCACGGTGCCGGCGCCGAGGGCCTTTAGCTGCAGGGCGAGGGTGGCGTTCTTCTGTGCCTGCAGACAGCTGTCGACGCACTGGACCCCCATCGACGGCATGTGCTCCAGCTGTCCGAGCTGCAACCGGAGGTCGTAGGAACCGCTGAGGATCAGCGCGCCCGCACCGGCCAGGGTGCAGGTCGCAACGACCAGGAGGCTGGTCGCGACCACCGTCCGCGGTCGGCGCAGCACGGGTCCGAACCAGCGATAGGCCAGGGCCAGGGCGCCGAGCACCGCGAACGCGAACAGCGGCATGAGCATCACCGACCCCTGGAGCCAGGAGACGAACGGGTCACCGGTCCGTTGGATCGAGCCCACGGCGCCGCGCAACGAGACGACCCAGAACCAGTCAGCCGCGGCCAGGACGGTGGCGAACGTAAGGATCGTCCCCCAGGGGATGGCCGCCCTGCCGGTCGGCCCTCCCCTCGTCCTGGCCGCGGGGCGTGAGAGCTCGGTCACGGGGTGATCTCCCAGCCGAACATCATGGCGTGGTCCTCGTGCGCCAGGTTGTGGCAGTGGGCGACGTACGGACCGACGAAGTCGCGGAACCCGCGGTAGAGGATCACGGACTCGCCCGGATCGAGGGCGACGAGGTCCTCACGGGACTTGTCGTCCGGGTGACCGGGTTCCGCCTGGCGGGACACGTCGCTTGCCGTCGCGCATCACGGTGCGGTGCTCCTCCATGTGCAGGTGGAACGGGTGCACCCAGCCGCCGCCGCCGTTGCGGATCTCCCACAGGTTGAAGCTGCCCTTCCGCTGCTGGGCCAGGGGCCGGCGACCTCGCGGGTTCTTCAGGCTGCGCGCCACCGTGTCGGGCGAGAACGGCTCGCCGTTGATGAGCCACTCGACCTCGCCACCGCCACTGCCGCGCTCGACCTCGAAGATCATCCGGTTGTCCATCAGGTCCCGCCAGTTCTTCGGCAGCGGCGGAAGCGGACGCATCCGGGTCGGGATCTCGCTGGCGTCCGGCGCACTGTCGCCGATCACGATCTTCATCATCGGGACCTTGTAGTCGGGGTCCAGCCCGTCACGCGACGAGGTGTCCCACATCCGGCCGTCGCCCATCTTCATCACGTTGGTGAGGTAGATGACGTCGCCCTTCGTGGTGGGCGTGCCGTCCTGGTACTTCGTGAAGTCGACGATGAACTCGCGCCGCTTGGCCGGCCACAGCTCGAAGGAGTCCCGGGTGATCGGGAAGGGCAGCAGCCCGCCGTCGGAGGCGATCTGGGTGAACTGCATGCACTGCTGGCCGTCCTCGATCCGGTACTGACCCTGCAGCTCGTCGCCGTTGTAGCCGAGCGACGCGGCCGACCTGGGCCCTTTCGTCGAACTCATCAGCTGGAACTCGTAGATTCGGGCGACCGACGCGTCGAGGAAGCGGAAGCGGTACTTGCGCCGCTTCACCTCCAGCACGGGGTAGGCCGTGCCGTTGACGGTGAAGATGTCGCCGACGAACCCGTGGTTCGGGAAGTGCTTGTAGAACGTCTTGCCCCACCACTCGGGGTGCGTGGACGGGTTGTGGGCGTCCGGGTACTCGCCCATGCCGTCGTGCATGTCCTTGTGAGTGGTCACGCCGTCGTCGAGCCGGACGTCGAACATCGCCAGCGGGATGTCGTACTCGACGTCGAAGGAGCCGTCGGCGTGGTCCTGGCGGACGCCGGGGAGCCGCAGGCCGCGCCGCTCGTCCCCCATGTCCATGCCGTTCTTGGGGTCGTAGATCGGGTAGAGCCCGACCATGCCCTTGTAGACGTTGGCGCCGGTGTGGTCCATCGTGTGGTCGTGGAACCAGAAGAAGCTCTGCTTCTCCCGGTCGTCGCCCGCGGCCGGCCAGTTCAGGTAGAGGTTGTCGACCGAAGTCCTCGGGTTGTAGCCCCGGTCTCGAGGCCCGAACTGGAGGGCGTAGTGCGGGTTGCCGTCACTCTCCGGCGCGGTGTGGCCGTTGTGCAGGTGGGTCAGGAAGCAGCCGCCGTCCTCCCCGAAGTCCTGCCGGTCCAGGCCGAGCGGGTTCTCGTCCAGATGGTTCTCGAAGCGGACCAGGGCCGGCCTGCCGTACTCGGCGTTGATCATCGGCCCCGGGAAGGTGCCGTTGAAGCCGTAGATCGTGCTCGGTGGAAGCGTCCGTTTGATGCCGGCCGCGACGCGGCGGCCCGCCTCGTCGAAGGAGATGGTGGGCTTGCCGTCCTCGTCGATGGGCAGCACCTGGGACGTCGTGAACGAGTGGGTGTTCACCCTGAGATCGATCTTGTAGACGACCGGGTCGGGGTACCCGATCTTGCTCGGCCAGATCTGGTGGCGGTCGTTCTCCAGCGAGTTCTGCTGGCCCAGTCCGGGTCCGGGAGGCTGCCGCCAGGAGCTGAAGTCGATCTGGGCCACCGGCCGGAGGGCCTTCGGGATGGGCAGGGCATCGTTGAACGGGTTGAGGATCAGCGGGCTGGTGGGGAAGTTCTCGAGGTAGAACAACAGGTCACCGAGCGCTGTTGACGTGGCCGCGAACGCGCCGTCCGCCGTCCAGAGACCCTGCCGGGCGAGGTACGGCTTCCCGAAGGCGCCGGCGGCGGTCAGGGCGACACCGGCCGAGCCGACGGCGCCGGCTCGCAGGAGCAGGCGCCGTGAGAACCCCTCGACCCCATCCGTCAGTGGTGACGCTGTCTCTTCTTGCTTGTTTCTCCCCGAGGCCGGATCGTGCAGCTGCTCGAACATCAGCGAGCCCCTTTTGACCGTCCCTAGCCCCCTCTTAGCCCCCAGGTGCTCAGAGTTCGACCGAGGCATCAAGCCACCGTGAAAAGGCGGCTCTGCCGTCCAGACCAGCGATCACCGGGTTTCGAGGTCGACCACGGCCGCGTTACCTCGTGAGTCGATCCGGACGACGGCGATCCCTCCGTCTTCGGCGAGCTCACGCCCGAGCCGCCTCGCCTCGGACTGCGAGGCGAACCAGCTCTCGATCCCGCACCGGATCTGCCAGTCCCGGTCGTCACACGCCAGATATGGACCGGTTTCGGGGCGGGAGCGGCTGAACCCCGTGGCGTGCATCAGGCCGTCTTGCTCGCTCAGCGACACGTAGACCGGCCCGCTCTCGCCGTCCTCGAGTGCCCCGAGGCCGCCTTCTGCGGAGAACGAGCCGTCCCGGTTGGTGAGGTCGGGATAGTCGAGCGTGACGTAGGCCCCGCGGAACGGGTCGATGGGGTCGACCGGGGCCACGCGCATGCGGTACTCGTCGCCGGTGGCCCGGGCCGAGAGCTGCGGTGCGACCCCGATGGCGACGAGGGCAAGCTGGACGACGACCACCAGGGCCAGTCGCTTCTTCATCGGTCTTCTCCCTCCAGGGTGGCGGCAAGCTCGCGGCGTGCCCGGTCGAACAGGTAGCCGGTCGCCAGGAAGACGAGCCCGAGCGCCACGAACAGCCAGGCGCCCGTGATGATCTGCGCGAACACGGCGAAGCTCTGGAAGGTCGTGAAGACCACCAGGCCGACGGTCGCCAGCGCGGTCAGCCGCGAGCTGTTGCGCAGGATGCCGAGGACGGCGACACCGACGGCGACGACGACGTACACGGCGACACTGACGGCCGCGTGTGCCCAGTCGACGAATGTGAGGACGTCGGGATCGTCACCGGCCTCCCAGAGAACCATCAGGACGGAGGCAGCGAGGACCACGAGCGCTCCGACGGGCTCGAGCCGGGCGGTGCCGCGGACGAGGCCGATCGCGGCCCCGGCGGCGAGGCCGGCCACGGCCACCCCCGCCACGAGCCAGAGGCTCCACACGAAGTCGGTCGCGGTGACGTACGGGAGTGCCGCTGCGAAGAGCGCGGCCAGCGCCAGCCCGGCCCCTACCTCCCGCCACACCGGCGCGAACCGAGTCAGTCCGCGCTCGTGCAGGGCACCGACCGAGACGGCGGCCACCGCGACGACGGCGAGGGCCAGGACGACGGAGAACGCCGAGGGCGCGTCCCACAGGACTTGCCATACGAACCAGGTGACCAGGGTCGGGATGCCGACCAGCAGCGGACCGAGGCTGCGCACGGCATAGGCGTGGACGAGGGAGCCGGCGCCCCACAGCCCCACCAGCAGTGGCTCGAAGGCCGGTACCTGCAGCGACTGCGCCGCCTGGAACACCACGGCCCCGAACGCGAGGGCGGCGAGCAGCCGGACCGAGCCGACCACCGGGGAGGGCACCAGCTTCTTGGCGTGGAGTACCTCGCCGCCGACGAGGAGCGCCAGCCAGATCATGACGATGGCGAGGAAGCGGGAGAGCGGGGGCAGCTGGTCGAGGTTGGCGGCGACCAGCCAGATCAGGCCGACCCCCACGAAGACGGCACCCAGCGCGAGCAACAGCCGGGCCAGGGAGAAGCGCCGAGTGGCGTGGTAGCGACCGAGGATCGCGGTGGCCTGGGCTTGCTGAACGAGGCCCTCGTCCTGCCAGATGCTGAGTTCCCGGCCGAGCCACTCCAGCTGGGCCGCGGAGGCCGCTCGGGAGGTGGGTCGCGGGCCGACGTCGGTGTCCATGTCCACATCGTGGGGGCAGACCGGCCGCCGCGCATGGGTATGGGGACTCAGTTCGGCAGCGTGTCCCGCCGCGCCTGGAGGTGGCGTCGCTCGGCCTCGTTGTCGCAGCGCGAGATGGCGAGGTCGAACGCGTCCCGTGACTCGTCGTAGCTCCCGGCCCGGAGCAGCAGCTCGGCCCGCACCCCGGGCAGGCGGTGGCCAGGCAGCTCGAGTCCGTCGAGGAGCCGCAGACCCGCCAACGGCCCATCGGCCTCGGCCACGGCCACCGCCCGATTGAGGCGCACCACCGGGGAGCCCGTCAGCTCCTCCAGCTCGGCGTAGTGGCGGGCGATGCGCGTCCACGCGGTGTCGCCTGCCGTCGGCGCTATCGCGTGCTCGGAGGCGATCAGCGCCTGAAGGAGGTACGGCGCCGGGGGTGCGGCGGCGAGCGGCGTGAGCAGCTCGACCGCCTGGTCGATCTCGTTCCGGTGCCACCGCGATCGGTCCTGCTCGGCCAGCAGAATCAGCTCCCCGGCATCGCCGATTCGAGCATCCCGGCGGGAGTGCTGCAGCAACATCAGCGCCAGCAGGGCGTCCAGCTCGGTGTTCGCCGGGGCGACCTCGCGGATCACCCGGGCCAGCCGGATCGCGTCGCCCGCCAGCTCCGGACGGTGCACGGCGGCGCCGGACGACGGGGCGTAGGCGGCGGTGAACGCCAGGTAGGCGATGTCGGCCGCGAGCCTGACCCGCTCCGCCAGCTCAGGACCGACCGGGACCTCGAACCGCTCCCCGGCCAGTCGTTTGCGGGCGCGGGTCAACCGCGCCGCCATGGTGGGGGTGCTGACCAGGAACAGCCGTGCGATGTCGGAGGTGCTGATGCCGAGGACCAGGCGGAGGGTCAGCGCCGCGGCCGACTCGGGGGCCAGAGCCGGGTGGGCGCACAGGAGCACCAGCCGGAGCCGCTCGTCGTGCACCACCCCCCCGGGATCGGCCATGACGCGTTGCGCCTCCTCCTGCAGATTGGCATCGACGATGAGCACGGGCAGCTTCCGGGCCGCCGTCGTCTCCGAGCGCAGCCGGTCGACGATGCGCCGGCGAGCGACGGTCAGCAGCCACGCCGGCGGGTTGGCCGGGACGCCGTCCGCCGGCCAGGTGCGGGCAGCGGCCTCGAAGGCGTCCGCCAGGCCGTCCTCGGCGAGGTCCAGCCTGCGGAACTGGGTGACGAGCAGGGCCAGCACACGACCCCACTCGTCGCGCCACAGCGAGGCGAGTCGCTCGCCCATCAGGAGGGAGCTGTCACGCAGGACCGTCCGAGCCGCCGGCGAGCGGGCGGACCTCGAGCCCCGTCTCACCCTCGGTGAGGATGCCCACGACCTGGAGCAGGTCATCGAGATCGTCGGACTTGATCGTGTAGAAGCCGCTCAGCTGCTCGACGGACTCGGCGTAGGGGCCGTCTGTGATGGCGAGCCCGTCACTACTGGCGCGCACCGTCCGCGCCTCGCTCGACGGCCGCAGCTCGGCGCCACCGGTCACCGTGTGACCTCGCTCGGCCAGCGCCGCCGCGAACTTCTGGTGCAACCCGTAGACCCGCTCGCGCTCAGTCTCGTCGGCGTGGGCCCACTGAGCCTCGTTGCCGGGGATCAGGACGATGTACTCGGTCATGATGGGGTCCTCTCGTTGCGCTGCTGGTGAGTCTGTCACCGAGATGACGGGTGAGGTACGGCGAAGTCGACAGGCGCCGGAATCTCACTTGGCCGGACCGGGGCCAGCCCCTAGCCTCGCCGAGTGCCCCACGTCCTCCTCGCGACCTCCGCGGGCTGGCCCGACGGCGAGCCCGGTGCTCCCGCGCTCGACGCGGCGCTGGCCGCGCGCGGCCTCGACGCGCGGTGGGTGTGCTGGGACGACCCGGCCGTGGACTGGGCGGCGGCGGACCTGGTGGCGGTGCGCTCGACGTGGGACTACATGGAGCGGCACGAGGAGTTCGTGGCCTGGGCCCGCCGCATCGCCGGCCGGACCCGGCTGCTCAACGGGCCCGAGGTGTTCGCCTGGAACGTCGACAAGTCCTACCTGACCGGGCTGGGCGGGGCGTTGGCCGTGGTGCCCACCCGTAGTGCTGCCACGCTCGAGGAGCTGGCCGCCGGTGTCCGCGAGTTCGGCATCGCCGTGGTCAAGCCGCGGGTCGGCGCCGCCGGCGTCGGCGTCCTGGTCGTGGACGACCCGGCCGATCCCCGCCTCGGCACCGAGGTGATGGACCATCCCGAGCTCCCTCCGGGCCGAGGGCCGTGGGTCGTCCAACCGCTCGTCCCCTCGGTCCGGACCGAGGGCGAGACTTCGGTGTTCGTGCTCGGCGGCGTGCCGGTGTCCCAGGTCGACAAGCTGCCGACCGCCGGCGAGGTCCGGGTCCACGAGCACTTCGGGGGCTCCTCCCGGCCGGTGCCGCTCCGCGACGAGGCCGCTGATCTTGCCCTGGTCGCAACCGCCGCGGTCGACCGCGTCCTGGGAGTTCTCCTGGACTACGGCCGCGTCGACATGCTGCGGCTCCCGGACGGCACCCTGGCGGTGAGCGAGCTCGAGATCACCGAGCCGGGGCTCTACCTCGACGTGCTCCCCGAGAATGCGGGTCCGTTCGCCGACCTGGTCGCCGACCGGCTGGGCTGAGAGCCAGTTGTTTGCACTCGACCACCCCGAGTGCTAAACATGAGGCTGGCACTCTTAGCATGAGAGTGACAACAGGCGCGGTGACGTTGAGATCCGGAAGCGTCGGCGGGAAGGGACCGTCGACAAGCCGGATCGGCCGTCGCGGGCAACCCACCACGCCTCACACCGAACTCTTCAAGCGTGAGGAATCGCAAGAGTTATGTCTAAGCTGATTGCTTTCAACGAGGAGGCCCGTCGCGGTCTCGAGCGTGGCATGAACACGCTCGCCGACGCGGTCAAGGTGACGCTCGGCCCCAAGGGTCGCAACGTCGTCCTCGAGAAGAAGTGGGGCGCGCCGACGATCACCAACGACGGTGTGTCGATCGCCAAGGAGATCGAGCTCGAGGAGCCGTACGAGAAGATCGGCGCCGAGCTCGTCAAGGAAGTTGCCAAGAAGACCGACGACGTCGCCGGTGACGGCACCACCACGGCCACCGTCCTGGCGCAGGCCATGGTCAAGGAGGGCCTGCGCAACGTGGCCGCGGGCGCCAACCCGATGGGCCTGAAGCGTGGCATCGAGGCCGCCGTGGCCGCCGTCTCCGAGCAGCTGCTCAGCCTGGCCAAGGACGTCGAGACCAAGGAGCAGATCGCGGCCACCGCCTCGATCTCCGCGGGCGACCCGACCGTGGGCGAGATCATCGCCGAGGCGATGGACAAGGTCGGCAAGGAAGGCGTCATCACGGTCGAGGAGTCGAACACGTTCGGCCTCGACCTGGAGCTGACCGAGGGCATGCGCTTCGACAAGGGCTACATCTCGGCGTACTTCGTCACCGACCCGGAGCGGATGGAGACGGTGCTCGAGGACCCCTACGTCCTGATCGCCAACTCCAAGATCTCCTCGGTCAAGGACCTGCTGCCGCTGCTCGAGAAGGTGATGCAGTCCGGCAAGCCGCTGGTCATCATCGCCGAGGACGTCGACGGCGAGGCCCTGTCCACGCTGGTCGTCAACAAGATCCGCGGCACCTTCAAGTCCGTCGCCGTCAAGGCGCCGGGCTTCGGTGACCGCCGCAAGGCCATGCTGCAGGACATCGCGATCCTGACCGGCGGCCAGGTCATCTCCGAGGAGGTCGGCCTGAAGCTGGAGTCGACCGGCATCGAGATGCTCGGCCAGGCCCGCAAGGTCGTCATCACCAAGGACGAGACCACCATCGTCGAGGGTGCTGGCGACGGCGACCAGATCGCCGGCCGGGTGAACCAGATCCGCGCCGAGATCGAGAAGTCCGACTCCGACTACGACCGCGAGAAGCTGCAGGAGCGCCTGGCCAAGCTGGCCGGCGGTGTTGCGGTGATCAAGGTCGGCGCGGCCACCGAGGTCGAGCTGAAGGAGCGCAAGCACCGCATCGAGGACGCCGTTCGCAACGCGAAGGCGGCCGTCGAGGAGGGCATCGTCGCCGGCGGCGGCGTCGCCCTGGTGCACGCTGCCGACGCGGCGTTCGAGAAGCTGGACCTGATCGGCGACGAGGCGACGGGGGCGGCCATCGTGCGTGCCGCGACCGAGGCTCCGCTCAAGCAGATCGCGATCAACGCCGGTCTCGAGGGCGGCGTCGTGGCCGAGAAGGTGCGCGGCCTGAAGCTGGGTCACGGTCTCAACGCGGCGACGGGCGAGTACGTCGACATGATCGACGCCGGCATCCTCGACCCGGCCAAGGTGACGCGTTCTGCCCTGCAGAACGCCGCGTCCATCGCGGCGCTGTTCCTCACCACCGAGGCCGTCGTGGCCGACAAGCCCGAGAAGGCGGCCCCCATGCCGGGTGGCGGCGACATGGGCGGCATGGGCGGCATGGACTTCTGATCCGTCCCGTTCAGCACGAACACCGGCAGGGCCCCCGCTTCGGCGGGGGCCCTGCTGCGTGTCGGGTGACGCACGCCGTCCTGTGGTCCCGACCCCTGCGGGACCAAAGCCCCATCCGGCAGACGCTCGCGGAAGGCAGCATGGAGGCCTGAGAAGGAGGCGCCGTGAAGGACCCTGTAGAACTGACTGTCAACGAGTGTCTGGACCTGCTGTACGGCGGTGTAGTCGGCAGGGTCGCGTGCTCGACCCCGCTCGGCCCGCGAATCGTGCCGGTCAACTACGCCATGTACGACGGCGCGATCGTGTTCCGCACCACGCCGTACAGCGAGCTGGGGAGCCACGGACCGCGGAGTGAGGCGGCGTTCGAGGTCGACCACCTGGACTACGAGCACCAGCAGGGGTGGAGCGTCGTGGCGTTGGGTCGTCTGGACGAGCTCGCCCCGGAGGAGCTCGACGACCTCCGCAAGGTCTGGGAGCCCCGGCCGTGGGCCGGCGGGCACCGCAACTTCTTCCTGAAGCTGGTGTGGCGAGAGCTCTCAGGTCGTCGCCTCGGCAACGACTGGTCACGCTCGTCGATGATGCCGGTGCGCCGGGTGGTGTGAGGACTGCCGACGCTCGCAGGGTCTCAACCCGGCCGTCACGACCTCGTTCCTCGGTCGCGGGGCTTGCTCGACCTTCGCTCGCTAGCCTCGGGTCCATGAACGAGCAGCCCGCCGACCTCGAGCTCGGCCTGCCCGGCGATGCCCGGGCGCTGCTCGACGCGGTCGTGGCCATCAGTTCCGACCTGGACCTGCACTCCGTGCTGAACCGGATCGTGGAGTCGGCCTGTCGGATCACCCAGGCCAGGTACGGCGCGCTGGGCGTGCTCGACGCCGGCGGCCATGGCCTGGCCGACTTCGTGACCTTCGGCCTGACCGATGAGGAGCACCGTGCGATCGGGGACCTGCCACGGGGGCGGGGGATCCTGGGCCTGTTGATCGAGCACCCCCAGGCCGTCCGGCTCGAGCACCTCGCCGAGCACCCCGGCTCGTTCGGGTTCCCGCCCCACCACCCGCCGATGGACAGCTTCCTGGGCGTGCCGGTCCGGATCCGCGGGACCGTGTTCGGCAACCTCTACCTCACCGAGAAGCAGGGTGCGCGCGGTTTCACCGAGCAGGACGAGGCGCTGGTCCAGGTGCTGGCCACGGCGGCGGGAGTCCTGATCGAGAACGCCCGGTCCTATGCCCAGAGCGAGCGGCGGCGCCTGTGGCTCGAGGCCTCGGTGCAGATCACCGAGGCCCTGCAGCCGCCCATCGAGATGGACGAGGCACTGCGCCAGATCACCGTCGGCGCCCGCAGGGTGGTCCGCGCGGCCGCCGTGGCCCTGCTGCTGCGGCGAGACGTCGAGGCCGAGGTCGTGGCGGCCGACGGTGCCGACGTCGGCCGGGTCCCGGACGTTGCCGCGGACCTGGCGGGCCGGATCGCCCACGCCGAGCAGGAGCAGGAAGTGGCCGTCGTACCGCACGCGGAGCACGGCACCGTCGTCCTGGTGCCACTGCGGGCGCAGATCGCCGAGGGCGGCGTCCTGCTGGTCCTGCTCGGGGGCGGCAGGTCCGGCCCGGAGTCCGAGGAGGTCGACCTGCTGGCCTCGCTCGCGGACCAGGCGTCCCTGGCCCTGGACCGCGCCGAGGCGCTTGCGGACCGCGAGGAGCTCGCCCTGGTGGCCGACCGGGACCGCATCGCGCGGGACCTCCACGACGTGGTCATCCAACGGTTGTTCGCGACCGGCCTGCAGCTGCAAGGCGCACGCCGGATCGCGATGAGCGACGAGCTACGGGAGCGTCTGGACAGCGCCGTACTCGACCTCGACACCACGATCCGCGACATCAGGTCCTCGATCTTCGAGCTGCAGCGGGTCGGCGAGCGCTCCTTGCGGTCGGACGTCCGAGACCTGGCCAAGGAGTACGTGCCGGTCCTGGGGTTCACCCCGCTCGTCCGCACCACCGGCCCCGTCGACACGGCGGTGGGTGACGAGCTGGGGGAGCAGCTCTTGGCCGTGCTGCGTGAAGCGCTCTCGAACGCTGCCCGCCACGCGGAGGCGTCGGCGGCCGTCGTTGAGGTCGTGGTCACGCAGGACCGGGTTCTGCTCAGCGTCACCGACAACGGCAAGGGAACCCCGGCCGAACGCCGGGAGAGCGGCCTGCGCAATGTACGACGTCGCGCGGCTGACCACGGCGGAACCCTGCGGCTCCTGGGGGAGGAGCCGCACGGCACGAGGCTTGAGTGGTCGGTACCGCTTGGGATCGGCTGAGGCGCGCCCTCCTCGCTTCAGCCAGGCAGGATTCGTCGACCGGTCACCGAGACGGGCGTGACCCGGACGACCAGTGTCCGCACTCCGTCTGGCCACGGGAAGGGGCGGAACCGCTCGTCCTCGGCCAGCTGGTCGGCCGTGACGAACGAAGCAACGCCGCGGACCAGCACGCTCCACCCGGACTGGGTGAAGTCGTCGAACTCGTCCACCTCGAACGCCACGAGCGTGGAGTCGACGTAACGAGCCACCGTGTTGTGCGGCGAGGTGCGGAACAGCACGGTTTCACCGTCCAGCACGTAGTTGACGGGGAGCACGACCGGCCCGTCCCCGTCGACAAAGGCGACGCGCCCCACCGACGTGCTCCCCATCAAGTCCTGGCACTCCCCGGCAGGCATCTCGGTGAGACGGCCGGGGAACCAGTGTTCGGTGGTGCTCATCGGAGCACCTGGTAGCGGCGAACCAGGCGGGTCCGGGCCCAGGCCTTGCCCAGGCCCCACGTGTCCCCGGCGAGGGTGGTGGCGAGGACCACCATGGTGAGCACTCCGAGGAAGTGGTCGTCGACGACCGGGTTGTTTTCCAGGGGCAGCGAGGCCAGCCACATCATCAGGTAGAGCAACGCCCCGGAGGCGGCGGCGATCCGCATCCCGACCCCGAAGGTGAGGGCGAGACCGATGCCCAGGAGAGACAGCATGAACAGCCAGTTGACCCAGGTGTCGCCGGCGAGACCGTTGAAGAACTCCCGGAACGGGTTGTCCTCCGGGACCCCGAAGGTCAGGAACCCGAAGGTGGGGCTGCCGCCGTTGATCCAGGCGTCCGGGCCGAACCGGTCGACGGCGCCGGTCTCCGGGTTCACGCCGGTGGCGTAGCCCAGGGCCAGCAGCTTGTCGAAGAACGCCCAAAGGAACGTCACACCGAAGCCGATCCGCAGCGCGCCGAGAGCGCGGCGGGCGGCGACGTGGGTGACCACGTCCTGCTCGAGCTGGACGTCGCTGGGGGACGGGTGCTGAAGGGTTGTCATGGCATTGCCTCCGTTGGGGCGGTGGTCCGTTGGATCTGACAACACCAGCCTGTGTGACGGGGCCTTCCGCGGGCAGGGTCGTGCGACCGGACCTCGGGGGTCCTTGGTCCCGAAGCTCAGCGCAGCAGCTTCGAGGCGAGTACGGCGGCCTGGGTCCGCCGTTCGAGGCCGAGCTTGGACAGGATGCTCGACACGTAGTTCTTCACCGTCTTCTCGGCGAGGTACAGCCGCTCGCCGATCTGCCGGTTGGTCATCCCCTCGGCGATCAGGGCCAGGATCTTGCGCTCCTGCTCGGTGAGTCCGGCGAGCTCCTCGTGCTCGGGGGGGCCGCTGCGCACCCGCTCGAGCACCCGGGCCATGAGCTGGGGGTCGATCAGCGACTGGCCGGACGCCACGCGACGCACGCTGTCGACGAGATCCCCCGCGCCGATCTGCTTCAGGACGTAGCCCGCAGCACCGGCCATGATGGCGGCGAACAGCGCCTCGTCGTCGTCGTAGCTGGTCAGGATCAGCGCCTTGATCGAGGGGTCGGTCGAGCGCACGTCACGGCACACGTCGATGCCGCTGCCGTCGGGGAGCCGGGCGTCCAGTACGGCCACGTCGGGGCGCAGGGCCGGGATCCGGGCCGTGGCCTCGCGGGCGCTGCCGGACTCGCCGACGATCTCGATGTCTCCCTCACTCTGGAGGAGGTCGTGCAGGCCGCGGCGGACGACCTCGTGGTCGTCGAGGAGGAAGACGCGGATCGGCTCGGTGTCCATGCCTAGTTTGTACCCGACGCGACGCGCGTCAGGCTGGGTCAGCGCGTCTGACGGGACGAGAATCGTGGGCAGACCCCTGTGAGGAGCGATCCATGGAATCCACGTCATTGACGCGCCTGGCCGAGCAGCAGCTCGCTGCCGCCCGGGACTCGAGCAGCGGCCGTGCCTCCGCGACGGTCTTCGGCGGTCGCGAGCACGACATGCGCCAGACCCTGATCGCGCTCGCGGAGGGTCACGCTCTCGGAGAGCATGAATCTCCGGG
The DNA here is from genome assembly GCA_963786415.1 of uncultured Actinomycetota bacterium. Taxonomy (GTDB): domain Bacteria; phylum Actinomycetota; class Actinomycetes; order Propionibacteriales; family Nocardioidaceae; genus Nocardioides. Next base: position 1,105,162 of record CAWAZC010000001.1, read on the forward strand.
CGAGGCCAGCCTGCAGGTGCTGAGAGGGGAGGTCCGGATAAGCGCGGGAGATGAGTCCTGGTCGGGCACGACCGGCGACTACCTCGTGATCCCACCGACGCGACATGACCTGCAGGCCGTCACCGACGCCGTGGTGCTGCTCACCGTCGCTACCCGCGCCTGACCTGTGCCACCGTTGAGGGGTGTCGAACGATCAGCGCGAGGCCGACCGACGGGCCCGCTTCGAGGAGCTCGCTCGGGAACTGATCGATCCGCTGCGCCACTACCTCGCGCGTCGTACCGATCCGGCGACGGCCGACGACGTCCTCTCGGACACGCTCCTGGTGTGCTGGCGCCGCCTGGACGACGTACCGGACAACGCGCTCCCGTGGGCATACGGCGTCGCCCGCAACTGTCTGGCCAATGCGCAGCGCGGCGAGCGCCGGCGCGAGCGGTTGGCCGCGAAGATCGCGGCCGTCGCGCCTTCCGACCAGGCGGCTCCCGCCTCGGACTCCCGGGACGACGAGCTGCTGGAGGCGATGGCCGCGCTGCGGCCCGAGGACGCGGAGCTGCTCCGCCTCTGGGCGTGGGAGCAGCTGTCGCCCGGGGAGATCGCCACCGTCCTCCAGGTCTCGGCCAACGCGGCAAGCATCCGGTTGCACCGGGCGCGGCAGAAATTGGGTGACGAGCTGCGAAAGGTCCAGCACGCGTCCGGACATGAGCAGTCGAGAGAGGGGAGAGGGTCGTGAGCGACGAGCACGACGAGCTGCGCGCCCGCCTGCGAGCCGCGGACCCTGCCTCCTCCCTTGCCCGGTCCGACCCGGACCGGGTGGCCCGACTGCTGGAGGACACCATGAGCCACCCCCAGACCCCAGAGTCCAGCACCGACGACACCCGGCAGCGCAGCCCGCTCACCTGGCTGGGCGCGGCCGCGGCCGTCGTGATCATCGCCGGGGTGGGCGTCTTCGCCGTCATGAACCAGACGCAGGACTCCGGATCGCCCGCCGCCGGGCCAGCACCGACCGCCTCGACGAGTGCCGCCAGCACCACCGAGCTGCGCGCTCCCGGGGCTGAGGCGGCCTCGGGTCGCTGCCTGCCGCCGAGCGCGGACGCGCTGTCGGGGGCGGAGGTCGCGTTCGACGGCACCGTCGAGGAGATCGAGGGTGACCTCGTGACGCTGCGGACCACGCGTTGGTACGCCGGCCCGTCGACCGATCTGGTCACGGTTCGCGGTCCCTCGGAGGACCTGCAGGCACTGCTTGCCGCCGTCGACTTCCAGGACGGGGGCCGCTACCTGGTCGCTGCGGCGGCCGACGGTCGGGTCATGGTCTGCGGTTTCAGCGCGACGTACTCCCCGCGGCTGGAGCGGCTCTACGACGAGGCGTTCGGCACCAGCTGATGGCGCACCACGGGCTGCTCCTTGCTGCCGGAGCCGGCACCCGCATGGGCATGCCGAAGGCACAGATGCGCGACCCCGACGGAACGGCCTGGCTGGAGCGCACCGTCGCCGTGCTGGAGGAGGGCGGTTGCGAGACGGTCACGGTCGTCCTGGGCGCCGGCGCCGAGGACGCCACCGGGATCGTGCAGGACACCGACGTCGTCGTCGTGGTCGCCCAGGACTGGTCCGAGGGCATGGGCGCCTCACTGCGGGCCGGGCTGCGGGCCCTGGCCGGGTCCGACGCGGTGGCCGCGGTCGTGATGCTGGTGGACCTCCCCGACGTCACCACCGAGGTCGTGCGGCGCGTGGCCGCCCGGGTCACCGAGTCCGACCAGCTCGCCAGGGCGTCGTACGGCGGCCGTCCCGGGCACCCGGTCGTGATCGGCCGGGACCACTGGGTGGCGGTGGCGGACTCCGTCGCGGGCGATCAGGGAGCCCGCGACTATCTCGCGAGCCATGGGGTGGTCGACATCGAGTGCGGCGACCTGGCCTCGGGCCGTGATCGCGACCGGCCGTGACATGGGACCGGCCGGGTCGCTCCCCCTTGGGCAACCCGGCCGGTTCGTGGTGGTACGGGTCTCGGGTCCCGCACCACCACGTGATTGAAAGCCTGCGGGGCGACTCGCTCCCCGTCCGGAGATCCCTGCCGCGGGCTTCTCGACTGACCAGAGCCGCCGACTCGCCGCCAGATACAACCCGTCCGAAAAGAATTGCCGGAGCTCACCAGCCGGCGCCGAAGGTGAGCAGGGGGACGACGTCGTCCGCCGACGCGGAGACCTCCGCGAGCGCGTCGGCGGGCGACTGACCGCCGGCCACCAGCGCGTGCCAGTGGGCCAGCGCCTCGCAAGCGACGTCGTCGGCGATGACGACGGGGGAGGACAGAACCGACCGCGCCCCCGCGTGCAGCCACGCGGCTGTCATGCCCACGGACTCCTCGCCCGAGCGCACCGAAGCCCGCCCCAGCTCGCACGCCGAGAGCACCACGGTCGACGGGGTCGACGGGAGAAGGTCGATGTCGTAGCCGAACCACGGCCCGTCGGCGAGCTCCACGGCGGCGAAGAGCGGGTTCTCACCCGGATGGCTGCCGTGGCCGGCCAGATGGAGTACGTCGACCTGCGCCGCAAGTGCCGAAATCTCCGCAGCAGTCGCGTCGGGTCCGCATCGGACCTGGGCCCTCGGCCACTCGGCCGCGGCGCGGGTCACCTCCTCCACCGCCCGGGCGAGGTTCGGCCCGGCGACAAGCCCCACCCGTCGGGGCGGCGGGGCCTCGGCCCGGCGCAGCTCGAGCCAGCGGGTCGCGGATGTCGGGATGCTCAGCGGTCGTCCGACGAGGCCGGGCAGCAACGACCAGGGGGTCCCGGCGAGGGCGCCGGAAGGCGTGAGCACGACACGGCGTTCGCCGAGCGTCGGCAGCAGCGGCCGGACGAGCTGGTCGGCTGCTTCGTCGAGCTGGGCGCGCAGCGAGGCCCGGATCGGGCCGGCGAGCGCCCCGGTCCGGTGGGCCGCCGCCATCGTCAGGTCGGAGGCGATGGCGTCCAGCCGGTCCCGCACAGGACCCGCTTGACCCAGTTCCACCAGTCTGGCGTCGTCGGCCGTCACCACGACGGCAGACACGCGATCGTCGACCACCAGATGAGCCACGAGCGCCGCGTCGCACTCCGCCAGTGCGTCCTGGAGCACGTCCAGCCCGGCGGGCTCGCCGACCGCGCCACCGCCCTCGCCGTACCAGCTTCGCTGCCGGACCCGCGCCCGCAGCTCGGCGACCCGGCGGGCTTCGTGCGTGGAGCGCTGCCCCTGGTCGGCGCCCTGGAGCAGCCGAAGCTCGGTGAGGTCCCTGGCGACCTGGGCGTCGGCAGGGGAGCGGACGGGAGCGACGCGGCTGGTCAGGGCGCGGGCGCGTTCGGACCACTCGAAGGCGAGGCTGGGCCGGCCGTCGTCGAGGGCGAGCCGCAGACCCTGCAGGGCCAGGGCGCGGCCGTGCCCGACCAGAGTGCTCTGCAGGTCGAGGCTGCCGAAGCTGGACTGCCACTCGTGCAGGTCGCTGAGCCCAGCTCGCACGTGATTGCGTGCCCGGCGTCGGTCTCCCCGCGCGCGGGCGAGCTCGGCCCGGACCTCCCGTGCGAGCAGTCGAGTGGCAATGGGCGAGCGCGCGTCGATGCGGACCGCTCGCAGGCGGGCCCTAGCGTCTTCCAGCTGACCGCGGGCGATCTCGACCCGCGCGGCCTGCAGCTGGAGGAGTACGGCGTCGCGGACGTGGCCGTTCCGGCGCAGCTGCGCGGCGAGCTCCTCGGCGCCGCGCAGGAGCGAGGGCGTCCGGCCGCCGGCGGAGATCTCGGCCACGGTCGCCGCAGCCTCGGCGCGCAGGGCGGGCACGGGGCTCTCCTGGCTCCGAAAGTGCCGAGCCGCGCGACGGGCGATCACCCGGGCCCGGCCGGGGTCCTCGCGCAGCAGCGTCCAGGCCAGCGTCAGCTCGCAGTCGGCCTGGAAGGTTCGCAGCCTCTGCGATCCGTACGCCGTGGCAGCCGACTCGAGCGCCCGGATGGCCTCTCGAGGGCGGCCGGCAGCGGTCATCACCTCCGCGCGGTCCTGCTCGACCGTCGCGCGGTAGGCCGTCGACTGGGCCGACAGGACCGGTGCCGCCTCGTCGATCATCTGCAGGGCGCCCACGATGTCGCCGGTGAGGAGCCTCGCGTAGCCCAGGTTGTGCTCGGCCTTGGCCTGCTCCACGGGGTTGGCGACCCGGGAGAGCTCCTCCCGGGCGCGGATGAAGTCCTCGACCGCGGCCTCCACGTCACGGCTGGCGAGATGCACGTTCCCCCGGTTGAGATAGACCGCGCCGAGCTCGGCGTGCCCCGGTGCCAGCAGGGCGAGCGCCTGCTTGAACGCGGCCAGCCCGCGGGCGCGGTCGCCGCGGCGCATGTGCAGGAGGCCGAGCTGGGCCCACGCCAGCCCCAGCGTCTCCTCGGCCAGCCCCTCGGTGCGGAACACCCGGTCGCAGCGCTCGATCGCCTGCACGGCATGTCCGGTCTCGGCCTCGGCGTAGGCCCGGGTGATGTCGATCCGCGCGACCAGGTCACGGTCGCCGGTCGACTCACCAGCCTCGTCCAGCAGCCGAGTGGCGCGGGTGAAGGCGCCGCGTTTCATCGCCTGCCTCGCCCGGGCGTGCAGCTCCTCCGCGTCCGCCACGCTCACATCATGGCGCAAGGTCAGTGAGGCTCTCCAAGGCTTTCCAGGCCCGGGCCACCGCCGCGCTGCGGTCGTCGTCGACGATGGCCGCCAGCTCGGCGGCCAGCCGCCCGGCGAACAGCGGCGCCGAGAACGAAGTCCCGCTCCATAGGGCGAAGCTGCCGGTGAAGTCGTCAGGGTCGATCGACTCCCTGACCCGCATGTAGGCCTCGGTCCGCGCCTGTGGCTCCAGGCCGCCCTGGAACTGCGGGAGCGTGCTCATCACCGCAGCTCCCGGGGCGTAGGCGCGCACCCACGGTCCGGCGTTGCTGAACAGGGCGTCGGTGCCGTTGGGGTTGAGCGCCCCGACCGAGACGATCGGCACGACGTCCGCTCTGGACGGGACACCGCCGGAACCGTCGGCCCAGGGGGTGAAGGCAGCCGGGAACATCGGGCGCGCGGTGGCGTCGTTGCCGGCCGAGCAGACCACCGAGACTCCGCGCTCCCCGAGCCGGCGCAGGATGTCATACATCGTTGGGTCGAACAGGAGGTCCTGCGGAGTCTCGTGGTAGTAGCCCAGCGACAGGCTGAGCACGTCGATCGGGTGCCCGCCTTCCTCCCCGTCGCGGTGGCGGCGAGCGATCTCGGCGATGCCGGCCAGGGCGGCGACGAGCTCGCTCTCGACGACGGGTCCGTCGGACCCCAGGATCCGCCAGGCGACGATGTCGGCGTCGGGGCAGGCCTGGTGGATGAGTCCGGCGATGAAGGTGCCGTGACCCGAGAGGGCATCGATGCCGCCGTCCAGCGGCCCCACCTGGTCGAACCACCGCTCCGGGTCGCTCTCGTCGTCGACGTAGCCGATCGGCTTCCCGTCCAGGTCCGGGCCGGCCTTGACCACAGCGGCCAGCCAGGGGTGCTTGCCACAGCCGGTGTCCAGGGTGGCCACCACCGGGCGCCGGCCGGCCATTTCGTCGTCGGTACGACGCACGGGCTGCGGGCCGACGTAGGTCATCGGCTGGCGGCCCCCGCTGCCGGGAAGGGCGTAGGAGGTCACGGCCGCCGACGAGTCGACTGCCGCGGCCGGGTGCGGGGAGTGGAAGGGATGGGGAGAGTGGAAGGGATGGGGGGAGTGGAACGGGGTCGGACTGATGTTGCGAACCAGCACGATGTGGTCGAGGCCGACCCGGCTCATGGCCTCCAGCCCGTGGGCGGCACGGGCGTGCTGGAGCAGGACCCAGCCGTCTGGAGCGATGGTCGCGCGTTCGTCGCGGACGGTCAGGTCCAGCCGGACCACACCGAGCCGTGCGTCGTCCTGCTCATCCGTCACGTCCCGCTCGTCGTCCGGATGCACGGTGGCGAGCCAGCCGAGGGACTCGGCCACGGCCTGCAGCTGCTCGACGCGGGTGGCAGTCTCGCCAGTGCGCGAGACGAGCAGGCGGGGGCCGACGTAGACCGTGGACCGTGGGCGCACGTTCTTGACGGCCAGGGCGGTGCCGGGGTCGAGCACCCGTCCGTTCACCTGGTCCAGGACGTTCCCGGGAGGGACGTAGGGCTCGCGCTGCGCGGACAGCGATGACTGGCGGGTGGGAGTCGGGCGATCTGCCGACTCCGGCTGCTGCGGGTCCATGGTCTCCTCAGACGGGGAATGGCGGTGTGGCGCGAGGCCGCGCTGACGTGGGCGGCTCTTCGGTGAAGGTCAGGCGGACGACGCCGGACGCGGCGCGCGCGAAGGCGAACCGACCGTGCTGGTCCACGGAGGTCTGCTGTTCGGTGGTCCCCTGCTCGTCGCGCAGCGTCACGGTCAAGGCGCGGGCCGGCACCACCCACCCGTCGAGTCGGGTGCCGTCGTCGAACTTGGAGAGGTGAACGTAGACGTGGAGGTCCGGGCCGACGTACTCGAGGGAGGTGGAGGTGAGCTCGTCGGCGTCCTCGACCGTATCGGAGGAGCGGACGCCGGCGACGGCGGTCAGAGGACTCCACCAGAGTCAGCAGCTCGAGCTCGAGGTCCTCGGCGGCGATCCTGGCCAGGACGCCGTGGGCAAGGTCGGGCGGCGGCGGGTCCAGCTGTCGCCAGAGTCGGGCGACGGCCTCGAGCAGGCCGTCGTCGTCAAGCTGCTGGTGGGACTCGTTCATGCCGGGCCTCCCGTCCGCACCAGCTCGAGGCGCAGCTTCTCCAGGCAGCGACCCCGAGTCGGCCCGATGCTCCCCACGGGCATGTCCAGGTCGGAGGCGATCGCGGTGTAGTCGGGTCGCGGCGCGGCGGCGACGATGCGGAGCAGGCGCTGGCACCGCTCCGGGAGCTGCTTGAGGCAGTCCCACAACCGAGAGTTCTCGTCGTCGAGCACGACCTGCTGCTCGGGCGCCGGCTCGTCCGGCAGGTGCCGGTCGAGGATTTCCTCGGCGGCGGGGGTCTGCCGCGTGCCCTGCTTGGCCACCCGCCACGCCTCGCGACGTGCGGTGGTGCACAACCAGCCGGAGACCGCCCGAGCCTCGGTGATGCCGTCCGCCGAGCGCACCAGCGCCAGCCAGGTCGTCTGGACGACGTCCTCGGCGGCCTCGCGGTCCAGCCCGCAGGCGCGCACCACCTGCCACAGCACAGGGCTGAGCAGCAGTACGAGGTCGTCCATCGCGCCCTGGTCGCCGTCCCGCCACCGTTGGAAGTGGGCAGCGGACGACTCCCAGACTGAGCCGGACTCCGTCGGTAGCCGAGTCATGGTCTCCACACCCTCCGAGAGACGCGTGGCAGGGGTCTGATACTCCCTCTCGCGCAATCTAGACCGAATTCTGAGCGCAGAGGCACAATTCCGCCAACCCTCGGCCAACGTGGCGCTGGGTAGCCTTGGCGCCATGGACTCCGTGGCCCAGGTCGCCCAGCGGCTCGGGCGCACCGGCTACCTGTGCGACGACGCCCTGGCGACGGTGACCTACCTGTCGCTGACGATGCAGCGGCCGCTGCTCGTCGAGGGCGAGCCGGGAACCGGGAAGACCGCGCTGGCGGAGGCCGTCGCCGAGGCGCTCGAGCTGCCGCTGATCCGGCTCCAGTGCTACGAGGGCATCGACGCCACCCAGGCGCTCTACGACTGGGACTTCCCCCGACAGATCCTGCACCTGCGGGCGCTCGAGGCGGCGGGAGCCGGCAGCACCGACGTCGAGGAGGCCGAGAAGAGCCTGTACGACGCCCGCTTCCTGCTCGCGCGCCCGGTGCTGGCCGCGCTCCAGCAGAGCCCCGCGGTGCTGCTGGTCGACGAGGTCGACCGGGCCGACGACGAGTTCGAGGCGTTCCTCCTCGAAGTGCTGTCGACCTACCAGGTCAGCATCCCCGAGCTCGGCACGGTCAAGGCGGCCAGCCCGCCGGTCGTCGTACTCACCTCGAACCGGACCCGAGAGCTGCACGATGCGCTGAAACGTCGCTGCCTCTACCACTGGATCGACCACCCGGGGCTCGAGCGCGAGGTCGAGATCGTCCGGTCGAGGGCTCCGGAGGTCGCCGAGACGCTCGCGCGGCAGGTCGTGGGGCTGGTCCAGCAGCTGCGCACCCGCGACGACCTGCTCAAGCCGCCCGGGGTCGCGGAGACTCTGGACTGGGCACGGGCGTTGCAGCACCTCGGCACGGCCGAGATCGACCTGGCAAGCGCGTCGGCGACCCTCGGCGCCCTGGTCAAGTACCGCGAGGACAGCGACCGCGTGCGCCAGGCGCTGGATCGGATGCTGGCAACATGAGCCCGGCTCCCGCGCGTCAGGCAGACGAGATCCTGCTCGGCTTCACCCGCGCCCTCCGCGCGGCCGGGGTACCGGTCACCCAGGACCGGGCGCACGGCTTCCTCGCCGCGGTCGCCGTCCTGGGCGCCGACGACCAGCGGGCGACGTACACCGCAGGGCGGGCCACCCTCTGCGCGGGACCGGACGACCTGGCTCGCTACGACCAGGTCTTCGAGGCCTACTTCAACGCCCGAGACGGCCTGCCGCGACCGCGGCCTGCCCAGGCGACCCAGCCGAGCTTCTCCTCTCTCCCCGACGTAGAGGGCACTGGCGAGGGCGACCCCACGGACGACGCGGTCCGGGCGATGGCCAGCGCCACCGAGGTGCTGCGGCACCGGGACGTCGCGGACCTCAGCCCGGCCGAGCGACAACGGCTCTCGGCGATGTTCGCCACCCTGCGACTGCGGCCGCCCATGCGTCGTACCGCCCGCCACCAGCGCTGGCACCGCGGCGACGTGGACGCCCATCGCACGCTGCGCGCCAGCTTGCGCCGGATGGGGGAGCCCGCCGACATCGCATGGCGGCGACGAGGTCTTCGGCCCCGGCGGGTGGTGCTGCTGATCGACGTGTCCGGGTCGATGAGCGGGTACGCCGATGCGCTCCTGCGGCTGGGGCACCGGTTCACCCAGGCCGGTCGGCCGTCGGGAGCGGTCGTCGAGACGTTCACCCTCGGTACCCGGCTGACCCACGTGACCCGCGCGCTGCGCCTGCGCGACCCCGAACGCGCCCTGGTGGCCGCCGGGGAGACGGTGCCCGACTGGTCGGGGGGCACCCGGCTGGGGGAGACCCTGCGCATCTTCCTCGACCGCTGGGGTCAGCGCGGCCTGGCGCGCGGTGCGGTGGTCGTGCTGTTCAGCGACGGCTGGGAACGCGGCGACCCCGAACTCCTGGCCACGCAGATGGCCCGGCTACGGCGGATCGCCCACCGGGTGGTGTGGGTCAACCCGCACCGTGGCAAGACGGGCTACGAGCCGGTGCAGCAGGGCGTCGTCGCCGCGCTTCCGTTCGTCGACGACTTCGTCGCCGGCCACTCGCTCGCCACGTTCGCCGAACTCTCGGAGCTGGTGTCCCGTGCGTGACGTGATGACCGAGCTGCTGGAGTGGTGGCGCGCCGGCGAGACTGTCGGCGTCGGCACCGTGGTGGCCACTTTCCAGTCAGCACCCCGGCCGGCCGGCGCGTCGATGCTGGTCGGCCCCGACGAGACCGCGGTCGGCTCGGTCTCCGGGGGCTGCGTCGAGGGCGCGGTCTACGACCTGGCCCAATCGGTGGTGGCGTCGGGTGAGCCCGTGCTCGAGCGGTACGGCGTCTCCGACGACGACGCCTTCGCGGTCGGGCTGACCTGCGGCGGCATCCTCGACGTCTTCGTCGAGAAGGTGGACCGCGAGACCTTCCCCGAGCTCGGTGACATCGCCGACGACGTCGCGGCGGGCCGCCCCGTCGCCCTCGCCACGGTCATCGAGCACCCCGACCCGGCCCGGCTCGGCCGGCGGCTGGTCATCCGTCCCGACGCTGAGATAGTCCAGCGACAAGTGGCTCCTGAAACCGGCGTGTCGGCAGCCACTCCTCACTGGACTACCGGGTCGCTCGGATCGCGGCGGGCCGACGACGCCGTACGCGACGACGCGCTGGGGTTGCTGGCGGCGGGCCACAACGCGACGCTCACCTACGGGCCGGACGGGGAGCGGCGCGGCGAGGGCATGCGGGTGTTCGTGTGGGCGTTCGCGCCGAAGCCACGGATGCTGGTGTTCGGAGCGATCGACTTCGCAGCGGCGGTGGCCAGGGTCGGGAGCTTCCTCGGCTACCACGTCATCGTGTGCGACGCGCGACCCGTGTTCGCGACCGCCAGTCGCTTCCCGGAGGCCGACGAGGTGGTCGTCGACTGGCCGCACCGCTACCTCGAGGCCGAGGTCGAGGCCGGCCGGGTCGACCGGCGGACGGTGATCACGGTCCTCACCCACGACCCCAAGTTCGACGTGCCGGTCCTCGAGCAGGCACTCCGGCTGCCTGAGGTGTCGTACGTCGGCGCGATGGGCTCGCGTCGTACGCACGAGGACCGGATGGCCCGCCTGCAGGAGGCCGGGCTGACCGACGACGAGCTCGCCCGGCTGTCCAGCCCGATCGGCCTCGACCTCGGCGCCCGGACCCCCGAGGAGACCGCGATCAGCATCGCGGCGGAGATCATCGCCGGCCAGTGGGGCGGGTCGGGCGAGCCACTCGGTGCCACCGAGGGGCGGATCCACCACCAGCGAGCGGTCACGGAGGAGTAGCTCCTGCGGCAACAGCTGGAGGGGTAGGACGATCACGCGAGAGCGAGTACGGTGCCGCGAGGAGTCGCGCGACATCGGGGTTGCGCGGACCGTTCATGGGGAGACATCTCGACATGCTGCAGTCACGCATCAGCTGTATCGCCGCCGCCCTCCTGACCGCCACACTGTCGGTGACGTCCGTCCTGGCACCACCGGCTGCCCAGGCGAGCGGCGTCAACAACCAGGACGTCCACATCCTCGAGCGGGGAGATGAGGGCGCCGACGTCGTAGCGCTGCAGTACCTGCTCAACGCCCAGGGCGTCGCCACCGGTGTCGACGGGGACTTCGGGCCCGGGACCGACAGCAGTGTCCGCTCGTTCCAGAGCAGCCGCAGCCTCGGCGCCGACGGCATCGTCGGGCCGGCCACGTGGTCGGCGCTGATGATCACCATCCGGCCCGCCACCGCCAACAACGCCAACGCAGTGCGCGCCCTCCAGTACCAGCTCGGCCAGAAGATCGACAGCTCGATCGCCGTGACCGGCACCTACGACGCCGCTACCCAGGCTGCGGTGCGGACGTTCCAGGCCGACCACGGGCTCACCCAGGACGCGATCGTCGGATCCGGGACCTGGGGTGTGCTGCTCGGTCACTTCGCGGCGCCCCGCACGACGTACAACTGCTTCTACGGCACCGAGGCCGGCAACGCGGAGAGCTGGGGTACGGCGGCCGCCGTGAGTGCGCTGACCCGTTCGTCCCAAGCGGTGTACCCGAGCTACGGACGGATTGCGGTCGGCGACCTGAGCCACATCCACGGCGGCGACATCGCGGGTCACGCCTCGCACGAGGTCGGGCTGGACGCCGACCTTCGGCTGATCACGACCAGCCGTGACCAGTGCTCGAGCCCGACGAACTACCGGGATGCCGACTACGACCGGTCGGCCACCCGGGCCCTCGTCCAGCAGCTGCGGGCCACCGGGCAGGTGAAGCTGATCCTGTTCAACGACCCCGTCCTGATCAACGAGGGTCTCGTGCAGTACTACGACAACCACGACGACCACCTGCACGTGCGCTTCTACGAGCGGGGGGTCTCGGCGACGTACAGCCGGTGATCGTGTCCAGCTGAGCGGTTCCCCTTCCCCACCGGAGGGTTATGGTGGCGACACCACCCGGGGAACGGACGACGATGACGTTGGGGCGAGAGGAACTCCAGACGCGCAGGCTCGACGCCGTGCGCGCGTGGACCACCTTCGTCGAGCTCGGCGATGCCGCCGAGTCGCTGGTCCGGCCGGAGATCCTGCAGAGCTGGCAGCTGTCCCAGGCCGCGATCACCCCCGACGTCGTCGAGGCGCCCCTGTCCGACGAGGGCGACACGGCGGCGTACTGGCGGGGCACGCCCCTCCAGACCGCGGTCGAGCGGGTGGAGTCCGACCTGCGGCGTACGGCGGAGGACGGCGACCTCGTCATCGCGGTCACCGATCCGCAGACCCGCATCCTGTGGACCTACGGCGGCCGCGTCATGCGTCGCAAGGCCGAGACCGTGAACTTCGTCCCCGGGGGCCACTGGGACGAGGCGAGCGTCGGAACCAACGCGCTGGCGATCGCGATGCGCACCGGCGACCCGTCGATGGTGTTCAGTGCCGAGCACTACGCATCGATGGTGCACAACTGGGTGTGCTGGGCCGCGCCTGTGCACGACCCGGTCACCGGCGACCAGATCGGGGTCATCGACCTGTCGACGACGTGGGACCGCACCCACCCGATCGGACTGGCGACCGCGCGGGTGATGGCGCGGCTGATCGAGAGCGCCATGCCGCGGTCACGCGCGTGGCCGGGCGACCGACTGGGGAGCGCCGCGCCGGACGAGCCCGGGCTCACCCTGTCCCTCCTCGGCAGCGCCGAGGCGTGGCTCGACGGCGACCGGCTGCTGCTCAACCGACGTCAGACCGAGATCCTGGCCCTGCTGACCATGCACCCCGAGGGCCTGTCCCTGGAGCAGCTGCACGCGCTCGTCTACGGCGACCAGCGGGTCACCCTGTCGACCCTCAAGGCCGAGGTCTCTCACCTCCGTTCCGCGCTCGGCGGACAGCTCGCCTCCCGCCCGTACCGGCTCACCATGCCCACCCGGGTCGACGTCGACGAGGTGCTGGCGCTGCTGCGGCTGGGCGAGGTGCGTGCGGCCGTGGCGGCGTACGCCGGCGACCTGCTGCCCGGCACCGAGGCGCCGGCGCTGGTGGAGCTCGCCGAATACCTCGCGGTCAGCGTCCGGGAGGCCCTGCTCGCCCAGCCCGACCCGACGGCGGTCCTGCGCTACAGCGAGCTCGCGCCGTACGACGACCAGGTGATCGAGACCTGCCTGAGCGTGCTCGGGGATCGGGAGCACCCTGCCAAGGCGCTGCTCAAGGGGCGGCTGGCTGCTGGTCGTCGCGGCTGACGCGCGGTCCCCACGTCGGCCGCCGTTCCCGCACCCAAGCGGTTGCGCTTTCAACCAAGGTTGCCAAGTGAGAGTGCTTCGACTAGATGTGTCTCTTGGTGTCCGAGGCGCCTCGTTGCCCACTTACGCAGTGAGCAAAGAGGCGCCTCGTCGAAATTCAGCTCCGGCCAGCGGCCGCCCTGACCCCAACCTTTTCCCAACCCTGCGGTCCTAGCGTGAGCGCCATCACCCGACGTCCACGCACGGGAGTGCCTCCATGACCAAGATCAGCCTCACCGTCGACGGAGACCAGGTCTCCGACGACGTCGAACCCCGCATGCTCCTCGTGCAGTACCTGCGCGAGAAGCTCGGCAAGACCGGCACCGTCGTCGGCTGCGACACCAGCAACTGCGGCGCATGCACCGTGCACCTCGACGGCACCAGCGTGAAGTCGTGCAACGTGCTCGCCGTCCAGGCCGACGGTGGCGAGGTCACCACCATCGAGGGGCTCGCGCAGAACGGTCAGCTGCACGCCGTGCAGGAGGCCTTCCGCGAGTGCCACGGCCTGCAGTGCGGGTTCTGCACGCCGGGGATGATCATGCAGAGCGTCGACCTGCTCAAGGAGAACCCGAACCCGACGGAGGAGGAGATCCGGCTCGGGCTCGAGGGCAACCTCTGTCGGTGCACCGGCTACCACAACATCGTGAAGGCCGTGCAGCACGCAGCGGGGGCCGGCTCATGACCGCCACCGCAGAGCGGCCCGCCACCGAGATCGGGCGGGACCGGCGTCGCAAGGAGGACCAGCGGCTGATCACCGGTCGCACCCGCTGGACCGACAACCTCACCCTGCCCGGGATGCTGCACCTGGCCATGGTGCGCAGTCCCTTCGCCCACGCCACGATCACCGGGATCGACGTGGAGGCCGCCCAGACCGCTCCGAACGTCCTCGCGGTCCTCACCGGCAACGACCTCGCCGACGAGCAGGGCGTGCTGATCAACGCCTGGCCGATCACCCCCGACCAGAAGGCACCCACGCACACGCCGGTGGCAATCGACCGCGTGTCGTTCGCAGGCGAGATCGTCGCGGTCGTCGTGGCCCGCAGTGCCGCCGAGGCGCGCGACGCCGCCGAGCTCGTCGACGTGGAGTACGACGAGCTGCCGGCCGCGCTCGACCTCAAGGAGGCGGCAGCGGACACCGTGCTCGCCCATCCCGACCTCGGCACCAACAAGAGCGCCTTCTGGAAGTTCGACTCCGCGGAGGCCGGCACCGGCGGCAACGTCGACGAGGCCATCGAGAAGGCCCGCGGCGACGGCATCGTGATCGAGCGGGAGTACCGCCAGCAGCGGCTGATCCCGGCCTTCATGGAGCCCCGCTCGGTCGTGGTCGACCCGACGGGTGAGCAGCTGACGATGTGGTCGGCGACCCAGATCCCCCACATCCTGCGGTTCGCACTCGCGGCGACCACCGGCATCCCCGAGTCCAAGATCCGGGTGATCGCGCCGGACGTCGGCGGTGGCTTCGGAGGCAAGCTGCAGACCACGCCGGAGGAGTGGATCGCGGTCGCCGCGGCGCGACGGCTGTCCAAGCCGGTGAAGTACACCGAGACCCGGAGCGAGTCCCTGGTGGCGGCTCACCACGGGCGCGACCAGTGGCAGAAGCTCACCCTCGCCGCGGAGCGGGACGGCACCGTGACCGGCTTCAAGGTGGAGCTCCTCGCCGACCTCGGCTCTCACGTGTCCCTGGTCGGCGGTGGCGTACCGGTCCTCGGCGCGTTCATGTTCAACGCGATCTACAAGTTCCCCGCGTACCAGTTCAACTGCCAGACGGTCCTCACCAACAAGACGTGGACCGATGCCTACCGGGGCGCGGGCCGGCCGGAGGCGACGTACGGCATCGAGCGGATGATGGACGAGCTCGCCGTCGAGGTCGGCGTCGACCCACTCGAGATCCGTGAGAAGAACTGGATCAAGCACGAGGAGTTTCCGTTCACGACCGTGGCCGGGCTGGAGTACGACTCCGGCAACTACGAGGCCGCGACGGCGCGGGCCAAGGAGCTCTTCGGGTACGACGACCTACGGGCCGAGCAGCAGAAGCGCCGCGACGACGGCGACCCGGTCCAGCTCGGCATCGGCATCTCCACCTTCACGGAGATGTGCGGCCTGGCACCGTCCCGGGTGCTGGGGTCACTGGACTACGGCGCCGGCGGATGGGAGCACGCCAGCGTGCGGATGCTCGCGACCGGCAAGGTCGAGGTCATCACCGGCACCAGTGCCCACGGCCAGGGACACGAGACGGCATTCAGCCAGATCATCGCCGACCGGCTCGGGGTGGCGTTCGAGGACATCGAGGTCCTGCACGGCGACACCCAGGTCGCCCACAAGGGACTCGACACCTACGGCTCCCGCTCCTTGGTGGTCGGGGGCGAGGCGCTGGTGCGGGCCGCCGACAAGGTGATCGAGAAGGCCAAGCCGATCGCGGCCCACCTGCTGGAGGCCTCCGCCGACGACATCGAGTTCTCCGGGGGCCGGTTCGGCGTCCGCGGGACCGACCAGGGCATGGCCATCGGCGAGATCGCGACGGCCGTGTTCGCGGCGCACAACCTCCCCGACGGGGTCGAGCCCTCGCTGGACTCGGACGCGACCTATGACCCGGTCAACTTCTCGTTCCCGCACGGGACCCACCTCTGCGCCATGGAGGTGGACACCGAGACGGGCGGCCTGAAGATGCGCAAGTACGTCGCGTGCGACGACATCGGCAACATCATCAACCCGCTGATCGTCGCCGGCCAGGTGCACGGCGGGCTCGTGCAGGGCATCGCGCAGGCGCTCTGGGAGGAGGCGGTCTACGACGAGTCCGGAACCCTGGTCTCCGGCTCGTTCGTCGACTACCTGCTGCCGACGTCGGCCGACACGATCAGCTTCGAGCTCGACCACACGACCTCGGCGAGCACCACCAACACGCTCGGCACCAAGGGCGTCGGCGAGGCCGGGACGATCGCCTCGACCCCGGCTGTCGTGAACGCGGTCGTGGACGCCGTACGCCATCTCGGGGTCAACGACATCCAGATGCCGTGCACGCCGGAGCGGGTGTGGAAGGCCATCAGGTCCGGCGGTGACGTCAGTGGGACGGAGGGGGCGGCCATGCCCCACTTCGAAGCAGGCGGGGCGGCCGGCAACCAAGAGCAGCCAGGCACCGCCAGCACGGAAGGGGCAGGCGCATGATCCCCGCACAGTTCGACTACGTGGCACCCACCTCGGTCGAGGAGGCCCTCTCCGCGCTGGCCGAGCACGGTGACGACGCCAAGATCCTGGCTGGCGGCCAGAGCCTGCTGCCGGTGCTCCGGATGCGGCTCAATGCTCCGGAGGTCGTCATCGACCTGGGCCGGATCGACGGCCTGCGCGGCATCCGCGACGACGGCGACGCCATCGTCATCGGCGCGATGACCCAGCACTCCGTGGTCGGCTCCGACCCGCTCGTGAAGGAGCACGCTCTCCTGATAGCGAAGGCGGTCGAGCACCTCGCCGACGCCCAGGTCCGCCACCGCGGCACGTTCGGCGGCGCACTCGCGCACGCCGACCCCGCAGGTGACCTCGGCGCTCCGACGCTGGCACTGGGAGCGGAGTTCGTGATCGCCGGTTCCGGTGGCAGCCGCACGGTCGGCGCCGACGAGTTCTTCGTCGACCTCTTCGAGACCGCGATCGGCGAGGACGAGATCCTCACCGAGGTGCGGATCCCGAAGTTCACCGGATGGGGCGCCCACTACGAGAAGTTCGTCCGGGTCGCCCACCAGTGGCCGATCGTCGCGGTCGCGGCTGCGGTCAAGGCCGACGGCGGCACCATCACCGAGGCGCGAGTGGGGCTCACGAACATGGGCTCGACACCGCTACGGGCCCGGGCTGTCGAGGAGGCGCTGGCCGGACAGCCGGCGACCGAGGACGCCGTACGCGATGCGGCGGCGCAGGCCGCCGAGGGCGCCAACCCCCCGTCGGACCTCAACGGCGACGCGGACTATCGCCGGCACCTTGCGACCGTCCTCACCAGGCGCGCCGTGCTCGCGGCCGCGGGGGCGTGAGCCTTGGACCTCACCCACAAGTTCACGGTCCCCACCCAGGTCGACGAGACCTGGGCACACTTCAACGACATCGCCTCCGTCGCCGAGTGCTTCCCCGGCGCGACGGTGACCTCGGTCGAGGGCGACACCTTCAAGGGGTCGTGCAAGGTCAAGCTCGGCCCCATCGCCCTGGTCTACAACGGCACCGGCACGTTCGTGGAGAAGGACGAGGCCGGCCACCGGTTCGTGGTCGAGGCCAAGGGGAAGGACAAGCGCGGCAACGGTACGGCGGGCGCCAACGTCACCGTCTCGATGGCCGGGGCCGCCGGATCCACCGATGTCGAGGTGGTCACCGACCTCTCCGTCACCGGCAAGCCCGCGCAGTTCGGCCGGGGCGTGATGCAGGACGTCTCGGACAAGCTGCTCGGCCAGTTCGTCGCCTGCCTCGAGACCCGGCTCGCCGGGCCGGACACCGAGCCCACCGTCGAGGCCGGCCCCGCCGACGCCGGCCTCTCCACGGCTCCTGCTGACCAGCCACCTCCGCCGACGCCCCAGCCCGCGGCGGGCGGGCCGGAGGCGTCGGCGGCGCCTCGACGTACGCCCGAGGCCCCCGCGAAGGACGACGCGATCGACCTCGGCGCCACGGTGCTGCCGGTGCTGGTGAGGACCTACTGGAAGCAAGGTCTCGGCGTCCTCGTCGTGGCGCTGGTCATCTGGTGGGTGACTCGCGGCTAGGTGCGATAGTCCGATACGAAAAGCACCACCGAGCGCCTCAGAACGGTGATTTCCGTGGCGGGCTATGCCCCGGGCCACGGGCGGGACGATCGGCCGGATCAGAACACGTTGAGCGGGCGGAACTGCACCGAGATCCGCGGTCCGGCGTGGGCGACCTTGGGTACGGCGTGCTCCCACGTCCGCTGACAGGAACCGCCCATCACCAGCAGGTCGCCGTGGCCGAGCTCGAAGGACAGCGACTCCCCACCGCCGCGGGGCCGCAAGGCAAGCCGGCGTGGGTCGCCCAGCGACACGATCGCGACGAGGGTGTCCAGGCTCCGGCCGCGGCCGATGGTGTCGCCGTGCCAGGCGACGCTGTCGCGGCCGTCGCGGTAGTAGCAGCAGCCGGCGGTCACGAACGGCTCCCCGAGCTCCGGGAGGTAGTGAGCCGAAAGCGCGGAGCGGGCCTCCTCGAGAGTCCGGTGGGGGAGGGAATCGCCCACCGCGTAGGTGTGGACGAGGCGGGGGACGTCGACGACGCGGTCGTACATCTGTCGCCGCTCGGCGCGCCACGGAACATCGGCGACCAGGGTGGCGAACACGTCGTCGGCACCGGGCAGCCAGTTGCGTCGGCAGTCGATCCAGGCGCCGCGGGTCAGGGTGGTCCGCTCGGCGTCGTCCGGGACGGGCACGCGGGAGACCCCCGCGTCGAAGAGTGTCCCCTGGAAGTCCACGGCCGCCAGTCTACCGCATCAATCGAACACACATTCGATACACCGGGCCCGGTCGCGCACACCTGCGGCAGAGGCGTGCCCGCTGGGCGGGGCTCCCGCGGCACGTCGCCTCGCCCACCGTCAGGGTTGGCTCCCCGTGCGGACTGCCAGACTGATCGTGTGCCGCGCGAGTACGAGCCTCCGACGCCGGAGACCCTGCGGTGGGTGGCACGGCATGCTCACCCACGCGCCCGGGTGACGGTGGTCGCGCCCTTGCCGGGCGGGATCACCGCAGACATGGACCGAATCACTGTCGACTCACCGACAGGGCTCCGGGATCTCGTCTTGCGCCGCTGGCCGGGCGAGGACTGGGCAGACGGGCTCGTCGCGCGCGAGGCGTCCGCGCTCGCGGCGGTCCGCGGCAGTGGTGTGCCCGCCCCGGAGCTGATCGGGGCGGATGAGGACGGCGCCGAAGCCGGAGTGCGGTGCACGCTCACGTCTGCGCTCGACGGGGAGCCGGACCTGTCCCCGGTCGACATGCGGTCGTGGGTGGGCCAGCTCGCGGCAACCCAAGCCGCGATTCACGCAGTGCCCGACGACCCGCAGACCCGGTGGGATGGTTCGGATGACGACGGCACGTCTTCGCCGGACCGGTACGGCCTTCGGCCCCGCCCCCTGGACTGGCTGGCAGACGGCGGTCTGCGTGACGCCGCCCGCGACGCTGCCTCAGGGCCGCTTGTCGAAGAGAAGGTCCTGACCCACGGCGACTACCAGCACTTCAACGTGCTGTGGTGTGACGGTCGGCTCAGCGGCGTCGTGGACTGGCCGCACGCGGGGACCGGCAACCGGGGCAGCGACGTCGGCCATTGCCGGCTCAACCTGGCCGTGCTGTTCGGCCCGGGTGCAGCCGCGGACTACCTGGCGACGTACGAGAGCACGGCGGGCGTCGCTGTGGACCGTCGAGCGGACCTGCGCTCGCTGCTGTGCTTCGACCTGGAATGGCAGCACTTCATCCCACGCCAGGTCGCCGGAAGGACCCGACTCGACGTGGCCGGGATGCCCGGACGAGTTGCCGCCGCGGTCGTGGACACGCTCAACGAGATGGGCTGACGCGTCGAGAGGTCCCCTTGCGACACATGCGGGCGTGGACGTCCTGGCGGACCACCGGACATCGGTGCGCAGACCCGCGCGCTCCAGACCGCCTCGTCGTCGGCGCTGGCATCATCGTGCGCGTGAGCCACACCGTCCCGGACCTGGGCCACCGTCGACGCCGGTTGAGCGGTCGCGACCCGAACGAGCCGCACCGGAGCGCCACGCCGCTGGAGCTGCTCTACGACCTGGTGTTCGTCGTGGCGTTCGGGCAGGCTGCCAACGAGCTGGCGCACTACGTCGCCGAGGACCACGCGCGGACGGGGGTGTTCGGCTTCGCGTTCGCGGTGTTCGCGATCTCGTGGGCCTGGATCAACTACAGCTGGTTCGCGTCGGCGTACGACGAGGACGACTGGGTCTGCCGACTCGCCACGATGGTGCAGATGGTCGGTGTCATCATCCTGGCGCTCGGCCTTCCGGAGGTGTTCGCCTCGATCGACCACGGCGAGACGCTCGACAACGGGGTGGTCGTCGCCGGCTACATCGTGATGCGGGTGCCGATGGCCGTCCAGTGGCTGCGCGCCTCACGGCACGACCCGGACCGCAGACCCGCACACCTGACGTACTTCTGGACGATCCTCGTCGCGCAGATCGGCTGGACGGCACTGGTGTTCCTGTCGTTGCCGATCGGTACGACGTTCGCGATGTGCGTCGTGCTCTACCTCGTCGAGCTGTCCGGGCCCGTCGTCGCGCAGCAACGGAAGGGCGGGACTCCGTGGCACCCGCACCACATCGCGGAGCGCTACGGCCTGCTCGTCATCATCACGCTCGGGGAGGGGATCATCGGCACGGTCGCGTCCTTGTCCGCCGTTGTGCACGGCCCGACCGGCTGGAGTGTCCAAGCAGCGCTGGTCGCGATCGCCGGAACCGGGCTCACGTTCGGGGTGTGGTGGATGTACTTCACCATGCCGTCGGGACACGTCCTGCGCCTGCACCCGGAGCGTGCGTTCTTCTGGGGCTACGGGCACATCGTGACCTTCGGGTCGCTGGCCGCAGTCGGGGCCGGACTGCATGTCGCGGCGTTCTACCTCGACCACCACACCAGCATCGGCGCTTTCGGCACGGTGCTCAGCGTCGCCGTCCCACTGGCGGTCTTCGTGCTCATGCTCTACGCGACCTGGACGGTGATGATGCGGCGCGCGGACCCCTTCCACCTCCGCCTGCTGCTCGGCACAGCGGCGGTCCTCGTGCTCGCCGTCGTCCTGGCCAAGGTCGGGGTCTCGATGGCGTGGTGCCTGATGGTGCTGGCGATGGCACCGGTCGTCACGATCGTCGGCTACGAGACTGTCGGCCACCGACACCAGGAGGCCGAGCTCACCCGGATGAAGCAGTCCTGATTGACCGTTCACTTAAAGTCTTTCCCAAGCCGAGGACGACGTGACCAGACCAGTTCTAGAGTTGCCAACGTGAACAACGTCCTTTCGGCCGGACGGGAGCTCAAGCACGTCCAGGTCCGCGAATACCTTCGTAGCCTGGTCGATGATGCCCCGCCAGGGTCGCCCATGCCTTCCGAGCGCGAGCTCGTGCACCGCTTCGGCGTTGCCCGGATGACCGTGCGTCAGGCCATGGACGCCCTCGTCGCCGAAGGCCTCCTCGAGCGGATCCCCGGCCGCGGCACGTTCGTGGCCCGGCCCCGCACCGACCCCCGACTGATCGGCTTCACCGAGGAGATGGTGCGGCGTGCGCTGCTCGCCGAGTCCCAGACTCTGCTGGCGCGCCGCGAGCAGGCCAGCCCCAGCCTGGCCCGAGCCCTGGTCATCACCGAGGGCGACGCCGTCATCCACTGGAAGCGCCTGCGCCGCGCCGACGCCGTACCCATGTGCATCGAGGACGCCTATCTCAACGAGGTCCTGATCCCGGGCTTCCTGCAGTCCGGCATGCCCACGAGCCTGTACGGCGCCCTGACGGACCGCGGCCTGCGTCCGACGGCTGCGGAAGACTCCATCACCGCCGACCTGGCCACCAAGACCGAGGCCGACCTGCTCGAGATCCCGCCCCACGCACCGGTGCTGCGGCAGTCGCGGCGCGCGTTCGTGAGCGACAAGGTCATCGAGGTGTCGCGGTCGGTCTACCGGTCCGACCGGTACTCCCGGCGCGTGGAGCTCGGCACCCTTCCCTGAGCGGACCGATCGGCGCGCTTGGCCCTGCCGTCGTGCGGTGAGGCCTAGTGTCGTTGTCATGGGCACTGACAGCGCGCTGCTCGAGGTCACGGTCACCGGGCCGCGAGACGTGGGCGGCGCGGATGAGGGCGGAGCCGACCGACTGCACCTCGTCGCGCCCGACGGGTCCGGCGAGCCGGGCACGGCGGCGCTCTCGCCCGAGCCGGGCACGGTGTCCGCGGTCTGCCGTGAGACCGACGTGCCCGTCTTCGTGCTGCTGCGGCTCAACGACTCCTGGACGACCACCGGCGGCGAGCTGGTGCGCTTGGTCGGTCTGGCCGAGGACTACCTGGGATGCGGCGCGGCCGGCGTCTCCTTCGGCTTCCTCGACGCCGACCTCGAGATCGACACCGAGGTGTGCGGCCACCTGGCCGCGGCCCTGCCGGGGGTGCCGTGGACCTTCCACCGGGCCTTCGACTCAGCGCTCGAGGCCGGTCGGTCCTGGCGGCGGCTGAGCGGGCTCCCCGGTCTGGAGGCCGTCTGTACGGCGGGCTCACCCCGGGGGCTCGCGGCCGGCTACGACGACCTGCTCGCGTCCTGCGAGTCCGACCCGGTGATCGCGGCCCTGGCGATGCCGGGCGGCGGTCTGCTCCCCGAACAGGTCCCGTGGTTCGCGCGGGCCGGCGTCCGGCAGTTCCAGCTCGGCCGCCAGGCGCGGCCGGGAGCGTCGTACAAGTCCTACGTCGACGCCGGGCACGTCCGCTCGTGGCGGCTGCTGCTCGACAGCGCGTCCGAGCGCGCCCTCGGCGCCTGAAGATGATCGTGATCGACCCGCCCAACGCCGCCGGGCACGGCCGGCTGTGGTCACACCTGGCCAGCGACACCTCCTTCGATGAGCTGCACGCCTTCGCCCGTGAGCTCGGGATCCCGGAGCGGGGCTTCGACCGCGACCACTACGACGTCCCTTCGGAGTGGTACGACGCGGCGGTCGCCGCCGGTGCGGTCCCGGTGACCTCACGCGAGCTCATCGCCCGGCTCGTGGCCGCCGGGCTTCGCCGCCGCAAGCCGAGGTGAGCCCGCGTCGACGTCAGGCGAGCCGGGACAGCTCAGCCTCGACGTTCGCGCGCGCGGCCGGCTCCCAACGCTCCCGCGCGTAGGCCGTGTGGAACAGGTCGGGCTTGGCCAGCAGGTCTGAGAGGACGGCCGCGCGTCCGGCCCGGAAGTCGTCATCGGAGACGTGGGCGTACTCGCGGCGGACGTCGACGAGGTACTCCGCGTAGCGCGTCGGGGCCGCGGCCAGGATCGCCAGGTCGGCGTCGGAGAGGGCGCAGCCGTTCGGGTCGTCGGCGGCCGGGCGGTGGGTCTCGGTGAGCCGGACCAGCCGGGCGACCTCGGCGACCAGGTCCGGATCGGCCAGCGCGGTCTCGGCCCAGGCGGCGGATCGTTCCTCGGCGCCGGGCCGGCCGTCGTACACACCGTCGTGGAACCACGCGGCCAGCCCGACCGCGACCCGGTCGAACGACGTGCCGGCGTCGGCCAGCTCGTCGAGACGATCCAGGACCTCGGTCAGGTGCCGGCTGTCGTGGTAACCCCGGGCCGGGTCCGCCCAGGCGGCCAACAGCTCATCACGCACGGCCTCGGCGTCGGCCAGGGGCCAGCGGGCGGACAGGTCCTTCACCCGGCTGCCTCGGACACCGACGCGTGCAGCGCCCGCGCCTCAGCGCGCCCTGGCGCCATCGCCCAGCGGATCGTGCCGGTGGCGAGGGTGCCGAGCGCCTTGACGACGGTGCGGTCCGAGACCGGGTGCGACGGCAGTCGCAACGGGCGCCTGGTCCAGCGCGGCATCAGCCCGATAGCGGCCGCCATCAGCACGCCGTACGCCGGGCGGAGGGCGACGGGGAGGGGCGGCCGCCAGAGCAGGTACGAGACCGCGTCGCGGGCGTGCCCGGTCGCCCGGAGCTCGGGACGGAATGCCGCCAGAGTCTCGGCGAGCTCGACCTCGGTGGTGGGTGGGTCGAGGACACCGAGGCGTCGGGCGACCTCGGCGGTCTGCGCGACGTACTCGTCCCGCCCGGCCTGGTCGAGCGGGTGCTTGCCGTAGGCCTGGTGCGCGACCAGGAAGCTGTCGACCTCCGCCACGTGGACCCACAGCAGCAGGTGCGGGTCGGAGGCGGCGTACGGCGTCCCGTCAGGCATGGTGCCCGTCACGCGTTCGTGGATCGCGCGGACGGCGTCGACCGCGCGCTGGGCGTCGGCGGCGGTGCCGAACGTGGTGACCGCGATGAATCGGCTGGTCCGTGCGAGCCGACCCCACATGTCGCCGCGGTAGCCGCTGTGCTCCGCCACGGCCGTCATCGCCGCCGGGTGCAGTGTCTGGAGCAGGATCGCGCGGATCCCGCCCACGAACATCGCCGCATCGCCGTGCACCCGCCCGATCGGGCTGGCCGGGTCGAACCAGCGCGGTCCGGGCGTGCCGTGGATCCGGTCGCGGTGACGGGCGCCGTCCGGCCCGGCGACACGCAGGAACAGCGCCTGGCCGAGGCGGTGCCGCACGGTTCCGATCACGCTGCCGAGGATACGACGTCACCTGGTGCGGCGCATTCCTCGAAGCACGGGACTAGCGTCGGCCCATGACCGAGCGGGAGCCACTGCTGACGCGCGACTTCGTGATGCTCGGCATCGCCGACCTGGCCTACTTCACCTCGATCGGCGTCGCCATCCTGGCGCTGCCATTGACTGTGACCGGGCCGGTGGGCTCGGACGAAGGTGGGGCGGGGCTGGCTTTCGGAGCGTTCGGCGTGACCGCCCTCGTCTGCCGTCCGTTCGCCGGGCGGCTCTCGGACAGCCACGGCCGGCGGCCGTTGATGATCGCTGGCGCGCTGCTGTGTGCCCTCGGAATGGTGCTGATGCCACACGTTGATTCGCTGGCGCTCGTGGTCGCCCTGCGCCTGCTCCAGGGCGTGGCGGAGGCCGCATTCTTCGTCGCCGGGTTCGCGCTGCTGGCCGACCTCGCGCCGCCGTCGCGGATGGGCGAGGCGCTGAGCTACAACTCTCTCGGGCTCTACCTCGGGATCGCCTTCGGCCCGCCCCTCGGCGAGCTGGTCACGGAGCAGGCGGGCCTCGACTCGGCATGGTATGCCGCCACCGCGCTGGGGGTGCTCGCGGCGGTGCTCACCGTGATGCTCCGCGAACCAGCGCGGACGGACGCGACGGACGGCCACGGCCGATTGATCCACCGGCCGGCGATCCCGCTCTCGCTCGGCTTCCTGTGCTCGCTCGGCGCGGTCAGTGGCTTCCTCGCATTCGCGGCCCTGCACGCGAACGACCTCGAGATGAGCAACACCTCGCTGGCGCTCTTCCTCTACGGGTGCGTCGTGGTGTTCTGCCGGATCGCGTTCGCTCGGGTCCCCGACCGCCTGCCCTCGCTCCCGCTTGCGGCGGCGTCGTTGCTGACGATCGGCGCGGGGATGGCGGTCATGGCTGCCTGGCAGCGTCCGGCGGGGCTGCTGGTCGGGGTGGTGGTGAGCGCGGTCGGGGTCACGTTCTCGACTCCGGCGTTCTTCTCGGCGATCTTCGCGACCGCCCGGCCGTCGGAGCGCGGTGCCGCAGCGGGGACCGCGAGCGCGTTCATCGACCTGGGGCTCGGTGCCGGGCCGATCCTGATGGGCGTCGTCGCCGACGCTCGAGGGATCCCTTGGGCGTTCGGCGTGGGTGCGGCGGTCGCGTTCACCGGCACCGCCTGGATGCTGCTGCTCGCCGCACGCGCGCGTCATTCCTCCGACGGCATCAGCACCCACAGCACGATGTAGACGACGAACTGCGGGCCCGGGAGCAGGCAGCTGATCGCGAAGAGCAGCCGGACGGTGTTGGGTGACATGCCGAACCTGCGGGCAAGGCCGGAGCAGACGCCGGCGATCCAGCGGTCGCGGGGACGCACGAGGTCTTTGGTCATGGCACCAGCGTCGCTCGTGCCGCCGCTGAAGTCACCCCCGAGATGACGATCTCAGGGCCCAGTCAGGGTCGGGTCACAGACCTTCCGGCTCGACGGCTTCGGCGTCCATTCCGATTGAACGCCTCGCACGTCGAGCGGATTCGCGCGGTCGGCGGTCGGGTCACAGACCTTCCCGCTCGACGGCTTCGGCGTCCATGATCCGGTAGGCATACCCCTGCTCCGCCAGGAACCTCTGCCGGTTCTGGGCGAACTCCGCGTCGACGGTGTCGCGGGAGACGATGGTGTAGAAGCGCGCGGTCTGTCCGGCCGACTTCGGGCGGAGCAGCCGGCCGAGTCGCTGCGCCTCCTCCTGCCGCGAGCCGAACGAGCCGGACACCTGGATCGCCACCTCTGCTGAGGGCAGGTCGATCGAGAAGTTCGCCACCTTCGAGACCACCAGCAGGTCGAGGGCCCCGGACCGGAACTCCTCGAACAGCCGTTGTCGCTCGTTGACCGTGGTCTCGCCCTTGATCAGCGGCGCGTCCAAGGCTTCGGCGAGCTCGTCGAGCTGGTCGATGTACTGGCCGATGACCAGCGTCGGCTGGCCGTCGTGCCGCTCGACCAGCGACCGCACCACGTCGATCTTGTGGTGGGTGCACGACGCGAGCCGGTACTTCTCCTCGGGCTCCGCGGTCGCGTAGGTCAGGCGTTCGCTCGACGGCATGGTCACCCGCACCTCGACGCAGTCGGCCGGCGCGATCCACCCCTGGGCCTCGATGTCCTTCCACGGGGCGTCGTAGCGCTTCGGCCCGATCAGCGAGAACACGTCACCCTCACGGCCGTCCTCGCGGACCAGGGTCGCGGTCAGCCCGATCCGGCGCCGCGCCTGCAGGTCGGCGGTCATCCGGAAGATCGGCGCGGGCAGCAGGTGCACTTCGTCATAGACGATGAGGCCCCAGTCGCGGGCATCCAGCAGCTCGAGGTGCCGGTAGACGCCCTTCCGCTTGGTGGTCATCACCTGGTACGTCGCGATCGTCACCGGCCGGATCTCCTTGACCGCGCCGGAGTACTCCCCGATCTCGTCGGCGGTCAGTGAGGTCCGCCGGACCAGCTCGTCCTTCCACTGGCGGGCGCTCACGGTGTTGGTCACCAGGATCAGTGTGGTGGCCTGGGCGTGCGCCATCGCGGCGGCGCCGACCAGAGTCTTGCCCGCGCCACAGGGGAGTACGACGACGCCCGAGCCGCCGTGCCAGAACGACTCGGCGGCCTCCCGCTGGTAGTCGCGCAGGTGCCACTCGGTCTCGTCGAGCGCGATCGGGTGCGCCTCGCCGTCGACGTACCCGGCGTAGTCCTCGGCCGGCCACCCCAGCTTGAGGAGCACCTGCTTGAGGTTGCCGCGCTCGGAGGCGTGCACCGCCACGGTGTCGTCGTCGATCCGGTCGCCGATCATGCCGGCGACCTTCTTTGCGCGCAGCACCTCCTCGAGTACCGGGCGGTCGGTGGAGACCAGGACCAGCCCGTGCGTCGGGTGCTTCTCGAGGCGGAGCCGCCCGTAGCGGGCCATGGTCTCCGCGACGTCGACCAGGAGGGTGTGCGGGACGGAGTAGCGGCTGAACTCCAGGAGGGTGTCGACCACCTGCTCGGCGTCGTGCCCGGCGGCACGGGCGTTCCACAGGCCGAGGGCGGTGAGCCGGTAGGTGTGGATGTGCTCGGGCGAGCGCTCCAGCTCGGCGAAGGGCGCGATCGCCTTGCGGCAGTCGGCTGCGCGGTCGTGGTCGACCTCGAGCAGCAGCGTCTTGTCGCTCTGGACGATCAGGGGGCCGTCATGCATCGCTCCAGCCTACGGGCGGCACCCCACGACGGCGGTGGCGTCGAGGTCGTCGTCGATCACCACCCTCGGGACGAGCCCGGCGGCCTCGTAGGCGGCGACGGTCCCGGCCGCCTGATGACGGCTGGTCTCGACGAGCAGGTGACCACCGGGCGCCAGCCACTCGGGCGCCCCGCCGATGATCCGGCGTTGCACGTCCAGCCCGTCGGGGCCGCCGTCGAGCGCGACGGCCGGCTCGTGGTCACGGGCCTCGGTCGGCATCAGCGGGATCTCCGCGGTCGGGACGTACGGCGCGTTGGCGACCAGCAGGTCGATCCGCCCGCGGAGCCGGGCCGGGAGGGCGTCGTACAGGTCGCCGGTGTGGACCTGCCCCAGGCCGCCGATGTTGTCCCGCGCGCACGCGGTTGCCCGGGGGTCGATGTCCGCGGCATGCAGCTCGAGCTCGCCCGCCGCCGTACCCCTCCCGGCCAGGATCGCCGCGCCCACCGCCCCCGTGCCACAGCACACCTCCACCACCACCCGATCCGATAGTCCGCCACGAATAGCAGCACCCGACCGGGGATTTCGGTGCTTTTCGTAGCGGACTGTCCGGAGGGCCTCAGCCACCAACAGCTCGGTACGACGTCGCGGGACGAACACCTCCGGGGCCGCGACGATCCGCAAACCGCAGAACGATGCCCACCCGACGACCGACTCGACCGGCTCCCCGGCGACCCGGCGCGCCACCATCGAGGCCAGGGAGTGGGGATCGGCGGCCGCCGAGACGAGCAGCTCGGCCTCCTCCTCGGCGAAGACGGAGCCCGCCGCGCGCAACCGGGCCGCCAACTTCCGACGCCCGTGACGTTCGGGTTGCTCTGGACGCCTCCCGTGCAACCCAAACGTCACGGACGGCCGGTCAGGCAGAGGACTCGGCCCGCTGACGGGCCCGGTAGGCCGCGACGTTGGCCCGCGAGGAGCACCGTTCCGAGCAGTAGCGCCGCGACTGGTTGGGCGAGGTGTCGACGTAGACGTTGGTGCAGGGCGTGGCGCTGCACACCCCGAGCCGGGTCGGGCCGAGGTCGCAGACCAGGGTGGCCAGCCCGAGGAGGGACTCGCCGATCAGCAGGTCGGCGACGGTCGCGGCCCGGGTGGCGACGTGCAGGTGGAGGTCCTTGCCGTCGTGGTCGGAGACCATCGGCGTGATCGGGTGGCGTTCCATCAGCTCGTTCAGGTTGTCGATCACCCGCCGGGTGTCGCCGGCGTCGGAGGCCTCGAACACCGGTCGCAGGTCCCGCCGGAAGCGCCGTAGCGCGCTCGCGTCCTTGTCGGTGCACTGGTCGTGCAGCCACTGGCGGTTGGAGAGGTGGGCGACCAGGTCGTCGTGGTCGGCGAGGGGTGCGTTGAGCAGGCTCGCGGACGCCTCGGCGTACCTGATGAAGTCCACGGTCCGAGCATACGGTCCTCAGCCCGCCGGGGCAGCGGGCCGAACCGCGGTGATCCGGTGCACAGCGAACGTCCGGGTGTCGTCGCTGCGGTGGTCGTACGCCGTCAGCCAGCCACCCTCGACCTTGACCGGGTCCACGACCCGCTCGGTGCTGGCGCCCTGGTTGTCGACATAGCCGATCAGCACGGTCGTCCCGGACTCCACGGCATCACGGAGCGCGGCCAGCGAGCCGCTGGGCGTGAGCTTGGCATCCGGGTCGGCCGGCCGCGACGACGCCGCCCGGTCGCCGGCCCGGATCGCGGTGACCACGTGCGACACGTGTGCGGTCTCCCGCGCGGCGCGGAGGTGGAGGCCTCGCGGCTCCTTCGGCGTGCGTGACCGGCGCTGGTCGGGCCTCGCGACCCGCACCGTGCCGTCCATCGCTTCGACGACCGGCGCGGCCCCGAGTTCGCGCAGCCTCGGCAGGAGCACGTCCAGCGGGGTCGAGCTGACCAGCACGGTGGGCGCGATCCTGCGCAAACCCAGCTGGGCACTCCCGGGGTGGTGCAGCAGCTCGCTCAGTGCGGTCTCGTCGTCGGCGCGGATGAAGGCCTCGGCGTGGCCGACCCGCAGCGTGCCGAAGGTGCGGGCGGAATCCTCGATGAGATAGGACAAGGGCTGTGGTACGTCGGTGCGCGAGATCGACTCGATGAAGTCGTGGACCTCGGCAGCGGACCAGCCGACGTCCAGCGCGCGGCGGACGGACGCGGGTGTGAACCGGTAGACGGTGGCCCCACCCCGTGACTCGATGTCGGCGACCAGCTGCAGCCGGCGGGCCAGCCCCGACACGAGCGGTCCGGGAGCCACGGCCGTGAGGTCGGCCTGGATGAGGACGTGGTCGACGGGCTGCGGGAGCAGCGGAGCGAGCGCGGCGACGGCCGACCCGTCGTCGGCCAGCAGCGCACGACCCGCGGTCGACAGGCCGTTCAGCCCGGTCAGACCGAGGTGGGCGGCCTCCGCCAGCGCCCAGCCCACCTGGTCGGCGCGCGACCCCGGTCGCCGGGGCCGCAGCCAGACCACCCGTTTCGCCACCGACGGAACTCCGGTGCCGGCGGCCAGCACCTCGCCCGGAGACACCTCCGCCAGCACCTCGAGGGTCATCCGCCGGGTCTCGGAGGAGAAGACGCTCGACATCTCCGGAGCCAGGGCGTTACGGGTCTTGCCGGCCAGGTCGCGGGTGCCGACCAGTCCGGGGAGGCGACTGGTCGCGAGCCAGGCCCCCGCGAGGGTGACCCACCGATCCTCGACGGGCCGCGCGCACCAGCGGTCGTAGGCGTCGGTGGGCAGCCACGCCGGGTCGCCGTCCTCGTCCGTGCCGAGCGCGAGCAGGCCCGCGGCCGCGGCCACCTCGACGAGCAGCGCCGCGGTTGGCTCGTCGACGTGCAGGTGACCGGCCGCCGCCTTGAGGTCGCGTACGCCGACCCCGCCGCTGCGCAGGGCCACCGGCGGCCGAGTGCCCCAGTGGTCCAGCAGCAGCTCCACCCGCCGTACCGCCTCGAAGGCAGCACCGGCGGCGGTCCGGTCGACCAGCGCGGAGGAACGTTCGGACGTCGCGATCTCCGGGGCGACGTCGATCGGCTCGACCGTGGTCCTGCCGCCGCGCAGGGCCAGGCCCACCTCTCCGGGCACCCAGGCCGTGCTCCCGGAGCGCACGACGAGCAGACGGCGGGCGAGCAGCTCCTCGGCCGGTGACTCGGCGTCGTCCGGCGTGACCGTCTGCCGAGCCGAGCCGGTGGTCGCCTGGCCACCGCTGTCGTCGACGTGCCGGAGCAAGGCCAGGGCGGCCGGAGAAATCTTCTCGAGGTGCTGGTGCACGGTGTCCGGAGCCGGGGGGTCGGGCGAGACCGGCCGCACCCCGCTGACCCCCGGCGCCGCACCCGCAGTCAGGGCCTCCGCAACCGCACTCAGTGCGCGCAGCCCGCCTGGGGACTCCCAGACCAGGGCGAGGTCGCTCAGGTGCCCGACCGCCGCGGCCACGCTGGACTCCGACGCCCGCACGATCGAGGCGAGTTCGTCGGAGGGGGTTTGACCGGCGACCACGAGGGCATCAAGGACACAGAGCTCGGGCAGGGTCAGCTGGTCGAGCGCGCGCAGCACGGAGGCGCGGGTGGCGGCCCGGGCCGCCAGCTGGGCCGAGTCGTGAGGGGCAGGCGTGGCCAGGTCGGGGCGCTCGCGGAGCAGCCGGGAGAGACGGTCATCGGGCCACCCCCGCAGCTGCTCGGCCAGGGTGCGTGCACCGCGGCCCCTCGAACGCGTTCCGGACATCCCCACCACGCTACCGGCCACCGGGGTACCCGGCGCCGTACGCTCATGCCCAGCCAGGAGGTGGGGATGAAGAAGGTCGAGCTCCACTACGGGGCAGCTACCGACGTGGGGAAGGTCCGCGAGGTCAACGAGGACGCCTTCCTCGCCGACCCCCCGATCTTCCTCGTCGCAGACGGCATGGGCGGCCACGAGGGAGGCGATGTGGCCAGCGCCATCGTCGTGGAGGAGTTCGGTGCGCTGGCCGGCCAGGACTACGACGCCCGCGGCGGTGCGGATCAGGTCGCCACCACGCTTCGTGCCTGCCAGCAGCGGATCGCGGAGTACGGCGCGCAGCAGGCGAGCGGACGCGGCCGCCGGTGGTACGCCGGCACCACCGCCGTGGTCGCACTGCTGGTGCACGACGACGAGAGCCCGCGGTGGTTGGTGGCCAACCTCGGCGACTCCCGTGCCTACCGGGTGGGCCCCGACGGGCTCGAGCGGGTGAGCGTCGACCACAGCCTGGTCCAGGAGCTGGTCGACTCCGGCAAGATCTCCGAAGCCGACGTCGCCTCCCATCCCAAGCGGCACGTGATCACTCGTGCCCTCGGCGGCCCGGACCTGGCCGAGGCCGACTTCTTCGAGCTGCCGCTGGCTTCGGCCGAGCGGCTGGTGCTGTGCTCCGACGGCGTCACCGGAATGATCGACGAGGCCGCGATGGAGACCATCCTCCGGGAGACCGAGGACCCCCGGGACGCGGCGGACCGGCTGGTGGCGGCTGCGGTGTCCGCGGGGGGTGAGGACAACGCGACCGCCGTTGTGGTCGATGTGGTGGGATTGGCGGCAGACAGCGCCTACGACTCCCGACGGCAGCGGGAGAGCCTGGAAGAGAAGCTGGGGGCCGTGCCGTGAGCGACGCAACCATCGCGCGCACCTACCGTCCCGGTGACTGGTTCGGGATCTTCGGTGACCACGCGATCGTGGTGCTGCCTCCCTCCGAGAAGGGGCGCGTGGCGCAGCTGTGGCAGCTCGTGGACGACGGAGCCGGTTTCGACGAGGTCCTCGATGCCCTGATCTCCGACGGGCTGCGCGAGCTGCCCGGCTTCGTGCTGGTCAGTGAGTCCGACGCCGACACCAAGGTGGTCGTCCGCGGACCGGCCACCGCCCGCTTCTCGACGCCCGACGGCGAGGTCGAGCTTGCCGGCTCGGCCGCCACGACCTGGGTCGAGCAGTCCATGACCGGAGTCACCGGACTGGTCATCGAGCTGGGCGGGGAGGGAGCGGGCCCGGACCTGACCGTCCAGAACGGCCTGGTGCGGGTCTCGCGCGTCCAGGAACCTCCCTTCCAGCAGGTCGCGGAGCCCGACACGGCCGAGACCGCCATCTCCGACGCCGACCACGACGGCCTGACCCGGGCCGGGGCGAGCGACCCTGGGCAGGTCCCACCACCCGGCATCCCCGGACAGCCATCCGCCCCCGACGTGGTGTCCCGGCCGGTCGCGACGCTGGTGTTCTCCAGCGGCGAGACGGTCGAGGTCGATCGCCCGGTGCTGGTCGGCCGGGCCCCGGCGGCGCAGGCGGCCGCGTCGTCGGAGCACCCGCGGCTGGTGACGGTGCCCAGCCCCCAGCAGGAGATCTCGTCCACCCACCTGGAGGTGCGGACGGGTTCGGGCGCCGACCACGGCAGCGCCGTCGTCACCGACCTGGGCTCGACCAACGGCACGGTGCTGGTGCAGCCCGGTCTGCCCCCCGAGGACCTGCAGCCGGGGGTTGCTGTGCAGCTGCTCCCGGGGGCGATCCTCGACCTGGGTGACGGGGTGACCATCCAGGTCACCAACCCGTGAACCAGCCGGCTGGCGATGACATGGCGATGACGGCGACGACCGAGGCAACGATGCTTCCCGCGGCCGATCTCGACCGCCGGTTCTACGCGTTCGTCCTCGACCGGCTGATCGCCTGGTCCATCGTGGCGGCCGTCGCCTGGGCGGCGTACCACTTCCTGATCACGCGCGGTGGCGTCGGCGCCGGGGTCCTGGTCATCGGCGGCACGCTGCTGCTGGTCGGTCTGGTCTTCGCCGTGGTTCTGGGCAAGTCCGGTACGTCGCCGGGGAAGGCCGCGCTCGGGCTGCGGGTCGTGCACGTCGGCACCGGCACCCCGATCGGGGTGCTCCCGGCGATCCAGCGGACCCTGATCCTCGGCGTGGCCACGCTGCCGACCTTCGGGCTCGGGGTGGCGACCCTGGCGTGGACAGCGGTGATGGACACCGGTCGGATGCGGCGCGGCTGGCACGACCTGGTCACGGACGCGGTCGTGGTCGACGTCCGGCCGGTCCCCGAGGCGCCAGCCGTCACGGAGCAGCCACCGCGCCAGATCGTGAACCTCACCGCCATGCGCCTGGTGCCACCGTCACTGCGCGAGCCGTCCCCGGAGCGCACGGTGATCCGTCACCGGGCCATCCCCCCGCTCGCCCGCTGGCGGGTCAGCTTCGACTCCGGGGAGACGTTCGTCGTCGAGGGGCTCGCCCTCGTCGGCCGCCGGCCCGAGCCGCGGCCCGGCGAGGAGGTGCGACACGTCGTCCCGCTCCGGTCGGAGGACCTGTCCCTGTCCAAGACCCATGCGCAGTTCCAGGTCGCGCCCGACGGAGTGCTGGTCGTGATGGACCGCGGGTCCACCAACGGCTCGGTGCTGATCCGCGAGGGGGTCCCCAAGGATCTGCAGGCCGGGACGCCGACCACCCTGCTGCCAGGGGACGAGGTCGCGTTCGGCGACCGGCGGATGACGGTGGCGCGGGAGCCCTGATGCGAGCCGGCCCGTGAATCGTTCCTTCCTGGACCTGCTCTACGACCAGGCACCACGCTCCGCGTTCGACGAGGTGGTGGCCGACGCCGAACGGTCGGGTGCTTCGGAGACCGAGCTGGCCGAGCTCCGTCGTGAGTACGACGTCGCCACCCGGCTCCGCGAGCTGATCGCCCGCCAGCGGGCGCGTGAGGCGGAGCTGACCGCCCTCTACGACACCGCGAGCGACCTCACGGCGATCCGCGACGTGGACGCCATCCTGGCGGCGATCGTGCGCCGGGCCCGTCAGCTGCTGAACGCCGACATGACCTACCTGTCGCTCAACGACGAGGCCGAGGGCGCGTCGTACATGAAGGTCACCGACGGGGCGCTGACGCCGGAGTTCAAGGAGCTCCGCCTCCCGCTCGGGACCGGGCTGCTCGGCCTGGTCGCCCAGACCGGGGCGCCGTACTTCACCCCCGACTACCAGTCCGACGAGCGGTTCCTGCACCGCGGCTACATCGACGAGGCGGTCGCCGGAGAACGGATCCGGGCGATCCTCGGCGTGCCCCTCGTCGTCGACGACCAGGTGATCGGCGCGCTGCTCGCGGTGCACCGCACGGTGCGGCCGTTCCCGCCCGCGGAGGTCAGCCTTCTCACGTCGTTCGCGGCGCACGCCGCGGTGGCGCTGCAGAACGCGCGGCTGTTCGCCGAGCTCGACGACGCCAACCGGACCATGACCGAGCACACCATCGCGGTCGAGAGCGCAGCCCGGGCCCACGACCGCCTCACGGATCTGCTGCTCCACGGCGGCGGCGTGACCGAGGTGGCCCAGGTGCTCTCGGAGGAGCTGTCCGGCCGGGTGGCGGTGCACGACCCAGGTGGCGAGCTGATCGCGGGTGCACCCGGGACGGGCGACTGGGGTGACGCGGTTGCCGAGTCGGTGACCTCCGGCCGCTCGGTCCGGGTGGGGGATTCCTACGTGGTCGCCGCCCTGGCCGGCACCGAGCATGTCGCGACCCTGGTCCTGCACGACGCCGCCGGGTCGCTCGACCTGGCCCAGCGACGCACCCTCGAGCGTGGCGCCATGGTCACCGCACTGGTCCTGCTCTTCGCCCGCACCGTCGCCGACACCGAGAACCGGCTGGGCGGTGAGCTGCTGAGCGACCTCTTCGACCGCAAGGCCGGAGACCCTGGACTCCGCCAGCGGGCCCGGCACCAGCGCGTCGTCCTGGAGGCGCCGCTGGTCGTGGCGGTCGCGGCAACTGACGGCATCGACCGGTACGCCGCGGTCCGGGCGCTCGCGCGGTTTGCCGCCACCGGACGCGGCCTGGTCGGCGAGTACCACGGCACCGTGGTCCTGCTCGCCTCCGCCGAGGACCCACTCGCCGTCGGCGAGGAGGTGCGGTCCGCCCTCGAGCGGGCCGGCGGACCGGCGACCGTGGGCGTGGCCGCCGCGAACCCCGATGACCTCCGACCGGCGTACGACGAGGCGCGGCGCTGCCTCGACACGTTGCTGACACTCGGCCGCTCGGGCGAGGTCAGCGACCCGGCCGGGCTGGGGCTGGCCCGGCTGCTGCTGGGGGACAACGGACCCGACGAGCTGGCCGGCTTCCTCGAGTCGACCCTCGGACCGGTCCTGGCGTACGACGCCGCCCGGGGGACCGAGCTGGTGGCGACCCTCGAGGCGTGGTTCGCCACCGGCGGCCGGCTCAAGGAGACCGGCGCCCGGCTGCACGTGCACCCCAACACCGTTTCCCAGCGGCTGGCGCGCATCGGCGAGCTGCTCGGCGCCGACTGGCGCGACCCCGCCCGCAGTCTCGAGGTGCAGCTCGCCCTGCGCGTGCACCGTCTCCGGATCCGCTGACGATTGGCCGCCGCGCTCGCTGAGTCGTTGGACGGCTCCTCGGCCCGACCGGACGACGGCCCCCTGCGCGCACAGGGGGCCGTCGTCCGATCTGGTGTCGGTCAGCCGTTCGGCGGGACCAGGCAGGTCGCCGTCGCGGTGTTGCCCGCGGCGTCGGAGGCAATCAGCTGTGCGTCACCCGTGAAGGTGAACTTCCATTCGACGACGCCGGTGAAGGTTTTCGCCCTGACCCGCCCGCCGGGCGCCTGGGTCAGCTTGAACGTCGTCCGTGACGGGTACGGCCCGAAGACGGTGCCGGAGCCGAGGTCCTTGACGTAGATCGGGACCGAGGGGTCGACATTGTCGCTGGCGACCATCCGGAAGAATCCGTCCTCGTTGTCGGCGCTCGGTTCGTGACCGGCGGGGTTGGGACCCGGCGGGCAGGCGACCGTCGGCGGTGTCACGTCGTTGACGTCGATGCTCACCGTCTGGGTGAACGCCGGACCTGCGTCCGCACCGTTCAGGGTGAACGGGACCGTGCACTGCAGGGTGGCGCCCTGCGGTGCGTCGGGCGCGACCGTGATGGTCTCGTCGAACACGGCATCGGTGCCGCTCTGCACAGTCTGGCTGGCCGGGCTGAGCGCGATGCTCAGGCCGGGGTCGCAGCTGGGTGACCCGGCGACCGTCACGTCGAGGTTCTGCAGACCCGCCAGGATTGCGTCCGAGACGTCACCGGCCGCCACCCCGGAGAGCAGGTCGCCGCCGGTCGCGGTGGTGATGCGCGTGGCCTGGCCGGTGCCGTCGAGGTTGTTCGCAGCGCCGGTGCTGATCGCGAGCACCTTCGCTTCGACGTCCATGAGGGACTGCGTGGCGTCGGCTTCGCTGTGGCCGCCGGACGGGTCGTGGCCGGGGTTGTCGCCGTACCACACAACGATCCGGCTGGAATCGGGCCGGAACGTCACCGCGTCTCCTCCATCGCCGATCTCCCACAGCGCATTGAGCTGTGCCTCGGGGGTGTCGCCGCCGTCGCAGAGGTTCACGTTGTTGATCGCCGTCGTAAGCGTGGTGGCGTCACCGGTCAGGTCGGTGAACCGCTGGAACGCGGGGGCAGGGTCCCCGAAGTCGCAGTACGCCGCGACGGCGAACTGCGCGTCGGGCTGCAGCGCCTTGACCTGGGACACGATCGAGTTGAAGTTCGCCTTCACGTTGGCGAGCTCCCCGCCCATGCTCCCGGTCTTGTCGACCAGGAGCACGATGTCCGGCTTCGGCGGGATGGGCGGTGTGGAAACCGTCTTGGAGAGGTGAATCACCTCACCGGGGTCGGCGGCCTGGTCGACGTTGGGTGTCACCCCTTCGGCGAAGGCGGTCCCTCCCGACGCGACGAGTACGGCGGCTGACGCGGCGGCCGCGATTCCGCAACTGAGCTTGTTCATGTGATGTCCCTCCTGTGGACGTTGTGGTCGCAGGCATCGAGAGGCAGCAAGCCACGACGCCGGAGATCCGGCTGGTACCTGCAAAGGAGGACGCAGAGCGTCGCTGAATACGCCTGCCCGCCATCGGTCTCGACCTCGAGCGGTAGCGCAGCCATCACCACGTCGAGGCGTGCGCGGCGGGAGGACTGGCGTGCGCCTCGCTCCGGGGACGGAGTTGCGAGCCGGTTCTCGACGTCCCCACCAGAACATCTCCTGGCGGACTTCACGGACTCCTCGCTCACCGCCCTGTCACGATGAGGTGCGCTCACCTACATTTGCCCGGGCAGGTGGCACCGCGGCCGATGCTCGTCGAACGGGGTAACTGAGATGGCACGCTACGGAGCACAGTACGGGCCCGACATCACGTTCCTGGGAGTCGATCGCTGCGACTGGGCGGACTCCACGACGTACGAGGGAGCGGACGTCGTGATCCTCGGGGCGCCCTTCGACGGCGGCACCTCGCACCGCGCTGGCACCAGGTTCGGGCCGCAGTTCATCCGGCAGACCTGCTACCTGTCCCACGACGGCTCGCGCCCCTCGCTCGCCATGCGCGTCGACGGGCTGCAGGACCTCGCGGTGTACGACGCCGGCGACGTGGAGATGTTCTCCGGCGACGCCGAACGCTCGGTCCGCGACTTGCAGGAGGCCGTCTACACGGTGACCTCGAACGGCGCGATCCCGCTGGTCCTGGGCGGGGACCACACCATCGCCTGGCCGGACGCGGCCGGCGTCGCCCAGCACCTCGGCCAGGGGAGGGTGTCGATGGTCCACTTCGATGCGCATGCCGACACCGGCAACGTGGAGTTCGGGTCGCTCATCGGGCACGGCCAGCCGATGCGTCGCCTCATCGAGTCCGGCGCCCTGCGCGGGGACCGGTTCCTGCAGATGGGCCTTCGCGGCTACTGGCCCGAGCCCGCCACCCTGGACTGGATGGCGGAGCAGGGGATGCGGTCCTACGAGATGACCGAGATCGTGCACCGTGGGCTCGACGACTGCCTGACCGAGGCATTCTCGATCGCGACCGACGGCTGCGACGGGGTCTTCCTCTCGGTCGACATCGACGTGTGCGACCCCGGGCACGCTCCTGGCACCGGCACACCAGAACCGGGTGGCCTCACCGCCCGGCAGCTGCTCGACTCCGTGCGCCGGGTGGCGTACGAGCTGCCGGTCGTCGGCGTCGACGTCGTCGAGGTGTCGCCGCCGTACGACCACGCCGACATCACCTCGTTCCTCGCCAACCGCGTCGTCCTCGAGGCTCTGTCTGGCATCGCGCGCCGCCGCCGTGACCAGCGCGACGGGACCACGTGGGACCCGTCCCTGCCGCTGCTCACTGACCGGCCGGACCACCGGTAGCGTGCCGCCGTGCGATTCGGTCTAGTGGGAACAGGCCCCTGGGCGGGCATCGCGCACGGCCCTGGGCTGATCGCCGCCGAGGGTGTTGAGCTGGTCGGTGTCTGGGGTCGTAGCCCGGAGAAGGCGCGCAATCTGGCGACGGGGCTCGGCGTCCCGGCCCATGACGACTTCGAGGCGCTGCTCACGGACGTGGATGCCGTCGCCTTCGCCGTACCTCCCGCGGTCCAAGCGGAGCTCGCGCTGACGGCCGCGCAGGCTGGGAAGCACCTGCTCCTGGACAAACCCGTCGCCATGACCGTTGCCGCCGCGCAGGCCTTGCGTGACGCCGCCACCGCGGCTGGTGTGGCCTCGGTGGTCTTCTTCACCGACCGCTTCGTCGACACGTCGCGGGCGTGGTTCCGTGATGTCCGGGCGGCGGCGGGCTGGCGTGGCGGCTGGTTGCGGTGGTTCAGCTCGCTGCAGGAGCAGGGCAACCCGTTCGGGTCCTCGCCGTGGCGGTGGGAGAGCGGCGCCCTGTGGGACATCGGCCCGCATGCGCTCTCGACGTTGACTGCCGCCCTCGGCCCGGTCGCGT
This sequence comes from uncultured Actinomycetota bacterium, assembly GCA_963786415.1. GTDB lineage: Bacteria > Actinomycetota > Actinomycetes > Propionibacteriales > Nocardioidaceae > Nocardioides. The sequence continues at coordinate 1,144,370 of CAWAZC010000001.1, forward strand.
CTCTCACAGCGCTCGGCGGTGACGGCGACCTGGTGACGCTGGTGATCCGTCATGAGGCCGGCGTGACCAGTACCGCTTCGCTCACCATGTTCGCGCCACCGGCTGCGGCCGGGTTCGAGGCCGCGGTGTGGGGCGACGCCGGCGTGTCCCCCATGCCCCTGCGCCCCGACCGCTCCCCGGCCGAGCTGTTGGCCATCGCGGCCCAGCAGCTCGTGGAGTCCGCCAACAGCGGCGAGGCGCACGAGGTCGACGTCAACTTCGGCGCCCGGATAGTGGAGCTACTCGCCGACGCGCAGGAGCAGATCGACGCAGCCCGATGAGGGTCGACCCGGAGTCAGCTCTTCTTCAGCTCCTCGGCGAGCATGACGATGATGCCGCTGGGACCACGGACATAGGTGAGCTTGTACACGTCCTCATAGGTCGCCACGCCGCGTAGCGGGTGGCAGCCGTGCCTCGCGGCGATCTCGAGGGCCTCGTCGATGTCGTCGACCGAGAAGGCCACGCGGTGCATGCCGATCTCGTTGGGCCGGGTGGGCTCCGTCTCGATCGCGTCGGGGTGGAGGTACTCGAAAAGCTCGAGACGACCGATGCCGTCTGGCGTCTGGAGCATGGCGATGTTGGCGTGGTTGCCGTCGAGGCCGACGGCTGTGTCGGTCCACTCTCCACTGACCGTGTCACGGCCGAGGACGGTAAGCCCGAGGTCGGTGAAGAAGGCGATCGTCGCTTCGAGGTCGCGGACGGCGATCCCGACGTTCTCGAGCTTGATGGGCATGCGCTGCACGCTATCGAGCCAGCGCCCGATTCGTCAGGTCAGCTCGCTGCCGGCACCGGCTCGGCCGGCCAGGGACCACTCGCAGAGTCCCTCCGATTCTCGGTCCCACGGGTGCGTTCGGCACATGTACTTGAGGAGATTATGTGTGTTGGCGCCATGTTCGTGGGTCGGTCGATCCGCCTAGCGTGTGCCGCATGCCACAACTCGCCTCCACGCTCGAAGGTCGCCGTGCTCTGGTGACCGGCGGGGCCAGCGGTATCGGCGCCGCCGTGGCGACGCGGCTGGCCGAGCTCGGAGCGCAGGTCACGGTGCTCGACCGCGACGAGGAGCAGGCCGCCAAGGTGGCGGCCACCATCGACGGCGACCACGCCGGGATCGACCTCACCGACGGCGACGCGATCGACGCCCTGCAGATGGACGCGGACATCCTCGTCAACTCTGCCGGCATCCAGCACGTCGCCGCGCTGGAGGACTTCGAGCCCGAGCGGTTCCGGGCGATCCACCGGCTGATGCTCGAGGCCCCGTTCCTGCTCACGCGTCGGCTGCTGCCGGGGATGTACGACCGAGGGTTCGGCCGGATCGTCCACGTCTCCAGCGTCCACGGTCACCGTGCGTCGCCGTACAAGTCCGCCTACGTCAGCGCCAAGCACGGGCTCGAGGGCCTCTCCAAGGTCATCGCTCTCGAGGGCGCAGGGCGCGGCGTGACCAGCAACACCGTGTGCCCCGGCTACGTGCGGACACCGCTCGTGGAGGGCCAGATCGCCGACCAGGCGCGGGCCCACGGCATCGAAGAATCAGAAGTGCTCGACCGGGTACTGCTGGCCAGGACGCCAGTACAACGGCTCGTCGAGCCCACGGAGGTTGCCGACATGGTCTGCTTCCTCTGTGGCCCAGGGACCGATTCGATCACCGGATCGGCGTTCGTGATGGATGGCGGCTGGACCGCCGCCTGAAAGGAAGACCATGTCCACCCAGTCAGTCCCGGTCGAGCAACGCTCCACCCGCTCGATCGTCAAGGTCGTCTTCGCCAGCCTCGTCGGCACCGCCGTCGAGTGGTACGACTTCTTCCTCTACGGCTCCGCCGCCGCCCTCGTGTTCGGCACCCTGTTCTTCCCCGACGCGGACCCGGTCAACGCGACTCTGCTCGCGTTCGGCACGTACGCCGTCGGCTTCGCCGCCCGGCCGCTGGGCGGGATCGTCTTCGGTCACTTCGGTGACCGGGTCGGTCGGAAGAAGATGCTCATCGCCGCACTGATGCTGATGGGAGTCGCGACGTTCGCCATCGGCCTGCTGCCGACGTACGCCACCATCGGCGTCGCGGCGCCGATCCTGCTGCTGGTCTGCCGGCTGGCCCAGGGCTTCGCCGTGGGTGGTGAGTGGGGCGGCGCCGTCCTGATGGCCGCCGAGCACGGTGACGAGGCACGCCGTGGCTTCTGGTCCTCGTGGCCGCAGGCCGGCGTGCCGCTTGGCAACCTGCTCGCCACCGGTGTCCTGTTTTTCCTCGCGGCGGTGCAGACCGACGCGGACTTCGAGGCCTGGGGCTGGCGGATCCCGTTCCTGCTGTCCGCCGTGCTCGTGCTGATCGGCCTCTACGTGCGGCTGCAGATCGAGGAGTCGCCGGTCTTCAAGGAGGCCCACGCGGAGATCGAGGAGAAGAAGCAAGCGGAGTCGCACATGCCCCTGATGGAGGTGATCAAGACCTACCCCAAGGAGGTCCTGATCGCGATGGGCATGCGGATGGCCGAAAACATCTCCTACTACATCTTCACCATCGTCGTGCTGGCGTACGCGACCGACTTCCTGGGCGTCGGCACCGACCTGATCCTGAAGATGCTGCTGATCGGAGCAGCCATCCAGTTCTTCATGGTGCCCGCGCTGGGCGCGCTGTCGGACCGGGTGGGGCGCCGTCCGCTCTACCTCGCCGGAGCCGTTGGCGTCGGCGTGTGGTCGTTCGTGTTCTTCGGCCTGATCGAGTCGCAGAGCTCGGGGCAGGTGCTGCTGGCCGTCGTCGTCGGCCTGTTCTTCCACTCGTTGATGTACGCCCCGCAGGCGGCGTTCTTCTCCGAGCTGTTCGGCACCTCGGTGCGCTACACGGGCGCGTCCGTTGGCTACCAGCTGGCGTCGATCTTCGCAGGCGCACTGGCCCCGATCATCGCCACCGCGATCCTCAAGGCCAACGACGGCGACCCGACGGGCATCGGCGTCTATGTCTCCATCGCCTCGGTGATCAGCGTTGTCGCGGTACTGCTGGCGAAGGAGACCCGCGGAAGCTCGCTGAGGCACGACCGGGTCGTCCGGGACGCCCACGCCGCTGTTGAGCCGGCGTCACCTGACCGGCCGCAGGTCTGAGAGGAGCCCCTGCACCAGGTCGTACGTCGTCCGGTCGGCCGCCGAAATGAGGCCGGCCGGACGCGGCGCCTGGGGTTGGTAGGCCTCACCCTCGGACGTCCCCAGGAAGCAGCCGGCCTCGGAGAGCAGTAGGGAGCCCGGCGCATGGTCCCACGGGCTGGACTTGTGGTAGATCGCGTAGTCGGCGGCGCCCTCGACGAGCTTCGGGTAGTCCACCCCGCAGCAGACCCACGTGAGCTCCAGCCGGGAAAGCGCGCCGAGCGCCCTGCCGACCCACGACCGTCGTGACGTCACGCCGCGCAGCTCGTCACCGAGGGGCGGGCGCACCAGCCGCTCGCCGTTGCGCCACGCTCCCGCGCCGCGCTCGGCGACGTACGAGAGCTGGTGCTGGGGCTGCCAGATCCACGACCGCACCACGGTCCCGGTCCTCACCTCCGCCACCATCACGGCGTGATCGGGGGAGCCCTTGACGAAGTTCTTCGTGCCGTCGACGGGGTCGACGGTGAACGCGTGGTCCGCCGCCCGGAACCGCTCCTCCAGGGTCGGGTCGCTCGCCTCGGCCTCCTCGCCGAGCACCAGCGCGTCTGGGTAGGTCGCGGACAAGGCCTTGGTGATCAGGGCCTCGGCCTCGCGGTCGGCGACCGTCACGAGGTCGCCGGGGTTCTTCTCCACGATCTCCTCGGAGGCCAGGTCGCGGAACCTCGGGTTGATCACCTCGGCCGCGACATCCTGCAGCAGGGTCAGTACGGCATCGGTGTCCACGGGGTCCAGCCTAGGGACCTTGACATGTGAGCCACGTCACGTACGTTGACTGTGGCCCACCGACCGTGGCCACGCAACTCATCTCGGGAGTACGCATGCAGCGGCGCAGCTTCGCCCTTTTGGTAGTTCTGTTCCTCCTGGGCGCACTCGGCGCCCCCCTCGCGTCCCAGGCCGAGCCCGGCCGGGCCCCCGATCCCGGCGGGCAACGCGGACTCGAGGTCTACGTCGGACAGGTCGACCCGGCCGACATCGAGAAGTTCAAGCTGTCCGGCCTCGACCACGAGGACGTGGCGACGGGCAAGGCGCCCAACGGCAAGGTTGCGGTCGAGGTCGTGATGAACGCCCGCCAGGCCTCCAGGCTCGCCGCCGAGGGCGTCCAGCTGTCGGTCAAGAAGGTCAACGGCAAGGCCGCCTCGCGGGTGGCCCTGGCCCAGAACCGTGCCGGCTACCAGGGCTTCCGCTCCTGGAGCGAGGACGGCGGGATCGCCGACGAGCTGCGCGAGACGGCGGCGGCCAACCCCAAGCTGGCCAAGCTGGTCCCGTTCGGCACCACCGTCCAGGGCCAGGAGATGCTGGCCGTGAAGGTCACCAAGCAGGCGGGCAAGGTCAAGGACGGCGCACGTCCGGCGGTGATGTACCTCGGCGCCCAGCACGCTCGGGAGTGGATCACCCCCGAGATGGTGCGGCGGCTGATGCACCACTTCATCGACAACTACGGCTCCGACCCCCGGATCACCAGGCTGGTCAACACCACCGAGCTGTGGTTCGTCCCGGTGGCCAACCCCGATGGCTACGACCACACCTTCACCGGCGACAACCGGCTCTGGCGCAAGAACCTGCGCGACAACGACGGGGACAGCGCCATCACCGGCAACGACGGGGTCGACCTCAACCGCAACTACGCCACCAAGTGGGGCTGGGACAACGAGGGCTCCTCGCCCCAGACGTCGAGCCAGACCTACCGCGGTAACCGACCCAACTCCGAGCCGGAGTCCCAGGCCCTCGACGACCTCTTCTCGCGGGTCGGCTTCGAGCAGTTCGTCAACTACCACTCCGCCGCCGAGCTGCTGCTCTACGGCATCGGCTGGCAGGTCAGCACCCCCTCGCCCGACGACACGATCCTCGAGAAGATGGCCGGCACCGACGCCGACCCCGCGGTCCCCGGCTACGACCCCGACATCTCCGCCGAGCTCTACACCACCAACGGCGACACCGACACCCACATGACCGTGAAGTTCGGGACCCTCGGCTTCACGCCCGAGATGACCACCTGCGAGGTGGCCTCCAACAAGTACCCCGACGACGAGTGGGTCGCCGAGGACTGCGTGAGCGGGTTCAACTTCCCCGACGACCCGCGGCTGATCCGCGAGGAGTTCCAGAAGAACATCCCGTTCGCCCTGTCGGTCGCTGACTCCGCCGACACCCCGGCCGATCCGGTGACGTTCAACGGGGAGAAGGCGCCCGACCTGGTCGCCGACCCGTTCTCCGTGTCCCACGGCACCGCCCAGCCGGTCGCGGTCACCGCCGACCGCCAGGTGCAGCGGCTGCAGCTGCGCTACTCGATCAACGGTGGCCCCACCACCAGCGCCGGGGTCCACGAGTGGGACGGCGGCGAGCGCTACGGAGACACCCATGACGACTACTACGCCGAAAAGCGCGGCGTGGTGCGGGGGGCATCGCACGGCGACGAGGTCCGGGTCTGGTTCTCCGGCGTGAAGCCGGACGCGGGCCGGGTCAGCACCGAGCCGTTCACCTACACCGTGGCCGACGACATCGGCGGTGACGTGCTGGTGCTCGCCGCGGAGGACTACTCCGGCGTCTCGCCGGCCCAGGGCGGGACCGAGCCCTGGTACGCCGACGAGCACGTCGCCGCGGTCGAGGCCGCCGGCTACGACGCGGATGTCTACGATGTCGACGCCAACAACCGCACCGCACCCCACCACCTCGGCGTGCTCGGCCACTACGACGCCGTCGTGTGGGAGAGCGGTGACGACGTCATCCCCCGCTCACCCGGCCAGCCCGGCGGGACCATCGACGACAACTCGCTGGCCCTCGAGCTGGCGGTGCGCGACTACCTCAACGAGGGCGGAAAGCTCCTGGCCGCTGGCCAGTACAACCGCTTCGCCGAGGGCGCGGACGGCGTCTACGACTACAACCCGTTCGCGCCGCCGGAGTGCACCACACCCGACACCTACCCATGCCTGCCGGTCTTCAACGACTTCCTGCAGTACTGGCTGGGTTCGTTCAGCTACGTCTCCGACGGCGGCACCGACGAAGCGGGCAACCCCTACCCCGTCGCGGGCACCGATGGTGCGTTCGCCGGGTTCGAGGGCGAGCTCAACGCGCCCGGATCGGCCGAGAACCAGGGCCACACCGCGTCGTTCCTGACGACGTCGAGCTTCCTGCCGCCCTCGAAGTTCCCGCAGTTCACCTCCTCGGCCGTGGCCGACTGGCTGCGGCCCGGCGGAGCGCCGTACGACCCGCACACTGGCGAGTGGTACGTCTACAGCCAGCAGGACGACGTCTCCTACAAGCGGCTCACCCGCACGATCGACCTGACCGGAGCCACCTCCGGGTCGCTGGACTTCTGGACCTCCTACGACCTCGAGGCCGACTGGGACTACGCGTTCGTCGAGGCACACCCGGTCGGGAGCGACGAGTGGACGACACTGCCCGACGGCAACGGCCACACCGCCCAGGGGACCGGCGACAGCTGCGAGAGCGGCTGGCGCGACCTGCACCCGTTCCTGGACCACTACCAGGGCACGGACTGCTCGCCCACCGGCACCACGGGCGAGTGGCACGCCGCCACCGGCAACTCCAACGGCTGGCAGGAGTGGTCGGTCGACCTCAGCCGGTACGCCGGCCAGCAGGTCGAGGTCTCGATTGCCTACGCCAGCGACTGGGGCACCCAGGGCCTGGGCGCGTTCGTCGACGACACCAGCGTGATGGTCGACGGCGTCGAGCAGTCCAGCACGTCGTTCGAGACCGACCTGGGCGGGTGGACGGTCTCCGGTGCACCACCCGGTTCGGAGCCCAACAACAACGACTGGCAGCGCGACCAGCTTGCCTTCGAGGAGGGCGCGGTCGTGGTCACCGAGGACACCGTGTACGCCGGCTTCGGGGCCGAGGGCCTCGCCCCGGCCCAGCGGGACGACTTCGTGGCCCGGGCGTTGCAGCACCTCCTGGGCTGATCAGGCGGCTCCGGGCTCCGTCCGTCTGACGCTGGCGGAGCCCGGGGGATCGGCCTAAGTTGGCGCGCATGGAGTCCTACGCACAGGGAGAGGCCAGCCCGGCGCTGCTGGAGGAGACGATCGGGGCGAACCTGGAGCGGACGATCGCGTCGTACCCCGACCGCGAGGCGCTGGTCGAGGTGGCCAGCGGACGCCGGTGGACCTGGTCCGAGCTCGGTGCCGACGTCGACGGCGTGGCCCGCGGCCTGGTCGCGGCCGGGGTCGAGAAGGGCGACCGCGTCGGGATCTGGGCGCCGAACTGCGCGGAGTGGACGCTGCTCCAGTACGCCACGGCGAAGATCGGCGCGATCCTGGTCAACGTCAACCCGGCCTACCGGACACACGAGCTCGCCTACGCCGTCAACCAGAGCGGCCTGTCACTGCTGGTCTCGGCGTCGAGCTTCAAGACCAGCGACTACCGCGCGATGGTCGAGGAGGTCCGCGACGAGTGCCCGGGCCTGAACCGCGTGGTCTACCTCGACACCGACGACTGGGCGGACCTGGTGCGCGAAGGCGAAGCGGTGCGGCCCGAGGCGGTCGCGGAGCGACTCGCGAACCTGGACCCCGGCGACCCGATCAACATCCAGTACACGTCCGGCACCACCGGCCGGCCCAAGGGCGCCACCCTGTCGCACCGCAACATCCTCAACAACGGCTTCTTCACCACCGAGCTGATCAACTTCACCGAGCAGGACCGGCTCTGCATCCCCGTGCCCTTCTACCACTGCTTCGGCATGGTCATGGGCAACCTGGGCTGCACCACCCACGGGGCGACCATGGTGATCCCGGCCCCCGGCTTCGACCCCGAGATCACCCTCCGGACCATCGCCGAGGAGCGGTGCACCGCGGTCTACGGCGTCCCGACCATGTTCATCGCCATGCAGGGGCTCCTCGGCTCCGCCGAGTTCCCCCTATCAAGCTTCAGCAGCCTCCGCACCGGCGTCATGGCCGGGTCGATCTGCCCGGTGGAGGTGATGAAGCGCTGCGTCGAGGACATGCACATGGCCGAGGTGTCCATCTGCTACGGCATGACCGAGACCAGTCCCGTCTCGACCCAGACCCGCGCCGACGACGACCTGGAGCGCCGTACCGCCAGCATCGGTCGGGTCCACCCGCACGTCGAGATCAAGGTCGTCGACCCCACGACCGGGGAGACCGTCGAGCGCGGCGAGCCCGGCGAGCTCTGCACCCGCGGCTACTCCGTGATGCTCGGCTACTGGGACGACCCGGAGAAGACCGACGAGGCCATCGACGGCGACGGCTGGATGCACACCGGCGACCTCGCCGAGATGCGCGAGGACGGCTACTGCAACATCGTCGGCCGGATCAAGGACATGGTGATTCGCGGCGGGGAGAACATCTACCCGCGCGAGATCGAGGAGTTTCTCCACACCCACCCCGACATCGAGGACGTCCAGGTGGTCGGCGTGCCCGACGAGAAGTACGGCGAGGAGCTCTGCGCGTGGGTCACGGTCCGGTCCGGCGCGGAGCCGCTGGACGCGCAGGGGGTGCGGGAGTTCGCCGAGGGCCGGCTGGCCCACTACAAGATCCCGCGCTACGTGATGGTCGTCGACGAGTTCCCGATGACCGTGACCGGCAAGGTCCGCAAGGTCGAGATGCGCGAGAAGTCGGCGGCAGAGCTGGGGCTGGGCCTCAGCGAGTGAGCACGACCGGGATCCGGGCGCGGGTCCCGTCGGCACCGACCCACGTGATCCAGCCGTCATCGAGCGGATGGGCGTGGTGGGGGCCACTCACCGTGACCTTGTAGTCGGCGCTCTCGCCGTGCCGGATCCTCAGCGCGACGGGGGTGACCCTCACGTCGTGCGTCTCGAAACCGGTCACCCGGACCGAGAAGTACGCCGCCCGGCGGCTCACGTTCGTGACCGTCCGGCGCACGATGTCGCCGTGCTCGGAGAGCAGGATCGACGGGGTGTTCAAGTCGCGGTCGAGATCGCCCTCCAGCCAGGCGCGGTAGTCGCCGGGACGGGCCAGGTAGGCGAGGCCGGGGCTCTCGGCATTTTCCGCATGGGGACGTCCGGCGCCACTGCGCAGCACCGACGGGTTGCCGGCGACCGCACCGGCCGAGGTGGCCAGGGCCGAGCGGATGCGGTCCGCGTCCCAGTGGGTGCGGGCCAGCAGCCGGGCCGCCAGGCCGCTGGTCCAGGCGGTGGCCGCCGACGTCCCGGACGCGAAGTTCCAGCGGGAGCCGCTCGCCGACGGCGGGACGGCACCGAGCACCCCCGAGCCCGGTGCGACCAGGTCGGGCTTGACCAGCGTCGCGGTCGGGTCACCGGGTGCGGACCAGCGGGCGACCCCGGCCGGGCCCCGTTCTGTCGGCAGCGGCCGCAGGGTGATCCGGGCGTGCGGTCGCTCGGCGTGGAAGTCGAGGATCTCGGCGGCCGCGGGCCGGCGGACGTGGATCGTCGGCACGGAATGCAAGTCGGCCTCGATCGTGCCTGGGTCGGTGTTGACGAGCACCATTCCGACCCCATCGGCTTGGCGGACCGCCGCTGACTTCATGACCCGCGCGATCCCGCCGCGTCGACACAGCACGACCGCGCCGGACGTCCGGGAGGCGTCCAGGCTCCCCGGTGCGCAGAGCTGGGCCTCTTCTCGGGTGGCGCCGCGGGCCGCGACGTCCTGCGCCAGGACGAGTCGGGCCGGTCCGACCGGGCGTGAGGACGCCATCGCCCCTGCCACGGCCGCGCCCCGGCCAAGCACGACGTCGCCCCGGCGCCGGGCTCCGGCCGTCCCGCCGACCGAGAGCACCCAGGGCGACGGGTGGGCGGCGAAGGCGTCCCGGCCGCTGTTGCCAGCCGCACCGACCGCGACGATGCCTGCTTCGGTCGCGCCCAGCAGCGCGCTTTCCACCGTGTCGAAGGCGGCGGGGCCGGCCACCGCGAGGTTGAGCACGTCGACCCGGTCGCGGGTGGCTCGGTCGATCGCAGTCACGAGGTCGGCGGTCGCGCATCCGTCGTCCACCGGGTCCGGGGCGGTCCAGCACGCCTTGTAGACCGCCAGCCGCGCCTCGGGCGCGAGGCCCGAGTACCTCGCCACGCGCTGGCCGCGGGCCTGGACGGAGACCCCCGCGTTGCCCGCGACGATCGACGCGACCTGCGTCCCGTGCCCGTGGTCGTCGCGAGACGAGAGGGAGCTCGAGCTGCGCAACCGGTCCTCGCCGAAGCCGTGCACGAACCACCGGGCACCGACCAGCTTGCGGTTGCAGGAGGCATCGTCCCAGTCCTCACCGTCTCGGCACGTGCCGCGGAAGTGTGGCGGCGACGTGCCGAGGTGGCCGGAGGACGCGAACAGCGGGCTCCCGGGCCAGATGCCGGAATCGACCACGCCCACCACCACGCCCGCACCACCGCGGGAGCGGTTCGGGGCGATGGGGCGGCCACTGACCGGCGCGCCGGCGAGACGTCGTACGTCGTTCTCCTCGACCAGCCGCACCCGGGGGTCTGATCGCAGCAGGCTGGCCTCGGCGTCGGTGAGCTCGGCAGCGAAACCGTTCAGGGCGGTGGTCCACCTGTAGACCGGCTCGGCACCGACCCCGGCGAGCACGTCGTCCTGGGCCTGCGCCAGGGACGCGCGGAAGTCCCGGACAGACAGGGAGCCGCGGTAGCCCGCCGTGCCGGGGCCGTCGAGCGTGACCAGGTGGAGCTCGGTTTCGGGGGCGTCGTCAGCAGGGGCCGGTGGAGCAGCCCCGACCAGCGCGACGGCCAGGACGGTGGCCAGGAGAGACCCCGCGACGCGCCGAGTCGCCATCCCAGGACTCCCTTCGGTCCGGGTGCCGCCCGGGAGGCGGGCACAGACGTCCTAGCGTCGCAGGCGAGCGCAGGGGGTGCAACGCCCCGGGGTGGACCTCCTACCCTGACCCCATGCGGGAGCTCGTGGTCGGCTTCGACCTGGACATGACCCTGATCGACACCGTTCCGGGGTTCGGGGCCACGCTGCGCGCGCTCGGGACCGAGCTCGGGGTGGAGTTCGCGGTCGAGGAGCTGACGTCCCGCCTGGGCCCTCCTCTCGGCGCCTCCCTGGCGGCGCACCTTCCCGAGCACCAGATCGAGGCCGCGGTCGACCGGTTCCGCGCCCTCTACCCGGATCTGGCCATCACCTCGGTTCCTCTTCTCACCGGAGCTGCCGAGGCCATCGCCGACGTACGGCGGCACCGCGGCCGCGTCGTCGTTGTCACGGGCAAGTTCCGGCCCAACGCGCAGCTCCACGTCGACCACCTCGGGCTCGACCTCGACCATCTCGAGGGGGAGGTCTGGGGAGTGGGCAAGGCCGACGTGCTGCGTCGGGAGGGCGTCTCGATCTACGTCGGCGACCACGTCCACGACGTGGAGGGCGCCCTCGCCGCCGACGCCATCAGCGTCTCGGTGCTCACCGGTGGCTGCACGCGGGAGGAGCTGTTCGAGGCGGGGACGCACGTGGTGCTCGACGACCTCACCGCCTTCCCGGCCTGGCTGGATGAGCACCTGCTCGTCACCCGGCTGGCGGCCCTCGAGGCCGATCTCCGGGAGCGTGGGTCGGTGATGGTGGCCTACAGCGGCGGCGCCGACAGCGCGTTCCTGCTCGCCGCTGCGGTCCGGGCTCTGGGTGCCGACCGGGTGGTGGCCGCCACTGGCTACTCCGACTCATTGCCACGCTCCGAGCGGGATCCGGCGCGCGAGCTCGCCGAGTCGCTCGGGGTCCCCGTGATCACGCCGCGGACCCACGAGATGGACCGTGAGGGCTATCGCGCGAACGCGGGCGACCGCTGCTTCTTCTGCAAGGCAGAGCTGCTCGACGTGCTCATCCCGCTTGCTGCCGAGCGTGGGGTGGACTGCGTGGCAACGGGCACCAACGCCGACGACGCGGTCGCCGGGTTCCGTCCCGGGATCCGCGCCGCGGCGGAGCGGGGGGCGGTCACTCCTCTCCGGGACTCCGGTTTGACCAAGGCGCAGGTCCGCGAGGCCTCGCGCCGCTGGGGTCTGCCCACCTGGGACAAGCCGGCTGCGGCTTGCCTGTCCTCGCGGGTCGCCTACGGCATCGAGGTCACGCCGTTCCGGCTGGCCCGGGTCGAACGGGCCGAGGCGGCCTGTCGTCAGACGCTGGCGGACGCCGGAATCCCGCTGCGCGACCTGCGGGTGCGCGACCTGGGAGAGCGCGCCTCGGTGGAGGTCGACGTTGCCCTGCTGGCAGATCAGCTCGCTCCCGGGTCCGCCGCCGTGGATGCCGTGCTGGACGCCGTACGACGTTCCGGGTTCGACGCCGCCGACCTGGACCCGAAGGGGTTCCGGTCCGGGTCGATGAACGAGGCCCTGGTCGAGCCGTGACCGGCGACCAACGAAGCCGTTGGCGCCACCGTGCGTCGGCGGCATAGGCTTTCCCGTTGCCACGGCGCCTGTCGTGGGAACGATGCAGACCGAATGCAGATGAGGAAGAGGTTCAGGCCGTGCCCAGTGGCAAGGTGAAGTGGTTCGACCCGGAGAAGGGTTTCGGCTTCCTGTCCCAGGAGGACGGGCCTGACGTCTACGTGCGCACGGAGGCGCTGCCCGACGGGGTCACCACGCTCAAGGCCGGGACCCGCGTGGAGTTCGGCATCGCCCAGGGTCGCCGCGGCGACCAGGCCCTCCAGGTCCGCGTCCTCGATGCCCCGGCCTCGGTGGCCCGCAACCAGTCGCACGCCCGCCGCAAGAAGCCAGAGGAGATGGCGCCGATCGTCGAGGATCTGATCGGTCTGCTCGACGGCATCGGCTCGTCCTACCGCCGGGGCAGGTACCCCGAGCCCCGGACCGCCAAGCCGGCCGCGAAGCTGCTGCGGGCTCTGGCCGACGAGCTCGACCTCTGAGCAACGCCGCGCGCGTCCGGTGGTTGAGCAGCGAGCGTTAGCGAGAGTCGTCGAAACCCCGGAAGCAAGGCAGAGGGATCACCGCCCACGGAGCTAGGAGGCAGGCGCGCCTGCTGTTGTACGCCGCGCCGGCATGGCCAGGACGAAGAACGCCCAGGCGGCGAGAATCCCGCAGGCCACACCCAGCCCGAGCCTCGGGATCAGCGGCATCGCGATCCCGATGAACCCGCCGATCACCCACGCGAGCTGGAGCGTGGTGTCGCTGCGCGCGAACGCGCTCGACTGCATGCGCTCGTCGACGTCGCGCTGGATCGTGGAGTCGAGTGACACCTTCGCCAGCGACTGGGCGAGCCCGGCGGTCAGGCCGAGCAGGATCAGCGGCAGCAACCCGTAGAACAGCGCGGCTACCAGCACCATCACGACGTCGGCCAGCACCGCGACGACCACGGTCACGGCCGGGTCCAGCCGCTTGAGGACCGACGCCGCCGCGATGCCGAGGGTGTTCCCGAGTCCGGCGGCGCCGATGACCAGGCCGAGCAGGACCTCGGGTCGCCAGTCGCCGATCGGGTTCTCCCGCAGCAGGAAGGCCATGAACATCGTCAGGAAGCCGGAGAGCCATCGGGGGCCGCAGTTCGCGCGCAGGGCGAATGCCACAGCCCCCGGAATCCGGGCGCGTGCCCGACCCCGGCTCGGCTGGCCCGTCGCCGAGGCGCCGGGCATGAGCACGAGTGTGCCCTCGCCGACGCTGGAGTCCACCTTGGTGGGCAGCCGGATCGCCCAGATGGTGGCCAGCACGAACACCACGAAGCCGTAGCGCAGCGCCCACTCCGAGCCCACCGTGGCCAGCAGCCCGGCGATCGGGGCGGAGAGGGTTGCTCCGACCACCCCGGCCAGCGAGGTGCGCGCGTTCGCCTTCACCAGCGGCAGGTTGGCCGGCGCCAGGCGGGGTACGGCGGCCGCCCGGGTGACGCCGTACGCCTTGGACGCCACGAGCACGCCGAGGGCAGCCGGGAACAACCAGGTCGACCCGGTGATCACCGCGCTGGCCAGCACCCAGCAGAGGAAGCCGCGCAGCGCCATCGTCGCCCCGATCGCCCAACGGCGGCCGTGGCTGAAGCGGTCCAGGAATGGGCCGATCAGGGGTGCCACGATCGCGAACGGCAGCATGGTCAGGCCGAGGAAGAGGGCGACCTGGTCGCGGGCCTCGCCGGTCGGGACCTGGAAGAAGAGGGTGCCGGCGAGCGAGATCGCCACCGCCGTGTCGCCGGCGGCGTTGAAGGCGTGCAGCTCGATCAGCCGGGCCAGCCCCGAGTCGCCCGCGCCTTCGGCGTCGGCCGCGCGCCGAGCCTGCCGAGCGGTGTACCGGCCGGCCCGACCGGTCACGCGAGCGGCACCCCGGGCGCCGCGACCGGCCAGCCTGGCCCCGGCCCCGAGGGTCCGCCCGACCGCGGTGGCCCGGCCGGCTCCTCCCGTGGACCCCCGCGAGGGCCCGGGGGGAGCCTCCGCCGCCGGGTCCGGGCCGGGCCGGTGGGTCTCCCCGGCCTGGGACTCGGGTCCGGAATGGGTCATGGGGTCCATCCTGCACGGTGCCCGGGAGCCACGCGCCAGGGACACGAATCGCGACCCGACCTGACATCGGCCACCGGCATGAGTGATGATTTGGTCCGTGATGACCAAGGTGCGCTCCCGGCCCGACGCCGTCGCCGCGGCGGCGGTCGACGAGGCGCGAGCGGCGCTGGTCGACGAGGTGGGCCTCGCCGACGTCGGCGACCACCTCGGCCACCTGGTCGAGGGGGAGCGGGTCGTCACCCACCTGTTCGCCTGTACCCGCAAGGGCTACGCCGGGTGGCGCTGGTCGGTGACCGTGGCTCGGGCCTCCCGCCAGAAGACCGTCACCATCGACGAGATCGTGCTGATGCCGGGCGACGAGGCGCTGGTAGCCCCCGAGTGGGTGCCCTACAAGGAACGCATCCGGCCAGGTGATCTGTCTCCCGGCGACCTGCTGCCGGTCGAGGACGACGACCCGCGCCTGGTGCCGGCGTACGCCTTCGGCGACGACCCGCTCTCGGCCGACGACCGTGCCCAGGTGAAGTCGGTGGCCGCCGAGCTCGGCCTCGGCCGGGTCCGCACCCTCTCGCTGGAGGGCCGCGACCTCGCCGCCCAGCGCTGGTACGACGGCGACGCCGGCCCCGGTTCGCCGTTGGCCCAGGCGGCACCCGCCACCTGCTCGACGTGCGGATTCATGCTGCGGATCGCCGGCCCCCTCTCGGAGATGTTCGGGGTCTGCGCCAACGGCAACGCCAACGACGACGGGCGCGCGGTCTCCTTCGACCACGGCTGTGGCGGGCACTCCGAGGTCCAGCTGGCCCGCAAGCACGAACCCCAGCCGTTGCCGGACCACGTGCTCGACACCGTGGCGATGGACGAGATCGAGACGTTCTGAGGCTCAGCTGATCCTGGGTCAGGCGTCGCGGGCCCGTGCCCTGGCCTTCCGCCGGCGGCGGCAGTATTCGAGCCCGAAGAGGCCGAGCCCGAAACCGGCCAGACAGGTCCAGATCCACCACAGGTGCCCGGTGTCCTCGAGGCGGCCGTAGAAGGGGATCAGGGCCAGGAACCCGAGCAGCCACAGGCCGGTGCCGACCTCGACGGTGCGGACGCCGTCGACGTCGAGCGGCTCCACGTCGGCGACGATGTAGGTGCGGTTGCCGATCTCGTGCTTCTTCGGCTGCTCGTCGCGCAGTTCCACACCCTCACGCTAGCCCACGGGCCGAATGGCATCCCCCAACCCCGGGCCCGGTTCTGCCATGCTGCAGGTCGTGAGCGAGACCACCACTGGCCGGAGTGCCGGCGCCGGGCCCAAGGGCCGCGGACTGGACGCATTCTTCAAGATCTCTGAGCGTGGCACGACCGTCTCGCAGGAGATCAGGGGCGGCATCGTCACCTTCCTGACGATGGGCTACATCATCGTGCTCAACCCGATCATCCTGCTCAGCGGCACGGACGTGAACGGCGACCGGCTCGCGGGCGGTGACTTCGCCGCGGTGGCCGCCGCCACCGCGCTGGTCGCCGGCGTGGTCACCATCCTCATGGGCGTCGTGGCCAACTACCCGCTGGCCCTCGCGGCCGGCCTCGGGCTCAACGCCTTCGTCACGTTCTCGATCGCCAGCCAGATGACCTGGGCGGACGCGATGGGACTGGTGGTCATCGAGGGCCTGATCATCCTGGTCCTCGTGCTCACCGGGTTCCGGGAGGCCGTGTTCAGGGCGGTTCCTGCGCCGCTCAAGATCGCGATCTCGGTCGGCATCGGGCTCTTCCTCACCATCATCGCCCTGGTGGACGCCGGATTCGTCCGGCGCACCGGCGTCGGCCCGGTGCCGGTGGAGCTCGGGATCGGCGGGCAGCTCCAGGGCTGGCCGGTGGCGGTGTTCTGCCTCGGGCTGGCGCTGATGTTCTCCCTGTACGCGCTCCGGGTCAAGGGCGCGATCCTGATCTCGATCGTGGTGATGACCGTCGTCGCGATCCTGGTCGAGCAGATCGCCGACATCGGCCCGACCGTGGCCGGCGACAGCGTCAACCCGGTCGGCTGGAACCTCAACGTCCCGGCCTGGCCGTCCGACATTCTCGGCATTCCGGACCTCGGGCTGCTGGGCGAGTTCAACCTGCTCGGGTCGTGGCAGAGCGCCGGCATCGTCATCTCCGCCCTCTTCGTGTTCACCCTGCTCCTCTCGGACTTCTTCGACACGGTGGGCACGATGACGGCCATCGGTGCCGAGGCCGGACTTCTCGATGAGGAAGGGATGCCGCCCAACACCCAGCGGATCCTCGTCGTCGACTCGATCGCCGCCGCGGCCGGAGGTGCCGCCGGCGTGTCGAGCAACACCTCCTACATCGAGTCCGCCGCCGGTGTGGCGGACGGCGCCCGGACCGGTCTCGCCAGCGTCGTGACCGGCGCGCTGTTCCTGGCGGCGATGTTCATCGCCCCGGTGGTTGCCATCGTTCCCAACGAGGCCGCCGTGCCGGCGCTGGTGCTGGTCGGCTTCCTGATGATGCAGCAGGTCAGGGGCATCGACTGGGACGACCTCGAGATCGGCATCCCGGCGTTCCTCACCATCGTGATGATGCCGTTCACCTACTCGATCTCGGCCGGCATCGGGGCCGGGTTCGTCGCCTTCGTCATCCTCAAGTCAGTGCGCGGCAAGGCGCCCGAGGTTCACCCGCTGATGTGGATCGTGGCTGTCCTGTTCGTCGTCTACTTCGCGATCCACCCGATCACCGCCCTCCTCACCTGACGGTTCGTGCAGATTTGATTAGCAAGGGTAATGACCTAAACTAAAGACATGCCGACAGTCACGCGAGCCGCCCGCACCGATGCCGGACTGGCGGCGGAGCTCCGCGTGTCGGTGATGCGACTCCGGCGACGGCTGGCCAACGAGCGCCACCCCGACAACGAGCTCAGCCTCGGTGCGATGGCGGTGCTCGGCTGCCTCTACCGCAACGGCGAGCTGAGCGTGGGCGAGCTCGCGGCGCAGGAGCGGGTGCAGCCGCCCAGCATGACCCGCACGGTCAACTGCCTCGAGGAGGGCGGGTACGTCGCCCGCCGGCCGCACGACACCGACCGCCGCCAGGTCGTGGTGGTCCTGTCCGACCTCGGCCGGGAGACCGTGCTCGCTGACCGTGCCCGCCGCGACGCCTGGCTGGCCCGCAAGCTGAAGGACCTCACCGCCGAGGAGCGTGCCGTGCTCCGCAAGGCGGCCCCCATTCTCGAAGAACTCTCCCAGAAGGACTGACCGACACAACTTGAGCCCTACGTTCCGCTCTCTCGCCAATCCCAACTACCGCCGCTACGCAGTCGGCGGTGTCGTGTCCAACGTCGGAACCTGGATGCAACGCGTCGCCCAGGACTGGCTGGTGCTCCAGCTCACCGACTACAGCGGCGCCGCCATCGGCATCACCACCGGGCTGCAGTTCCTGCCGTTCCTGCTGCTCTCGCCCTTCGCGGGCCTGGTGGCCGACCGGATTCCCAAGCGGCGGCTGCTCCAGCTGACCAACCTGGGCATGGCCGTGCCCGCGCTCGTGCTCGGCCTGCTGGCCGTGACCGGCACCGCCGAGATCTGGCACGTCTACGTCCTGGCCCTCGCGCTCGGCACGGCCGCCGCCTTCGACGCACCCGCGCGCCAGTCGTTCGTCTCCGAGATCGTCGGCCCGGACGACCTCGCCAACGCCGTCGGCCTCAACTCCGCCTCCTTCAACGCCGCGCGCATCGTCGGCCCGGCGGTCGCCGGCGTGCTGATCGCCGCCCTCGGCGGGGGAGCGGTGGCCACGGGTTGGGTGATCCTGGCCAACGCCGTCACCTACGCCGCCCCGATCCTCACCCTGCGGCGGCTGGACCCGATGGCCCTGCGAACGCCCGAGCCGATGCGGCGCGAGCCGGGGCAGATCCGGGCCGGCGTCGCCTACGTGAGGAACCGGCCGGACCTGATGCTGATCCTGGCCATCGTGTTCTTCACCGGGACCTTCGGCCTCAACTTCCAGATGACCTCTGCGTTGATGGCCACCCAGGTCTTCGGCAAGGGCGCCACCGAGTACGGCCTGCTCGGCACGTTCCTCGCGGTGGGGTCCCTGACCGGCTCGCTGGTCGCCGCGCGACGTCCCTATGTCCGGCAACGGCTGGTGATCGCGGCGGCGCTCGTCTTCGCGGTGGTGGAGATCGCGGCCGGCCTGATGCCGACGTACCTCACCTTTGCCCTCGTGACCCCGCTGCTCGGCCTGAGCGCACTCACCATGATCACGGCCGCCAACGCCTACATGCAGCTGCACACCGACGACGGCATGCGGGGTCGGGTGATGGCCCTCTACATGATGATCTTCATCGGCGGCACCCCGGTCGGCGCGCCGCTCATCGGCTGGATCGGCGAGGTGGCCGGAGCCCGCTGGACCCTGATCCTCGGAGGGTTGGCCACGGCCCTCGGCGTCAGCCTCGCTGCGCTGTGGTTTGCCCACGTCAGGGGCGTTTTGACCCCCGATGGGGGAGCGAGTAACCTCGTTCATCGTGTCTGGGACAACCAGACCGTTGCGCGTGCCCAAAAGCCCTCCGGACGCCCATCCACTTCACGGCCGGCCGAGGAGCGAGTCAGGGCGCACACCACAGGCACAGCGAAGTAGCAGCATCATCGTGCCCGGCAAGGCGTCGGGTTCTGACTAGAGGACAAGAAGGGGAACCACCCGGTGCCCACGATCAACCAGCTGGTCCGCAAGGGCCGCCAGGACAAGGTGTCGAAGAACAAGACACCTGCCCTCAAGGGTTCGCCCCAGCGACGCGGTGTCTGCACCCGCGTCTACACCACCACCCCGAAGAAGCCGAACTCTGCCCTGCGCAAGGTCGCCCGCGTGCGCCTGTCCAGCGGCATCGAGGTCACCGCTTACATCCCGGGCGTGGGCCACAACCTCCAGGAGCACTCCATCGTGCTCGTCCGCGGCGGCCGGGTGAAGGACCTCCCCGGTGTTCGCTACAAGATCATCCGCGGCTCCCTCGACACCCAGGGTGTCAAGAACCGTCGGCAGGCCCGCAGTCGCTACGGAGCGAAGAAGGAGAAGAGCTGATGCCCCGCAAGGGTCCCGCCCCGAAGCGGCCGATCGACATCGACCCGGTGTTCGGGTCCCAGCTGGTCTCCCAGCTGGTCTCCAAGTGCCTCCAGGACGGCAAGAAGCAGGTCGCCCAGCGCATCGTCTACACCGCGCTCGAGGGCTGCCGCGAGAAGACCGGGACTGACCCGGTCGTCACGCTCAAGCGTGCGCTCGACAACGTGAAGCCGGCGATCGAGGTGAAGTCCCGACGCGTCGGTGGTGCCACCTACCAGGTCCCGATCGAGGTCAAGGGCACGCGCGGCACGACTCTGGCCCTGCGCTGGCTCGTCGGCTACGCCCAGGACCGGCGCGAGAAGACGATGTCCGAGCGCCTGATGAACGAGATCCTCGACGCCTCCAACGGCCTGGGTGCCGCGGTGAAGAAGCGCGAGGACACCCACAAGATGGCCGAGTCGAACAAGGCCTTCGCCCACTACCGCTGGTGATCGCGACGGCGGTCCCCCCGAACAGGGGCTCCGCCGCGCATGACCACCCCACCCACTTCCTAAGGAACGCTGACAACAGTGGCTGTCGACATCACCACGGACCTGAACAAGGTCCGCAACATCGGCATCATGGCGCACATCGATGCCGGCAAGACCACCACCACCGAGCGCATCCTCTTCTACACCGGCATCACCTACAAGATCGGTGAGGTCCACGAGGGCGCGGCCACGATGGACTGGATGGAGCAGGAGCAGGAGCGCGGCATCACCATCACCTCCGCTGCGACCACCTGCTGGTGGAAGGACCACCAGATCAACATCATCGACACCCCCGGTCACGTGGACTTCACGGCCGAGGTCGAGCGTTCGCTGCGCGTCCTCGACGGCGCGATCGCCGTGTTCGACGGGGTGGCCGGCGTCGAGCCGCAGACGATGACGGTGTGGCGGCAGGCCAACAAGTACGCCGTGCCCCGCATGTGCTTCGTCAACAAGCTCGACCGGACGGGTGCGGACTTCTTCCGCTGCGTCGACATGATGGTCGAGCGCCTGAACTCCACGCCCCTCGTCCTCCAGCTCCCGATCGGCGCCGAGTCCGACTTCCTCGGCGTGGTCGACCTGGTCG
Source organism: uncultured Actinomycetota bacterium (assembly GCA_963786415.1). GTDB lineage: Bacteria > Actinomycetota > Actinomycetes > Propionibacteriales > Nocardioidaceae > Nocardioides. The sequence goes on from CAWAZC010000001.1 coordinate 1,165,014, forward strand.
GGATGCGTGCGCTCACCTGGCGCGGCGAGACCAAGATGGGCGAGGACTACGACGTCGAGGAGATCCCGGCCGAGATGGCCGAGCAGGTCGCCGAGTACCGCGAGAAGTTCCTCGAGACGCTGGCGGAGGCCGACGACGACATCATGGAGAAGTACCTCGAGGAGGGTGAGTTCACCGTCCCGGAGCTCGAGGCCGCAATCCGTCGCGCGACCCTGGCCGACAAGGTCAACCCGGTCCTGTGCGGCACCGCGTTCAAGAACAAGGGCGTCCAGCCCCTGCTCGACGCCGTCGTGAAGTACCTCCCCTCGCCCCTCGACATCGAGGGCATCGTCGGCCACTCGGTCAAGGACGAGAGCGAGGAGATCATCCGCAAGCCCTCCGACGACGAGCCGTTCTCCGGCCTGGCCTACAAGATCGCCTCTGACCCGCACCTCGGCAAGCTGATCTACGTGCGTGTCTACTCAGGCAAGCTCGAGGCCGGCTCGACCGTGGTCAACTCGGTCAACGGCCGCAAGGAGCGGATCGGCAAGGTCTACCAGATGCACGCCAACAAGCGTGAGGAGATCGCGTCGGTCGGCGCCGGCCAGATCGTGGCCGTCATGGGCCTGAAGGAGACCAAGACCGGTCACACGCTGAGTGACCCCCAGAACCAGGTCATTCTCGAGTCCATGACCTTCCCGGCCCCGGTGATCGAGGTCGCGATCGAGCCCAAGACCAAGGGTGACCAGGAAAAGCTCGGCATGGCGATCCAGCGTCTCTCCGACGAGGACCCGACCTTCACGGTGAAGGCGGATGAGGAGACCGGCCAGACGATCATCGCCGGCATGGGTGAGCTGCACCTCGAGATCCTGGTGGACCGCATGAAGCGCGAGTTCCGGGTCGAGGCCACCGTCGGCAAGCCTCAGGTGGCCTACCGCGAGACCCTCCGCCAGGAGGTCACCAAGCACAGCTACACCCACAAGAAGCAGACCGGCGGCTCGGGTCAGTTCGCGAAGGTCGTCGTCTCGCTCGGCCCCAACATCGATCCCGAGACCGGCGCCGGCGCGGGCTACGAGTTCGCCAACAACGTGACCGGTGGTCGTGTGCCGAAGGAGTACATCCCGTCGGTCGACCAGGGTGGCCAGGACGCCATGGAGTTCGGCGTGCTCGCCGGCTACCCCATGGTCGACGTGAAGTTCACGCTCGAGGACGGCGCCTACCACGACGTCGACTCCTCCGAGCTCGCGTTCAAGATCGCCGGCAACCAGGCCTTCAAGGAGGCCGCCCGCATGGCGAAGCCCGTGCTGCTGGAACCGATGTTCGCCGTCGAGGTGACCACCCCCGAGAGCTTCCTCGGGACCGTCATCGGCGACATCAACAGCCGCCGCGGTCACATCCAGGCACAGGAGGAGCGTCACGGTGACATGGTCATCAGTGCCCTCGTGCCGCTGTCCGAGATGTTCGGGTACGTTGGCGACCTGAGGTCGAAGACCTCCGGTCAGGCGTCGTACTCGATGGAGTTCGACTCGTACGCCGAGGTTCCCACGAACATCGCCGACGAGATCATCAAGAAGGTTCGTGGCGAGTAGCCTCGTCAGGATCCTCGGCACAAGTAAACGCAACACGAGTCAGGTAAACACCACACCAGGAGGAGCCCACAGTGGCTAAGGCGAAGTTCGAGCGGACCAAGCCGCACGTGAACATCGGCACCATCGGTCACATCGACCACGGCAAGACGACGCTGACCGCAGCGATCACGAAGGTCCTGCACGACAAGCACCCGGACCTGAACCCGTTCACGCCGTTCGACGAGATCGACAAGGCACCCGAGGAGCGTCAGCGCGGCATCACCATCTCGATCGCGCACGTCGAGTACCAGACCGAGAGCCGTCACTACGCGCACGTCGACTGCCCCGGTCACGCCGACTACATCAAGAACATGATCACCGGCGCGGCGCAGATGGACGGTGCGATCCTCGTGGTCGCGGCCACCGACGGCCCGATGCCCCAGACGCGTGAGCACGTCCTGCTCGCCCGCCAGGTGGGTGTTCCCGCCCTGGTCGTGGCGCTGAACAAGTGCGACATGGTCGACGACGAGGAGCTCGTCGAGCTCGTCGAGATGGAGGTGCGCGAGCTCCTCTCCGAGTACGAGTTCCCCGGCGACGACATCCCCGTCGTCAAGGTGGCTGCCTTCCCGGCGCTGAACGGCGACGAGAAGTGGGGCGCCTCCGTGGCCGAGCTCATGCAGGCCGTGGACGACTGGATCCCGACCCCGGAGCGCGAGACCGACAAGCCGTTCCTCATGCCCGTCGAGGACGTCTTCACGATCACCGGTCGCGGCACCGTGATCACGGGCCGCATCGAGCGCGGCATCGTGAAGGTCAACGAGGAGGTCGAGATCGTCGGCATCCGCGAGAAGTCGCAGAAGACGACGGTCACCGGCGTCGAGATGTTCCGCAAGCTGCTCGACGAGGGCCAGGCGGGCGAGAACGTCGGTCTGCTGCTCCGCGGCACGAAGCGCGAGGACGTCGAGCGCGGCATGGTGGTCATCAAGCCGGGCACCACGACTCCGCACACCAACTTCGAGGCCTCGGTCTACATCCTCTCGAAGGAGGAGGGCGGCCGCCACACGCCGTTCTTCAACAACTACCGCCCGCAGTTCTACTTCCGTACGACGGATGTGACCGGCGTGGTGACCCTCCCCGAGGGCACCGAGATGGTCATGCCGGGTGACAACACCGAGATGTCGGTGGAGCTCATCCAGCCGATCGCCATGGACGAGGGCCTGCGGTTCGCGATCCGTGAGGGTGGCCGCACTGTCGGCGCCGGACGGGTCACCAAGATCACGAAGTGAGGACCGGCGGATCGAGCTTGCTCGTATCCGCTCCGAACTGAAGTGATCCCAGCGAGCGAAGCGAGCTGGAGATCACGAAGTGATCTGACGAAGCATCCAGATCGGCCCCGGACCGCCTCGGTCCGGGGCCGATCTGCGTGTGGCCACCCGACGGGGCGACGCCGTACGGTCGGGCCGACGACCTCGACGCTGCGGTCGCGCGCCTGCTGGCGGCCGGCGCGACGCTGGTCGCGCGGCGCGACGAGGGGTTCGCGTGGGTGACCCTGGCCGACCTCGATGGCAACGAGTTCTGCGTGTCGGCCCACGAGCACTCGGCGACACCGCTGGAGAGCTAGCGAACGAGCGCTGCGACCGCCTCCCCGAACACCTGCGTGTGGCGGTCGACGTCGGACTCGGTGTGGTGCGGGCTGAACAACGCCATGTTGTGGAACGGCGTGAGCAAAACCCCCCGGTTGAGGCACCACAGGTGCAGGAAGCTCTCGAGATCCTCGTCGACGGCGGCGGCCGCGGCGGCGCCGTCGCGCGGAGGCGGGCAGAACCAGTATTCGGCGCGGCAGCCGAGGCGCTGCACGTGCCACGGGAGACCGTGCTCGTCGATCACTGCGGCGACCCCGTCCGTGAAGCGCTCGGCCAGGGGTACGGCGACGGCGAAGTCCTCCTCACGCAGGCACGTGGACAAGGTGGCCCGGATGGCTGCCAGGGCCAGGGCGTTGCCGGTGAGCGTGCCGCCGACGCCGGCCACGTCGATCTCGTGGCCGAGCATCGGTTCGAGAAGGCGCTCCCCGATCTCGGCGGTCATGCCGTACGCCGCTGCGGGGATGCCGCCGGCGATCGGCTTGCCCATGACCACGAAGTCGGGCTCGAGGTCCCACGCGGCGGTGCAGCCACCGGGCCCGGCGCACAGCGTGTGCGTCTCGTCGATCACGAGCAGGACGCCGTGTCGGCGGGTGATCTCGCGAACTGCGTCCAGGTAACCCGGCTCCGGGAGGACGATGCCGATGTTGGTCAGCGCGGGCTCCATGAGCAGGCAGGCGACGTCGCCCTCGGCGAGGCGACGGTCCAGGGCGTCGGCGTCGTTGAACGGCACCACCGCAGTCGTGAGCGCGACGTCGACCTGCGGGCCGAGTCCTCCCGGACGGGGGACCACCCGGTCGCCGTCGAGGACGGCCAGGGTCTCGTCGACCGTGCCGTGGTAGCACCAGTCCATGACCGCGATCCGGGGCCGCCCGGTCAGCGCCCGCGCGTAGCGCAGCACGAACCGGTTGGCGTCGGTGGCGGACATCGCCAGCTGCCACAGCGGCACCCGGAACCTGCGGGCCAGCTCCTCGCCGACCCACGCCGAGTCCGGGGCCGGGAGCATCGTGGTGATGCCGCGCGCCGCCCGCTCGGCGAGGACCTCGGTCACCTGCGGCAGCGCATGGCCGGTCATCGCGCCGGTGTCGCCGAGGCAGAGGTCGACGTACTCGTGGCCGTCGACGTCGACCAGCCGGGCCCCGAACGCCCGGTCGACGAAGAGCGGGAAGCTGCCGGGCCACCGGGTCATCCACGGCATCGGCACGCCGGCCAGGAGCGAGGTGCGAGCCAGCCGGGCGTGGGCGGCCGACTCGGGGTGCAGCTGGGTGAAGCGGGTGTCCTCGTCCGCGCGCAGGGAGCGGAGCCGGTCTCGGTCGATCATGACGAGAACTCTATTGAGAGGATGGTCGGATGGCCGAGGACCGAGTCCGCCCTGCGCGACCGCACCAGAGGCTGACCGACGACGGCCGCCGGATGCGGGAGGTGCTGACCTACTCGCGGCGAGGGAGCCGGTTCACCCCGACCCAGGCAGCGGCCTGGGAGGCCCACCACGAGCGGTGGGTGATCCCCGAGCAGGCGCTGGACGACCCTGGCTTCGCCTGGAGCACCTGGTTCGGTCGGGACGCTCCGCTGATCGTCGAGGTCGGATCGGGGATCGGTGAGTCGACCGCGGCGCTGGCAGCGGCCCGGCCGTCGTACGACGTCCTGGCGCTGGAGGTGTGGCTCCCCGGGGTCGCCGACGGGCTGGGCCGGGTCGCGGAGGCGGGGGTGTCGAACGTGAGGTTCTGCTCGGTCGACGCGGTCTGGTCGATGGAACACTTGGTCGCGGAGGGCTCGCTCGCCGGGTTGTGGAGCTTCTTCCCCGACCCGTGGCCCAAGAAGCGCCACCACAAGCGGAGGCTGGTCAACGCCACGTTCGTCCACCTCGCTGCGACCCGGCTCGCGCCGGGCGCGACCTGGCGACTGGCCACGGACTGGGCCGACTTCGCCGAGCAGATGCGCGAGGTGCTGGACGCAGAGCCATTGCTCAGCGGTGGCGTGACCGCCCGCTGGGGCGAGCGTCCGGTGACCCGCTTCGAGCGCAAGGGCCTCGCCGCGGGGCGCGCGATCACCGACCTCGCCTACACCCGGGTCATTCCGCCCAGAGGTTGATCCCCGCGCGCTCGAGCTCGAACTCGACCCGCAGCCGCTCGGACTCCCGCTCCACGCCGTCGGGCAGGGTCGACAGCTCCGTGGACAGGTCGAGGGCTCGGCAGGCGTCGAGCAACGCGTCGTCGTACGCCGCGACCGCGCCGCGGTACTTCGCCATGGGCATGCCGGGCTGGTGGGTCTGGGCCTCCACACGCAGCCGCCGCAGGTCAGCCGCGATCCGCTCCAGGGGCATGCCGAGCGGAGCGGGCGGCGGTGGCGGCACGAGGTGCAGGAGTCGGCCCACCCGCACGGTGAAGGCGACCATCTCGCCGGCGTAGAGCACCAAGCCGAGCACCAACGCGGTCACCGCGGTGGCGATGGCGATCGCGAGCACACCCCCCACCGGGCCGTCCAGCATGCTCCGACGTTAGGTCCGGGCACCCACGGCCGCAATGCGCCTCAGCGGCGGGCGGTCAGGCGGGCCCGCAGCGCGGCCTCCCGGGCCAGTCGGGCCGAGTCGCGCTCGCGACGGGACGCGAGGACGGCGCAGAGGAACTCCTCGGGCGGGGTGCCGGCCGGCGGCGGGGGGAAGACGTACGGCGAGACCTGCTCGGCGAGGCGGACGCCGATCCTCACCCGCGAGTCCGGGTCGATCGTGGGCAGCCGGCCGAGGTACTGGCGCACGGCCAGCACCAGCCCGGCCGGGAGCGAGGCGATGTCGGCCGACCCCGCCCAGCTGGCGAGCCGCCACGGCATCTCCGGCGGCCGCGCCAGCCGCAGGCGCACCCGCTCGCGCACGACGTAGGTGCCCGCTGCGAGGTCGCCCAGCCGCTTGCCGCGCGAGTTCAGCAGCGCACAGAAGAAGGCCGGGACACCGGTGAACGCGTACACCTCGACCACGGCGATCAGGGCGCGGACGAACGACTGCTGGAAGGAGACCGGCCCGGCGTCGTCGCGGACCGCGCGCAGTCCCATGGCCATCTTTCCCAGCGACTTGCCGTGGCTCAGCGTCTCCATGCAGGTGGGGAAGACGAGGAAGACGGTGATCAGGGTGCCGATCCAGGCCACCCACACCAGGGCCTCGTCGGTCTGCAGGCTCGCGGTCAGGAAGAACAGGCCTACCGCGAGGAGCAGGGCCAGCGTGACGAGGACGTCGATGAGGCCGGAGACCATCCGTGTCCCGAGGCCGGCCGGAGGGAGGTCGAGGGCGACGGCCTCGCCGGTGACGAGATCGTCGGTGGTGAGCGTGGCGAACTCGTGGGCCGACATCGCGCCCCAGCATAGGTCCTTCCTTGGCCTAGGCTTCCGACGTGGATCTCGACGCCTACGTCCTGGCGCACCACCGCGAGTGGCAACGCCTCGAGGCGCTCGTGGGGCAGCGCCGGCTGAGTGGCGCCGAGAGCGACGAGCTCGTCGAGCGATATCAACAGGTGGCCACCCACCTGTCGGTCGTCCGCACCTCCGCTGCCGACCCGTCCCTGGTCGCCCATCTCTCCTCGCTGCTGGCGCGCGCCCGTAACCGGGCGGCAGGCACGCAGGTGGCCACCTGGCGCAGCGTCGCGTCGTTCTTCACCGAGCGGTTCCCCGCGGCGCTCTACCGGCAGCGCTGGTGGTGGATCGGGGTGCTCGTGGCCAACGTCCTGGTGATTGCCGTGATGCTGCTGTGGCTCCTGCAGCACCCGAGCGTCGAGCAGAGCATGATGTCTCCCGCCGAGATCGAGGACCTCGTCAGCGAGGACTTCGAGAGCTACTACAGCGAGAACGCCGCGAGCCACTTCGCTGCCCAGGTCTGGATCAACAACGCCTGGGTGGCGGGGCTCTGCGTGGCCCTGGGCGTCCTCGGCTTCCCGGTCGTCTACCTGTTGTTCACCAACGTCGCCCGGATCGCGATCATCGGCTCGATCATGCACCGGGCCGACCACGGCGGGCACTTCTGGGGACTGATCCTCCCGCACGGGCTGCTCGAGCTGACCGCCGTGTTCGTCGCCGGCGGGGTGGGGTTGCGGCTGTTCTGGTCGTGGGTCGAGCCGGGCGAGCTGACCCGGTCCCAGTCGATGGCCCGCGAGGGACGCACCGCCGGGACGGTGGTGCTCGGGCTCGCGGTCGTGCTCATGATCTCGGGGATCATCGAGGCCTTCGTGACTCCCTCCGGTCTGCCGACCTGGGCCAGAATCGGCATCGGCGTGCTGGCCGAGGCCGTCTTCTTCGCCTACGTCTTCATCGTGGGCCGGGCGGCCGCGCGACGCGGGCACACCGGCGACCTCGACGCCTCGTTGCTGGAGGACCGGGTCGCCACCCAGGCATAGCTAGCTACAGCAGCCCGCGGGCCTTCAGGTCGAGATAGTGGTCGGCCAGGGCCGGTGGCAGCCGCTCAGCGTCGGCGTCCACGACGTGCACCCCCAGGGCGCGGAGCAGCTCGGCGGTCCGCCGACGGCGATGGAGGACCTGCTCGGCCGCCGCGGCGTCGTAGACCTGCGAGAGGTCGTCGCGGGTCCTCGACAGCCGTTCGAGGGCCGGATCCCGGACCGAGGCCAGGACGACGCGGTGGCGGTGGGTCAAGGTCGGCAGCACCGGGAGGAGCCCCTCCTCGACGGCCGAGGGCTCCAGAGGGGTGAGGAGCACGACGAGCGCGTGGCGCCGCCCCAATCCGGTGACGGCTCCCGCGAGCGCGGACCAGTCGGCCTCCACGATCACCGGTTCGAGATCGGCCATCGCCTCCTGCAGGTGGTGGGCGACGTCGCGGCCACCGGTCGACCGGAGACGGCTGCGGACCCGGCGGTCCCCGGCCAGGAAGTCGACCCTGTCCCCGGCCCGGGCCGCGAGTGCCGCGAGCAGCAGAGCGGCGTCCATCGCCGAGTCCAGCCGGGGTACGTCGTCGACCCGGCCGGCCGACACGCGGGACGTGTCGAGGACCAGTACGACCCGCCGGTCCCGCTCGGGCTGCCAGGTCCGCACCACGACGCCGGGGAGCGGGCCGTGGCCCGCCAGTCGATCGACCGCACGTCGTCGCCGCGGACGTACTCCCTGAGCGAGTCGAACTCGGTGCCCTGGCCCCGCACCCTGATCGCCGACCGGCCGTCCAGGTCCCGCAGCCTGGCCAGCCGGCTCGGGAGGTGCTTGCGCGAGTCGAAGGGGGGCAGGGACCGGACCGTCCCGGGCACCTCGCGAGTGGCCTGTCGCGACGCGAGCCCCAGTGGTCCCGGCACCCGCGCGGTCACCCCCACTGCGCGCAGGTCGCCGCGCCGAGTCGGCAGCAGCGGTGTTCGCAGCACGGTGCGCTCGCCCGGTTCCAGCCGGATCCGGTGCCGGTTGTCCGAGGCCCCGGCACTCGGTTGCCACGCGTCCCGGACCCGTGCGCGAATCGGGCGGCGGGAGTCGTTGGCCGCGACCAACACCGTCTCCGTGGGCCGGCCGAGCCGGACCGTGCCGAGCGAGCGGCGCGTCAGCGACAACCCGTCGGGCCGGGATGCGAGCGCCCAGTCGACCAGGATCAGCACGACGACCGCGAGCAGCCACAGCCAGACCGTGCCCCGCGCCGGGCGGAGCACGACCGGCAGCAGGCCCAACAGCACGAGGAGGGGCACCCGGCCCGTGAGTGCCATCAGCTGGTCGTCGTCACCGGGGCACCGGGACCGATCCGAGGGCTGACGACAACACCTGGTCGACGTCGACGCCCTCCAGCTCGGCCTCCGGCCGCAGACCGAGTCGATGCACGAGCGTCGCGTGGGCCAGGGACTTCACGTCGTCGGGAGTCACGAAGTCCCGGCCGCTCAACCAGGCCCACGCACGGGCCGCCCGGAGCAGGGCCGTGGCTCCGCGGGGGCTGACGCCCAGGCTCAGTGACGGCGACTCGCGGGTGGCGCGGGCGATGTCGACGACGTACCCGGCGACATCGGGAGAGATCGTCACCTCGCCGACCGCGGCCTGACCGGCCTCGATGTCCGCCGCCCCGGCGACGGCGCTCACCCCGGCTGCGGTGACGTCGCGCGGGTCGAATCCCTCAGCGTGGCGACGCAGGATCTCGAGCTCGGCCTCCCGGTCGGGGATCGGCAGCACGACCTTCACCAGGAACCGGTCGAGCTGGGCCTCCGGGAGCGGGTAGGTGCCTTCGTACTCGATGGGGTTCTGGGTGGCGGCCACCAGGAACGGTCGCGGCAGGCGGCGCGAGACCCCGTCGACCGAGACCTGGCCCTCCTCCATCGCCTCCAGCAGCGCCGACTGGGTCTTCGGTGGCGTCCGGTTGATCTCGTCGGCCAGGAGCAGGTTCGTGAACAGCGGCCCCTCCCGGAACGACAGCTCGCCGTGCTTGCTGTCGATCACCATCGAGCCGGTGATGTCACCCGGCATCAGGTCGGGCGTGAACTGCACGCGCCTGGCGTCCACGGAGAGGGCGGCGGCCAGGGTGCGGACCAGCAGGGTCTTCGCCACTCCCGGGACCCCTTCCATGAGCACGTGCCCCCGGCAGAGGAGGGCGACGAGCAGGCCGGAGACAGCGGCGTCCTGGCCCACGACCGCCTTGGCGACCTCGGTCCGGACGGCCGCCAACCTCTCGCGGGCGTCGCCGTGGTCGCCGTTCCGCCCGGTGGTGGTGGTGACGGGCTCGGTCATGTGCGTCGTACCTCTCTGTCGAGCTCTGCCAGCCCTCGGGCCAGCGTGATCAGGTCGCGGTCGGATCCTGGCGGCTCGCCCGAGTCCAGCAGCGCGGCCACCTCGGAAAGGTCGCGGCCGGTGAGCCGGGCCACCTCGCGGACGAGGGCGGCGTCGGCGGGGCCCGACAGGCCGAGCCGTGTCGCCATCCGGGTGCGCGTCGCGTGCCTCAGGGCCTCGGCTGCGTGGCGCCGGTCCTGGGCCTTGCGGTACAGCCGTCCCCGTGCCCGGGTGGTCTCGATCGCCCGCACCACGACCGGCATGGGTTCCGTGGCAAGGGGGCCGAGCCGCCGGGCGCGCCACACGACGAGCGCGATGGCGGCGATCGCGACCAGCCAGAGGCCAGGTGTGATCCAGCGGGGGAGCAGGGTCTCGAGGCTGGCTCCGTCTCCGGCCGGGAGGTCGTCGATGGTGGGGACGTACCACACCAGACGCTCATCCTGGCCGAGCAGGCGTACGGCGGCTGCGGCGTTGTCCGCGCGCAGGATCTGGTCGTTGGCGAGAGCCTCCGACAGGCCGAACAGCATGACGTCCCCGCTCTGCACGACCAACGAGCCGTCGTCGCCCGGGAAGCACCCGTCTTCCGGATAGGCGAGCGCCCGGTCGACCTCCACCCTGAGGTCGGCGAACGCGGGGTGGGAGCACTGCGCCTCCCATCCGCCGTCCTGCGTGACCCGGGCCGGCGGCTCAGAAGTTCCGATCACGTCGACCAGCCCGGGCTCCGCATCCACCAGCACCAGCGGTGCGCCCCGGGCGTGTGCGAGCAGGTGCCGGGCGGTCGCCTCGCCGAGGAGCTCCGTCGAGGTGACGACGACGGTGGTGTCGGCCGGCACGTCGGTCGCCTCCAGCGCTTCGGCGTCGCGGGCGACCGTGACGTCGACACCTTGGTCCTCGAGCACCCGGGCGAGGGCCTGGGCGCCGTCCGGCCCGGGGTTGTCCGGGTCCAAGGGTGTGCCGGTCTGGATGCCTCCGCCGAGCAGGACGACCACGACAAGCGCCGCACCGGCTCCCAGTGTGACGACCAGAGTGGCGCGGTGACGGGCCGCGAAGCCCCGCCAGGACGGGCCGACTCCGGTGTCGGTCGATCCGGAGGCCGCGCTCATCGCGCACCCGCCAGCTCGTCGTCGAGCGCCAGGACGCCCGTGGCCTGCTCGGGAGTCGCCGGACGATCGCCGTAGAGCACGAGGTCGAACAGCCGGGCGTTGTCGCCCACGCGCTCGCGGTGCTGGGGATACTCGGTGGCCAGCGACATCGCCACCTCGTGCGCCGTGGCGCCGGGGGAGTCCTCGAGCCGGCCGCGCTCGACCTGGCGGACAGCCAGGGCCCGGAAACCGTCGACCAGGGCGTCCTCGGCCCGGCCGCCCGCGAGCGCCGCCTCGGCCCGGGCTCGTAGTTCGGCCGCCGTGACGACTTCCGCGTCGAGAACGGGCCCGACGGAGGTCCTGGTCCTGCGTGTCGTCTGCATGCGCGAGAACAGCCAGACCAACGCACCGACCAGGAGCAGGAAGATCAGCATGGCGGCGAGCGTCGAGAGCAGCGACGCCTGCCCGGCGGCGGCCAGTCCGAGACCGATCTGTCGCTCCAGCCAGGTGATCAGCCGCTCGACGACGTTCTGCTGGTGGTACTCCGGTCTCAACAGCTCGCGCTGCAGCCAGGACCGCGCCTCGTCCGCCGACGGGTCGAGCGGAGGGTCGGCGGGAGCGGACAGGGCGCGGAGCGTCGCGATCACGACGCGGTGATTCCCGCCTGCGTCATCAGCTCGACGTCGTAGGCCTCCTTGCGGATGCGCTGGTCGAGATACTGCAGCGACGTCACGGCACCGCTGAACGGCGCGACGAAGGCGGCCGCCAGCACCGTGGTGACGGCCTGGACGACGACCAGGCCGAGCAGCTCGTACTGCGGGCCCAGGGCGGCACTCGCGACCCCGCCGACCAACGCGAGCGGCGTGCCGAGCACCTGACTCGCGAGGCCAGTGATGAGCAGCGTCAGGAGGGCGATGCCGAAGATCCGCCAGAACTGACGCCGACTGAGCCGGAACCCGCGCCCGAGCGCGGCGAACACTCCGACCCGCTCCAGCATCAGCGCCGGGACGGGCAGATAGCCCACCCGGATCCAGAGCCACAGGAACAGGCAGATGAACGCCGGCACGCTCAGCAGTCCCCAGATCACGACCGGCCACACGCCGTCCGCCGCGAGGACCACGACGAACCAGGCGCCGACGTAGACGGCGAGGAGAGCGGTCCAGCCCAGTGCCAGCAGGACGGAGATGCCGATCAGGCGCCAGCGCTTTCCGTGGGTTGCGTGCCACGCTTCGCCGAGGCTCAGCCGCCGCCCGAGGGCGGCGGCAGCGGTGACGTGGGCGATCATCCCGGTGACCAGGATCGTGCCGACCCACTGCAGCACCAGACCGACGACCAGGGCACTCGTGGATGCCACTTCGGCCGTTCCGGGAGCGTTCCCGCCCTGCGCAACGGACAGGTCTACCGACCAGGTGAATGCCGCGGTGACCAGGAGCGGCAGCGCCATCGCGCCCGCGGCAACGAGCACCGCCGACCCCACGGTTGCCTTGGGGTTGAACCGGATGATCCGGAAGGCTGCGTCGTAGATGTCACCGAGACCCAGGGGACGCAGGGGCATCGCCCCCGGCTTGTGGGCGGCGCCCAGCATCCCGGGCGGCGGCGACCACCCCGGCGGCGCGTGGCCCCAGGCCGGCTGTGGCTCGTGACCGGGTGGCAGGGCGGCCGGACCCGGGGGCGGTGGGCTCGCAGGTGGGGCCGTGTGCCCCGGCGGCGGGTACCCATCGCTGCCTGACATAGCCTCCCCCTCACAGCCCCGAACGGCGACGATCGACATCCTCTCAGGTCGGACCGGTTCGGGGACCGTTTGGAGCGTCGACCGGTGCCAGGTCTCCCCGCGGGCAACGGATTTGGCGCATCGGCGCGCTGTCTGCCAAGATGGTCCGGTTGCTCCGGCGGGTTGCCGGGGTGCGGCACATCTTGACTACTGAATCGGGTTCTCACGAACGATCAGTGGTTGGCGTGCGGCCGCACCGATCCAGGAGACCCGATCAAAGCTCGACGAACCCGTCGGGCGCCACCAACACAGCAGGATCTTCGAAGTTGTTGTGCGTCGGAATCTTCCGACACACCCGACCGCGGGGGTCGGAGCCGAGTGGTGGTGGAGCACGGGCGGGACCACCTCACCCGGGGAGGTCTCGGGATGACACGGCACGCGGCACCTCAGGGTGCAGACAGACGTAAAGGACGAGAGAGACCTATGGCGGGACAGAAGATCCGCATCAGGCTCAAGGCCTATGACCACGAGGTGATCGACACCTCGGCGCGCAAGATCGTGGACACGGTCACCCGTACGGGTGCCCAGGTCGCCGGCCCGGTGCCGCTGCCGACCGAGAAGAACGTCTACTGCGTCATCCGCTCGCCCCACAAGTACAAGGACTCGCGCGAGCACTTCGAGATGCGCACCCACAAGCGCCTCATCGACATCATCGACCCCACGCCCAAGACCGTCGACTCCCTGATGCGGCTCGACCTGCCGGCCGGCGTCGACATCGAGATCAAGCTCTAGTCGGGGAGCGAAGCCAATGACTACTCTTGAACGCAACCTGAAGGGGCTGCTGGGCACCAAGCTCGGCATGACCCAGCTCTGGGACGAGAACAACCGCGTCGTCCCCGTGACCGTGGTCGCCGCGGCCAGCAACGTGGTCACCCAGGTCCGCCTGCCCGAGACCGACGGCTACAACGCCATCCAGCTCGGCTTCGGCGAGATCGACGGCCGCAAGGTGAACCAGCCGCGCGCGGGCCACTTCGCCAAGGCGGGCACCACCCCCCGTCGCCACCTGGTCGAGATCCGCACCAGCGACGCGTCGTCGTACTCGGTGGGCCAGGAGCTCGCCGTCGACACCTTCGCCGCTGGCGAGGCGGTCGACGTCACCGGCACCAGCAAGGGCAAGGGCTTCGCCGGCGTCATGAAACGGCACGGCTTCTCGGGTGTCGGCGCCTCCCACGGTGCCCACAAGAACCACCGCAAGCCCGGCTCGATCGGCGCCTGCGCCACCCCGGGCCGCGTCTTCAAGGGCGTTCGGATGGCCGGCCGCATGGGTAGCGACACCGTCACCACACAGAACGTCACCGTGCACGCGGTCGACGCCGACAAGGGCCTGATCCTGCTCAAGGGCGCCGTTCCCGGTCCCAAGGGTGGCCTCGTGGTCCTCCGCTCGGCTGCCAAGAAGATTCAGGAGGCCGCCCAGTGAGCCCGACCAACGTGAAGACCGTCAAGGTCGACCTGCCGGCCGAGATCTTCGACGTCTCGGTCAACGTGCCCCTGATCCACCAGGTGGTCGTGGCCCAGCAGGCCGCGGCCCGCCAGGGCACGCACTCCACCAAGACCCGCGGCGAGGTCCGTGGCGGTGGCCGCAAGCCCTACAAGCAGAAGGGCACCGGCCGCGCCCGTCAGGGATCGATCCGCGCGCCGCAGTTCGCCGGCGGTGGCGTCGTCCACGGTCCGCAGCCCCGCAAGTACGACCAGCGCACGCCCAAGAAGATGAAGGCTGCCGCCCTGCGCGGTGCCCTGTCCGACCGGGCGCGCAACGACCGCGTCCACGTGGTCGAGGGTCTGGTCTCCGGGGACGCGCCGTCGACCAAGGCGGCCCTCGCGTCGCTCGCCGGGCTGAGCGACCGCAGCCGCTACCTCGTCGTGCTCGAGCGCAGTGACGCCGTCACCTGGCTCTCGCTGCGCAACGCACAAGAGGTGCACATCGTGGCCGTGGACCAGCTCAACACCTACGACGTGCTGTCCGCCGACGACGTGGTCTTCACCAAGGGCGCCTACGACGCGTTCGTGAACGGCACCACCGTCCCGGAGCGCAAGGCCGACGGCGCGAAGCCCGAGGCCGAAGGCGCCGCGGAGGAGAAGCCCGCCGCCAAGAAGGCCACCGCCAAGAAGCCGGCCGCCAAGAAGGCCACCGCCGAGCAGGCAGCCGACAAGCCGGAGAAGAAGACCGCCGCCAAGAAGGCGCCCGCCAAGAAGGCGCCCGCCAAGAAGGCGCCCGCCAAGCAGGCGCCCGCCAAGAAGGCTGCCGCCAAGAAGGCGCCGGCGAAGAAGGCTGCTGCGAAGAAGGCGCCCGCCAAGAAGGCCGCCGAGAAGCCCGCCGCCGAGGAGGCTGACAAGTGAGCACCCTGCACAAGGACCACCGCGACATCCTGCTCGCCCCGGTCGTGTCGGAGAAGAGCTACGGCCTGCTCGACGCGAACAAGTACACCTTCCTCGTGCGTCCCGACGCCAACAAGACCGAGATCAAGATCGCGGTCGAGAAGGTGTTCAAGGTCAAGGTCACCTCGGTCAACACGATCAACCGCCAGGGCAAGACGCGGCGTACCCGGTTCGGCATCGGCAAGCGTGTGAACACCAAGCGCGCGATCGTCAGCCTGGCCGAAGGGCACCGCATCGACATCTTCGGAGGTCCGGTCTCCTGACCGGGCGCTAAGGACGAACTGACATGGCAATCCGCAAGTACAAGCCGACCACCCCGGGCCGTCGTGGCTCCTCGGTCGCCGACTTCGTCGAGGTGACCCGCACCACGCCGGAGAAGTCGCTGACCCGTCCGCTGCCCAAGAAGGGCGGCCGCAACAACCAGGGCCGGATCACGACCCGGCACCAGGGCGGTGGCCACAAGCGCGCCTACCGGATCATCGACTTCCGTCGCTACGACAAGGACGGCGTCCCGGCCAAGGTCGCCCACATCGAGTACGACCCGAACCGGACCGCCCGGATCGCGCTCCTGCACTACGTCGACGGCGAGAAGCGCTACATCATCGCGCCGCGGGGCCTCCAGCAGGGAGCCCCGGTCGAGTCTGGCCCCAACGCCGACATCAAGCCCGGCAACAACCTCCCCCTGCGCAACATCCCGGTCGGCAGCACCATCCACTGCGTGGAGCTGCGGCCCGGCGGCGGGGCCAAGATCGCCCGCTCGGCGGGCATCTCCGCCCAGCTGGTGGCCAAGGAGGGCTCTCGGGCCACGCTGCGGATGCCGTCGAGCGAAATGCGTTTCGTCGACGTGCGCTGCCGCGCGACCATCGGCGAGGTCGGCAACGCCGAGCAGGCCAACATCAACTGGGGCAAGGCCGGACGCATGCGCTGGAAGGGCAAGCGCCCGACCGTCCGCGGTGTCGTCATGAACCCGGTCGACCACCCGCACGGCGGTGGTGAGGGCAAGACCTCGGGTGGTCGCCACCCGGTGTCCCCCTGGGGCCAGCCCGAGGGTCGCACGCGCAAGCGCAAGACCTCCGACGCCCAGATCATCCGTCGCCGTCGCAAGAAGCGCTGAGTAGGGAAGAGACGAGATGCCTCGCAGCCTCAAGAAGGGCCCCTTCGTTGACGACCACCTGATGAAGAAGGTGGACGCGGAGAACGACAAGGGCAGCCACAACGTGATCAAGACCTGGTCGCGTCGCTCGATGATCGTGCCGGCCATGATCGGCCACACGATCGCCGTGCACGACGGCCGCAAGCACGTACCGGTGTTCGTGACCGACTCGATGGTCGGCCACAAGCTCGGCGAGTTTGCCCCCACCCGCACCTACCGCGGGCACGTGAAGGACGACCGGAAGGCTCGCCGCCGCTGACGCGGCGCGGCAAAGGAGAGATAGCCATGAGCGTTACTGAGCGCAGGCGCACCAGCGCCCGCCGCGAGTCGCTGCTCGGCGACCAGCCGGGGGCCTTCGCGAGCGCACGCTTCGTGCGGATCACCCCGATGAAGGCCCGCCGTGTCGTCGACATGGTCCGTGGCCTGCCTGTCGACGAGGCGCTGGCCCTGCTGGCGTTCGCGCCGCAGGCCGCCGCGGAGACCGTTCGCAAGGTGCTGGAGAGCGCCGTCGCCAACGCCGAGACCACCGAAGGTCTCGACACCGGCAACCTCGTCCTCTCCGTCGCACAGGTGGACGAGGGCCCCACGATGAAGCGCTGGCGCCCACGCGCCCAGGGCCGGGCCACCCGGATCCTGAAGCGCACCAGCCACATCACGCTCGCCGTCCAGCCGGCGTCCGTGGTCGAGGAGAAGAAGGGACGGACTGCCTGATGGGGCAGAAGATCAACCCGAATGGGTTCCGCCTCGGCATCTCGACGGACCACAAGAGCCGTTGGTACGCCGACAAGCTGTACAAGTCGTACGTCGGTGAGGACGTCGCGATCCGCAAGCTGCTCTCGAAGGGCATGGAGCGGGCCGGCATCTCCAAGGTCGAGATCGAGCGCACCCGTGACCGCGTCCGCGTGGACATCCACACGGCCCGCCCGGGCATCGTCATCGGTCGCCGCGGCGCCGAGGCCGACCGCATCCGCGGCGAGCTCGAGAAGCTCACCGGCAAGCAGGTCCAGCTGAACATCCTCGAGGTCAAGAACCCCGAGATCGACGCCCAGCTCGTCGCCCAGGGTGTCGCCGAGCAGCTCGCCGGCCGGGTGCAGTTCCGTCGCGCCATGCGCAAGGCGATGCAGACCTCGATGCGGTCCGGTGCCAAGGGCATCCGGATCCAGTGCTCCGGCCGCCTCAACGGCGCCGAGATGTCGCGCACCGAGTTCTACCGCGAGGGCCGCGTGCCCCTGCACACGCTGCGCGCTGACATCGACTACGGCTTCTACGAGGCCAAGACGACCTTCGGCCGGATCGGTGTGAAGGTCTGGATCTACAAGGGCGAGGTGGCCGGCACGCGCGCCGAGCGCCAGGCGCAGGCTGCGGCCCGCGCCGGCGTACCCGGTCGTGGCGGCCGGCCGTCGCGCGGCGACCGTCCGAGCCGGGGCTCGCGCGGCGACCGTCCGACCCGTGCCGACCGCTCCGGCGAGGGTGCCCCCGTGGCGCCTCCCCGCGCCGAGGCCACGGCGGAGCCGGTCGCTCCCGCCGTCGAGTCGTCCGGCAAGGAGGGCTGAGCACGATGTTGATGCCCCGTCGAATCAAGCACCGCAAGCAGCACCACCCCCGTCGGACCGGTGCTGCCAAGGGCGGAACGACGCTCGCCTTCGGCGACTTCGGGATCCAGGCGATCGAAGGTCACTACGTGACCAACCGGCAGATCGAGTCGGCGCGAATCGCGATGACCCGACACATCAAGCGAGGTGGAAAGGTGTGGATCAACATCTACCCCGACCGCCCGCTGACCAAGAAGCCGGCCGAGACCCGCATGGGTTCGGGCAAGGGGTCCCCCGAGTGGTGGGTGGCCAACGTCAAGCCTGGCCGCGTCATGTTCGAACTCTCCGGCGTTGACGAGGGAACCGCCCGTGAGGCCATGCGCCGCGCGATGCACAAGCTCCCGATGAAGTGCCGATTCCTCTCCCGTGAGGAAGGTGAATTCTGATGCCAAGCAACGGTATGGCCGCTCACGAGCTCGACGAGATGACCGGCACCGACCTCGAGGCCAAGCTTCGTGAGGCCAAGGAAGAGCTGTTCAACCTCCGCTTCCAGGCGGCCACTGGCCAGCTGGAGAGCCACGGTCGGCTCCGCACGGTCAAGAAGGACATTGCCCGGATCTACACCGTCGTCCGCGAGCGCGAGCTCGGGATCCGTACGACGCCGGGCGCAGACAACGAGGCCACTGAGAAAGGCGGCGCGGCATGAGCGAGCAGACCGAGAAGACTGCGCGCAACGCGCGCAAGGTGCGTGAGGGCCTGGTCGTGTCCGACAAGATGGACAAGACCGTGGTCGTGTCCGTCGAGGACCGCGTCAAGCACGCGCTGTACGGCAAGGTCCTGCGCCAGACGTCGCGCCTGAAGGCGCACGACGCGCAGAACGACTGTGGCATCGGCGACCGGGTCCGGATCATGGAGACCCGCCCGCTGTCGGCCACCAAGCGCTGGCGCGTCGTGGAGATTCTGGAGAAGGCGAAATGATCCAGCAAGAGTCCCGACTCAAGATCGCCGACAACACGGGTGCCAAGGAGATCCTCTGCATCCGGGTCCTCGGTGGTTCAGGTCGACGCTACGCCGGCATCGGCGACGTGGTCGTGGCGACCGTCAAGGATGCGATCCCTGGCGGCAACGTCAAGAAGGGCGAGGTCGTCAAGGCCGTCGTCGTGCGCACCGTCAAGGAGCGGCGCCGGGCCGACGGCTCCTACATCCGCTTCGACGAGAACGCCGCGGTCATCCTCAACCCCAACGGCGAGCCGCGAGGCACCCGCATCTTCGGCCCCGTGGGCCGCGAGCTGCGCGAGAAGCGGTTCATGAAGATCATCTCGCTCGCGCCGGAGGTGCTCTAGAGACATGGGTAAGAACACCGTGAAGATCAAGAAGGGCGACACCGTCAAGGTGATCGCCGGCAAGGACAAGGGCGCCGAGGGCAAGGTCATCTCGGTGCTGCGCGAGCAGCAGCGGGTGATCGTCGAGGGCGTGAACCGCGTCAAGCGACACACCAAGGTCGTGAACCAGGGCGGTCGCGCGGGAACCACCGGCGGCATCATCACCGCCGAGGCCCCGATCCACGTGTCCAACGTGATGCTGGTCGAGGGCGAGGGTGTCACCCGCATCGGCTTCCGCCGTGACGAGGTCACCAAGCGCCGTCCCGACGGGTCGACGTACAGCTCGACGCGCAGCGTCCGCATCTCCCGCAAGACCGGGAAGGAGATCTGATGACCGAGACACAGATCGAATCGGGTTCGGCGGAGACGACCCAGGAGACCGTCGTGCCGCGGCTGAAGACCCGCTACCGCGAGGAGATCCTCCCGGCCCTGCAGAGCGAGTTCGAGATCAAGAACGTCATGCAGGTGCCCGGGCTGACCAAGATCGTGGTCAACATGGGCGTCGGTGAGGCTGCTCGCGACTCCAAGCTGATCGAGGGTGCCATCAAGGACCTCGCCACGATCACCGGCCAGAAGCCGATGGTGACCCGGGCACGCAAGTCGATCGCGCAGTTCAAGCTGCGTGAGGGCATGCCCATCGGTGCTCACGTGACGCTGCGCGGCGACCGGATGTGGGAGTTCCTCGACCGGCTGCTGTCGCTCGCGCTGCCCCGGATCCGCGACTTCCGCGGTCTCTCGCCCCGGCACTTCGACGGGCGTGGCAACTACACGTTCGGGCTGACGGAGCAGGCCATGTTCCACGAGATCGACCAGGACAAGATCGACCGGTCGCGCGGCATGGACATCACGGTTGTGACGACCGCCAGCAACGACGACGAGGGTCGCGCGCTGCTCAAGCAGCTCGGCTTCCCCTTCAAGGAGAACTGACATGGCGAAGACTGCCCTCCGGGTGAAGGCGGCCCGCAAGCCGAAGTTCGCTGTCCGCGGCTACACCCGCTGCCAGCGTTGCGGCCGGCCCAAGGCCGTCTACCGCAAGTTCGGCCTGTGCCGCATCTGCCTGCGGGAGATGGCACACCGAGGCGAGCTGCCCGGCGTGACCAAGGCCAGCTGGTAACCCACCCACAAGACAAACGCTGCAGGTCCGGCCGAGAAGTCGGTTGCGGAAACCACAACGAGAAAGGGCCTCACGGCCATGACGATGACTGACCCGATCGCAGACATGCTCACCCGTCTGCGCAACGCCAACCAGGCGTACCACGACGAAGTGACGATGCCCTACAGCAAGCTCAAGCAGGGCGTCGCCGACATCCTCAAGCAGGAGGGCTACATCACTTCGTACGACGTCGCCGACAACGGCAACGACGGCCAGACGGCTGTCGGGAAGACGCTCACGATCACGCTGAAGTACGGCCGCAACCGGGAGCGCTCCATCGCGGGCGTGCGCCGGATCAGCAAGCCGGGTCTGCGCGTCTACGCCAAGAGCACCGGTCTTCCGAAGGTGCTGGGCGGACTCGGTGTCGCCATCATCTCGACGAGCCAGGGACTGCTCACCGACCGCCAGGCGAACCAGAAGGGCGTGGGTGGGGAAGTCCTCGCCTACGTCTGGTAGCCCGAGACTGCGAAGGAGAGAACAAGCATGTCGCGCATTGGCAAGCTGCCCATCGCGGTGCCCTCGGGTGTGGACGTCGCCATCGACGAACGCCTCGTGACCGTCAAGGGCCCCAAGGGCACCCTGTCCCACCAGGTCGCCGCCCCCATCACCGTGGGGAAGGACGACAGCGGGACCCTCGAGGTCAAGCGGCCCGACGACGAGCGTGAGAGCCGGTCGCTCCACGGCCTGACCCGCACCCTGATCAACAACATGGTGATCGGCGTGACCGAGGGCTACGAGAAGAAGCTCGAGATCGTCGGCGTCGGCTACCGCGTGCTGTCGAAGGGGCCGACGCAGCTGGAGTTCCAGCTCGGCTACTCCCACTCCATCACGTTCAACGCCCCGGAAGGCATCACCTTCACGGTCGACGGACCGACCCGGCTCGGTGTCCAGGGCATCGACAAGCAGCTGGTCGGCGAGACCGCGGCGAACATCCGCAAGCTGCGCAAGCCCGAGCCCTACAAGGGCAAGGGCGTTCGCTACGCGGGCGAACACATCCGCCGCAAGGTCGGAAAGGCTGGTAAGTGACCATGGCGATCACCCTTTCGAAGAACAAGCACACCGCGCGGCGCGTCAAGTCGCGCCTGCGCCGCCAGGTCCGGGGCCGCAAGCGGGTCTTCGGCACCGCCGACCGCCCGCGCCTCGTGGTCACCCGGTCGGCGAAGCACATCAGGGTCCAGGTCGTCGACGACCTGGCCGGCAACACGCTGGTCTCGGCATCGACGATGGAGGCCGACCTGCGCTCCCTCGACGGCGACAAGACCGCCAAGGCCAAGAAGGTCGGCGAGCTGGTCGCCGAGCGGGCCAAGGAGAAGGGCGTGGAGTCAGTGACCTTCGACCGCGCCGGCAACAGGTACCACGGTCGCGTTGCGGCTCTGGCAGACGGGGCCCGCGAGGGCGGCCTGACCTTCTGATCGAACGACCTGCAGAAAGAACTTAGAGAGAGTTGAGGACAGTCTCATGAGCGGAGCCCAGCGCGGACAGCGCGGTGGCGAGCGCGCCTCTGGCGGAGGTCGCGGACGCGACGACCGTCGTGGAGGAGGCGACAAGACCGCCTACATCGAGCGCGTCGTCGCGATCAACCGTGTCGCCAAGGTCGTGAAGGGTGGTCGTCGCTTCAGCTTCACCGCCCTGGTGGTCGTCGGCGACGGTGAGGGTCTGGTCGGCGTCGGATACGGCAAGGCCAAGGAAGTGCCGGCGGCGATCGCCAAGGGAGTCGAGGAGGCCAAGAAGCAGTTCTTCAAGGTCCCCCGCATCCAGGGCACCATCCCGCACCCGGTCCAGGGCGAGAAGGCGGCCGGTGTCGTCCTGCTGCGCCCGGCCGCGCCCGGTACCGGTGTGATCGCCGGCGGTCCGGTGCGCGCGGTTCTGGAGTGCGCCGGCATCCACGACGTGCTGAGCAAGTCGCTCGGCTCGTCGAACCAGATCAACATCGTCCACGCGACCGTCGAGGCCCTGCGGATGCTCGAGCAGCCGGAGGCCGTCGCTTCGCGCCGGGGTCTCCCGGTCGAGGACGTGGCGCCGGCTGCCCTGCTCAGGGCGCGGGCCGAGGTGCCCGAGGGCGTCTCGCAGGAGGTGGCCGGCTGATGGCGCAGCTGAAGGTCCAGCAGAAGCGTTCCAGCATCGGCTGCAAGGCCAACCAGCGCGAGACCCTGCGCAGCCTGGGGCTCAAGCGAATCGGCGACGTGGTCGTCAAGGAGGACCGCCCGGAGATCCGGGGCATGGTCCAGACCGTGCGCCACCTGGTGACGGTCGAGGAGGTCGACTGACATGACATTGAAACTTCATCACCTGCGGCCCGCCCCCGGCGCGAAGACCGCCAAGACCCGGGTCGGTCGCGGCGAGGGCTCCAAGGGCAAGACCGCCGGTCGCGGCACCAAGGGCACCAAGGCCCGCAACCAGGTGCCGGCCTCCTTCGAGGGTGGCCAGATGCCCATCCACATGCGGCTGCCGAAGCTCAAGGGCTTCAAGAACCCGTTCAAGGTGGAGTTCCAGGTGGTCAACCTCGACCGCCTCGGCGAGCTCTTCCCCGACGGCGGCGAGGTGACCGTCCAGGAGCTGGTGAACCGTGGTGCCGTGCGCCGCGGCCACCCGGTCAAGGTTCTCGGCCAGGGCGACATCTCGGTGTCCGTGCAGGTCAGCGCCAACGCCTTCTCCGGTTCAGCCAGGGAGAAGATCGAGGCCGCCGGCGGCACCGCCACGGTGGTCTGATCGTTGTGGAGTGAGGGGCCCACGGGATGACTGTTAGGCTTCCCGGGGCAACTCGCCCACCGACGGTCGAGCTCGTCGAGACCTGCCGAGGGCCACGCCCCGCCTGGAGAAAGAGGATGTCGTGCTAGGCGCGTTCGCCAACGCTTTCCGGACGCCGGACCTGCGTCGCAAGCTCCTGTTCGTGCTGGTGATCATCACGGTCTTCCGGCTCGGCAGCCAGGTCCCCGCCCCCGGGGTGAACGTCGCGAACGTCCAGTCGTGTCTCGACCAGCAGACCGGCAGCATCTACAGCCTGATCAACCTGTTCTCAGGCGGCGCGCTGCTGCAGCTCACGATCTTCGCGCTGGGCATCATGCCCTACATCACCGCGAGCATCATCCTGCAGCTCCTGGTCGTGGTCATCCCCCGGCTCGAGGCCCTCAAGAAGGAGGGCCAGTCCGGACAGACGAAGATCACGCAGTACACGCGCTACCTCACGCTCGGTCTTGCGCTGCTGCAGGCCACCGGGATCGTCGCCCTGGCCCGGTCCGGCAACCTCCTGCAGGGATGTGAGGAGAGCCTGCTCCACAGCGACTCCACCTCCACCTTCCTGGTCATGGTGATCACCATGACTGCCGGCACGGCCGTGATCATGTGGCTGGGCGAGCTGATCACCGAGCACGGCATCGGCAACGGCATGTCGCTGCTGATCTTCACCCAGGTGGTCGCAACGTTCCCGGCCTCGCTGTGGGACGTGCAGCAGAGCCAGGGCTGGTGGGTCTTCGGCGTCGTGATGGCGATCGGGCTGGTGATCATCGCCGCGGTCATCTTCATCGAGCAGGCCCAGCGGCGGATCCCCGTCCAGTACGCCCGCCGGATGGTGGGACGCAAGATGTTCGGTGGCAGCTCGACCTACATCCCGCTGAAGGTGAACCAGGCCGGGATCATCCCGGTGATCTTCGCCTCGTCGCTGCTCTACCTCCCTGCGATGGCCGTCCAGTTCAACGCCAACAGCGGATCGGCCTGGATCGAGTGGGTCAACCGCTACTTCGTCAGCGGCAGCCACCCGGTCTACATGGCAACGTTCTTCCTCCTGATCGTCTTCTTCACCTACTTCTACGTCTCGATCACCTTCAACCCCACGGAGGTCGCGGACAACATGAAGAAGTACGGCGGCTTCATCCCCGGGATCCGGGCGGGCAAGCCGACCGAGGACTACCTGTCCTACGTCCTGTCCCGCATCACGCTGCCGGGTGCGCTGTACCTCGGTCTGATCTCGCTGATCCCGCTGATCGCGCTCGTCCTGATCGACGCCAACCAGAACTTCCCGTTCGGCGGCACGTCGATCCTGATCATGGTGGGCGTCGCCCTCGACACGGTGAAGCAGGTCGAGAGCCAGCTCCAGCAGCGCAACTACGAAGGATTCCTCCGCTAGTGCGTCTCATCATGATGGGCCCCCCGGGCGCCGGGAAGGGCACCCAGGCGACGTTCGTCGCCGAACACTTCGGCATCCCGGCGATCTCCACCGGCGACATCTTCCGCGCCAACGTCGCCGAGGGCACACCGCTCGGCGTCGAGGCCAAGCGCTTCATGGACGCCGGTGAATACGTCCCGGACGAGATCACCAACAAGATGGTCCGCAACCGCATCGACGAGCCGGACGCCGACCCCGGGTTCCTGCTCGACGGCTACCCGCGGACCCTGGCCCAGGTCGAGGAGCTCGACGGGATGGTCGAGTTCACCGGCCACCGCCTCGACGCCGCAGTGGTGCTCACCGTGGACGGCGAGGAGATCGTGCAGCGGCTGCTCCATCGCGCCGAGGTGGAGGGGCGCGCGGACGACACCGAAGACGTCATCCGGCGCCGCCAGGAGGTCTACGTCGAACAGACCGAGCCCCTGATCGAGGTCTACCGCGATCGAGGGATCCTGGTCGAGGTCGACGGCATGGGCGAGGTCGACCAGGTCACCAAGCGCATCTTCGAAGCGCTGGACGTCGTTCCTCAGTCCTGAGCGAAGCAACGCCCGACAACCATGGACCTCTTCAACCGCGGCCTCGAGATCAAGAGCCGAGAGCAGATCGACCTGATGCGGGTCGCCGGCCTACTGGTGGGGGAGACCCTGGAGTTGCTCCGCGCCGCCGTACGTCCCGGAGTCACCACCGGACAGCTCGACGCCCTCGCCGAGGACAACATCAGGTCCCACGGTGGGATCCCGTCGTTCAAGGGCTACTCCCACCCACCGTTCCCCGGCAGCATCTGCGCCTCCGTCAACGACGAGGTGGTGCACGGCATCCCGGGTTCGCGCGAGCTCGCCGAGGGTGACGTGATCTCCATCGACTGCGGCGCGATCGTGGACGGCTGGCACGGCGACGCCGCGACCACGGTCGCGGTCGGTGATGTCCCGGCGGAGGTACGGGAGCTGATGCGGGTGACCGAGGAGTCGTTGTGGCGCGGCCTGGCGGCCGCGCGACTCGGTGGCCGCGTCTCCGACATCTCCCACGCCATCGAGTCCCATGTGCGCTCCCAGGGTCGCTACGGAATCCTGGAGGAGTACACCGGCCACGGCATCGGGACCGAGATGCACATGCCTCCCAACGTGCCGAACTACGGCCGTCGCGGCCGGGGACCGACGCTCGTCGAGGGGATGGCCCTGGCGGTCGAGCCGATGGTCACCCTGGGCAGCAAGCGCACCGTGCTCCTCGACGACGAGTGGACCGTGGTCACCAGCGACGGCAGCGCGGCGGCCCACTACGAGCACACCTTCACGCTCACGCCGACCGGGACCTGGGTGCTGACCGCGATCGACGGTGGAGAGTCCGCCCTGACCGCCCTCGGCGTGTCTTTTGGTGGTCGGTAGGTTGGACGGGCGCGCACGCGCCACGATCCCCGAGCAGAGAAGAAGGACGACAGCGTGGACATAGCACCGTGGATCTGGTGGGTCACGGGCGCCGTTACGGTCGTGGTGTTCGCCTTCGACCTGCTGATCGTGGGCCGGCGACCGCACGAACCCAGCATGCGGGAGTGCGCCGTCTACCTCTCGATCTACGTCGGGATGGCGGTGCTCTTCGGGCTCGGGATCCTGGTCACGTCAGGTGGCCAGTACGCCGGTGAGTTCTACGCCGGTTGGCTCACCGAGTACTCCCTCTCGGTCGACAATCTCTTCATCTTCATCATCATCATGAGCAAGTTCATGGTGCCTCGGGAGCTGCAGCAGTTCGCCCTGATGATCGGCATCGTGATGGCCCTCGTGATGCGGGCGATCTTCATCGCCGTCGGTGCGGCCGCGATCGAGAACTTCTCCTGGATCTTCTACCTGTTCGGGCTGTTCCTCATCTACACGGCCTGGAAGCTCATCAAGGAGGGTGCGGAGGACGAGGACGACTACGAGGAGAACCGGCTGGTCCGCTGGGTCGAGAGGCGCTTCCCGGCGACCACGACGTGGCACGGCCGCAAGGTCCTCACTGTCGAGAACGGCAAGCGGGTGATCACCCCGCTGGCCATCGTGATCCTGACTCTGGGGACGACCGACCTGCTCTTCGCGCTGGACTCGATCCCGGCGATCTATGGGCTCACCTCGGAGCCCTACCTGGTGATGACGGCCAACATCTTCGCGCTGATGGGCCTGCGCCAGCTCTACTTCCTGATCGGCGGGCTTCTGGAGCGGCTGATCTACCTGTCCTACGGGCTGGCGATCCTGCTCGCCTTCATCGGCGTGAAGCTCATCCTGGAGGCGCTGCACCTCAACGAGCTGCCGTTCATCAACGGCGGTGAGCACGTCGAGTGGGCGCCAGAGATCCCGATCTGGCTCTCGCTCACGGTCATCGTGGGCATCCTCGCCGCGACCGCCGTGATTTCCCTGTTGGCATCCCGCCGCATGTCGAAGGAGGAACTGGATGCCGGCACCGGCCCGCGGCGCGACTGGGAGGATGACTGAGCCCTGCCACTGCCACGTGACCCGACGGTCCGATTAGGGATTCGGGTCCGCTTCCCCCTAGACTTGTGCGTCGGCCCAACGTGGGCTGCGTTTCGTGGTGCCTCGCGGCTGCCCGGAGCACTCCTCGAACGACCTCGTCAGGGGCTGTCGAGCGTGCCCGGGTCGAGGTTCCGGAGCCGTCCGCGAGGTCCACGGGGCTTCGGCCCCGGAGGTTCCCGGGTCACCTGCCCTCGGGCAGTGCAGCAACGGTAGATCAGCGGCCCACACCGGGCGAGTCAACCAGAAGATTGTGAGGACATGCCGAAGAAGGAAGGCGTGATCGAGATCGAGGGCACCGTCGTGGAGGCCCTCCCCAACGCCATGTTCCGGGTCGAACTGACCAACGGACACAAGGTGCTCGCCCACATCAGCGGCAAGATGCGTCAGCACTACATCCGGATCCTCCCCGAGGACCGTGTGGTGGTGGAGCTCTCGCCGTACGACCTCACCCGGGGTCGCATCGTCTACCGCTACAAGTAAGCAGCCGATCGAGCAAGAGAGGCCCTCCTCGTGAAGGTCAACCCGAGCGTCAAGAAGATCTGTGACAAGTGCAAGGTGATCCGTCGCCACGGCCGCGTCATGGTGATCTGCGACAACCCGCGCCACAAGCAGCGCCAGGGCTGAGAGTCCCGGCACGACACAACTGAACAAGCATCGTGATCGCTAGGTCAGCTATCGCTGACTGAAGCACCCCCGGAGCAGTGGCCGGGGCCCACCCGAGGGGTTGGGGCGCGACACGACCGAAACCACTGTGTGAACCAAGAGAAGGAACGCCAATGGCACGCCTCGTCGGTGTCGACCTCCCGCGCGACAAGCGCATCGAGGTCGCACTCACCTACATCTACGGCATCGGCCGTACCCGCGCCCAGGAGGTGCTGGCAGCCACCGGGGTCAACCCCGACCTGCGAGTCCACGAGCTGGGTGACGAGGAGCTGGTCAAGCTCCGCGACGCCATCGACGGCGCCGACATCAAGATCGAGGGTGACCTCCGCCGCGAGGTCCAGGCCGACATCCGTCGGAAGATCGAGATCGGCAGCTATCAGGGCCGCCGCCACCGCCAGGGCCTCCCGGTCCGCGGTCAGCGCACCAAGACCAACGCCCGCACCCGCAAGGGCCCGAAGCGCACGGTCGCCGGCAAGAAGAAGGCCACCAAGTGACCGCAGGCCGAACTCGCCGAGGCACCTCGGCCGGCCCGGATCACCGCTGACCACGAACCCACAGACCAGCTACCTCAGGAGTTACCGGATGCCTCCCAAGAGCCGCGCAGCGGCCGGCGCCCGCAAGGCGCGTCGCAAGATCAAGAAGAACGTCGCCACGGGCGAAGCCCACATCAAGAGCACGTTCAACAACACCATCGTCACGATCACCGACCCGACCGGTGCGGTGATCTCGTGGGCCTCAGCCGGCACCGTCGGCTTCAAGGGCTCGCGCAAGTCCACGCCGTACGCCGCCCAGATGGCCGCCGAGGCCGCTGGTCGCCGGGCGATGGACCACGGCATGAAGAAGATCGACGTCTTCGTGAAGGGCCCCGGCTCGGGCCGCGAGACCGCGATCCGGTCCCTGGGTGCGATCGGCCTCGAGGTCGGCACCATCCAGGACGTCACGCCCACCCCCCACAACGGATGCCGCCCGCCCAAGCGCCGGCGCGTCTGACGACCCGAGACCCAAGGAGACAACTCAGTTATGGCCCGCTACACCGGCCCCATGACCAAGAAGTCGCGCCGTCTCGGTGTCGACCTCGTTGGTGGCGACTCGGCGTTCGAGCGTCGCCCCTACCCTCCCGGCCAGCACGGCCGCGGCCGCATCAAGGAGAGCGAGTACCTCCTCCAGCTTCGCGAGAAGCAGAAGGCGCGCATCTCCTACGGCATCCTCGAGCGCCAGTTCCACAACTACTACGTCGAGGCGTCGCGTCGCCAGGGCAAGACCGGTGACAACCTGCTGCAGCTGCTCGAGTGCCGCCTCGACAACGTGGTCTACCGGGCCGGCTTCGCCCGCACCCGTCGCCACGCGCGCCAGCTCGTCGTGCACGGTCACTTCAAGGTGAACGGCCGGAAGGTGGACATCCCGTCCTTCCAGGTCAGCGCCCACGACGTGATCGACGTGCGCGAGAAGTCGCTGGAGATGACGCCCTTCATCGTGGCTCGTGAGACCCACGGCGAGCGGGTCGTCCCGGCGTGGCTCGAGGCGATCCCGACCCGCATGCGCGTCCTCGTGCACCAGCTCCCGGTCCGGGCCCAGATCGACATCCCGGTCCAGGAGCAGCTGATCGTCGAGTACTACTCCAAGAAGTAAGACCGACCGTGGGGGTTTCCCCCCGCGGACCGCACCACAACTCCTCGCCACAGCAGTTCGGGCCCATCAAATGGTGGTTGGTCCCGGAAAGGAAGATTTCAGTGCTTATCGCTCAGCGACCGACCCTGTCGGAAGAATCCGTTGACGAGTTCCGCTCGCGTTTCGTCATCGAGCCGCTGGAGCCGGGTTTCGGCTACACGCTCGGCAACTCGCTCCGCCGTACTCTCCTGTCCTCGATTCCTGGTGCCTCGGTCACGAGCATCAAGGTGGACAACGTCCTGCACGAGTTCTCGACGATCGAGGGCGTCAAGGAGGACGTCACGGAGGTGATCCTCAACCTCAAGGGCCTCGTCGTCTCCTCCGAGCACGACGAACCGGTCACGATGTACCTGCGCAAGTCCGGCGCGGGCGACGTGACGGCCGCCGACATCGCGCCGCCGGCCGGGGTGGAGGTTCACAACCCCGAGCTGAAGATCGCCACCCTGTCCGACAAGGGCAAGCTGGAGATGGAACTCGTCGTCGAGCGTGGCCGTGGCTACGTCTCCGCGGTGCAGAACAAGGGTGCGGACAACGAGATCGGCCGGATGCCGGTCGACTCGATCTACAGCCCCGTCCTCAAGGTGACCTACAAGGTCGAGGCCACGCGCGTCGAGCAGCGGACCGACTTCGACAAGCTGGTCATCGACGTCGAGACCAAGCCGTCGATCCGTCCCCGCGACGCGATCGCCTCGGCCGGCAAGACCCTGGTCGAGCTCTTCGGCCTGGCCCGCGAGCTGAATGTCGAGGCCGAGGGCATCGATGTCGGCCCGTCGCCGGTGGACGAGCAGCTCGCCGCTGATCTCGCCCTCCCGGTCGAGGACCTGCAGCTGACCGTCCGGTCCTACAACTGCCTCAAGCGTGAGGGCATCCACACCGTGGGTGAGCTCATCTCCCGCTCGGAGCAGGACCTGCTCGACATCCGCAACTTCGGCGCGAAGTCGATCGACGAGGTCAAGGCCAAGCTGGTCGAGATGGGCCTGTCCCTGAAGGACAGCGCGCCCGGCTTCGACCCGCACGCTGCCCTGGCGGCGTACGGCGACGACGAAGACGACGCCTTCGTCGAGGACGAGCAGTACTGACACCCATCTACTCCGGTACCTGACACGGCCGGGGAGAAACGAGTAGAGAAATGCCTACCCCCACCAAGGGTGCCCGCCTCGGCGGCAGCCCCGCCCACCAGCGCCTGATCCTGGCGAACCTGGCCACCGCTCTCTTCGAGCACGGCCGGATCACCACCACCGAGACCAAGGCGCGCCGGCTGCGTCCGGTCGCGGAGAAGCTGATCACCAAGGCCAAGAAGGGCGACCTGCACAACCGGCGCGAGGTCCTCAAGACAATCCGCGACAAGTCGGTGGTGCACACGCTCTTCACCGAGATCGCGCCGACCTTTGCGGAGCGCCCGGGTGGTTACACGCGGATCACCAAGATCGGTCCGCGCAAGGGCGACAACGCGCCCATGGCGGTGATCGAGCTGGTGACTGAGGAGTACTCCCCGAAGGCCAAGGCGGCGAAGCCCGCCCGCGGCAGGACCGAGAGCGCCGCACCGCAGGCTCCGGTTGCGGCCGACGAGGCTCCCGCCGACGAGGCTCCCGCTGAGGAGACTCCGGCTGACAACGCGCCGGTCGAGATGACCGACGAGGCGTCACCCGAGGAGAGCGTCGTCGCGGAGGCCGAGGAGGCTCCTGCAGACGAGGCGGCCGAGCCGGAAACACCGGAGGCGGCTGCGGACGAGCCCGCCGACGAGACCGAGTCGGCCGAGGAGTCCAAGGACGCCTGAGCGCACCACAGCCCCCGAGGGCCCGCCACCCGTCAGGGGTGGCGGGCCCTCGTGCGGTCGTCGGCCGGCCAGGGGAGCCGGGTGAGCAGATCCGCGGCGTCGAGGCTCCGGGGTCGGGCCTGGCGACGAGCGAGATCGTTCGTGACCTGCTGGACCAGCTCACAGGCCGGGGTGGGGACACCGTGGAGGCGGCCGAGCAGGACGATCTCACCGGCGAGGTAGTCGACCTCGGTGCTCCCGGTCGCGCGGGTGATGCTCTGCCACGTGGAGCCACCGGGTGGGGCGGCACCGGACCGGCGCTGCAGGATGTCGCCCCGTCGCTCGTCGTCCTGCGCCGCGGTGACCAGCGGGATGCCGGCGGCGCGGATGGCGGCCTCACCCTCGGCTTCTGCCCGACGGGCGAGCTCGTCAGCGGCCTGACCCTTGACGCAGGCCGCGTCGACGCCGTTCCCGACGTTCATCAGGAGCTTGCGGTACTTCCAGGCCATGATGTCGGACCGCGGCGCCGACGCGAACCCTGCGTCGCGAAGATCGGCGGAGACCGCACCGGTGAGGTGGTCGGTGCCCTCGGGCACCCGGCCGAGGTCGAGGATGCCGGGGACGGGATGGCACTTGGCGACGACCACGCCGGGTTCGAGGTGGGTCGACGGCAGCATGACGCACACCGCGTAGACGTGAGCGAACCGGCGGAGTGCCGCGAGCTCGGTGGCGACCCCGTTGGTCGCGCAGAAGATCGGGGTGCCGGCCGGCGCGTGGGCGGCGAGGTCGTCGAGGGCGGCGGCTGCCTGGTGGGACTTCACGGTCAGCACGCAGACGGTGTCACCGCCCCATGGCACGTCGGCGGCGGTGTCGGTCGCCGGTGCTTCGATCACGTGCAGTCCCGAGCCCGTGTCCATCCGCAGTCCGTCGGCCCGGATCTGCTCCAGGTGCTCGCCCCGCGCGATCAGGGTGGTCGGGTGGCCGGCGAGGGCGAGATGTCCTCCGATCACCCCACCGACGGCGCCCGCGCCGTAGACGACGTACCTCATCGGCCGGCGGTTCCCGGCGCGGACCGGTCCGGGGAAGGCGCGGGGCGGCGGCTCACACTGCCGACGCGGCAGCCTTGGGTGACGGGCCGTGCTCGTTGTCGCCGTGGCTGTCCTGGCAGTAGAAGACGATCAGGATGATCCAGCCGACGATCGGGATCAGGCCGATCAGGATCCACCATCCGCTTCGGGAGGTGTCGTGCAGGCGCCGGATGGCGACGGCGATGCTCGGCAGGAGCAGGGCAAGGCTGGCGATCGTCCCGATCACGCCGACGTTCGTGTCCTCGGACCTGGTTCCGAGAATGGAGTCGAGCACGGACGTCACGATGCTGACGAGGATCGTGAAGAGGAAGAACCACCAGTACTCCGAGCGGCGAGCCCGGCCGGAGAAGCCGACGTACTGCCGGAAGCAACTCTGAACTGCTTCGACGAAACCCATGGTGCGCTCCCTGTCGCTCGGGCGCGTCACCCGATCGCGCGCCGCCGTCCGGAACGCTAGCGCAGCGGACCGCCGATGTGCGGGATGCGCCCCGCCGGACCGGGTGGCTCACGCGGACCACGAGCGCTCGACGAGCAGCGTGGCCTCGGTCAGGCCCAGGCCGAGGCGACGGGCCACGGCGACGTAGGCCGCGGCAGCCTCATCGGCCTCCGCCCCTCCAGCGACCGCGCTGAGGGCGACGAAGGTCCCGCGCCGCCCCTCGGTGACCACGACGCCGTCGGTCTCGAGCGCCCGGTAGGTCTTCGCGACCGTGTTCACGGCCAGGTCGAGCTCCGCGGCCAGCGCCCGCACCGTCGGGAGGCGGGTGCCGGACGGGAGGTCGCCGCTGGCGGCGCGGGCGGCGATCTGCCGGCGGAGCTGCTCGTACGGCGGCTCCGGCGCCCCCGGGTCGAGCGGGATCAGGTCCATGCCGCGACCCTACGCGTGGTAGAGACAAGGCGTGACCGACGACGTACTGGTGATGGGGGAGTCCCTCGTGGACGTCGTCCGCGCTGCCGACGGCGCTGTGAACGAGCACGTCGGTGGCAGCGCGGCCAACGTCGCAGTCGCCCTGGCCCGGCTGGGGCGGACGGTCCGGTTCGCGACCAGCTTTGCCGACGACACCCACGGCCGGATGGTGGCCGGACACCTCGACCGCGCCGGGGTGCGGCTGGCCAACGAACCGCACTCGATCGCGCGGACGTCCACAGCGGTGGCGACGCTGGACCCCGACGGGGCCGCCCACTACGAGTTCGACCTCGAGTGGATCCTGGACCCGCCGAGGGTGCAGGCCACGCCAGCCGCAGTCCACGTGTGCTCGCTGGGGGCGGTGCTGTCGCCGGGCTCGGACGTGGTCCATGCCGTGGTGTCCCGGCTCCGGGGGAGCGCCCTGGTGAGCTACGACATCAACGCCCGGCCGGTCATCACGGGGACCGGTCCCGACCTGCTCGAGCGGGTCGAGCGGATGGTCGCACTGAGCACGCTCGTGAAGGCGTCCGACGAGGACCTGGCCGCGCTCTACCCCACACGCGACCTTGCGGACGCTGTCCATGGGTTGTTGGAGCGTGGCCCGTCCGCGGTCGTCGTCACGCGCGGTGCGCAGGGCGCCGTGTGGTTCTCCGGCACGGGGCGGGTCGAGGTCTCCTCGGTCCCGGTGCCGGTGGCCGACACCATCGGCGCCGGCGACACGTTCTCCGCCGCCCTGGTTGACGGCCTGCTGGGCCGGGGGGAGCTCGGCTCCCTCGACGATGCCTCCGTCCAGGAGGTCCTGGCCCGAGCCGTCCGGGCCGCTTCGGTGACTGTGTCGCGTCCCGGCGCGGACCCGCCGTACGCCTCCGAGCTGCCCTGAGAGGATGCGCGGCATGCGGATCCGGATGGACCTCGCCTACGACGGCACCGACTTCCACGGCTGGGCGTCCCAGCCGGGGCTGCGGACCGTGCAGGGCACCCTGGAGGCCGCGCTGGCGATGTTGCTGCGGCTTCCCTCGCTCTCGCTGGTGTGTGCCGGCCGCACCGACACCGGCGTCCACGCCCGTGGCCAGGTAACCCACGTCGATGTCGACGCCGACGTGGTTGCTCGGGCCGCTGGTCGCTCGACCCAACCGGTCCCCGAGGCCCTGTTGCCACGCCTCAACGGCATCCTCCCTTCCGACGTGCGCCTACGCCGGGTGGTGGCGGCGGCGGACGGGTTCGACGCCCGGTTCTCCGCACTCTGGCGGCGCTACTGCTACCGCATCGCAGACCGGGCCGAGACCCTCGACCCGCTGGCGCGCCGGCACGTGCTGGCCTGGCCGCGGCCGCTGGACGTCCAGGCCATGAACGACGCTTCGAAGGCCCTGCTCGGAGAGCACGACTTCGCGTCGTTCTGCCGGCAGCGCGAGGGCGCAACCACCATCAGGACCCTCCTCGAGCTCGGGTGGACCCGGGACGACGACGGTCTGGCGGTCGCGACGGTCCGGGCCGACGCGTTCTGCCACAGCATGGTCCGGTCCCTGGTCGGCTGCCTGCTCGCGGTCGGGGAGGGCCGGCGGCCCGTTCCGTGGGCGTCAGAGATCCTGCAGGCCGAGGTCCGCGACCCGGCGGTGACCGTCGTACAGCCGCACGGGCTCACCCTCGAGGAGGTCTGCTTCCCGCCGGACGACGACCTCGCCGCGCGGGCCGTGGAGACGAGGGCGCGACGAGATGGCTGACCACTACTACAGCGCCGACCCGTCCACCCCGTTCGAACGCGAGACGTTCACCTGCGAGGTGTGGGGGCATGAGCTGATGCTGGTGAGCGGCTCGGGCGTCTTCAGTCGCGGGCACCTCGACCACGCCACCGCCGTGCTGTTCCGGGAGTCGGAGCCTCCCGCGCAAGGGCAGTTCCTCGATCTCGGATGCGGGTACGGCGTCATCGGGCTGGCCATCGCCCGGGCGGTGCCGTTGGCCACGGTCACCGCCGTCGACGTCAACGAGCGGGCCGTGGCGCTGGCCAACGAGAACGCCGAGGCGCTCGGCGTGGAGGGGCGGTTCGTCGCCTGCCTCCCGGACGCGGTCCCGACCGATGCGACGTACGACGAGATCTGGTCGAACCCGCCGATCCGGATCGGCAAGCAGGCCCTGCACGACCTGCTGCTCACCTGGCTGCCCAGGCTGCGTCCCGACGGCAGGATGATGATGGTGGTCGGAAAGAACCTCGGCGCCGACTCCCTCCAGCGTTGGCTGGGGGAGCAGGGCTACCCGACTCGCCGGTTGGCGAGTGCCAAGGGGTTCCGGGTGCTGGAGTCACGAGTCGGCGAATGACCCGGCGTATCCTCGAGTAAAAGACCCTTCCTCCTGCCGGAGGTCGTCGTGGACGTCCTGCTCTACACCCTGGTGGCGCTGGCCGCCGTGGCCCTCGTCCTCCTCGCGATGAGCCCGAAGGTGGTCAAGCAGATCGAGCGCGGGGTGGTGTTCCGGCTCGGCCGGGTGCAGCGGGAGCCCCGGCGCCCGGGCCTGACCATGCTGGTTCCGGTTGTGGACCGGATGACGCGGGTCAACGTGCAGGTGGTGACCATGCCGATCCCGGCCCAGGACGGCATCACCCGTGACAACGTCACGGTCCGCGTCGACGCGGTGGTCTACTTCAAGGTGATCGACCCGGTCCGTGCCGCGGTCGAGGTGCAGGACTACGTCTACGCCATGTCCCAGGTGGCGCAGACCTCGCTGCGCTCGATCATCGGCAAGAGCGAGCTCGACGAGCTGCTGTCCAACCGCGAGCACCTCAACCAGGGCCTCGAGGTGATGCTGGACACCCCTGCCGCCTCGTGGGGCATCGACATCGACCGCGTCGAGATCAAGGACGTGGCGCTGCCGGAGACGATGAAGCGGTCGATGTCGCGGCAGGCGGAGGCCGAGCGTGAGCGACGGTCCCGGATCATCACCGCCGACGGCGAGTACCAGGCCTCTCGCAAGCTCTCCGAGGCCGCGGGCGCGATGGCCGCCACGCCGGCCGCGCTCCAGCTGCGGTTGCTCCAGACGATGGTGGAGGTGGCGGCCGAGAAGAACTCAACGCTCGTGCTGCCGTTCCCGGTGGAGATGCTGCGTTACTTCGAGGCCATGGCCACGGGTACGCCGGCGGCGCCGCGCGGCGCCGAGCAGCCGGAGGCCGGAGCCGAGGACGTGGGCGCGGACGGGCCGATCCTGGACGACCACGAACCGCCCACCCCCCTCGGCCGCCGCGACCGCGCCGTCGACACCTGACACCGCCTCGAGCGCCGGGTTCAGCAGCAGGCGGCGGCCGTGGTGGATCCCGGAGCGGCGTCGGTCGTGCAGCAGGCCTCCTTCGTAGCGTCTCCCGAGAACGACTCGCTGTCCTCGAGCACGGTGTAGACCTCCCAGCGCTCCCCGTCTGGCGCGCCCTCGACCCAGAACTTGTCCTGACGGGCGTAGCAGCAGGTGGTGTCCCGCTCCTCCGTGGAGGCCAGACCCTGGGTGACAAGGCGGGACTGGGTCTTCTCGACGGTGGTCGCGTCGGGGACCTCGACCCCGAGGTGGTTGACGGATCCGCCCTGACCGGGGTTCTCGATCAGGACCAGCTTCAGCGGGGGCTCGGTCACAGCGAAGTTTGCGTAGCCGGGCTTGATCTTGGCCGGGGCGGTGCCGAACAGGCCGGTGTAGAAGGCGATCGACGCGTCGAGGTCGTCGACGTTAAGGGCGAGCTGGATGCGGGACATGGGACCCTCCGTAGATATCGATGAATGTCTATGTCCAAGACCTTGGCACAGACATTGATGTATGTCAATATGTACTCATGCCGAAGATTCTCGAGCTCACGCCGGTCGAGACCGTCGCCTGCTGCTCGCCGCTGACGATCGAGCCGATCACCCTCGAGCAGGCCGAGCGGATCGCGCCGCTGGTCAAGGCGCTCGCCGATCCCGTCCGCCTGCGGCTGCTATCCCTCATCGCCTCCCATGCGGGCCGCGAGGCCTGCGTGTGCGACCTCAACGACGCCTTCGAGCTCTCCCAGCCGACCATCAGCCATCACCTCAAGCAGCTGCACGCGGCTGGCCTGATCCACCGGGAGAAGCGTGGAGTGTGGGTCTTCTACCGCCTCAACGAGACCGCGCTCGCCGATGTCGGTGCGCTGCTCGGAGGCACGGTCGCGTGACCGTGGCGCGTCGCGCTGCTGCCGAGTTTCTCGGTACGGCGTTCCTGGTCATGGCCGTGATCGGCTCCGGCATCGCGGCGACCCGCCTGTCGCCCGGGGACGTCGGGCTGCAGCTGCTGGAGAACAGCATCGCCACCGGAGCCGCCCTGGTGGCCCTGATCCTCGCCCTCCAGCCGGTGTCCGCAGCCTTCAACCCGGTGGTCACCCTGGTCGAACGGGCGCTGGGGCTCGTCGACACGACGACCGCAGCCGCTCTTATCGGCGCGCAGATGCTGGGCGGCTGTCTCGGTGGGGTAGTGGCGAACCTGATGTTCGGCCTCGACCTGGTGTCGTTCGCCACCACCGAGCGCGGCGGCGGCGGGGTACTCCTCGCTGAGGTCGTCGCCACCTTCGGCCTGCTGCTGATCATCTTCGGCACGCTGCGCTCGGGGCGGAACGAGGCGGTGGCGTTCGCAGTGGGCGCCTACATCTCCGCGGCGTACTTCTTCACCAGCTCCACCAGCTTCGCCAACCCCGCCGTGACCGTGGCCCGGATGCTCTCCGACACGTTTGCGGGCATCGCGCCAGCTTCCGTGCTGCCGTTCCTGGCCATGCAGGTGCTCGGCGGCGCCCTGGCTGCGGGCGCCGTGCTCCTGCTCTACCCCGCCATCAGAAAGGCATCGACGTGAGCCGCCCCACCGTTCTCTTCGTGTGCGTCCACAACGCCGGCCGCTCTCAGATGGCCGCCGGCTTCCTTCAGCATCTGGCCGCGGGTCAGGTCGAAGTGCTCTCGGCCGGGTCGCAGCCGGCCGACGCCGTCAACCCGGCGGCGGTGGCCGCGATGGCCGAAGTCGGCATCGACCTGGCGGCCGCCACGCCGAAGCTGCTCACGGACTCAGCGGTCGAGGAGGCAGACGTTGTGGTGACCATGGGCTGCGGGGACGCCTGTCCGTTCTACCCGGGCAAGCGGTACGAGGACTGGCCGCTCGACGACCCGGCCGGCCAGGGCATCGAAGCAGTGCGCCCGATCCGCGACGAGATCCGGTCTCGGGTCGAGGTCCTGCTGGCGGAGCTGCTCGCGGACTGAGGGCACCCCGAAGGCTGGGCAGGCGTCGGGGCAGGATGGGGACATGACGACGTACGAAGCCGCCGAGAACCGATACGACGACGCCACCGGCATGGTGTATCGCTTCTCCGGTCGCAGCGGGCTGAAGCTTCCCCTCCTGTCGCTCGGACTGTGGCAGAACTTCGGCGACGACCGGTCCGAGGAGAACCAGCGCGCCATCCTGCGCCGGGCCTTCGACCGGGGCGTCACCCACTTCGACCTCGCCAACAACTACGGCCCGCCCTACGGTCGCGCCGAGGAGAACTTCGGCCGCTACCTCGCCGACGACTTCGGGCCGTACCGCGACGAGCTGGTCATCTCCACGAAGGCCGGTTACGACATGTGGCCCGGCCCGTACGGCCAGGGCGGCGGGTCGCGGAAGTACGTCCTCTCCTCGCTCGATCAGTCGCTGTCCCGGATGGGGCTGGACTACGTCGACATCTTCTACAGCCACCGCTTCGACCCGGAGACACCGGTCGAGGAGACGATGATGGCGCTGGACACCGCTGTACGGCAGGGCAAGGCTCTCTACGCTGGCATTTCGTCGTACTCCGCCGAGAAGACGCGCGAGGCCGCGAAGATCGCCCGCGAGCTCGGCACGCCGCTGCTGATCCACCAGCCGTCGTACTCCATGCTCAACCGCTGGATCGAGGAGGACCTGCTCGACGAGCTCGAGGAGCAGGGCATGGGCTGCATCGTCTTCACGTCTCTCGCGCAGGGCCTGCTGACCGACCGTTACCTCGAGGGGGTGCCGTCCGACTCGCGCGCGGCCCGGGAGGACAGCACGATCGCGGCCAATCACCTCGACGAGGACACCCTGAGCCACATCCGGAAGCTGAACGAGATCGCTGCCGCCCGCGGGCAGAAGCTCGCCCAGCTGGCGCTGCAGTGGGCCGTCCGCGACCCGCGGGTGACCTCGGCCGTGATCGGTGCCTCCTCGGTCGAGCAGCTGGACACCAACCTGGACGCGTTGTCCTTCCCGCCGCTGACCGGCGAGGAGCTGTCCCTGATCGACCAGGAGGCCGTCGAGGCCGGCGTCAACCTGTGGGCAAAGCAGACCGAAGACTGACCACGCGCCACGCATCGGCGCCCACTGACCTCGGATATCCGCGTGCGCCATGACCACCCGGTGACGGACAATCGTTCCTCGTGGGACACGTGGACATCTCCGGAGTGCGTTACGAGCTTCCCGACGGGCGGGTGCTGCTCGACGACGTGTCCTTCCGGGTCGGCGAGGGCGCCAAGGTGGCACTGGTGGGCGCCAACGGCGCGGGCAAGACGACGCTCCTGCGCATCGTCACCGGGGAGCTGAAGCCGCACGCCGGCGCCGTCACCCGATCGGGCGGCCTGGGGGTGATGCGGCAGATGGTCGGGCACGGGCTGCGGAGGGGCGCCGGCGAGGAGCCCACGGTCGCCGACCTGCTCCTCTCGGTGTCGCCGCCGCGGGTGCGCAGTGCCACCGCCGAGGTGGACCGCTGCGAGCGGATGTTGATGGAGTCCGAGGACGAGAAGACGCAGCTGCGCTACGCAGCGGCGCTGTCCGACTACGCCGACGCGGGTGGCTACGACCTCGAGGTCACCTGGGACGTGTGCTCGATCAAGGCACTCGGCGTGCCCTTCGACCGGGCGAAGTACCGCGAGCTGCGCACCCTGTCCGGCGGTGAGCAGAAGCGGCTGGTCCTGGAGTTCCTGCTGGCCGGGCCCGACGAGGTGCTGCTGCTCGACGAGCCCGACAACTTCCTCGACGTCCCCGGGAAGATATGGCTCGAGCAGCGGATCCGGGAGTCCGACAAGACCATCCTGTTCATCAGCCACGACCGCGAGCTGCTGGACCACACCGCAACCCGGGTGGTGACCGTCGAGCTCGGCGCTGCCGGGAACCGGGTGTGGACCCATCCGGGTGGCTTCGCGTCGTACCACGAGGCGCGCCGGGCGCGGTTCGCGCGGTTCGAGGAGCTCCGCAAGCGCTGGGACGAGGAGCACGCCAAGCTCCGCGCCCAGATGCTGATGTACAAGCAGAAGGCCGCCTACAACTCCGACATGGCCAGCCGCTACCAGGCCGCGAAGACCCGGCTGCGCAAGTTCGAGGAGGCCGGCCCGCCCACCGAGCAGCCGCGCGAGCAGCAGGTGAAGATGCGGCTCAAGGGTGGCCGCACCGGCAAGCGGGCGGTGGTCTGCGAGGACCTCGAGCTGAGCGGGCTCATGCAGCCGTTCGACCTGGAGGTCTGGTACGGCGAGCGGGTCGCCGTCCTGGGCAGCAACGGCTCGGGCAAGTCGCACTTCCTGCGGCTGCTCGCCGCCGGCGGCACCGACCCCGACGTCGAGCACCAGCCGGTCGGGGAGGTCGCCCCGGCGCCGGTGCGCCACACCGGCCGGGCGAAGCTGGGGGCGCGCGTGCGGCCGGGGTGGTTCGTGCAGACCCACGAGCACCCGGAGCTGAGGGGGCGCACCCTGCTGGAGATCCTCCACCGCGGCGACGACCATCGCGACGGGATGGGCCGCGAGCAGGCAAGCCGCGTGCTGGACCGTTACGAGCTCGCCCACGCCGCCGACCAGTCCTTCGACTCGCTCTCGGGCGGGCAGCAGGCACGGTTCCAGATCCTCCTGCTGGAGCTGTCCGGGGCCACCCTGCTGCTGCTCGACGAGCCGACCGACAACCTCGACGTCCAGTCCGCCGAGGCACTCGAGGAGGGCCTCGCGTCGTACGAGGGCACGGTCATCGCGGTGACCCACGACCGCTGGTTCTCCCGCGGTTTCGACCGGTTCCTCGTCTACGGCGCGGACGGCGACGTCTACGAGTCCGACGGACCGGTCTGGGACGAGGGCCGGGTCGAGCGGGTCCGCTGACCCCTTTCTGATGGGGCGTGACCCGGGCCACACTCGCTCGTTGAGGTCTTTCGTGGGGCCCGGAGCATGGGTGCTTCTTCCCGGGCCCGCGCGACCAGACGAACGGAGCGGCTCACCAGGCCGCCGTACGGCGACGCGAGACCCGCTGTCGCGAAGGAGGCATTCCACGTGCAGGTCACACTCGGGAAGAACCGGCGTCGGAGGCTCTCCCTCCTCGGCGCCTCTGCCCTCGGCCTCTTGATGGCCGCCAGCGTCCTGCCGGCATCCGGCCAGGCCCCGTCCGAGCCGGACCTCGACGGCGTGACCTTCGCCTTCCAGGGCGAGGACGCCACGGGCCTGCCCACGACCGACACGCGCGAGGGCAGCGCCGCGCCGACCGCCGGCCAGGAGGCGGCCGCTCGGTCGCTGGGCGCGACCGCCGTCCGGTGGAACCAGTTCGGCACCCCCAAGGTGCTGTTCAACCAGAACGGCTACCTCTCCGGCCGGAGCACCGGTGAGGCGGCCGACGTCGCGCGCTCGTTCGTGCTCGACAACCGCGACCTGTTCCGGATGTCCGCGGACTCCGTCGCGGCCCTCGACGTCGTGACCGACTCCCCGCTCCTCGACAGCCCCGACCTGATCCGTGCGCGCAACGGCAAGCAGGTCCGCAACCCCGACGTCGCCCACGTCGTCACGTTCCGCCAGACCTTCGGCGACCTCGACGCCGCCTGGGACGGCCTGCTCACGGTCGGCGTGCAGCGCAACGGCCGGGTCGCGTGGGTCTCCTCCTCCGTGACCGGTGACGACACCGTCTCCGGTACCCGTTCCCTCGATGCGGTCGAGGCCATCAACGCCGCCGCCGCCGATGTCGGGCTCGACCTCGGCACGCTGACGCCGGCGGGCGTCCCCGGCCCGTGGACCACCTTCACCTCCAGCGTCTCCCGCGACCTCCAGCGCGTCCGGCTGATGGCGCTGCCCACGCCCACCGACGGCGTTCGCCTGGTCTGGGAGGCCACGCTGCTCAAGTCCGACCACACCGACCAGAAGGGGCAGGCTGAGCCATCGGCGTTCATCAGCTTCGTGGACGCCGAGACCGGCGAGGTGCTGCTCCGCGACAACCGCGTCGACCACGCGACCTCGGGCATGAACGTCGGGGCCTCGGTCAACGCCCCGGCCGCGGCACCTTCAGGTGCGCCGTTCGACGGCCAGACCGACGACGCGGGCCCGTGCACTCCGGCGGACCAGCGGCACGGCCCCTTCGCCGTCGACGCGGGGAACGACCAGATCACCGTCGCCGCGGCGGTGACCATGCCCAACGGCACCGACGACGACATCACGATCAACCTCTACCGGGGCGGGTCGGACGACGCGGTCGCCTCCCAGGACCTGCTGACCAGCCCCGAGGTGCTCACCTACGCCCCCGGCGGCGGGGTCCCCGCGGGCGACTACTTCGTGGAGATCTGCGAGTTCAACCCCGGTGCCGGCTCCATCGGCTACGCCGGCACGTTCTCTGCGGGGCCCGGTGGCGCCGTGGGCACCCAGCTTCCGCGCTGGCGGGTCTTCCCGGCGAATCCGAACTTCACCGACTCCAGCGCGCCCGACGCGGACATCCGCGAGCTGTGGTGCTGGATCAGCGACAGCGAGGCCTGCGACGAGCAGCAGATGAACACGGCGGCCCGGCTGCCGTGGGACATCGTGCCCCCGAGCCTGCCGAGCTTCACGACGCACGGCAACAACGCCACGACCGCGATCTCCGAGGTCAGCTTCCGGTCCCCGGACACGGTGTTCCGTCGCCCGTTCAGCCCCAGCCGCAACTACGACTACGAGTGGAAGAACACCTGGTTCAAGTCCAGCTGTGACCCCACCACGTTCGACCAGCCCGGCGGCAACGACGACGACGCGTCCACCACGAACCTGTTCGTCAGCCACAACCGGATGCACGACTGGAGCTACTACCTCGGGTTCACCGAGCTGAACTCCAACATGCAGCAGTCGAACTTCGGGAACACCGGTCCCACCCGGGAGAACGACCCCGAGGTCGGGAACGCCCAGTCGGGTCGCCGGACCTTCAACGGCCGGGACAACGCCAACCAGATGACGCTGCAGGACGGCATCGCGCCGATCACCAACCAGTACCTCTGGCAGCCTCTGGCCGGCGCGTTCTATGCGGCGTGCACCGACGGTGCCTACGACATGGCGGTGGTCGCGCACGAGTACGGCCACGCGATCAGCAACCGGATGGTGGCCGGCCCTGACACCGGCACCGGCAACACCCAGGGGCAGACCGAGAGCTGGTCGGACCTGA
Source organism: uncultured Actinomycetota bacterium (assembly GCA_963786415.1). Classification (GTDB taxonomy): domain Bacteria; phylum Actinomycetota; class Actinomycetes; order Propionibacteriales; family Nocardioidaceae; genus Nocardioides. Next base: position 1,208,480 of record CAWAZC010000001.1, read on the forward strand.
TCTTCTCGGAGTACTTCCGGGGCAACGGGATCAGCACCGGCGAGGGCGCCAACCCCTACGCACTGGCGCCGTACGTCAGCGGCAACAAGCAGCGCGGCATCCGCAACTACGCGATGAACCAGAGCCCGCTCAACTACTCGGACCTGGAGTACGACGGCAACGGTACGACGTCGCCGCACGCCGACAGCGAGATCTGGAGCGCGGTCAACTACGACATCGCCGAGGCCCTCAACGACAAGTACGACGCGCAGTTCCCGTCGTCGAACCAGGCGTTGCAGCTGCAGTGCGCGCAGGGTGAGCAGCCGACTGACGAGTGCCCGGGCAACCGGCGTTGGGCGCAGATCATGTTCGACGGCCTGCTCCTGACGCCGAGCGGGTCGACGATGATCGACTCCCGCGACGCGATGCTCGCCGCCGACCGGCTGCGCTTCAACGGCGCGAACCAGGCCGAGCTGTGGGACAACTTCGCTCGTCGTGGCCTGGGTGAGAGCGCGTCCTCGCCGAATGCCGAGGACCGGGACCCGGTTCCCGGTTGGGACTCGCCGCTGGCGGACAACGAGGCCACCGTCCGGTTCAAGTCGGTCGACACCGGTGGCGGTGCCGCCGAGGACATGACCGTCTTCACCGGCGTGTACGAGGCCCGGATCAGCCCGACAGCGGACACCGACCCGGAGACCGAGACCTCCGCCACGGTCGACTTCGTGCCGGGCACCTATCGGTTCATCGCCCAGGCTCCCGGCTACGGCGCGATCCGGTTCAGCCGCACCTTCGCCCCCGGCGAGGACGTCGTGGTGTCGGTGCCGTTGCGCCGCAACCTGGCCTCGGCCAGCAACGGCGCGACGGCGACCGGTGACGGCATCAACCTCGGCAGCCTGATCGACGACACCGAGGAGACCAACTGGGCCTCCCTGGAGTCCGCGGGCACGGCCAGCGAGGGCAAGGGCGAGGGCAAGCAGGTCGCGGGCCGGCAGGTCACGGTCAAGCTGGCCGAGCAACCCGTCGCGGTGCGCACGGTCAACGTCAGCGCGGCATTGCGGCCGACGGACGCGGAGAACGAGGACTCGGGCAGCCAGAGCCGGTTCTCGGCCCTGCGCTCCTTCGACATCCTCGCCTGTGACGCCACGGTGAACGGCAACTCGTGCACCGACGACGAGGCGGAGTTCGACATCATCTACCGCAGTGAGGCGGACGCCTTCCCTGGCGTGCGTCCGCGCCCGGCCGCACCGGACCTGACCCTCCGGTCGTTCAATGTGGCCAACGTCGACGCCACCCACATCCGGATCCGGGTGCGTGACAACCAGTGCACCGGCGGGCCGCTGTACCAGGGCGACACGAACCCGTCCCACGACCCGGTGTTCAGCAACCCGGACTGCGACAGCGAGGAGCAGACACCGGACCGCGCGGTGCTGGCCCCGGCGTACGACCAGGTCCGGATCGCCGAGCTACAGGTGTTCGGGCCGGTCGTGAACGCCGCGCGCTGACCTACGGCGCAAGCCGGCCCCGGGTCCCGCACGGGATCCGGGGCCGACTCGCGTGGGCCTGCTGCGGTCAGTCGGCGTCGGAGTCGAGGACGAGCGTCGCCTGGTGCTCGTCGTCACCACGGCGGTAGGTGACCGTCACCTCGTCACCGGGCCGGTAGGACCGGATCGTCGCGACCAGCGAGTCCGCGCCGGTGATCTGGGTGTCGTCGATCCGGGTGATGACGTCGCCGTTCGCCAGGCCGGCGTCGGCGGCGGTGGAACCGTCGCTGACCTCCTGAACCTGGGCGCCTTCGGGCGGCAGGTCACCGGCCTGCGGTTCCACGTCGGACACGGTGATGCCCAGGCGGGCGTGCGTCGGGGTGTCACCGGCCAGCATCTGCTGCACGATCGGCATCACCTCGTCCATCGGGATCGCGAAGCCCAGACCGATCGAACCGCCCTGCCCGGCGGACTCCCCGCTGGTCCGGATGGAGGAGTTGACGCCGACGACGGCCCCGTTCATGTCAACCAGGGGTCCGCCGCTGTTGCCGGGGTTGATCGCGGCGTCGGTCTGGATCGCCGGGTACGTCGTGCTCTCGCCGGCCGCGTCGGTGCCGACGCTGACCGGCCGGTCGAGCGCGGAGACGATGCCACTGGTGACGGTGGAGTCCAGCCCGAACGGCGAGCCGACGGCCACGACGTCCTGGCCGATGTCGAGGTTGCCGGACTTGCCGATCGTCGCGGGCGTCAGCCCGTCGACGCCCTCGGCCCTGATCACGGCGGTGTCGGTCAGCGGGTCGGTGCCGACGACCTCGGCGTCGGCTCGGTCGCCGTTCTCGAACGAGACCGAGATCTGCCCACCGTCGCGAGCCAGCCCGACCACGTGGTCGTTGGTCAGGATCTCACCGGTTTCACTGAGGATGATCCCCGAGCCGGATCCGCTGGCCGGCTGGCCCTCGACCTCGCCCGCGACGTCGATCTTGACGACCGAGGGGAGCACCTGGGCGGCGACCTGCTCCACCGAGCCGTCCGGGGCGGGGGAGTCCCCGGTGTCCACCACGGGGATCGACCCGGCGGACGTCGTGCGGCCGGTCGCCGCCGTTTCGTCGGCACCCCACTCCTGCCAGGCGGCGGCACCGGCCAGGCCGGCACCGCCCCCCAGCACGAGGGCGCCAACGAGCACGGAGCCCGCGATCAGTCCGCCGCGCCCCGGGCGGCGCGGGGGACGCTCGACGTGGGAAACGGGCGGAGGGACGATCGGTCGGGTCTCGTAGTCGTTCACACGCCAACCGTGGCCGGGGACCCTGTGATCACGCTGAGATGATGCTGGGGACCTTTCAAGAACCGCGAGTGGGCTCGATCACAGGTCAGGTTTCGAGAGCTTGCGGGCCGGATCACCGGGGCGGACGGTCCCGCCACGCACGACGCGGGCGTTGAGGCCGCGCAATCGCAGCTCCCGTCCGACGTCTGAGTTGAGGAAGCCCGTGGCCTCCTCGCCGAAGTGGCGCTGGAACTTCGCGCAGCCTCGGTGCGGCTTGTCGGACACCTCGATCACCGCGCCCCCGTTGTCGGGATCGCCGATGGCGAGGCGGCTTCCCGCCGGGAGGTTGGTGTGGGAGATGTCGAGGTCGACGTAGAGCTGATCACCGGCGAGCGCGCGCTCGCCGTCGGTCTGGGCCAGGAGCCGGATCATCCGGGAGCTCATCACGGTGATCTGCGCCTTGAGGTGGCGTCCCTCCGCGACCGCCCGGGACGTGGCCCGGGCCAGCCAGTTGTCACCGACCAGGCCGTCGACCTCGTCGAGCACCCCCTCCTGCAGGATCTCGCGCTCGCCGTGAGCCGGGCGGCACACGACCAGGTCGAGCGTGCCCAGCTCGGCCGGCGCGGACCGCAGGTGATCCAGGCGGTCCGTCAGCTCATGGGCGGTGCGGAGGGCCATGGGCACATTCTGGCCGGTCCGGCTGCCTCGTGTCCCATCCACGGCGCATAGCCTGCGGGCATGACGACTGCCCGCACCGTCCCGGTGACGACCGAGCTGGACGGCGACGAGCTCGACGCCGAGGACGCCTGGCACGTCGCCCGCCACTACGGACTGCTCCAGATCCTGGTCGACTCGTTCGTGCGGTTCCGGTACGGCGACGGCTTCACCAACAGCCGCGCCCTGGCGCTCCAGGCCTGCCTGGCAGTCGTACCGTTCCTGATCGCGCTCACCGGCCTTGCCGCCGACCTCGACGAGGACCGACCCGCCCGGGTCGTGGCTGCCACGATCGAGGCCGTGTCGCCCGGGGGTGGCTCGAACGACGCCCTCGCGTCCGCCGTCGTGGAGGGGTCCGAGGAGACCGGCGAGGTCGCGCTCGGCTTCGGGCTCGCGTTCGCGTTCCTCTCCATGACCACGGCGATGGCGCAGATCGAGCGAGGCAGCAACCGCATCTACGGCATCCGTCGGGACCGGAAGGCGCTGGCGAAGTACGGGCGCGCGGCGGTGCTCACAGGGGTCCTGGCTCTGCCGGTGGGTGCCGGCTTCCTGCTGATCGTCGCCGGAGGTGCCATCGGCGACGCCATGGTGAAGGAGTTCGCCTGGTCCGCGGACACCCTTCTGGCCTGGAACGTCCTGCGCTGGCCGGCGGGGCTGGCCTTGCTCGTGTTCACGATTGCCGTCGTGCTGGACCACGCCCCCCGGCGCCGGCAGCCGGCGCTCTCCTGGCTGGCCCTCGGTGCCGCCGTGGCAGTCGTGCTGAGCATGGTCACGACGGCCGGGCTCGCGGCGTACGTCAACCTGAGCGCGTCCTTCGGCAGCACCTACGGTCCGCTCGCCGGTGTGTTCGCGCTGCTGTTGTGGTCGTTGTTGTCCGCGATGAGCTCTCTTCTACGGCGTCGCCGTGTGTGCCCAGCTCGAGGCGCTGCGCTGCGGTGAGGCCGCGCCGGCGTACGACGACCCGGGTCGGCCGCACGGCATGGTCGTCTGAGGTCTCCGCTCAGCTTCCGGGGTCTCGCAGGCGCGGGCGTCCGCGTCAGGACCAGCGCTCGGAGGCAGGGGTGAAGTCGAGCGTGCGGTCGCCGGTGTAGATCTGCTTGGGCCGGGCGATCTTCTGCTCCTTGTCCTGGACCAGCTCGAGCCACTGCGCGAGCCACCCGGGGGTCCGCCCGATCGCGAAGAGGACGGTGAACATCTCCGGCGGGAACTGGAAGGCCTCGTAGATGAGGCCGGAGTAGAAGTCGACGTTGGGGTAGAGCTTGCGCTTGACGAAGTAGTCGTCCTCCAGCGCGATCTTCTCCAGCTCGATCGCGATCTCGAGCAGTGGGTTGACCCCGGTGACCTCGAAGACGTCGTCGCAGGCCTTCTTGATGATCTTGGCGCGCGGGTCGTAGTTCTTGTAGACCCGGTGACCGAAGCCCATCAGCCGCTCGTTGCCCTCCTTCACGCCGGTGATGAAGTCGGGGATGTTGTCCTTGGAACCGATCCTGCGGAGCATCCGCAGCACGGCCTCGTTGGCGCCACCGTGGAGGGGGCCGAAGAGGGCCGCGACACCGGCCGCGACGGCGGAGTAGGGGTCGACCTGCGAGGAGCCCACGGAGCGTACGGCGTTGGTGGAGCAGTTCTGCTCGTGGTCGGCATGGAGGATGAACAACACGTCGAGGGCCTTGACCAGCCGTTCGTCGGCCTCGAACTTCCGCTCGCTCATCTTGAACAGCATGGACAGGAAGTTGGCGGTGTAGCCGAGGTCGTTGTCGGGGTAGACGAACGGCTTCCCCTGGGCGTGCCGGAAGGACCAGGCGCCCAGCGTCGGCATCTTCGCGATCATCCGCACGATCTGCATGTGGCGGTTCTCGGCGTCGGCGATGTTGCGGGCGTCGGGGTAGAACGTCGAGAGGGCGCCGACGGAGGCCATCAGCATGCCCATCGGGTGGGCGTCGTACCGGAAGCCCTCCATGAAGCTCTTCACGTTCTCGTGGACGAACGTGTGGTAGGTGATCTCGTGCACCCACGACTCGTACTCCGCCTTGGTAGGCAGGCTGCCGTGGATGAGGAGGTAGGCGACCTCGAGGAAGTTCGACTTCTCCGCGAGCTGTTCGATCGGGTAGCCGCGGTACTCGAGAATCCCCTCCTCACCGTCGATGTAGGTCACGGCGCTGCGGCAGGACGCGGTGTTGACGAACCCCGGGTCGTAGACGGCGAGGCCCGGCTGGTCGTCACCTTCCTTGATCGTCCCGAGGTCTGCGGCCTTGATGGTGCCGTCGGTGATCGGGACGTCGTACTCCTGCCCCGTGCGATTGTCACGGACGGTGAGCGATTCAGTCACCGTCCAAACCTAGCCCCGCTCGCCCCCGGGGGCGAATCTCTCGTTCGAAATACGGGCCAGGCAGGCTCGACCGTGGTTTTGACCTGCACAGACGCCACCCGTAGTCTTGACGGTCGCGACTCCTGCCGCGCTCCGATCTCCCGTCACGGCGATCGGGGTGCAGATCCGGACCTCACCCCAGGGTGGGTAGCCGGGCCGTGTTCGTCAGAAGCCGCTGCACCACCACCCGGCGGGGCCGACCCGCGCGGGACCTACGAACGAAGAAGGAACCAGCCGTGCGTACGTACAGCCCCAAGCCCGCTGACATCCAGCGGGAGTGGCACGTCATCGACGCGACCGATGTGGTCCTCGGTCGCCTCGCCGTCCACACCGCGAACCTGCTCCGCGGCAAGCACAAGCCGATCTTCGCCCCTCACGTCGACACCGGTGACTTCGTCATCGTCATCAACGCGGAGAAGGTCGCCCTGTCCGGCGACAAGGCCACCAAGAAGCTGGCCTACCGCCACTCGGGCTACCCGGGTGGCCTGTCGGCCACCCCGGTCGGAGACCTGCTGGAGAAGGACGCCCGCAAGGTGATCGAGAAGGCCGTGTGGGGCATGCTCCCCAAGAACAAGCTCGGTCGGCAGGTGCTGAAGAAGCTCAAGGTCTACTCCGGCCCCCACCACCCGCACCAGGCCCAGCAGGCCACGCCGTTCGAGATCTCCCAGGTCTCCCAGTAAGCACGCGACCCAGAACTGATTGAGGAACACAAGTGACTGAGAACAGCACTGAGGTCGAGGAGACCTACGAGACCGACGAGCAGGGCGTTGCCTACAGCTCCGAGAGCGCCCCGTCCGCCGACGCGCCACTGCGCGCCGCGACCATCGCCCCCGCGGCCGCGACCGGCCGGCGCAAGGAGGCCGTGGCCCGCGTCCGCATCGTGCCCGGCACCGGCGTGTGGACCGTCAACGGCCGCACCCTCGACTCCTACTTCCCGAACAAGCTGCACCAGCAGGTCGTCAACGAGCCGTTCGCCGCGCTGCAGCTCGAGGGCCGCTTCGACGTGGTCGCGCGGATCCACGGCGGCGGCATCACCGGCCAGGCCGGGGCGCTGCGCCTCGGCGTGGCCCGCTGCCTGAACTCGATCGACGTCGAGGCCAACCGGCCGTCGCTGAAGACGGCCGGGCTGCTCACCCGCGACGCCCGCGTGATCGAGCGCAAGAAGGCCGGACTGAAGAAGGCCCGCAAGGCGCCGCAGTTCAGCAAGCGCTGATCGACGACGGTCGGGCTCGTGGCGCGACTCTTCGGCACCGACGGGGTCCGGGGCCTGGCGAACGGTCAACTGACCGCAGAGCTGGCCCTGGACCTGTCCGTCGCGGCGGCCCAGGTCCTCGCCGACCGCGGTGAGTTCGAGGGGCACCGCCCGCTGGCCGTGGTGGGCCGAGACACCCGGATCTCCGGCCAGTTCCTGGAGGCGGCGGTGGTGGCGGGTCTCGCCTCCGCCGGCGTCGACGTGCTCCTCCTCGGCGTCCTCCCGACCCCGGGCGTCGCCCACCTCACCGGCACCCTCGGGGCCGACCTCGGCGTGATGCTCTCCGCCTCCCACAATCCGATGCCCGACAACGGCATCAAGTTCCTCGCCCGCGGCGGACACAAGCTCGACGACGTCATCGAGGGCGCCATCGAGCGTCGGCTCGGCAAGGAGTGGAAGAGACCCGTCGGCGGCGCGGTCGGCCGGGTGACGCCGTACCCCTGGGCGGTGAGCCAGTACGCCGCCCACCTGGTCCGCACCATCGACCATCCCCTCGCGGGAATCCGCGTCGTGCTCGACTGCGCCGAGGGGGCCGCCCACGAGGCGGGTCCGCAGGCGCTGGTTGACGCGGGGGCTGAGGTGACCGCGATCCACGCCCAGCCGGACGGGCTGAACATCAACGAGAACTGCGGTTCAACCCACCTCGAGCGCCTCCAGCAGGCCGTGCTCCAGGACGAGGCGCACGTGGGCTTCGCGCTCGACGGTGACGCCGACCGCTGCCTGGCGGTCGACCACGAGGGGAACGTCGTCGACGGTGACCAGATCCTGGCCGTGCTCGCGCACGCATTCCTCGACCACGGTCGCCTCGCCAAGGACACGGTGGTCGCCACGGTGATGAGCAACCTGGGGTTCGTCCAGGCGATGCGGGCTGCCGGCATCGGGGTTCGCCAGACCAAGGTGGGCGACCGATACGTACTCGAGGCGATGAAGGTGTCGGGCTACTCCCTCGGCGGCGAGCAATCGGGCCACGTGATCATGACCGACCACGCCACCACCGGCGACGGCATCCTGACCGCGCTCCACGTCCTCGAGCGGATGGCCACCACGGGACAGAGCCTGAAGTCGCTCGCGTCGGTGATGACGCGGCTTCCGCAGGTCCTGGTCAACGTGGGCGGGGTCGACAAGGCCCGGACCGACGACGACGCCGTCCTCGCGGCGGCCGTGGCGGAGGAGGAGGCCGCCCTCGGCGACAGCGGTCGGATCCTGCTCCGACCCTCGGGCACCGAGCCGATCGTCCGGGTGATGGTCGAGGCCGGCACGGCCGAGGAGGCCCAGTCGATCGCAGACCGGCTCGCGGGCGTCGTACGCGCCCAGCTCTCGCTCTGAGGTGGCCGGCCCGATGAATCGGGCATCTCCCTGATGTACGACCGGGCTCCTTAGCCGGAGCCTCGGGAACATGATCGAGTACCTGAACCAGGCCCTGGCCCTTCAACGCGGACTCGAGGCCGCCCGCGAGGCGAGCTCGGCCCGCCGCCACCGCGAGCTGAAGAGACGGAAACCTGCTCAGAGCTTCCGTAGACGCACGTAGCGGACCGAGTGGTCCCGGTCCTTGCGCAGCACCAGGGTCGCCCGGGAGCGCGTGGGCAGGATGTTCTGGGTCAGGTTCGGCCCGTTGATGGTGTCCCAGAGCCGCTCGGCCTCGGCGACGGCCTCCTCCTCGCTGAGCCCGGCGTACTTCGCGAAGTACGACGCCGGGTCGCGGAAGGCGGTCTCGCGCAGCCGGAGGAAGCGCTCGACGTACCACGAGCGGATGTGGTCGGTGCCGGCGTCGACGTAGACGCTGAAGTCGAAGAAGTCGCTCAGGGTCAGCCCGGTGCGGCCGTCCTCACGGACCCGGGCCGGCTGGAGCACGTTGAGCCCCTCGATGATCACGATGTCGGGCCTCTTGATCGCGACCTTCTCGTCGGGGACGACGTCATAGACGAGATGGGAGTAGATGGGCGCCTCGACCTCGTCCTCGCCGGACTTGATGTCGACCACGAACCGCAGCAGCGCCTTGCGGTCGTAGGACTCCGGGAACCCCTTGCGGTGGAGGATCCCGCGGCGCTCGAGCTCGTCGTTGGGGTAGAGGAAGCCGTCGGTGGTGATCAGGGCGACGTTGGGGTGCGCTGGCCAGTGGGCCAGCATCTGCTGCAGGACGCGGGCGGTGGTCGACTTCCCGACCGCCACCGAGCCCGCCAGGCCGATGACGAACGGTGTCCGTGGCGGCTGCGGCTGGTCGAGGAACTCCTCCTGCTGCCGGTGCAGTCGACCCGCGCTCTCGACGTACATGCTGAGCAGCGCCGACAGGGGAAGGTAGACCTGCTCGACCTCGGCGAGGTCGAGCGATTCGCCGAGACCGCGCAAGCGGGCGATCTCGTCCGCGGTGAGGGGGCTGGCCGTCGAGTCGGCGAGTGCCGCCCAGGCCGCCCGGTCGAGCTCGACGTAGGGCGACGACTCACGCCGGAGGTCGTCGGAGCCCGGCTGGGCGCCGCCGTTCGGAGACATGGCGGGCATCCTAGACTCCCTGCCATGTGTGGAATCGTGGGCTACGTCGGTCCGAAGCAGGCGCAGGGAGTGGTGGTCGAGGGCCTGCGCCGGCTGGAGTACCGCGGCTACGACTCCGCCGGCATCGCGCTGGTGGCCAATGGGTCGATCGACTCGGCCAAGCGGGCGGGCAAGCTCGCCAACCTCGAGAAGGCGATCGCCGAGGAGTCGCTCGCGGAGTCCACGACCGGTATCGGCCACACCCGCTGGGCGACCCACGGCGCGCCCACCAACGTCAACGCACACCCCCACCCGGGCCCGACCGGACGGGTCGCGCTGGTGCACAACGGGATCATCGAGAACTTCGTGACGCTTCGCGCCGAGCTCGAGAACGCGGGGCACGAGCTGGTCTCGGAGACCGACACCGAGGTGGTCTCCCACCTGCTCGAGAACGAGGTGCTGGCCGGGGCCGACCTCACCACCGCGATGCAGAACGTCTGCCGTCGGCTCGAGGGGGCGTTCACCCTGGTCGCCGTCGACGCGCTGGACCCGTCCCGGGTGGTCGCCGCCCGCCGCAACTCGCCGCTGGTGGTGGGGGTCGGCGAGGGTGAGAACTTCGTCGGCTCCGACGTCGCCGCGTTCATCGAGCACACCCGGGACGCCGTGGAGCTCGGTCAGGACCAGGTGGTCACCATCACCACCGCCGGGGTGTCGCTCACGGGGTTCGACGGCTCGCCCGCTGAGGGGCGCCACTACCACGTCGACTGGGACCTGTCCGCCGCCGAGAAGGACGGCCACGACTGGTTCATGCGCAAGGAGATCCACGAGCAGCCGCGCGCCGTCGCCGACTCGCTGTTGGGGCGTCGTACGACGTCGGGTGAGCTGCAGCTCGACGAGGTGCGGCTCTCCGACGAGGACCTGCGTGAGGTCGACAAGGTCATCATCATCGCCTGCGGCACGTCGTTCTACGCCGGCATGGTCGCGAAGTACGCCATCGAGCACTGGACCCGGATCCCGGTCGAGGTGGAGCTGTCCTCGGAGTTCCGCTACCGCGACCCGATCCTGACCCACTCGACCCTGGTCGTGGCCATCAGCCAGTCCGGTGAGACCGCCGACACCCTCCAGGCGATCCGGCACGCGCGGGCGCAGCGGTCCTGGGTGCTCGCGATCTGCAACACCAACGGCTCCACCATCCCGCGGGAGTCGGACGCGGTGATCTACACCCACGCCGGGCCCGAGATCGGGGTCGCGTCGACCAAGGGCTTCCTGACCCAGCTCGTGGCCTGCTACCTGCTCGCCCTCTACCTCGCGCAGATCAAGGGGACCCGCTACGGCGAGGAGATCGCGCAGGTGCTGGACCAGCTGGAGTCGATGCCTGCCCACATCCAGGCGGTCCTGGACCAGCGGGAGGCGGTCTACGACCTGGCCCGTCAGCACGTCGACACCAAGTCCGTGCTGTTCCTCGGCCGGCACGCCGGCTATCCGGTGGCGCTCGAGGGCGCCCTGAAGCTCAAGGAGCTGGCCTACCTGCACGCGGAGGGGTTCGCGGCGGGGGAGCTCAAGCACGGTCCGATCGCGCTGATCGAGGAGGGGATGCCGGTGCTGTGCGTCGTACCCCCCCAGGGCAGGGACCAGCTCCACGGCAAGATGCTGAGCGGCATCCAGGAGGTGCGGGCACGAGGGGCACGGACGATCTGCCTGGCCGAGGTCGGCGACGACGAGATCGCGCAGTACGCCGACGAGCTGATCCACCTGCCGCGGGTGCCGACCCTCCTGCAGCCGCTGGTCGCCGTGGTGCCGCTGCAGCTGTTCGCCTGCGAGCTCGCCTCGGTCATGGGCCACGACGTGGACCAGCCGCGCAACCTCGCCAAGTCGGTCACGGTCGAATGAACACCCCACGAGATCGCTCGCTGCGCTCCCGATCCCGCAGGGACCCCGAATAATCATGCCGGTCATCGGGCTCGGTATCGACGTCGTGGACATCGAGCGGTTCATCGAGTCGCTGGAACGGACGACGGGACTGCGCGAACGCCTCTTCACTCCGGCGGAGGCCGCACTGCACCCGGCGTCGCTGGCGGCACGGTTCGCCGCGAAGGAGGCGATGGCCAAGGCGCTCGGTGCGCCCGGCGGACTGGCCTGGCACGACGCCGAGGTGTTCTCCGAGCCGTCGGGCCGCCCGTACTTCGAGCTCCGCGGCTCTGTCCTGGCCCGCGCCAACGACCTCGGTCTCGGTTCGGTCCACCTGTCGCTCTCCCATGACGCGGGGATCGCCTCGGCGGTCGTCGTGCTGGAGTCCTGACCCCGCTAGCGTTGCGGGTGTGAGGCGTGCGCACACGGTCGAGCAGGTGCGGGAGGCCGAGCGCGCCCTGATGGCCACGCTGCCGGAGGGGGCGCTCATGCAGCGGGCCGCCGCCGGGCTCGCCTACGCCGTCCTCGACCTGCTCGGCTCCGCCTACGGGCGCCGGGTGCTGCTGCTGGTCGGGTCGGGCGACAACGGCGGCGACGCGCTGTACGCCGGCGCGATACTGGCCCGCCGCGGCTGTGCTCTCGAGGCGTGGCTGCTGTCCGAGCGGGTGCACCACGGCGGGCTGGCCGCGTTGCGCGCCGCCCGAGGACGGGTGCAGCGCCCGGGCGCGCTCTCGGGCCCACGACCCGAGGTGGTCGTGGACGGGATCGTCGGCATCGGGGGCCGCCCCGGCCTGCGTCCCGATGCGGTCGAGGCGCTGGCAGCGGTGGAGGGGGTGCCGGTGGTGGCGGTCGACGTCCCCTCGGGTGTCGACGTCGACGCCGGAGAGCTCGACGGCCCCCACGTCGAGGCGGCCCTGACGGTCACGTTCGGCACCCACAAGATCGCCCACCTGGTCGACCCCGCGGCAGCGGCGTGCGGCGTCGTGCACCTCGTCGACATCGGCCTCGACCTGCCTGACGCGCCGGTCGAGGCGCTGCAGCCGCCGGAAGTGGCTCGACTACTGCCCAGGCCCGATCCGCAGGCCCACAAGTACACCCGTGGGGTGGTGGGGGTCCGGGCCGGCTCGCGGCAGTACCCCGGCGCCGGTCTGCTCTGCGTGGCCGGCGCGGCCACCGGATTGTGCGGCATGGTCCGCTACGTCGGCGACGACCAGGTCGCCGACCGGATCCGGGAGGCGCGACCCGAGGTCGTCGGTGAGGGCCGTGTCCAGGCCTGGACGGTGGGTTCTGGTGGTGGGGAGGGCGCCGGTGACGCGCTCAAGGCGGCGGTCGCCGACGGCGTGCCGGTCGTCGTGGATGCCGACGCGCTCGCCCACCTGACCGGACCGCTCGGCGTTCCGACGGTGCTCACGCCGCACGCGGGCGAGCTCGCCGCCATGGCTGGCGCCGAGCGGTCCGACGTGGAGGCCCGACCGCTCGCCCACGCCCGGTCGGCGGCCACGACCTACGACGCGGTCGTCCTGCTGAAGGGCCGGCACACGCTCATCGCCGCGCCGGACGGCGCGGTCCGGGTCACCACGACCGGCGTCCCCTGGCTGGCGACGGCCGGTGCCGGCGACGTGCTCTCCGGCGTGATCGGGTCGCTTCTGGCCGCGGGCCTCACACCGTACGACGCCGCGTCGGTGGGCTCCTGGCTCCACGGCGCGGCCGCCACGTTGGCCTCGAGTGACGGTCCGATCGTGGCCGGAGTGGTCGCCGATACCATCCCCGACGCGGTCCGGCTGGTGACGTGGGCCGACTGACCGGCCCGACCTCAATGGAACAATCGACGCCATGAGTGCCGCCGCCCGCGCCGAGATCGTGGTCGACCTGGCGGCGATCCGGCACAATGTCCAGCGGCTCAGGGAGCTGGCGGCACCGGCGGCGATGATGACCGTCGTCAAGGCAGACGGCTATGGACACGGGCTGATCCCGGCGGCCCGCGCGGCCCGGGAAGCCGGGGCGGAGTGGATCGGCGTCGCCACCATCGAGGAGGCGCTGGAGCTGCGCGAGGCGGGTGATGACGGCCGGGTGCTCTGCTGGCTGGGCGTCCCCGGCGAGAACTACGCCGGGGCGATCGCGGCGGATATCGACGTCTGCGCCTACACCGTCGCCGAGCTGGCGGAGATCCGCGCCGGCGTCGCGAGGGCCGGCCGCCCGGCCCGGCTGCAGCTCAAGGTCGACACCGGCCTCTCCAGGGGCGGCGCGGCGACGGAGAACTGGGCGAGTGTGGTCGACCACGCCCGCGCCGGCGAGGAGGCGGGAGACTGGACCGTCACCGGGGTCTGGTCGCACTTCGCGTGCAGCGACGAGCCCGACCATCCCGCCAACGACGCCCAGGAGAAGGTCTTCCTGGACGCTCTCGACCTCGCCGAACGCGCCGGGCTCCGGCCCGAGGTGCGTCACCTGGCCAACTCGGCGGCAGCGATCCTCCGTCCCTCGTCCCGGTTCGACCTGGTCCGTTGCGGGATCGCGTCGTACGGCCTGGACCCGGCGCCGGGCGTGACTCCAGACATCGGTCTGGTCCCCGCCATGACCGCCCGCGCCGCGTTGTCGCTAGCGAAGCCGATCCGAGCCGGGGCTGGGGTCTCCTACGGTCACACCTGGACTGCCGACCACGACACGACGGTGGGCCTGGTGCCGGTGGGGTACGGCGACGGCGTACCCCGGCACGCGGGCAACGTCGCCGAGGTCTGGCTCGCGGGTCGGCGCCGCCCCGTGCGTGGCCGGATCTGCATGGACCAGTTCGTGGTCGACCTCGACGGCGAGCTGCCCGACCCGGGGGCCGGGATCGTGCTCTTCGGCACCGGGTTCGGCGGAGAGCCCACCGCCACGGAGTGGGCACAGGCGTGCGGCACCATCAACTACGAGATCGTGACCAGGATCGGCGGCCGGATGGTACGTCGCTACGTCGACGAAGGAGTGACCCGGTGAGCTTGCGACGCAGGATCGCGGGAGTCGCCGCCGGCGCAGTGGGCGTCGCGGTGGCCGGTACGGCCGTCGAGGTCGCCCGTCGGCGCCGGGTCATCGCCCGCCGGGGGGCCGGCGACCACACGCCGTTCGGCTCCCTGCGCTCGACGCCGGTGACTGTCGTGGCGGACGACGGCGTCCCGCTCCACGTCGAGGTCGACGAGTTCGCCCACCACCCGCAACGCGGCCGCCGACGCAGCGCGCCCGCCGAAGAGCCCGCGCTCACCGTCGTGTTCTGCCACGGCTACGCGCTCAACCTCGACTGCTGGCACTTCCAGCGGGCCGGCTACCGGGGGCTGGTGCGGGCCGTCTACTACGACCAGCGCTCGCACGGCCGCTCCGGTCGCTCGACGGAGGGCAAGGCCAATGTCGACCAGCTCGGCCACGACCTCCGGCGGATCCTCGACGAGGTCGTCCCCGACGGTCCGGTCGTCCTCGTCGGACACTCCATGGGCGGCATGTCGATCATCGCCATGGCCGAGCACCACCCGGAGCTGTTCGGCAGCCGCGTCGTCGGGGTCGGCCTGATCTCGACGACCGCGGGTGGCCTCGACCCGCACCGCGTCGTGCTGCCGCTGCTGCCCAGGAGCATCGGTGGCCAGCTGGCGACCAGGCTCGTGGCGACGCTGGCGCGCGGCCACCGCCACGTCGACGGCCTGCGCCGCGTGGGCAGGTCGGTCGCGTCGGTGGCCACCGACCTGTTCGCCTTCGGCGATGAGGTGCCCGAGAGCTACGTCGACTTCGTCGACGCGATGTTGTCGGCCACGCCGTTCGAGGTCGTCGCCGAGTTCTTCCCGGTCTTCGGCGAGCTCGACAAGTTCCACGCTCTGGGCGCGCTGCAGTCCGTCCCGACCACGGTGATCTGCGGCACCGAGGACAGGCTCACCTCGATCGGCCACGCGCGCAAGCTGCACTCGAAGCTCCCCCACTCGGTCCTCGTCGAGTGCGAGGGGGCCGGCCACATGGTGATCATGGAGCGGCACGACCGGGTGAACGCCGCGCTCGACCAGCTGATCGCCGCAGCCGCGGAGCGGGTCGACAGCCGGTGAGCGTCGACGTACGACGGGTGGGGCCGGAGGCGGCCATCGAGATGTTGTCGGTGATCCGCACCGCCTTCGAAGTGCGACCGCCCCTGGATCCGCCAGCGGCGGCACTGTCCGAGACCCCCGAGTCGCTCGCGATGCTCCTGGAGAAGCACGGCGGGCTGATGGCCATGCTCGACCACGAGCCGGTGGGGGCGCTCGTGCTCGACCCGGTCGACAGCACGATGTACCTGCGCCGGTTCGGTGTCGTACCCGCCGCCCGCGGTCACGGCATCGCCGCGCTCCTCATCGACTGGGCGGTCGACGCCTCCCACGGCTTCGACGACCTCACCGTGGTCGCCCGCGAGGAGCTCCCCGAGACGATCCGGTTCTGGGAGCGCCAGGGGTTCCGGGAGATCCTGCGCTACTCGCCCAACGTCGAGCTGCGCCGACCGCTGCGAACCTTCATCTACAACGTCCCCGACCCCGAGGCGATGCGTTCCCTCGGCGAGGGACTCGCGAGCCAGCTCCGGGCCGGCGACCTGATCGTGCTCAGCGGCGAGCTCGGGGCCGGCAAGACGACGTTCACCCAGGGCATCGGTGCCGGGCTCCGGGTCCGCGGTGAGGTCACGTCGCCCACGTTCGTGATCTCGCGCGAGCACCCGCCCGTCGACGGCGGACCACCGCTGGTGCACGTCGACGCGTACCGGCTCGGGGGCATCGACGAGCTCGACGACCTCGACCTCGACACCTCGCTCGAGGACGCCGTCACGGTCGTCGAGTGGGGGGAGGGCATCGCGGAGGGACTGGCGGAGTCCCGCCTCGAGATCCGGATCATCCGCGCCCTCGCCCATCAGGACGAGCACGCTGACCTCGATCCGCGCCGGGTGCTGATGACCCCGATCGGACCGCGGTGGTACGAGATGGAGGTCCCCAATCGGCGACCCCCGCTGGCGGAGAAGCTGAACGAGAATCTCCTCCTCGACTTCCGCCACTGCCCCGAGTCCGATCTCGCCTCCCTGGACCCGTCGATCCCGCTGCGGCTGTCGCTGATGGTCGCCGAGCACGACGGCCGGGTGGTGCTGGTGCACAACAGCTGGCGGCAGGAGTGGGAGCTTCCGGTCGGGGAGTCCCCGGAGGACGAGACCCCCCGCGAGACGGCCGTGCGCCGGTTCGCCGAGGAGACCGGCACCCGCGTGGAGGACGTCGAGTTCGTCGGGGTCGGAACGGTTCAGCTCGGCCACGAGCGGAGCATCGAGTACGTCGCCGTCTACCGCACCAGCCTCGCCGGGCTGGCGCAGTTCGAGGCCACCGACGAGGTGGACAAGCTGGCCTGGTGGGACACGGTGCGCGACTACGAGGGTCTCTCGCCGATCGACGAGCACCTCGCCCGCCTGGCGATCGGCGCCACGTGACCGCGTCGGCGCAAGCTCTGGTGGTGGTCGACGTGCCGGCCGGGTGGATGGAGGGCCGCCACTCGGTCAATGGCGCCGCGCGGGACACCCGCGCCGCCGGAGTCCGGCGTGCACCGTGTTCGGAAATTCGATCCGTGGCGCCGCGTCGAGCCCGGATCATCGAACACCGGGCACGTTGTGCCGGTACGGGGGGATCACTCCCAACCACGCCGGTGACCTGCGGGCATGCCCGGCCAGTAGCCTCGGTCGCGTGCTGCTCGCCTTCGACACCGCCACCCCGCTGGTCACGGTCGCGCTGCACGACGGCGACGCCGTCGTGGTCGAGCACACCTCGGAACAGCGGCTGAAGCACGGTGAGCAGCTGGCCCCGCTGATCGAGCGGTCCATGGCCGAGGTGGGCATCGTCCGGCAGGACCTCACCGCGATTGCCGTCGGGGTCGGTCCCGGCCCGTTCACCGGACTGCGGGTCGGCCTCGTCACCGCCCGGACCCTGGGGTTCGTCCTCGAGATCCCGGTGTACGGCGTCTGCTCGCTCGACGTGCTCGCACTCGGGGCGGTGGATTCGGGGACGGTCGCGGGCGACTTCGTGGTGGCCACCGACGCCCGGCGGCGTGAGGTCTACCTGGCGTCGTACGACCTCGACGGCAAGAGGCTGGACGGCCCGGTGGTGGACAAGCCGGCGGTCCTGGCGACCGACGTGCCGACGGTCGGAGAGGGAGCCGTGCTCTATCCGGACGCCTTCCCGAACCCGGCCGGCCCCACCCGGCCCAGGGCGAGCTGGCTGGCCCGGGCGGTGGCCGAGGAGCGCGCCGAGCTGCGCGACCCGGAGCCGCTCTACCTGCGCCGTCCCGACGCGGCGACGCCGGGACCCCGCAAGCCCGCCTCGTGATCCGGCCCGCAACCTCGTCCGACATCGACGTGGTCGCCCGGCTCGAGCAGGAGCACCTCGGGGACGACGCGTGGTCCCGCGGGCTCGTCGAGGAGGGCGTCACCGGCAGGCTCCCGACTATCCACTACCTCGTGGTCGAGGAGCGGGGCGACGTGGTCGGCCACGCCGTGCTCAGCGTGGTCGCCGACATCTCGGAGCTGCAACGGATCGCCGTCGACGCCACGCACCGACGCCGAGGGCTGGCATCCCGGCTCCTGGCCGAGGCCGCCGGCCTGGCGCGGCGCGAGGGTGCGGAGCGGCTCCTGCTCGAGGTGCGCGAGGACAACGCCGGGGCCATCGCGTTCTATGCAGCGCGCGGGTTCGTGGAGATCGACCGGCGGCCGCGCTACTACCGGGATGGTGGCACCGCCGTGGTGATGCAGCGCCCCCTCCGCTGAGTCGGCGCGTCTGCAGATCGGGTGGGGCGTGAGTCGGCGCGTCTGCCGGGCTGTCAGCGTGCAGACGCGCCGACTGGGGGCTTCCTGCTTGCCATCGGCGCCGACTCGGGCGCTGTGGGCGTTGCAATTGCGCCGACTCGCGCCTTGGCATGATGAGTCGCATGGATGACGGACCCCTGGTGCTCGGCATCGAGACCTCCTGCGACGAGACCGGTGTCGGCATCGTCCGCGGCAACGTCCTGCTGGCCGACGCGGTCGCCAGCAGTGTCGACGAGCACGCCCGCTTCGGCGGCGTCGTACCGGAGGTCGCCAGCCGCGCGCACCTCGAGGCGATGGTGCCGACCATCGAGCGGGCCTGCGAGACCGCCGGGGTCCAGCTGTACGACGTCGACGCCATCGCCGTGACCAGCGGGCCGGGCCTGGCGGGCGCCCTGCTGGTCGGGGTGGCCGCGGCCAAGGCGCTGGCCCTCGGACTGGGCAAGCCGCTGTACGGCGTCAACCACCTCGCGTCCCACGTGGCGGTCGACCAGCTCGAGCACGGTCCGCTGCCCGAGCCGTGCCTCGCCCTGCTGGTCAGCGGCGGCCACTCCAGCCTGCTCCGGGTCGAGGACGTCACCGGCGATGTCGACCCCCTGGGAGCCACGATCGACGACGCGGCCGGTGAGGCGTTCGACAAGGTGGCCCGGCTCCTGGGGCTGCCGTTCCCCGGAGGTCCGCACATCGACCGGGCGGCCCGCGGGGGCAACAGCGTCTACGTCGACTTTCCGCGAGGGTTGACGTCGCGGAAGGACCTGGAACGGCACCGGTTCGACTTCTCCTTCTCGGGGCTCAAGACCGCCGTCGCCCGTTGGGTCGAGGCGCGGGAGCGCTTGGGCGAGCCGGTCCCGCTGCACGACGTGGCGGCCAGCTTCCAGGAGGCCGTCTGTGACGTCCTCACCCGCAAGGCGGTCGACGCAGCGGCCACGCATGGCATCGACCACCTGCTCATCGGCGGCGGGGTCGCGGCCAACTCGCGGCTGCGGTCGATGGCCGAGGAGCGGGCCTCGGCACGAGGGATCCACGTCCGCGTCCCCCGCCCGGGACTGTGCACCGACAACGGCGCGATGGTGGCCGCGCTCGGGGCCGAGATGGTGACGAGAGGCCGAGCGCCCTCGGCGCTCGACCTCCCGGCCGACTCGTCACTGCCGGTCACCTCCGTGCTGGCGTGACCTCACCCGAACGGGTGGTTGGGGAAGCGGTACTCGATGTTCAGACCCTCCGTGGGCAGCTCCTGCGTCACCCGCGACAGCGCGCCGTCGAGCTCCGCCCGGACGATGCTCTGCACGGCGTCCTGGGACACCGTGGCCAGCACGGTGGTGTCGTCCTCCCAGACGACCTGGTCGACCCCGATGTAGGTCCGCCCGTCCTTGGGGCCGCGGTAGTCGACCACGGGTTCGCCGGTGCGGGCGTCCAGGAGGGACAGGCTCGGTGAACCGGGACCGTCGGAGTAGGGGGCCAGCCCGACGATGTAGCGCCCGTCGGGGCTGAACTGGCCCAGCGAGTAGTCGCAGGTCTCCCACAGCAGTTTCGCGCCGTCCAGCGGGTCGGCGACCCCGGAGCAGGAGCCGTCCCCGAGGAACTTCGTCTGCCCCGCGATCAGGCCGGTGGCCTCGGAGGTGCTCTCGAGGACGTTGAAACCGTCGAACGAGGTGATCTCGCCGCCGGTCGTCACGTAGCCGAACTCGTTCTCGAACGTCGTCGGGTTCGCCGTGGTGAACACGAGCGTTCCGTCAGCGAGGAACCCGACCGGAGCCGTCTGCGTGTGCACGTTCCCCGGCACGCGGGTGCGGATGGTGGTGCCGCCGTCGGTGGGTGAGTTCACCAGGAGGGGGTTCCTGTCCTCGAGCTCCACCCAGCCCAGGCGACTCCCGTCTGCGTTGGCCACCAGGGTGGGCCCGGAGAGCCTCGGCTCCGGGAGGACGGGGTCTCCCGAGATCTGGAAGTCGCTGTCCAGCGCGACCACGCGGGTACCGATGCCCCCGAAGTCGCCGGCCTGGATCGCGATCCATCCGTCGCCGTACGGCGCGAGCTGCACGATGCTGTCGGGGAGCTCGAACGACCGGTCAGGCGTGGAGAGGCGATTGTCGTCCAGCACAATGTAGGGCGCCTGCGGCACCGCGCCTTCCGGAGCGTCCTCCGGGCTCAGCAGGAAGGATCCGTCCTTCTGCTGCGGCGCCGGCTCGATCGTGGGTTCCACGGGCGGAGCCGGTTGCGGGGCACGGTCGTTAACCCCGCCGGTCACGGTGATGCCCACCGGCACGGCCACCGCCAGGACTGCGGCCGCGACCGCGGCGCCTCCGGCGCGGCGGCGCCGCTGGATGCTGCGGGCCTTGCCGCGGACCGACTCGAAGTCGATCGGGTGCCCGCCGACCCGGTCCGCCTGCTCCCGCAGTGACCGGGTGAGGTCGTCGGTGGTGTTCATCGCTCCTCCTCGTGGTTGAGGGGGTTCAGGTGCTGGGGGGCGCGTTCGCGCAGAGCGGCCAGCGCGCGGCTGGCCTGGGACTTCACGGTTCCGACGGAGATGCCGAGCGTTTCCGCGATCTCGGCCTCGGAGAGGCCCTCGTAGTAGCGGAGCACCACGACCGCCCGGGCCTTTCTCGGCAACGTCTGCACGACCTCCCAGACCGCGGCGCGCTGCCCCTCGTCGTACTCGTCGGTGACGAGGCCCTCGTCGGGCAGGTCTTCGGTGGCGTACTCGCGCTTCTTCCAGCCGCGGCGCCACAGCGAGTTGTTCTCGTTGACCAGGATCCGCCGGACGTAACCGTCGATCGAGCCGCGCTGATTGACCTTGTCCCATGACAGGTACAGCTTGGCCAGCGCGGTCTGCACCAGGTCCTCGGCGGTGTGCCGGTCACCGGTCAGGAGGTACGCCGTGCGCAGCAGGCTGGGCTGCCGCGCTTGCATGTACGCCGCGAACTCCTCGTCGCGGGGCCGTGTCCGGTCGACCATCGTCACCCCCGCTCCCGTGAGTGTCTGCCCGTGTGCGTTCACCGCGCACCTCCCATCCAATCGCTTCCAAGACGCGATTCGGGGGAGGAGGGTTGCATCGGCGACCAGGTGCGAGCCGGACCACTGCCACACTTGATCGATGAGAGGAGATCGGATCGGCACGACGGCCGCGTTCGCTCTCGTCGCGGGACTGCTCGTCGGCTGCTCCAGCGAGGACGCGCAGCAGCCCGGGGCTGCGGCTGGTCCGGCAGACGCGGACCCCACCTCCGCCACGCCGACGCCGCCCACGCCGGCCGAGGAGCTGGGACTGGCCACGGGCTGGGGTCCTACCAGGCGCGAGCTCGACCTCGCGGCCCGCGTCGTAGGCCGGATGCGCCTTCCCGACCTCGCCGGCCAGGTGATCGTGGCGGAATGGTCCGGGACGGCTGCCCCGGTCAGGCTGGTCCGGTCGCTGCACCTGGGCGGTGTGATCGCCTTCGAGGGCAACATCGCCTCGACCGCCCAGATCCGCTCGCTCAACCGCACGCTGGAGCGCGACGTCGCTCGACGCTGGCCGTTGTTCCTGGCCGTCGACCAGGAGGGCGGGATCGTCGAGCGCGTCCAGGGAGACGCGACGCGGTTTCCCGCGTTCATGAGTGCCGGGGCAGCCGACGACGTGGCCGCCACCCGGAGGGCTGCGGCCGCCAGCGGTGCCGAGCTGCGGGGCCTGGGCTTCACGATCGACTTCGCTCCCGATGCCGACGTCACGAGCGGTCCTGGTGACCCGACAATCGGCTCGCGCTCGGTCGGCTCGGATGCCGACCTGGTCGCCCGGCACGTGGTCGCTGCGGCCACCGGCATGTCGGAGTCCGGCGTGGTGCCGGTGCTCAAGCACTTCCCCGGACACGGCTCGGTTCCTGCGGACAGCCACACGACGCTGCCCGTGCAGCGGCGTACGCGCGACCGGCTCGACGCAATCGACCTGGAGCCCTTCCGGACAGCCGTGGAGGCAGGAGCTCCGGCGGTGATGACCGGCCATCTCGACGTCCGCGCGTTCGATCGAGGGACACCTTCCTCGATGTCCCGCCGCGTGGTCACCGGCGTCCTGCGTCGCGAGCTCGGCTTCGAGGGGTTGGTGATCACCGACTCGCTGCAGATGGTCGGCGCCCGACCCGGGAGCGACGGCGGGGCCCGGCAGGCGGTCCGCGCGCTGCGGGCGGGCAACGACGTCCTCCTGATGCCGCCGGACCCGGCCGCCGCCCGGCGCGGCATCATCTCGGCCGTACGCCGCGGCGCCCTCGCCCGTACGACCCTGGAGCGCGCCGCAGCCCGCCAGATCGCGCTGCTGCTCGCGAGCGAGCCGGACAGCAAGCGGGCACGTCGCGGCCGTCCGCCCGGATCCGGCGCCCCGGCCTCCCGCGCCCTGTCGGCGGCCGCCATCACGGTCGTAGCCGGACCCTGCCGGGGCCGGCTGACCGGGTCAACCGTCTCGCCCTCCGGTGACGACGACGCCGTGGCCGCGTTCACGACCGCCGCCCAGGCCGCCGGGCTGCAGATCCTGCTGCCGCGGACCCCGCCACCGCGGCTCGCCCGGGCGGAGCCGCGGCCGAAACGCCCGGCGTTGCGCCCCCGCTGGCGCGCCCGCGAGCGCCGTCGTACCGACCGGCTCGCGACCTGGCGGGACCGGGAGGAGGCGCGGCTGGTCTCGGCCACTCGAGTCGGGTTCGCCGGCTACGGCGACGGCCCCGTCTCCGGCGACGTGGCCGTGGCCGTCGACACGCCCTACGTGCTGGGGAGCTCCGACGCGCCGGTCAGGATCGCGACGTACGGCGACACGCCCGGCGCGATGCGTGCTCTGGTGGCGGTGCTGCAGGGTCGCGCTGCAGCGCCCGGGCGGCTGCCGGTCAAGGTGCGCGGGCTGCCCCGACGCGGATGCTGAACCTCAGAAGGGCTCGACCAGCAGGGCAGTCCCGTGCCCGCGGGCGCGGGTGAGCACGATGGTGCCGGCTTCGTCCCCGGTCAGGGAGAGCCGCTTGCGCAGCTCGTCGGGTACGACGTCCACGCCGCGCTTCTTGATGGTCAGGCTGCCGATGTTGCGCTCGCGGAGGGCTGCGCGGAGCGCCTTCTCGCGGTAGGGCAGCGTCTCGACGACCCGGAAGCCCCGGGCGAACGGGGTCCGGAACGCCTCGTCCGAGGTCACGTACGCGATGTGGTCGTCGACCAGGCCGCCCTTCACGCCGGCGGCGACGGCGGTGACCAGCCCCGCGCGGATCACGGCGCCGTCCGGCTCGTAGAGGAACTCGCCGATGTCGCGAGCCTCCCCGCCGGGGTCGTCCTCGTCGGTGAGGGTCGCCAGCCCGCCGTGACCGATCACGGTCGCTCGCCGGACGGTCGTCGCCAGCCGCCCCGACCAGAGGGCGGCCTCCTTCACCTCGCCGTTGTCGCTGACCCACTCGGCCTCCACCCCCTCGGGCACCCGTGAGTGGGGGATGCCCGGCGCGGCCTTCACGCAGGCGTCACGGAGCAGGAGGAGCTGCTCCACGAACTCCCAGGGCGGCGCCCACTCGTCGAGCGAGAACGTCCGGCCCCGGCCGGTGCGGCGAGCCGGATCGACGTACGCCGCATCGAAGGGGCTGGTGTCGACGGTCGTGGCGTCGGCGACCGACACCGCTCCCGGCAGGCCCAGGGCGGCCAGGTTCGCGCGTGCCACCTCGACCCGGAGCGGGTCGAGGTCGATCCCGGCGCTGGTGATCCCGGCCCGGGCAAACGCGACCAGGTCGCCGCCGATGCCGCAGCCCAGGTCGATCACCGACTCGGCCGAGGCGGCGGCGAGGCGGGCGGCCCGGTGGGCGGCCACCGTGGTCCGGGTGGCCTGCTCGAGGCCGTCGGGGGTGAAGTACATCCGGGCGGCGTCGTCGCCGAGCTTCGCGGTCGCCTTGCGACGCAGTGTCACCTGGCCGAGCGCGGCCGCGACGTGGGCGGCCCGTTCTCCGGTCGATCCCGTTGCGACCCGGCGCAGCTGGGCCTGCGCCTTCAGCTCGTCGTCAGGGGCCTCGGCAGCCTGTGCCAGCAGCTGCTGCCCGGCGTCGGTGAGCAGCCAGCGGAAGGCGTCGAGGTCCATCGGCCCAGTCTTCCAGCCGGGGTCGCGTGACTCCGTCCGCGGGTGCGCTCGGCGCCGCGGTACGTCGGCCGGGACCTCACCTGGGACGAGTGGCTCGCCCTGCCCGACCGCGCCTGACCGGGGCCCTCTGGCACTCCACGGGGCCGAGTGCTAAGTTCTGACTTGGCACTCTCATCCCGAGTGTGCCAGCGCTTGCGACGAGGTGCGACCCCCGCGACGGCGTACCGAAACCGCAGGCCCAAACGTCCGGGGACTCGTCCCCGTCCAGTCAGAGACACGAAAGTGGAGGTCGATCAAGAGTGTCGATCAACATCAAGCCCCTCGAGGACCGCCTCGTCGTCAAGCCCCTCGACGCCGAGCAGACCACGGCTTCCGGCCTGGTCATCCCCGATACGGCGAAGGAGAAGCCCCAGGAGGGCGAGGTCCTGGCCATCGGTCCGGGCCGCATCGACGACAACGGTAACCGCGTCCCGCTCGACGTGAGCGTCGGCGACAAGGTCATCTACAGCAAGTACGGCGGCACCGAGGTGAAGTACGCCGGAGACGAGTACCTCATCCTCTCCGCGCGCGACGTGCTCGCGGTCGTTTCCTGATTTCCACCGGGTCGTGTGCCTGAGAACCACCTCCGGGTGGCTCTCGGGCACACGACCCGAATTCTTTGAGGAGTGCAATGCCGAAGATTCTTGAGTTCGACGAGCGGGCCCGCCGTTCGCTCGAGGCGGGCGTCGACGCTCTCGCCAACACGGTCAAGGTGACGCTGGGCCCCAAGGGCCGCTACGTCGTCCTCGACAAGAAGTGGGGCGCGCCGACGATCACCAACGACGGCGTGACCGTCGCTCGCGAGATCGAGCTGGACGACCCGTTCGAGAACCTCGGTGCGCAGCTGACCAAGGAAGTTGCCACCAAGACCAACGACATCGCCGGTGACGGCACCACCACCGCGACGGTGCTTGCCCAGGCGATGGTCCACGAGGGCCTGCGCGCGGTCGCGGCCGGCATCAACCCGATGGGTCTCAAGCGCGGCATGGATGCCGCTGCGGGGGCCGTCAGCGACGCGCTCAAGGAAGCGGCCCGGGAGGTCGACTCCAAGGAGGACATGGCGGCCGTCGCCACGATCTCCAGCCGCGACAGCCACATCGGCTCGCTCCTCGCGGAGTCCTTCGACAAGGTCGGCAAGGACGGCGTGATCACGGTCGAGGAGTCCAACACCATGGGCACCGAGCTCGAGTTCACCGAGGGCATGCAGTTCGACAAGGGCTACATCTCGGCGTACTTCGTCACCGACGCCGAGCGCATGGAGACCGTCCTCGAGGACCCCTACATCCTCCTGCACCAGGGCAAGATCTCGGCCGTCGCGGACCTGCTGCCGCTGCTGGAGAAGGTCATCGCCGCCGGCAAGCCGCTGTTCATCCTTGCCGAGGACGTCGAGGGCGAGGCCCTGTCGACCCTGGTCGTCAACAAGATCCGCGGCACCTTCAACGCCGTCGCGGTCAAGAGCCCCGCTTTCGGCGACCGCCGCAAGGCGATGATGGAGGACATCGCCACCCTCACCGGGGGCCAGGTCATCGCTCCCGAGGTCGGTCTCAAGCTCGACCAGGTCGGGCTCGAGGTGCTGGGCCAGGCCCGTCGCGTCGTGGTCACCAAGGACAACACGACCATCGTCGACGGTTCCGGTGATTCGACCGCGGTCGAGGCCCGGGTCAACCAGCTCAAGGGCGAGATCGAGAACACCGACTCCGACTGGGACCGCGAGAAGCTCCAGGAGCGCCTCGCGAAGCTGGCCGGCGGCGTGTGCGTGATCAAGGTCGGTGCGGCCACCGAGGTGGAGCTGAAGGAGAAGAAGCACCGCATCGAGGACGCCGTGTCCGCCACTCGCGCGGCCATCGAGGAGGGCATCGTCGCCGGCGGTGGCTCCGCGTTGATCCACTGCGCGGCAGTGCTCTCCGACGACCTCGGCCTCAACGGCGACGAGGCCGCCGGCATCCGGATCGTGCGTCGGGCACTCGACCAGCCGCTGCGCTGGATCGCCGAGAACGGCGGCGACAACGGTCACGTCGTGGTCGACAAGGTCCGCGACGCCGGCGTCGGCACGGGTTACAACGCCGCCACCGGCGAATACGGCGACCTGGTCGCGCAGGGAGTCATCGACCCGGTCAAGGTCACCAGATCCGCGCTGATCAACGCCACCTCGATCGCCGGCATGCTGCTCACGACCGAGACGCTGATCGTCGACAAGCCCGAGGACGACGAGGACGACGCCGGGGCCGGCCACGGTCACGGCCACGGCCACGGACACTGAGTCGGCGCGTCTGCTGAGTTGAACACCGCCGAGTCGGCGCGTCTGCCTTGCAGATGCGCCGACTCAGTGCATTTCGGGCGGGCAGATGCGCCGGGTCGATCAGTCGATGAACTCGCCGAGCCACTGGGTGGCGCCATGGCCGCGGTTGACCGGGGTGTGCCAGAAGAACGTGTCATCCGGCGTCGGCCCGCCCATGCTCCACGACGAGATGTCGTCGCTGACCTGCAGGAACCGTTCGGAGCCGAGGTCGTAGACGTAGGTGCCGCCACCGCCGGGCTCGTACGACGACACGGCTACGACCCCCTTGCCGCCGGTCGTGGTCAGGCTGCCTTCGATACCGCTGCCCTGCAGGGTGACGACCTGGTCGCCCTCGGCGGTCAGGACCTGCACGCGGTCGTCACGAACGTCATCCTCGTAGGTGCCGCAGTACTGCCCCAGCACGATCCGATCCTCTGTCGCGCCGAAGGACAGCAGGTTGCACTTCTCGCCTGACTGGGGATCGAAAGACTCCTCCTCGCCGGTGGCCAGGTCGCGCACGTGCACCAACCCGCTGTCGCCGTTGGTGCGGTCGGTCCACACCATCGAGTCGTCGGTGAAGGCGATCGATCCGAACGTGAGGCCCTCGTCGCGAACGTCGGTCAGGTCCGTGAGCGAGGCCGACCAGAGGTGGTAGGTGTCGCCCTGGGCGTCAGCGTCGTCGGCCTCGCCCCCGGGACCCGTCGGCCAGCCACCCTCCGGGGGCTGACCCCGGGTCGCGGGCACGGGGACGTAGAGCCGGTCGTCCGGCCCGAGGGCGGCGTCGAAGGGATTTTCCACCGTGGGCAGGTCAGGCCACTTCATGCCGCTCCACTGCCGGAGCTGACGGTCGAAGGTGTAGGTGACCAGGTCAGGCTTCATCCCGTTTCCGTCGAGGCCGAGGAGAACCAGCCGGTCCTCGCCGAGCTCAAGGGGCCAGGTCTGGGTCTGCCCGAAGTCGAGGTCCGGCAGCCAGTCCTTCTCGCCGGTTGCCGGGTCCATCAAGGCGAACCGGAGCCGGCGCTGGTCCATGCGGGGGCCGTCGCGGAACAGGATCAGCCCGTCGTCGGTGACGCCGTCGAAGTACTGCCCGTTGTCGCGGTCCAGGTTCTCGTTCGTGTACGACGCGAGCAGGCGGTAGTGCCGACCCTCGACCGCCGACCTGGCGTCGGCCAGGTGGAGAGCCGGCGCGTCCGGACGGGGTACGCCGGCGGCGGCGAAGTCGGGCGGGGACTCGGGCCAGGCCAGGGCGCCGATCACGACGACGGCCGCCGAGGCGAGCGCGGTACCGCCCAGAAAGCCCACACGGCGACGGCGCACGCGGCGCCGTCCGGTTCGAAGCACGGCGGCAAGATCGCGGTCGTCGTGCGGCGGGTGGGCGACGGTGTCGCGCATCAACTGGCTCAGCTCGTTCACGATGACGCTGCTCCTTCGGTGACCAGCTCGCCGAACGGCGAGCCCTCGAACCTGGATCGGAGCGAGGCCAGGGCCCTGGACGTCTGACTCTTGACCGTCCCCTCGCTGCAGCCGAGAGCCGAGGCGGTGTCGGCGACGCTGAGGTCCTCGAAGTAGCGCAGCACGACACAGGCCCGCTGGCGCGGCGGCAGGTCGGCCAGGGCCGCCATCACCGCCGCCCTGGCCGTGACCGACGCCGCGACATCCTCCGTGGACGGCCGGTTGGGGTCGGCCTCGGCAGCAAACTCGGTGCTCGACCTGCGCCGGGCGTGGTCGAGGAAGGCGCTCGCCACGGCCTTGCGGGCGTAGGCGTGCTCACCGCCCGCCCGGGTCAGCCGCGGCCACGCGACGTAGACCCGGATCAACCCCTCCTGCACGTGGTCGGACGCCTGGTCCCAGTCGCCGCACATGAGGAATGCAGTCCGTCGCAACCGGTCGCGCGCGGCCTGCGCGAACTCGACGAACGCCGCCTCGTCACGCATCGGTCACTCGCTCCATGTCCCCATGAACGAGGTGGGATGGCCGCAGGGTTGCATGCACAATCCCACGGATATCAGGAACTCGACCCCGACGAGCCGCAAATGCGGGCCCGCCGCCAACTCGTTGAGAAGGGGATTCCCGTCCCACGAGTAGGGGATTCCCGTCGTTGATTGTCTCCGATGGCCGCGACGCGACGAGCTTCCCCATTGAACGGACGGGAATCCCCACTCAACGGGGCGGGCGGTGCGTGGGGAGCGACGTTCGCGCCGGTAGGATGGTGGCCTGCCCCCCGACCTGCAAAGGACCCCATGACCGACCCCGGAGTCCCCGACAAGTTCGCCGCGCTGGGCCTGACCTACGACGACGTCCTGCTGCTGCCGGGGCGCTCCGACCTGGCGCCGAGTGACATCGACACCACCACCCGGCTCACCCGGGGCATCACGCTCAAGGTGCCGCTGGTCAGCGCCGCGATGGACACCGTCACCGAGTCGCGGATGGCGATCGCGATGGCCCGCCAGGGCGGCCTCGGCGTGCTCCACCGCAACCTGTCGGTCCAGGACCAGGCCTACCAGGTCGATCTGGTCAAGCGGACCCAGACCGGGATCATCTCCAACCCGGTCACGATCGGGCCGGACGCGACGCTCGAGGAGCTCGACCAGATCTGTGGTGAGTTCCGCGTCTCCGGGCTCCCGGTCGTCGACACCGACAACCGCCTGCTCGGCATCTGCACCAACCGCGACCTCCGCTTCACCCCCGTCGCAGAGTGGGCGACCACCAAGGTCGACGAGGTGATGACCCCGACCCCCCTGGTCACCGGACACGTTGGTATCTCCCGCGAGGAGGCCACTGCCCTGCTGCGCAAGCACAAGCGCGAGCGGCTCCCGCTGGTCGACAGGGACGGTCGCCTCGGCGGCCTGATCACGGTCAAGGACTTCGTCAAGAACGAGCAGTTCCCGCACACCTCGCAGGACTCTGACGGCCGGCTGATGGTCGGTGCCGCGGTCGGCTACTTCGGCGACGCCTGGCAGCGCGCCACCACGCTGGTCGACGCCGGTGTCGACGTCCTCGTCGCCGACACCGCCCACGGCCACGTCGGCCTGCTCCTCGACATGGTGGCCCGGCTCAAGAGCGACCCCGCGACCCGGCACGTGCAGGTGATCGGCGGCAACGTCGCCACCCGCGACGGCGCCCAGGCGTTCGTCGACGCCGGTGCCGACGCGGTCAAGGTCGGCTTCGGCCCCGGCTCGATCTGTACGACGCGGGTCGTCACCGGCTGCGGCGTACCGCAGATCACCGCCGTCTACGACGCGGCCCTCGCGTGCCGCCCGGCCGGCGTACCCGTCATCGCCGACGGCGGGCTGCAGCACTCGGGTGACATCGCCAAGGCCATCGCCGCCGGCGCCGACACCGTCATGGTCGGCTCGCTGCTCGCGGGCTGCGAGGAGTCGCCGGGCGAGCTGGTCTTCGTCAACGGCAAGCAGTACAAGTCCTATCGCGGCATGGGCTCCCTCGGCGCGATGTCGAGCCGGGGCAAGAAGTCCTACTCCAAGGACCGCTACTTCCAGGCCGAGGTGGCCAGCGACGACAAGATCGTCCCCGAGGGCATCGAGGGCCAGGTGGCCTACCGCGGCCCGCTCTCCGCCGTCGCACACCAGCTGGTCGGGGGCCTGAATCAGTCGATGTTCTACGTCGGCGCCCGCACCATCCCCGAGCTTCAGGAAAAGGGGAAGTTCGTGCGGATCACGTCGGCCTCGCTCAAGGAGAGCCACCCCCACGACGTGCAGATGACCGTCGAGGCGCCCAACTACACCGGACGCTGAGCCACCCCGCGCGACCCCGGTAGCCTGAGCCGGTGAGCACCCCACGGCGTTCCTCGCCTCCCCCGCTGCGCTCCTCCGGCGAACAACGCCGCGGGGACCCCGCATGACCGAGATCGAGATCGGCCGGGCCAAGCGCGCCCGCCGCGCCTACTCCTTCGACGACGTGGCGATCGTGCCCTCGCGGCGCACCCGCGACCCCGAGGAGGTCAGCGTCGCCTGGCAGATCGACGCCTACCGCTTCGAGCTCCCGGTCCTCGCCGCGCCGATGGATTCTGTGATGAGTCCCGAGACCGCGATCTCCTTCGGCCGCGCCGGGGGTCTCGGCGTGCTCAACCTCGAGGGCCTCTGGACCAGGTACGACGACCCGTCACCGCTGCTGGAAGAGGTGGCGGGCCTGCACGGCCTCGAGGCGACGAAGCGGATGCAGGAGATCTACCTCGAGCCGATCAAGCCCGAGCTGATCACCGAGCGGCTCCGGCAGATCCGTGAGTCGGGGGTGACCGTCGCGGGTGCGTTGTCTCCGCAGCGGACCAAGGAGTTCGCCAAGGCCGTGGTGGACGCCGGCGTCGACATGTTCGTGATCCGCGGGACCACGGTCTCCGCCGAGCACGTCTCGAGCCAGGCCGAGCCCCTGAACCTCAAGGAGTTCATCTACGAGCTCGACGTCCCGGTCATCGTCGGCGGGTGCGCGACCTACCAGGCCGCCCTGCACCTGATGCGGACCGGCGCAGCCGGGGTGCTCGTCGGCTTCGGCGGCGGAGCTGCGCACACCACCCGCACCGTCCTCGGGATCGCGGTGCCGATGGCGAGCGCGGTGGCCGACGTCGCCGCAGCCCGCCGCGACTACCTCGACGAGTCCGGCGGCCGCTACGTCCACGTGATCGCCGACGGGTCGATCGGCCGGTCCGGTGACATTGCAAAGGCCATCGCCTGTGGGGCCGACGCGGTCATGGTGGGGTCGCCGTTCGCTCGCTCCTCCGACGCCCCCGGCCGCGGCTTCCACTGGGGGGCGGAGTCCTGGCACTCCGAGCTGCCGCGTGGCGAGCGGGTCGAGATCGGCACCATCGGAACCATGCAGGAGATCCTCTTCGGCCCCTCCCGCGTCGCCGACGGCACCATGAACCTGATCGGCGCACTACGCCGTTCGCTCGCCACCACCGGCTACACCGACCTCAAGGAGTTCCAGCGGGTCGAGGTCGTCGTCGAGTGACCTGACTCGTTGAGTTGGGCAGGACGCCGCCTTGAGCTGGGCATGATGGCCCGGCAAGTGGCCGGGAGGCCCAACTCGAAGGGCAACGACGCCCAACTCAACGTGTGGGCCGGTGCCGCGACCACCGGCCGCCCGTTTTCGGATCTGCCTGACACAGAGGCCACGCCTGACACACTGGCAGGCATGAGCCGCACCAGCGCCCTGAGTCCTCAGGCCCGGACCGCGGCGCTCGAGCACCTGGCCGACTCGACGGCCGAGCTCGACGTGCTCGTCGTCGGCGGCGGGATCGTCGGGGCGGGGACGGCGCTGGACGCGGTGACCCGTGGCCTGTCCACCGGGCTGATCGAACAGCGCGACCTGGCGTCCGGGACCAGCAGCCGGAGCAGCAAGCTGATCCACGGCGGCCTGCGTTACCTCGAGATGTACGACTTCGGCCTGGTCCGCGAGGCCCTCGGGGAGCGCGGTCTGCTGCTCACCCGGCTGGCGCCGCACCTGGTGCGGCCGGTGCCGTTCCTCTACCCGCTGCACCGGACTCTCGAGCGGCCCTACGTCGGCGCCGGGCTCGCGCTCTACGACACGATGGCGATGCTCGGCAAGTACGACGTGGGCGTCCCGCGACACCGCCACCTGTTCCGCAAGCAGGTGGCGCGGATCGCCCCCGACCTGCGCACCGAGGACCTGGCCGGCGCGATCCGCTACTACGACTGCCAGGTCGACGACGCCCGCCTGGTGATGACCGTCGCCCGCACGGCGGCGGGCCACGGCGCCCATGTCGCGACCCGCACCAAGGTGACCGGGTTCCTCCGCGAGGGCGAGCGCGTGGTCGGCGTCCGCGCGGTCGACCTCGAGACGGGCCGGGAGCTCGAGGTCCGCGCCCGCGTGGTCGTCAACGCGGCCGGGGTCTGGACCGACGAGATCCAGGAGCTGGTCGGTGGCCGTGGCAGCCTCGACGTGCAGGCCAGCAAGGGCATCCACCTCGTCGTCCCGCGCGACCGGATCCGGTCCCAGGCCGGCTTCATCACCCGGACCGAGAAGTCCGTGCTCTTCGTGATCCCATGGGGCCGGCACTGGATCATCGGCACCACCGACACCGACTGGAACCTCGACAAGGCCCATCCGGCGGCCAGCCGGGCCGACATCGACTACCTGCTCGCCCACGTCAACACGCTGCTTCGCGAGCCGCTCGACCACGAGGACGTGGAGGGCGTCTACGCCGGGCTGCGGCCGCTGCTGCGCGGCGCCCGCGAGCCCACGTCGAAGATCTCCCGCGAGCACACGGTGGTCACCCCCGTGCCCGGCCTGGTGATGATCGCGGGCGGCAAGCTGACGACGTACCGCGTCATGGCCAAGGACGCGATCGACGCCGCCGCGCACTCCCTCGAGACCACCATGAACATGACCGTGCGCGACTCGATCACCGACCGGGTGCCGCTGGTGGGCGCTGCCGACTTCGAGACCCGGTCCAACCAGCGGGTGATGCTCTCCCGCCGGGCCGGCCTCCACGTCGCCCGGATCGACCACCTGCTGGGGCGGTACGGCGGCATGGTCGACGACGTGCTCGAGCTGTGCGCCGCCCATCCCGGGCTGGCGGTGCCCCTGGAGGGCGCCGACGACTACCTCTCGGCGGAGGTGCTGTACGCCGTCACGCACGAGGGTGCCCGCCACCTCGACGACGTCCTCACCCGACGCACCCGGATCTCGATCGAGACCTTCGACCGTGGCGTCAAGGCGGCCGAGGCGGTGGCCCGGCTGATGGCCGGCGAGCTCGGGTGGGACGACGCGCGCACCGAGGAGGAGGTCGACCACTACCTGCGGAGGGTGGAGGCCGAGCGCCAGAGCCAGGCCAAGCGGACCGACCAGGAGGCGGACGAGGCCCGGGTGAGCGCCCCCGACATCGTCTAGGGCCAGCTTGACAGTTGCGGCGAACGTGTCAAGCGTCTCACGGGCTACCGAAAGGTAGATCGCGAGACCGCCCTCACATACTCTCGGTCTCATGAACACCCCATTCGAATGCTCGCTTCGCTCCGCTTCGAACGGGGGCCCCGAATGAGCGCCCAGAATCCCGCAGGAGGGCCGCTTCTCGACGGTCCGGCCGACCCCGAGCACGACCCGAGGGCGTCGTACGCCTTGGAGCCTGACTACGCGCAGAACCTCACCCGACGGATCCTGGCCACCACCGGCCAGACCGCACCGGTGGAGTCTCCGCTCAACGGGCAGCCGGTCGCCCACGTCCCGCAGTCGAGCGAGGGCGACGTCCGGGAGGCCGTCTCGCGGGCCCGGCGAGCCCAGGAGTCCTGGGCGCGCACCCCGCTGGCCGAGCGCTCCGCCGCGCTGCTGCGGCTCCACGACCTGGTGCTCGACCGGCAGGAGGAGATCTGCGACCTGATCGGCGTCGAGTCCGGCAAGGCCCGCAAGGACGCCTTCCTGGAGCTCGCGCACGTCGCGCTCACCGCCCGCTACTACGCGCGCACCGCCGGCGACCACCTCGACAGCCGGCGGGTGCCCGGCATGTTCCCGGGCCTCACCCACGTCGAGGTGCATCACCTTCCCAAAGGCGTGGTCGGCATCATCTCGCCGTGGAACTATCCCTTCACCCTGGCGTTGTGCGACGGACTGCCCGCGCTCCTGGCCGGCAATGCCGTGGTGATCAAGCCGGACGCCCAGACCATGCTCACCGCGCTCCTGGGCGCCGAGCTCCTCGAGCAGGCCGGCTTCCCGCGGGACCTGTGGCAGGTCGTGGCCGGGCCGGGCCGCGAGATCGGCCCGCCGCTGATCCAGGGCGTCGACTACATGTGCTTCACCGGCTCCACCCCCACCGGAAAGCAGATCGCCAGCCAGTGCGCGGAGCGGCTGATCGGCTGCTCGCTCGAGCTCGGCGGCAAGAACCCGATCCTGGTCCTCCGCGACGCCGCGGTCGAGAAGGCCGCCGAGGGTACGGCGAGGGCGTCGTTCTCGAACGCCGGTCAGCTGTGCGTCTCGACCGAGCGGCTCTTCGTGGCCGACCAGATCTACGACCGGTTCGTCGAGCGCTTCGTGGCCCGGACCCAGGCGATGACCCTGGGCGCCAACCTGGACTGGGCCGTCGACATGGGCACGCTCATCTCCGCCGAGCAGCTCCAGACGGTCACCGCGCACGTCGACGACGCCGTGGCCAAGGGCGCCCGGGTCCTCGCCGGCGGCCGCGCCCGCCCCGACCTCGGTCCCTACTTCTACGAGCCGACCATCCTCGAGGGCGTCACCCCCGACATGACCTGCTTCGGGAACGAGACGTTCGGGCCGGTGGTCGCGCTCTACCGCTTCCACGACGAGGCGGACGCCGTCGCGCGGGCGAACGCAGGGGAGTACGGCCTCAACGGCTCCATCTACAGCCAGGACGGTTCCCGGGCCCGGGACCTCGCCCGACAGATCAAGTGCGGGACGGTCAACATCAACGAGGGGTTCGGGTCCACGTTCGGCTCGCTCGCCGCGCCCATGGGCGGGATGCGGCAGTCGGGCATGGGTCGGCGGCAGGGCTCCGAGGGCATCCTGCGCTACACCGACACCCAGTCGGTCGCCACCCAGCGTGGTGTGCGGATCGGGCCGCAGTACGGGCTCTCCCAGGAGCAGTACGCCAAGGTGATGACGCTCAGCCTCCGGCTGCTGAAGAAGCTGGGCCGGGCATGAACGGTCCGCCGGGGGAGCGGGACGTCGACTACGACGTCCTGGTCATCGGCTCCGGCTTCGGGGGCTCGGTGACCGCGCTGCGGCTCACCGAGAAGGGGTACCGGGTCGGCGTGCTCGAGGCGGGCGACCGGTTCGACGAGGCGTCGTACCCGAAGACCTCGTGGGACGTGAAGAACTTCCTGTTCCTGCCCGACGCCGGGTGCTACGGGATCCAGCGCATCGACATGGTCCGCGACTGCATGATCGTGGCCGGCGCCGGGGTGGGCGGCGGCTCCCTGGTCTACGCCAACACGCTCTACGAGCCGCTCGAGGCGTTCTATCGCGACCCGTCGTGGTCCCACATCTGTGACTGGAAGGCCGAGCTCACGCCCTACTACGACCAGGCGAAGCGGATGCTCGGCGTCGTCGAGAACCCGCTGCGGACCCCCAGCGACGAGGTGATGGAGAAGGTCGCGGGGGAGATGGGCGTCGGCGAGAGCTTCCACCCCACTCCCGTGGGCGTCTTCTTCGGCACCGGCGACCAGGCCCCAGGTGAGACCGTCGCCGACCCGTACTTCGGCGGGGCCGGTCCGGAGCGGCGCGCCTGCATCGCCTGCGGCGAGTGCATGACCGGCTGTCGGCACCACGCCAAGAACACCCTCTTGAAGAACTACCTCTACCTCGCCGAGCAGGCCGGAGCCGTCGTCCACCCCCTGACGACGGTCACCCGGGTCCGTCCGCGCGACGGGGGCGGCTACACGGTCGACGCCCGCTGGACCAAGGCCAAGCTCTCGCGGCGGTCCGCCACCAAGGCCTTCACCGCAGAGCACGTGGTCTTCTCCGCTGCCGCGCTCGGCACCCAGAAGCTGTTGCACCGGCTCAAGGCCGAGGGCGACCTGCCCAAGCTCAGCGACCGGCTCGGCTACCTCACCCGTACCAACTCCGAGGCGATCCTGGGCGCCATCTCCCCGGACCTGAAGACCGACTACAGCCAGGGCATCGCGATCACCTCGTCGTTCCACCCCGACGAGCACACCCACATCGAGCCGGTGCGCTACGGCAAGGGCTCGAACTTCATGTCGCTGATGCAGACCGTGCTCACCGACGGTGACGGGCCCCTCCCGCGCTGGCGGACATGGCTGCGGGAGATGTGGGCGCAGCGGGGCAACGTCAAGGCGCTCTACGACTTCAAGCACTGGTCGGAGCGCACGATCATCGCCCTGGTCATGCAGTCCCACGACAACTCGATCACGACGTTCCCGAAGAAGACGCCGTGGGGTTGGGTGCTCTCCTCGCGCCAGGGCCACGGCAAGCCCAACCCCACCTGGATCCCGGCCGCGAACGAAGCGGTACGCCGGATGGCGCGGATCATGGGCGGCACCGCCGGCGGCTCAGTCGGGGAGCCGTTCAACCGGCCGTTGACCGCGCACTTCATCGGCGGCTGCACCATCGGCGACACGCCCGAGTCCGGGGTCGTGGACCCCTACCACCGGGTCTACGGCTATCCCGGGCTGCACGTCGTCGACGGCTCGACCATCTCCGCCAACCTCGGCGTGAACCCGTCCCTGACCATCACCGCTCAGGCGGAGCGGGCGATGGCCTATTGGCCGAACCGGGGCGATACCGACCCCCGCCCGGCTCTCGGGACGGCGTACGAACCCGCCTCCCCGGTGCCACCCGCGCACCCGACCGTCCCGGACGCCGCCCCCGGCGCCCTCCGACTGCCGATCGTCGGCGTGAGCTGACTCGCAAACGCCCGGAAAAAAAGTCTCGAAACTCGCCGTACCCGGTCGTAACCCAAGGTAAAAGCGCTCGTTGAGCCAGACGGATCCGGCGCTTTGCTCCCTCCCAGGTCGGATCCCGTGTCCAGGCGCTGTCCAGCAGTTGCGTGGACGATCAGGGCCCGGCCACCCTCCCTCCCCGGCCGGGCCCTGATGCGTTTGCAGTGGACCCCGGTGGTTGAGCAGCGAGCGTCGTCGAAACACCGAAACTGTGGGCAGGGCGGTGCCCACCGGCCGATCTCGAACGTCATAGGCTGCCGCCATGGTGGAGCACCCCGAGCACGATCTGGTCCTGGTGGTCGACTTCGGGGCGCAGTACGCCCAGCTGATCGCCCGTCGGGTCCGGGAGGCCCGGGTCTACTCCGAGATCGTGCCCCACTCGATGCCGGTCGCGGACATGCTGGCGCGGGAGCCGAAGGCGATCATCCTCTCCGGTGGGCCGTCGTCGGTCTACGCCGAGGGCGCCCCGGGCATCGACGATTCGATCTTCACCGCGGGGGTGCCGGTCTTCGGCATGTGCTACGGCTTCCAGCTGATGGCCCAGGCACTCGGGGGAACCGTCGCGCACTCGGGGGCGCGGGAGTACGGCCGGACGCCGGTGGTCGTCGGCGCCTCCGGAACGCTGCTGGCCGAGATCCCCGCCGAGCACACCGTGTGGATGTCCCACGGTGACTCCGTGACCGCCGCGCCGTCCGGCTTCGACGTACTGGCCGCCACGGCGGTGACGCCGGTCGCCGCCTTCGAGTCCGTCGACCGGGGCCTGGCCGGAGTCCAGTGGCACCCCGAGGTCATGCACACCCAGCACGGCCAGAAGGTGCTCGAGCACTTCCTGATCCAGATCGCCGGCTGCCGCCCGACCTGGACCATGGTCAACATCGTCGAGGAGCAGGTCGACGCGATCCAGCGGCAGATCGGCGACCGCGGGCACGCCATCTGCGGCCTCTCCGGGGGCGTGGACTCGGCCGTGGCCGCCGCGCTCGTCCAGCGGGCGATCGGCGACCGGCTCACCTGCGTGTACGTCGACCACGGGCTGATGCGCCAGGGCGAGAGCGAGCAGGTCGAGCGGGACTTCGTCGCCGCCACCGGCGTCGACCTGCACGTCGTGGACGCCGAGAAGCGGTTTCTCGACGCGCTCGTCGGGGTGACCGATCCGGAGGAGAAGCGCAAGACCATCGGCCGTGAGTTCATCCGGGTCTTCGAGGCCGCGGAGGCCGAGATCCTGGGCGACGCGGTGACCGGCGAGGACGCCGAGAAGGTCGCCTTCCTCGTCCAGGGCACGCTCTACCCGGACGTGGTCGAGTCCGGTGGAGGCGCCGGCACCTCCAACATCAAGTCCCACCACAACGTGGGCGGGCTGCCCGACGACCTCGAGTTCGAGCTGGTCGAGCCGCTGCGCGCCCTGTTCAAGGACGAGGTGCGGATGGTGGGGGAGCAGCTCGGTCTCCCCGCCGACATCGTCCACCGCCAGCCCTTCCCCGGCCCCGGCCTGGGGATCCGGATCATCGGCGAGGTCACGCGGGAGCGGCTCGACGTACTCCGCGAGGCAGACGCGATCGCCCGGGAGGAGCTGACCCGCGCCGGTCTCGACCGCGACATCTGGCAGTGCCCCGTGGTGCTGCTCGCCGACGTCCGCTCGGTCGGCGTCCAGGGCGACGGCCGCACCTACGGCCACCCGATCGTGCTGCGACCGGTGACCTCCGAGGACGCGATGACCGCCGACTGGGCGCGCGTCCCCTACGACATCCTCGAGCGGATCTCCACCCGGATCACCAACGAGGTCCGCGAGGTCAACCGGGTCGCCCTCGACCTGACCTCGAAGCCGCCGGGCACCATCGAGTGGGAGTGAGTGAGGCAGGATGACGAGGGCTCTCCACCACCTCGACCTGTGGGTCAGCACGCCCGACGTCGCGGCAGGGGAGTGGGGCTGGCTGCTCGGTGAGCTGGGCTGGGATGCCTCGACCGACCACCGGTCCTGGGCACATCCGGACGGCACCTACTTCTTCCTCGAACGTTCGGTCGACCAACGCGACGAGCCTCACGACCGGCTCCGCCCGGGCGTCAACCATCTCGCTCTCACCTGCCCGGATCGCGCGACGCTGGATCGGCTCCGGGCAGAGTCCTCCGAGCACGGATGGCATGAGATGTACGCCGACCGGTACCCGCACGCCGGCGGTGAACAGCACACCGCGCTCTACCTCGAGAACTCCGAGGGTTTCGAGATCGAGGTCGTCGTCGCGGAGTGAGCCCGTGGGGACCGTCCCTACCGAAACCCTCGACGCCTACGCCCGCCAGGGATAGGGCTCGGAGTGCAGCTGGGCGCCGTCCGGCAGCCCTTCGACGGAGACTCCCGCCTCGGTCACCTCGAGGTCGACCCGGTGGGCACCCAGGGTGAGTCCCTCCACTCGCAGGGGGAGGTACGCCGTCGGCAGGACCGGCGCGGCCCACAGCCGACCGCGGGACAGCCGGGGGTCGAAGCGCGCGAGCGACCGGATCAGCTGGATGGGCGCGGCCGAGGCCCAGGCCTGCGGGGAGCAGGAGGTGGGATAGGGCACCGGCTCGGAGTAGGTGGCGCGGCCGAACCCGCAGAAGAGCTCCGGGAGACGGCCGCCGAAGCGCTCCGCGGCCTCCAGGATCCCGTCCGCGACCCGCTGGGCCTCGTCGACGAACCCGTAGCGCATGAGCCCGGCCACGATGAGGGCGTTGTCGTGCGGCCACACCGAGCCGTTGTGATAGCTGACCGGGTCGTACGCCCCCATCGTGGTGCCGAGGGTGCGGATGCCCCAGCCGTTGAACATCTCGGGGGACAGAAGCTGCGCGGCGACACTCGCCGCCTTGTCCTCGTCGACGATCCCGCTCCACAGACAG
This sequence comes from uncultured Actinomycetota bacterium, assembly GCA_963786415.1. Lineage (GTDB taxonomy): Bacteria > Actinomycetota > Actinomycetes > Propionibacteriales > Nocardioidaceae > Nocardioides. Next base: position 1,248,333 of record CAWAZC010000001.1, read on the forward strand.
TGCCCGATGTTCGAGGCGCACGAGTCGACAGCCTTCTTGTCGTGATCGAGCGCCATCGCATAGCGGCCGAGCTCCGGCAGCCAGAACCGCTCGTTGAACCTCGCCTTGAGCTGGTCAGCGCGCTCGGTCCACTGCCGGGCTCCGTCGTCGTCCCCGAAGTGCTGCGCCAGCTCGGCTCGGGCGCGGAAGGCGTCGTAGACATATCCCTGGACCTCGCACAGCGCGATCGGTGGGTCTGCCGGGCGGCCGTCGGCGAAGTTCACGCCGTCCCAGGAGTCCTTCCACCCCTGGTTGCGTAGCCCGTGGTTCGAGGCACGCTGGTACTCCACGAAGCCGTCACCGTCCCGGTCGCCGTACCGCTCGATCCACTCGAGAGCCAGGTCAGCGTGGGGCAACAGCTGCCGGATGTGCTCCGGGTCGCCTCCCCACCGGGCGAGCTCGCCGAGCAGGACGACGAAGAGCGGAGTGGCGTCGGCCGTCCCGTAGTAGTCGCTGGTGCCTCCGAGGGACAGTCCGGCCCCGCGCCCGTGCCTCACCTCGTGGACGATGCGGCCCGGCTCCTCCTCGGTCACCGGATCCGACCGCCGGCCCTGATGTCGGGCCAGGGTCTGCAACGTCCCGAGCGCGAGGCTGAGGTCGAGCGGGAGCGCCATGTAGGCGCTGAGCAGGGAGTCGCGTCCGAACAACGCCATGAACCACGGTGCACCGGCGGCGACTGCGGCGAAGGTGGGGTCCTCGTCGTCGAAGATGCGGAGCGCCCCGAGATCCCGCTGGCTCTGTCGGAGCATGCGTTGCAGCCCCGCGTGGCCCGTGGTGGCGACCGGCGTGGACTTTTGCCACCGTTCGAGCCGCACCGCGGGCACGGACTCCAGAACGGACCGGTCGAGCGGGAACGACGACTCGAACTCCCGTCCCTCCACCACGGGCCGGACGACCAGCGAAGCCGACCACCGCTCTCGGGCCGGGACCACCACGTCGTAGCGGATGGTCGCCGTGTGGCCGGCTGCCGTGACGACGCCTCCGGGAGCCTCGACGATGACGCCGCGATGGCTGTCGCCCGAGCGGTGATCCAGCGCAAGCCGTTGCTCCTGAGCCTGCGAAGTGCGCTCGCCACCCGGTTGTACTCGCCCAGCCTTGACCTCGAAGAGATCGGCGAAGTCCGCCTCCACGGCGACTACGACGGTGCAGGAGACGGAATCGGCGCCGGGGTTGTGGACCGTGACGTCCTCCCGGATCCCGTCGCCGATCCGTCGTTCCCGTTCGACCAAGAGGTTGGTGTCGGTGACGCCCGGCCGATGCAGGCGCCCCAGGAAGGTCGCGCGGAAGGGCTGGGGGACCAGCGCGGCGAGGGGTTTCGGATACTCACCGTCCACCGTGAGGTCCCAACGGGACAGGATGCGGGTGTCCTGGAAGTAGGCGCCGAGGGGCTCCTCTGCCCGGAGGTCGCCGGTGCGTGTGCAGAGGCAGAAGGACGACCCTTCCACCAGGGTGACGGATCCTTCCGTGCTGGTGGGTTCGCTCTCGGGCGTCCAGGCGCCTGTCATTCGCCCCATGATGTCGGAGCGGCCACGCGCGCGCTCATGCGGGTGCGGCGACAGTGAGGAAACCAGTGCCCGGTTCATTGCCGGGGCACGGCCCTCGGCGGTCTAGGGTTCGGGCATGAGTGATGACCAGCGTGGCAGCGTCGACATCGAGGCGCTGACGGCCGAGGTCGACCACCGGTTGAAGGACGCCGACGCCGCACTCGCCAGCGCCTACCCCGGGGAGCGCCCCGGACGGCAGCCCGTCCACACCGTCTACGTGCCGGCGGATCGGATCGAGCCGGAGCTGCTGGCGGCCTACGGCAACCAGGCCCAGATGTCGATCGTCGAGCATGGCGCGGAGTTCCTCGACGTCCTGGACGGTGACGAGGACCTGGTCGGCCGGGTCCTCGGGAGGCTGGAGCGCGAACCGGTCGAGGACCTGCGGATCGACTTCGAGGACGGGTACGGCGCGCGGCCCGACGAGGAGGAGGACGAGGCGGCCCGCAAGGCCGGATCGGTGCTGGCCAAGTGGATCGCCGACGGCGAGGCGCCACCGTTCCACGGGATCCGGTTCAAGAGTCTCGAGCAGCCGACCCGGGCCCGCGGGCTCCGCACGCTGGCCCTCTTCCTCGAGACTCTCGCGGGAGACGGCGGACTGCCCGACGGGTTCGTGGTCACCCTGCCCAAGGTCACCTCGGTCGCCCAGGTCGAGGCCATGACCGGCGCCGCGGAGTACCTGGAGAAGGAGCTGGCGCTGCCCTCAGGTGCGCTTCGCTTCGAGCTGCAGGTCGAGGCGCCGCAGGCGGTCCTCGGCAGTGACGGGACCGTGCTCGTCGCCCGGATGATCCATGCGTCCGTGGGTCGCTGCGCAGGGCTCCACTACGGCACCTACGACTACTCCGCCGACCTGGGAATCGCCCCCTCCCAGCAGAGCCTCGAGCATCCGGCGGCCGACTACGCGAAGGCCGTGATGCAGGCGGCAGTGGCGGGGACCGGCGTCCGCCTCTCCGACGGTTCCACCAACGTGCTGCCCGTCGGGAGTGCCGATGCCGTGCGGGACGCGTGGGCCAACCACCTGCGACTGGTGAGGCGTTCGCTGGAGCGTGGCATCTATCAGGGCTGGGACCTGCATCCGGCCCAGCTGCCGACGCGGTACGCAGCCACGTTCGAGTTCTTCCGCAGCGGCCTCGAGCCCGCAGTGGAGCGCCTGCGCACGTACGCAGCGAAGAGTCGGGTGCGTGCCGACGGCCCAGAGGGCGGGCCCGGGCACGCGACCAGGATCCAGGACGAGCCAGCGACGGCCCGGGCGCTGGCGGCCTTCCTGCTCCGGGGGCTCGACTGTGGCGCCCTGTCCGACGCAGAGGTCGTCACCGCCAGCGGGCTGAACCTCAACAGGTTGACGGAGCTGGCCGGTCGCCCGGTCGAGAAGCGGAAGGCGGGCTGAACGTTGGGCATCGTCCTGGGGGCCAATCGCTACGGCAAGGCCGAGAACCGCGTCGTTCGCATCTACCGCGACACCGCACGACACGAGATCCGCGACCTCAACGTCTCCACGTCCCTGCGCGGCGACTTCGACGACGCCCACGTCACGGGCGACCAGTCCCACGTCCTGCCCACCGACACCCAGAAGAACACCGCCTTCGCCTACGCCAAAAAGCACGGCGTCACCTCCCCGGAGGACTACGCGATCGCGCTGGCGACCCGGCTCCTGCACGCCACACCGGCCGCCACCGGAGCCCGGGTCGAGGTGGAGGAGTACCGGTGGGACCGGATCGCGGTCGACGGTCAGGACCACGACCACGCGTTCGTCCGGCGGGACGGCGGGGTCCGGACCACCGCGGTCGACGTGGCCGCCGACGCCACCGTCGTCGAGTCCGGGGTCAAGGATCTGGTGGTGCTGAAGTCGACCGGGTCGGAGTTCAAGGGATTCCTCCGCGACGACTACACCACCCTGGACGAGGCCGATGACCGGGTCCTGGCCACGTCGCTGACGGCGGCCTGGCGGTACGTCGCGGGTGATCACGACTGGAACACCGCGTACGACGACATCCGGCGGCTGCTGCTCGGGGCGTTCGCGACGACGTACAGCCGCGCCCTGCAGGAGACGCTCTACGCCATGGGAGCAGCGGTGCTCGAGGCGCATCCCGAGGTGGCCGAGATCAGCTTCTCCGCGCCCAACAAGCACCACCACCTGGTCGACCTGTCACCGTTCGGGATCGAGAACGACGGCGAGGTGTTCGTCGCCGCAGACCGTCCCTACGGCCTGATCGAGGCCACCGTCACCCGGGAGGTCCCGTGACCGATCTCGACGCGTTCAACGCCCTGCCCGAGGCGGAGGCCCGGGAGCGCCTGGCCGGCTGCCTCGACATCCCGCGCTGGGTCGACACCGTTCTCGAGGGCAGGCCGTACGCCGACCGGGACGCGCTGATGAAGGTCGCCGAGGTGGCCGCGAGCACGATGACCGATGACGAGCTGGACTCCGCACTGGACCACCACCCGCGCATCGGCGAACGCGGCGACGGCGGTCACGACGAGGAGCACTCGTCGAGGGAGCAGGCGGGAGTCGACCCGGCAGACCGTGACGTGGCCCGGCGGCTGGCCGCGGGCAACCTGGCCTACGAGGAGAGGTTCGACCGGGTGTTCCTGATCCGCGCGTCCGGTCGGAGCGGTCCCCAGATCCTGGCCGAGCTGGACCGTCGACTCGGCAACGACGCCGTGACCGAGCGCGCCGAGACCGTGACCCAGCTGCGCGAGATCGCGCTGCTCCGGCTGGAGCAGGTGCTCTGACGTGGCCACCTTGAGCACACACGTCCTCGACACCGGCGCCGGGCGGCCGGCGACGGGGGTCGCGGTGGTGCTGGAGTCCACCACCGGCGAGGTACTGGCGGACGCCCGCACCGACGGTGACGGGCGAATCGGCTCGATCGGAGGCGACCTCGCCGCCGGCGACTACCGGCTCCGCTTCGACACCGGCGCGTGGTTCTCCGACGCCGGAGTCGAGGCGTTCTACCCGGAGGTGGCCGTGGCGTTCACGATCACCTCCGACGAGCACTTCCACGTACCGCTCCTGCTCAGCCGCTACGGCTACTCGACCTACCGTGGCTCCTGAGCTCGACGTCCTGATCCGGGCCCGGCGCGCGGTGGTGGACGGTCACGAGACGCCGGTCGCCGTCGGCATCCGGGCCGGCCGGATCGCCGCGATCGCGGCGTACGACGACCCGAGCAACGCGGAGGCCGTCGTCGAGCTCCTCGACGACGAGGTCCTGCTCCCTGGGCTGGTGGACACCCACGTGCACGTCAACGAGCCCGGCCGCACGGAGTGGGAGGGGTTCGAGACCGCGACCCGCGCTGCAGCCGCGGGCGGGGTCACCACCATCGTCGACATGCCGCTCAACAGCATCCCGCCGACCACCACCGTGGCCGCGCTCGAAGAGAAACGGGCGGCGGCCCGGGACCAGGCGTGGGTCGACGTCGGCTTCTGGGGCGGTGCGGTCCCCGGCAACCTCCCCGACCTGCCCGCGCTGCACGAGGCCGGCGTCTTCGGCTTCAAGTGCTTCCTGCTCGACTCCGGCGTCGAGGAGTTCCCGCACCTCTCGACCGAAGAGTTCGTCGGCGCCATCGCCGAGGTGGCGCGGCTGGGGACCTTGATGCTGGTCCACGCCGAGGACGCCGGCCTGATCGACGACTCCCGGGCACACGGCACGGCGTACGCCGGCTTCCTCGACTCCCGTCCACCCGCGGCCGAAGAACGCGCGATCGACCTTGTCCTCGACGGCGCGCGGCGGACCGGCGGCCGTGCGCACGTCGTCCACCTGAGCGCGTCGAAGGCGCTCCCGGCGTTGCGGGCTGCCCGGTTGGAAGGGGTCGACGTGTCCGTGGAGACCTGCCCCCACTACCTGACCTTCGACGCCGCCGAGATCCCTGACGGCTCCACGGAGTTCAAGTGCTGCCCGCCGATCCGGGAGGCCGACAACCGCGACCGCCTCTGGGAAGGGCTCGCCGCCGGCGACATCGACTTCGTGGTCACCGACCACTCGCCGTGCGTCGCGGACCTCAAGCGCCGGGACGTGGGCGACTTCGCCCTGGCCTGGGGCGGGATCGCCTCCCTGCAGCTCGGCCTGCCCGCGGTATGGACGGGGGCGCGGGAGCGCGGACACGGTCTCGCCGACGTGGTCCGCTGGATGGCCACCGCTCCCGCCGACCGGGTGGGACTGAGCGACCGTGGCCGGATCGAGGTGGGCGCCTCGGCCGACCTGTGCGTCTTCGCGCCCGGACGAGTCGTTCGTCGTCGACCCGGCGCGGCTGCTCCACCGCAACCCGGTCTCGGCCTACGCCGGGCGTACGCTCACCGGCACGGTCCGGCAGACCTGGCTGCACGGCGTGCTCATCGACGTCGGGGCCGCGCCGCGTGGCCGGCTGCTGAGGAGAGGGGCGTGACCATGGGCTACTACGTGCCGAGAGGCGGGCTGCCGCCGCAGACCGACCTCACCACCGACCGGGCGGTGTTCACCGAGGCCTATGCCGTGATCCCGCGCGGGACGCTGCGCGACATCACCGCCAGCCGTCTGCCGCACTGGGACGACACGCGGCTGTGGGTGCTGGCCCGGCCGTTGTCGGGATTCGCCGAGACGTTCGCGCAGTACGTCGTCGAGATCGGACCCGGTGGCGGCTGCGAGCGGCCGGAGCCCGACCCGGAGGCCGAGGCGGTGCTGTTCGTCGTGGACGGGACCATCCGCCTGGTGCTCGAGGGCATCGACCACCTGCTCGGGCCTGGCGGGTACGCCTTCGTGCCACCGGGATGTGCCTGGACGGTCGGCAACGACAGCCAGGAGACCGCCACCTTCCACTGGATCCGCAAGGCCTACGAGCGGGTGGACGGACTCGGCGTCCCCGATGCGTTCGTGACCCAGGAGTCCGGGATCCCCTCCGAGCCGATGCCCGACACCGACGGCGCCTGGGGCACCCAGCGGTTCGTCGATCCCGCCGACGTGCGACACGACATGCACGTCAACATCGTGAACTTCGAGCCGGGCGGGTCGATCCCCTTTCCGGAGACCCACGTCATGGAGCACGGCCTCTACGTGCTCGAGGGCAAGGCGGTCTACCTGCTCAACCGCGACTGGGTCGAGGTGCAGGCGGGCGACTTCATGTGGCTGCGGGCCTTCTGCCCGCAGGCCTGCTACGCCGGCGGGCCGGGCCGGTTCCGGTACCTGCTCTACAAGGACGTGAACCGGCACCCGCGCCTCGGCCCGGCGGGCACTCCGGGTCAAGCTGTGACCCCGGACACGTAGAATGTCGGCGGAGTCGTCGTTCGGCATGGATAACCGGCGGCCCGACCTCTCGAAACCCTTGGGTTGAGGAGGGCGCCCCGGCGCCCGTCACGAAACCATGCGCCCCGGATCGCGAGACTGCGTGCGATGGGAGACGAGATGACCCAAGCCATGACACAGCCCCGGATCACCGTCAACGGAGTTCTCCGCGCGCTCGACGGCGTCCCGGCCCACGTCACCACCCTCGACTGGCTGCGCGACCTGGGCCTCACCGGAGCCAAGGAGGGCTGCGCCGAGGGCGAGTGCGGCGCGTGCTCGGTCATGGTGGTCCGCCCGGCGGACGACGGAGCCTCGCAGTGGACCGCGATCAACGCCTGCCTGGTGCCGGCGCTGTCGCTCGACGGCCAGGAGGTGGTGACCGCCGAGGGTCTCGGCACGCCCGACGACCTGCACCCCGTTCAGCGGGAGATGGCCGACCGGGGTGGGTCGCAGTGCGGTTACTGCACGCCCGGCTTCGTCTGCAGCATGGCGGCGGAGTTCTACAGAGCCGGCCGGGCACCGGGCCACGAGGACGCCGAGCACGGCCCGAACGGCTTCGACCTGCACGCGATGAGTGGCAACCTCTGCCGCTGCACCGGTTACCGGCCGATCCGCGACGCGGCCTGGGCACTCCCGCTGCCGGAGGCCGGCGACCGGTTCGCCGAACGGGTGGGCACGCCCGCCCCGGACGTCGCCGCCACCCGGGTCGACGGGTTCGCCAGACCAGCCGACCTCACCGAGGCGCTGGCCCTGATCGAGGAGCGTCCAGACGCCACCGTCATCGCGGGCTGCACCGACTGGGGCGTCGAGGTCAATCTCCGGGGTGAGCGGGCGCCGTACGTCGTCGCGGTGGACCGGCTGCCGGAGCTGCGGCAGTTCGATGTCGGCGCCGACTCGCTCGAAATCGGAGCGGCCCTGACCCTCTCCGAGGTCGAGACCCTGCTCGCGGGGCGGGTCCCGATCCTGGCCGACGTGTTCCCGCAGTTCGCCTCCCGGCTGATCCGCAACACCGCGACCATCGGAGGCAACCTCGCCACGGCCTCTCCGATCGGCGACTTCCCACCCGCGCTGCTGGCGCTCGATGCGGATGTCGTCCTCGCCTCCGCGGAGGGTGACCGGCAGGTCCCGCTGGCCGACTACTTCACCGGTTACCGCGAGACGGTCCGGCGACCCGACGAGCTGATCCGCTCGTTGCGGATCCCCCTCCCCCTGGCGGGCGTCACGGCGTTCCACAAGATCGCCAAGCGGCGCTACGACGACATCTCCAGCGTCGCGGTCGGGTTCGCCATCGACGTGGCCGACGGCCTCGTCATGAGCGCTCGGATCGGCCTCGGTGGGGTGGCGGCCACCCCGATGCGGGCGCTGGCCTCCGAAGCGGCGCTCGAAGGACAGCCGTGGGCGGAATCCACGGTCCGGGCTGCCGCTGCCGTGCTTCGCTCCGAGGGCACTCCGATGGACGACCACCGGGCGAGCGCGGCGTACCGTTCGGCGATGCTCGGCAACGCCCTGCTGCGGTTGTGGGCCGAGACCGACGAGGCGGTGACCGCATGAGCGACCTCTCGCGGCGACCCGACGACGCCGCCGTCGGCCTGACCATCCCCCACGAGAGTGCGGCCCTGCACGTCACGGGCGCGGCGCTCTACACCGACGACCTGGTCGGCCGCACCCGCGACGTCCTGCACGCCCATCCCGTGCAGGCACCGCACGCCCACGCCCGGGTGACCGGCCTGCGCTTCGACGCCGCGTACGACGTCTCCGGCGTGGTCCGCGTGCTGACTGCCGACGACGTGCCGGGGGCCAACGACGCCGGGGTGAAGAACGACGAGCCGCTGTTCCCGGGCGAGGTGATGTACCACGGCCATCCCGTCTGCTGGGTGCTCGGCGAGACCCTCGAGGCCGCGCGGCTGGGCGCTGCGGCGGTCGAGGTCGACTACGAGCGACTGCCTGCCGTGATCGGCCTGCGGGAGGCGATCGCGGCCGGCAGCTTCCAGGGTGGTCAGCCGACCGTCGAGCGCGGCAACGTGGAGGAGGGGCTGTCCGCGTCGGCACGGGTCTTCAGTGGCGAGGTCGAGATGGCGGGGCAGGAGCACTTCTACCTCGAGACCCAGTGCTCCCTTGCCCACGTCGACGAGGCGGGCCAGGTGTTCGTGCAGAGCAGCACCCAGCACCCCTCCGAGACGCAGGAGATCGTGGCCCACGTCCTCGGACTCTCCAACCACGCGGTGACCGTCCAGTGCCTGCGGATGGGTGGCGGCTTCGGCGGCAAGGAGATGCAGCCGCACGGGTACGCCGCCATCGCGGCACTCGGCGCGACCCTCACCGGTCGTCCGGTGCGGCTGCGGCTCAACCGCACCCAGGACATCACCATGACCGGCAAGCGGCACGGCTTCCACGCGCAGTGGCGGGTGGGCTTCGACGCCGACGGCCGGCTGCAGGCGCTCGATGCGACCCTGACCTCCGACGGCGGCTGGAGTCTCGACCTCTCCGAGCCGGTCCTGGCCCGCGCCCTGTGCCACGTCGACAACGCCTACTGGATCCCGCACGTCCGGGTGAACGGCCGGATCGCGCGGACCCACAAGACCTCGCAGACCGCCTTCCGCGGCTTCGGAGGACCGCAGGGGATGCTGGTGATCGAGGACATCCTCGGCCGTTGCGCCCCGCTGCTCGGCATCGACGCCGACGAGCTGCGCCGCCGCAACTTCTACGTCGACGGCCAGAGCACGCCGTACGGCCAGCCAGTGCGGCACCCCGACCGGGTCGCTACCGCGTGGGAGCGGGTGCTGGAGGCCGGTGACGTCGCCGCCCGCCGGGCGGAGATCGACGACTTCAACGCCCGGCACCAGCACACGAAGCGCGGGCTGGCGCTGACGCCGGTGAAGTTCGGCATCTCGTTCAACTTCACGGCCTTCAACCAGGCCGGCGCGCTGGTGCACGTCTACAAGGACGGGTCGGTGCTGATCAACCACGGCGGCACCGAGATGGGCCAGGGCCTGCACACCAAGATGCTGCAGGTCGCCGCGACCACGCTGGGCGTACCCCTCGACCGGGTCCGCCTCGCGCCCACCCGCACCGACAAGGTGCCCAACACCTCGGCCACCGCCGCCAGCTCCGGCGCCGACCTCAACGGCGGCGCGGTCAAGCACGCCTGCGAGCAGATCAAGGCCCGCCTCACTCAGGTGGCCGCTGGGCGCGACATCGCCTGGGAAGAGCTGGTCCGCGAGGCGTACTTCAGCCGGGTCCAGCTCTGGGCCGCGGGCTTCTACCGCACCGAGGGGCTGGAGTGGGACTCCTCGGTGATGCGCGGCCACCCCTTCAAGTACTTCGCGTACGGCGTCGCGGCGACCGAGGTCGAGGTCGACGGCTTCACCGGGGCCTACAACACCCGACGGGTCGACATCGTCCACGACGTCGGTGACTCGCTGTCACCGCTGGTCGATCTCGGCCAGATCGAGGGCGGCTTCGTGCAGGGGGCGGGCTGGCTGACGCTGGAGGACCTGCGGTGGGACGAGTCCGACGGGGACACGCGCGGACGGCTCGCCACCCAGGCGGCCAGCACCTACAAGCTGCCGAGCTTCTCCGAGATGCCCGAGGTCTTCAACGTGGCGCTGCTGGAGCGGGCCCACGAGGAGGGTGCGGTCTACGGCTCGAAGGCCGTGGGGGAGCCGCCCTTGATGCTGGCGTTCTCGGTCCGGGAGGCGCTGCGGCAGGCGGCGGCCGCGTTCGGCCCGGTCGGCACCAGCGTCGACCTCGCCTCCCCGGCCACCCCCGAGGCGGTCTACTGGGCGGTGGAGGCGGCCCGGAACGGCCGCACCGACGGCCACGTCGTCGAGGGGTTCCCGGGCCGGGTCCCCGACCAACCTGGTGCCGACGCGCACCGGCTGCAGCCCCGGTCGGAGCGGGTCGCCCGGTCCGTCCCCGCGGAGGCGCGGTCATGACGCACTGGGTCGCCGCCGTCCAGCAGCTCCGTCGGCAACGCCGACCGGGGGTGCTGGTCACCGTCACCGAGGTGCGCGGGCACGCCCCTCGGGACGCCGGCGCGAAGATGGTCGTCTCCGCGGCGGAGGTCTGGGGCACCATCGGCGGGGGCAATCTCGAGGAGACGGCGTTGGTGCGTGCCCGGGTGCTGCTCGACGCGCCGACGGGCGAGCCCGAGACGGTGACGATCCCGCTCACCGACAAGGCGCGGACCGAGCACGGCCGGCAGTGCTGCGGCGGTGAGGTGACCCTGCTGTTCGAGCCGCTGCCCGTGGTCCCCTCCGTCGCGATCTTCGGCATGGGCCACGTCGGGCTCGAGCTCGCCCGCATCCTCTCCCGCCACGACCTCGACCTCCACCTGGTCGACTCGCGGAAGTCGTACGTCGCCGAAGGGCGGCTGGCCTGCTTGGACGACGGGCCGGCGCAGGTGGTCGCCCATCACTCACCGGTCCCCGAGCTGGCGCTCGGCGAGGTGCCGCGCGGCACCCACGTGTTGATCCTGACCCACGACCATGCCGAGGACTTCGCGCTGTGCGACGCGGCGCTCCGCTCGTCCCACCTCGCGTCGATCGGCCTGATCGGGTCGGCTGCGAAGTGGCGCAGGTTCCAGCAGGGGCTGCGGGTCGAGGGCCACGCGGAGTCGGCCATCGCCCGGATCCAGTGCCCGATCGGGACGCCCGAGATCTCCGGCAAGGATCCCGCCGCCATCGCACTGAGCGCGGCCGCCCAGCTGTTGCGTGTGGTCCGGGTCGGCGTGGAGTCGTCATGACCACGATCTACCGCGCCCGGGTCGTCGACACTCCGGAGGATCCCTTCACCGGCGGGGTCCTCCGGAGTACCGACGACGCAGGGTTGGCCGTCACCGACGGCGTGATCACCGCTCGTGGGGACTTCGCGACAGTGCGGGCCGACCATCCGGACGCCGAGGTCGTGGACCTGCGAGGCGGCGTACTCCTGCCGGGTCTGGTCGACGCCCACACCCATTTCCCCCAGGTTCGCGCGATCGGTGCCCTCGGCATGCCACTGCTCGAGTGGCTGGAGCGGTGCGCGCTCCCCGAAGAGCTCAAGCTCGAGTCGGTCGACTACGCGCGGGAGGTGGCCGCAGAGTTCGTGTTCGGCCTGGTCTCGGCCGGCACCACGACCTCGCTGGTGTTCGGATCCCACTTCGCGCCCGCGGTCGACGCGCTCTTCACCGAGGCCGCGCGGATCGGGGTGCGCGTCACCTCCGGCCTCGTGGTGAGCGACCGCGGACTCCCCGAACCGTTGCTCACGACCCCGGAGCGGGCCTACGAGGAGGCGCTGGCCCTGGCCGGACGCTGGCACGGCGTGGGGCGGGCGAGGTACGCCGTCACGCCGCGCTTCTCCTACTCCACCGCCGACGAGATGCTCGACGCCTGTGCCTCGGTGATCAAGGACGTCGAGGGCGCCTGGTTCACCACCCACGTCAACGAGAACCCGGCCGAGGTCGCGGAGGTGGCCCGGCTGTTCGTGGGCGCCCTCCACTACGTCGACACCTACGACCGACATGGCCTGGTCGGCGAACGTTCCGTGCTCGCCCACAACGTGCACGCCAGCGACCAGGAGCTGTCCGTGCTGGCCGGCCGGGGTGCCGGTGTCGCCCACTGCCCGACCAGCAACTCCGCGCTCGGCAGCGGGCTGTTCCCGCTGCGTCGGCATGTCGAGCACGGTGTCCGGGTGGCGCTCGGCTCCGACGTCGGCGCCGGCACCGGCTTCTCGCTGTTCAAGGAGGGGCTGCAGGCCTACTTCATGCAGTCCCTGCTCGGTCCGGAGGGACTCCCGCTCACCGCCACCCACCTGCTCCACCTCGCCACCCGCGCGGGCGCGCTTGCGCTGGGCATGGGCGACGAGGTGGGCGACCTGTCGGTCGGGAAGCAGTTCGACGCGGTCTGGGTCCGGCCGCTCGACGACGACCCGCTGGACGTCGGCCTCCGGCACGCCTCGAGCGCCGAGGACGCGGTGGCCAAGATCTTCGCCCTCGGAGGCGACGCCGACCTCGCCGGCGTCTGGGTCGGCGGCGACCGCCTCAACCCCTGACCCGTCGCCAGTTACCACCCATCCGCACCGAGCCGTCGCCAGTTGCCGGTAACTCACGCCGGCTCGGCGAGGATCTGGGGTAACTCACGACGGGTCAGCGCGATTCGGCGGCGAGGAGGGCGGCGTACGCCGGGAGGGTGAGGAACGCGGGGAAGTCCTTCGCGAGGGCGGAGTCGGCGAACAGGTCACGGGCGACGTCCCAGTCCTCGGCCGCGAAGGCCCGGCCAGCGCCGAAGTGATGGTGCTGGGCGAGCAACCGGGCGACAAGGAGGACCAGGCAGGCGAGCCGTTCGTGGGTCCCGCTGGGAAGCTGCTGGACCGGGCGATGGCGGAGGCCGGTCTGGAGCCCGGGGAGGTCTTGGGGACGAATGTGGTCAAGCACTTTGGTTCTCCGGCACCCGGGGCAAGCAGCGCATTCACAAGTCACCCAGCCGCTGGCATGTCGCCGCGTGTGGGCCGTGGCTGGTGGCCGAGATCGCGGTCGTCCGACCGACGGGCGTCGTCGTGCTCGGCGGCACCGCAGGCAAAGCGCTCTACGGCTCGTCGTTCCGGGTGGGGAGACGCGCGGCAAGCTCATCTACTGGCCGGCCGCGTTCGAGGTCCGCCAGCCGCCCGAGTGGGTGCTGACCACGACGCACCCCTCCGCCGTCCTCCGCGCCGACAACCGGGACAACGCCTACGACGAGATGGTGTCCGACCTGCGGGTCGCGGCTGCGGTCCTGCCGGAGTGACGCGGCACGCCGTACGTCGTCGTGCGCTCGCGCACCGGGCGACCGGCGCCGGCGGCGATCTCCGTCAGCTCGGCGACCGTCCGTGCGGAGCCGTGCTCGGAGCCGGCCATCCGGGAGATGGTTTCCTCCATCAGCGTGCCGCCGAGGTCGTTGGCGCCGGCCGCGAGCATGGCCCGGGTGCCGTCGGTTCCGAGCTTCACCCAGCTGGTCTGGATGTTGTCGATCCGGCCGTGCAGCAGGATCCGGGCCAGGGCGTGCACGGCGAGGTTGTCGCGCAGGGTCGGCCCGGGGCGCGCAACGCCGGCGAGGTAGATCGGCGACGAGTGGTGCACGAACGGCAGCGGCACGAACTCGGTGAAGCCGCCGGTCTCGTCCTGGACCCGGCTCAACACGCGCAGGTGCTGCACCCAGTGGCGAGGGTTGTCGACGTGGCCGTACATCATCGTGGAGCTCGACCGCAGGCCGACCCGGTGCGCGGTGGTGACCACGTCGATCCAGGTCTGCGTGGGCAGCTTGCCCTTGGTCAGCACCCAGCGGACGTCGTCGTCGAGGATCTCGGCGGCGGTGCCGGGAATGGTGTCGAGGCCGGACTCGCGGGCCTTGATCAGGAAGTCCTCGATGCTGAGCCCGGTGCGCGAGGCGCCGTTCACGATCTCCATCGGCGAGAAGGCGTGCACGTGCATGCCGGGGACGCGCCGCTTCACGGCGGCCGCGAGGTCGAAGTACGCGCTGCCGGGCAGCTCCGGGTCGATCCCGCCCTGCATGCAGACCTCGGTCGCCCCGAGCTCCCACGCTTCCTGCGCGCGATCGGCCACCTGCTCGAGAGACAGCGAGAACGCGTCGGCGTCGGTGCGTCGTTGGGCGAACGCACAGAACCGGCAGCCGACGTAGCAGACGTTGGTGAAGTTGATGTTGCGGTTGACGACGTAGGTGACCTCCTCGCCGACCGTGTCGCGCCGGAGGTCGTCGGCCAGCCGGCACACCCGCTCCAGCAGCTCACCGTCGGCCGTCATCAGGGCCAGCGCCTGCTCGTCGGTGATCCCCGCCGGGTCCCGCTCAGCGGCCGCCAGAGCCGATAGTCCGCCACGATCGGCACCGGAATCCGGCCCGGAACGGTGCTTTTCGTGGCGGACTATCTCCCGGAGGGTGTCCCAGTCGCCGTAGACGTCGTCGAAGTCGCTGCGTCGGTCGTCGGTGCGTCCGGAGCCGTCGATGGCGGCGTGCAGGTCGGTGCGGCCCACGCCCTCGCCGTGGTGGAGGGCCTCGAGGCCGCCGTCCGGCTCCTGCCACGGCAGGCCTGATGGAAGTACGCCGGCGCGCGCGAGACCGTCGTCGTCCGCCAGTGCGGCGACGTGACCGGACACCCGTGGATCCAGCCACGGCTCACCGGCGACGACGTACTCGGGGTGCAGGGTGAGCCGCGGCCGCAGCTCGAGGCCGCACTCCGCCGTGACCGCCCGTAGCCGTTCGAGGGTGGGCCAGGGGCGTTCGGGATTGACGTGGTCCGGGGTGAGCGGGGAGACCCCGCCCCAGTCGTCCACACCGGCGCCGAGCAGGAGCCGGCACTCATCGAGATCGACGAGGTTGGGCGGTGCCTGCACCCGCATCTTCGGCCCGAGCACGAGCCGGGTGACCGCGATCGCGGCGCGGAACTCGTCGAGGTCCAGGTCGTCGGTGTGCCGCATCGCGGTCTCCGGCTTGGCCCGAAAGTTCTGGACGATCACCTCCTGCACCGCCCCGAACCGCCGCGAGGACGCCCGGATCGCGAAGATCGTCTCCGCACGCTCGGTCAGTGTCTCGCCGATGCCGACCAGGAGCCCCGTCGTGAACGGCACCGACAGTCGGCCCGCGTCCTCGAGCACCCGCAGCCGTACATCGGGGTCCTTGTCCGGCGAGCCGAAGTGGGCCAGGCCCTTCTCCTCGAAGAGGCGCCGAGAGGTGGTCTCCAGCATCATCCCCATCGACGGGGCGACCGGCTTGAGCCGGTTCATCTCCACCCACGACATGACGCCGGGATTGAGGTGGGGAAGCAGCCCTGTCTCCTCCAACACCCGGATCGCCATCGCCCGGACGTAGGCAAGCGTCGAGTCGTAGCCCTGCTCGTCCAGCCAGGCGCGCGCCTCGGGCCAGCGGTCCTCGGGGCGGTCGCCGAGGGTGAACAGTGCCTCGAGGCAGCCCACGTCGGCGCCCTGGCGGGCGATGTCGAGGATCTCGTCGGGAGAGAGGTACGGCGCCGCGCCGGCCCGGGCGAGGTGTCCCGGCGTGGTGACGAATGTGCAGTAGTGGCACTTGTCCCGGCAGAGCCGGGTCATCGGGATGAACACCTTCGGGGAGTAGGTGACCACGGCGGGACGACCGGCGGCGCGGAGGCCGGCGTCGCGGACCCTGGCCGCGGCGACGCAGAGACGGTCGAGCTGCTCCCCCCGCGCGCCCAGCAGCGCCGTCGCCTCGGTGAGGTCGAGAGCGGCGCCGCGCTCCGCGCGGGCCAGGGAGCGCCGGATCTGTGCCGGATTCACCTGACCGGTCGGCTCGCGGTCCACCTGATCCATGCGGGCCAGTCTCCCAAGGACGGCAAGCCGCGCGTCCGCGGGATCAGTCCACGGACGCGCCGGTCCCGATCACGCGTTGAGGCGCTCCGGCTCGGGCTCGCCCGAGGCGGCATGCCGGTCGAGCCGGCTCGGCCACCAGATGGTGTTGCCGAGGTCGAGATTCAGCGCCGTCACCAGCACCGAACGGACGATGAGCGTGTCCAGCATGACGCCGAGGGCGACGGCGGTGCCGATCTGGACGAAGAAGACGAGCGGCAGCGTGGCGAGGACGACGAACGTGGCCGCGAGCACGAGCCCGGCGGAGGTGATCACACCACCGGTCGCCGACAGTGCGACCAGCGAGCCTTGCCGCGTCCCTCGCTCCCTCGCCTCCTCGCGCACTCGGGACATCAGGAAGATGTTGTAGTCGACGCCGAGGGCCACCAGGAAGACGAACACGAACAACGGCAGGGCCGGGTCGGCATGGTCGAACCCGAAGACGTACTGGAAGATCAGTGCCGAGATGCCCAGCGCGGCGCCGAAGGAGAGCACCACCGTCGCGACCAGGAGCAGCGGCGAGACCAGGGCCCGCAGGAGCAGCGTCAGGATCAGCATCACCAACAGGAGCACGACCGGGATGATCACGACGTTGTCGCGCTCCGAGGCGGTCTCGATGTCGAGGAGGGTCGCGGCGGTGCCGCCGACCAGGGCGTTCGCGTCGGGGATGTCGTGCACGACGTCGCGCACCTCGAGCACGGTGTCGAACGATGCCTGCGAGGCGACGTCGGTCGTGATCGGCGCGGTGACCAGGGCGACGCCGCCCTGGACCGAAGGTCCGGTCGGTTTACCGAGCCCCTCCACTTCCTCCATCGCCGCGGCGACCTCAAAGGCCGGCCCGACGTCGGAGACCACCATGATCGGGGTCGAGTTGTCCGCGAGCCCGTGTTCGGCGAGCACCTCCTGGCCGACGATGGAGTCGTACTGCTGGGTGTACTGCTCCTCCGATGAAAGCCCGGTGGCGTCGAGCTCGAAGAGCCCCAGGCAGGCCACCGCGAGGACCGCCGCGGTGCCGATCCAGACCCTCCGGGCACGCGGGGTGATCCAGCGACCGACCCTGGCCCACAAGCCGGATGAGGTGGGCTCGGGCGAGCCGAACCCCGGTCGCTTGGGCCAGAACACCCACCGGCCGACGATCACCAGTAGCGCGGGGAGCAGGGTGACCATCACCAGGAAAGTCACCGCGACGCCGATCGCGTTGACCGGCCCGAGGCCGGCGGTGGAGTTCAGGTCCGCGAGTGAAAGGCAGAGCATGCCGAGCACCACGGTCGCCGCGCTGGCCAGGATCGCCGGAGTTGCCCGCTGCAGCGCGAACGCCATGGCTTCGTGCCGGTCCTCGTGGCGGCGCAGCTCCTCGCGGTAGCGGGCCACCAGCAGGAGGGCGTAGTCGGTGCCGGCGCCGATCACGAGCACGGTGAGAATGCCCTGGCTCTGACCGTTGACCGTCAGGTCGGCGTACTTCGCGAGGAGGTAGATCAACGCCTCGGCGGTGTAGAGAGCGACAACCGCGCTGAGGATCGGCAGGATCCAGAGCACCGGGCTGCGGTAGGTCAACAGGAGCAGCAGGACCACGACCCCGAGGGTGGCGAACAGCAGGGTGGAGTCGAGACCGGAGAAGGCCTCCGCGGCGTCGGCGGCCGCGCCGCCAGCGCCCGTGAGGTGGACGGACACCCCCTCCAGCTCGGCCACGTCCCGGATCTGCTGTGCGGCGGCGGGCATCTCCTTCCAGCCATCGGGACCGAAGTTGAACGTGACCAGCGTCTGCGTGGCCTGTCGGTCCTCAGAAGGGAACGGCCCGAAGATCTCACCCTGGACCCCGTCGAGCTCGGCGAGCTCACCCTTCTGGTCCACGACCGTCTGGAACTGATCGCTGGTCAGCCGGCCGGCCTCGGCCTCGTGGACGACGATGGTGGGGATGGCGTCGGGGTCCTGGAAGGGCGCGAGCTTCTCCAATGCCCGGGTGGACTCGGCGCTCGCGGGCAGCCGGGAGGCCACGTCGTTGTTCTGCACCTCGGTGAGCTGGGACGCGAACGTCGCAGACCCCCCGACCACCAGGAGCCACAGCACGAGGACGGCCCACTTGCTGACGCGTCCGGTCAGCCGGCCTGCGATCCGGCGGTGCATGCGCCAAGTCCAGCACAGTCGGCACCCACGGCGTCGGATTCCTGGCGCCAGCCCGGGGTGCCCCAGGCCCCAGTCAGGCGTTGACGCGCTCCGGCTCCGGCTCGGGATCGGCCGATGAGGCGTGCCGGTCGAGTCGGCTCGGCCACCAGATCTTGCCGCCGAGGTCGAGGTTGACCGCCGTCACCAGGACCGAGCGGACGATCATCGTGTCCAGCAGCACACCCAGCGCCACGGCCACGCCCAGCTCCGCCAGGAAGACCAGCGGCAGCGAGCCGAGCACCAGGAATGTCGCGGCCAGCACAATCCCCGCCGACGTGATCACGCCACCGGTGGATGTCAGGGCCACCAGCGACCCCTGCCGGGTCCCGCGGTCCATGGTCTCCTCGCGGACCCGGGTCATCAGGAAGATGTTGTAGTCGATGCCGAGAGCGACCAGGAAGACGAAGGCGAACAGGGGGAACCCAGGATCTACCTGGGCTGAGTCGGGCCAGCGGTCCACGAACAACGGGAAGACGTACTCGAAGATCAGGGTCGAGATGCCGAGTGCGGCTCCGAACGACAGGACCACCGTCCCGATCAGGATCACGGGAGAGGCCAGGGCCCGCAGAAGCATCACGAGGATCAGGAAGACCACCAGCAGCACGATCGGGATGATCACGACGTTGTCACGTGCCGACGCGATCTTGGTGTCGAGGTAGATCGCCGAGAAGCCGCCGACCAGGGCGTTCGCGCCCTCGACCTCGCTGACGGCGTCGCGGACGTCCTCGACCTTGTCGAAGGCGGTCTGTCCGATCGGGTCACCGGGGATCGCGGCGGTGATGAAGGCGACACCGTCCTGGGTCACGGGTTTGGAGACCTCACCGAGACCGTCGACCTCGGCGATCGCGTCGGCGACGGCTCCCGCGCTGTCGGCATCGGCCGCCACCATGATCGGGTTGGAAGCGTCGACGAGGCCGTGGTCGGCCAGGACCTGCTGGCCCGTCACCGACCCGAACTCCTTGGTGTACTGCTCGTCGGCGTCCAGCCCGTTGGCGTCGAGGCGGAACAGACCGAGGCAGGCCACCAGCAGCAGACCGCCGGTGATCACCCACACGGCCCGGGGGCGCACCGCGATCCGGCGTCCGACCTTGGCCCAGATGCCGGTGCTGGTGGGCTCGGGCGAGCCGAAGTCGGGGCGCTTCGGCCAGAAGATCCAGCGGCCGCAGATGACCAGCAGCGCGGGGAGCAGGGTCACCATCGCCAGGAACGTGACCGCGATGCCGATGGCCGTGACCGGGCCGAGGCCGGCGGTGGAGCTCATGTCCGCGAACAGCAGGCACAGCATGCCGAGCGCGACCGTGGCGGCACTGGCAAGGATCGCGGGGGCCGCACGGTGCAGGGCGAAGGCCATCGCCTCGTGTCGGTCTTCGTGCCGACGCAGCTCTTCGCGGTAGCGAGCCA
This sequence comes from uncultured Actinomycetota bacterium, assembly GCA_963786415.1. Lineage (GTDB taxonomy): Bacteria > Actinomycetota > Actinomycetes > Propionibacteriales > Nocardioidaceae > Nocardioides. The sequence continues at coordinate 1,268,075 of CAWAZC010000001.1, forward strand.
CGAGCAGCAGGGCGTAGTCGGTGCCGGCACCGATGACCAGGATGCTCAGGATGGCCTGGCTCTGCCCGTTGACGGTCAGGTTGGCGTACTTGGCCAGGAAGTAGACGAGCCCGAGGCTGGTTCCGAGACTGACGACCACCGAGAAGATCGGCAGCATCCAGAGCACGGGGCTCCGGTAGGTGAACAGCAGGATCACGATGACCACGCCGAGAGCGGCCAGGAGGAGCGTGCTGTCGATGCCGGCGAAGGCCTCGAAGGAGTCGGCGGCCTGACCTCCCGAGCCGGCGATGTAGGTGTTGACGCCGTCGATGGCTGACATCTCGGTCAGCTCGTCGGCGGTGGCGGGCATCTCCTCCCAGCCGTTCTTGCCGAAGTTGAACGTGACGACCGTCTGTGCCGCCTGACCGTCCTCCGACGGGATCGGCCCCACGACCTCGCCCTCCACGCCGTCCATCGCCTGGAACTCGGCGACGTCGGCCTGGGCCTCCGCGAGGTCGGCCTCGGTGAGCCCGGACTCACGCTCATAGACGACGACGGTGGGGATCGCGTTGGGGTCCTGGAACGGCTCGAGCTTCTCGAGCGCGCGCGTCGACTCGGCGCTGGACGGGAGCCAGGACGAGGCCTCGTTGTTCTGGACCTCCGCGAGCTTGGAGCCGAAGGAGCCCAGGCCGGCGACCGCGATCAGCCAGAAGCCGAGCACGACCCACTTGGTGACGGGGCCGGTCAGCTTGCCGGCGATCTGACGATGCATGGGAGAACTCCATCACGAGGCGGGGACAGTCGGCATCAGGGTTTCCCCCCATGTGACCGGGGCTGACCCCGAGATCCATCGGCCCGTTCAGGAATGGAGCCGGTCCAACACGTCAGCGTACTTCGTGTTCACAACCCGCCGCTTCGGCTTCAGGGTCGGGTGAGCTCCTCGCGGACCCCCGCCCAGGTGAGCGTGCGCCAGGCCCCGCCCTCGGGGACGTGGTGCTTGTCGGAGTACGCCGATTCGCCGGCGTACCTCTCCACGGTCTCGGCGAGGGCGTCGACCAGGGTCCGGCCCGCGATCTTCGGGGACACCGACCCCGAAGGAACCCCTCGCGGCTAGAAGCCGAGCATCCGCCCGATGATCTCTTTCTGGACCTCGGTGGTCCCGCCGTAGATCGTCTGGATCCGGCTGTCGACGAAGGCCCGGGCGACGGGGTACTCCATCATGTAGCCGTAGCCGCCGTGCAGCTGCACGGCCTGGTCCACGAGCTTCTTCTGCAGCTCGGTCGTCCACCACTTGGCCATCGACGCCAGCGAGGTGTCGACCTCGCCAGCGTTGAGCTTCAGCACGCAGTCGTTGACGAAGACCCGCGCGATGTGGACCTCGGTGGCCATCTCGGCGAGCAGGAACCGGTTGTGCTGGAACTTGCCGATCGGCCGGCCGAAGGCCTCGCGCTCTTTCGCGTAGTCCAGGCAGAGCTGGAGGATGTGCTCGCAGGCAGCCACGGCGATGGCGGCGATCGAGACCCGCTCCTGCGGCAGGTTCGTCATCAGCGAGATGAAGCCTGAGCCCTCCTCGCCGAGCAGGTTCTCCTTCGGCACCTGCACGTTGTCGAAGAAGAGCTCGGCCGTGTCTTGTGCCTTCAGGCCCATCTTCTCCAGGTTGCGGCCGCGCTCGAAGCCGTCCATGCCGCGCTCGACGACCAGCAGGCTGATGCCCTGGTGGCCGGCCTCGGGATTGGTCCGCGCGACCACGATCACGAGGTCCGACATGATCCCGTTGCTGATGAACGTCTTGGACCCGTTCAGCACGTAATGGTCGCCCTTGTCGACCGCGCTGGTGCGAATCCCCTGCAGGTCGCTGCCGGCGCCGGGCTCGGTCATCGCGATCGCCGATATCAGCTCGCCGCTGACCAGCCCGGGGAGCCACCGCTGCTTCTGCTCGTCGGTGGCCAGCGTGCTGATGTAGGGGACGATCACGTCGGTGTGCACGGGGAAGCCGAGCCCGCTCGCTCCGACCCGGCTGATCTCCTCCGCGACCACCATGTTGTAGCGGAAGTCCGTGACGCCGGCGCCGCCGTACTCCTCGTCGACGTCGAAGCAGAGCAGCCCCTGCGCCCCGGCTTTGGTCCACACCTCGCGGCTGACCTGTCCGTCCTTCTCCCACTGTTCGTGGTGGGGGACGACCTCCCGCTCCAGGAACTCGCGGACCGTGCTGCGGAAGTCCTCGTGCTCCTGGGTGTAGATCGACGGCTTGTCGGGCATCAGGAGACCCACTCCTTGATCTGCGCGATGGTGGCCGCGGGGTCCTCGGTTGCGGGCGTGAGCTGCAGGTTGGTGACGCCGGCCTCGCGGAAGGCGGCGATCCGCTCCTTCACGTAGGACTCCGGGCCGACCAGGTTCGCCGCCTCGAGCCACTCCAGTGGAACCTTCGCCTCGGCGTCCCTCTTGTGACCGTCCAGGTAGAGGTCCTGGATCTCCTTGGCCTCCTTCTCGTAGCCGTACTGGCAGGCCAGGTCGTTGTAGAAGTTCTTGCCCCGGGCACCCATGCCGCCCACATAGAGCGCGAAGACGGGGCGGGCGAAGTCGAGCAGCGCCTTGGTGTCCTCGCCCTCGCCGACGGCGACCATCCCGCCGGTGGAGATCTCCAGCGGCGCTAGTCCCTCCGGGCGCCGCTTGGTCCCCTTCGCGAGCGCCTCTCCCCACACCTGGTCGGCCTTCTCGGGGTGGAACAGGATCGGCAGCCAGCCGTCGGCGTACTCCGCAACCCCGGCGACCGACTTGGGACCCAGGGCCGCGACGTAGATCGGCACCTCGCGCCGTTCGGGCTTCGTGAGCAGTTTCAGCGGCTTGCCCAGGCCGAGCCCCTGGTCGGCGGGCAGCGGCAGCTTGTAGAGGCCGTCGCTGGTGAGCGACTCACGACGCAGGCCGCGGCGCAGGATGTCGATGATCTCTCGTGTGCGGGTCACCGGCTTGTCGTAGGGAACGCCGTGGAAGCCCTCGATCACCTGCGGACCGGAGGCGCCCAGGCCGATGATCGCGCGCCCCTGGGAGACGTTGTCGAGCCCGGCGGCGGTCTGCAGCAGCGCGCCGGGCGTTCGGGAGTAGATGTTGAGGATCGCGGCGCCGATCTCGACCCGCTCCGTCTTCGCCGCGAGGTAACCCATCAGGGTGGGGGAGTCGAAGCCGTACGCCTCCGCCACCCACACCGTGTCCAGGCCCGCCTGCTCCAGCGCGGTCACCTGGTCGGCCGCCTCGCGCGGGTTTCCCGCGTACATCAGGGGCATCGAGAGCTTCACATGGTCCTCCGGTCCGGTTTCGGCTGGTCGTCCCAACTGTGACAGGATCACTGTCACGGTAGCAGGATGACCGGTTGGCGAGACACGAGGAGAAGCCCGTTGGAGACGACGTACCGGATCGCGGTGATGGGCGGGACCGGCCCGCAGGGCAAGGGGCTCGGGTACAGGTTCGCGAAGCACGGCCACACGGTGGTGCTCGGGTCGCGGGCCGCGGAGAAGGCGCTCGCCGCGGCGGACGAGGTGAACGCACGGCTGGACGGCGGAGCGGTGACGGGAGCAGCGAACGCCGACGCCTGCGCCGAGGCGGACGTCGTCCTGCTCGCGGTGCCGTACGACGGCCACGACGAGCTCGTCGCCGCCCTCCCGCTCGCGGGCAAGACGGTCATCTCCTGCGTGAACCCGCTCGCGTTCGACAAGCAGGGTCCGCACGGCCGGGTGATCGACGGCGGTGAGGGCTCCGCGGCCGAGTCCGCCCAGCGGATCGTCCCCGACGCGACCGTGGTCGGCGCGTTCCACCACGTCTCGGCGAAGAACCTGTGGTCGGACGAGGAGTACCTCGACCACGAGGACGTCCTGGTCTGCGGCGACTCAGTCGAGGGCAAGGCAGCGGTCATCGAGCTGGCTCGCTGCGTCACCGGGCGCGACGGCATCGACGCCGGCAAGCTGCGGCTGGCCCGCCAGCTGGAGCCGTTGACCGCCGTACTCATCTCGATCAACAAGGCCTACAAGACCCAGTCCGGGATCCGCATCTCCGGCGTCTGACCGTCAGCGGACGCAACCCCCGACTCGACGGACGGGAATCCACGACTCACGGGACCGCAATCCCCCATTCAACGGCTCAGCGGTGGCCGTTCCAGGACTCCCAGAGTGCGGCGTACGACCCACCGGTGGAGACCAGCTCGTCGTGCGAGCCGAACTCCGAGATCACACCGTCCTCGACCACGGCCACCCGGTCCGCGTCGTGGGCGGAGAACAGCCGGTGGGCGATGGCGATCACCGTCCGCCCGTGCAGCACGGCGGCCAGGGAGCGCTCCAGGTGGCGCGCGGCCCGCGGGTCGATCAACGAGGTCGCCTCGTCGAGGACCAGCGTGTGCGGGTCGGCCAGCACCAGCCGGGCCAGGGCGATCTGCTGGGCCTGCGCGGCCGTCAGCGCCCGGCCACCCGAGCCCACCAGCGTGTCCAGCCCGTCCGGCAGCAGGTCGACCCACTCCAGGGCGTCGACGGCGTCGAGCGCGGCCCGGATCTCCCCGTCACCGGCACCGGGGGGCGCGGCGAGCGCGAGGTTCTCCCGCAGCGTGCCGACGAAGACGTGGTGCTCCTGTGTCACCAGCGCGACGTGCCCGCGCAGGTCGCCGAGCGGCAGCTCGACCAGGCCGACGCCACCGACCGTGACCGAGCCGGTCCGCGGTGGGTGGATCCCGGCGAGCAGCCGGCCCAGGGTCGACTTGCCGGCCCCGGACGGCCCGACCATCGCGATCCGCTCGCCCACTCCGACGTCGAGGTCGACGCCGTGCAGCACGTCGCGGCCGTCGACGTAGGAGAACCGCACGTCCTCCGCCTCGAGCTTCTCGTCCAGCGGCTGGGCGCCGGAGACCTCGCGGTCGTCAGGCACCTGCGCCACCCCGAGCAACCGTGCCAGGGACGCGGCCCCCATCTGCAGCTCGTCGAGGATCGACACGATCCGGTCCACCGGGTCGATCAGCATCTGCACGTACAGCGTCGCCGCCGTGACGTCGCCCAGCGACACCGACCCCTGGGTGTAGAGCCAGCCGCCGAACAGCAGCGTCAGGACGGTCGGGATCAGGTAGGCGATCTCCATGTTCGGGAAGAACACCGTGCGCAGGAAGAGCGTGTAGCGCTCGGCGTTGTACGACTCCTTGATGTCCTCGTCGATCTGCCCGATCCGCTCGTCGCCGATCCCCAGCGCCTCGACCGTCCGGGCGCCCTCGACGGTCTCGGTCAGGGTCGCGTTGATCACGGAGTACGACGCGCTCTCGCGGAGGTAGCCGTCCTTGGCGCGGGCGAGGTACCAGCGCAGCCCGATCACCAGCGGCGGCACGCCGAGCAGGCACGGCAAGGCAACCCACCAGCCGATCGACAGGGCGGCGGCGAAGGTCAGCACCGCGGAGACGACCGCGATCGTCCACTCGGGCAGGGCCCAGCGCACCGACCAGCCGAGCTGGTCGACGTCGCGGCTGGTGCGGGTCAGCAGGTCACCGGACCCGGCCGCCTCGACGACCCCCACCGGCAGCGCCAGGGCGTTGCCGACGAAGTCCTCGCGCAGCTCGGCCAGCACCTGCTCGCCGAGCACCTGGCTGGCGTAGCGGGCGAACCGGGTGAACACGGTCTGGACGAGCAGGAACCCCGCCAGGATGAGGATCAGCCGGTCCACGTGGCCCACGGTGGTGCCGTCCTCCACGGCCTCCACCAGGTCGCCCAGCAGCCGAGGTGCGGCCAGCGCCGCCAGCGCGGCACCCACGTGCAGCGCCAGCGCACCCCACAGCAGCCGGGGGTGGCGCCGCGCGATCCGGGTGGCGTAGCGGCGCACCGACCGGCCGTCGGCGACCGGCAGCATGGTGTTCATCGCAGCGCCTCCTCTCGCTCGTCGAGACCCACCTCGCGCGTCACCACGGCCCGGTACGCTGGCTCGCGGTCGAACAGGTCCGCGTGGGTGCCCACGGCGACCACGCGCCCGCCTCGCAGGAAGGCCACCTCGTCGACCGCGTCGAGCACGAGCGGGCTTCCCGAGGTGACCACGGTGGTCCTGCCGGCCCGGTGGGCCCGCAGTCGGGAGGCGATCCGGGCCTCGGTGTGGGCGTCGACGGCGGACGTCGGCTCGACCAGCACCAGGATCTCCGGGTCGCTGGTCAGGGCCCGGGCCAGGATCAGCCGCTGCCGCTGGCCACCGGAGAAGGTGCGACCGCGCTCGGCGACGATGGTGTCGAGCCCGTCGTCGATGGCGTCGAAGATGTCGTCCGCGGACGCCGTGTCGAGGGCCTGATCGAGGCCGCCGCGGCCGCGCACGTCGAGCCGGTCGCCCAGACGCCCGGAGAAGAACGTGGCACCGGTGTCGGAGACCACGATCCGCTCGCGCACCTCCGCCCGCCCCAGCGCGGAGAGGGGTACGCCGCCGAGCCGGACGTCGTCGTCGACGACCGCAGCGCACAACCCGAGCCGATCGGCGAGGGCCGCTGACTCGTCGGGCTGGTCGGCGACGACCGCGGTCAGCAGGCCCGCGCGCACGTGCAGGCCGGTGCGCACGTCGTGCAGGTCGGAACCCACGGGCGGCGACGGCGCCAATTGTTCGGGGTCCGTGTGGTCGGGGGTCAGCATCAGCACCCGACAGATCCGCTGCGCGGCCACTCGCCCCCGGATCAGCTTGTTGGCGTACTCGGTCGCGGTCCGCAGCGGGATCATCAGGAACGCGGAGTAGCCGTAGAAGGCGACCAGCTCCCCGGCCGTGATCTGGCCGGCGACGGCGGAGCGCGCACCCAGCCACACCACGAGCACCACGAACACGCCCGGCAGGAAGACCTGGAGCGCGTCGAGCACCGACTGGAGCCGCGCGACGTCCACTCCCGCGCGACGGGTGGTCTGCGACTCGCGGCGGTAACGGTCGTGGAAGACCTGCTCGCCGCCGATCCCGCGCAGCACCCGCAGCCCGCTCACGATGTCGCTGGCGGTGTTGGACAGGTCGCCCATGAGGTGGCGCTGGTGGGCGCTGCGGCGCTGGAGTGGGCTCAGGATCGGGCCGATGAGGAGCATCAGGGCCGGGACGCCGAGCAGCACGACCAGGCCGAGCGTCACCGACGTGCTCAGCAGGATCACCGACACCAGCAGGAAGGACACGATCGCGCCGGCGAACCGGGCGGTGACGTCCATGACGTTCCCGACGTGGGAGAGGTCGTTGGTGCCGATCGCGACCACCTCGCCGGTGGAGACCTTGCGGGGCAGGGTGCCGCCGAGGTGCACGGCCTGACGTCCGACGAGCTGGACGGTGCGGTAGGCCGCGGTCAGCCAGTTGGTCACCGCGAACCGGTGCCGCATGATGCCGCTCGCGGCCTGCACGAGGCCGATGGCGAACAACAGCCCGGCCCACTTCAGCAGCTCACCGGAGTCCTGGTCGGCGACGCCGCGGTCGATCGCCCGGCCGAGGACGAACGGCATCACGGCCTGGGTGCTCATCCAGATGATGCCGAAGAGCATGCCCCCGGCCAGGGTGTGCCACTGTCCCTTGGCCAACCACCACAGGTACCGGCCCGGCGACCGGTGGTCGGCGGTTCCGGGGTGGTCGAGGGGGAGTTGGCGCACCCCTCCAACGGTACGGACCAGTAAGAAGCTGAGCGACCGGTTTTCAGTCGGCCGGGTTCAGTCGGTCGGGCCGACCAGCTTCAGCGGCAGGGCGACCAGGAGTCCCGTCAGGATCGCCGCGACCACGGCCCCCACGACCAGGGCAGTCGTGCGGTCCACGACCACGTCGAAGACCAGGACCACGATGCCGGTCACCAGCATTGCCAGCAGGGTCAGGCCGACGGCGACGAGCTTGTGTGCGGTGGCGACCAGCCGCTCCTTGACGTGCTCGCCGGAGATCCGCCGGTGCACGGCGACCGGGGTGATCACGACGGCGGTGGTGAGGGCCGCGATCAGGACCAGGATCAGGAACAAGGTTTCCTGGAAGCCGTCGAGCCTGGGGAACTTCGTCGTGAACGGCAGGGTCAGCAGGAAGCCGGCTGTCAGCTGCGCACCGGTCTGCATCACCCGGAGCTCCTGAAGCAGGTCTGCCCACTTGCGGTCGAGCCGCTCGTCCTCGGTCTCGTTTCGGCCATTGCTCATCGTCGATCTCCCTCCATGTCGCGCACCGTATCGCGTTCGGCGCGCTCAGCCCGCGAGACTCTCGACCACCTCGGCGCCGGGCAGCTCCGCGAGCAGCCGGCCGGACACCAGCAGCTTGGAGCGGCGTACGCCGGAGCCGATGATCGCCACCTCCATCTCCGGCACCCGGGCGTCGACGAGGATCCGCCACCCGGGAGGCAGCCCGAGTGGCGTGATGCCGCCGTACTCCATCCCCGACTCCTCGACCGCCCTCTCCATCGACAGGAACGACGCCTTGCGCACGTCGAGGGTGCGCTTGACCAGGTTGTTGACGTCGGCGCGGGTGTCGGCGCGGACGACGCACGCGGCGACCCGCTCCTCCCCGCCCCGCTTGCCGGCCACCACGACGCAGTTGGCGCCGGTGTCCATCGACAGCGAGTAGGCCTCGCTCATGGCGGCGGTGTCGGCGAGGGCGGGGTCGATCTCGACGACGGCGACGTCGCCCCCGGCCGGCCACGCCGCGAGAGCGGCGGCCACCTGGGGTGAGACCAGCTCGGGGTGGTCGAGCGCGGGAAGAGAATGCAGTCCGTCGATCCGGGGCAGGGTCATGTGTCCCATCATCGCCATCCGACCTTCACCTGCAGGGCGACCCCCGGTCATCTGCCTCCGCTTCCGTCGAGCCATGACCTTCCGCTTCTCCCTCACCCGTGCACTGGTTGGAGGCGTCCTCATGGCCATCGTGACCGCCACTCTGGTCGCCCCGGGCGCCACCGCACACCCGGTCGCGCCCCATGACCCACGCACGACGAGCCCGATCGTGATCGGCCACCGCGGCGCGTCCGGCTACCGCCCCGAGCACACCCTCGCGTCGTACCGGCTCGCGATCCGGCTCGGCGCCGACTACGTCGAGCCCGACCTGGTCTCCACGAAGGACGGCGTCCTGGTCGCCCGCCACGAGAACGAGATCGGCGGCACCACCGACGTCGCCGAGCACCCCGAGTTCGCCGACCGGCGGACCACCAAGACGATCGACGGGCGCTCGGTGACCGGCTGGTTCACCGAGGACTTCACCCTCACCGAGCTGAAGACGCTGCGCGCCAAGGAGCGGCTGCCCCTGGTTCGGCCCGACAACACGCGGTACGACGGCATGTTCGAGGTGCCGAGCCTCGACGAGGTGCTGAGCCTGGTCCGGCAGGAGGAGCGCCGTACCGGACGCCGGATCGGCGTCTATCCCGAGACCAAGCACCCCAGCTACTTCGACGACCTCGGACTCTCGCTCGAGGAGCCGCTGGTGGCGACACTGCGTCGGCACGGCCTCGACCGGGCGGGCTCCGGGGTGTTCATCCAGTCCTTCGAGACCGCCAACCTGCGCGCCCTTGCCGGGGTGACCCGGGTGCCGCTGGTGCAGTTGGTCGACGCGTCCGGGGCGCCGTACGACTTGGTGGAGGCCGGCGACTCGCGGACCTACCGCGACCTCACCACACCCGAGGGCCTGGCCTGGGTCGCGAGCTACGCCGACGGGGTGGGGGCCAACAAGAATCTGGTCCTGCCCCGCGACCCGGTCACCGACGCGGCCGGAGCGCCCTCCGCCCTGGTGCCCGATGCCCACGCCGCCGGTCTCCTGGTGCACGTGTGGACGCTGCGGGACGAGAACCAGTTCATGGCCTCGAACTTCCGACGCGGAGCCGATCCGAACGCGAAGGGCGACGCCTACGCCGAGGCGATGGCATTCCTCGAGGCCGGGGTGGACGGCATGTTCACCGACCACCCCGACACCACGGTGATGGCAGTGGAGGACTGGCTGGCCGCGGCGGACCGCAGCGCCTGATCGATCCGGGCCTGATCAGTCCTGCCCCTTGTCCGCCTCAGGGCCGGTGCCGACCCACCCGGTCTGCCGGGTGGTGTGACGGTTCCTCGCGGTGAGGGTCGTGGCCAGCAGGCCGGCGACGCCGGCGAACACCCACGGGATCGGCAGCAGCCAACGGATGTCGTCGTTGTTGACGACGTCGCCCTGGACCAGGGCCCAGATGCCGACCAGCCCTACGAACGCGATGCCCATCACCAGGTGGCCGATGTTGACGGGGTGACGCCCGCTGTCCAGCTCGTTCATGTCCTCACTCGCTCTCTGCGTAGATCTCGCCGACGCCGAGGTCGGCGTCGATGGTCAGGCGGGGGGCATCGGCTCCGGCGTCGTGCAGTCCGCGGGACCTGGTCTCGATCCCGCCCTCCTGCTCGCCGAACAGGGTGATCGCGCCCGGACCGTCGACCCGGCCGGTGACCCTGACGTCCATCTCGTCGGGCACCAGGAGCTCGATCCGGCCCGCCCCGCCCTCGACGCTGATCTGCCGGCCGTCCAGCGCCTCGACGTCGTCGACCCCCGTGAGGTCGAGCACCAGCTCGCCACCGCCGAACTCGTAGGAGCTCTGCACCTGGTCGGCGGTCGCCGGGGTCTCGCGGATCCGCTGGCCATCCCACTCGCCGACGACGGTGAGGACCGCCATGGGGAGGATCGCGAGCAGGCCGACCAGGATCAGGCCCCCGGCCCGGCCGTAGACCGAGCCGACCAGGAGCATGAGCCCGCTGATGCCGACGACGAGCGCCGGGTACGCCGCGCCCGCCACGGCCACGCCGGCAACGTCGACGATGCCGAGGACCCCGATCGCCAGCGCGATCAGCGCGAGGGTGAACCAGAGCAGGATCGGTCCGCGCCGGCGCGGGTCGCGGGGCGGGGCGACGTACCGCGCGGGCTGGTAGGTCGTCGTGTCGCCGGACCCCGCGACCGCGCCACCGCCGGATCCCGGGGGTGGGGTGGCCGAGCGGCGGTCCTTGCGGGTCACGAACAGCAGCACGACCAGGGCGATGATGGCCAGCGGCCACGGGAACCAGAAGACCCCCCACGAGTCGCCGAGCAGCGCGAAGGCCGCGAGCACGCCGACTGCCACCAGGGCGAGCGTGCGGCTGCGGTCGTCGAGGGTGATCGCGGCCTCGTCTGAGCCGTCCTCGGGCACGAGCAGCCAGCAGGCGCCGTACAGCAGGAGGCCGGCGCCGCCGAAGAAGGCGAGCACGACGAACGCCACCCGCAGGAGCAGCGGATCGACGTCGAGGTGCCGGGCGAGACCACCGGCGACGCCGGCGACCTTGCGGTCATCGACGGAACGGCGCAGGCGGCCGAGGTCGCGGATTTCCTCACGGGTGACGCGGGGGCCCTCGTCGAGAGGAGACTCGTCGGCCGGGCCGGAGGGTGCTTCGGGTGGTGTCGTGGTCATGCTCCAAGCCTGCGCCCCGGACCCGCCGGGCACCATCGGGGACGACCCTGATCCTGCCCGACCGCAACCGATGGCGGGTCAGGGTCGGGCCGGGGTTGCACCTCATGGTTCGCGACCCTGCGCTGTGTGACGATTGCCGGGTCATGACAACCACCCCCTCCCCGGCGGCGGCCCCCGCGCCCGTGCGCGACGTCCGCCGGGCTACGCGAGAGAGCCAGGAGCCGATCATCGGCGGCGTCGCCGGAGGCCTGGCTCGGCACCTCGGGCTGCCCGTGCTCTGGGTGCGGGTGGCGTTCGTCGTGGCTGCGGCCCTGGGTGGTTTCGGCATCGTCATGTACGCCGCCCTGTGGCTGGTGCTGCCCACCGACTCCCACTTCGAGGAGGGCGCGCCCGGCCTCGAGAGCGCAACCCGTGGCGGCCGGCGTCCGGGCCGGATCCGCAGGCTCGGGGACCTCGGCCCGGCGGTCGCCCTGGCGGCGCTCGGCCTCGGCGCGGTCCTCCTGCTCGAGGCGGTCCTCGGGCGCGGGCTCGTGTTCTGGCCGATCTTCCTCGGGCTCGTCGGTATCGCCCTGCTGTGGCGCCAGGCCGACGAGGCGCAACGCGAGCGCTGGCTGGACACCACCGGCCGGATCGACCCGGTGCGGGCCGTGCTCGGCCGTGGCGGATGGGCGGCCTACGCCCGGCTCGCGGCCGGCATCGGCCTGATCGTCGCCGCGTTCGTGGTCTTCGCGCTGCGTGGCGGTTCCCTCGAGATGGCCCGCGACGTCACCATCGCCGCGCTGCTGACCGTGGTCGGCCTCGGCATCGTGGTCGGGCCGTGGATCTACCGCCTGGCCTCCGACCTCACCGCCGAGCGGGCCGAGCGGGTCCGCACCCAGGAGCGCGCCGACCTGGCCGCGCACCTGCACGACTCGGTGCTCCAGACGCTGGCCCTGATCCAGAAGAACGCCCAGGACGGCACGACCGTCGCGAGGCTCGCCCGGTCCCAGGAGCGTGACCTCCGGTCCTGGCTGTACGCCGGCGAGGCCACCGACGAGAGCACCGTCGCCAGCGCGCTGCGCGGGGTGGCGGCCGCGGTCGAGGACACCCACGGGGTCTCGGTCGATGTCGTCAACGTCGGCGACTGCCCGCTGGCGGAGAGCTTGCGACCCGTCGTCAACGCCACCCGCGAGGCGGTGACCAACGCCGCCAAGCACGCCGGGACCGGTCAGATCGACGTGTACGCCGAGGTGTCACCCGCGGCGGTCGACGTGTTCGTCCGCGACCGAGGCCGTGGCTTCGAGGTCGAGCAGGTCGCAGAGGACCGGCACGGCCTCCGGCACAGCATCATCGACCGGATGGACCGGCACGGCGGCACCGCCACGGTGCAGTCGACGCCGGGTGAGGGCACCGAGGTGCGGCTGCACCTGCCCAGGCAGGAGGACTCCCATGGCTGAGCCGATCCGTGTGGTGCTGGTCGACGACCACGCGATGTTCCGCGCCGGCGTGCGCGGCGAACTTGGTGACGCGGTCGCCGTGGTGGCCGAGGCGGCCGACGTCGATGAGGCGGTCGCCGCCGTCGACGAGCACCGGCCCGACGTCGTACTCCTCGACGTGCACCTGCCCGGTGGCGGCGGTGCCGAGGTGATGCGGAGGGCCCATTCGTCCGACACCCGCTACCTCGCGCTGTCGGTCAGCGACGCCGCCGAGGACGTGATCGGCACCATCCGCGGCGGAGCCCGGGGCTACGTCACCAAGACCATCACCGGCCCCGAGCTGGTGGCGGCGATCCACCGGGTGGCCGACGGCGACGCGGTGTTCTCGCCCCGCCTCGCGGGGTTCGTCCTCGACGCCTTCGCCGGTTCGATCGAGGTGGCCGACGTCGACGAGGACCTCGACCGGTTGACCGAGCGGGAGCGCGAGGTGATGCGGCTGATCGCCCGCGGCTACGCCTACAAGGAGGTGGCGAAGGAGCTGTTCATCTCGATCAAGACGGTCGAGACCCACATGTCCAGCGTGCTGCGGAAGCTGCAGCTCTCCTCGCGACACGAGCTCGCCCGGTGGGCGTCGGACCGCAGGCTGCTCTAGCCGGCTGGCCCGCTCGAGCTGCGACTGCAGTCAAGCAGCCGAACTGAGGGCGGGCGCGTGCCCAACCACGCCGCGGTCCGGGCGACTCATGGTGATGCGACTCGGCTTCCGCCTGGTTTGTGCGGTACAGATGAGTCACCTGATGGCTCACGGCAACCGCACTCTTCATCGCCAACGCAGCGGGCCGCCGCTACGGCCTCCCGAACAAGCGGCCAGCGAGGACGCGATCCGGCCGAACCCCTGCAGGTCATGACCTGGCTCTGGGCGGCGTCCAGCTCCATCTGCTGCGGGCAACTCTCGCCCGACTACCCCGAACCACACCTTCCATGCCCTTTACAACCCGGCGCCGTTTGCGGTTCGGTAATGGGACGGAGAAATTGGTCGCACACCTGGAAGTGAGGCCGTCATGGCCGAAGGAACCACCTACGCCACGCCGTACGACGAACCCGGCCACGAGAGCGATCTGAAACGCTCGATCACCGGGAAACAGCTCTTCTTCTACACCCTTGGCGACGTCCTCGGCTCCGGGATCTACGTGCTGATCGGCCTGGTCGCCGCGGCGGTCGGGGGTGCGTTCTGGATAGCGTTCGCGGTTGGCGTCACGGTCGCGGCGATCACCGGCACGGCGTACGCGGAGCTGGTCACGAAGTACCCACAGGCCGCCGGCGCCGCGCTCTACGTCAACAAGGCGTTCGGCAACAAGGCGCTGACGTTCCTGATCACCGTCTCCTTCCTGTCGTCCAGCTTCGCGGCCGCTGCCGCGCTGGCGGACGGCTTCTCCTCGTACTTCGCCACCCTCTGGGCAGGACCGCCCGCCCTGCTGGTCACGATCGGGTTCATCCTGGTGCTGAGCGTCGTCAACTTCATCGGCATCACCGAGTCGGTGGTGGTCAACATGCTGATGGCCTTCGTCGAGATCGCCGGCCTCCTGATCGTCATCTTCATCGCGATCTGGTTCATCGCCCAGGGATCCGCAGACTTCGGGGTGCTGACCGAGTTCACGACAGCGGGTGGCTCCAGCCCCGCGCTCGCGATCCTCGCCGGTGTCGCGCTCTCGTTCTTCGCGATGACCGGGTTCGAGAACACCGCCAACGTCGCCGAGGAGACGATCGACCCCTACCGCTCGTTCCCGCGCTCCCTGATCGGCGGCATGATCACCGCCGGCGTGATCTACGTGCTGGTCTCGATGGCCGCAGCGCTCACGGTGTCAGTCGACGACCTGGCGGCCTCACCGGCCGCTCTGCTCGAAGTCGTCGAGCAAGGGATCCTGCCGATCTCGACCGACTTCATGTCCACGCTGTTCTCGGTGATCGCGTTGATCGCGATCACCAACACCACCCTGGTCGCCATCGTGACCCAGCCCCGGATCCTCTACGGAATGGCCAAGGAGGACGTCGTGCCCGGCGTCTTCTCCAAGATCCACTCCAGCCGCCGCAGCCCCTGGGTCGGCCTGCTGTTCAGCGCCACCATCGTGTGCCTCCTGCTCGTGGTCGGGGCAGTGGCGCCCAACGTCGAGGGCGCGCCCCTGATCGAGCGGCTGTCCCTGGTCACCGTGGTGTTCCTGCTGTTCATCTACGCGCTGGTGATCATCTCGTGTCTCAAGCTCCGCGGTCACGACGAGTCGGAGCGGAGCTACCGTGCCAACACGCCCCTGCTGATCGTCGGCCTCGTGGGCAACATCGCGATCCTCGGATACGTGATCTACGACGACCCCACGTCGCTCTACTGGTGCGCCGGCCTGGTGGCCGTCGGGGTGGTGCTCTTCCTGATCGAGTACCTCTTCGGGAAGCGCACCCGGCCACCGGGCGCCGAGCGGGGAGACCCAGAAGCCGCGCAGGGAACAGGAGTCTGACATGCACGTCATCGTCGCCACCGACGGTTCCAAGCAGTCCCTCGCAGCCGCCAAGCACCTGAAGTCGTTCGGCGACCCGACCAAGATCACCGAGATCTCGGTGATCGCGGTCATCCGCCCGCTGGCCGCGGTCGCCTTCGCCGACGACCTGTCCACCATCGACCGGCCGAGGGCCGGCACCGAGGCCCTGAGCTTCCGGGCGGCCGCCGAGAACGCGGTCGACGTGGTCGCCGCAGAGTTCGAGGGCTGGGGACCGAAGGTGCACCGCAAGGTGCGCAGCGGTTCGCCGGCCAACGAGATCATCAAGGCGGCCAAGCAGCTCTCGGCCGGCCTCGTGGTCGTCGCCGCCGGTGGCCGGGGGATCAGCGACGTGGTGCTGGTCGGGTCGACCGCCCAACGGGTCCAGCACTACGCGCCGTGCCCCGTGCTCGTGGTCCGCCCGGCGCCGCGGGCGTCACGCCGGGCGGCGGGCAAGGCGGGAACGAGCTGAGGGATCGCCTGATCAGTAGGCTGCCGCCATGGAGACACTGCGGCTGGTCCTGCTCGTCCTGCACCTGCTCGGCTTCGCCGCCCTGTTCGGCGGCCTGATCGTGCAGGTCCGCACCCCCGAGAAGGCCGTCACTGCGGCGATGCGCGACGGAGCCGGTACGGCGTTCCTTGCCGGGCTGCTCCTGGTGGGCGTGCTGGAGGCGGGCGACACCGCGGTCGACCACGTCAAGATCGGCGTGAAGTTCGCGGTCGGGCTGGTCGTGCTGATCCTGGTGATGGCGAACATGCGCAAGCCACGGATCCCCGACGGGCTGTTCTACGCGCTGCTCCTGCTCACCGTGACCAACGTGGTGGTCGCCGTGTTCTGGTCAACCGTCCACGCCTGAACCGGTCACCCGCCCGGGCAGTACGCCGTCCCCGGCTCCTGATCGGGGTGGATCGCGCCGTCCCGGTCGCTGATCGAGGCAATGGTGGAGGCCGCCCGGCGTCGTTCGGCCACGATCTCGGCCAGGATCGACACCGCGATCTCCCCGGGCTCGTCCGCGCCGATGTCCAGCCCGATGGGTGCGTGCAGGGCCGCCAGCTCACCCTCCGTGACCCCGTGCTCGACCAGCCACTCGCGGCGCCGGGCCTGGGTGCGTCGTGAGCCCATCGCGCCGACGTACGACGTCCCGGTCGCGAGAGCCGCGCGGATCGCGGGACCGTCGACGTCCTCGTGGTGGCTCGTGACCACGACCGCGTCGGCGGAGGGGAGCGCAGCCTCCGACTCTGACAGGGAGGTCGCCGTCGTCGCGCCCCAGCCGAGCGTGGCCAGCATCGGGGCCAGCGCGTCTGCCACCGGACCCTCACCCACGATCAGCACCTGCATGGCCTCACTATGCACCGGGCACGTCGATGAGGACACGTAGGGTTGGCGGAGAGATGAGTACGTCCCCACCGCCGCCCCCCGTCGGCTCCTCGGCCACCGACCAGCTCGACCCCGGGCATGTCCCGGCCGAGGTGCGCACCACCCGGAGCGGCCCGACGGCCGAGGAGCTCCTCGACGGGCTGAACGAGCCTCAGCGCAAGGCCGTCGTCCACGCCGGGCACCCGCTGCTCGTCGTGGCCGGAGCCGGGTCGGGCAAGACCCGGGTGCTGACCCGGCGCATCGCCTGGCTGGTTGCCGAGCGCAAGGCGCACCCCGGCTCGATCCTGGCGATCACCTTCACCAACAAGGCCGCTGCAGAGATGAAGGAGCGAGTCGAGGCGCTGGTCGGCAAGCGGGCCCGCATCATGTGGGTCAGCACGTTCCACTCGGCGTGCGTCCGGATCCTTCGCAAGGAGATCCACCACTTCGGCTACAAGTCCAACTTCTCCATCTACGACGCCGCCGACTCCAAGCGGCTGATGACCCTGGTCTGCCGCGACCTCGACCTGGATCCCAAGCAGTACCAACCCAACGCGATCCTGCACTGGGTCTCCAACCACAAGAACGAGCTGCGGGACCACGAGGAGGCGGCGAAGGACGTGCGCAACGGGCTGGAGGAGGCCTACGCCTCGGCGTACACGCTCTACCAGCGACGCCTCCGCGAGGCCAACGCCCTGGACTTCGACGACCTGATCATGACCACGGTGCATCTCTTCCAGGCCCACCCGGACGTGTGCGAGACCTACCGGCGACGGTTCCGGCACGTGCTGGTGGACGAGTACCAAGACACCAACCATGCGCAGTACGCCCTGGTCCACCAGCTCGCTGCCGACGACCCTGAAGAGACCGGGGAGCGGGTCGAGCCCGCCGAGCTGATGGTGGTGGGCGACGCCGACCAGTCGATCTACGCGTTTCGCGGCGCCAGCATCCGCAACATCCTCGACTTCGAGCAGGACTTCCCCGACGCCACCACGATCCTGCTGGAGCAGAACTACCGCTCCACCCAGACGATCCTCAACGCGGCCAATGCGGTGATCGGCCACAACCAGGGGCGCAAGCCCAAGCGGTTGTGGTCCCAGGCCGGCGACGGGGAGCGGATCGTCGGGTACGTCGCCGACGACGAGCGCGACGAGGCACGCTTCGTCTCCGAGGAGATCGACAAGCTCACCGACACGGGTGCGGCCCGGCCAGGCGAGGTCGCCGTGTTCTACCGCACCAACGCACAGTCCCGAGTGTTCGAGGAGATCTTCATCCGGCTCGGCATGCCCTACAAGGTGGTCGGCGGGGTCCGCTTCTACGAACGCCGCGAGGTGCGCGACGCGCTCGCCTACCTGCGGATGCTCGTCAATCCCGCCGACGAGATCTCGCTGCGCCGGGTGCTCAACACCCCCAAGCGCGGGATCGGCGACCGGGCCGTGGAGTGCGTGCAGTCGCTGGCCGACCGCGACCGGACCACGTTCTGGGAAGCCCTGCGGCGCGCTGCCGACGCCCCCGGGCTGGCCACCCGGTCGCTCAAGGCGATCGAGGGGTTCGTCGGCCTGGTCGACGAGCTCCAGTCGATGGTCGACGCAGGGGAGCGGGCCGACGTCATCCTCGAATCGGTCCTCGACCGCACTGGCTACCTCGCCGAGCTCGAGGCCTCTGACGACCCCCAGGACGGCACCCGGGTGGAGAACCTCGCCGAGCTGGTGGCGGTGGCCCGGGAGTTCTCCGACGACCCTGTCGCGGGACCCTCGGCCGACCCCACCGACGTCGACGCAGGCACCCTGAACCCCGGGCTCGCAGACTTCCTGGAGCGGGTGGCGCTCGTCGCCGACACCGACCAGATCCCCGACACTCCCGACGAGGACGACGACGGCGTGGTCACGCTGATGACGCTCCACACCGCCAAGGGTCTGGAGTTCCCGGTGGTCTTCCTCACCGGGCTGGAGGACGGCGTGTTCCCCCACTCCCGTTCCCTGGGCGACCAGCCCGAGCTCGAGGAGGAGCGCCGTCTCGCCTACGTCGGGGTCACCCGCGCCCAGAAGAGGCTCTACCTCTCCCGGGCGGTCGTCCGCTCGGCCTGGGGTGCGCCGGCCCACAACCCGGCCTCCCGGTTCCTCGACGAGATGCCGGTCGACCTCGTCGACTGGCGCCGTACCGAGGCTGCACAGACCCGCTGGGGCCGGCCCGACCTGGCCGCCGGCACGGCGGCGCGGCTCGGAACGCCGACCGCGGCAGGCCGTCGCAACTTCTCCTCGGCGGCGCTCAAGGCCGACGCGGCGGCGAAGGCCAAGACCGCGCGCGAGATTCCGTCGCTCGAGCCGGGCGACCGGGTGGTCCATGACTCGTTCGGGATGGGGACCGTGGTGGCGCTGGAAGGTGTGGCCGAGAAGTCCGTGGCGTCGATCGACTTCGGGTCCGAAGGCGTCAAGCGGCTGCTGCTGCGGTACGCGCCTGTCGAGAAGCTCTAGCCCAGGTCGGCTTCCGGCTCCCCGCGTTTCGACACGCTCCGTCGCGGCTCAACCACCCATGCGGCCTCCACCCGGTGAGCTGAACCGCGAGCGGTTCAGCTCACGGCTGCAGGCCGTGCACCAGCATCGCGGCGTAGGGGTCCACCGGGTCGCCGGCGCCGGGCCGAACCTCCAGGTGGAGGTGGGGGCCAGTGGTGTTGCCGGTGGTGCCGATGTAGCCGATCACCTCGCCGGCGCGGACCTCCTGGCCGGAGCTCACGGCGTAGTCCGACATGTGGCAGAACCACAGCTCGGTGCCGTCATCGAGCGTGATCACGACCTTGTTGCCGTAGGAGCCGTCGTAACCGACCTCAGTGATCTCGCCGTTGGCCATGGCCTTGATCGGAGCGCCGTAGTCGGCGGAGAAGTCGAGTCCGGTGTGATAGCTCGCCCACAGCCCCCAGTCGCCGAACTCGGCCGTCAGGTCGTAGCCGTCGACGGGGAGCACCCACTGGTTGAGCGCGATCTTCGCGGCCTGCGCCTCAGCCTGCTGGGCGAACCTGGCCAGGGCGGCGTTGCGCTCGCGGGCCTGCTGCTCGGCCTGCTCGACGAGCTTCTCGTCGGCGGCGTCCTCGAGCGCGTCCCGCCGCGAGTCACGGCTGACTGCCTTGGTGCGGTCGTTGAGGAGGCTGGTGGAGGCCGCCCCGCTGGTGCCATTGAGGGCGCTTGCGCCGGAGACGCGCGGCTCATTGGCGACCAGGGCGGGGTTGGCCACGGTGATGGCACCGCCGGCCGAGACCGCGAGGGCCGCGATGCCGACCGCGATCGGGAGCGGGGGCAGAACCGGGAACAGGCGACGTCGGGAGCCGGAGTGCCGGGCGGCCTTGCGTCGGCCGGGGGCGGAGGCCCGCCGAGTGGCCGGAGCGGGGGTCGCGGGAGCCGGGTCCACTCGCTGGATCGGATTCACCGAGGGTGCGCGGCGCGGGCCGCGACGATGCGCTCGGTGGGCACCCATGGTGTGAGTTCTCCGTCGGTCGGGGGCTGGGAAACAACGGTGCACGACTCTAACTGATGGCTAGACCAGCGTGAACTCCTGGTGGGTGTGACCGTGGACAACCTGGGTACTGACGTCGGCTCGGCCGCCGCGGCTACGTGCCACCGGCACGCGTGACCCTCGTCACGGGTCGGATAACCTGCCCGCATGTCACAGACTCCGTCCCGGCGGATCCGCATCGTCGTCGCCAAGCCCGGCCTGGACGGCCACGACCGCGGCGCCAAGATCGTGGCTCGCGCGCTGCGTGACGCAGGGCACGAGGTCATCTACACCGGGCTGCACCAGACCCCCGAGCAGATCGTCGAGACCGCGATCCAGGAGGACGCCGACCTGATCGGCCTCTCGGTGCTGTCGGGAGCGCACATGACGTTGTTCCGCAAGCTGATCGAGCTGCTCGCGGAGCGGGACGCCGCCGACATCGTCGTCTTCGGCGGCGGCATCGTCCCCGAGGAGGACATTCCCGTTCTCGAGGAGATGGGCGTCGCCAAGGTGTTCACCCCCGGGGCGCCGACCGGTGAGATCACCGGCTGGGTCTCCGGGCACTTCGCCGAGGACGCTCAAGCCTGATCCGGACGGCGTACGTCGAGGACGATACGGACCGACTGACCGGCCTGCCGGGCCTGCCGAACGGACAAGCGTTCGGAGGTGATCCGGCGGGGCAGCAGGGGAGCGCCCGCACCCAGGAACACCGGCATCACGCTGAGCAGGATCTCGTCGAGGAGGCCGGCGTCGTCGAACTGGCCGACCAGGTCCCCGCCGCCAACCACCCAGATGTTGCGGCCATCCGCGGTGGCCGCCAGATCGTCGTACACGTCGGCGACCCGGCCGGACACGAACCGCAGGTCGACGCCGGGGATCGGCGGGAGGTCGCGGTGGGTGAAGACGAACGCCGGCCGGTCGCCGTAGTAGTCATGCCACTTCTGCGGGTTCTCGAGCAGCCGGTCGTGGTCGATGACCCACTGGTACGTCGTCGCGCCCATCGCCATCGATCCCACGTCGGCGATGAACTCGTCCCACTCCGTCTCGTGGTTGTCGGCCGGGTCGACCTCGGCACCGCGGCCCACCTCGAAGAGCCAGTCGAGGGAGTTGTGCTCGTCGGCGATGAAGCCGTCGGCGGACGTGGCGGTGTAGTACTGGGTGCGCGTCACCCCACCCACCCTAGGCAACAGTTGGCCCGCCCCGGCGTGGTCGCGTCGGTCCCGCGGGCACTAGGGTGCCAAGGAATGAGCCTGTGCTAGCCGAATGGACTGGGCCGCAAGGCTGGGTTGAAAGGACTGGGGTCGAGACGTGGATCTGATGGAGTACCAGGCGAAGGAGCTCTTCGCCAGGCACGGAGTGCCCGTGACGGTCGGCACCGTCATCACCGACACCGCCGAGGCCGAGGCGGCAGCCGAGGAGCACGGCGGCAAGGTCGTGGTCAAGGCCCAGGTCAAGACCGGCGGTCGCGGCAAGGCCGGCGGCGTGAAGCTGGCCAACGATCCGCAGGAGGCGGTCGACAAGGCCGGAGAGATCCTCGGGATGGACATCAAGGGCCACACCGTCCACCGGGTCCTGATCGCGCCCGCGGCGGAGATCGCCGAGGAGTACTACTTCTCGTTCCTGCTCGACCGGGCCAACCGCAACTACCTGTGCATCGCCTCCATCGAGGGCGGCGTCGAGATCGAGGTGACCGCGAAGGAGAATCCGGACGCCGTCGCGAAGGTGGCCATCGACCCGCTGACCGGAGTCGACGACGCCAAGGTCGACGAGATCATCGAGGCCACCCGCTTCCCCGAGGACGTGCGCGAGCTCGCCCGGGACATGATCAAGAAGCTGTGGACGGTGTTCGTCGAGGAGGACGCCACGCTGGTCGAGGTCAACCCGCTGGTGAAGCTGGGTGACGGCAGCCTCGAAGCGCTCGACGGCAAGGTGTCGCTCGACGGCAACGCCGACTTCCGGCACGAGGACCACGCAGACTTCGAGCTGATCGAGGACGTCGATCCGCTCGAGCTCGCGGCCGCCGAGAAGGACCTCAACTACGTGAAGCTCGACGGTGCCGTCGGCATCATCGGCAACGGTGCGGGCCTGGTCATGTCCACGCTCGACGTCGTGGCCTACGCCGGCGAGGCCCACGGCGGCGTGAAGCCCGCCAACTTCCTGGACATCGGCGGCGGCGCGTCTGCCCAGGTGATGACCGACGGGCTGCACATCATCCTCGGCGACGACCAGGTCAAGTCGGTCTTCGTCAACGTCTTCGGAGGCATCACCGCCTGCGACGCAGTGGCCAACGGCATCGTCGGTGCGCTCGACGCGTTGGGCGACGAGGCCAACAAGCCGCTCGTCGTACGCCTCGACGGCAACAACGTCGAGGAGGGCCGACGGATCCTGGACGAGGCTGACCACCCGTTGGTCACCATCGTCGACACCATGGACGGCGCGGCCGACAAGGCCGCCGAGCTGGCGAACGCCTGACAAGGACGGATCAACTCATGGCTATCTTCCTGACGGATTCCAGCAAGGTCATCGTCCAGGGCATGACCGGCTCCGAAGGCATGAAGCACACCCAGCGGATGCTCGACTCCGGCACCACCATCGTGGGCGGCGTCAACCCGAAGAAGGCCGGCACCACGGTCGACTTCGAGGGCGGCGTCTCGGTTCCGGTCTTCGGGTCAGTCGCGGACGCGATGGAGGAGACCGGCGCCGACGTGACTGTCCTCTTCGTGCCACCGGCGTTCACCAAGGGCGCCGTGGTCGAGGCCGTGGATGCCGGCATCGGACTGGCGGTCGTCATCACCGAAGGCGTGCCGGTCCACGACACCGCGGAGTTCCGGGCGTACGCCGAGTCGTCGGGCACGACCCGCATCGTCGGGCCGAACTGCCCCGGCATCATCAGCCCCGGCAAGTCCAACGCCGGCATCATCCCCTCCGACATCACCAAGGCCGGGCGGATCGGACTGGTGTCGAAGTCGGGCACGCTGACCTACCAGATGATGTACGAGCTGCGTGACTTCGGTTTCTCCTCGTGCATCGGCATCGGGGGCGACCCGATCATCGGCACCACCCACATCGACGCGCTCGCCGCGTTCGAGGAGGACCCCGACACCGACGCGGTGGTGATGATCGGCGAGATCGGTGGCGACGCCGAGGAGCGCGCCGCGGCGTACATCAAGGACCACGTCCGCAAGCCGGTCGTCGGCTACGTCGCAGGCTTCACCGCTCCCGAGGGCAAGACGATGGGCCACGCCGGCGCCATCGTCTCCGGCTCGTCCGGCACCGCCGCGGCGAAGAAGGAAGCCCTGGAGGCCGTGGGCGTCAAGGTCGGCAAGACGCCGTCCGAGACCGCGCAGCTGATGCGGGAGATCCTCGAGAAGTCCTGACGCGGGGCCCGATCGGTCCTAGCGAGCCGGCGGCGGCATGGCGGGCAGACGCTCCCCGGCGCGAGCGACGAGGGCCACGAAGTCACCCGGGCCCATCGTGACGCCGCGTTCGGGGACGAACCCGACCTGGGCGACGGCGGTCCCCGCGCGCACGATCCCCATCAGGTAGGTCACCGAGCGGCTGTCGTCGAGCTCGGTGGTGAGGCGCCACACGGACATGTCGCGCGCCTTCGACTGCCGGTGCGCGAGCCGGGTGACGTCCGTGCCCAGCCCCCGGTCGCGGTCGGAACAGGCGTCGAGCTCGCGGCGTACGTCGCCGACGAACGTGCGGGCGCGAGCTTCCGGGAGCGTGCCGACGGTCTCGGTGATCCCGAACGCGGCGGGCAGCTTCGCGGCGGGGATGAGGAACGAGCGGGTGAGGTTGTTGCTCATCTGCTGGCCGGTGAAGGCGGTGTTGTCGCAGCCCGTCGCCGCCACGTTGACGCTGGCCCGGCGGGGTTCGGTGCCGACCCACGGTTTCATCACGCGGCTGACCGGCGGGAGGTCGACCTCGGCGAGCATGCCTGGCGCCTCGCCGACGGGGACCGGCGCGGCTCTCCGGAGCCTGGGACGAGTCGCACACTCGCCCGCCTCCGGCCGGGCGCACACGCCGTTCACCGCGGCCGCCGCGAGCCGGGCGGCCCGGTTGAGGTTGGGGGCCGCATCGGGCGGGGTCCAGGTCATCGTGGTGGTCGTGATCGCACCGCTGCGGGTCACCCCGACGACCATCGTCGGCCGCTGGCGGACCCACGAGCGCAGGACGAGGACGTTCCCGGAGTCGCCGACCTTGGTCACCCGGCGGGTGCTCATCAGCTGGAGGCGTCGGTCGGTGCAACCGGCGTACCACTCCAGCGTGGTGTCGAAGGCCCGTCGGGCCGACCGAACGGACTCGGAGATCTCGGTCAGCTGGAACGCCGACGCTTCCTCGCCGCCCTTGCGGGGGTTGGTTCCGAAGGTCCGAAGGAGGGCACCCATGCCTCGAGGGTCGGCGTACCGGCTCTGCTGGCAGGGCAGGACCAGCCCGTCGCCGTCGGTGTTGTCGGAGGTCTCGAGCTCCTGCCACTTCCTCCCGGCCACATGGTCCTCGACCTGGTGTGCGCTCAGCAGGTCGTCGCCGGAGAACTCCGCGGGCTCGGGCACCGACCCATCTTCCGCGGCGGGCGTGCCTGAGACCGAGGTCGCCAACGGGTGCCGGTCGAGACTCGCCTGCACGCCGTCCAGATCGGTGACCAGGGTTCCGGACAGGACCACGGCCACCGCGGCGGCGGCCACCCCGATCAGCGTGTGGGTACGACGCCTGGCGGCGCCGGCCCGCCTCACGATGGTCGGGCGAGGCCACGTCACCGCGTCGACGGGGCCGCGCAGCGCCTCGATCAGGGGCCGGATGCTCGTCGTCGGGACGCTGCGGTGGACCGAGAACTGGGCGGTGGCGAGCTGGAGCTTCTTCTCGGCCTCGGCGCGGGACATGCCGGCCTCCTGCGCCATCTCGCCCATGCTCAGCGCGACGAGGTGGGTCAGCAGCAGAGTCCTGCGCTGCGCGATCGGGAGCTTCCCCAGCGCCTCGAGGGTGGCCCGGACCTCCGGGTCGAGGGACTTGTCGCGGTGCCAGATCCGCGCGGTGTGGCGGCGCTGCGCATGGGACCACGCGTAGGGCCGGACCGACGCCTCGGGGTCGTCCTGCCGCGAGACCTTGCGCCAGTGGTGCCAGGCGACGATGAAGGCGTCGCGGACCGCGCTTCGCGCCGCCGGGAGGTCACCGGTCAGCGCATAGGTCTGGAGCAGCAACCGCGACCGCGCGTCCTTGTAGAACGCGTCGAACTCGTCCGCTCGCTTCATCGGGCGTCCAGTGGGCCCGGGCGCGGGCGAGGTCGGGGACTGAGCATGGCCCTACCGAAAATACGGGAGGCGGCGGCGCGGCGCACATCGGCGTGGGACCGCAGCGCAGCCGGACCACCGGGGGAGGATGGCCGGGCCATGAATTCGTCGCTCTCCACGCTCGACGGCAGGGCCTCCCAGCGCGCCGTCGCCGACGTCCCGCCCGACCCCCGGCACCGGCGTCCGCTGGTCATCCTCGCCACGCTCGGCGGAGTGGTGGCGGCCGGGTCGGTCCTCCTCGTGTGCCTGGCGATCGGGGTCCTCGGATGGTTCGTGAGCGACGCGGGCACCCACGGCGAGCCCCGCGACGCCCTGCAGGTGGGGGCCCTTGGCTGGCTGATGGCCCACGGTTCGGGGGTCTCCGTCAACGGCGTCGCGGTGACCGCCGTACCCCTCCTCCTCACCCTGCTCTGCGCGTGGGCCACGTGGCGGGTGGGGCAGCGGGTCGGCGACTCGATCTCGGGACACGGCCCCAACGCGGACGCCATCGCCGACGGCGAACGGGACTGGACGGTTCCGACGGCGCTGGCGTGCTTCACGCTCGGCTATGCGCTCGTCGCGTTCGTGACCCTCACCCTGGCCGCCACGCCCGAGACCGCCCCGTCGACGGCCCGGACCCTGCTGTGGGTGGTGGTGCTGACGATCTGCGTGGGCGGACCGGCGCTCGCCGCGGGGTCGGGGCGGGCGGCGATCTGGGCGGCCTTCGTGCCGGTGTCCGTGCGGGCCACCGTGGCCGCCTGCGTGTCCGTCGTCCGCTGGCACCTCCTGGTGGCGGCCGTCATGCTGGTCGCCGCGCTCGCGGTCGACCTCGGCACCGCCGCCAACGTGCTCTCCCAGCTCCGGCTGGACGCCGGCGAGGCCGCGCTGTTCATCCTCGCGGCCGTCCTCGTCCTCCCCAACGCCGTCCTCTTCTCCGGGTCCTACCTGCTGGGGCCGGGGTTCGCGGTCGGGACCGGGACGATCGTCTCGCCGACGGTGGTGGCGTTGGGTCCGCTGCCGATGTTCCCCCTCCTGGCCGCCCTCCCCGACGGTGGCGCGACCAGCGCCTGGACGCCGTACCTCATGGCGTTGCCCCCGGTTGTCGCCGCGGTGGCCGCGGCACGGGCCCAGCAGCGCTATCCGACCCCCCGCTGGGAGGAGGGCGGTCTACGTGGCTGCACCGGCGGTGTCTTCGCGGGTGCCGTCGTCGGGATCCTCGCGGCGGTCGCCGGTGGCGGGGTGGGCCCGGGCCGGATGCAGGTGGTCGAGCCGTTCGCCTCCGACGTGCTCGTCCACGCCATCACGACGTTCGGAATCGGCGGCCTGTTCGGTGGCCTGGCCATGACCTGGTGGCAGCGACGAACCGCCCGCCGGGCGGCCCCGGCCAGCGCCTAGACTGCGCCGCGTGTCCGCACCCACCCCCGCGCGCCTGGTCGTCCTCGTCTCGGGCTCGGGCACCAACCTGCAGGCGCTCCTCGACGCGTCCGAGGACCCGGCGTACGGCGCCCGGGTGGTCGCCGTCGGCGCCGACCGAGACGGGATCGAGGGCCTGGCCCGGGCCGAGCGTGCCGGCATCCCGACCTTCGTCCACCGGGTCAAGGACTACGCCACCCGCGAGGAATGGGATGCGGCCCTCACCGCCTCCTGCGCGGAGCATCATCCCGACCTGGTGGTGTCGGCCGGGTTCATGAAGCTGGTGAGCGAGGAGTTCCTCGCCCGGTTCGGCGGACGGGTCGTCAACACCCATCCGGCGCTCTCGCCGTCGTTCCCCGGCATGCGCGGCCCGCACGAGGCGCTGGAGTACGGCGTCAAGGTCACCGGCTGCACCCTCTTCGTCATCGACGGCGGGGTCGACACCGGCCCGATCGTGGCGCAGACGGTCGTGCCCGTCGAGGACGACGACGACGTCGACTCGCTGCACGAGCGGATCAAGACCGCCGAGCGGGCGATGCTGGTCGAGAACGTGGGCAGGATGGCACGCGAAGGGTTCACCATCACCGACAGGAAGGTGCGGTTCGGCCAATGAGCTCAGCGACCGACCGGATGCCGCTGAAGCGGGCACTCGTCTCCGTCTACGACAAGACCGGGCTGGAGGAGCTCGTGCAAGGCCTGCACGACGCCGGCGTGGCGCTGGTCTCGACCGGCGGGTCGGCCGCCCTGATCGAGTCCCTGGGGATCCCGGTGACGAAGGTGGAGGACCTCACCGGCTTCCCCGAGTGCCTCGACGGGAGGGTCAAGACGCTGCACCCGAAGGTGCACGCGGGGATCCTCGCCGACCGGCGCCTCGACACCCACGTCACCCAGCTCGCCGAGCTCGGGGTCGAGCCGTTCGACCTGGTGGTCTCCAACCTCTACCCCTTCACCGAGACCGTGATGTCGGGGGCTTCGCCCGACGAATGCGTCGAGCAGATCGACATCGGCGGGCCCTCGATGGTGCGGGCGGCGGCCAAGAACCATCCCTCGGTCGCCATCGTGACCTCGCCGACGCACTACCCGGACATCCTCCGGGCCGCGGGGGAGGGCGGGTTCACGCTCGCCGAGCGACAGGCGCTGGCAGCGGAGGCCTTCGTCCACACGGCGACGTACGACGTCCACGTGGCCTCCTGGATGGGCAACGTGCTCACCGACACCTCCGGCGGCGACGGCTTCCCCGCCTGGATGGGCGCGACCTGGACCAAGCAGGCCACCCTGCGGTACGGCGAGAACCCGCACCAGGCGGCCGCGCTCTACGTCAATGGCTTCCAGCCGCAGCCCGGACTCGCCCAGGGCGAGCAGCTGCACGGCAAGGAGATGTCCTACAACAACTACGTCGACGCAGACGCGGCCTACCGCGCGGCCCACGACCACGGCGACCGGCCGGCCGTCGCGATCATCAAGCACGCCAACCCGTGCGGGATCGCGGTCGGTGACGAGGGGGAGGCCATCGCCGCGGTCCACGCCCGGGCGCACGCCTGCGACCCGGTGTCGGCCTATGGCGGGGTCATCGCCACGAACCGTCCGGTCACCCGGGAGATGGCCGAGACCGTCAAGGACATCTTCACCGAGGTGATCCTCGCCCCCGACTTCGACGACAACGCCCTCGAGGTGCTGACGGCCAAGAAGAACCTCCGGCTGCTGCGGGTCCCGCCGCCCACCGCCGGTGGGGAGATGCGGCCGATCTCGGGCGGGCTGCTGCTCCAGCAACGTGACGCCCTCGACGCCGAGGGCAAGGACAAGGACGGCAACCCGACCGGTGACGATCCCGCTCGGTGGCGGCTGGTCGCCGGCGATCCCGCGTCGGACGAGACGCTGGCCGACCTGGATTTCGCGTGGCGCGCGATCCGGGCGGTGAAGTCCAACGCCATCCTGCTCGCCTCCGGGGGCGCCTCGGTGGGCGTGGGGATGGGCCAGGTCAACCGGGTCGACTCCTGCCACCTCGCGGTCACCCGGGCGGGGGAGCGGGCGGCTGGTTCGGTGGCCGCCTCCGACGCGTTCTTCCCGTTCGCCGACGGCGCGCAGGTCCTGATCGACGCCGGCGTCCGGGCGATCGTGGCGCCCGGCGGGTCAATTCGCGACGAGGAGGTCATCGCCGCCGCGCAGGCCGCGGGCGTGACGACGTACTTCACCGGCACTCGGCATTTTGCGCACTGAAAGGATGAACGCGTGACGGCACAGACACTCGACGGCACGGCCACGCTCAAGGCGATCAAGGCGGAGCTCACCGAGCGGGTCGCCAAGCTGCGCGAGCTGGGCGCCGTGCCGGGCCTCGGCACCGTGCTGGTCGGCGACGATCCGGGCTCACGGTGGTACGTCGGCGCCAAGCACAAGGACTGCGCCGAGATCGGCATCGAGTCGATCCGGGTCGATCTGCCTGCCACCGCCACCCAGGCCGAGGTCGAGCGGGTGATCGACGCGCTGAACGCCGACCCGGCCTGCACGGGCTTCCTGGTCCAGCAGCCGACCGGGCTGGACGAGTTCGCCCTGCTCTCCCGCGTCGACCCCGACAAGGACGTGGACGGGCTCCACCCGGTCAACCTCGGCAAGCTGGTGCTCGGGGAGAGCGGCTCGCTGCCGTGCACACCGATCGGGATCATCGAGCTGCTCCGCCGGCACGAAGTCGAGATCCGGGGGGCCGAGGTCGTCGTGGTGGGTCGTGGCCTGACCGTGGGCCGACCGCTGGGGCTGCTGCTGACCCGCCGCTCCGAGAACGCCACCACCACGCTCTGCCACACCGGCACCCGCGACCTGGCGGCCCACACCCGCCGCGCCGACATCGTGGTCGCGGCCGCCGGCGTGCCCGGGATCATCACGGGCGAGATGGTCAAGCCCGGCGCCGCCGTCCTCGACGTCGGCGTCTCGCGGGTGGAGGGCAAGCTCGCGGGAGACGTGGCCCCCGACGTCTGGGACGTCGCCGGCTGGGTCTCACCGAACCCCGGCGGGGTGGGCCCGATGACTCGCGCCATGTTGCTCTCCAACATCGTGGAGATGGCGGAGAAGGCGCTCTCCGGACCGGCCCGGGGCTGAGTTGACCGAGGTGGACCAGCCCCCCGTCGATCCGCTTCCGGACGAGGAGGCCTTCGAGCCCGAGCCGCATCGCTACCCGTCCACGATCGGCGGGCTCTGCTACCTCGTGGTGCTGGCCACCACCGGTGTCGGGATCGGCATCGCCTGGACCGGCGACTGGCGCCTCGGCGTCAAGTGGGTCGGCGCGGCACTGATCCTGGGAGCGGTGGCACGGCTGGTGCTCAGGCGCAAGGACGCCGGCATGCTCGCGGTCCGGAACCGCGTGGTGGACGCGGTGCTCCTCAGCAGCGTGGGCGCGACGATGATCTTCCTCTCGGAGTCGATCCCCAACCAGCCCTTGTAGCGCTCGGCGTCAGATCAGGCCGAGCCCCTGGACGGCGTCGCGCTCCTCGGCGAGCTCGGCGGTCGAGGCGTCGATCCGGCCTCGGGAGAAGTCGTCGATCTCCAGGCCCTGGACGATCTCCCAGTTGCCGTCTCTGGTGGTGACCGGGAAGGAGGACACGAGGCCCTCGGGGACGTCGTACGAACCGTCGGAGACGACCGCCATTGACACCCAGTCGCCGTCGGTGGAGCCGAGCAGCCAGTCGTGGGCGGCGTCGATCGTCGCGGAGGCGGCGGACGCGGCGGACGAGGAGCCGCGGGCCTCGATGATCGCGGCGCCCCGCTTGGCGACCGTGGGGATGAAGTCGTTCTCGATCCACGCCTGGTCGTTGACGACCTCCGCGGCGTTCTTGCCCCCGACCTCGGCGTGGAAGATGTCGGGGTACTGCGTGGCCGAGTGGTTGCCCCAGATCGTCATCTGCTTGATGTCGGTGACCGGGGCCCCGGTCCTGGCGGCCAGCTGGGAGATCGCGCGGTTGTGGTCGAGCCGGGTCAGGGCCGAGAACCGCTCGTTCGGGATGTCGGGGGCGTTGGTCATGGCGATCAGAGCGTTGGTGTTGGCCGGGTTGCCGGTCACGCCGACGCGTACGTCGTCCGCGGCCACCTCGTTGAGCGCCTTGCCCTGGGCGGTGAAGATCGCGCCATTGGCCTCCAGCAGGTCGCTGCGCTCCATCCCCGGTCCCCGGGGCTTGGCGCCGACCAGCAGGGCGAGGTTGACCCCGTCGAAGATCTCGTTGGGGTCGGCGCCGATCTCGACCCCGGCGAGGGTCGGGAAGGCACAGTCGTCGAGCTCCATCACCACGCCCTCGAGGGCCTTCAGCGCCGGCTCGATCTCCAGCAGCCGCAGCTCGACGGGCCGGTCGGTGCCGAGCAGCGAGCCGCTGGCGAGACGGAAGAGCAGGCTGTAGCCGATCTGGCCGGCGGCACCGGTGACGGCCACCTTCAGGGGAGAGCTCACGACGACTCCTTGGGACGTACGACGGGCGGACGATGCGGGGGGCGTACCCGGGAAACGACGCTAGCAGCGTCGAACCACGCCGGGGGAGGGGGTTGGGCCTCGCTCCGGGGATGGTGCGCCATGCTGAGGGCATGATCCGCCGGCCGTTGCTGCTCGCGATGGCGGCGGCTCTCCCACTGCTCCTCGCCGGCTGCGGATCCGCACCGCAGAAGAGCCCGCCCACCGGCGTGGACGGCCTCCGGATCCCGACCCCGTCCGCCGATCCGGACGACTTCGTCGCGGGCATCGACAACCCCTATCTGCCGCTGGAACCCGGCAACCGGTGGGTCTACGA
This sequence comes from uncultured Actinomycetota bacterium, assembly GCA_963786415.1. Taxonomy (GTDB): domain Bacteria; phylum Actinomycetota; class Actinomycetes; order Propionibacteriales; family Nocardioidaceae; genus Nocardioides. The sequence continues at coordinate 1,299,651 of CAWAZC010000001.1, forward strand.
GTCCTCCGGCGTCGACCCGGAGACGGTCACGGTGACCGTCACCGAAGAGACGAGGGAGGTCCAGGGCGTGACCACGACCGTGGTCCACGACGTCGTCAGGGACTCCGAGGGCACGGTCGTCGAGGAGACCTTCGACTGGTTCGCCCAGGACGCCGCCGGCAATGTCTGGTACTTCGGCGAGGACACCACGGAGTACGACGACCGCGGCCGACCCGACGACTCCGGATCGTGGGAGGCAGGCGTCGACGGTGCGCAGGCCGGTGTGGCGATGCTCGCCGAGCCCCGGGTCGGTGACGGCTACCAGCAGGAGTCCTACCCCGGCGAGGCCGAGGACCGGGGCGAGGTGCTGGCGCTGGACGAGTCCGTCAATGTCGCGTTCGGTTCGTTCACCGACGTGCTCCAGACCGAGGACACCACCCCGCTCGAGCCGGGGCTGGTCGAGCAGAAGCACTACGCCCCCGGCGTCGGGCTGGTCCTCGAGGAGAGCGTGCTCGGCGGCGCGGAGCGCCTCGAGCTGGTGGCCTACGGCGGGGGCTGACCTTCGTCGTTCTCGGTGTTCCACTGCTCCTGCAGCTGGTCGGGTGCGCCGTACCCGGGCACCGCGCCGACGCCGGGAGCAGCCACGCCCGGCCCCATCCCGCCGGGAGCGATCTGGATGCGGACGAACCTCAGGCCGGAGCCGGGCACGTCCTCGGCTCCGCGACCGAACATCAGCGCGTAGGTGACACCGGCGATCGCCCCACCCAACAGCGGGGCCAGGATGAACAGCCAGAGCTGTGCAACCGCGTCCACGCCTGCGAAGACGCCGACGCCGATGGAGCGCGCCGGGTTGACCGAGGTGCCGGTGGCGGCGATCGACCCGAAGTGGATCATGGTCAGGGTCAGGCCGATCGCGAGCGGGGCGAGGGCCGGGTGCTCGTTGCGTACGTCGGTCACGGCGAGGATCACCCAGAGGAACACTGCCGTCATCAGCAGCTCCAGCAGCAGGGCTGCCCACCAGGCGTAGCCGCTGCCGGCGTCGCCGAAGGAGTTCTGGCCCATGTTGGCCGTGGCATCGAAGCCCGGGAAGCCGTGCATGAGCGTGAACAGGCACAACCCTGCGGTGAGCGCGCCCACGAGCTGTGCGCCGATGTAGACGGGGACCTGCCGCCAGGCGATCCGGCCTCCGACCGCGGCGCCGAGCGTGACGGCGGGGTTGAAGTGCGCGCCGGACACGCTGCCCACGGCGTACGCCATGACCAGGACCGTGAGACCGAACGCCAGGGCGGTGGCGACGTAGTCGCCGTCGCTCATCAGCGCGGTGCCGCAACCGAAGAACACCAGGACGAACGTTCCGAGGACCTCGGCGCTGACCTGGTGGACGGTGCTGGATGACTCAGGCATCGGAGACTCCCTCCCGTGGGGCTCTCACAACGGGAGCCCGCCTCCTGCCATCGTAGGGCGCCTTCGCCTCGGGTAGCGTCATCCGCTGTGAACGACTCCACGATCATCTACACCCGCACCGACGAGGCGCCGCTGCTGGCGACGCACTCCCTCCTGCCGATCATCTCGGCGTACGCCGCCAAAGCCGGCGTGGAGGTGGAGACCCGCGACATCTCGCTGGCGGGGCGGATCATCGCGCAGTTCTCCGACCGGCTGACCGACGAGCAGCGCCTCGACGACGCGCTCGCGGAGCTGGGGGACCTGGCGAAGTCGCCCGAGGCCAACATCATCAAGCTGCCCAACATCAGTGCCTCGGTCTCGCAGCTGAAGGCTGCGATCAAGGAGCTGCAGGAGCAGGGCTACGACCTGCCCAACTACCCCGACGAGCCGAAGACCGACGACGAGCGCGAGGCCCGGGCCCGCTACGACAAGGTCAAGGGGAGCGCGGTCAACCCGGTCCTGCGGGAGGGCAACTCCGACCGCCGCGCACCGGCGTCGGTGAAGAACTACGCCCGCAAGCACCCTCACTCGATGGGGGAGTGGTCGGCGGACTCGAAGACGAACGTCGCGCACATGACCGCCGATGACTTCCGCAACAACGAGAGGTCCACGGTCGTCGAGCAGGACGGCTCGGTCCGGATCGAGCTGCAGGGCGACGACGGCTCGACCACGGTGCTCCGCGAGTCGGTGCCGGTCCTCGCCGGTGAGGTGATCGACGCGACCGCGATGCGGGTCGCGGCGCTGCGCGAGTTCCTGACCGAGCAGGTGGCGCGAGCCAAGGCCGACGACGTGCTGTTCTCGATCCACCTGAAGGCGACGATGATGAAGGTCTCGGACCCGATCATCTTCGGCCACGTCGTCCGCGCGTTCCTTCCCGACGTCTTCGCCGAGTACGGCGAGCAGCTCGCCGCCGCGGGCCTCTCCCCGAACGACGGGCTCGGCGGGATCCTGTCCGGGCTCGAGGGACTGGACGACGGCGAGCAGATCAAGGCCGCGATCCAGAAGGGTCTCGACGAGGGTCCGCGCCTGGCCATGGTCGACTCCGACCGCGGCATCACCAACCTCCATGTGCCCTCCGACGTGATCGTCGACGCGTCGATGCCGGCCATGATCCGCACCTCCGGCCACATGTGGGGCCCCGACGGCAACGAGGCCGACACCCTCGCGGTGATCCCGGACTCCTCCTACGCCGGGATCTACCAGGTCGTGCTCGACGACTGCCGCGCCAACGGTGCCTTCGACCCCTCCACGATGGGGTCGGTCCCGAACGTGGGGCTGATGGCGCAGGCGGCCGAGGAGTACGGCTCGCACGACAAGACCTTCGAGGTCCCCACGACCGGCACCGTGCGCGTGGTGGACGAGGCAGGCGGCGTACTGCTCGAGCACGTGGTCTCCGCCGGCGACATCTGGCGGATGTGCCAGACCAAGGACGTCCCGATCCGCGACTGGGTCAAGCTCGCGGTGACGCGGGCTCGCGCGACCGGTGCGCCCGCGATCTTCTGGCTGGATGCCGACCGGGCCCACGACGCCAACCTGATCGAGAAGGTCCGCCTCTACCTCAGCGACCATGACACCGAAGGGCTCGACATCTCGATCCTGCCGCCGGTCGAGGCGATCGCGGTCTCGCTCGAGCGGATCCGCAAGGGGGAGGACACGATCTCGGTCACCGGCAACGTGCTGCGTGACTACAACACCGACCTGTTCCCGATCCTCGAGCTCGGCACGTCGGCGAAGATGCTGTCCGTCGTACCCCTGATCAACGGAGGCGGGCTCTTCGAGACCGGAGCCGGCGGCTCGGCGCCGAAGCACGTCCAGCAGCTGGTCAAGGAGAACTACCTGCGGTGGGACAGCCTGGGCGAGTTCCTCGCCCTCGCGGAGAGCTTCGGGCATCTGGCAGAGAAGACCGACAACGCCCGGGCGCGGGTCCTCGCCGAGACGCTCGACCGCGCGACGGGCACGTTCCTCGACGAGAACAAGTCCCCAGCCCGGAAGGTGGGCTCGATCGACAACCGTGGCTCCCACTTCTACCTGGCGCTCTTCTGGGCCGAGGAGCTGGCGGCGCAGTCGGACGACGCGGAGCTCGCCTCGGACTTCGGCGACCTGGCCAAGAGGCTGCGCGAGAACGAGTCGGCGATCAACGACGAGCTGATCGGCGTCCAGGGCTCACCCGCCGACATCGGCGGTTACTACCGCCCCGACGGAGAGAAGGCGTCCGCGGTGATGCGTCCGTCGAAGACCCTCAACGAGGCGCTCGCCTCACTCTGAGCCCCTCTTCGGGGGTCGAGGAATAGGTCCTCGTCGCCGGTCCGTTGGAGGATCGTGACGATGACGACGACCACCGAGGTGCGCCCCGCACGAGCGACGCACTTCCGGCTCGCGGTGCTCGCGTTGGCGGTGGGCGGCTTCGCGATCGGGACGACCGAGTTCGTCACGATGGGGCTGCTGCCGCAGATCTCCGAGGGCGTGGGGGTCTCGATCCCGCAGGCCGGTCACATCATCGCCGCGTACGCACTCGGCGTCGTCGTGGGAGCGCCGGTGCTGGCGTTCTTCGGCGCCAAGTGGCCACGACGGGGGCTGCTGGTCGTGCTGATGGGGGCCTACGCCCTCTTCAACGCCCTCAGCGCAGTTGCGACGAGCTTCGAGATGCTGGTGGTGGCGCGGTTCCTCGACGGGCTGCCGCACGGCGGGTACTTCGGCGTCGCGTCCCTCGTCGCGGCCAGCATGGTCGCACCCGACCGACGCGGCCGTGCGATGGCGTGGGTTCTGCTGGGCCTCCCTGTCGCCAACGTGGTCGGTGTCCCGGCCGCGACCGTGCTCGGCCAGCACCTCGGGTGGCGGGCGTCCTACTGGCTGGTGGCGGCCCTGGCCGCGCTGACGATGGCCCTGGTCGTGGCGTTCGTGCCGGCCTGCCCAGGAAACCCCGAGGCGACCGGCCGGCGCGAGCTGTCGGGGTTCGGGAAGCCGCAGGTCTGGCTCACGATGGTGGCCGGTGCGGTCGGGTTCGGGGGCATGTTCGCCCTGTTCTCCTACATCGCGCCGACTGTCACCGACGTGAGCGGGCTGCCGGCCTCGGCGATCCCGGTCTTCCTGCTGACCCTGGGCCTCGGCATGGTCGTCGGCAACTGGGCGGCCGGCATCCTCGTGGACAGGTCGGTCCTCGGGTCACTGCTCGGCTCGTCGATCGGCCTCGGCGTCGTGCTGCTCGGGTTCTGGGCGGTGGCACCCTACGGCTGGGTGGCGCTTCCCGCGGCATTCGCGGTCACGTTCGTCGGCTCGGTGCTGGCGCTGTCGATGATGGTCCGGCTGATCGACGTGGCGGGCCATGCCCAGACCCTGGGGGCGGCGATGAGCCACTCCTCGCTCAACGTCGGCAACGCGCTGGGTGCCTGGCTGGGCGGGCTGGTGATCGCCGCAGGGCTCGGCTTCCGCGCCCCGATCCTGGTGGGCGTCGCACTCGCGGTCGGGGGCTTCCTGGTCGTGGTTGCATCAGCCGTCGTCCAGAACGGCCGGTCAGAGGCTGATCGGGGCTGAGGGCGGGCCGCTCGCCACCCGAAGCGCCGAACCATGCCCGGATCGGGAACAATGCAGCCCATGTCCACGACCACCGAGCTCGAGGTCGCCGTGCAGGAGGCTGCGTCCGGCATGGCCAAGCCGCGCATCCTGTCGGGGATCCAGCCGACGGCCGACTCCTTCCACCTCGGCAACTACCTGGGTGCGCTGCGACAGTGGGTCGAGCTGCAGGAGGACTACCAGCCGTTCTTCTTCATAGCGGACATGCACGCGATCACCGTCGAGCAGGACCCGAAGCTGCTGCGGGAGCGGACCCTCCGGGCCGCCGCGCAGCTGCTCGCCATGGGCGTGGACCCGAGTCGCTCTGCCGTGTTCATCCAGAGCCACATCCCCGCCCACGCCCAGCTCTGCTGGGTGCTGCAGGGCCTGACCGGCTTCGGCGAGGCCCGGCGGATGACCCAGTTCAAGGACAAGTCGGCCAAGGGCGGCGAGGGCGCCGCCAGCGTCGGGCTGTTCACCTACCCTGTGCTCCAGGCGGCCGACATCCTGCTCTACCGCCCGCACTTCGTGCCTGTCGGCGAGGACCAGCGGCAGCACCTCGAGCTCACGCGCGACCTCGCCCAGCGGTTCAACCACCGATACAAGAAGACGTTTCGGCTCCCGGAGCCCTACATCCTGCGCGCGACGTCGAAGATCTACGACCTGCAGCTGGTGGACAAGCAGATGTCGAAGAGCATCGGTGGCAACGGATGCGTGTGGCTGCTCGACGACCCGTCGGTGAGCGCCAGGCGGATCAAGTCGGCGGTGACCGACTCCGGCTCGGACATCCGCTTCGACCCCCAGGGCAAGCCCGGTATCAGCAACCTGCTGACGATCTACTCCGCGCTGGCCGCCCGCTCGATCGCCTCCCTCGAGGAGGAGTACGACGGCCGCGGGTACGGCGCCCTGAAGGCCGACGTGGCGGAGGTCGTCGTCGACGTCGTCACCCCGTTCCGGGATCGCACCCTGGAGCTGCTCGACGACCAGGCACATCTCACCGACGTACTCAACCGGGGAGCGGAGCGGGCTCGCGACGTGGCGGAAGCCACGCTGCGGGACGTCTACCAGCGAGTCGGCTTCGTGGCTCCGGCGCAGTAGGGTCCTGCGCGTGCCCACCATCGGAGTCGCCCTGGCCATCCCTGAGCCCTGGGCGAGCGAGCTCCAGGACTACCGCACCGCGGTCGGGGACACGACGGCCACGATGATCCCCACGCACATCACGCTGATCCCGCCGATCGAGGTGGACGAGGACGATTTGCCCGAGGTCGAGAAGCACCTGACGGAGGTCGCCAGCGCCACGTCGGCCTTCCGGGTCCACCTGCGCGGGACGGGCACCTTTCGGCCGGTCTCCCCGGTGGTGTTCGTGACCGTGGTCGAGGGCATCTCCGCGTGCGAGCAGCTGGCCGCATCCTTGCGCCACGGACCGCTGAGCGTGGAGCTCCAGTTCCCGTACCACCCGCACGTGACCATCGCCCACCACCTACCTGACGAGACACTGGACCGGGCGTTCCAGGAGCTCGCAGGATTCGAGAGCCTGTTCGGTGCGGAGGAGTTCCATCTCTACGTCCACGACGAGGAGAAGGGCTGGCAGCCGAGCCGCGACTTCACGCTTGTGCCTATGGAGTCCTGAGCGGTGGGGCTGAAGGACCGGATCACCGATCGGGTCGATCGACTGCGCAAGCGCCGACCCCTCGTCGACCACCTGGTCCGGATGGCCGATCACTACAGCGCGGTGAAGGGAAGCCTCCAGGCCGGGGCCGTCACCTACTTTGCCTTCCTGTCGTTCTTCCCGATCCTTGCGCTCGCCTTCGCCGTGATCGGGTACGTCGCCGGGGCCTACCCCGAGGCCCAGGACGACCTCGTCGACGGCATCAAGGATGTGCTCCCCGGAATGGTGAGCCAGGAGGAGGCCGAGGGGAAGATCGCGATCTCCGACGTCCAGGCGGCCGCCCCCGGCATCTTCACCATCGGACTGCTGGTGATGCTCTACTCCGGCCTGGGCTGGATCTCGGCGATGCGCGACGCCCTGCTCGTGGTCTTCGAGCGGCCAGCCGATGAGCAGCCCAGCTTCGCGAAGGGCAAGTTGCGCGACCTGATCGCCCTGATTCTGCTGGGGGTGGTCCTGCTGCTCAGCGTGGCGGTGTCGGGCGTGGTCACCAGCCTGGCCGAGCCGGTCCTCGATTTCCTGCAGCTGGGCGCCGGAGTCGAGCCACTGCTGTGGGTGCTCGCGCTCGCCTTGGGGCTGGCCGCCAACTCGGTGCTGTTCTTCGCCTTCTTCAAGCTCCTGGGCGACCCGGACGAGCCGAAGCGTTCGCTGTGGTCGGGTGCGCTGCTGGGTGCGGTCGGCTTCGAGCTGCTCAAGCAGCTCTCCCGGTGGCTGATCGCGTCCACCACCGACCAACCCGCGTTCAAGGCCTTCGGGATCGCGCTGATCCTCCTGGTCTGGATCAACTACTTCTCCCGGGTCGTGATGTACGCCGCGGCGTGGGCGCACACGACCGTCGCGGCCCGCGAGATCCGGGACCGCGAGGCGCTGGAACGAGCGAAGATGCAGGAGCTGACCCGGGTCGACCTGCACGAGGCGCCGGCTCCCGAGTCGGCGAGCAGGAGCAGGGTGGCGAAGTCGTTCGCGGCCGGCGGGGCGACGGCGCTCGCCCTGGTGGCCGTGGCCCGTCGGAAGAGGGAGCAGTTGTGAAGTTCGAGCGCAGGCACGCCGTGCTGCTGCTGGCCGTCGCGGTCTGGAACGTCGTCACCTTCGGCACGTTCGCGCGAAACCTCTGGGCCGCCTACGACTCCGGGGAGGACCGCGCCACCGGTTACTGGGTCGCCCACACCGTCCTGATCGTCGTCAACTTCGCCATTGCCGCCCTCCTCGGTTCCCTCGGCTGGAAGGCACTCCGCGCGAGTCGGCGCTGACGCTCCGCAAATTCGGCCCGAGTCGGCGCAACTGCAAGAGTCCGGGACGCCGAGTCGGCGCAAGCCGCCCTCCTCCGCTTCGCTCCTCCGGACCTTTCCGCCGACTCGGCTGGTGCCTGAGTTGCGTTGCGCCGGTCTCGCGGTCCGCTGTGGTTTCTGCTGAGTGCTGGCGCTACTTGCCAGCCCGCTCCTAGTGGCCGTGGCGGAGGGCGGCGTGGAGGTCCCAGTTGAGGCGGGAGATCACGTCGAGAGGGATCTCCTTGGGGCAGGCCGCGGAGCACTCGCCGATGTTGGTGCAGCCGCCGAAGCCCTCGTGGTCGTGCTGGGCGACCATGTTGACCACCCGGCTGTCGCGCTCGGCCTGCCCCTGCGGCAGCTCGCCGAGATGGGTCACCTTGGCGCCCACGAACAGGGACGCCGACCCGTTGGGGCAGGAGGCGACGCAGGCGCCGCAGCCGATGCAGGTGGCGGCGTCGAAGGCGCGGTCCGCCTTGTCCTTCGGGACCGGGGTGGCGTGGGCGTCGGGGGCGGCGCCGGTGTTGACCGAGATGTACCCGCCCTGCTGGATGATCCGGTCGAAGGCGCTGCGGTCCACGCAGAGGTCCTTGAGCACCGGAAAGGCATCGGCACGCCAGGGCTCGATCGTGATCGTCTCGCCGTCACTGAACGTCCGCATGTGCAGCTGGCAGGTGGTCGTGACCTCCGGACCGTGCGCCTCGCCGTTGATCATCAGCCCGCACATGCCGCAGATCCCCTCGCGGCAGTCGGAGTCGAACGCGACCGGTTCCTCGCCCTCCGCGTTCAGTCGCTCGTTGAGCACGTCGAGCATCTCGAGGAAGGACATGTCGGGGGAGATGTCGTCGACGTCGTACGTGTGCATCTGACCTTCGGTGAGCGGGTCGGCCTGGCGCCAGATCTTCAGGGTCAGCTTCATTACTTGTAGGACCTCTGCTTCATCTCGACGAACTCGTAGACCAGGTTCTCCTTGTGCAGGACCGGCTTCTCACCCTCCCCGGCCCACTCCCAGGCGGCCACGTAGGAGTACTGCTCGTCGTGGCGCAGGGCCTCGCCCTCCTCGGTCTGAGACTCGGCCCGGAAGTGGCCGCCGCAGGACTCGCGGCGGTTCAGCGCGTCGATGCACATCAGCTCACCGAGCTCGAGGAAGTCCGCCACCCGGCCGGCCCGCTCCAGCGACTGGTTGAGGCTGTCGGCGGTGCCGAGCACCTTCACGTTGCGCCAGAAGTCGTCGCGCAGCGTGCGGATCAGGTCGACGGCCTTCTTCAGGCCGTCCTCGCTCCGTTCCATCCCGCAGAACTCCCACATGATGTGGCCGAGCTCCCGGTGGTAGGAGTCGACGCTGCGGGTGCCGCCGTTGTTCATGAAGTGGTCGATCCGCTGCTGCACCGACTGTTGCGCCTCCACCACCGCGGGGTGGTCCTCGGGGACCCGGTCGAACGGTCCGTCCGCGAGGTAGTCGCGGATCGTGTTCGACAGCACGAAGTACCCGTCAGCGAGGCCCTGCATCAAGGCGGACGCGCCGAGCCGGTTCGCCCCGTGGTCGGAGAAGTTCGCCTCCCCGGTGACGAACAGGCCAGGGATCGTCGACTGCAGGTCGTAGTCGACCCAGAGCCCGCCCATGACGTAGTGCACCGCGGGGTAGATCCGCATCGGGACCTCGTAGGGGTCCTCTCCGGTGATCCGGGCATACATGTCGAAGAGGTTGCCGTACTTGTCCTCGATCGCCTGGCGGCCGAGCCGCTCGATCGCCTCGGCGAAGTCGAGGTAGACCCCGCGTCGTACACCGTCGACCTCCGGGCCGACGCCGCGGCCCTCGTCGCACATGTTCTTCGCCTGCCGGGATGCGATGTCGCGCGGGACCAGGTTGCCGAACGACGGGTAGATCCGCTCCAGGTAGTAGTCGCGGTCCTCTTCGGCGATCTCCCGCGGGTCCTTGTCGCAGTCGCCCTTGTTCTTCGGCACCCAGATCCGGCCGTCGTTGCGCAGCGACTCGCTCATCAGGGTGAGCTTGGACTGGTGGGCGCCCGAGACCGGGATGCAGGTCGGGTGGATCTGGGTGAAGCACGGGTTGGCCATGAAGGCGCCCTTGCGGTGGGCCCGCCACGTCGCCGTGACGTTGCAGCCCATCGCGTTGGTGGAGAGGAAGAAGACGTTTCCGTATCCGCCGCTGGCGAGTACGACGACGTCGGCGAAGTAGGTCTCGATCTCGCCGGTGACCATGTCGCGGACGATGATCCCGCGGGCCCGGCCGTCGACCACGATCAGCTCGACCATCTCGTGGCGCGTGTAGCACCGCACGGTGCCAGCGGCGACCTGTCGCTCGAGGGCCTGGTAGGCGCCGATCAACAGCTGCTGGCCGGTCTGTCCGCGGGCGTAGAACGTGCGCGAGACCTGCACCCCGCCGAAGGAGCGGTTGTCGAGCAGGCCGCCGTACTCCCGGGCGAACGGGACACCCTGCGCGACGCACTGGTCGATGATGTTCACGCTGACCTGGGCGAGGCGGTAGACGTTGGACTCCCGGGACCGGTAGTCGCCACCCTTGATCGTGTCGTAGAAGAGCCGGTAGACGGAGTCACCGTCGCCCTTGTAGTTCTTGGCCGCGTTGATGCCGCCCTGGGCGGCGATCGAGTGGGCACGGCGCGGGGAGTCCTGGTAGCAGAAGGACTTCACGACGTAGCCGGCCTCGCCGAGCGTGGCCGCGGCAGAGGCGCCCGCGAGGCCGGTGCCGACCACGATCACCGAGAGCCGGCGACGCTTGGCCGGGTTGGCGATCCGGGCCTCGAACTGGCGAGTCCCCCACCTCTCGTCCAGCGGGCCGCCCGGGGCCTTGGTGTCCATGATCGGGTCGCCCGGGACGTAGAACTCCGCGGCGTCGTCGAACTCCTCCTCGTGGGACGTCGTGTGGGAGGCGTCGAAGGCGCTGGTGGTGTCGGGCATGTCGGTCATGGGAAGCCTTACTTCGAGATGACGCCGGCGAGGATGAAGATTGGGACGATGGAGAAGCCGACGGTGATGACCAGCGCGAGGATCAGGCCAAGCCCCTTCGCGTTGGTGCGCGCGCGGGAGTTGTTGGTCAGGCCGAGGGTCTGCGCAGCGCTCCAGATGCCGTGGTGGAGATGCGCGCCGAGCATGGCCATCGCGACCAGGTAGATCAGCGTCAGCCACCAGGTCGAGAAGCTGTCGACCAGGAGGTTGTAGGGGTCGTTCGTCGGGCCGCCGGTCACGTTGACCTTGCCGATCGTGAAGTTCAGCAGGTGCCACACGACGAAGAGCAGGATGGTGAAGCCACCCCAGCGCATCATCCGGCTCGCGAACGTGGCCCCGGTGTGCTTCTTGACGACGTACCTGACCGTCCGGGCCCTGCGGGCCCGGCGCCAGAGCACCACGGCCGAGTAGACGTGGACGACGAGTGCCACGATCAGGGCCACGCGCAGGATCCAGAGCGCGCCCTCGTGGGGCAGCATCGGCTCGCCCAGCTCCCGCAGGTGGTGGGCGTACTCGTTGTAGGAGTCGTGACCGGCGAAGGCCTTGAGGTTGCCGTACATGTGCGCCAGCACGAACAGGATGAACAGGATGCCGCTGACGGCCATCAGCATCTTCAGCGCGATGGTCGAGCGCGCCGCGCGTGCTCCGGTGACCAGGCTGCGGCCCACGTCGGGCCGGGGAGTCGTCGTCGCCACGACATCAAACGCTACCGTCCCGCGAGCCACCCCGACGCCCGTGGACGGTGTGACATTTTCTGTGGCCCCCAGACCGGGGTCAGGCCGCGTCCGGTCGGCGCCAGAACGCCCGCTCGGCAGACACGTGACCACTGGATGAACACCCCGGTGTGGCCCGTTACCCTCGCGCCGGAGAGACTGCAGACTGCACACCGCCGGCCTCAGGGGAGCCGGGGGCCCACCGAAGGGAAGCAGATGACGACAGGCGTGACCGGGCCCAGTCGGGCCCGCATCGACGAGAAGACGTTGCGGGGGGACCGGTGGTGGCTCTCGCCGCTGACCACGTTCGTGGTGTTCTCGGCGTTCGTCGTCTACGCCACGTGGCGGGCGTTCATGGGCACCGACTACTTCGCGTCGCCGTACCTCTCGCCCTTCTACTCCCCGTGCCTCGGTGACTGCGTCGAGGGATCCTCGGACTTCGGGCAGCCCTTCGCGTGGTGGCCGCTCTCAGCGGCGCTGATCATCCTGATCTTCCCGCTCGGCTTCCGGATGACCTGCTACTACTACCGCAAGGCCTACTACCGGGCGTTCTGGCTCTCCCCGCCCGCCTGCGCCGTGGCCGAGCCGCACCAGAAGTACTCCGGTGAGAGCCGCCTGCCGCTGGTCCTGCAGAACCTGCACCGCTACTTCTGGTACGCCGCCGTGCTGGTCGCGCTGATCCTGACCTACGACGTGTTCCTGGCGTTCCGGCCGGCCCCGGGCGAGCCCGAGGGGATCCACATGGGCCTCGGCACGGTGCTGATGGCCATCAACGTCGTCTACATCTGGCTCTACACGCTGTCGTGTCACTCGTGCCGGCACGCCGTCGGCGGACGGCTGCGGCACTTCTCGAAGCACCCGGTCCGCTACCGGCTCTGGACCGGGGTGTCCAAGCTCAACGCCAAGCACGGCCAGTACGCCTGGGTGTCCCTGTTCTCCGTGGCGCTGGTCGATCTCTACATCTACCTGCTCGCCATCAACGCGTTCGACGACCCGAGGTTCTTCTGATGACGAGTGAGCGGCACCCGATGACCGGGAACCAGATGTCCGGCGCCGAGGCCGGTGGCCTGGAGCGCCACACGTACGACGTGGTCGTGATCGGCGCCGGTGGGGCCGGTCTGCGTGCCGCCATCGCCGCGCACGAGGCCGGCGCCCGGACGGCGATCGTGTGCAAGTCGCTGCTCGGCAAGGCCCACACCGTGATGGCCGAGGGCGGCATCGCGGCCGCTATGGGCAACCGCTGGCCCGAGGACAACTGGGAGGTGCACTTCCGCGACACCATGCGTGGCGGAAAGATGCTCAACAACTGGCGGATGGCCCAGCTGCACGCCCAGGAGGCACCCGAGCGGGTGCAGGAGCTCGAGGACTGGGGTGCGCTGTTCGACCGCACCGAGGACGGCCTGATCTCGCAGCGCGACTTCGGCGGGCACAGGTACGCCCGCCTCGCCCACGTCGGCGACCGGACCGGCCTGGAGATGATCCGCACCCTCCAGCAGCGAGCCGTCGCGCTCGGGATCGACGTGTTCATGGAGTGCACGGTCACCGAGCTGTTCAAGGATGGCGAGGCCATCTCCGGGGCGTTCGCCTACTGGCGGGAGACCGGCCGGTTCATCGTGTTCGAGGCCCCTAGCGTCGTGCTGGCGACCGGCGGGATCGGCAAGAGCTTCAAGGTGACGTCGAACTCCTGGGAGTACACCGGGGACGGCCACGCCCTCGCCCTGCGGGCCGGCGCGAGCCTGATCAACATGGAGTTCGTGCAGTTCCATCCGACCGGCATGGTCTGGCCGCCGTCGGTGAAGGGGCTGTTGGTCACGGAGTCGGTGCGCGGCGACGGCGGAGTCTTGAAGAACTCCGAGGGCAAGCGGTTCATGTTCGACTACATCCCCGAGTTCTTCAAGAGCGAGACCGCCGACAACGAGGAGGAGGCGGACAAGTGGTACGACGACAAGAAGAACAACCGCCGGCCTCCCGAGCTGCTGCCGCGTGACGAGGTCGCCCGGGCGATCAACTCCGAGATCAAGGCGGGGCGCGGGTCACCGCACGGCGGGATCTTCCTCGACATCGCCTCGCGGCGTGACGCCGAGTTCATCCGCAAGCGACTGCCGTCGATGTACCACCAGTTCAAGGAGCTGGCCGACGTCGACATCACCGCCGAGCCGATGGAGATCGGGCCGACCTGCCACTACGTCATGGGCGGGGTCGAGGTCGACGCCGACACCGAGCTGAGCGCCGTCACGGGTCTGTACGCAGTCGGCGAATGCTCCGGCGGCATGCACGGATCCAACCGCCTCGGAGGCAACTCCCTGTCCGACCTGCTGGTCTTCGGCCGGCGGGCGGGGGAGAGCGCTGCAGGCTACGCCGCGTCGCTGGCGGACCGTCCCGGCGTCGATCCGGAGGCGGTCCGGGGCGCGGAGGTGACGGCACTCTCGCCGTTCGACCCGCCCGAGGGCGCCAGTGAGAACGCCTACACGATCCAGCAGGACCTGCAACAGGCGATGAACGACCTGGTGGGCATCATCCGCACCGGCGAGGAGCTCTCGCGGTCGCTGGAGCAGATCCAGGTCTTCAAGGAGCGAGCGAAGAACCTCCTCGTCGAGGGGCACCGGCAGTACAACCCCGGCTGGCACCTCGCGCTGGACCTGCGCAACATGCTGCTGGTTTCGGAATGCATCGCGAAGGCGGCCCTGACCCGCACCGAGTCCCGTGGCGGACACACCCGCGACGACTACCCGATGACCGACGACGACTGGGGCACCCGCAACCTCGTCCTCACCCTCGACGCCACCGGCGCCGGCGTCGACCTGGCGGAGAAGTCGCTGCCGGTGATGCCGGAGGACCTCAAGACCCACTTCGACACACCGCCGAGCGAACCCGTCGAGAAGAAGGAAGGCAACTAGCCGTGGGCTACGACCTGAAGATGCGGATCTGGCGCGGTGACCAGGACGGCGGCGAGCTCGGCGACTACACCGTGGAGGTCTCCGAGGGGGAGGTCGTCCTCGACGCCATCCACCGGGTCCAGGCCACCCAGGCCGGCGACCTCGCCGTCCGCTGGAACTGCAAGGCCGGCAAGTGCGGCTCCTGCAGCGCGGAGATCAACGGCCGGCCACGACTGCTGTGCATGACCCGGCTCTCCGACTTCGACCCCGCGGAGACCATCACCATCACCCCGATGCGAGCCTTCCCCGTGGTCCGCGACCTGGTCACCGACGTGTCGTACAACTACCAGAAGGCCCGGGAGTTCCCGCCGATCACGCTGCCGCCTCGCGACCCGGACGGCAAGCGCCGGATGATGCAGGAGGACGTCGAGCGGGGCCAGGAGTTCCGCAAGTGCATCGAGTGCTTCCTCTGCCAGGACACCTGCCACGTCGTCCGCGACCACGACGACAACAAGCCCGCCTTCGCCGGGCCGCGGTTCTTCCTCCGGTACGCCGAGCTCGACATGCACCCGCTCGACATCGACGACCGCCGCTCCTACGCCCAGGACACCGCCGGCCTCGGCATGTGCAACATCACCAAGTGCTGCACCGAGGTCTGTCCCGAAGGGATCCGGATCACCGACAACGCGATCATCCCGATGAAGGAGCGCGTGGCCGACCGGAGGTTCGACCCGCTGGTCTGGCTCGGGAGCAAGATCGGCGTCCGCAACAAGGACAACGACGGCCGCGACGAGGTCTGAGAAGCATCTCGCCCCTGGTTCGCGCTCCGGGTGGCCGGTCGCCTCGGGTCAGGACAGCAGGCCGGCGACCCGGCGCACGGTGTCCAGCCCTCGGGAGGTGACCCGCACGCCGGTGACCCGCTGCAGCACGACCGTGGCGTTGCTGCCTCGCCCGGACGCGTCGTGGAACGACGTCACCGCGTGACGGTGATCGCCGGCAAGCACGCGCAGCCGGCCGTCAGGGGACGCCCAGGGCAGCACGAGAGGGAGGGGCGATCGCGCGTCGAAGAACGCCACCTCTGCCGCAGCGCCGACCGGAAGGTCGAGGGTGTCGGCGCGGCGGACGAGGTCGAGCAGCCAGTGAGCCCGGCGGACCACGACCACGTCGTCGTATCCCGTCAGCCCGCCGAGCGCCGTCCGCACCTGCGCCGCTGCGCGCTTCGGTGCTGGGTGCTCGAACACCACGGTGCCGTTGGACCGCACACTCCGGACCCGGGCCGCTCCGGCGTCGGCGAACGCCTCCTCCAGCTGGGGCCGTCGAGGTGCCCAGCCCTGGCCCAGGTTGAGGTTGCGGAAGAGCGCGACGGCGACCGGCACCCTGGCACCGTACGGCGACCTCCCTCGGTCCGAAAGGTCACACTCGGTAGCCCCTGCCCGGCGCGCCCTCGTAACGTTCGCACCATGACATGCGTCTGCAGCTGGATCGCGCGATGACCGAGGTCGAGGGTGGGCTGGACGAGCCGGACGAGCTCGAACCGGAGCAGGGATCCCTAGCCCTTGCCGACGTCGAGGACCGCCACTCCCGTGATGACTGGGAGAAGGCCGCGGCCGCCGTGCTCCGCAAGACCGGGCGCCTGGGAGATCGGGACTCCGACACCGACGTCTGGGGCCAGCTGGCGCTGCGCACCCTCGACGGGATCCCGGTCAGCCCCCTCGGCACTCCCGAGCTCGTCGACGACCTCGCGACGAGTGGCCGTCCGGACCGGACCGGGGACTGGGACATCCGGGCCCACCTGACCGGATCGGACCCGAAGCAGGCCAACGAGGCCGCCCTGGTCGACCTCGACAACGGCGCCACCTCCCTGTGGCTGGCGACCACCTTGGAGACCGACCTCGCCGCCGTGCTGGACGGCGTGCTGCTCGACCTGGCGCCGGTGGTGCTCGACGGCGTCGCCCCCGACGCCTTCCTCGCCTACGCCGACGGCCGCGCGCTCCACCCGGCCACCAACCTGGGCACCCCCGCGGGCGAGGCCACCAGGGCAGCGGCCGAGCAGGCCCTCGACGCCGGGGTGCTCGGCTTCGTCGTCGACGCGACCCGGGTCCACGACCGCGGCGCCTCCGACGCCCAGGAGCTGGCCTGGTCGCTGGCCACCGCCGCGGCGTACCTCCGCACCCTCGTTGACGCCGGCGTCGACCTCGATGCCGCCGCCCGGTTGCTGGAGTTCCGCTACGCCGCCACCGACGAGCAGTTCCCCACCATCGCCAAGCTCCGCGCCGCCCGCCGTCTGTGGGCGCGTGTGCTCGAGCTGAGCGAGGCCACCGAGCGGACCCAGCGCCAGCACGTCGTCACCAGCCGCCCGATGATGAGCAAGCACGACCCCTGGGTCAACATGCTCCGCACCACCGTGGCCGCGTTCGCCGCGGGCGTCGGGGGAGCGGACGCGGTCACCGTGCTGCCGTTCGACTCCACCCTCGGCGTGCCGGACGCCTTCGGCCGCCGGATCGCCCGCAACACCTCCAGCCTGCTGATCTCCGAGTCCCACCTGGCTCGAGTCACCGACCCGGCCGGCGGGGCGTACGCCGTCGAGAAGCTCACCGACGACCTGGCCCGCGCCGCGTGGGAGGTCTTCGGTCGCCTCGAGGACGGCGAGTCCCTGGACGCGATGGTCGAGCGAACCGTCGAGCGCCGCGATCACGAGGTCGCCACCCGCAAGCGCCCGCTGACCGGTCTGAGCGAGTTCCCCAACCTCGCCGAGGTGCCGCCCGAGCGTCGGCCCGACCCCGCCGCGTCCGAGGTCCACCGCTACGGTGCGGCGTTCGAGGCGCTACGCGACGAACCGGCGGACACCCCCGTCTTCCTCGCCACGATGGGCACGGTGGCCGCCCACACCGCCCGGGCGTCGTTCGCGACCAACCTGTTCGCCGCCGGAGGGGTCCCCGTCGAGATCGCCGGCGCGACCGAGGGCGTCGATGACGTGCTGGCGGCGTTCGACGGTCAGCCGGTCGTCTGCCTCGCGGGAGCCGACCCCACATATGCGGAGTGGGGCGCCGACCTGGTCGCCAGGCTGCGGGAGGCCGGGGCGCGGCACGTGATCCTGGCCGGTGAGCCGGGCGACCTCGAGGTGGATGACTCCTGCGCGGTGGGGGTCGATGCGTTGGACTTCCTGCGCCGGACGAGGGAGCAGCTGCGATGAGCGCGGTTCCGAAGAGCTTCGCCGGCCTGCCCCTGTCCGGAGATGCACCGTTTGGTACCAAACGGCAGCCCGAGGCCGCCGAAACCCACCGTTTGGTACCAAACGGCGAGCCCTGGCACAGCCCGGAGGGGATCGACATCCTGCCGGTTTACGGTCCGGAGCACCTCGAGGGCCTCGACGCTCTCGACACGTGGCCGGGGCTCAGCCCGTTCCTGCGTGGTCCCTACCCGACGATGTACACCACCCAGCCGTGGACGATCCGGCAGTACGCCGGGTTCTCCACCGCCGAGGAGTCAAACGCGTTCTACCGCCGCAACCTGGCGGCCGGCCAGAAGGGTCTGAGCGTCGCCTTCGACCTGGCCACCCACCGCGGCTACGACTCCGACCACCCACGCGTTCGTGGTGACGTCGGCATGGCCGGGGTGGCGATCGACTCGATCTACGACGCCCGGACCCTCTTCGACGGGATCCCGCTCGACGAGATGAGCGTCAGCATGACGATGAACGGCGCCGTGCTGCCGGTGCTCGCGCTCTACATCGTCGCGGCGGAGGAACAGGGGGTGAAGCCGGAACAGCTCACGGGGACCATCCAGAACGACATCCTCAAGGAGTTCATGGTCCGCAACACCTACATCTATCCGCCCGAGCCGAGCATGCGGATCATCTCCGACATCTTCGCCTACGCCGCCGAGCGGATGCCGCGCTTCAACTCGATCTCGATCTCCGGCTACCACATCCAGGAGGCGGGGGCGACCGCCGACCTGGAGCTCGCCTACACGCTCGCCGACGGCGTGGAGTACATCCGGGCCGGCCTGGAGGCCGGGCTCGACATCGACCGGTTCGCCCCACGGCTGTCCTTCTTCTGGGCGATCGGGATGAACTTCTTCATGGAGGTCGCGAAGCTGCGCGCCGCCCGTGCCCTGTGGTCGCGCCTGGTCCGCCAGTTCGACCCGCAGAGCCCCAAGTCCCTCAGCCTGCGGACGCACTGCCAGACCAGCGGCTGGTCGCTGACGGCCCAGGACGCCTTCAACAACGTCGCCCGGACCTGCATCGAGGCGATGGCCGCCACCCAGGGCCACACACAGTCCTTGCATACGAATGCACTGGACGAGGCGATCGCGCTGCCGACCGACTTCTCGGCCCGGATCGCTCGCAACACCCAGCTGCTGCTGCAGCAGGAGAGCGGTACGACGGGCACGATCGACCCGTGGGGCGGCTCCTGGTACGTCGAACGGCTCACCCACGACCTCGCCGAGCGAGCGTGGGCCCACATCCTCGAGGCCGAGCGGGCCGGCGGCATGGCCAAGGCCATCGAGCAGGGCATCCCGAAGATGCGGATCGAGGAGGCGGCGGCCCGCACCCAGGCCAGGATCGACTCGGGCGCCCAGAAGGTCATCGGGGTCAACACCTACCGGCTCGCCGACGAAGATCCCCTCGACGTGCTGAAGGTCGACAACAACGAGGTCTACCAGCAGCAGATCGCCAAGCTGGAGCGGCTCCGGGCGGAGCGCGACGAGGACGACGTACGGAGGTCGCTGGAGGCCCTCACGAAGTCGGCGGGCGACGGGCACGTCCACGGCGGTTCGCTCGACCAGAACCTCCTCACCCTCGCCGTCGACGCGGCCCGGGCCAAGGCCACGGTCGGCGAGATCTCCGACGCCCTGGAGAAGGTCTACGGGCGGCACCGGGCGACGATCCGTACGATCAGCGGCGTGTTCAGGGACGAGTCCGGCACCGCGGGTGACCAGCTGGTGCAGCAGGTCATCGAGACCGCCGACGCGTTCGAGGAGGCCGAAGGACGCCGGCCGCGGATCCTGGTCGCCAAGATGGGCCAGGACGGCCACGACCGGGGCCAGAAGGTGGTCGTGAGCGCCTTCGCCGACATGGGCTTCGACGTCGACGTCGGCCCGCTGTTCTCCACCCCTGAGGAGGTCGCCCAACAGGCGGTCGACGCCGACGTCCACATCGTCGGCATCTCGTCGCTGGCAGCCGGCCACCTGGCCCTGGTGCCCCAGCTGCGGCAGGCGCTCACCGACCAGGGACGCCCGGACATCATGGTCGTGGTCGGCGGGGTGATCCCGCCCGATGACGTGGCCACCCTGAAGGAGATGGGTGCGGCGGCGGTCTTCCTGCCCGGCACCGTCATCGCCGAGTCCGCGCTCGACCTGCTCGGCAAGCTCTCCGGTCAGCTCGGCCATTGATGGCCCAGACCGCCGAGCTCGTCGAGGGGGTCCGCGCGCAGCGGCGGGCGGCCGTCTCGCAGGCGATCACCCTGGTGGAGTCCTGGAAGCCGGAGCACCGGGAGGCGGCGCGCGAGCTGCTGGCCGAGCTCGCCGGCCGGGGCGCCGGTGACTCGGTACGAGTCGGGATCTCGGGAGTGCCCGGCGTCGGCAAGTCGACGTTCATCGAGGAGCTCGGGACCCAGCTGACCGCCACGGGACACCGGGTCGGCGTCCTGGCCGTCGACCCGTCCAGCGTGCGCACGGGCGGTTCGGTGCTGGGCGACAAGACGCGGATGGCCCGGCTGGCCGGCGACCCGAACGCCTACATCCGGCCCTCCCCGGCCGCCGGGACGCTCGGGGGAGTGGCCCGGGCGACCACCCAGTCGATGGCCGTCCTCGAGGCCGCGGGGTACGACGTGGTGCTGGTCGAGACGGTCGGCGTCGGACAGAGCGAGATCACCGTGGCCGGCATGGTCGACACGTTCCTCTTCCTCACCCTGGCCCGTACCGGCGACCAGCTGCAGGGGATCAAGCGGGGGATCCTCGAGATCGCCGACGTGATCGCCGTCAACAAGGCGGACGGCGTCGGCGGTGCTGATAGGGAGGGGGAGGCCCGCTCCGCTGCCCGCGAGCTGGCCGGGGCGCTGCGCCTGGTGCACGGCAAGGGCGGCTGGGTGCCCCCGGTGGTGACCTGCTCCGGCTTGACCGGGACAGGGGTCGACGACGTCTGGAAGCGCGTGCTGGGCCATCGCGACCACCTGGGGGAGGACGGGCTCGCGGCCAAGCGGGCCCGCCAGCAGCTGGAGTTCACCTGGTCGCTGGTGCGCGACGAGCTGGCCCAGCGGCTGCGTCGGTCCCGCGGCGTGGCGGCGATCCGGGACGAGATCCGCGAGCAGGTCCTGGCGGGTGAGCTCCCCGCCACGGTGGCGGCGGACCAGATCCTGAATGCCTACGACACCGGGGAATGACCCGAACGGGCCACCCGGATCTGGGTTGTCCGGTCCTGTTGCTCTGCCCGGCGAGCGGCCAGCATGGGTGTCGTCTCATTGGACCTCTGCGGAGGTCAACGCCTTGTGTGCCGGACTTCGCCTACGGCACGCACGCGGACCCTGGGCATGGCGCGCCCGGGGTTCGCGTGCGTCCGGACGAATTCTTCCCCGACGGGGCGCTGGACTAACCTCTACATCAACATGTCAGACAGTGACCCCGTCCTCGCCTCCCGCACCATCGAGCACGTCGTCGAGAAATTCTCCGGCGAGCTCGTCGACCTCCGGCGTGATCTCCACGCCCACCCCGAGCTCTCCTGGGCGGAGGAGCGGACCACCCGGATCGTGGCCGCCCGGCTGGCCGAGGCAGGGGCCCGGGTCACCCGGCTGGACGGCACCGGGCTGGTCGCCGAGGTCGGAGATGGCGGCCCGGTCGTCGCCCTGCGCGCCGACCTCGACGCCCTCCCCGTCGAGGACACCACCGAGGAGCCTTGGGCGAGCGTCAACCCCGGCGTCGCCCACGCCTGCGGCCACGACGTGCACACCGCCGGGCTGGTGGGGTCGACGCTGGCGCTGGCCGAGACCCACGCGCGGGGCCAGCTCCCTGGAGTCGTCAGGCTCTTCTTCCAGCCCGCCGAGGAGGTCATGCCCGGCGGCGCCCTGCGGATGATGGAGGCCGGTGCCCTCGACGAGGTGAGCCGCATCTTCAGCCTGCACTGCGACCCGACGCTCGACGTCGGCCAGATCGGTCTCCGCGACGGCCCGCTCACCGGCGCTGCCGACAGCCTGTCGGTGGAGCTGACCGGCCGTGGCGGCCACACGTCGCGGCCACACCTCACCGAGGACCTCACCTTCGCCCTCGGCAAGGTCGTCACCGAGCTCCCGGCGATCGTCTCGCGCCGGCTCGACCCGAGGGCCGGCGTGAGCCTGGTCTGGGGCATGGTCCGCGCGGGCTCGGCCCCCAACGTGATCCCCGGGCGGGGTCAGGTGGCCGGCACGGTCCGGATGCTCGACGCCGTGGCCTGGGCGGAGACCGAGGCGCTGGTGCGCGGGGTGATCGACGAGATCGTGTCCCCCTACGGCGTCGCAGCGGTCGTCGACTACCGCAGGGGCGTTCCGCCGGTCATCAACGATCCCGATTCGACCCGGGTCCTGGGCAGAGCGATCGAGCACGCCCTCGGTCCAGACGGCCGGGTGGCCACCACCCAGAGCCTGGGCGGGGAGGACTTCGGCTGGTTCCTGGACCGGGTGCCGGGCGCGATGGCCCGACTCGGGACCCGGACGCCTGGCGGACCGACGTACGACCTGCACCAAGGGAACCTGCGCGTCGATGACCGCGCCACCGCAATCGCGTCCCGGGTGCTCGCCGAGGCTGCTCTCGGAGCCCTCGTTGCGGCGTCGTTGTCACACCGCTGAGCGGGCGGGTCACCAACCTGTAACAGTTGGGTTTGCAATGGGCGGCATTGCGGTGTTCCTGCCTTAGGGTGTGCCCGGTGCGCCCGGTCTCGGGCGTCGATATCAGATCAGGAGGGCGCCGTGAAGAAGACGGCACGAGTTGCAGCGGTGGGTGCCATCGCTGTGTTGACCCTGGCCGGTTGCGGTGAGCGGTCGACCGACAACGGGGCGACGGGCTCCGAATCGCCATCGGAGAGTTCGAGCGCTCCGTCGGAGCAGTTCCCCGACGTCAAGGCATGCATGGTGTCCGACTCCGGCGGCTTCGACGACAAGTCGTTCAACCAGACGTCGCACGACGGCCTGGAGAGCGCCGCGGAGACCATGGGCGTTCAGACCGGTGAGGTCGAGTCCAACGCGCCTTCGGAGTTCGCCGACAACATCCAGGCAATGGTGGATGAGGACTGCGACAGCGTGACTACTGTGGGCTTCCTGCTGGGCGACGCGACGCTGGCGGCGGCCAAGAAGAACAAGGACGTCGACTTCTCGATCGTCGACTTCGCCTACGAGAAGGCTCCCGCCAACCTCAAGGGCCTGACCTTCAACACTGCCGAGCCCTCGTTCCTTGCCGGCTACCTGGCCGCGGCGAAGTCGGAGACCGGTGTCGTCGGCACCTTCGGCGGACTCAACATCCCGACCGTCACCATCTTCATGACCGGTTTCGCCCAGGGCGTGGAGAAGTTCAACGAGGACAACGGCGCCGACGTCCAGGTCATCGGGTGGGACCCCGAGAGTGAGAAGGGTTCCTTCACCAACGACTTCGAGTCCAAGACCAAGGGCCAGTCCACCGCTGAAGAAATGATCACCCAGGGTGCGGACGTCATCTTCCCGGTCGCCGGTCCCGCAGGCCTCGGTGGCCTGCAGGCGGCGCAGGACAACGATGTCTGGGGCATCTGGGTCGACACCGACGGCTGCGAGTCGGCCGCCGAGTACTGCGACGTGCTGCTGACCTCGGTCATGAAGGGAATGGACGTCGCGGTGGAGGAGGCCATCCGCGCCTCGGCCGGCGGCGAGTTCTCCAACGAGGTCTACGAGGGCACGCTCGAGAACGGCGGTGTCGCTCTGGCGCCGTACGGTCCGAACGCCGAGATCGACAGCGAGCTCGACTCCAAGATCCAGGAGCTCAAGCAGCAGATCATCGACGGAGAGATCACCGTCGGCTGAGTGCCGACGAGCAGTACCAACTCGACAGGTCGGGGCGGGGTATCCCGCCCCGACCTGCACGTCCTAACCTCTTTGGTGACCCACTCGACCGAGGGTGGTGCCTGCACGAAGGAGTGCGATGCATCTCGAGATCCGGGGACTGACCAAACGGTTCGGGTCGTTCACCGCCAACGACCGCATCGACCTGACGATCGAACCGGGCGAGATCCATTGCCTCCTCGGCGAGAACGGCGCTGGCAAGTCGACGTTGATGAACATGCTCTACGGACTGCTGGACCCGACCGACGGTGAGATCCTGATCGACGAGAAGCCGGTCGCCTTCACCTCGCCGGGTGACGCGATCGCGGCCGGCATCGGCATGGTGCACCAGCACTTCATGCTGGTCCCGGTGTTCACCGTCGCCGAGAACGTCATGCTGGGACGCGAGCAGACCCGCGGCATGGGTGTGCTGAACCGGCCCCAGGCGGCCGAGCGGGTCCGGGACCTGTCCGAGCGCTACCGGCTCAAGGTCGACCCCGACCGGCTCGTGGAGCAGCTCCCGGTGGGGGTGCAGCAGCGCGTCGAGATCATCAAGGCGCTGGCCAACGATGCCGAGGTGCTGATCCTGGACGAACCCACGGCGGTGCTCACGCCACAGGAGATCGACGAGCTCATGGAGATCATGCGCGAGCTGAAGGCCCGCGGCACCTCGATCATCTTCATCACCCACAAGCTGCGCGAGGTCAAGGCCATCGGCGACCGGATCACGGTCATCCGGCGCGGCAAGGTCGTCGGCACCGCGGCGCCTGACACCTCCGAGGCTCAGCTCGCCGAGATGATGGTCGGCAGGTCCGTGAAGCTGAAGGTCGAGAAGGAGGCCCCGCAGTCCGGTGACGTGGTGCTGGAGGCCCGCAACGTGACCGTCGTCGACCCGCGCGGTCACCTCGTCGTCAAGGACGTCTCCTTCGAGGCCCGCGCCGGGGAGGTGCTCGGCATCGCCGGCGTCCAGGGCAACGGTCAGACCGAGCTCATCAAGTCGCTGCTCGGCCTGCTTCGTCCCGCCGCCGGCGAGATCCGTCTCGACGGACGCGACATCAGCCGCCACGGCCCGCGTCAGTCGCTCGAGGACGGCATCGGCTACATCCCCGAGGACCGGTCCCACGACGGGTTCGTCGGCTCGTTCAGCGTCCGTGAGAACCTCGTCCTGGACTTGTTCCGGCACGCCGACTACTCCCGCGGCCTCGCGCTCGACCTCGACGCGATCCGCCGGAACGCCGACCACCGAATCGAGGAGTTCGACATCCGCACGGAGTCCGCCGAGGCGCCCGTGAGCTCGCTCTCCGGTGGCAACCAGCAGAAGGTCGTCGTGGCGCGAGAGTTCTCCCGTCCGTTGAAGGTGCTGATCGCCTCGCAGCCCACCCGCGGCGTCGACGTGGGCTCGATCGAATTCATGCACAAGCGGATCATCGCCGAGCGCGACCGCGGCACCGCCGTGATCGTCGTGTCGACCGAGCTTGACGAGATCTTCGCCATCGCCGACCGGATCGCGGTCATGTACGACGGGCGCATCGTCGGAACCGTCTCGCCAGACATCGCCCGCGAGGACATCGGCCTGATGATGGCTGGCGCTCACGAGCCGGCTGAGGGAGGCGCCGCGTGAGTGACGCCAAGACCGCCCAGCCGCCGGTGGTGCCGCAACCGAAGAGCAGCCCGGGTGCCTCCCGGTGGGAGGCCTGGCTGCCGACCGTGAAGGAGACGATCGCGGCGATCGTGCTCGCACTGCTCGTCGGTGCGCTGCTGATCATCTTCTCGACGCCGCGCGTCATCGAGTCGCTGTCCTACTTCTTCTCCTATCCCTGGGACTTCTTCCGGTACGCCGGCCTTGCGGTCTGGGACGGCTACTCCGCGCTGTTGAACGGCTCGCTCGGGTCGCCCGGTGCGGTCGTGCGCACCCTCGAGCGTGCCGCCCCGCTGATCTGCGCCGGTCTGGGCGTGTCGCTCGCCTTCCGTGCCGGCATGTTCAACATCGGTGCCCAGGGCCAGATGCTGGTCGGCGGCATCGTGTGCGGCTGGGTCGGCTTCCAGCTCGACCTGCCCGTGGGCCTCCACCTCCTGCTTGCGCTGGTCGGCGCGATCGTCGCCGCGGGGCTGTGGGGGGCCATCGCGGGATTCCTCAAGGCCCGCACCGGGGCCCACGAGGTCATCACCACGATCATGCTCAACTACGTCGGCAGGTTCCTGCTGCTGTACTTCCTGGCCAAGGAGTCCTTCCAGCGGCCGGGGGAGGAGAACCTGCTGTCCCCACCTGTCGCCGACTCCTCCGCGTTCCCGTCGCTCCTGGGTCTGCACACCGGCTTCTTCCTCGCCCTGCTCGCCGCGCTCCTGATCTGGTGGCTGCTCGACCGCAGCACCTGGGGCTTCGAGATTCGCGCCGTGGGTGCCAACCCGGACGCTGCCCGCACTGCCGGCATGAGTGTCGGGCGGGTCTACATCACGGCCATGACCGTCGCCGGCATGCTGGCCGGACTGGCGGTGGCGATGCAGCTGCTGGGCCGCCAGGACCCCCTGGGCGACCAGATCGCGGGCAGCATCGGTTTCGACGCCATCACCGTCGCCCTGCTCGGCCGCGCCACCCCGCTCGGCACAGTGCTCGCCGGGTTGCTGTTCGGCGCGCTGTCGTCCGGTGGTCTGGCGATGCAGGCCGCAGCCGGCGTACCGCCCGAGATGTCCCAGGTGCTGCAGGCCCTGATCGTGCTCTTCGTGGCCGCGCCCGCGCTGATCCGGGGCGTGTTCCGCATCCGAGGCGCTGAGCATTCCTCCACCGTCATGGCGAAGGGCTGGTGAGCATGGGCGTCACCGACACCATCAAGGCGCCGGCATCCGGCACCCCGGTCGAGGAGCCGCGAGTCCGCGACCGGGCCGACGTGACCCGGCAGATCCGGCTGGTGGTCACGTTCGCGATCATTCTCGCGTTGCTCATCTACTTCGCGCTGAAGATCGACAACACCACCGTCACCTACGTCCTGGGTGAGCGGGTCAGCGTCGACGACCGGCCCAAGGAACTCACCACCACCTGGATCTCGTGGGGTGCCGTGGCAGTGTCGACGGTTGCGCTGGTGCTTGCCGCGCTGAACCGCTTCCCGCGGCGCTGGCCCGGACTGCTGCTGGCGCTGCTGGTCGGCATCACGTTCTATCTCGGGTTCCTGATGTGGGCCTACGCCGACCAGGGCGGTGCCTTCCAGGCGGCCATCGCCAACCCGATTCCCGGCACGATGCGCATCGCCACACCGCTCGTGCTCGGCGCCCTGGCCGGTTGCCTCTGCGAGCGTGCCGGTGTCATCAACATCGCAATCGAGGGCCAGTTCCTCGCGGGCGCGTTCTTCGCCTCGGTCTTCACCAGCATCGCCTACAGCTCGCTGGTCTTCATCCCGGTGGCGCTGTGCGCCCCGTTCGGCCTGGTCGGCGGCGTCCTCGCCGGCGTCGGCATCGCGGCATTGCTCGGTCTGTTCGCGTTGCGCTACCAGGTCAACCAGGTGGTGCTCGGTGTTGTGCTCGTCGCACTCGCCTCCGGCCTGACCGCGTTCCTGCTCGGACAGATCCCCGGGAATCAGAAGGACAGGTTCAACAACCCCCAGATCCTCGAGGAGATCCGGATCCCGGTCCTCGCGGACATCCCCGTGTTGGGCGAGGCGCTGTTCAACCAGACGATCCTGGTCTACCTGATGTACGCCTCGGTCGCGATCGTGACCTTCCTGCTGTTCGAGACCCGCTGGGGGCTGCGCGTCCGCTCGGTCGGGGAGCACCCGAAGGCTGCCGACACCGTGGGCATCAAGGTCAACCGGGTGCGGTGGCAGGCGGTGCTGCTGGGCGGTGTGTTCGCCGGTCTGGGTGGCGCCTACTACACCGTCGGCTCGACAGGCGCGTTCGACCGCGACGTCTCCGCTGGCACCGGCTTCATCGCGCTGGCCGCGGTCATCATGGGCCGCTGGCACCCCATCGGAGCGACCTTCGCGGCGATCTTCTTCGGGTTCATGTGGAACCTGCAGAACCAGCTCAGCTTCGTCGACAAGCTCCCGGGCGAGCTGCTCGGTGCGGCGCCGTACCTCGCAACCATCATCGCCGTCGCCGGTTTCGTCGGCCGGGTCCGCCCGCCGGCCGCCGATGGCGAGCCCTACGTCAAGAGCTGACATGGCCGACTTCGACTGGGCGGCGCTGACCGCCGCCGCCGTGGAGGTGTCTGCGCGCGCCTACGCGCCGTACTCCCGCTTCCCGGTGGGAGCAGCGGCCAGGGTGGACGACGGCAGGGTGGTCGTCGGCTGCAACGTCGAGAACGCGGCCTACGGGGTGGTGCTCTGTGCCGAGTGCGGCGTGGTGTCCCAGCTGCACGCCACCGGTGGTGGCCGGCTGACGCACTTCGTGTGTGTCAACGGCGGGGGTGAGGTGATCATGCCGTGCGGACGTTGCCGGCAACTGCTGTTCGAACACGGCGGACGGGAGCTGCTGCTGCTCACCGTGTCCGGGGTGCGACGGATGGACGAGGTGCTACCCGACCCATTCGGACCCGACGACCTGGGGGCCGCGAGATGAGTGGGCACGACGCGGTCGAGGTGATCATCGCCAAGCGCGACGGTGCCGAGCTGTCCGACAGCCAGATCGACTGGGTGGTGTCGGCGTACACGAACGGTGACGTCGCGGACGAGCAGATGTCTTCGTTGGCGATGGCGATCCTGCTCAACGGCATGAACCGCCGCGAGATCGCCCGGTGGACCGCGGCGATGATCGCGTCCGGGGAGCGGCTCGACTTCGCCAAGCTCTCGCGGCCCACCGCCGACAAGCACTCCACCGGCGGCGTCGGCGACAAGATCACCCTGCCGCTGGCGCCGCTGGTCGCGGCCTGCGGGGTCGCCGTACCCCAGCTGTCCGGGCGTGGGCTGGGACATTCCGGCGGCACCCTCGACAAGCTGGAGTCGATCCCGGGCTGGAGGGCGGACCTCACCAACGCGGAGATGTTCGACCAGCTGGAGTCGGTGGGGGCGGTGGTGTGTGCCGCCGGGGCCGAGCTGGCGCCGGCGGACAAGAAGCTCTATGCGCTGCGCGACGTGACCGGGACCGTCGAGGCGATCCCGCTCATCGCGTCCTCGATCATGTCGAAGAAGATCGCGGAGGGGACCGGTGCGCTGGTGCTCGACGTGAAGGTGGGGACCGGTGCCTTCATGAAGGACGTCGACGACGCCCGGGAGCTGGCCTCCACGATGGTCGAGCTCGGCTCGGACGCCGGCGTGCACACGGTGGCCCTGCTCACCGACATGTCCACCCCGCTCGGGCTCACGGCCGGGAACGCGGTCGAGGTGGCCGAGTCCGTCGAGGTGCTCGCGGGCGGTGGTCCTGCTGACGTCGTCGAGCTGACCCTGGCGCTGGCCCGCGAGATGCTCGCGGGTGCCGGCCGCACCGACGTCGACCCCGCCGAGCGCCTCGCGGACGGGTCGGCGATGGACGTGTGGCGGTCGATGGTCTCCGCCCAGGGCGGTGACCCCGACACGACGCTGCCCGAGGCGCGTGAGTCGCACGTCGTGGCTGCTCCGGCGAACGGGGTGTTGACCCGCCTCGACGCACTGGCGGTCGGGATGGCTGCCTGGCGGCTCGGGGCCGGCCGGGCCCGCAAGGAGGACCCGGTCCAGGCGGGCGCCGGCGTGGTCTGGCACGCCCGTCCCGGTGACAGGGTCACAGAGGGTTCGCCGCTGTTCACGCTGCTCACCGACGACGAGTCACGCTTCGAGCGGGCGCTGGGGTCGCTCGACGGCGGCTACGACGTCGAGCCCGACGGGTCGTCGTACCAACCCTCACCCCTGGTCATCGACCGCATCTCCTGACCCGTTGAGTTGGGCTCGGCTGAGCGTTGAGTTGGGGAGAACTGACCAGCGAGGCCCAACTCAAGGGGCCGTGAGGCCCAACTCAACGAGTGGGAGGAGTCAGGGCAGCAGCAGTACGACGGTCTCGGCGACGCAGGCGGGCTTGTCCTCGCCTTCGATCTCGACCACGTGCTTGAGGGTGAGCTGCTTGCCCGACGGGAGGTCGGTGACGTCGCCCACCGAGACGGTGTTGCGGACCCGCGAGCCCACCCGCAGCGGGTTGGGGAAGCGGACCTTGTTGACGCCGTAGTTCAACTTCGCGCCGGGGGTCTCGAGCGAGAACACCTGGCTGCCGAGCCACGGCACGAGTGACAGCGTGAGGTAGCCGTGGGCGATCGTGCCTCCGAATGGTCCGGAGGCCGCTCGCTCGACGTCGACGTGGATCCACTGGTGGTCGCCGGTGGCGTCGGCGAACTTGTCGACCCGGTCCTGGCCGATGGTGACCCAGTCAGTGGTGCCGAGCTCCTCGCCCTTGGCGGCTGCGACCTCGTCGAGGCTGGTGAAGACACGCATGGGTGGAAGGATAGGCGGGTGACTGTTCCGAGCCGTGACCAGGTACGCCGGGCGCCGAAGGTGCTCCTCCACGACCACCTCGACGGTGGGCTGCGCCCGCAGACGATCGTCGAGATCGCGGCCGAGGTCGGCCACGAGCTGCCCGAAGGCGACGCGGAGTCGCTCGGGAAGTGGTTTGTGGAGGCGGCGGACTCCGGCTCGCTGGAGCGCTACCTGGAGACCTTCGACCACACCGTCGCGGTGATGCAGACCGTGGACGCGCTCACCCGCGTCGCGCGGGAGTGCGTGGAGGACCTCGCAGCCGACGGGGTGGTCTACGCGGAGGTCCGCTATGCCCCGGAGCAGCACGTCTCCGACGGGCTCACCCTCGACCAGGTGGTGTCGGCCGTCCAAGCGGGGTTCGACGCCGGGACGGACGCGGCCGGGGGCAGGATCGTGGTCCGCCAGCTGCTGACCGCGATGCGGCACCAGGCCCGGTCCCGGGAGATCGCCGAGCTGGCGGTCGCCTGGCGGGACCGGGGGGTGGCCGGCTTCGACATCGCCGGGGCGGAGGCGGGCTATCCGCCCACGCGGCACCTGGACGCCTTCGAGTACCTCCAGCGCGAGAACGCGCACTTCACGATCCACGCCGGGGAGGCGTTCGGGGTTCCGTCGATCTGGCAGGCCATCCAGTGGTGTGGCGCCGACCGTCTCGGCCACGGCGTCCGGATCATCGACGACATCACCGTGCACGGGGACACCGGAGCGACCGGTCAACCGTCGGTCGAGCTGGGGCTGCTGGCGGCGTACGTCCGGGACAAGCGGATCCCTCTGGAGATGTGCCCGACCTCGAACGTGCAGACCGGGGCCGCAGCCTCGATCGCGGAGCACCCGATCGGGTTGCTCAAGCGGCTCCGGTTCCGGGTGACCGTCAACACCGACAACCGCCTGATGAGCCAGACCTCGATGACCGAGGAGATGTGGGCGCTGGTGGAGGCGTTCGGCTACGACCTCGACGACCTGCGCTGGTTCACCATCAACGCGATGAAGTCGGCGTTCCTGCCCTTCGACGAGCGGCTGGCGATCATCGACGACGTCGTCAAGCCGGGCTACGCCGCCCTGGCGGAACGGTGAGCCGCTGGACATCGGCGTAGGCCTCGTCGGGAGTCACGGCGCGGCAGCCGCGCGCGACGGCGTGGGCGACCACGCGGTCCTGGTCGCGCAGCAGTGTCCAGCCTCGCCGGAGCAGCATCAGCGGCGGCTTGCGGCGCTCGCGCAGGTCACGGGTGAGGCGGCGCCAGAACGTGACCAGCCGGTGCTGCCGCACGCAGTACGCCGCCGCGAGCAGGCCGCGGTCCGCACACCCCTGGACGACCTCGGGAGCGAAGATTCCCTCGGCCACGAACAGCGGCGACCCGGCGAGGTCCAACACCTGCGAGCCACACCGGCCGTTGCGCGCGATCTCGTAGACCGGCGCCTCGGCCGAACCCTCTCGGGACAGCTGCGCGAGGGCCGCGAGGGCGTCCTCCAGCAGCCAGGAGTCCGGGTGGTCCCAATCGATCAGCCCGGCGTTGGCGCCGCTCGTGATCGTCGGGAGCGTCGGGTCGTCCCCGCTCTTGTAGAAGTCGTCGAGCCGCAGGACGGGCAGCCCCAACCGTTCGGCGAGCCGGGACTTGCCTGCCCCGGATGGGCCGGCCAGAACGATCACGCGCGCTCGCACGCCGTCATTCTCGCGGATGGGCGGCTACGGGCGGTTCGCTGGGCTCAACCACCGAGCGCGCGGCTGCTCACACCCCGATCGGGTGCCAGACGGTCTTGGTCTCGAGGAACGCCGTCATCGTGTCGATGCCGGGGTTCCGGGCCCAGTCGGGCTCGGTCTCCGGTGCGCGGCGGACCCGCTTGAGGTTCTCGGCCGCCGCGATCTCGAGGTTCCGCGCAAGTTCGGCGTCGCCGGCCACCCCGGTCAGGTCGATCGCGTTGACATCCATGTGGGCCGCCAGCCAGGGCGCCACCGTGGCCGCAGCACCGGTGAGGATGTTGACCACGCCACCGGGCACGTCGGAGGTGGCCAGCACCTCGGAGAACGTGACCGCCGGCAGCGGACGGTCGTACGACGACACGAGCACGACCGTGTTGCCGGTGACAATGACCGGGGCGACCGCGCTGACCAACCCCAGGAGCGAGGACTCCTGAGGGGCGAGCACCGCCACGACCCCGGTCGGCTCGGGCGTCGACAGGTTGAAGTAGGGCCCCGCCACGGGGTTGGCGTTGCCGACGACCTGGGTGATCTTGTCGGCCCACCCGGCGTACCAGACCAGGCGGTCGATCGACTCGTCGACGACCTTCTCGGCGCGCGCCGACGCGAGCCCCTCCGACTGGCGTACCGCCTCGACGAACTGCGGGCGACGGTCCTCCATGACCTCCGCGACGCGGTAGAGGATCTGGGCCCGGTTGTAGGCGGTGCGCGACGACCAGCCGGCAAAGGCCTTGCGCGCCGCCTGCACGGCGTCGCGGGCGTCCTTGCGCGACGCGAGCGCCGCGTTGGCGACGAACCTGCCCTTGCTGTCGGTCACGGCGTAGGAGTGCCCGGACTCGGAGCGCGGGAACGCGCCGCCGATGAACAACTTGTAGGTCTTGCGGACGTCGACCCTGCTCATGCCTGGCCTCCCTTCAAGTAAGCCTCGAGGCCGTGCCGGCCGCCCTCGCGGCCGTATCCGGACTCCTTGTAGCCGCCAAACGGGCTGGTCGGGTCGAACTTGTTGAACGTGTTGGCCCACACGACCCCGGCGCGCAGGTGGTTGGCCATGTGAAGGATCAGCGAGCCCTTGTCGGTCCAGACACCCGCGGAAAGTCCGTACGGCGTGTTGTTGGCCTTCTCGATCGCCTCCGCCGGCGTGCGGAAGGTCAGCACCGACAGGACCGGCCCGAAGATCTCCTCGCGGGCGATCCGGTGCGCCTGGGAGACGCCGGTGAACAGGGTCGGCGGGAACCAGAACCCGTGCTGGGGCAGCTCGCACTCGGGGGACCACCGACCGGCGCCCTCGGCCTCGCCGATGTCGGAGAGTTCGCGGATCCGCGCAAGCTGCTCAGAGGAGTTGATCGCCCCGATGTCGGTGTTCTTGTCCAGCGGATCGCCGACGCGCAGGGTGGACATCCGGCGCTTGAGCTTGCCCAGCAGCTCCTCGGCGACCGACTCCTGCACCAGCAGCCGGGAGCCGGCGCAACAGACGTGGCCCTGGTTGAAGAAGATGCCGTTGACGATGCCCTCGACCGCCTGGTCGATGGGGGCGTCGTCGAAGACGATGTTGGCGGCCTTGCCACCCAGCTCGAGGGTGACCTTCTTGGTGGAGCCGGCGACCACCTTGGCGATCGCCCGGCCGACATCGGTCGAGCCGGTGAACGCGACCTTGTCGACGTCCGGGTGGGCCACCAGTGCGCGCCCGGTCTCACCGGCGCCGGTCACGATGTTGACCACCCCGGCGGGCAGGTCGGCCTGCTGGCAGATCTCGGCGAAGAGCAGCGCGGTCAGCGGAGTTGTCTCCGCAGGTTTGAGGACGACGGTGTTGCCGCACGCCAGGGCCGGCGCAATCTTCCAGGCCAGCATCAACAACGGGAAGTTCCACGGGATGACCTGCCCGGCCACACCGAGCGGCTGGGTGCCGTAGCCGGCGTACTCGAGCTTGTCGGCCCAGCCGGCGTAGTAGAAGAAGTGCGCGGCGACGATGGGTACGTCGACGTCGCGCGACTCCTTGATCGGCTTGCCGTTGTCGAGGGACTCGAGCACGGCCAGCTCGCGGCTGCGCTCCTGGATGATGCGGGCGATCCGGTAGAGGTACTTGGCGCGCTCCCGACCCGGCATCTTCGACCACGTGCGCGTGTAGGCCCGTCGGGCGGCCTTGACCGCGGCGTCGACGTCGGCCTCGTTGGCGTCGGCGACCTCCGACAGGACCTCCTCGGTCGCGGGATTGATGGTCTTGAAGGCTCCGCTGTCGGGGCCGTGGCCGTCGACGAACTCACCGCCCACGAACAGGCCGTACGACGGCTTGATATCGACGATGCTCCGCGATTCCGGAGCTGGTGCATACTCGAGTTTCATCTGCCTCAGTCCAGCGTGAAGTAGTCGGGGCCGGAGTACCGTCCGGTCTTCATCTTGGTGCGTTGCATCAGCAGGTCGTTGAGCAGGGTGGAGGCCCCGAACCGGAACCAGTCCGGGTCGAGCCAGTCGGGGCCCGCCACCTCGTTGACCATCACGAGGTACTTGATGGCGTCCTTGCTGGTACGGATGCCGCCGGCCGGCTTCACACCGACCATCTGGCCGGTGGCCTCGCGGAAGTCGCGGACCGCTTCGAGCATCACCAGCGTCACCGGCAGGGTCGCCGCCGGCTGTACCTTGCCGGTGGAGGTCTTGATGAAGTGGCTGCCGGCCATCATCGCCAGCCAGGACGCGCGTCGCACGTTGTCGTAGGTCTGGAGCTCGCCGGTCTCGAAGATCACCTTCAGGTGCGCGTCGTGCCCATCGGGTCTGGCACACGCCTCGCGGACCGCGACGATCTCCTCGAAGACCTGCAGGTAGCGGCCGGACAGGAACGCGCCGCGGTCGATCACCATGTCGATCTCGTCGGCACCCGCCTCCACCGCGTCACGGGTGTCGGCCAGCTTGATGTCGAGGGCGGCCCGGCCGCTGGGGAATGCGGTGGCGACGGCGGCGATCTTGACCCCGCTGTCGCCGAGGACGTCCCGGGCGGTCGCCACCAGGTCGGGGTAGACGCAGACGGCGGCGGCCGAGGGGCAGGTCGGGTCGGCAGGGTCCGGGCGCATCGCCTTGGCGGCCAGCGCGCGCACCTTGCCCTGGGTGTCCTGGCCTTCGAGGGTGGTCAGGTCGACCATGCGGATCGCGAGGTCGATCGCCGACTCCTTGGCGGTGGTCTTGATCGACCGGGTCCCGAGTGTCGCGGCCCGCGCGTCGGCGCCGACCTGGTCGACCCCCGGCAGGCCATGCAGGAAGCGCCGGAGCGAGGAGTCCGACCGCGTGATTTCCGCGAGGTCGGCGTCCGTCGCTGGGGCCAGTGTGGAGGAGCTCGTCACGCCTCCCAGCATAGGGTGGCCGCGCATCCGGACTGCAATCAAGGAGGGGGCCGATGGCCGACGAGGTGGTGGAGGACTTCGGTCCTTCCAGCGGCCGGATCACCGGTGTCCTCGGGCTCGGCATCTGCGTCGGGATCATCGTCCTCGGAGTGATCGAGCATGACGAGGGTTTCCCGGCGGCGGGAGTGTGGGCGGCCCTGTTCGCCGCCGTGCTGTTCTGGTCCGCGATGCTGCGTCCGCGGGTACGGGTGACCGCAGCGGAGCTGCGCCTTCGCAACATGCTGACCAACATCTCGGTGCCGCTGGCCGCAATCGAGCAGATCGTGGTCCGGCAGGTGCTGTCGGTGCGGGCAGGCGAGAACCGCTACATCTCTTCGGCGGTGGGCAAGAGCTGGCGACAGGCGCTCAAGTCGGACCGGCCGCGTGAGCCCGGGGACGACGCGCCGTACCCGGTCTTCGTCGAGGAGCGCCTCCAGCAGCTCGCCGAGGAGGCGCGGACCAAGGCCGGGATCACCCTGATGTCGGACGAGCAGCTCGAGCTGGCGAAGAAGTCACACCGCGAGTGGGCATGGCCGGAGATCGTGCTGCTCGGCTTCACCGCCCTGGGTCTTGTCGTCGCGCTGCTGGCCTGAGGGTGGCTTCGTCCACAATCGGGAACGTGGACGCCGTCGCCTTCGTTGCCCTCTCCTCAGGGTTGCCCGACATCGTCCTCAAGGAGTACCGGCACTGGACGTCGATCACGTTCCGGGGCCGGGGGTTCGCGTGGGTCGATCACCAGGACGACACCGCCATGGTCAAGTCCACCTACGCCGAGCGCGAGGCCATCATCGGCAGTGACCCCGAGACCTTCTCGGCCGGTTGGGCCTCCCGCAGCACGGCCTGGATCTCGATCGAGCTGGCCAGGGCCGACCCAGACGAGCTGTTCGAGATCCTCGCCGACGGCTGGCGGATGACCGCGACGAAGAAGGCGGTGGCGGCGTACGACGAGCAGCTTGGCCTTGGCCACCAGTAGGCTGCCGCGATGACCGATCCGGGCGATTGAATGCCGGCGAACGGTAACCCGCTGACGGCAGGTTCATTCGGCCCGGAGGTTGCTCGCAGCAGCAGCGCGGACCGTCCACGGCCGGGTGGCCCGCACGGCAGTCACGATGGCCAGCCAGACCAGCGCCAGGGTCACGCAGACGATGGTCAGGATGACCAGCAGTCCGGCCGGCGACGGTCCGTCCACGAAGCCCAGGACGCCGGCGCCGAGTAGCACGCCGACCAGCGCCATCGGCATCGCGACGAGGGCCGCCTCCCAGCGCTGCGAGCGCTGCAGGACCTCGAGGGGGGTTCCGAGCGCCGCGAGCGCGGCCATCGAACGCTTCCGGTCGAGCAAGGACTCCACTGAGTGGACAGCAAGCGTCCCGACCACGACGAGGAGCGACGCCAGCAAGGCGAGCCCCACCAGGGCGAGCGAGACGAAGTAGAAGGAGTCCTCGGAGTCCATGGTTTCGACCAGCAGTGAGCCCGATCCGCCCGCGACCAGAGCGATGCCGCCGACGGCCGCCGCGGCACGTCCCGTGGGCCGGGGTTCGGCGACCAACCGGCGAGCCGCGAGGAGCGCTGGCCCGGTGGTGACGCGCGACTCAGAAAACCGGCCGACCCGGTAGGCAGTCCAGGAGGCCAGGCTCACGACCCCCAATACGACCGGCGCGACGACGGCCGCACCGGTGACCTGCGAGTCGATGTCGGGACGAAGCAAGAAGGGGCCCAGCGCTAGGCCCCCAACCACTAGCACCAGCCCCCAGGGTCGGGGCGGCGGTGGCGCCTGGCGGCGGGTGATGCCCATCGGCGTCACGACCACCCGACGCGACGCGAGCAGCCCCACGGCGACACCCAGGACCGTCACCCCCAGCACCACGATCAGGATCTGCCACCACGTCGGTGTCACGGTGCTCGGTACCAGCCTGAGATCGCTGACGGAGCTCGCTGACGTGCGGCCCGTGCCGCCCAGGGCCCAGCGCAGCAGCGCGTAGACCCCCAGCCCGAGCAGGCTGCCGGCCAGAGCGGGGAAGCCGACCTCGATCGCGCCGAGTCGGCGTACCTCCCCTGGCGTGGCCCCCGCCAGCCGCAGGCTCGCCAGGCACCGTTCGCGGGTGGCCGTTCCGAGTCGCACCGCCTGGTGGAGCAACAGCAGGGAGGGGAGCGTGAGCATCACTGTCGCGAACGCGGTGCCTCCTCGCGTGCCGGGGTCGGCCACGAGCGCGAAGAGACGCTCATCAGGGTTGGAAGGCAACCGGAGCAGGGCGATGGCGACCAGCAGCAGCCCGGACACGACGGCGGTGCATCCTGCGAGGAGGAGCATGCGTCCCCACCCGCCTGCTCGGGTCAGCGTCCACGCGAGCCGGATCACGGTCCCACCACCAGGCCGTCGACGACACCATCGCGGAGCACGATCTCCCGGTCAGCCCGTGCGGCTACCCGGTTGTCGTGGGTGACCAGGACCGCGGTGGAATGCGTTTCGCGCACCGCAGCCAGCAGCGCGCCGAGGACCTGCTCGCCGCTGACGGTGTCGAGGGCGCCGGTCGGTTCGTCGGCGAAGACCACGGCCGGACCAGTCACCAGTGCCCGGGCGACCGCGACCCGTTGCGCCTCGCCTCCAGACATCTCGCCGGGCAGCGCATCGGCGACATCGAGCGCACCGATCCGCTCGAGCCAGCCCAAAGCCGTGCGATGTGCCTCGGCTCTGTCGTGTCGCTCGAGGAGGAGGGGTAGGGCGACGTTCTGCGCGGCGGTGAGCTCCGGCACGAGCTGGCCGAATTGGAGGACCACCCCGAACTCGCGCCTGCGCAGTCGGGTTCGTTCGGTCTCGCCGAGGTCGTCGAGCCGCGTGCCGCCGTAGCGCACCTCACCCGACTGGGGACGCAGCACGCCGGCCAGGCACAGGAGCAAGGTGGACTTGCCGCTCCCCGACGGACCGGTCACGGCGACGACCTCACCGTTCCCGACCGTGAGCGAGGTACCTCGCAGCGCCTCGGTGCGCCCGAAGGACTTGCGCAGTCCACGTGCCTCGAGAAGGACGTCGTTCATGCGCTTGCCTTTCGTTCGGAGGCCACCCGGGTGGCTGCGACCTCGAGCCACTTCAGGTCGGCGTCGAGATGGGAGATGGCGTGGTCGAGAGCGACCTGTGCGCCGATGTCGGTACCCGCTGATTGCAGGGCGACCAGCTGGCGCATGCGAGCCAGGTGGACGGCGCGCTGGTTCCGCAGGTAACCCCCGGCATCCGCGCCCAGTCGCAGCGCGGTGACTGTCTTGCGTACCAGGTCGTCGGCGGCGTACGGGCCGGCCGGCTCGGTCTCGGCGAGCCACTCCTGCAGCGCCGCGGAGCCGGCATCGGTCAGGGCGTACGTCGTCTTCTCGGGCCCGCCGTCTCGCAGGGTCTCGGCGACCTCGACGAGGCCATCACGTTCGAGGCGGGAGAGCGACGCGTAGACCTGTCCGTAGGGCAGCGGCTTGGCTCCCGGGAAGCGCTCGTCGTGCTCGCGCTTGAGGTCATAGCCGTGCGCGGGGCCTGGGGCGAGCATCCCCATCAGGACGTGACCGATACTCATAGGCGTGACTATACACACAATGAATACACTGAGTGAATAGTTGGGCTGTCGGCCTCAGCCTTCACCCCCGAACCGATCAGCCAGTGCGGGCCGTACCGGTCGGTGGTGGCGGGCTAGAGGCCGGCGGCCTGCCGGATGTCGTTGGCGAGCGCATCGAGGCGGCCGGCGGCGGAGATCCGCGCGGCGTCGACGCCGTCCTCGGGATTCACCGGTACGACGACCTCGAGGTAGGCCTTGATCTTGGGCTCGGTGCCGCTCGGTCGGACGATCACCCGGGCGCCGTCGGCGAGCCGGTAGCGCAGACCGTCGGTCGGCGGCAGCTCGGCAGAGCCTTCGGTGAGGTCCTCGGCCTGCTCCACCGCGAGTCCGCCCAGCTGTTCCGGCGGGTTGGTGCGAAGCCGCTCCATGGCGGCGCCGATCTCGGCCAGGTCGCTGACCCGGACCGACACCTGGTCGGTGGCGTGCAGCCCGTGCTCGACCGCGATCTCATCGAGCAGGTCGTTGAGCGTGCGGCCCGCCGCCTTGGCGGCCGCCGCGACCTCGCACAGCAGGAGCAACGCGGAGACGCCGTCCTTGTCCCGGACGTGCTCGGGGTCGACGCAGTAGCCGAGGGCCTCCTCGTAGCCGAACGCCAGTCCTTCGATCCGACCGAGCCACTTGAAGCCGGTGAGCGTCTCGGCGTAGGGCTGCCCGGCCGCCGCGGCCATCCGCGACAGCAGCGACGACGACACGATCGAGGTGGCGTAGACCCCCTGCGTTCCGGTGGACAGGAGGTGCTGGGCCAGCAGGGCGCCGACCTCGTCACCCCGCAGCATCCGCCAGCCGTGCGGACCGGGAACGGCGGCCGCGCACCTGTCGCCGTCGGGGTCGTTGGCGACCACCAGGTCGGCGTGGTTCTCCTCGGCGAGCGCCATCGCCAGGTCCATCGCCCCGGGCTCCTCCGGGTTCGGGAAGGACACGGTCGGGAAGTTCGGATCCGGCTCCTCCTGGCGGGTCACGACGTACGGCGGGTCGAAGCCGGCCGTCTCGAGGACCTGCGTCACCGAGGAGCCGCCCACTCCGTGCAGCGGGGTGTAGACCACCGTGAGGTCGCGGGGCCCGTCGCCGGCCAACCCGGCGACGGTGTCGAGGTATCGGTCGACGACGTCTTCGGTCAGGACCTTGCCCGGGTCCGCGCGTGGCAGGTCGGCCAGGGGCCCGACGGCGGCGATCTGCTCGGCGATCTCGGTGTCGGCGGGCGGCACGATCTGGCTGCCGTCGCCGAGGTAGACCTTGTAGCCGTTGTCCTGCGGCGGATTGTGGCTGGCGGTGACCATCACTCCGGCGACGCAGCCGAGCTCGCGGATCGCGAACGCCAGGAGCGGTGTCGGCAAGGGCCGGGGAAGGACCAGGGCGCGGAGGCCCGCGCCGGCCATCACCTCCGCGGTGTCGCGCGCAAACACCTCGGAGTTGTGGCGGGCGTCGTACCCGATCACCACCGGCGATCCCCGGGTCGCGCCGTTCTCGAGGAGGTACGCCGCGAGACCGGCCGCCGCGCGGGTCACGACGATGCGGTTCATCCGGTTGGGTCCGGCCCCGAGCGCGCCGCGTAGCCCGGCCGTCCCGAACTCCAGCGTGCCGGCGAACCGGTCGGCGAGGTCGGCGGGGTCTCCACCGCTCTCGACGTCCGCCACGATCGCCTCGAGCTCGGCGCGGGTCACGTCGTCAGGATCCTCGGTGGCCCAGGCCCTGGCCCGGTCGAGGAGCGCGGCCACGTCCGGTGTCGTCATGAGGACACCGTAGTGGTGTCCGGGGCGAAGGCCGGGCGCCGTGATCAGGCCGTCGGGTGAGGGACGGGAGCGCCGACCGTCAGCCCCAGCTGTCGGGCGCTGACCAGCAGGGGCGCCGTCCGTGTTACCTGCCGGGCCAACCGGATCGCCGGGCCGTGCAGCACCAGCAGGTAGGCCATCACACCGAAGAGTCCCGCGGTGGTCAGCTGCCCGCTGTCGACCTCGTTGACACCGAGCAGCAGCACGGTCGCCGCGCTGCCGACCAGCACCCCGTGCACGACCCAGGTGGTGGCTCCCTCCCAGCGGGTCATCGCGATGTCGGCCACCCCGCTGTCGGCGTCGCTGTCGCGCAGGGCCGCGAGGGTCGCTCCGCCGACCGGCCCCGGGGAGCCCGCGAGGCGGTGCACCGTCGTGGCCATGGAGACCTCCCGCTCGCGGTGCTCGGCGCTGACAATGCCCACCCGGGCCGCACCGAGCACCGCGACGACGACCAGCAGCAGCGCCCCGCCCAGCTGCACCAGTCCCAGCCACACATCGGTCAGGGCGAGGGCGACACACACGCCCACCACCAGCAGCCCGTTCACCGTGATGTGGTTGAGCACCCCTTTGAGGCCCTGTTTGGTGCGCAGCGCGTCGCCGACCACCTGAGCGGTCAGGTCTCCGGACCGGTCGCCGCCCTCCGACTGGACGCGGGCCAGCGCCGCGTCGCGGGAGTCCGCGACCGTGCGGCCGGCGAAGTGGGCGAACGCCAGCCGCTGCTGGTGCTCTGCCAGGCCGGCGACGAGCGCCAGGCCCACGAAGGCCGCGGAGAGCAGCCCCGTCGGGAGCCCGCTCCCGGCGTCGGACGACGAAGCGCGGGCCACCACCGCGGTCAGCGGCAGCGGCAGGGCCAGCCGGGCCCCCACCAGGGCGGTGGTGCACACCAGCCCGCGGGCGAGCTGCCCGCGGTGCGGGCGGGCGAAAGGCAGGAGCTGGCGCAGCGGGGTCACGGGAGCACCTCCCGGGCCAGGAGCACCAGCCGAGCCGCGGCCTCGGGCCAGTGCTCGTCCTGGAAGCGGAACGGCACCGCCGCCCGCCGCAGCAGGCAGGTCGAGAGGTGCCACTCGAGGCCGGGCGGGCGGGCGCCGTACCCCCGGACCAGGCTGTCGACGGTGGCGTCGAGGACCTGGGCGTCGCCGGGCCGGCCGAACACGGCGTGCGTCGCGTACGACGCCAGGTCGTAGGCCGCCGCGGCCCGGCACAGCCGGTCGACGTCGAGCAGCACCAGCCCCGAGGGCCCGGTCAACAGCTGGCCGGCGTGGAAGTTGCCGTGACTGGTGACCCTCGGCAGATCCGGCACACTCAGTCGCAGGTCGGCCAGCAGCGCGTCGACCTCGAACTGCAGCTCCGGCAGCAGCCGGGTGACGAACTCGGCCCGCCCGACCGCCTTGGCCAGCAGGGCCTTCGCCGATGCCTTCGGCAGCGGCAGGTGGGTGTCACCGTGCAGGGCGCCCAGGAGCTCCCCGGCCGGCTCGGACGAGCCCGGCGGCAGGGACAGCGCGTGTCCCGGCACCCACTGCTGGACGGTCGTCTGGCGGGCCGTGAGCGAGCCCTCGTATGCCGGCACGGAGACCCGCTGGAGGTCTGCCGCATGGCGCAACGCCGTGCGGGCGTCCTCGAAGTCGACCCGGTCGCGATAGACCTTCAGGACGTGCGGGCCGTACCTGACCACGGCCCGGCGCCGAGGCCAGTAGCGCAGCAGCTCCGGCTCCGTGGGCTCCGCCGGGATGCCCTTCTTGCTCAACCGCTCGGCGATCCGCGCCGGGCGGTCGGCGAGGAGCTTGAGCCGGATGTCGAGCGGCAACCACTGCACGAGCGCGGTGACCTCGTCGACGTAGCTCAGCGGCTTGCGGGCCGGGGTGCGGTCGACCGAGCGACGAGCGCGCTTGCGGTTGTCAGCCTGCTTGCGCTTGCGGTGCAGCCGCGCGCCCGCCCGCGCGAAGGCGACCGCCGTGTGCCACTCCGAGCCGGTGTGGACGGCGTACTGCACGACGACGTTGTCGCCGGGCTTGTAGCGCACCGATTCCACCCGGATGTCCGGCACCTGCTCTTCGGTCAGCAACCCGCCCAGCAGGGGAGCCATGGCCACCGGGTCGAGCAGCCGTGGCAGCGACGGCAGCGCCCGGTCGTCCGGCGGCGCCAGCGGCGGGCAGACGTGCGGGGAGGTGTCCGGCTCGAGCAGCGCCCTGACCGCCGGGGAGGCGTCCACGACCTGCACCTCCCGGCCACGGGCCAGCGCGGCCAACCCGGGCAGGCAGGCGGCCTCGCCGGCCGCGTCGAGCCCAGCGGTGGGGTCGTCCAGCACGAGCGTCGGCGGGTCGTCGACGAGCAGGCGGGCGACGGCCAGCCGCAGGCGCTGTGAGTCGGTCAGTGCGATGCCCCCGACGGCAACGGGGGTGTGGTAGCCCTCGGGCAGCTCGTTGACGAACGCGTGCACACCCGCGGCACGTGCCGCGGCCAGACGCGAAGCGTGGTCGGGGGCGCCGATGATCTCCGCCGGGGTGTCGGCCGGCAGGTCGGGGCGGCCGGTCAGGACGGCCTGGCTCGTCATCTCGCCTCGACGGTCGACGCCGGGGGCTCGGCGAGCCGCGCCAGCCGCTCCGCGCTGGTGAGCTGCGGCCCGAGCCGGGTGACCTGCCGTCCCAGCCGCATCATCGGGTAGTGCAGCATCAGCAGGTACGACGACACCAGCGCCAGGTCGGCGGTGTCGAGCCGACCGGACTCGGTGAACTGCACGGCGAGGGTGAGCACGAGACAGGCCGTGAGACCCAGGATCCCCTGGACCACCCAGGCGGTGCGGCCCTTGACCTGGGTGATGATCGCGATCGAACGCGCCCGGTCGGTGGGCCGGGCGATCAGCCCCTGCCCGGTGGTGGCGGCGCGCAGCGCATCGTCGACCACCCGGCTCTCCCGGCCCCGGCGGAGCCGGGCCATCGCCGCCGCGCGGTCGGTCCCGACCAGAGCGACGCCGATAGCCACCCCCAGCCCGGCCAGGTAGGCAAGTCCGAGCCACACGTCCAGGGCCATCAGCACCACCGAGACTCCGAGGAGGAAGAGTCCGTGCTGGAGGACGTGCACCAGCACGCCCTTCAACCCCACCCGGAGCCGTGCGGTGTCGCTGACCGCACGGGTCAGGACGTCACCCGGTTCGCGAGCCGCGCCACGGCCCGCGGCTTGCGGGTGGACGAGGATGCCGACCCGGGCGTCGTTGACCGAGCGGACGACGTACTTCGCGACGGCCACGCGCTGGGCGTACTCGCTCCAGCCGAGCACCAGCCCGATCGCGACCAGCGCGACGACGGGCCAGGAGGCGGGGCCGCCGATGCTGGGCAGTCCGGCCGTGGCCGCGGGCCCGGCTCCTTCGCCCGAGGCGAGGTCCACCAGCCAGGTCAACGGCCAGGGCAGGGCAAGCTGGGCGGCCGTCACCACCACCGAGGCGGCCAGGGCCGCACGCAGGTGCCTCCGGTGCGGGCGCGCGAAGGGGCCGAGCCGGTCCCGGATCGCGCCCAGGCGATCACCGCGAGTGGGCACCGCCGACGGTGGGGTGTTCATGACCACTCCAGCTCGCGGCTGATCCAATCCATCGCGGCAGCGGTCGCGTGACCGGGGTTGAAGAACAGGTCGGCGACGATCGCGCGGCGGATCTCGGAGCGCGCGGTCGGGTCCTCGAGCCCCGCCTCGACCGCTTCCACGGCCTCCGACACATCGGCCACGACCTCGCCGCCCCGGCGTCCCCAGGTGTCGAGGTCGAGGCGTGCGTTCTTCCGGAGGGTCAGCTCGAAGAGCTCGGGCACGTCGATGAACACGATCGGACGGTCGAGCAGCGTGTACTCGTTGGCGACCGAGGAGGCGTCGGTGATGAGCAGGTCAGCGATCGAGAGCGTGTGGATCACGTCCGGTTCGCGAACCAGCCGGACGTGCTCGTTCTCGAGAGGCG
Source organism: uncultured Actinomycetota bacterium (assembly GCA_963786415.1). Lineage (GTDB taxonomy): Bacteria > Actinomycetota > Actinomycetes > Propionibacteriales > Nocardioidaceae > Nocardioides. Next base: position 1,343,950 of record CAWAZC010000001.1, read on the forward strand.
CCAGCCGGTCCCACCAGTCGACGGTGGAGTGCGGGTGGTCGTGCGGCTTGACCAGCAGGTCGAACTGGTCCACGGCGCCCAGCTTCGCGATCAGGTCCTCGCCCATCGTCTCCATCGAGTTGTGCCGCTCACCGGTCGGCGCGTAGAGCACCACCGGTCGGTCCCCGCCGAGCCCGTGCCGGGCCAGCATCTCGGCACGGTCGAGGGAGCCGTCGACCAGCCGGTCGGTCTTCGGGAACCCGATGTCGACGCCCCGGGGGTCGTCGGCCGCGAGGATTCCGGACTCGTCGAAGCCGCGCTTCATGTAGGGGCCGAAGAGGAAGTAGTGGTCGGCGCCGTCGGTCTCCGGCCGGATCGCGCGGTTGCGGAAGGACATGCCGTGGAAGATCTGCACGCGTTCCCGGACCCTGCGCGGCTCTATCCGCCGGGTGTTGGCGGCGAACATCACGTCGTAGTCGGCCTTGGCGAGGCTGCCCACCGACCGGACTGCACCCTCGGGCAGGTCGAACCTGGCGTACATGGCCTCGTGGTCATAGAGGTAGCCACCGGGTGCGTAGGGCGACTTGGACCGCATCCCCCCGGACAGTTCGATCTCGGTCCCGGGGATTTGCCGCAGCCGCTCGTAAAGCGGCGCGAAGCACACGAAGTGGACCGGCGCGTAGCCGGAGAAGAGCACCTTCACCCGACCCTCCTGACCTGTCGGAGCCGCTCATCGGCCCGCGGCGCGCTTGATCCACCGGCGACAACCCGGGGGAACACCTGCTCCCGCGCCTTGACCAGGTCCTCGGGGAAGTCGATCTCGATCCAGGGCGACCCGGCGACGTCGACGCACTCGATCGTGCGGTCGCCCGCGACCAGGTTGATGGCCTCGGCCAACCAGGCTCCATGGTGACCCTCGGCGATCAGACCCTCGGCCGCCGCCGCGGTGGCCTCGGCCGTCCCCCGGGTCAGCTTCAGGATCCCGACGTTCTCGCCGCCGACCTGGCCGGGCACGAGGCTCTTCGACATCTTCACCAGCCTGCCGTCGCGGACCTGGACCTTCATCTGCTCGAGCTCGTCGCCGGAGGCGGAGTCGAAGAGGATCGCGTCGCCCTCGGTGGCGAGGAGCAGTTGCACCAGCCTGGGGTCGCAGTAGACGTCGGAGTTCATGACCAGCACGTCCTCGTCCAGCGCCCGCTGGCCGAGCATGAAGGAGTACATGCTGTTGGTCTCGGCGTAACGGTCGTTGGCCACGAACCGGGCCCACGACCCGACCGCGTCCCGGACCCGCGTCTGCCGGTATCCCACGACGATCACGACGTCGAGGACGTCGGCGGAGGTGAGCGCCGCGAGCTGGTGGTGGATCAGGGGGAGATCCCCGACCGCCCGCAGACACTTGGGTCGCCCGAGCGGGTCTTCGAGGCGGCTGCCCTCACCGGCAGCGAGGATCAGGGCTTGCACAGGCTCTCCTGCCATCAGGTGTCCCCGACCCCCGGGTGATAACTGATTCAATCTAATCTTGTCGGACTTCGCCGAGAAAACAACCGCGAGCCCGGGTGGTGGGACTGACCCGTTCGGCCCATGCCATTCGCCGACTAGGCTGCCTACATGCGGCGGGACCACTGGAGAGTCCGCAACGACCGGCTCGACCCGGCGACCGACTTCGCGGAGATCGTCCGCAACCTGGTCACCCACGAGTTCCCGTGGGACACCATCCAGGCGCTCAGCTTCGCGCTGTTGCGCACCTACGCGGTGCCTGGGATCGGTCGGTTGCTCGACGAGACGGGTGCCTTCGCCGGCGATGTCCAGAAGAGGTACGACGACACCGCGCTCCTGCTCGAGCCGCCCGGACTCCTCGGCTTCGACCATCCCGACACCCGGACCGCGATCCGCCGGATCAACCAGATGCACCGCAGCTACGGCATTCCCAACGACCAGATGCGCTACGTGCTCAGCACGTTCGTCGTGGTGCCCAAACGGTGGATGGACGCCTACGGCAAGCGGCCGTTCACGGCCCATGAGGTCTCCGCGGTCGTGCACTACTACCGGACCCTCGGCCGGCACATGGGGATCACCGAGATCCCCGAGACCTTTGACGAGTTCAGCGATCTGATGGACTCCTACGAGGCCGAGCACTTCGCGTTCGACGAGGGCTCCCGCCGGGTCGCCGACGTCACCCTGGGCCTGGTCACCACCTTCTACCCGAGGCCCGCCCGGCGTGCGGTCGAGGTGTTCAGCCGGTCGCTGATGGACGAGCCGCTGCTCCGCGCTTTCCGGTACGACGCCCCGCACCCGGCCGTCGCACGCGCCTGCCGGGCGGGGCTCAGGGCACGCGGCCGACTGCTGCGGTTCTTCCCGCCGCGGCGAAAGCCCAAGCTCGTCGAGGACTTCTCGTGGGTGCGCAGCTACCCCGACGGCTACGACCTCGCCCAGCTGGGCACCTTCCCCGCAGGCTGCCCGGTGCCTCACGCCCCTGCCGAGTCCGTGTCGACCGACACCGACTCGCATGACGTGGGGCGCACCGCCTGACGTAGGCTCGACTGTCGTGGCAGGCCCCGACTACGACACCGAGATCAAGCACCTCCAGGCGACGTTGCACACCATCGCGCAGGTGCTCGATCTGGAGGGCATGCGCGCGGAGATCGCCGATCTGGGCGAGCAGGTCGCGGCGCCGGACCTCTGGGACGACCAGGACAACGCCACCCGCGTCACCGGCCGGTTGTCGATGCTCCAGGGTGAGCTCGACCGGTTCCTCGCGCTGGAGACCCGGGTCGAGGATCTCGGCCTGATGGTCGAGATGGCCACCGAGGAAGGTGACGCCGACTCGCTCGCGGAGTCCGAGAAGGAGCTGTCCAGGCTCAAGAAGGCCGTCGAGACCCTCGAGGTCCGGACCCTCCTTTCCGGCGAGTACGACGCTCGCGAGGCACTGGTCACCATCCGCGCAGGAGCCGGTGGCGTTGACGCTGCCGACTTCGCCGAGATGCTGATGCGGATGTACACCCGCTGGGCCGAGCGCAACAAGTACCCCGTCGAGGTGTTCGACACCTCCTACGCCGAGGAGGCCGGGATCAAGTCCGCCACCTTCGCCGTACACGCGCCGTACGCCTACGGCACGCTGTCGGTCGAGGCCGGAACCCACCGTTTGGTCCGGATCAGCCCGTTTGACAACCAGGGCCGCCGGCAGACCGGCTTTGCCGCCGTCGAGGTGGTTCCCGTGCTCGAGCAGACCGACGAGATCGACATTCCCGACGAGGACATCCGGACCGACGTCTACCGCTCCGGAGGACCCGGCGGCCAGTCGGTCAACACCACCGACTCGGCGGTCCGGCTGACCCACATCCCCACCGGCACGGTCGTCAGCTGCCAGAACGAGAAGTCGCAGCTCCAGAACAAGGCCAGCGCCATGACCGTGCTCAAGGCCAAGCTGCTGGCGCTGAAGAAGGCCGAGGAGAAGGCGCAGCTCGACGAGATGCGCGGCGACGTCCAGGCGTCGTGGGGCGATCAGATGCGCAGCTACGTCCTGCACCCCTACCAGCAGGTCAAGGACCTCCGCACCGAGTACACCGCCGGCAACGCCCAGGCCGTCTTCGACGGAGACATCGACGGGTTCCTCGAGGCCGGGATCCGCTGGCGCCGTCGCGGCGGCCCCGAGAAGGCCGCCGCGAACTGACGCGTCAGCGCGCGGCCACGGTGTTCGACCGGGTGCTGACCGAGCCCCAGCCGACCGCGTTTCGGGCCCGGACCGCGAACTTCCACCGACCCCTGCGCAGAGTCGGCTGCCACGAGCGGGCGCTGGGGCCGCGCACCGAGGACATGACCGTCTGGACGACGGAACCCCGGTCATTCAACCGGTAGCCGTACACCCGGTAGCCGTCCACCCTGGCGCCGCCGGTGGAGCGCGGCGCCCGCCACCGGGCGACGGCTGTCACCTTGCCCCCGGTCGCGCCGTTGCTGGCGGTCCGGATGCGCCCGCGACCGGGCTCGGTCGCCGGGACCGTGAGCAGGACCGCCGCCGGGGCTCCCTCACCGGCCGAGTTGACCGCCTGGACCGCGACCTTGTCACTGGCGCCGGGCTGCAGCCCCGTGAAGGTGTGGTCCAGGCTCCCGTCGGTCACCGTCACCGGCGCTGCGTCGTCGCGGGTGACGACGTAGTGGGTGATCGAGCTGCTTCCGGTGGATGCCGGAGCAGACCACGCAACGGTGGCGGTGCTGCCGTTCGTCGACGCCTGGACGGTCTGTGGAGCCGAGGGCTGGTCGCTGCTCGGGCTCTGGCAGCTCCCGGTGACGGAGAGCGTGTACGCACCGACGCTGGCGTATCCGTTGTACCCCTTGCTGGTCGAGCCGTTGCCGACCCCCTCCACCGTGACGAAGTACCAGTCGGCGGCCACGGTCCTGGTCACGGTGGCGTCCAGTCCGGTCGCCACGTCCCGCGATGGAGTGCCGGCCTTCGACGACGGGTTGTTCACCGCCACCGCTCCACCCGTGCCGTCGAGCAGGCTGAGCTTGAGGTCGAGGTTCGGGCTCGGCGCGGCGGGGTCCGCTGCCAGGGTCACGGGTCCGGAGCAGATGCCCAGCGCGTAGACGTCCCGGTCCACGTCCGAGGTGATGTATGCCGATCCGGCCGGTGGTGGTGCAGCCTCCGAGGACGGCATGTCGCCAGTCTCGTCGGGTCGCAGGGAAAGGCCGTTGTCCGTGATGACCGACAGGTCGTCCTCGTCGTTGTTTGCGCCGTTGTAGTCGCCCCGGCTCCACTGGGTGATCGCCCGGCTGTAGCCGACACCCATGATCGGCGCCCACGTGGCGTGACCTCCGTAGTAGCCGGTTCCACCGGCGACACCGTCGTGGCTGAGCCCGAGGGTGTGCCCGACCTCGTGGCTGACGGCCTCAGCGATGCTCTTGCGGTCGTTACCAAGCGACTGGGGGAAGATCCAGGCCGGCTGGTGCCTGGCGGAGTCCGTCGTGGCGAACACCCCGATGTAGGCAATCCCACCGCAGCCGCTGCTGCTGCAGAGCTTGTTGGCTGCGCTCTTGCTCGGCGAGATCAGCGCACGGGTGCCAAAGATCTGGTCCGCAGCGTCGATCCGGGTCAAGGCAGCAGGTCCCGGATCCTGGGTCGTGACGTCGACGTCGAACGGCGCGAAGTCCTCCGCCACTCGCTGCCAGACGCTCTGCACCGCCTCCCGCTCTGCGCTGGTGAAGGTGGTCTTGTCTGCGTCGAGCGTCCAGGCCGGGTGGGAGCCTGCGGGCAGCCCGTGCGATGTGTTCCAGACGGTGTTGCTGACCTCCTGCCCGTTGAAGTCGAGGTAGATCGTGCGCTGCGAGCCGGGCTTGCTGTGCAGTCGGAAGGTCTGCTCCAGCGGCGCGGGTGCCGCTGCCGCGGCGGCGGGCGATGGGCTCGTGCCCTCCGTGCGGGCTGGTTCCTGGTAGTAGAGCTGAGCGTCGGCGTCGAGCCAGGCGCTGGAATCCTCGACCAGGATCTCGCGCAGCCTGTCGCCCGCCATGCCGTTGCGGCGGGCGGCCTCAGGGAGCCGATCGCCGAGCATCTCCACCGCTGCGCGGCCGTGGGCGGGCCGATCGTGGCCGGTGATGAGGTCGGGGAGGCGATCCCTACCCCCCCGAGTCGGGGAGGGCGTCGCCTCTGCGTCGGGCGCGACGAGGGCGCCGATGAACATGGTGCAGACCGCCGTGGCTGCGGCGGCCCACCGGCCGCGAGCAAAATTGTCCATGACACTTCCCCGATGTGCTTGACAAGACTCAGTAAAGGCATCAAGGGGTGGTCGGTCCGGTGATCACGGAAAGACTGTCCGATCGGACAGCGCGTCGTGCCCGGATGGGTCATGTGCATGGTGTACGAGCGGCGGATCACATCGCACGCGCCGACATGCGGCGGGGATTCGGAGCGCCTCCGGCGCTCGACTACTCTCGATCCGGTGATTCGCTTCGAAAAGGTCACGAAGACCTATGCCGGCCAGGGACATCCCGCCCTCGACCAGATCTCGGTCGAGGTCGAGAAAGGCGAGTTCGTCTTCCTCGTCGGTACCTCCGGCTCGGGCAAGTCGACCGCCCTGCGTCTGGTGCTGCGCGAGTCCCGTCCGACGTCCGGCCGGGTCTACGTCGCCGGCAAGGAGATCAACCGCCTCGCCAGCTGGAAGGTCCCGCGGCTTCGCCGCCAGATCGGCACCGTGTTCCAGGACTTCCGGCTGCTCCAGAACAAGAACGTCTCCGAGAACGTCGCGTTCGCCCTGCAGGTGATCGGCAAGAGCAAGTCCGAGATCCGAACGCTCGTTCCCGAGACCCTGGAGATGGTGGGCCTCGAGGGCAAGGGCGACCGGATGCCCGACGAGCTCTCCGGTGGGGAGCAGCAGCGGGTCGCGGTGGCCAGGGCGTTCGTCAACCGGCCGATGATCCTGATCGCCGACGAGCCCACCGGAAACCTCGACCCCACCACCTCGGTGGGCATCATGAAGCTGCTGGACCGCATCAACCGCACCGGTACCACCGTCGTCATGGCCACGCACGACTCCGGGATCGTCGACCAGATGCGCAAGCGCGTCATCGAGCTCGATGCCGGCCGGGTGGTCCGCGACCAGGCCCAGGGCGTCTACGGCTTCCAGCACTGACCCTCAGCATTCGGCACGTGCACATTCATCTCGACCGACCAGCACCGAAGAGAGCCTTCTGACTCATGCAGTTGCGATACGTCTACTCCGAGCTCGGACAGGGCCTGCGCCGCAATCTGTCGATGCACATCGCGGTGGTCCTCACCCTGTTCGTCTCCCTCACCCTCGTCGGCCTCGGCGTCGTGCTGAACCAGCAGGCCGCGCGCACCGCCGACCAGTGGGGGAGCGAGCTTCAGATCGCGGTATTCCTGTGCCGCGAGCGCGACGACAACCCTGCCTGCACCGGCGAGGTGACCAAGCCGCAGAAGAACGCCATCGCGGAGGTCGTCGAGGAGAACCCCGAGGTCGACAGCTACGACTTCGAGTCCAAGGCCGAGGCCTTCGACAAGGTCAAGGAGCTCTATGACGAGGACTTCGAGGGCGTCAACGCCGCCCTCAAGGAGGAGGACCTCGCCGAGTCGATCTGGATCACCCTGAAGGATCCCGACGAGTTCAGGGGCATCACCAGCGCGGTCGCCGGACTCGACGGGGTGTCGCAGGTCCAGGACCAGCGCAACATCGTCGGCCCGGTCCTGAACGCGATCAACGCGATGAAGTACGGCGCCTTCCTGGTGGCGGTGTTCCTGGTGCTGGCCGCACTCCTGCTGGTCGCGAACACCATCCGGCTCGCGGCGTTCGCGAGGCGCAAGGAGATCGGCATCATGCGCCTGGTCGGCGCCTCCACGCTCTACATCGCGCTGCCGTTCCTCCTCGAGGCGCTGGTGACCGCGGTGATCGGGGTCGCCATGGCCGCCGGCTCCCTCGCGGCGTTCATGTACTTCGCGGTGGAGAAGCAGTTCGAGAGCATGGTCGGCTTCATGCCCTGGGTGGGCTGGCCGGAGTACCTCGTCGCCGTCCTCGTGGTGGGCGTGCTCGGGCCGCTGCTCACCTTGCTGCCGACACTCGCGCTGACGCGGAAATACCTCAAAGTGTGAGTCGCGCCGGTTACCTTCGGGGGGTTACAACCCCCTAGATGCCGAAGGCAGACCCGGTGCGCTTCTTCCCCCGTACCGCCCGCCGACGCTGGGCAGCCGCGGGCGCGGCCTGTGCCGTGGCGGCCGGCGCGCTGACAGTCCCCCTGGCCCACGCCGAGGACCTCAAGCACAAGCAGAGGTCGGTTCACCAGAAGGTCGAGTCCGCGCACGACGATCTCGAGGGCTCCAGCGCCCGCGCACGACGCGCCATGGCCCGCCTCGACGCGGCGCGCGCCGAGCTGGACAGCGCCCGCAACCACCTGGTCCAGGTCCGCGCCCGGCTGGACGCGGCCCGCGCTCGCGACGAGCAGATGCAGCTCAGGCTCGAGGCGGCGGTGGAGCGACTCGAACGTGCCGAGGCCGACCTAGCGGACGGGCGGATCGCCCTGACCACGCAGCAGGAGGAGGTCACGGACACCGTGAACTCGCTCTACCAGAACGGTGACCCCGAGCTGATGGCCTTCACCTCGCTGCTCCAGGCCAAGAGCCCCTCGGACCTGACCCGCCAGATCGAGGCCAACCACGTCCTCGTCGACAGTGAGACCCGCGTCTACGACGACCTGCGGGCCTCCGAGGTCCTGCTCGAGGTCCGCGAGCAGCAGGTCGAGGAGGCGCGCGACGAGGTCGCCGTACAGCGTGCCGCCGCGGCGGAGCACCTCCTGGAGATGAAGGTCCTCCGCAACCAGGCACTCGAGGCCAAGGAGGCCGTCGAGATCCTGGTGGCGGACCGCCGCTCGGCACGACAGGAAGCTGCGCGGGCCCGCCAGCATGACCTCAGGGTGCTGCGGCAGCTGCGCCGGGAAGAGGCCCAGATCAAGCAGCTGATCCTCGCCCAGGCCCGCAAGGCTGCTCGGGCCAAAGGCGGGTTCAACGGTGCCTCCGGCGGCTTCCTGGACCGTCCCGTTCCGGGCATCGTCACGTCGCCCTACGGTTACCGCCGGCACCCGATCTACGGCTACTGGGGGCTGCACGACGGCGTCGACTTCCGCGCCGGCTGCGGAGAGCCCCTCTACGCGTCGGCCGCCGGCCGGGTGATCACCCGCTACTACTCCGCGACCTACGGCAACCGCCTCTATCTCGGGGTCGGCATGGTCAACGGCAAGTTCATCACCGTGGTCTACAACCACCTGTCCGGCTACCGCGTCGGCACCGGTCAGAACGTCGCACGCGGCGAGGTCATCGGGTACGGCGGCACCACCGGCTGGTCGACCGCCTGCCACCTGCACTTCACGGTGCTCGCCAACGGCCAGCCCGTGAACCCGAACAACTACATGTAGCCATCGCGAATCTGGTTGCCGCACCCTGAGACACTGGCGCCATGCCGAAGGACCAGGGGCGCAAGCTCATCGCGCAGAACAAGAAGGCGCGGCACGACTACCACATCGAGGACACCTACGAGGCCGGCCTGGTGCTCATGGGGACCGAGGTGAAGTCGCTGCGGATGGGTCGCGCGTCCCTGGCCGACGGGTTCATCGACATCGAGAGCCATGAGGCCTGGTTGCACGGCGTCCACATCCCGGAGTACACCCAGGGCACCTGGACGAACCACTCCGCCCGGCGCAAGCGCAAGCTCCTCCTGAACCGCCACGAGATCGACAAGATCGAGCGCCGGGTCAACGAGAAGGGGCTCACCGTCATCCCGCTCGCGCTCTACTTCCTCGACGGCCGGGCCAAGGTCGAGATCGCCCTGGCCAAGGGCAAGAAGTCCTGGGACAAACGGCACTCCCTGGCCGAGCGGCAGGCCAACCGGGAGAAGGAGCAGGCCCTCGGCCGCCGCCTCAAGGGCATGGAGTGAACGACGCCGACGTACCCGCCTTCTGGCGATCCCTCGGGCTCCCCGGCCTCTTCGACGTCCACGTTCACTTCCTGCCCGAGAACATCCAGCGACGCGTCTACGAACAGTTCGACCAGGCCGGTCCGAAGATCGGACGCGAGTGGCCGATCCGCTACCGCGGTCCGCACGACGATCGGGTCGCACACCTGCGGGCGATGGGAGTCCGCCGGTTCCCCACGCTGCCCTACGCCCACCGTCCCGGGGTCGCCGCCTACCTCAACGACTGGGCGCGCGGTTTCGCCGGCGACGTGCCCGAGTCGCTGTGGTCGGCGACGTTCTACCCCGAGCCGGAGGCGGCGACGTACGTCGAGGAGCTGCTCGCTGACGGCGTCGAGGTGTTCAAGATCCACGTCCAGGTGGGGGAGTTCGACCTCGCTGACCCGCTCCTCGACCCGGTGTGGGGGTTGCTCCAGGACACCGGTACGCCCGTGGTGATCCACGCCGGCTCCGGCCCGGTCGGCAACGACTACACCGGGCCGGCGCCGATGCGACGAGTGCTGGCCCGGTTCCCGAGGTTGGGAGCGATCATCGCCCACATGGGGGCGCCCGAGTACGCCGACTTCCTGGTCCTCGCCGAGCGGTTCGAAAGTGTGCGCCTCGACACCACGATGGTCTTCACGGACTTCTTCGACGTCGATGCGCCGTACCCGCCCGACCTGCTGGGCCGCCTCGCCGACCTGCGGCCGCAGGTGCTGCTCGGCAGCGACTTCCCGACCATCCCCTACCCCTACGCCCACCAGCTCGAAGGCCTGGCGAGGCTGGACCTCGGGGACGACTGGCTGCGGGCGGTGTGCTGGGAGAACGGTGCGCGGCTCTTCGGCCTGACCCGTCCGGCAGGGAATGAGTTCGGTCCCGGGCGGCGTTCACCCGTAGACTGAACACACAACTCAAGAGGGGCTGATCGGTTTCGACTTGGGACGTTAGTTCCAGGGGAAGCGGGTCGAGGAGCCAGCGTCATCTCGTAAACGATCGCTGGAAACCTATAACTGCCAACGCTAAGCGCAGTTCCTTCGCTCTCGCCGCCTGAGCGGTGATCGAAGCGTCAGACCGGGCATCCGTCTCCGTCCCGGACCCTGACGTCATCTAGGAGACTTGCTGATCGACTCCTGTCAGGAGGGTCGATCGGGACTTTATCCTGACTGGGCCTGTCGGCGACGTGTCAGTGCGAGCGCCGGGGCCGAGAAATGCGACACCACTGACTGCACCCGGAGAAGACCTGGTTCGACGCTCGAGGACGCGGGTTCGATTCCCGCCAGCTCCACACATGACGGTGCCCCGGATCCGAGTCGTGACGGCTCGGATCCGGGGCATTTCTGCGCCAGCTCGAGGTGCGCTAGCGGAGCAACTCGTCCACGACGCCCCTCACCATGCGCTGCTCGACCGACAACCCTTCCGCTCGGCGAACCAGTCCATGTGGTCGAGGAGGCACACGGCCCGGCCCCGATCACCAACAGGTCGCTGCGGTCGGCCATGAGCACCTCCCTCGAAGAGTCCACGCTGGTCGCGTCCGGAGTACCCCGTCGTCGGTCTAGCCTGACCGCATGGTGGCCAGCGTCCGCGAGTACTACGACGCGAACACCTGGAAGTTCCTGCTCACCGGGGGCCACCGGGCCCTCCACCGCGAGCTGTGGGGACCGGGCGTCACGAACCGCCGCGCGGCCCTCCTGCACGCCCACGCCCTGGTGCTCGAGGAGCTGGGTCAGGACGACCAGCGGGTGCTCGACCTCGGCTGCGGGGTCGGCTCCGCTGCGCTGTACGTCGCCCAGCAGCGGCCGGTCGACGTGGTCGGTGTCTCGATCAGCCCGGAGCAGATCCGGCTGGCGAAGCGGTTCGCCGGGCAGGGTGGTCCACTGCGCGGCGGTGCCCGGTTCGAGGTGGGTGACTTCACAGCGCTTCCAGGGCACCTCACCGGCTTCGACCTGGCGTTCGCCATCGAGTCCTTCGTCCACGCCGACCAGGCCGCGGCGTTCTTCCGCGAGGTGGCCGGGGCGCTGCGCCCGGGGGGTGCGCTCGTGGTCATCGACGACTTCCTCACCGGTGACCTGGCCGATGACCGGCTCGAGGCCTTCCGGAGCGGGTGGCATGCCTCGAGCCTGACGACGGTTTCCGGTGCCGCCACGTTCGCCGCCGACGCCGGCCTGGACCTCGTGGCCTCTCGCGACCTCTCGCCGCTGCAGCGGCTGGGACGTCCGCGCGACCGGGTCGTCCACGCGGCCCAGCCCCTGCTCCGCCGGATGCGAGCGCGCTCGCTGTGGGCACAGTCGCTGGTCGGCGGCGACGCGCTCCAGGCCTGCCATCGCGACGGCCTGCTCGAGTACCGCCTGCTGCGCTTCCGGCGTCGGCCCGGCTGACTGCGGGGCTCAGCCCTCGTAGGGGACCTCGGTCCGCCAGGCCGACTCGTCCTGATTGGCCGCGGACCACAGGGCCTCGGCCACCCGGTCCGGGGTGAACGCGCCCTCCCTGGACAGCGTGCCGCGCACCGTCACGGAGACCGCTCGGATGCCGTCCGGCTCGAGCGTGGTGTCGAGGCTGTGCACGAGGTTCCGGACGCCCGCCTTCTGCACGCCGAGTGACGCCGCCCGGTTCCATGGCTTGTCGGCGGCCATGCTGCCCGTCACGGTCACCCTGCCGCCGGATGACATGAAGGGCCGCGCTGCCTGCACCGAGGTCAGCAGCGCCCCGACGCCGAGCGCCACGTCCTCCAGCAGCTCGGGCACGGTCAGGGCGAGCGGGTCCTTCTCGCGGAAGGCGCTCGGGTTGAAGTGGAGCACGTCGACGCGACCGAACCGCTCGCCCAGCTTCGCGATCTCGGCCGCCGCTGCGTCGACGTCGGTGATGTCCACGACCGCCCACTCCGCCGTCGCGCCCAAGGAACCCAGCTCGTCGCTCAGGACGGCCAGCGCGTCGTCGTCGATCCCGACGAGCGCGACGTCGTAGCCCTCCCGTGCGAACCTGCGGGCGACCGAGCCGCTCACTCCCGGGCCCGCTCCGACGACCATGACCACAGATCGATCCATGTCCTCCACCCTAGACAAGCGGACAGGAGGCACAATCCTCCCCATGCGCCTCGGGTTCTCCCTCTCTCCAGTGATCGCCATCGTGCTGGCCCTCGGGCTGGCCGCCCCGGCCGACGCCGCACCGGCCCACACCAGGCTGACCATGGCCGGGCAGCCGACGTACGCCGACTCGGTCACCCACCTCCAGATCAGGCTGCGTCATGACGACAAGACCCCGGTCGTAGGCGGGCAGGTGGTGGTCGAGCGTCGTCGATCCGGGACCTGGAGCCCGATCGAGACCGTGCTCACCAATGCCGAGGGACGCGCGGTTGTCGACGCCACGATGTTCCGCCGGGCGGCCGACAACGTCTTCCGGGCGTCGTACGCCGGTGACGTGGACTCGGCCTCGGACGAGACGGGCCCGGTGCCCGTCGCCCTCGTGCGCCGAAGCAGCAAGGTCACGGTCGGTGGGCCGGACTCGGTGGTCGACGAGCAGTCGGTCCGCGTGTCGGTGCGGTGGCAGACTGGCAACGGTCTTCCGGTCAACGGGATCGTGCGCCTGCAGCGCCGCAACGGCGGCGGCGACTGGCGCCTGGTCCGCAGGCTGCGGACCGGCTCGGACGGCCGCGCCCAGATGACCGCTCGCCCGCGGGTCGACACCAGCTGGCGCGCCCAGGTGCGTCGGCTCGACTGGGTCTTCGGCGACACCAGCGGGGTCCACCGGATCAACAACCTCCCGCCCGGCATCCCGGTCCGGCTGCCGAGCGCGGCGCCCCGCCCCCGGATCAACCTGCCCGACCAGCGGCATGCCGTCGGAGCCGGACCCAACGCCAACATCTCCGGGATCCCGGCGGGCGTCTGGAGCCAGATGACCGGACGCACCTGGCACCGAGGCTGTCCGGTCGGCCGGTCCAGCCTGCGCTACCTGCAGATCAACTACTGGGACTACAGCGGTTACCGCCGTCGCGGCGAGCTGGTCGCCCATGCCTCGGCGGTCGGAAAGATGGCCGGTGCGCTGGCCGAGATGTACCGCAAGAAGCTGCCGATCCGTGCGATGTACCGCGTCGACCGCTTCGGCTGGTCCAGCCGGGTTCGGGGCGGAGACGACTACAAGTCGATGGCCGCGGGCAACACCTCGGCGTTCAACTGTCGCGACGTCGTCGGGCGTCCCGGCGTGCGGTCACCGCACTCCTACGGGCGCTCGCTGGACCTCAACACCTGGGAGAACCCCTACCGCTCCCAGCAGGGCACCGTCCCCAACACCTGGTGGATGGGGCACTCGCACCCCCGGGTGGCGTGGCGATCCCGTTCGCATGCGGTCGTCCAGCTCATGGCCAGGCACGGGCTGCGCTGGACCTACGGCAACGGCGACACCCAGCACTTCGACGCCTACGGCAGCAACGGCCGGCTGGCGGCGAGGTACCGCTCGTGCGTCCTCTGCAGGTGATCGGGACTTCAACCGGCGGCCGTGACCGATAGCGTTCGGCCATGATCGCGTTCCTGATCGCCGGCCTGATCCTCGGCGTCCTCGCCCGCACCCTGCGCGGGGGTCCGGACAATCCTCCGGTGATGCTCACGGTCCCCGTCGGCGTGGTCGGCGCGATGCTCGGCGGGGTCGGGATCAACCTGGTGCTCAGCGAGAGCTGGACGGACCTCAACCCCTGGAGCTTCACCTCGGCCTGCCTGCTGGGGATGGTGCTGCTCGGACTGCTCGAGGGTGGCGTCGGGCGGAAGTGAGCGAGTGCGCCTTCTGCGACGTCGTGGCCGGTGCGCCGGCCGACGTGGTCCTCGACGAGGAGCACTTCGTGGCCTTCCTGGACCGGCGGCCGGTCTTCAAGGGCCACTCGCTGCTGGTGCCCCGGCGACACATCGCGACCCTGCCCGACCTGCCCGCCGAGCTGCGGGACGGGTTCCTTGCCGACGGCCAGCGCCTGGCGCAGGCGATGGTCGAGGGGCTCGGCGCGCAGGGGTCGTTCGTGGCGATCAACAACACCGTGAGCCAGTCGGTCCCGCACCTGCACCTGCACGTCGTACCCCGCACCAAGGGCGACGGCTTGCGCGGCTTCTTCTGGCCCCGGACGAAATACGCCGACGGGGAGGCCGCGGAGTACGCCGAGAGGCTGCGTCGGGTGCTCGGCTAGCCCTGTCCTAGGGTGTGGGTCCCGAGCAACGCACACGCAGAGGAGTCAGCATGGGTCGCTTCGATGGACGGGTCGCCGTCGTCACCGGAGCCGCACGCGGGATCGGGTTCGGCACCGCCCAGCGGTTCGCCGAGGAGGGTGCCTCCGTCGCCGTCATCGACCTCGACGAGTCCGCGGCCGCCGAGGCCGCGGCCAAGCTGCCGGTGGGGGAGGGACAGAAGGCCATCGGGATCGGCTGTGACGTGAGCGACACCGCGGCGGCCGAGGCGGCCGTCGACCGTGTCGTGAGCGAGCTCGGCGGCATCCACATCCTCGTGAACAACGCCGGCGTGACCCGCGACAACCTGCTGTTCAAGATGACCGACGACGACTGGGACATGGTGATGGGGGTCCACCTGCGGGGCGCCTTCCTGATGACCCGCGCCGCCCAGAAGCACTTCGTCGAGCAGCGCTACGGCAAGATCCTCAACCTCTCCAGCGTCTCCGCTCTGGGCAACCGCGGACAGGCCAACTACTCCGCCGCCAAGATGGGCATCCAGGGCTTCACCCGCACCCTCGGTATCGAGCTCGGCCCCTACGGCGTCAACGCCAACGCGATCGCGCCGGGCTTCATCGCGACCGAGATGACCGACGCAACCGCGCGCCGGCTGAAGATGGAGCCCGAAGAGCTGCGCAGGCTGAACGCCGAGGCCAATCCGGTGCGCCGGGTGGGTCAACCCGAGGACATCGCAGCCGCCGCAGCCTTCCTGTGCAGCGACGAGGCGTCGTACGTCACCGGCCAGACGTTGTACGTCGACGGCGGCGCCAAGCTCGGCTGAACGAGCGGAGGCGAGGCGGCATTTGGATTTTGCCGTCTCGTTCTGTCTAGCCTGCGCGCTGGTGCCCGAACCATCGGTCACACTTGAAACCCCCGCAGTCACACGATCGGAGTCACTGTGCGTCGCCTTCGTCTCTTTCCCGCTGTTGTTGTCGCCGCGAGCCTCGTGCTCGCCGGATGCGGCGGTGACGAGGAGCCGGCCGACGAGGACTCCCCGCAGGAGGTTGCCGAGGGCTCGACCCTCGACTCGACCTGGCCGCTGACCGGCCTCCCGGTGGAGGGCGACGACAGCGCCGCGCAGACCTACCCCGTGGTGGTCACCAAGATCGACAACACCGAGTCCAGCAGCCCCCAGGTCGGCCTCGGCAGCGCCGACCTGGTCGTGGAGGAGCTGGTCGAGGGTGGCGTCACCCGGCTCGCCGCCTTCTACTACTCCGAGCTGCCCAAGGTGGCGGGCCCGGTCCGGTCCATGCGCGCCAGCGACGTCGGGATCGTGTCGCCGGTCAAGGCTGCGGTCGTGACCAGCGGGGCCGCGGGCAAGACCATCGCCCGGATCCGCCAGGCGCAGATCCCGTTCTACGGTGAAGGTGCGGCAGGCACCTACCGCGACAACTCGCGAAGCGCGCCCTACAACCTGTTCGCGAACCTCACCGAGGTCCCGCCGGCCACCCGCAAGCACGCGGAGTCGCGCCCCGACGACTACCTGCCGTGGGGCGAGACCAAGGACCTGCCCAAGGGCGTGAGGGCGAACACGCTGGCCGCCAACTTCGGCAACCACACCACGAACTGGAAGTTCGCCGGCGGCCACTACAACAACCTCAACTCCTACGCCGCCCAGGGCGACGAGTTCACCGCCGACAGCGTGCTCGTGCTGAGGGTCAGGGTCGGCCTCGCCGGCTACCGTGACCCGGCCGGCTACCCGGTCCCCGAGACCAAGTTCGAGGGCAAGGGCGAGGCGATGCTCTTCCACGACGGCCGCATGGTGAAGGGCACCTGGAACAAGAAGGGCCTCGAGGGCCCGCTCACGCTCACCACGAAGCAGGGCGAGCTGACCGTCCCGGCCGGTCACACCTGGATCGAGCTGGTCCCCGCGAAGGGCGGGCAGGTCAGCTTCAAGTAGCAGCCCCCGGTCAGGCCTCGACGTTGTCCTCGCCGGTGGGCACGTCGATCCCCGCCTCGGCCAGGCTCTGGAAGCCCATCAGGATGAAGCTGATGGCCGCCTCCACCCTGGCTGCCGCGGCCTCGGGGTCCTCGGCGCCGGAGACCGACTCCCCGGCCGACGACATCGCCCCGAAGAAGATCCGGGCGAAGGTCTGCTGCATGTCGTCCTCGAGCTCCCACTCGCCGGCGTTGAGCACCGAGCGGACGATCTCCAGGACGTTGGCGAACGTGGAACGCTCCTCCTGCTCGCGGAACCGCGCCCAGCCGAGGACGGCCGGCCCCTCGAGGATCACGACCCGGCGGTACGTCGGCTCGCGGACCACCTCGAGGAAGGCCCGGAGGCCGAGCATCGCCTTCTCCCAGGGGTCGCGCTCGCCCCGGAGCGCCTTCTGGATCGACTTCGAGGCGTTGGACTCCACGCGCTCGAAGACCGCCTCGAAGAGGGCCTGCTTCCCGCTGAAGTGGTGGTAGAGCGCCCCCTTGGTGACCCGCGCACCGGCCACGATCGAGTCGAGGGAGGTGGCGGCGTACCCCTTCTCCGTGAAGAGCTCCTCGGCGACGTCGACCAGCGCCCGCTTGGTGGAGGCGGAGTACTGCGCCCGGCGGCTCACCCCCGGCACACCCGGGACCTTCGGGACCAGCTTGTGCACCGGGGACTTCGTCATCCCGGCAGTCTAGGACGTGACTCCCTGCCCCCATGGCCTGCTGCGCGCCACCCACCACGCACGCTGGCTGCGTTGTCGTCAGTCGTCGGGCCTCCGGCCCGCCTCCCTCCTCCGCCTTGCCATCGCACGCGTTGGACGACGCTCGCGACGGCCGGGGGACAGGGAGGCACGCCCAGGACCGACCGCCGGTACGGGTGAGCCAGGTCACGCGCCTGCGATTTGTATACCCCCGGTCTGCCGCATACTGTGAGTACGTACCAACGGTATGTGAATGACAGGAGATGACCATGACCTGGCAATCCCCCTCATGGAGGGCGTTCCACAACCGCGGAGAGATCCTCCGGACCGTGATCGCCACCGCCGACCAGCGGCGCGACGGGATACTGCCCATGGACGTCCCGGGGGTCGCGGAGACCTTCGCCGACGAGCTGGCCCTCCTCGGAGCGCTCCAGCTGCGCTGGCACACCCGCTTGGCCGGACGGATCGACCGTGAGCTGATGAACCAGCCGATGGACCTCGAGCAGGCGGTCGTCACCGCCTGGCGCGGCACGCGCGACGAGCTGCCCGGCGTCCGCCAGATCGTCGACCGCTACCGGTCGGAGCCGACCGACGCCGCGATGGCCGAGGCGATGGCCCGGGCCACCACCAAGGAGCAGATCATGCTTGCGGCGATGGCCGGACGCTCCAGCGTCCAGGACGCGGCCGCCGCCCGGGTGGGCGAGGCGATCGAGCAGCGCGCCCGCAGCGGCCGCGACCCGGGGATCCACCGCGCGGACCCCGAGCCCCACGAGAGCTTCCTCGAACGACTCAAGGCAGTGCTCGCGGCCTGACCCGCCGCACCCCTGGACTGACAGCCCCGGGTGCCGACGCACCCTCCCTCAGCGGCTCGCGCCGCACTTCCCTCCGCGTCGGCTCCGGGGTTGTCTCCTGCGCGGGGACGTCGGCCATGATGGAGACATGACCGAGGCGCATGCGGGGATGTTGCTCGTGGCCACGCCTGCGCTGCTCGACCCCAACTTCGCCGACACCGTCGTGTTGCTCCTCGACGTCGACGACAACGGCGCCCTCGGGGTCGTGCTCAACCGGCCCTCCGGCGTACCCGTGGGCGACGTGCTGTCCGACTGGGGCGAGGTCGTGGCCGAGCCGGGGGTGCTGTTCCACGGCGGCCCCGTCAGCACCGAGGGCGCGCTCGCGGTCGGGCTCCTGCGCGACTCCGACGACGCGCCGGTGGGCTTCCGCGAGGTCTACGGCCAGCTCGGCATCGTCGACCTCGACACGCCCGTGGAGCTGGTCGACGGAAGTCTCGACGGGATGCGCATCTTCGCCGGGTACGCCGGGTGGGGCGCCGAGCAGCTGCTCGGCGAGATCGAGGAGGGCAGCTGGTACGTCGTCCCTGCTCAGCCGCGTGACGTCTTCCGCGTCGACCCCGACGATCTCTGGCGCGACGTCCTGCGTCGCCAGCCCGGTGAGCTCGCGTGGCACTCCACCCGACCCGTCGATCCCGATCTCAACTGAGCGGACAGCGATCCTGCCCTCACCTACGATGGACCCCATGGGCACCCTCGGCTTCGGTACCAGCACCGACACCGTCGAGGATCGGCGTACCGTCCCGACGGACGAGGGTGACCACGAGCGCTTCTCCCACTACGTCGACAAGGACAAGCTCACCGAGGCGATGGTGATGGGCACCCCCGTGGTCGCCCTGTGCGGCAAGGTCTGGGTCCCGAGTCGGGCGCCGGAGCGGTTCCCGGTCTGTCCGGAGTGCGAGGAGATCTGGAAGGGCCTCAAGCCCGGCGACGACGGAGGGGACTCCGACGAGTGAACGGACGGCCTGAGGCCGTTCCGCTCTCGCCCGCGTGGCCCGACCGCGCGGCCTGGGGGACGGCCCCTTCACTGCGTGCGTGGCAGACGGCGGCGATGGACGCATACTTCGCCCGTTCCCCGCGCGACTTCCTCACCGTGGCGACGCCCGGCGCGGGCAAGACGACGTTCGCGCTCTCGGTCGCCTCCGAGCTGCTGGGCCGGCGCCTCGTGGACCGGATCACCGTCGTCGCCCCGACCGAGCACCTCAAGCGCCAGTGGGCGGAGGCCGCGGCCCGCGCCGGCATCCCGATCGACCCGACCTATGCCGCAGGCAAGGGCAAGACGTCGCAGGACTACGTCGGCATCGCCGTCACCTACGCCGGGGTGGCGGCCAACCCCTTGGCCCTGCGGATCCGGACCGAGCGGTTCAAGACCCTGGTGATCCTCGACGAGATCCACCACGCCGGCGACGCGCTGTCCTGGGGGGAGGGCGTCCGGGAGGCCTTTGAGCCGGCCACCCGGCGACTGGCCCTGACCGGCACGCCGTTCCGCTCCGACGTCAACCCGATCCCGTTCGTCAGCTACGCGCCGGACCCGGGCGCGGGAGCCGGTGTCTCGCGGTCGGTCGCCGACTACACCTACGGCTACGGCCATGCCCTCGCCGACCACGTCGTCCGACCGGTGCTGTTCCTCGCCTACTCCGGGGAGATGGAGTGGCGGACCCGCGCCGGCGACGAGATCGCGGCCCGACTCGGGGAGCCGCTGACCAAGGACCTGGCCGCGCAGGCGCTGCGGACGGCACTCGACCCGGAGGGGTCGTGGATCCCGTCCGTGCTGGCGGCCGCGGACCGGCGGCTCTCGGAGGTGCGTCGGCACGTCCCGGACGCCGGCGGCCTGGTGATCGCCAGCGACCAGGAGTCGGCCCGCGCCTACGCGCGCCTGCTGCGCAGGATCTCGGGGAAGTCGCCGACCCTGGTGCTCTCCGACGAGAAGGCGGCCTCGTCGAAGATCTCGGCGTTCACGGAGAACGACGACCGCTGGATGGTGGCCGTCCGGATGGTGTCCGAAGGAGTCGACGTACCCCGCCTCGCGGTCGGTGTCTACGCGACCACCACGTCGACCCCGCTGTTCTTCGCCCAGGCCGTGGGGCGCTTCGTGCGTGCCCGGGGACGGGGCGAGACCGCCTCGGTGTTCCTGCCCTCGGTGCCGTCGCTCCTGGGGCACGCCACGGAGCTGGAGGTCGAGCGCGACCACGTGCTCGGGCGGCGGATCCTCGACGAGGACGACATCTTCGCCGCCGAGCGTGACCTGCTCGCGGCCGCCGAGGCGGGGGAGTCGGCCAGCGACGAGCCCGGCGGGGCCTTCGAGGCGATCGGGTCCGAGGCCCGCTTCGACCGGGTGCTCTACGACGGCGGCGAGTTCGGCCACGAGGGCGACGTGCACGTCGGCTCCGAGGAGGAGATGGACTTCCTGGGCATCCCCGGCCTCCTCGAGCCTGACCAGGTCCGCGAGCTGCTGCACCACCGCCAGTCGGAGCGCGCCCGCCGGAGGCCGACCGCGTCCGAGCCCGACACGATCGGACAGGTGTCCACCTACGAGCAGCTGGCCACCCTGCGACGGGAGCTGAACGGGCTGGTGGCCGCGTGGCACCACCGCACCGGCCAGCCGCACGGCGTCACCCATGCCGCACTCCGCAAGGAGTGCGGCGGCCCGGCCGCGGCGATCGCCAGCGCCGACCAGCTGCACGCCCGGATCGGCAGGATTCGCGAGTGGGCCGCGCGCAAGTCGTCCTGACGCTCACGTCCTAGACTCGAACAATGGCCACGGAGACGGCTCAGACCCTCGATCGGGGGCTGCGGGTGCTGTCCGTCCTCGCAGCGACTCCGGGTGGTCTCACGGTCACCGAGATCTCGACCCACCTGGACATCAATCGCACGGTGGTCTACCGGCTGGTCAGCACCCTCGAACAGCACGCCCTGACTCGGCGGGACGGCCGGGGCCGGGTCCACATCGGCCTCGGTGTCCTTCACCTGGCCTCCGGGGTGCAGCCCGTGCTGCGTGACCTCGCGGTCCCGATCCTGCGGGCCCTCGCCGAGGAGGTGGGCTGCACCGCGCACCTCACGGTCGCCGACGGCGACGAGGCCATGGCGCTGGCGGTGGTCGAGCCCTCGTGGACCGACTTCCACGTCGCCTACCGGGTCGGTTCCCGCCATCCGTTGCGCAGGGGGGCGGCCGGGAAGGCGATCCTGCTCGGACGTGAGCGCGGCTCCCCGCCGTACGCCGTCACCTCGGGTGAGCTTCAGACCGGCGCCAGCGGGGTGGCCGCTCCGGTGTACGGCGTGGAGGGCCTCGACGCCAGCGTCGGCATCGTCACCCTCGGCGAGCTCGACGTCGACGCCATCGGGCCCAAGGTCGCGGCTGCCGCCGGCGAGGTGGCCCGCGCCCTCACGTCGACCTAGCGGCGGCGAGGGGGAGGATGCGGTAGGGGACCTGGGTCGCGAGCGCGATCACGGTCGAGGACCGGACGATCCCGGGGCTGGCGAGGACCGCGTCGATCACCCGCTGCAGGTCGTTGTTGGAGCGGGCCACGACCCGGCACCACATGTCGCCGGCGCCGGTGATCGTGAACGCCTCCAGCACCTCGGGGATCTGCGCCAGGTGCTGGGCCACCGACTCGTGGCCGGCGCCCTGGCGGATCTCGAGGGTCAGGAACGCCGTCACCGGGTAGCCCAACGCCTCCGACGACAGCTCCGGGCCCCAGCCCGTGATCACGCCCTGGTGGGTCAGCTTGTCGAGCCGCGCCTGCACGGTGCCGCGGGCAACTCCGAGGCGGCGGGAGGCCTCGAGCACACCGAGTCGCGGCTGGTGCACGAACAAGTCGATCAATCTGCTGTCGAGCTCGTCCATTTCCCCTCCCGAACTGGGCAGTTTGACCAGTGTTTCGACGTACTGTTGCACATCTTGACGAGCCTCGACAGGCTGGGAGCATGACTTCGACAGGCACCACGACCGAGCAGGCCACGACCGGTGGCGCGCTGACCGCCGACGAGCTCAAGGCCGACCTGACCCTCGAGCAGCTCAAGCAGCTGGTCGGGCTGGTCGACTACGACGCCAGCAGCGACCCGTTCCCGGTCACTGCGATGGACGCGGTCGGCTTCGTGGTCGGCAACGCCAGCCAGGCCGCGACGTTCTACCAGCTGGCGCTGGGCATGGATCTCGAGGCCTACCGCGGTCCCGAGACCGGCCACCGCGACGCGAAGTCCTACGTGCTGCGCTCCGGCTCCGCTCGGTTCGTGTTCACCGGCGGCGTCACCCCCGACAGCCCGGTCCTCGACCACCACCGCAAGCACGGCGACGGCGTGGTCGACCTGGCGCTGGAGGTGCCCGACGTCGACAAGTGCATCGAGCACGCCCGGGCGATGGGCGCGAGGATCCTCGACGAGCCACACGACGTCTCCGACGAGAACGGCACCGTTCGCATGGCCGCGATCGCCACCTACGGAGAGACCCGGCACACCCTGATCGACCGGTCGAAGTACGACGGCCCCTACCTCCCCGGGTACGTCGCCCGGACGACCACCGTCAGCCGACGCGAGGGCCACCCGAAGCGGCTCTTCCAGGCCATCGACCACTGCGTGGGCAACGTCGAGCTCGGGCGGATGGACGAGTGGGTCGCGTTCTACAACAAGGTGCTCGGCTTCACGAACATGGCGGAGTTCATCGGCGACGACATCGCCACCGACTACTCCGCGCTGATGTCGAAGGTGGTCGCGAGCGGCAACCACCGGGTGAAGTTCCCGCTCAACGAGCCTGCCGTGGCGAAGAAGAAGTCGCAGATCGACGAGTACCTCGAGTTCTACGACGGCGCCGGTTGCCAGCACATCGCGTTGGCGACCGGCGACATCCTGCGCTCGGTCGACATCCTGCGCGACAACGGCATCGAGTTCCTCGAGACCCCTGACTCCTACTACGACGACCCCGAGCTGCGAGCCCGGATCGGCGAGGTGCGGGTGCCGATCGAGGAGCTGAAGAAGCGCAAGATCCTGGTCGACCGCGACGAGGACGGCTACCTGCTGCAGATCTTCACCAGACCGATGGGTGACCGGCCCACCGTGTTCTACGAGTTCATCGAGCGGCACGGCTCGCTGGGCTTCGGCAAGGGCAACTTCAAGGCGCTGTTCGAGGCGATCGAGCGCGAGCAGGAAGCCCGCGGGAACCTCTGAGCCGCGCGTCCCCACGTGCGTCAGTCCAGTGGGAAGTGGTTGAGCGGAGCCCGGACTTGCGACCTTTTCTCACTGGACTACCCACTTGCGGGAGCGGTGATCACTCGGATCAACGAGCTCATTGAGGCGCACCGTCGCAGCAGTTCGCCTTCATGTGGCAGTGGGGGCACAGCCAACGCGTCGCGATGGGGTCGAACTCCTCGCCGCAGTAGTCACAGGGCATGATCCGAGCGTAGGGCAGCGCGTGCCTCCTGCCTGCGAGTGGCGAGTTGGTGTCGCTCGGCGGTCGAGAATCAGTCCCCAACCCGCCACTCGGGGCATCGATCTCGGAGAAATTGCCTCCACGGAGCCGTTGTCCTGTCACACTCACGCGGCATGAGCAAGAAGCCGGGTTGGTACAAGGACCCGTGGCCCGGCATGCCCGGGGAGCCGCCGTTGCTGCGCTACTGGGACGGCCGCCACTGGACCGAGCACGCGAGAACGCGCGAAGAGGCCATGCAGCCGGCGTACGTCGCTGCCGGGCCCCCGGGGGCCTACGCACCGGCTGCGCCCGCCTTCGGAGTGAAGGTGCCGGCTACGACCCCCGACGGTCAGCTGCTGGCCGGGTGGTGGCGACGGGTGTGGGCCTACCTGATCGACGGGTTCGTCGTGGGCTTCATCGGAGGCGTGCTGGCGTCGCCGTGGATCGGGGACGTGTTCGAGGCCTATGGCGAGTTCTTCGACCAGGTCGTTCGGGACGCCGAGGCCGGGCGGCAGGCGACGGCGGACACGACCGCGCTCGAACAGCAGATTGCAGGCCCGATGGCGGTCATTGCGCTGATCTATCTGGTCGTCGGGTTCGCCTACCACGTCGGCTTCCTGATGGCGCTGCAGGCCACCCCCGGCAAGCTGGCGCTGGGACTGCGGGTGCGGCTGCGGGATCGACCCGGGCGCCTGCCCGTCTGGGCGGTGCTGCTGCGCTGGGCCAGCCAGTTCGGCTACTCGGTCCTCAACCTGGTGCCGGCCGTGGGCGTGGTGCTCGGGATCTACGGGCTGCTCGACCACCTGTGGCCGCTGTGGGACGGCAAGAAGCAAGCCATCCACGACAAGGTCGCACGCACCAACGTCGTCAGCGTTCGCTGACCAGTCTCTCGCCACTCGGGTGACGGCTGGTCTGAGCGCCGACGTACCTCAGAGGACCTTCGACAGGAACGCCTGAGTCCGCTCGTTCTGCGGGTTGCCGAGCACCTCGCGAGGGTCGCCCTCCTCGACGATCACGCCGCCGTCCATGAAGACCAGCTTGTCGCCGACCTCTCGGGCGAAGCCCATCTCGTGGGTCACGACCATCATCGTCATGCCCTCGGAGGCGAGGTCCTTCATGACCCCGAGCACGTCGCCGACGAGCTCGGGGTCCAGGGCGCTGGTGGGCTCGTCGAACATCATCATGTCCGGGTCCATCGAGAGTGCCCGGGCGATCGCGGCCCGCTGCTGCTGCCCTCCGGACAGGTGGGCCGGGTAGGCGTTCTCCTTCTCGGCGAGGCCCACCTTCGCCAGGTTGCGCCGGGCGACCTCAACGGCCTCGTCCTTGCCGCGCTTCTTCACCCGCTGCTGGGCGATGGTGAGGTTGCGCAGCACCGTCAGGTGGGGGAACAGGTTGAACTGCTGGAACACCATGCCGATGCGGCTGCGAATCGCGTCCACGTCCACGTCCGGGTCGGTGATCTCGTCCCCCTCGATGAAGATCCGCCCGGAGGTCGGCTGCTCGAGCAGGTTCACGCAGCGCAGCAGCGTCGACTTGCCTGAGCCGGAGGGCCCGACCACGCAGACAACCTGGCCGTTGTCGACGTGGAAGTCGATGCCCTTGAGCACCTCGTTGTCACCGAAGTACTTGTGCAGCTCGATCACGTCGATCGCGGCGTCGGTTCGGGTCTGGCGCTGCGGTGTGGTCATCAGCGGGCCCTCTCGGCTCGGGCTTCCAGGCGCCGTACGACCATCGACAGCGGCACGGTGATCAGCAGGTAGCACAACGAGATCACGACAATCGGGGTCATGTTCTTCTCCTGGTTGAGCGCCTGACGACCGAACGACGTCAGTTCAACCGTCGAGGCGGTGTAACCCAACAGGTAGACCAGCGACGAGTCCTTGGTGAGCAGAATGAGCTCGTTCGTCAGGGGCGGGAGGATGATCCGGAACGCCTGCGGGATGACAATCGAGACCATCGCCCTTGGCCCGGACATGCCCAGTGACCGGGCCGCCTCCGTCTGCCCCTTGGGCACGGCCTGGATGCCGGCCCGGATGGTCTCGGCCAGGTACGCCGCCCCGACCAGGCCCAGGGCGATGGTGGCCGTGCCCAGCACGTCACCGGGGACGGCATAACCGGGGAACGCCGTCGGGATGCCGACGCTCAGGGCGAGGAAGACCACCAGGGCCGGCACGCCCCGGAAGAACTCGATGAACATGGTGGCCATCCACCGGTATGGGCCGACCGAGGAGAGCCGCATCAGCGCCAGCACCAGCCCGAGCGCGAGTCCGAAGGCGAAGCCGCACGCGGTGTAGAGGATGGTGTTCTTGAGGGCGGTCGTGATGACCTCGGGGAACATCGCCAGCGCGATATCCGGGTTGGTGAACTTCTCCCGGATGGTCGTCCAGTCGGCCGCGAGGATGATCGCGAGGAGGATCAGCGCGAGGAGGGCGTACTGAACGCCCCGCGAGATCCGGGCACGCTTGCGCGGACTCATGCCCATGCCGCCGCTCCTGTCCCTTCCCGGTCAGCCGAGCGAGGTGGGCTTCTTGAGGGCGGGGAAGTACTTCTCGAAAAGCTTGTCGTAGGTGCCGTCGTCGTGAGCCTTCTGGAAGGCGTCGTTCACGGCGTCGAGGAGGTCGGCGTCCTCGCCCTGGGCGACGCCGAAGCCGTACTGCTCACCGGTCTCGAACTCGGTGGTCATCTCCGTGTCGGGGTTCTGCTCGGCGTAGTCGAGGAGCACAGTGTTGTCGTTGATCGCCGCGTCGATGGTGCCGCTCTTGACCGCCTCGAGGAGGAGGGCGAGGTCTTCGAACACCTTGAGCTCGACGCCCTCGGGGACGTTCTCGTTGGCGTACTGCTCGCCGGTGGTGCCGACCTGCACGCCGAGCGTCTTGCCGTCGAGTGCCTCGAGCGAGTCGTATCCGGCGCCCTTCTTGACCAGCAACGCCTGGGTCGCTTCGAAGTAGGGGTCGGAGAAGTCGATGACCTGGTCGCGCTCCTCGGTGATCGTCATGCCGGCGGCGGCGATGTCGCACTTCCCGGTCGCCATCGCCTGACCGGTCTCGATCGTCTCGAAGGGCGTGTTGACGATCTCCTGCTCGAGGCCGAGGTCCTCGGCCACGAGATCCATCAGGTCCACGTCGAAGCCCACGATCTCGCCGCCCTCGTTGTACTGGAACGGCTCGTACGGCAGGTGCGTGCAGACGGTGAGCTTGCCCTCCTTGATCACCTGGACACCGCTCTCGGTTTGGACCTGTGGGGTGTCGGTGGCGCACGCGCTGAGAGCGAGACCAAGGGTGGAGACGGCGAGGATGGAGGTCAGGGCTCGACGGTTCATGCCTGCCGACGATAGTCCGGACTCTCCCAGCGGGTGCATCTGCCCCTGCGTGTCGGAAGCGTTCGGGCAGGATGGCCGCATGCCGACGTACGTCGCCTTCCTGCGGGCCATCAACCTCGGACCCACGCGGAGGTTCCCGAAGGACGCGATCAAGGCCGCAGCGGAGAAGGCGGGATTCACCGACGTCGAGACCTACATCAACACCGGCAACCTCCGCGTGTCCACGCGGATGCGCTCCCGGGCAAACGTCGAGGAAGCGCTGGAGAAGGCGTTTCGCGATGACCGGGGGTTCGAGGTGCCGACCATCGCGTTCACGCCGGCCGAGGTCACCGCCATCGCCGAGGAGGCCACGGAGTTCGCGAAGGACCACGACGGCGTTCACTACGTGTCGTTGCTCAAGGACGAGCCGACGGAGGACCTGATCCATCAGATCGAGGCGGCAGGCCAGGGCGAGGAGTCGGCGCGGGTCGGCGGGCGGGCCGTTCATCTCCTGCTCGGGGCCAACTACCACGAGGCGAAGCTGAGCAACCCCACCGTCGAGAAGCTGATGGGCGTCGCCACCAACCGCAACCTGAAGGTGATCCGCACGGTCGCCGAGAAGTGGGGAGGGTAGTCACTCCCCTCGGAACACGGGCTTCCGCTTCTCCCCGAAGGCCCGCATGCCCTCGGCGACGTCCTCGGTCTGCAACAGGACGGTCTGGCTGGTCCGCTCGAGCTCCAGCGCGTCCTCCAGGCCGGGCAGTGTCGCCGCGTTGACGGCCTTCTTCGCGGCGGCGTAGGCCAGCGGAGGCCCGGCAGCCAGCCGGGAGACGATCTTCTCCACGGTCGGTGTGAAGTCGTCGTCGCTGGTCACGTGGGTGACCAGGCCGGCGTCGTAGGCCTCCCGGGCACTCAACGGCTCGGCGAGCAGCGCCATCCGCATCGCGCGGGCCCGCCCGATGGACGCTGCGACGGTGGCGGTCGCGCCGCCGTCGGGCATCAGCCCGATCCGGGCGAAGGCGAGCAGGAACGAAGCCGACTCCGTGGCCAGAACGATGTCGGAGGCCAGGGCCGCCGAGCAGCCGACGCCGGCCGCGACGCCGTTGACCGCGGCGACCACGGGCTTGTCGACTCCCACGATCGCCCGGATGATCCGGTTGGCGCGGTCCAGCGCCGTCACGTCGAAGCCTTCGTGGGCGTCTGCTCCAGAGATGTCCGCGCCCGTGCTGAAGGCCGGACCGGTGCCGGTCACCACGATCACGCGTACGTCGTCGCGAGCGGTGGCGCCCTCGATCACCGCCGCAACCTCGTCGGCCATCTCGCCGGTGAGCGCGTTGAAGACCTCGGGACGGTTGAGGGTGAGCCGCAGGGCGCCGTCGGCGACGACTACCTCGAGATCAGACAAGGGTGGCCCCGGCGACGCGCATCTCCTCGAGGGCATCGCGGCTGGTGTCCTCGGCGACGCCGGCGCAGAGGTCCCGGAGCACCCGCACCTTGAAGCCGCCGGCGACCGCGTCCAGGGCGGTGGCCAGCACGCAGTAGTCGGTGGCGATCCCGCACAGGTCGACGTCGGTCACCTCGTGGCTCCTCAGCCAGTCGGCCAGGCCGACGTCGCCGGCCGCTCGACCCTCGAAGCCGGAGTAGGCCGCGGAGTACTCGCCCTTGAGAAAGATCGCGTCGAACGGCTGGGGGTCCAGGTTGGGGTGGAAGGCCTCGCCGTCGGTGCCGACCCTGCAGTGCACCGGCCAGGAGTCACGGAAGTCGGGCTCCTTGGACCAGTGGTCGCCGGGATCGATGTGGTGGTCCTTCGTGGCCACGACGTGCGTGTAGTCGGCGGCCTTCGGGTCCTTCAACACCCAGTGGTGGAGCACATCAGCGATGTCGTGGGCAGCCTGGGCGCCGCCCGTGACCGCCAGTGATCCGCCCTCGCAGAAGTCGTTCTGCACGTCGACGACGATCAACGCCCGCTTCATGGCCGCACCCTAGCCGGGAACCAGGCGATGACGTCCTGGATCAGCCGGTCCCACAGCCCCCACTCGTGGTCACCGGGCGGGAAGTCGCTGGTCACGTCGAGCTCCCTGGCCTCCGCGCGGCGGACGAACTCCTGGCTGTCGTCGAGGAGGCGGTCCTCGGTTCCGCAGCTGATGTGCAGGGGAGGTACGCCGTCCGGCGCCGCACCCTCGAGCACGGCGAACAGGTCGTGCTCCGGCCGTGGCGGACCACCGAAGATCCGGCCGTGCAGCTCCTCCCTGCGCACGGGTTCCTCGGCCCGGCGCACGATGTCGAGCGCACCGGACAGGCTGGCCGCCGCGGCATAGCGCCCCGGCCGGGCGAGCGCGAGCTTGATCGCGCCGTACCCGCCCATCGACAGGCCCGCAACATAGGTCTGCTCCGGTCGCGCGGACACCCTGAAGAACGACGAGACGATCTCCGGCAGCTCGTCGGCGACGAAGCTCCAGTACGCGTGTCCGTGTGCCTCGTCGGTGTAGAAGCTGCGGGCCACCGCCGGCATGACGACCGCGAGGCCAGCCGCCGTCGCATAGCGCTCGATCGAGGTGTAGCGCAGCCACGCGGTGTGGTCGTCGGACATGCCGTGCAGCAGGTAGAGCACCGGTGGGCCGTCACCGTCATGGCCGCGGGCGGACGTGACACCGACCTGGGCCTCGGTGGTCTGCGGGAGCACGACCGTCATCGACTGCCCGAACTCGAGGGACTCGGAGAAGAAGTCGCAGGTGACCAGCGCCATCTCAGGACACCTCCTCGCCCGGAGCGCCTAGCTCGGTGGGGATCACCGGCTCGCCCCTCGACATCTGCTCGGCCGCCGGCGGGAGCTCGGCGCGGGCCATCGCGTGCCGGTCCCGGGCGGCGATGAGCGGTTCGGCACCGACCACCTCGCCGTTCCGGACCAGCTCGACCAGGAGCGGCCGGTCGTCCCCGTCGTCCTCGGGAGGAGCGCCGACACCGACCACCTCTGCCCGGGCGACCCCGTCGGGGTCGCGCCGGCGCAGCGCCCACTTCCGGCCGCCGACGGAGACCTTGTCCGGGCTCCGCTTCGCCACCGACACCAGCGTGCCGGAGTCGTCGTCACGGGCGACCAGCTTGTAGACGAAGCCGCACGTCGGGTGGCCGCTGCCCGTGACCAGCTCGGTGCCGACGCCGTAGCTGTCGACGGGGGCCGCGGCCAGGGCCGCGATCGCGAACTCGTCCAGGTCACTGGTCACCACGATCCTGGTGCCGGTCGCGCCGAGATCGTCGAGCTGGGCCCGCACCTCGCGAGCGATCAGCCCGAGGTCGCCGGAGTCGAGGCGGACCGCGCCGAGGTGGGGCCCGGCCACCTCGACGCCCAGCCGTACCGCCTCGGCCACGTCGTAGGTGTCGACCAGCAGGGTCGTGCCGGCGCCGAGCGAGTCGACCTGGGCGCGGAACGCGCCCTCCTCGTCGTCGTGGAGCAGCGTGAAGCTGTGGGCGCTGGTCCCCATCGACGGCACGCCGTAGAGATGTCTGGCTGCCAGGTTGGAGCTCGCCTCGAAGCCCGCGACGTACGCCGCCCGGGCGCTCGCCACGGCGGCCGCCTCGTGGGTGCGCCGCGACCCCATCTCGATGCACGGGCGACCAGCCGCGGCGAGGGTCATCCGGGACGCGGCCGAGGCCACGGCCGAGTCGTGGTTGTAGATCGAGAGCAGCACCGTCTCGAGCAGCACCGCCTCGGCGAAGCTCGACTCGACCACCAGAAGCGGTGAGTAGGGGAAGTAGATCTCGCCCTCGGCGTAGCCCCAGACGGAGCCGCTGAAGCGGTAGTCGCGCAGCCAGGCGACGGTCTCCTCGTCGACGATCTGCGTCATCACCGACAGGGCTTCGTCATCGAACCGGAACCGCTCGATGGCCTCCAGGGCACGGCCTACGCCGGCCACGACGCCGTAACGACGGCCTTCGGGGAGGCGCCGTGGGAACAGTTCGAACACCGTCCGTCGGTGGGCTGTCCCGCTGGCCAACGAGGCCTGCAGCATGGTCAGCTCGTAGTGGTCGGTGAGGAGCGCGGTCGACCCGCCGGCGAGGCTGTTCACCGCCCCAGATTAGGGGTCAGCCGGTGTGCCACGATAAGAATCGTGAGCGCCACCAGCCCGGTCGAGGTCGAACCGACCGTCACCCCCGACGAGGTCACACTCGTCTCCAAGCCGTGGGTGACCATCGTCTGGAACGACCCGGTCAACCTGATGTCGTACGTCACCTTCGTCTTCCAGAAGTACTTCGGCTACGACAAGGCCAAGGCCGAGAAGCTGATGCTCGAGGTGCACCGGGACGGCAAGTCGGCCGTGAGCTCAGGCACCCGCGAGGAGATGGAGCGAGACGTCCAGGCGATGCACGAGTACGGTCTCTGGGCCACCATGGAGAAGCAATGAGCGGATTCGCCCGCCATCGGCGGAGCGGCCGGGTCATCGCCACGTTCACCGGCTTCGAGGCGGACCTGCTGCGCTCGCTGGCCTCCCAGCTCGTCGAGCTGCTGCGCAACGAGTCGGCCGTGCCGCGCGAGGGGGTGGATCCGCTGGAGGCGATGATGGACTTCTCCGGCCCCACCTCGGAGCCGGAGGACCCGGTCCTGGCGCGGCTCTTCCCCACCGCCTACCCCGGCGACGAGGAGGCCTCGGCGGAGTTCCGCCGGTTCACCGAGGGCTCGCTGCGCGACGGAAAGGCCGAGGCCGCCTGCCTGGTCATCGACACCCTCGAGGAGGCGGGCCTGCCCCCGGAACTCGACGAGGACGGACTGATGATCGACGTCGAGCTCGAGCCCGCGGCCGCCGAAACCTGGTTGCGGTCCTTCACCGACCTCCGGCTCGCCCTGGCCACCCGGCTCGAGGTCGAGGAGGGTGACGAGGAGCTCTGGTACGCACTGCCGGACGACGACCCACGCGCCCAGGCGCACGACATCTACGAGTGGGTGGGCTATCTCCAGGAGACCCTCGTGCAGGCGATGACGGACTAGCACTCAAGCCGCGGTCCTGCGCGCCGACAAGGTTGCGGTCCCTTGGGCGCCTGCGCCGACCGCTCCATCAGGTCTTATGTGAAGCGCACTCAACTGGCGAGTTGAGTGCGGGACCGGTTCCCGGGACGTCATACGAAACGAGCGCTATGGCGACCGGATCGTATGACGTTGCAAAGCCCGGACATGCCGCGACGAGTGCACTCGAAGCCGACGTGCACCGGCCCCCGCACCGGTGCTCATTCGAGTGCCGGGATCTCGCGCGGAAGGTCGGGTACTCCGTCGACCAAGACGGTGGCCATCTGCTCGCGCAGGTCCCTCGGGCTGAAGGTCACGACTCCAGCGGTGACTTCGGCCGGCGAGAACCACCGGATTCCGTGGACGTTCTCGGCCAGGAGATCGGTGCGAGGCCGCGGCTCGAAGTGAGGGGCACGTACGAGGTAGGTGACGTCTGTCTGCCCATCCCATCCCGGCATCGGGAAGAGTCTGGTGAGGCGCCAAATCGGACCCTTGATGTCAGCGTTGTCCAGTCCCAGTTCTTCGGCCAGCTCGCGTCGCAAGGCCGCCTCGGGCGATTCGCTTGGATCGAGTCCACCGCCGGGACAGGCCCAGAACCCCCCAGCCGGCTCGAGGCCCTCCCAGTCGAAGTGAACGAGCAGGACGTTGTCATCGTCGTCGAGCACCAGAGCGCGAACAGCCTGCCGGAGTCGAGGTTCGGTCACGGCGAACGATCCAATCACGAGGGCGACGCCATGCTCATGGTCAGGCGGAACAGGACGATGCATGCGCCCGACCATGCCGCTGTCGGTGCAACCGTGCGGACGAGCGGACGTTCAGACCGAACCCGTAGCCAGACGGCGGGGCGGCTCGTTTGCCTGACGTGACGATGAAGGAACTGGCTATCCCCGGCGACCTCTCGCAGCTGGAGGCGCACGCCGCCGAGAACCTGAGCCCCGAGGCCCTTGGCTACATCCGCGCCGGGGCGGGGGACCGGGACACCACGCGCGCCAACGCCGCGGCGTTCCGGCGTTTGGAGGTCAAGCGGCGCACGGGTCGCAAGCCGGCGAAGGTTGATCTCTCCACCACCATCTTGGGGACGCGCATGCCCGCGCCGGTCCTCTTCGCGCCGGTTGGTGTGCAGACGCTCGCGCATCCGGACGGCGACCTCGCCAGCGCCCGCGCGGCGGCCGAGCTCGGGCTGACCTACGTGCACTCGACGCAGGGCGCCTACAAGATGGAGGAGGTGGCGGCGGCTAACGGCGACGGCTCGCGCTGGTACCAGCTCTACTGGCCTACCGATGACGAGCTGGTGGTGTCCTTCCTGAACCGCGCCGCCGCGGCCGGCTACACCCATCTGATGATCACGCTGGACACGACGCTGCTCGGCTGGCGGCCGCTCGACCTGGATATCGGGTACTCACCCTTCCTCGAGAACAAGGGCATCGCGAACTACACGAGCGACCCGGTCTTCCAGCGCAAGCACATGCCAGTGCCGGCAGAGGTTGCCCCGCTGGCGGCCGGGATCGCATTCGCACGCGTCTTCCAGAACCCCGGCCTGAGCTGGAAGCAGTTGCCGCTGATCCGCGAGAACTGGGATGGCCCGATCTTGCTCAAGGGGATCCAGAGCCCACGCGACGCCAGGCTTGCCATCAAGCACAACATCGACGGCATCGTCGTCTCGAATCACGGCGGACGTCAGGTCGACGGGGCGATCGCGTCGCTCGACGCGCTCAGTCCGGTCGTCAAGGCGGTCGACGGCAGGATGCCCGTGCTCTTCGACTCCGGGATCCGCACGGGCCGTGACGCCTTCAAGGCGCTGGCGCTCGGCGCCGACGCGGTGCTCGTCGGCCGTCCGTACCTTTACGGCCTAGCGCTGGACGGGCAGAGGGGCACCCGGCGCGTCATGCGGAGCCTCGTCGACGAGCTCGAAGAGGAGGTCCGGAAGGCGCGTCACCGCAGTCACCGCACCCTCTCCCGTTCCTCCCTGACCCGCGCGCGCTGAAACGGAGCCCAGACATGTCCGAGCACACTCGTCGTCAGTTCCTCGAGGTCGCCACCGCGACCGCCGCCGCGACCCTCCTCGCGCCGTCCGCGCTCGCCGCGCCCCGGGTAGCCCCCGACCCTGCGACTCCCAAGCTCCCCGCGAAGTCGCCGCTCCCCGTCGGCCCGGGCGCCCCGTTCGGCAGCTACCAGTCCGAGATCTACCTCGCCGGGATGAGCGCGGGCACCGAGCCGATCTTCACCACCAACCTGTCCGACCTCGAGGCCGCTGCGGGGGAGGTGCTGTCCGAGGCTGCGCGCCGACATCTGCTCGCCTGGGCGGGCGGCGGCGCCGCCGTGCGAGCGAACGCGCGGGCGCTGTCCGCGTGGCGGATCGTCCCGCGGATGTTCATCGACCGCGCCGAGCGCGACCTCAGCACGACGGTGCTCGGCGTGACGATGCCGGCCCCGATCATCCTCGGCCCGGTCGGACGCCAGGCCATGGCGCACCCCGACGGCGAGATCGCCACCGCCCGGGCGGCAGCGGGGCTGGAGCTCACCTACGTCCACTCGTCGCGTGCGAGCAAGTCGCCCGAGGAGGTCGCCGTGGCCGCACCCAACGGCCCGCGGTGGTTCGGCATGGACTGGCCGGACGGGGGCGGCTTCGACCCCGTGCTGCTCGCCCGCGCGCAGGCAACCGGGTGCACCCACCTCGTGCTCTCTCCCCCGCAGCCCGGTCAGGGCTGGGGGGCGCTCGCGGCGATCCGCGAGGCCTGGGACGGGCCGATCGTCCTCGGCGGCATCCAGAACGTGCCGGACGCGCGGATGGCGGTCCGCCGAGGCTTCGACGGTGTAGTTGTCTCGAATGAGCGCGGGCGCCGCGGTCCCGGTGTCGGTGGGACGATCCACGTCCTGCCGCGGATCGCGGATGCCGTCGGCGGCAAGCTTGCCGTGCTGTTCGGCTCGGGCGTCCGCACGGGGACCGACGTCTTCCGGGCGCTGGCCCTGGGGGCCGACGCTGTCGTCATCGGCCGCCCGTACGTGCACGGCCTGGCGCTCGGAGGGGAAGACGGCGTCCGGCACATGCTCCGAACGCTCCTCGCCGAGCTCGAAATCACCCTCACCATCGCTGGTGTCGGGCACCACCGCGACCTCGACGCGAGCGCGCTCGTCCGGGCGTGAGCGCGGGACGGCACTCAAGGCCAGATAGCCCTCTGGTCGTACCGGAACGTCAGGCGGCGCGACCGATCCGGCGGGGTGCCGGTGTGGTCGACGAGGTAGAGGGCGCCGTGGGGGTCGCGCCACAGGTAGACGCCCGGGAAGGGTTGCTTGACCGTCCACCTGCCGAAGGTCTTGATCCGGTGGTGGAAGGTGGTCATCGGCCCGTAGTTGCCCAGCGCCGACTGCCCGTCCGCTCGTTCCACACCGTGCTGGTAGGGCTCGGTGTGGTCGATCTGCTTGCTCCGGGTGGTGTTGGAGGCGAAGGGGAAGGTGTCGGCCGGCGTCATCAGATGCACGGCCTGTCTACGTCGGTCGGGAATCTCGAACAAAAGAGTCCGAGGAGCAAGCCGCGCGCTCCACGTCCGGAGGCGCCACCTACGCTGGAAGACGTGCTGAGCATCGACCAGAAGACGTACGACGCCGTCGTGGCGCACGCCAAACGGGACCACCCGGACGAGGCGTGCGGCGTGGTGGCGGGTCCAGTGGGCAGCGACCGTCCGGAGCGGATGGTGGAGATGGTCAACGCCGCGGGCAGCCCGACCTTCTACGAGTTCGACTCGCTCGAGCTGCT
The DNA here is from genome assembly GCA_963786415.1 of uncultured Actinomycetota bacterium. Taxonomy (GTDB): domain Bacteria; phylum Actinomycetota; class Actinomycetes; order Propionibacteriales; family Nocardioidaceae; genus Nocardioides. The sequence continues at coordinate 1,379,491 of CAWAZC010000001.1, forward strand.
CGCGCTCTACAAGGACATGGACGCCCGGGACGAGGAGCCGGTGGTGATCTACCACTCACACACCGCCACCGAGGCCTACCCGAGCCGCACCGACATCGGGTTGGCCAGCGAGCCGAACGCCCACTACGTGCTGGTCTCCACCCGGGAGCACGGGAATAACGAGGGCCCTGTGGAGTTCAGGTCCTACAGGATCCAGGACGGCGAGGTGACCGAGGAAGAGGTCAGCGTCGTCCCCGCCCAAGAGTCCGTGAGGAGAACCTGATGGCCATCGAGGTCCGCATCCCGACCATCCTGCGCACCTACACAGGCGGCGAGAAGGCCGTGACCGCCGACGGGGCCAGCCTGAGCGCCCTCATCGACGACCTCGAGAACAACCATCCCGGGATCAAGGAGCGCCTCGTCGAGGACTCCGACGCAGGCCAGGACCTGCGCCGGTTCGTCAACGTCTATGTCAACGACGAGGACGTGCGCTTCCTCGGCGGGCTCGAGGCCGAGATCAGCGACGGTGACCAGGTCGTCGTACTCCCCGCGGTGGCCGGCGGTTAGCCGGTCCGTATGGCGCGCTTCGACAACCTCCTCGCCACGGTCGGCGGGACCCCGCTGGTGGGCCTGCCCGGCCTGTCCCCGAGCCCCGACGTCCGCCTCTGGGCCAAGCTCGAGGACCGCAACCCCACCGGCTCGATCAAGGACCGCCCTGCCCTCAAGATGATCGAGCAGGCGGAGAAGGACGGCCAGCTCCGTCCCGGTTGCACGATCCTCGAGCCGACGTCGGGCAACACCGGCATCTCCCTGGCCATGGCCGCACGGCTGAAGGGCTACCGGCTCGTGTGCGTGATGCCCGAGAACACCTCGGCCGAGCGCCGCCAGCTGCTGGGCATGTGGGGCGCCGAGATCGTGTCCTCCCCGGCGGCCGGCGGTTCCAACGAGGCGGTCAGGGTCGCCAAGGGCATCGCCGCCGACCACCCCGACTGGGTGATGCTCTACCAGTACGGCAACGAGGCCAACGCGCTCTCCCACCAGGAGGGGACCGGGCCCGAGCTGCTCGCCGACCTTCCCGGCATCACCCACTTCGTCGCCGGACTCGGCACCACCGGCACCCTGATGGGGGTCTCCCGCTTCTTCCGCGAAGCCAAGCCGGACGTCAAGATCGTCGCGGCCGAGCCCCGCTACGGGGAGCTCGTCTACGGTTTGCGCAATCTCGACGAGGGCTTCGTGCCGGAGCTCTACGACGAGTCGCTGATCGACTCCCGGTTCTCGGTGGGCCCCCGCGACGCCGTACGACGGGTGCGCGAGCTGCTGGACGTCGAGGGCATCTTCGCCGGCATCTCGACCGGGGCGATCCTCCACGCGGCGCTCGGCCAGGCGGCCAAGGCGGTCCGGGCCGGGGAGTCCGCTGACATCGCGTTCGTGGTCGCCGACGGTGGCTGGAAGTACCTCTCCACCGGCGCCTACGAGGGCACCATCGACGACGCCGAAGAGCGGCTCGAGGGTCAGCTCTGGGCGTGATCCGCGGTTCGGGAGGTCAGCGCCAGTCCAGGTTCTGCGCCCGGCCGTGCTCGCTGCCCCTCACGGCGTTGAGTCCCAGCAGGTCGAGGGCCAGGTTGGCCACCGCACCGTTGCGGACCGGCTGGCGGCTGTCCGAGTAGCTCGTCCGCCGATCGCCCGGGTTCGCGTAGTCCGGGTTCAGGCCGTACAGACTCGCCCCGCGGGCGACCGTCGGACCCCAGACGAGGAACGGGACGCGGTAGTTGACCAGCCGCGTCGCGTCCCCGTGGCTCTTGCCCGAGCCGCCGTGGTCGGCGGTGACCATCAGGACCAGGTGGTTGCTCAGCCTCCCGTGCTCGTTGATCGCCCTCACGATCTGCCCCAGCCTCCGGTCGGCGGCGCGGACGGCGTCGCGGTACGCCGCCGAGTTCCAGCCGCGGGAGTGTCCGGCTTCGTCGGGGCCGGAGAGGTGGAGGAACGTGAACCCGCGGTTGTGCTGGACCAGGTCCGTCCGCGTCATCCGGGTCAGGAGTGCGTTGTCGAAGCGCATCCGGTACCTGTCGATGCCGGCGTCCCAGGAGCGCTCGAACAGGGAGAACTTCGTCTTGCTCGCGAACAGCGCGGTCCCGCGACTCGCGTTGTGCACGACCCGGAAGACGGACGAGACCTCGTGGCCGGCCGCCTGCTGCACGGTGCGTGGGCGGAGTCGGTCGTCGTTCCAGGTCACGCCGTGCCCGCCCTTCGAGGCGGAGATCCGGCGGCCGGTCACCATGCCGGTGTGGTTGGGCAGGGTGACCGTCATCTCCCGCTCGGTGCGCGCGTTGAGGGTCGAGGCACCCTGGGCCATCAGGCGGTGCAGCGTGGGGGTCCCGGCGCGTCCGAGCTGGGTGATCGCCGACGACCTCAGCCCATCGATCGAGACGGCCAGGACCCGGGTCACCGGGCTCCCGGCGGCGGCCCGTGCAGCGGCGCGTCTCGACTGGCCGGGCTTCGGGTCCGAGGGTGCGGCCTTGGGCGCGGTCTGCGCTGACGTCCGCTTCGCCTGCTCCTGCGGGGCCGGGGTGGCACCACAGCCGGACACCGCGAGCGCCAGTGTCGCAACGGCAGCGCACACCGTGCTGGTGGTTCGTGGCATGGCTTCGACCCTAACAAGACGTGATGACGATCTCGTGCCCATCATCTGCCGTTGATGTGCACGGCGGGTGTCCGACGACCTAGCCTTGCGTGTCGTGCCGGCAATCACGGCCGATGCTCCCATCGGCATCTTCGACTCGGGCTTCGGTGGTCTCACCGTGGCCCGTTCGGTCATCGACCAGCTGCCGCACGAGTCCATCGTCTACGTCGGCGACACCGCACGGCAGCCCTATGGCCCGAAGCCGATCGGCGAGGTCCGCGAGTACGCCCTCGAGTGCCTCGACCACCTGGTCGAACGAGGAGTCAAGGCGCTCGTCATCGCCTGCAACTCCGCCAGCGCCGCGGTGCTGCGCGACGCCCGCGAGCGGTATGACGTGTCGGTGATCGAGGTGATCTACCCGGCGACCCGGCGTGCGGTGGCGGCCAGCCACACCGGCCGTATCGGAGTCATCTGCACCCATGCCACGGCCGAGTCGATGGCCTACGACGACGCGTTCGCGGCGGCGCCCCACGTGGAGCTGGTGACCCGCGTCTGCCCGCGCTTCGTCGAGTTCGTCGAGCGGGGCGTCACCGGGGGAGAGGAGCTGCTCGCGGTCGCCCGCGACTACCTCGACCCGCTGACCGAGGCTCGGGTCGACACCCTGATCCTCGGTTGCACCCACTACCCGCTGCTCACCGGCGTCATCTCGCTGGTGATGGGAGAGGCCGTCACCCTGGTCAGCAGCGCGGAGGAGTGCGCCAAGGACGTCTACAAGATGCTGGCCACGACCGGGTTGATGCGAGCCGGTGGCGAGCCGACGTACGACTTCCTGACCACCGGCACCCCGGGCGACTTCGAGGCCCACGGCCAGCGGTTCCTCGGGCCGGAGCTGGTGTCCGCCTCCCAGTTCGCAGGCGGACTGGCATGAAGCTCACCGTCGTCGGCTGCTCCGGGTCCTACCCCGGCCCGGAATCGCCGGCCAGCTGCTATCTCGTCGAGGCCGACCACGACGGTCGCCCCTGGCGGATCCTGCTCGACCTGGGCAGCGGTGCCCTCGGCGCGCTCCACCGCTACGTCGACCCGCTGGCCGTCGACGCTGTCTTCCTCAGCCACTTGCACGCCGACCACTGCCTGGACCTGACCGGCTACTACGTCCTGCGACGGTTCCACCCGGACGGCCATCAGCCGAGGATCCCGGTGTGGGGTCCGATCGGCACGGCCGACCGGATGGCGCGCGCCTACGACCTGCCGCCGAGCCCCGGCATGCACGAGGAGTTCGACTTCAAGGTCTACGACGGCAAGGTCGGGCTCGGACCGTTCGTGGTCGAACCGATCGAGGTCGAGCACCCGGTGCCGGCGTTCGGCCTCCGGGTGACGGCGGACGGGAGGACCTTCGGGTACTCGGGGGACACCGGGCCGTGTGCCGGGCTCGACGCCGTTGCCGCGGACGTCGACCTGCTGCTTGCGGAGGCCTCGTTCAGCTCTCGCTACGACAATCCCGCGAAGCTGCACCTGACGGGCGCCGAGGGCGGCGACTCCGCGGCCCGCAGTGGGGCGCGCCGCCTCGTGTTGACCCACGTCCCGCCGTGGGGCGACCCGGAGGTCGCCCTCGCCGAGGCCCGGACGACGTACGACGGTGACATCGAGCTCGCGACCGCGGGCGCCGTGTTCGAGGTGTGACCACGACAGGTGCAGGATGGTGCCCATGATCCAGGTCGACGGACTGTCCAAGTCGTACGGCGGCTTCCTCGCGCTCGATGACATCACCTTCACCTGCCAACCCGGACGGGTCACCGGGTTCCTCGGCCCCAACGGCGCCGGCAAGACCACGACCATGCGGATCATGGCGGGGCTGACCCCGGCAAGCCGGGGCGAGATCACGATCGGCGGCTTCCATTTCCGCGACATTCCCAACCCGGGACGCCACGTCGGCGTCCTCCTCGACGCCTCCGCGCAGCATGACGGCCGCACCGGGCGTGAGGTGCTGACCATCGGTGCCAAGACGATGGGACTACCCACCTCACGCGTGGACGAGATGCTCGAGCTGGTCTCCCTGACCCCGGCCGAGGCGAAGCGCCGGGTCCGGAACTACTCGCTCGGGATGCGGCAGCGCCTCGGCATCGCACACGCCCTGCTCGGTGACCCGTCGGTGCTGATCCTCGACGAGCCGGCCAACGGGCTCGACCCCGCCGGCATCCGGTGGATGCGCGGGTTGCTCAAGTCGTACTCCGAGCGCGGTGGGACCGTCCTGCTTTCCAGCCACCTGCTCAACGAGGTCGAGCTGATCGCCGACGAGATGATCCTGATCGGCCGCGGCAGGATCGTCGCCCAGGGCGACAAGAAGGCGCTGCTGGCCGAGCGGGGCACCAGCACTCACGTGATGGCGCTCGACAACACCCGGCTGGAGGAGGCTCTCGACGCCTCCGAGGTGAGCTGGACGCCGACTGGGGAGGGACTGGCGGTCGACGCCCAGCCTGTCGACGTCGGACGCATCGCCGCCGAGAAGGGCATCGTGCTGATCGACCTCCGACCCGCGGACGGCGGACTGGAGAACCTCTTCCTCGAACTCACTTCCGACGCCCAGCGCGACGACGTCACTCCAGGAGCGCCCGCATGAGCACCGCGACGACCACCGCCCCGACCCTCGACGTCTCGGGCACCAGTCCGGTGCCGTTCGGCCGACTGGTCGGTGTTGAGCTGCGCAAGATGGCCGACACCCGGGCCGGGATGTGGCTGCTGATCCTGATCGGCCTGATCACCGCGGCGATCGTGACGATCTTCTTCTTCGCCGCCCCCGACAACGAGCGCACGTTCCTCAACTTCATGGGAGCCACGGCGACCCCGCAGGGCTTCCTGCTCCCGGTTCTCGGCATCCTGCTGGTCACCAGCGAGTGGGGGCAGCGGACAACCCTGACGACGTTCGTCCTCGAGCCGTCCCGGCCCAAGGTGATCGCGGCCAAGGTGGTCGCGGCCCTCCTGCTGGGGCTGGTCGCGATCGTGCTCGCGGTGGCGATCGCCGGGTTGGCGACCGTGCTGGCCGGCGAGCGCGGCGCCTGGGACAACATCGGCGCCGACGACTTCGCGAAGTTCGGCATCCTCCAGATGAGCGGGGTGCTGCAGGGGCTGGCGTTCGGACTGATCTTCCTGAACTCGGCGGCGGCGATCGTGTCCTTCTTCGTGCTGCCGATCGCCTTCTCGATCGTGGCCACCCTGTGGAGCGCTCTGCGGGACGCGGCCCCCTGGATCGACCTCGGCACGTCGCAGCAGCCGCTCTTCAGCGGCGTCGACCTGACCGGGGAGCAGTGGGCCCAGCTCGCCACCAGCAGCGCGATCTGGATCCTGCTGCCGTTCGTGGCCGGGTTGGTGCGGGTGATGCGGGCCGAGCTCAAGTAGCACGGCCGCGACGCTAGGGTCGGCGCCATGAACACACGCGCCGACGGCCGCGCCGACGACGAACTCCGCCCGATCAAGCTCACCCGCCACTGGCTCGACCACGCCGCCGGCTCGGTGCTGGTCGAGTTCGGCGGCACCCGGGTGCTCTGTGCCGCCTCGGCGTCGGAAGGGGTGCCCCGCTGGCGGAAGGGCTCCGGTCTCGGGTGGGTCACCGCCGAGTACGCCATGCTTCCGGCCGCCACCAACACCCGCTCGGACCGCGAGTCCGTCAAGGGCCGGATCGGCGGCCGCACCCACGAGATCTCCCGGCTGATCGGCCGGTCCCTGCGGGCGGTCATCGACTACAAGGCGCTGGGGGAGAACACGATCGTGCTCGACTGCGACGTACTCCAGGCCGACGGCGGCACGCGCACCGCCGCGATCACCGGCGCATACGTCGCCCTCGCCGACTCGGTCTCCCACCTTCGCGGCGCCGGTGCGCTGACAGGGGAGCCGCTCACCGGGTCGGTCGCCGCGGTCAGCGTCGGCATCATCGACGGGATGCCCCGGCTCGACCTCCCCTACGAGGAGGACGTCCGGGCCGAGACCGACATGAACGTCGTGATGACCGGCGACGGCAAGTTCGTCGAGGTGCAGGGCACGGCCGAGGGTGCCGCCTTCGAGCGCTCCGAGCTCGACGCGTTGCTCGCTCTCGCCGAGAAGGGCTGCGCCGACCTGACCAAGCTGCAGGGCGAGGCACTTTCGTCGTGACACGGGTCTTCCTCGCCTCACGCAACACCGCGAAGCTCGAGGAGATGCAGCGGATCCTGCGCGAGCACGCCCCCGGCATCGTCGTGGTCGGACTCGACGACGTGCCGGCGTACGACGAGCCGGTCGAGGACCAACCCACCTTCGAGGGCAATGCGCTGCTCAAGGCCCGGGCCGGCCTGGCCGCGACCGGGCTGCCCGCCCTCGCCGACGACAGCGGGCTCTGCGTGGACGCCCTGAACGGGATGCCCGGTGTTCTGTCCGCGCGCTGGGCCGGGCCCCCCAAGGACGACCACCGCAACAACGAGCTGGTGCTGGCGCAGCTCAACGACGTGCCCGACGAGCGCCGCGGAGCCCACTTCGCCTGTGCAGTCGCCTTCTGCCATCCCCAAGTCGGCGAGATCGTCGTGCACGGCGAGATGCACGGTCGAGTGATCCGGGAGCTGCGCGGCAGCGGCGGGTTCGGCTACGACGTCCTGTTCGTCGCCGACGAGCACGCCGACGCCGGCACCACCTCGGCCGAGTTGCCTGCCGACGAGAAGGACCGGATCTCCCACCGGGGGAGGGCGCTGCGCGAGATCGCTCCTGCCGTGGCAGTCGCCCTGGGGGCAGACGCCTGAGTCGGTGTACGCCCGGCGAGATTCGAACTCGCACTGTGCAGGACCTAAACCTGGTGCCTCTACCTGTTGGGCTACGGGCGCTGGGCAGCCGAGTCTACGAGTCGATGCCTAGGTCCCGACGCAGCTTGGCCACGTGGCCGGTGGCCTTCACGTTGTACTGCGCGAGCTCGACGCGGCCGTCCTCGTCGACCACGAAGGTGGATCGGATGACCCCCTCGACGACCTTGCCGTAGAGCTTCTTCTCCCCGAACGCGCCGTAGGCCTTCATCGCGGTCTTGTCCGGGTCGGACAGCAGGGTGATCGTCAGCGCGTCGCGGTCGCGGAACTTGCCCAACCTCGACGGCGAGTCCGGTGAGATCCCGAGCACCTCGAAGCCGGCGCCGCGCAGCGACTCCAGGGAGTCGGTGAAGTCGCAGGCCTGCTTGGTGCACCCGGGCGTCATCGCGGCGGGATAGAAGTAGACGATGACCTTGCGGCCGCGCAGGTCGCGCAGGGTGACCTGGTCCCCGGTGTCGCTGTCGAGAGTGAAGTCGGGCGCCTGGTCACCCCGGTCGAGACGGTCGCTCTTCGATCGGGCAGTACTCATCTCGCTCCTTGACTGTAATGTGCACACACATACGCTGGGTCTGACACTGGACGTTCACTCCTTGGATTGAGGAGGCCGTCCAGCGACCGTCTCGAAATCTACCGGCCCCACAGGAGCCCGCATGCACGTGCCCGACGGTTTCATCGACGCCACCACCTCGCTCGCCACGGGCGCGGTCGCGGTGGCGGGGGTGACGTTGGCGCTGCGCGGAGCGAGGCGTGAGCTCGACGACCGCACCGCCCCGATGGCCGGGCTGGTCGCGACGTTCGTCTTCGCGGGCCAGATGATGAACTTCCCGGTCGGTGCAGGGACCAGCGGCCACCTCCTCGGCGGCACCCTGGCTGCGATCCTCGCCGGCCCGTGGACAGCGGTCCTCGCGATCACCGTGGTCCTGCTGGTCCAGGCGTTGCTCATGGCCGACGGCGGGATCACCGCGCTCGGCACCAACGTCACGCTGATGGCGCTCGTCGCGGTCGTCGTCGGCTGGCTCGTGTTCCGGCTGGTGCGGGCGGTGCTGCCGCGTCGTACCACCTCGGTGGCGCCGGCCGCGGCGATCGCAGCCTTCGTGAGTGTGCCGGCCGTGGCGCTGGCCTTCACCGCGATCTACGCCGTCGGGGGCACCGCACCCGTCGCGCTCGACACCGTGCTCACCGCGATGCTCTCGTGGCACCTCGTGATCGGCCTGGGCGAAGCAGCGATCACGGGTCTCGTGGTGGCCAGCGTCGTCGCGGTCCGGCCAGATCTCGTCTACGGCGCCCGCGGAGCGCTGGCGGCCCGGCAGCTCGAGATCCGGGCGGGGGCCCCGACGTGAGTTCCCGGACGTTCCTGCTGACTGGCCTGGTCGTCGCGCTCCTCATCGCCGGGGTGGGCAGCTACTACGCCAGCGGCCACGCCGACGGGCTCGAGCGGGTCGCCGAGCAGGTCGGCTTCGTCGACCGCGCGGAGAGCTCTCCGGCGGCCGACGGCCCGTTCGCCGGCTACTCCACCCGAGGTGTGGACGACGAGCGTCTCGGCGGCGGGCTGGCCGGTGTGGCGGGGTCCCTGCTGGTCCTGGTCGTCGCGTTCGCGCTCTTCCGGGCAGTTCGGCGGCGCGACCCGTCGGACGAGCCCGCCCGGGATCGGGTCTGAACGTGGGCGCCGGACACGGGCACAAGCTCCACTACCACGGTCACAGCGTGGTCCACCGGGCTCCCGCGCACCTCAAGCTGGCCGGCCTGGTCGCCTTCATGCTGGCCGTGGTGGCCACCCCGATCGACCGGTACGCCGTCTTCGTCGGCTGGGCGGCCCTGCTCCTGGTCGCCGTGGCGGCCTCGCGCGTACCCCCGACCTATCTGGCCCGGCGGATGGTGGTCGAGGTGCCGTTCGTGGTCTTCGCGCTGCTCCTGCCGTTCATCGCCACCGGGCCGCGGATCGAGTTCGTCGGTCTGGCGGTTTCCGAAGCCGGTCTCGTGGCCGCAGCCGGCCTCCTCATGAAGGGGACGCTCGGCGTCCTCGCTGCGCTGACGCTGGCCGCCACGACCGAGCCCGACGATGTCCTCCGCGGGCTTCAGCGGCTGCGGGTGCCCGACCCGCTGGTGCAGATCATGGGGTTCATGATCCGCTACCTCGACGTGGTCACCGGCGAGATGGGACGGATGCTCACCGCGATGCGCTCGCGCGGCTGCGACCCGCGCTCACCTCGGCACTGGCCCGCCCTGGCCCGGTCGCTGGGCGCCCTCTTCATCCGCTCCTACGAGCGCGGCGAACGCGTCCACCTCGCGATGCTGTCGCGCGGCTACACCGGGACCCTGCCCCGATGAGCACCCCCGTTCTCGACGTCCGCGGACTGGCCTATGCCTACCCCGATGGCCACCAGGCGCTCTACGGCGTCGACCTGCACGTCCACCGGGGCGAGAACGTCGCCCTGCTCGGACCCAACGGCGCAGGCAAGACGACACTGGTGCTCCACCTCAACGGCATCCTCACCGCCGGTGCCGGGTCGGTCGAAGTCAGCGGCCTCACGGTCGCCAAGGAGAACCTCCGGGAGATCCGACGCCGGGTCGGCATCGTCTTCCAGGACCCCGACGACCAGCTGTTCCTCGGCACGGTGCGGCAGGACGTCGCGTTCGGCCCGGCCAACCTCGGACTGAAGGGGAGCGCCCTCGAGCGCCGGGTGATGGAGTCACTCGAGAGGGTGGGCATGGCCGACTTCGTGGACCGGCCTCCCCACCACCTGTCGTTCGGGCAGCGGCGACGGGTCGCGGTGGCGACGGTGCTCGCGATGGAGCCCGAGATCCTGGTCCTGGACGAGCCCTCGTCGAACCTCGACCCCGCCTCCCGCCGCGAGCTCGCCGAGATCCTCCGCACGATCGACGTGACCCTGCTGATGGTCACCCACGATCTTCCGTACGCCCTCGAGCTCTGCCCCCGGTCGGTCGTGCTGGGTGACGGGATCGTCGTCGCCGACGGCGCGACGTACGACGTACTCACTGACGACGACCTGATGCGGGCCCACCGTCTGGAGCTGCCCTTCGGGTTCGACCCGCGCCTCGTTGGTAACCTTCCCGCGTGACCAACGAGACGTCCCTCGAGCACGACATCGAAGAGACTCGTGAGCGCCTGGCGCACACCATCGACCAGCTGATCCACCGGGTCCACCCCAAGACGATCGTGAGCCGCGAGGTCACCAGCGTGAAGGCGCACTACGTCGACGTCGAGACCGGCGCCCCGCGCACCGACAACATCCTCAAGACCGTCGGCGTGGTCGTCGGGTGCGTCGCGCTGTTCGTGGTGGTCCGCAAGGTCGTTCGCTGAGCAGCCTCCTGTGTCTGCCCCGAAGACCCCCATCAAGATGCTGCACGACCGGATCATGGTCGAGCTCGACGACGACGCCGGGGAGCGCAAGTCCAGCGGGGGCATCGTGATCCCGGCGACGGCGGCCATGGGCGCGCGTCGCCTCGCCTGGTCCCGCGTGGTCGCCGTGGGCCCGCACGCCCGGGCGATCGAGGCCGGCGACCGGGTGCTCTTCGACCCGGAGGACAAGTCCGAGGTCGAGGTGGCCGGCGAGCTCTACATCGTGATGCGCGAGCGCGACGTGCACGCCGTGGCCTCCGACCGGCTCGGCGACGAGGCCACAGGGCTGTACCTCTGACAGGACCCAGTGACATAACTTCGGGCCGGGGTCGCACGTTGACCCTCACATGCCCCGGAACCGTCTGATCGCCCTGCTCGCCTGCGCGGCCTTGGTGCCCCTCACCGCGATCGCGACCTCGACGCCGGGTGCGAGCGCCCAAAGAGCCCCCGCGAGCGCCCCCGCCGACGGCTACTCCGCGACCATCACGCGCACCAGTCACGGCATCCCGCACGTCACCGCGGACAACTTCGGATCCCTGGGGTTCGGCAGCGGGTACGCCTCCGCCGAGACCTCGATCTGCACCCTCGCCGACACCCTGGTCACCGCCCGGGCCCAGCGGTCACGGTGGTTCGGACCCGAGGCGCGCTACAACGACCAGGTCACACTCGAGGCATCGAACCTCCAGGTGGACGCCTTCGTCCAGGACCTCCACAACCGGAAGGTCGTCGAGAAGCTGCTCGCCGATGAGGACCGCGGCCCGGGACCCCAGGCTCGCGAGATGGTCCGCGGCTACGTCGCGGGGGTCAACCGCTACCTCGACCGGGTCGGCCCGGCCGGGGTCAGCGACCCCGAGTGCACGGGCGCCGCCTACCTCCGGCAGGAGGCACGCCCGATCGACCTCTGGTACGGCGTCTACCTCGCCAACCTGCTCGCCTCGAGCGGGGTGTTCGTCAAGGAGATCGTCGACGCCGACCCCGCGTCGCCCGACGACCCGGGGATCCCCAACCCCACCGCGAGCTCTGTGGACCGGGACGAGCTGTTGCGCGGCCTGGGCCGGGACCCGTCCGCGCCGTTCGGGTCCAACGCGACCGCACTGGGGGGCGACGCGACCACCACCGGCAAGGGCATGCTGCTGGGCAACCCGCACTTCCCGTGGCGTGGCCGCTACAGGTTCACGCAGCAGCACCTGACCATCCCCGGGAGGTATGACGTCGCCGGGGCCTCGCTGATCGGCTCCCCGGTGGTCAACATCGGGTGGAACAAGGACGTGGCCTGGAGCCACACCGTCTCGACCGCCTACCGCTTCACGCCGTACGAGTACCGCCTCGTTGGCCCGACGACGTACCTCACCGACAGCGGGCCTCAGGAGCTGAAGCGCCGTGAGGTGACCGTGACGGTGCGCCGCGAGGACGGCTCGCTGGGCAAGGTGAAAGAGGACCTCTACCGCACACCCGAGGGTTACGTCGTCGACGCCCCAGCCCTCCTGATGCCGTGGTCGGCGGCCAGCGTCTGGGCGATCCGGGAAGCCAACGCCGAGCACCTGCGCACGGTCGACACGTTCCTGCAGATGGGCAAGGCCACCGATGTGCGTGACCTGCTGGCCCGACAGGACGAAGCGGCCGGAATGCCGTGGGTCAACACCACCGCAGCCGACCGCAACGGCGACGCGCTCTATGCCGACCACTCGGTGGTCCCCCACGTCACCGACGAGATGGCCGAGCAGTGCATGACTCCCACCGGCCGGATCCTCGACGGCCTCGCCGGCCTGCCCGGTCTCGACGGCACTCGCGCTTCTTCTGGCTGCAAGTGGGGCACTGACGAGGACGCCTCCCGGCCCGGGGTCTTCGGCCCGGGCAACCTGCCCTACGCCATCCGGCGCGACTGGGTCGCCAACGCCAATGACTCCTACTGGCTGCCCAATCCCGACGAGCGGCTCGAGGGCTACGACCACATCATCGGCTGCGAGCGGTGCGAGCGGACGATGCGCACCCGCATGGTCTACCGCTACATCCAGGATCGGCTGGCTGGAACCGACGGGCTCGCACCCGACCAGCTGGAGTCGCCGGCCACGTTCCGCGGCCACGAGCACGAGAACCGGCTGATGGCGGCCGAGGTGATGCGTGCCAACGGTGATCTCGACACCCTCTGCGACTCGACCGGGGAGACCCGGGCCTGCGAGGTCCTGCACGACTGGGATGGCCGCTCGGAGAGCAGCTCCCGGGGCACCCACATCTTCGAGGAGTTCGTGGCCCGGCTGCCTGATCAGGGCGTGTGGCGGACCCCGTTCGACCCGGCCGAGCCGCTGACCACGCCGCGGGACCTCAACACCCTCAACCCACTGGTCCGCCAGGCGATGGCCGACGCCATCGAATCGCTGCGCCAGCGAGGCATACCGTTCGACGCGACCTGGGGTTCGCTCCAGGTCGCCGGAGATCGTGGCGCGTCGCCGATCGCGCTCGGGGGCGGCACCGGTGACTCGGTCGGCAACGCGAACGCCCTCGCCTCACGCTGGCCCGAGGACAACACCGACCGCTACCGCCCGATCACCTACGGCTCTTCGCACATCCAGGCGATCTCGTTCCTGGCCGGCGGCGGAGTCGACGCCCGCACGATCCTGACCTACGGCCAGTCGGAGGACCCGACCTCTCCTTGGTCGGAGGACCAGACCCGGATCTTCGGCGCTGGCGAGTGGGTGCACTTCCCCTGGACCGACGAGGAGATCGGGCAGCAAACGGTCGACAGCTACCCCGTCGCAACGCCCTGAGACAGGGCGCGCACGCGGCGCCTCCAGGTTTCACAGCCCGGTGACGGAGCGCCCGCACCATCCCAGGTAGTCCCGGCTTCGACCGGGTGTACCAACCTCGGAGGTGCGATCCGCGTGCGTGGAGCAGCTCCGGCGAATGGGAGGACGGGGCATGCAGAACAACCGAAAGATGATGGGCACGGGTCTTGCGGCGGCGGTGACCGTCGCAGTTGGATTCCTCGCGGTGCCGCCAGTATTGGCGGCCACCACTAACGTCGCTGCGAACGACGACAGGACGTTTAGTCCTCCGACCGTCAACTCTGCCGTCGGGGGCAGCGTCCACTGGGCCGCCAGTGGCGTTGACGATCACAGCGTCCACCAGAACAACAACGTTTTCGACTCGGGCAACCCGGGGCCCGGCCTCGACTTCACCCGCACGTTCTCCGCCGGGACCTTCGCCTACCTGTGTGAGGAGCATGGCGATCGGGGCATGAGGGGCACGGTCAGGGTGGCCCCGCAGACACTGAGTGCCCCGGCTGGGCCGAACTTCACCGTCAAGTGGGCGGCCGCGGGAACGAACACCGGAAACCGGTTCGACGTGATGTACCGCGTCGGTAGCGGCCCGTGGAAGACCTGGCGCAACAACACGAGCGCCCGATCCATGGTCTTCGGCGGCGCGGGACCGGTCGCAGTGGCTCGCGGCAAGAGCTACTCGTTCAAGGTGAGGTCGGGCACGGGCACCGGGTCGATCCAGAGCGGCTTCTCACCGGTCAAGTCGTTCCGCGCGTGACGGACCTGCGTTCTCAGTGACGTTGGCGCCTCTTCATCCCTCGGGGATGAGGCGGGTGGGTGGCAAGGCGAGCAGGCTCGAGACCCACTGATCGTCGATAAGGGTTTCGTCATGCGCCGACAACGTCATGCGGCTGACGTCGGCCCTGCAGTAGTCCGTGGGGGCGGCGCGATCCATTTCACGGGCATTTTGCAAAGGTCTGGTGTGGTCTCCCGAACAAGCCGTTGTGGGGGACACGATGAACACCATCGCCATGGTGGGCCTGAGCCACCGTACTGCGCCGCTGGCGCTGCTGGAGCGCGTCGCGGTCCCGGCCAGCCGGCGTCGTGACGTGCTCGCCGCCGTCCGGGCAGCCGGGTTCTCCGAAGCGGTGCTGCTGGTCACGTGCAGCCGCACCGAGATCTACGCGGCCGGACGGCAGGCGCATCCCGACCGTCTGATCAACGTGCTGGCCGAGCAGGCGGGCTCGGCGTACGCGACCGTACGGCGCACCGCGGAGCTCCGGGTGGGGCAGGCGGCCGTCACGCACCTGTTCCGGGTGACCTCCGGTCTGGAGTCCCGGGTCGTGGGCGAGCCGGAGATCCGGGCGCAGGTACGCACCGCGTTCCGCGACGCGTGCGCCGCCGAGACCACCGGCGGCGCGCTCGGCGAGCTGTTCGCCGGAGCGGTGCGGCTCGCCACCCGCGTGCATCAGGACACGGCGCTGGGATCCACCAGCCGCTCACTGGCCTGCCGCGCCGTCGACCTGGCGGTCATCAACACGGTCGGCGCCGACCCGACCGTCCTCGTCGTCGGCTCGGGGCGGATGGCGTCGGCGGCGGTGAACCACCTGCGCTGCCTCGGCCACCGACCCACCGTCGTGGCCCGGGACGAGACACGGGCGGTGCAGCTGGGCGGAGCCTCCCACGCCCGCCCTCTCTCGGAGCTGGTGGGACTCATGGGCGCGGCCGACGTCGTCATCTGCACGACCTCAGCGTTGGAGCCGCTGGTGACGATCAACGGCGTACGTCAGGCGATGTCCGACCGCGCGGCCCCCCTCACCCTGGTCGACCTGTCCGTCCCGCGGAACGTCGACCCGGCGGTGGCGGCCATCGACGGTGTCCGGGTCGTCGACGTGGAGGCCATGCAGGACCGCACCGCGATGGGGGTGGACCTCGCCGAGAGCGTCGCCAAGGCGGAGGCGCTGGTCGCGGCTGCGGTCCGCCGGCACCGTGACCACCTCGCAGCCCGACGGGCCGGGCCGCTCATCGCGGCCTTGCGCGAACGGGTCGAGGCCCAGTGTGTCGATGCGGTCTCACGCCTCGCGCACCCCACCTGTTCGCCGGAGGAAGTGGCCCGCGTGGCACGTTCGGTCGCTGGAAGGCTGGCGCACCCCGCGACCATGGCCGCTCGAGCGGCGGCGGCCGCCGGAGATGACGCCGCCCTCCTCACGATCTGTGGCGCGATGGACGTCGCCCTCACCCCGGAGATGGTCGGCCTGGGCGAGGAGGAGCTGCTCCCGCAGTGCAGCTGACCGGTCGGGATGCCATTCTCGATGCCGGAGGCGGTCGAGAGAGGGGAGACCCGGTGGGCAAGGTGATCATCACGGTCCAGATGTCGGCCGATGCGAGCATCGGCCCGACGCTCGGCTGGTTCGAGGGTGGTGAGCAGGAGGCCGCGGGTGAGGACGAGCTCAGCCTCGCCGACGCGATGCTGCTCGGTCGCAAGACCTACGAGGGCCTCGCGCCCATCTGGACCCAGACCACGGGGGAGTTCGCCGACCGGGTCAACCGCATGCCCAAGTACGTCGCCTCCACGACCCTGGCCGAGCCGTTCGAGTGGAACGCGTCGCTCATCACCGGCGACCTCGTCGCGGAGGTACGCCGGCTCAAGCAGCACCACACCGGCAACCTGCTGTCCTACGGCTGCGGGGAGCTGGCCTTCAACCTGGTCAAGCAAGGCCTGGTCGAGGAGGTGCACTTCTGGGTCCACCCGGTCGTGTGGAGCGAACCGTCGCGGCCCTTCCACGGCCTCGGCCGTGTGCGGATGAAACTCAAGGACAGCACCGTGTTCCGCAACGGGGTCACGCTGCAGAACTACGAGCCGGTGTCGGTCGAGGAGTAACCCGCCACGTTCAACCGGATGGTGGCAACGCTGTCTCGGAGTCCCACCGCAGTCGCTTCTTGAGACGGACCGAGCCACCCTCGTCCCTGGACTCGAAGCTTGCGTCGTCGGCGAACGCTGTCATCAGCGCCAGGCCGTGATCGTCCTCGATGACCACCTCCGGCCAGTCCGCCAGCTTGCGGTGCCCGGGGAACCCGGCGCCCGAGTCCAGGATGTGCACCGTGAGCTCGGTGTCGCCGATGTTGATCAGCACCTCGAAGCTCCGGTCGGCTCCGAGATGGCGAAGGACATTGCTGCACGCCTCCGACACGGCCAGCTGCGCTTCGTGGATGCACTCCGGTGACACCCCGGGAATCCTCAACGCCTCGGCCAGGGAATGCCGGGCCAAGGACACGCTGGCTGCTTTCGGGGGCAGCATCATGACGATCTGGATGCTCACCGATCCAACCCCTCCCCGCACTGCCCCCAGATCTGCATCTGCTGGCGCCACGCGACGACAGGTGATCGCCGCTGGCGCGATCGCGACATCCAGCGGGCGAGACCGCCGGATCCGGTTCCGGTCCGAGTCCCGTCACCGGCGGAGGAGCGGGCGGGATGTGTCTTTCCTGAGGATAGTCCGATTGCGCCGAACGGTTACCCCTCGTGAGTCAAGAATTTTCGAAGCGCATCCTGCCCGCCCGTTCTGCCCTTACCGGTCGTGCGAGCGGCCGCAAGGTCTAGAAGCTGCGCCGGGCGGGTGCCGAATTGATCGGATGGTTCGGGTCCCGTTGACCGGGCTGCCAGCCCACGGCGAACTGCTGCATCATGTCGCTGTCTTCGTGGACCAGGTTGTGGCAGTGGACCATGTAGCGACCGCGGTGTGGACCGAACTTCATGATGAGCCGCACCGTCTCGTTCTCACCGACATAGACGACGTCCTTGGGGCCGCGTTCGTAGTCGAAGGGCGCGCGGCCGTTGCGGGACAGGACCTTGAAGTCGATCAGGTGGATGTGGAGCGGGTGGAACCAGCCGCCCGACTTGTTTTCGATCTCCCAGATCTCGGTGGCGTTCAGCTTGGGGTTGGCGACCAGCAGGTCGAAGTTGCTGTTGATCACGTCCTCCCACGTCCGGCCGTTGATGGTCCACATCCCGCCCGTGCGTTCCACGCGCAGCGACCGGGTCCGGGTGGCGTCGGCTTCCCTGAGCCCCATCACGTGGCTGTTGACCAGGGTGTCGGGCAGCTGGTTCCAGGTGTGGTCGCGCTTGGAGAACGGCGCGTCGGTGACGTCGAACGCCATCACCTGGTCGGTGTTGGCGAAGTCCCGGTTGTTCTGGTTCGACAGGTTGCGCAGCACCACGCGCTGACCCGGGCGATACCGACGGAAGTCGATCAGCACCTCGTACCGCTCGGCACTGCTCTGTCGCCACTGGCTCACTTGCTGCGCCCTGGGCATCAACCCACCGTCGGTCGCGACCATGGTGACCGGGTCTCCATTTCCCAGCTGGAACCGGTAGGAGCGGGAGATGGAGGCCACCAGGATGCGGAACCGGTAGATCCGGCGCTTGACCTTCATCACCGGCCACGGACGTCCGTTCACGAGGATGACGTCGCCCCACAAGCCGGATTCGTCGTCGCCGAGCGTCAACTGCCCCCTGGCGGTGAACGCGGCGTCGGCGATGGTCAGCGGTACGTCGAACTCGCCCTGCGGCAGGAGTTCCTGCTCCGCCCGGTCGTGCATGTGGTACTGGGCGTAGAGGCCCGCGTAGGCGTTCTGGGCGGTGTGGTGCACTCCGTGGTCGTGGTACCAGAGGGTGCGCGCGGGCTGGAAGTTCGGGTACCTGTAGTCCTTGTACCAGCCGGGTCCGGTGATGTCGCTGGCGTAGCCGTCGAACTGCGGTAGCGACGCCGAACCGTGCAGGTGCACCGAGGTGGTCGACTCGTGTCCGAGCGTGGGGTGCCGGTCCGGCAGCTGGTTGCGCACCTTGACGACGGCGCGGCGCCCGCGACGTACCTTGATCGTCGGACCCGGTGAGATGCCGTTGTAGGTGTACATGACCGTGGACATCGTCGGCAGGATCCGCGCCCTCCGAACACGCTCGGTGAGAGTGAAGTAGTCGGTCCACACCCCGTCCTGGTCGCGGCGGCTCCGGTCCGGACGCAGGACCGGAGGGCGCACGAACTGAGTGCGGAACGGCCGGGGCATATCCCTCCCGGCCAGCGCACTGGCGGACTTCGCGCTGACCAATCCACCCCAGGGCAGCTGAGCCGTGCCGGCGGTGCCGACAGCCCCCAATGCCCCGAGCTTGAACATGTCACGACGTGTGAGATCCATGCTGGCGGTACCCCCGGTGCCGTCCCTAAACGTGCCGTCCCGAGCGCCGAATTCCTCTAGGTCCAAGCCTGCCCGGTGGAACGGGAGCGGACCATCGCCCTCCCGGATCAAATTCACCGTTCAACCGTGCTGGTCCATCCTGACCATTAAGGGCGGTATAAGTCGCGAATCCGGCGTCCAGACAGGCAAATGCGACGGAATTCGTTGCGAGAAGCGGGCGGGCTTCCGACCCGGCCCGTGGCGCTCGGCGCGTTCACCCGAGGGTCAGATAGCCCACCGTGATGGCGACCAGGAGCAGAAGAGACGCCGGGTTGAGACGGAAGCAGGCAGCAGGCAGCAGGCAGCAGGCAGCTAGGCGCAGGCCTTCGCGCTCCGCGCGCCGCACAAGTCCACGAGTAGCTCGATCAAGCTGGCCGGGTCATCCGCCTTGTCGACGACCGCATCGGCTCCGAGATCATGACCAGCTTTCGCAGTCTCGGGGTCGGAGGAGTACATGACGATCACGCTTTTGGGGCATGCCTTGCGCAGGAGCGGCAATGCCTCGATTCCGTCCATGCGCGGCATCTGCACATCACAGATGATGGCATCGGGGCAGTCGCGCTCACCGTGCTCCAGCGCCTCGACGCCATCCGTCGCTATCCCGGCCAGGGACAGCCGGTCATCGACGTCGACCAGGTAGTTCAGGACGCGCGCGATCTCGGGTCGGTCTTCAACCACGAGCACGGAGAGCGGCATTCGGGGGTCCTTCTTCGGTTGGCACAGCCTTGCGATGGAGAGGCAAGGATGGCGCAACTCCGGGCCGAAGGGGGCCCGGTTGGCCCTCACTCGGGCTGAAATCACCCGAACGGATCGGGCGCGCCATCCTAAGGGACCAGATCGGATATCGAACTCACGCCGGCGAACGTCGACGCGGCTGCCGCCCAGGCGCCGCCGGACTAGTCCACGTCCTGGTCGCCGCTCCTTTTCCGGGGCCCACGTCCCATGCTGGCCCGGTTCGGCATCCGGCATGGCGACGGGCGGAACGGGGTACCAGAACGATGACTCGTCTGGCTGCCACGGAAGACAATGACCGACCACGGCGTGCGCCGGCTGCCGGTCATCGACGGCCACGATCTGGTCGGCGTGGTGAGCCAGGCTGTCGTCGCCAAGAACCTGCCGGAAAAGCAGGTGGGGGAGCTGGTGGAGGCGATTTCCTCCGGTAGCGCCGACAACTAGCCCTCTGGGCGCCGCTGATCCGGCGGTCCCGGAACACTTTGGGTGCCTGCACGATCCTCGGTGCGGGCGCCCGACGCTGTGCGGACCGATGATCACGTTGTCGTACGCAGTGCCGGCGGTCTCGCTGGATGGTCGCAGCCGCTCTCCCCGAAGGGACTCTGCGTGAGGTCCGCTGCGCGAGATCGCAGGGTGCGATGACGTGCCCCGCTCGATCCCTGATGAAACTCCTGCAGGCGAGGGATACGACCCCCACATAGGGGGCAAGTGGGCGGGGTACACGGATGCCCAATGGACTTCGAGAGAGGCGGTTCGACGTGAAGGCAGTGACGTGGCAAGGCGTCCACGACATGCAGGTGACCGAGGTTCCGGACCCGCGGATCGAGGAACCGACCGATGTGATCATCAAGGTCACCTCGACCGGACTCTGCGGCTCCGATCTACACCTGTACGAGACCTTGGCGCCGTTCATGGAGCCCGGGGACATCGTTGGGCACGAGCCCATGGGCATCGTCGAAGAAGTGGGTTCCTCGGTCACGAAGCTCGAGGTCGGCGATCGGGTCGTCGTACCCTTCAACGTCTGTTGCGGCGAGTGCTGGATGTGCGGCCGAGGGCTCTACAGCCAGTGCGAGACCACCCAGAACCGCGAGCACGGCACCGGCGCGAGCTTCTTCGGCTACAGCAAGCTCTATGGCCAGGTCCCGGGCGGACAGGCCGAGTACCTCCGCGTGCCCTTCGGGGACTTCATGCCGGTCAAGGTCCCCCAGGAGCATCCCGATGACCGGTTCCTGTTCCTCTCCGACGTCCTGCCCACGGCATGGCAGGGACTGAAGTACGCCGATCTTCCTGAGGACGGCACCCTGCTGGTGCTGGGAGCCGGCCCGATCGGCGACATGGCCGCGCGCATGGGCCGACGTGAAGGCCATCGCGTGATCTCGGTCGACAACGTGCCCGAACGACTCAAGCGTGCCGAGGCCCTCGGCGCCGAGGTCATCAACTTTGACGACGCTGAAGCAGGCGACGGCGTCGCGGAGATGGTGCGGGCTCTCACCCACGGCCGCGGGGCCGACGCGGTGATCGACGCCGTCGGAATGGAGGCCCACGGAGCCCCCGTCGCCAGCGCCGTTCAGAAGGTGGCCGGAATGCTTCCCGATGCGGTGAGCGAACCGTTGATGAAGAAGGCAGGGCTCGACCGTCTGGCGGCGCTGCACACCGCGATCGATGCTGTCCGTCGTGGCGGGACCGTGTCCGTACTGGGGGTGTACGGCGGTGCGGCAGACCCGATGCCGATGATGCAGCTCTTCGACAAGCAGGTGCAGCTGCGCATGGGACAGGCCAATGTGCGCGCCTGGACTGACGAGCTGCTGGCGATGCTGGTCGAGGACGACCCGTTCGGCGTCGACTCATTTGCCACCCACCACGTTCCGTTGGACGAGGCACCGAGGGCCTACAGCCAGTTCCAGAAGAAGGAGGACGGCGTGGTCAAGGTGGTCTTCAAGCCGTAGCCACTTTGTCGCCGACGGCCCAGCTCTACAAATCATGAGAAGTCCGAGGTGTGAACGGTGCGAAAGATCGGTGTCGAGGAAGAGTTGATGCTCGTCGACCCGGCCACCGGTGAGCTCACCGGCGTTTCGCAGCAGGCCGTGCGTGCGCACGAGGCCGACTCGGACCAGGTCACGGTCGGTGTCGAGGTGCGTGGGGGTGCGTTCGGGCTCGGCGAGGAGCTCTTCCTGCAGCAGATCGAGGTGTCCACGCCCCCGGTGGAGTCAGTGGAGGAGCTGATTTCGGAGATCCGCCACTGTCGCAGGACGGCGGGGACAGCGGCCGAAGCCGCCGGGGCGGCGGCGGTGGCCGTGCCGGCTCCGGTGCTGGTCGACCCGAAGGAGGAGGTCACTCCCAGGCCCCGCTATCAGCGCATCTATGACGAGTTCGGAGAGATCAGCCGACAGTCACTGGCCTGCGCCATGCACGTGCACATCGACGTGAGCAATGACGACGAGGCGGTCGCGGTGATCGACCGCATCAGGCCGTGGCTGCCGGTGTTGACCGCGCTGAGTGCCAACTCGCCGTACTGGCGGGGCCGGGACACCGGATATGCCAGCTGGCGCACGCAGACGTGGACCCGGTGGCCGAGCAACGGCGCCCGGGAGTCCTTCGGCGACGTCGAGACCTACCGACGTACGACGCAGAAGATGATCGAGTGGGGGGCCGCGGTCGACCCGGCCATGATCTACTTCGACGTCCGGCTGTCGGAGAAGTATCCGACCGTGGAGGTGCGGGTCGCCGACGTGTGCACCGACGTCGAGGACGCCGCCCTGGTGGCCGCGCTGGCTCGGGCGCTCGTCACGACCGCGGCTGTCGGCAACAACGGGGGCACAGGCCCGTGGCGGGGCGACCTGTTGCGCGTGGCGGCCTGGCGTGCGTCACGACACGGGCTCTCTGGCCAGCTGGTGCACCCGGAGACGTTGGCTCTTGCCCCCGTGCGCGAGGTCCTGAGAGCCATGGTCGACCATGTCGGCGAGGCTCTCGATGACGTGGGAGACCGGGAGTTCGTCCTGGACGCGTTCGAGCACCTGCTGTCGCGCGGCAACGGAGCCAGCCGGCAGCGCTCGGTCTACGAGGCCACGGGTGGTGACCTGCAGGCTGTCGTGAAGGACCTGAGCGAACGTACCGCGGCCTCCTGGTCGGAGTGAGCGACCGGGCCGGTGGTTGTGGGGCTGACCAAGTCAGTGCCCCCCAAGGGCGTGGCCCTTACAGGACCGCTCCGCGCGGCGCGACTTCCACGGCGGCAACACCCCGCGCGTAGAGCACGATCAATCGTTGGCCATGTCTGCAGCGGAGCACGCCGGCGTCATCCGACAGCGTGGAGATGACGTGGTCAATGACCTCGGCTTCACTGCCCGCATCCGGCTTCTCGTACGTGACATCCATGCTGGCACCGCTGATGAGGCGGACACGCAGCACGATGCCTTCCATGCTTCCGCACACTAGACGCGCCCGGCGCCACCCGCCATCACGATGCACTCATGGCGGGTGCCGAGGTTGCGGCAAGACGACGCGGCCGGGTTTTAACCTTCCCGGGGGAGGGTAAAGGATCAACTCTCGATCCGGGTCGGCCAGCCGTTTCCCCCGCGGCCGGCCGGCCGCGGGGCTGAGAAGAGTTTTTTTGCTCTAGCAGCAGGGCTTTCGGTGGCGCGGCAGCGCCAACTCGGAGGCGCTGCCGCCCACGCCGTACGCGCGCCGGGCGCCTGGGCGGTCGTGGAGGCGTGTTCGGATCAACGGCGGCTCGGACGGAGACCCGGTTCGGGGTTCTCGCGGCCGCTCGTCCCCATGCCCCCTCGTTTTGCTCATCCCGCCGGACCACCTTCCGCTGCGGCTGGTTGGAACCGGGCAAACGGGGTACCGATGCGTAGCAGAGATGGGGTTCTCGGGATGAAGGTGCGTGGCCTGGTCGGTGTCTTCGCGGTGGTGCTCGCCCTCGTCGTGGGCTTTCTAGTCGGCCAGATGCGGGTGCCCCAGGGGGCAGAAGCGGGTCGTGCAGGTTCGGACCAGCCTACGGCTGGCCCGAACGCACAGGTGTATCAGCCTCCGGACGCCTCGCAGCTGACCGATGACACCGGCGGTGGTGATCAGCTCGACCAGTCCTCCGCGGGGATCGCATACAAACCGGGGGACGACCTCATCGCATGCGTGCCTTTGCCTGACGGGTCGGAACTGTGCGAGCACGGCTCGGAGGACCCGCCACCTGGCGTGGACCCACGGAAGCTTCCGACGGTGGCGCAGCTCAAGGCCCGCAGGTTCGGCGCCGGCTTCGAGACTGGTCAGGTCAACGGGAAGAAGGGCGCTGAAAAAAGCGGCCGAACCGAGGATGCACCGAGCGCGGAGACCGATCAGGCCCAGGTCGTCACGCCCGAGGAGGTAGCGCGCACCGGAACGGTTCCCTGCATCACCGACGGGACAAGCGGACCTCGCGTTCAGGCCGTGTACGCCCATGCGTCGGACAAGCCGAGTCGCTATACAGAGGTGCTGCCACTGATCCAGCAGTACGCAGCCGACGCCAGCGACCGGATCAACTACGCCGCCGGACGCAGCGGTCAGGGACGCGTGGTGCGGTACGTGACCACCGGATCGCCGTGCGTCCTCGACGTCGCGAACGTGACGCTCTCGAGCACGGGGGATGACAGCCTCGCCAACACCGTCGCCGAACTCAGAGAACGCGGCTACAACAGAACCGACCGCAAGTACCTGGTGTGGGTCGACGCCGCGGTCGGCATTTGCGGCATCGCACACGTCTACAAGGACGACCGGCCCACGCTCGACAACCCCAACACCCGGGGCAACATGTTCGCCCGCACGGACGCGCCGTGCTGGGGGTACGCGGAGCTGCACGAGCTGCTGCATACGCTGGGGGCCGTCCAGGACTCCGCACCGAACTCCACCAAGGCGGGTCACTGCCACGACGAGACCGACGCCATGTGCTACGAGGACAGTTCCGGCGCGGTCATGCAACAGACCTGCACCAACCAGCCGGCATGGAACGTCGACTGTGACCTCAACGACTACTTCAACGCAGCCCCGGCCCCGGGCAGCTATCTGGCCGAGCGGTGGAACGTCGCCCGTAACCCCTACCTCCATCTCACCGAGCCTCCACCACCGCTGCCCGAGCTCACGATCACCTCGGCAGTACGGGCGTTCGCCGGCAACGCCTGGCAGGTCACCGCCAGACCAGACCTGCCAAACGGTACGACCACTGCTTCGTTCCAGTGGACCAGCAGTCGACCAGATTGTCGCTTCGACAGTCCCACTGCCCTGAGCACGCGCTACTGGTGCCCGGTCACCGCCGCCACCGGCGGGCGGGTGCGCGCGTGGCTGAAGGACTCCAACGGCGCCGAGGTCACCCGCAGTCAAGAGTACGAGCTCACCGTTCCCGCAACACCCAGACGCGTGGTTGTGACCCTGACCAGGTCGACCACCTCGATCACCGGCGGACAGACCGCATCCTTGGGCACCCGTCTCTCCGATGCCGCCAACAACAACAACCTCATTGGCATGCCCGTCTCGCTCTACCGCCGCCCCTCAGGCCGGACAACGTGGGAAAAGATCGCGACCAAGACCACCAGCTCAACCGGGCGGACCTCGTTCGCCGTGAAGCCCGCACGCACCACCGACTACCAGGTCGCCTCAGGGAGCAGCTCGTCCTGGGCGAACGGCAACAGCACGACCGTGAGGCTTACCGTCCGGCGCTAGGTACCCGTCGACAGCTCACCCGACTCAACAGCTACCCACTCCGGGCGCGCAGCGTCACCCGAGAACGATCTCGCCGGCGGCGAGCATGCGTGACGCCGAGACTCCTGTCCATTCGACTACCTCATCCCAGCGGAGGTTCCGTCGAGTGGCAGTACGAGGGTGGCGTTGAGGCCGCGGGGCTCGTTGTCCGTAAGCGTGAGGAGTCCGCCATGGGCGGCCGCGACCGTGCGGGCTGTCGCCAGACCGAGTCCCTTGCTGTTCACGGGCTGCTGGGGATGGTCGCCACGCTCGAACGGCTGCAGCAGCCGTTCGCGGTCCCCAGGCGCGATGCCCGTCCCGGTGTCGCAGACAGCGATCACAACATGGGTGCTGTCACCCGACAGCTGCAGCAGGACATCGGAGTCGCACGGGGAGTAGGTTGCGGCGTTCTTCAGCAGCTCCTCGAGAGCCTGGCGGGTTTTGGCTGGGTCGATCGTGGCGAGCAGACTTTCCGGTGCCTTCAGCGTCAGGCGCACGCCGCTGTGGCACGCCCCGAAGCTGTCTGCGACCTCTCGCGCCAATCCGGCCACGTCGGTGTAGGTCTTGGTCAGCTTTGCGTGCGCTTCGAGGTCGAGAAGGTCGGAGATGGTGCACATGAGGTCGGCCAGCTCCGTCGCTGAGCGCCAGACCACGTCCAGCGAACGCCGGAAGCTCCGAGGAAGCGAGTCCTCGCCGTCCCGGAGTAGCTCTGCATGGCCGAGCAGCTTCGTCAATGGCGTGCGGAACTCGTGGTTGAGCGTTACCACCAGGCGGTTGCGCAGCTCTTCCTGCTGCAGATGCGCGGTCTGCTCGGACGTCACGTCCTGGACCAATACGACCGCGCCCGCGATCGCGTTGTCGGTCCCATGCAGGGGGGCCGCGTTGCACCGCAAGAACACCCATGCGTCATCGAGGCGGGCCGTGATCAAGGCGTCCTTGACCACCTCACCGCGCAGCGCCCGGGAGATGGGGACATCCTCGGTGCGCAGCTTGCACGTCGCGTCGGCGTCGTAGAGGTCGAAGCTCTCCACGAATTCCGATTCGTGCAGACCCTCATGGGTCCGCCCGAACATCTCCTGGAGCGCTGGGCTCAAGAACCTCATCTACCCCGAAGCATCGCAGGCCGCCACAGCCAGGCTGGTCTTCGACAGCAAGATCTCCAGTTCGACCCGTCCCAGCTCGCCTGCATCCATGTTGTTCCCCCTTTGACCCCGGAAGTACCCCCCGGCACCGGGTTTGTACACGGTGACCATGCGCAGAATCTTTTTCGTGGTCCGGCTCAGCGGGTCGTTCTCCCCGTGCGGGCGACGTCACCACCCTGCGGTTACGTGGTGACGCCAACGAGACCATGGACCCACCCAATCCATGCGTGGGTGATCGGATACCCAGTCCGATCACCCGGGTCTGCTGCACGAACGGGTGACAGTTTCGGTTGGGCCGCCTGGGCGGCGGTCGGGCTCATGATCATCTCGTATTCGACCGGGGTCAACCGTCCGAGAGCAGCCTGTCTCCGACGGCGGTGGTAGGTCCTTTCGATCCACCTGACGATCGCGATCCGCAGCTCCTCCTGCGTGGCCCAGGAACGGCGGTCGCGGTCCAGGTGAGTGTGGCGGAATCGTTGGTGAGCGTCGCGGTGAGGTTGGTGGGTGCTGTCGGAGCGGTGGTGTCCCCGGATGGTGGGGGCTGGCTGACCGTACAACCGGAGAGCCTCACCGACGTTGCGGTCGCCGAGCCGTCGTTGACGTCCACGGTGCAGTCGGCGGGCGGTGTGTAAAGGTCACGCTCGACCCGGAACTCCCGGAGCTGTCACTGCGCGCCATCACAACGCCGTCCACAGTGATGTCACGCGACGCGATCGCCGTCCCCTCGATGCGCAGCCTCGAGCCGCTCAGTTCGGCCCGGGACACGGTGGCCGTCGCGAAGGCTGGCCCGGCGACGAGCATCGCGGAGAGAACCACGATCACGGGCGAGAGACGACTGAGTCTTCTCGACACAATTGTTCCCCCAGGTACATGGCGGCGGGCTGCCGCTCAGTCAGTGAACACCAGGCGGTTCCGCGCAGTCACGGGTTCTAGTACCAAAGTCCACTGCGCCGAGACTCACTGTGGGCAACTACCTCACCGACTGGCTGCGGGAGAACAAGGGGTCCGTCCGACCCGCGACGCTCCGAGATTGCGGTCGCCACGTCGAGGCCCACCTGGTCCCCGGCCTCGGTCAGATCCGTCTTCGAGACCTTCGCACGTCCCAGGTGTCGGCGCTGCTCGGAGAACTCACGGAAGGTGGTCTCGGGAGCACCAGCGTTCGTCGGGTCTACCCCTCCCTCAGGTCCGCCCTCAGCGATGATCTGCCCCGGCGCCGCTTGGGCTGGTTCCCTTGCGGACAATTCCTGGCGACCGGGGACCACGGTCGTACCGCGTGAACCGGAGAAGTGAGGCGCCGAACCCGCCAGGCGGTCACCAAGGTTGCTGACTCGCGTAGCCGGAGGCCCCTACGCCGGGGTCTTCGCTCGCCACATCTCGAGCTTCTTCGCGGCCAGATCGCGAACGTCGTCTGGGCACGAGGAGTACCGGATCGAGGTCTCTGCGATGCCAGTGATTTCGTCCACGGTGAGTCCCCAGGATCGTGCACACAGCTCGTACTCTTCGAGCAGTCCGTGGCCGATGAAAAGGGGGATGTCGGAGTTGAGGGTGACCGGTACGCCTCGCCGCATCAGGTGCGGGAGCGGGTGGCTGGCCAGGTCTGGCACCACGCCGAGTTGGACGTTCGATGTTGGCGCGAGGTCGAGGCAGATTCGTCTCGCGGCGAGCTCCTCGACCAGATCGTCGTCCTCGATCGCCCGGACGCCGTGGCAGATCCGCGAGGGGGCGAGTTGTTTGACTGCTTCGCGGACGCTATGTGGTCCCGCGCCTTCACCGGCATGCGGGACCGAGGGCAACCCCTGCGCCGTCGCCCGATCGATGACCGGCTTGAACTGGCTGCCGGGATGGTTCGCCTCATCGCCGGCAAGCCCCAACGCCACGACGCCCGATCCTGCCCAGCGCAGCGCTATCTCGAGCGCCTGTTCGGCCGCCTCGAGGGGCAGGCCGCGGTTGATCCCGATCACCAGCCCGGCGTGGTCCCGACCCGCGCCGCTCCAGAGGCCGTCCAGGACTGCCTCCACGAGCCCGTCGGGGTGCCCGAGACGCCCTGCGTAGGTGCGCGGAAAGAAGTGCACCTCGCTCCACACCACCCCGGCTTCCCGTTGTCGCGCGCCGAACTCGCGCGCCAACCGGTTCAGGTCCTCCAGCGATCCGACGAGATCACGTGCCTGCTCGTACGCTGCGACGAACTCCGTCAGGTCGGCGTACGGGCCCGTAGCCGGCTCCCGAACGCCATAGCGGTCAGCCAGCTCGGCGACTGTGCGGGGCCGGATGGTCGCCTCGAGGTGGACGTGCAGTTCGGCCTTCGGCAGTCCCTGCAGGTCGGGTGACATCAGCGGTCGTGGCCGACGTAGACGCTCTTGGACCAGGTGTAGAAGTCGACGGCGCGGGCCCCCTGCTCTCGAAATGTGTTCGTGGAGGAGTCGCGAACTCCACCGAAGGGAACGTTGAGATCGAGCCCGGTCGTGGGGCGGTTGACCTTCACCACGCCAACCTGGGCGCGCGCGGCGAAGTCGTACGCGGTGCCGAGGTCACGGGTGCAGATGCCTGCGGTCAGGCCATAGCTCGAGTCGTTGACTTTCGCTACGCCCTCGTCGTAGTCGGCAACGTCGACCACGGCGACGACGGGGCCGAATACCTCGTCGCGGGCGAGTGGGCTGTCGTGCGGTACCTCGGAGAACACGACCGGTGAAAGGAACTGGCGGTCCGGTTCGGTGAGCGGGTCGCCGCTCGCGTAGCCGGCGGCGTTCGCGGTGCTGATCGCGTCGAGGTCCTTGCTCAGCTGGTCTGCCGAGACGACGGGGCCCATCGTCGTTTCCGGGTCGAGCCCGTCACCGGTGCGGACCGTGCGAGCGCGCTCACGCAGGGTCTTGAGGAACGAGTCGCGGATCCCCGGGGTGACGTACACCCGGGATGTGGCGGTGCAGGCCTGGCCGGTGAGCCCGAAGGCGCCCGCAGCGACGACTCCGGCGGCGGTCTCGACGTCGGCGTCGTCGAGGATCAGGTAGGCGTTCTTGCCGCCCATCTCGAGCTGGATCCGCGCGCGACGTTGGTTCGCTGTCTCCTGGATGCTCATCCCGACGCTGGTTGACCCGGTGAACGACACAGCGGCGACATCGTGGTGACGCACGAGCGCATCGCCCACCGTCGTACCGGCGCCGTGCACGACGTTCAGTACCCCGGCCGGCAGGCCGGAGTCGACCAGGGCCTGCGCGAGGTGGTTGACCGCCAGTGGGGTCAGCTCGGCGGGCTTGATCACGACTGCGTTGCCCGAAATGAGGGCCGGTGCCATCTTCCAGGCAGGGATCGCGATCGGGAAGTTCCACGGCGTGATGAGACCTACCACGCCGAGCGGCTCGGAGCTTGTGAACACGCTGGTGTTCGGAACGACGCTAGGCAAGGTCTCACCGGCAGAGCGCCACCCGAGGGCTCCGAAGAATCGCAAGACGTCGATGGCACGACGGACCTCGCCAGTCGCCTCCGCGATCGTCTTCCCCTCCTCGCGGGTGAGGTCGGCCGCGATCTCGCCGTGGCGCTGACGCAGCAGGTCGGCGGCGTCGAGGAGAACGGCGCCACGCTGCACGGGTGTCTGCGCAGCCCAGGCTCGCTGCGCCTCGGACGCCGAGGCAACCGCTGACTGCAGGTCTTCAACGCTTGATGCGGGAGAGGTGGCGACGACCTCGTCGGGGTTGGCTGGGTTACGCCGCTCAGAGGCGGCCAAGCCCACCCACTCGCCGGCGATCAGGTTCTGTGCGAATGTCATGAGATCTCCTCGTTCATTCTTCGGGCGCGGTCAGAGGTTGCTGAGCAGGCCGCCGTCGCAGCGCACCAGGGAGCCGGTGACGTACGAGGCGGGGCCGCTGCAGAGGAATGCGGCAACGGATCCAAACTCGTCGGGGTCGCCGTATCGGCCAACCGGGATCCTGGCGCGTGAGGCCCCCTCGACCTCATCGACGGTCTTGTCCTGGCGCTCGGCCGCTGCCGCATCGAGCGCGGCCACCCGGTCCGTGGCGATCCGACCCGGGAGCAGCATGTTGACGGTCACCCCTTGCCCGGCGACCTCCGCGGCCAGGGTCTTGAGGTAGGCCGCCAGTCCGGCGCGCCCGATGTTCGACGCGGTCAGCATCGGCAGCGGCGACTCGACGCCACTCGACCCTACGGCGAGGATCCGACCCCACCCTTGAGCACGCATCGCTGGAAGAGAGCGACGCACCAGCGCGATGTGTGGCGCCAGGAGCGCGTCGGTGGCGGCCTGCAGCCCGTCGACGTCGAGGTCGTCGGCCGCGCCGGGCTTGGGGCCTGGTCCGTTGAGCACGACGATGTCGGGGTCACCGAAGGCGTCCCTGGTCGCGGCGAGCAGCTGGTCCGGCGCCTCGGGCCGGGTCAGGTCGACTCTGACAGCGGTCCCGAACGGCAGCGAGGCAGCGAGCTTCTCTGCCTTCTCGACGCTCCGGCCGGTGACCACGACGTTCGCGCCCTCCGCGCCGAGGGCGCGGGCGATCGCAGCCCCGAGCCCGCCGGTCGAGGCGAGCACCAGCGCGGTGCGGCCGGCAAGTCCGAGGTCCATCAGAGTGCCTCCAACGCGTCGATGTGTGCGGCGAGAACGGGGACGAGGGAGCCAGGCAGGGAGCGGGCGGGCGGGCGCACGCCCGACTCGGCGATCAGCCCGCGGCGGCGCAGGCATTCCTTGCGGATGGCCAGCGCGATCTCGGCCTGCTGCTCGAACGTGATCAGCGGCAGGTGCGCGATCAGCTCGGCGCGGCTCTTGGCGGGATTGTCGCCGTCCCAGGCACGTACACACGCGACCAGCGCCTCTGGGTAGGAGAACCCGGTCATCGCGCCTGCGGCGCCGCACGCGAGCTCGTCGAGGAGGTTGATTCCCCCGAGCCCGCCGAAGACTGGGACGTCGCAGCGCTGGTTGAGCTCGGCCACGGCGACGGGCGTGGGCGGCGCCTCGGCCTTGACCGCAACCACGTGAGCGGACCGCGCGACCAGATCCCCCAGCATGGTCGACGACACGGACACCCCGCTGACGACCGGGTAGTCCTGCACCACGAGGTCGGCGCCGGAGGCGTCGTGGACCGCGCGCAGGTGGGTGTCGAGGACGGCGGGGTGGGGGCTGTTGGCCTGCACCATGACACCGGCGAGCTGTTGCCCTGCGAGCTCGACCGCCAGCTTGGCCTCGTCGATGACTGGAGCCGTGGCGAGGCCTGTGCAGCCGACGACCAGCGGCAGTTCGGTCGTGTCGAGGACGGTCTCCAGGACCAGCCTGCGCTCGTCCCATGACAGCCGTGCCGCCTCACCGAAGACACCGAGCACGGTCAGCCCGGTGACACCGGCGGCCTCGGCGTGCTCGACGAGCTGCGCGACACCGTTCTCGTCGACGCCGAGCGTGGATCCGGAGAAGGGGGTGGCGAGCACGCCCCAGACGCCGGGTTGCATGCGCGGGGTCATCGGTCGCTCCAGATCGGTTTCCGCTTCTGCTGGAATGCCTCGACGCCCTCGATCGCGTTCGGGCTCTCCAACGCTTCCATCAGGGCCGGTAGGCGGGCGGCTCTCGCATCACGGTCGGTCATGTGGTTGGTGCGGTTGACGATCTGCTTGATCGCCCTCAACGAGGTGGGGGCGCAGGCGAGGACCTCGGTGAGCCAACGCTCGACCGCCGCGTCCAGGGCTGCGGCGGGGACGACCTCGGTGACCAACCCCATCGCATGCAGCTCGTCGGCGCTGCACCGGCGCCCGGTGAGGAGGATCGACATCGCCTGATTGTGCGGGATCCTGCGGACCAGCTTCACGATGCCGCCGTCCAGGGGCAGACGCCCGACCCGCGGCTCAGTCAGGCCGAACTTCGCTGTGTCCGCGGCGATGACGATGTCGGCACCGAGCACGATCTCCATCCCGCCGCCGAACGCGTAGCCGTTGACCCGGGCGATGACCGGGACGTCGAGGGTGCGTCGCAGGCTGAGCCCCGCGAACCCGTTGGGGTCGAGGTCGGCCCAGTAGTCGATCCCGTTCTTGCCCATCCCGGACGTTGACATGTCCGCACCCGCACAGAACGACCGTTCCCCGGCTCCGGTGATCACGACCGCGTGCACGCTCGGGTCATCCTCGATCTGGTCCCAGATCTCGTTGCA
Source organism: uncultured Actinomycetota bacterium (assembly GCA_963786415.1). Taxonomy (GTDB): domain Bacteria; phylum Actinomycetota; class Actinomycetes; order Propionibacteriales; family Nocardioidaceae; genus Nocardioides. Next base: position 1,411,967 of record CAWAZC010000001.1, read on the forward strand.
GCGACGCGCAGTTGCGTCGTCCACGGCGTTGAGCACGTGCTGCCGGTCAATGGTGATCCAGGCAACGTGGTCCTTGAGCTCGTAGCGGACCTCGTCGACGGAGGTATCGCTCATCGGATCACCCCGTCGCGAAGGATCTCGGAGACTCGTTGTTCGGTGTAGCCGAGTCCCCGCAGCACCTCGGCGTTGTGCTCGCCCAACATCGGGGCGGGGATGCGGACCCGGTTCGGCGTTCCGGACATCCGGATCGGGCTGTTGAGCACCTTCACGGTGCCGGCGTGCGGGTGCTCCATCTCCACGATCATCCGGTTCACTTCCGTCTGCTGATCCGCAAGCGCCTCCTTCAGGGTGCGGACCGGTGCGCAGAGGATGTCCTGCTCTTCCAGCCGGGACACGAAGTGATCGGTCGTATCCTGCGCGAAGCGTTCGGCAAAGAGCGCCTGCAGCTCGGGGCGTCGCTCGAACTGTCCCTCCAGGGTGTCGTAGCCCTCCTGAGCGGAGAGATCCTCGTCGAAGCCGAGCGCTTTGCTGATGTCGCGCAACGGGTTCTCCTTGAAGGCACCGACCATGCACACCGCACCGTCGGTGGTGGGAAACACTCCGGACAGCGGCATCGCCGCCCAGTTGATCTCGTGCCCGCGGTTGAGCTGGGTGGCGGCCTCCTGCATCTGCATGTGCAGCATCGAGTCGTACATGTTGACCTGGATCTTCTGGCCCTCGCCAGTTCGGCCGCGGGCGATCAGCGCAAGCAAGATCCCCTGGCACAGGTGCATTCCTGTGGTGTAGTCGCACAGGGTCGTCGGGTAGACCGACAGCGGGATCTTGTCGTCCGAGCGCCGCCACATCACCCCGGAGTAGGCCTGGGCGATCACGTCCTGGCCACCCTTGTGCGCGTACGGTCCACTCTCACCGAACCCGGTGCCGGAGGCCCAGATGATCTGCGGGTTCACCTCCTTGAGCGCCTCATAGCCGAAGCCCATCCGCTCCATCACACCGGAGCGGAAGTTGCTCACGACCACGTCCGCGCGTCGTACCAGGTCGAGGATGACCTCACGGCCGGTCTCGGTGCGGGTGTCGATGGTGACGCTTTGCTTGTTCCGGTTGATCGAGATGAAGATCGGGTTGTCCTGCCCGTCCTTGTCCGGAAGCGAGTTGCGGCTGAGGTCACCGGAGTGCGGACGTTCGACCTTGATCACGTCGGCGCCGTAGTCGGCCAGCATCTGGGTCGCGCTCGGCCCCATGTAGACCTGTGTGAAGTCGAGAACGACGGTGCCCTCGAGTGCATCGGTTGAGTTCATCGGTCGGTCTCCTGATCGTGGTCGACGGTGGCGTTGTCGGCCGGCTTGTCCCCCGGGTCGGCGCCCTGGTCGCGCATCCGAAGCTGGATTTCGCTGACCGGCACATCACGCACAGGGAGGTTCTTCTCGACCGCGACCGCGGCGGCAATGCCGGTGGCCTGACCCTGTGCCATGCATGGGGGGATCTCCCTGGACATGCGTTGTGCTTCGGGCGTTGCCGAATAGTGTCTGCCCGCGACCAACAGCTGATCCACCCCGACCGGGAGCAGCGAGCGGTACGGCGTGTAGTAGTCGCGACCGCGGGCCACGCTGTCGGCGAAGTGGCGACGGTTGACGACGTCGTCCTTGGTGACTACATACTCGCCCCTCAGCAGACGAGTCTGCCGCACGCCCATCTGCTGGGCGGCGTCGAGCACGTAGGCATTCTCGAACCCGGGCAGGTCGGCCCGGATCGCCTCCATCGCGCTGGCGATTCGCTCGCGGGCCGCGAACTCCGCGTTCGTGAGCGACTCGGGGTCGGCACCGTCGTACCCCGTCATGTGCGGCGTGTTGCACCACACCACGCCGGGAAGTGGTGTCTTCAGCCACCACAGCTCCCACGCACCACCGAGGAGACGCTTGATGCGGCGGTTGATCGCGCGCGCCTCGCGGGGGTTCTCCTGCTCGAACCGCTCCGCCGCGTCGGTGTCGACGCCGCCCAGACGGAACACCAGGGTGACCAGGTACTTGTCGTGGATGTACGGCGCGCCGGCGCGGGAGGCAACGTCGATGTCGCCGGTGGTGTCGATGACGACGTCCCCCAGGATCGCCTGAGGCCCTTGCTTGGTCTCCACCACCACGCCCTTGAGCGCACCATCGTCAACGATCGGCCGCGTGAACCAGCTGTGCATCCGCAGGTGCACCCCCGCCTCGCGGACCAGGTCGTTCGAGGTGGTCTTCCAGCCGTCCGGGTCGAACGCGACCGCGTAGCAGATCGGCTTCGGGTTGGTGTGGGAGTGGAAGTCGAAGGTGCCCCAACGGCCCCACTTGTTCCACAGTTCGCGGGAGACTTTGCGCTCTTCGACCGGCGGGTACACGGCGAGGTTGTTGCGGGCCATCCGCTCCACGTACTCATTGACGATGCCCTGGACGGAGATCTCGTCTCCGTTGACCATGTCGTCCAGGACCAGCACCATCCCGCCTGAGGCGAGTCCGCCAAGCGCCGAGTAACGCTCCACCAGGGTGACGTCCATGCCACTGCGTGCGGCGGCAACCGCGGCGCTGACACCTGCCGGGCCACCTCCGACGACGACCACGTTGGACTCGCGGACCACCGGCGCCTTCAACTGATGGGTGCTGATGCTGAGTTGGGCTTGTTCCACGGTCGTCCTCACTCTCCGGCGAAGATGCCGCTGCTGCGGCGGGCGATGACGTACAGGACCACGCTGATGATCGACAGCGCGGCGCTGTAGACGGGGAAGACCCAGAGCAGGTCACGCTGCTGCAGCCACACCAGCAGGTAGGAGGCGGTGCCGCCGAACAGTGCCACTGCGATCCCGTATCCGAGGCCTGTGCCGGTGGCCCGGCAGTACTTCGGCATGAGGGAGGTGGACACCACGTTGTAGAGCGTCATGTTCGCGACCAGCAGGATGCCGCCGAGCAGGAGGACCGCAGTGAAGGTGCCGATTCCCGGGCCGGCGTAGACCAGCATCAGGAACACCCCGGGGACGGCCAGGACTCGGGTGACCAGGAACGCGCGCGACAACTTCACCCGGTCCGCGACCCACCCGGTGATGATCGAACCCACGAGCAGGATTACGCCAAGACCGGTGGTCGCCGCGAAGACCGTGGTCGGGTTCTCGCCGTACGTCCCGCTCGCCAGGCTGGGCAGGCCGACGTTCCACGCGTAGTTGTAGGCCTGTGCCGCACCGACGACGAAGATGATCGCGGCGAGGCCGACCCAGTGCTTGCGGACTCCCGACCAGGTGGAGGAGACCGTGTCGCCCTTCTCCTCCTCGCTGAGCGTCTCGGGCAGGTTGCGGCGCAGGTACACGACGAAGAAGCTCATCGCCGCGCCGAAGAGCATCGGGATCCGCCAGCCCCACTCCGACATCGCGTCGCCGCCCACCAGGGAGCTGGTGACGAAGCTGACCAGCGATGCCAGCAGGATGCCGAAGTTGACGAAGAAGCTGATGTAGCCAGCCGCGCGGCCCTCGTGGCCCTTGGGCTTGATCTCCACGGCGTAGGCCGTGGAAAGCGGCGCCTCGATACCGGTCGAGAGTCCCTGCAGGAGGCGACACGCCAGAAGCACGACGCCGGCCCATACGCCGATGGCCTCGTAGCCCGGCAGCAGACCGATCGTCAGTGTCGTGATCGCCATCAATCCGACCGACAGCAACATGACCTTGCGTCTGCCGAACCGGTCCGCGACGCTGCCGAGCAGCACTCCGCCGAGGGGCCGGACGAAGAAGCCGACTGCGAAGACGGCGAGGGCGCTCAGAGTGGACGACACCGGGTCGTCGGACGGGAAGAACTGGGGCCCGATGTATGCGGCCAGCAGCCCGAAGATCATCCAGTCGTACCACTCGAGTGTGTTGCCCAGCCCGAGGCCGAGCATCGCCCGACGAGTGGCCTTGCCTGTGCCGGGGGCGACGCCTTGTTGGACGGTGAGGTCCCTTGTCGTAGTCATGCGAACCCTCCAGGTTCGAACGGTGTCGAGCGACTCACTTCAGAGCGCACTCGGCCGGGTCCGGGGCGCGCAGCACCCAGGACGTTGGACTGATTCAATTAGGGTCCGGCTTCGAAATGGCCGGCGGCGCTACCAGGTGGGCGGGGTACTCACCCAGATCGCCGTGCACTCCTCGGTGTCCGAGGGATTGACATACCAGTGCGGAATGGTCGACGCGTAGCGGATCGAGTCACCCGAGTTCAACCGGTGCTGCACACCGTCGAGATAGACGTCCTTGGTACCGGACAAGACAATCCCGAACTCCTCGCCGTTATGGCGATACGGGGTCTCGCTGGTGTCATAGCCAGGTGGGGTCACCACCCAGTTGGCCTCGAGCGAACCATTCAGGTCAGGAGTCAGCAGCTCGTAGGTGCCGCCGTCACCGTTCGCCAGTCCATGACTGTCGAGACGCCTGCGCTCTTCCTTGCGCACGACGACCTTGTGGGTCTCGTGGGGCTGAAGCAGCTGTCCGACTGGCAGCTGCAGCCCATGCGCAAGCTGGACCAAGGTTGCAAAGGAGGGGTTGCCGTGACCACGCTCGATCTGGCTGATGAGTCCGGCGCTGACACCGGCCAGCCGAGAAAGCTTCTCCGTGGTCAACTGACGCTCCTTGCGGAGCATGCGAATCCGGCCACCGAAATCGGTGAGCATCGACTCCATCGGAATCCCGTTGCCGGCGGGCCTGACCTTGTCGCTCACCGAACGCCTCCGTCACTCTTAGTGGGCTACACCCTTAGACAGAATCGTCACCATGTCAACAGTTTCTTCAATAAAATGAAGTGACGAAGGTGCGGCCAGCTCCTTGGAAACCGGCAGGGCGTGCTGCGAGAGGCACGGGGTGAAGAGGCTCTGGCGTGGATCACCTCGCACACGCTCCGGAAGACCGCGGCGACGATCCTCGACGAGGCCGCGCTATCCGCTCGTCCGGTGGCCGACCAACTAGGCCACTCGCGGACCTCGATGACCCAGGACTTCTACCTCGGCCGGCGGTCGGTGGACTCGCAGGCGGCTGACGCGCTCGAAGCCGCGTTGAGGGATGTGTGGCCGTCCGATGAAACCGTGGCAAGACCGTGGGCAAAACAGCAGGCCGGGAACCGTGATGGTTCCTGGCCTGCGGGTTGTACGCCATCAGGGACTCGAACCCCGAACCCGCTGATTAAGAGTCAGCTGCTCTGCCAATTGAGCTAATGGCGCGCGCTGCGTGAGCGACGCCAACACTATCAGCGGGCGAGGGCACCGAAAAATCGAGAAGAGCCCCTACCGCAGGGCGAGAACAGCCTGCGCGGCGTTGTGTCCGCCGATGCCCGACACGAAGCCACCGCGGCGGGCGCCGGAGCCGCAGACGAGGATCGACGGGTAGTCCGTCTGCACGCCCCACTGCCGGGCGGGGGTGTCGAGGAGCGCGCGGTTGGGGGCCCACGGCCAGTCCAGGTCCCCGTGGAAGATGTGGCCACCGGGCATGGCCAGGTCGGCCTCGAGGTCCTGGGGGATCTTCGCCTCGATGCACGGCGCACCGGTCGCGTCGGTGGCCACGCAGGTCTCGATCGGTTCCACCAGGTGCTCGTTGAGGGAGGCCAGCGCCCGGGAGACGGCGAGGCGCTTGGTCTCCTGGGGGTCCTGCTCGAACAGCGAGGCCGGGGTGTGCAGGCCGAAGCAGGTCAGCGTGTGCGTGCCGTCGTCGGCCGAGCCCAGGATCGAGGGGTCGCTCAGCGAGTGGCAGTAGACCTCGCCCGGCATCACCGAGGGCACCCGACCGGCAGCCGCGTCGGCGTACGCCGCCTCGAGCTGGGTGTAGTCCTCGCCCAGGTGCACGGTGCCGGCGAAGGCGACCGCGGGGTCGATGCCGGACTTGAGTCGGGGCAGCCGGTTGAGCAGGAAGTTGATCTTGAGCTGCGCGCCCTCCGGTTTGGTCGCGGCATCCTCCGAATCGCCCATCAGGATCCGCAGCACCCACGGCGCGACGTTCGCCAGCACGAACCCGGCCGTCACGGTGTGGGTCCTCGACCCGTCGTGCCACGTCACGTCGGCACCGTCGTCGCCACCTTGGATGCTGCTCACGCCCGCGGAGGTGATGACCTCCGCGCCGGCGGATGACGCCGTGGCAGCGAGGGCGCCGGTCAGGGCGCCCATCCCGCCGATCGGGACCCGCCACTCGCCGGTCTGGTTGCCGATCAGGTGGTAGAGGAAGCACCGGTTCTGGATCAGCGACGGGTCGTGCAGTGAGGCGAAGGTCCCGATCAGGGCGTCGGTCCCGACCACGCCCCGGACGGTGTCGTCGGTGAACCGCTTCTCGATCGCCGCACCGAGCGGGTTCGAGACCAGGTCGTCCCACACCCGCGGCTCGACCTGGTCGCGGACCTCGCGTTCGGTCTGCAGGGGGGAGAGGAGGCTGGGCGCCACGACCCGGGCCAGGTCGGAGACGTCGGAGTAGAACGCCTGCCAGGCGTCGTACTCGGTGGTCCCGCCGGTCAGGGCCTCGAACGACGCGGCGGTGTCCGGGCCCTCGGGTCGCTCGATGAGCAGTCCGGTCGGCTTGCCGTCGCGCAGCGTCGGCGTGTACGACGCCGTGGTGCGCGAGGCGAGAGAGATGTCGAGGTCGAGGTCCTGAATGAGCTGCTCGGGCATCAGCGACACCAGGTAGGAGTACCGCGACAACCGGGCGTCGTGCCCGGCGAAGGCCTGGGCGGAGACCGCGGCGCCGCCGACGTGGCCGAGGCGCTCCAGGACCAGGACCGAGAGACCGGACCTCGCCAGGTACGCGGCGGCAACGAGGCCGTTGTGCCCGCCTCCGGCGACCACCACGTCGTACTGCTTCGCTGAGGAGCTCACCGAACCAACGTAATAGGGCGACCGATTCCTGCGTCATCCGCATATGGGGAAACGTCCAAGATTCAACTACCATGGGGGTAAGCAGAGAGGTGTGAAGGATGCCGGCTGTCCACGTTGACGACCTGATCAGTCTCCCGCGCCTGCCCGAGCCCGGCCTGGGTGACCAGCCCCGACCGGTCTGGAACGTGACGACGGCCCCGCAGGGATACGAGGGCGAGGGCTTCCCGGTCCGCCGTGCCTTCGCCGGCGTCGACCTCGCGCAGCTCGACCCGTTCATCATGATGGACCAGATGGGCGAGGTGGAGTACGCCCCCGGCGAGCCCAAGGGCACCCCGTGGCACCCGCACCGCGGCTTCGAGACGGTCACCTACATCATCGACGGCGTCTTCGACCACCAGGACTCCCACGGTGGTGGCGGGACGATCACCAACGGCGACACCCAGTGGATGACCGCCGGCTCGGGGATCCTGCACATCGAGACCCCGCCCGAGTGGCTGGTCGAGTCCGGCGGGCTGTTCCACGGCATCCAGCTGTGGGTGAACCTCCCACGCGAGGAGAAGCTGACCGCGCCGGCCTACCAGGACATCCGTTCCGGCGAGGTTGCGCTGCTCACGACGTACGACGCGGGGGCGCTCGTGCGGGTCATTGCCGGGTCGGTCGGTGGTCACCCCGGCCCGGGAATGACCCACACCCCGATGACCCTCGTGCACGCGACCGTCGAACCTGGCGCGCGCATCGACCTGCCGTGGGACGTCGGGTTCAACGCCCTGGTCTACGTGCTCAACGGAGCCGGGACGGTGGGTGCCGACCAACAGCCGATCCGGACCGGCCAGACCGCCGTCCTCGGGTCGGGCGACTACCTCATCGCCACCGCGAACCGCACGCAGGAGACGCGGTCACCGAAGCTCGACCTGATCGTCGTCGGCGGCCGGCCAATCCGCGAGCCTCTGGCCTGGGCCGGTCCGTTCGTGATGAACAGCAAGGCCGAGGTCGTCAAGGCGTTCGAGGACTTCCAGCGCGGAATGTTCGGGCACGTCCCGACCTGAGGACAGCCTCAGGAGGAACTCCCCGCCTCCCTGGGTCGCGCGTACCTCGCGAGTGCCCCCAGGAACATGCCGTGCGACCACAGCAGCGGGTGGGCGCTCGGCCCCCAGCGCTCGACCCACTCGTCCAGCACGTCGGGGGCGAGCAGTGGTGGCACCTGCTCGGGCAGCATCAGGTCGGAGTCCGCCGTCGACACCACCCAGTCGATCAGCCGGCCAGCGCGGCCGGGGTCGCCCGCCCGGACATGGTGCCAGGCGAGGAGCGCGGCGAGGACCGGCCACTGACCTCCGCCGTAAAAGGAGTCGGTCTCGTAGCGGTGCACCCCGCCGGCGGTCAGCCGGCGCTCGACCTCTTCGACCGTCCGCACCACCACAGGGTCATCGAGAGGGAGTACGTCGTAGATGCACGAGACCGCCAGCAGGGAGGCGTCGAGGTCGGTGCCGTCCAGCCATTTCGCGAGCCGCCCGTCGTGGATGCCCTGCTCGCGGACCAGGGTCACGCACCTGTCGGCCACCTCCACGGCGGAAGAGGCGAGGCCGTCGGGCAGCGTGACCATGCGGCCGGCCGCCTTCAGGCCGGCAGCCACGCCGGCCAGCGTCGTCACGTGGGTGCGGTCCCGGTTCTCCTCCCACCAGTCCCGACAGGTGTCCGTCCCGGTGGCGACCAGGTAACGCACCGCGATCCCGATGCCGCCCTCCCAGCTCCCGGCGGACAGACCGCTGCGGTCGAGATGGCGCTCCAGGGCCCACAGCCAGGTGCCGTATCCGTCCACCTGGAAGTTCCACCAGTCGTCGATCTGCCGACTGCCGTCGAGCCGATAGCGCGCCGGCAGGTAGTCGGCGTCGGACGGCTGCTCCCCGGCGGCAAGCATCCTCCTCACCCGGTCGACCGCGGGCGTCTCGCGCTCAAGGACGAGCCGGCACCACTCATGGAAGCGCGTGGCCTCGGCGTGGAGCCCCGCGGCACTGGCTCCTTCTGCGATGAAGGAGCCGTCGCGGAACCAGCTGTATTGGTAGGGCGCGAAGTGGGGGGAGGCTGGCCATGCCCCGCCTGGATGTTGGTGTCGGCGGAGCAGGTCACCGGAATGCTCGGCAAGCGGGATCCAGCGTTCGGGGAGCAGCTCCATCAGGCGGTTTGGAAGGGGCACGGCCGTCGACGGTAGCCCACGCCCCGGTCGTCCGAAACGCGGGACGAGAGTGCCGAGGGGTTGACAGCGGGTCCAGACCAGGAGCACGGTGTAACCGGTTTCTGTAACCGGTTACAAGCGAGAGGGACTCGTGGTCCGCAGCACCATCCGTGACGTCGCCCGGCACGCCGGCGTGTCGATTGCGACCGTCTCCCGGGTGATGCGCGAGTCCAACTCCGTCCGCCCCGACACCCGGCAGCGGGTGGTAGCGGCCGCCCAGGAGCTCCAGTACGTCCCGAGCCAGCTCGGCCGCCAGCTGGCCGAGCGCCGCTACGCCGCCAACGGGATCGTCTTCCCCGACCTGTCCGGTCCCTACTACGCCGAGGTCGTGCTCGGCTACGAGAACGTCGCCGGCGAGCTGCGGCGCTCCGTGCTGATCCTCTCCACCCACGGCCGCTCCGATGCCGAGGCGGCGGTCCGCGAGATGGCCCACCGGTGCGACGGCCTGGTCGTGCTGGGGCAGACGGTGAGCGACGAGGTCATCGAGCAGCTCGCGGCCGGCGGCACGCCGGTCGTCCTGGTCGCCCGCCCCCCGATCGGTGGGCTCGACTCCATCAACGCCGAGAACCACGACAGCGCGGTGGCCCTGACCGAGCACCTGCTCGACGGAGGTGCCCGCTCCCTGGCCTTCCTCGGCGATCCCGGCAGTGCGCCCGACGTCGCGCAACGGTGGGACGGGCTCCGGGAGACCGCCGGTGTCGCAGCCGCCGAGGTGCACCTGGTCCACGTGGCCGAGCTCGGGGAGGCTGCGGGCGCAGCGGCGGCGGCCCGGCTGCTCGAGACCCACCGTCCCGACCAGCTCCCGGACGCGCTCGTCTGCGCCAACGACGAGCTCGCGCTCGGAGCCCTGCAGCGGCTGCGCGAGTCCGGGGTCGACGTCCCCGGCTCCGTCCAGGTCACCGGCTGGGACGACGTGATGGCGGCGCGGTACGCCGGCCTGACCACCGTCCGCCAGCCGATGCGCGAGCTGGGGGAGACGGCGGCCCGGCTGCTCGACGAGCTGATCACCGGGACCGCACGGGCACCCCGGCACGGGCTGCTCCCGACCGAGCTCGTCGTGCGCGCCTCCACGCGCGGCGAGCCCACCAGCAGGACACCCCAACCCCTGAGCACCACCGCACCCCCCGATGGAAGGAACGAATGATGAGACGCTCACGCACTGCTACCGGCCTGGTGGCACTGGCCTCGGCCAGCCTCGTGCTCACCGCCTGCGGGCGGGACGAAGGCGGCGGAGAAGCCGCGGGCCAAGGCGAGGCGATCTCCGAGGGCGAGGCCACGGGCACCATCGACGTCTGGGCGATGGGCACCGAGGGCGACGTGCTCCAGGACTTCTCCGCGGCTTTCGAGGAGGCCAACCCCGACGCCACGGTGGAGGTCACCTCCATCCCCTGGGAGTCGGCACACAACAAGATTGCGAATGCGATCGCCGCCGGTGACGGTCCGGACGTGAGCCTGGTCGGCACCACGTGGATGGGTGAGTTCGCTGAGGCAGGCGGCCTCGAGCCCACCCCGGAGGGCCTGGTCGACGAAGGTGACTTCTTCCCCGGCCCGTGGGGGTCCACCGAGGTGGGAGGGACGTCGTACGGCGTGCCGTGGTACGTCGAGACCCGTGTCCTGTACTACCGCACCGACCTGGCCGAGAAGGCCGGCTGGACCGAGGCGCCGCAGGACTGGGACGAGCTCAAGCAGTTCGCCGAGGACATGGAGGCCAGGGGCGGTGCCGAGTTCGGACTCAACCTCCAGCCCGGCCAGACCGGCTCCTGGCAGACCATGCTGCCCTTCGGCTGGTCCAACGGCGCCGCGCTGACCAACGAGGATGGCACCGAGTACACGCTTGACTCCCCTGAGATGGCCGAGGCCCTCGACTACTACACGTCGTACTTCGACGAGGGGCTGTCCGAGACCAGGCTCCTGGACCTCGGTGAGCTCGAGAGCGGGTTCGCCGACGGCAAGTACGGCTCGTTCATCTCCGGCCCGTGGCACACGGGCCTGGTCGAGGACGCAGGCGTGAAGCCCGACGAGTACGCCGTCGCGCCGCTGCCCGGCCCCGAGGACTCGCCCGGCACGTCGTTCGTCGGCGGGGGCAACCTGACGGTGTTCAAGGACACCGACAACGCCGACAGCGCCTGGAAGTACGTGCAGTGGCTCAGCGAGGCCGAGACCCAGCAGGCGTTCTACGACGAGGTCGGCGACCTGCCGGCCGTCACCTCCGCGTGGGACAGCGGCGAGCTGTCCAGCGACCCGCAGCTGCAGGTCTTCGAGACCCAGCTGGAGAGCACCCAGGCGCCGCCCTCCGTGCCCACGTGGGAGCAGGTCGCGGCCCAGATCGACTCGATCGTCGAGCAGGCGTCCAAGGCGGACCTGCCCTCTGACGAGGCGGTCGACCAGATGCAGTCGAAGGCCCAGTCGATCGGGACCGGGCTCTGAGGTGAGCTCACGCACGACCCCGGCACCGGCAGCGCGGGAGCAGCTGCCCGGCCGGACCCGCCGCGGTGGCCTCGGTCGCCGCGGCAGGTCCGGCGGGCCGGGGCGGCCGAGCCGGGGCGTCAACCCGGCACGGCGGTCACAGGCCGTCGCGGCGTGGGTGCTGGCCCTGCCGTTCATGGTGGTGTTCCTCGTGTTCACCGCCGGTCCGGTGCTGGCGAGCCTGGGCATGAGCTTCACGGACCTGCGCAGCACCGACATCCGCAGCCCGCTGGCGGTCGAGTTCGTCGGGCTCGAGAACTACGCGCAGCTGTTCTCGGACCCGCTGTTCCGCAAGGTCACGGTCAACACGCTGCTGTACCTGTTGCTCGGCGTCCCGCTCACCATGGGGATCGCGCTCGCGGTCGCGGTGACCCTGAACAACGTAGCCCGCATGAAGGGGTTGTTCCGGGTCGGTTACTACCTGCCGGTCGTCACCAGCATCGTCGCGGTCTCCGTGGTCTGGAAGTTCCTGCTGCGCGACCGTGGGGGCCTGGTCAACACGGTGCTCGACCTGGTCGGCATCGACGGGCCCGGCTGGCTGGACTCCACCACGCTCGCGCTGCCCTCGCTGGTGGTCATGGCCGCCTGGCGCAACTTCGGCACGCTGATGGTGATCTTCCTGGCCGGGCTGCAGACCGTTCCCCGAGACGTGCTGCAGGCCGCCGAGGTCGACGGCGCCAGCGCCTGGGCGCGGTTCCGCTACATCACCCTTCCCGCGCTGCGGCCGGTGATGCTGTTCGGCGCGGTGATCACGGGCATCGGCTACCTCCAGTTCTTCGAGGAGGCCTACGTGATGACCAAGGGTGGGCCGCTGGACGCCACCCGCTCGGTCACCTACTTCACCTACGACCAGTTCGGCTTCGGCAACTACTCCTATGCGGCCGCCGCCAGCTACCTGCTGTTCCTGGCGATCATGCTGCTCACCCTGCTGCAGTTCCGGCTGCTGCGCGAGAAGGACTGACCCGTGAGCCCCACGAAGACGACGCAGCTGCGCGAACCCACCTCCGGCGCCCGACGGCCCGATCATGGGCGGTCGCGTCCGGCCCGCGGCCCCGACGGCGGCCCGCACACGCCGGGCTGGCTGTACGCCGTGATGGCCGCCGGGCTGGTGGTCGTCGTCATCCCCTTCGTGTGGATGGTGCTGTCGTCCCTGAAGCCCGAGGCCGAGGTCCGTGCCGTGCCCCCCACCTGGTGGCCGCAGACGGTGACCACCGAGAACTACGACCAGCTGTTCACCCAGCTCGACTTCGCCACGTTCTTCACCAACTCCGCGATCGTCGCGGTGGCCACCGCCGCCGGGAACGTCGTGTTCTGCTCGATGCTCGGATACGCACTGGCCAAGCTCGACTTCCCGGGCAAGAAGCTGGTGTTCGCGCTCGTGCTCGGCACGCTGATGGTGCCCGGCGTGGTGACCTTCGTGCCGCTGTTCGTGCTCAGCACCAACATCGGCCTGACCAACACGCTGCCCGGGATGATCCTGCCGTTCCTCGCCGGACCGTTCGGCGTGTTCCTGATGCGGCAGTACATCCTCAGCCTGCCTGACGAGCTGATCCAGGCCGCGCGGGTGGACGGCGCCGGCGAGCTGCGGATCTTCTTCTCGGTGATCCTGCCGCTGTGCGGACCGGCCCTCGCCACGCTCGGCGTGCTCACCTTCCTCACGTCCTGGAACAACTTCCTCTGGCCGCTGGTCATCGCCACCGAGGAGGAGACCTACACGCTGCCGGTCGCACTGGCTCTCTACGCCGTCGGCCAGAACGCCACCAAGTACGGCCTGCTGCTCGCCGGCTCGGTCGTCGTGGTGCTGCCGGTGCTCCTCGTGTTCCTCCTGCTCCAGCGCCGGATCATGCAGGGCATCGCGATGACCGGCATCAAGTAACCGCACCATCCTGACCCCTATCAGCACACAGGAGACCAAGGTGAAAACACGGATGATGACCGCCTCCCTCGCGGTGACCAGCGCGCTGACGCTCGGCGCGGGGGTGCTGACGCCCACCGCGGCCAGCGACCCCGGCACCCAGGGCGACCAGGTGCCGGCGAAGAGGGTGCTGGCGGCCTACGCCGAGGACACCTGGCGGTCCATGGCCGCGATGACGAACCAGAAGACCGGGCTGCCCGACGACAACATCGGCGGTGACCTCGACCCGTCGACCCGCGGTGGCTACACCTCCCCGACCAACATCGGGGCCTACCTGTGGAGCACCGTCACCGCCCGGGACGTCGGCCTGATCGGCGCCACCGAGGCACGCAAGCGCATGCGCACCACCCTGCGAAGCGTGGCCGACCTGGAGAAGCACGAGCCGAGCGGCATGTTCTACAACTGGTACTCCCCGCGGACCGGCGAGAAGCTTCGCGAGTTCCCCACCAGCGGTGACCCGATCAAGCCCTTCCTGTCCAGCGTGGACAACGGGTGGCTCGCCACCGGCCTGCTCCTGACTGCTCGCGCCGAGCCGTCCCTGGCCGACGAGGCGAACGCGATCCGCAAGGAGATGGACTTCTCCTGCTACTACAACCCCGAGGTCAACCAGATCCGGGGCGGCTTCTGGGACGAGGACCCGGACAACCCGGCCAACCCCCAGGGGAACTACTGCGACATGCCCAACGACGTCTGGTACACCGGCCACCACTACGGCGCGTTCAACACCGAGCCGCGGATGGCGTCGTACCTCGGCATCGCGGCCGGCCAGATCCCGCAAGAGCACTACTTCGGCACCTTCCGCACCTTCCCCGACACCGACAACTGCGACTGGGCCTGGACCGAGACCGACCCCAGCGGGGAGTGGCGCGAGTACATGGGCGTCCGCGTGTTCGAGGGGACGCTGCCCTACCGCGGCATGGACGTCGTCCCCACCTGGGGCGGCAGCATGTTCGAGGCGCTGATGGTGCCGCTGTTCGTGCCCGAGGAGGAGTGGGGCCCGAAGTCGTGGGCGATCAACCACCCGCTCTACGTGCGCGGCCAGATCGAGCACGGTATGGACGAGGCGGGCTACGGCTACTGGGGCTTCAGCCCGTCCAACAACCCCGCCGGCGGCTACCGCGAGTACGGCGTCGACATGCTCGGCCTCGATGGTCCGGGCTACACCTCCGACCAGGAGCGGACCGACTGGGAGCAGCCCTACGAGGGATGCCGCGAGGGTGAGCCCGCCCCCACGGAGTACGGCGACGGGGTGGTCACGCCGCATGCATCGTTCCTGGCGCTGCGCTACGCGCCGCGGGAGGCGCTCGCCAACCTGCAGCGGATCCGTGCCGACCTCGGTGCCTACGGCCCCGGGGGCTTCTACGACGCCGTCGCGGTCCGCAGCGGGCAAGTCGAGCAAGCGCTACCTGTCCCTGGACCAGGGCATGATCATGGCCGCGCTCGGCAACGCGCTGACGGGCGACCGGCTGCGTGACTACGTCTCCGACGGCGCGGTGGAGAGGAAGGTGCGTCCGATGATGGAGATGGAGGAGTTCACTGCGGGGCTCTCCACGCGGTGAAGCGTCCCAACATCCTGCTCGTCGTCGCCGACGACCATGCGGCCAACGCGGTGGGCTGCTACGGCGGCCCGCACGCGGTGACGCCGCGGATCGACACGCTGGCCCGCGACGGAATCCGGTTCACCGCCTGCGGGTGCACCAACTCGTTGTGCGCGCCCAGCCGGGCGACGATCCTGACGGGCACCTACAACCACGTGAACGGGGTGACCACCCTCTCCACTGAGTTCGACGCGCGGCAGCCGTCGTTCCCGGGACTGCTCCGGGACACCGGCTACCGCACGGCCCTGATCGGCAAGTGGCATCTGGGCCACGGCGGGATTCACGACCCGCAGGGCTTCGACCACTGGGAAGTCCTGCCCGATCAGGGCGACTACCACGACCCGACGTTCCTGACCATGGGCGGGGGATCCCACGTCCGGCCCGGTTACGCGACGGACCTGATCACCGATTTGTCGTTGGAGTGGCTGAACTCGGTCGAGGACTCCGGCGACCCGTGGTGCCTGCTGGTCCAGCACAAGGCGCCGCACCGGCCGTGGGAGCCCGCACCGCGCCATGCGGACCTGGTGATCGACTCGGCGGGCCTCGCCCCGGAGACGTTCTTCGACGACTACACCGGCCGTGCCAGCGCTGCGCGGGAAGCCCGGATGAGGGTCGGCCGGGACCTGAACCGGGAGGACCTCAAGACCGAACCATCCGTGGGTGTCGACGCCGCGGGCTACGCCCACTGGGCGCTCGACCGCTACCTCACTGACTACCTGCGGTGCGTCGTTGCGGTGGACGAGGGAGTCGGGCGGCTCCTCGACCACCTCGACGAGACCGGGCAGGCCGAGGACACGGTGGTCGTCTACACGAGCGACCAGGGCTTCTTCCTCGGGGAGCACGGCTGGTACGACAAGCGCTTCATGTACGCCGAGTCGCTGCAAATGCCGTTGCTGGTGCGCTACCCGAGGATGGTCGCCCCCGGCTCGGTGTCCGACGCCCTGGTGCTCAACGTCGACTTCGCGCAGACCTTCCTGGAGCTGGGGGGTGTGCCGGCGCTCGACCGGATGCAAGGACGGTCGATGGTGCCCCTGCTGAGGGGTGCCTCGGCTGCGGACGCCGGCTGGCGGCAGAGTGCGTACTACCGCTACTGGGAGCACCTCGACGGCTGTCACCGCGTCGCGGCCCACCGCGGGCTCCGCACCCGGAACCGCAAGCTCGTCCACTACTACGGCTCGGGGTGCGATCAGCCCGGTGCCTCCTCGGAGGAGAGGGCGGAGGAGTGGGAGCTCTTCGACCTCGAGCGTGACCCCCGCGAGATGCACAGCGTGGTCGACGACCCGGCCCACGCGCCCGACCTCAACCGGCTGCGTGCCGAGCTCGACGCCGTGGCCACGAGTCTCGGCGACACCATTCCCACCACCACGAAGGAGACCGCGTGAGCACCGACGCCCGCACCGACTGGGAGACCCGGATCGGCATCCGCAGCGGAACAATGGACGCCGCTTTCGCCGGGCGCGCCCCCACCCTTCCGCCTCCGGCCGGGTTGGTCGCCGAGGCCGGCGGGCACCAGGTCACGCTGTTCTGGAACCCCGTCCCGGGCGCCATCGGCTACCAGGTGCACACCGCGACCTCGCCCGAGGGGCCGTTCGAGCCGCTCGACCACGCGGGCCGCGATGTGCTCGCGGTCCCGCACCCGCCGTACGTCGACACCACCGGCACCCCGGGGGAGGAACGCTGGTACTCAGTCACCGCGCTCTCTGACGTACGGGTTGAGGGGAAGCACTCGCTCCCTGTCGCGTGCAGCCCCCTCGACGCGCCGGTCGGACCGGTCACGGTGTCCGTCGACGCCGGCTCGGACCTCGGCGAGTTGCCCAGGCCGTGGCGCCCGATGATCGGCAGTGAGCACCTCTCCCACGCACTGTCGCCCGACACGACCGGTGGCCGGGTGATCGGCGAGGAGTTGTCATCCGCGCTGCAAGCCGCCCACCTCGAGCTGGGTGTGACCCACGTCCGGGCGCACGGCATCCTCTGCGACGACCTCGGCGTCTACCGCGAGGTCCACGGCGAGCCGGTGCACGACTTCGCGGGGGTCGACCGGGTCTACGACCACCTGCGGTCGCTCGGCCTCTATCCGGTGGTGGAGATCTCGTTCATGCCCCACGACCTGGCCAGCGACCCGAGCAAGACCGTGTTCGAGTACGGCGCCATCGTCTCGCCGCCGAAGGACTGGGAACGGTGGTACGACCTGATCCGTGGCTTCACGGCGCACCTGCTCGAACGGTACGGGGACGAGGTTGTCGAGCACTGGTCCTTCGAGGTGTGGAACGAGGCCAACCTCGAGGTCTTCTGGTCCGGGACCCCGGAGCAGTTCCTCACGCTGTACGACGTCACTGTCGCCGCGGTGCGGGACGTCGACCAGCGGCTGGTGGTGGGCGGGCCGTCGTCGGCCGCTGCCGGCTGGTGCGAGGAGCTGCTCGCCCACGCCGAGCGATCCGGGTCGCCGGTGGACTTCCTGTCCACCCACACCTACGGGTCGCCCCCATTGGACTTCCGCCCGATGCTGGCACGTCACGATCGTTCGGGAACGCCGATCTGGTGGACCGAGTGGGGGGTCACGCCGACCCACTTCAACGAGGTGTCCGACGCCGTGTTCGCGGGGACCTTCCTGGCCCGCGGCATGCTCTCGGCGATGGGCCGGATCGAGGCCCTGGCCTACTGGGTCGTTTCCGACCACTTCGAGGAGCTGGGCCGCCCGCCTGCGCTGCTCCACGGCGGCTTCGGGCTCCGCTCGGTCGGAGAGCTGCGGAAGCCGCGCTGGTGGGTGCTGGCGATGCTGGAGCGACTCGGCGAGCGG
This sequence comes from uncultured Actinomycetota bacterium, assembly GCA_963786415.1. GTDB lineage: Bacteria > Actinomycetota > Actinomycetes > Propionibacteriales > Nocardioidaceae > Nocardioides. The sequence goes on from CAWAZC010000001.1 coordinate 1,429,807, forward strand.
AGGCTGGCTGTCACACCGACCGGAGACGGGGGCGGGTCGCTGGTCGAAGCTGTCGCTGCGGCGTCAGCGGACGGCACCTGCACAGTCGCGGTCTGGAACTTCACCCTCGATCAGACCAAGGCCGCGGGTTCGGCGGACCTGGCGCGCGAACTGGTCGTGGAGGTCGGCGGACTGGAGCCCGGGACGGCGTACGAGCTGACCCACGAGCGGGTCGACCAGGACCACTCCAACATCGCGGGTGTCTGGGGGCGGATCCGCGAGGTCGACCAGGACTGGCCCACGGAGGAGCAGTGGGAGCTGCTGCGCGCGTCGGACCGACTCGACGAGGCCGAGCCGGCGCGTCCGGTCACGGCTGACGGGGCGGGATCGGTGCGTGTCGACCTCGTCCTGCCCATGCCGGCGATGAGCCTGTTGACCCTTCGGCCAGCCGGTTGAGGACGACTCCGGCCGACGGGCCCGGCGCCATGCCGGGCCCGTCGACCGTGACTGGGGTGAGCGACGGGGCTTGAACCCGCGACCCTCGCGACCACAACGCGATGCTCTACCAGCTGAGCTACGCCCACCATGCGGCTCCGTGCTGGCCGGAACCGCTGAGAAGTGTAGCCGGATCAGGCACCCGCCTCCGCATCGGGAGGAGCGGTCCCGAGCTTGCCCGTCAGCGAGCCGCCGTGCTTGGCGGCGATGGACCGGGCCGTATCGCTGTCGGGCCCCGGGGGAGCCACGAACACCGCCTCCCGGTAGTAGCGCAGCTCCTCGATGCTCTCCTGGATGTCGGCCAGCGCCCGGTGGTTGCCGCGCTTGGCCGGCGCCTGGAAGTAGGCGCGCGGGAACCACCGGCGCGACAGCTCCTTGATCGAGGAGACGTCGACGATCCGGTAGTGGAGGAAGCTCTCGAGCTCGGGCATGTCCCGGGCCAGGAAGGCCCGGTCGGTCGCGACGCTGTTGCCGGCCAGGGGCGGCCGGCTGTTCTGACCGCACTGCTCGTGGATGTAGGCCAGCACCTGCTCCTCGGCCTCGCCCAGGGTCAGGCCCTGCTCCAGCTCGGCGAGCAGCCCGGAGGTCTCGTGCATCGTGCGGACGAAGTCGGTCATCTGGATGAGCGCCTCGGCGGGGGGCTTCACGATCAGGTCGATGCCGGCCCCGAGGACGTTGAGATCGAAGTCGGTGACCAGAGCGGCGACTTCGATCAACGCGTCGGCGCGCAGGTCGAGCCCGGTCATCTCACAGTCGATCCAGACGAGTCTTTCTTTCACGTGCGTCAGCCTACTGTTCGCTGCGGTGTGGCACTCCGTCTTCGTCCACTGCAAGACTTCGCCGGATGAGCCTCTCCTCGTTCATCGCCGGCCTGCCCAAGGCCGAGCTGCACGTCCACCACGTCGGCTCCGCCTCCGCCCGCATCGTCTCCGAGCTGGCCGCCCGGCACCCGGGCGTCGTGCCCAGCGACCACGACGAGCTGCGCAGGTTCTACGAGTTCCGCGACTTCGCCCACTTCATCGAGGTCTACCTGGCCGTCGTCGACCTGGTGAGGACGGGCGAGGACGTCCGGCTGCTCACCTACGAGGTCGCCCGCGAGATGGCGGGTCAGCAGATCAGGTACGCCGAGCTGACCTGCACGCCGTACACGTCGGTGGTCACCGGGATCCCGATCGAGGCCTACACCGAGGCGATCGAGGACGCCCGGGTGGCGGCGGAGCGGGACTTCGGGCTGGTGCTCCGCTGGATCTACGACATCCCGGGCGAGTCCGGGGTCCCGGCCGCGGACGCCACCCTCGACTACGCCCTCAACCATCGCGTCGGTGCCCTGATCGGCTTCGGGCTCGGCGGCCCCGAGGTCGGCGTCCCCCGGCCGCAGTTCCAGCGGCACTTCGACGCCGCCCGGGCCGCCGGTCTGCGCAGCGTCCCGCACGCCGGGGAGACCACCGGCCCGGAAACCGTCTGGGACGCACTGCGACTGCTCGGCGCCGAGCGGATCGGGCACGGGACGACCGCGGTCGAGGACCCCACCCTGGTCGCGCACCTCGCCGAGACCGGCATCCCGCTCGAGGTGTGCCCGTCGTCGAACGTCGCGACGCGCGCCGTCGCTGCGATCGCCGACCACCCGATCGTGGCCCTCCGCGACGCGGGCGTGACGGTGACCGTCAACTCCGACGACCCGCCCATGTTCGGCACCTCCCTCAACCGGGAGTACGAGATCGCGGCCGACCTGCTCGGCCTGGATGAGGCGGGGGTCGCCGATCTGGCCCGCACCGCCGTGCGTGCGTCCTTCGCGGAGGAGCCGGTGAAGGCCACACTGCTGGCAGAGATCGACGCCTACGCCTGAGCGGTGCAAAGTCGAGGCCCCGCAAACTCATACTTTGCGGGGCCACCTCCTTTGTATCGATCTCGAGGCGGATTCCTCCGCATTTGGGCGCGTGTCAGGCCCACCAACAGCGGTCGTCCAGCCCGCGATCTCCTCGGAGGAGTCGAGGCGGTCGACCGGCTGCACGAGGCGGTCGGGCGTGTCGCGCCGACGTACGCTCGTGGCATGAGTCTGCGGCCGGCGCTCGCCCTGGCCGTCGCCCTGGCCGTCGCCGGGCTGCTGTCGGCCTGCGCGGCCGAGCCGGCGTCGGAGACCGGGCCCCGGGAGCGCGCGTCGCAGGCCAGTCCGCGCCCGGCCCAGCAGTCGGACCAGCCGTCGGACCAGCCGTCGGACCAGCAACCCGCCGAGCCCGCGCCGCGGCCGTCCGGGCCGCGCACCAGCGACGGCGGACCTGCTGCCGCCCAGCTCGACATCCCGGCGCTCGACATCAGGGGGCTGCAGGTGGTGCCCTACCGCGGCTGGACCGACGACGCACCGGGCACCGCGATCCAGAACCGTGGCGTCGCCGCCAGCCCGCACGGACCCCGCGGCGGCGTCGGCCCCGGCGGGGTCGGGAACTACCAGGTCACCGCACACCGGCTGTCGTCCACGCGGGAGTTCGAGTTCCTGCCCGATCTCCGGGTCGGACAGCGGGCCGTGGTCGAGACCGCGCGCTGGCGCTACGTCTACGAGATCCGGCAGACCCGGCGTACGTCGTTCCGGTCTCCACGCTCGTTGGCCGAGCAGCGCGCCGCCGTGCCCGGCCATCCGGGGCGCGAGCCGACCCGGGCGATGATCACGCTGTCCACCTGCGCCACGGTGGAGGACCACGCGGCGGGCAACTTCTGGTCCGACGAGTTCCACAACCCCGAGCACCGCATCGACAAGATCGGGGTTCTGGTGAGGACGACCCCTCACCGGTAGCAGGGCTGCCGCGTGCCCAACCATCGGAGTAGCGTCGCCACGAGGTTCATTCCAGCGAGTGACGGAAGGGCAGGGTCGACATGTTCGTGCAGGTGATCCAGGGGAAAGTGTCGGACGCGGCGCCGCTACGTGCGCAGCTGGACAAATGGGTGGCGGAGGTCGCTCCGGGAGCAGTGGGCTGGCTGGGCACCACCTCAGGAGTGACCGACGACGGGACCTTCGTCGCCCTCGCCCGCTTCGAGTCGCCGGAGGCGGCCCAACAGAACAGTGAGCGGCCGGAGCAGGGCGAGTGGTGGGATCAGACGGCGGCGCTGTTCTCCGGCGAACCGCAGTTCCACGACAGCACGACGGTCGAGGTCGACACGCCAGGCGACCCCGGCAAGGCCGGCTTCGTCCAGGTGATGCAGGGCCGGTCGAGCGACCCGGACCGCGCTCGTGAGCTGATGGCCAGCGATCCCACCGACTGGTCGGAGTTCCGCCCCGACATCCTCGGTTCTGTCTCGGTGGGCCACGACGAGGACGCGTGGACCATGGCGATCTACTTCACCTCCGAGGAGGAGGCCCGCAAGGGCGAGCAGAAGGAGCCACCTCCCGAGATGCAGGAGATGATGAAGGAGATGGACTCCCTCACCATCGGTGAGCCCGTCTTCCTCGACCTCAGGGATCCGTGGCTTCACGCTCCGAGCTGACTGCTGCCGGGGATCCCGCGTCCCGGTCCGCTACGCGCGAGCGGGCCGCGATCGTGCTCCTCGTGCTGGCGTGGGGGACGACCTTCGCGGCGGTCAAGATCGGCCTGGAGTCTGCGCCGCCGGTGTTGTTCGCCGGACTGCGCTCCCTGATCGGTGGCGCCCTGATGGCGGTCCTGGCCTGGAGACGGACCGGGATGCCGCGGCTCGCCGGTCAGGAGCGCGAGTACACACTGCTGACGGCACTGAACGTGCTGCTCTTCTTCGGGCTGCAGACCGTGGCGATCGGACTCCTGCCGTCCGGACTCGCCGCCGTCCTGGTCTACCTGCAGCCGGTGCTCGTCGGCCTGCTCGCGTGGTGGCTGCTCGAGGAGCGGATGACCACCGCCAAGATCCTCGGCCTGGTCGTCGGGTTCGCCGGCATCGTGGTCGTCAGCGGCGGGGCGTTCGTCGGGCACGTGTCGGCCGCCGGCGTGGGACTCGCCGTCGCGAGCGCCCTCGCCTGGGCGCTCGGCACCATCGTCTTCAAGGGCACGGACGGCCGGATCGACCCCTGGTGGGCGGTCGCCCTGCCGTTCCTGGTGGGTGGCGCGCTGCTGACCGTCGTGGGGCTGGTCGTCGAGGGCCCGGACATCAGCTGGTCGCCGCGGTTCCTCGCCGCGCTGGCGTTCGCCGGTCTCGTCGGTACGGCCCTCGCCTGGTCGCTCTGGTTCGGACGGGTCGCTGCCGGCGAGGCCGGCCGCGCGGCGTCGTACATCTTCTTCGTGCCGCTGATCGGCGTCGCGGTCGGGGCGGTCCTGCTGGACGAGACCCTCACCGTCTCGCTGCTGGTCGGGTCGGCACTGGTCGTGCTCGGTGTCTACCTCGTCAACCGGCGTCCGCGCCGGGCGTAACGCGCGTCAGCCTCACGCTCAGCGGTCTGGACCATGGTGTTTTCGCGCCTCCGGGCGCGGGTAGGTGGGGAGCGTGCCCCTGCCGCAGTTCAGCGCGGCGGCCTGGGCGCCGTTCGCTGCGGATGACGCCCACTGGCTGCACCGTCGAGATGCCGCCGCGATGCGGTGGCTGGTGCAGCATGCCTCGGCTGACGGGTTGGTCCTGTGCGTGCCGTCCAACGCGCGGCACTACCTCGCCCAGCGGGGCATCCGCGGCCAGTTCGCCAAGGCGGCCAGCATCATCACACTCGGGTCAGGGTCAGCGCACGGTGCGACCTTTGCCGGGGACGTGAACGCTCAGCTGCTCGCGTGTGCCATGCACTGTGCCGCTGAGGGACATGCGATTGCCGTGACCGAGTCTGTCTTCCCGCTGGGAGGGTGGGCGATGGAGGTGCACGCGCTCGACCTGCGCACCGGTGAGGTCACCACGGACACCAGGAGCTGGGAGCAGCGCGAGATCCTCGCCCGGCTGGTCGATGTGCTCTACCAGGGGTGGTCCGGCGAGCTGGCGAAACAGCGGGTCGCCGGGTATCTGGAGGAGCTCGCGTCGAGTGGGATGACCTGGGCGGTGTGGGCCGGCTCGCTGGTGGCGCTCAGCCCCGAGCATGCCGACCTGGCCGAGGCCGAGCGCTACCTGCCTGATTCCTGGCGAACCGAGATCGCGGCGCAGAAGCACCAGCTCTGGGGTGCGTGAGACCGTGCGGCGGATCTGCCGGCAGTTTCGGATGCGGCGAAGGCGGCTCGGGGGGCTCAGCCGAGTCGACGTGCGGACCGGTGGCGTTGGCGGGCACGTCGAGCCCTCTTGAGCCGTCGGACCAGGAGTGGGTCGTGGGCCAACGCCTGCGGCTGGTCGATGATCCAGTTGAGCTGCTCGTAGTACCTCACGGCGCTCAGGTCGAACTGTGCGCGGATCGCCGTCCCCTTGACGCCGCCGTACTCCCACCACTGGCGCTCGAAGTCAAGGATCTCCAGGTCGCGCTCGCCGAGCCCGGGGCCGGCGGTCGTGGCGTCGTGACTGGACGTCGGTTTCCGCGTGGGTCTCGTGTCCATGGCGAAGAACCTTGCCATGGCGTGCACCAGGGCCACTGAGCCGGGTTGTCGCCGTCCCCACGATGATGTGACGCAGAAGACGCGAGTGCCCCCGACAGGATTCGAACCTGTGACCGGCGGATTAGAAGGCCGCTGCTCTGTCCAGCTGAGCTACGGGGGCACGGGACGGGACCGGAAGCCTGCCCCGGACGTAGTATGCCGCAGGCCGACCCGGTCCCCATCGGGGACGTGAGGCCCCGCGCCGGGGGCCGGTCTCGCGTGAGTGGCGAAGGAGATCAGCGACATGGACGCAGGTCCCATTGGAATCGACTTCGGCGGCTCGGGCATCAAGGGGGCGCCGGTGGACCTGGAGACCGGCGAGTTCATCGGGGAGCGGGTCAGGATCAAGACTCCACAGCCGTCGACCCCGGAGGCGGTGGCCGAGGTTCTCGTCGAGCTGCTCGGCGAGTTTCCCGAGTCCACCGGCCCGGTCGGCGTCACGGTCCCGGCGGTCGTCCGGTACGGCGTGGCGAGCTCGGCAGCCAACATCGACCGCTCCTGGATCGGCACTGACGCGGACGCCGTGTTCACCGACGCGACCGGGCGCGACGTACACATCGTCAACGACGCTGATGCGGCGGGTCTGGCCGAGGTGCGCTACGGGGCGGCCTCGGGTCGCCGCGGGCTGGTCATCCTCACCACCCTTGGCACCGGCATCGGGTCGGCATTGGTCTACGACGGTGTGCTGGTGCCGAACTCCGAGCTGGGTCATCTGGAGATCGACGGCAAGGACGCCGAGAAGTCCGCGGCCAACTCAGTCAGGGAGAAGCACGATCTGTCCTGGTCCACGTGGGCAAGCCGTCTGACCACCTACTACCGCACGCTGGAGAAGCTGTTCTCGCCCGACCTCATCGTCCTCGGCGGCGGGGTCAGCAAGCACGCGGACAAGTTCGTGCGGCTGATCGACATCGAGACCGAGGTCGTGCCCGCACAGCTCCAGAACCGAGCGGGCATCGTGGGCGCCGCGCTCTGGGCCGCCGAGGCGGGCGACGAAGAGCGTCCCGGCTGAACGCGGCCAGGCACCACGTCAGCCGGACGGCGTGATGGCGGCGGCCGCGAGCAGGAAGTCGTGGTCGGTGTAGGTCGCCTCGTCAACCGACGTCGACGAGCCCTTCGCCGACGTCGTGCCGTAGATGTGCTGCACGCCCGGCGACTGCGTGGCCGAGGTGTCCCGGCTGGTCCACATGGTGGGGGGCGCGCAGGCGTCCTGGCGGTTCAAGTCCCCGCCGAACAGCGTGGTGCCCGCCTCCTGATGTCGGGCCAGCACGCTCCGGAGCTCACGGCACTCGGCGTCGTTGGCGACGCGCTCCACTGAGGAGAACCGCGTGCTCAGGTGCGCGGTGCAGACACTGATCGCACTCTCGGTGGTGGCGCACAGCCACCGACGTTCCTCGGGGTCTGCCTGGACGGCGAACGCCCGGTCCTGCGAGACCCTGATGTCGTCCTTCGTGAGGACGGCGATCCCGAACAGGCCCCGGCCCCTGGGGTCGATGCAGGGCAGCGGTGCCCCGCCGTAGTCAACGGCGGCGAAGCTCAGCTCGTAGCCGGTGCGGCGGGCCAGCTCGGCGACGTCGGCGCTGCACACCTCGTTGAGGGTCACCGCCTGCGGGTCCCGGTCGGCGATCTGCTCGGTGGCCTCGTCGAGGATGGACCGGTAGGTGGCGCTGCTGTAGCAGCCGGCCTGCCCGGAGAGGCACAGGTTCATCTGCAGCAGCTGGTACGACGACTCGGACGAGTCCGCGAACGAGGACGACACGGACGAGACGGCCGGGCTAAGCGCGGCGATCGCGGAGGCAGCCACGGCCAGGCTGATGGCCATCCGTCGCACCGTGCCTCCTTCGCCGTATGAGGGACGCGCGCTCTTCTACGGACGCCTCAACCCGTCATTCGGCGCCGCGCCGTCTCCGGATTGTTCCCATCTCGCGGCGAGCTCAACCCCCGATGAGGTTGCCCATCCAGGCCTCGACGTCGGCGGAAGTTCGGGGGAGGGCGACGGAGAGGTTGTCGTGGCCGTCGGCCGTCACCAGGATGTCGTCCTCGATCCGGATGCCGATGCCGCGCAGGTCCTCGGGGACGAGCAGGTCGTCCTCCTGGAAGTAGAGGCCGGGCTCCACGGTGAGCACCATGCCTTCGGCCAGCTGACCCTCGGTATAGGCCTCGTCCGAGGCGCGGCCGCAGTCGTGGACGTCCATCCCGAGCATGTGGCTGGTGCCGTGGAGGGTCCAGCGCGAGTAGACCTTGCTGTCGGGGGAGAGGGCCTCGTCGACCGAGACGGGCAGCAGGTCGCGGTCGGCCAGCCCGTGGGCCAGGACTTCCATGGCCGCCCGGTGTGGTGCCCGGAAGTCCACGCCCGGCCGGACGGCCTGGATGCCGGCCTCCTGCGCGGCGTAGACGAGGTCGTAGAGCTCGCGCTGGAGGTCGGTGAAGCGGCCGTCGACCGGCAGGGTCCGGGTCACGTCGGCGGTGTAGAGGTTGCGTCCCTCCACCCCCATGTCGAGGAGCACCAGCTCGCCCGGCGTGATTGGGCCGGAGTTGTCGATCCAGTGCAGCGTCGTGGCGTGCTTGCCGCCGCCGACGATGGAGTCGTAGCCGATGTCGTTGCCCATCGCGCGGGCCCGCCGGAAGAACGTGCCCTCGATCCAGCGTTCGCCGTGCTCGAGCACCTGGGGCCACTCGCGCACCGAGTCCTCGAAGCCGAGGGTGGTGATGTCGCAGGCCTCTTGCAGCTCGCTGACCTCCCAGGAGTCCTTGATCAGACGCATCTCCGAGATCACCCGGGCGAAGTCCTCGTCGCGTGACTCGTCCGCCGTGACCAGGCCGTCGACGGCGGACGAGATTCCACGGTGCACGCGGGTCTTGCCCGAGCCCTCCAGCGCGGACGGCAGCTCGTCGATGTGTCGGACGGGCAGACCGAGGGAGGAGGACATCTCGTTCACCGAGGGTCGGCGGCCGGCCCACAGCTCGCCGTACTGCCGGTCGCGGAAGAACTCGTCGGTCTCGCGCGACGACCGTGGCCGGGCGTAGAGCACCGACGAGTCGCCCTCGACGACCAGGACCGCGTCGGTGGTCTGGTTGCCGGAGAAGTAGGTGTGGGCGGTGTCGGGGCGGAAGCGGTAGTCGGTGTCGTTGGCGCGCACCTTGTAGGTCCCGGCCGGCAGCACCAGACGCTCGCCGGGGAAGGCCTCGGCGAGGCGCCCGCGCCGGGCGGCGGCGGGCTCGGTGATCGGGTGCGGCGGAAGGTCGAGCTCACGCTCGCCCCAGCCGGTGCGCATGAAGGCCTTCCAGGCCTCCGGGACCTTCGGATCGTGCGACTCGGTCTTGGGCTGCGCGGTCTCGGGCGTGGTCTCTTCGGTCACGCGGCCAACTCTACGCCGCGGGATCGGACCGCCGGCCACCTGCGGCTACGCTTCCGCCATGCTTCAAACGCGCCGCAACAGCATCGCCTTCACCGTCGTGGTGACGGTGCTGGTGTGCCTCGGCGCGCTGCCGATCCTGGTGATCATCGCCCTCTCCGGCGCCCCGAAGTCGATGGTGCTGGCCACTGGCCTGGCCGCGCTGCCGGTGGGCCCGTTGGTGGGTGCCTACCTGTGGCTGGATCGCTACGAGCCCGAGCCGAGGAGGCTGCTCGCTTTCGGACTGCTCTGGGGCGGCTTCGTCGCGACCGGCGCGGCGCTGCTGCTGCAGGGGCTGGGCGGGTTCTTCGTCGGTTTCACCGAGGCGCAGAGTCTGGCGATCGTCGCCCCCGTGACCGAGGAGTTCAGCAAGGGTCTCTTCCTGATCCTGCTGCTGTGGTGGCGCCGGGCCGAGCTGGACGGGATCCTCGACGGGCTCGTCTACGCCGGGATGGTCGGCATCGGCTTCGCCTTCGTCGAGAACATCCTCTACCTCGCGGCCGCCTACAACGGCACCGACGGGATGGGCCCCGGTGGCACCGAGGCGGTGACCGGCGTCTTCATCGTGCGCTGCCTGTTCAGCCCCTTCGCCCACCCGCTGTTCACCTCGTTCACCGGAATCGGCGTCGGCATCGCCGTCGGCTCCCGGAATCGTGCCGTGCGCGTGCTGGCCCCGGTGATCGGCTATCTCCTGGCCGTGCTCGCCCACGCCGCCTGGAACAGCTCGACGCTCTTCGGGCTCACTGGTTTCGTGGGCGTCTACGTGGTGCTGATGGTCCCGGCGTTCATCGTCATGCTGTGCCTGGCCATCTGGTGGCGCAGGTCGGAGCGGCGGATGCTGGCCGCGGCACTCCACGACGCCGCCCGGCGCGGGCTGATCCCCGCCACCGACATCGACTGGGTGGTGCACCTCAGCGCCCGGCGACAGGCGCGCGCCTTCGCCCGGCAGAACGGCGGGAAGCCGGCCGAGCAGGCGATGCAGGACTATCAGCAGGCGCTGATCGAGCTCGGGTTCCTGCACCACCGCTACCTCCGCGGCACCCCTCCCGACGACTTCGCCGCCCGCGGCCAGTGGTACGTCGAGCGGATCAACGCCGTGCGTCCCTATGTGGCGTTCCCGGGACAGGTGGTGCCGCACCGATGACCCAGGACTCGTCGAACGAGGTGGGACGGGACGAGGGTGCGGCGATGCTGACCGCCCTCGTCCAGTTGCGTCAGGCACTCCAGGTGGCGCAGCTGCCCCTCGAGCTCCCGGGCGCGGCGGAGGCGCGCGTCTCGCGGCTGGAGATGATCGACCAGCTCGAGGACTACGTGATCCCCCGGGTGATGACGATCGACGCGCCCCTGCTCGCCGTCGTCGGAGGATCGACCGGCGCCGGCAAGTCGACGCTGGTCAACTCGCTCGTCGGACGAGCGGTCACCCAGACCGGCGTGCTGCGTCCGACGACGCGTTCCCCGGTGCTGGTCCACCACCCCGACGACGCGGAGTGGTTCGGGGACGATGCCCTGCTGCCCGACCTCGAGCGGGTACACCGCGCCACGACAGATCCCGAAGCACTGCAGGTCGTCGCGTCCGACACGATCCCGTCCGGCCTGGCCATCCTGGACGCCCCCGACATCGACTCGGTCGAGGAGCGCAACCGCACCCTCGCCTCGCAGCTGCTGGCGGCGGCCGACCTCTGGCTGTTCGTGACCTCGGCCGCGCGCTACGCCGACCAGGTGCCGTGGGACTTCCTGCGCCAGGCCGCGGAGCGCAGCGCGGCCGTCGCAATCGTCCTGGACCGGACCCCGCGCGAGGCGGCCGAGACCGTCCCCACGCACCTCGCCCGGATGCTCGCCAGCCGCGGACTGAAGGACTCCCCGCTCTTCGTCGTCAGCGAGGGTGAGGTCGACGACGACGGCTTGTTGCCGGCGCAGGCCGTCGCCGAGGTGAAGGGGTGGCTGCACGCGCTGGCCGCCGACGCGGAAGCCCGGGCGATGGTGGTCAAGCAGACCCTGGACGGCGCGATCCGCATCCTCGCCCGACGTACCCACGCCGTGGCCGATGCCGCGACCGAGCAGGTCAGCGCCCACCGACGCCTGCGCGAGGACGTCGACAAGGCGTATGACGACGCGATCCGGCAGGTGGGTGAGGCGTCGGCCGACGGGACGCTGCTGCGCGGGGAGGTGCTGGCGCGCTGGCAGGAGTTCGTCGGCACCGGGGAGCTGCTGAAGTCGCTCGAGACCCGGGTGGGCTGGCTGCGCGACCGGCTCGTCAACGCCGTCCGGGGCAAGCCCCAGCAGGCCGAACGCGTCACCGTGGCGGTGGAGTCCGGGCTCGAGACCCTGATCCTCGAACACGCCGAGGCGGCGGCCGAGCGCTCGGAGGGGTCGTGGCAGTCGCTGTCCGCCGGGCAGGCGCTGCTGGCCGACGCGGGTGAGGACCTCGGCCGGGCTTCGCGCGACTTCCGTCGCCGGGCGGAGCGTGCGGTCCGCGACTGGCAGCAGGACGTCCTGGAGATGGTCCGCACCGAGGGCGCGGAGAAGCGTGGCACCGCACGGGTCCTCGCCTATGGCGTCAACGGACTCTCGGTCGCGCTCATGGTCGTCGTGTTCGCGCACACGGCCGGGGTCACCGGGGCCGAGGCCGGGATCGCCGGTGGCTCTGCGGTGATCGGCCAGAAGCTGCTCGAGGCGGTCTTCGGCGACCAGGCGGTGCGCACCCTCGCCGAGCGGGCACGCAAGGACCTCGAGACCCGCGTGCGGGACCTGCTCGACGCCGAACGGCGGCGCTACACCGACCTCCTCGACAGCCTCGAGGTAGGTGTCGACCTGCCGGACCGGCTGCGGGACGCCGCCCGACGGATCGACGACCTGCGCTTCGCAGCCGCCCAGGACACGAAGAAATGACGTCACTGCTCGACGGGGCCAGGAAGCTGGTCACCCGCGGTTCCGGCATCGGCTCACGCCTCGAGGGGCTGGACGCCGCGAGCCGCGCCGCGCAGGGCCGGCTCGACGACGACCTGGTCGAGCACGCCCGCGGCGTCGTCGACCGCGCGTCGAACCGTCTTCGACTCTCGGCCGACCACACCGTGGTCGCCATCGCGGGGGCCACTGGCTCCGGGAAGTCGTCCACCTTCAACGCCCTCACCGGCCTCGACCTGGCCGCCGTGGGCGTGCGCCGGCCGACGACCTCCCACACCACGGCCTGCGTCTGGGGAGAGGAGGGGGCGCCGGAGCTGCTGGAGTGGCTCGGGATCCCCGCCCGTCACCAGGTCACGCGCGGGTCGATGCTCGACATCGGCCCCAAGGACACCTCCATGGAGGGCGTCGTACTCCTCGACCTGCCGGACCACGACTCGACCGAGGTCTCCCACCACCTCGAGGTCGATCGCCTGGTCAAGCTGGCCGACCTGCTGGTGTGGGTGCTCGACCCGCAGAAGTACGCCGACGCGGCGATCCACGGTCGCTACCTCGCACCGTTGGCCACCCATGCCGACGTGATGCTCGTGGTGCTCAACCACATCGACACCGTGCCGGAGTCAGGGCGCGAGACGATGCTCGGCGACGTCCGCCGCCTGCTCGACGCCGACGGGCTCGGCGACGTGCCTGTGTTCGCCGCCAGCGCCCGCACCAAGAGCGGGATCCCCGAGCTGCGCGCCGAGATCTCCAACCGGGTCGCCGCCAAGAAGTCGGCCCGTGCCCGGCTGGACGCCGACATCAGGGACGCCGCCCGCAGGCTCAAGGAGGCATCGGGCTCGGGGAGGCCCATGACCCTGGCCAAGGCCCGGGTGGCCGCCCTGGAAGACGCCTTCGCAGAGGCGGCCGGGGTCCCGACCGTCGTCCGGGCTGTCGAACAGTCCACGCGGCTGCGCGGCAACCGGGCCACCGGCTGGCCGGTCACCTCGTGGCTCTCGCGGCTCAAGCCCGATCCGCTCAAGCGGCTCCACCTCGACCTCGGCCGGGGCGGGAGACAGCTCACCTCGCGGGCCCGCACGTCGGTGCCGAAGCCGACCCAGGTGCAGCGTGCCCGGGTCGACACGGAGGTGCGCGCGCTGGCGGACGAGGTGTCGACCGAGCTGGCGCGCCCCTGGGCCCAGGCCATTCGGGCGGCCTCGGTGTCGCGGCTCGACGACCTCGGCGATCGGCTGGACGGCGCCCTGGCGGCGACCGATCTCGGGGTGGAGCGGATCCCCGGGTGGGCCGGGCTGGTCCAGGCCCTCCAGTGGCTGCTGATCCTGACCGCCGTCGTGGGTGCCGGCTGGCTGGCGGTGCTCGCAGGAATGGGTTACCTGCAGCTGCCGGCGCCCGAGACCCCGGCGTACCGCGGCTTCCCGGTCCCCACCCTCATGCTTCTGGGCGGCGTCGCCGCCGGTCTGCTGCTCGCCCTCGTCTGCCGGCTGCTGGTGTCATGGACCGCCCGGCGGCGTGCACGCTCGGCCGACCGACGGTTGCGCGCGGCGATCCGGGACGTCTCCGAGGAGCTGGTGGTCAAGCCGGTCCAGGCCGAGCTCGAGGCGTACGTCGCGGTGCGGGCCGGCCTTGCCCAGGCGCAGCGCTAGCCGGTCAGCCGTTCGGCTCGGGCCACTCGTCGTCCACAGCCGACCCTCCGGTCTGTGCCTTCCCCAGGCCTCCGCGGGCCGGGCGCTGACCGTCGATGCCGCCGCACAGGCTGGTCCGCGGAACAACCCGACACGAGACCAAGGAGCATTCCCGATGAACGAATCACTCGTCACCCTCCAGGGCTGGCTCGGCAGCGACGTCACCGTGCGGCAGGCAGGGGAGTCCACCGTGGCGAGCTTCCGGCTCGGCTGCACGCCACGCCGCTACAGCAAGAAGACCGAGGGCTGGGTCGACGGCGAGACCCAGTGGTACTCCGTCAACGCATGGCGTGCCCTCGCCGACCACTGCGCCACCTCCTTGCGCCGAGGTGATCCCGTCGTCGTGTTCGGTCGGCTCAACGCCGAGGTCTGGACCAACAAGGCTGGCATCGAGGTGTCGTCCCTGACCGTGGACGCCACGTTCGTCGGGCACGACCTCAACCGGGGCACCAGCCAGTTCACCAAGAGTCCCCGTCCGGAGCAGCCGGCCCAGACCCAGTCGGCCCCGACCTCGCCGGACGTGGTCGAGCCCGACGGCGCGACCGACGAGCGGTCCGCGGCCTGAGGGCGAGGGCGGTCGCCCCGAATCGGTTCCCCGCGGGTTTCCCACGTAGGGTCGGGGACCATGGCTGATTACGTGTTCACCCTGCGCAACGTGCGCAAGGCCCACGGCGAGAAGGTCGTCCTCGACAACGTCACGCTCTCGTTCCTGCACGGGGCGAAGATCGGCGTCGTCGGGCCCAACGGCACCGGCAAGTCCACGCTGCTCAAGATCATGGCCGGCCTTGACCAGCCGAGCAACGGCGACGCGATCCTCGACCCCGGGGCCCGGGTCGGGATGCTCCAGCAGGAGCCCCCGCTGAGCGAGGGCAAGACCGTCCTCGAGAACGTCGAGGAGGCCGTCGGCGAGATCAAGAGCAAGATGGCCCGGCTCGACGAGCTCTACATGATGATGGGCGACCCCGACGCCGACCAGGACAAGGTCGCGACCGAGGCGGGCGACCTGCAGACCGAGCTCGACCACGCCAACGCCTGGGACCTCGACAGCCGTCTCGACCAGGCGATGGACGCCCTGCGCTGCCCGCCCGGCGACTGGCCGGTCGACCGCCTCTCGGGCGGTGAGCGGCGACGCGTGGCGTTGTGCAAGCTGCTGCTCCAGCAGCCCGACCTGCTGCTGCTCGACGAGCCCACCAACCACCTCGACGCCGAGTCGGTGCAGTGGCTCGAGAACCACCTCGCCTCGTACCCCGGAGCCGTCCTCGCCGTCACTCACGACCGGTACTTCCTCGACAACGTCGCCCAGTGGATCCTCGAGCTCGACCGGGGCAAGACCCACCCCTACGAGGGCAACTACTCGACCTACCTCGAGACCAAGAAGGACCGCCTCAAGATCGAAGGCGCCAAGGACGCCAAGCGCTCCCGCATGCTGGAGAAGGAGCTCGAGTGGGTGCGCTCGAACCCCAAGGCCAGGCAGGCCAAGAGCAAGGCCAGGCTGCAGCGGTACGACGAGCTGGCGGCCGAGGCTGACCGGATGCGCAAGATCGACACCTCCGAGATCAACATCCCGGCCGGTCCGAGGCTCGGCGACGTGGTGCTGGAGTCCAAGAAGCTCGCCAAGGGCTTCGACGGCCGCACCCTCATGCACGACCTGTCCTTCACCTTGCCGCGCGCCGGCATCGTCGGTGTCATCGGCCCCAACGGCGTCGGCAAGACCACGCTGTTCCGGATGATCACCGGTGAGGAGCAGCCCGACGAGGGTGAGCTCGACGTGGGCAAGACGGTGAAGATCTCCTACGTCGACCAGAGCCGCGGCGGCATCGACGGCCAGAAGAACGTCTGGGAGGTCGTCTCCGACGGACTCGACTTCATCAAGGTTGCCAACTTCGAGATGAACTCCCGGGCGTACGTCGCGTCGTTCGGCTTCAAGGGACCCGACCAGCAGAAGAAGGCGGGTGTGCTCTCCGGAGGTGAGCGCAACCGGTTGAATCTCGCGCTGACCCTGAAGATGGGCGGCAACATGCTGCTGCTCGACGAGCCCACCAACGACCTCGACGTCGAGACCCTGTCCTCGCTGGAGGACGCGCTGCTCGACTTCCCGGGTTGCGCCGTGGTCACGTCGCACGACCGGTGGTTCCTCGACCGGGTCGCCACGCACATCCTGGCGTGGGAGGGCGACGACGAGGACCCCGCCAAGTGGTTCTGGTTCGAGGGCAACTTCGCGGCCTACGAGGAGAACAAGGTCGAGCGCCTCGGTGCCGAGGCGGCACGGCCGCACCGGGTGACGCACCGGCGCCTGACCAGGCCCTGAACCGGCACCGTGGCTGACGCCCTGCGTCCGTCATCGGGGTTCGACACGCCGGTTCAGCGCCTTCGCAGGCTCAGGCGCTGACGGCTCGCTCAACCACCAACGATCGGATCCGCCAACGCGGGTCCGATCACCTCATCTCCATTTCAGGATGCCCGGCTACGAGGTGGTCGGAGACGGTGTTCATCACGCGGCCAAGGGCGTCGAAGTCGTCGGCTGAGACGAGGTCGACGATGTTCGCGCGGACCCCGTTGACGTGGTGGGGCGCCATCCGCGTCAGCATGTCGAAGCCACGATCGGTGAGGTGACAGACCACGCCGCGTCCGTCTTCGGGCGACTTGTTGCGGGCCACGAGCCCGGTCTTCTCCAGCCGGCCGACGGTGTGGGTCACCCTGCTCCGGCTGTGGGCCAGCGCATCGGCGAGCTGCGCCATCCGCATCTGCCGGCCCTCGCGCTCGGACAAGCGCACCAGGATCTCGTACTCCGCCAGTGAGACCCCGAACATGCGCTGAAGATCGTCGTCGAGGCGGTCCATCAGCAGGGTCATGCCCATCACCAGGCCGCGCCATGCTCGCTGCTGGTGGTCGTCCAGCCACTTCGTCTCTGACTCGGCCATACAGCAAGTCTATCGACCACCGCCCGCCGCGAGGGTTTCTTCTTCTGACCGGCCGCCGTGGGGCGAGGATGGGCTGCATGAGGGTCAGCCGCGTGGACGTGCTCCGGTTCCGGGTCCGGGCACAGGAGCTCCATCGTGACGACGGTGGCAGCGACGCTGCCGTACTCGACCTCGGTGTGCAGGACACCGGTCCGGACGGGGCGGCGTGGGCGTTGGCCGTCCGGGGTGCGTCAGTCCCGGTCGTGGACCTCGCGCTGGCCTGGACCCTGCGTGGCGCCCCGCACTTCTACCGGCGCGCGGAGATCGCCGCAGTGGCCGCCGCCACCGCACCGTGGAGTGATACGGACGCAGCGAAACGGATCTTCGACGCCGCACGCCCCCTGAAGGCGGCCGGGATCCCGATCCTGGAAGCCCTCGACGTGGTCGCGGCCGAGATGCGCGACATCGCGGCGAAGCCGATCGTGAAGGGCGAAATGTCCACGCAGCTGACCCGTCGGCTGGACGCGCCGTACCTCCGCGAGTGCCGTCCCTGCCAGGCCGTCCACACCTTCGAGCAACCCTTCAGGCTGGCGGCCCTGCGTGCGGGGCTGGAGCTCGAGCCCGACACGTCGCCCCCGGTGCTGCGACGCATCCCGCGGTGGCGCGGACCGGCCGCGAGCGTCCCGCAGCACCTCGACCCAGTTCGCGGCGTGCTGCGCCTCCTCGGCCCGGCCACGCCCAAGCTGGTGGCGGGGTACGTCGACTCACCGGTCGCGGAAGTGTCCGCGCGGTGGCCCGAGGATGTGCAGGCGGTCGAGGTCGACGGCCAGCGGCTCGACATCCTGGCCGACGACGTACCGGCCCTATCCGGCGCCGAGAGCTCCGGGGTGGTCCGGCTGCTGGGCCCGTTCGACTTGTTCCTGCAGGGCCGCGACCGGGACCTGGTCGTTCCCGACCCGGCCGCGCGCAAGGACCTCTGGCGGATGCTCGGCCGGCCCGGGGCGGTCCTCGCGGGTGACGAGGTCGTCGGCAGCTGGCGTCCCCGGGCATCGGGACGGAAGCTCAGGCTCGCGGTCTCGATCTGGGATGGCGGCGGCCCGCCGGTCGGACTCGACGCAGAGGCGGAGCGACTGGCCGCCTTCCGGGGGGTGTCGTTCGCCGGGTACGTCGACGAGTGATCAGAGGCGCTCGAGGATGAGCGCCATCCCCTGGCCGCCGCCGACGCACATCGTGATCAGGCCCGTGCTCTTGTCGTGCCAGTCCAGGGAGTTGAGCATCGTGTTCTGGAGCCGGGCGCCGGTCATCCCGAACGGGTGACCAACCGCGATCGCGCCGCCGTTGACGTTGAGGCGGTCGAGGTCGATGCCGAGGTCCTGGTAGGACGGCACGACCTGGGCCGCGAACGCCTCGTTGATCTCGACCAGATCGATGTCGCCGATGCTCATCCCCGCGTGGCTTAGCGCCCGCCGGGTGGCCTCGACCGGGCCGAGCCCCATGATCTCGGGGGAGAGGGCGCTCACGCCGGTGGCGACGATCCGTGCCAGCGGGGTGACACCGAGCTCAGCCGCCCTGGTGTCGGACATGACCACCACCGCGGCGGCCCCGTCGTTCAGGGCGCAGCAGTTGCCGGCAGTGACCACGCCGTCGGGGCGGAACACGGGGTCGAGCTGGGAGACCGCATCGAGGGTCACGCCTGCCCGGGGGCCGTCGTCCTTCGAGACCTCGGTGCCGTCGGGGGTGGTGACCGGCGTGATCTCCCGCGCCCAGAAGCCGTCGTCGATCGCCTTCTCGGCGAGGTTCTGCGACCGGACGCCGAACTCGTCGAGCTCCTCGCGCTTCAGCCCCCGCAGCCGGGCGACGTTCTCGGCCGTCTGGCCCATCGCGATGTAGATGTCGGGGACGTCGTCGTCCTCGCGCGGGTCGTGCCAGTCGACGCCGCCCTCGGCGGTCTTCGCGGTGCGGGCCAGGGCGTCGCCGAAGACCGGGTTCTGCGTGTCCGGCCAGTGGTCGGAGGTGCCCTTGGCGTAACGGGACACGGTCTCCACACCGGCCGAGACGAAGACGTCGCCCTCGCCCGCCTTGATCGCGTGGAACGCCATTCGCGTGGTCTGCACCGACGAGGCGCAGTACCGGGTCAGGGTGGTGCCGGGCACGTCGTCCATGCCGTTGAGGATGTTGACCACCCGCGCCATGTTGAAGCCGCTCTCGCCGCCCGGCAGGCCGCAGCCGAGGTAGACGTCGTCGACCGTGTTCGGGTCCAGGCCGTCCACCTTGTCCAGCGCCGTCTTGATGATCGTCGCGGTCAGGTCGTCGGGACGCAGGTCCTTGAGCGACCCCTTGTTGGCGCGTCCGATGGGGGAGCGAGCGGCGGAAACGATCACGGCCTCGGGCATGAGGGGGACTCCGATCTGCAAGGGGAACTGCCTCGCCAACCCTAGTCCCGTCGCCCGGGCCGACCGACGGCCGTCCGTCTGGCAGCATCGTCACCGTGCGCCACCGCTACGAGTGCCCGATGCGCTGGGCCGACATGGACCTGCTCGGACACGTCAACAACGTCGTCTACGTCGACTACCTCCAGGAGGCGCGGGTCGACATGCTGCGCACCCACGGCCCGGCCGCGCAGACCGGAGAGCTGGCCGAGGGCGTGGTCGTCGTACGCCACGAGGTGCACTTCCGGGCGCCGCTGTCGTTCCGCTTCCGTCCGGTCGACATCGAGTGCTGGGTGACCGAGATCCGGGCTGCGTCGTTCACGCTCGCCTACGAGATCTTCCACGAAACCGACGAGGGGCGACGTGTCTACCTGCAGGCCACCACGGTCCTCACCCCCTACGTGTTCTCGAGCGAGCGGCCCCGCCGGCTCACCGCCGAGGAGAAGTCGGCGCTGGAGACGTTCCTCGAGCCGCAGGAACCGCACAGCAGTCCACCGCGCACCCAGTCCCGACATGACAAGCTCGGCCACTACCCGGTGCACGTGCGGTTCTCCGACGTCGACGTCTACGGCCACGTCAACAACGTGAAGTACTTCGAGTACTTCATGGAGGCGCGGATCCTGATGACCGCGCGGCTGTGGAAGGGGGTTCCCGAGGGCACGCCCGAGCCGTCGATGGTCGTCGCGCAGACCGACGTCGACTACAAGCTGCCGATCCTGTTCCGCCCGGAGCCGTACGACGCCTGGTCCTGGATCTCCCGCGTGGGGGATCGGTCGATGACGATCGAGTCCGAGATCTGCGACGGCGACACCGTCCTGTCCCGGGCCCGGGTGGCGATGGTCTTCTTCGACCCCAAGACCGCGCAGGCGACCCCGCCGCCCGAGGCCTACCGGGAGCGGCTGCTCGGGGTCGTTGGCTGACCCTTGCCGGGCCGCTCCTCACTCTCGTCCGGGCCGGGTTGTCGTGCGCCCTCGATCCAGCGCAGCCGCTTCGTCAGCTGCACTGAACCTCCTGCGCCTTCGACCGAGTCGAAGATGGCCAGGTCGCTCAATGCCTTGATCAGCTTGATCCCGCGCCCGTTCTCGTCCCAGTGACCATTCTCGTCCGTGGGGACCTTGCGCTGCCCGAACCCGGAGCCCGAGTCCACCACCTCGATGTTGACGTGCTCGTCACTGATGCCGACCATGACGTCGTAGCTGACGCCATCCACGGCGTGCTTGACCGCGTTCGTGCACGCCTCGCTCAGTGCCACCTCCACCTCGTGGACGCAGGCCGGCTCCACGCCGGCGGTGTCTAGCGCCGCCGTCACCACGTGGCGTGTCAACGGGACGCTGATCGCCTCCCGCGGCAGGCTGATTGCAATCTGTACTCGCATGGCCTCGCCACTCTCATGCTCGATCGTGCTTCGCATAGTTCGTTGAGCATTCGCCGTGCCTCCCGGGCACCCTCTGCCGAGGTGACAGGTGGCCCGTTCGGCGGCGCAGGCGCGGAAACCGCGAGGACTGGGTTCCGAAGAACAGAACGCAGGTCGTGGTCGAGCGTGACCTCAGCATTTGCTGGATGCACCAGGACACACACGCGTCATTTACAAAGAGAGGCCGGGGTCCTGGGCCACGGCAATACCAGCAGCAGGACTGACAGCATCGACTAACTCGACGGTAACCCGCGCAGACGGCGAAAGACATAGCCTCGACACCTCGAATCGTGAATTTGCGATCGCGTCAGCGCAGCTCAGGACTCTCGTCGAACGTGTTGACCATGAACTGCGCCGCGTGGGTGACGTAGTCCCAGAACTGCGCGTCCTGCTCCGGTGTCAGGTCGGCCGCATCGAGGCCCTCCCGGAAGTGGAGGAGCCACCGGTCCTTCGCCGCGGGCGTCACCGCGAACGGCGCGTGCCGCATCCGCAGCCGGGGGTGGCCGCGCTGGTCGGAGTAGGTGGTCGGGCCGCCCCAGTACTGCACGAGGAAGTTCCGGAACCGCTCCTCGGCCGGCCCGAGGTCCTCCTCGGGGTAGAGGGGGCGGAGCAATTCGTCGGTGGCCACACCCTCGTAGAACCTGCCGACGATGGTGCGGAAGGTCTCGTAGCCGCCGACTTCCTCGTAGAACGTGGTCACGGGCCCATTGTGCCGATCGGTCTGGGCGGCTCCTATTCGGCGTGCAAGGATCGCAGGCGTCCACCGATCTCGAGGAGTGATGTCCTGATGAGCACCACCCGCACCGCGAAGACCCACTGGGAGGGCACCCTGTTCGAGGGGTCCGGCCAGGTAACCCTCGAGTCCAGCGGACTCGGCACCTACGACGTCTCCTGGCCAGCGCGGGCCGAGGGGCCCAACGGCAAGACCAGCCCCGAGGAGCTGATTGCGGCGGCGCACTCGTCCTGCTTCTCGATGGCGTTCTCCAAGGGCCTCGCCGACGCCGGCAGCCCGGCCCAGGCCCTGGACACGACCGCCGAGGTCGAGTTCACCCCGGGCACCGGGATCACCGGCATCGCGTTGACGGTCCGCGGCAAGGTCGACGGGATGTCCGAGGACGAGTTCGTCAAGATCGCCGAGGCGGCCAAGTCCGGCTGCCCGGTGAGCCAGGCCCTGACCGGTACGACGATCACGCTGGACGCGGCACTCGCCTGACCCGAGGGAGGACCCGGCAGCTCAGACGGGCTGCCCGGTCTCCTCGTCCTGCGGCTTCCCGTCGCGCTGGGGCGCCTCGCCGCGGTGCCACACGACCCGCTGGGGGAGCGGGATCTCGATGCCCTCGAAGTCGAACCTGGCCTTGATCCGCTCGCGCAACGCGCGGGCGACGCTCCACTGCTCCAGGGGGGCGGTCTTGAGCGCGACCCGGATCACCACGCCGTCGAAGCCGAGGGACTCGACGCCCCAGACCGAGGGCTCCTCGATCACGCGGCCCTTGAAGTCCTCGTCGTCCCACAGGTCGTGGGCGACCTCCTGGAGCACGCGGCGCACCTTCACGAGGTCCTCGTGGTAGGCGACGCTGATGTCGAGCACGGTGCGCGCCCAGTTCTGGCTCATGTTGCCGACGCGGGTGATCTCGCCGTTGCGGACGTACCAGACCGTGCCGTTGATGTCGCGCAGCCGGGTGACGCGCAGGCTGACCGCCTCCACCGTGCCGACGGCCTCGCCGAGGTCGATCTCGTCACCGACGCCGTACTGGTCCTCGAAGATCATGAACGTGCCGGCCAGGAAGTCGCTGACCAGGCTCTGGGCACCGAAGCCGAGCGCCAGTCCCAGGATGCCCGCGCTGGCGACGATCGGAGCCACGTCGACGGAGAGCTCCGCGAGAATCATCGTGGTGAAGACCGCGATGATGATGCCGGTGACCACACTCTTGAGCAGGCTGCCCATGGCCTTGGCTCGTTGTACGCGGCGGGTGGCCACCACGACGTCTCGGTGGTCGGCCGCGCCCGGCTTGCTGGCCTTGCTCTTGCCCTGGCCACGGGAGAGGCGGCCCACCCGGTCGGGCAGCACGCCGACCTCGGCCTTGCTGACGAGCCGATCGATCATCCGGTGCAGGACGAAGCGGATGGCGACTCCGAGGATCACCAGGCCGCCGATCACCAGCGGCGTTCCGATCACCACATCGGCCACCTCGGCCACCTGCTCGTTGTCCCAGAGGTCCATCGCGGTCCGGCAGAAGAACTCGTCGGAGGTGCAGGGGTCTGACGTCTGGAGGGGCAGCATGTGGCCCTAGGTTGCCACGATGATCCGGTACTTCCGAACCCACACGCCCCGATGTGACGGACTCGACGCCGCACGTCCGAAACCGTCCGGAGACCGGAGCCGATATCCTGCTCAGCGTGACCTCGACAACCCTCCTGCGCGTGCGCCGTTCGGCCGTCCTGACCACTGCCACCGGGCTGGCGATGCTGGTCCCAGGTCCCGCCTCCGCCGAGGTCCCTGAGGGCTGGAGCAGCGACCCCGAGCAGGTCCCGATGCTGGAGGCGCTGCTGATCCTCGCCGGCATCCCGCTGCTGCTGATCGTGCTGATCAGCGCGGCCGTCTACGTGCCGGCCATGGTGCGTGGCGAACGGGTCGCGCCGGGAGCCGCGCCGGTCACCGACCAATGGTTCGGTGGTCCCCGCGGCGGTGCCCGTGAGCTCGAGTCGGGCAGTGGCCGCGAGCGGGCCGCCGAGAGCGAGACCGGAGGTGCCGGTGGGCGCTGGTGAGTTCAGCTCCGGCGAGCGTCATGAGATCGACCGGGCCATCCGTGCCGCCGAGCAGGCGTCGCGCTACGAGTTCTCCGTCTACGTCGGACAGGCCGAGGGCGATCCGAAGGACTTCGCGAGACGGCTCCACGCGAGCCTGGTCGCACCGTCGCGCAGCATCCTGATTCTGGTCGACCCCGTCGCCCGCGCGCTCGAGGTCGTCACCGGAGTCGACGTACGCCGCAACCTCACCGACCGCGAGGTCGAGCTGGCCGTGCTGGAGATGCAGTCCGCGTTCGCCGCTGACGACGTGGTGGGCGGGCTCAAGCGGGGCATCACCATGCTCGCCGACCACGCCCGGGCCCCCGAGACCCTTCACGAGACCTGACCCTTGGGTCAGCGCGGCTGGGCGTCCCTGGCCTGGGCGGCCAGGTATCGGGCCACGTCAGCCCGGCCCTCGCGCACGTAGCGCTTGGCGGCGGGGTTGGCCTCCGAGGTCTGCAGCCAGGCATCCACCTTGTCCAGCAGCTCCTGGCTGGCCAGCGGCCGGGGGAAGATGAACTCCAGCGCGGTCGAGGCTCGCTGGGTGCCCTTCTCCTCCCACATCGTCTCGGCGGCGGCGAGGTACTTGTCGACGTACGGCGCCAGCACGTCGTCCTGACCGTGGCACTGGAAGGCAAGGACCACGCTGCGCTGCGTCTCGTTCGGCACGTCGTCGCGGACCATCGCGATCTCCCACGCGTCGGCCTTCGCCTCGGGGGTGGGGCGGGACGCGCACGCCGCCGCCGCCTGCTCACGGCCCGAGATCGTGTTGTCGTGGTGCAGCTCCTCTTCGATCCGCTCCTTGGTGGCGCGTCCTGCCCTCGCCAACGCGGTCAGCAGCGACCAGCGCAGGTCGGTGTCGATGGCCAGTCCCTCGATGGTGACCGACCCGGCGAGCAGGCCCTCGAGGGTCGCCAGCGCTTCGTCACTGCGTGCGGCAGAGGCATAGGCACGGGCGAATGAGAGCTGCCGGTCGCTGCCTGGCTCGGCCTCGTGCAGCAGGCTCCGCAGCCCCTGCTCCCACGTGGCTCTGAGGGCCTCACGGTTCGCGGGGGCGGAGAACGCGTTGACGGCCTGAGCGGCGTAGACCGGGATCCGGCTCATGCCGAAGGCGTCGGTCTCACGGCCGATGGCGCTGAGCACGAGGGCGACGTAGTCGGAGGCCCTCATCTCGGCGTCCCGCATCATGTCCCACGCTGCGCCCCAGCACAGAGCCCTCGCCAGCGAGTCGTCGAGCGTGCCGAGGCCGTTGACGACCGAGGCCAGCGAGCGCTCGTCGAGGCGAATCTTGGTGTAGGCCAGATCGCCGTCGTTGAGGAGGAGCAGGTCGGGCTGCTTCACGCCGACCAGCTCAGGCACCTCGGTTCGCTCATGCTCGACGTCGATCTCGAACGACGTACGACGCACCAGATGACCGTCGTGGGCGTCGTAGAGGCCGATGCCGAGCCGGTGACGGCGCAGGGCGGAGTGTTCGGGATCGGCGCTCTGATGCACCGAGAACGTGGCGTAGCTGCCGTCAGAGTCGAGCTCGAAGGCGGGAGCGAGGGTGTTGACGCCCGAGGTCTGCAGCCACTCCTTCGCCCACGAGTCCAGCTCGCGGCCCGACGACTTCTCCAGTGCGGCCAGCAGGTCGCTGAACTCGGAGTTGGAGTACTCGAAGTCCTTGAAGTAGCCCTGGATGCCGGTCATGAAGTTGTCGAGCCCGACCCAGGCCACCAGCTGCTTGAGGACCGCGGCGCCCTTGGCGTAGGTGATGCCGTCGAAGTTCACCTCGACCGCGCGCAGGTCGACGTTGTCGGCGGCGATCGGGTGAGTGCTGGGGAGCTGGTCCTGCCGGTAGGCCCAGTTCTTGCGGGCGTTGGTGAAGCCGGTCCAGGACTCCGTGAACTCCGTGGCCTCCACGGCCGCGTGGTAGCAGGCCCACTCGGCGAACGACTCGTTGAGCCACAAGTCGTCCCACCACTTCATGGTGACCAGGTCGCCGAACCACATGTGCGCCATCTCGTGCAGGATCACCTCGGCGCGGAACTCGTAGAACGAGCGGTCCTGGCGACTGCGGGGGAGGTACTCGTCGCGCAGGGTCACGCACCCGGCGTTCTCCATCGCCCCCATGTTGTACTCCGGCACGTAGAGCTGGTCGTACTTGCCGAACGGGTAGGGGTAGTCGAAGACCTCCTCGAAGAACTCGAAGCCCTCGCGGGTGAGCTTCACCAGCTCCTCGACGTCGAGGTGCTCGACGAGCGACTGGCGGCAGTAGTGGCCGAGCGGGATGGTGCCGTGCTTGCCCTCGTAGGTGTCGAGGACCTCGTGGTACTCGCCGGCGACGATCGCGGTGATGTAGGTCGACATCGGCTTGGTCGGCGGGAACCGCCAGACCGCCTTGCCGTCGCCGATCGGCTCCGGGGTCGGGGTTTCGGCGTTGGAGACCACCTTCCAGTGACTGGGGGCGGTGACGTGGAAGGTGAACGGGGCCTTGAGGTCCGGCTGCTCGAACGTCGCGAAGACGCGTCGTGCGTCGGGGACCTCGAACTGCGAGTAGAGGTAGACGCGGTCGTCGGCCGGGTCGACGAACCGGTGGAGCCCCTCGCCGGTGCGGGAGTAGGTGCAGTCGGCCCGGACGACCAGCTCGTTGTCGGCCGTGAGCCCGGGCAGGCTGATCCGGCTGTCGGTGTAGGCCGTCGTCGGGTCCAGGGCCTCGCCGTTGAGCGTGACCTCGTGGACGGTCGCGTCGACCAGGTCGACGAACGTCCCCGCGCCCGGTTGCCGGCAGCCGAACCGGATCGTGGTGGTCGACCCGAACGTCGTCTCGCTGGTGGTGAGGTCCAGGTCGACGGTGTACGACGTGATGTCGAGGAGGGCGGCGCGGGTGGCGGCCTCGTCCCTCGTGAGGTTGGTCCCAGGCATGTTGTGCAGTCTGGCACCCACCCCCCTGCCCTCCCAACCGAGATGGGGGTCCCGGGCCGAGGTTGGGAATACTTTGCAAAACGCCGACGAAGATTCTTGACATCGAGGAGACTTTCTCCTCGTGTATTCGACTCGGCGACTCACGTGCAGCCTGCTCCTCGCGGTGCTGGCTGCTCTGCTTCCCCTCACCCCGTCCGCTCATGCGAGCTCGACGTACCTCTGCACCGGCTACACCGGGTGCCAGGAGCGCGGGTACTCCCACTTCGGCTACCGCGCGGCGGGCCAGAAGATGTGGTGGCAGATGTACGCCGGCCACAACTGCACCAACTACGTCGCCTACCGGCTGGTGCGCGGCGGGATGCCCGCCACGCGTCCCTGGAGCGGCAGCGGCATGGCCTACAACTGGGGGCGCGCCAAGAGCGGCATCACCGACGGAAAGCCGATGGTGGGGGCCGTCGCCTGGTGGCGACGCAACGTCCCCGGAGCCGGGTCGAGTGGTCACGTCGCCTACGTCGAGAAGGTGCTGTCCCCGGGGAAGATCGTGATCTCCGAGGACAGCTGGAGCGGAGACTTCCACTGGCGGACGATCACCAAGTCGGGCTCCGGCTGGCCAACCGGGTTCATCCACTTCGACGACCGGCGGGTCAAAGCGCGCTCGCGACCTGACGTCAGCGGCCGACCCGCGGTCGGCCAGCGCCTGGTGGCCACCGCCGGTCGGTGGTCGGTCAGCTCACGGCACACCTTCCAGTGGCTCGCCGACGGCAAGCGGATCCACGGCGCCACCTCGGCCCGCTTCACCCCGGGCGCCGCGCTTCAGGGGCGTCGGCTGGCGGTGCGTGTGACCGCCAGCCGTAGCGGATACCTCACCGGCGCGACCACCTCCGAGCGGACCGCCACGGTGGAGCGCGGTCGCATGCAGACGGTGGCCCGGCCGGAGATCACGGGAACCGTCCGGGTCGGCGAGGCGCTGTCGGTGCGTGGTGCGGCCTGGTCGCCGCGCCCGGACTCGACGTCGATCCGGTGGTACGCCGGCGACGAGCCGATCGCCGGCGAGCGGGGTGCCCGGCTGCGGCTCGCTCCGGCCCACCGCGGCAAGCGGATCTCGGTGCGGGTCACGGCTCGCCGGGACGGTTACCGGAGCTCGACCCTCACCTCCCCGCGCACGGCACAGGTCGCCTCGGGCCGGTTCGAGATCACCGACCCCTTCAGGCTGAACGGCAGGCCGAAGCTGGGTGGACGGCTGGAGGTCGATCCCGGCACCTTCCGGCCTGCCGGGGCGACCATGAGCTACGCCTGGCTGCGCAACGGGCGGGCGATCCCCGGCGCCACCGGGTCGTCGTACGTGCCGGGCCTGCGCGACGTGGGCGAACGGCTCTCGGTCCGGATCCGCCTGAGCCACGAGGGCTACCGCGCCCGCACCGTGGGCGTGTCCGCCGAAGGCCCGGTCACCACCCGGCCCAGCTTGTCGGTGTGGACGGAGGGGCGTCCTGGCCGCGCCATCGTGCGGCTCAAGGTCACCGCGCCCGGTGTGAATACGCCGGGCGGACGCGCCACGGTGCGGATCGGCGACCACCGCGCCACCGGTCGCCTCGAGGACGGCCGGCTGCGGGTCGTGATCGGCGACCTACGGGCCGGCGTCCGCACCGTGCGGGTGCGCTATGCGGGGACGGACATCGTGCGACCCGGGGAGCTGGTGACCACGGTGCGCGTCCGTCGCTGACCGCGACGTGGGCAGCGGCGAGCCCGCGTTTCTGGATTGACATACTGGTCATCGTGACTCCCGTCCGCGACGTCGTACCTCTCCGCACGGCGATCCGAAGCTGGTTCCTGATCTCGCTGCAGACCTTTGGCGGCCCGGCCGGCCAGATCGCCGTCATGCAACGCACGCTGGTCGACGAGCGACGGTGGATCGGGGAGAAGCGGTTCCTGCACGCCCTCAACTACTGCATGCTCCTGCCCGGACCGGAGGCGCAGCAGCTGGCGATCTACACCGGCTGGCTGCTCAACGGCACCCTCGGTGGCCTGATCGCGGGCATTCTCTTCGTGCTCCCCGGACTGCTGGCGATGCTGGCGCTCTCCGTCCTGTACGTCGCCCAGGGAGACACCACCGTCGTGACCGGACTGTTCCTCGGGCTCGCGCCGGCGGTGCTGGCCATCGTCGTCCAGGCGGTGCTGCGCATCGGCACGCGCGCGCTCCGCAACCGGGTGCTGGTCCTCCTCGCCGTCGCCGCCTTCCTCGCACTTGCGCTGTTCGGGGTGCCCTTCCCGCTCGTCGTTCTCGCCGCCGGGGTCGTCGGCTGGGCGGTCCACCGGTGGCGTCCGGCCTTGCTCGAGGTCCCCGACCGGCCGACGGCGGAGGACGAC
Source organism: uncultured Actinomycetota bacterium (assembly GCA_963786415.1). Taxonomy (GTDB): domain Bacteria; phylum Actinomycetota; class Actinomycetes; order Propionibacteriales; family Nocardioidaceae; genus Nocardioides. The sequence goes on from CAWAZC010000001.1 coordinate 1,458,546, forward strand.
ACCGCGCCGTTGGTCTCCGACGACGCACTGCACCACGCCCGGCCATCCCGGCGACGTAACCTCCTGGTCCTCGGCATCGGCGGCACGCTCTGGGTCACCCCCGTCCTGCTGATCGCGATCCTGACGGCGGGGACGCAGTCGGTCTTCGTGGACCAGGGCATCTTCTTCGGTGGCATGGCCCTGGTGACCTTCGGCGGCGCCTACGCCGTGCTCTCCTACGTTGCGCAGGCCGCCGTCCAGACCTACGGGTGGCTCACCGCCGGCGAGATGGTCCGGGGGCTCGCCCTGGCGGAGACCACGCCGGGGCCGCTGATCATGGTGGTGCAGTTCGTCGCGTTCCTGGGGGCCTACCGGGCCCCGGGAGCTCTCGACCCGTGGGTCGCCGGTGTTCTCGCCTCGCTGCTGGTGGTGTGGGTGACGTTCGTGCCCTGCTTCGTCTTCATCTTCCTCGGGGCGCCGTACGTCGAGCGGCTTCGCGGCAGCCAGTCGCTGGCCGCCGCACTGACGGGGGTCACGGCTGCGGTCGTCGGCGTGATCGCCAACCTCGCCCTCTTCTTCGCCGTCCACACCCTCTTCACCGAGACCCGGACCATCGACCGGGGGCCGGTCGAGCTCCTGGTGCCGGTGTGGTCGTCGTACGTCTGGGAGTCGTTCCTCATCGGGGCGGTCGCGATGGTCCTCGCCTTCCGGTTCCGCTGGTCGGTGCTCCGGGTGCTGGGCGCGTGCGCCCTGCTGGGGCTGGCCCTCACGGTCCTCGCCTGAGCGGTCGGAATGATCCGGTCTAGACAGTGGTTCCCCTTGCATGACTACTGCCGAGTTCTGGTTCGACCCTGCCTGCCCGTTCGCCTGGATCACCTCGCGATGGATGCTGGAGGTGGAAAAGGTCCGGGACATCTCGGTGACCTGGCACATCATGAGCCTCGCCTACCTGAACGAGGACAAGGACGTCTCCGACGAGTACCGCGAGCGCCTGAAGACGGCGTGGCAGCCGGTGCGGGTGTGCATGGCCGCGGAGCAGCTGCACGGCAAGGCGGTGCTGGCGCCGCTCTACACCGCGCTGGGCACCAAGATCCACAACGAGGGCCGGGAGAAGGACCGCGAGATGATCGTGGAGGCCTTGGAGGAAGTCGGCCTGCCCACCTCGCTCGCGGACGCCATGGACGACGAGTCCTACGACGACGACATCCGGAAGTCGCACCACCTCGGCATGGACCAGGTGGGCCACGAGGTCGGCACCCCGACCATTGCGGTCGACGGTACGGCCTTCTTCGGACCCGTTCTGACCTCGATCCCGCGCGGTGAGGATGCCGGCCGGATCTGGGACAGCACGGTGACTCTGGCGTCGTATCCCTACTTCTTCGAGATCAAGCGCAGCCGGACCGCCGACCTCGATTTCTCCTGAGCCTCTGGCGCATCACGGGCCACTCGCGCATCATGGGCGGGTCATGCTGCATTCCACTCGGGCGAACCCCCTGCTGACCGCTGCCGCAGCGCTGGTCCTGACCGGCGCACTCGGTGCCGGACAGCCGCCGGCCGACGCCGCTCCGGCACCGAACCGCAGCCCGGGGCCGGACCTGCGGCTCGCTGGCCCGCCCGGCGGGGTCGTGCGGTCGGCCACCGTCCGGCTCGACGCCGACCGGTTGCACCCGACGCGGGTTGGCGCGCGCACCACCCGGTGGAGCACGGCGTCGTACTCGATGGTGGGCGTCACCTGGCGCGGTCCTGACCCTGACGTCGCCCTGCGCACCCGGACGGACGGGGAGTGGAGCGCGTGGCGGCACGCGCACCTCCTGTCCGACGGACAGGCCAGTGACGGCAGGAGCGCCTCCAGCCTGCTCTGGGTGGATCGGTCCCAGGGCGTCCAGGTCCGGACGACGAGCCGGACGCCGCGCGCACTGGAGCTGGTCCTGATCGACCCGGGCGTGCTGCCGAGCGACACCGCCGCCACGAGCACGACGCCTCGACGCCTGACCCGGACGACGAGTGCGCCACGGCCCGAGCTCCACACCCGCAAGGAGTGGGGGGCCAACCCGGACTGGCGCAACGGGAAGCCGGTCTACCTCGACCAGCTCAAGCAGATCCACGTGCACCACACGGCTACCGGGAACGGATACTCGCGGACGGACGTGCCGGGCATCCTGCGCGGCATGTACCGCTACCACACCCAGACACTCGGCTGGTTCGACATCGGATACAACTTCCTGGTCGACCGCTTCGGACGGGCCTGGGTCGGCCGCTCAGGTGGGGCCAACCGCCTGGTGAAGGGAGCCCACACCCTCGGCTTCAACCACGCCTCCGTGGGTGTCTCCGTGATCGGGAACCTCGAGTCGCGCGCGCCCTGGCCCGAGGCCGTGACCCAGGTCGTGCGGCTGGCCGCCTGGAAGCTGGACATGTACAACCGGGACGCCGTCGGCTCGGTCAGCATCACCTCGACCGGCAGCGACAAGTACCCGGACGGCACCAGAGTGCGGCTGCCGGTCATCGACGGCCACCGCGACACCAACGACACGGCGTGCCCCGGGCGGGTCTACGGCAAGCTGCCCGATATCCGCCAGCGGGCCCAGTGGCGCATCGACCACTGGTGAACCCGGCGCCGCCCAAAAACTGGTAGCGGGTGCTCTCTAGGATTCCCGGCATGAACACCCCATTCGAATGCTCACTTCGTTCCGCTTCGAACGGGGACCCCGGATGAGTCGAGTCCTGTCAGCCGTCGCCTGGCCGTATGCCAACGGCCCGCGCCACATCGGCCACGTGGCCGGGTTCGGCGTGCCTTCCGATGTGTTCAGCAGGTACATGCGGATGGCAGGGCACGACGTACTCATGGTCTCCGGGACCGACGAGCACGGCACGCCGATCCTGGTGGCCGCCGACAAGCAGGGCGTCCCCGCGAAGGACCTGGCCGACAAGAACAACACGGTCATCGTCCAGGACCTCGTCGACCTCGGGCTGTCCTACGACCTGTTCACCCGTACCACCACCGGCAACCACTACAACGTGGTGCAGGAGATGTTCCGCACCGTGCACCGCAACGGCTACATGGTCGAGCAGACGACGCAGGGCGCGATCAGCCCGTCGACCGGTCGCACCCTCCCGGACCGCTACATCGAGGGCACCTGCCCGATCTGCAAGTACGCCGAGGCGCGCGGCGACCAGTGCGACAACTGCGGCAACCAGCTCGACGCGACCGACCTGATCGACCCGCGGTCGAAGATCAACGGCGAGACGCCGGAGTTCGTCGAGACCCAGCACTACTTCCTCGACCTGCCGGCCCTCGCCGACGCCCTCGGGGAATGGCTCGACGGCCGGGCGGCGTCGGGCACCTGGCGCCCCAACGTCATCAAGTTCTCCCAGAACATCCTCGAGGAGATCCGGCCGCGGGCGATGACCCGCGACATCGACTGGGGCATCCCGGTGCCGGGCTGGGAGGACCAGCCGACCAAGCGCCTCTACGTCTGGTTCGACGCGGTCATCGGCTACCTGTCGGCGTCCATCGAGTGGGCGCGCCGTTCCGGTGATCCCGGAGCCTGGCGCCAGTGGTGGAACGACCCCGAGGCCCTGTCCTACTACTTCATGGGCAAGGACAACATCGTCTTCCACAGCCAGATCTGGCCGGCCGAGCTGCTGGCGTACGACGGCCGCGGCTCCCGCGGCGGCGAGCCGGGCTCCTACGGCGACCTCAACCTGCCCACCGAGGTGGTCTCCTCGGAGTACCTCACGATGGGCGACCAGCAGTTCTCCTCCAGCCGCGGCCACGTGATCTACGTCGGCGACTTCCTGGCCCGGTACGGCCCGGACGCGCTGCGCTACTACATCTGCGCCGCCGGCCCGGAGACGTCCGACGCCGCCTTCACCTGGGCCGACTTCGTCACCCGCAACAACTCCGAGCTGGTCGCGGGCTGGGGCAACCTGGTCAACCGCACCGCCACCATGGTCGCCAAGAGCTTCGGCGAGATCCCGCCGGCCGGTGACCTCGAGCCGGTCGACGAGGCGGTGCTCGCCGCCGTCCGCAAGGGTTTCGACTCCGTCGGCGACCTGCTCGGCCGACACCGTCTGCGCTCCGCCGTTGCCGAGGCGATGCGGGTGGTCGGCGAGGTGAACAAGTACCTCACCGTCACCGAGCCGTACAAGATGAAGGACGACTCGCAGCGGGACCGGCTGGCCACCGTGCTCCACGTGGCAGCCCAGTGCGTGCTCGACTGCAACACCCTGCTCGCGCCGTTCCTGCCCCACTCCTCCAACAGGGTGTGGCGCGTGCTCGGCGGCGAGGGGGAGTTCACGCCGATGCCGCACGTCGAGCAGGTGGAGGACCTCGACCCCGACGACGGCGCCGGTCTCGGGTTCTACCCGATCATCACCGGCGACTACTCCGCCACGCCGCCGTGGCGGCGCCGGCCGATCGAGGTCGGCACCCGGATCGACGAAGCCGACCCCGGTGTTCACCAAGCTCGACCCCTCGGTCGTCGACGAGGAGCTGGCGCGGCTGCGCTGAGGGCCCGGCGCCAGGTGAGCGGGAGCTGGGACTGGACACTCCGCGCCGTTCTGGTCAGGCCCGACGCAGCGTGCGCAGCCCGCCGGGCGTCGGCGTGGGTCGCCGACGGGCGCGGCGCCACGCAGGTGCCGCCGAGGCCGTCGATCACGATCGAGCTCGGCAGCAGGGTCGCCGACGCGATGTCGCACGGCGGATCCCTGGCCGCCGACGACCGAGCCGCCGCGTCCCAGGGGCAGCGTCGAACACCAGCACGCTTCACCGCCGGGCGGGTGACGCGAGCCGCCGACGGCGCCTTCGGCGGACGCGAACGCCCACCAGAGCGCGACCCAGCCACCGGTGGCTGGCGCCGAGCCGACGCTCCGCCCGGATCGAGACCCCACACGCCAAGCGCCACGAGACCGCGCACCTCGTCTGGCACCACCTGGCTCGTCACGGGCGTCGCGAGTCGTACCGGCGCCCCGCCGTTCGTATAGGGTGCGGGCATGACCCAGCAGATGTACCTCCCGACGTTCTACGTCAAGCAGCGGTTCGCGATGACGACGAACCGCTACGAGCTGTACGCCGCGAACCCGGACGGCAGCTTCGGGCAGCTCTACGGCCTGGCCGAGCAGAAGCGGTTCGCGTTCAAGGAGCAGGTGACGTTCTTCAGCGACGACGCCGAAGTCGCGGCCGGTCTTCGCGCTTCAAGGCCCGCAAGGCGATCGACCTCAACGCCGGCTACGACGTCACCGACGAGGCCGGGCACCAGCTCGGCTTCTTCCGGAAGGACTTCGGCGCGAGCCTGCTGCGGTCGACGTTCCACATCGAGGGTCCTGGCTACGTCGGCACCGGGCAGGAGCGCAGCCAGGGCGTGGCGCTGATCCGGCGGTTCCTCGACATCCCCTTCCTGCCGATCCACTTCGACTTCGTCGGCCCCGACGGCGCGCCGCTCCTCGCGATCGAGCGCCAGGCCAGTGTTCGGGACAGGTACACCGTCCACGTGCCCGACCAGCGGGTCGACTTCCGGGTCGCCGCGGCAGTCGCGGTCGGCCTCGACGCCCTGATGGCCCGTTGATCACACACTGAGAGGCCCGACTGAAAGGATTGGCGGCATGCGAGTGCACCTGGGCTGCGATCACGCCGGCCTCGACCTCAAGGACCACCTCCTCGGCTGGCTGCGCGAGCACGGCCACGAGCCGGTCGACCACGGTCCCTTCCAGTACGACGCCCTCGACGACTACCCGGTCTTCTGCCTGCGGGCGGGTGACGCCGTCGCCCGTGAGCGAGCCGACGGCGCCGACAGCCTCGGCGTCGTGATCGGGGGCTCTGGCAACGGCGAGCAGATGGCCGCCAACAAGGTGCCCGGCATCCGGGCAGCCCTGGTGTGGTCCGAGGAGACGGCAGCACTCGCGCGGGAGCACAACGACGCCAACGTGATCTCCCTGGGTGGCCGGATGCACGCGCTGGACGACCTGACCCGCTTCGTCGAGGTCTTCCTCTCGACCCCGTTCACGGGCGAGGAGCGGCACGCCCGCCGGATCGGCCAGGTTGCCGACTACGAGTCCTCGCGGCAACTGCCTCCCCTGCCCGAGTCCGCCCGTGGTCAGGGCCCGGATGCCTGAGGGCCACACCCTCCACCGGCTGGCCGGCCAGCTCGCTGCGGCCTTCTCCGGCCAGGTCGTGCGGGTCTCCAGCCCGCAGGGGAGGTTCGCCGACGCCGTGCATGTCGACGGCACCCGTCTGCTCGGCGCCTCCTCGGCCGGGAAGCACCTCTTCGTCGAGTTCGAGGCCGACCTGTTCGTGCACGTTCACCTCGGGCTGATCGGAAAGTTCGACGTCCATGCCGGAGCCGCTCCGACGCCGGTGGGTCAGGTCCGGCTGCGGCTGACTGTCCCGACGGCGTACGCCGACCTCCGTGGCGCGACCCAGTGCGACCTGGTCTCCCGGGACAGACGCGACACCATCGTCGCAGCACTCGGCCCCGATCCGCTGCGCCAGGACGCCGACCCGATGCGCGCGTGGAGCCGGATCTCGCCGGAGCCACCGTCCGATCGGGGACCTGCTGATGGACCAGGCCGTCCTGGCCGGGGTGGGCAACGTCTACCGCGCCGAGATCCTGTTCCGCCACCGGATGCACCCGCTGCGCCCCGGCCGCACGCTGCGCGTGAGTCAGTTCCGCGCCCTCTGGGAAGACCTGGTGGAGCTCATGGCCACCGGGGTGCGGACGGGGCGCATCGACACGGTGCGCACTGAGCACACCCCGGAGGCCATGGGTCGTCCACCGCGGGTCGATGACCACGGCGGTGAGGTCTACGTCTACCGGCGCGCCGGCCAGGCCTGTCACGTCTGCGGCTCGCGGATCCGGACGGAGACGCTGCAGGGCCGGAATCTGTTCTGGTGTCCCGCGATGTCAACCCAGGTTCCGCTCCCGCGCCGTAAGGTGACGGAGCCGCGGCTGCCGAGCAGCGGACTCGCAGACAAACAGAGGACATGAGATGAACGCAGGGGCCGCCGCCACGCGCGGCGCCGCCCGGCCACCCTGGCGTCGTGCGTGGCGCTCGGCGGTGGGGCGCGCCCTCCCGCGGGAGAGCCGGAACCTGCGCTGGCTGGTGCTGCTCGCCCTGTTGCTCGCTGCCGGGGTCTTCCTGTGGCCCGTGTACTTCCCGATGACCTCGCTCGTCCTCCCGATGCTGTTCGGGAGCCTCTTCCTGGGCCCGCGTGAGCTGCCGTGGTTCGTGGTCTTCGTCCTGGTGACCGTCATCGTGCTGCTGACCAGGCAGCCGCAGATCACCGTGATCACCGGCGGCGTCCTGCTGGTCATCTTCTCCGCGGGGTTCATCATCCTGCTGACGTCGTTCCGCCGCAGCCGCCTCGGTGTGGGCGGTTCCCAGGGGGAGTCGATGCTGGTCGACCTCCGCGACCGCATCCAGGGTCAGGGCGGGATCCCCGTCCTGCCGGAGGGATGGCACGCTCAGTCGGCGCTGCGGTCGGCGGGAGGGACCCCCTTCGCCGGCGACTTTGTCGTCGCCGCGCGACCCCACGGGGGCAACCGGCTCGAGGTCGCCGTCGTGGACGTCTCGGGCAAGGGAGCCGGTGCCGGGACGCGGGCGCTCTTGCTGTCCGGCGCCCTCGGCGGCCTGCTCGCGGCGCTGCCGCCGGAGGCCTTCCTGAGCTCCGCCAACGACTACCTCCTCCAGCAGAACTGGGAAGAGGGGTTCGCCACCGCCATCCACATGTCGCTGGACCTGCCCACCGGCAGCTTCGAGATCCGGTCGGCGGGCCACCCGCCCGCAGCCCAGCGGGCCGCGGGCTCGGGTCGGTGGACCGTGCACCCGAGCGAGGGCCCGGCGCTGGGTCTGGTCGCGAACGCGGAGTTCCCCTGCGTGCGCGGCACGGTGCGATCCGGGGACGCGGTCCTGCTCTACACCGACGGGATGGTCGAGAGCCGCAGCCGGGACATCGGCCTCGGCCTCGACCGGATGCTGGGCCAGGCCGAGGTGCTGCTGCGGGGCAGCTTCGAGGACGGCGCCCGCCGACTGATCGACCAGCTGGGCTCCCGCGTCGACGACCGCGCGCTGCTGCTGATCCACCGCGACTGACGCGCCTCGGTTACGGCAGACCGGGCGCCGTGTGGCACCATGACACCGCGCGGGGCGCGGCCGTGGTCGGGTGTTACCGGAGCTGACCCCGGGCGCGCGGATGTAGCTCAATGGTAGAGCCCCAGTCTTCCAAACTGGCTACGCGGGTTCGATTCCCGTCATCCGCTCCAAGGGGCACCGGGCCAACCTCTGGGCCAGTCCGGAGCCCGCTTGGCGGGGCGTAGCGTAGTGGCTAGCGCGCCTGCTTTGGGAGCAGGAGATCGCAGGTTCGAGTCCTGTCGCCCCGACGTACTTTCCGACACATCGATGAGGAGACAGACCTGTGAAGAGCGCCGTCGAGACCTTGAGCCCGACCCGGGCCAAGCTGACCGTCGAGGTGCCCTTCGAGGAGCTCAAGCCGAGCCTCGACGCGGCGTACAAGAAGATTGCCCAGCAGATCAACGTGCCCGGCTTCCGCCGCGGCAAGGTGCCACCGGCGGTCATCGACCGCCAGGTCGGCCGGAACGTCGTCCTGGACGAGGCGATCAACGAGGTCCTGCCTCAGAAGTACATCGAGGCGCTGCAGTCCAACTCGCTCGAGCCCCTGGCCCAGCCGGAGATCGAGGTGACGAAGTTCGAGGACAACGAGGCCCTGGAGTTCACCGCCGAGGTCGACGTCAAGCCCGAGATCGAGGTCCCGCAGTACGACGGCCTCGAGGCCGAGGTCGAGGACATCGAGATCACCGACGCCGACGTCGACGAGCAGGTGAAGGCCCTCCGCGAACGGTTCGCCTCGCTCCACGACGTCGATCGCGCGGCCGCCGACGGCGACTTCGTGGTCCTGGACCTGAAGGCCACCCAGGGCGGCGAGCCGGTCGAGGGCGCCGAGGTGACCGGCATGTCCTACCAGGTCGGTCGCGGCGGGATGCTGGACGGGCTGGACGAGGCGCTCGCCGGCATGTCCGCGGGCGAGGAGAAGACCTTCACCTCCCAGCTCGTCGGGGGCGACCTGGTCGGCGAGGACGTCGAGGTCGCGGTGGCCGTCTCCCAGGTCCAGGAGCAGGACCTGCCCGAGCTCGACGACGAGTTCGCCCAGATGGCCTCGGAGTTCGACACCACCGAGGAACTGGTCGCGGACGTCCGGGAGCGGCTGGGCCGAGGCAAGCGCCTCGAGCAGGCGGCCGCCGCGCGCGACGCCGTACTCGAGCGGCTGCTGGACAAGGTCGAGGTCCCCCTCCCCGAGACGATGGTGACCGACGAGCTCAACGCCCGCCGCCAGAACATCGAGCAGCAGCTGGCGATGGCCGGCATCACGATGGAGAAGTACCTCGAGGACGAGTCGCAGACCCAGGAGGAGTTCGAGGCCGAGCTCGAGCGCCGGGTCCGCGACGCCGTCACGGCGCAGTTCCTGCTCGACGCGATCGCCAAGGAGAAGGAGTTCGGGGTCGACCAGAGCGAGCTGTCCGAGCACCTGGTGCGCCGGGCTCAGCAGTCCGGTCAGGACCCCCAGGAGTTCGCGAACCACATGCTCGAGCACAACCACATCCCCGACCTGGTGCAGGAGATCCTGCGCGGCAAGGCCCTGGCCGTGGTGGTCGAGTCCGCGACGGTCAAGGACGCCTCGGGCAACGTGGTCGAGCTGGCGGGCCTGCGGCCTGACGGCACCATCGGCGAGCCCGAGCCCGAGCCCGAGCCCGAGCCCGAGGGCGAGGCCGCCGACGAGGCGACCGCCCAAGCCTGACCCTCCGAACAATGACGCTGACCCGCCCGAAACTCTCCGGGCGGGTCCGCGTGTCGGTTGAGTGAACGGGCGTTCACTGAGTAGTAAAATCTGGCCATGCACGCGGCTGCCGACTTGCCCGGAGCGTCTGGAGGACCCGGGGTCCTCGACGCACTCTCGCTGCTCTCGCAGGTCGCCGACGAGCTGGTCGTGCGCACCGTGCGCGATACCCACGAAGCCTGCCTCGACCGGGTCCAGTCGCTCAGCGGGCGCTCGCGGGAGACCGCCACGCTCTCCGAACGCATGCACCGTGGGATCGCCGGGGCTGTCTACGGCGGCCTCGGTCGCGGCTTGCGACTCGCGGCGAACGGCCTCGACCAGGTCGCCGACACCGGCATCGGGCCGAGGCTGGAGGCCGATCGCCGGGGACGCTTCGTCAACTCGGCGGTCAACGGCCTGATCGGGGACCGGCTCGTGCGTGAGCGCCCCCGGCTGGCCATCCCGATGGGGGTGCGGGCGGGCGGCCGCGACGTACCTCGTGAGCCAGACGCGCTCGCCGAGGCCTTCCCGGACGCCAGTGACCGGCTGGTCGTCTTCCTGCACGGGCTGTGCGAGAACGAGTCCTACTGGAACAAGGGTCGTGACCGCCTCGGCACCACCTACGCCGAGATGCTGGCCGCCGAGGGCTGGACACCGGTCTTCCTGCGCGCCAACACCGGTCTGGGCCTGCGCGAGAACGGGGTGGCCCTGACCGCGCTGATGCAGGACGTGGCGGACGCGTGGCCGGTGGAGGTGCGCCGCGTCGCCCTGGTGGGCCACTCCATGGGTGGGCTGATCATGCGGGCTGCGGGCGCGGTGGCCACCGAGGTCGAGAAGCCGTGGACCGAGCTCGTCTCCGACGTGGTCACGCTCGGGTCCCCCCATCTGGGGGCGCCGATCGCCCGCGGCGTCGGCGAAGGCAGCCGCGGGCTCGGTCGGCTCCCGGAGACTGCGGCCTTCGGCCGGATCCTGGACTGGCGCTCCATCGGGGTGCATGACCTGGTCGCCGGCCTGGCCGAGGAGGTCCCACCCTTGCCGCACGCGCGCTACCGGCTGGTCGCGGCCACCGTCACGACCTCTCCCCGGCACCCCGTCGGGCACGTGGTGGGCGACCTCCTGGTCCGGGTCGAGTCGGCCCGCGGCCGAGACCGGAGGGGTGCGGACCTCTTTCCGGGTGCCGAATTCCTCCACGTCGGACGGACCGACCACTTCGGCCTGCTCAACCACCCGGGCGTGCACGCCGCGCTGCGGCGCTGGCTGGCCTGATCTCGGCGCGTCGGGCTCGTGCCAGCGCGGCGCTGCGCGGTGAAATCCGCTGTCCGCGAACAGCACGGGACATTGCGTGGAAGTGTCAGTGGTTCGGGCTAGGGTCGCAGCGTGAACCAGAACTCCAGTCCAGGGACGAACGCCGTCGAGATGAACGGCGGGCAGTCGGCCTACGGGCTCGACGACCACATCTACCAGCGGCTCCTGCGCGAGCGGATCGTGTTCCTCGGCTCCGAGGTCCGTGACCAGAACGCCAACGCCATCTGCGCCCAGCTCCTCCTGCTCTCCGCGGAGGACCCCGAGGCGGACATCTTCCTCCACATCAACAGCCCCGGTGGCTCGGTCGACGCCGGCATGGCGATCTACGACACCATGAACTACATCCCCAACGACGTCGCGACGGTCGGGATGGGGCTGGCGGCCTCGATGGGCCAGTTCCTGCTCTGCGCCGGATCCAAGGGCAAGCGCTACGCCCTCCCGCACGCCCGGATCATGATGCACCAGCCGTCGTCCGGCATGGGGGGATCCGCCTCCGACATCAAGATCCAGGCCCAGCAGTCCCTCCACATCAAGAAGGTCCTGCTCGAGCTGATCGCCCAGCACACCGGTCAGGAGCTCGACCAGGTCATCAACGACGCCGACCGGGACCGGTGGTTCACCGCTGACCAGGCGCTCGACTACGGCTTCATCGACCAGGTCATCACGAGCGCCCGCGAGGCCGCCGACGAGGGCCGCCCGGCCAGGGCCAAGGACTGAGAGGGACCTACTGAGATGAACTACTACCAAGGTGCAGGAAGCGGGCACCTCGCCGCCCCCGGCGACTCGCCAGCAGTTCCGACTGAGATGAACTACTACATCCCCCAATGGGAAGAGCGCACGTCCTACGGCTTCCGCCGGATCGACCCCTACGCCAAGTTGTTCGAGGACCGCATCATCTACCTCGGCACCCCCATCTCCGACGACGTCGCCAACGCCGTCATTGCCCAGCTCATGTGCCTGGAGTCGATGAACCCCGACCAGGACCTGCAGATCTACATCAACAGTCCCGGGGGCTCCTTCACGGCGCTGACCGCGATCTACGACACGATGAACTTCATCAAGTGCGACGTCCAGACCGTGTGCATCGGGCAGGCCGCCTCGGCGGCCGCGATCCTGCTGGCAGCCGGCTCGCCGGGCAAGCGGCTCGCGCTGCCGAACAGCCGGATCCTCATCCACCAGCCCTACACCGAGGGCACCTTCGGCCAGACCTCCGACATCGAGATCCAGGCCAACGAGATCATCCGGATGCGCGAGCTGCTCGAGAAGATGATCAGCGACCACTCGGGCAGGTCGATCGAGGAGGTCAGCAAGGACATCGAGCGTGACAAGATCCTGACGGCCGAGGGTGCGGTCGAGTACGGCCTCATCGATGCCGTGGTGGAGTCGCGCAAGGCCACGCCGGCCCTCACATGATCGTCCGACGAGTTCCTCGTGTCAGCCAGCCATTGGGGCCGCCGCGAGGTACCGTCGGAGAGTTGAGCACGACAAGACGGACCGACCGGAGGATGATCGCCCGTGGCACGAATCGGTGACGGTGGCGACCTGCTGAAGTGTTCCTTCTGCGGGAAGAGTCAGAAGCAGGTCAAGAAGCTCATCGCCGGCCCGGGCGTCTACATCTGCGACGAGTGCATCGACCTCTGCAACGAGATCATCGAGGAAGAGCTCAGCGAGGGCGGCGAGGTCTCCCTCGACGAGCTGCCCAAGCCCAAGGAGATCTTCGAGTTCCTCAACTCCTACGTCATCGGGCAGGAGCACGCCAAGAAGTCGCTCGCCGTGGCGGTCTACAACCACTACAAGCGGGTGCAGGCCGGAATCCAGGCCATCGGCGGCAAGCACAGCAAGGACGAGATCGTCGAGGTCGCCAAGTCCAACATCCTGGTGATCGGTCCGACCGGCTGCGGCAAGACCTATCTCGCGCAGACCCTCGCCCGGATGCTCAACGTCCCGTTCGCGATCGCCGACGCGACCGCCCTGACCGAGGCCGGTTACGTGGGCGAAGACGTCGAGAACATCCTCCTCAAGCTGATCCAGGCGGCCGACTACGACGTCAAGAAGGCCGAGACCGGAATCATCTACATCGACGAGATCGACAAGGTGGCCCGCAAGGCGGAGAACCCCTCCATCACGCGCGACGTCTCCGGTGAAGGCGTACAGCAGGCGCTGCTGAAGATCATCGAGGGCACCTCCGCCTCGGTGCCGCCGCAGGGTGGGCGCAAGCACCCGCACCAGGAGTTCATCCAGATCGACACCACCAACATCCTGTTCATCGTGGGCGGGGCCTTCGCCGGGCTCGAGAACATCGTCGAGCAGCGGGTGGGCAAGAAGACGTTGGGCTTCACGGCCGACGTCCGCGGCGCGGCGGAGCGCGACGCCGACGACCTGCTCGCGCAGGTGCGGCCCGAGGACCTCACCAAGTTCGGCCTGATCCCCGAGTTCATCGGCCGGCTTCCGCTCATCGCGAGCGTCAGCAAGCTCGACAACGAGGCTCTGGTCCAGATCCTCACCGAGCCCCGCAACGCCCTCGTCAAGCAGTACCAACGCCTCTTCGAGCTCGACGGGGTCGAGTTGGAGTTCGACGAGGAGGCGATCGCCGCGATCGCGGAGAAGGCCATGGAGCGGGGCACAGGTGCGCGTGGTCTGCGCGCGATCATCGAGGAAGTGCTTCTCCATGTGATGTACGACGTCCCGTCCCGCGGCGACGTCGGCAAGGTCATCGTGACCCGCGAGGTCGTGATCGACGAGGTGGCCCCCACCCTGGTACCGCGCGAGGCCGAGAAGAAGAAGAAGTCTGCCTGAGCCGTCGTTCAATCTTCTAGTACTAGGACGATCGTCCACTTGCCGCTGCGCCCCTCCCGGCGAGCACAATCGACGCAACAGAGACCTCAACCGGTCCGGGTGCGTCCTTGGTGGCCGGTTCAGCACAACTTCCCGGAGGGGATCAGGATGAACAGAATCGGTGCCGCACGACTCGTGCAGCGGACAGTCCTTGTCATGGCGTTGGGCGTGCCGCTCAGCCTGGCCGCGCTCGGAACCGCCTCCAGCGCTCCGAACTTCTGTCACGGCGAGGTCGTCACCATCACCGGGACCCCGGGCGCCGACGTGATCCGGGGCACGGCCCGCGACGACTCGATCGTCGCTCTCGGCGGCAACGACGTGATTCGTGGCAATGGCGGCAACGACGAGATCTGCGCCGGCCCGGGCGCCGACCGGGCGTACGGCGGTGACGGCCGCGACAAGCTGGACGGCGCAGGCGGCAGCGACCTGCTGGTCGGCGGGGCCGGTAACGACGACCTCCTCGGAGCTCTTGGCCCGGACCGGTTGTTCGGCAGCATCGGCCCCGACGAGCTGCGTGGCGGCCCGGGACGCGACAGTGCCGCGGGTGGGCCAGGAAGCGACGACTGCACTGCCGAGCGCCTGGCCGGCTGCGAGTCCCGCTGAGCCCTACCAGAAAGGTCCACGATTTCGGTGAACCGGTAGTCACTTCAGGTCATTTGTCGGCGAGTTCCTCCTCAGCCTGAGGGCGCACGGGGACACTTGGTGTCAGCCACTGAAAGGTCCCCCCGCCGTGAGTGCCGAACATCTGCGACCCCTGTTCGCGTTCGTCGTCGTGGCGATCGTGGGCGGGCTGGTGTTCGCGAACGCACTGCGGGCGCAAGACGTCGTGGACGCGATCCGGAACGGAACCTCGAGCGTCTTGGCCGGGACACCGCTGCTGCACGAGCCCCTGTACGTCGTGAAGGACGGCGTGCGGCTCGACACCGCCGAAGCGCCCGCGCCGGAGGTCGACCCCTCGGCCGACTCGAGCGCCGCGCCAGCCGGCGCCCTCGACGGAGCGGACCCGAGCACCGACGTCTCCACACCAGTGCCGACTCCGGCCGCGGGGAACGATGCCGGGACCGGATCGACGGGCCGCGCGCAGGACGGAGACCGCGACCCGGCTCCGGGCAAGGAAGCGGGCAACGCGCCGGGGGCGCCGAAGGCGCGGGCCACCGGCCCGGACCGCGGCCCTGGCGACGGCGCCGCTCAGGCCGGCGCCAGCGGACCCGGTGGTCCCGCCGTCGGGTACGGGTCGAGCGGCCATGGGAAGGGCCACGGAAACGGCCACCACAAGGCCAAGGGTGACGACAGGTCCGGCCACGGCAACGGCCACGCGAAGGCGAAAGACCACGACAGGTCTGGCCACGGCAACGGCCACGCCAAGGCGAAAGGCCACGACAGGTCCGGCCACGGCAACGGCCACCACAAGGCCAAGGGTCACCACAAGTCCGGTCACGGCAAGGACAAGGGCCACGCCAAGAAGGGCCACCGCTGACTGACGGGAGCCCGTCCCCGAGCAGACCGGTGTTGCTCGAGGGTTGACCAGCCCTAGTTCTGCGGTGTCTCAGTCAGCTCCGCCTCGACGGTGATGCCGTCGGCCTCCGCGTCGGCCCTGAACACCAGTTCGCCGGTGATCTTGCCCGCATTCCGCAGGTCGTCTGCGGCGGACTCGACGCCGGCAACCTGGTCGGCGGGTCCGGAGATCTCGACGCGTGCCAGCTCGGCTCGCATGGAGACCTTGGCCTGCGACTTCGTCCCCCGGATGCCGATCAGCGCGGCCGCGACGGCGTCCACGATCGCCGGGTCGGCGGCAGCCGCGGCGCCCAGGTCGCCGGACACCGGCCACGGGGCGCGATGGATCGACCCCTCCTGCCACCACGACCAGACCTCCTCGGTGACGTAGGGGAGGAACGGCGCCAGCAGGCGGAGCTGGACGTGGAGCGCGATGGCCAGGGTTGCCCGGGCCGAGGCGGTCGGGACCCCGCCGTCCTCGGCGTAGGCGCGCTCCTTGACCAGCTCGAGGTAGTCGTCGCAGAACTCCCAGAACGACTTCTCGGTGACCTCCAGCGCGGTCGTGTAGTCGTAGCCCTCGAACGCCTCGGTGGCCTGCGCGACGACCGTCTCCAGTCGCGCGAGCAGGGCGCAGTCGATGGGCTCGCTCACCGCGAAGTGGTCGAGCGAGCTGGCGCCGACCCCGCCGAGGACGAACTTCGACGCGTTGAGCACCTTCATCGCCAGCCGACGCCCGACCTTCATCTGGCTCTCGTCGAACGGGGAGTCGAGGCCGGGCCGCGCCATCGCGGCCCGCCAGCGGACCGCGTCCGCGCCGTACTTCGCCAGGACCTCGGACGGGACGACGGCGTTGCCCTTGGACTTCGACATCTTCTTGCGGTCCGGGTCGACGATGAAGCCAGAGATCAGCGCGTGGCTCCATGGGGCGACGTGGTTCTCGTAGTGGGCGCGCACGACCCGGGAGAACAGCCAGGTGCGGATGATGTCGTGGGCGTGGGTGCACAGGTCCATCGGGAAGACCCGCTGCCACAGGTCATCGTCGGTCTCCCACCCGCCCGCGATCTGTGGGGTCAGCGACGACGTGGCCCAGGTGTCCATCACGTCGGGGTCGCCGACGAACCCGCCGGGCTTGCCCCGCTGCTCCTCGGTGTAGCCCTGCGGCGCTCGAGTGGACGGGTCGAGCGGGAGCTCCTCCTCGCGGGGGAGGAGGGGGTGGTCGTAGTCGGGGTCGCCGGCATCGTCGAGGGGGTACCAGACCGGGAAGGGGATGCCGAAGAAGCGCTGCCGTGAGACCAACCAGTCGCCCTGGAGCCCACCGACCCAGTTGTCGTAGCGGTGCTTCATGTGGGACGGCGCCCACTCGATCTCGGCTCCGCGCTGCTGCATCTCGGCGCGCACGGAGGCGTCGCGGCCGCCGTTGCGGATGTACCACTGCCGGGTCGCCACGATCTCCAGCGGCTTGTCGCCCTTCTCGTAGAAGTTCGCCATCCGCTGGGTCGGGGTCGGTTCGCCCTCGAGGTCGCCGCTCTGCCGGAGCCTGGCGACGATCGCCTCGCGGGCGGAGAACGCCGTCTTGCCCTTGAGCCCTTCGTACGCCGCCGCGGCGGCCTCTCCGTCGAGCCACTCGGGAGTCTCGCGCGACATCCGGCCGTCGCGGCCGATGAGGGTCCGGACGGGGAGGTCGAGCTCGCGCCACCACATCACGTCGGTGAGGTCGCCGAACGTGCAGCACATTGCGATCCCGGCGCCCTTGTCGGGCTCCGCTGCGTGATGCGCGAGCACCGGGATCTCGACCCCGAACACCGGCGACGTCACGGTCTGGCCGACCAGGTCGGCGTACCGCTCGTCATCCGGGTGGGCGATCAGGGCGACCACGCTCGGGATCAGCTCGGGACGGGTGGTCTCGACGTGGACGGGTGATCCGTCACCGCGATGGAAGGCGATCCGGTGGTAGTGACCGGCGTACTCGCGCGCCTCCAGCTCGGCCTGGGCCACCGCCGTCTGGAAGGTGACGTCCCACAGCGTGGGAGCGTCGGAGAGGTAGGCCTCGCCGCGGGCGAAGTTGCGCAGGAACGCGACCTGGCTGACCAGCTGCGCCTTCGGTCCGATCGTCGTGTAGTGCTCCTTCCAGTCGACCGACAGGCCGACCGTGCGCCACAGCTCCTCGAAGATCTCCTCGTCCTGCTCGATCAGCTGCTCGCACAGCTCCACGAAGTTCGGCCGGCTGATCGAGACCTGCCGCTTGGGGTCGGGCTTGTCGGGTGGGGTGAAGTCGGCGTCGTAGGGCAGCGACGGGTCGCAGCGCACGCCGTAGTAGTTCTGCACGCGGCGCTCGGTGGGCAGTCCGTTGTCGTCCCAGCCCATCGGGTAGAACACGGACTTGCCGCGCATCCGCTGGAACCGTGCGATCAGGTCGGTGTGGGTGTAGGAGAAGACGTGGCCGACGTGCAGGCTCCCCGACACCGTCGGCGGGGGAGTGTCGATGGAGTAGACGTTCTCGCGCGGCTGGGAGCGGTCGAACCGGTAGGTGTCCTGCTCCTTCCAGCGCGCCGCCCACGTCTCCTCCAGGCCCTCCAGCGCCGGCTTGTCCGGTACCACGACGCGCGGGGCGGGCGGCGTCGTCGTCTGGACAGGCGGCGGCTGGGTGTCGGTCATGCGCGAAATGCTACGGGTGGGGTTGCTGCGGCCGCGAACCAGTTCCTGTCATTGCCCGAACGTCTCGACCGAGGTAGTGCGGCCGGGTCATATCCGACCGATTCCGGGACGGCGCGGCGAACTACGGGGATGGTGGTCGTGGGAATGGAGATCGGGGGAGCCCATGAACACCACCTACGCGACACCGTCGTACCAGACGCTGCTCGGCCACCGGGGCCGTGTGCTGGCCGTCGTACCTGAGCCCTGCCGGCTGGTCGACGGCGTCGAGCTGGTACTCGAGGACCTGTCGACGCCCTGGGAGTACGACGGCGTGAGGACCTTCGAGGCGCGGTTCACCGGGCCGGCCGGCCGGCCATTGCAGTCGGACTTCTACCGACTTCAGAGCGGTGACAACGTGTTCGTGCTGCACCTCGACGCCATCATGACGGACGCGCGGTTCGTCCACTACGAGGCGGTCCTGACCGAGCCGGTCTCCAGCGGGGCCGCTGTTCTCGCCGGCTGACGTCCGGCACCACTGCGACTGGTGCGGAGGGCTTCTCTAGACTCGACAGGTCATGAGTGAAACCCCTGCCGCGCCGCGCCTCGCCGAGACCTTCGCCGAGGTGGAGGACGCCCTGCTGTCCCGCTGGCCCGAGACCAGGCTCGAGCCGTCCCTGGACCGGATCCGGGCCTTCACCGAGCTGCTCGGGGAACCGCAACGCTCCTACCCCGTCGTCCACCTGACCGGCACCAACGGCAAGACCTCCACCTCACGGATGATCGATGACTTGTTGCGTGGCCTCGAGCTGCGCACCGGTCGCTTCACCTCGCCCCACGTGGAGCGGATGAACGAGCGAATCTCCCTCGACGGCGAGCCACTCGACGACGAGCAGTTCGTGCGGGCGTTCAACGACGTGGCCCCCTACACCCACCTCGTCGACACTGCCGAGGAGCACCCGCTGTCGTTCTTCGAGACGATCGTCGCGATGGCCTACGCCGCGTTTGCCGACGCCCCGGTCGAGGTGGCCGTGGTCGAGGTCGGGATGGGCGGCTCGTGGGACGCCACCAACGTCGCCGACGCGGCCGTCGCCGTCGTACTGCCCGTCGCGATCGACCACTCGCGATACCTGGGAAACACGCCGGTCTCCATTGCTGCCGAGAAGGCCGGGATCATCAAGCCGGATTCGGTGGTGGTCCTGGCCGAGCAGACGCCCGAGGTGGCCGAGGTGTTTCTGGACCGGGCCGCCGAGGTGGGCGCCACCGTGGTCCGCGAGGGCTCGGAGTTCGGGGTCGTCTCCCGGGTCCCCGCCGTAGGGGGGCAGCTGGTGTCGCTGCAGGGGTTGCGGGCGACGTACGACGACGTCTTCCTGCCGCTCTACGGCGCACACCAGGCGCAGAACGCCGCGGTGGCGCTCGCGGCCGTGGAGTCGTTCACCGGCTCGGAGCCCCTGGCCGCGGAGATCGTCAGGGCGGCATTCGCCGGGGTGACCTCCCCGGCCCGGTTGGAGGTCATCCGCCGCAGTCCGACCATCGTGCTCGACGCCGCCCACAACCCGCACGGCGCCGAGGCCACCGCCGCCGCGCTGGAGGACTCCTTCACGTTCTCCCCGCTCATCGGCGTGATGGGGGTGATGGCCGACAAGGACGCTGAGGGACTGCTGGCCGCGTTCGAGCCACACCTCGCGCACCTCGTCTGCACCCAGAACTCCACCCATCGGGCGATGCCCGCGGGAGCCCTCGCCGAGGTAGCCCGCGAGGTCTTCGGCGAACAGAGGGTGACCGTTGCGCCACAGTTGGCCGACGCCATCGACCAGGCGGCCGCCCTGGCGGAGGCCGGCGCCGTCTTCGGAGGCGGGGTCGGGTCCGGTGCCGTCCTGGTGACAGGCTCGGTGGTCACCGCCGGAGAGGCGCGGACCATGCTGAGGGGTCGGTCGTGAGCGAGAGCGAGGCCCGGTCGCCGCGGCGCGGGATGTGCGCCGCCGTCCTCTCGCTGGAGGCGATCACCCTGGGGCTCACGACACCGGTGATGATCACCCTCACCGATGTCTCGACTCCGGTTGCGCTGGCCCTGGGGATCGGTCTCGCGGTGGCCTGCCTGCTGCTCGCGGGGATGCTCCGCTCGGAGTGGGCCTACGGCGCCGGCTGGGCGATCCAGCTCGCGGCGATCGGTATGGGATTCCTGGTTCCGATGATGTTCCTGCTCGGCGCGATCTTCGCGCTGCTGTGGGGGACGGCGACCTTCCTGGGACGCAAGATCGAGCGCGAACGAGCGGCGGCGTACGCCGCTCACGAGGCCGACTCCGCCTGACCTGGCGCCCTCGATAGGGTTCCCGAATGAGCGAGCGCACCCTGGTCCTGCTGAAGCCCGACACGGTCCGCCGCGGTCTCGTCGGCGAGGTGACGTCCCGCTTCGAGGCCAAGGGGCTGAGCATCGTCCGGATGGAGCTCCGCACGATCGACGGAGAGCTGGCGGACCGGCACTACGTCGAGCACGTCGAGCGTGACTTCTACCCGCCACTGCGCGACTTCGTGACCGGGGGCCCGCTGGTGGCGATGGTGCTCGAGGGTGACGAGGCGATCGCGGTGGTGCGGGCGATTGCCGGCGCCACGGACGGGCGCAAGGCGGCTCCGGGCACGATCCGGGGAGACCTGTCGCTGTCCAACCGCGAGAACCTCGTGCACGGATCCGACTCCCCCGAGTCAGCCGAGCGCGAGCTCGCCCTCTGGTTCCCCGACCTCTGATCGGGTGTGTCCCTTTGGGAGGGCATCCGTCCTCAACTGTTCCGAACATTCTTCGGGAAGCGGTCACGGGCCGCCACGAGTCCCCGAGAGCGACAGATCGGCCCGCCCCCGCAGCGCGAGGACGGGCCGTTCTTCTGTAGCGGGCCAGTGCCTCAGCGGGTCAGGACGAGGGCGTCGGCGACCGGACGCTCCACGGGATCACTGGGGGTGTTCACGAGGCCATGCCGGGCGGTCGCGATCGCGCTGGATCCGCCGCCGTCGAGGTTGATCGCCTCACGCACCCCGAGACCGTCGAGTAGTCGGGCGGTCTCGGTGATCCCCAGGCCGACACTGCGCCCGGGCTGCCGTCCGTCAATTTGAACGAATACGACGCGGCCATCGGCCAGCACGCCAGCTGCCGTGCGCGGATTGCGGCGCACGTACCAGCGCCAGTAGAACTCCGCACGCGTGTCGCCAGCGATCGCCTCGGGACTCCAGCCATCACGGACCGGATCCAGGGACTGATTGCCGTCGTCGACGAGCAGCGGGCCGCCGTTGACGACCGAGGTGTCGCGGTGCAGGCGGACGGTTCGGTCGGTGTCGGCGTCGCGGACCTCCTCGTCGAGGACGAGTCGATCGCCGAACCGGGCGTGGTCCTCCAACCATCTGGCCGACGCTCCGGTCGCCTGGATCGCGGTCGCTGTCCCTTGCGGCTCAGCACCACCGCGCCCCGAACTGGCCTCGGTGACGCGCCCGGATCCGTCGAGCCGGACCTGGTAGCCGTCTCCGGTGGGCAGCGGAGCGCCGTATTCAGAGCCCAGCACGACGAGGTCGTCGTTGTTGCCACAGGTGTAGTCGTGAGCGGGCGCGTCGATCGGGAACGGGTCGCCGACGCCGCCGCAGTTGGTGATCAGGCCCGGGGTGCGGTTGAGGCCGGTGACCTCCCGCCGTGCCCCGTCGATGGTGGCCAGGGACAGCTTGGTGACCACCCGGCGGACGTCGGCGTCCCCGTTGTCGTGAGGCAACACCAGTGCCGGCCGGTCCCCGACCGCTTCGGAGAGCACGTCCCCGTCCCGCACGGCCACGCCGCCCAGGTCGCCGTCCGTGCCCTCGAGCCACGGTCCGGGCCGGTCCCGGGTGCCGTCGATGGTGAAGTAGCCGCCGTTCACAGCGGCGACGGCGGCGTACCGCTCGGCCATCGCCGAAGTGGTCTCACGCCCGTAGATCTCGTCGGTCGCCAGCTCCGAGCGCATCGATCCGGTGAACCGGTCGGGGTCGACCACGAGCATGGTGACCCGCCACGGGCCGGTCGTCGAAGCTCCGTCATGTGCAGTGTCATCGACGCGGGCGGTGAGTCCGGCCGCCTTCAGCTGCGTGACGGTTGCCTCGGCCTCGGTCTGGGTGGCGTAGCGTCCGGTGCGCACCGCCCAGCCGAGAGGACCTCCGGTCGGGGACTGTTCGACCGAGGCGTGCCGGTACGGCTCGTAGCCCGCGT
This sequence comes from uncultured Actinomycetota bacterium, assembly GCA_963786415.1. GTDB lineage: Bacteria > Actinomycetota > Actinomycetes > Propionibacteriales > Nocardioidaceae > Nocardioides. The sequence goes on from CAWAZC010000001.1 coordinate 1,480,835, forward strand.
CACGGACCTTGGCCTCCAGGGCAGCTGCCTGAGCCTCGGTGGTGGCGAAACCGGCCGTGGCGGTGTAGTGGTCGCGAGCGTCGGGCTCGCCGCGCACCACCCGGTACAGGGTCACCCCGGATGCGAGCTGCTCCACGCGGCGGTCCTCGTCCAGGCCGGTGGGACCGATTTCGAGCGGCTGGGCCAGCGGGTCCCCCTTCTCCGATGAACCGGGTGCGGCAAGGCCCGGCGCCGGTGTGGTTGCGAGAGTCAGGACGCTGAACGCCGCGGTCGCGGCTGCGAGGGATCTCTTCATGCCCGCGACGCTATCTCTTCATGCCCGCGACGCCAGGAGTGGCGCCTGACCCTGGGTGGACGTCACATGTCTTGCAGATGACAGGCTCTCGACCAGAGACGATCTGATCTGACGGAGGTCTCGGCCCGCCCGCTCATCGGCACGAGAGGCGTTCCTGGATCAAGAGGGACACACCCCGTGCGATCGTCTCCCGACGGGGGTGGCGGGACCGGGGTGCGACGGTCGTTTGCGGCCTCTCCGGCATGCGCCTAGTGTCGGTCCCCGATTCTCGAGGAGGCAGTCGATGACCCGTCGTTCCTTCCGTTCACGTCCCGTGCGCGTGACCGCCGTGGGTGCTCTCGTTGCTGGCGCCCTGACCATTCCCGCGGCCGTCTGGGCGAGTCCTGCACCAGCCGCGTCGCCGCAGGCGGGCTGCACGGACGCCGCGGTGGCACTCACCTATGAAGAGCAGTTCCTGTCACGGCCCGAACCGGCGCGCTTCATCGATGGCGGCGGGTTCACCGACACGCTGGAGGCCTTCCGCCGGGCACTCTGCGACGCCGACAGCCTCGCCTCCGCGCGCTCGGTGGTGCACGAGCACTCCCGTGACCTCTGGGACCTGGCCGTGGCCCGGGTCCAGGACAAGGCCGAGCCCGGAGGCACGCTGAGTGACGGCGACGACCGACCGTTGTACTGGACGCGCCTGGCCATGAGCGCAGCGCTGCGCCAATGGGACCCCGGCTTCGCCGTAACCGATCACGACCGGTTGGCACTGATTGCTGATCTCGACCGCACTTCCCGGGGGCAGGACGACGTCCGCTTCCCACGGGGCGACCAGGTGACGCGGGTCCTGGTCACCGGTTTCGACCCGTTCACACTCGACCGCGACATCCGTCAGGCCAATCCCTCCGGCGCCAGCGCCCTGGCCCTGGACGGCGTGACGGTGCGGGGACCGGACGGCCCGATCCGGATCGAGGCAGCGATGTTCCCGGTGCGCTGGCGCGACTTCGGGAACGGCATGGTCGAGGAAGCGTTGCTGCCCCACTTCAGATCGTCCGCCGCCCCGGTCGACGCCTTCGCGACGACCAGCCAGGGCAGGGTCGGCCGCATCGACCTGGAGCACTTCAACGGCGCCTGGCGGGCGGGCTTTCCGGACAACGAGCGGGTGTGTTACCGAGGCGTGATCCCAGCAGCTGCCGGGGCGCCCACGGTGGAGCCGCAACCCCAGTGGACGCTTTCGACGCATCCGTTCGCCGCCATGCTCGCCGCGGACACCGGTCCGTTCCCGGTCTTCGACAACCGCCGGGTCGTGGAGGTGTCAGGCGAGACGCCCCCCGAGCCCGTGACGACCACCTGCCCCGCGGCCCCGAGTCCCGGGGTCACTCGTGAGGACGGCCCGACCGAGGGATCGCAGGCCAGGTCCGGGGGCGGCGGCAACTACCTTTCAAACGAGATCGCGTACCGGGCCACCCTGCTGCGGGACGCCGTCGGTCTGGACGTGCCGGGTGGGCACATCCACACCCCGGTCCTCCAGGGCCTCAGCAACACCGACCGGGACGAGCTGACCAACGCGGAGTTCGAGGCGAACCGCGCCGCGATCAACGCTCAGGTTCGTGACCTGGTGCTGGTTGTGGCGCGCTCGGCCAACCACTGAGGTCGCGGGGAGGGTGTCGGCCGCTCCGCGCGAGCGTCTCGTGCCTCCCACCCTGGCTCGCTATCGTCGCGGCCAATGGAGACCGTCGCCCGCCGGCTGCACCGGCTCGTGGAGCCGATCCACCTGGTCACCTACTTCTCCGAAGAGCCGGAGGATGCCCTCAGGTCACTTGGCCTCCGGAACGTCTGGGACTGCTACTTCGCCGGGCGGGCGGCGCCCCTGGGCAGGGTCCCGGCCGAGGTGGTCCATGCGATCTTCTACAACTTCGCCGACGGCGAAGTCGCCCGCCACATCCCGCGCGTCTGGGACATCACCACTCCCGAGGCGGCGCTCGCCGCTCGCGAGCAGGGCAGCGTCGCGGCGCTGAGGCGGATCCTCGGCGATCTCGCCGACGACCCGGGTCTTGCGCGTGCCGCCGACCTCGCGACCAGGACCGCGACCAGCGCCACGACGGAGGGGCGGATCATGTACGCCGCACTCCGCGTGCTCCCCGTGCCGGAGGAACCGGTGGCCCGGCTCTGGCATGCGGCCACCCTGCTCCGCGAGTACCGCGGGGACGGTCACGTTGCCGCCCTGGTTGGCGCGGGCATAGGCGGGACGGAGGCTCATGTGCTCCACGCGCTTTCCGAGGGGCTCCCCGCGGAGAAGTTCGGCAGGGTCCATCACCTCCCCGCGGCTCAGCTGGCCGCGGTCGTGGAGGGAATGCGCGCCCGTGGCCTCATCGACGCCTCCGGTTGGCTCAGTGCCTCTGGCCGGGAGACCAAGGAGCGGATCGAGGCGCTCACCGACCACCTCGCCGCACCGACGTACGACGGCCTGGAGCCGAGCGAGCTCGACCAGCTCGTCGCGGATCTCGAGCCCATCTCCGCAGCGCTCGACGCTGCCGGCTGGCGGTAGGTCCGCCGCTACGAACGCTCGCTCGAACCACCAACCAGAGCATTGATGTCGGGCCAGGCGTAGACACTCTCGGCGAGCAGATGGCCCTCCTCGTCGAACGTTCGCTGGCCGATCTCGTGACCACCCATCGCTGCGTAGAACCCGCGGGCCGGGAGATTGGCGGTCAGGACACCGATGTGGAGCACGCTGAAACCGAGCGTGGCCAACTCGCGGGCCGCCTCTTGCAGAAGCCGCCGGCCGAGTCCCTCACCCTGCCGATCCGGCAGCACGTACAGGGCATCGATCTTGGCAGTCGAGCCCGACGTGTCGTACTCGGCCTCCGTACCCAGCACCAGGGCGACGGGATCGCCGCTGTCGTCCTCGGCGACCAGCAGGACGCCGCGTGCGGGGTCGCCCTCAGCCTGTTCAGTGAGCAGCCGTGCCCATCCCCGCGCCGACACGTCCGGTGTCCACTCGTCCACCCGCCTCTGCCAAGCCGTGTCGGGCATCTGGCCGCGGTGCGCCGAGAGCCACGCCGCCACCATCACCCGTCCCATGACCGGTGCATCGTGGACCACCGCTGCCCGGATCTTCATCACTCGCCCATCCTCGCTCTTGGGCCTCACTGAGCGCGTTGTCCTCAGCCCGCCTGGCCGGCCGCCGGCGAACCCGGTGTGGGGAAAAAGTGCCAGATGACCGCTGACTGCGCCAGTGTCCACACCGAGCTGCACACCCAGGACGCAAGAAGCGCCGCCGGGACGACGCCGCCGGCCACGAGCAGGCCGAGAGCCGAGAGGGTCGGCATCACCTGCTGGGCTCGGGCCACGGCCTCGGGCAGGCCGTCGGTCACGGTGTTGGGGGCGACGAAGTACCGCTGGGTGACGAACGTGAGCGTGGCCGCGACCAGGGCCATGCCGGCGACCACGGCGAGGTGTGCTGCTCCCGCGCCGAGGTAGCCGCGCTCGGCCAGTGGGACGCCCAGGAGGGTGGCGGCCCCCAGCGAAGCGACCAGTTCGGTGCTCATCGCTCCGACCGGTACACCGGCGGCCACCTCGGCCAGCAACTGGTAGAGCGCTATCCAGATCGGCAGCTGCACCAGCATCGGCAGGCAACCGAGGCGTGGCATCCCGTGCTCGGCGGCGATGCGGCGGCGATCTTCCATATGGCGGCGCACGCTGTCGCGGTCCGCGCGGTCTTGTAGCGCTTGGCGAGGTCCTGCAGCTGTGGCCGCGCACGTGCAGACGCGTGGGCGAGGCGGACGCCGTGGGCGACCAGGGGCAGCATCGCGAACCGGACCGTGATGACAACGGCAGCGATGCAGAGCAGCCAGGTGGTTCCGGCGGCGGGGTCGGCGCCGAGGTAGGTGAGGGCGACATGGGCTGCCGCGACGATGGCAGCGAGGACATGGGACAGCGGGTCGAGCAGGGACATGGGTACTCCTGGGTGAGTGGGGGGAGAGTCGGACCTGAGGGGCCGCCGAAAGGCGGGGAGGGTCAGACCAGTCCAGGAGCGCGGGGGCGCAGCGGGTGGTGCAGGGGGTCGGTGACACGCCCGGTGAGGACCGCAGCCGCGTCCTCAGCCGCGCGCGAGGGCGGGGCCAGTGTTCCGGGCGCCGGGGTCGCCACGTGGCTGAGGGGAACTGCCACCGCGGCCACGGCCAGCGCCAGCGCCACCAGCAACGCGGCCGATGGGCCGTCCACCGTCGATGCGAGCAGCGAAGGCGTCAGCAGGGTGAGCGCGCCACCGACCATCAGAGCGGCGGCGAGCCGGAGACGTGCTGCCGCTGCACGGGTCATCCGACTCATGTGGCGATGCTACGCCGGTCGAGGGTCGATACTCGTCCACATGGCTTGGCTCCACGCCGTGATCGATGTCCCGACAGACCAGCATGCCGTGCAGGCCGACTTCTGGGGACGTGTCCTGGGTTGGCCGGTCGGTGATCCGTGGCCGGGCCACCCCGAGCTCAGAAGCTTCGAGCCGCCGCGCGGAACGTCGTACCTCCACCTCCAGGAGATCGACGGGCCGCCACGGATTCACGTGGATCTGGAGACCGGCGACCCCGATGCCCTCGTCAACCGCGCCGGCGAGCTGGGTGCCGACCTCGTCGCCGAGCATGACCGCTGGCGGACGTTGCGGTCTCCTGGCGGGCTGCCATTCTGCGTGCTCGAGGTCGGTGAGCACGAGCCACCGGATCCGATGACCTGGGACGACGGGCACCGCAGCCGGATGGTGCAGGTCTGCATCGATTCACCGAGGGCGGTCCACGACCGTGAGGTGGCGTTCTGGCGTGACTTGCTGCCCGGCAGGTGGGTCAGCTCGCCGGCTCGCGAGTTCGCGGGCAAGTGGCACGACGACGCCGGATCGCCCCTGCAGCTGCTCTTCCAGCGCCTCGATGAGCCCGACGGTCCGGTCCGGGCCCACCTCGACCATGGCAGCGACGACCTCCCGTCCGAGGTACGCCGCCTTCGCGACCTCGGGGCGGACGAGATCGGCCCCGGTCGCGGCTGGCATGCCCTGCGCGACCCCGCCGGCCTGCCCTTCTGCGTCACCGAGAACTCGCCGGAGCAGACCCTGCACCGCGACATCGGCTAGATCTGTGGATCCCGATGAGTTTCGGCGCGATCGCCGGTCAGCAGACACAGGCCACGACCCGGGAGGATGACGCGATGACCGAGGCCCAGCGCGTCGACCAGGATCGTCGTCGCCGCCGGTGTCGAGTCCGCGGGGGAGATGGCCGCCCGAGGGGCCGCTGTTTTCACGGAGCGGCTGGGCGTCGAGCTGACGATGTTCCCGAGCCACCACGGCGGCTTCCTGGGGGAGTTCGGCCAGCGGGGTGACCCGGACGGGTTCGCCGCCGCGCTCCGGATGGCACTCGACGGCTGAGCGCCCTGGCGCACACGTCGCCACGGGGATCCGCCGGCCGTGACCGTCCACAGCCGCCGAGCGTCCGGTTTCGGCGACGGGCCACAGGTGGCAGCCTGTCCGCATGAAGCTCCAACCGCCCAGCGCTCCCCTCGACTCGTTCTTCGCGCCGGTGCGCCGTCGGCATCCCGATGTCGACCTCGTCGTCCTGCCGGCCCCGGAGCCGAGGCCATCGAGCGGGACCCTCGACCAGGCGCAGGTGGTCGAGACGCTCGAGCGGGTCACTCGCACCGCCGAGCGGCTGGGGGAAGCAGTGCTCGGCTCGAGCAGCACGCCCCCGGCCGGGTTGGGCTTCGGACCGGACGACGGCACCGTCGTGGCCTCGGCTCGCGGCAGCACCACGACCCCGGACGGGCTCGCTGCCCTGGTGGCGCTGCGTGGCGCGCTGGAGCGAGAAGGCTGGCGGACCCGGCGAGTTCCGGGCGAGGTCGAGCGGTTGTCGGCCACCCGAGGCGAGGTCCGGGTCGAGGCGTCGTACGCCGAGGGGACGGGTGCGCTCCTGCTCGACGTGAGATCGGAGCCTCTGTACGTCGGCCGGCCCCGGGCGCGGGAGCTGGTGAGGCGCTGATGGAGGTCGTCCCCCTCTCGGTCGGCCGGGTCTCGCGATCGTGGGACGAGCAGGCCCTCGACGTCTCCGCCGCAGCCGGCCAGATCGGGTCCGCGCCCAGCGGCGGCTTCACGACAGCCGTGTCGGGCGCCGCCTCCCGGTTCACCATCGCCTGGGAGCGGCACGCGACCGGGCTCGCCGAGGCGGCCGAGGACCGCGCGGATGGGCTGCGGACGGTGATCGCCGACTACCTCGCCACCGACCAGGCGGCCGGCTCCGAGCTGCTCGTGCTGGCGAGCTACCTGCGGGAGCAGCGATGAGCACCCCATTGGAATGCTCACTGCGTTCCGCTTCCAACGGGGACCCCGCATGACCACGATCTGGCTGCCGCCGACCCCCCGGCCGGTTCCGCCGCTGTCCGTCGATGTCGGTGCGATCCGCACGTTCGCCGCCGACCTGCTCGCCGGTGCCGCCCAGATCGACGACCTCGGCACGTTCGTCGCCGGCGATGCCCGCATCGGCGACTGGCATGCGCTCGCCGCCACCTCCTACCGCGAGGCGATCGCGCCGCTGGGTCGCCGTGCGGATGCCATGTCGCTCGCGCTGCGCTCGGTGTCCCGCCGCTGCGACGCCCACGCCGAGGCGATGGCCGGCCTGGTCGAACGACGTACCACCCTGGCCGGTGAGCGGGAGCACCTCATGGGGGCCCTCGAGGCCGTCGCCGCCCGCGCGCACGCCGCGACCGAGACGGAGGCGGCCGCCGTTCAGGCCGACTGCGACGACCTGCGCCGGCGAGTCGAGGGCTTCGAGCACGACCTGAGCGCGTGGTCGGCCGATCTCGTGGCCGAGGAGACCGCCATGCAGGAGGCGTTCGACCGGGTGCTCCGGCTCGAGCAGGTCGAGGCGCGGTACGGCGGCGTCGCGGACCCCGCCGACGCCGCGCTCGACACCATGCCCGGTCCAGCAGCGGGGCCGGGCGAGGTCAACGCCTGGTGGGACGCCCTCGCCCACGAACAGCAGCAGGCCGTGATCGCGGCCTCGCCCGGGGCCATCGGCAACCGCGACGGCATCCCGTCCTGGGCCCGGGACGAGGCCAACCACGTAGCCCTCGACCGTGACCTCGCCGACTGGGAACACCTCGAGCAGCACGATCTGCTGACCTCACGCGAAGCGCGATGGCTGGAGAACGCCCGTTCCGCCCGCGACGCCATCGACACCATCGAGGCGGGCATCGACCCGGTCACCCGTGAACAGGTGTCCAGCCAGCTCTACCTCTACGACCCCGCCGCCTTCGACTCCGACGGCGCGGTCGCCGTGGCCGCCGGCAACCTCGACACTGCCGACAACGTCTCGGTCGTCGTCCCCGGCTTCGGCACCGACGGTGAGAGCGCGCCCTACCAGGCTGCGCGAGCCCTGACCCTCTACGAGTCGAGCAGGTTCCTCGGCACCGCCGAGACCAACGCCTCGATGTTCTGGATCGGCTACGACGCCCCCGACAACATGCCCTGGGACGAGGGCTGGGACGCCGCCGGCGTCGTGACCGAGGAGATGGCGACCCGTGGTGGCGAGCGTCTGGCCGACACCCTCGACGGCTTGCGCGAGTCCCGGGACGGCGACCCCGCACACCTGACCGCGATCGGGCACAGCTACGGCTCCACCACAACCGGGCACGCCGCCCACGACCACGGCATCCCCGTCGACGACCTCGTGTTCGTCGGCAGTCCCGGGGTTGGAGGCGACACCGACAAGGCAGGCGACACGGGCGTCGACACCGACCACGTCTGGGCCGGCGCCAACAGCCGCGACCCGATCGCCAACCTCGGCAACCACGGCTGGATCCACGGCGAGACCGTGTTCGGAGCCGGGCTCGGCGACGACCCGGCCGAGGACGACTTCGGCGCCAACCGGTTCCGGGCCGAGTCGACCACGCGGGCCGATGACAGCGTGGGACTCGACGCCTTCGACGACCACTCGAAGTACTTCGACCACGACACCGAGGCGCTCTACAACATCAGCCAGATCGTCAATGGCAACTACGATGCCGTCGAGCACGCCGACCACGTCTACGACCCGTTCTACGCCGGCGTGCAGGACCCGGAGTTCGACCGCGACCCGACCGCCCCTGACACCGACGGGAGATGACCGTGATCCGCGCGCTGCTGACCATGGTCCTGCTGGTGGGACTGGGTGCGTGCGGTCTCGCGGGAGGGGAGGACCAGGTGGACGCGAACGACGCGACAAGGACGCTCGAGCAGCAACGCACCGACGTTCGCGAGGCCGCTCGGGAGCTGGTGCTCGCTGCGGAGAAGGAGCTGTCCGGCACGACCCGCAACAGCACCAGCGGTTTCCGCGGGTGCGAGTCGGCGTTCCCGGAGCAGTTCCGGAACTTCCAGTACCTCGCCCAGGCCCGGATCGACACGGGGTCCGGCTCAGGGGCGTCGTACCTCGAGCAGCTGCGCCCGGTCCTCGAGGACGGCGGGTTCACCGTCGAGGATCTCCGTGAGGAGCCGAACGGCTTCATGACGCTGGCGGCCAGGAAGGGTGACCTCTCGGCGTCCTTCGTCCACACCGGCGGCCCGTTCATCGGCCTCGATGTGTCAGGCCCGTGCATCGACGTGCCTGAGGACCAGCGTGAGACCTGGCTCCGCAAGGAGGAGCCCACCCCCGAGATTCGCTAGCCCCGTACCCCCTCGCGTGTCCTCCCGGGGATCGGGCGCCTCCGCTCATAGGCTCGACGCGGCACGACGCCACAGGGGGCGACGTACCGCCTTCCCCCAGACCCTTCACCGGGCGAGCACCAGCGAGGCATCGGGCATGGCGAATAGCTTCATCGGCCGGGACATGGCCGTGGATCTCGGAACGGCCAACACGTTGGTCTACGTCCGGGGCAAGGGCGTGCTCCTCGACGAGCCCAGCGTCGTGGCGCTCAACGCGAGCACCGGCGAGATCCTGGCGGTCGGCCACGAGGCCAAGCGGATGATCGGCCGCACCCCCGACAACATCGCCGCAATCCGGCCGCTCCAGGACGGCGTGATCGCCGACTTCGAGGCGACCGAGCAGATGCTGCGGTTCTTCATCCAGCAGGTCCACCGCAGGCGCTACTTCGCCAAGCCACGGATGGTCGTCTGCGTGCCCAGCGGCATCACCGCCGTGGAGCAGCGGGCGGTCAAGGAGGCCGGCTACCAGGCCGGGGCCCGCCGGGTCTACATCGTCGAGGAGCCGATGGCCGCTGCCATCGGAGCCGGGCTCCCCGTCCACCAGGCGACCGGCAACATGGTCGTCGACGTCGGCGGCGGCACCACCGAGGTCGCCGTCATCTCGCTCGGTGGCATCGTCACCAGCCTCTCGATCCGGACCGCAGGCGACGACCTCGACCAGGCGATCGTCGCCTGGATGAAGAAGGAGTACTCCCTCATGCTGGGGGACCGGACCGCCGAGGAGGTCAAGATGACCCTCGGCTCGGCCTTCCCCCTCTCCGACGAGCCGGAGGCCGAGATCCGCGGCCGCGACATGGTGTCCGGACTCCCTCGGACCGTCGTCGTGTCCTCCGCCGAGGTCCGGCAGGCGCTGGAGGAGCCGCTGCACGCGATCGTGGACGCGGTCCGGGCGACGCTCGACCAGACCCCGCCCGAGCTCGCCGGCGACATCATGGACCGCGGCATCGTCCTGACCGGGGGTGGCGCGTTGCTGCGCGGCCTCGACGAGCGGCTGCGCCACGAGACCGGGATGCCCGTCCACGTCGCCGAGGAGCCGCTCACCAGCGTGGCCCTGGGCGCCGGCAAGTGCGTGGAGGAGTTCGAGGCGCTCCAGCAGGTGCTGGTCTCGGAGCCGAGGCGGTTCTGATGGCTCTCGACACGCTCGACCGCCGAGGGGGGCGGGAGCAGAGCACGTCGGGCCGGGTCAGGACCGACCGACGAGACCGCCGGTGGCGGGCCACCGCCCGTCTCGACGGCCGCGACCGACCTTCCCGGGCCCTGATGGTCGCTCTCCTCCTCGCCTGCGCCACGCTGATCACCCTCGACCACCAAGGTGGCGAGAGCTCGCCGCTCGAACCCGCCCGTCACGCCGTCGGCGAGGTGTTCGGTCCGGTGGAGACCGCCACCTCGGCCACGGTGCGGCCGTTCATCGCGGTCCCGGGGTGGTTCCGGACCCACGACTCCCTCCGGGGCGACATCAACGAGCTCGAGGCCGAGAACGCGCGCCTGCGCGCCGAGTCCGCAACCTCCGGCTACGACCGCAACCGCCTCGAGGAGTTCGATGGCCTCACCCAGGCCGCCGAGAACCTCGGCTACGCCCTCGTGCCCGCCCGGGTCGTCGGGCTCGGGCCATCGCAGTCCTTCTCGCAGACGGTGACGATCGACGCCGGCTCCCGCGCCGGTATCCATCCCGACATGACCGTCCTCAACAACGACGGTCTCGTCGGGCGGGTCCTGCGGGTCACCAACTCGACCGCGACCGTGCTGCTGGTCATCGACGCCGAGTCGGTGGTCGGGGGCCGGGTGGGCGAGAGCATGGACGTCGGGTTCCTCCACGGCCGCGGGGTGCTCGGCAGCTCCGGCCGGCTCGACCTCGAGCTCGCCGATGAGTCCGAGGTGCCGGCCCGGCACGACACTGTCGTCACCTGGGGCAGCGAGAGCGGGGCGCCGTACGTCTCCGGCGTGCCGATCGGCCAGGTCAGCTCGGTCTACAGCAGCCTGCGCGAGACCTCCCAGCGAGCAGTGATCGAGCCGTTCGTCGACTTCGGCTCGCTCGACCTGGTCGGCGTCGTGGTTCCGTCCGGGTCGTCGAGCGACCGGGCGGTCGTCGATGCGGACGGGAGGCTGCGATGACTGCGGGGAGGATGTTCGTCGCGTTCCTGGTGGTGTGCTTCGCCCTGGTCCTCCAGGTGTCGCTGTTTCCGCATTTCGCCTGGCAGGGGATCGTGCCCAACCTCTGCCTGCTCGTGGTGGTCGGGGCCGCGCTGACCCGCGGACCCCAGGTCGCCGTCCTACTGGGCTTCCTGGCTGGCGTGGCGCTGGACCTCGCGCCGCCCGCCGACCACGTCGCCGGCCGCTGGGCGCTGGCCCTGGTGGTCGTCGGCTACGTCGCCGGCCGGGTGCGCCAGGACGTCAAGCCCACCGCCGTCGCCGTCGTCGCCACGGTCGCCGCGTCGTCGTTCATCGGCACCTCCGTCTTCGCCATCACCGGGATGATCCTTCAGGACCCGGTCCTCGACGTCTCGCAGCTGCTGCAGGTGATCCTGGTGGCGGTCCTCTGGGACGTGCTGCTCACACCGTTCGTGCTGCCGCCCGTGATGACCATGTTCAACCGGCTCCAGCCCGAGCGGGCGACCACCTGACATGGTGTCGACGAGCTCGAAGAACGGCAGCAGCATCGGGGGACGCAAGGCCCGACTGCGGCTGATCGTCATCCAGGCCCTGGTGTTCTCGCTGTTCGCCACGCTCTTCGCCCGCCTCTACTACCTCCAGGTCGTCAGCGGGGCCGAGTACGAAGCGCAGGCGGCCTCCCAGTCCGTGCGGGAGATCGTGGTCCAGCCGCAGCGTGGGCTGATCGTCGACGACCAGGGCCGGCCGCTGGTGACCAATCGTCCGTCCTGGGTGATCTCGGTCGACCGGACGATGCTCGGCAAGATGTCGGACCGGCAGCGCAGCCGGCTCCTGGCACGACTGGGCAGGGCGGTCGGTGAGCCGGCCGCGCGGATCGACAAGCGGCTGGTGACCTGCGGCGATCCGGGCAGCATCGCCGGCACCTGCTGGAACGGTTCGCCCTACCAGCCGGTGCCCGTTGCCCGCGACGTCCGGCAGTCGGTGGCCCTGCGCATCCTCGAGCAGCCGGAGGACTACCCCGCGATCCTCGCCGAACGGGAGACCGTGCGGGCCTACCCGCGGCCCCACGGCATCAACCTCGCCCACGTGCTCGGTTACCTCAGCCCGATCACCGAGTCCGAGTACGACTCCGCGCGGGCCAACGGCGACCGCTCGGTCAACGGCGCCTCCTCGGTGGGCCGCGCCGGCGTCGAGAAGCAGTACGACGAGTGGTTGCGCGGGATGCCCGGGTACCGCAGCGTCGCGGTGGACTCGATGGGTCGGGTGCTCGGCGACGACAGCGAGCTCGCCGGGCAGCCGGGCGACACGCTGGTCACCTCGATCGACGCCAAGGTGCAGGGAGTCGTGGAGCGGCAGCTCGCCCGGACCATCGCGACCGCCCGGCGCACTCCCGACCCGGTGAGCGGCCGCAACTACGTCGCCGACTCGGGTGCCGCCGTGGTCATGGAGGCCGACACGGGCCGGATCGTGGCCATGGCCAGCCAGCCGACGTACGACCCCTCGGTGTGGGTGGGCGGCATCAGCGAGAACCAGCTCCGGCGGCTCTACTCCACCAGGGCCGGGACCCCGCTGCTGAGCCGGGCGACGCAGGGGCAGTTCGCACCCGGCTCGACGTGGAAGCCGTTCATGACCGCGGGTGCGCTCACGAACGGCTACAGCACCTCCACCCAGCTCAACTGCTCCTCGGGCTTCCCGGTCGGCAACCGTGTCTTCAAGAACTACGAGTCCGGCGCCTACGGCTACATCGGGTTCGCCAAGGCACTCGAGGTGTCGTGCAACACCTTCTTCTACCGGGTCGGCTACGACTTCTGGCGGCGCCTCGGCTCCGACGAGGACGACGTCAGCGCCCGCGACCCCCTGGTCGAGGAGGCCCAGACCTTCGGCTTCGGCAGCCAGACCGGCATCGACCTCCCCGGCGAGGCATCCGGCCGGATCGCCGACCGGAAGTGGAAGCTCGCCTACTACAAGTCGATGAAGGACTACTACTGCGACATCTCCCACAAGCCGCAGGACGCGAAGACCAGCGACTTCGTCTACAAGTTCGCCTACGAGTTCTGCCTCGAGGGCTACAAGTACCGGGCGGGCGACGCGGTCAACTTCGCCATCGGCCAGGGAGACACGATCGTGACCCCCCTCCAGCTGGCCCGGGCGTACGCCGCGCTGTCCAACGGCGGCACGCTCTACGCACCCCGCGTCGGCAAGGCCATCGTCTCCCCCCAGGGCACCGTGCTGCACCGGATCAAGCCGAGGGTGAACGGGCACGTCAGGGTGCCCAAGCGGATCATCGACTACATCGACGACGCGCTCAAGGGCGTCACCCGGATCGGCACCATGTCGTGGCGGATGATCGGCTTCCCGCTGGACCGGGTGACCGTCAGGTCCAAGACCGGCTCCGCCGAGGTCTACGGGAAGCAGTCCACGTCCTGGGTCGCGTCGTACACCAACGACTACGTCGTGGTGATGATGGTGTCCCAGGGCGGCACCGGTTCCGGCACCTCCGGCCCGGCGATCCGCAAGATCTGGGAGTCCCTCTACGGCATCCGGGCGCTCGACGTCGACCCGGAGCGGGCCGCGATCCCCGGCACCTCCCCGCCCACCCGACTGCCCACCTTCATGAAGGACGGCTCGATCCTGCCGCCGGGCCGGAGGGGTGACTGATGGCTGCGCTGCGGCACCTCCGCCCCACCCGGCCGAGCGCCGCCCTGCGCGCTCCGGGGCTCGACTGGCTGCTGATGGTGGCCGTCCTCGCGCTGCTCGTGGTCGGCAGCCTTCTGGTCTGGTCGGCCACGTCGGCGCGCGAGGACCTCACCGGCGGCGACCCCACGGCGTACCTGCGCAAGCAGCTGGTCAACGTCGCGATCGGGGTGGTGCTGATGGTCATGGTGCTGGCCACCGACCACCGCTGGGTGCGGATCCTCGCGCCGCTGGTCTACCTCGCGTCGATCGGCGGACTGGTGCTCGTGCTCACCAGCGGAACCACGATCAACGGGTCACGCTCGTGGATCCAGCTCGGCGGGATGTCGATCCAGCCGGCGGAGTTCGCGAAGCTGGCCGTGGTGATCGGCATGGCTCTGCTGGTGGCCGAGCGGGCAGAGGCGCGGCGCCGGTACGACGTCACCATGGTGGACGTGGCCGGGATGCTCGTGATCGCCGGGATCCCGGCGGCCCTGATCATGGCCCAGCCCGACCTCGGCACCATGCTCGTCCTGTCGGCCACCGTGTTCGGCGTGATCGCCGCCGCGGGAGCGCCGCGACGCTGGCTGCTCCTGATGGGCGGTGGCGGGCTCGCGGCAGGCGCAGCGGCCGTGGCCGCCGGGGTGCTCAAGGACTACCAGGTCGACCGCTTCCTGGCCTTCACCAATCCCGAGCTCGACCCCCGCGGCGCCGGCTACAACACCGAGCAGGCGCGGATCGCGGTCGGCAACGGCGGACTGTTCGGGCAGGGACTGTTCGACGGGTCGCAGACCCGCTCCGGATTCGTGCCCGAGCAGCACACCGACTTCATCTTCACCGTCGCTGGCGAAGAGCTGGGCCTCGTGGGAGCCGGCGTACTCATCGCGCTGCTGGGCGTGGTGATCTGGCGAGCCCTGGTCATCGCCTTCCAGACCGACGACACGTTCGGGCGGATCGCGGCGGCGGGGATCGCCTGCTGGTTCGGCTTCCAGGCGTTCCAGAACATCGGGATGTGCCTCGGCATCATGCCGGTCACCGGCGTCCCCCTGCCGTTCGTCTCGTACGGCGGCAGCTCGATGTTCGCGGGCATGCTGGCGGTCGGGCTGTTGCAGAACATCCACCTGCGGTCGACGGCGTCCCTGCCGACTCGTTTCCTCACCACCCAGCCACGGGTGCTCTCGGGCAGGTAGCTCCGCTCTGTGGCACGTCTGGACCAGCCCGGCCGGGGCATAGTGGTCCACAGAGAGCCGGTGTCAAGGTGGAGCGGTGACCCCTCCCGAGCTGCTGAACCAGGCGGTGGATCGGTCCGTCGTCACCGGACACGACGGCAGATCCGGTGCTGGGCTGGAGCACGTCCGGCTCGCCGACGGCAGCGAGTACATCATCAAGCGGGTGACCCCAGCCTCCGACCTGACCCTGGCCCTCACCGGCGGTTCGGTCGCCCGCGAGTACCTCCTGTGGAGCTCGGGGGCACTGGACCGGCTGCCGCCCGGCGTCGATCACGCGGTAGTGGACGGCTGGGTGGAGGGCGACACGACCGTCATCGTGATGCACGACCTCGGTGACAAGGTCCTGACCTGGGGCTCGTCGCTCTCGACCGACGAGACCGACTGGATGCTTGCTCGGGTCGCCGCCATGCACCGCCGGTTTCTGGGGGACCCGCCGCCGGAGGTGGTCCCGCTCGACAAGGTGCTCACCGTCTTCGCCCCGGAGCGGATCCGGGGGTTGGCCGACCAAGGAAACGAGCTGGCCGGGCTCGCCTGCCGAGGCTGGGAGATCTTCGCCCAGACGGTGCCCGCCGACGTGGCGGGCCCGGTGCTCGTCCTGCTGGAGGACTCCACCCCCCTGGCCACCGCGCTGGGCGCGGGTCCGGTCACGCTGGCCCACGGGGATCTCGCGACCGTCAACATGGCCCGGGACGACGACACGCTGGTGCTGCTCGACTGGGCGCTGGCGACCGCGGCTCCCGGCGCCCTCGACATCGCCTGGCTGCTCGCCGGCTGCTCGTCGGTGCTCGAGCCGAGTCGTGAGCACGTCCTGGCGACCTATGCCGGCCTGGCCGGGCCGGCGCACGACGTCCGTTCGCTGCGGCTCGCCCTGCTGGCGGGTCTGCTGTGGCTGGGCTGGAACAAGGCGCTGGACGCGGCCGAGCATCCTGATCCCGCCAAGCGCGCGCGAGAGCGCCGGGACCTCGACTGGTGGGTCCGTGAGGCCCGGGCGACCCTGGAGAGCGGAGCCCTCTGATGGACCTCAACACGCTGTACCACCGGACGGTCGAGAGCTGGGCGGATCGGGTCAACGCCGTCCGGTCCGACCAGTGGGACGGCCCGACGCCGTGCCGGGAGTGGACCGTCCGGGAGCTGGTCAACCACGTCACCGGTGAGGACCTGTGGACCACCCCGCTGATGCAGGGGAGCACTCTCGAGGAAGTCGGCGACCGGTTCGACGGCGACCTGCTCGAGGACGACCCGATCCGGGCCTCGCTCGCCGCCGCGCGCGACGCGATCCGCACCGTCGCCGTCGTGCTGCCGCAAGGCGGGACCGTGCACCTGTCCTACGGCGAGGAGCAGATGGACGAGTACGTCCACCAGCTGGCCGCCGACCACCTGGTCCACGGATGGGACCTCGCGGTGGCGACCGGTGGTGACACACGGCTCGATCCCGCGCTGGTGCACGAGGTGGCCACGTGGTTCGCCGACCGTGAGGAGCTGTACCGCGCCGGCGGGGTGATCGGCCCCCGGACAGCCCCCACCGGGGAACCCCAGGGGGACTTCCTGTGCGCCTTCGGCCGGGATCCGCACTGGGGCGCCAACCACGCCGGTCTGGCCAGGTTCTCGGCCGCCTTCGGCAGCGGCGACGTCGACGCGATCATGGCGCTGATGACCGACGACTGCGCCTTCGAGGCCACCGGGCCCGCGCCCGACGGGGTCCGGCACGAGGGTGCGGAGGCGGTGCGCGCCGTGTGGGTGGAGCTGTTCGGTGGCACGAAGGAGGCTGCCTTCACCGAGGAGGAGTCGTTCGTCTCGGGCGACCGGGGAGTGCTTCGCTGGCGCTTCGACTGGGCCGGCGACGACGGGTCGCCGGGCCACGTCCGCGGGGTCGACGTACTCCGGTTCCGCGACGGCCTCGTGTGCGAGAAGCTCTCCTACGTCAAGGGTTGATCTGCCTTCCGGGACTGATTCCGTGAGAAGTCTGCGCCGCGGCTGATCGCGACGTACCCTTGGGCGCTGTCCGTCCCCCGACCCCCGAGGTGTTGTCGTCGTGCCCGTTGGTTTCGACCAGCCCGCCCAGCCTGATCAGCTCGACCACCAAAGCGTCTTCCCGCGCCTCGAGCCCAAGCTTCCGTCCGTGCAGAAGCCGATCCAGTACGTCGGCGGGGAGCTCAACTCCACCATCAAGGACTGGGACGAGGTGGACGTCCGCTGGGCGCTGATGTACCCCGACGCCTACGAGGTCGGTCTGCCCAACCAGGGCGTCCAGATCCTCTACGAGGTGCTCAACGAGCGCGACTGGATCCTGGCCGAGCGCACCTACTCGGTGTGGCCGGACCTCGAGTCGGTCATGCGCGCCGAGGGGATCCCGCAGTTCACCGTCGACAGCCACCGGCCGGTGCGCGCGTTCGACGTGCTGGGCATCAGCTTCTCCACCGAGCTCGGCTACACCAACATGCTCAACGCCCTCGACCTCGCCGGGATCCCGCTCCGGGCGACCGACCGCGGCGACGAGGACCCGATCGTGCTCGCCGGCGGCCACGCCGCCTTCAACCCCGAGCCGGTCGCCGACTTCCTGGACGCCGCCGTGCTCGGTGACGGCGAGGAGATCGTGCTCGCGATCTCCGAGGTGATCCGCGAGTGGAAGAAGGAGAAGAACGAGCCCGGCGGCTCTGCCATTTCCAGGGACGAGCTGCTGCGCCGGCTGGCCGTCAGCGGCAGCGTCTACGTCCCGAAGTTCTACGACGTCACCTACGCCGAGGACGGGCAGATCGAGGCCGTCGTGCCCAACCGGCCCGGCATCCCGTTCCGGGTGCGCAAGCACACGCTGATGGACCTCGACGCCTGGCCCTACCCGGCCAAGCCGCTCGTACCGCTCGCCGAGACGGTCCACGAGCGCTACTCGGTGGAGATCTTCCGTGGCTGCACCCGCGGCTGCCGCTTCTGCCAGGCCGGCATGATCACCCGCCCGGTTCGCGAGCGCTCGATCGAGGCCATCGGCGACATGGTCGAGAACGGCATCCGCAAGTCCGGCTTCGAGGAGGTCGGCCTGCTCTCGCTGTCCAGTGCCGACCACACCGAGATCGGCGAGGTCGCGAAGGGACTGGCCGACCGCTACCAGGACTGCAACGTCTCGCTGTCCCTGCCGAGCACCCGCGTCGACGCGTTCAACATCACCCTGGCCAACGAGTTCTCCCGCAACGGCCGACGCTCGGGGCTGACCTTCGCCCCCGAGGGCGGATCGGAGCGGATGCGCAAGGTGATCAACAAGATGGTCACCGAGGAGGACCTGATCCGCACCGTTGCCACGGCGTACTCCCACGGCTGGCGGCAGGTGAAGCTCTACTTCATGTGCGGCCTGCCCACCGAGACCGACGAGGACGTCCTGGCCATCGCCGACCTGGCCAAGCAGGTGATCGCCAAGGGCCGCGAGGTCTCGGGCCGCAACGACATCCGCTGCACGGTCTCGATCGGCGGGTTCGTCCCGAAGCCGCACACCCCGTTCCAGTGGGCGTCCCAGCTCGACCACGAGACCACCGACTCCCGGCTGGAGAAGCTGCGAGACGCGGTCCGGAGCGACAAGCGCTTCGGCCGCGCGATCGGCTTCCGCTACCACGACGGCAAGCCGGGAGTCATCGAAGGCCTTCTCTCCCGCGGCGACCGCCGCGTCGGCCGGATCATCGAGGAGGTCTGGCGCGACGGCGGACGCTTCGACGGCTGGAGCGAACACTTCTCCTACGAGCGCTGGGCGGCGGCCTGCGAGCGCGGGCTGGCCGGCACCGGGCTCGACCTGGACTGGTACACGACCCGCGAGCGGGATTACGACGAGGTCCTCCCGTGGGACCACCTCGACTCGGGGCTCGACAAGGACTGGCTCTGGGCCGACTGGGAGGACGCGCTCGCCGTCGCCGACGGGGCCGACATCGAGGTCGAGGACTGCCGGTGGACGCCCTGCTACGACTGCGGGGTGTGCCCGGAGATGGACACCGAGATCCAGATCGGCCCCACCGGCCGCACGCTGCTGCCGCTCTCGGTCGTCTGAGGAGTCCGCAGGACGGGCAGTTGGACCTCCCGATGCCCGGAGCGCGCACGCTCAGGTGTCGGGTCGACGCGGCCAACTGCCCGTCGATCGGCACGAGGGTCAGGGGGCGTTGTCGTCCACACGACCCGGGTGATGCTTCTGCAGCTGATCTTCGACGTACGCCGGCCGGGCGACGTACCAGCCCACGACGGCCTGCGGCACCGTCAGGGTGATCAGGAACCACAGCGGTGCGGTCCAGCCGTCGGTCGCGCCGTAGAGGGCGCCGACCGTGAACGGCCCGAGTGCCGACAGGAGGTAGCCGGCCGACTGGGTGAAGCCGGACAGCGCGGCGGTCCCGGCGGGTGTGCGTGACCGCAGCCCGATGAGGGTCAGGATCAGCGGGAACGTGCAGGTTCCGGCGCCGACGATGACTGCCCACACCACCGCAAGGTCGTGCGGCGCCAGCATCAGGCCCACGTAGGCCACGGGATAGCAGGCCATCACGGCGAGCAGGATGCCGGACTGGTCGTGGCGGCGGGATGCGGCCGCCGGGAGCCACAGCGAGAGCGGGATGCTGGTGGCCGCGACGAGGCCGACGAGGAGCCCGGCCGAGGCGGGGGAGTAGCCCTCGTCGCGCCACAGCTGCGCGAACCACCCGAAGATCGCGTAGGCATGCATGGACTGCAGCCCGAAGAACAGGGCCATGCCCAGACCGAGCCGGGTTCGGGCGACCTCGGAGAGGCTGACGTCGCGAGGGCCGGGGTCGAGATGCCGGTCGTGGCCGATCAGGCGCAGCCAGGGCAGGGCGGCCACGGTTGCGAGGACGCCCCAGACGGCGAGGCCCACCCGCCACCCACCGCCGACCTCCGCGATCGGGACCGTGAGCGTCAGCGCACCGGTGAGGCCGAGCGCCAGGGTCGCGGTGTAGAGCGCCGTGACCCGACCGATCCGGTCGGGGAAGTGCAGCTTGACCAGCGACGGCAGCAGCACGTTGGCGACGGCCATCCCGGCCAGCGCCACCATCGACAGGACCAGGAAGGCTCCCGGACCGGGCGCCACGGATCGGGCCGCCAGGCCGACGGCCACGAGCAGGAGTGCGGCGAGGGTCACCCGGTGCACGCCCGCCCGCCGGGCGAGCTGCGGGGCGAGCGCCCCGAACCCGGCGAATGCGAGCACCGGCAGCGAGGTGAGGAGCCCAGCCGTGAGCGTCGACATCGCCAGCCCGTCGCGGACCTCGGCGAGGACCGGCCCGACGCTGACCGCGGCGGGCCGCAGGTTCACCGCCAGCAGGAGCAGTCCGGCGAGGAGCAGGAGGCGTGGGCCCAGGTCCTGCCGTCCACCGCCCATACCGCCGATCGTCCCAGACCGAGGGTCGCAGCCTTGACAGACCACCGCGACGTGGCAAGCCTTACGGAAACCTGCTGTGACAGGCGTCACAGGGGCCGCGCGGGGGCCTGCCACAGGAGTTGCATGCTGACAGCACGGAACCTCGAGGTCGTGTACGACGACGTGGTGCTGGCCCTGCGCGGGGTCAGCCTGGGCGTTCCGGACGGCGCGATCGTCGCGCTCCTCGGCTCCAACGGCGCGGGCAAGACCACCCTGCTCCGGAGCATGACCGGCCTGCTGAAGATCCACGACGCCGAGATCACCAAGGGCGAGGTCACGCTCGACGACCGGTCCCTTACCCGGATGCATCCGGAGAAGATCGTCCGCCACGGAGTGCGGCAGGTGCTCGAGGGACGGCGGATCTTCGTCGAGATGACCGTGGAGGACAACCTCCGGATCGGGGCCCACACCGCGCGCCCGGAGCTGAAGCAGAACCTGGACCGCGTGTTCTCGCTCTTCACGATCCTCGCCGACCGTCGCAACAAGATCGCCGGTTTCCTGTCCGGCGGAGAGCAGCAGATGCTGGCGATGGGCCGGGCGATGATGTCCAACCCCCGCTTCCTGCTGCTCGACGAGCCCAGCCTGGGTCTCGCTCCGAAGCTGGTGGACCAGGTCCGGGACGTGATCGTGGAGATCAACACGACCGGAACCGGAGTCCTGCTCGTGGAGCAGAACGCCACGATGGCGCTGAGCATCGCCAGCCACGGGTACGTGATGGAGACCGGCCGGATCGTGCTGGACAAGCCGGCGGCCGCACTGTTGAAGGACGACGACGTCCGGGAGTTCTACCTCGGCCTGCACCCCGGGGAGGACGCTGAGGAGCATCGACGCCGGTCGTTCCGCGACGTCAAGCACTATCGCCGCAAGAAGCGGTGGTCGGCGTGACCGGCATCGACCCGGTGGTCACCTTCGACAACGTCCACCTCTCCTTCAAGGGGGTCCGGGCGATCGAAGGAGTGAGCTTCGAGGTCCACCCCGGAGAGCTGTTCGCCATCATCGGGCCCAACGGCGCCGGCAAGACGTCGACGTTCAACGTGCTCTCGGGCGTCTACCGCCCCCAGCAGGGCAGGGTCGAGCTGCTGGGAGAGAACATCCTGGGGCGCAAGCCGTACGACATCGCGGCCCTGGGGCTGGCCCGCACCTTCCAGAACATCGCCCTCTTCGAGCACCTCACCGTCCTCGACAACCTGATGCTCGGCCGTCACCTGCACATCGACTACGGGTCCGCGGCCGCGTTCGTGTGGCTCGGGCGGGCGAAGAAGGAGGAAATCGCCCACCGGCGGTTCGTCGAGGAGATCATCGACTTCCTCGAGATCGAGCAATGGCGCAAGCAGCCGGTCGGCTTGCTTCCGTACGGCGTCCAGAAACGCGTCGAGCTCGGCCGGGCGCTGGCGATGGAGCCCCGGCTCCTCCTGCTCGACGAGCCGGTAGCGGGCATGAACCTCGAGGAGACCGAGGACACCGCCCGGTACATCGTCGACATCCGCGACGAGCTGGACATCCCGATCGTGATGGTCGAGCACGACATGGGATTGGTGATGGACCTCGCCGACCGGGTGATGGTGATGGACTTCGGGGTCCCCATCTGCACCGGTCCCCCGGACGAGGTCCAGGGGCACCCCGAGGTGATCCGGGCGTACCTCGGCGAGGAGGTGGCCGTGAAATGACGACAACCCCCGTCACCAGGATCCGGGACCGTGCCGCGGAGATGCCGCAGCGGGTCGCGATGCGGGAGAAGGACTTCGGCATCTGGCAGGAGATGAGCTGGGCCGACTACTGGGACCGGATCCAGCTCGTCGGCCACGCGCTGCTCGACCTGGGCATCGAGCCCGGCGACCGGGTCGCCATCCACTCCGAGAACCGTCCGGAGTGGCTGCTCACCGACATGGGTGCGCTGGCGGTCAGGGCAGCCAGCGTGGGCATCTACCCCACCAACCCGGCGCCTGAGGTGCAGTACCTCCTGTCGAACTCTGGCGCCAAGGTCCTGGTGGCGGAGGACCAGGAGCAGGTCGACAAGGCGCTCAGCGTCATCGGGGACTGTCCCGACCTCAGGCACATCGTCTACCTCGAGCCGCGCGGGATCCACGGCCGCTACGACCACGAGGCGCTGATGTCGTGGGAGGAGCTGGTCGAGCGCGGCCAGGCACACCGCGAGAAGAATCCGCAGGCGGTGGCGGAGCGGATGGTGCAGGCGGGACCCGACGACATCGCCACGCTGATCTACACGTCGGGCACCACCGGGCCACCCAAGGGCGTGATGCTGTCGGTCGCCAACGTCGAGTTCGCCATCGACGTCCTGGTGCACCACGGCGCGTTCACCGACCCGCCGCCCAGCCCCGACGACCTGCTGCTGTCCTACCTCCCGCTCAGCCACGTCGCCGAACGGATCTTCAGCACCTGGTTCAACGCGGCCGCGGGCACCCAGGTCAACTTCGCCGAGTCGATCGAGACCGTGCCGCAGAACCTCCGCGAGGTGCAACCGACGATCCTCTTCGGCGTTCCCCGGATCTGGGAGAAGCTGCTCGCCGGGGTCGAGACCCGACTCAACGGCGCCACGTGGTTCAAGCGCCGCCACGCCAGGTTCTGGCTCGGTGTCGCCGGCCGGATCGGCGACGCCCTGGTCGAGAACGGCGGCAGCCACACCGCCTCCACGCGGTTGCTGTACGGCCTCGGCTGGGTGTTCTGCTTCCGGGCGCTCAAGGAGCGGCTCGGCATGCGCCGCGTCCGGTACGCCGCGTCGGGTGCGGCACCGATCGCCCCCGACGTCCTCAAGTTCTTCATGGGCATCGGGGTCCCCATGCACGAGGTGTACGGGATGACCGAGAACACCGCCGTCGCCACGGGGAACCGGCCGGGCCGGGTGCGACTCGGCACGGTTGGGCAGGTGCACGACGGCATCGAGGTGAAGGTCGACGAGGAGACCGGCGAGATCCTCACCCGGCACGCCGGCAACTTCGTCGGCTACTGGCGCAACGAGGAGGCGACCGCCGCCACCATGACCGAGGACGGTTGGCTGCGGACCGGCGACGTGGGCGAGTGGATCGACGGCACGCACCTGAAGATCACCGACCGGATGAAGGACATCATCATCACCGCGGGCGGCAAGAACATCTCCCCGTCGGAGATCGAGAACGCGCTCAAGGCCTCGCCGCACATCAAGGAGGCGATGGTCGTCGGGGACGGCCGCAAGCACCTCGCCGCCCTGATCGGCATCGAGCTCGACACCGTCGGGGAGTGGGCCCAAGGCCGGCAGATCGGCTACAGCACCTACCGCGACCTGTCGGAGAAGCCCGAAGTCGTCGAGCTGGTCGACGGCATCGTGCGCTCGGTCAACGACCGGTTCGCCCAGGTGGAGCAGATCAAGGCGTTCCGGCTGCTGCCCAAGGAGCTCGACCACGAGGACGGTGAGCTGACCGCCACCCAGAAGGTCAAGCGCTCAGCCATCGCCGGGGCCTTCGAGGACCTCGTGGAGTCGATGTACAGCGAGAAGCAGGCGGTCACATGATCGAGTTCCTCGAGTCGGTGCTGCGTGGCCTCGGCCTCGGGTCGGCGTACGCCCTGCTCGCCATCGGTTTCGTCATCATCTTCAAGTCGACCGGCGTGGTCAGCTTCGCCCAGCCGGCGATGATGCTCACCGGCGCAGTGGTGGTGAGCTACCTGTCTCCCGAGGTGGGCTTCTTCGCGGCCATGGCCCTCGGCTTTCTTGCGCTCGCCGGGCTTGGCCTGTTCGTGGAGCGGACGGCGATCCGGCCGATGGTGGGACGACCGGTCTTCGTGGTCGCGATCATCACCATCGGAGTCGACATCGCGATCCGAGTGGTGGCGAACGGCTTCATCGGGCTCGGCGCCCGCCCCATCGGCGACCCGTGGGGACTCTCCCGGCTCTCGATCGGTGAGCTGGAGGTGCAGTGGCGCCACATCGCGATGATGGTGACTGCGGCGGTCGTCCTCGCCCTCCTGTTCTGGTTCTTCAAGTACACCCGCTACGGGCTGGCGATGCGGGCCACGGCTTTCGACCAGGAGGCGGCCCTGACCCAGGGCGTCAACGTGGGATCCGTGTTCGCCCTGTCGTGGGCACTGGCAGCGGGCCTGGCCGCGATCGCCGGTTCCCTGCTCGCCACCGGTACCGGCGTGGACCGGCAGCTGTGGATCATCACCCTGGTCGCGCTGCCGGCGATCATCCTCGGGGGGCTGGACTCCCTCGAAGGGGCGGTGATCGGTGGACTCGTGGTCGGCGTGGTCGAGTCGCTGGTGGGCACCTACCAAGGCCAGCTCGCTCCGTGGCTCGGCAACAACTTCGCGAGCGTGTCGCCGTACGTCGTGATGCTGCTGGTCCTGCTGATCCGTCCCTACGGGCTGTTCGGAACACCGGAGGTCGAGCGGGTATGAACACCTCCACGTTGCGGGGGCGTCCGGGCTTCTACCGCAGCTATGCCCAGGACCTGGCCCTCTTCAACACCCGGCCCAAGGTCGTCGGCGTCGCGGCGATCGTGGTCGCCGCCCTGGCGATGCCCTTCATCCTGGGCGACCCGCTGCTCGAGGTCCTCGCGACGGCGTTCGTGCTCGCCATCGGGGCTCTCGGGCTCAACATCGTGACCGGGATGGCTGGCCAGGTCTCCCTCGGACACGCCTTCTTCCTGGGGGTGGGGGCCTACACCGCGGCGGCGATCTCCGGCGACCCGGCCGAGCCTGAGATCGGCTTCGGGATCACCTTCCTGCCGGTGTGGCTGCTCGCCGGCGGAGTGGCCGCGGCCGTGGCCGGGGCGCTGATCGCACCCCTGGCCACCAGGCTCCGCGGGCTCTACCTCGCCATCGTCACGCTCGGCCTGGTCTTCCTCGGCGAGCACATCTTCAGCGAGTGGAGCGACCTCACCGGCGGAGTGGGGGTGGGCCGCGCGGCGGCAGACCCGGTGCTGTTCGGCTACGCCTTCGACGAGGACAGCGCATTCCTCACCGCCGAGCAGAACCTCTACCTCTTGATGCTGGTGCTGCTGCTGATCTTCGCCCTCTTTGCCCGCAACCTGGCCCGGTCCAAGGTCGGGCGCGCCTTTGCCGCCGTACGAGACCGCGACGTGGCCGCCGAGATGATGGGTGTCAACCTCGGCCGCACGAAGCTGCTCGCCTTCACGATCTCCTCGTTCTACGCCGGCTGCGCCGGTGGCCTCCTCTACACGATCGTCGGCTTCTTCGACCCGGCCTCGTTCAACCTGCTGCTGTCGGTGCAGTTCATCGCCATGGTCCTCATCGGCGGTGCGGGCACCGTCAGCGGAACGATCATGGGAGCGCTGTTCATCTCGCTCCTGCCCACGCTCACCCGCGAGGTGCCGAACTACGTCCCGTGGATCAGCCAGCAGGTCACCGTGACGCCGAACGTGTTCCAGCTGGAGTCGATCCTCTACGGGCTGCTGATCGTGGTGTTCCTGCTCTTCGAACCACGCGGCCTGTTCGGCATCTGGGTCCGGATCCGGAACTACTGGAAGAGCTGGCCCTTCAGCTATTGACCCCACAGCCATTGACGGAGAAGCCGACAACACAAGGAGATGCTGGTCATGAAGATGCGCAAGACAGGAGCCCTACTGGCGATTCCGGTGCTCGTCCTTGCGGGCTGCCGAGGCGGTGGTGACACCGGCGAAGACGGCGATATCTCGGCACCCGGGGTGTCCTCGGACCCCTGCCCGGAGGCCGTCAACGAGGACAACGGCTGCATCTACCTGGGTCAGATCTCCGACCTGACCCAGGGGCCGTTCGCGCCGCTGGGCGTTCCGATCACCGACTCCATGAAGGCGTTCTGGGCGCAGGTCAACGAGGACGGCGGCATCGGTGGTTACGACATCGACGTCGAGACGTACATCCGCGACAACCTCTACAACCCCCAGACGCACAGCCAGGTCTACAACGAGATCGAGCCAGACGTGCTCGCGATCGCGCAGACGCTGGGATCGCCCACCACCGCGGCCATCCTGGAGAACCTCGAGAGCGACGAGGTGCTCGCGGTTCCGGCCTCGTGGACGTCGGGATGGGAGTTCGAGGACAACATCATGGAATCCGGTGCGCCGTACTGCATGGAGGCCATGAACGCCGTCGACTACGCGGTGGCCGAGTCGGACGCACAGAGCGTGATGTCGATCGGCTTCGAGGGCGACTACGGCGGCGACTCCGCCGGCGGCGTCGAGGCCGCGGCCGAGGCCAATGGCATGGACTACGAGAACCTGGAGACCGTGCCCGGTGAGACCGAGCAGGAGGGCGCGATCAGCGCGATCCTGCAGAGCGAGCCGGACCTGGTCGTGCTCGCCGTCAGCCCGACCGAGACCGCGGTGATCGTCGGTGAGACCGCGGCCAGGGGCTACCAGGGTCAGTTCATCGGCATCGGGCCGACCTGGAACCCGGCGCTCCTCGACACCCCGGCGTCGCAGGCGTTGGAGCAGCTCTACCTGCACAGTGGACCGTGGGAGAACTTCAGCGGCGACACACCCGGCCATCAGGCGATGCGCGACGCCCTCGGTGACGTCACCCCGAGCGACGGCTACACCGCCGGCTGGGTCTGGTCCTACCCGCTGAAGGCAGCGCTGGAGGCGTGGCTCGAGGGCGACTTCTCGAAGGACCGGGCCGGTCTGATCGAGGCCGCCGCGTCCCTGGAGTCGGTCGACTACGAGGGCATGCTCCCCGAGGAGGCCGGCAACTTCTCCGGTGAGCCCAACGAGACCGTCTTCCGTGAGACCGTCCTCGAGGAGGTCGACCCTGACGCACCCACCGGGATGAGCCAGGTCGAGGACTTCGCGGCCGGCCCGAACGCCTCCGAATTCGAGTTCACCGAGTCCTGCTACGGAGGTTGACCCGCACAGACCTGACCGTACCCACGCTGACCGCGCCGGGCCGGGGGCCCGGGGCGGCCTTCCGGCCGCGAGCGCCGCTGGGGGGACCGCCGGACATCGATGCTCCCATTGGCAACACCAGTTCGCTGCGCTCGCTCAGCCGTGACCGTGCCTGCCCCAGCGGCAGGCAGGGCGGAGACCGGCCATCCAGGAGGGCGACGTTGGGTGGTCACCCACAGGGTGACCACCCGACGCCGGCGGCTGCCCAGACAACATGGCCCTCGACAGCGCGGGCAACCTCTGCGTCACCACGCGGCGAGATCTGGGCCGTCAGGTCGGGGCCTTCGTTCTCGTGTGCACCGGCCTTCCCACGGTCGATCCCCACGCGCCGCTCGGCCCTCCCTCCGTCACAGCCGGGCGAAGTCCTCGATGTCGGCCTCGAACTCGCGGACGGTCGTCTCGCTGAGCGTGGGGCGGATCTGGTCCAGCACGAAGAGGAAGTCCTCGGTCGTCCCCGGCCGGCGTGACCCGTGGTCGACCGTCCGTTCGAACATGAGCTGGGCCGTGGCGCGGGCGGCATGCTCGATGTCAGCCGGTGTGAGGTTCTCGCTCCGGTCGACCAGGGCGTCGAGTTCGACACAGCTCTCGCCCATGCTGGTGACGTGGCGCTCCCACATGGCGCGGCGGGCGGCAGGGTCGGGTGGCCCAATGGGGAGGACGTAATCGAAGCGTCCGTGGCGCAGGAACGCTGCATCGAGGTCACGCACGGAGTTGGTCGCGCACACGAACAGGCGCCCCGCCCGCGAGCGGAAAGCCACGAGCACCTTCAACAGCTCGTTGACCACCGCGACGCTGCCGCTCGCGGCCGTGCGGTGCGAAGCGATCTCCTCGACCTCGTCGATGAAGACGACCACGTGCTCGAGCTCGTAGAGCTGCGCGAACACGCTGCTCAGCCCGGCCGGGAGGCCGCCCGCCGCACCGGCCATGCGGGACGGGAACAGCTCCACGAACGGCCAGCCGAGACGACTCGCGACGCCGCGGGCGAAGGTGGTCTTGCCGGTCCCCGGGGGACCGAACAGCAGCACCGCGCGCGGAGGGTGGACGCCATGGGACGCCGCCACATCGGAGCGAGCCAGTGGGAGGACCAGGCGGCGTTCGATGAGCGTCCGCTCTTCGGTCATGCCCGAGATGCGGTCCCACAGGTCGTCGGGGAGGACCTCGCCCCCGAGCTCGCGCAGCAGACGGGCCGCGTGCGGATCGATCCGTTCCTCCTTCTCGAACACGAGCATGGGGCCGCGAGAGCGGAAACCGGAGTTGAGGAAGGCCTGAGTACCGGTTTCCTCGTCGGGCAGGATGCCACGGATGCGGCGAGTTCCCCCGGCGACCAGACGCTGTTCGAGCTCTCTGATCAGCGCGCTGCCGAGGCCCTGGCGACGGGCATTCGGGTGCAGGGCAAGGCGCAGGATCCAGGCGGTGTCGCCCGAGACAGCGCTGACGGCTGCGCCGACCAGTACGCCGTCACGAACGGCCACCACCGCCGGGTGACGGTCCGCGATCGCGGCCACGACCTCGGCCATGGGGAACGCCGGGTCGACGTGAGCGGTCGAGGAGGTGTCGTCGAGCCGGACGAGGTCCTCGAGGTCTGTGGGTGCGGCATCGCGCAGGTGCCAGTCCATGTCAGTGGGTCCAGGCGGCTGCGAGCGGCTTCGTCACCGGGGGCACCGTGAGCATCGTCGAGTCGTGGCCGAGTCCGGCAGCGCGCCGGTGCGGTGACAGGCGACGATCCTGTGCCTGGTTGCCATGTGAGGTCATGTCTCCCGTCCAGTTGAGGCGACCGGATGCCCGGACATTTCGATGGCGCGTGACGGTACTGCCCCGCATCGTGCGGCGCAAGCGGCCCCGTGAGTGTGGGCAGGTTCCTGCGGGGGACTCGTCCGGTCGGGATGGTCAGGGTCTGGCCCAAGATGTCCGGACATGCCTATAGTGACTCGCGCCATAGGAAAGGGGCGAGGATGCAGCACGATCTCGGAGCCAACCACTCGTCCCTCCTGCCTGCGAGCCGGCGGTCGGCAGGCTCGAGCTCTTTGTTCGGACGTCTTGTGGAGCCCGTCGTCCGCGGTCTCGACGCCGAGATCGAAGCCCGGAGCGATGCCCTCGCTCGCGACATGGAGCTGTGTGACCTGGCTCGCCGGACGGGTGACCGCGAGAGCGTGAACGCCTTCGAGTTCCGGATGCGGGAGACCTACGGAGAACTGCTCCCACGCCTGGTCGTCCGCGGCCTCGTCAACCTCATGCCACATCTGGGTGCCCTGCTCGTCCTCTACCACCTGCTGCCGGTTCTGAACCTCCCCGGGGGAGTGTCGGTCTCGACCGTCAGTGCCTACATCGCAGTCGGGATCACCCTGCTCCTCCTGCGCGCCCTCACCAGGGCGGCGCGCACGAGGCGCCTGGGACACGAGGATCCACGCCTGTCAACCGAGGACGCCTGAACGTCCTGGGTCCCGACCTCTTCGAAGAAAGGAAATCTGCATGTCCAACGCGCCGGGTTCGACCCGAACAAGGCCCAAGACAAGGATCGACACCAGTCTCGCGGTGATCGCCACCATGGCGGTGCTCGGCCTGGTGGTCACCTCCCTCATGGGCACGCGAACGTTCGGCGACTCCGGGGCGACCACGCCCGTCGTGGTCCCGTTCGCGTGGGCGATGTTCGTGGGCGTGGTCTTCTCGACGATCGGCGCCGCGGGCGGCATCCTCTCCGGAGTCGGCCACATCAGCGTCGTCGGCCTGCAGAACGCCAACGACATCAAGCCGATGAACCAAGTGCTGACGCTGGTCAGCCCGTTCTTCTCGGTGCCGACCTACCTGCGCCAGCGCCGCGTGGTCCTCACCCTGGCCGCGCTGCTCGCCGTGGGGGCTGTGATCGGCTCCACGCTGGGCGCGTGGTTCTCCTCCAACGTGCTCTCCAGCCTGGAGTCGTACAAGCCGGTCTTCGGGGCGATCACCCTCTTCGTCGCGGTACGGGCGCTCTACGAGACGACCGGACGCTACCGCCGGCACAAGCAGGCCCTCTCGGCCGCGTCGGAGCGCTTCGAGCGGGCTGCAAGGGAGGCCTCGGAGGACTCCCGGGCCCACGGGGTCAGGACGGTCGACTGGTCCCCGCGCCGCGTCACCATCTCGTTCTTCGGTGAGGAGTTCGGCTTCAACCCGGCCTGGCCCCTGATTGCAGGAGTCCTCATCTCCTTCCTCTCGGCGATGCTGGGCGTGGGAGGCGGGTTCCTGCTCGTCCCGTTCATGGCCACGGTCCTGGGCATGCCCATGTTCATCGTGGCCGGAACCTCGCTGGTGGCCATCGTCATCGCCAGCGTGGTCAGCATCACCAGCTACATGTCGATGGGCTCCCAGCTCGACGTGCCGCTGCTGACCGTCGAGGTGCTGGGAATCATCATCGGGTCCCTGGCCGGTCCGTTCCTCTCCAAGTACTTCAAGGAGAGCTGGCTGCGACTGTTGCTCGGTGTGATCCTGCTGTACGTCGGCATCGGCTACCTCCTGGGTGGCGTCATCGAGAGTGTGATCGGCATCAAGATCATCTAGCGGGGAGACGGTCCCGGGTATCGGGGGCCGCCACGGCAAGGCGGGATTCACGCCGTACTCGTCACGGGAAGGCCGGACAAGGTTGAAGACCATCCAGAACGGATCGGGGCGCAAGACCATCCTCTTCGCGGGGGGTGGGCACGCGCACCTCTACGCGCTGAGACGCACGCACGAGCTCCGGGCGGCCGGATTCGAGGTGGTCCTCGTCAATCCCAGTCGGTTCCTCTACTACTCGGGCATGGCTCCGGGGTTGCTCTCGAGGATCTACCGACCCGAGGAGGACCGCATCGACGTCAAGTATCTCGTCGAGAAGGGTGGCGGCAGCTTCGTCAAGGACCGCATCAAGCGGATCCACACCGAGGCCAGCCTCGTCGAGCTGGACAGTGGCCGGACCCTGCACTACGACGCGATGAGCATGTGCCTGGGAAGCGGGGTGCCGAAGAAGGACTTCGAGGTGCACCAGGAACACTTCACCCCGGTGAAGCCCGTGGAGAACATGGAGAACCTGCACTGGCGGCTCCGCGCCCTGGGAGAGCTCGACCGCAGCCCGCGCGTC
Organism: uncultured Actinomycetota bacterium; assembly: GCA_963786415.1. Classification (GTDB taxonomy): domain Bacteria; phylum Actinomycetota; class Actinomycetes; order Propionibacteriales; family Nocardioidaceae; genus Nocardioides. Next base: position 1,512,184 of record CAWAZC010000001.1, read on the forward strand.
CTCGTCGTCGGCGGAGGCCCGGCAGGGTGCGAGATGGCATGCAACTCCCAGAAGGTGTTCGAGGATCACGACATCGAGGGAAAGGTCGTCCTGGCCAACTCCAACCGTCAGCTTCTCAAGTCGGCTCCGAAGCGGGCGCAGCAGGAGGTGCTGCAGTTCATGCGGGGACGAGGGATCCAGGTGATGCTCGACTCCGAGGTCGTGGGGCTGGACGAGGACGCTGCTCGCACCCGCGACGGTCGACGTATCGATTTCGACCTGCTCATCTTGGCGGTCGGCATCAAGCCTCCGGCGCTCTTCCGCGAATCCGGACTCGCCGTCGCTCACGACGACGGGCTGTGGATCAACGACTACCTGCAGAGCGTCTCGGACCCGCGGATCTTCGGTGGGGGTGACTCGGTGTCCTTCAACGGGGAACCTTTGACCCGGCTCGGTGTGTTCGCGATCCGGCAGGGGCCGGTGCTCTTCCACAACCTCCAGGCCTTCCTCAGGGGGGAGCCGATGAAGGCGTTCGAGCCGCAGTCGAAGTTCCTCTACATCCTCAACCTCGGGAACCACGAGGGGCTGGCTATCTGGGGTCCGCTCGTGCTCAAGGGCAGGCGGGCCTGGGACCTCAAGGACCGCATCGACACCAAGTTCATGAGGATCTACCAGTACCCCGAGGACCGACCCGGTGAGGTGAGGGAGTACTTCGAGCGGTTGTCCGACGAGGACGTGGGGGACGTCGGACAGGGGATCTGGGGGCCGGGAGCCTCGGTAGGGGCCGTCGGAGGGGCGATCGCGACGGACAGCCTCGGGAGAACCGAGCCCCAGGACCCCGCCCCCCCTAAGCCCGACATTGGCGAACCGGCGCGTCCGGGCGACAAGCAGAGTTCTCGATGACGACACAGAAGGGACCATCGATGGCAGACGCGCAGACCGGTGGATACGCACGCCCGGAGATGCTGGCGGAGTCGGACTGGCTCCTGGAGAGGCTCGATGACCCGAACGTCCGAGTCATCGACTGTCGAGACGAGCCAGGGGATTACGACGTCAGCCACATCCCCGGCGCGGTCTACATGAACTACAAGAAGACCAAGACCAAGGACGGTGGGTTGCACGTCCTCACCCCCGAGGAGGCGCGGCAGACCTTCGGGCAGATGGGGATCGGTGACCAGAACGAGGTCGTCGTCTACGACGACGTCGGCTCCTACGCCGGGCGGATCTGGTGGACGCTGTTCCACCTCGGCCACGAGCACGTCCGCATCCTCAACGGCGGCTGGACGAAGTGGGTGGGCGAGGGCAAACCCGTCACCCGCGAGATTCCCCGGCCGCAGCCGGCCACGTTCACCCCTCGTCCGCGAGAGGACGACATCGCGACCGCGGAGCAGGTGATGAGCAAGATGGGTGACCCCGACACGGTCATCTTCGACACGCGGAGCGCGGTGGAGTACTTCGGCGTCCTCGAGAAGCTCGGCTACCACGAGCGGGCGCGGCGTGGCGGTCACATCCCCTCCGCCCGCTGGGTCAACTGGACCCGCTCGCTCGAGCGGGACCACACCATGAAGCCCGCCTCGGTGCTCGACGAGATGTTTCGGCGGGAGGGGTTCGACCCGGCCAAGGAGACGATCGTCTACTGCCAGAGCGCGGCCCGGTCAGGGCATCAGCTGTTCACGCTCCGGCTGCTCGGCTACGACCGGGTGCGGAACTACGACGGCTCGTGGAAGGAGTGGGGCAACAGCGACCGGCCGCTCCAGACCAAGCCGGTGCCCTCGAGGGCCACGGCCGGCACCGTCGCCCTCGGCGGCGCCGCTCTCCTCGCGCTGACGGCCTCCGCCGTCAGCGCCGGCAGGTCGGTCCGTCGGCTGGCGCGGTGACCTGCCCCGCGCCGGGAGCGTGAGGGCGTCGTGGATCCGTACGACCTGATCGTCGTGGGTGGGGGGACGGCGGGGCTGGTGGCGGCGGCCGGCGGTGCCTCCATGGGGGCCAGGGTCGCCCTGGTCGAGCGGGACCGGCTCGGAGGTGACTGCCTGCATCACGGGTGCGTGCCCACCAAGGCACTGGTGAGCAGCGCGCGGGCGGCTCATCTGCTCTCCCGGGCCTCCGAGTTCGGCATGAGGCCGCACCCGGTCGAGGTCGACTTCCCTGCGGTGATGCAGCGGGTACGCCGGGTCATCGAGACCGTCGGAGCACACGACGACCCGGACCGCTTCGCGCAGCTGGGTGTCGACGTGCTGCTGGGTGACGAGGCCCAGTTCGAGGCGCCGCGCGAGCTGGCCGTGTCCGGCCGCAGGCTGCGGGCACGGAGCGTCATCCTGGCGACGGGCTCACACTCGGTCGTTCCCGCGATCACGGGCATCGAAGAGGCCGGCTACCTCACGCACGTCGAGGCGCTGCGTCTCGAGCGGCTCCCGGCCAGCCTCGTCGTGATCGGAGCGGGCCCCATCGGGTGCGAGCTCGCCCAGGTCTTCGCTCGTTTCGGCTGCACGGTGACTGTGGTGGGTTCCTCAGCGCTCCCCTTGCCCCGCGAGGACCCCGAGGTCGGCGTCGCCCTGCTGGGGTTCCTCGAGGCGGACGGCGTGACCTACCACGGGGGCTTCACGGCCCGGGAGGCCCGATCCGAGGGGTCGCAGAAGGTGGTGACCGCCTACGACGGCGAGGGCCAGGAGGTCGAGGCCCGCGGCGAGGAGATCCTCGTCGCTGCCGGCAGGGGGGCGACGGTCCGCGGCCTCGGCCTGGAGAACGCGGGAATAGCGCAGGTCAGCACCGGGGTCATGGTCGACGACTACCTCCGCACCTCGGCCCGGGGCGTCTACGCCGCAGGCGACGTCACCGGCAAGCACCGCTTCACCCATGTCGCCGACTACCAGGCGAAGGTGGCCCTCGGGAACGCGCTGTTCCCCATCAGGCGCAAGGTGGACTACCGGGTGGTGCCCTGGACCACCTTCACCGACCCGGAGGTCGCGCGAGTCGGCCTGACGGAGGCGCAGGCGCGTGCGGGGTCCGACGACGTCAAGATCTTCCGTTACGGGTTCGACGACCTCGACCGCGCGATCGCCGTGGGGGAGCCCCGCGGCTTCGTCAAGCTCGTGACGAACCGCCGGGGCAGGATCCTGGGCGCTCACCTGATCGGGCCGGACGCCGGCAACCTGGTGGCGGAGATCGTGCTGGCGATGCAGCGCGGGATGCCGGTCCAGGCGCTCTCGACGACGATCCACGTGTACCCGACGCTCACCGAGGCCGTGAGCCGTGCCGCAGACGGGTACTACCGCGAGAAGCTCTTCACCGGGAGGAGCAGAGCCCTCTTCGGCACCTACTTCAGGACCCGGCGTCGCCTCGGGCGCACGTGAGAACGCCGCGACTGGGCGGAGCCGGCCATGCACCTGCTACCGCGCCAGCGGCCAGAGGGCCTCGGCGGGCAGGTGCACGACGACCGACTCCCCCTCGCGCAGGTTCGTCCGGGGCGGCAGCTCCATGCGGAGCCGGACGTCGCCCGCCTCGAGGTCGTAGAGCGCGCGCGTGCCGAGGTAGGTCCGTCGGACGACCCGGGCCGGGAACGAGTTCTCCCCGTCGCCCAGTCCCACGGCCTCCTGGCGGATCGTGAGCGTGACCTCGCCGGGCGGGGTCTCCTTCGCCGGCCGGAGCCGACCCAGCGACGTCGTCACCGTTCCGTTCTGCGCCTGGCCAGTGATGAAGTTGGTGGCGCCGAAGAAGCGGGCCACCTCTCGGCTCGCCGGCCGCTCGTAGAAGGCGTCCGGGCTGTCGTACATGTGGACCCGACCGTCGAGCATGAACGCGATCCGGTCGGCCATCGTCACGGCCTCGCCCTGGTCGTGGGTGACGAACAGCGTCGTGTAGCCGTACCGACGCTGCAGGTCCTTGACCAGGTCCCGCATCTCGTCCCTGAGGCCTGCGTCGAGGTTGCTGAACGGCTCGTCGAGGAGGAGGACCCGCGGCCCGGTCACCAGCGCTCGGGCGAGCGCGACGCGCTGCTGCTCCCCGCCGGAGAGCTCCGCGGGCCTACGGTCATCGAACCCGGGCAGCTGCACCCTCTCGAGCGCGACGCGCACAGCCTCGGAGACCTGCTCCTTGGAGGCACGGCGCATCCTGAGCCCGAAGCCGACATTGGCGGCGACGCTCATGTGGGGGAAGAGCAGAGGCTTCTGGAACACCATCGCCACGCCCCGTCGCTCCGGGGGCAGGTGTCCGACGGGGGAGTCGTCCAGCAGCACGGCACCGGAGGTCGGCTGCAGCAGCCCGGCCACGATCTTGAGCACCGTCGTCTTGCCGCAGCCGGAAGGTCCGAGCAACGCTGCGAGCTCTCCCGGACGCACCTCCAGGAAGAGCTTGCTGACCGCCCACGCCTCCCTGTTCGGGTACCGGTGGGACAGCTCAGAGATGCGCAGGTCGGTGCTCGTGGACGGCGCCGCTGACGGTCCGTGCATCTACCTCTCCTCGGCCACGTCGGGCTCCTGCGCGCCTCGCCGGCGACGGCGCACGGCGCCGACGACCACCGTGAACGTCAGGACCACCACGAAGACGACCATCAGGGCCCACACGAGCCGGGGTGCCTGCTCCCCAAGGTAGGCGTAGGCGAAGGAGGCCGGTGCGGCACCGATCACCGTCGCGATGACGAAGGGGACGAACCTCATGCGCGTGAGACCCGCTGCATAGGATACGAGGTCGAAGGAGACCACGGGCACGAGTCGCGCGACGAGCACCGCGGGCGCTCCCCAACGGAGCAGCCACCGATCCGCGGTCACGAGCCCGGTCCTCCCCACCAGCGCCTCCACCGGCCGTCGACCCAGCGAGCGGGCTAGCCAGAAGCACACGGCTGCGGCGAGGGTGGCGCTCGCCAGGCTGAGGATCCCTCCCCAGAAGGCTCCGAAGGCGAGTCCGTTGGCGAAGGTGAGCAGGAAGGCCGGCAGCGGGGCCAGGAGGGCCTGCAGCACCATCAGCAGCGTCGAGACGACCGGCGCCCACAGCCCGTAGGACAGGATGTAGTCCCGCAGCCCCGCCACGTCGCCGCGGCTCAGGATGGCGGCGGCTCGGTCCACCTCGGCCCGGAACGCTGAGACGAGCCCGTAGGCCGCCAGCAGCCCCAGCAGCAGGACCAGGGTGAGGCCGAACCGCGCCCACCACAGGGTCCGGGCCGTCATGCCGACCCGCCCGTGGGTGGCCGGCAGTGGACATTCCCGGCGGAGGGCCCATACGGTGACCCGACCGACCTGCCCCGGTGAGGTGCGGGTCCTGTGGGATGGGCGCCTGAGCCCACGGGGAGACCTGTCATCGGCCATGATGGACGACGAACTGCGCCGGCGCGCCAAGCGCTTCTACCGACCTCTCGTCCTCGTCCTGGTCCGGCTCGGGGTCAGCGCGAACGCCCTCACAGGCGCGGGGCTCGTGGTCGGGGTGCTCTGCCTGGTCGCCGTGGCCCTCGGTGCCAACGTCGTGGGCCTGGGTCTCTGGCTGCTGAACCGGCTGCTTGACGGACTCGACGGCGAGCTGGCGAGGACGCGACAGGAATCCTCGGACCTCGGCACGTTCGTGGACCTCGTGGCTGACTTCTTCGTCTACGGCGGCCTCCTCGTCGCTCTCGCCGTCCAGCACCCGGAGGCGCGGCTCGCCCTGGTGGTCCTCATGTTCGCCTACTACCTGAACGGCAGCGCCTTCCTGGTGCTCTCGCAGCTGCTGCACCGGTCGGACGCCGAGCGCCTCACCGAGCGTGGCCTGCACTTCCGCAGGTCCCTCGCCGAGGGGTTCGAGACCATCGTTGCCGGCGTGCTCCTGCTGCTGCTGCCCGGGCACGTCGAGCTGGTCGCGTGGGTGTTCGCCGGCATGGTCCTCGTGTCCGCGGCACAGCGTGTCGCTGATGCCCGGCGGGTCCTGGGTCGGTCCTGACCCCACACTTGCCGAGCCCTCGGCTCCGGGCCGCGAGCCGCTCACGCCGTGCGCCCCGGCCGGGTGAGGAGAGGCCGCCCGCCGACGGGCCCCAGGAAGCGGAGGGTCAGGACCAGCACGAGCAGGGCGGGTAGCGCGAACACCAGCGCGAGCGAGGCGGTCACGACGGGGTCGGTGCTCGACGCGGCGGAGAACAGGAGCATCGGCAGCGTCAGCACGCTGCCGCCTCCGATCAGGACCGTGAGGATGTACTGGCTCCAGGAGACCAGGAAGGCCATCAGTGCGGCCACCGCCACTCCGGGAGCCACCCCGGGGAGCGTCACGCGCCAGAAGGCGCGCCACGGGGTCGCCCCCAGGGTGCGGGCGACCAGCTCCAGCTCGCCGGTCCGTTCGGCGAAGACGCTGGTCATGATGATCGTGGCGTAGGGCACGGTGGGCACCAGGTGCGCCAGGGTGACGCCGAGCAGGGTGTCGGTCAGCCCAAGCCGGATGAAGGTCAGGTGCAGGCCCATGGTCGAAGCCAGGGGCGGCACGAGCAGGGGCATCAGCATGAGGGCCATCACTGCCCCTCTGAGTCGCCACCCGTGGGCACCGAGCGCCATCCCCGCCGGCAGCCCCACCGCCACGGCGACCGCCGCCGCGGCCAGCCCGATCCCCAGACTGTTGGCCGTGGCCTCGGGCACCCGGCCGCTGAGCATCCCCCGCCAGCCGCGTACTGACCACTCGGTCGGCAGCAGGTCGGGATAGCGCCACTCTCCGGAGAAGGACCAGAGCACCAAGGGCACGAACGGGGCCAGGACGAGCACCGTGATGAGACCGCGGGTCAGTACTTGTGCGGAGCCCGGGTACTCGGGCGAGCCCGGGTCACGCCCAGCCACGAGCCAACCCCCTGGCCAGTCGCAGGTAGCCGAAGGCGAAGGCGCACGTCACCAGGGCGATGAGGACATTGATCGCCATGGCGATGGGGCGGTCGGCAAGGTCCACGCTCCGGTACTCGTCATAGGCGGTCACCGGCAGGACGGTGGGATAGTCGCGGCCCAGGAGGTAGGGAACCTCGAAGGCCCCGAAGCAGAAGGCGAAGACCACCAGGCTGGCGGCCACGATCCCCGGAGCGAGCACCGGGAAGACCACGCCCCAGAATCGCTGCCAGGCATTGGCGCCGAGGGTCCTGGCGACGTCTTCGAGCTCGGATGCGACCCCGCGGAGGCCGGCCAGCACCACGAGCGTGATGAAGGGGACCTCCTTCCACACGTAGGTGAGGATGATGCCGACCGAGTACTCGTCGTAGAGCAGGGCGGGGAAGGCCTCCGGTGTCCCGACGAGACCCAGCGCCGCCGCGAGGCGTGCCCCGAGGCCAGTCTGTCCCACGACGAACGCAACGCCGACCGCCGCCATCAAGTGGGGAACGGCCAGCGGCACCTGGAACAACAGGGCGCCGATGCGGCCGGGGGCGCGCCTGAGTGCGAGGGCGGCCAGGACGGCCAGGACGGTGGAGACGAACGTCGAGACCGCGGCGACGTAGGTGGTCAGCGCGAGCGACTCGAGGAACCAGCGGCTTCCGAGGACCTGCCGGTAGGCATCGAGGTTGACCTCGGTCATTTCGACTGCCGGCAAGTAGCCGAGCGACTGGGCGAGCGCAGCCATCAAGCCTCCGACGAAGAGCGTGCCCAGCACGACAACCGCGGGCGCAACGAGGAGGGTGAGCTTCAGCCGGGAGTCCACGCCGGCTACCTCCGCTGGACGTTCTCGACCCAGCCGTCCTGCAGCGCGAGGATCCAGTCGGTGCGAGCCTCCGGAAGGCGGTTGGCCTGCAGGTCGTCGAGAGGAAGCACGGTGGGGCCCGGGACTTCGGTGAACCTCCGGCGGCTGTCCGGGGGGAGCCGGTCGAGGTCGAGGGTGGTGAGCCCGCCCACCACCTGCGTGCGCTGCAGCTCCAGCTGGGCCTCCAGACCCTGCATGATGTTGGCGACCACTTGGGCTCCCGCGGTGTTGGGCGCGTTGTACGGGATGGCGAGGTAGTTGGTGTTTGCCAGGGTCCCCCCGTCGAGGAGGTAGGTGCGGGTGGTGTCGGGGAAGAGGCCCTTGTCCACTTGACGCTGGGCCAGGAACGGGTTGTAGCTCATGGTCAGGTCGACTGCGCCGTCCTGGTAGAGCCTGTCCAGCGCCGCCACGGTCTTCGGGTACGTTTCACCTCCGCGCCACAGGAACGGCTCGATCTCGTTCATGTACGCGTACGACGGGGGTGCGCGATCCTCGAACACCGACTGGTCGAAGGCGCGCTGGTAGGTCTCCGTCTCACCGGTCAGTTGATAGAAGAGCTGCTCGACGAAGGCGCTGCCGGTGTAGTCGGGGGGCGCGGGGTAGGTGAAGCGCCCCGGGTTCTCCTCCACCCACCCGCGGAGCTCCTCGACGTCACGGGGAGGGTCGTCGACCGCGGCGGAGTCGTAGACCATGACGAACTGCGCCTGGCTCCACGGGGCTTCGTACCCGGCGACAGGGTGGCCGAAGTCGTTGCGCACCGACGGGTCGTCCCAGTCCACGTACTTCGCACTGGGCAGATCCTTCGCCCACGGGCCGAACCACAGGTCCGCCTGCGTCCCCGTATAGAAGTTCTCGCCGTTGATCCAGACCAGATCCACCGAACCTTGGTCGTCTCCGGCCTGCTTCTCGTTGAGCAGCTTGTTCACGACGTCGGCGGTGTCGCTGACTGGGGTGCGCTCGACGGCGATGTCGTGCTCCTCCTTCAGGAGGGGCACGAGATAGTCGTCGACGTAGTCGTTCGTCGCGCCGTCGCCCCCGTACATGAACAGGTTGACGGTGGTGCCTCGCGCCTCCCGCTGCAACTCGGGAAAGGGACGTGGCGGCTGGGGGGACGATCCGTCGACGTCCGGTCCCGGAGCCCCTCCGCACGCCGCCAGCAACCAGGCCGCGACTGCGACGGCCACGAGAGCGGGGAACGCTCTCCGGGCCCGACCTGGGCGGCGAAGGGCCGCGTCGGCACCCACGGCTCTGCCCATCGGTCGTGTCTCCTGTCGTCGCGTGCGCGGGCCAAATCATGGCACGCCGTTCCACGGACCTCGTGCCATCGGTACCCCGGGGCCCCAACCTCGGTGATCAGTGCCGGTGACTCCTCGCCGGCTGGTCGCGACGCGGACCCACCTGAGCGGCGGCAATGACCTCGAGCAGGCGACGAGTGCTCGCGTTGAGCTGGGACGATCGGCTCCAGACCGCGACCAGGTCGCGGGCGAGGTCGAGATCGCCCACCTCGACCTCGATCAGGAGGCCCTGGTCGATGTCACCGCGAACGGCGAAGTCGCTGAGCACTGCCGGCCCGACGCCGGCCTTGACTGCCCCCTTGACCGCCTCGTTGGAGCCCAGCTCGAGCAGCGACGGAGCCGGTGTGACGTCCTGGGAGCTGCGCTCCAGGGTGGCCCGGGTGCCGGATCCCAGTTCCCGCGTCACGAGCGGGGTGGCCAGGAGGAGCGCCCGGTCCACGTCGTGGTCGGGGCTCGCCCAGGGATGGTCGGGGGCTACCACCACGACCAGGCGATCGCGGGCCACGGTCACGTGCCCCAGGTCCGCGGCCAGGTCGGGACCCTCGACGAAGCCGAGCTCTGCCTCGCCCTCGCGAACCCGGCGGATCACCGTCTCCGAGTTCGCCACCTCCAGCCCGACGTGCACATCGGGCAGCTCCGAATGCAGCCGTGCCAGCCAGCCGGGGACGAGGTGCTCGGCGATCGTGAGGCTCGAGGCGACTTTCAGGCTGGTCGAGGTGGCGGCGGCGAGTGAGGACACCGCGCCCATCATGTGGTCGACCGCGTCGACGATGGTGCTCGCCCATGCGGCCACCACCTTGCCGTGCTCGGTGAGGTAGGAGCCGACCGGCCGCCGCTCGAGCAGCTGGAGGCCCACGCTGCGCTCGAGCAGCACCATCTGCTTGCTGGCGGCCGGCTGCGTGATGCCGTGAGCACGGGCAGCCTTCCCGAGGCTCTGGGTTCTGCCGACCTCGACGAGGAGCCGCAGCGAAGACAGGGTGGGTTCGCGAACGGTCACAACCAAAGTTTATGACCTCAGCGAGGTTTGTGGTCTACCGCACTCGCCCTTGGACGACCACGCTGGGACTCCACACCCCACGACCCGAGGAGGAGGCTGCCCCGTGCGCTACGGCTTCGCGATCGACCAGCGGACCTGCATCGGGTGCCATGCCTGCACGGTGGCGTGCAAGACCGAGCACGAGGTGCCGGTCGGTCAGTTCCGCACTTGGGTGAAGTACGTCGACTCCGGCAGCTTCCCCGACACCACGCGCTCCTTCGGCGTCATGCGGTGCAACCACTGCACCGACGCACCCTGCCTGAAGATCTGTCCGACCACGGCCCTGTTCAAGCGCGAGGACGGCATCGTCGACTTCGACAAGGACCGCTGCATCGGGTGCAAGTCGTGTATGCAGGCCTGTCCGTACGACGCGATCTACATCGACGCCGACACCAACACCGCCGCAAAGTGCAACCTGTGCGCGCACCGGATCGACGACGACCTGGAGCCGGCCTGCGTGGTCGTCTGCCCGACCCACTCGATCTGGGTCGGCGACCTCGACGACCCCTCCTCGGGAATCGCCAAGCTGGTCAGCACGAACGACACTGCGGTCCGCACCCCTGAGCAGAACACCGGACCGAACGTGTTCTACCTCGGCGCCGACCGGGCGGTCCTCGACCCGCTCGCCGCTCCGGTCGACGAGAGCTACATCTGGGCCAAGCCCGACGCGCAGCGGCTGGAGACCCGCGGCGACTTCGCCCCGGACCCCACCACCGGTGACCGCACCACGCTCAACACCGCCCACCCGCGCCCGTGGGGCTGGCGGGTGACCACCTACCTGTGGACCAAGGGGGTCGGCGCGGGTGCCCTGGCTCTGGCGCTGCTGGCTCACCTGGTGGGCCTTGACCTCGGCGTGGTCGGCGGGATCATCGCCCCGGGCCTCGGCTTCGCCGGTGCCGCAGTGACGGGTGTCCTCCTGGTGTGGGACCTCAAGCGCCCCGACCGCTTCTACTACCTGTTCACCAAGCCCCACTGGTCCTCCTGGCTGGTGCTCGGTGGCCTGGTGCTGAGCGCCTTCGCCGGCGGGTCGATCCTGTGGGCGCTGGCCTGGGTCCTGGACCTCGGCTGGTTGATGACGCTGCTCGCCTGGAGCGGAATACCGATCGCGGCCATGATGGCCGGCTACACGGCCTTCCTCTTCGGCCAGGCGGAGGGGCGTGACCTGTGGCAGTCGCCGCTGCTGTTCTGGCACCTGCTCGCCCAGGCCGCCATGGTCGGCGGAGGTGCGCTCGCGATCGTCGCGCCGTTCTTCGTCCTCGGCGAGCGCGCGTGGAGCCTCGTGGCGGCGTTCTTCACGCTGGGCACGCTGGCACACCTGTTGATGGTCGCCATCGAGTACTCCGGGACGCACGCCAGCCGCCAGGCGGCGGTGGCCGCCCACCAGATCACCCACGGTCGCTACGCGCGACTGTTCTGGCTCGGGGCCGTCACGCCAGCGGCTGTGGCCCTCGTGCTGGCGGCCCTCGGCTGGTTCGCCGGCCCGGCGTGGCCCCTGGTGCTGGCGGGGATCCTGGTGCAGCCGGCCTTGCTGGCCTACGAGTCCTGCTTCGTGCGGGCGGGCCAGGACCCGCCCCTGTCATGACGTTGCCGACGATCGACCCCACCACCGGAGGGATCGCATGACCCAGGAGAAGACGGGGACCGGAATGCCCACGCCCGGCTTGCGATCCCACGAGAACCTGCGCAACTATCCCGACCCCTCGACGTGGGACCACCACGTCGAGCACGACGCGAAGGCCCACCCGCGCAAGGTCCCCCACACCTACTCGCTGGTGCCGACCACGTGCTTCAACTGCGAGTCCTCCTGCGGGCTGCTCGCCTATGTCGACCACGAGGACCTCTCGATCAAGAAGTTCGAGGGCAATCCGGTGCACCCCGGCTCCCGCGGCCGCAACTGTGCCAAGGGGCCTGCCACCATCAACCAGACCAACGACCCGGAGCGGATCTTGCATCCGATGCGCCGGGTGGGCGAGCGCGGCTCCGGACAGTTCGAGGAGGTCAGCTGGGAGGAGGCACTCAAGGACATCGCGGGCCGAATCCGGCGAGCTATCATGGAGGACCGTCGCGACGAGGTGATGTACCACGTCGGGCGACCAGGGGAGGACGGCTTCGCGGAGCGGGTCCTGGCCGCGTGGGGTGTCGACGGCCACAACAGCCACACCAACGTGTGCTCGTCGTCCGGTCGCACCGGCTATACGCACTGGATGGGCTTCGACCGGCCCTCACCCGACTACGCCAACGCGCGCACCATCGTGCTGCTCTCGTCCCACCTCGAGACCGGCCACTACTTCAACCCGCACGCCCAGCGGATCATGGAGGCGAAGCAGAACGGGGCCAAGGTCGTGGTCCTGGACCTGCGGCTCTCCAACTCCGCGGCCCATGCCGACCTGTGGATCTCGCCCTGGCCGGGGAGCGAGGGAGCGATCTTCCTGGCGGTCGCGTCCCACCTCATTCGCGAGCGCCGCATCGACCGGCGGTTCGTCGAGCGCTGGGTCAACTGGGACGTCTATCTCCAGCGCCTGCACCCTGACGCGCCGGTGGACTTCGAGACCTTCCTGGAGCGGTTGGAGGCCGACTACGCCGAGTGGACCTTCGAACGGGCCGCGGAGCTCGCCCACGTCCCCGTCGCCCAGGTGGAGGAGCTGGCCCGGCTGGTGGCCCAGGCCGGCACCCGGCTGGCCACCCACACCTGGCGCTCCGCGACCGCCGGCAACCTGGGTGGCTGGCAGATCACCCGGGCGCTGTTCTTCCTCAACGTGCTGACCGGAGCCGTCGGGACCGAGGGCGGCACCCACCCCAACGGCTGGGACAAGTTCATCCCGCACTTCCCGGTCAAGCCCGAGCCCAACGACGTGTGGTCGGAGATGCTCTGGCCGCCGGAGTTCCCGCTGTGCACCAACGAGATGTCGATCCTGCTGCCGCATCTGCTCAAGGACGGGCGGGGCCACCTCGAGGTCTACTTCAGCCGGGTCTACAACCCGATCTGGGTCAACCCGGACGGCTTCACCTGGATCGACGCACTCACCGACGAGTCGAAGGTGGGCCTGCACGTCGCGCTCACGCCGACCTGGTCGGAGTCGGCCACCTTCGCCGACTACGTGCTGCCCATGGGCCACGCGGGTGAGCGGCACGACACGGTCTCCATGGAGACCCATGCGGGCAAGTGGCTGTCGTTCCGGCAGCCGGTCCGCCGCGTCGTGATGGCACAGCAGGGCATGCCGTTCCAGGACTCCCGCGACACCAACCCCGGCGAGGTCTGGGAGGAGAACGAGTTCTGGTTCGCGCTGTCGTGGGAGATCGACCCCGACGGCTCGCTCGGCATCCGTCAGTTCTTCGAGTCCCGTGAGCACCCGGGGCAGAAGATGACGATGGACGAGTACTACGAGATCCTCTTCGCCGAGTCGGTGCCCGGCCTCCCGGAGGCGGCGGCCGACCAGGGCATGACCCCGCTGGAGTACATGCGCAAGTACGGCGTCTTCGAGGTCGCCAAGGACCAGTACCGCCTCGACGAGCGGGTCCTGTCGGACGACGAGCTCTCGGGGACGACGGTCGACGATCGAGGCGTGGTGCGCAAGTCCGACCCCGGGCTCGACGTGGCCCCGCCGCTGGTGGGGGAGGTCGACTCGATCGGGGTCCGCCACCCCGACGGCACCGTCACCCAGGGCTGGCTGTCGCCCTCACGCAAGCTCGAGCTGTTCTCCGAGACGCTCGCCGACTGGGGCTGGGAGGACCAGGCCGTCCCGGGCTACTTCGAGTCCCACGTGGCCGCCAACCGGATCGACCGGACCAACTCCGAGTTCGTCCTGATGCCCAACTTTCGGCTGCCGACGCTCATCCACACCCGCTCGGGGAACGCCAAGTACCTGAACGAGATCTCCAACACCCATCCGTTGTGGACCAACGTCGACGACGCACGGGGCCTGGGTGTCTCCACCGGCGACCTGGTCCGGATCACCACCGAGATCGGGCACTTCGTGGCTCGCGTGTGGGCGACCGAGGCGATCCGGCCCGGCGTGGTGGGGCTGTCGCACCACATGGGCCGGTGGATGCAGGACGGCCACCCCGGCTCCCGTTGGGTCATGGGCAAGGTCAAGCTCGACCGCACCGGCGGCGATGCGGAGAGCGGGGTCTGGAAGCTGCGCTACACCGACGGCATCCGTCCGTTCGAGAGCGCGGACCCCGACTCCTCGCGGATCTACTGGGACGACCCGGGGGTGCACCAGAACCTCACCTTCCCGGTGCAGCCCGACCCGGTCTCCGGCATGCACTGCTGGCACCAGAAGGTGCGGGTGGAGAAGGCCCACCCCGGCGACCAGTACGGCGACGTCGAGGTCGACATGGCGAAGTCCCGCGCTGCCTACCGGCGCTGGCTGGAGATGGCCCGCCCAGGCCCGGGGCCCGGCGGCCTGCGGCGCCCGGAGTTCATGATGCGTCACGTCACGCCCAAGCGCTCGGCGTACCGCGTGCCGGCCGGGACCGACTGATGCCGGTCTTCGGGACCACGACCATGGTCGACGAGGCCGCGGTGCGCGGGGCCGTCGGCAACGTCGAGGACCCCGAGCTCCACCTCGGGCTCGCCGAGGCCGGCATGCTCGAGGACGTCGCCGTCGACCGGCGTGGCCGCGTCGAGGTGACGGTGCGGCTGACCACCCCCACTTGCCCGATGCGGGAGGCGCTCGGCGCAGCGGTCTCCGAGGCTGCCGGCTCGGTCGCGGGTGTCACCCGGGTGGAGGTGCGGTGGTCGTCGATGGCCGAGCACGAGCGGATGGCGCTGGCCACGCGCCTGCGCGGTGGCCGCCCCGAGGGCAGCCACCAGTTCGGCATCGACTCGAGCACGAAGGTCTACGCCATCGCCTCCGGCAAGGGCGGGGTGGGCAAGAGCACAGTGACGGCCAACCTGGCCGCCGCGCTCGCCGCGCAGGGGCAGCGCGTGGGGGTCCTGGACGCCGACGTCTGGGGCTACTCCATCCCCCTGCTGTACGGCGTGCGCCGCCCGCCGGTCGCCCTCAAGGGCGTGATGCTGCCCGTGGAGGCCCACGGCGTGGCGCTGATGTCGGTCGGGTTCTTCGTCGACGACGACGAACCGGTCGTGTGGCGCGGGCCGATGCTGCACAAGGCGATCGAGCAGTTCCTCTCCGACGTGCACTGGGGCGAGCTCGACGTCCTCCTGGTCGACCTGCCGCCCGGGACCGGAGACGTGACGATGACCCTGCTGCAGCTGCTGCCGGACGCGCAGCTGATCACCGTCACCACCCCCCAGCCGGCCGCGGCCTCGGTCGCCCAGCGGGTCGGCCGGATGGCGCTGGACGCGCGGATGCCGGTCGCCGGTGTCGTCGAGAACATGTCGACCCTCGAGTGCTCGGCCTGCGGCGCCCGGACCCCGCTCTTCGGATCCGGCGGCGGGCGGGAGCTCGCCACCCGTCTGGACGTGCCGCTGCTCGGAACAGTGCCGCTCGACGTGACGCTGCGCGAGGCCGGTGACGCCGGCGTGCCGGCCGTGGTCTCCGCGCCCCAGGCCGCCTCCTCCGCGGAGCTGTTGCGGATCGCCGGCGCGCTGCCCGTGGTGCGGCGCAGCCTCGTCGGCCGCCCGCTTCCGCTGGCCGTCGTCTGACCGGGGCCGGGAACCATGGAGGCGGTGACCACGCGACCCCCGCTCCGCGCGGAAGGTGAGGCTCGGGAGAGCAGCACTCCACGGTGCGCGGCCGACCTGGCCGTTCGTCACCCCAAGACGCTGTCTGCCGACGCGACCATCGGCGTCGTGCGTGAGCAGCTGGCTGACGACCACGTTCATCTCGTGCTGCTCACCGAGGGCAGGAGGCTGGTCGGGACCCTGGCTCGGGAGGACGTGCTGCCGACGCTCGAGGACTCCGATCCGGCGCGCCCCTACGCGCGGCTCGATGGACGCACGGTGCCGCCCACGCGACCGGCGTCGTGGGTTCTCGACGATCTTCGGGATCGGCAGGTGCGGCGGGTGGCCGTGGTCTCCGACGACGGCACCTTGGTCGGCCTGGTCTGTCTGAACCGGCGCGGGTCTGGCGTCTGCTCCGATGAGGGCATCGCCGCGAGGGCGGCAGAGCGACGACGAGCCGCCCGCCTGCCCGCGCCCTGAGGGGCGACCCTGTCCCAGCCCCGCGCGGAGCGCGCATCCGACCCCGAGACGGGCTCCACCACCAGAGCCAGGAGGCTCACCGACGTCGTCGTCGATGCCCGCCGATTGCGCCCGCTGGGTGGTCCCCGGTACTGTCGAGACCTGAATGTACGTACATTCTCCAGTCATAGAGGAGCACCGATGTTGACCGTGGAAGTACTCGAGACCGGCGATCTCGGTGATCGCAGCTACGTCGCCCACGACGGCAGCGTGGCGGTCGTCGTCGACCCGCAGCGCGACCTCGACCGGGTCGAGGCGATCCTGGTCGAACGTGACCTGCGCTGCGTCGCCGTGCTGGAGACCCACATCCACAACGACTACGTGACCGGCGGCTACGAGCTCGCCCGGCGCACCGACGCCGACTACGTGGTCAACGCCGAGGACCCGGTGTCCTTCGAGCGGAAGCCCGCCAGCGACGGCGACCAGTTGGCCTTCGGCTCGATGCGGGTCACGGCGATCGCGACGCCGGGCCACACGGTCACGCACCTGTCCTACCTGGTGGAGGACGGCGACGGCGACGATCCGGCAGCCGTCTTCACCGGCGGCTCGCTGCTCTACGGCTCCGTCGGGCGCACCGACCTGGTCGCCGAGGAGAAGACCGAGGAGCTGACCCGGGCCCAGTTCCACTCCGCCCGGCGGCTGGCCGAGCTCCCTGACGACGCCCGCGTCTTCCCGACCCACGGGTTCGGCAGCTTCTGCTCCTCGGGGTCCGCCTCCGGTGGGGAGTCCTCCACGATCGGCGCCGAGCGCGAGCGCAACGACGCGCTGTCGGCGACCGACGAGGATGCCTTCGTGGAGACGCTGATCGCGAACCTGACGGCCTACCCCACCTATTACGCCCACATGGGGGCCAGGAACCTCGAGGGGCCCGGCCCAGCCGACCTCAGCTTCCCCGAGCGGCTGGACGCCGATCGGCTCCGCAAGTTGCTCGAGGCCCGCGAGTGGGTCGTCGACCTGCGCACTCGGACCGCCTTCGCGTCGGAGCACCTGGAGGGCAGCATCGGCATCGAGCTGGGCCCGCAGTTCTCCACCTATCTGGGCTGGTTGATCCCGTGGGGCACCCCCCTCGTGCTGGTCGGTGAGACCGCCGAACAGGTCCAGGACGCGCAACGGCAGCTGGTCCGGATCGGCATCGACCGCCCCGACGGCGCGGCGGTGGGCTCCCCGGCCGACCTCAGCACCGGAGACGACGACCTCGAGGACTACCTGGTCGTCGGGTTCGACGACCTGGCCGGCGCGGATCGTAGCGGTCTCACCGTGCTGGACACCCGCCGGGAGGACGAGCGTGCGGAGGCGGGGATCGACGGCGCGGTCCACATCCCGCTCCACAGCCTGCTCCAGCGGATGGACGAGGTTCCCGACGGTCCGGTGTGGGTGCACTGCGCCAGCGGCTACCGGGCCGGCATCGCGGCCAGCCTCCTGGCCCGGGCCGGTCACGACGTGACGCTCATCGACGGCGACTTCACCCGGGCGGTCGAGCTCGGGCTGACCTGAGTGGCCCGCACCCTTCGTCACGCCGGGTCCCGGCTGCGAGGATGAGTCATGGCTGCCACGCGGATGAGCTCAGGAATCGTCGATGCCGGACTGCGCGTCGGTCGCCAGCCCGGCCGACCGGACTTCGTCACGCTGGGTGATCGGGCGCTGCCGGTCGTGGGCACCGCGCGGATCTACGTCTGCGGGATCACGCCGTACGACGTCACCCACGTCGGTCACGCCAGCACGTTCGTGTGGGCCGACGTGCTGGCCTCGGTGCTCGGGTCGACGGCGGTGGAGGCCTCGGTCTGCCGCAACATCACCGACGTCGACGACGTGCTGATCGAGGCAGCGCGGACCCGGGGTCGCCACTACGACGAGTTTGCGCTGACCCAGGAGTCGCGCTTCGACTACAGCATGACCGCGCTCCGGGTCGCCACTCCCGCGGCGCAGCCTCGCGCCCGACACCACGTCGACGCGGTCCAGCAGCTCGGCCAGGCGCTCCTGGACACCGGGGCCGCCTACGAGCGCGATGGCACGGTGTGGTTCCGGGGTCGCGAGGTCGCCGAGTCCTCCTCCTTCTCCCGCGAGGAGGCGCTCCGGCTCTCCGCCGCGTATGGAGACGACCCGGACGACGTCGCGAAGGACGACCCCTTCGACGTGCCCGTCTGGCAGTCCTCCGCCGACGGCGTCCCTGCCTGGCCGAGCCCGTGGGGTTGGGGCCGGCCCGGGTGGCACGCGGAGTGCGCCGCCATGGCGCTGGCGATCCACGGGTCCACGGTCGACGTTCTGGTCGGCGGTGAAGACCTGGCCTTCCCCCACCACGCCTACCAGGCGGCGATGGTCTCGGCCGTGTCCGGGGTCGGGCTCTTCGCCCGCTCCGTGCTGCACGTCGGCGAGGTCCGGGTCGCGGGGGAGAAGATGGCCAAGTCGACCGGCAACCTCGTCCTGGTCGACGACCTGCTCAAGGAGTGCTCTCCCGCCGCGCTCCGGCTGCTCCTGCTCAGCCGCCGCTACTTCGAGCCCTGGGACTTCGAGCACACCCTGCTCGAGGACGCCGAGGAGCGGCTGCAGCGCCTGTTCGCCGCGGCGGCGCGGTCGACCGCCGCGGACCCCGGCGACGTCATGTCCGCGCTGCGCACGGACCTCGACGTGCCGGCCGCCCTCGCCGTGGCGGAGGAGGGCGGCGGCGCGGCGGCGCGGCGCGCGATCACCGTCCTGCGGCTGGGCTGAAACCACTGCCGAGCCCGGCCCGGCCCGCTCGGGCGAGAGTGCCCGCCGACTTGACTGTGCCGCGAGGATACGTACATTAGATACCCCAGTGGGTATCGATGCAACGAAGGAGCTCCCCATGAACACGTCCGCCGTCTCGACCGTCGACGTGGTCCAGGCCCAGTCGCTGATCGAGCAGCCGAACACCATGGTCCTCGACGTACGCAGCCCGGGGGAGTTCGAGACCTCGCACATCGACGGGGCCGTGAACATCCCCGTGGACCGGCTCGACCCCCATCTTCGCGACATCGTCGCCGGCGCGGGCGGCACCATGGTCGTGGTGTGCCAGAGCGGGGGACGGTCCGAGCAGGCCGCCACCAAGCTGGCCGGCGAGGGCAAGCAGGACCTGGTCCTGCTGGCGGGCGGCATGAACGCCTGGGAGTCCGAGGGGGCGCCGGTCCGGCGCGGTGAGGTCCAGCGGTGGGCCCTTGAGCGGCAGGTCCGCCTGGTCGCCGGTGGGATCGTGCTGGCGGCCGTCGTGCTCAGCATCTGGGTCCCCGCCCTGAAGTGGGTCGCCGGGGCCGTCGGATTCGGGCTGGTGTTCGCGGCGGTCAGCAACACCTGCGCCATGGGCATGCTCTTGAGCAAGCTCCCCTACAACCGGGCCTCCTGCGACGTCGACGAGGCGCTGGCCAAGCTCGGCGCACGTTGACTCCATCCCCCAGCCTCGGCGCTGCCCTGACCCGCATCGCCGGCCGGCCGGGCCCGAAGGCCAACGTCAGGGGCGAGGCGAGCCCGACGTGGTCGGCGCGGCAGGTCCCGGCCTAGCGTCACACCGCGCGCCGGGCCGCCGCGGTCGCCCCACCGACTGCGTAGGTGGCTGGTGAACACCGACGAGCAGTATCTGGAGGAGGTGCGGTGAGCCACCGTGCGCACACCGTGATGTCCCGCCTGGCCGGGGTCGTGCCCGTCCTCGGCTGGCTGCCGTCCTACCGCCGCGACGACCTCGGCGCGGACCTGCGTGCCGGCGCCACCGTCGGTGTCCTGGTCGTTCCACAGGCGATGGCGTACGCCGCGCTCGCCGGCGTCCCCCCGATCGCCGGGCTCTACGCGGCGATGGCGAGCCTGGTCGTCTACGCGGTATTCGGGACCAGTCGGTTCATCTCGGTGGGCCCCGTCGCCATCGACTCCCTACTGACCGCAGCGGCCGTGGCCCCGCTGGCGGACGGCGACACCGGTCGGTACGTCCTGCTGACCGCCCTCCTGACGCTCATGATCGGTGTACTGCAGGTCGGCGCGGGTGTGGCCCGGCTCGGTGCCCTGGTCAACCTGCTGTCGGTGCCCGTGATCACGGGATTCACCAGTGCCGCCGCCCTGACCATCGGCCTCACCCAGGTGCAGGACCTGCTCGGCCTCGAGGTCGAGGGCTCCAGCACCAGCTTCCTCGAGGCCGCCGGAGGGGTGCTCCC
The DNA here is from genome assembly GCA_963786415.1 of uncultured Actinomycetota bacterium. Lineage (GTDB taxonomy): Bacteria > Actinomycetota > Actinomycetes > Propionibacteriales > Nocardioidaceae > Nocardioides. The sequence goes on from CAWAZC010000001.1 coordinate 1,532,458, forward strand.
CGCGCTGGGCACCCTCGACCCGACCACCGCCGCGCTCGGTCTGGCTGCCCTCGCCGGCCTGGTGGCGGTCCGGCGCTGGCTGCCGCGGGTGCCCGGCCCGCTGCTCCTGGTGGCGCTGGCGACCCTCGCCGTGGTGTTGCTCGACCTGTCGGTGCGGCAGATCGGCCAGATCCCGTCCGGGATTCCCGCGCCGCAGTGGCCGGGCGCGACCTGGTCGGACGTCGGCGCGTTGGTCCCGGCGGCAGCGGCCATCGCGCTCATCTCCTACATGGAGTCCATCAGCACCGGCAGCGCCTTCGCTCGGCGGACCCGCACCAGCATCGATCCCGACCGGGAGCTGGTGGCGGTCGGCCTGGCCAACGGCGCCTCCGGGCTGATGCAGGGCATGCCGGTAGCCGGAGGCTTCTCCCGGGGCGCGGTGAACTTCAACGCCGGAGCCCGCACGCCGATGTCGGGCGTGCTGGCCGCCGCCCTGGTCGCCGTGAGCCTGCTGTTCCTCACCCCGCTGCTGGCCCTGATCCCGAAGGCGGTGCTGGCGGCGGTCATCCTGGCGGCGGTCGCCAGCCTGGTGGACGTCCGGGGCGCCCGGGCAGTGGGACGCGTGCGGCGCAGCGACCTGGTAGCCCTGCTCGCCACGGCGGTGGCCACCCTGACGTTGGGGCCCACCTGGGGCCTGGCCGCCGGCGTGGGCGTGAGCTTTGCCCTGTTCCTGCGCCACCTGAGCCGGCCTCACATGCCCGAGCTGGGCTTCGCGCCCGGTCACGGCGCATTCCGCAACGTCGAGCGGCACCGCGCGACGACCCACCCCGAGGTCCTGGTGGTGCGGATCGACGCCCCCCTGTCCTTCGTGGGGGCCCGGGCGATCGCCGACGACCTTTCCGAGAGGCTGCGCGGTCGTCCGGACGTGCGGTTCCTCGTCGTGGACGCCACCGCCGTCAACGCCGCGGACTTCACCGGCGTCGAGATGTTGGGCGAGCTCGTGCGGGACCTCGGCGAGGCAGGCGTGGAGCTGTGGCTCGGCGGCCTGCGCGGCCCGGTCCGGGACGTCCTGGTCCGCACGGACTGGTACGCCGAGCTGGAGGCCGCCGGCCGCTCCCGAGGCACCGTGGTCGACGTGGTGCGGGCGCTGCCGCTCACGCCCGGATCGAGACCGTCGGCCTGGCCCGGGGAGGTAGCTCAGTCCACCCCGGCGACGTCGACGTGATAGGCGTGTGAACTGGACCAGTGGGCGGTCAGGCTGAACCGGCTGCCCCGGACGAGCGTACGGCGGAACTCCGCCGGACGGTCGCCCACCGTGCTCGTGCGCTCGACCATGAGCGCCGCCTCTTGGTCGTCCATCGCGAGCAGCTGCCGTTGCCCCGGCGTCGGCACGACCGCCCGGATCGTCTCCTGCCCACCCGAGAGCCGCACCCCGGCGACGCGGTACCACTCGTCGTAGAGCGCGCTGTGGGACAGGTCGGCGTCCAGCAACCGGGAGGCGAGGTCGGGGTCGAGCCAGACGCAGTCCCAGGCCAGGGGCACGTCGTCGGCCAGCCGGAGCCGCTCGACGTAGACCACGCCGATGTCCGGCGGGAGGCCGAGCCGGTCCGCCACCACGTCGTCCCGACGGCGTTCCGCCACCAGGACCTCGTTGCGCTGTTCGAATCCCCGGCGCTCGAGCTCGTGGAACAGCGAGTACATCGCGCCGAGGTCCTGGGTGATCATCCCGGGGTCGACGACGCTGGCCCGGCCTCGGGAGGACTTGATGACCCCCTCGCGGCGGAGCCGTCCCAGCGCCTCCCGGACGGTGTGCCTGCTGACGCCGTAGGCGTCCATGAGCTCGATCTCGCCGGGGAAGGTCTCGGGGAACTCGTTCGCCTCGATGCGCCGAACCAGGTCGCCGTGGAGCTGTTGCCACAGCGACGTGGCCGCCGTGCGGTCGAGGCCCCGCGGTCCCGAACTCCGGGTCGTCATCGGGCTGGATCCTCCTCGCGGCCCTCGTCGGGAGGCAGCCGGTCCTGCTCGCGTGAGGCCCGAGTGTAGTCAACGGCCTCGTCGGCCAGCACGGACTCGACCAGCTGCTGCCACTGCGGCTGCACGCCGGTCACCGCCACCCGGATCCCCGCGCGTCCGAGGTCACGGCAGATCGCGCGCACGACCAGCGCGCCGGTCAGGTCGATCCGTCCCAGTCGTTGCAGCTCGAGGGTCACCCGGTCGACCTCGGGGAACGTGGCCACCTCGGCCAGCACCCGGGTCTCTAGCCGGGGGGCGGAGCCGAAGTAGAGGACCCCCTGCGGCCGGACCCGCAGTGTCTCGCCCGTGCGCCAGATCTCCACGTCGAGACCGAGCTCGCGCCACAGGTGCACGCCCAGGGCGCAGGCCACGCCGGCCACGACCCCCCACTGGACACGCGGCGCGGCCAGCAGCGAGACCACGAGGGTCACGACTGCCACGGCGAACTGGGGCCGGGACATCCGCCAGGTGCGGAACACCGGCCGGGGGTTGAGCAGCGGGAGCACCGAGACCACGACGAGGCCGGCCAGCGCCGCCGTGGGTAACCCGGCCAGCACGTCGGCCACCGGCAGCACCGCCACCACGCAGGCGCCGGTGACGGCCCCGCTCCAGCGCGTGGACCCACCCGACTGGCGGTTGAGGGCCGACCGCGAGAACGACCCGCCGACGGGATAGCCCCCGAACAGGCCGGACCCGAGGTTCGCCAGCCCCTGACCGACGAACTCCCGGTCGGGGTCCCACGAGGTGCGGTCGGCGCTGGCGTACTGCCGTGAGATGGCAGCCGGCTCGGCGAACCCGACGAAGGCGATGACGACACCGGGCACGAGCAGCTGGGGGACCGCGGCCCAGGGGAGGTCGAGCAGGGGGAGGGGGAGACCAGCGGGCAGCGAGCCCACCACCTCGACGTCGATCGACCACAGCTGCACGGCCAGCAGTGCCGCCACCGAGGTCGCGAGGGCGCCGGGGACGAGCGGGCCGAGCCGGCGCAGGAGTAGCGTGATCACGCCCACGGCGGCGCCGATCGCGAGGGCGGCCACCTGCCAGGAGCCCGGGCGGGCGACCGCCGTCGCCGCGCTGACCACCGGGTTGTCCGACTCCCCGGGGGCCCCCAGCAGGGCTGGGACCTGGGAGCAGACGATCATCAGCGCCGCGGCGAGGGTGAACGCCGCGACCACGGGTTGGCTCATCAGGTAGGCCACCACCCCGGTCCGGGTCAGGCCGACCAGCAGTCGGACGACGCCGACGAGCAGGGCCAGCAGGGCGGCCAGCGCGACGTACCCACCGGTCCCCTCGGCCCCGAACGGCGCCAGCGCCCCCAGGACGAGCAGGCTGGTCAGTGCGACCGGCCCCGTCTGGAGATACGGGGAGGAGCCGATCGGCGCGGCGAAGAGTGGCGCGGCCGCGGCGGCGTAGAGGCCGACCTCCGGGGGGAGACCCGCCAGTGCGGCGTAGGCGATGGACTGGGGGATCAGCACCAACGCCACCGTGACGCCGGCGACCACATCACCCCCGGTGGGCCTGGTCATCGAACCGGCTCCTCGTCCGGCAGGATGTTGCCGGTAGGCGGCGCGGAGCGAGGCGGAGGAGCCAGATGGCCCGGAGCGAGGAGAAGACCGGCGCGGACCCGGACTACCGGTTCAGCCTGGCCAACGAGCGGACCTTCTTGGCCTGGATCCGGACCGCCCTGGGGCTCCTGGCCGGCGGAGTCGCGGTCGTCGCTGTGCTCGACGACGTCGGCCACCCGGGCGTGCGCGTGGCCACGGGAGTCGTGCTGCTGGTGCTCGCGGTCCTGCTGCCGCCGCTGGCCTACCGCCGCTGGTCGCAGACCGAGCACGCGCTCCGGACCGGGGAGTCGCTTCCCGAGCCCGGCCTGCTGCGACTGGTCGCGGGTGGGCTCGTCGCCGTGGCCGTACTGGTGGCCGTCCTCGCGCTGGTGTGAGCCCGCGATGAGTCCGACGTCCCGCGGGGAACCGAAGCAACTCGCGCACCAGGTCGCCGCGCTGGAGCGGACCGCGCTGTCCTGGCAGCGCACCGCGTTCTCGTTGGGCGCCGTCGGCGCGCTGCTGCTGAAGGTGGTCGAGGGCGGTAGGGCGCTGCAGGCGGCGGGCGTGGCGCTGGTGGGGCTGGCGATCGTGATCGTGCTGGTGCTGGTGCCGCTGGGGTACCGACGGACCCGGCTGCGCGTGGACCCGGACCGCCCGCCGGCGTCCTTCACCGCACCCGACCGATGGCGTGCACCTGTGCTGCTGGGCACGGCCGTGGCCGTGAGCCTGACGGTGCTGGCGGTGGCGGTCGACCTCTGGGTGACCGGTGCGGCCTGAGGGCTTGGTACTCGTCGTCGCGAGGGGATCTGTCCACGATCACCGCTGCAGCCAGCGTGCATGCCGGATCAGGGGTCGGGCTGCACCGGGAAGGTGAGTTTCTGGTGGACGCCCGGGTCGTCCCGGAAGATCCGCCCGGCGTCCGGGTTCTCCGTCGTGAAGGGCTTGATGCCCTCGTGCAGCGCAGCCGCCACTCTGTCCCGTTGTTGCGCGGGTCGACCTTGCCCATCGTCCAGCGCGAGCCCTCCGTCGCGGAGCCACGGGTCCAGGCGTGGCAGCCGGTGCGGCTCCGGCTGTCGATCGCGAGCCCGTACTGCACCGCCGCCTCCCCTTCCTCGACCGGACACCAGGAACAGGAGGCTAGACCGGCGCGGTGGGGAGCACAAGAATTTGTCCGGGCATTTCCTGGGTCGGTGCGCGCAGCATCGCCGGGCTCACGTTGCCGCCCGCGAGTCCTGCTACGGAGGCTGACCCGCTCACACCGAGGGCGAGGCATGATTGAGGTGTGCGGCACATCGGCGACGACGAGCGGCGTGCCCGGATCGCCCGTCGCCATGCGCTGGCTCCGACCGCCCGGGTCGCGGATCCCCTGTCCGCGGCTCGGGCCCTCACCGTGCTGCACGCCACCGAGCCGGCGACGGTCTACCTCGCGCCGTTCGCGCGGGTGGACGCACTGACGGTCGCCGGCGTCGACCGGGCGCTCTACGAGGAGCGGTCCCTGGTCAAGCAGCTCGCGATGCGGCGTACCCTCTTCGCCTTCCCGCGTGACCTGCTGCCCGCGGCCTGGGGGAGCGCTTCCGCCCGGGTCGCAGACCAGGAACGACGCCGCACGGCGAAGGATGCCGAGCTCGGGGGTCTCGCAGACGATGGCGAGGCATGGCTGAAGGAGGCGCGCGAGGCGGTGTTGGGCCGCCTCGCCGACGGGTCTGCGCTGGGTGCCGCCACGCTCCGGACCGAGCTGCCCGTCCTGGAGGGCAAGGTCCTGCTCGGCGGCGGCACGAAGTGGGCCGCCGAGGTGTCGCTGGCTCCCCGCGTGCTCGGCGTTCTCGGTGCCGAGGGGCTGATCGTCCGCGGCCGCAACGAGGGCCACTGGCGAGTGTCCCGCCCGGCCTGGACCCTGATGGACCGCTGGCTCGGTGAGCAGCCCGAGCCTCTGGGCGCGCATGAGGGGTACGCCGAGCTCGTCCGTCGATGGCTGCGCACCTTCGGGCCCGGGACCGAGACAGACATCGTCTGGTGGCTCGGCGCCACCAAGACGGCGGTACGACGCGCTCTGGCCGACGTGGGTGCCGTCGAGGTCTCGCTGGACGGCGGCGGCACCGGCTGGGTGCTGGCCGGCGACGTCGAGACGGTCGACCCGGAGCCGCCGTGGGCAGCCCTGCTGCCCGTGCTCGACCCCACCACCATGGGCTGGAAGCAGCGGGACTTCTACCTCGACCCCGACCACACGCCGTACCTCTTCGACACCAACGGCAACGCCGGGTCGACCGCGTGGTGGAACGGCCGGATCGTCGGCTGCTGGGTCCAGGACCAGGACGGTGTGGTGCAGGTCGTGCTCCGGGAGGACCCGGGTGCGGCGGCGCGGGCCGCGCTCGACGTCGAGGCGGAGAGACTGACCGCCTTCCTCGACGGCGTCCGCGTCAACAGCGTCTACGCGTCCTTGCAGATGAGGTCGGCACTCCTGCCCTGACCGGGCTCACTCCGGTGTGAAGGCGCAGAACTCGTTGCCGTCGGGATCGGCCAGAATGGTGTGGCGGATGCCGTCGTCGCCCTTGGCGCGGACCACCCGGGCCCCGAATCCGATCAGCGCATCGACATCATCGGTGGTCACGTCGATGTGCACGCGGTTCTTCACCGTCTTCGGCTCCGGGACCGGCTCGAAGCAGATCCCGTCGAACGGCGCGTTGGGCACCTTCTCGATCCAGCAGTAACCCTCCTCGTCCTGGCCGACCTCCGCACCGAGCACCTCGCCCCACCACCGCGCGATCGCCTGCATTCCTGCCGGGTCGGCGCTCGAGTCCAGGACCAGCTCGTAGAGCCGTTGCTCGATGGGGGTGTCCCGCACGAAGAGGCAGAACTCCTGACCGTCCGGGTCGAGCATCACGGTCCAGCGGAAGCTGTCGTCGACGATGGTCGCGCCGGCGGCCAACGCGACCTCCACGCTCTCTGCGTTCACGTCGATGTGCATGCGGTTCTTGACCGTCTTGGCCTCGGGGACGGGGTTGACCCAGGCCACGGCCTGCCCGGAGTCGTCATCCAGCCACCAGATCCCGTCGCGGTGCGGACCCGGCGTCAGGCCGAGCATGCGGCCCCAGAATCGGGCGGCCCCCTCCGCGTCGACGGCATCGATGCACAGGTCCTTGTACGTGGCGAGTGGCACTCCCGCATGCTGGCACACCGCGAGTTCGTGGCGACAGCCTGTGAGAAGTAACCTCCGGGCGTGCCCGACCAGCCCCCGCAACAAGCCCCACCCGTCCAGCGGTTGCGGATCCGCTACGCCAAGCGCGGTCGGCTGCGCTTCACCAGCCACCGGGACTTCAGCCGTGCCTTCGAGCGCGCGGTCTTCCGGGCCCGGATCCCGATGGCCTACTCCTCGGGCTTCAACCCCCACCCCCGGATCTCGTACGCCGGCGCGGCGCCGACCGGTTCCGCGAGCGAGGCGGAGTACCTGGAGATCGCCTTGGCCGAGGTCGTGGACCCGGCTCGAGTCGCCGAGGAGCTGGACGAGGCCCTCCCCGATGGGCTGGACCTGGTCAGGGTCGTGGAGTCGCCCGGCGGCTCGCTGGCCGACCTCTTGCAGGCCAGCACGTGGCAGGTCGACGTCGCTGCCTCCCTCGCCGAGACCACGGCGGCGGTGGAGGCGTTCCTCGCGACGGAGTCGGTGCCCGTGCAACGGATGACGAAGAAGGGGCTGCGCGAGTTCGACTGCCGCGCCGCCGTCGTCTCGCTCTCGGCGCAGGAGGTGCCCGCGGGGACCCGCCTCATGGTCGGACTGCGCCACACCGTCCCCGCCGTGCGCCCCGACGACGTCCTGACCGGTCTGCGCAGCGTTGCCGCCCTCGAAACCGGCGAGGACCCACGTCTCACCCGGCTCGCACAGGGGCCGCTCGACGAGGCGACCGGCGACATCGGGGACCCCCTCGGCCACTCGTCCAGCTGATCCCGGCTGCCTCGCCGGACACGGCGGCAGGATTTCGGTGGTGACCGGAATCAGCCCTCGGTATGCCATACTCGCAAGCGGTTGAGCCGGAGCGGCCCCGCTGTCCCGGATCGACCCGACGACGTTCTCGCCGGTCCCACAGATCAGTATTTCTGAGGTCCGGCATCGCGAGGGCGGATCGTCGCCAGACCGCGACGCGGCCGGTGCGAGTGAGTGACAGCAGCTCCGCCAAAAGATGGCTCTCGACGAGGGCCCAGCGACCGCGGCAGGCGATGAGCCACCTCTCGTCGACGCACACCGCGGAGGGTGTCGCCGCCACTGAAGGCTTGACGCCTGCGCCTGGAAACGGGCCCCGGCGTACGACAGCCCGGCGCTCGCGCCGGGTCTAGGAGAGCAACATGCTCGAGGACCACCAGTCCAGCGACAACCCCGGCTCCACGACCAGCGACACTCCGGCCACGGCCGGGACGGAGCCCGAGAAGAAGCCGGCTGCCAAGAAGGCCGCGGCCAAGAAGACCGCCACACGCAAGACTGCGGCGAAGAAGGCCACCACCAAGAAGACCGCGTCGGCCACGGAGGACCCGCAGACCTCATCGAGCGAGACATCCTCGCCCGACCCGGTCGAGACCCCGGCGAAGAAGACGGCTGCGAAGAAGTCCGCGGCGGCCAAGTCGACGGCGAAGAAGTCCGCCGCGAAGAAGAGCGCCTCCAAGAAGGCCGCGGTCGACGAGGTTCCGCCGTCCGCCGCCGGTGAGTCCGCAGCCAGCACGCCCGCGGTGCTCTTCCAGCCGCCCGACGTCGCACAGGCTCCGCCGCGCCGTACCCGGAAGGCGGCGCCGGCCGAGGAGGGCAAGACCGAGGAGAAGCCCGCCAGGGCCAAGGGCAAGACCGAGGAGAAGCCCGCCAGGGCCAAGGGCACGGCCGAGGAGAAGCCCGAGAAGGGCACGGCCGAGGACAAGCCCGCCAAGACCAAGGCCGGGGACAAGCCGGACCAGGGCAAGGCCGAGGACGGGCCCGACCAGGGGGACACGGACGACGGTGAGGGCGGGGGCGGCCGTCGCCGTCGCCGTCGGGGCGGTCGCCGGCGGCGCAAGTCGGGCGACGGAGAGAACGACACCGCAGGACAGGACGACGCCGACACGTCCGAGGGCTCTGCGTCCGACGACGCCGGAGGCGAGGGCGGCGGCGAGGGCGGCACCTCCCGGCGCCGGCGGCGCCGCCGCCGTTCCGGTGACGAGGGCGACGGCGGTGGGGACGACCCGGCCAACACGGTGACGAAGGTTCGTCAGGGTCGCTCCGCGGAGGACCAGATCACGGCGGTGTCCGGCTCCACCCGGCTGGAGGCGAAGAAGCAGCGTCGCCGCGAGGGCCGTGAGGCCGGACGGCGCCGGGCGCCGATCGTCAGCGAGGCGGAGTTCCTGGCCCGCCGCGAGGCCGTCGAGCGGGTCATGGTGATCCGGCAGCGCGAGGAGCTCACCCAGATCGCCGTGCTCGAGGACAAGGTCCTCGTCGAGCACTACGTCGCCCGCGAGTCCCAGACCTCCCTGATCGGCAACGTCTACCTCGGACGGGTGCAGAACGTCCTGCCCTCGATGGAGGCTGCCTTCATCGACATCGGCAAGGGCCGCAACGCCGTGCTCTACGCCGGTGAGGTGAACTGGTCCGCGCTGGGCCACAAGGACGGACAGCCCCGCAAGATCGAGTCGGTGCTGTCGTCGGGCCAGTCGGTGCTGGTGCAGGTCACCAAGGACCCGGTGGGCCACAAGGGTGCCCGGCTGACCAGCCAGATCAGCCTGGCCGGACGGTTCCTGGTCTACGTGCCCGACGGCACGACCAGCGGCATCTCCCGCAAGCTCCCCGACACCGAGCGCACGCGGCTGAAGACCCTGCTCAAGGAGATCGTCCCCGACACCGCGGGGGTCATCGTCCGGACCGCGGCCGAGGGTGCCAGCGAGGACGAGCTGACCCGCGACGTCGAGCGCCTCAAGGCACGCTGGGAGGACATCGACGCCAAGGCCAACGGCAAGTCGCCCCAGGCGCTCTACGCCGAGCCCGACCTGACCCTCAAGGTCGTCCGTGACCTGTTCACCGAGGACTTCAAGAAGCTGGTCGTCGAGGGCGATGACGCCTGGGAGACCGTGCAGCAGTACGTCGCCCACGTGGCGCCCGACCTGGAGGACCGCCTCGAGCGCTACGAGGGTGAGTCGGGTTCGTTCTCGACGTACCGGATCGACGAGCAGATCGCCAAGGGGCTCGACCGCAAGGTGTGGCTGCCCTCGGGCGGCTCCCTGATCATCGACCGCACCGAGGCGATGACCGTCGTGGACGTCAACACCGGCAAGTTCACCGGCTCGGGCGGCAACCTCGAGGAGACGGTCACCAAGAACAACCTCGAGGCAGCCGAGGAGATCGTCCGCCAGCTCCGGCTGCGCGACATCGGCGGCATCATCGTCGTCGACTTCATCGACATGGTGCTGGAGTCCAACCGGGACCTCGTCCTGCGCCGGCTCGTGGAGTGCCTCGGCCGAGACCGGACCCGACACCAGGTCGCGGAGGTCACCTCGCTCGGGCTGGTGCAGATGACCCGCAAGCGGATCGGCACCGGTCTGCTCGAGGCGTTCTCGGAGAACTGCGAGGCCTGCCAGGGCCGAGGCGTCATCCTCCGGGACGTCCCCGTCGAGCCCAAGAAGAGTGACGACGCCTCCGCGCGAGGTGGTCGCCGGGGCAAGGGTGGCCGCGGTCGCGGCGACGACAACCGCGGCGGTGGCAACGGTGCCCCGAAGACTCCGCCGTCGCCGAAGGACGTGGCGGCGATGGCGCGGCCCGAGACGCCGGAGCCCACAGGCGCCGAGACGGTCGAGTCCACGCCGACCGAGTCCGAGCCGGCGGAACCAGCCGAGCCCGAGTCAGCGGAACCGGTCGAGACGCCTGCAGCCCGGGCCGCCGAGCCAGCCACCACCCCCGGAGCCGAGGCCGCGGAACCCACGGTGGTCGAGCCTGTCGCGGAGCCGCTGTGGCCCCCGAGCCCCCGAGGACCGAACTTGAGAAGCCCAAGGTGGTCACCCGAACCCGCCGCCGCAGCGCCAGCCGCCCGGCGGGCCCGCCGACCTCGGCTCCAGCCGGAGACTCCGAGCCCGCGACGTCGACCGGTGGCGTACTCGCGGAGGAGCCGGCCGCCAGCGGTCAGGTCGGCGGGATCGCGGAGACCGGGCAGGTGGAGCCCGGCACCGTCGACGCCGAGCCGGGCACCGGTGCGTCGATCAGTACCGTCGAGCACGTGCCGATCAAGAAGAAGGGGTCGCGCAAGCGCTGACCGGCCAGCCCGGTGTCCCGCCCGGTGTTTTGCGGGGCGAGCGGACCATCCGTACTATTGATTCTCGGTGCGCTCGCGCGCACCTCTCTGCACGGCATCCCGACTCCCCACCGGAGGCCGAGGCGTGCCGCAGACCCGAAGCAACAGTGAGACGAAGGAGACCGCGGTGTACGCGATCGTGCGCGCAGGCGCCAAGCAGCAGAAGGTTGCCGTCGGCGACGTCATCTCGATCGACAAGGTCGAGACGGGCGTCGGCGAGTCGCTCACCCTGCCGGTCGTCATGGTCGTGGACGGCGACAAGGTCACCGCCACCGGCCTGGACAAGGCGGGCGTGACCGCCGAGGTCCTCGGCGCCGTCAAGGGCCCGAAGATCGTGATCCAGAAGTTCAAGAACAAGACCGGCTACAAGGTCCGCAAGGGCCACCGCCAGAAGTACACGCAGGTCAAGGTCACCGACATCTCTCTCTGAGCCCAGGCTCGAGCAACGAAGGACGAAGACATGGCACACAAGAAGGGCGCGGCCTCGACCAAGAACGGTCGGGACTCCAACTCCCAGCGCCTCGGCGTCAAGCGGTACGGCGGCCAGCTGGTCAACGCCGGCGAGATCATCGTCCGCCAGCGCGGGACCCACTTCCACCCGGGCTCCGGCGTCGGGCGGGGTGGCGACGACACGCTGTTCGCCCTGGTCGGCGGCGCCGTGGAGTTCGGCACCCGTCGCGGTCGCCGCGTGGTGAACATCGTTCCGGGCGAGTGACCTGACGCTAGGCACACACCAGCTTCACCCCAGGGCGTCCCTAGAATCGGGGCGCCCTTCGGCTTCTTGCACCCGACGTTTGGTACCAAACGGCAACTCTGGCCTTCGGATCGTTGCCGTTTGGTACCAAACGGCAAGCATTTCGGCAGCACACAGGAGCACCCCATGGCAGTCCCCACGTTCGTCGACCGGGTGACGCTGCACGTCAGCGCCGGTCGCGGCGGCAACGGGGTGGCCTCGGTGCACCGCGAGAAGTTCAAGCCGCTGGGCGGGCCGGATGGGGGCAACGGTGGTCCGGGCGGTTCGGTGATCCTGCGGGTGGATCCCGAGGTCACCACCCTGGTCGACTACCACCACAGCCCCCGGCGGCGCGCCGGGCACGGCGGCCACGGGGCGGGCGGGCACCGCAACGGCGCGCACGGTGGCGATCTGGTGCTGCCGGTCCCGGAGGGCACGGTCGTCTCGGACAGCCGCGGCAAGGTCCTGGCCGACCTGGTGGGTCCCGGAACCGAGATGGTGATCGCCTCCGGCGGCCGCGGCGGGCTCGGCAATGCCGCGCTCGCGAGCGCCAAGAGGAAGGCGCCGGGGTTCGCGCTGCTCGGCGAGCCCGGGGATGAGCTCGACATCGTGCTCGAGCTGAAGGTCGTCGCCGACATCGGGCTGGTCGGCTTCCCGAGCGCCGGCAAGTCGAGCCTGATCGCCGCGATGTCGCGGGCCCGGCCCAAGATCGCGGACTACCCGTTCACCACGCTGGTGCCCAACCTCGGTGTCGTGACTGCCGGGGACACGACCTTCACCGTCGCCGACGTACCCGGCCTGATCGAGGGCGCGAGCGAGGGCCGCGGTCTCGGCCACGACTTCCTCCGGCACATCGAACGCTGCGCGGCGCTGGTCCACGTGGTCGACACCGCGACCATGGAGCCCGGGCGCAACCCGGTCGGGGACCTCGACGTCATCGAGAACGAGCTGGCCCGGTACGGCGGACTGGAGGACCGGCCGCGTCTGGTCGCCCTGAACAAGGTCGACGTTCCGGACGGGCGCGAGATCGCGGACATGGTGACCGAAGAGCTTCGTGACCGGGGGCTGGAGGTGGTGCCGGTCTCGGCCGCCTCGGGCGAGGGGCTGCGTCAGCTGACCTTTGCCATGGCCCGGGTGGTCGAGGCTGCCCGGCGGGACACGACGGTCGCCGAGGCGACCCGGATCGTGATTCGGCCGCCGTCGGCCGACGGTGGCGACGACTTCTCGGTCGAGGAGGCCGTCGACCCGGCGGCGGGCTCGGGAGAGCGGGCGTGGCGGGTCGTCGGCGTGAAACCCGAGCGCTGGGTGCGCCAGACCGACTTCAGCAACGACGAGGCCGTGGGCTTCCTCGCCGACCGGCTCAACCGCCTCGGGGTGGAGTCCCGGCTCCTCTCGATGGGCGCCGCGGAGGGCGACACGGTCCTGATCGGGGACCTCGACGACGCCGTCGTCTTCGACTTCCGGCCCGGGATCGACGCGGGCGTCGAGATGCTCGGCCGTCGCGGCGAGGACCAGCGCTTCGACGAGACGCGGCCGGCAGCCCGGCGTCGCCGCGACATCGAGGAGGCGATGCCGGAACGCGCCGAGGGCGAGACCCGCGCCGACGTCGCGCGTCGCCGTGACCGGCCCGAGAGCGACCCCGAGGCATGAACACCGACGCCGACCTCCGGGCCGAGGTGGTCTCCGCACGGCGGGTCGTGGTCAAGGTCGGCTCGTCGTCCCTCACCACGGCGGGCGGCAGTATCGATCCGGACCGGATCCGCCGCCTGACCGAGGTGCTGGTGGACGCCCGCTCGAACGGGGCCGAGCTGGTCCTGGTCTCCTCCGGCGCGATCGCGGCCGGCCTCGCCCCGCTCGGCATGCGCCGCCGGCCCCGCGGGCTCGCGGCCCAGCAGGCCGCGGCCTCGGTCGGGCAGGGCCTGTTGGTGCACCGCTACACCGAGGAGCTGGCCCGTCGCGGCGTCGTGGCCGGCCAGGTCCTGCTCACGAACGACGACATGACCCGGCGGTCGCACTACCGCAACGCCTACCAGACCTTCGCGAAGCTGCTCGACCTCGGCGTGCTCCCGATCGTGAACGAGAACGACACGGTGGCCACCAGCGAGATCCGGTTCGGCGACAACGACCGGCTCGCGGCGCTGGTCGCCCATCTGGTCCACGCCGACCTGCTGGTCCTGCTCTCCGACGTCGACGGTCTCTACGACGGCGACCCGGCCCTGGCGGGCACCAGCCTGGTCCGGGAGGTGGCCGCCGCCGAGGACCTGGACCGGGTCCGCATCGGTCGCGCCGGCACCGCCGGCGTGGGGACGGGCGGCATGCACACCAAGGTCGAGGCCGCCCGGATCGCGACCGGCGCGGGCATCCCGGTCGTCCTCGCCTCCGCCGAGCAGGCGTCGGCCGCGCTCGCCGGTGCACCCGTCGGGACCTTCTTCCGCGCCACCGGCCGGCGACGCCCGACCAGGCTGCTCTGGCTGGCCCACGCCACCGAGCCTCGGGGGCAGGTGCTGCTCGATGCGGGCGCCGTACGTGCCATCACGCAGCGGAGGGCGTCCCTTCTGGCCGCCGGGATCACCGGCGTCACCGGCAGGTTCGTGGCCGGAGACCCTGTTGACCTCGCGGACGCCGAGGGTCGCCCGGTCGCGCGCGGCCTGGTCAACTTCGATGCGGACGAGATCCCCGACCTGATCGGCAGGTCATCCCACGAGCTCAAGCGCGAGCTCGGGGCGGCGTACGAGCGGGAAGTCGTGCACCGCGACGATCTGGTGTTGCTCACGGATCCGGAACCGTCAGCCGGGTAGGTTCACCCGCATGTGGGGGCGTAGGGCGGTGGCGCTGCTCCTCGCGCTGTTGCTGGTCCCGGGGATCGTGCTCACGCTGGTCCGGCTGCTGGACCCGTGGGACGGGCGCTGGGTCCGGCTGGAGGCGTTCACGCCCTTCGGCATCGCGGCGTACGGCGCCGCCCTGGTCGTCGTACTGATCCGCTTCGCCATCGCACGAGGCTGGGCCACCGGCATCGCCGCCGCGGCGGTCGCTGTGGGACTCGCCCTCCACCTGTCGTGGTTCGCGCCGATGATCATGGGTGACAACCCGCCCCCGCGGGCGGGCGCCGAACCGCTGCGGGTGATGGTGGCCAACCTGTATGTGGGTCGGGCCGACGGTCTGGACGTGGTCCGGGCGGCGAGCGAGGAGGACGTCGACGTCCTGGTCGTGACCGAGGTGACCCCGGAAGCGCTCGCCAGGATGGAGCGGGCGGGCCTGGACAGCCTCTTCGGCCACCGGGCGGGTCGGCCCGGCCGCAGCAAGGAGGGGACGATGGTCTTCGCCAACGTCCGGCTCGGCAAGGCCACCCGCCTGCACACGAGCGGCGGCTCGTGGCGGGTGCCACTGGGACAGCACACCCTTTTCGCGGTCCACCCAAGGGCGCCCATCGACATCGCGAAGTGGCGTCGGGACCACCACGTCATCCGGGCCGCGGTGACCGATGAGCAGCCGGACCTCGTGGTCGGCGACTTCAACGCCACCCATGACCACCCGCCGATGCGGGCACTGGCCGATGCGGGCTACCGCTCGGCCTCCGAGCTCGCCAACGAGGGATGGCAGCCCACCTGGCCCGCAGCCGCAGGAGCATCGGTGCTCGGCGTCTCGGTCCCGAACGTGGTGGCCATCGACCACGTCCTCGTCGGCCCCGCCTTCGCCGCGATCAGCACGCACACCATCGACATCCCCGAGAGCGACCACAGCGCGCTGGTGGCAGAGCTGGCGGTCAAGTGAGGGAGCCGCTCGACCGCACGCCGGAGGAGGTCGCGGAGGACGAGGAGTTCTTCAGGCTCTACGGCCCCTGGGAACCGCTCGACCCGCCCGGCCTGGCCGAGTTCATGTCCGGCTTCGAACGACCGTGGTGGATCGTCGGTGGCTGGGCGATCGAGGCCTTCACCGGCGTGCTCCGCGAGCACGAGGACATCGACCTGTCGATCCTCGCGTGCGACATCCCTGCCCTGCGCGCGCACGTCGGTGACCGCTGGCACCTCTGGAGCAACCACGGCGGCACCCTCCGGCCGCTGAACGACAAGCACCCCGAGGTGCTCGGCGTGCGAAGCCAGATCTGGGTGCGCTCGAGCGCGCAGCATCCCTGGATCATCGACCTCCCCCTCACCCCCGACCGGGACGGCCTGTGGACCAGCAAGCGGATGCCGGACCACGTGGTGCCCCTCGAGGAGGCGACCTGGGTCGCTGCCGACGGGATCCGCTACCTCAACCCCGAGATCGTCCTGCTGTTCAAGGCGGTGCTGCACCGACCCAAGGACGACCGCGACCTCGCGCGCACCTGGCCGCTGCTCCCACCCGACCGGCAGGCCTGGCTGCGCGACGCCGTACGACGCCTCTATCCGGACCACCCCTGGCTCACCCCTCTTCGTTGAGTTGGGCATGAATACCGGTTGAGCTGGGCCTCGCTGTCCCCCTGGGCTACGCCAAGCCCAACTCAACGATCACGGAGGCCCAACTCAACGATCACGGAGGCCCAACTCAACCGGCTTGGGGAGTTGCGCCGTACGCTGGTGCGTGCCATGAGCACCGTCTACCTCGACCACGCCGCAACCACGCCGATGCTGCCGGCGGCGGTTGAGGCGATGACCGCGCGACTGGCCGACGTCGGCAACCCGAGCTCCCTGCACGCCTCCGGGCGGCAGGCCCGCCGCGTCGTGGAGGAGTCGCGGGAGAAGATCGCCCAGGCGCTCAACTGCCGCCCCGGCGAGGTGGTGTTCACCTCCGGCGGGACCGAGGCCAACAACCTGGCCCTCAAGGGGTTGTTCTGGGCGCGGAGGGGCGCCGATCCGCGCCGGACCCGCATCCTGAGCACCGCTGTGGAGCACCACGCCGTGCTCGACCCGCTCCACTGGCTCACCGAGCGCGAGGGCGCCGCGGTCGAGCTGCTGCCGGTGGACGAGCGGGCCCGCCTCGACGTGGCCGCGTTTCGGGAGGCCGTCGAGCGCGACCCCGGCTCGGTCGCCCTGATCTCGGTCATGTGGGCCAACAACGAGGTCGGCACCCTCGAGCCAGTCGGTGACGTGGTCGAGATCGCAGGCCAGCACGAGATCCCGGTGCACACCGACGCGGTGCAGGCCCTGGGGTCCGTACCGGTCGACTTCGCCGCCAGCGGGGTCGATGCCCTCACCGTCACCGGGCACAAGGTGGGCGGGCCCTTCGGTGTCGGCGCGCTCGTCGTCGGCCGTGAGCTCGACCTGGTGCCGTTGGTGCACGGCGGTGGCCAGGAGCGTGACGTCCGGTCCGGGACGATCGACACCCCGGCGATCGCGGGGTTCGCCGCCGCCGTCGAAGTGACCGTGAAGCAGCAGACCGACCACGCGGCACGGGTGGCCGCGCTGCGCGACGACCTGGTGCGCCGGGTGATCGAGGTCGTACCCGACGCCCACCTGCACGGACCTCAGCTCGAGGAGAGCCAGGGACGGCTCCCGGGCAACGCCCATCTCGGCTTCCCCGACTGCGAGGGCGACTCGCTGCTGATGCTGCTCGACGCCCGCGGGATCGAGTGCTCGACCGGCTCGGCGTGCTCGGCCGGCGTGCCCCAGCCCTCGCACGTCCTCCTCGCGATGGGCTGCAGCGACGAGGCCGCACGCCACTCCCTGCGCTTCTCCCTCGGGCACACCAGCACCGCGGCCGACGTCGACGCCCTGGTGGAGGCGATCGGACCCGTCGTCGAACGCGCGAGGACCCGCCAACGATGAAGGTGATCGCTGCCATGTCCGGCGGCGTCGACTCCGCGGTCGCTGCGGCGCGCGCGGTGGACGCCGGCCATGACGTCACCGGGATCCACCTCGCCCTCTCCCGCAACCCGCAGTCCTACCGCTCGGGGGCTCGCGGCTGCTGCACCATCGAGGACAGCAACGACGCCCGGCGCGCTGCCGACGTGATCGGCATCCCGTTCTACGTATGGGACCTGAGCGAGCGCTTCCACGAGGACGTCGTCGAGGACTTCATGGGGGAGTACGCCGCCGGCCGGACCCCCAACCCCTGCCTGCGCTGCAACGAGAAGATCAAGTTCGCGGCCGTCCTCGACAAGGCGCTGGCGCTCGGCTTCGACGCCGTGGCCACCGGTCACTACGCCCAGCTGCGCACCGGACCCGACGGGCTGATCGAGATGCACCGGGCGGTCGACGCCGCCAAGGACCAGTCCTACGTCCTCGGCGTGCTCGACCAGCAGCAGCTCGCCCACTCGCTGTTCCCGCTCGGCGACTCCACCAAGCCCGACGTACGCCGGGAGGCCGAGCGGCGCGGGCTGCTGGTCGCCGACAAGCCGGACAGCCACGACATCTGTTTCGTCGCCGATGGCGACAACGCCGGCTGGCTCCGTGAGAAGCTCGGCGACCGGGCGCCCAACCATCAGGGCGAGATCGTCGACTCAGCGACCGGCGAGGTGCTCGGCCACCACGGTGGCACCTACGGCTTCACGATCGGCCAGCGCAAGGGGCTCCGTCTCGGGCGCCCCGCCCCTGACGGCCGCCCCCGCTTCGTGCTCGACATCGAGCCGGTGTCCGGCACCGTCACCGTCGGACCCCGCTCCGGGCTGACCGTCGACCGGATCACCGGTGTCCGGCCGCGCTGGTGCGGCACGGTCCCCTCGCGGCTCGAGGGCACCGTCCAGCTGCGGGCACACGGCAGCGAGCACCGTGCGGTCGTCTCGGTGCACGACGGTGAGGTCGACATCGAGCTGGTTGATCCTGCCGAGGGCATCGCGCCCGGTCAGGCCGCGGTGGTCTACGACGGCACCCGGGTCGTCGGTTCGGCGACGATCAGCGCGACGCAGCGGGTCGGCGCAGCCCAGGGGAACGGGTGACGGTCGCGACCGGCGTCGGGTCCATGCCCGGCGACGACGACGCGGCGTACGTCGAAGCCGTCCGGACCGTGCTCGGCGAGCTGCCCGAGCTTCCCCACCTGCCCGAGCTGCCCGGCCGCGGCGCCGGCGCCACCATGACCGGACGCGCACTCGCCATCGTCAGTGAGCTCGGCGCCGACCTGCAGCCCGCGGGCTGGCGCCTCACCGACGCCGCTGGCGTCGACCAGCGACGCGCCAGGAGCCAGCTCGCCCAGGACCTCGACCGGCTGGAGGAGCAGGCCCAGGACTACGAGGGCCCGTTCAAGGTCCAGGTGGCAGGTCCGTGGACGCTGGCGGCGACGGTGGAGAAGCCCCGCGGTGACAAGGTCCTCAGCGACGTGGGTGCGCGACGCGAGCTGGCCCAGGCTCTGGCCGAAGGGCTCCGGACCCATGTGGCCGACCTGCGCCGCCGGTTGCGCGGGGTGGACCGCCTGGTGGTGCAGGTGGACGAGCCGGGTCTGGCCGCCGTGCTCGCCGGCAGCGTCCCGACCGCGTCGGGCTTCCACCGGCACCGCAGCATCGAGCCGTCCGAGGCGTCGACCGCCCTGGGCTGGGTCTTCGAAGCGATCACCAGCGGCGGCGCCGAGCCGTGGGCCCACGCCTGCTCGGGCGACACCCCGCTCGCCCTGCTCCGCGGCGCCGGAGCACGGGGCCTCTCGGTGGACCTGGCCTTGATGTCGGCGGCCGACCACGACACGCTCGCCGAGGCGCTGGAGGCCGGAGTCAGCGTCGCGCTGGGGGTGGTGCCGTCCATCGATCCGCCAGTGCCCCCGGAGGAGGGGCAGGTGGCCGAGCAGGTGCTGCGCTGGCTCGACATGCTCGGACTGGCCCCGGACGACGTCGGCGACCGGCTGGTCGTCAGCCCGACGTGCGGTCTGGCCGGGGCGTCGCACGCCTGGGCGCGGCAGGCCCTCGCCACCGCCCGCGGCACGGCCCGGCACCTGTCCGGATAGTCCGCCACGAAAAGCTCCACCCAGAGCCGTGCGGGGGAGCTTTTCGTGGCGGACTATCCGTCTGGCAGGGGCGTCAGACGATCGGTGCGACCTCGGGCCCGTCGGTGGCGAGCTCCTCGTGCTTCACGTCGAGGAAGATCCAGACCACCAACGACGCGGCCAGCATCATCAGCGACGCGATCAGGAACGCGTGGGTCGCGCCCTCGGTGAACGTCGACTGGAAGTACGCCGCCTCGAGGAAGCGCGCCCCCTTCTCGGTGCCCGGATCGACTCCGGCTGCCTGGGCGAGCTCGGGTCCGACCGAGGCGACCCGCTCGTTGATGTAGTGGAGCGACACCGTGCTCAGGGTGGCGAGCCCGAGGGCGCCGCCGACCTGCTGCATGGTGTTCAGGACCCCGGAGCCGATGCCGGAGTCCTGGGCCTTGATGTGGTGAACCGCGGTCAGGGTGAGGGGGACGAACGTCAGACCCATGCCGATGGACATCAGAACGATCCACGGCAGCAGGTCGGTCACGTAGTTCACCGACGCCCCGGCGGTCTCCTGTCCGGCCAGCGCAGCCACGACAGCCGACGGCGAGTCGTCGATCGAGATCCGCGAGAACATGAACAGCGAGAACGACGCCAGCAGTGTGCCGGTGCCCGCCAGGAAGCGCGGGTCGATCCGGCTGGCCAGGTTGGACGCCAGGCCGGCGCCGATCACGATTCCGGCCGAGAACGGCAGGAACGCGAAGCCGGCCTTGAGCGGGCTGTAGCCCACGATCTGCTGCACGAACAGGCTGAGGAAGTAGAACATCGCGAACATGGCCGCCGGGCCCAGCATCATCGCGGCGAAGCTGGCCGCGCGGGTGCGGTTCTTGAAGATGTGAAGGGGCATCAGCGGGTGCTCGGCGCGCGACTCGAGGAACGCGAACAGCGCAAGAAGAACGGCGCCCGCAACCAGGCTGGCGATCGTCCACGGGTCGTCGAACCCATAGCGGGCGTCGCCGGCCCGGGTGAGCCCGTAGACGATGCCCAACAGGCCGAACGTGCCCGTCAGTGCGCCGGGGATGTCCATCTCACCCGGGTGCGACTCGGACTCGTCGAGGAACCGGCGGGCCAGCAGGGCCGCGCCGATGCCGATCGGGACGTTGATCAGGAAGGTCAGTCGCCAGCCGCTCATCTCGATGCCGAAGAGGCTGTCGAGCCCGGTCAGCCAGCCGCCCAGGATCAGGCCGACCGCGGCGCCGGCGCCCGACATGGCGGCGTACACCGCGAAGGCACGGTTACGCGCCCGGCCCGCGGGGAACGTCGTCGTGATCAGCGCCAGGGCAGCGGGGGAGGCGAGCGCTGCGCCCAGGCCTTGCAGCGATCGGGACGCGAGCAGCATGGTCTCGGTCTGCGCCACGCCACCGATGAGGGAAGCGATGGCGAAGATGGTGAGTCCGGCGGCGAAGATCCGGCGGCGCCCGTAGAGGTCCCCGAGCCGCCCACCCAGCAGCAGCAGCCCGCCGAAGGCCAGCGCGTAGCCGGTGACGATCCACGACAGGTTCGCCTGGGCGATGTCGAGGTCACGACCGATGTAGGGGAGCGCGATGTTGGTGATCGTGCCGTCCAGCACGACCATCAGCTGCGCGACCGAGATCAGCACCAGCGCCCATCCGAGGTGGAGCTGCTTTCCTGCAGCTCGATCCTCGGCCCGGGTCGTTTCAGACATGGGGTTCCTCCGTCGTTGACAGTGACTCTGCAGGCAGGGACTCCCGCGAGACCGGTGCGGTCGCGGCGGGGACGATGATCTGGTCGATGACGCGGGCGATGAGATCGGGCGTCGGTCGCTCGCCCAGCACGTAGAAGCGGTGCAGGCAGATGCCCGCGAGCGCTGGCCCGAAGAGGGCGACGTCGAGATCCGGGCGGACCTCGCCGCGGGCCTTGGCCCGCTCGTAGACGGCGCGCGACACCGCGACCTTGGGCCCCAGCACCCGACTGCGGAACTCGGCGGCGAACTCCTCGTCGCGGGTCAGGGCGGTCAGGACGCTGGAGAAGGTGCCGAGCGACCTGGCGTCGGCGAGGCCGGCGGCACCGCAGAAGGCCTCGATGAGGTCACCACGGAAGCTACCGGTGTCGGGGATCGGGGGCGCCGGCTTCTCGACGAGCAGGGCGTCGATCACCAGGCCGACCTTGGTGTTCCAGCGGCGGTAGAGCGTGGCCTTGGACGCCCTGGCCCGGGTGGCGACGGCGTCCATGGTGAGCCGGTCGTAACCGACGTCGGCGAGGACCTCGAGGGTTGCCTCCAGGATCTCGCGCTCGCGGTCGCCCTCGATGCGCGGCCGGACGGCGTGCGCTTCGGTGGGGGTCATGGGCTGCCCTCGCTGATGAACTGTGGATGGAACGGAACGGTTTCGTTTCATCGAACAGAGTAGGAGGCCACGGCATTCCCGCCGAGTCGAACCTTCTTCCCACGTCTGCCAGCCCAGGTCGGTGACGGGGTGCCGAGCCGATGTCGGTGCCGGCGCGGAACCTTCCGGCCCCCCGTTGTAGGTGGCTCGGAGGCTCAGGCGGCCAGCATGGCCAGCGCACCCGAGACCGCCACGTCGTTCCACGACGGCGCGCGCCGGAGCATGTAGTGGCCCACCGGCCCCATGTCGCGCAGCTCGGCGGAGGAGGCCACACCGCGGGCGCGCTCGACGTACGCGTCGGTCGCGCGGTACGACGTGATGCGGTCGCGGCGACCGTGTGCGGCGAGGAGGTGCCGGCCGGCCAGCCCCGCGACCCGTTCCCCCGGAGGGAACCAGGGAGCCAGGCCGACGACGCCCACGACCGAGTCGTGGTCGGCCGCGTGGACCGACGTCCGGGCGCCCATGGAGTGGCCGAGCAGGACGACGGGCAGCTCGCCGAGCTCGCGTCGTACCTCCGCCAGGGCCCAGCGGGCGTCCTCGACCGGGCCGTCGCCACCGTTCCACCCGCGGTGCCGGTAACGCAGCAGCCAGGTGCTCACGCCCGCCCGGTGCGCGCGGCCGGAGATCGTCAGCTGCATCGCGCGGCAGCGACGCCACGAGGCGCTCCGGCCGTCGACGACCTCGTGGGAGCGGTCCTTGCCGCCGTGCAGCATCAGGATCACAGCGCGCGGAGCTGCGGCGTCGGACCTCGACAACGACGGTCTCGCCACGCTCACCTCCAAGGCACCCATGATTTGTGGTTCGGAGGCCTCAGGGTGCCAGATTGGGGACGACTCGCGGTGTCGGTCCGACCGGGCAAGATGTGACCCATGGATGCACCCCAGGCGGCCCCGGCCGAGGCGCGTGACCAGCACCAGGAGCTGAGCGAGCAGATCGAGGAAGCGCGTTGGCGCTACTACGTCCTCGACGACCCGACCCTCTCCGACGCCGACTTCGACCAGCGGTTGCGGGCCCTGGAGGCGCTCGAGGAGCAGTTCCCCGAGCTGCGCACGCCCGACTCGCCGACCCAGAAGGTCGGCGGAGCCGTGTCGACCGGGTTCACCGCGGTCGACCACCTCCGAAGGATGGAGAGCCTCGACAACGCCTTCTCCTTCGCCGAGCTCGAGACGTGGCACGCGCGCCTCGCCCGCGACGGCATCGTCGAGCCCGACCTGCTGTGCGAGCTGAAGGTCGACGGGCTGGCGATCAACCTGGTCTTCGAACAGGGACGACTGGTCCGGGCGCTGACCCGCGGCGACGGCCGTACCGGCGAGGACGTCACTCCCAACGTCAAGACCATCGACTCCGTGCCCCATCGGCTCCGAGCCTCCGACGAGTTCCCGATCCCCCAGGTGATCGAGGTCCGCGGGGAGGTCTTCTTGCCCGTCGAGGCGTTCGAGCGGCTCAACGAGGCGATGACCGAGGCCGGCAAGCCGGTCTTCGCCAACCCGCGCAACGCCGCCGCGGGCTCGCTGCGCCAGAAGGACCCGCGGATCACCGCTACCCGGGCGCTGGGCATGGTGTGCCACGGCATCGGCGAGCGGCAGGGTTTCGAGCCGAAGGCACAGTCCCATGCCTACGACGCGCTGGCCGCGTGGGGACTACCGACGTCCGACCAGGTCAAGGTGCTCCCGACGCTCAAGGACGTCGAGGGCTTCATCGACAACGTCGGAGAGCGGCGTCACTCGCTGGTCCCCTACGAGATCGACGGGGTGGTCATCAAGGTCGACGACGTGTCCCTGCAGCGGCGGCTGGGCTCGACCAGTCGGGCGCCCCGGTGGGCGATCGCGTTCAAGTACCCCCCGGAGGAGGTCAACGCCAAGCTCCTCTCGATCGCGGTCAACACCGGCCGTACCGGCCGGGTGACTCCCTTCGGCGTGATGGAACCGACCAGGGTGGCCGGATCCACGGTCGAGCGGGCCACCCTGCACAACGCCCATGAGGTGAAGCGCAAGGACGTCCGCCCCGGCGACACGGTCGTGCTCCGCAAGGCCGGTGACGTGATCCCGGAGATCGTCGGTCCGGTGCTCGCCCTGCGACCCGAGGGCCTTGACGAGTGGATGATGCCGACCGAGTGCCCCTCGTGTGGGACGACTCTGGTCCAGGAGAAGGAGGGCGACAAGGACCTGCGCTGCCCCAACCACCGCCGGTGCCCTGCGCAGCTGCTCGACCGGGTCTTCCATGTCGCCGGCCGCGGTGCCTTCGACATCGAGGGGCTCGGCTCCGAGGCAGCCCACGCCCTGCTCCGGGCCGGGGTGATCATCGACGAGGGCGACGTCTTCGGCCTCGACGAGGTCGCGTTGCTCAAGACCGAGCTCTTCACCCGGGCCGCGAAGAAGTCGGAGGGGGAGGGGCGGGTCCTCTCCGCCAACGGCCGGCGCCTGCTCGACTACCTCGACCGGGCGAAGAACGTCCCGCTGTGGCGGGTGATCGTCGCCCTCTCGATCCGCCACGTCGGCCCGACCGCCGCCCGCGCGTTGGCCACCAACTTCGGCTCGATGCAGGCGGTCCGCGACGCCCCGGAGGAGCGGCTGGCCGACACCGAGGGCGTCGGGCCGACGATCGCGGCGTCGGTGCGGGCCTGGTTCGACGGCGAGGGTGCCGACTGGCACAACGCGATCGTCGACAAGTGGGCAGCGGCCGGCGTCACGATGGAGGACGAGCGCGACGAGTCGACGCCGCGCACCCTCGAGGGGCTGACGATCGTCGTGACCGGGTCTCTCGACAACTACAGCCGCGACTCGGTCAAGGAGGCGATCGTGACCCGCGGCGGCAAGGCGTCCGGTTCGGTGTCGAAGAAGACCGACTTCGTGGTGGTCGGCGACAACGCCGGCTCCAAGGCCGACAAGGCAGAGCAGCTCGGCGTGCGCACCCTCGACGAGGCCGGCTTCGAAAAGCTGCTGGCGGGGGGCCCGGACGCCGTTCAGACCTGACCGCCTTCGTGGTGGCCGCAACTACCCAGCGATCGGGGCACGAGAGAAGCACCTAGGATTCTGGCCATGCCCGATCGCCCTTCCGAGCCTGCCGCAGCGATCTCGCGAGACGAGGTCGCGCACCTGGCCGACCTCGCCCGGATCGACCTGTCCGACGCCGAGCTCGACCACCTCGCCCCGCAGCTGAACGTGATCCTGGAGTCGGTGGCCTCGATCCAGGGAGTCGCGGGCGACGACGTACCACCGACCTCGCACGCCCTGCCGCTGACCAACGTGTTCCGCGAGGACGTGGTGACCCCCGGCCTGACCGCCGAGCAGGCGCTGTCGGGCGCGCCGGAGTCCGAGCAGCAGCGCTTCAGCGTCCCGCGGATTCTCGGGGAGGAGCAGTGAGTCTCACCCGCGAGACGGCCGCTGAGCTGGCGGAGTCGCTCGCGTCCGGCGACGCCACGTCGGTGGAGATCACCCGCGCGCACCTCGACCGGATCGCGGAGGTCGACGACGCCCTCCATGCCTTCCTCCACGTCGACGAGGAGGGCGCGCTGGCGCAGGCGGCGGCCGCCGACGAGCGCCGTGCCGCGGGCAACCCGGCCTCCGCGCTGGACGGCGTGCCGATCGCGGTCAAGGACGTGATGGCCACCAAGGGGCTGCCGACCACCTGCGGGTCCCGGATCCTCGAGGGCTGGGTGCCGCCGTACGACGCGACGGTGGTCGCCCGGGTGCGCGCAGCGGGCCTGCCGATCCTCGGCAAGACCAACATGGACGAGTTCGCGATGGGGTCCTCGACCGAACACTCCGCCTACGGCCCGACCCGCAACCCGTGGGACCTCGACCGGATCCCCGGCGGTTCCGGAGGCGGGTCGTCGGCCGCGGTGGCGTCGTTCGAGGCCCCGATCGCGCTCGGCACCGACACCGGAGGGTCGATCCGCCAGCCCGGTGCCGTCACGGGCACGGTCGGCATGAAGCCGACGTACGGCGGGGTGTCGCGGTACGGCCTGATCGCGCTCGCCAACTCCCTCGACCAGGCCGGCCCGGTGACGCGGACCGTCCTCGACGCCGCGCTGCTGCACGAGGTGATCGGTGGCCACGACCCGCTCGACTCCACGAGCATCGACCAGCCGCTGCCCGACCTTGTGGCGGCGGCCCGGCAGGGAACCTCGGGGGACCTGACGGGTGTGCGGATCGGTGTCGTGGCGGAGCTCGGCGGCGAGGGCTACCAGGACGGCGTCCTGGCGCGGTTCCAGGAGTCGGTCGACCTGATGGTCGGTGCCGGGGCCGAGGTGGTCGAGGTTTCCTGCCCCCACTTCGTGCACGCGCTGGCGACCTACTACCTGATCCTGCCCGCCGAGGCGTCCAGCAACCTGGCGCGGTTCGACGCGATGCGCTACGGCCTCCGGGTGCTGCCCGACGGCGTCGAGGCGCCGAGCGCCGAGGAGGTCATGCGGGCCACCCGCGACGCCGGGTTCGGCGAGGAGGTCAAGCGCCGGATCATGCTGGGCACCTACGCGTTGTCCAGCGGTTACTACGACGCCTACTACGGCCAGGCCCAGAAGGTGCGGACCCTGGTCAGCCGTGACTTCGAGGCGGCCTTCGAACGCGCCGACGTCCTGGTCTCGCCCACGGCTCCGACCACGGCGTTCAAGCTGGGAGAAAAGATCGACGACCCCTTGGCGATGTACCTCAACGACCTCGCGACGATCCCCGCCAACCTGTCCGGCGTCCCGGGCATCTCGATCCCCAGCGGTCTCGCCGACGAGGACGACCTGCCCACCGGCGTACAGATCCTCGCGCCGGCGCTGGCCGACGACCGGGTCTACCGGGTCGGCGCGGCCCTCGAGACGCTGCTGGCCGACAAGTGGGGTGGCCCGCTGCTCGATCGCAACCACGGTCTCGACGCGGTCGACGCCCGGACGGGAGCGACGGCATGAGCGACGCCCTGCTCTCCTTCGACGAGGCACTCGAGAGGTTCGACCCGGCGCTCGGCCTCGAGGTGCACGTCGAGCTCAACACCGCCTCGAAGATGTTCTGTGGCTGCCCGACCGGTTTCGGTGCCGAGCCCAACACCCAGGTCTGCCCCACCTGCCTGGGACTTCCCGGCGCGATGCCCGTCGTCAACGGCAAGGCCGTGGAGTCGGCGATGCGGATCGGGCTCGCCCTCAACTGCGAGATTGCCGAATGGTGTCGCTTCGCGCGCAAGAACTACTTCTACCCGGACATGCCGAAGAACTTCCAGACCTCCCAGTACGACGAACCGATCGCGTTCGAGGGCTGGACGGAAGTCGAGGTCGACGGCGAGACGTTCCGGATCGAGATCGAGCGCGCGCACATGGAGGAGGACACCGGCAAGTCGCTGCACGTCGGCACGTCCGGCCGTATTCATGGCGCCACCCACTCGCTCGTCGACTACAACCGGGCCGGCATCCCCCTGATCGAGATCGTCACCAAGCCGGTGCTCGGGACCCGCGACAAGGCGCCGCTGGTCGCCAAGGCGTACGTCGCCCAGCTGCGCGACCTGCTGCTCGGCCTCGGCGTCTCCGACGTCCGGATGGAGCAGGGTTCGCTGCGGTGTGACGTCAACCTGTCACTGTCCCCGAAGGGCGACGGTGGGCTCGGAACTCGCACCGAGACCAAGAACGTCAACTCCCTCCGCTCCGTGGAACGCGCCGTGCGCTACGAGATGCAGCGGCACGCCGCCGTGCTCGACTCCGGGGGGAAGGTCCTGCAGGAGACCCGGCACTGGCACGAGGACACCGGCGTCACCACGAGTGGCCGGGAGAAGTCCGATGCGGAGGACTATCGCTACTTCCCCGAGCCCGACCTGGTCCCGGTGGCGCCCAGCCGCGAGTGGGTCGCTGAGCTGCTCGCCGACCTGCCCGAGCCTCCCCGGGAGAAGCGGGCGCGGTTGCAGGGCGACTGGGGCTTCTCCGACCTCGAGATGCGCGACACCGTCGGCGCCGGGGCGCTGGTCCTGGTCGAGCGGACCATCGACGCCGGGGCCTCGCCCCAGGCGGCGCGCAAGTGGTGGCTCGGCGAGCTGGCCCGCCGGGCCAACGAGGCCGGGGTCGAGCTCACCGATCTGTCCGTGACCCCGGACGACGTGGCACGCGTCCAGGCGCTGGTCGACGAGGGCAAGCTCAACGACAAGCTGGCCCGTCAGGTCTTCGACGGACTGCTCGCTAGGGAAGGATCGGTCGACGAGATCATCGCCGCCCGCGGCCTGGCGATCGTGTCCGACGCCAGCGCGCTCGGTGCGGCGGTCGACAACGCCATCGCCGCCAACCCCGAGGTCGCCGACAAGATCCGGGCCGGCAAGGTGGCGGCCGCTGGCGCCCTGATCGGCGCGGTGATGAAGGAGATGCGCGGGCAGGCCGACGCCGGCCGGGTCCGGGAGCTGATCCTGGAGAAGCTCACCTGAGGGATCCCGCGCCGGAGTACCGCACCTCCGCCGTGTCGGTGCCGGGCGTTGTCCGCTGTGGATCGACGGTCGGGCGGTGGACCGTGTTCCGGGCTGTCCGGGCCGTCAGAGACCGCGACGGCGCCGTGACAATCCCCGAAAGAGCGTACGGGCACCTCGCTGCATCTCGCCGGTCGAACCGGCGGTGGTCCCCGGCCTGGAAATCCCCTGGGCGGGGCCCCCGGTCGCCGTGGTCCTGCGGCCGCCGCCGAGGACGCGGGTCAGAATCCCTCGAAGCATGTCAGTCCTCCCTGGTTGCTTCCTCACGACGTGCCCAGAATGCGATGCGGTATGCACCCGGTCGGCTACCTGCCGCGAGACCGGCATCCGGGTGCGGGTCCCGGCCTGGCGGCACTCGATCCGACGCCGGTTGAAGCGCCATCGCTCCGCGGTCCGTGGACGGTGCCAGCCCATTCGGCGTCCACATCGTGGCTTCCCGCACGGCCCGTCCACAGGCGCGAACGGACGTGCGGAATGTGTCGGTGGTGGCGGCTTGAATGAGCTGCATGGCGATCACCCCGCTCGAGCATCCGACACCGGCCGGTGCGCTGGCTGCGGCGTGTGCCGAGCTGGAGGCGGTGGCGGGTTCGTGGTGGTCGGCGCGTGGGTCCGGGGAGCTGGTCGCGGGGGTGGAGGAGCTGCAGCGGCTCAAGGCCAAGGCGGCCGCGTTGGAGGCCGAGCTGCTGGCCGAGCTCGACGCCCGCCAGACGGCGAAGCAGGAGCTCGGTTGGGGCTCCACAGCCGACTGGTTCACCCACCTGGCCGGCACCACCCGGCGCCAGGGCCGCCGGGCGGTGGCCCACGCCGGGATCCTGGTCACCGAGCGGGCGGGCACTCTTGAGGCGCTGCGCGCGGGCGCGGTCTCGGCGGAGCAGGCCTCGGTCGTCCTGGACGCGCTCGAGCGGCTCCCGCTGGCCGAGCACGTCCGCCGCCGCGGCGAACAGCTGCTGCTGGAGGAGGCCGGGCGGCTCAACGCCAGCGACCTGCACCGGGCGGGTCGCCACCTGGCGTCGGTCGTCGACCCCGACCGCGACGAGCGCGAGGCCGAGAAGGCCCTGGACCGCGAAGACCGGGCCGCCCACCTGGGCCGGGTCCTCACCGTGACCGAGGACGGCTGCGGCGGCATCCGGATACGGGGCGGGGGCAGCGTCGAGGACGGCGCCGCGCTCCGCGCCGCGTTGTTGCCGTTGACCAGACCGGTCCCGGCGGTCGACCCGGTGACCTGCGAGCAGCAGCCCGACCCACGCGACCACGGCGCCCGGATGTGGGACGCCCTGGTCCAGCTCGCCCAACATGCCCTCGACACCGACCTCCCACCGGCCAGCCACGGCGCCCGCCCCCGGGTCGCGGTCACCATCGACGCCGAGATCCTGGCCGGCGAGACCGCCGGGGTCGGGGTCACCGAGGACGGCCTGGAGGTGCCCGCTACGGCGATACGGCGGCTGGCGTGTGACTGCGACCTGA
Source organism: uncultured Actinomycetota bacterium (assembly GCA_963786415.1). Lineage (GTDB taxonomy): Bacteria > Actinomycetota > Actinomycetes > Propionibacteriales > Nocardioidaceae > Nocardioides. Next base: position 1,562,120 of record CAWAZC010000001.1, read on the forward strand.
TCCGCGTCCTGCTCGACACCGACGGCTGCGTCCTCGACGTCGGCCGCACCCAACGCCTGGTCACCCCGGCGATCTGGACCGCCCTGGTCGCCCGCGACACCCACTGCGCATTCCCCGGCTGCACCCGGCCACCGGTGATGTGCCACGCCCACCACATCCGCCACTGGACCCACGGCGGCATCACCGCACTCGACAACCTGGTGCTGCTCTGCGGCCACCACCACCGCACCATCCACCACACCCCCTGGCAAGTACGCCTCGCCCACGACCGACGACCCGAGTTCCTCCCACCCACCAAGACCGGAAGACCACCACCGGCCTGGATCCGCCACCGACCACGTCTCGAATAGCCGGCCGTGATCGCCGATGCGCCGCCTGCAGGCGAGCAAGACCAGGCTGCCTCGCCACTCAGTCCGGCGGCGGGACAAGAACGAGCGCACCAAGAGCACGTCCGACGCGCTCTCGCCCCGCGCCAACGCCACCCGCTTCATCGACCCGACCGCGCGGGGAGCCAGTCGCGAGATGATGTTCCCCAACCCGGCGGATCCTCTGCCGGCCGATGCCGAGGGAACGCACGATGCCGACAACGCGGTTCACCGTTCACACGAGTATGTCGCCGAGTGATGTGATGGGACTCTTCACCGACTTCGGCCCGGATCGGGCCAGATGGTGGCCGAACGTCGACGACGCACGCTTCAAGGTGCACGACGTGGGCCCGGACTGGGCCGAGGTCACGGAGGGCAACGCGATGGGCTGGGAGCGTGAACGCTACACCTGGGACGCCGCGGCCGGCACCGTCGCGATCGACACCTTGAACTCGAACCTGTGGGGGCCGGGCAGCGGCTGGCGCTACGAGCTCACCCCGGCGGCGGGGGGCACCGACGTACAGGTCACGTTGACACGCGTGCCCGAATCCCTCCGGGGCCGGCTCATTGGCGCGTTGATTCCCATCGCCGGAGCTCGGACGCTTGGAAGGCAGTTCCAGTCGGTGCTGCGCAAGGCAGAATCTCGATGACCCGAGTGTCAGCAGTCGTGGCCCGGGCCGTCCCAACTGAGGATTGACTGCCTCCCGCGATCCTCACGTGACCAGACCGCCTCGGACGACGGGCAGGCCGGGCGTCGGGCCGTGCTCAACCAGCTGGAGGATCCGGTCGAGGTCGAGGTGTTCCTCGAGGGCGTCGGCGATCGCTTCGATCCGCGCCTCGCGCGCGTCCGCGAAGGATGGCCCGTTCGCGCTGAAGCCGGTGGCCCCGGCCAGCTCTGCGGCCAGTGCGAGCCAGGCCCGGCGGAAGGCATCGTCCTCCAGGCAGCCGTGCCACATCGTCCCGAACACCGCACCGGACCGGCAGCCACCAGGGAACGGTTCGCCGGACTCGACGTCGACGCGACCGTGGTGGATCTCGTATCCGGTGACCGGAACCCCCAGCACCTCTCCTTCCGGACGCCCGAGCACCTTGTCGCGCCCGAACGTGGTGCGGACGTCGAGCAGTCCGAGCCCCGGCACCTGACCGCCGCGCTCGCCCTCGACCCCGTCGGGGTCGGCGATGTCCCGTCCCAGCATCTGGTAGCCACCGCAGATGCCGAGTACGACGCCACCCGCGTCGGCGTGGCGACGCACCGCCGAGTCGAGTCCACGTTGCCCGAGCCACTCCAGGTCGGCCGTGGTCGCGCGCGTCCCGGGGAGCACGACGACGTCAGCCCCCGCGAGTGCTCCAGGGTCGTCGACGAAGGAGACCTCCACACCGGGTTCGAGGCAGAGGGCGTCCAGGTCGGTGAAGTTGCTGATCCGCGGGAAGCGGACCACGGCGACGCGGAGCCGTAGCCCCGGCGCAGTCGGGATCCCCGGCCGGTCGCGCACCGACAGTGAGTCCTCGGAGTCCAGCCACATGCCCGGCAGCCACGGCAGCACACCGAGGAACGGCCTCCCGGTCACCTTCTCGACGAGGTCGAGCCCCGGCCGCAGCAGCCCCGCGTCACCCCGGAACTTGTTGATCACCAGCCCGCAGATCAGCGCCTGGTCGGCTTCCTCGAGCAGCGCGAGGGTGCCGTGCATCGCCGCGAACACCCCACCACGGTCGATGTCCCCGACGAGCACCGCCGGCATCCCCGCGTGACGGGCCAGCCCCATGTTCACGAAGTCGTGCGGCCTCAGGTTGACCTCGGCCGGGCTTCCGGCTCCCTCGCAGATCACCACGTCGAAGCGGCTGGCCAGGTCGTCGTACGCCGCGTAGGCCGCGGAAGCGAGCGGCGCCCGCGTGCCGGCGTACTCGCGTGCGTCGAGGTGACCGGCCGGCGCGCCCATGACCACCACGTGGCTGCGCCGGTCACTGCCAGGCTTCAGGAGCACGGGGTTCATCGCCGCTTCCGGTTCCGCGCGCGCCGCGACTGCCTGGATCCACTGCGCCCTCCCGATCTCGAGGCCGTCGGCGGTGACCATCGAGTTGTTGGACATGTTCTGCGCCTTGAACGGCGCCACCCGGACCCCGCGGCGGGCCAGGGCGCGGCACAGGCCGGTCGTCACCACGGTCTTGCCGGCGTCGGAGGTGGTGCCCAGGACCATCAGACTGCCTCTCACCGGACAGACCCTAGGCCGTCGTCGGGGCGGAGCCGGGGTAGTGTGCTGCTGCTCCCGTACGCGCGGGAGTGCCACGGTGCTCAGTGAAGTCCGGTGAGATCCCGGTGCTGTCCCGCAACTGTGAAGCCGGACGCGCAAGCGTCCGGACGAGCCAGGTCACCTGGCCCGTGGCCACGCAACTACCCTCGGACGAAGGATAGTTCGTGCGGCAACGGCCATTGCTGGCTCGCGCGGTGCGACCACTTTCGTCCTCCGTAGACCGGAGGATGCTGTGCACACGAAGGTTTCCCTGCGCCCACAGCGGCGCCCGTTCCCCTCTCTGCTCCTGCTGCTGAGCCCCATGATGTGCCTGGTGCTCGCCGGCTGTGGCGGGGTCGACACCGTGGACGAGGCAACAGAGTCCTCGCCCTCCGCGGACGAGCAGTTCCCGGCGCAGGTGCTCTCCGGGCCCGTCCACGGCGGGACCGAGATCACCATCCAGGACGAGCCCGCCAAGATCGTCTCGCTCAGCCCCACGGCGACCGAGATGCTCTGGGAGATCGGCGCTGGCGACCAGGTGGTCGCCGTGGACGACCAGTCCGACTACCCGAAGGACGCCCCGACCACCAAGCTGTCCGGCTACGAGCCGAACGTCGAGGCCGTCCTGGAGTACGAGCCGGACCTGGTGGTCGCGGCCGACGACACCGGCGACCTGGTGGCCAATCTCGACAAGGCCCGGGTCCCCACCCTGCTGCTGCCCGCGGCCGAGGACCTGGAGGAGACCTACTCGCAGATGGAGCGCCTGGGCGCGGCCACCGGGCACACGGACGAGGCCGAGCAGGATGTCACCGAGATGCGGGAGCAGATCGACCAGGCGCTGGCCGATGCACCGGACGCCGACGGTCTCACGTACTTCCACGAGCTCACGCCAGACCTCTACTCCGCCTCGGGCAGCACCTTCATCGGCGAGGTCTACGGCCTCTTCGGGCTGAAGAACATCGCGGACCGCTCCAAGGTCAAGGACGACTACCCCAAGCTCTCCCGGGAGTACGTCGTCGAGGCCGACCCGGACCTGGTGTTCCTGGCCGACGGCCAGTGCTGCGACGTCTCCGTGGCAGACGTCGAGAAGCGCCCGGGCTGGGAGCAGGTCGCGGCCGTGGGCGACGGGCAGGTCCACGTCGTCGACGAGGACATGGCCAGCCGATGGGGCCCCCGCGTGGTCGACTTCGTCCAGCAGGTGAGCGACATCCTCGCCGAGCGCAAGAGCGCGCTCGGCGGCACGGACGGCTGACCGACCATGGCGCTCGACCTGGCCGGCGAGGAGCGCGGGGCTGCCGCGACCGCACGCGTGCGCGCCCTGACCCGCCTCGACTCCCGCCCCCGGATGCGGCTGACCAAGATCGCCGTCGGCGTGCTGGTCTGCCTGGGGGCCGTGCTCGTCGGATGCTTGGTGGGACCGGCCGGGTTGAGCGTCTCCGGCGTGCTGCTGGAGCTGCTGGACGCCGTCCCCGGGATCGAGGTCGACTCGGGGATGTCCCTCACCCAGCAGGCGATCTTCTGGGAGATCCGGCTGCCGCGCGTGGTGCTCGGGGTTCTGGTCGGCGCGATGCTGGCGGTCGCTGGGACGGCGTACCAGGGGGTATTCCGCAACCCGCTCGCCGATCCCTACCTGCTCGGGGTCTCCAGCGGCGCCGCGCTGGGCGCGACCCTGGGGATCGTGGCCGGCGGGGCGATCGGCCCCGTGGGCATCCCGCTCCTGGCGTTCGTCGGGGGACTGCTCGGCGTCGCAGCGACGTACGCCCTCGGCAGCAGCGTCGGCGGCGGCCGGGGTGCGGTGGTCATCGTCTTGGCCGGGGTCGCCGTGGGTGCGTTCTTCAACGCGATCCAGAACTTCGTGCAGCAGCGGTACGACGACTCGTTGCTCTCGGTGTACTCGTGGATGTTGGGTCGCCTCAGCACCGACGGCTGGTCCGACGTGATCATCGCGCTCCCGTACGTCGTGGCCTCCTGCACGGTCATCCTGCTGCACCGGCGGGTGCTCGACGTGATGGCGGTGGGTGACGTGGAGGCGGCGAGCCTCGGCGTCGACCCGGCGCGGGTCCGCCTCATCCTGGTGCTCACCGCCACCCTCGGCACGGCCGCCGTGGTCAGCGTCAGCGGCTTGATCGGCTTCGTCGGGATCGTGGTGCCGCACGCCGTACGGCTGCTGTTCGGCGCCGCGCACCACACGCTGCTGCCGCTGGCGCTGCTGCTGGGCGCCGCCTTCCTGGTGCTGGCCGATGTCGTCGCCCGAACCGCGCTGACGCCGGCCGAGGTGCCGATCGGCGTCGTGACGGCGCTGGTGGGGGCGCCGTTCTTCCTGATCGTGCTGCGTCGCAGCAAGGGGGAGATGTGAGCGCGACGGTGACCAGGCTCCTGGCCGGCGAACACCCTGCACTCGAGTGTCGCAGGGTGTCGGTCGACCGCGGCGGGCAGCGAGTGGTGGCCGAGGTCGACCTGGTGGTCGAGGAGGGCGACTGGGTGGCGATCGTCGGCCCCAACGGCGCCGGCAAGACCTCGCTGCTGCACGCGGTCGCGGGCCTGCTACCCGCGAGCGGAGAGCTGCGCGTCGGAGGCCTCGAGCCGGGGCACGCGCCGCGCCGCCAGATCGCCCGCGTGGTCGCGCTGATGCCGCAACGTCCCGTGGTGCCCGAGGGGACCACGGTCCGCGAACTGGTGGCGCTGGGACGCACCCCCCACCTGCGGCGCTTCGGGACCGAGACCGCCGCCGACCGGGACGCCGTGGAGCGGACGCTGCTCCGGCTGGAGCTCACCGAGTTCGCCGAGCGACCGGCGCTCGGGCTCTCCGGCGGCGAGCTGCAACGTGTCGTCCTCGGCCGGGCGCTTGCCCAGGAGCCGCGGGTCCTGCTGCTCGATGAACCCACGAGCGCGCTCGACATCGGTCACCAGCAGAGCGTCCTGGACCTGGTCAACACGATGCGGCTGGAGGACGAGCTCACGGTCGTCGCCGCGATGCACGACCTGACGCTGGCCGGACAGTACGGCCGCCGGGTGGTGCTCCTCGACCAGGGCCGGGTCGTCGCCGACGCCAGTCCCAGTGAGGTGCTGCGCCCGGTGCGCCTGGCCGAGGTGTACGGCGCGCGGGTGGAGGTGCTCCGGCGGGACGCCGGGCCCGCGGTGCTGCCGGTGCCGGCCGACTCCGCGCCTGCGCCCGACCCCGCGCCCGCCCCGGACCCCACGTCGCTGCCGCCCCGCACGCTGGTCCTCGGCGGTGCCCGATCGGGCAAGTCACGACACGCCCAGCGGGTGTTGGCCGGCTGCGCCGAGGTGCTCTACGTCGCGCCGGGCCCGGTTCCCGACGGCGGCGACTCCGACTGGGCCGCCCGGGTCGCCGCTCACCGAACCAGCCGGCCCGATGGCTGGACCACCCTCGAGACCGACGACGTTCCGGCCGCCCTCGAGACGGCGACGCAGCCGGTGCTCGTCGACTGCCTGGCCACCTGGCTGGCCGGAGTGATGGGCGCTTCCGGGGCCTGGGAGTCCGCGGACGGCGACACCGGATGGCAAGGGCCGGTCGACGCCGAGATCGACCGACTGCTTTCGGCGTGGCGGTCGGCGTCGGTCCCGGTGGTGGCGGTGAGCAACGAGGTCGGTTCCGGCGTGGTCCCGGGGACACGCTCCGGCGTGCTTTTCCGGGACGCCCTGGGCCGGCTCAACCGGCAGGTCGCGGACCTGACCGACGACGTACGTCTGGTGGTCGCCGGGCGTGTTCACCGACTGGAGGACGAACGCGCATGACCATGGCAGCCAGGATCGACGAGGCAGCGCGGGCCGAAGCCCGGGCACGGGTGGACGGGCTGGCGAAGCCGCTCGGGGCCCTGGGCCGGCTGGAGGACCTCGCGGTCTGGCTGGCCGGGGTCCAGGGGACCGCGTCGCCGGTTCCGCCCACGGAGGTCTCGGTGGTGGTGTTCGCCGGCGACCACGGGGTGACCGGTAGTGACCGGGCGGTGTCGGCCTACCCCCGGGACGTGACCGCCCTGATGGTGCGGGAGTTCCTCCGGGGCGGTGCCGCGGTCAACGTACTGGCGCGTGCCCACGGTGCCCGGGTCCGTGTGCTGGACCTGGGCGTCGACGACGATCTCGCCGACACCCCGCCGGAGGTACGCCGACACAAGGTGCGACGAGGGTCGGGGTGCATCGACCGGGAGGACGCCCTGTCCGAGGGCGAGACCACGGCCGCGCTGAGCGCCGGAGCGGCGATCGCCGACGACGAGATCGATGCCGGCTGCGACCTCCTGATCCCCGGCGACATGGGGATCGGCAACACCACCGTGGCGGCCGCCCTGGTCGGGGCCGCCCTGGGCCACGACGCCGTCGACGTGGTCGGGCGGGGCACGGGCATCGACGACGCCACCTGGCGCGCGAAGCACGTGGCCATCGACGCCGCGCTGACCAGGGCCCGGCCCTTCCGCGACGATCCTGCGGCGTTGCTCAGAGTCGTCGGCAGCGCGGACACCGCGGCGATGACCGGGTTCCTCCTCCGGGCCGCTGAACGCGGCCGGCCGGTGCTGCTGGACGGCATCGTGTCCGGGTCGTGCGCGCTGCTCGCCGAGCGGATGGCACCCGGCGCCGCCGCCTGGTGGTGTGCCGGCCACCGGTCGACCGAGCCCGCCCACCGGATCGCCCTGGAGGCACTCGGCTTGCTGCCCGTGCTCGACCTCGGCATGCGGCTGGGCGAGGCGACCGGTGCGCTGACGGCGCTCCCCGTGCTGAGGACGGCACCGCAGCTACTCGCGGAGATGTCGACGCTCGCGTCGATCATCGACGCCGCCGCCGATGCGGTCCCGTCGCGGTGACGGTTCTCGGCGACGGGCTCCGGCTCGGTCTGGGGACCCTGACCGTCCTGCCGGTGCCACCGCCCCGTCGGGTGACCAGGGCCGAGGCCGCGGTCGCCATGGCGACGGCGCCGATCGCCGTACTTCCCGTGGCCGCCGCTGCCGCCGCCACGGCGTGGGCCGGTGGTCTGCTCGCCCTTCCGCCGCTGGTGGTGGCCACCCTCATCGTGGCGGTCCTGGGCCTGGCCACCGGCGGACTCCACCTTGATGGGCTGGCCGACACCGTCGACGGACTCGCCACCCACGGCACCAGGGCCCGGCGCCTGGAGGTGATGCGCCGCGGGGACGTGGGCCCGTTGGGCGCGGCCGCGCTCCTGCTGGTGCTCTCAGCCGAGGTCGGCGCCCTCGCTGCCCTGGTGGCGCAGGGCGGCTCCTCGGTCACGGCCGTGGTCCTGGCGGTGGTCGTGAGCCGCGCCGCACTGGCTCCGGCCTGCATGCGCGGTCTCCCTGCCGCGCGGGCCGACGGGTTGGGGCACACGGTCGTCGGTGCGGTCCCACCGCTGGCCGCCGTGCTGGTGCTCGGACTCACCACGGCCCTGGTCACGCTGGCCGGCGGGCTGAGTGGCCTGGTCGGTGTCCTGGTGGCTGCCGCCAGCGTCGCCGCAGTGCTGCTGCTCTGCGGCCGGAAGCTGGGTGGCAGCACCGGCGACGTCCTCGGTGCCTGTGTGGAGATCGCCTTCGCTGCCTTCCTGGTGACTCAGGTCAGCAGTCTGCCGGCGGTCTAGCGCATCGGCTCGTCGAGCTCAGCCCGGGTCCACCACGATGATCTGGTCGTCGTCGGGACCCGGGGTGGCCCGACCGTCCCGGTTGGACGTGGACACCCAGAGGTTTCCGTCGGGCGCCACGACCACGGTGCGCAGCCGGCCGTACTTCCCGACGAAGAAGTCGGTGGGCTCGGTGGCGCGGCCGTTGGCGACGTCGATCCGCCAGAGCCGCTCGCCCTGGAGGGCGCCCAGCCAGAGTCGGCCGTCGAGGTAGGCCAGGCCGGAGGGTGAGGCCTCGGAGGTGTTCCACACGACCTGCGGGTTGATGAAGCTCGGGTCGTCACCGCGGCCCTCGAACCGCGGCCAGCCGTAGTTGCCGCCCTTCCGGATCAGGTTGAGCTCGTCGAAGGTGGACTCGCCGAACTCGGACGCCCACAGCTTGTCCTGGTCGTCGAACGCGAGCCCCTGCACGTTGCGGTGACCCAGGGTCCAGATCGGCGATGAGGGGTCGGGATTGCCGGGAGCGGGGGCTCCGTCGGGGGTGATTCGCAGGATCTTGCCGCCGAGGGAGTCACGATCGGGGGCGAGCTCGGGGGCGCCGGTCTCGCCGGTGGAGGCATAGAGGTAGCCGTCCGGTCCGAACTGCAGCCGCCCGCCGTCGTGGATGAACCCGTTGGGAATGCCGTCCAGGATCACCCGGGGCGACCCCAGCTCGCCATTGCGGTAGGTGGTGCGGACGATCCGGTTGTCCTCGGCGGTGGTGACGTAGAGGAAGATCGCCCGGTCCTCGGCGAAGTCGGGGGAGACGGCTACGCCGAGCAGCCCGGACTCGCCCTGGGGGGCGGCCGACTCGATCAGGCCGATCTGCGTGACCCGTCCGTCGTCGATCGCCAGCACCCGCCGGGTGTCCCGCTCGGTGACGATGGCCGTGCCGTCGGGCAGGAAGGCGATCCCCCAGGGCACCGACAGGTTGCGGGCCACGGTGTCGACGACCCGGGGTGGCCCCGGCCGATCCTTGCGGCTCGGCGACGGGGACGCGGGATCCGAGGTCGAAGGCGCGGCCTCGGTCTCCTGGTCGGACGGACTCGCGGTCACCGTCGGCGGGCTCGGATCCTCGTCCTCGTCGGAGCAACCGCCGACGAGGACGGCCAGCGCCAGGGTCGTGACGACGACCAGCGATCGCCCGCCCCCCATCTCAACCCACCAGGTCGAGGAAGGCGAGCAGGAGGTCGTGGACCTCGTCGGGCTTCTCCATCTGGAGGAAGTGCGTTCCCTTCAGCTCGACGTAGGTGGCCTCGGGCATCCGTTCGGCCGCCGACTTCATCTGTCGCGCCGAGGTCAGCAGGTCGTACGTCGCCCCCACGAACTCGGCCGGCACCCGGAGCTGGCTCAGTGACACCCTCGGATGCTCCGACGAGTGGAGGGCGAGGTGGCAGTACCACTCGACGGGCGTGGAGAGGAACTCCCGGACCGCGATCGCGGCCAGCTCCTGATCGGCGACCGGCAGCATGAACCCGCTGTGCGAGATCACCGAGATCAGGCGCGGACCCACCGGCAGCCGGGTGGTGAACGGGGTCAACGCGCGGCCGCCGTACTTCAGGACGCGGGAGAGGTTGACCGCGAACGCGCGGGCGACCGGCCGCGGGACACGTAGCGGTCCGAGCATCGTGGAGAACGTGTCGCCCGGGACGCCGGCGACGGCGAACAGGCCCTTGACCCGCTCGGGATGGTCAACGGCGAGCTCGAACATGGTGTTGACGCCCACCGACCAGCCCATCAGGACCGCACGGTCGACGCCGAAGTGGTCCATCACCGACAGCGCGTCCTCGACGAAGTCGTCGATCCCGACCCGGTCCGGGTCCGAGGGCCGCGCGGAGCCACCGGTGCCCCGGTGGTTCCAGGAGATCACCCGCACCCCGCATTCAGGCTTCAGCAGCGCCGGCCAGGACCACGGGTTGGTGCCCAGCCCGTTGCACAGGACGACGGTCGGGCCGTCGATCTTCCCGTCGGGGTCGTTGGTCCACGCCCGGAGCGGGGTCCCGTCATCGGAGAGAACCTCGTGGAAGACGATCTCGACGTCGGCAGCGGTGGAGCGAGCTTTCGAGGCGGGCATGCCTCGATTCTGCCCGAGCGACCTGGACGGTCGTGGGAGGTGGTCGAGTGCCGGCGGCGCGTGGGGTGCCGCCGGCACTCAACCTGGTGCGGTCACCGGCCGGCTTGCCGGTTTCGCCGGGCGGCCCCTCCGGGAGGCGAGGAACTCCTCGACCTCGATCCGCTCCGACCGTCGCTGCGTGAGCGTGGTCGTTGCGAGCATGGCGTTGCGTCGGGACCGTTGCTGGGATTCGACCGCCCATCGCGCGATCGGGCTGAGGTGATGGATCACCGGGTGCATCCCGTCTCCCCCCGCGCAGTAATGGACAGGTACGACGCTAGAGGGCTCACCGGCCGACCGGATCAACTCGCCGTGAAATCCGCGTTAACTCCCTCCCGCGGTCTGTCCAGACCGGTTTAGTCCGGTTGCGGGACTGGTTCAGTCCGGTGCTGGCTCGCGGATCACGCGATGGCTGCGGGTGGCTCCGACGCTGGCCACCACGACGCAGGCCATCGCCAGCAGCTGCAGCGACGTCAGGAACTCCTGCAGCACCACGACGCCGGCCAGGGCCGCGGCAGCGGGTTCCAGGCTCATCAGGATGCTGAACACGGCGGGCCGGATCGTGCGGAGCGCGGTGATCTCCAGGCTGTAGGGGATGACGGAACTGAGCATCCCCACCGCCGCCCCGAGGGCGAGCACTCGGAGGTCAAGCAGGCCCGAGCCGCCGGCCGCGACCGCTAACGGCGCGAGGAGGAGGGTCGCGACCACGCTGGCGACCGCCAACCCGTCCAGACCGGGCCAGCGTCGTCCGGTCTGTTCGCTGAGCAGGATGTACGCCGCCCAGGCCGCACCCGCGACCAGCGCGAACGCCACACCGACGAGGTCCAGGTCTCCCGGATCGAAGCCGAGCAGGGCCACCCCGACGCCGGCCAGCGCCGCCCAGATCAGGTCACGGGCCCGACGCGACCCGAAGATGGCCAGGGTCAACGGCCCGACGAACTCGATCGTCACCGCCAGCCCCAGCGGGATCCGGGCGAAGGACTGGTAGATCGCCCAGTTCATGACACCCAGGCTGACGCCGAAGCCAAGTGCGACCAGCCAGTCGTCCCGGGTCCGCCCTCGCAGGACCGGCCGCGCGAGCAGCCCGAGGACGACTGCGCTGGTCACCAGCCGCAGCCACACCATGACCGTCGGAGTGACCTCGTCGAAGAGGTCCTTGGCGATCCCCGCGCCGAACTGGACCGACAGAATTCCGCCCAGGACCAGCCAGACCGGTGAGAAACGCCCCGATGAGAATGCGGGAGTCACCCGGTCAATCTAGGGAGGCACCAGGGCGTGGCCGCGCATGGGCCTGCCGTGGTGAGATGGTGAAGTCGCGAGAGAGGGTGACCATGAGCACGATCTTGATGGTGGGCACGCGCAAGGGCATGTGGATCGGCACTGCCGACGACCAACGGCAGGACTGGGAGTTCACCGGGCCGCACTTCGACATGGAGGAGGTCTACTCCTGCCTGATCGACAAGCGGGGCGAACGTCCCCGCCTGTTCGCAGGGGCGTCGTCGATGTGGCTGGGCCCGCAGGTCCGTCGCTCCGACGACCTCGGCGCGTCCTGGCAGGAGACCCCCAACGGAGCGGTCCGGTTCCCGGACGGCGCCGACGCCAAGGTGGAGCGGATCTGGCAGCTGGTCGCGGGAGCCGAGGACGGCGTGGTGTACGCCGGCTCCGAGCCCGGGGCGGTCTGGAAGTCCACCGACCACGGCGAGACCTTCACGCTCGAGCAGGAGCTGTGGGACCACCCGCACCGCCCGGAGTGGGACGCCGGGTTCGGCGGCCAGGCCTTCCACACGATCCTGCCGCACCCGACGGATCCGCAGTCGGTCACCGCCGCCCTCTCGACCGGCGGCGTCTACCAGACCAGCGACGGCGGTGCGTCCTGGCAGCCGCGCAACAAGGGCATCCGGGCCGAGTTCCTCCCAGAGGGCGAGCAGTTCCCCGAGTTCGGCCAGTGCGTGCACAAGGTGACCCGGCACCCGTCCCGGCCCGAGCGGCTGTTCCTGCAGAACCACGGCGGTGTCTACCGCTCCGACAACCACGGCGAGTCGTGGGAGTCGATCGCCGACGGCCTGCCGGCCGACTTCGGCTTCGCGATCGTCGTCCACCCGCACCAGCCGGACACGGTCTACGTCTTCCCGATCAGCGGCGGGGACGGCCGCTACCCACCGGGCGGCAAGGCCCGTGTGTGGCGGTCCCGCGACGCGGGGGAGTCGTGGGAGGAGCTGGGCAACGGACTTCCCGACTCGTTCTACGTCGCGGTGATGCGCGACGGGATGTGCGCCGACGACCACGACCCGGCCGGTATCTACTTCGGCGGGCGCAACGGGACCGTCTGGGCATCGGCCGACGAGGGCGACAGCTGGCGACAGATCGTCAGCGACCTGCCTGACGTGATGGTCGTCCGCGCAGCATCGATCTGACCCTCCGACACGGCCGGGTGCGGCAGCGGACCGCGCCCACTACGCTCGGCGCCCATGAGCACCTTCGAGATCTCGCGATCCACGAACATCGCGGCCGACCCGGCCAGCGTCCACGGCCGGATCAACGACTTCCACGAGTGGACTGCCTGGTCGCCGTGGGAGGACGTCGACCCGAACCTGCAGCGGATCTACACCGGACCCGACCAGGGCGTCGGCGCCCACTACGCGTGGCAGGGCAACCGCAAGGCCGGCCAGGGCTCGATGGAGATCGTCTCCTCGACTCCCGAGCAGATCGGGATCAAGCTGTCGTTCCTCAAGCCCTGGAAGGCGACCAACGACGTCGTCTTCACACTGGAGCCCTCCGGGAGCGGGACCGAGGTCACCTGGGTGATGACCGGTGAGCATGCGGGCTTGGGCAAGGTCTTCAGCAAGGTCTTCAGCATGGACAAGCTGATCGGCAAGGACTTCGAGAAGGGCCTCTCCCGGCTCAAAGCGGTCTCCGAGACCGTCGAGTAGTCAGTCGGCCACTCAACTGGCCGCGTCGGGGATCGCCTCCACCGTGGCCACGTGACTGGTTGGTCGAGGAATCCACCGACCCACGCCGCGTTGTCGGCCCGCTCCTCGTCGGCGGTCGCGGCCAGCGTGAGGGCCACTGCGTTCGGACCCGGAGAAGCAAGTTGGTGCACTGCTAGGTTGCCGACATGCCAGATCTCGGTCAGGTGACGCCCTTCATTTTCATCGCCGTTCTCGTCGCACTCCTACTCGGCGGTCGCCAGCAGATTGCACAGGGGGCCGATGACCAGGTCGCGAACGGCGCGCTGCTCCTGTCCATTGGAACGATCTTTGGAGTACTGGTCCTGTTTCTCTTCTCAGGCGCGATCGACTTCTAGAAACGCTGCGCCCACGCAGTGCGGCAGATCCGCACGGTCGCAGCGCACGCCATCTGCGGCAATTCCGGGCGTTCTGGACGGCATCGATCGCAGGACGTCATACGGGCCGAGCAAGCGGTTGCACCATCCGTATGACGTCCTCAGGGTGCCCGGATCTCAGGCATGAGCGGACGTTCGATTCGGGTGGGGGTGGGTTCCCGACGAGTGGCGACTTGGGGGCCTGAAGCAGCCCATCGGCCGGCACCAATCCGCCAGTCACGGAGACGGCGGCGCCCTGAGGTTGGGACGTGCTGGATGCGGACCAGGCCGCGGAGGTGGCGGGGCGCTTCGCCCTCGGCGACGTGGCAGTGCTGGCGGGTCCGGTGGCCGCCGGTCGGCTCGGTGACGTCTGGCGGTTCTCGACCGATCGCCGGGAATTCGCGGTCAAGGACGCCCGCTTCCGGTCGACCCGGCGGAGGTCGCCGCCGACGCGGCGTACCAGGACCGCGTACGCAGCCACGGCATCCCGATGCCCGCGGTGATGCGACCGGGTGCGCCCGCACATGCCGCTGACAGTGCTTGCCTGCCGAACAGCGACGGGACTCATGCGCGCTCGAGGAGAGCTGATCGCCGTTTCAGCAGGTGGTGGATTGGCCCGGCGGCCCGTGGGAGCGGGAAGCGGTCGCACGATGGCCCAACGGTTCCAAGAATCGCACCAACCGCCACCAGCACCCAGAACCACGCCACGATTCCGAGACCGGCGGACAAGATGTGGCCGAACACCGGAAGAGTCACGATGTAGAAGACGCTGACCCACAGTCGCGAATGCACCGTCGGCGCTCCGATACCCGACGCGCTGCTCACGGCCCGACGCCGCTACTGCCTTGAGCCAACTGGCTCGCCCTCCGGACGACAGAGGCCCACACGATAGACATCCGACGTTGACCACGCGGCGGCCCAGAAGAACACAGGCCGTCGGGTTCATCCCTCATGGTGCACAGCCTGCACCAGGCGAGCCCGCAACCGCACGGGTCTGCCGCGATCCGGCCGGCTCACGACGGCTCGCTGCCCAATGGATCGTCGTACCGAGTCGCTGCAGACGGCCCATGGACCGCCGCCGCGGAGCGGGGTGCCCGGAGCGCGGCCTCGCGTTTGCAGCAGATCTGTACGCCACGTCGCGGAACGGGCCACGTCGCCGGCGGCCCCCACGACTACGCTCGCGAGCATGAGCGAGCAACCGGACCTCAAGCCGCGTTCCCGCGACGTCACCGACGGGCTCGAGCGGGCCGCGGCCCGCGGGATGCTGCGCGCGGTCGGCATGGGCGACGACGACTGGGAGAAGCCCCAGATCGGGGTGGCGAGCTCGTGGAACGAGATCACCCCGTGCAACCTCTCGCTCGACCGGCTGGCGAAGGCCGTCAAGAACGGCGTGCACGCCGCCGGCGGCTACCCGCTGGAGTTCGGCACGATCTCGGTCTCCGACGGGATCTCGATGGGCCACGAGGGGATGCACTTCTCGCTGGTGTCCCGTGAGGTGATCGCGGACTCCGTCGAGACGGTGATGATGGCCGAGCGGCTGGACGGGTCGGTGCTCCTGGCCGGTTGCGACAAGTCGCTGCCCGGGATGCTGATGGCGGCCGCGCGGCTCGATCTGGCCAGCGTCTTCCTCTACGCCGGCTCGATCATGCCGGGCTCCGTCGACGGTCGGGACGTCACGATCATCGACGCGTTCGAGGCCGTCGGCGCCTGTCTCGCGGGGCGGATCACCCGCGAGGACGTCGACCGCATCGAGCGCGCGATCTGTCCCGGGGAGGGCGCCTGCGGCGGCATGTACACGGCCAACACGATGGCGTCCGTCGCCGAGGCGCTCGGCATGTCGCTGCCCGGCTCGGCGGCACCGCCGGCGGTCGACCGCCGCCGAGACGGCTTCGCGCACCGCTCGGGCGAGGCGGT
This sequence comes from uncultured Actinomycetota bacterium, assembly GCA_963786415.1. Taxonomy (GTDB): domain Bacteria; phylum Actinomycetota; class Actinomycetes; order Propionibacteriales; family Nocardioidaceae; genus Nocardioides. Next base: position 1,577,661 of record CAWAZC010000001.1, read on the forward strand.
CGTCGGCATGCTCCGGCAGGGCATCACCGCCCGCCAGATCATGACCAGGAAAGCGTTCGAGAACGCGATCACCGTGGTGATGGCGCTCGGCGGCTCGACCAACGCCGTGCTGCACCTGCTGGCCATCGCCCGCGAGGCCGAGGTCGACCTGGCCCTCGACGACTTCAACCGGATCGGCGAGAAGGTGCCCCACCTCGGCGACCTGAAACCGTTCGGCAAGTACGTCATGAACGACGTCGACAAGGTCGGCGGCATCCCCATGGTGATGAAGGCCCTGCTCGACGCCGGGCTGATGCACGGCGACTGCCTGACCGTCACCGGGATGACGATGGCGGAGAACCTCGAGGCGCTCGCCCCGCCGTCCGTGGACGACGAGGTGATCCGGGCCATGAACCGGCCGATCCACAAGACCGGCGGCCTCACCATCCTCAAGGGGTCGCTGGCCCCGGAGGGCGCGGTCGTGAAGTCGGCCGGGTTCGACGACTCGACGTTCACCGGCACGGCCCGGGTCTTCGACGGCGAGCGAGCGGCGCTGGACGCCCTCGCGGCGGGCACGATCACCGCCGGGGACGTCGTGGTGATCCGCTACGAGGGGCCCAAGGGCGGACCCGGGATGCGGGAGATGCTCGCGATCACCGGCGCGATCAAGGGCGCCGGGCTCGGCAAGGACGTCCTGCTGGTCACCGACGGCCGGTTCAGCGGGGGTACGACGGGCCTGTGCGTCGGCCACATCGCGCCCGAGGCCGCGGACGGCGGGCCGATCGCCTTCGTGCGCGACGGCGACCAGATCACCCTGGACGTTGCCGACGCCACGCTGGACGTCGAGATCGACGACCTCGAGTCGCGACGTAGCGGCTGGGCGCCGCAACCGCCCAAGTACACCCGGGGTGTGCTGGGCAAGTACGCCAAGGTGGTGCAGAGCGCAGCCCACGGCGCGGTCTGCGGCTGACCGATCCGGCAAGCCGACGCCCGGTATGTAACAAACTCCGCATCCCCACCCGTTTGTCGGTCTCACGGCCGGGCACGGGCGCCGGAAGGGACGCCGGCCATCCGGGCTGGCGTCGGAGGGAGTGATTCTGTATGCGTTCCATCGTTCGAGCCGGCATCGTGTCCGCGGCTGCAACCGGCATGCTGGCGGCCGGAGGCCTGACGACCACCGCGAGCGCCCAGCCGATCAACGTGGGGAATCTGGTCAACGTCAACATCTCCAACGTCCTCAACAACAACGACGTGGACGTGACCGTCCCGATCAACGCCGCGGCGAACATCTGTGGCGTCTCGGTCGCGGTGCTGGCCACTGACCTTGCGTCGGGGCCGGTTACCTGTGACGCCCGAGGGAACCAGACGGTGACCGTCACCGACTGATCCAGCGTGACCGGGGACGTGATCCCTGCCATCGAGGCCGCATGGACGGGCCCGCGCCCAGCGCGGGCCCGTCCATGCGTTTGCCGGTCTTCGACGCCCTGCGCGCGAGGTCCCGCGCGGCCGCGCACACGTCCGCTCTGCGATAGTGCAATCCGGGCACGGGAGGACACGTGCGGACGGCGGGAGCGATCATGAGCGACAGGGCGACCGGGCTGGACGCATGCGACCCGCTGGCCCGGTTTCGGTCCCGATTTGTCGGCGCCTCGGAGCCGCTGGTCTACTTCGACGGCAACTCCCTGGGCCGGCCGATCGGGGGCACCGCAGAGCGACTCGCGGAGTTCGTGCGGCGCGACTGGGGTGACCGGTTGATCCGGGGCTGGGACGAGGGCTGGTTCGACCTGCCGCTCACCCTCGGCGACCGGCTCGGTCGGGTCGCTCTCGGCGCCTCTCCCGGCCAGACCGCCGTCGGCGACTCGACCACCGTGCTGATCTACAAGCTGGTCCGGGCCGCGGTCGCGGCACGCCCCGGACGCGACGAGATCGTGCTGGACCGCGACAACTTCCCGACCGACCGGTACGTCGCGCAGGGCGTCGCCTCCGAGCTCGGCCTGACGTTGCGATGGATCGAGGTCGACACCTCCGCCGGCGTCACCGCCGACCAGCTCGCCGCCGCGGTGGGGCAGCGGACCGCGCTGGTGATGCTCAGCCTCGTCGCCTATCGCTCGGCCTGGCTGGCCGACGCACCGACTCTGACCGAGATCGCGCACGACGCCGGAGCGCTGATCCTCTGGGACCTCAGCCACTCGGTGGGAGTGGTGCCGACCGAGCTCGACGCCTGGGGCGTGGACCTCGCGGTCGGCTGCAGCTACAAGTACCTCAACGGCGGGCCCGGCTCGCCCGCTTTCCTCTACGTCGCGCACCGGCACCTCGCCGAGCTCACCCAGCCGATCCAGGGCTGGATGGGGGCGGCCGATCCGTTCCTGATGGGCCCGACCTACACCCCCACCGAGGGGATCCGACGCTTCCACTCCGGCACGCCGCCGGTCGTCGGCATGCTGGCCATCGAGGACATGCTCGAACTGATCGAGGAGGCCGGCATCGACGCCGTACGCGAGAAGTCGGTGGCCCTGACCGCCTACGCCGTCGAGCTGGCCGACGACCTGCTGGCCCCGCTTGGCGTCGAGCTCGCCTCACCACGGGACCCGGCACGCCGCGGCGGACACGTCACCCTGAGGCACCCGGAGATGCAGGCGGTGACCGACGCGCTGTGGAAGCGCGACGTGATCCCCGACTACCGCGACCCGCACGGCCTGCGGATCGGCCTGTCGCCGCTGTCGACCTCCTTCGAGGAGGTGCATCGCGGCATGCTCGCGGTCCGCGAGGAGCTGGAACGGGTGGCAGGCTGAGCGACATGGACCAGCGGATGAGCCTCGTGACCCTCGCCGTCGCCGACCTGGAGGCCACGCGTCGCTTCTACGTCGACGGGCTCGGCTGGGAGCCGATGATCCACGTGCCGGGGGACGTGCTGATGATCAAGGTCGCCGACAAGGTGATTCTCAGCCTCTGGGACCGCGACCACTTCGAGGCCGAGGTCGGACCGATCGTCACCGGGTCCGGCGTCGCCCCGATCACGCTCGCCCACAACGTCGCCTCCCGCGGCCAGGTCGACAAGGTGCTCGACTCCGCGCGACGGGCGGGCGCCGACCCGGTGCAGGACGCCGTCGACCGCGAGTGGGGCGGCTACACCGGCTACTTCGGCGACCCCGACGGCTACCGCTGGGAAGTCGCCTGGGCCCCCGGCGAGGTCGGCGCGGCCGTGCTGCCCTGACGGGTGTGGCCTGAGGGACGCCGTACCCTCCGGGGACCCCTCGTCGTTGGCCCCACGTGCTCCCACTTCGCGCGATCCTGCTGGCCCTGCTGCTGCCGCTCCTCGTCCCGGCCGCCACGCCCCCCGCCGCCGCGGCCAACCGGGACGATGCCGACCACTTCGAGGCCTACTTCCCCGCCGGTGACGGCATCAACACGCTGCACGCCGACGTGCTGCGGCCGAAGGGCCTCTCGCCCGACATGCGCACGCCGGTCATCCTCACGGTCAGCCCCTACACCAACCACTCGGGCGAGCCGCTCGAGAACGGGTTCGACAACGAGGGCCCGAGCGACCGGTTCTACGACTTCCTCGACCTGAGCCGCGTGCTCGAGCGCGGCTACACCTACGTGATGGTGGACCTCCCCGGGTTCGGCGGGTCCTCGGGCTGCAACGACTGGGGCGGCAATCGGGAGCAGGACGCCGTCGAGGCTGCGGTCGAGTGGGCCGCCTCGCAGCCCTGGTCCACCGGCAAGGTCGGCATGATCGGCAAGTCGTACGACGCGTGGACCGGGCTGATGGGTGTCGCCCAGCGGCCGCCCGGGCTGGAGGCGGTCGTCGCTATGGAGCCCGTCTACGCGGGCTACAACTACCTCTACAACCGGGGGGTCCGGTTCACGAACTCGGTGGTGACGCCCGCCCTCTTCCAGGCCATCGACGCGACTCCCGGATCGGTCAACGACTCGCCGCAGTACCACCTGAACGGGGCGCCCCAGGCGTGGTGCTACGGGCTCAACCAGTCGCTGCAGCAGATCGACTCACCGCACGACCCGTTCTGGCTGGAGCGGAACCTGCTGCCCCCGTCGCGCCGGTCGCGGGTGCCGCTGTTCCTGACCCAGGGCTTCCTGGAGACCAACACCAAGCAGGATGCCGCGTTCCGGTACTTCAACAGGCTGGATTCCCGGGCCAACCGTGCGTGGTACGGCCAGTTCGACCACGTCCGTGGCTGGGAGAAGACCGCCGACGGAGAGCGGACGCAGACCGGCCGACCCACCGCAGAGTTCATCGGCCAGGTGCTCGACTTCTTCGCCCAGCACCTGAAAGGGCACAGCGAGGTGCGGCCAGGAATCCAGGTGCAGGACAACCTCGGCCGCTACCGTCACGAGTCCGTCTGGCCGCCCGCCGACTCGACCCCCCTCTGGAGCCGGCTCAACCGCGGCACCTACGCCGACGACGGCTCCAACCAGGCCACGGGCGGCCCGGACGACACCGGACACGGGGTGTGGTCGGTGTCGCAGCCACTCCGCCACCGGGCCTGGCTCGCAGGGGAGCCCCAGCTGCGGGTCCGGGTCGAGACGACCGCACCGCGCACCAACCTGGTCGGCCTGGTCTACGACATCGCCCCCGGCGGCAAGGCCCGCCTCGTCAGCCGGGGAGCAAACCTGTTCCGTGGTGTGGGTGAGCAGTTCGCGTCGTTCCGGCTCTACGGCCAGGACTGGGTGCTGCGCCGCGGACACCGCATCGGTGTCCTTCTCTCCGGCGCCGACAGCTCCTGGTGGGTGCACGCGCCGACGATGGACAACGTGCGGATCGAGTCGGCCGAAATCGGGCTGCCCTTCCTCGGCCGGGACCGCGCCCGGTTCCTCCTCGGAGGTGCCACCCCGCGTCTGGAGGAGCACCTGCGGCAGACCGCGCCGGTGAGCACGGCAACGATCCGCCGGGCCGACCGGAGGTTCGACCTGCCGGCCCGGCTGCGTTGACACCGGTCCCGGCCTGTCCTCTCGCGCCAGGTCGAGGTAGACAAGTGCCATGACCGACGACAGCACCCTCACCGCCGACCAGTTCGCGGAGCAAGGACTCTCCGACTGGACGTGGCGCGACGACGCGATCCACGCCCACCTCGAGACCGGCGACTTCGCCACCGGCCTGCGCCTGGTCAACCGGATCGGCGAGGCGGCCGAGGCGATGAACCACCACCCGGACCTCGACCTGCGGTACCCCCACCTCGACGTGACGCTCTCCAGCCACGACGTGGGCGGGGTCACCGACCGCGACGTGAAGCTGGCGCGGACCATCAGCGAGTACGCCGCCGGGGAGGGCGTAGGTTCGAGCTGACGCCAGATCGTGGGATGCGCGTACCACGATGTGGGACGGGTGGCAGACTTGCGCGACAGCGGGAGTGAGGACCAGCGGGACGAGGAGGACGGCAATGAGCCACAGCACGGGCACCCAGGGGAGCGGGCCCGTCGTGACCGGTGCGCAGAGCCTGATCGCGTCGCTGGAGGCGGCCGGCGTCGAGAACCTGTTCGGAATCCCCGGCGGCGCCATCCTCCCGGCCTACGACCCCCTCATGGACAGCCGGATCCGCCACATCCTGGTCCGCCACGAGCAGGGCGCCGGCCACGCCGCGCAGGGGTACGCCGCGGCGACGGGCAAGGTGGGCGTCTGCATGGCCACGTCCGGGCCGGGCGCCACCAACCTGGTGACCCCGCTGGCCGACGCCCACATGGACTCGGTTCCGATGGTCGCGGTGACCGGCCAGGTCGGCGCGGCCGCGATCGGCACGGATGCCTTCCAGGAGGCCGACATCCGCGGCATCACCATGCCGATCACCAAGCACAACTTTCTGGTCACCGACCCCGCCGAGATCCCGCGCACGATCGCTGAGGCGTTCTACATCGCCTCGACCGGGCGTCCCGGGCCGGTCCTCGTCGACGTCGCCAAGTCCGCCCTGCAGGCGTTGACGACGTACGCCTGGCCCACCGAGCTGCACCTGCCCGGCTACCGACCGGTGACGCGGCCCCACTCCAAGCAGATCCGGGAGGCCACTCGGCTGATCCTCGAGTCACGCCGCCCGGTGCTCTATGTCGGCGGGGGCACCATCCGGGCCGGCGCCTACCGCGAGCTCAAGGTCCTCGCCGAGCTCACCGGCATCCCGGTCGTCACCACCCTGATGGCGCGCGGTGCCTTCCCGGACTCACATCCCCAGCACCTCGGCATGCCCGGCATGCACGGCACCGTCGCCGCGGTCGCAGGTCTGCAACGCAGTGACCTGATCATCAGCCTCGGCGCGCGTTTCGACGACCGGGTCACCGGCAACCTCGACTCCTTCGCGCCCGGTGCCAAGGTCATCCACGCCGACATCGACCCCGCCGAGATCGGGAAGAACCGCGTCGCCGACATCCCGATCGTCGGCGACTGTCGCGAGGTGATCAGCGATCTGGTCGTCGCGCTCAAGGCGGAGGCGGACGCGGGCAACACCGGCGACTTCGAGGCCTGGGTCGCGTTCCTGGCCGGGGTCAAGAAGAAGTACCCGCTCGGCTATGACACCCCCGCCGACGGCGGGCTCGCCCCGCAGCTGGTCTGCGAGCGGCTCGGTGCGCTCGCCGGGCCCGAGGCGATCTACTGCGCCGGCGTCGGGCAGCACCAGATGTGGGCCGCGCACTTCGTCGGCTACGAGCGCCCCAACACATGGATCAACTCCGGTGGGCTCGGCACCATGGGCTTCGCGGTCCCGGCGGCCATGGGCGCCAAGGTAGGCGTCCCCGACTCCCCGGTCTGGGCCATCGACGGGGACGGATGCTTCCAGATGACCAATCAGGAGCTGGCCACCTGCGCGATCAACGACATCCCGATCAAGGTCGCCGTCATCAACAACGAGTCGCTGGGCATGGTCCGCCAGTGGCAGACGCTGTTCTACAACGAGCGCTACTCCAACACCGACCTGCACAGCAAGCGGATCCCCGACTTCGTGAAGCTGGCCGAGGCCTACGGGTGCGTCGGGCTGGCCTGTGACAGCGCCGAGGACCTCGACGCCACGATCGCGAAGGCGATGGAGATCAACGACGTACCCGTCGTCGTCGACTTCCGCGTGCACCGCGACGCGATGGTCTGGCCGATGGTGGCGGCCGGCACCAGCAACGACGACATCAAGTACGCCCGCGACCTCGCCCCCGACTTCGAGGAGGACGAGCTGTGAAGGGGGACCGCGCATGAGCACCCACACGCTGAGCGTCCTGGTCGAGAACAAGCCGGGCGTCCTGGCTCGGATCGCGGGCCTGTTCAGCCGTCGCGGCTTCAACATCCACTCCCTGGCGGTCGGCCCGACCGAGCATGTCGAGGTCTCCCGGATGACGATCGTGGTCAACGTCGAGGACTCCCCGCTGGAGCAGGTGACCAAGCAGCTCAACAAGCTGGTCGAGGTGATCAAGGTGGTCGAGCTCGACAGCACCGCCTCGGTCACCCGCGAGCTGCTGCTGGTCAAGGTCCGCGCCGACGTCGAGACCCGCGGTCGCGTCCTCGACGCCGTCCAGCTGTTCAAGGCTCGCGTGGTCGACGTCGCCCCCGATGCCGTCACCGTCGAGGTCACCGGCAACGCCGACAAGCTCGCCGGTTTCCTCAAGGTGGTCGAGCCGTTCGGCGTCCGCGAGCTGGTGCAGTCGGGCATGGTCGCCATCGGCCGGGGCTCCCGCTCGATCAGCGAACGCACCCTCCGCCCCGTCGCCATCCCCGCCCCACCGGCGGTGTCGGGGTGAGATCCACCGAACCAACGACGAAGGAGAGCCCCCGTGGCTGCTGAGATGTTCTACGACGACGACGCCGACCTGGCCCTGATCCAGGGCAAGAACGTGGCGGTCCTGGGTTACGGGAGCCAGGGGCACGCGCACTCGCTGTCGCTGCGTGACTCCGGCGTCGACGTCCGGGTCGGTCTGCCCGAAGGGTCGAAGAGCCGGGACAAGGCCGAGGCCGAGGGCCTGCGCGTCCTCACCCCCGCCGAGGCCGTCGAGGAAGCCGACGTCATCGTGATCCTCGCGCCCGACCACGTGCAGCGGACGCTCTACGCCGAGTCGGTCGAGCCGAACATCACCGCCGGCGACACCCTGGTCTTCGGGCACGGGTTCAACATCCGTTTCGGCTACATCACCCCGCCCGAGGGCGTCGACGTGTTCATGGTCGCGCCGAAGGGCCCGGGCCACCTGGTCCGTCGCGAGTACGTCGACGGGCGCGGCGTGCCCGTCCTGGTCGCGGTCGAGGAGGACGCGTCCGGCAAGGCGTGGGACCTCGCCCTGTCATACGCCAAGGCGATCGGCGGCCTGCGCGCCGGTGGCATCAAGACCACGTTCACCGAGGAGACCGAGACCGACCTGTTCGGTGAGCAGGCCGTGCTCTGCGGTGGCGCGAGCCAGCTGGTGATGTACGGCTTCGAGACCCTGATCGAGGCCGGCTACCAGCCCGAGGTCGCCTACTTCGAGTGCCTCCACGAGCTCAAGCTGATCGTGGACCTGATGTACGAGGGCGGCATCGCCAAGCAACGCTGGTCGGTCTCCGACACCGCGGAGTACGGCGACTACGTCTCCGGCCCGCGCGTGATCACGCCCCAGGTCAAGGAGAACATGAGGGTGATCCTCGAGGACATCAAGAACGGCTCGTTCGCCCAGCGGTTCATCGACGACCAGGACGCCGGGGGCCCGGAGTTCAAGGAGCTGCGAGCGAGGGGCGAGGAGCACCCCATCGAGCAGACCGGCCGCGAGCTGCGCAAGCTGATGGCGTGGGTGAAGTCGCACGACTCCGACTACGTCGAGGGCACCGCCACCCGCTGACCCGGCGTGAGTTACCACAGGCAGTGCGCTGACCCGGCGTGAGTTACCACTTGCGGCGCGCCGACTTGGTAACTCGCGACGGCTCGGCAGGGTTTGAGGGGAACTCACGCCGGTTCGGGAACAACGAGGGCTGGGGGAGTGGTTGTGTCGGCCGTGAGAATCGACATCTGGTCCGACGTGGTCTGCCCGTGGTGCTACATCGGCAAGCGGCGGCTGGAGACTGCGCTCGCCGACTTCGAGCACGCCGCCGACATCGACGTGGTGTGGCACTCCTACCAGCTGGACCCCGGGGCGCCACGCGAGGCGACGGAGTCGGTGGCCGAGACGCTGGGCCGCAAGTACGGCGGCGGCCCGGATGCCGGGGCGCAGATGATCGACCGGGTGGAGGCCGTGGCCGCCGAGGAGGGGCTGGTCTACCGGCTCCACCAGGCACAGCGCGCCAACACCGTCGACGCGCACCGTCTCCTCCACCTCGCACTCGAGGAGTCCGGAGCGGGAGTCCAGGACCGGCTGAAGGAGGCACTGCTGGCGGCGTACTTCACCGAGGCCCGCAACGTCGCCGACCACGACGTGCTGCGCGAGGTCGCGGCCGGCGCCGGGCTCGACCCGGCACGGGTCGACGACGTGCTCGCGAGCGACGCCTACGCCGCCGAGGTCCGGGCCGACATCGACCAGGCCCACGCCTTTGGCACCAGTGGTGTCCCGTTCTTCGTCATCGACGGACGGTACGGCGTCTCCGGCGCACAGCCGGCCGAAGCGTTCGGCGAGGTCCTGCGCCGTGCCTGGGCCGAGCGTGAGCCGAGCCTCCAGATGGTCGGCGGCGACGACCTCTGCGGTCCCGACGGCTGCTCGGACTGAGCGTGGCTGACCGACCGGTGTTCGTCCTCCACGAGCACGACCGGCCGCGCCACCACTTCGACCTCAGACTCGAGGAGGACGGCGTGCTGCGCTCCTGGGCGGTACCGAAGGGGATGCCCGACGACCCGGCCAGCGACCGGCTCGCGGTCGCCGTCGAGGACCACGGCCTCGACCACGCGACGTACACCGACGAGGACAAGCGGATCGCCGACTCCGGCTGGTGGGAGCTCGAGGACCGGAACGAGAAGCGCTTCGTCTTCGTGCTCCACGGTCGCTCCGCCTCCGTCCGCTATGCCCTGATCGACACCGGCTCCGACTGGCTGCTGCACCGGGTGCGCCGGCAGCCGACTACTTGACCTCGGACCGCCGGACGAGCCAGAGGCCCACGACCAGAGGGACGACCAGCCAGCCCACGGCTGTCACTCCCAGCTGTGCCCACGCCTCGCCGCCGACGGGCCAGCCTTCGAACAGCAGGCCCTGCGTGTAGTTGAAGTCGATCCACGGCTGGAGGTCGCGGAACCACTCCTGGCTGGCGGCCAGGACGGCCGCCAGACCACCGAGCACGAAGCCGTAGATGAAGTAGCCGACGATGGCCGCGGCGGAGTTGCGGATCAGCACGCCGAGCATGAAGCCGATCAGCAGTCCGAGCACGTTGGCGGCCACCAACGACGTGGCCTGGTCGAGGGAGAAGCCCCAGACGGGATCGATCCCGGTGATCGCGGCGCCGACCAGGTTGCCCACGGCGCCGATGCCGAGTGCCAGGAGCATCGAGACAACACCCAGCGCGACCGAGATCAGCAGCTTGGCCCAGATCACCGCACCGCGCTTCGGGACCAGGGTGAACGTCGTCAGACCGCTCCGCTGGCTCCACTCGCTGGTGACCGAGAGGATCGCGATCACGGGCAGGAGGATCGCCATCGGGGCACCGACGGCGGCGCCGAAGCTGTCGTAGGTCATCGCGCTGTCCGGCGCGAAGGCGATCACGGCGGCGGTCGCGAGCAGGGCGGTGATCCCGATGCTGGCGGCGAGCCAGAAGCCGGAGCGGGTGTTGAACATCTTGGTCAGCTCGACCCACAGGATCCGGCCGAACGGGATCCGGGCGGGGACGGCCCGCGCCGGGGCGGGTGCAGGTCCCGGGGACAGGGTCACGGTGCTCATGCTGCTGCTCCTTCGCGGGAGGTCTCGGCGGTGAGCTCGAGGAACATCTCCTCGAGGCCCGCACCGTCGGCGGTGCGGAGCTCGGTCAGGGGTACGCCGGCGACGTGGGCGATCTTGCCCACCAGCGCCGGATCGGCGTCGACGCGCAGACCGTCGTCGCCGTACGCAGCGACGGCCACACCAGACTCGGCGAGGGCGCGCGCCAGCTCGGCAACGGTTCCACACCGGACGATCGTCCCCGCGGCGGAGAGCAGGTCGGTCTTGGTGCCCTCGGCGACGATCCGGCCCTGGCCGATCACGACCAGGTCGTCGGCGATCACCTCGATCTCGTGCAGGAGGTGCGAGGAGAGCAGGACGGTCCCGCCCTGGTCGGCGAAGTCGCGGAGCAGGTCGCGCATCCACCGGATGCCCGCGGGGTCGAGCCCGTTGGCGGGCTCGTCGAGGATCAGCACCTCGGGCTCGCCGAGGAGCGCGGTGGCGATGCCGAGCCGCTGTCGCATTCCGAGGGAGTAGTTGCGAACCCGGCGCCCGGCTTCGGTGTCTGCGAGGCCGACGCGCTCGAGCATCGCGTCGACGCGCGAGACCGGGAGACCCATCGTCCGCGCCGCGACCCGGAGCGTCTCCCGACCGGTTCGGCCGGCGTGCTGCGCGGAGGCGTCGAGGAGGACGCCCACCTCGCGGCCCGGGTTCGGGAGGTCGGCATAGTGCCGACCGAGAACGGTCGCCGTGCCGTGGCTCGGTGGGGTGAGGCCGACCATCACGCGCATGGTCGTGGACTTTCCGGCCCCGTTGGGCCCGAGGAAGCCGGTGACCCGGCCCGGTCGGGCGCTGAACGTGACGTCGTCCACGGCCCGGAACTGGCCGTACTTCTTGCTGAGGGCTTCGACTCTGATCATGACGACCACGCTCTCGCGACGGGGTCGGTGCGCCCATCGGTGAACCTGCCCACGCGACCCTCGCTCGACCCCGAGGGATCTCGGGGTCGGCCCCCGAGACAGCGTCCGGCGACCGGGCGCGCGGCCTGTAGGGTGTGCGGAGCACAGCGTCGTGCACGGCCGCCTCGCGGCACCGCGAGCCTGGTCCGCCATTCGCCGACTTCCATCGAGGACACCGCTGTGAGCAAGCCCGTCGTACTCATCGCCGAAGAGCTCAGCCCCGCCACCGTCGACGCGCTCGGCCCGGACTTCGAGATCCGCACCTGCAACGGTGCCGATCGTGCCGAGCTGCTGCCCGCGATCGCCGACGTGGAGGCGATCCTGGTCCGCTCGGCAACGAAGGTCGACGCCGAGGCGCTGGCCGCCGCCAAGCGGCTCAAGGTGATCGCCCGCGCCGGGGTCGGCCTCGACAACGTCGACGTCAAGACCGCCACCCAGAACGGTGTGATGGTCGTCAACGCGCCCACCTCCAACATCGTGTCGGCCGCCGAGCTTGCGGTGGCCCTGATGCTGGCCGCTGCGCGTCACCTCTCGCCGGCCCACGCCGCGCTGAAGAACGGCGAGTGGAAGCGCTCGAAGTACACCGGCATCGAGCTCTACGAGAAGACCGTCGGGATCGTGGGCCTGGGCCGGATCGGTGTCCTCGTCGCGCAGCGGCTGAGCGCGTTCGGGATGAACGTGATCGCCTTCGACCCCTACGTCCAGGCCGGCCGCGCCGCGCAGATGGGCGTACGCCTCGTCGACCTCGACACCCTGCTCGCCGAGGCCGACTTCATGTCCGTCCACCTCCCCAAGACCCCAGAGACGGTCGGTCTGATCGGGGCCGACGAGCTGGGCCGCGCCAGGCCGAACCTGGTTTTGGTGAACGCCGCCCGCGGCGGGATCGTCGACGAGGAGGCGTTGTACGACGCCCTCAAGACCGGCCGGATCGCCGGAGCCGGGCTCGACGTCTTCGCGACGGAACCGTGCACCGACAGCCCGCTGTTCGAGCTCGAGAACGTCGTCGCCACCCCTCACCTCGGCGCCTCGACCGACGAAGCCCAGGAGAAGGCCGGGGTCGCGGTAGCCCGGTCGGTCCGCCTCGCGCTCTCCGGCGAGCTGGTGCCCGACGCGGTCAACGTCCAGGGCGGCGTGATCGCCGAGGACGTCCGCCCCGGTATTCCGTTGACCGAGAAGCTCGGCCGCGTCTTCACCGGCCTGGCCGGTGGGTCCGCCCAGCAGATCGACGTCGAGGTCCGCGGCGAGATCACCGAGTACGACGTCAAGGTGCTCGAGCTGGCTGCCCTGAAGGGAGTCTTCTCCGACATCGTCGAGGACCAGGTGTCCTACGTGAACGCTCCGCTCCTGGCGGCCGAGCGCGGCACCGCCGTACGCCTGGTCACCGACGCCGAGAGCCCCGACCACCGCAACCTGATCACGATCCGCGGCACGCTCGCCGACGGCTCCCAGGTGTCGGTGAGCGGAACCCTGATCGGCATCAGCCAGAAGGAGAGGCTGGTCGAGGTGAACGGCTTCGACGTCGACATCGAGCCCACCGACCACCTGGCGTTCTTCAACTACGAGGACCGGCCGGGCATGGTCGGCACGGTCGGCCGCATCCTGGGCGACGCCGGAGTCAACATCGCCGGGATGCAGGTCTCACGCGACGCCAAGGGCGGCTCCGCTCTGGTGGCACTCTCGGTGGACAGCGCGATCCCCGCCGAGACGCTGACCGAGATCGAGACGGCCATCGACGCCGACGTGGTGCGCGCGGTCAACCTGACCTGAGCTCGCCAGGCCCCAGTATCCGGATGGCCCGTGCGGGCCATCGGACATGGCTCGCGTGGGTCACGTTCGTGTAACGATGGCGGGTCGGTCTGGCGTCAATCTGTAACAAAGTCGCAAGATGCCCCCGGCGACTCGGGGCGTCATGGGAGGGCTCCGGTGCGCTGTGTCCAAGTCCAGGCACCAATCGCGGCTACGACAGCCCCTGAGCAAGGAATTCACGTTGCCCACATCAAATCCACGCAGGACCCGCCGTCTCGCGGTTCTCGCCGCCGGCGGTCTTCTCGCCGGAGGCACGCTCGCGTTGACCCCGGCCACCGCCTCACCCGGTGAGGCCGGCCCCAGCGACGCGCCGAGCGAAGCCCGACGCGACACCGGCCACGAGCCGAAGCACCCGCTGAAGATCAAGGAGAAGCGCGACGCACAGCGGCAGGTCGCCCTGCAGCGCAAGCTCGAAGGCAAGAAGCCGTTCCCGGGAGGGGGCGAGGGCCAGGAGGTCCCCCTCGAGCGTGAGGGCACCGACCGGATCTTCGTCGTGCTCGCCGAGTTCGGCAACGAGCGTTACGAGACGGCGACGGAGAAGCGGTTCGTCGACGACCCGCCGGACTACGAGCTGCCCAACCCGCAGCCGACGACCTTCGACGGTCCATTGCACAACCAGATCCCCGAGCCCGACCGGAGCAAGGACAACACCACGCTGTGGCAGTCCGACTACAACCGGGCCCACTACGAGGACATGTACTTCAACCGGATGGCGTCCTACTACGAGCGCCAGTCCTCCGGCAGGTACTCCGTCGACGGTGACGTCACCGAGTGGGTGAAGGTCCCCTACAACCAGGCGCTCTACGGCCGTGGCTACTGCGGCAACCCGCCCGGCACGCCCGTGACCACCTGTGCCTCGACGAAGGCGCTGGTCCGTGACGCGCTCGCGGTCTGGGTGGACGAGCAGCTGAAGTCCGGCAAGTCCATGAGCGAGATCCAGGCCTACCTGAAGACGTTCGACCAGCAGGACCGGTACGACGTCGACGGCGACGGCAGCTACGACGAGCCGGACGGCTTCATCGACCACTTCCAGATCGTCCACGCGGGTGGCGATGAGGCCGCCGGTGACCCGATCTACGGCTCCGACGCCATCTGGAGCCACCGCTGGTACTCCAACCTGCAGGGCGGCGGACCCGGCGGACTGCCCGGTGTCAACATCGGCTCCAACGCCGGTGCCTTCGGCAAGGGCGCCACGCCGGCCAACCCGGTGCCGAACAACCCGACCGGTGTCTGGGTTGGCGACTACACCATCCAGCCGGAGAACGGCGGCCTGGGCGTGTTCGCCCACGAGTTCGGCCACGACCTCGGCCTGCCGGACCTCTACGACACCTCCGGCAACACCGGCGGCGCGGAGAACTCCACCGGCTTCTGGACCCTGATGTCCTCCGGCGCCAACATCGGCGACGGCGGTGCCGAGGGGATCGGCGACGACCCGGTCGACCTGGGTGCGTGGGAGCTGTTCCAGCTGGGCTGGCTCAGCCCGCAGGGCGGGCAGGGTCCCTTCTACGACGTCGCGTTCGCCGGGGAGACCTCGACGCACCGGCTGTCCAAGAACGTGCCGGCCACGACCGGCGGAGCGCAGGCGCTGTTCACGGTCCTGCCCGACGCCGAGCGCCCGCTGACGCTGGGCGCGCCCGCGTCGGGAGCGCAGATGTTCTGGTCGACCCAGGGCGACGACCTCAACACCACGATGACGAAGACCGGGGTGAGCGGGTCCAACCTGACCGCCCAGGTCAACTACGACATCGAGGTGGAGTGGGACTACGCCTTCCTCGAGGCCTCCACCGACGGGGGCACGACGTGGGACAAGGTGATGACGAACCTGTCCGACACCAACGTTCCACCGCACTCGGGCCACAACCAGAGCGGCTTCAACAACAGCGGCGAGGGCATCACCGGCTCCACCGGTGGTGCGTGGGAGGAGCTCACGGCCACGCTGCCGGCGGGCACCAACGCCGTGCGGTTCCGCTACCAGACCGACGGTGCGGTCGCGGAGAAGGGCTTCCGGGTCGACGACGTCGCCATCGACGGCACCGCGATCGGAACCGCCGAGACCGCCGACGAGGGCTGGACCTTCGACGGCTTCCGCCGCACCACCGGCTCGGAGGTCGAGCGGTTCTTCAACGCCTACATCTCCGAGAACCGTCAGTACGACGGCTACGACACCTCGCTGGAGTCGGCGTACAACTTCGGGTTCCTCGGGAGCCGGCCGGACTGGGTGGAGCACTTCCCGTACCAGAACGGCATGCTGGTCTCCTACTGGAACGAGTCGTACGGCGACAACAACGTCGGCGACCACCCGGGTGCCGGACTGGTGCTGCCGGTCGACGCCAACCCGACGCTGGCGCACTGGAGCGACGGCACGCTGATGCGTCCGCGCATCGCCACCTATGACTCCACCTTCGGGCTGGAGCGCAGCCAGTCGATCACGCTGCACCAGGCCGGCGTGGCGGGCAGCATCCGCTCCCAGCCGGCACGCAAGGTCTTCGACGACACGAAGACCTGGTGGTTCGGATCGGACGACCACGCGACCACCGGAGAGCACGCCGGCCGCTACCAGCCCGGCTGGTTCAGCGTCGACCCGCCCAACACCGGCACCCAGATCAAGGTGCTCGGGGCGAACGGCGGCGCGATGACCGTCCGGGTGTCGCCCGTCGGCTAGCCGCCACTGCCTGACACGCTGACCCGCCCGAAAGCGAGCGAGCTTGCGAGCTCGCCACCAGGACCTTTCGGGCGGGTCAGCGCTCTTTGCGGTCAGCGGGTGCCGGACCGGTAGGCCAGCACCACGGCCTGCAGCCGGTCCCGGACCCCGAGCTTCATCAGGATCCGGGCAACGTGGGTCTTGACAGTGCCCTCCCCGATGACCAGGCGTTCCGCGATCTCGGCGTTGGAGCAGCCGTCCGCCATCAGGCCCAACACCTCGCGCTCGCGTTCGGTCAGGCTCGAGATCGCGTCGCACCGGCCGGGGGCACTCCGGCGTGCCAGCTCGTCGGCCACGCGCCGCGCCACCGAGGGGGCCAGCACCGAGTCGCCGCCGGCGGCGGCCCGGATCGCGGTCACCAGCCGGTCGGCGGGGGTGTCCTTGAGCAGGAACCCGCAGGCACCTGCGGTCAGGGCGTCATAGACGTACCGGTCGGTGTCGAACGTGGTGAGCACCACCACCCGGGTCCGTACCCCGCGGGCGCTCAGCCGGCGCATGGTCTCGAGGCCGTCCAGTCGAGGCATCCGGATGTCGAGCAGGAGCACGTCGGGCTGGTGGCGGGTCACCAGCTCCAGTGCCTGCTCGCCGTCCTCGGCCTCCGCGACGAGATCGATGCCCGGCTCGGTGCCCAGGATCATCCGCAGGCCGGAGCGGACCAGGTGCTCGTCGTCGGCGGTGACGACGCTGATCGTCATCGAGCCCCCAGCGGGATGGTGGCCTGGACGACGAAGTCGCCGTCCGGGCCGGCCCCGGCCTCCAGGGCGCCGCCATACAGAGCGGCCCGCTCACGCATGCTGATCAGCCCGTGCCCGACGACCGCACCACGTGGCGCCGCCGGGGCGGCCCGGTTGCTGACCCGGATCGTGAGCAACTCCTCGCCGTACCCCACTCGCACGCGGGTGGGGGCCCGCCCGCCGTGCCGGAGCGCGTTCGTCAGCGCTTCCTGGACGATGCGGTAGGCCGAGAGGTCCAGGCCGGGCGGGAGCGGACCGGGGGTCCCGTCCACGTCGACCGTCACCTCGAGACCGGCTGCCCGGACCTGGTCGACGAGGTCGTCGAGCCGCGCGAGGCTCGGTCGGTCGCCCGGCTCGGACCCCTCGGCGTCGACGAGCAGCACGTCGAGCAGCCGGCGCAGCTCGTCCATCCCGGCCCGGCCCACCGACTCGATGGCGGCCAGCGAGCGCCGTGCCGCCTCCACGTCCCCGGGGAGGACCCGGTGGGCCGCCTGGGCCTGCAGCACGATCACCGCCATGCTGTGCGCCACCAGGTCGTGGAGCTCGCGCGCGATCCGGGCGCGTTCGTAGGCGACGGCGGCCCGGCCGGCCTCCGCCCGGTCGCGCTCGAGCGCGGCGTTGTGGTCGACGAGCGCCTCGTGCTCGGACCGGCGGGCGCGCATCCAGCGACCCAGGCCCCACGTGCCGGCGATGATGAACCACGCCGGCAGGACGTCGTCGACCGAAGCACCGTCCTGCAGCCGGGGGACGTCGACCGCGAGCACGCCGCTGGCGACGACGGTCATCCCCAGGGCCGAGGCGCGGGGCCCGGCCCAGGACCCCACGGCGTAGACCGCCAGCAGGACCGCGAACCAGGGCTGCCCGAGGCCGCCCGCGGAGAACTGGTCGAGCCCGGCGCCAGCGAGGACGAGGAGCAGCACCGGCAGCGGCCAGCGCCGCGCCCACGGCAGCGGAGCCGTCAGCAGGGCCACCGCGGCGGCGTGCACCGGGTCCGCACGGTCCACCGACCACCAGACCTGGACCTGGCCGGACACGAAGAGGACGGCCACCATGCCCAGGAAGGCCCGGCGGGCCAGCGCAGGCCAGTTCATCCCCCGAATGTAGGGCCAGTTCCCGATGTCCGCGTCTGCCTTTCGGCAGATGGCCAAACCTCTCCGACGGCAGACGACGGGCGTCGCCGCCCGGCCTAGCGTCGGTGGCACCGACCCACCGATCCAGGAGGATCCATGAACGCCTTCGCAAGATCCGCCCTTGCTGCCGTCCTGCTCATCGTCCCCGTGGCCATCGAGATCTTCGTGGGCGCCGATGCCCTCGGCCTCGCGGGCCACGTCGTGTTCGTGGTCACCCAGCTGGCGGGATGGGGCCTGCTCGTGTCGACGGTGCGGCTGCTGTTCGACCGTGCCTCCGGGTCCAGGTGGGGCTTCCGGCTGGTGTGGGGCGGCTGCGTGCTGCAGCTCGTCTTCGCGGCCGGTTACGGGGTCACGGCCCTGATGCTCGGTGAGCCGTTCGAGGGGATGTTCGTGGTGTTCCTGGTGGCGTTCCTGGCCCTCACCATCGGCGGCCTGGCCTGGGGCAGCCGGCTGCTCCGGGCCCGCCGAGCAGCGCCTGCGGGGGCGGGGCTGCTCGCCGTGGCGGTGCTGGGGTTCCTCGCGATCGCGGTGGCGGTGGACCCCTTCCACGACGTCTTCCTGCTCTCGTCCTACGCCGCCTGGGTCGCCGTCGGGCTCGGCGTCGACCGGGCCTCGACCGAGCAGGAGGAGGTGCTGGTCAGCGACGCGTCGCGATGAGGGTCGCCGCGTCGGCCGCCACCATCACCTCGACGGTGGTGAAGCGGTCGTCGGTCAGCCACTCCTCGCGCAGGGTGTCGACCCGCCCGTTGAAGACCGGCGGCCACAGCGGGCACGGGGTGAAGTCGTCGAGGACCACGATCCCGCCCTGGTCGACGAGGTCGGCGACGGCGCCCACCCGGACAGAGCTCGGGTCGCCGGAGTCGAGGTAGAGCAGCGAGAAGGGACCCTGATCGGAGAGCGTCGACCAGTCGGCAGCGAGGACCTCGACCTGCGGGTCGTCCTCGAAGATCTCCGCGGCGGCGCCGGCCAGCTTGGGATCGAGCTCGGCGGTCAAGATCCTGACGTCGCCGCGGACGCCAGATCGCAGCCAGGCCGTCCCGACGCCGGTCCCGGTGCCGAACTCGGCCATCGTGCCGTCCCGGGTCGCGGCGAGCGTCGCCAGCAGCCGCCCGGTCTCGTTGCGGCAGAACGACACGTAGCCCGCCTTGCGCGACACGTCGAACGCCCGCGACACGATCTCGGGCAGCTCGGGGGGTGCGCTCATGGGTCGAGTCTTACACCACGGGATCGACGTCTCGCATCCTGAACAGATCGACCGAACGGCCACATGCCGCACGCACGCGTCGTACGGTGAAGCCATCATGCGGAGCGTGTTCGTACTTATCGATCGCCGCGGCGAGGCCTGACAGCAGGCCACCTCGTCGCGGAGTTCGCGCGTTGACGGCCTGCACCTCCAGCTGAAGACGCCTCCGCGGCGGGTACGCCGGCAGTACCGCGAAACCCGCACTCTCCTGGTCAAGCGTTGCCCACGTGACCCGTGGGCCTTGCACCACTCCCGCCGCGGGGCGTTCAGGAATCCCGGTGGTCGTCACGACCACCCATCGAAGCAATCCAGGAGAGACAGATGTACGACATGTATCCCGAGTGGGGGCCTGCCAGCCAGGCCGTTCCGTCGTGGGCCCTGCAGCCCGACGACCCGGGGAACCAGGCAGCCGTCCAGGCGTCGCTTGACCTGCGAGACAACGGCGGGGAGCGCCCGGACGACAACTAGTGTCCAAAGCATGATCACCCCATTCGAATGCTCACTTCGTTCCGCTTCGAACAGGGACCCCGAAAAAGCATGAACCAGGGCAGCCTCTCTCTCGCGGTCATCCCGGGCGACGGCATCGGCCCGGAGGTCACCGCGGAGGCACTGAAGGTCCTCGACGCGGCGGCCCCGGCCGGCGTGAAGTTCGCGTCCACGCACTACGACCTGGGCGCCGAGCGGTATCTCGCCACGGGTGAGGTACTGCCGGACTCCGTCCTCGCCGAGATCCGCGAGCACGACGCGATCCTCCTGGGGGCCGTCGGGGGACGACCCGGCGACCCGAACCTGCCACCGGGACTGCTCGAGCGGGGGTTGCTCCTGCGCCTGCGCTTCGAGCTCGACCACTACGTCAACCTCCGGCCCTCGCGGATCTTCCCCGGGGTTGCTTCGCCACTCTCAGAGCCGGGCGAGGTCGACTTCGTGGTGGTGCGGGAGGGCACGGAGGGGCCCTACACCGGCAACGGGGGAGCGCTGCGGGTCGGCACGCCGCATGAGGTCGCGACGGAGGTCAGCGTCAACACGGCGTACGGCGTCGAGCGGGTCGTGCGCGACGCCTTCGCCCGGGCTGCCCGCCGTCCCCGCCGGCGACTGACCCTGGTCCACAAGACCAACGTGCTGGTCCACGCCGGCGCGGTGTGGTCACGGATCGTGGGCGAGGTGGGCCTGGAGTTCCCGGACGTGACCGTGGACTACCTGCACGTCGACGCCGCCACCATCTTCATGACCACCGACCCGGCACGGTTCGACGTGATCGTCACCGACAACCTGTTCGGTGACATCATCACCGACCTCGCGGCCGCGATCACCGGCGGCATCGGGCTGGCCGCCTCCGGCAACATCAACCCCGACCGGACCACGCCGAGCATGTTCGAGCCCGTGCACGGCTCAGCCCCCGACATCGCCGGGCAGCAGAAGGCGGACCCCACGGCGGCGATCCTGTCGACCAGCCTGCTGCTGGACCACCTGGGCCACCCCGAGGCGGCGGCGGCCGTCGAGCGGGCCGTGACCGAGGACCTGGCCGGCCGCGCCCCCGGCGCCACACGGCGTACGGCGGAGGTCGGCGACGCCGTCACGGCCCGACTGGGCTGAGCCGTGGGGTCGGATAGGTTGACCCCATGCAGATCAGCACCACCCCCTCGTCCGCCCCGGTCGACGACGCGCGGCTGGCCGAGATCCTTGCCAACCCCGGCTTCGGCACCCACTTCACCGACCACATGTTCACGGTGGAGTGGACCCCCGACACCGGCTGGGGCGGAGCCCGGATCACGCCGTACGCCCCGCTCACCCTCGATCCGGCGACCGCGGTCCTGCACTACGCGCAGGAGACGTTCGAGGGGCTGAAGGCCTACCGCCACGACGACGGCACGATCTGGACCTTCCGCCCGGAGGAGAACGCCGCCCGGATGGTGCGGTCGAGCAAGCGCCTGGCCTTCCCGGAGCTCCCGGTGACCGACTTCGTCGAGGCGGTCGACGAGCTGGTCAAGGTCGACCAGCGCTGGGTGCCCGACGGGGAGGGTGAGAAGAGCCTCTACGTCCGGCCGTTCATGCTCGCCACCGAGAAGTTCCTCGGCGTGCGGCCTGCGCAGCACGTGACGTTCTTCGTCATCGCGAGCCCGGCCGGCGCCTACTTCAAGGGTGGGGTCAAGCCGGTCACCCTGTGGCTCACGACTGAATACACCCGCGCCGGGCGTGGCGGCATGGGCGCAGCCAAGACCGGCGGCAACTACGCCAGCTCGCTGGTCGCCCAGCAGGAGGCCATCGCGCAGGGATGCGACCAGGTGGTCTTCCTCGACTCCCAGGAGGGGCGGTACGTCGAGGAGCTCGGCGGCATGAACCTCTACTTCGTCCACGACGACGGTCGGATCGTCACCCCGGAGTCGGGCACCATCCTCGAGGGCATCACCCGCTCCAGCATCATCGAGCTCGCCGGCAAGCTCGGCCACCAGGTCGAGGAGCGGAAGTTCTCGATCGACGAGTGGCGCGACGGGGTCCGAAGCGGGGCGATCACCGAGGTCTTCGCCTGCGGTACGGCGGCCGTGGTCACCCCGGTCGGCACCCTCAAGTGGGACGGTGGCGAGGCGCCCGCGCCGGCGTCGACGGACCTCACCATGAAGATCCGCCAGGCCCTCGTCGACATCCAGTACGGCCGGGCCGAGGACACCTTCGGCTGGATGCACAAGATCTGCTGACCACGGCCAGTAGCCTCGAGGTGTGATAGGTCCTGAGGAGGTTGCGAAGCAACCGTCTCGAAGGGCGACCTCCCCGCAGCGGCCGCCGACCGGGCTGACCGTCGGTGGCTACGAGCTGCTGATGCGGCTCGGCGAGGGCGGCATGGGAGTGGTCCACCTGGCCCGGCCCCCGCGTGGGGAACGCGTCGCGCTGAAGGTGCTGCGGCCGCACATCGTCGGCGACGACGAGGCCCGCGCCCGGCTGGCCCGGGAGGTCAGCTCCCTGTCGCGGATCCGTAGCCCGTGGGTGGCCGAGATCGTCGACTCCGACCCGTGGGGCGAGATCCCGTTCGTGGCGACGCGCTACGTCCCCGGCCCCTCCCTGCACGACCTGGTGAAGGACGAGGGACCGCTCGGGGACGTCGACCTGCGCTTTCTGGCCCGCGGCCTGGCCGAGGGCATCGCCTCGGTGCACGCGGTCGGGGTCCTGCACCGCGACGTCAAGCCCTCCAACGTCCTGATCGAGGGGCGGACCCCGATCCTGATCGACTTCGGACTCGCCCGGGTCGCCGACGACCCGAAGCTCACCCATACCGGCTGGCTGCTGGGGACGCCTGGCTACCTCGCGCCGGAGATCCTGGACGGGCACGACGCCACGACCGCCTCCGACGTCCACTCGTGGGGCGCGACCGTGGCCTTCGCCGGGACTGGGCGTTCGCCGTTCGGCCGCGGTCCGTCGATGGCGATCATGGACCGGGTCCGGCGCGGCCAGCACGAGCTCGACGGGTTGCCGGACGACCTGCGCCGCGTCGTGGCCTCCGCCCTGGACCCGGATCCGCGCCGCCGGCCGGCGCCGGCTGAGCTCCTCGACTGGCTGGACGGGGGTGGACCCCCGCCGCAGTCCGTGCCCGACGACCCGTTCACCGTGCCCCTGGCGCTGGCCGCCCAGGGCCGCGACACCACCCTCTCGATCTTCGACGACGAGGACGAACCTGGTCAGACGCACCGGCTGGAGGACGACTGGGCCGCGCCACCGCGGCCGGGAGCCCTGGAGCGGCTGCGCCGGGGCGTGCTGTGGACGGCGCTGACGGTCGCTGCGGGGACCGCGCTGACGGCGTACCCCTGGCTCGCTCTGCTGACCCTGCTCGTCCTGGCGTGGTTCCTGCGGAGCGCCTCGCTGGCGGCCACCGCGACCGGCGACCGGCGACGGCTGCGCGGCGTGAAGTGGTACGACCCGGTCATCTACCTGATCGGCGCTCCCTGGCACGTCGTCCGGGCGATCCCGGGAACGATCCTGCTGGCGCTCTGGAGCGTCGGGCTGGCGCTGGCCGCGGTCCTCATCTGCTACGCCGCGGCCGCTGAACTCGAGGTTTCGTTGTTCGTGACCGGCTTGACGTTCGTGGTGGCCCTGTCACTGGGTCCCGGGGGCTCGCGCGTCCGATCGCCGCTGGCCCGCGTCGTCCACCCGCTCGCCTCGGGTCTCGGCACCTGGCTGGTGTCCGTCCTGGTGGTGGGAACCGTCGCGGCGGCGTTCGGCTACCTGGTGGCCACCTCGGGCGTGGACTGGTCTCCCGGCTCCGACCCCACCCATGTTGAGTTGGGCCTGCCTGTCCCTTGAGTTGGGCGTGCGTGTCTCTGGAGGGCCATCGAAGCCCAACTCAACGGTCAGCGAGGCCCAACTCAACGGTCAGCGAGGCCCAACTCAACGAAGGGGCCGGATCGCGAGATCTGGTGTCGGGGGGAGCGATGCGGTGGCACACTGAACGCGTGCCGCACCACCGCATCATTATTTCCTAGCGCGTCGACGCCCCAGGACCGGGGCCGCCGACGCGCCAACCTTCCGTTCCGCGGGAGGTTTTTTTGTTGCCATCCGACGACACGAGAGAGCAGACCGATGGACCTGCCGCTTGATCTCCACGGGGGATTCCACGTCTACGACACCACCCTGCGCGACGGAGCCCAGCAGGAGGGGCTGAACCTGTCGGTGGCCGACAAGCTGACCATCTCGCGCCAGCTCGACGACCTCGGCGTGGGCTACATCGAGGGCGGCTGGCCGGGGGCGAACCCCAAGGACACGGAGTTCTTCCGCCGCGCCGTCGACGAGCTGGACCTGCGGCACGCGAAGCTCGCCGCGTTCGGCGCCACCCGCCGCCCGGGCGTGGCCGCCGCCGACGACCCGATGGTGGCGGCGCTGCGTGACTCCGGCGCGAGCGTGGTCACGCTGGTCGCCAAGTCGCACGACCGGCACGTCGACCTGGCCCTGCGGACCACCCTGGAGGAGAACCTCGCCATGGTCCGCGACACCGTCAGCCACCTCCGGGCCGAGGGGCAGCAGGTGTTCCTCGACGCCGAGCACTTCTTCGACGGCTACCGCGACAACCGCGACTACGCCCTCGAGGTGCTGCGGACGGCGTACGACGCCGGTGCCGACGTGATCGCGCTGTGCGACACCAACGGCGGGATGCTCCCCGGCTGGGTCGGTGACGTGGTGGACGACGTCGTCTCCTCGACCGGGGTGCGGGTGGGGATCCACTGCCACAACGACACCGGGTGCGCGGTGGCGAACACCCTGGCGGCGGTCGACGCGGGCGCGACCCATGTGCAGGGCACGATCAACGGGTACGGCGAGCGCACCGGCAACGCCGACCTCGTCTCCGTGGTGGCCAACCTGGAGCTCAAGCTGGATCGGCGGGTGCTGCCGACCGGGCTGCTGAAGGACGCCACCCGGATCGCGCACGCCGTCGCCGACGTCACGAACTTCGCACCCGCCTCGCGCCAGCCCTACGTCGGCACGTCGGCGTTCACCCACAAGGCCGGGCTGCACGCGAGCGCGATCAAGGTCGACCCGAACCTCTACCAGCACCTCGACCCGGTGAACGTCGGCAACGACATGCGGCTCCTGGTCTCCGACATGGCCGGCCGTGCCTCGATCGAGCTCAAGGGTCGCGAGCTGGGGTACGACCTCTCGGGCGACCGGGAGCTCGTGAACCGCGTGACCGAGCGGGTGAAGACGCTGGAGTCGCGCGGCTACACCTTCGAGGCCGCGGACGCGTCCTTCGAGCTGCTGCTGGCCGAGGAGGTCGAGGGTGTCAAGCCGTCGTACTTCGACGTGGAGTCGTGGCGCGTGATCACCGAGACCCGGCCCGGCGACGAGGCCGTCTCCGAGGCGACGGTGAAGCTGCGGGCCGGGGGTGTCCGGTTCGTCGTCACCGGCGAGGGCAACGGGCCGGTCAACGCCCTGGACCAGGCGCTGCGCGAGGCGATCGGCCAGGCCTATCCCGAGGTCGCGAAGTTCGAGCTGATCGACTACAAGGTCCGGATCCTCGACCAGGGCCACGGCACCGACGCGATCACGAGGGTGCTGATCGAGACCACCGACGGGGAGTCCTCGTGGGTGACCGTCGGGGTCGGCCACAACGTGATCGAGGCGTCCTGGGGTGCGCTCATCGACGGAGTCACCTTCGGGCTGCGCCGGCACCCCACCGACTGATCAGGCGCAGGCGATCGTGTCGTCCGATGCGGGCCAGCGCTCGACCTCGGACCGGTCGTCGACGTCCACGACGTAGGCGGCGCTTCGGTCGGTCGCCAGCCAGAGGTGCCAGTCGTCGTACTCGTAGCCCGTGTCGATCGCGTCCTCGGGCAGAACCGCGTCGCCGTCGTACGTCGACTCGAGCAGGTCTGCGAACTCACCGGTTCGGTCGCTCACGTACTGCGTGCGGCCATCGCCCATGGACAGGAACGTGATGTCCTGCCAGTCGCAGTGCTCGGGCCCGGGGTAGTGGGTGATCGTCGAGACCGGGACCCGGTCGCCCTCCTGGTCGTGCCAGACCCGGATCCCGAGGGTGTCGGTGACACTGGCGGAGAACTCGGCCGGGTCGCAGGAAGCCCACGACTCGATGCCCCAGCCGACATCGTCGTTGTGGTCCCGGATGCCGTCGGCAGCGATGTAGGCGACCCTGGTCCGTTCGCCCACGTCGTAGGAGAACAGCACGCGATCGCCGTCGATACGCTCCACCACGAAGCCTTCGCGTGGCACGTCGAGGAGGCCGGTCTCCTCCTGGTGGTTCTCCAGCGCCTCCCGCGCGTCGGACTGGACCGACACCAGACCGCCGTCGACGTAGTCGCCACCGCCACCGTCGTAGGGCTTGCCTTCACACTCCAACGCTCGTCCGGCCGCACCCGATCGCTCCTGTGCCGTTGCGCGGTCGGAGAAGTCCCGCTTCACGTACATCGGGCCGTCGTACGGCCGGTCGACGGTGCTCTCGACCGTGACCGGCTGCCCGCACGCCGCCAGCCCGGGCAGCAACAACAAGAACGGCGCGAGTCTCGTCCTCATGTGCCCTCCCGGGTCCGTCGTCACCCACTATGACGGCTGCCACCGAAGATCGGTTGCATGTCAGAGCAGCGCCGCGCCTACATCTCCTCGTGACTGTCGGGGTCACCGCCGAAGAGCCGGCCGTCCGAGCGTCCCAGCGCCGTGATGGCCTCCATCTCGGCTTCGTCGAGCTCGAACCCGAACACGTCGAGGTTCTCCCGCTGGCGGGACGGTGTGGCCGACTTCGGGATCGGCAGGTTCCCCAGCTGGACCTGCCAGCGCAGGATCACCTGGCCCGGCGTGACCCCGTGCGCGTCCGCGGCCACGCGCACGGGTGCTTCGTCGAGCGGCGCCTGTCGCTTGCCCAGCGGGCTCCACGACTCGGTGCGGACGCCCCGCTCCTCGTTGGCGCGCCTCATCTCCGCCTGTGGGAAGAGGGGGTGGACCTCGATCTGGTTCACCGACGGCGCGACGCCGGTCTCGTCGATGATCCGGTCGAGGTGCTCGGCCGTGAAGTTGGAGACGCCGATCGAGCGGACCAGCCCCTGCTCGCGCAGGTCGACCAGCGCCCGCCACGCGTCGACGTACTGCCCGCGGCTGGGGTTGGGCCAGTGGATCAGGTGCAGGTCGAGGTGGTCGAGACCGAGCCGCTCCAGCGACTCGCGCGTGGAGGCGATCGCGTCGTCGTACGCGTGGTGCCGGCCGGGGATCTTGCTGGTCACCCGCAGCTCGTCGCGCGGGACACCCGACTGGCGCAGCGCCTCGCCGACCTCGCGCTCGTTCTCGTAGTTCACGGCCGTGTCGATGAGGCGGTAGCCGGCCTCGACCGCGCTGGCTGTCGCCTCGACGGCCGCCTCTCCCCGCAGGCCAGCGGTGCCGAAGCCGATCGCGGGGATCGTGGTGCCGTCGTTGAGGGTGTAGGTCGGGATGGTCATGGTGCTCCTTCGTCTACGGGTTCTCGACGATCCGGCGGGCCAGGTCGGCCCAGCCGGACCGGATCCGGTGGAGGTCGATCTGCTCGATCTTCACCTGCTGCTCGAGGATCGAGGACTCGATGGGGGCCATCAGGGCAATGGCCAGCAGGGCGATGTCGCCGTGGACGCCCAGCTCCCCGAGCAGGTAACGGGTGTGGGTGGCCACGAAGGAGTACGCCGCGTACGAGCGCGCGCCGGCCCGTCCGGCGGCGCGAATCAGGTCCGCGTGCCGGAGGTTGATCTCGATCCTGGAGTTGCCGAAGGCCAGCAGCCGCTCCATCGGTGGCGCGCCCGGGCCCAGGGGCGGCGGGCCGCCCATCACCTGCGCCTGCCAGTCAGCCTCGGAGTGGTCGAGGAGCGCCGCCATCAGGCCTTCGCGGCTCTGAAAGCGGCGGAAGACCGTGCCCTTCCCGACCCCGGCCTCGGCCGCGACCGCCTCCATGGTCACGCCCTGGATCCCGCAGCGCTCGATCAGCCGGGTCGCCGCGTCGAGCAGGGCTGCCCTGTTGCGGGCGGCGTCGCTCCGCTCCGGGCGCGGCTCCCCGATGATCGGGAGCAGGGGATGACTGGACATGGTGCGGGTCACTCTAGGGGGAGTTCCCTCGCCGGGAATGAAAACGGACCCCGGTCCGTTTGGCTCGGCATGACTGACACCAACATCGTGGTCCTCGTCGGCAGCCTGCGCTCCGACTCCGTCAACCGCCGCCTGGCCGAGAAGCTCGTCAGCGACGCTCCCGCCGGGCTCCGCCTGGAGATCGTCGAGGGCCTGGCCGAACTGCCGTTCTACAACGAAGACCTCGACACCGACGAGGTGCCGGAGCCCGCGCAGCGGCTGCGCGACCGCGTCGCCGACGCCGACCGAGTCCTCGTCGTCACCCCCGAGTACAACGGCACCATGCCGGCCGTGCTCAAGAACGCCATCGACTGGCTGTCCCGCCCCTACGGGGTCGGTGCCCTGACCGGCAAGCGGCTGGCGGTGCTCGGCACCACGCCCACGCCGTACGGCGGCAAGTGGGCGCACGCCGACGTCCGGCGCTCGGCCACCGTGGCCGGCGCAGTCGTCGTCGAGGACGCCACGCTGTCCCAGTCCTCCGTCGGCGTGGACGTGCTGGCCGACGCCGAGATCAACGGACGGGTGCTCGCCGCGCTGCAGACCCTGGTCGACCACGAGCTGGTGGCCTCCGCCGCCTGAGCGTGGCAGGCTGGGCGGCATGAGCGAGCTGACGCCGTACCTCTGTGTCGCCGACGCCCGCGCGGCCGTCGAGTGGTACGTCGACGTCTTGGGCGCCGAGGTGACCTACGCGCCGATCGAGATGCCGGACGGGCGGATCGGACACGTCGAGCTGGCCGTCGACGGCGCCGGCTGGATGATGTCGGACGAGTTCGCGGAGGCGAACGTTGCCGCCCCGGACCCCGCCCGTGGCAGCGCGGTCTCGCTGCACCTGACCATCGAGGATGTCGACGCCTTCGCCGCGCGCGTCCAGGCTGCCGGGGTGGCCATGGACCGCGGTCCGGAGGACAGCGAGCCCGCCGGTCGGGTCGCGGTGTTCCGGGACCCGTTCGGCCACCGGTGGTTCCTCACCCAGGCGTAGAGAACCAATTCAGCGACTGACGGGCGAACTCCTCACGCGTGAGCGTCCCGGCGCCGGCCGGGATCGACGCCAGGAGCGGTACGCCGGTCACCCGCGGCAGGTCGTCGAGGTTGCAGGTCTCCGCCAGCCCGGGGGCGCCGGGCCAGGAGCCGATCACCAGCCCTGTGGGCTCGATCCCGCGAGCCCGCAGAGCGGCCACGGTCAGCTCGGTGTGGTTGAGCGTGCCGAGCCGGGGCGAGGCGACGACCACCATCTCGGCCCCCACCCCGTCGGCCAGGTCGAGGATCGTCCCGCCGGCGGTGTCGAGCCGGACCAGCACCCCGCCCGAGCCCTCGACCAACACGGTGTCGTGGGACTCGGAGAGCACCCGCACCCGGTCGGCGTGCTCCGCCACCGGCGGGATCCGTACGTCGCGCAGCCGGGCCGCGGTGTCGGGTGCCAGCGGGTCCTCGAGACAGGTGAGCTCCTGGACGGCACAACCGGTCAGCCGGTGGACCACCTCGGCGTCCGCGACGTCGTCGGACGCCGGCCCGACGCCGGTCTGCACCGGCTTCACCACGACCACCGACCCGCTCTCGGCCGCACGGCGGGCCAGCGCGGCGGTGGCGATGGTCTTGCCGACCCCGGTGTCGGTCCCGGTGACGACGATGATCGTCATGAGTACTCCTTGACGACCTGTCCGAGCACGGCCGACGCCCGTGCCCAGTCCGCGTCCAAGATCCCGGCGCTGGTGGTGATCCTGAGCCGCGAGATCCCGTCGGGCACCGACGGCGGACGGAAGCAGCCCACCCGCACCCCTTCCTCGAGCGCCGCAGCCTGGGCGGCCAGGGCGACGTGGGGAGAGGGCATCGGCACCGACAGCACCCCGCCCTGCGGAGCCGTGACCCCCAGCGCCCCGGCGAGGGCCGTGGCGCGGGTGTGGACCAGAGCCGGCAGCTCGGGGCGGGTCGTCAGCAGCTCCAGTGCGGCGAGCGCACCGGCGGCCGCCGCCGGCGCGAGGCCGGTGTCGTAGATGAACGGCCGGGCACGGTTGACCAGGTGGTCGACCACGGATGTGGAGCCGAGGACGGCGCCCCCCTGCGCGCCCAGCGCCTTGGACAGGGTGGCGGTGACGACGACGTGGTCGTGCTCGGCCAGGCCGAGCTCGCGCACCAGCCCGTGTCCATCGGCCCCGGCCACGCCGAGCCCGTGGGCCTCGTCGACGACCAGCAGGGCGTCGTACGACGCGCAGACGCCGGCGAGCTCGCGCAGCGGGGCCGGGTCGCCCAGGACGCTGTAGACGGACTCGGTCAGCACCATCGCCCGGCGACCGCCGGCCTGGGCGAGCGCCGCCGAGACGGCGCCCACGTCGTTGTGCGGGTTGATCGTCACCTCCGCCCGTGACAGACGGGCCGCGTCGACCAGCGAGGCATGCACGTGGGCGTCGGAGACGATCAGGCAGTCCCGGTCGGCCAGAGCGGTCACGGCGGCGAGGTTCGCGTGGTAGCCGGTCGAGGTCACCAACGCCGCCGGCTGCCCGAGGAACCCGGCGAGCGCGGTCTCGAGCTCCACGTGGAGGTCGAGCGTGCCGGTGACCAGCCGGGAGGCGCCCGCGCCGGCACCCCACGTGCGCGCCGCTTCGGCCGCGCGTTCACGGACCGCCGGGTGCCGGGACAGCCCCAGGTAGTCGTTGCCGGCGAGGTCGACGACGGGGTCGTCCGGGCCGCGGGCGCGCAGCGTGCGACGCAGGCCGGCCCTGTCGCGCAGCCCGGCCTGGTCGTCCAGCCACTTCTCCCAGATCATCGGCTCACCCCACCACGGCGGCGATGTCGACGGCGGCACAGATCCGGTCGATGTCGTCGTCGGTGCAGATGTAGGGCGGCATCGTGTAGATCAGGTTGCGGAACGGCCGGAGCCACACCCCCGCGTCCAGGGCCGCCTCGGTCGCGGCGTCGACCTGCACCGGGTGGGTCAGCTCGACGACGCCCACCGCCCCGATCGTGCGTACGTCGGCGACGTCGGGCAGGTCGTGGCACGCCGCGAGGCCGGAGACCAACCGTCGGTTGATCCGTTGGACGTCGGACTTCCAGTCCCCGGTGCCGAGCAGGTCGAGGTTGGCCAGCGCGACCGCGCACGCGAGCGGGTTCCCCATGTAGGTGGGCCCGTGCATCAGGACGCCGGACTCCGAGGCGGACAGGCCGCGCGCCACCGCGGACGTGCAGATCGCGGCCGCGAGGCTGAGGTAGCCGCCGGTGAGCGCCTTGCCGACGCACATGATGTCCGGTACGACGCCCGCGGCGTCGGCGGCGAAGAACGTTCCGGTCCGCCCGAAGCCGGTGGCGATCTCGTCGAGCACCAGCACCAGCCCGTGCTCGTCGGCGACCTCGCGCATCACCCGCAGGCACGCCGCTGGATAGACGTACATGCCGCCCGCCCCCTGGAGCAGCGGCTCGACCACGATGCCCGCGAGCTGATGGGCGTGGCGGTCGGCCAGCTTGCGGAACGACGCCTCCCAGGCAGGCACGCCGTCCTCGTCCGCAGGCGGCTGGTCGGCGAACACGTGGTCGGCCACGAAGCCGCGGAACATGGTGTGCATCCCGTTGTCGGGGTCGCAGACGCCCATGCACCCGCAGGTGTCGCCGTGGTAGCCGCCGCGGATGGTCAGCATCCGGGTCCGCTCGGGACGCCCGGCACCGCGTTGGTGCTGGAGGGCCATCTTCAGCGCGACCTCGACACTCACCGAGCCGGAGTCGGCGAGGAAGACGTGATCGAGGCCAGGAGGAGTCAGCTCGACCAGCCGGTGCGCGAGCCGGATCGCCGGCTCGTGAGTGAGCCCACCGAACATCACGTGGGCGAAGTCGTCGGCCTGGCCCTTCAGTGCGGCGTCGAGCGCGGGGTGGCGGTAACCGTGGATCGCGGCCCACCACGATGACATGCCGTCGATCACCTCGCGGCCGTCGGCCAGGCGCAGGCGAGTGCCCTCCGCCCCGGTGACCAGCCGGACCGGGGTCGGCTCGGTCATCGACGTGTACGGATGCCACACGTGCTCGCGGTCGTAGGCGAGCAGCTGCTCGGGGGTGGCCGGGGAGGTCATCGCGGGCAGTCTACGGACGCCCGATATCTTGCTGGACGTGAACTCCACCCCACGACGTTCTTCGCCTCCCCCGCTTCGCTCCTCCGCCGAACAACGCCGCGGGGACCCCGGAACGGACATCCTGGAGCGCGCCCAAGTCAAGGTCCTCGACGAGGGCACCGGCCTGTCGTACGACGAGCTGGTCGAGGTCCTCCAGCTCCCCGACGACCGGATCGCCGAGCTGCTCGAGCTGGCGCACGCCGTACGCATGAAGCACTGCGGCCCGGAGATCGAGGTCGAGGGCATCATCAGCCTCAAGACCGGCGGCTGCCCGGAGGACTGCCACTTCTGCAGCCAGTCCGGCCAGTTCACCTCGCCGGTGCGATCGGTGTGGCTGGACATCCCTCAGCTGGTGAAGGCCGCCGAGGAGACGGCCGCCACCGGGGCCACCGAGTTCTGCATCGTCGCCGCCGTCCGCGGTCCCGACGACCGGCTGATGTCGCAGGTCCGCGACGGGATCAAGGCGATCCGCGAGGCCGTCGACATCAACGTCGCCTGCTCGCTCGGGATGCTCACCCAGGACCAGGTCGACGACCTGCGCGACATGGGCGTGCACCGCTACAACCACAACCTCGAGTCGGCGCGGTCGTACTTCCCCAGCGTGGTCACGACCCACTCCTTCGAGGAGCGGTGGGAGACCTGCGAGATGGTCCGCGAGTCCGGCATGGAGCTGTGCTGCGGCGGCCTGGTCGGTATGGGGGAATCGCTGGAGCAGCGCGCGGAGCTGGCCGCGCAACTGGCCGAGCTCGACCCGCACGAAGTCCCGCTCAACTTCCTCAACCCGCGTCCCGGTACGCCGTTCGGCGACCTTCCGCTCATGGAGTCCGCCGACGCGCTGCGCACGATCGCGGCGTTCCGGCTGGCAATGCCCCGCACCGTGCTCCGGTACGCCGGCGGTCGCGAGCTGACCCTCGGCGACCTCGGAACCCGCGACGGGCTGCTCGGCGGCATCAACGCCGTCATCGTCGGCAACTACCTGACCACCCTCGGCCGCGACGCCGACGAGGACCTGGCGCTGCTGAGCGACCTGAAGATGCCGATCAAGGAACTCGCGAAGACCCTGTGAGCGGTGCACCGACGTACTGCGGCCAGTGCGGCGAGCCGCTCGCCGGCCGCGACCACGCCACCTGCCGACGCCTGCTCGCCCTCGAACCGCCGCGTTTCTGCACCCGATGCCGCCGCCGGATGAAGGTGCAGGTCACGCCCCGTGGCTGGTCGGCGGCCTGCGTCGAGCACGGCACCCTGACCGGATAGTCCGATACGAAAATCACCACGTGGCAGCCCGAACGGGTGCTCTTCGTGGCGGACTATCGCGTCAGGACGGGTCCACGTCCGCGCCGTGCAGCTCGGCGAGCAGTACGGCGCCGGGCAGGTCGAGCTTCGTGCGCCGGAGCCGGGCTGCGGCCAGGTCGACGCCGGACAGCGAGGCGC
The DNA here is from genome assembly GCA_963786415.1 of uncultured Actinomycetota bacterium. Classification (GTDB taxonomy): domain Bacteria; phylum Actinomycetota; class Actinomycetes; order Propionibacteriales; family Nocardioidaceae; genus Nocardioides. The sequence goes on from CAWAZC010000001.1 coordinate 1,611,091, forward strand.
CTCGCAGGTCGGCGCCGCCGAGCTCGGTCTCGCGCACGTTGGCCGAGTCCAGGCGGGCGTCGCGCAGGACCGTCCCGGTGAGGTCGCTCAGCGACAGGTCGGCCTCGCGGAGGTCGACCCCGCTCAGGTCCAGCTTGGTGAGGTTGGTGCCGCGGATCGTCACGCCGTGCCACTGGCCTCCCACGACCTTGATCGGCCGCAGGGTGCACTCGGCGAAGACCGAGCCGTTGAGCTTGCAGCCCTCGAAGATCGCATCGAAGAAATTGACCCGCTGGAAGTCGCAGGCCACGAATGCCGAAGACGTGTGGACCGAGGCGTTGAACCGGCAGTTGTGGAACGTGCACCGGTCGAACAGGGCGCCACTCGTCGTGGCCTCGCTGAGGTCGACGTCGGTGAAGGTGCACTCGAGGTAACGCCCGTCGGCGAGGTCGTCGGCGTACCAGTCCTCGCCCCGGAAGTGCCGGTCGGAAACCTCAGACATCGAACGTTCCGCCGCTGCGCCAGTAGACGTTGTCCTCGCGGGTGAGGAACTGGTCCTCGACGAGGTAGCGGCGCAGCGCGGCGTAGTCGGGGTGGAACCTCTCGATGATCGCGTTCACCTCCTGCTCCGGGTAGCTCTGCCCGGGCTCGAAGGACTGGGCGATGTGGTCGAGGACGACGAGCAGCTTCGAGCGCTTCGACGGGATCGTGTGCAGCCGGCCGTCGTCGGTCAGGAAGTTCCGCAGCACCCGGTCGTCACGCAGGTCCATGTCACGCCTTCGGCCGCAGACGCAGCATCTCGCGCGGGTGGGTGGCGCTGGCGAGTCCGCCCGCGAGCGCCCGCTTCTCGAAGTGCAGGTGGCAGCCGTCGGGAGCCGCCGAGTCCGACGCGCGACCCAGCAGCGTTCCGGGCCGGATCCGGTCGCCGGGCTTCACGAACACCTTCCTGGTGTGGCCGATGACGAGGTCGAAGCCGTGCTTCTTGTTGCGCAGCCGGATCGGGTTGACGCCGTACGCCGGTCCGAGGGCGTCGTTCGAGACCACCCAGCCCCACCGGTCGGAACGCAGCCGGGTGCCGCAGGGCATGGCGATGTCGATGCCGTGGTGGAAGCCGCGGTTGCGGAGGCAGCGCGGGTCGGGCGAGTAGTACGGCGCCCGGGTGCAGCCGAACGGGATCATGATCCGGTGGGCGTGGCGGTACCACGGCGAGTGGTAGAACGTCCTGTCCTGGGTGTAGAACTCCCACCGTGGATCGGATGCCCCGGCGGCCGCGGCGGTGGGCATCGCAGTGAGCAACGAGGCGATCAGGAGGACCGTGGCGTGGACGAGCACCGAGCGCATGTCGTCCAACCTAGCCCGGGACCCGGATGGCCAGCACCGCGATGTCGTCGCGTGTCTCGCCGGCCTGGAAGACCATGACCTGCTCCACCAGCGCTGCCACCATGTCGGCGGCGGAGCCGCCGTGCCCCGCGCCTTCGAGCAGCCGTTCGTCACCGAAGAATTCCCGGCCGTGCCGCGCCTCCGTCACCCCGTCGGTGTAGAGGAGCAGCACGTCGCCTGGGTCCAGCTGCAGCTCGAGGTCGCAGAACTCCGGCTCCGCGAGCACCCCGACGATGGACCCCTCGAGCGGCACCAGCTCGGGTCGGCCGTCGCGACGGACCAGCACCGGCGGAGGATGTCCTCCGGTGCCCAGGGTGACGTACCAGCCGTCGTCGCGCTGGCGCAGCCTCGCCAGGACCACGGTGCAGAACCGGTCGGTCTCGTGTCCTTGCACCACCTGGTCGAGGGAGGCCAGCACGTCGCTCGGCCGCTCCAGCTCGACGGCCAGCGCGCGGACCGTGTACCTCGCCAGGGCAGTCACGACCGCGGCGTCCACGCCCTTGCCGCACACGTCCCCGAGCACGAGCCCCCAGTCGTCGGTCCCCAACGGGTAGACGTCGTACAGATCGCCGCCCACGGTCGAACCGTCTCCGGCGGGACGATAGGCGGCGGCCACGTCGAGGCCCGGGATCTCGGGCGGGGTCGGCGGGATCAGGGTCTGCTGCAGGGTGCGGGCGAGGGACCGGGCACGTTCCTCCGAGTCCTCCGCGCGCTGCTTGGCGTGCAGCAGCTCGCGTTCGTAGCGTCGGCGTTCGGTGGCGTCGAAGAGCGCGATCCGTACGACGAGCGGTCGCCCCTCCTCGTCGCGGTCCAGTCGGGCGTTGACCAGCACCGGGAGCCGGCTCCCGTCCTTGCGCACCACGTCGACCGCGATCTCCCGCACCGAGCCCTGCAACCGCAGCATCGGCGCGTAGTGGGTCTCGTGGTAGATCCGGCCGCCCACCGGCAGCAGGTCCACGAACGATCGCTCGAGCAGCTCCTCGACCGTGTACCCCGTCCAGGTCCGGAACGTCGTGTTGGTCTTGACGATCCGCCCCTCGGGGGTTGTCGAGAGGTAGCCACAGGGCGCCTGCTCGTAGAGCTGCACCGGGTCGTCCTCGAGCAGGGCCTTGCGAAAGGCCTCCGCCGCCAGCTCGTGGGACATTGAGGGGTCGACCGTCAGGCCGCGGTGTCACGCAGGAACGACGTGATGGCGTCGACGGTCTCCTGTGGTGCACTCAGGTTGGGGCAGTGTCCCGTGGCGCGCATGACCACGAGAGTGCTCCCCGGGATCGCGTCATGGACGTAGTCGCCGACCTCGAGCGGCGCGATCACGTCGTTGCTGCACTGGAGCACCAGCGTGGGCGTGCGCACTCGCTGGAGGTCCGCGCGGGAGTCGGAGAGGAACGTTGTGCGGGCGAACTGCCGGGCGATCGCCGGGTCGGCCTTGCAGAAGCTGGCGGTCAGCTCCTGGCCCAGCTCGGGGCGGTCGGCGTTCCCGATGATGACGGGGGCCATCGCCTGCGACCAGCCGAGGTAGTTGCTCTCGAGCGAGTCCAGCAGCTCGTCGATGTCGGGCCGGCTGAACCCGCCCCGGTAGTCCTCGTCGTCGAGGTAGCGCGGGGACGGGCCCACCAGGACCAGCCGCGCGAACCTTTCCGGCTCCTCGGCCGCCGCGAGGACGCCGATCATCGCTGAGACCGAGTGTCCGACGAAGACCACGTCGCGCAGGTCCAGCTCGCGGATGATGTCGAGGACGTCCTCGGCGTGACCCTCCAGCCGCGAGTACTTGTCGGGGTCGTACGACGCGAGGTCGGAGCCGCCGGCGCCCACGAGGTCGAAGAGCACGACGCGGTGGTCGTCGGTGAAGGCGGGAACGACGTGACGCCACATGTTCTGGTCGCAGCCGAACCCGTGGGCGAAGATCATCGGCTGCCCCGTCTGCGGGCCTGTCACGGAGACGTTGTTGCGGGTCATGGCGTCCATGACCAGCGACACTAACCCGGGTGGGCCTCCCCGGAGGGCCGAACGGTCGACGAGGTTCCGGAGCCACGAAAGGTGGCGGCCGGCTCATCGAGATCGGCGCTGGAGCAGACGTGCCACCGCGAGCGCGGCGCGCACCGAGCGCCGGCCCCGGAGCGCGGCCAGCTCCTGTCGAACCGCGTCCCGTTGGCGCTGTGCCTCCTTGCGCTTCCGGTTCGCGCGTTCCAGGCGCGCCTCCAAGGTCTGGAGCCGCCGCGCCGCCGGAGACGAGGGCGGCTCGCTGACCGGCTGCTCGGGAGCCGGTTCGACCAGCTGCAGATCGGCAGGTACCGATCGTCCGTCAGCGACGCCGAAGCGGTGTCGGAGCACGACTGAGCGTGACGCCCTCCCGATCCAGGCGTCGAAGGTCGCACCGACATCGAGGGCGACACAGCCCGCTTCCTTGAGCCAGTGGCAGTAGATCTTGCCCGGGATGCCGGCGCCGACCAGGGCCAGGGTGCCCGGTGCGACGCCGGTGAGCTCTGACCGGAGCTCGTCGTACCGGTCGGGGACATGCACGCCCGGCCGGCCGGTGTCCACGAACTTGCCGGGCACAGTCACGACGTGTGCACGGACCCCGAACTTCTCGGTCACGATTGGGCCGAGCTCGGGGTGGGTGGTCACGAGGACCACCTCCTCGGCCTGCTCGAGGAGCTCGTCCATGACGCCGTTCGCGAGCATCTCCCAGTGGATCCAGCTGCTGCAGTACTCCTGGCGAGATGACTTGGGCAAGCGCATCGTCACCCGCTGGGCGAGGGCGACGCGCCGGGCCACATTGTCCCCGATGTCCCGTTCGCGCAGCTTGAAGTGCTCGCGGACGTAATCACCGGTCTGTTCGAGCGGCCAGTCGAGCAGGTCGTCCGGCACCGTGACTCCGAGCACGTCAGGCCGAAGCCCGACCAGGTCGGCGTCCGCGAGAGCCGCTTCGAGGTCGCGGCGCACGCGCAGCACGTCGTGGAGGGTGACCCGTTCCGCACCCCAGTGCCGATGCAGTTCCGCCAGATCGTGGAGCCACGCGGACTCGTCGATGGAGAGCAGGACAGCCTCGCCGTCACCGGTCCTGAGCAGGCTGAACGGTTCCCGTGCGGCGGCCGCCGCACGGATACGCTCCAGGACGATCTCGTCGTCCAGGACGACAAACGGGTGTCGGTCGGGCTCCGGCCCCACCGGTTCTACCTCGTCCTGGTGCATGCCCGAACTGTATGCGCTGACCTGCTGGCACCCGGCCCCACCAGGCAGCAGCTGGACCGTATAGTCGCCGGCACCGCCGATGGACAGGAGTACAGGGTGAATCCCAGGCGTGCCGCTGTGCTGACCACCACGATCGCCGCGGGGGTGACGGTTGTCGCAGCCGCGGTTGGTGCTTCGGAGTTGGCACTGGCGGCGCTCGGCGTCGCGGTGCTCGGGGTTCTCGGTTACCTCGTGCTGGCGATGCGATCGCTCGCCGAGTCGGTCGCGAAGGCGACGCGCACGGCGGATCGTGCCCGACGCGAGGCGAAGGCCGTGGCGAGCGCCAAGGTAAGCGGCCCGCGGCAACGGCAGAACCAGCGGGTCGCCGACGACCCGGTGGTCGGTCGGCTACGGGACACCGAGCGCCGACTGGCAGAGATCCGCAACGCCATCCACCGGTCGCCGGGGCTCACCGCCGAGATGATCCGCGTCTACGACCGTGTGGTGAGCCATCCTCATCCGATGCCCGAGCTCGGTGGCTGGGCCGCCACTCCCTCGACGATGCTGTGGATCCTCGATCGCGTCATGTCCGAACCGGTGCACACGATCGTCGAGTGCGGCTCGGGCACGTCGACCGTGTGGGTCGCGACGGCGCTGAAGGCGCGCGGCGGGGATGGCCGTGTCGTCGCTCTCGAGGACAACGATCACTATGCGGCGATCACCCGCGCCGAGCTTGAGCGCCTGGGGCTCAGTGACTGGGCGACGGTGGTGCACGCGCCGCTGGTGGACACCGGCCTGCCGGATGGTTCCTTCCAGCCCTGGTTCGACCTGTCCGGGCTGACGCTGCCCGGAGAGATCGACCTCCTCTTCGTCGACGGACCACCCAGCAGAGTTGCTCCACAGGTCCGGTACCCGGCGTTCCCGCTCCTCGCCGACCGGCTCGCCCCGAACGCGGTCGTCATCCTCGACGACACCGGGCGTCCCGCCGAGGACGCCATCGTCGAGCGGTGGAGTCGCGAAGTCCACGCCGGACGTGCACTGGAGGTAAGTCGAACCGTCGACCGGTCGACCGTGCTCGTTGCGAGGAAGGTCTGACTCGTGCGCGTGTTCGTCCTCAACACCGGACGATGCGGCTCCATGACCACCATCAGGGCGTGCGAGCACCTGACCAACTTCACGGCCGGACACGAGACGCGGACCGGTGCCATCGGTGACGGACGTCTCGACTACCCGGATCGGCACGTCGAGGCAGACAACCGACTGTCGTGGTTCCTCGGCGGCCTCGGCGACAAGTTCGGCGATGAACCCCTCTACGTGCATCTGCGCCGCGACCCCGAGCAGGTGGCGGCGAGCTTCCTCCGCCGATGGCGCTCCAGGGGCGCCAAGCCGACCGGGTCGAGCGTCGTGCGCGCATTCGCGCACGGCCTGATGATCCACAACGACGAGTGGCCTGAGGCCGATCGACTCGACGTGTGCCGGTTCTACGTGCACACCGTCACCAAGAACATCGAGGCCTTCCTGGCCGACAAGACGAACACCATGACGGTCTGGCTCGACGACGCGGACGGCTGGTTCCCGACGCTGTGGGACCGGATCGGCGGTGAGGGCGACATCGACGCGGCGACGGCCGAGTTCGGCGTACGCCACAACCCGAGTCGCACGCCGCCAAGTGGGCGCGGCTAGCGTTCCCGGTCGGTTACAGCGCGACGACGTTGTCGCGAAGGAGCCCACGGTTCCGGTAGGCGCCCCGGGTGTCGAAGACCACCGGCACCGCGGCTGCGATCGCCTCGTAGTCGATGTCGTCGTGGTCGGTCAGGACGACCGCCATCGACCAGGTCGAGTCCGCGATCTCATCAACGACCTCGTGACCGTGGCGGGCGAGGCGCGCCGGGGCAACATGGGGGTCGAGCAGCCCGAGCTCGGCGCAGAGACTGGCGAGGCGGTTCATCACCTGCATGGACGGCGACTCGCGGTCGTCGGCGATGTTGCGCTTGTAGGCCATCCCGACCAGGAGGATCCGGGTTCCGCGCACCGGCAGGCCGCGCCGGTTGAGCTCGTCCTGGACCCGGTCCACGATCCAGTCGGGCATGTGCAGGTTGATGTCTTCGGCGAGGTCGACGAACCGGGTGGCTACATGCTTCTCCTTCGCCCTCCAGGCGAGATATTGCGGATCGAGCGGGATGCAGTGCCCGCCGACGCCCGGTCCCGGGTAGAACGGCTGGTAGCCGAAGGGCTTGGTTGCGGCCGCATCGATGACTTCCCAGACGTCGACGTCGAAAGCGTGCGAGATCTGGGCGAGCTCATTGACCAGCGCGATGTTCACCGCCCGGTACGTGTTTTCGAGCAGCTTGGTGAGTTCCGCGGCTCTGGCGGTCGAGACGGTGTGGACCGACGTCACGAAACGTCCATACGCCGCGGCGGCGACGTCGCCGGACAGCGAGGTGACGCCGCCCACCACCTTGGGGATGTCTGCCGTGCTCAGCTTGTTGCCAGGGTCCACCCGCTCGGGTGAGAAGCACACGAAGACGTCGTGGTCGAGCGTGAGGCCGGCTGCCTCCAGTGCGGGCACGATGATGTCCTCGGTGGTGCCCGGGTACGTCGTGGACTCGAGTGAGATCAGCTGTCCCGGCCGGGCGACCGCGGAAACGATCGCCGCAGCGGCTTCGATGTAGGAGGTATCGGGCTGCCGGTTGCGGCCCAGCGGACTGGGCACGGCGATGAAGATCGCATCTGCCTTCGAGAGCTGCGACTGATCGGCGGTGAACACTGCGCCGCGATCGAGGGCTCCGCGGAGCTCGGCGTCGCTGACGTCGCCCACGTGTGAGGTACCGGCCGTCAGGGCGTCGACTCGTTCTTCGGCGATGTCGAAGCCGATCACGTCGAGCCCGGCCTCGGAGGCGGCGACCGCGAGGGGCAGGCCGACGTAGCCGAGGCCGATCACGCCCGCGGTCCATGTCTCGTCACGGAAACGTGCGACCGGTTCCAGCGAGCTCTCCGCAGACATGCTCGCAGTTGTACCATCCGTCGGCGCGGCCACACCTAATCAGTCCGGGCAGGGTGGCGGTGCTGACTCGGCCACAGTGCGTGTGCCCACGATGAGGCGCTCGCACCCGTCGATGAGACGCGCTCTGATCGAAGCTGCGCGCTCGGAGAAGCGCCCTTGGAGCTCGGCGTACTCGCGCTTGCCTTCAGCCGTCTCGACCTGGATCGGAGCCCACTGCTCGCCAGTGGGGTCGAGGGTGAGGCCGGTGAGGTCGTACGGAGCCGCGCGCATGTCCATGATCCGGATCTCCCAGGCCAGCTCGAAGGCGTCGGCCACCAGGTCCGAGCAGATCATCGGCGTGAGCCGGAAGGCGTGCTTGTAGAGGTCCATGTTCCCGTGCAGGCACCCCGGCTGCTCGTACGACGCCCGGTCCTCGCTGGTCGGCGACGACGTGTTGAGCGGGCGAGCCGTGGGCGTGAAGAACCGGAAGGCATCGAAGTGGGTGCAGGAGATCCGGTGGGACTCCACGACCCGGTCGGTGCCGGCGCCGCCCAGCCGGAGCGGCCAGTCGTGCCGGGTCCCCGTGTCGGACTCCGTGGCCCGGTGCACCATCGCCCACTCGTGCAGCCCGAAGCAGCCGAGCTGGGCGGGGCGGCTGGCCGTCGCCCGCAGGAGCTGGCGTATCGAGTCGATCAACGTCGAGTGAGACGCGACGTACTCGTCCGGGATGGTTCCGTCGCGGTATCCCCTCAGGTCGGCGTACTCCGGTGCGTCCGCGAGCACCACGCCGTACCCCGGGTGCCACCGCCGCAGCTGGGCGGGCCTATGGGAGTAGTAGGTGAACAGGAAGTCGTGGACCGGGTGCCTGTGCCCGACGCGGCGGCGGGCGAGGTGCGGTCCCACGAACGCGTCGACGCGGGCGGCGTGCGCCTCCGCCCGCGCCCGCCACGTCGGCTCGTCGAGCACCTGCAGGTCCACGCGGACCAGCGTAGGACCGGTCGATAGGGTCGAGCCCGTGCGCATCTGCAGATTCACCGCGGGGGAGGACCCCCTGTACGGCGTCCTGACCGGCGACCTCGACGAGTTCGGCCAGCCCGGTGAGGGTGCCGTGATCGTGGCGCTGGCAGGCGACCCGCTGTACGTCGGCGTGAAGCCGCTCGAGCAGGAGCACCGCCTCGAGGATGTCCGCCTCCTCGCGCCCGTGCTGCCGCGCAGCAAGGTGGTGGGGATCGGCCGGAACTACGCAGCCCACGCCGCCGAGCTGGGCCACGAGCTGCCCGACGAGCCGCTGATGTTCCTCAAGCCCAACACCAGCGTGATCGGCCCCGGTGACCCGATCATCTACCCCGAGCAGACCGAGAACCTGCACTACGAGGGCGAGGTCGCCGTCGTGATCAGCCGCATCTGCCGCAACGTGCCCCCGGAGCAGGCGACCGACGTGATCCACGGCTACACCATCGGCAACGACGTCACCGCCCGCGACCTGCAGAAGAGCGATGTGCAGTTCACCAGGAGCAAGGGGTTCGACTCGTTCTGCCCGCTCGGCCCCTGGATCGAGACCGACCTCGACCCGCAGGCCTTCGCCGACGGACTACGCGTCCAGACCCACCTCAACGGCGACCTGAAGCAGGACGGCAACACCCAGGACATGGTCTTCGACATCCCCACCCTCATCGCCCACATCACCAGCGTGATGACGATGCTGCCGGGCGACGTGATCCTCACCGGCACCCCCGACGGCGTCGGCCCGATGGAGGTCGGTGACGAGGTCGAGGTCTCCGTCGCCGGCCTCGGAGCGCTGACCAACCCGGTGATGAAGCGATGAGCGTCCGCGTCCGGTTCTGCCCGTCCCCCACCGGCTCCCCGCACGTCGGACTGGCTCGAGCAGCGCTCTACAACTGGGTCTTCGCCCGCCACCACGGCGGGACCTTCGTCTTCCGGATCGAGGACACCGACAAGGAGCGCAGCACCGAGGAGTCCTACGACGCACTGCTGGAGACCATGCGGTGGCTGGGCCTCGACTGGGACGAAGGTCCGCTGACCGGCGGCGCGCACGGCCCGTACCGGCAGTCCGACCGCACGGACCTCTACCGCGAGGTGCTCGTCAAGCTCGCGGACTCCAAGTTCACCTACGACTGCTTCTGCACCACCGACGAGGTCGAGACGCGCCGCAAGGCCAGCCGTTCCAAGGTCCAGGGGTACGACGGCTTCTGCCGTGAGCTCGGGCCGGAGCAGCGCGCGGCCTTCGAGGCGGAGGGTCGCTCGCCGATCGTCCGGTTCCGGATGCCCGATGGTGCGATCACCTGGAACGACCTGGTCCGGGGGCCGATCACGTTCGAGACCGAGTTCGTGCCCGACTTCGCGCTGTGCCGTGCCAACGGCGACCCGCTCTACACCCTGGTCAACCCGGTCGACGACGCTCTGATGGAGATCACGCACGTGCTGCGTGGTGAGGACCTGCTCTCGAGCACTCCTCGCCAGATCCCCCTGCACCAGGCGCTGGTCGAGCTCGGTGTCTCACAGGCGGTTCCGGAGTACGGCCACCTGCCGTTTGTCATGGGGGAGGGGAACAAGAAGCTCTCCAAGCGGGACCCTCAGGCCCACCTGTTCTCGTACCGCGACCAGGGATTCCTGCCCGAGGGGCTGCTCAACTACCTTGCCCTGCTCGGCTGGGCGATCGGACCGGACCGCGACGTCTTCACCCTCGAGGAGATGGTGGCGGCGTTCGACATCAAGGACGTCAACCCCAACCCTGCCCGCTTCGACCTCAAGAAGGCCGAGGCCATCAACGCCTCGCACATGCGGCTGATCACGCTCGCGGACATGACCGATCGGGTGATCCCGTTCCTCCAGCGCGGCGGCGTCCTGTCCGACCCGGTCACCGACGACGAGCGCCTGCTCCTCGACCGGGCGATGCCGCTGGTCAACGAGCGGATGAACAAGCTCGCCGAGGCCCCGGCCCTGCTCGGCTTCCTGTTCGTCGACGAGCAGTCGTTCACCCGCGACCAGGCCGACGTGGAGAAGGTGCTGGACGAGAGTGGCCGCGACGTCGTACGCGCGTCGTACGACGCCCTCGCGGCTCTCGACGGGTGGGACACCACCGCCATCGAGGAGGCGCTGCGCGCGAAGCTGGTCGAGGAGCTCGGCCTCAAGCCGCGCAACGCGTTCGGGCCGGTGCGGGTGGCGGTGACCGGCAGCCGGATCTCACCGCCCCTCTTCGAGTCACTGGAACTGCTCGGCCGCGAGCGCAGCCTGGCCCGACTCGAGGGCGCGCTGGCGTGAGCAGCCACCGTCCTCCGGCCACCGAAGGGCTGCCCTACCACCTGATCCTGCTCGGTGGTCGCCCCGGCTGGTGGCGGTCCGTTCTCGGCATCCTCACCCTGGGCATCGGCACCTACGTGATCGCGCCCGCGGTCTGGCTGGTTCCGTTCGCGGCCTGGTTCATCATCGACGGCCAGGACATCGGGACCGGCCTCGAGGGGCTGGTGGACTTCGCCGACCCGAGCCCGTTGTCCCTCGCCTACCTGCTGCTGACGCTCGCATCTGCGATCCCGGTCACGTGGTTCACCATCCGGGTCCTGCACGGGCTCCGTCCGCGCTGGCTGGCATCGGTGTCCCCGCGCCTTCGCTGGCGGTTCCTGCTCGCATGCTTCGCCGTGTCGCTGGTGGCGTTGGTCCTGAGCCTGGTGCTGTCCGCCCTGCTGCCGGGACAGGCCGAGGGCCAGGACATCAGCGGCTCGCCGAACCCGTGGACCGACACGGTCCGTGACTTCGTCCTGGTCATCGCGCTGCTCACGCCGCTCCAGGCGGCGGGGGAGGAGTACGCGTTCCGCGGCTATCTCACCCAGGCGTTCGGGGGGTTGTTCCGCAGTCGGGTCGCGGCTGTGGTCGGGTCGTCCTTGTTGTTCGCCATCGCCCACGGCGTGGGGCAGAGCTTCCCCATCTTCTTCGACCGGTTCGCGTTCGGACTGGTGGCGGGCACCCTGGTGATCCTGACCGGCGGCCTCGAGGCCGGGATCGCGTTCCACGTGCTGAACAACTGGCTGGCGTTCGGATTGGCAGTCGCCTTCTTCGACCTCGGGAGCGCCCTCAACCCGACCGGTGGCAGCTGGTGGGACGTGCCGGTGACGATCATCAAGTCCCTGGTCTACCTCGGCCTCGCACTGCTCGTCACCCGCCGGATGGGGCTCGCGACGGCGACGCAGCCGATCGTTTTGGAGGCCCCCGAACGCCGCGTGTAAGGTTTCTCCCCGGCCCGAACGGCAACGCCGACGAGGGCCCAGCACCCTTGGGATATGGTGTAATTGGCAGCACGACTGGTTCTGGTCCAGTTAGTCTAGGTTCGAGTCCTAGTATCCCAGCGAAGTCCCGGTCCGATCCTCGTGACGGAGCCGGGATTTGGTCTGGATCAGGCGGTTTCGCTAGTGTTCAGGCCGCAAGTTCGCAGGCCCGCCCCCGTTGTGTAGCGGCCTAGCACGCCGCCCTCTCAAGGCGGTAGCGCCGGTTCGAATCCGGTCGGGGGTACCAAGGAACGGGGCTTTGACCTGCGGAGACGCGGGTTAGGGCCGTTCTTCTCTCCTTGCGGAACCCACCGCCTTAGAGGGCGGTAGCGTCGCTCAGTTTTGGCCGGGGAACGCTTGCCCGTGGCCGTCAATAAACCTTCTGTGACCTGCGGAAACGCGGTGTTCGTGCGGGGTGGCGACGGGCGGCTGTCGCGCCGCCTGCGTCTTTGATTGCGTCTCGGACGTCGGAGGCTGTGCCCTATACGTGCCCCAGATTCTGAGCTCGCTCGAGCTTGCCCGCGGTCGCTGCGGCGTACGGTCGGAGACCGTTCAACGGTGCGCCCACGCGGACGTTGCCCTTCCTCGCTGCTCTACAACGCCGTGCCGAGGTCCCCGATGTCCCACACGAACGGGTACGGCCAGCGGACCGAGTGCAGAACTTGCCGGCCGTGGGAGAGGGGCGATAGGTGGAGCGGTGACTGGTACTCGTACCTGTGTCGGACGCCGACCGGCCAGGCTCTACGGGACCGACGTCGCCTCGCACGAGGACCTCGACAGCCAGTTCGGAGGCGCCGTCCGGACAGGTGCAGCTGACTGGCGCTATTGCCAGGGCTCGTTGTGTTGTTCCATGGCTGTGAGCGGTGTGGCCTCCGAGTGGGACATGATTCTGGCCACGAGCATGGATCCGGGATAGACCTGCGTTGCCGCCGAGGTCGCCCCTGAGACTGACTGCGCTCCCCTGCTTTCCGTGGCGTCTGAGCGCGCAGGCATGGGCACCACCCCGCGTCCATCTTGGGGAGGCGCCCATGCATCAGTTGCAGCCTTGCGCGTTGCCGCTATTCGGTGCTTGGGGGCACCGGCACGTCGCGGTTCTTGTCCTCCAGTGTCTCGATGTCGGCGTCGGTGGTGGACCCGTTGACGAACTGCCGCCCGTTGAATACGACCGTACCGGTGGCCACCGCGTCACGATGGCGACCGACGAAGTGGTTGACGGAGCCCGGGAAGGTGTTCGTGTTGGTGTCCACCTCCATGGGGCCGGTGGCCTCCCACGAGAGGTCGGCGGTGATGACGTGGCCGCTCCTGCGGGTGGTGACGGTGCCGGACACGCTGGCGGTCTGTAGAGAGGGCGACCAGACGAAGTCGACGTCCTCGGTTGTACCGGTGTCGTTGACGAAGACCCCTCCGCAGTCGATGCCGCTGACAAACACTGTCAGGAAGTCGTGGTCCTCGGTGACGACGCGGTTCTCGGACTCTTCCTCGTGTCCGCCGGTCACGCGGAAGCCGAGACGCGCTGTCGTGCCGTCGGCGCACTGTTGGGTGACGTCGCGATAGATGGCGACGGCGTTGGCTTCGAAGCGGTGGAATGTCTCGGTCTCAGCCTGCGCGGTGGTTGGTACGGCAAGGACGCCGAGCACCGCCAACGGCGTGACCAGGAATTTAGTGGTTCGGTGTAGGGGAGATTGGAATTGGGACATGTGGATCCTCCGGGACTAGGTTTGACATATCACCCGAAGGGTGAGACCCCCACGTGAACTAGTCGTCAAACCCACTGCCGTAGTCCAGACGGACCACCACTGGACTAGCACTCCCCGGGAACCTCGCACTGTGGCAGGGCGAGCATCCCGAGCTCGGCTCTGAACACAGAGGGGAGGAGAATCTCCTCAACCCTGGGCGCCTCTGAAAGAAGTGCCTCATCTGCACGACCGCCCACCATCTCGGCATGTGCGTGCACCGGACAGCATGAGCGCGCGATTGAAGAGTCGAGACCGGGTGAACCCTTCGAACCGTGTACCTGTGGCTGAAGGACAGCGAAGCCGCCGAACTCCGCGATGCCCTTAATGACCTGCTTGCGAAGCCGGGCGAGGGTTGGCACGCTCATGTTTCGGTCCTCCGACTTCCAGATTGAGACCAGCGTCGCCCACGACATCACCTGACTGCCCTCTCACGCGCATGACATGCCGTCGGACCCACGTGTCCAAAGTCGCCAACCGAAGGGACGTCGGGCGTGACGTCAGAAGGTCCGACCGTCGCCCTGCGGTGAGATGACGAGGGTGACGCCCGTGCTGCCGGTGCCCGCGGGGTACTCGCCGACGCCGAGTCGCATCAGACCGTTGTGGTTGGGATACTCCTCGCTGTCGACCCGCACGGACGAGGCGCCTGGCATGCCGTAGGTGAGCTTGGACGTGCCGTTCTCGTCTTCTTGCCATACGCGGACCTCGACTTGATGGACCTGGATCGTGCCGGGCGTCCGTCCGTCGTGGGAGAGCACCGGAACCACGCGCCGTACCGGCCCGTGGTAGCCGCGCAGCACGGTGGCGACCCGGGTCTCCCGAGGCGTCAGCGCGAACCGCTCCTCGACTCCGGTGACACCGCCGCCGAAGTCGCCGTTGTAACGGACCGCAAACCTGACGTCGCCGGCGCGTAGCCGGGTCGGGAGCACGATGACGTCCTGAGTGAGGCTCGGCTCGAGTTCGCCGAAGTGACGCCACTCGCCGGGGGTGACCTCCCAGGCCACGCCCATGCCCGTGGTTGGCGGCGTCGGCCCGTCCGGCACCCGATACCTCGGGGCGCTCAGCACGGAGTCGCTCGATCCGAGCTGTGGCGAGTGGCCGGCGAAGTGGGCCCGGATGAGGCCGGTCGCGTCGTAGTGGTGGTCGCCTGCGGTGTCGATCTCCACGTAGGCACCCCCGGCGTTGGCGAAGATCTTGTGCAGCGGCTCGATGTGCAGCACGAAGCCGCCGGTGTCCGCCGGGGAGGGCCGTTCCCTGACCTCTTCGGTCGTCGCTGCGTGTTCGTAGGCGATGGCGAGCATCGACATCGGCAGCAGGTTGTACTGGGAGTGGCCGGAGTAGGACTCGTACCCGAAGCTCTGCGCCGGGTCCATCCAGTTCTTGACGATTTGCATCTCGCCGCTCGGGCGCACCCAGCGGAACATCGAGCGAAGAGCGAGGTGCGCGCCGCGCTTGAAGTACGCCGCCAGCTCGGTGTCGCCCGCAGCCAGCGCCCGGGCGGCGAAGACCTCGTAGGTCACGCACTGCTCGGCCTCGTTCCACTGATGGTGTGCCGACCGGCCGCCGGCGGGCAGCTCGCCGATCGGCGACTGCATGAACAGGCTGGTGATCGCCGCACGACGCAGCGCCTCGTTCAGCTCGGCGTGATACGGCCCGGTGTAGCCGCGTGCGACGAGGTCGCCGAGCCAGAGGCGGGGGAAGTGGTCGTACGGCATCGGGCCTTCCAGGTACAGCCCGTAGGAGGTGTCGAAGTGCCGGCCCTGGGCGGCGAAGCTCGCTTCGACATAGCGGTCGGACGCCACCCGCAGGCCCATCATCTGGAACAGCGCCTCGCCACTCGCCGCGACGACGTTCCAGTTGTTTGCGCCGAGGCCCTGACGGTAGGTGAGGAACGGGTCGAACCGCCCGATGTCGTGCTTCCACGTTGCAGCGCGCTCGGCGGGGACATGTGACTCCAGCAGCCGGATTGCGTGGGCGATCATCGGCGCGAAGAAGTCCTCGTGGCCGTCCGCGGCGGTCCGCTCGGCGAGCTCCCGGGTCGACCAGTCCAGCGACAGCGCGGCCGCCTCCAGCAGGTCCTGGCGCCCGGCGTACGTGACCAGGGTTGCGGCGGCGTGGGCGAAGGCGGGCGTGCTGTACTGGAACTCGCGGTTGCGGTAGGGGTCGATGATCGCGCCGTTGGCGTCCTGCTTGGTCTTCCAGAAGTCCACCTCGCTCGCGATCAACCGCAGGTAGTCGGCCCGTCCGAGCTCGGTGGGCTTGACCGAACTGCCCGCGGAGCGTGCCCGGTGGCCGTCGAGCAGCGGCGCGGTCGGGTCCGGCGTGACCAGGATTGGCCCCCAGGTGCTCGGGATCGGCGCATCGGTGTAAGTGACCTGGACCGGTTCCGGATCCACGGTCGGCTCGAGGACCAGGGCGTTGATCACCCAGTTGTTCTCCGGCGCGTCGATCGCGAAGTCGATCGTGTCGCCACCGTCGGGTACGACGAGCGTCGCGGTGAGCTCGGCGTACTGCGCGACGCGCGGGTTCAGCACGGGGAGCGGCTCTCCGCCGTCCACTCCCGCCATCCGGAGCCGGGTGAAGTGGTCGCCGAAGCTCAGGTCGCCCGACAGGACGCTCAGCCGGTAGCGGCCCGGGGTCAGACTCCCGATCCGGAACACGTGCGCCGCGGTGCCGAACACGAAGTCACGGCCCGGCGCGGCGCCGCCCCGGTCACGGATCGCCAGTCCGGCCGCGGTGACCCAGCCGTAGCCCCGCGCAACGGTGTAGGTCCCTGTGCCCACACGCACGTAGCCCGGTGCCGGGGCCGGAGTCGCGCCCCCGAAGTCCAGCCGCGGGGGGCCACCCGGCAGACCGTGTGCCGGCCAGGAGTGCGACACACCTGCCATCGCTGCTCCCAGCGTCCCTGCGAGAACCGTGCGCCGTCGGGTCTTCATGCATCCGTCCTTACTTGATGTTGTCGGGCCTGGGCCTGCGGCGACCGCAGGGAAGGTGAACGTCGCGACGACCTGCCGTTCACGCTCTGAGCGTTCCGCGACCGCCGCATTCGGTTTGCTGGCGGTTCGCTCGCTGGTGACCCTTCTGCGTTGGGCCCCCGACGACCCCCACCCGGGCGGGAGGGGGCCGTCGGCGGCCCGTGTCGGGCTCAGCCGGCCTGCCGCAGGAACCGGGCGTACTGACGCCTCACCTCCGAGCCGCTCAGCGCGTCGTCAAGGAACATCAGCGTGTCCATCCGGCAGTTGCACGGGTTGCGCTCGGAGCCGTTCTGGGGGAACGAGCCGCCGATCTTGATCCCGCGCGGGTTGGTCTCCGAGGTCCCGGAGCCGTCGACCTGCCACGGGTCGCCGCTATTGGTGTAGAAGCCGTCCAGCGGTTGGCCGTTGCGATAGAGCGACATCTCGCCCGTGGTGTAGTCGAACGTCGCTGCCAGGTGTACCCACTCACCCTGCGGCAGCAGCTGCTGCCAGTCCTGCGAGGCGGCGAACGTCTGGGACGAGCCGGTGTCGATCCGGCGTCCCAGCGCAACCAGCCGCAACTCGCCGTCGACGCTGATCAGCTCCAGGAGTGCTCGGACGCCGTGCCCGTCGGAGTTCCCGGACAGCACACCGGCCAGGCCGATGGCGTTGTAGCCGGGGGTGGGGTTCTGGCCGGTCATCTTGAACCAGCCCATCACCGTGATGCCCTCCGCGCCGTTGAACGCGTCCAGGTATTCCGCGCCGTCCCCGTCCCAGACGCCAGCCTTCCACGGGGTTCCCGTGGGCGACTCGCCGGCGCTGTGGATCTGTAGCGCGTTGAGACTGCCCGGGTAGGCGCCGTCCTCGACACGCATGTCCTCGCCGCCGTTGATCAGCCGGAGCAGCGTGTTGGAGAGGCCCTGGTCGAACTCGTAGGCGTCGTCGCGCCCGAACGGGTGCTCGAAGCCGTACGACGCCACCAGGTTGTCGGCCAATGCGGGCTCGACCTCCTGCGGCGGCGACGCCTCCTTGGTGTCCACGACCTTCCAGACCTTGCCGTTGGCCTTCGACAGCAGGTACATGTTGCCGTCGGAGTCGGTGCCGAACCGCAGGTCGATCCGGCCGTCGTCGACGAAGTCGGGCATCCGCATCCGGGTGCCGTCGCCGTCGTAGAGCGCCAGCTCGGAGATCTTCGCCTCATGCGGGCCGTTGCGCTGGAAGTCCGCGACATCGCTGGCGTAGACCTCGCCGGTGACCAGATCCGCGAAGACGTACTTTCCCTGCAGGTCGGGCAGGTCGCCGCGGTAGACGAAGCCACCCGAGATCGCATGACCGGAGTCAGAGTTGCACGACCAGTTCGGCGGGGTCTCGTGGTCGAACGACGTGACCGGATAGGTGAAGCCGGCCTCCTCCAGCTCCGGCGTCAGCGGGTAGAGGTAGCACTGGTTCTGGCTGCGGAAGGCTAGACGTCCCTCGATCTCCGACCACCCGAGGTTGTCGCCGGCCCGGACGTCGTACACGCCCTCGATCGCGTGCTGCCCGATGTGACCGAGGTACATCCGGTGCTCACCGGCGGTGTCCCAGCTGAACCGGTGCGGGTCGCGCATGCCGTTGGCGAAGATCTCGCCGATCGCGCCCTCGTTACCAACGTGCGGGTTGGTCGCCGGGATGCCGTACTGACCGTTGGGACCGTTGGTGCCGGCCGGGTCGATCCGCAGGATCTTGCCGTAGGGGTTGCTCAGGTCCTGCGGGTAGGAGCTGTTGATCCCGAGCCCGCCGTCGCCGGAGGCGATGTAGAGCAGGCCGTAGTCCTCGTCACCCGGCTGGGCGGTCGGGTTGAAGTCGATCTGCTGGATGCCGTGGATCTGCCCGCCGAAGGCGATTCGCATGACCTCCCGGGAGGTCCCGCTGAAAGTGTCGGCCTCCGGGTCGTCGGCGGTCCACTCCGTGATGACGCCGTGCGTCGAGCTGCCGCCCTGCGGCGTCTGCTCCGGGAACGTCGGCTCCTTGGCGAAGGCACCGAAACGCTCGGTGTGCACCGTGTAGAACGTGCCGTTCTCCTCGAACTCCGGGTGGAACGCGGCGAAGCCGGCACCGGAGCCGAGGCCGGTGGCCGAGTAGAAGTCGGGGAAACGGGCCTTCACGTCCAGGTAGACATGTGGCTCGCCGTCCTCGACGAAGTAGAGCGGTCCGTTGAGGTCGGGCACGTACATCCGCCCCGACCCGTCGGGGAGCTCGCCGATGTAGTTGATCCGGGCGTGCCGAACCGACCGTGGATCGACCGGACCCGGTGGATGCGGCTCGGTCTTGGGAAGCTGCGAGTACTCCTCGAGCACCAGTCCGAGGCTGGAAGGCACGGGGTCCTGTGCAACCGGATCCGTGATGGGGGTGTCATAGTGGCCGTCAGCCGATGCCGACGTCCCGAGAGGGATGAGCGCGGCGCCGAGCAGCAGGGCTGCTGTGGCGCCGACCCACCGGGTTGTTTTGTGCATGAGAGGTACTTCCCTCACTCTGGTAGTGGTTGGTGACAACTGCTGCCGGTGGCCGCCGGCAGCCCTCGTGGGCCCCTGGTTGATCAAGGGCCCCACGAGGAATCAGGGGGTGGTGCCGGTGACCGAGAAGTGCCGGGTGTCGACCATCCCTCGCCGCTGTCCCTGGTCACTCATCTGAAGAAGGAACTCCTGGGGGTCGACGCCGCCGCTGGGGCGCGCGCCGAGCACGAGAGTTCACGGCGCGGAACCCGTACGCCTGCAGCTGGAGACGACGATCCGCTGGTCATCGTCTCCATGAGCTGCCGGTTCCCGGGAGCCGCCAACTCCCCGGAGCAGCTATGGGAGTTGATTGCCGAGGGTCGCGACGCGGTCTCGGAGTTTCCTGCCGACCGCGGCTGGGATCTGGACCGTGCTCTACGACCCGGAGCTGAACCGCCCTGGCACTTCGTATGCGCGGGAGGGCGCCTTCGTCGACAATGTGGCGGAGTTCGACGCGGTCGCTGTTCGGGATTTCGCCGCGGGGAGGCCCTGGCCATGGACCCGCAGCAGCGCCTCCTCCTGGAGACGTCGTTGGGAGGCCTTCGAGCGTGCCGGGCATCGCCGTCGGTGACCTGCGGGGAGAGCCGCGACCGGCGTCTTCGTCGGCGCCGCTACGTCCTACTACGGCACCGGCACGGCGCCCGCAGGGGGCGACGAGCAGGTGCTGAGGGCACCGAGGGCTTCCTCCTCACCGGCACGGCGACCGCCGTACTTTCCGGCCGCATCTCCTACACCTTCGGCCTTGAGGGCCCCGCGGTAACCGTCGACACCGCCTGCTCGTCATCGCTGGTCGCCCTGCATATGGCGGCACAGGCCGTGCCAACGGTCGATTGCTCCCTGGCCCTCGTCGGAGGCGTCACGGTCATGGCCACGCCGGCGGCCTTCGTCGAGTTCTGCCGCCAACGCGGACTGCCGCCGACGGCCGGTGCAAAGCCTTCTCCGGCGACGCCGACGGCACCGGCTGGGGCGAAGGTGTCGGCGTGCTCGTTGTCGAGCGGCTGTCGGACGCCCGGCGCAACGGTCACCCGATCCTGGCTGTGGTTCGCGGTTCGGCCGTCAACCAGGACGGAGCTAGAATGGCCTCGCCGCGCCGAACGGCCCCTCCCAGCAGAAGGTGATCCAGCAGGCCCTCGCTCATGCGGGGCTTGGGCCGGGTGACGTAGATGCCGTGGAGGCCCACGGCACAGGGACGCGGCTCGGCGACCCCATCGAAGCCCAGGCGCTGCTGGCGACCTACGGCCAAGACCGGGATGCCGAGCGGCCGTTGTGGCTCGGGACGGTGAAGTCGAACATCGGGCACACTCAATCGGCAGCCGGTCTCGCCGGGGTCATCAAGATGGTCATGGCGATGCGCCATGGCGTCCTGCCCCGGACCCTCAACGTCGGCGAGCCGACGCCGCATGTGGAGTGGACTGCAGGGTCCGTGTCCTACTGACCGAGGATCAGGAGTGGGCTTCCATCTCCGGGCGGGTCCGACGCGCGGGTGTGTCTGCGTTCGGAGTCAGTGGCACCAACGCACACGTGATCCTTGAAGAGGTATCCGAAGGTACCGTCGCACCAGACAGCGAGGCTGTCGCTTCACCGGAGCTTCCGGTGGTTCCCTGGGTGTTGTCCGCCCGTACTCCGCAGGCCCTGCGGGACCTGGCCGGACACCTGGCCGACCACCTCGGCACCCACCCCGACGCATCAGTACTGGACGTCGGCCATGCGCTGGCCACCACCCGCACCCCACTCGAAGAACGCGCCGTCCTCACCGACGGCACCATCGAAGAGCGCCGCCAGACCCTCACCGCCTTCGCCCGAAGCGGATCAAACCCGAACATCATCACCGGCCGCACATCCGACGGCCGGCCGGCATGGTCTTCTCCGGCCAGGGCTCCCAACACCACAACATGGGCCGCGAACTCTACGACACCTACCCCGTCTTCGCCGACGCCCTCGACGCCGCCTGCACCGCAATCGACCCACACCTCGACATCCCCCTGCACGACATCCTCTACGGCCCCGACCCCGACCTCATCCACCAGACCCGCTACACCCAACCCGCCCTCTTCGCCTTCCAAACCGCCCTCTACCACCTCTGGCAACACTGGGGCATCCACCCCCACACCCTCACCGGCCACTCCATCGGCGAAATCACCGCCGCCCACGCCGCCGGCATCCTCACCCTCCAAGACGCAGCACAACTCATCACCACCCGCGGCCGCCTCATGCAAACCCTCCCCACCAGCGGCACCATGGCCGCCATCAACACCGACCAAACAACCATCCAGCCCTACCTGGACGGCCACGAAGACAAGGTCGGCATCGCCGCCATCAACACCCCCACCTCCCTCGTCCTCTCCGGCGAAACCACCACCCTCAACACCATCCCACCACCCTCAAAAACCAAGGCATACGCGTCAAAAAACTCCGCGTCTCCCACGCCTTCCACTCCCCCCTCATGGAACCCATCCTCAACGACCTCCACACCACCACCGAACAACTCACCTTCCACGAACCCACCCTCCCCATCATCTCCACCCTCACCGGCCAACCCATCACCCCCACCACCATGGCCAACCCCGACTACTGGACCAACCACGCCCGCCACACCGTCCAACTCGCCCAAGCCACCCAGACCATGACCGACCACGGCATCACCACCTACCTCGAAATCGGCCCCGCAGGAACCCTCACCCCCCACCTCCCACACAGACGCACACTCCCTCCCACCGCACCAACCAACCCGAACCTCCACACCCTCACCACCACCCTCGCCCACCTCCACACCCACGGACACACACCCAACTGGACCACCTACTACAACCACCCCAACCCCCACCACACCCCCCTCCCCACCTACCCCTTCCAACACCACACCTACTGGCTCAACAACCAACCACACAGCACCACTTCAGACACTGCGTCTGCCTCAGCCGCCCCGGTCGACTCCCACTTCTGGGAGGTCGTGGAACGCAAGGATCTCGATGCGCTCTCCCGCACTTTGGGAGTGGCCGACTAGAGCGCGCTCACGGCCGTGTTGCCAGCCCTCGCCCAATGGCGCCGTCGACAGCGTGAGCAGTTGGCAGTGGATTCTTGGCGCTACCGAGTTCTTGGACCGCTACGTCCGTGCCCTCGTCTCCTACGCCGAACGGTCACTGGCTCGTCGTAGTGCCGGCCAGCCACCGCGACGACGCTTACGTGGAATCTGTGGTCCGTGGGCTTCGTGACGGCGGCGCGAATGTCGTACACGTCGCAGAGTCCGAGCCCTCAGTGCCGAATGCCGTCAGCGAAGCTGTTCGGGAGGTGACTGGGCTCTCCGGAGTTCTGTCCTTCCTCGCCCTGGCTGAGCCCAGTAGCGCCGACCCTGTGCTCCCGCACGGTCTCTCCACGACTATCGCCCTCATTCGGTCCTTGTCCGAGTCCGGGATATCCGCTCCTCTGGGGTGCGCTACACGCGGCGCAGTCTCATCGGTCGTTCCGAGGAGCCGCGGAACGTCGAACAGGCTCAGTTCTGGGCCGGGGCGCGCCGCAGCGTTGGAACTCCCGGAGGTCGGGGAGGGCTTGTCGATCTCCCCGAGGTTCTGGACGAGCCAGCGCTTGCCCGGCTTCTTGCCGTGCTTGACGACGCTCGAGGGGAGGACCAACTGGCAGTCAGGTCTTCTGGGGCTTCCGCCCGCCGCGTGGTCCGCGACCCGAACAGCGCCAACGCTTCCGACACGACACAAGGCGTCGCCCCGTGGGCTTCCCCTCGCGGCACGGTCCTGATCACCGGTGGAACCGGCGCGCTGGGCAGCCATGTTGCACGCTGGCTGGCACGTGCGGGCGCGGAGCACTTGCTGCTGGTGAGCCGACGTGGTCCGGACGCGTCGCACGCCGACGCTCTGTGGGAGGAGCTGACCGCCCTGGGGGTTGAAGTCACCGTGGCCTCCTGTGACGTGTCCGACCGGGCCGCGGTGGAACACCTCTTGGCAACCGTGCCTGAGGACAAGCCGCTGCGCGGTGTCGTCCACACGGCAGGCATCGGCCAGCTCGACGCCCCTGCTGGACACCGGGATCGGCGAATTCGCAGAAGTTGTCGGCGCCAAGACTGCCGGCGCGGCACACCTTGATGCACTCCTCGGCGATCGGCAGCTGGACCTCTTCGTACTGTTCTCGTCCATTTCCGGTATCTGGGGCAGCGGTGGCCAAGCCGCGCACTCGGCGCCGCCAACGCCTACCTCGACGCACTAGCACAGCGCCGTCGCGCGCGGGGTCTTGTTGCCACATCCGTCGCGTGGGGACCTTGGGCCGACGGCGGGATGGCCGAAGGCGACGCCGGTGAGCACATGCGTCGCCGCGGCCTGCCCGCGCTTCAGCCCGACCTCGCGATTACGGCTCTTGAGCAGGCAATGGGGATCGGCGAAGCATGTGTCACCATCGCCGATGTCCAGTGGGATGTCTTCCTGCCTGCTTTCGTCTCCGCCCGCCCCAGCCCCTTACTGTCCGACCTTCCCAAAGCACGCGCCGCACTCGACGGCAATGGAATCCCTGGCAAATCGGGTACAAGCCTGCAGTTGGCCGAGGAGACGGGAACGGCTGAGGCCGGACTGCGACAGCGACTCGAGCGCATGACCGCTACAGAACGGCGGGCCTGGTTTCTGTCGACAGTCATCACAGAGGTGGCTTCGGTACTCGGCGATTCCACATTCGACGACATCGAGGCCGATCGCGCTTTCAAGGACTCGGTTTCGACTCGCTCACCGCGTGGAGCTGCGCAAAGTCTCGGTGGCGTCGGGATACGCCCCCCTCCACCCTGGTCTTCGACCATCCGACGTCCGAGCAGCTCGCCGCGCACTCACTTGGAGTCCGCGCTGAACCGAGCAGGAGACGAGGCTGATCTGCGGCGACCGCGCAGACAGGGGACCTCCGACGAGCCGATGGCGATCGTCGGGATGGGCTGCCGGTTCCCCGGCGGGGTCGACACACCCGAGGAGCTGTGGCAACTGGTCGGCCGAGGCCGGGACGCGATGACCGAGTTCCCCGACGACCGCGGCTGGGACCTCGAAGCCCTGTACGACCCGGAACCCGGACGCACCGGGCAAGAGCTACCGACCGCGGGCGGGTTCCTGCGACGCGGCCGGAGTTCGACGCCGACTTCTTCGGCATCAGCCCTCGTGAGGCCCTGGCGATGGACCCCCAGCAGCGCCTCCTCCTGGAAACCGCCTGGGAAGCCATCGAACGCGCCGGCATCGACCCGACGCCTTGCGCGGCACCGACACCGGTGTGTTCGCCGGCGTGATCGCCCAGGACTACGGCCTGGGTGCCGAGCGCCGGAGGCACCGAGGGCTACCTCGTCACCGGCAACACCGCCAGCGTCGCCTCGGGCCGGATCTCGTACATCCTTCGGGCTCGAGGGACCGGCGGTGACGCATCGACACCGCCTGCTCCTCGTCACTCGTCGCCCTGCACCTGGCCGCCCAGGCTCTGCGCAACGGCGAATGCGGCCTCGCGCTGGCCGGCGGCGTCACCATCATGTCCACCCCCGCCATGTTCATCGAGTTCAGCCGCCAGCGGGGCCTCGCCGCCGACGGCCGGTGCAAGGCGTTCGCCGCCGCCGCCGACGGCACCGGCTGGGGCGAGGGCGTCGGCCTGGTCGTGCTGGAACGCTCTCGAGACGCCCACCGCAACGGCCACCAGGTCCTCGCCATCATCCGGGGCTCCGCGATCAACCAGGACGGCGCCAGCAACGGCCTGACCGCCCCCAACGGCCCCTCACAGGAACGCGTCATCCGCCAAGCCCTCGCCAACGCCGGGCTCGAACCCGGCCGACGTCGACGCCGTCGAGGCCCACGGCACCGGAACACGCCTCGGCGACCCCATCGAAGCACAAGCCCTCCTCGCCACCTACGGCCAAGACCGCGCCAGAACACCCTCTGCCTTGGCTCGATCAAGTCCAACATCGGCCACACCCAAGCCGCCGCAGGCGTCGCCGGCATCATCAAGATGGTCCAGGCCATGCGGCACGGCGTGCTGCCGCGGACCCTCCACGTCGACGAGCCGACCCCTGACGTCGACTGGACCAGCGGGCCGTCCAGCTCCTCACCGAACACCAGCAGTGGCCTGGCACGGAAACCCAGCCGCGCCGCGCCGGCGTGTCCTCCTTCGGAGTCAGTGGCACCAACGCCCACGTCATCCTCGAACAGGTATCCGAAGGTACCGTCGCACCAGACAGCGAGG
>CAWAZC010000002.1:0-19797 GCA_963786415.1 uncultured Actinomycetota bacterium
TCGGGCTCCCGACGACCTACGACCGAGCCGATTTCGACACGCTTCACGAGGTGATGAAGGTGGACAAGAAGGCCCGCGGCTCGCAGCTGCGCTTCGTGGTGCTCGACGACATCGCCGTCCCGGCGATCCTCGCCGGGCCCTCCGAGGGCGACCTGCGGGCGGCGTTCGACCGGATCAGAGGAGGGCGCGCATGACCACGAAGGTGCTCGTCATCAACGGACCCAATCTCGGGCGGCTCGGACGCCGCGAGCCCGAGGTCTATGGCGACACGACCCACGCGCAGCTGGTCGAGCGCTGCCAGGAGTGGGGGAGTGCCCTGGGGCTGGACGTCGAGGTGATGCAGACCAACCACGAGGGGGACCTCATCGACTGGCTCAACGAGGCGGCCGACGACGAGACCCCGGTGGTGCTGAACGCCGGTGCCTGGACCCACTACTCCCTGGCGCTGTACGACGCCTGCGCCCAGCTGACCGCACCCCTGGTCGAGGTGCACATCTCGGACCCGTCCCAGCGTCCCGAGGAGTTCCGACACACCTCCGTGGTGACACCGCACGCGATCGAGGTGATCGCCGGGCAGGGCGTGGACGGCTATCGGCTCGCCCTGGAGCGGATCGCGGCGGCGACGCAATAGCCCGGTCGGGCGATGGTGGGCCGAGGGCGTGCGCGCTTACCGTCGGCGGAGAACCCGGTCCAGGGAGCGGCCGGGCCCTGGGAGGTCGGATCGGCATGACGGCACAGAGCAGGTTGGACGAGGCGACGGACCGCGCGCTCAAGGCGAAGCACCGCACCATGTGGGCCAGCGGGAACTATCCCGCCGTGGCCAGTGAGGTGATCCCGGAGCTCGGACCGGTGCTGGTGAAGGCGTGCGGGATCTCCGCGGGCGACCGGGTCCTCGATGTCGGCGCCGGATCGGGCAACGCCGCGATCCCGGCCGCGCTGGCCGGGGCGCAGGTGGTGGCCAGCGACCTGACACCCGAGCTGTTCGACGCCGGACGCGCCTTGGCAGACGACTGTGGTGCCGAGCTGGAGTGGCAGCAGGCCGACGCCGAGGCGCTTCCGTTCGACGACGGTGAGTTCGACGCAGTGATGTCCTGCGTCGGAGTGATGTTCGCGCCGCACCACCAGCAGAGCGCCGACGAGCTGGTGCGGGTGTGTCGGGAGGGCGGGACGATCGGGATGCTGAACTGGACGCCCGCCGGCTTCATCGGGCAGATGTTCGCGACCATGAAGCCCTACGCGCCGCCGCCGCCGGCGGGCGCCAGCCCGCCCCCGCTGTGGGGCGACGAGGCCCACGTCCGCAAGCTGCTGGGCGACCGGGTCACCGACCTCGTAGCCCGGCGGCAGGAGATCCGGATCGGCAGGTTCGGGAATCCTGAGGCGTTCCGTGACTACTTCAAGTCCAACTACGGGCCGACCATCGCGGTCTACCGCAGCCTGGGCTTCGACACCGAACGGGTCGCGGCCCTGGACCAGGACCTCGTCGACCTTGCCCGGCGCTTCACGGCAGAGGACGGCACGATGAACTGGGAGTACCTGCTGGTCACCGCTCGGCGCTGCTGAGGAACCGCGCGACGCTCCGCTCCGTCCCACCTGCGGAAGACCCGGACAGATGGGGCGACAGCAGGGAGAGGCAGACATGCGCGGCGACGTGACGGTGAGTGCGAGGAGCATCCTGCTGGCCGGGATGGTGGGACTGGCGCTGGTGACGGCGTACCTGTTGGGCGGGCAGGGCGACGCGACCGCCTCGGCCAGCACCGCCCCCGGGGAGCAGCAGGCCAGAGCTGACCGTCGGATGGTCAGCATGGTCGGGACCGGCGAGGCGACCGCGGTGCCGGACCAGATCTCGTTCACCCTGTCCGCGACCGCGAGGCGACTCGATCTGGACGATGCGCTGGCCGCCTCCAGCGCCACGACCCGGCGGGTCCTCGCCGAGCTCGGGAAGCACGGCGTGGAGAGGTCGGACGTGCAGACCACCGGCCTCTCGATGCATCCGGAGTACGAGTACCACGCCTATGCTCCGCCGACGCTCGTCGGATACCGGGTGACCCAGCGGGCCACGGTGAAGGTCGACGAGCTGGCGAAGGGCGGTCCGGCGATCGCCGCCGCCGTCGAGGTGGGCGGCAACGGCGTCCGGGTCAGCGGGATCCGGCTCGGCGTCGGCGACCCGGACGCGTTGTTGAAGAGGGCGCGGGACGCCGCGGTCGAGTCGGCCACCGCCAAGGCCGAGCAGTACGCCGCCGCCACCGGTCAGTCGCTCGGCGACGTGGTGAGCATCCGGGAGGTCGGTCGACCGGCGCAGCCCCGGCAGCAGGAGCTGTCCTCGTTCCGCACCTTCGCCAGCGCGGACGCCGCCAAGGCAATGCCGATCCGGGCCGGCAAGGACGACCTCCAGGTGCGCATCCAGGTGGTGTGGTCGTTCGAATAGGGAGTCCTCGCATGCGCGCTATAGGCTCGCGCGCATGGCAACGACGAACGACCTGAAGAACGGCATGGTGCTCAACCTCGACGGCCAGCTCTGGCAGGTCATCTGGTTCCAGCACCACAAGCCCGGCAAGGGCGGTGCCGTGGTCCGCACGAAGCTGAAGAACATCGAGTCCGGCAAGACCGTCGACAAGACCTTCAACGCGGACGTCAAGGTCGACGTGGCCAATGTCGACAAGCGGACGATGCAGTACCTCTACAACGACGGCTCGTCCTACGTCTTCATGGACACCGGCACCTACGACCAGCTCGAGATCACGCCCGAGCTCGTCGGTGACGCGAAGAACTTCCTCCTCGAGAACCAGGAGGCCATCGTCGCGACCAACGAGGGACGGGTGCTCTACCTGGAGATGCCGGCCTCCGTCGAGCTGGAGATCACCTTCACCGAGCCCGGCGTCGCCGGTGACAGCGCGACCGGCCGCACCAAGCCGGCCACCCTCGAGACCGGTCACCAGATCCAGGTCCCGCTCTTCATCGGGCAGGGCGAGCGGGTCAAGGTCGATACCCGCGACTCGTCGTACCTGGGCCGCGTGAAGTCTTGACGGCGAGCGTCTGATGGGAGCCCGCTCCAAGGCCCGCAAGCGGGCACTCGACATCCTCTACGCCGCCGAGCTGCGTCGGGAGGAGCCGACCACGGCCCTCGATCGCGCCATCGCCGCGGGCGCGGGACCGACCAACGACTACACCTCCGACCTGGTCCGCGGCGTCGTCGAGCACAGGTCACGGATCGACGAGCTGCTGGCGGAGTACTCCGAGGGCTGGACCCTCGACCGGATGCCTGCGGTCGACCGGAACGTGCTGCGGCTTGGTGTCTTCGAGCTGATGTGGGCCGACGACGTGCCCGACGCGGTAGCGGTCACCGAGGCGATCGCTCTGGTCCAGGACCTGTCGACCGACGAGTCGCCCGGCTTCGTCAACGGCATCCTCGGCAACATCCTGCGCAGCAAGCCGAGCCTCCATGGCTGAGCTCTCCGACAAGGTCGGACGACGGGTCCACCAGAGTGACTGGGTCGACCACCTGGCGCGGGTGGGCCTCGTGGCCTACGGCGTGGTGCACCTCGTGATCGGCTGGCTCGCCCTCCAGCTGGCACTCGGCCACGATTCGGGAACGGCGTCCAGCACCGGTGCGGTGCGCGAGCTTGCCCAGCAGCCGTTCGGAGAGGTCCTGGTGTGGGTGGTGGCAGGCGGTCTGTTCCTGCTCGCCGCCTGGCAGCTGATCGAGGCAGCGGTCGGGCACCGGCACCATCAGGACTCGACCAGACTGCGCAAGCGGGTCACCTCCGCCGGGAAGGTGCTGGTCTATGGCTACATCGCGTTCAGCGCGGGGACGATCGCGGCCGGAGCCGGTTCGTCCGGCGGCGGTTCGGACTCCACGACGGCGAAAGTGATGAACCTGCCGGCCGGTCAGCTGCTGGTGGGAGCGGTCGGCGCCGTGGTGATCGGGACCGGCGTCTACCTCGTCTACAAGGGGGTCAGCGGAAAGTTCACCGAGGACCTCACCGCCGAGGGTCGAAGCGGCGACACCGGTACGGCCTACATCGGACTCGGCAAGGCGGGATACGTCGCCAAGGGCGTCTCGTTCGGCCTCGTCGGTGCACTGATCGGCTTCGCCGCCGCCACCCATGATCCGCGGAAGTCCGGCGGCCTCGACCAGGCACTGCAAGAGGTCCTCGACCAGCCGTTCGGGCCCTATCTGCTGGGAGCGATTGCGATCGGCCTCGGCTGCTTCGGGGTCTTCTGTTTCGCCCACGCCCGCCACCTGTCCCGCTGACCTTATGAGCCCGGAGGGGGTACGGAGATGACGACACACGACGTCGATGTGGTGGTGCTCGGCCTCGGCCCCGGAGGGGAGCACGCCGCCATCAAGCTCGGGCGCGCCGGGCTGGACGTGGTGGCGGTAGAGAACCGGCTCGTGGGGGGAGAGTGCCCCTACTACGGCTGCGTGCCGTCGAAGATGATGATCGCGGCCGCCCACCAGATCGCCGAGGTGCACCGGGTCCCCGAGTTCGGCGGCACCGCACAGGTCCAGCCCGACTGGTCCACCGTGGCGGCCCGGGTCCGCGACGAGGCCACCGACGACTGGGACGACGCCGCAGCGGTCGATCGTCTCGAGGAGTCGGGTGTCCGGTTCGTCCGCGGTCATGGCCGGCTGGCCGGACCCGGCCGGGTCGAGGTCGACGGGACGACGTACGTCGCCGCGAAGGGCGTGGTCGTCAACACCGGCACCGAGCCCACCGCCCCGCCCATCGACGGGCTCGACGACACGCCGTACTGGACCAACCGCGACGCGGTGCGGCTGACCGAGATCCCGGGATCGGTCGTGGTGCTCGGCGGCGGAGCCATCGGCTGCGAGTTCGCGCAGATCTTCGCGCGGTTCGGCGCCCGGGTCACCGTGGTCGAGGCCGAGGACCGGCTCGTCACCGTGGAGGAGCCCGAGGCGTCCACGGTGTTGGAGGAGGCGTTCGCCGCGGAGGGGATCCAGGTGCTGACCGGGGCGAAGGTGGACTCGGTGGACCACGCAGACGGCTCATTCACCCTGCACGTGGGCGGACAGGAGCTCAGGGCGGAGAAGCTCCTCGTGGCGGCCGGGCGGCGCGGCAACCTGGTGGACATCGGTCTGGACACCGTGGGCCTGGATCCGGAGACGTCCGTTCTGGAGACCGACGAGCGGATGCGCGCCGGGGAGAAGCTGTGGGCCGTCGGCGACATCACCGGCAAGGGCGCCTTCACCCACGTCTCGATGTACCAGGCGGCCGTGGCCGTCCGCGACATCCTCGGCGAGGACGGTCACTGGGCCGACTACCGGGCGGTGTCCAGGGTGACCTTCACCGAGCCCGAGGTCGCCTCCGTCGGGCTCACGGAGCAGCGTGCCCGCAGTGCGGGCCTCGCGGTGGCCACCGCCTCCGGCGACCTCGGCGCGCGGGGATGGCTGGCCAAGGCAGCCGGGGTCGTCAAGCTGGTGGCCGACCGCGACCGCGGCGTGCTGGTGGGGGCCACGGTGGTGGGTCCCGCGGGTGGCGAGATCCTGTCGATGCTCGTCACCGCGGTGCACGCGGAGGTGCCGATCGCCACGCTGCGTACGATGCATTTTGCGTACCCGACCTTCCACCGCGCGGTCGAAACCGTTCTCGACGAACTGGTTTAGCAGCAACGCATGGTGGTCATGGTGTGAGTGGTGCGCCGCGCACAGGTCCTTGCGCGCCCGTGGGAACGTGGATGACGGAGGAACTCGGATGACTCAGGAGCACAGCCGCCGGGGCGGACTGGAGCCGGACACCAGCGAACGCCTCTACACCGCCGACGACCTGGCGTCCTACACCGCGTCCCGCCTTCGCCCCGAGGCTCCGTTGCCGACGCCGCCCCACGGTGACCCCCTGACCGACCCCATGCCGGGCGCCTCCGAGCCCGCTGCTGAGCCTGTTGCTGAGCCGGCTGCTGAGCCCGCTGCTGGGGCCGAGCCCGCCGTGCGGGCCGAACCCCCGGTGCCAGACCCGGCAGCCCCGGCTCCGGCGGAGGCTGCCGCCGAGCCCGAGGTACGCCGGTTCATGACCGCCACAGACTTCCTGGACCGGCGCGCCGAGCAGGTCGAGCCCGGCCCGGCGAGCTGGGGCTGGCGCGGCCGGGTCCGGCGCTGGACCGGAGGTGCGGTGTCCCCGCAGATGGGTCGCGCGGAGCTCGAGCACGAGCAGCAGCGGCGCTCCATCCAGCGCGACTTCGCGGGACCCCGGACCGTGGCGTTCCTCAATCCCAAGGGGGGTGCCGCCAAGACCACGGGAGTTCTGGTGGCCGGCTACACCTTCGGCACCGTGCGGGGTGGCGGCGTGGTCGCGTGGGACAACAACGAGACCCGGGGGACGCTCGGCATCAGGGGCACCCGCAGCTCGCACCGCAACACCACGCGGGAGCTGCTGGAGGACCTGGAGAAGTTCAGCGACGTCTACCAGGCCCGGATCGGCGACCTCGGGGCCTTCGTGCGGTCACAGGGCGACGCCCACTTCGACGTCCTCGCCTCCGACGAGCGGCCCCACGTCACCGGGATGATCCGGGCGCAGGACTTCACCGCCGTCCACGAGCTCCTCGAGCGCTTCTACCGGCTGATCCTGATCGACACCGGCAACAACATGCGGGCGGAGAACTGGCTCGCCGCGGCGGAGGCCGCCGACCTGCTGGTCGTGACCAGCACCATCCGCGAGGACACCGGCTACAGCGGGCTGTGGATGCTCGACGCCCTGCAGGATGCCGGCTACGAGAACCTCAAGCACAAGACGATCACGGTGCTCTCCGACCCCTCCTCCCACGTCGACGAACAGCTCGCGCACGACCTGGAGCAGGTCTACGAGCAACGGACCAAGGCGGTTTACCGAGTGCCCTACGACCCGGTGCTGGTGCCCGGGTCTGTGCTGCCCTACGCCCAGCTCTCCGAAGCGACCCGGGCCGCATGGCTCGCGGCCTGTGCCGGCATGGCCGCGCTGCTCTAGGTATGCGGTAGCGCACTCAGTCGGAAGTGCACCCGAGATACTGCCAGAGTCTCGAATGCGGGATCCGGAGCTCCCGGGACGTCATACGAAACGAGCGCTATGGCGACCGGATCGTATGACGTTGATCCAAAGCACCGCACATGCCGCGATGGAGGGCGGCTACGCTCGCCCGACCATGCCGCTGATCGACCACGTGGCTCGGAGGTTGCTGGGACGATGGCATCCCATGACCGATGATCGCCGGACTGAGGATCGGGCGGAGCGCGATGATCTTTCCGGGCAGTGTCGGTCCGTACGCCGAATACGGAGTCGCGGGAGGCTGACGCCATGCGGAAACTGATCTTCGGCATGAACGTGACCGTGGACGGCTACATCGCCGCTCCCGGCGACGACATCGGCTGGGGCGGACCGGTGGAGGAGGTGTTCCTCTTCTGGTGCGAGCAGATGCGAATGATCAGCATGTCCCTGTACGGGCGCAAGCTGTGGGACACGATGAGTTCCCACTGGCCGACCGCCGACCAGCAGCCCGGTGCCACACCCGCCGAGATCGACTTCGCGCGCAGCTGGCGGGACACCCCGAAGGTCGTGTTCTCCTCGACGATCGACAAGGTCGATGGGAACGCCCGCCTCGTGACCGGTGACGCGGTCGCCGAGATCGCCCGGCTCAGGGCCGAGGACGGTGCCCCGATGGAGATCGCCGGCGCCACCCTCGCCGCGGCTGCCATGCGGGCCGGGCTCATCGACGAGTACCTGATCGTCACCTACCCAGTCCTGGTGGGCGGCGGCACGCCGTTCTTCACGGCCCTGGACGACTGGGTGAACCTGAACCTGGTGGAGACCCGGACGTTTCCCGACGGCGTGCTCCTGACCAGGTACGAGACCAGGCACTGAATACCAGTGCCGCCTTGCGCTTGGCTGGCCCACGAGACCAGGCAGGACCCGCCCGCTGGCCGTTCGGCGCAGCGGCTCGCCGAGGGTGACGACACGAGTACGGTCGGGTCCATGCGCGCCGTCACCTATCGCGAGACCGGTCCTTCCTCCGTCCTGAAGCTCATCGATCGCGAGGTCCCCGACCCGGGGCCAGGCGAGGTGCGGGTGAAGCTGGCCCGATCCGGGGTGAACCCCACGGACTGGAAGTTCCGGTCCGGTGGCATGCCCGGAGGCATGCCGTTCGACGAGATCACACCCGGACAGGACGGCGCGGGTGTCGTCGACGCGGTCGGGGCGGGGGTCGAGGACGTGCAGGTGGGGGACCGGGTGTGGCTGGTCCTGGCCCAGCACGGCCGACCGCACGGGACAGCCGCCGAGTACACCGTGCAGCCCGCGTCGCGGGTGGTGACGCTGCCCGAGGGAGCGTCGTACGACCTCGGCGCCAGCGTCGGCGTACCGGCGGTGACGGCTCACCGCGCCCTGACGTCGGCCGAGGGTGGGCCCGCCCGTCTCGGGCCGGGGGCGTTGGACGGCAAGGTCGTGCTGGTGGCCGGGGGAGCCGGCGCGGTAGGCAACGCCGCGGTCCAGCTCGCCCACTGGGCCGGTGCCACCGTGGTCACCACGGTGAGCAGCGACGAGAAGGCGACGCTGGCCCGGGCGGCCGGCGCACACCATGTCGTGAACTACCGCGACTCCGAGGCGGCGAAGGAGATCATCGCGGTCGCGCCGGACGGGGTGGACGTCGCGGTCGAGGTCGCGCCCGCCCAGAACATCGGGATCGACCTCGAGGTCGTACGAGTGCACGGCCTGGTCTCGATCTACGCCAACAACGGCGGCGACGAGCTGACGTTGCCGCTGCGGGCGGCGTTCGGGAAGAACCTGCGCTTCCAGTTCCTCATCCTCTACACCCTCCACGACGACCTGGTGCGCGCCGCGACCGAGGACGTCACGGCCGCGATCGAAACGGGTGCGCTCGGGGTCGGCGAGGACGCCGGGCTCCCGGTGCATCACTTCCCGCTCCAGGACCTGGCGGCGGCCCACGACGCCGTCGAGGGCGGCGCTGTGGGCAAGGTGCTGCTCGACGTCGCCGACTAGCGCCCTCCAGGTTCAGTACTGCGGTCCCGGCGGCGCTGTTGCAGGCGGAACCGGAGTCAGTTGAGCGCGAACCTGAACCACTGCGGCGCATGCCGGGCGAGTGCGCTGGGCAGAGTCGTGATGTCGGCCGGGCGGGCGTCCAGCAGGGTCCAGTCAGGCAGTGCACGGCGCACGTCGTCTGCGTCGGCCCCACGCGAAATCATCGGGTTGCGTTGGGGCTCGAAGCACAGCATCAGCAGCGTGGCGTCCTTCTCGGCCAGGGCGGTGACGCCTCTGCCCATCGCCATCCGCGCGTCGTCGGTGAGACCGTGGAAGCAGCCCATGTCGAGGTAGAACGAGAATCCCTTGCCGACGCCACAGCCCGGCAGGTGGTCGACGTCGCCGATCACGTAGCGCTCGTTCTCGCCGCCGCGCTCCATCGCGATGTTGACGGCGTGGCGGACGTTGTCGACACCGGTGGCGTCCCAGCCGCGGTCCTGGAGCTGGCGGGTGTGACTGCCGGTGCCGCAGCCGAGGTCGAGCGCGCGTCCGAAGGGTGCGGCCCGGCCGACCTCCTCGCGGTCGAGCATTCGGCTGAACGCGGCGTCGGCGTCCGGGCAGGTCTTGTCCCAGGAGGTCAGCCCCAGGCGGTAGGAGAGGGAGTAGGCGGCACGCATGGTGACCTTCCAGAATTGGTTCCAGTGACACTGGAACGAATACTCTATAGTCGGTCACATGTCGCCTTCTGTCAATCGCCGGGCCTATCACTCACCCGCGCGCGATGAGCAGGCTCGCGCCTCCCGCCGTCGGATGCTGGAGTCGGCGGAGCGATTGTTCATCGAGGTCGGATATGCGCGGGCGACGATCAAGCAGATTGCCCGGACGGCCCAGGTCAGCGAGGACCTCGTCTTCCACACCTTCGGCACCAAGCGAGGACTGCTCGAGGCGGTGATGGCGGACGCGGCCGGCAGCGAGGACCCGCGCACCACCCTGGCCGGGCCAGATCCTGACGGGTTGCACCATGAGCTGAGCCTGCGGGCCAAGATCGACGAGCTCGCCGCCGCTGTCGGCGACCAGCTGGCGCGGGCCAGACCCCTCGACGACATGCTGCGCTCGGCCGCGGTCGTGGAGCCCGAGCTCGACAAGCTCAGGTCCGAGCTGCACCTGCGGCAGCGACGCCGGTCGATGACCCGGCTGGCGGCCTGGATCGGCGAGCAGGGTGCCCTGCGGCAGCCGGTCGAGGAGGCCGCCGCGCTGGTGTGGACCCTGACCAGCCCCGAGGTTCACCACATGCTCGTGGACGGCTGGCAGTGGCCGCACACCCAGTACGTCACCTGGCTCCGCAACAACCTCGAGGCCGCCCTGCTGGCCGCTGACGTCGTGCCGGACGATCACCCCGCCAGCCGCTGAGACGCCCGGGAGTCGCGTCGTTGCCGGGCCGTCCCGGCTGATACAGTCGCGCTCGATCGACATCCTTTAACGAGCCGTCCCGTGAGGCGGAGAAGGAGGTCCTGCAGCAACCATGCCTGCGCCTCAGAGTTCACTCCCGGAGGAGCACGCGGCTTCGGCTCGCGTCGTCCTCGACGCCCGTGACATCGACCGGGCACTCACCCGCATCTCCCACGAGATCATCGAGCGCAACAAGGGCGCCCGCGACCTGGTGCTGCTCGGGATCCCGAGTCGCGGGGTCCCGCTGGCGCACCGGATCGCCGAGAAGATCTCCACCGTCGAGGAGTACGACGTCCCGGTCGGCTCGCTCGACGTGACGATGTACCGCGACGACCTGCGCCTGAAGCCGGCCCGCGCCCTCCTGCACACCGAGATCCCCGACAGCGGCATCGACGGCAAGATCGTGGTGCTGGTCGACGATGTGCTGTTCTCGGGCCGGACGATCCGGGCGGCCCTCGACGCGATGACCGAGATCGGCCGGCCGGCCGCGGTCCGGCTCGCGGTGCTCGTCGACCGCGGACACCGGGAGCTGCCGATCCGCGCCGACTTCGTCGGCAAGAACCTCCCCACCTCGCTCGTCGAACGGGTTCGGGTGACCCTGGCGGGGATCGACGATCTGGACGCCGTGACGATCGAGGGAGGTGTGTCGTGAAGAAGCATCTGCTCAGCGCGGCCGACCTGAGCCGTGACGACGCCGAGCTGGTCCTCCGGACCGCCGAGGAGCTGCGCTCGCTCGCGGACCGGCCGATCAAGAAGCTGCCAGCACTGCGCGGCCGCACGGTGGTGAACCTGTTCTTCGAGGACTCCACCCGCACCCGCATCTCGTTCGAGGCCGCCGCCAAGCGACTCAGCGCCGACGTGATCAACTTCGCGGCCAAGGGATCCTCGCTCTCCAAGGGCGAGAGCCTCAAGGACACCGCCCTCACCCTGGAGGCGATGGGCGCCGACGCGGTGGTGGTGCGCCACTCCGCCAGCGGGGCGCCGCACCGGCTCGCCCACTCCGGCTGGGTCCGCTCCCACGTGGTCAACGCCGGCGACGGCACCCACGAGCACCCCACGCAGGCCCTGCTCGACGCCTTCACCATGTGGCGCCACCTGGCCGCGCAGGACGGTGGCGGCCTCGACGGGCGCCGGGTGGCGATCGTCGGCGACGTGCTGCACAGCCGGGTCGCCCGCTCCAACGCGCTGCTGCTACGCACGCTCGGCGCCGAGGTCACCCTGGTGGCTCCGCCGACCCTGCTTCCGGTCGGGATCGACAGCTGGCCGGTCGAGACGTCGTACGACCTCGACGCGGTGCTGCCCAAGGCCGACGCGGTGATGATGCTGCGGGTCCAGCGCGAGCGGATGCACGGCGGCTTCTTCCCGACCGCGCGCGAGTACTCCCGCCGCTACGGTCTCGACGGCAAGCGCATGGCCACGCTCCAGGACCACACGATCGTGATGCACCCGGGCCCGATGGTCCGCGGCATGGAGATCACCGCCGACGTCGCCGACTCCGCAAGATCGGTGATCGTCGAGCAGGTCACCAACGGGGTGGCCGTCCGGATGGCGGTGCTCTACCTGCTGCTGAGCGGCAGCGCGCCGGCGGATCCCTCCGCCGAGCCCATCGAGACCACGGGGGAACCGGAGTGACCAGCGTGACCAGCTACCTGATCAAGAACGCCTCGATCCTCGGCGGCCCGACCACCGACCTGCTGCTCGAGGACGGGGCGATCCGGGCGGTCGGCTCCTCGGCCGGTTCGGAAGCCGCCGAGACCATCGACGCCACCGGCCTGGTCGCGCTTCCCGGCCTGGTCGACCTGCACACCCACCTGCGCGAGCCTGGCCGCGAGGACGCCGAGACCGTCGAGTCCGGGACCCGCGCTGCCGCCCTCGGCGGCTTCACCGCGGTCCACGCCATGGCCAACACCGACCCGGTGGCCGACACCGCCGGGGTCGTCGAGCAGGTCTGGCGGCTGGGCCGCGAGGCCGGCTACTGCGACGTCTACCCGGTGGGCGCCGTCACCGTGGGACTGGCCGGTGAGCGCCTCGCCGAGCTCGGCGCGATGGCTGACTCCGCCGCCCGGGTCCGGGTGTTCTCCGACGACGGCAAGTGCGTCGACGACGCCGTGCTGATGCGGCGGGCGCTGGAGTACGTCAAGGCGTTCGACGGCGTGGTCGCCCAGCACGCGCAGGAGCCGCGGCTGACCGAGGGCGCGCAGATGAACGAGGGCGAGCTGTCCGGGCGGCTGGGTCTGGCGGGGTGGCCGGCGGTCGCGGAGGAGGCGATCATCGCCCGCGACTGCCTGCTGGCCGCGCACGTCGGCTCCCGACTGCACGTCTGCCACGTGTCCACGGCCGGCTCGGTCGAGATCGTGCGGCAGGCCAAGGAGAAGGGCTGGAACGTCACCGCCGAGGCCTGTCCGCACCACCTGCTGCTGACCGACGAGCTCGCCACCACCTACGACCCGCTCTACAAGGTCAACCCGCCGCTGCGGACGGCCGCCGACGCCGAGGCGCTGCGGGCCGGGCTGGCCGACGGCACGATCGACATCGTCGCGACCGACCACGCCCCCCACCCGCTGGAGGACAAGGACTGCGAGTGGGCGGCCGCGGCGTTCGGCATGCTCGGCCTCGAGACCGCGCTGTCGATCGTCCAGGAGACGATGGTGGACCCCGGCCTGCTGGACTGGTCCGGCGTCGCCGAGCGGATGTCCTACGCCCCCGCCCGGATCGGCCGGGTCTCCGACCACGGCCGGCCGGTGGAGGAGGGGGCTCCCGCCAACGTCGTGCTCTACGACCCGTCGGTGCGCCGCGTGGTCGAGGCGTCGTCCTCCGCGTCGCTGTCGCGGAACACGCCGTACGCGGGGATGGAGCTGCCCGGACGGGTGGTCGCGACGTTCCTGCGCGGCAAGGCGACCGTGCTCGACGGGAAGCTGCAATGACTGCGGTCCTCGTCCTCGAGGACGGCCGCACCTTCCACGGCGAGGCCTACGGGGCCGAGGGGGAGACGGTCGGCGAGGCGGTCTTCAACACCGGGATGACCGGCTACCAGGAGACCCTGACCGATCCGTCGTACCACCGACAGGTCGTCGTCATGACCGCCCCCCACATCGGCAACACCGGCGTCAACGACGAGGACCCGGAGTCCGGGAGGATCTGGGTCGCGGGCTACGTCGTCCGCGACCCCGCCCGCCGTACCTCCAACTGGCGGGCCCGGCGCAGCCTCGACGACGAGCTGCGCGACCAGGGGGTCGTCGGCATCTCCGGTGTCGACACCCGCGCCCTGACCCGCCACCTCCGCGAGCGCGGGGCGATGCGGGTCGGGATCGCCTCGAACGGGACCGATCCCGAAAGCCTGCTGGAACGGGTGCGCGCCTCCGCGGAGATGGCCGGCGCCGAGCTCGCCGGCGAGGTGTCCACCGACACCGCGTACGTCGTGCCAGCAGTGGGGGAGAAGCAGTTCACGGTCGCCGCCCTCGACCTCGGCATCAAGTCGATGACCCCGGCGATGATGGCCGAGCGGGGGATCGAGGTCCACGTCCTCCCCGCCACGGCGTCACTCGACGACGTGGCGGCGGTGCAACCGGACGGGTTGTTCTTCTCCAACGGCCCGGGCGACCCGGCCGCGACCACGCAGCAGATCGAGCTCCTGCAGGGGGCGCTCGCCGAAGGCATCCCGTACTTCGGTATCTGCTTCGGCAACCAGCTCTTCGGCCGGGCGCTCGGGTTCGGCACCTACAAGCTGAAGTACGGACACCGGGGGATCAACCAGCCGGTCATGGACCGCACCACCGGCAAGGTCGAGGTGACCGCCCACAACCACGGGTTCGCCGTGGACGCTCCCCTGGATGCCCCCACGCAGACGCCGTACGGCGTGGCGACGGTCAGCCATGTGTGCCTCAACGACGACGTGGTCGAGGGACTCGAGCTGCGCGACGGCGACGGCAAGCTCAGGAGCTTCTCGGTCCAGTACCACCCCGAGGCGGCGGCGGGCCCGCACGACGCGGCGTACCTCTTCGACCGCTTCTGCGACCTGATGGGCGGTGACCGCTGATGCCCAAGCGCACCGACCTCCAAAGCGTGATGGTCATCGGCTCCGGACCCATCATCATCGGCCAGGCGTGCGAGTTCGACTACTCGGGCACCCAGGCCTGCCGAGTGCTCAAGGACGAGGGCCTGCGCGTGGTGCTGGTCAACTCCAACCCGGCCACGATCATGACCGACCCCGAGTTCGCCGACGCGACGTACATCGAGCCGATCACCCCGGAGTTCGTCGAGAAGGTGATCGAGAAGGAGCGCCCCGACGCGCTGCTCGCGACCCTGGGCGGGCAGACCGCGCTGAACGCCGCGATGGCGCTCGCGGAGAACGGCGTCCTCGAGAAGTACGGCGTGGAGCTGATCGGCGCCTCCATCCAGGCGATCGACCGCGGCGAGAACCGGCAGCAGTTCAAGAAGATCGTCGAGGACCTCGGCGGTGAGGTGGCGCGCAGCGCGATCTGCCACTCCCTCGACGACTGCCTCGCCGCCGCCGAGGACCTCGGGTACCCGATGGTCGTCCGTCCGTCGTTCACGATGGGCGGCACCGGCTCCGGCATGGCCTACGACGAGGACGACCTGCGCCGGATCGCCGGCGCCGGGCTCGCCGCCAGCCCGACCACCGAGGTGCTCCTCGAGGAGTCGATCATCGGCTGGAAGGAGTACGAGCTCGAGGTCATGCGCGACACCGCCGACAACGTGGTGATCGTCTGCTCCATCGAGAACCTCGATCCCATGGGTGTCCACACCGGCGACTCGATCACCGTGGCGCCGGCGATGACCCTGACCGACCGCGAGTACCAGGCGATGCGCGACCTCGCGATCGGCATCATCCGGGCGGTGGGCGTCGACACCGGTGGCTGCAACATCCAGTACGCCGTGAACCCCGCCGACGGCCGACTGGTCGTGATCGAGATGAACCCGCGGGTGTCGCGGTCCTCGGCGCTGGCGTCCAAGGCGACGGGATTCCCGATCGCGAAGATCGCGGCCAAGGTCGCCATCGGCTACACCCTCGACGAGATCCCCAACGACATCACCCGCGAGACCCCGGCCAGCTTCGAGCCGACGCTGGACTACGTCGTGGTGAAGGTGCCGCGGTTCGCGTTCGAGAAGTTCCCGGGTGCCGACCCCACGCTGACCACGCACATGAAGTCGGTGGGGGAGGCGATGGCGATCGGGCGCAACTTCACCGAGGCGCTGCAGAAGGCGCTGCGGTCACTGGAGCATGCGCATGCGCCGTTCGACTGGACCCACGTGTGGGTCGACCTCGACAAGGCGGAGCTCCTGGACGCGGTCCGGGTCCCGCACGACGGTCGGCTGCGGAAGGTCATGGACGCGATCCGCGCCGAGGCCACGCTCGAGGAGCTGCACGACGCCACCGGCATCGACCCGTGGTTCCTCGACCAGCTCTTCCTGATCTCCGAGATCGCGGGCGAGGTGCTGGATGCACCGGAGCTGACGCCGGAGCTGCTGTGCCGGGCCAAGCGGCACGGGTTCTCGGACAGCCAGATCGGCCGGATGCGGAACATGTCCGAGGCGGTTGTCCGCGGGGTCCGGCACGCGCTCGGGATCCGGCCGGTCTACAAGACCGTCGACACCTGTGCCGCCGAGTTCGCCGCGCGGACGCCTTACCACTACTCGTCGTACGACGAGGAGAACGAGGTGGCCCCCCGCGAGCGTGAGGCGGTGATCATCCTCGGCTCCGGGCCGAACCGGATCGGGCAGGGCATCGAGTTCGACTACTCCTGCGTGCACGCGGCGCTCGAGCTGTCCCGCGCGGGCTACGAGACGGTGATGGTCAACTGCAACCCCGAGACCGTGTCCACCGACTACGACACCTCCGACCGGCTCTACTTCGAGCCGCTGACCCTCGAGGACGTGCTCGAGGTGGTCCACGCCGAGCAGCAGGCCGGCCCGGTCGCCGGCGTGATCTGTCAGCTGGGCGGACAGACTCCGCTCGGCCTGGCCCAGGGACTGGCCGACGCGGGCGTGCCGATCGTCGGAACCACCCCCGAGGCGATCCACCTCGCCGAGGAGCGGGGTGCGTTCGGGCGGGTGCTCCGCGACGCCGACCTGCCGGCGCCCAAGCACGGCATGGCGTCGTCGTACCCCGAGGCGGCGGCGATCGCAGCCGAGATCGGCTACCCGGTGCTGGTGCGGCCGTCGTACGTCCTGGGCGGGCGGGGCATGGAGATCGTCTACGACGACGAGGCGCTGTCGGACTACATCGGCCGGGCCACCCAGATCAGCCCGGAGCATCCGGTGCTGGTGGACCGGTTCATCGACGACGCGGTCGAGATCGACGTCGACGCGCTGTACGACGGCCAGAACCTCTACCTCGGCGGGGTCATGGAGCACATCGAGGAAGCCGGGATCCACTCCGGCGACTCGGCGTGCGCGCTGCCGCCGATCACGCTCGGCGCGAGCGAGATCCGGCGAATCCGCGAGGCCACCGAGGCCATCGCCCAGGGCGTGGGCGTCCGCGGGCTGATCAACATCCAGTTCGCCCTGGGCTCCGACGTGCTCTACGTGCTCGAGGCGAACCCGCGCGCGTCCCGCACGGTGCCGTTCGTCTCCAAGGCGACGGCGGTACCGCTGGCCAAGGCTGCGGCCCGGGTGATGATGGGCGACTCGATCGCCTCCCTGCGTGAGGAGGGGGTCTTGCCCGAGTCCGGGGACGGGGGAGACCTGCCCGGCGATGCTCCGATCGCGGTCAAGGAGGCGGTGATGCCGTTCAACCGGTTCCAGACCTCCGACGGCCGGACCGTCGACACGGTGCTCGGCCCGGAGATGCGGTCCACCGGCGAGGTGATGGGTTTCGACGCCTTCTTCGGCAAGGCCTTCGCCAAGTCCCAGGCCGGGGCGTACGGTCCGCTGCCGGTGACCGGCCGGGTCTTCGTGAGCATGGCCAACCGCGACAAGCGGACGATGATCTTCCCGATCAA
Organism: uncultured Actinomycetota bacterium; assembly: GCA_963786415.1. Classification (GTDB taxonomy): domain Bacteria; phylum Actinomycetota; class Actinomycetes; order Propionibacteriales; family Nocardioidaceae; genus Nocardioides. The sequence continues at coordinate 17,375 of CAWAZC010000002.1, forward strand.
GCGTCTGGCCGACCTGGGGTTCGAGGTGCTGGCGACCCAGGGCACGGCCGAGGTCCTGCGTCGCAACGGCATTCCCGCCAGGATCGTGCGCAAGCACTTCGAGGGCACCGGCCCGGCGGGGGAGCAGACGACCGTGCAGCTGATCAGTGCAGGCGAGATCCACCTGGTGGTCAACACCCCGCGCGGGTCCACCAGCGGTGGTTCGGCCCGCACCGATGGTTACGAGATCCGCACCGCGGCCGTGATCGCGAACATCCCGTGCATCACCACCGTGCAGGGGCTCGGCGCGGCGGTGCAGGGGATCGAGGCCATGCGCGCCGGCGACATCGGCGTCCGGTCGTTGCAGGACTGGGCCGGCCGTTGACCCCCTTGTCGAGTTGGGCTTCCCTATCCGTTGAGCTGGGCGCGCCACGCGGTGCGGGGCGTCGATGACGGCCTACGACGTCCTCTTCCGTCGGGTGCTCACCCGGGTCGACCCCGAGCGCGCGCACCACGCGGCGTTCCGGGCGATCCGGGTGGCGCGGCCGGTGCTGGCCAGGACCCGCGCCGCCGCCGGGGACCCGGTCACGGCGATGGGTCTGCGCTTCCCGAACGCCCTCGGCCTGGCCGCCGGCTTCGACAAGAACGCCGTCGGCATCGACGCGCTGGCCGCCCTCGGCTTCGGCCATGTCGAGATCGGCACCGTGACCGGCGAGCCGCAGCCCGGCAACCCGACGCCGCGGCTGTTCCGGCTGCCCGATGATCGCGCGGTCGTGAACCGGATGGGCTTCAACAACGACGGTGCGGAGGTGGTCGCGCGGAGGCTGGCCGACAGGCACGCACAACTCAAGGGTGAGGGAGGCCCAACTCAACGGGGAGGGAAGCCCAACTCAACGATCGTCGGGGTGAACATCGGGAAGACCAAGGTGGTGCCCGAGGACGATGCGGTGCGCGACTACGAGAAGTCGGCCGGGCTGCTGGCGCCGTACGCCGACTACCTGGTCGTCAACGTGAGCTCGCCCAACACCCCCGGCCTGCGCAACCTGCAGGCCGTCGAGAAGCTCGAGCCGCTGCTGAGGGCCGTACGACGCCGCGCCGACGACGCCGTACCGGACCGACGCGTGCCCTTGCTCGTCAAAGTCGCCCCCGACCTCGACGACGACGACGTCCTGGCCGTCGCCGACCTGGCGACCGCGGTCGGGCTGGACGGGGTCGTCGCGACCAACACGACCATCGCCCGCGGGGGCCTCCAGACCCCGGAGGGGACCGTGGCCGAGATCGGCGCCGGCGGCCTCTCCGGCCGCCCGCTCGCCGCCCGGTCGGTGGAGGTCTTGAGGCTGCTCGCGGGACGGGCCGGCGACCTCACCCTGGTGTCGGTCGGCGGAATCACCACCGTCGAGGACGCCCGCGACCGGCTCGAGGCGGGCGCCACCCTCCTCCAGGCCTACACCGCCTTCGTCTACGAGGGTCCACGGTGGCCCACCCGGATCCTGGACGGCCTCGGGGCGCCGACGACGTCATGAGCCCAGTCGAAGTGAGATCAACCGAGCGACGCCCCGTCCACGTCACCGGCGAGGTGCTGGCGACCCGGAAGGTCGGCGCCTACTGTCACCTGACCCTGATCGCGCCCGGCGTCCCCGACCGGTTCCGGCCCGGCAACTTCGTGGCGCTCTCGACCGGACCAGATCGCCTCGCCCGCCGCGCCATGTGGATCCACCGGGTCAAGCCCACCGGCGGGTACGGCGCCACCATCGAGCTGGTCATCGAGCCGGTCGGCCCCGGCACCCGTTGGCTGGCCGCCCTGCCGAGCGGGGCGCGGGTCGAGGTCACCGGACCCCTCGGTCGACCCTTCGCCCTCCCCAAGGAGCCGGTCAGCTGTGTCCTCGTCGGCGAGGGATATGCCGCCGCGCCGATGTACCCCCTCGCCGAGCGGCTCCGAGAGCGCGGCTGTGTCGTCACTTTGGTCGTCGCTGCCCAGGACGAAGCCCACCTGCTCTCGGCACTCGAAGCGCGACGCTCCGCCCGCGCGGTCACGGTGGTCACCGGCGACGGGTCGATCGGCAGCCGAGGCACGGTGGCCGACGTACTCCCCGATGTGCTGGGCAAGGCGCAGGCCGAGGTCGTCTACGCCGCAGGGCCGGCACCGACCCTCCACGCCGTCGCCTCGGCCGCCGAGCAGGCCGGAGCGTGGAGCCAGACCGCCCTCGAGCAGCCGATGGCCTGCGGCACCGGCCTCTGCCAGGGCTGTGCCGTGCCGGTCGTGGGGGAGGACGGCGTCGCGCGGATGGTCCGCGCCTGCGTCGACGGTCCCGTCTTCCGCGGCGACCGGGTCCGCTGGGACGACGTGGACCCCGGCGTCCGCGTGGGCAGTGCATAGGCTCGGCGCCGTGGCCCCTCCGACCGAGCTAGCCGGGCTCACCCTGCCCAGCCCGATCCTGGTGGCG
>CAWAZC010000003.1:0-944447 GCA_963786415.1 uncultured Actinomycetota bacterium
CGCTGACCCCGGGCGGCCTACTCGTCTGGCTGCGCAGGGGCCGACATGACCGCGAACCGGGCACCATGCGGGTCGCCCAGCACCGCGAGCCGGCCGATGCCCTGGGCGTCGAAGGGCGGGACGCGAACGGCTCCGCCGAGCTCGGCCGCGAGCGCCGTCGTCGCGTCCGCATCCTCGACGATGAAGTACGTCGTCCAGGCCGGCGCCTCCGCCGGGTAGTTCTCGTCCATCTCGATCAGCCCCCCGACCATCTGACCGGCGACGTTCCAGACCGTGTAGTCGCGTCGCTCGGGACCGTCCCAGGCGCCGCCTCGATGCCGAAGACCGTGGCGTAGAAGGCTTTCGCCGCCACCGCGTCGCGCGTCGCCAGGTCGTTCCAGCCAGGCAGCCCGGCTCGTTGACGAGCTCCGCGCCGGTGTGCTCGTTCGCCTGCCAGATGCCGATGAAGCGCCGGTCGGGTCGACGAAGAACGCCATCCGGCCGGCCTCCGGACGTCCATCGGCTCGACGATGATCTGGCCGCCGGCCTCCATCGCCTTGGCAGCGGTCTCGTCGGCGTCGTCGACCGCGATGTACGTGCTCCAGGCCGGCGGCTGCTCGGGGCTCATGATCGGCATCACGCCGGCGACGCGCTTGCCCCGCAGCATGAAGATCTGATAGCCGCCGGTGTCCTCGGGCGACTCCGTCGCACCATCGGCCGTCCATCCGAACAGGCCGCCGTAGAAGGCAGCCGAGGCCTCGACGTCCGGCGAGGAAAGATCGACCCAAGAGGGCGTGCCCTGGGCGTAGCTCGTGCGCTCCGGCATGTGCTGACTCCTTGCGTGCAGGGTGGTCCTCCTGATCGTCGCACGCCACCTGCGCGCGGTTGTTGCGATCGATCTCCTATCCTCGACCGGCGCTCGTTCGTTGCGCCTTGGAGGGGTGCGAGAGTGGTTGAATCGGGCGGTCTCGAAAACCGTTGAGCGGGCAACCCCCCTTCCGAGGGTTCGAATTCCTCCCCCTCCGCTCGTAGCTGACGGCCTCAGGCCTCGTCAGGCAGCGGGCCGACGAACTCGATTCCGTACTCCTTCGCTGCCCTACCGATCTGCGATCCCTCGATCGACTCGGTCGGCGGTAGTCCGCCCGGCCGCGAGGGCAGGGTGATGGCGCGGTAGAACTCGCCGTGACGCGCGGTCGTGAGGATGAGGTAGCGGGCGGTCTCCGATTCGACCCGAAAGCCGTGGACGGCCCCGGCGGGCACATGCACGAACGCGCCGGCGCCGGCGCGCACGCCGGGCTGGTCGCCGAGAAAGAACGAGACCTCGCCCTCGACGACGTAGAAGGACTCGACGTCGTCCTCGTGGCGGTGCAGCGGGACGCGTTCGCCACGGTTCGCCCGCTCGTCGACGAGCGCGAACGGCTCGTCGGTCTGATCTCCGGTGGCGAGGAACTGGGTGACGTCTCACCCAGCCATCGCAGCTCGGCTTCACCGGATCGGTACACGTAGGCCTCGGCCGTCATCTGCACCCTCCGTCGCTGGCGTGTCGGCGCGGACGGTATCTCGTCACGCGGTCGCCCGATCAGTCGCCGGAGAGCTGCCGAGCGCCAAGCCCCGTCGAACGTTGAGCGCCATGGTCGCGTGTCCCGTAGGAACCCAGACAACGCCCATCTCGAAGTCACGGCCTCGTGACTGAAGGAGCTCCCCGATGCAGCGATTTCCAAGCCGAGTCCCTCGATGATCGTCGCGATCGCGGCGCTCGTCGTCGCGACAGGGGGCACGTCCTATGCCGCGGTCTGGATCACGTCGCGCGATGTCGGGACAACTCCCTGACCGGTGCCGACATCAAGAACGCGCCTGACGGCCTCCGATGTCAAGAACCGCTCGCTGAAGGCTGTTGACTTCAAGCTGGGGCAGCTCCCAGCCGGTCCCAAGGGCGACACGGGCCCTGCCGGCGTCGGGCGCTGGGCGCTGATCGACGCGAGTGGAGCGATCGAGGCGCAGTCCGGCGGCTTCTCGGTGACGTCCGGATACGGCGCCAATCCTGCGGGGGCCGCCGGCAACGTCTACATCAACGCCAACGAGGACCTGTCGAACAACGCGATCGTCGCGACGATCGCTTTGCAGAACCAGGTCGACCAGAACAGCGATGCGATCCTCAATGGCCGCGCCGCGGTCCCGAACGCCAATCCTGAGTTCTCCGGCGAGATCAGCGCGACGCGATGCGCGATCGCCTCGGTCGTCGCTTGCGCGCCGCCCGGCACGAACAACTCCAATCACTTCGTCGTCAGCCCCCGACTTAGCGACGGCCAGGTCACCGACGCGACCAACCGGAAGCGCTTCTACTGATCATCACGGGCGACTCGACCGACCCCGTGGCGCCGTAGCCCGCGTCTGGGCAGCGCTAGCTCTTACGGGTGTGACGGCTCTGCGGATGCCGCGGCAGGCCGTCATCGGGCACGGCCTCCCACGCCGCAGCGTCCGTGACGAACGCGCGTACGCTCGGTCTGATGCCGGGATCGGTGTCGAACGTGCCCATGCGGATGCCGATCGAGTCGGGGTGGCTGAGGTTGCGCGCGAAGATCGACGAGCCGCAGTCGCCGCAGAACCATTTCTCGCCTCCGTCCGCGGGCTTCCAGCGCTTGAGGCGGTCCTCTCCGGCGACGATGCGAAACGAGCCGGGCGCCGGGTGGGCGTTCGGCGATGCTGCGGCGCCGCTACGCCGCTGGCAGCGCGTGCAGTGGCAGTAGCTCGCGATCACGAGTGGCTCGGTGACCTCGTAGCGGACCGCACCGCAATTGCATCCGCCGGTCAGAGGAAGCTCGCTCATGCAGCTAGTCCGTCACGCCCAGGAGGTGGCGGTGGAGCGCTTGCGACAGCGGGCTCGGGGCCGAGCCCAGCTCGTCGCGCAGCAGGGTCCGCAGCCGCTCGTAGACGAGCAGCGCCTCGGCACGTTCGCCCTTGCTGTCGAGCGCCCGCATCAGGAGCCGATAGCCGCTCTCCCTATACGGCGCGAGCCTCATCGAGCCGCCGTGCGTCGCGTTCGGCGGCAGCAACCTCGGAGCCGCCGATGCCGAGGCTCACGATCGCCGTCGCACTCGAGCGCGCGCAGGTGGACGTCCTCGAGCCAGCGCCGTTGCTCGATGACCCATAGAGCGTCCTCGCCGGGGAGGAAGCCTCGCCCGGAGATCGTGTACGCGACCGCCGCCGCCCCGACCCCGCGAGCCCACTGCTGGGCATGCACGGCGGCCTCGGCCTCGTGGATCTTCGTCGCCGCGATCTCGCTGTCGACGAACGCGTCGCCCGGCAACGCCAGGCGCAGGTCGTCGCGACCGTCGAGGACGTCGCTGCCGAGCGCCCCGCGCAGCCGCGAGATGATCGTGCGCAGCGTGCCGCGCGCACCCGGCGGAGGCTGCTCGGGCCAGATCGCCGCGGCAAGCTCGTCCCGCGTCACGGCGCGCGAACGGTTGAGCGCGAGATAGACGAACGCGAGCCGGCCCTGCCGTCCGGGCAGATCACCCTCGACGCGACGGCCGTCGAGCTCGACGGTGATCCGGCCACAGATCTGGATCCGCGTCAACGCGGCTTCAACGTAACCGCAACGCCCCCGGCGCACAATCGCGCGACGCTCACCACCAACGACAAAGGGAGCGGAGATGGCAAGAGTGATCAGGTGCGAGTGCGGCTACGTCGCGCGCGGCGAGGACGACGACACGCTGCTGGCGGACATCACGCGGCCACATGCAGTCCGACCACCCCGAGCTCGTCGGTCAGGTCAGCCGCGACGACCTGCTCGCGATGGCCGAGGAGGAGTGACATGGCGACCGACACAGCCGCAGTCGATCCTGCTCGAGCCCTTCGCCCAGGAGCAGCTCGAGGTCGAGCGACGGATCGAGGACATCATGTCGGCGGCGCGTCGCAAGGCGGTCGACGAGCTCGAGTCCTACCACGCCTTCGGGCGCAAGTTCACGAAGTTCGACGACTTCGAGCCGCTCGAGCGCCAGGATGGGGACACGACGCGGCGACTGGAGCGCGAGACGATCCTCGGCCGTCGAGGAGTTCGACGCGCGCGCCGTCGACCTCAAGATCGACGTCTTCGGGCCCGTGGCGGTGACGACCTTCGTGATGGAGTACGCGGTCCTCGCGGAGGGTGAGCGGATGGAGCTGCGGGCGCGGGCGACGCTCGTCCTCGCCAAGGACGACGGGGCGTGGCTGATCGTCCACGAGCACTTCTCGCCGTTCGTCGGCAACGCCTAGCGCCGGATCGCAAGAAGTTTCTCGGGCGCCGCGTAAGTCCGGTCGAGGAGCGGCGTTAGACGGGCATGAACATCACACGGAACATCCGCATCGCCGCCATCACCACCATCGCCTGCGCCGGGCTGAGCACCCCGGCGATGGCGTTCACGCCGATCAAGACGGTCAGCGCCGGTCCATTCAAGCCCGCCGTCGTGTGGGATCACGCGGCCTGGAAGAAGTGCTGGGCCGGCACGTACGCGCAGTGGCGCGAGGACGGCAAGTCGCCGACCGCCTCGCAGAACGCAGCCGACCTCGTCTGCGGCGAACAGCCGTGGTGAGCCGCTGACGATCTTCGGCCGCGACGATCTCGCCGGCGAACGCGGCCGAACCTCGTCTGGCCGCGGTGGCTGCGAGCGCGCCAGACCGATGCCCAGGCCTCGACGGACCCATAGAGTGTCCTGAGCTTCCACCGCCGCCGTCAGCAGAGAGACCACCGTGACCAAGCTCAGCGACATGTATGCCCGCGACGGGCTGACCTTCTCGATCGAGTTCTTCCCGCCGAAGACCGACGAGGGGATGGAGAACCTGTTCGCCGCGGTCGCGGAGCTCAAGAAGCTCGAGCCGGACTTCGTCTCGGTGACGTACGGCGCCGGCGGCTCCTCGCGCGCGACGACGATGAGGATCGTCAAGCGCCTCGCGTTCGCCGAGCAGCTCGAGGTGATGGCGCACCTGACCGTCGTCGACCAGCCGCAGAACGAGGTCAAGGGCGTGCTCGGCGACCTCTGGGGCTGCGGGATCGACAAGGTCATCGCGCTCGGCGGCGATCCGCCCGAGGGCGTGACCGCGCCCTGGAAGGTGCATCCGGACGGCTTCAAGAACGCGACCGAGCTCGTCAACGCCGCGCGCCGCGGCCAGTCCGGCTGGTTCGACTTCTTCTCGATCGCCGTCGCGGGCTTCCCGGAGATCCATCCGCGCGCGGAGAGCCGCGAGCAGGATCTCCAGATCGCCAAGGAGAAGGTCGCGGCCGGCGCCGAGGTCATCATCACGCAGCTGTTCTTCGACAACGACGACTACTTCCGCTACGTCGAGGATCTGCGTGCGCTCGGCGTCACGGTGCCGATCGTGCCCGGCATGCTGCCGATCCGCTCGGCCGCGCAGGTCCGCCGCTTCACGAAGATGTGCGGCGCGAAGATCCCGCCCGCGCTCGACGAGCTGCTGACGAAGGTCGAGGACGACGACGACGCCGCGATCGAGCTCGGCATCGAGTACACGACGAAGCAGTGCCAGGGCCTGCTCGAGTTCGGCGTCCCCGGCTTCCACTTCTACTCGCTCAACAAGGCCCGCTCGGTCGTCGCGATCCACCAGAACCTGAACCTCGGCGCGCTCACGAAGGCGCCGGTCTGACGCGACGCGGCCTCGTAGGCCAGCAGCAGCCCGCCCGCGAGCGGCCGCGAGCATCCCGATCCACGACCCGGCATCGAGCTGGCGGTCGGCGTAGGGGTCGCTGAACATCGACCAGTGCGGAGCGAGGTGCACGGCGACGAAGCCGAGCGCCGTGAGGATCCCCAGGACGCCGGCGATCTGCGGCGCGCGCGGATGTCGGCGTGCGACGAGCACGAGCGACACGAAGATGCTGGCGGCTCCGAGCAGGCCGGGAAGGCTTGCGGTCAGCGACAGCTGATCGCCGGCCGGTTGACGAACCGCGTGGTCGACGATGTGCGTCGCGAGCAGCAGCGCGAGCGCGACGTTGGCGATCAGAAGGCGACGCACGACACGTACTACGCGCGCGTCGCGTCCGCGGACGTGCGCGCGCCTAGACCGCCGCCGCGGCGGTCAGGTGCGGGTACAGCGGGTAGCGCTCGGCGAGCGCGCGGGTGCGCTCGGACAGCGCCGCGACGTCGGCGTCCGCGAACGGGCCGGTGAGCGCCTCGGCGATGACCTTGCCGATCTCGTGGAAGTCGTCGGCCTGCAGGCCGCGGGTCGCCATCGCCGGGGTGCCGATCCGCAGACCCGACGTCACCATCGCCGGGCGCGGGTCGTTGGGCACCGCGTTGCGGTTGACGGTGATCCCGATCCGGTCGAGGCGCTGCTCGGCGTCGGGGCCGGCAAGCTCGGACTCGCGCAGGTCGGCGAGCAGGAGGTGCACGTCGGTTCCGCCGGTCAGCACGTTGACGCCGGCGGCGAGCAGCTCCTCGGCGACGATCGCGGCGCCGGCGCGCGTGCGGCGCTGGCGCTCGCGGAACAGCTCCGTGCCGGCGATCTTCAGCGACACCGCCTTGCCGGCGATCATGTGCATCAGCGGTCCGCCCTGCTGGCCGGGGAAGACCGCGCTGTTGATCTTCTTGGCGAACTGCTCGCGGCACATGATCATCCCGCCGCGCGAGCCGCCGAGCGTCTTGTGGATCGTCGTCGTGACGACGTCGGCATGGGGAACCGGGCTGGGGTGCTCGCCGGCCGCGACGAGACCGGCGAAATGCGCCATGTCGACCATGAAGTACGCGCCGACGGAGTCGGCGATCTCGCGGAAGCGCGCCCAGTCGAGCTCGCGCGGGTAGGCCGACCAGCCGCCGAGGATGAGCTTCGGACGCGTCTCCTCGGCGATCCGCTGCAGCTCGTCCATGTCGACGCGCGAGTCCTCGTCGCGCACGCCGTAGGCGACGACGTCGTAGAGCTTGCCGGAGAAGTTGAGCTTCATCCCGTGCGTGAGATGACCGCCGTGGTCCAGGCGCATGCCGAGGATGCGGTCGCCGGGCTCGAGCAGCGCGACCATCGCGGCGGCATTGGCCTGCGCGCCGGCGTGCGGCTGGACGTTGACGTGCTCGGCCCCGAAGACGTCCTTCGCGCGCTCGATCGCGAGCGTCTCGGCGACGTCGACGAACTCGCAGCCGCCGTAGTAGCGCTTGCCGGGCAGCCCCTCGGCGTACTTGTTCGACAGCGTCGAGCCGTGGCAGTCCATGACGGCCTGCGGAACGAAGTTCTCCGAGGCGATCATCTCGAGCGTCGTCTCCTGGCGACGCGCCTCGTCGCGGAGGACCTGCGCGATCTCCGGGATCGACCTCGCCGACGGGCTTCGTGAAGTAGTCCGCTCCCAGATCGGTCATGCGACGGACGGTAGCAACGCCGCTAGCGTGCGCCACGTGAACCCGCTCGCCGACCTCGTCCTCAGGCCTGCCGCGCGGCTCGGCGCGGCGGCGCAGAACGCGCTCGAGATCGCGCGCTTCGGCGGTTTGGAGACGGGCGAGCAGGCGTCGCCGTACGACGTCGTCGCGCGAACGCCGATCTGTCGCCTGCGCCGCTACCACGCCCCGGATGCAGACGGCGCCGGCGGATCTCCGCCGATCCTGCTCGTCCCGCCGATGATGCTCGCCGCCGACGTCTACGACGTCTCGCCGCGCGCGAGCGCCGTCGCGATGCTCGCCGAGCGCGGCGCCGATCCATGGGTCGTCGACTTCGGCGCGCCCGAGCACGAGGAGGGCGGCCTGCAGCGCACGCTGACCGATCACGTGATCGCGATCAGCGACGCCGTCGACCGCGTGCGCGCCGAGACCGGGCGCGACGTGCACCTCGGCGGCTACTCGCAGGGCGGCATGTACTGCTACCAGGCCGCGGCCTACCGCCGCAGCGAGGGCCTCGCGAGCGTGATCGCGTTCGGCTCCCCGGTCGATATGCGCGGCGCGCTGCCGTTCGGGATCCCCGAACAGCTCGCCGTGCGCGGCGCGGGCCTGATCGCCGACGGCGCGCTGGCCGGCAACGCGGTCCCGGCCTGGGCCAGCCGGCTCGGCTTTCGCCTGCTCGACCCGGCCAAGACGCTGCGCCAGCAGGTCGAGTTCCTGCTCGCGCTGCACGATCGCGACGCGCTGCTGCCGCGCGAGCGCCAGCGCCAGTTCATCGAGTCGCGCGGCTGGGTCGCGTGGCCGGGGCCGGCGCTGACGGACTTCGTCGCGCAGTTCGTCGAGCACAACCGGATGCTGTCGGGCGGCTTCGTGATCGACGACCGGCTCGTGACGCTCGCCGACATGACGCTGCCCGTGCTGACGGTCATCGGCGAGGTCGACCAGATCGCGCCGCCGCGCGCCGCGCGCGCCGTGCGCCGCGCCGCGCCGCGCGCCGACGTGCACGAGCTGACGCTGCCCGCCGGCCACTTCGGGCTCGTCGTCGGCGCGACCGCGGCGCGCACGACCTGGCCGGCTGTCGCGGGCTGGATGGGCTGGTGCGACGAGCGCACGGCGCTGCCGGACGAGATCCGCCGCGTCGGCGCCGACGATCCCGATCCGGAGCCCGCGGTCGCGACGCGGCTCGGCGTCGGCGTCGACCTCGTCAGCGGCGTCGGGCTCGGCGTCGCGCGCGCGGCGCTCAGCACGGCCGTGCGCGGGGCGTCGCTCTCGCGCCAGCTCGCGGAGGAGGCGATCCGCCAGCTCCCGCGCCTCACGCGGCTTGAGCACGTGCAGCCGACGACGCGCATCTCCGCCGGGCTGCTGCTCGACGAGCAGGCCGGCGACGCGCCCGACGCGGTCGCGTTTCTGTTCGGCGATCGCGCCCACACGCGCGCCGCGGTGAAGGAGCGCATCGACAACGTCGCGCGCGGGCTGCTGTCGCTCGGCGTGCGTCAGGAGGAGCACGTCGGCGTCCTCATGCGAACGCGGCCGAGCGCGCTCGTCGCCGTCGCGGCGCTGAACCGGATCGGCGCGGTCGCCGTGCTGCTGCGCCCCGACGGCGAGCTGGCGCGCGAGCTCGCGCTCGGCGGCTGCGCGCGTGTCATCGCCGAGCCGCAGCTCGCCGGGCAGGCGTCCGATGGCGGGGCGAGCAGCGTGCTCGTGCTCGGCGGCGGCGCGGCGCGGCGCAGGCCCGGACGACCCGCTTCGTCGACATGGAGCGGATCGACCCCGCCGACGTCCCGCCGCCGGCGTGGTTTCGCCCGAACCCCGGGCTGGCCGGCGATCTCGCGTTCGTCCTGTTCACCGGCTTCGGCGCGGGCACGCGCGTCAACCGCGTCAGCAACGGACGCTGGTCGCGCGCGGCGTTCGGCACGGCGTCCGCGGCGGCGCTGTCGACGTCCGACACCGTCTACTCCGTCACGCCGATCTACCACCCCTCGGGTCTGCTGACGAGCGTCGGCGGCGCGATCGCCGGCGGCGCCCGCCTGGCGCTCGCCGAGCGCTTCGATCCCGACGCGTACTGGGCGCAGGCGCGCCGCTACGGCGCGACCGTCGGCTCCTACACGTGGACGATGCTGCGCGAGCTCGTCGAGCGTCCGCCCGATCCCGGCGAGCGCCACCACCCGGTCCGCCTGTTCATCGGGTCGGGCATGCCGCGCGGGCTCTGGCGGCGCGTCGAGCAGCGCTTCGCGCCCGCCCGCGTGCTCGAGTTCTACACCTCGGCCGAGGGCGAGGCGGTGCTCGTCAACGTCGCCGACGCGAAGCCCGGCGCGGCCGGCCGGCGGCTGCCGGGAAGCGCCGAGCTGCGCATCGCCGCCTACGACGCCGCGCGCGGCGCGCTGCTCGAGGGCGCCGACGGCTTTGCGATCGAGTGTGCGCCCGGCGAGGTCGGGATGCTGCTCGCGCGCGAGCGGCAGGGCGCTGCCGCGGGCCCCGGCGACGGCCGCCTGCAGGACGTCTTCGAGCCCGACGACGCCTGGTTGTCGACCGGCGACCTCTTCCGCCGCGACGGCGACGGCGATCACTGGCTCGTCGGCGACGTCGCCGAGCTGATCCACGCGGCGCACGGCGTCGTGCCGGCGCGGCCGATCGCCGATGCGCTCGGCGAGCTGGAGGCGGTCGACCTCGCGGTCGCCTACGGCGCGCGCGCCGACGGCGGCGCCGGCGAGATCGCCGTTGCGGCGGTGACCCAGCGGGCGGGCGAGCACGCGCCGCTCGATGCCGGCGAGATCACGCGCGGGCTGCAGGCGCTCGCCCGGATGCTCGCCCGCAGATCGTCCACGTCGTGCGCGAGATCCCGCTCACGACGTGGTACCGGCCGATCGCGGCGCCGCTGCGCAGGCGCGGCCTGCCACGCGCGAGCCGCCGCGCCTGGATCCGCGACGGCGACCGCTACCGGACGTTCACGGCCGCCGATCGCGCGCTGCTCGTCGCCCAACGCGGCGTCGCGCTCGCGCTAGTCTCAGCGGACCGGCGGATCACCCACTCGGCCGGAGCGCTTCGGCGCTCAGCTGGGCCACGCGCGAGCCTTCGGGTTCGCGGCCAGTCCCGGTGGTCGGGAGTGTTTAGACCGCCCCAGGTCGAAACACAACCTGGGGACATTGCAGTGCAGCGGTGATCTATGACCGGGCGGTATCGGGCGGGCTTCGGGCTCGCCCGACCGCGTTCTAGCGGCGGCGTGACGCCGTGCTCGCGCAGGTACGCGACGTACAGCGGCCGCAGCAGCTCGGCGACCTCGCCCTCGCCGGAATCGGTCAGGTCGTCGAGGTGCGCGCGCAGGGTGAGCGCGTCCGCCTCGGCCTCGTCGATCTCGCCGACGGCGGCCTCCGCGACCGGCAGCGCCCGCATCAGGCGGATCAGGAACGCGATGTCCAAGTGACGTAGCGCGTAGCGCACCGCGAGGTCGTGCAGCTCCTTGGAGGAGAGCGCGTCGAGCGGGTCGTCGTCGGACATGCGCCTAGGCTACGCGTTCGCCCGCGTCACCGATGTGATGTGATGGCTGGAATGTTCGCGGGCCAGCGCCGACCAGCCGCACTCGTCGTCGCGGCTGCGTTGCTGGCGCTCGCGCTGCTGGCGGGCTGCGGCGACTCGAAGAGCGACGGACGCGTCGAGCGACGCGGGCGCGAGCACCGGCGCTCCCGAGCTGGGGCCGGCGTTCGGCTCGATGACGTCGCTTGCCCGGCGCGCTCAAGACGCCGCCACCGTGGCCGGCGAACTCCGAGCAGCTGCAGCTGCGCCTGCGCGCGATCGGGCTTCCTGCGCTGACCGCGGAAGGCCGCGTCGTCCACATCCACCAGCACCTCGACCTCTACGTCGACGGCAAGCAGGTCGAGGTCCCCGGCGACATCGGGATCGGCCCCGGCGGGACGTTCCTCTCCGATCTGCACACCCATGCCTCCTATCCGCCCGGGATCATCCACGTCGAGGCGTCGACGCCGAGCTCGTTCAGCCTCGGTCAGTTCTTCGCCGTGTGGGGCGTCCCGCTCAGCGCCACGTGCATCGGCTCGCTGTGCGAGAAGGGCAGCAAGCAGCTGCGCACCTGGGTCAACGGCAAGCCGCTGAAGGCGGACCCGACGCGGATCGTGCTCGCGGCAGCACCAGGAGATCGTGATCGCCTACGGGACGGCGGCGCAGGTGCCCAAGCCGGTGCCTTCGAGCTACGCCTGGCCCGAGGGCTTGCGTCTAGATCACGACGGTCCAGGGCACGACGCGGTGCCCCGTGACGATGCCGCCCGCGACGTACGGGTCGGCGGCGACGAACTCCTCGATCTGCGCCGGATCGTCGACCGAGAAGACGAACAGCGCGCCGTGCGGCGGGTCGCCGAGCGCGCCGGCCATGACGATCCGCCCGTCCGTCCTTCCACGCTCGCGCATGCGCGAGGTGGTCGGCGCGGTACGGCGCGCGCTTCTCGACGGCGTTCTCGACGTAGTCGTAGAACAGGCAGTGATGATGGACCGGCTCGCTCATGACCGGCGCTACGACGGATCGGTCGGCGGGATCCAGCCGCCGAATGCGCGCTCGAGCTCGAGCGCGACGGCGACCGCGACGTGGTCGCGGTCCGGACCGGCCGCGGCCTGCACGCCGAGCGGCAGGCCGTGTTTGTTGAGTCCGAGCGGGATCTGCGCAACCGGTACGCAGGCGAGGTTGAAGACGGCCGTCGTCGTCAGCAGCCACGGCTTGCCGACGGTCTGACCGTGGCGCGGCGCGACCCGCGGGTGCGTCGGGTGCAGCAGCACGCCGTCGCCGATCACGCCGGCGACCTCGTCGGCGAACGCCTGGCGGGCCATGATGGCCTTGCGGAAACGTCCTTGCGGCAGCTTGCCGGTCATCCACTCGCTCATCAGCAACAGGCGCAGCGCGCGGGTGTGCGGTCCCTTGCGCTTCAGGCCGCCGCGTAGCGAGACGCGCGCCGAGCCCTCGGTGACGATCAGGTCGGTCACGCTGACGCCGGCCTCGAGCTTGAGCACCGCGAGATAGAGCTCCAGCGCCCGCTTCATCGACTTCAGCGAGGTCGTCTCGATCGTTGCGCCGGCCTTCTCGAGGGCTTCGGCGGCACGCATCCGCGCGGCCCGCAGTTCGCGGCTGACGGAGATGTAGGAGCTGTGCTCGCTGAGCAGGATCTTCATGCCGGCGATGCTGACGTCGGCCGGGTCGCCGAGCGTCACGTCACGCATGTACGGGTCGATCCCGTCGCGGCCGGCGATGACCCGCAGCATCGGCCACAGATCCTCCGCGCGGCGCACGATCGGGCCGATCGTGAGCATCTTCGCGGCGACCTCGGTCTCGACGGTCGGGAACTGACCGGTGCTCGGCACGACGCCGGGCGAGGGCTTCAGGCCGAAGACGCCGTTGAAGAATGCGGGGATCCGGATCGAGCCGCCGATGTCGGCGCCGAGGCCGAGCGGCGACCCGCCCGAGCCGACGGCCGCGCCCTCGCCGCCGGACGACCCGCCGGCCGTGCGCTTGGCGCTGTAGGCGTTGTTCGTGCGTCCGTACTGGCGGTTCTCGGTCTCGATCCAGAGGCACAGCTCGGGCGTGTTCGTGACGCCGAGCGGGATCGCGCCCGCATCGATCATGCGCTGCACCGTCGGCGCGTTCTCGGTGCTTCGGTAGGTGTTTCGCGAGACGAGCCCGGCGCAGTTGGGCATCCCCGCCATCGCGATCGATTCCTTGATCGTGCAGGGCACGCCGAAGAACGGCGGCAGCTCGTCGACGTCGGTCGAGGCGGCGACCTGAGCGTCCGCCTCGTCGGCGTCGGCGCGGGCGGCGTCGTAGCGGTCGACGACGACCGCGTTGATGCGCTCCTGCATGCGCTCGAGGCGCTCGATGTGCGCCTCGACGACGTCGCGCGAGCTGCACTCGCGGGTCCGGATCGCGCGCGCCAGGTCCGTCGCGGAGCGTTCGGTGAGTGGCTTGCTTGGCGCGAGGACAGCCATCGCCCAAGAGTACCCTCACGTCCGTGAAGGAGGATGTGCTTACCCGCTTCGCGGACCTCGTCGTCGGCTTCGCCGCGAACGTCCAGCCCGGCCAGGTCGTCGCGATCTCGACCGAGCCCGGCAAGCTCGACCTCACGCGCGCGATCGCCGAGAGCGCGTACCGCGCCGGGGCGAAGTTCGTCGACGTGCAGCAGTTCGACCTGCACGTGAAGCGCTCGCGGATCCTCCACGCCGCCGAGAACACGCTGGACTACGTGCCGCCCTGGTACGGGGAGCGGGTGCTGGCGCTCGGCGAATTGCGCGCCGCACGGATCGGGCTGACCGGCCCGTCGGCGCCGGGGCTGCTGAGCGACCTCGACCCGGCGCGCGCGGGCCGCGACCAGCTGCCGTTCCTGCGCGAGTCCGCCCAGGTCGTCAACGAGCGCACGACGAACTGGACCGCCGTGCCGTGCCCGACCCAGCCATGGGCCGAGCTCGTCTTCGGAGAGCTCGATCCGGCGGCGGCGATGGCGCGTCTGTGGGAGCGCGTGATCCACATCTGCCGGCTCGACGAGGACGATCCGGTGGCGGCGTGGCGGAGGCGTCAGGACGTCCTCAGCGGCGCCGCCGAGCGCCTGACGGCACGCGGCTTGCATGCGCTGCATTTCGAGGGTCCGGGGACCGACCTCCGGGTCGGGCTGCTGCCGACCTCGCGCTTCATCTCGGCGCGCTTTGCGACGGTCGACGGGATCGAGCACATGCCCAACCTGCCGTCGGAGGAGATCTTCACGACGCCCGATCCCGAGCGCGTCGAGGGCGTCGTGCGCTCGACGAAGCCGCTCGTCGTCGGTGGCACGATCATCCGCGGGCTGCGCGTGCGCTTCGAGGCCGGCCAAGCGGTGTCGATCGAGGCCGACGAGGGTGGCGAGCTGCTCGCGCAGTACGCGCAGCGCGACGCGGGCGCGGCGCGGCTCGGCGAGGTCGCGCTCGTCGACGGCGAGGGCCGCATCGGCCCGCTCGACACGGTCTTCTACGACACGCTGATCGACGAGAACGCCGCATCGCACGTGGCGCTCGGCTCGGCCTACGAGTTCACGGTCGGCGAGCAGGACGTCGAGCGCATCAACCGCTCGCAGATCCACATCGACTTCATGATCGGCTCGCCCGAGGTCGACGTGACCGGCATCACCGCGGACGACGAGCGCGTGCCGGTCCTGCACGCCGGCGCCTGGCAGATCTAGCGGGCCTTCACACGGCCCGCGGCGCGGTAGCCTGATCGGCCCTGGAGAGGTGCCGGAGCGGCTGAACGGGCACGACTGGAAATCGTGTGTGGGGTCACACCCACCGAGGGTTCGAATCCCTCCCTCTCCGTCGGGCTTCGCTCGGCAGGAGCGTCATCCGCCCACGATCGTCGCCGCGAGAGCCATCCGATGGTCCTTCGTCCAGGGCGGACCCAACCGCGCCCGAGGACCGTGCAGGACCTCGTCGGCCCGTGAAGCCAGCATGCCGGCCGCCTGACCGATGACCTCCTTCGCAGCGTAGAGGTGAACCTGCCAGCCACGCTCGTGTGCGAGCTCGGCGAGCACCTGCCGATACATGATGGCGTCGGCGCGGGCCTCGTATGGCGCGCGACGCTGGACCGCGATCTCACAGGGGAAGTCCGGCGGCCAGGTTCGAAGCGAGATCGAGACGATCGGCTTGGGTAGCGCCGCGGAGATCTCGTCGAGCGCCGCTGACGTTGCCCGGGCGACCGATGCGCGCGCCTTCTCCACCAGCGCCGCCGTCGCGACGACATCGAGACGGCGGCTCTCCCAGTGGATCGGTGCCGCCGACATTCCGGGTTCGATCAGCTCGATCCGCCGACGGTCGACGATGCCGTGGTCAGCTGACGCGGTCACGGCGACAGCCCAGCCGAGATGATCGGCGATGCCCAGGCGCATGTCAGCGCTTCGGCGCAAGCGAGCGCGCGTACGCGACGCCGCGCCTGACCCAGGGCTCGAGCTGCTGCGCCGTGAGCACGCCGTCCGCCCCGACTCGTAACCAGCCCTGCATCGCTCGTCCGCGCATCACGAACGGCTCAGCATGCGGCTCGTCGACGAGCGCCTCGGTCTGATCGGGGTCAACGCGGACCAGGAGGCCGCCCTGGCCGCTGGCCGCGACCGACAGGTTGCCCGCGACGAGGAAGGCCAGTCCGCCGAACATGGACTTCTCGGCGACATCAGGATCGCCGCCGATCAGTTCGCGAATGCGCTCTGCGAGATCTTCGTCGTACGCCACGGGAAGCTGTTCACGTGCTCGGGAAACGCGGGTGCGCGTCCACGCATCGTCTCCCGGCGGGAGACCGACCCATCCTGCAGTCCAGATTCCCCGCTTGTCAACCTCGGGGCTCTCAGCGAGCGCCGCTGACGATCGTCGCGTCGATCTCGGCGATGACGGCACGCGCACGGGTGCACCGGACGCAGCGCAGCAGGATGCGCATGGCATCAGCGAATGGACAAACGTTGTGCCACGCATCCGAACCCGCGTTCAGGGATCGGGCGCTGGGGCCGATACCTTCGGCCATGGCCGGCCTGCATATCAGCAAGGACCCGGAGGACTATCGGTACGCCCCGCCGCCGGAGCGCACGGAGATGGCGGCGAGCGTTCTGAGCATCCTGTTCGCCGTCGCGATCAGCATTCCGTTCATCCTCGACGCGGTCGCCGACGGATGGGAGCTCGGAGCTCTCAGCCTGAAGGCGATCGGCGTTGGGGTCCTCACCATCCTCGCGCGCCGCGTCCTGCACCTGATCATCGATCGTGCGAGCCGCTGGGCGCGATCGCGCTGGCGGGGCATTGCGTGGGAGCCCTCGAAGAACCCGGATGACTATCGCTGACGCGCAGTAGGTTGCCACCGTGACCGAGCTGCTCGCGTTCATCGGTGTGGCCGTTCTCGTCATCGTCACGCCCGGCCAGGACACCGCTCTGACGATCCGCAACACGCTCGCCGGGGGCCGGCGCGCGGGCGTCCGGACGGCGGTTGGCGTTGTCGGCGGCCAAGCGGTGTGGGCGCTCGCCGCGAGCGCCGGGCTGGCGGCGCTGCTCGTGGCGTCGGAGCCTGCCTTCGTCGCGCTGAAGTACGCCGGCGCTGCGTTTCTGGTCTACCTCGGCGCGCAGTCGCTGATCGCCGCGGCGCGCCGTCGACCTCCCGTACGTCGGCGATCCACCGCTGCGACCGGCCGCGAGCTACGCGAGGGCTTGCTCAGCAACCTCGCCAACCCCAAGATGGCGGTGTTCTTCAGCAGCCTGCTGCCCCAGTTCGCCGACTCGTTCGTGGCGCTGCTGGCGCTCGGGCTCGTGTTCTGCTCGTTGACGCTGCTGTGGCTGAGCGCGTACGCGACCGTGCTCGCCCGCGCCGGCGATGTCCTGCGCCGGCCATGGCTGCGCCGTTCGATCGATGGGGTCACCGGGACGGCGCTGGTCGCGTTCGGGCTGCGGCTGGCGACCGCCGATCGGGAGGTGTAGGACGGGCGCCGAGCGCGGTCGCGCTCCAGCTCCCGGGCGGGAATGCCGATAGCGCCTGCGACCAGCTGAACGTCGTAGGGAGCATCCGCCATGAGCCGTCTCGAACGCATCTCCGTCCAGCGCACTGACGTGCTGGCACGTCCGTCGCGCAAGCGCTGTTCGCTGCCGATCCTGCTTGGCCTCGTCGTGGCCTGCGTCGCGCTGCCGGCGCCCGCCGGCGCCGCGGTCCCGCTGACGCCCGAACGTTTCGCGGCGCTCGACGCGCTCTACACGAGTTCGCTCCCATTCGATCGCGAGCATCAGTCCGCCAAGCAGCTTGCTGCCGCGCGGGCCGCCTGCCGCGCGCTTGACGGCGACGATCCGCTGCTCGGGCCGATCCGCCGGGCCTGCACCGTCGATCTGCGCACGGTGAAGTCGATGAACGCCTTCGCGAGCTGCCGGACGCCGCTTGGCTGCCTGCGCACGGCCCGTCGAGCGCGGATCGACATGAGCGAGCTGCTTTCGCTTGCGCGCCGCACGAACGCGGCGATCGACGCGGCGGCGCTCACGCCCTCCTGCCGCAGCGCGCTGCGCGCCAAGAAGGACGAGATCCGCATGGCGACACGCGCCCGCGACATGATGATGCTCTTCCAACGCGCCGCCACCACAGGGTCGCGAACGCTGTTTCGCCGCCTCGATCGAGAGGCGAACACCATTATCCGGCTGTCCGCGGCAATGCCGTCTGCCGCGCGCGAGCGCAAGGTCTTCCGCAGCGCATGCGCGCCGTTGCCCGCGTCCGCGGGACCGGTCGCGCCCGTCTGACGGCGGCTCGGGCCTACTGCGTCACGCCTCGAGCGTCGCCTCGACCGTGATCTCGACGTTGCCCTTCAGCGCACCGGAGATCGGGCAACCCTCGCCGGCGGCGGCGGCCGCTGCTGCGAACGTGTCCTGATCGATTCCCGGCACCTGCCCGCTGACGACGATGTGCGAGGACCTCACGCCCTCGCCGGGTACGAACTCGATGGTCGCCGTCGCCTCGAGGCGCTCCGGTGGCGTCCCCGCTTCGCCGAGCTCATGCGACAGGCCCATGCAGTAGCAGGAGGCGTGCGCCGCCGCGAGCAGTTCCTCGGGACTCGTCTCGCCCGCGGCGCGCTTCGTGCGCGACGCCCAGCTGACGTCGGTCGGGCCGAATGCCCCGCTGGCAGGCGTCGTCACCCCCGAGCCGTTGGTCAGCCCGCCCTGCCAAACCGTCGTCGCGCTACTCGAAGCAGCCATGATTCCCCTCTCGGTGGCCCAGTGATCCGACAGTAGCGCGGCGGCGAACGCGCTGTTCGTCCAGCTCGCGACGGGATACTCGCCGCATGCCGCTGACCGCGTTCCTGCTCGCCCTCGCAGCGGCGTTCGTGCATGCGGGCTGGAACCTGCTGACGGCGCGCGCCGAGCAGTCGCAGGCGGCGACCGGCGTCTCGCTGGCCGTCGGCGCGCTCGTGTTCGCTCCCGTCGCCGCGATCACATGGGACGTGGACGCTGCCGTCGTCCCCTACGCGGTCGCCTCGGTGGCGCTGGAGCTGGCCTACTTCATGCTGCTCGCGACGGCCTACCAGCGCGGACCGCTGAGCGTCGTGTACCCGGTCGCACGCGGCGCGGCGCCGGTGTTCGTGGCGGGCGTCAGCGCCCTGTTTCTCGGGGTAGCGCTGTCGGCGCCGCAGATCCTCGGCGTGCTCGTCGTGGCCGCAGGGATCGTCCTCGTGCGCGGCTTCGATCGCGAGACGCGCCTCGGCGACCTCGGGCTGGCGCTCGCGACCGCGGGCGCGATCGCGGCCTACACGCTCGTCGACAAGGAGGCGCTCGAGCACGCCGATCCACTGCCCTACCTCGAGCTCGTGATCGCGTCGACCGCGGCGATCTACCTCGCGGTCACGGTCCGCGTCGCGGGCGCAGCAGCCGTGCGCCGCGCGATCAGCCCTGCTGCCGCGGTCGCGGGCGTGGGGATGTTCGCGGCCTACGCGCTCACGCTCGCCGCGCTGCAGCGGGCGGACGCCGCCCCCGTCGCCGCCGTGCGCGAGACGAGCATCGTGATCGCCGCGGTGCTCGCCGCGACGCTCATGGGGGAGCGCGTCGGGCGTGTCCGCGCGAGCGGGGCGGCGGTCGTCGTCGCGGGCGTCGTGCTGCTTGCGCTCGCGTGACCGGTGCGCTCGCTAACCGCGCTCGGCGGCGCGCTTGGCGAGCAGCTTGGCATGCTCGCGCTGCTCCCATTCCTTGGCGACCTGACAGACGCTGAATGCCCACCGGCGGCCGCGGTACAGCCGGCGCACGTTCAGCGCGAGGTAGGGGATCACGAGCACTGCGAGCAGGATCAGGGCGCCGTTCATGGTGGTGTCTACGCGGTGGCGGGCCGGATGGATGCGTGGTGACACGGTGCGCCGAGGCGCCGATCGCATAGGCGTCGCGAAGCCAAGCGGCAACGTGAGCGTACGCGCGCCCCGGTTAGGGGTGTGGCGAGTTACCACGGCTCAGCCGTCGTAAGTCGCCACACCCGTGCCGGGGCCCTGCGAGACGGCGCCTCGCCCCGGGTGCATCGAATACCCGTCGGCATGTGGGCACGACGCGACGCACCCCTCGCGAATGAGCGACGTCTTGCGGGCGCGCTGACCGTCGCGCACGCTGCCCGTGCGCAGGATGCTACGTTTCAGGAGCCAGACTTATCGATAGCGTTACGGGTTCGCATCTAGCTCGGCAATAGATCAGTGGGAGGCGCCGAGTGAGGATGTTCCCAGCCGTACTCGCTGCGTCTTGCCTACCAACGAAACGGGCCCAGTGACCAGAGCGGCTCCACAGACGCAGGCGAGCCGGCAGACGAACGCAGTCGAGTTGGCGAGGGCGAACTTCCTGCGGTCTTGTGAGGAACTCGCAGACCGAGTTGAGGCGGCGCACGATTGCGTTTTGCGCAGCTTGCTGACCTACGAAGTTGAGACGGCGGCGGAGTATGAGATCCGTCACACCATCTCGACTCTCCGCGGCATGCGGCAGGAGATCGGGAACATCGCTCCGTGTCGGAAGACCCTCCACATTGCGACGTTCTTCCCTTTGAATCTCCCCCTCTACTCGTTGGCTCTGTTCGCGCTTGCGCCGGCCGCATTTGCGCAACGTGTGTATGTCCGGCCGTCAGCCGTCATGGCCCCGGTGGTCCGGGGCCTGATGGACAGGCTCGGCATCGAGGAACTCTTCCCTGAACTCGTCCTGCGCCCGGCCTCGCGATCGGCTTTCGCCGAGCTGTATGCCGATGATGCAGACGTCCTGATCTTCACGGGCCGCTACGAAAACGCTCTGGCGCTGTACGACCGCTGCCCGGACAGCCTTCTTCTGTACAACGGCAGCGGAGTCAACCCCTTCGTCCTTGCCCGCGATGCCAACGTGGAAGAGGCGGCCGATCGTGCGGTTGAGATGCGCTGCTTCAACAGCGGGCAGGACTGCGCCGGTCCCGACGCGTTCTTCGTGCCCGACGGCCTCATCAAGCAATTCGAGGCGGCCTTGGTCGCCCGACTGCAGAACCTCACGGTCTCTCACGAGCTTGCACCCGGCGTAGATATCGGTCCATTGCAACGCACGGAATACGCACGCCGGGTCGACGGCTTGCTGTCAGCGCGCGCCAGCAATGTCCGATGGGGTGGTGCGGTCGAGCTCGGCAAGTCCCTGGTGCATCCGACGGTCATCGCTGCCAGTGCTCAAGAACATTTGGGGCCCTACCACGAGTTCTTCGCGCCCGTGTTCAACCTGCTCGGATACGGGACGGACGACGAGCTTCGCGAAGTCATCACTCGGCCCGCGTTTGTAGATCGAGCCATGTACGCATCGGTGTTCGGCGCGCTCCGTGACGACATCTTCTCGGAGCTTCGAAAGACGTGCACCGTTCTGGACGGGGCGATCGTCAACGACGTGGAGGACGGAAACAACGAGTACGGGGGGTGGGGCACGAACGCGAACTTCATCCTCTGGGAGGGCCACCGTGCTGTGCGACCGCTCCTCATCAGCCGGGAGATATCCAACTGGCTGGGTCAAGTGGCGACCAACGCTCCATGACGGAATCGGCCTCCGGGCTGGCGAGTGTCTCGCCGAGTGGCGTGTTCGCTACGGCCGTAGCGTGGGCAGCCGATGCCGCCCTAAGTGTTCGGTGGACGCCTGAGCGGGTGGACTCGCGTGCCCATGTCCGCCACGGCAGCGCGCTGGAGTGTGTCGACCTCGCGGTTCCGTGCTTCTCGCTCGCTCGATCGCTAGGAAGATCACCGGACCAGGTAGCCGGTTCGCTGGTTACGGCACTGGAGCAGGTCAGCGCTGACAGATCGCTCGACGGCTGGCGGTACGAGGCCAACTCGGGCTATATCAACGCGCACCTCTCTCAGCCGGCGGTTCAGGGGTTCGCCGCTTCGGGAGCGTGCCGACTTCTGAACCAACGATTGCGGCCGGCGAGGGTGGCCATGTTCGTCGCTGCGACCGACGGCGCTTACCATCGTGGCCTGCTCCCGGCGGTTGCTGCCTGGGCGCAGTGGCTTGGCTATCCAAAGGTAGAGGTGCTGGATACCGAGAACGTCGACGAGGGCAACGAGCGCATCACCGCCTGGTTAGACGCCAATGCCGCGACAGTGGACGGTCGCGATGGTTCATGCCTCGTTCGTGCCGACCAAGCCACGCGCGGCGTCGTGCTGGTCACGGCCGCTGGCGACGAGATCCCGCTTCGGTCTGCTCGTGGGCGTGTCCTGAGCACTGCGTCTTTGCTGTACGCGGCAACCCGAGTCTCCGCCGCTGGCACTGTCATCTTGGGTCCCGTTGCCGCGTCCACGGCCTCGGCGCTAGCACGGTACTGCTCGTCCTCCGATAGTCGGCCTGTCGAGTTGGCAGCACTGAACCCAAGTGACGCCGAACTTCTCATCGCTACGGATACCTGCTTGTTGGCGGTAACGCTCGACGCGGGGCTCTCGCGTCTTGCGACAGGGGTGCTCGCCTTGCCTCGGGCGCGGACGGCAGCCTGGCGTTTCTTGGACGCTCTCGACGCTGCGTCCGTGCTTCGCGGATGACGACCGACAGGTCCCGCGCGCCGGAGTGGTTCCGAGGGGCCCGCTACTTATGGGTCTGTAGACGGTCAAGTAGCGGACCGCCACGGTGGTCGAGGTGGAGGGCGACCTTCAACGGACGGTGGGACGCAACCTTCGTCTCTGCCGCGAAGCTCGCGGGCTCAGCCAGGAAGCGTTCGCTGAGGTGCTCGGGGTTCATCGCACGTACATGGGTGGAATCGAGCGCGGCGAGCGTAACCTGACACTCAAGAGCCTTGAGCGACTGGCGACGCGGGTAGGCATCGATCCGCTTGTGTTGCTGGATCCAGCCACCGAACGTTGACTCCCGCGCTCAGGCCTCCGGCATGGCCAGGGCCAGCGCTACGTGCCGTTTCGTTCTCAGGCCTATGCCCGGGTGCCACGCCGGGCGAGCGCCATGTAGATACCCGTGTAACCAGCGAATGACGGATCGCTCGGATTGCTCGCGTCGGCAGCCACGTGGTCACCCATGATCGTCTCGAATCCGAGGCAGCCGATCTCAGCCCGAATGTCCTCTGGCCGCAGCATGGTCGCGGGGAACACCGCATCACGAACACGCCATTCGGAGGCTCCGGTGACAGCCGTCAGAACCAGGTATCCCCTCGGCTTGACGAGCTCAAGCACGCGGGCCAGGGCCAACTTCCATTCACGGTACTCCGCCGTGATGCATTCAAGCACGAAGTTGATCGCTACCAGGTCGTACATCTGAGCTCCGGGAATGGGCGGGTCCGCGAACGCATCGCACAGCCCGAGGCGCGTTATTGCCGAACGAATGAGCGCCTGACGGCCTTCGACGGTGTCGGGTGCCCTCTCGTGCTCGAGTGCTCGCGCCACGAGTGGAGCCCAGTCGTGCCGACCTGGCTCACATGTCAGCCAGCGGCGGACCTCGGTGAGGTTCTCCTCGCGGTAGTCCACAAAATGAATCTCGCGCTTCCGTGCCGCCGCCGAGACCATTTGGTAGATGGTCGGTCCGCCACCGAACTCAAGCATTCGTCCGCCCGCCGGAATCGATGCCTGCGCGCGCGCATGAAACGCCATGAGCCTGTCGTTCTCACCGTCGCTCACGTTGTAGTACTCGGCGAGGCAGGCAGCGGGCTGAAAGCCGGCATGGGCATTGTCCGTCATTCCGACGACCTCGACAGGATCAGTCCGCGAGCCCGGGTGCCCGACGACCGGCCGCGCTGGACCAGACCTACTCATGAACCCGAGCTGATGAGTAGCCAGGCGACACCGAGCGCGGTCAGCCCGCCGATCATCTCGTCGGTCCTCGACCACTGCGCCAACTCGCCCGTGAGTAAGGCGACCCCGACGATCGTGACTCCGAACCACCCCAGTGTCTGAGGGATCGCCGAGCGCACGCCGAGTTGCCCCAGATATCGCAAGACCAAGACGTAGGCAGCGACCCCCACGAGGAACCCGAGCGATGCCTTCGCGAGCTCCGACGCAACAAGCGAGTCGTTGCGCCATGTGCGCGCAGCATGGGTGAAGCCGTATGCATCTGCGATACCCGAGATGAGCGTGAGGCCCAGCGCTAGGCCGGCGGTCAGGAACACCGTTGATGACGAACCTACGAGAAGGGCAGCAACGAGGCCGCCTCGAACGGCGCGTGCGCTATCGCACTGATCTGGCCGCTGCTGGCGACTCCCATGACGACCACGCTACCCATCCGTCTGTAGACCGTCAAGTAGCGAGCCGCCACGGTTCTCGGGGTGGAGGGCGACCTTCAACGGACCGTGGGGCGCAACCTTCGCGGCCTTCGCGAAGCTCGCGGGCTCAGCCAGGAGGCCTTCGCCGATGTGCTTGGCGTTCACCGCACGTACATGGGCGGAGTCGAGCGGGGAGAGCGCAACCTGACGCTCAAGAGCCTCGAGCGACTTGCCGCGCGTGTGGGCGTCGAGCCGCTCGTGCTGCTGGGGTGCGACTGACCGCTTGGGCACATCGCTCAGCCGAGGAGCTCGGCGGCGCGCACAGCTGCGCGCGAGGCCAGGACCAGCGTCCCCTCGTGATGGAGCAATCCGTCGGCGATCAGTCCGGTCAGGCTGGTGTGCCAGTCGTCGGACGAGAACGCGCGGGCGAGGTCGTCGCCGTGGATGGGGGCCGGGTGACGCTCGAGAACCAGGGTGAGGAGTGCGAGGTCGAGGACATCGGGGTGCGGGGAGGAGGGCATGTAAAGCGAACGGACGTTCGCTTGCGACGGTAGGTCGTGCGGCGGACAGTGATGGCACACAGCGCAGTCCTCGTGATGGATCCGTTGCAAACGTTGCAGACGCGCAACACCTGGCAAGCAGAGCGACGCGGGGATCGTCGGTAGGACCGCCGGGTCGATTCCCCCGCACGAGGGAGCGGGCGTCCGCGGTCAGCCGTCAGCCGGCGACCGGGGCGACGAGGCTCTTGCCGAGCTGCTCGCCGCGGTACGGGCCGCCGGGACCGTTGGCTGTGCCGGCGAACTGGATCGTGAGATAGGCGTTGGGATCGACGGCGACCGCGGTGGGCACCTGGTCGTCAAATGACCAGCGGCCGTTGACGACGCGCACATCGCGCTGCCACGCGACCAAGGTCCCTTCGGCGCTCGAGAAGGTGACGCGAAGGCGGACGAGTCCACGCAGGCCCTGGCGCAGCGTGCCGCCCACGACCAACCGCGTGCCGGTCAGCGACACCAGCGTCGTTCGCAACCCGCTGGATGCACTGGCGGCGCGAGATCGCAGGCTGTCGGGTTGCACGTTGGAGGCACCGGCGTAGGTCACGGTCAGCACGCCCGTGCGGGCGCGCCGCTGCGCGCGGGCCAGCAGGCGCGAGATGCGGATCTGCTTCTCGCCCATCTGAGCCGGTCCGAGCTCGCGGATGAACGTGGTCTGCCGGCCGGCCGCCGTGAAGCTGAGCTGCAGTCTGCCGGTGGCCAGCCCGGTGATGCCGACGAGCGCATCGAGCTTGCCGCCGCGAATCGACGCGCGCTTGACGGCGAGCTTTGCGGGAGGCCGTCCGGGGGGAACGCCATGCGGGTAGGTCACTGCCGCCAGCGCCGCCTCTCCCCTGGCGGAGAAATGGAAGTAGTCGGCGGCAATGTCCTCGCGCGTGAACTTCCAGCGGAAGACGGCGTTGCGGTCGAAGACACAGCCTGGGTAGGAGGCGCAGACCTCCGCCAGCGTGTCGTTGAGCGCGACCACGTGGTCGTGCGCGTCGAGCCGCCGCTGCTGGTCGTTGGGGTTCTCGGAGGCAGCGTTCGCCAAGAACGGCGAGCACTGGCCGCTGCTCGTCCATGCCGAAACCGCTGCCGGGTCGTCGCGGAACAGGTCGCGCAGGTGACCCGGATCGGGGATGCTGGCCACGAAAATGCGCGCGGCCGGAAGGCCCGCCGAGAGTATGTCCATCGCCCGCACGAAATCGTCGCGGAACTTGGCGGGCGGGGTCGGCTCGCGGCAGGTGTCGTTCGTGCCCATCAGGATCGTGACGTAGTCCGCGCCGGTGCCCACGGCGAGTCTCGCCTGGAGGTCGAGTGCGGCCATCTTGCGGCCGGCGACCGCGAAGTTCTGCCCTTGGAGCTCGGGCACGCGGGTGCGCAGCCGCTGGATGTGGCTGTTGATCGAGGGCCCCTCGCCGACCGACCACGAGCTCGTCGCGCAATCCGCCGGCGGCACTGCCGTGCAGGCGGCGGTGAAGGAGTCGCCAAGCGCCGCCATCACGTGCGGCGCCGCGGCGATCTGTGCACCGGCCGATGACACCAGGCCGAGGCAGACCGCGATCGCCAGAGCGCAGACGCTCAGCGTAGTTCTGACCCCCTGCGCCACGCCCGGCATTATGCCCAGCGCTCGCTCAGGGGACGCCGGTTCGGCCTCGGCGGGCGGTCGCTCAGGAGATTCGCGTCGTCGGCTCGCGGGCCGAAAGCTGATCGGGCTGGTTGATCTCGACGCCGGCGGGCGGGTCGACATGTCCCGCGAGCAGCGGGTCCTCGGTCTGCGCCATCCACGTCGTCAGGCGGCCGCGCAGATCCTCGAGCACATCGGCGTGTGCGGGGTCGTCGGCGAGGTTGTGGGCCTCGTTCGGGTCAAGGACCAGGTCGTAGAGCTGCTCGGCCGGGATCTCGCTGCTCGGCCCAGCCGTGCTCCAGCAGCAGCTCCTTGCTCGGCCCGTCGTCGACGTTCGGAAGGACCGGCGTGCGCCGCTCTCCCCAGCGCCGGATGAACTTGTGGCGCGTCGTGCGGATCGCGCGCTGGGGTTCGTAGGCCGCGTGCCAGGTCGATCCCGCGAAGATCTCGTCGCGCACGCTGTCCGTCTCGCCGCGAACGAGCGGCATCAGCGAGACGCCCTGCAGGAAGGCGGGCCGCTCGATCCCGAGGTGGTCGCAGACCGTCGGGTAGAGGTCGATGTGCGAGACCATCGCGTCGAGCACGCGACCGCCCTGAAACGGCGGCGGCCCGCGCAGGATCAGCATCACGCCGAGGCCGCGGTCGTAGAGCGTCGCCTTCGCGCCGGGGAACGGCATGCCGTGATCGGTCGTGAAGATGACGAGCGTCTCCTCCTCGAGCCCGCGCGGACTCGAGCGCGTTCAGCACCATCCCGACGCCGTGGTCGAGCGAGCGCGCGCTCGCCTTGAAGGCCGCGATGTCGGCGCGCGTCTCGGGCGTGTCGGGGAGGTTCGCCGGCGGCTGGGAGTAGTGCACGTCGCGCAGCGAGCCGGGACCGAGGAACTCGCGATGGGTCTCGAAGAAGCCGACCGAAAGGAAGATCGGCCGGTCGCGCTTGCGCTCGAAGGACCTCGATCGCCAGCGGCGCGACGGTGTCGACCCGCGTCGTCGGGATCTTCATCACCTCGTCGTAGCCGATCACCTCGGGCTCGCTTGGAGATGTGCTGCTCGCCGATCAGCGTCGAGCGTGTAGCCGACCTGCTTGAGCGTGTGGACGATGTGGTGGCGGTAGTCGCGCAGCGACCAACCGCGGTGCGCCAGGCCGAGCATGCCGTTCGACTGGCCGTACTGGCCGGTCAGCAGGCAGGCGCGGCTGGCCGAGCACGTCGGCGCGGCGCAGAAGGCGTTACGAAACAGCACGCCCTGGTCGGCGAGCGCCTGCACGTTCGGCATCAGCACCGGGTTGCCGTAGGGCTGGATGTACCGCCCGGTGTCGTGCGAGTGCAGGTAGAGGATGTTGGGGCGACGGACCACGTGTATTGTCCACCAAGGCGATGGACTTTATGCCGAGACGATGAACCCAACACGGTCCTACCTCGTCTGCGCGACGCCTCGAAGCGGCAGCACCTTACTATGCCGCCTGCTCGACCAGACCGGAGGTCGCGGGCCGCCCGGAGGAGTACTTCGAGGCACTTCGCCACTCCGGCATGCCGCGCCAGCCCGAGGAGTACTTCGACCGCGAGCGTCACGCGAACATCATCCGCGGCTCGCCTTCTGCGAGATGCCGAGCGAGCAGGCGCAGCCGGCAGCCAACCCGCTGTGGAGCACCGAAGACCTACGAGCCGTACCTCGACTGGGCGCTGGAGCAGGGCACGACGACCGAACGGCGTCTTCGGCGCGAAGCTCATGTGGGGCTATCTCGGCGACTTCGCGGAGCTGCTGCGCGGGATCGATGGTCTCGCGGTCGCTGCCGGTTCCCGAGCTGCTCGGCCGGGTGTTTCCCGACCTGCGCTACGTGCAGATCACGCGCGAGGACAAGGTCCGCCAGGCGGTCTCGCTGTGGAAGGCCGTGCAGACGCAGGCGTGGCAGCCGAGAGGGCGACGCGGACGGGAGTCCGGCGACCGAGCCGACGCTTCTCGTTTCGCGCGATCAACTACCTCGTGCGACTGCTGACCGCGCACGACGCCTCGTGGGACGCGTACTTCCTCGGCCTCGGCCACGACCCACTGAAGATCACCTACGAGGAGCTCGCCGCGGCGCCGTCGGCCGTCGTCGACGCGCGTGCTCGCACATCTCGAGATCGCGGTCCCGGAGGGCTTCCAGCTCCGACGACCCGCGTCTCGAGGTGCAGGCGGACGCGCTCTCCGAGGACTGGGTGCGACCGCGTCCACGAGCACCTCGCGGCGCTCGAGACGCCGGAGGCCTGAGCGCGCGTCCGTCGCCGACGCAGCGCGCGGACTCGAGACCGCGTTGGCATCGCGGTACGCGTGCTGGCATGGGCCGTGCCGTACGACGACATCGACGAGCGCTGGGCGACCTGGATCGCGCGCCAGCCGATGTTCTTCGTCGCGACCGCGCCGCTGGCCGCCGACGGGCATGTCAACGTCTCGCCGAAGGGACCGGCCGGGGCGCTGCGCGTCGATCGGTCCGCGCGAGGTCTGCTACCTCGACGTCGGCGGCAGCGGCGCCGAGACGATCGCCCATCTGCGCGAGAACGGCGCGCATCGTCGTCATGTTCTGTGCGTTCGACGGGCCGCCGCGGATCCTGCGCCTGCACGGCACCGGCAGCGTGCTCGTCGAGGGCGACGAGCGCTTCGCGGAGCTCAGCGCGGGCGCGCCCAGCATCGGCCCTCCGCAGTCGACGCGCTCGATCATCCACGTCGCGGTCGATCGGATCGCGGACTCCTGTGGCTACGGCGTTCCGCTGATGGAGGTCACCGGCGAGCGCGACCACTACGAGCTGTCGGCCGCCAAGCGGCTGCGCACCGGCGGGCCCGACGCGCTCGTCCGCCGCCGCGCCGAGATCAACAGCCACAGCATCGACGGCCTGCCGGCGCTCGACGGCCTCGTCGCGCCGCCAGCAGCTGACCGGCTCAGCCGCCGGTCAGCCCGAAGCGAACGCCTTGTCGACGTCGGGGCGGCGCGTGACGATCCCGACCTTCGCATCCCAGGTCGCCCAGCGCTCGAGCACGGACGCGGTCCAGCCGCAAGCCGCGCGCGTAGGTCGGCGAGACCGCGCGCAGCTGCGCGCGCACGAGCGTCGGATCCGCCGCGCCGGCGGCTGTGACGATCTGCGCGACCGCGGGCGCCGGGTGCGCGCGCGACATCGTCGACGCCCGCGGCGATCGCCGGCGAGCGCCGCGCGGATGTCGGCGCGCCGCGCTTGGCGAGCGTGGCGCGCGACGTGATCGATCACGACCTCGGGGTACGGCGGCGCGCCGTAGTGCTCGACCTTGAAGATGTCGACCGGGTGCCCGCGCTCGCGCAGCGCCACGCCCTCGACGTTCCAGAACGCCGGCACCGCCGCGACGCGACCGGTGAGCAGGCGCTGGACCGCCGAGAAGCCGATCGTCACCTGGCGCACGGTGCGCACGTCGCCGCCGTCGGCCTGCATGACCGCCGCGAGGAACGCCGGGTCCGACGGCAGGCCGGAGACGCCGACGGTCTTGTGCTCGAGGTTGCGCGGGCGGCCGATGCCGCGCTGGGCGACGAGCGCGGCGAGCGGCTTGCCGACGAGCGCGCCGACGGCGACGACGTCGACGCCCTGCTCGCGGGCGAGCGCGAGGTCGGAGATGTCGAGCAGCGCGAGCTGTGCGCGGCCGGCGGCGACGAGCTTCAGCCCGTCGGGTCCCTGGCCGGGCTCGCGGATGCGCAGGCGGATCGCCGCGGCGGCGGTCAAAGCCCTTGCGCACGGCCGCGTAGATCGGGCGCATGGATCGCGTTGGGCGTGAAGTCGAGCGCGAGCGTGACGTCGTGCGGCCCTGCCGGCGTCGTCGTCTCCGCAAGCCGCCGAGCCCGAGCCCGGCCAGCGAGGGCGGCGGCGACGATCGCCAGCAGCGGACGCGGGAGCACGGGCAGAGTCGTAGCGCATCGCGGCGGACGCGGCCGATCCGGCCCGTCAGCGGTCGGACAGATCGCGGTCCTGCTCGAGCCATGCGACGCCCTGTGCGGTGAGCGCCCAGGTGCCGTCGGCGAGCAGCTCGGCGCGGCCGTCGTCGGCCAGCGACTGGAGGTTGAGCGGCGTGCGCATGTCGCCGCTTCCGCGCCCGATCGCGACGTCGATGTCGGGCACGGCCACACCGACCGCTGCGCGTTCCCCCGACAGGTTCCACAGCGCGGTCACGATGTGGGCCAGGTCTCGCCTGCTCATGCGGCGATCGTCGCAGACCGGAAGCGTCAGGTCCGGCGGGCGGAAAGCAGGCACGCATCGTGCGCCGCCCCGCCGATCTGCACCGACCAGCGTCCGCCGCCAGCGTCGTCGAGCACGGTCAGCTCGCCGGAGCTCAGCGAGGGGGTGACGACGCGGCCGGCCCCGCGCGCGACGTTGTAGGAGCCAAGCGGCGTTTGCGTGCGGCGCAGCACGCGGCCGTCGTCGAGCGCGTGGACGGTGAGCGAGCGTCCCTCGCCGCTGGCCACGTACGCGGCCCGCGGCCCGAACGCGACATGCTGCGGCGCCGTGCCGCGGCGATGACGGCGACGGGCCGCTGCCCGGAGGCGCGATAAGCGCGACGCGCTGCGCTCTGCCAGCGGTGATCCAGACGCGCCGCCCGCTCGGCGAGAAGGCGACGTCGTGTGCGCCGAACGGCGGCGAGATGCGCCGCACGACGCGCGGCGCGAGCGGTTGCCGGACGTCGACGACGACGACCGTCGCGGCGGTCGAGCCGAGCGCGATCCAGAGCGTTCGTCCGGCCGGGTCGAGCGTCACGTGCCGGGCGCCGGCGCCGACCTCGAGGCGGTGTGCGACGCGGCCGCGGCGCAGGTCGACGACAGCGAGCTCGCCATGCGCGGAGTCGGTCACGAAGGCGGTCTGTCCGTCGGAGGTGATCGCGGCGTAGCGCGGCTCGCCGAATCCGCGCAGGACGCGTCGTACGCGGACCGGCGCGCCATCGAGCAGCGTCACCGCGCCCTCCGAGGCATGGCCGACGAGCGCGCCGGCGCCCGCGCGCGACTCGACGCTGCGCGGGCCGTCGAGCGTCGCGACGCGCCGCACGATGCGCCGGCGCTCGAGGTCGACGACGGCGACGAAGCCGTCGACGTCGGCCGTCACGAGCGCGAGCGGCGAGCCGGCAGTGCGGCCTAGGACGCGTCGCGTCCGGTTGGCGCCCGGCAGCAGCAGCCCGGCGGCCGCACCACGGATGCCGAGGCGCAGGAGGGCGCGGCGATCGAGCTCCACATCGGTGGTACGCGACGCCGGCGCCCAGCGGTCCCATGGCGGCCCGCGGTGGGCAGGATTACGCTGCGCCGCAGGCGCCGCAGCGCCGCGTCCCGACGCGCCGCGGCGCCGCGCACGCCGCACACGAGGCGACCGTGTCTCGCCCGCAGCCCTCGCAATGCTCGCCGCGCACCGGATAGCCGCAGAACGGGCACTCGCCCTTGCGCACGCGGCGCTCGGGCAGGCGGCGGGCGAGGTACCGCTGCAACCACCAGAACGCGACGAGCGTGAGCGCCACGCCACCGGCGGACAACGCGAGCACGCCCTGATCGGTGAACTCGACGTAGTCGGTGAGGTAGTCGACCGCCATCACGAGCGCGAGCGCGGCGACGGCGGCAGCAGCCGCCATCGCCGTGACGATGTAGCGCGACTGGCGCCGCCGCAGATAGCCGAGCAGGACGTAGGCGGCAGCGAGCGAACCGAGCACGAGCCCGAGCCGCCGGGCAGCGCTCACGCGCCCGTCATGGCGACGCTCCGCTTCGGCGCGCTGCTCGGTCCGGCGCTCGGCAGCGCGCAGCCGTTTGCGCGGCCCGGCGGCCGCTCGCTGTGCCGCGGCGCTTGCGCGCGCGGCATCCGTACGAGCGCGCTGCGCGCGTGCGTAGCCCGCCTGCGCGGTGCGGTACCGGCGTTCGAGCGTGCTGTCGCGGCGCCCTTCGTCAAGCGCGGTGCGGTACGTCTCGCGGCGGTCGGTGACGGTCCCCCGGCGCTGCCCGACGAGCGAGCTCGCACGGTCGAGCCGCTGCCGGGCACGGCTTGCCGCCGCGAGCGCAGCGTTGTCGGCGGGCGAGACGAGCTTCGTCCTCTGCGGCTCGTCGAGGTAGGGATCGCAGTCCTCGTAACAGGACGCGCCTGCGTAATCCTGCGGCGCCGGTTCGACGTCGATGGTGAAATACGTCCACAACAGGCCGGTCAGCAGGAACACCGCCAAGACGGCCGCGAGCAGCTTCTCGCCCTTCGTCGTCTCGATCTGCTCGACGTCCACGCCTGTCGTCATCCGGCCTCCTGCCGCTATTTCGCTCGCCGAATGAGCGTAACGGGATTACGATGGCGCGATGGCGCGCGCGACGACCGCCAACCAGGAAGCGATCGATGCCTGGAATGGCCCGCTGTTCGATCGCTACCTCGAGTTCCGCGAGGTCTTCACGACGGGGCTCGGTGCGCACGGCGACACGGCGCTGCGCCTGTATCCACCGCTCGCCGGGCAGCGCGTGCTCGACGTCGGCTGTGGCTTCGGCGACGCGACCCAGCAGATCGCTGCGTTCGTCGGCCCCGGGGGCGAGGTCGTCGGCGTCGACGCCGCCGAGCGCTTCATCGAGCTCGCGAACTCCGAGACACGACAGGCCGGCGTCTCCAACGTCCGCTTCGCGGTTTCCGACGTCGAGGCGGGCGACCTCGAGGACGACCCCTTCGACATCGTCTTCTCGCGCTTCGGCACGATGTTCTTCGCCAATCCGGTGGCCGCGCTGCGCAACATGCGGCGCGCGCTGAAGCCGGGCGGCCGGCTCTGCATGGTCGTCTGGCGGCGCAAGCTCGACAACGACTGGATGTACAGCGCCGAGCAGGTCGTCAAGGACTTCGCAGAGCGTCCCGACGAGTACGACGAGCCGACCTGCGGGCCGGGCCCGTTCTCGATGGCCAACGCCGACACCGTCTCCGACCAGGTCCAGGCGGCCGGCTTCGAGGAGGTCGCGTTGCACCGCTGCGACATCCCGATCACGATGGGCAACGACCTTGACCGGGCGGTGTCGCTGATGATGGCGATCGGCCCCGGCGGCGAGGTTCTTCGCCTGCTCGGCGAGCGCGCCGACGCCGTCCGGCCTCGGATCAAGGCGGCGCTCGAGGCCGATCTCGCGCGCTTCGACGGCCCGCGCGGCATCGTCGCGCCGGCGTCGAGCTGGATCGTCGGCGCTACGAACCCGGGCTGAGCCGCGCGCTACGCCGCGTAGCGCTGGGCCGCGCGGGCCCGGGCCTTGGCGGCCTCGACCTCGCGGTCCTTCGGCGGCGCCGTCGTCACGAGCTCGTCGAGCAGCTGCGCCGACGCGGCGGCGACAATCTCGACGGCGCGCTCGAAGGCCTCGGCGTTGGCGGCCGAAGGCTTCGTTGCGCCGCTGATCTTGCGCACGTATTGCAGCGCTGCCGCGCGAACCTCATCGTCGCTCGCCGGCGGATCGAAGTTGTGGAGGGTCCTGATGTTTCGACACATGGGTGAAGCGTAGCCTGGGCTTGGGGCGGGCGGTCGGGTTTCGCGGACCCGCCTGCCTGGTGACTCGTCCGGCAGGCGGTTTCGCGAACGCGCGTGAACAAGGGCGAGCACGACCGCCGGCCGGCGAGCAATCGTTCAGCTCTCCGCCGCCGCCCCATCGACCCGCGGCACCTGCTCGAGCCTCCGGTGCAGGCGTTCGCGCAGCTCGTCGGGCTCGTACTCGGTGTGCGCGCGGCGCTTGCGCGCCACGACGACGCCGGTCGCGGCGACTCCCGCGACGCCGGCCAGACCGATGAGCTTCCAGGGCAAGCGCATGGATGCGTAGGTTACGGGCGTGAATCCGGACGCACCTTCGCTCTCGCTTGCCGACGCGGTCGGCGCCGCGACGACGGGCGACATCTGGCTCTTCCGCGGGCGTTCGATCGCCGACCGCGCGATCCAGACCGTGACGAACAGCCCCGTCAACCACGTCGGCATGGTCGTCGCGATCGACGACCTGCCGCCGCTGCTGTGGCACGCCGAGCTCGGCCGCTCGCTGCCGGACGTGTGGACCGGCGAGCGTCAGCGCGGCGTGCAGCTGCACCGGCTCGACGAGGCCGTCACGACGTGGTCGGAGAAGTACGGCCAGCGCGGTTGGGTTCGCCAGCTCACCGGCGGCACGCTCGAGCGCCAGCACGAGGACCGCCTGATGGAGGTCATCGAGCGTTTCGACGGCCGGGCGTTTCCGACGATGCTCAGCCTCGCCGGCAGGTGGGTGACCGGTCGCGTGCGGCGTCGCCCGAACGCGCCGCTGGAGACGATCTACTGCGCCGAGCTCGTCGCGACGACGTACCAGCAGATGGGGCTGCTGCCGGCCAAGCGCCCGGCGAGCTTCTATGACCCGGGCGCCTTCTGGAGCGGCGATCGGATCGAGCTCGTAAAGCCGTTCCGCCTCGCGCCGGAGGTGCGGGTGCGCTAGTTCGCCTGCCGCGCGCGGTCGCTCAGACGCCAGCGCCGTCGGACGTGAGCTCCGCGGCGGGGCCCAGCGGGATGGCGAAGACGACATGGCGCAGGTGGACCGCGATGAACTCGTGGTGGGAGGGGCGCCCGTCGCCGTCGAGCTGCGTCACGGTGGCGTCGGTCAGCGAGATGAAGTCGCGCTCGGGGGCGTTGAGCAGGTCCGACAGGCGGCTGCGGTAGCCGTCGCTTGCCAGCGTCGCCACGCCGACGATGCGATGGCGAGGCGTCTCTATGGCGATCTGTTCGAAGCGGTGCTGCACCCGACTCTCTTCGGCACGCCGCACCCGCGACGTGAGCCGATCCGCGCATTTCTCAAGCGACGGGGCAGGATGGCGGGCAGCTAGCCTGCAGTCGAATGCGTCAGTACGACGACGAACAACGCTCGGCGGTCGAGCGCATCGTCGGGCAGGATCTCGACGAGGAGAGCGGGAAGGGCAGGCCGCTCTCCAGCCGCGCAGCGCAGACCCAGCGGTCGATCGAGGCGTATCTCAAGGCCGGCGTGCGCCCCCGCTGGATGGAGCGCGTCAGCGAGATCGACGCCGCGATCGCGCGCGAGCGCCAGCAGCTTGCGCGCGCCTACCGCGCATTACAGGGCGAGTGCGCCGGCGACGCGGCGATGCTCGCCGAGCGCTGGCACGAGCTTGCCCGGCGCTGGTCGTTCGGCCAGCTCAACGAGCTGATCGAGCAGCACAACGCCTGGTATCCGATCGAGCGCGACCTGCCGCTGAACCCTCGTACGGGCGATTACGTGCGCGTCGGCGGGCGCTCCTACCGGCGCCCGGTGCTCGGGCCGGCCTGGATCCTCGAGCAGTTTGCGCCGCCCGCCGGCGAGGGTTGACGTCGAACGGTCGTCTAGCTGATTTGAGCCGCCGCCGCCGGGGAACGATATGGCTCACATGGTGCTGCTCGCCAACGCACTGCTGTACGTCACGGCGCTGGTTCTCTCGCTGGCCGTTCTGAAGACGCTGCCCGACGATGACTCGCGTCGCGTTCGGGTCGCGCGCTGGACCCTCGTGTGCGCCGGCGGGCTGGCGATGGGCGTCGCGATCGCGCTGTCGTTGATGGGTCGCTGGTACGCGTCGGGCATCGCCGGCTGCGTCGCGATCGTCATCGTCAGCGGCTCGCTGTGGGTCGCCCTGACGTCGCGGTTCAGCCAGCAGGGCGATGACGACGATGACGACGAACGCGGCGGCGGTGGCCCGCGCAAGCGTCCCGATCCGCCCGCTCCGACGGAGCCCGCCGGCGGCGGCCCCGCCCCCGACGAACTGTGGTCGCAGTTCGATCGCGCGCGCGCAGGCTGGGATCGCGAGCACGTTCCAGCGGCCTAGCGTCACCGAGCACGAACGTCAGTCCGCGTCGGCGCCAACAGACTGGAGCGCGTGCAAGCGCGAGTACAGGCCGTCCTGTGACAGCAGCTGTGCATGGGTCCCACGCTCGACGATCCGGCCCTCGTTGAGCACGAGGAGGAGATCGGCGCGCATCACGGTGGAGAGCCGGTGCGCGATGACGATCGCCGTGCGGCCTTGCATGAGACGGTGAAGGCCTTGCTGGACGAGCAGCTCCGACGCGCTGTCGAGATGCGATGTCGCCTCGTCGAGAATCAGGACGCGCGGGTTCGTCAGGATCGTCCTCGCGATCGCGACGCGCTGCTTCTCGCCGCCGCTCAGCCGGTGGCCGCGTTCGCCCACAACAGTTTCGAGGCCGTCGGGCAACCCGGCTACGACGGAATCGAGATGGGATTCGCGAATGGCTGCAGCGAGCTCCTCATCGGTCGCCTCGGGGCTGCCGTAGCGGAGATTCTCGCCGAGCGTCGCGTGGAAGAGGAAGGTGTCCTGCAGGACGAGGCCGATCGCGTCGCTGATCGATGCGAGCGTCACATCGCGCAGGTCGTGCCCGTCGAGCATGACGCGGCCTGCGAGCGGGTCGAAGAGGCGGGCGATGAGTGCGCTCAGCGTCGTCTTGCCTGCCCCGCTGGGTCCGACGATGGCCACCAGCTGTCCCGGCTCGACGGCGAAGCTCACGTCCTGCACGGCGGGTCGCGTCTGTCCCGGATAGGAGAATCGGACGTCTTCGAGACGCAGTTCACCGCGCACGTCACGCAGCGGGACTGCGTCCGGCCGCTCGGTGACATCGACGTGGGTGTCGAGCGTCTCGAAGATCCGCCGCCACAGCGCCGCCGAGCCGATCGCAGCGGCGCCGGCTGAAGCGATGCCTTGGACGGCTCCTGCGATACGGGCCACGACGACGGTGCAAAAGACGAGGACGGTGCCGACGGACGCCTCGTCCTGGACTACGAGGTAGCCGCCGACGAGGAACAGGAGCGCCGGCGCGGCCGACCCGAGCACCGACAGGCTCGCGCCAAACCAGCGCGCGGTCATTGCCGACGTGACCTCGCGTTGGCGTAGGTCGGCGTTGAGAGCGTCGAAGCGATCGCGCTCGGCGTGCTGCCGACCGAAGACGCGAACCAGCAGCATCCCGGACATGCCGAGTGTCTCCTGGAGGTATGAGGTCATCTCCGACAGCTGCTCCTGGACCTGCCGTCGCGCTTGCCCGATACGACGCCCCGCACGGCGCGTGGGCACGAGGACGAGCGGCAGGAGGATGAGGCACACGATCGCCAGCCGCCAGTCGAGGAAGACCATGAGCGCCACGGTCGACACTGCCGCGAGGCCCGAGCGGGCCAGCGCGAGCAGCGTCGTCGAGAGCGTCGCGTCGACCCCCCCGACGTCGTTCAGCATGCGAGAAAGCAGGTCGCCGCCGCGCTGACTGGTGTAGAACGCCGAGCCGTGCGACATCAGATGTCCGAAGAGCTGGCGGCGCAGGTCGAAGACCACGCCCTGGCTGACGGATTGCACGAAATACGTCACGGCGACACCAAGAAGCGCGGCCGCCAAGCCCGCCGCCAATGCAGCGAAAACCGGGAGTAAAAGCTCGGAGAACTCCGGGTCGGGCTCGGTGATGCGGTCGATGAGAATCTTGAGCGCGATCAGCGGGACGAGGATCAGCGCTGACTCGACGACCGTCAGCACGAGGGCCAGCAGCGCTCTCCCTCGGTGCGGACGTAGATACCGCAGGACGCGCGCCACGAGCGCGCGCCGCTCGGTGTTCGCGCGTCGCGACCGGAGCAACGTGAGCATCGCCGCAGACTAGAGCGAGGTATCGTGCGTGTCGTGCCCCAGCAGGACACGACGGTCCGTGCGCTGCGACCCGCGTTGCGTTTCGTCCAAGCCGTCCGGGAGGATCCCGTGCTCGCTGCCGAGCTGCAGAGCCTGGATCCGGACGACGGGCTGCGGCCCGTTCTCGAGCTCGCGGCGCGCCGCGGCTTGACCTTCGGGCCCGAGGACCTTCGTGCTGCCCACCGCGTCGACTGGGGTCTGCGCTGCGCGGGCTATCTCGCGCCGACCTGAGCGAGCGCGGCCAGCACGGTCGCCGTGGTGAAGAGCGCCTCGTCGTCGACGTACGTCAGCGTCGTCGCCGGATCCGCAAGCGGGTCGCGCTGTGCCGGTGCGGGGACTCGCAGCCGAGCTGAGGGTGCCCAGCTGCCGTTCTCAAGCTGGTTGGCCAGCAGCCACGCTGTCGCACGCGCGGCGGCGGAAGCGGAGGCAGCGTCCCGGTCCACTCCAGCCACGAGGATCGAGTTCAGCGCCAGCGCAACAGCGAACGGCGACGAGGCGGAAGGCTCCCCCGGCTGCGTCGATCCATCGTTGCCGATCCGGGACGCCGCCCACCTCGCTCCACGGACGACGGCTGGCCTGTGCGTTGCCAGCCTGTCGAACGCTTCGATCGTGCGCAGCGTCGTGTACTCATCGTCGTCCCACCAGTGGCCCGCCCAGGAGCCGTCCGGGCGCTGTGCGGCCGCTAGGTATGCGATCGTCGCCTGGCCCACGTCGAGCACCGCAACGGCGGCGGTGACGCACGCATGCGGCGAGCACCAGCCTTCGTATGAGTCGGGCATGGCGAGGAACTTCGCCAGCGGCTCGGCGGCATCGGCCGCGTAGGTTGCGACGCCGCCGGTCGGACCGATGAGCCCTTCGACGAACGCTCGCGCGGCTCGAAGCTGCGGCGTCGACGGTGCGTCGAGCGCCGCGGCAAGGCGCAGGACCCAGGTCGTCGTGTCCGCGTCGGCCGGCAGCAGCCCGTGATAGCCCCAGGGACCTCCGTCACGGCGAGCCATGAGCAGCTCGAATGCCTGCTCGGCGGCGTCCCGCGCCGCGCCGCGATCCGCCGTGACGATGGCGGCGGCCACGTAGGCGGTGACCCACTCGTCGCTGGCATACCCGGCGATGCGCCGATCGACATCGGCCGGGCGGGCGCGGTCGAAGAAGTCACGCCACCAGCCCGCTTGATTGCGCGCTGCGAGGAGAAACAGCAGCGCCGCATCGACGGCGTCGTCCACCGACGCTGCGGGGCGTAGCGATCGAGCCGGCTTGGGTCCGGCGGTGGTGCCGGGACGCCACCACACGTGGCCCGCGCCGAAATACGCCTTGGCGGTCGTCGGCTCGTTTGCGCCGAACGTGAGCTTGACGT
Organism: uncultured Actinomycetota bacterium; assembly: GCA_963786415.1. Lineage (GTDB taxonomy): Bacteria > Actinomycetota > Actinomycetes > Propionibacteriales > Nocardioidaceae > Nocardioides. The sequence continues at coordinate 38,635 of CAWAZC010000003.1, forward strand.
GGCTGAGGCGACGATCCACCACGCCGAGCTGGCTCCCCGGCTGGGCGAGGCTGCGCACGATGAGCCCGTCCGGCCATGCGGACCGACCGTCTGCGGGCGTCACGGTCCCCGGCCAGCGCAGCAGCGCCTGCGTCTTCTCCGGCGTCGCTAACCCCATCTCCACGAGCTTCTTCAACAGCGGCCGCCAGCGCGGATCGACCCCGGTCTTCTGGTCGAAGAAGCACTCGATCGCGAGGCGCGGCAGGATCTCGTCGAGGATGTCGAGGCAGAGCACCGCCGTGTCGCCGAAATCGAGCAGGATCCGAGCGAGGGCTTGGGCGCGATGGACGTCCCCGGACCACCCGACGTCGCTGAGGAAGGTCGGCATCGCGCCCAACGGGACATCGCTGACGTGAACGCGCAGCCCGGGGTTCGAGCGTCCCAGCATGACCCCGACGTGGCTGACTCGCGCGCCGGGCGGGCAGGCGCTTGCGCATGCGTCGAGCGCCTTGCGCATCGCGCTCCGGGGCTCGCCGACGAGGTGCTCGAGGATGCGATCGCAGATTGTGACGCTCGCGCTGCCGCTCGAGGCGATCGATGCGAACACCGAGGGCACGACGTCGGCGAGCCCAGCGGTGACGCGCGTCGGATCGACGATGTCGAGCTCGCACCACAACTCGGTGATCTCGCTGTGAAGCGACGAGTCGGCGTCAGCCCACTCGTCGCAGAGCCGGCGCACGCGATCCCAGGCTGGTGTCGGGCCGTTGTGCTGGATCAGGCGCATCAGCGAGCGGCCGACGACCGCGCGCTCATCACTGCGTGCGCCGAGCTGCAGGTCGAGCTGCGCCGCACCGGCGGCGAGTCGGCACTCGAATCCGACTGCGGAGAACCCTGGCATGGCCACCGCCAAGGTTGCGAACCCGGCAACCGACTCAGCTGTCGCGAGCTCGATAGGAAGGTCCGTCAGGACGAGTCCCAAAACGTCGCTCAGACAGGTGCCGGACGCCGCCGGTCTGGCGTCCAAGAGGTTGGTACTGCCCGCGACTATGAGCTAGGCGACGCGGTGCCCTGATAGACGGGGGCATCGTTGAAACTGGCATTCGTGCCGACGCCTGCCGTCAGCTCACGCAGCGAACCGAGATCGTCGATCGCAGGCGCGTGGTACGGCTTGCGCGAGACGTGTGTGACGTCGTTGTCATAACCCATGCGAGATCCTTGCCGATCGGAATTAGCCGCGAAGGCACATCGTAGGACATGCTTGGCTAGACGACAAGTTTCTGGCTCGCTTCGGCGTCGGCGAGCACGACGTCCGCAGTCGGGCCGAGCGCGTCGAGGTCGTCTGGGCGCAGCAGCTCGCGTCCATGGAGTCGGCTAACGATCGCGGCGAGGCGAGCGAAATCCCGGCGATGCCCGTCGCGGTCCAGAATGGCCGCCATATGGCGGTTGGCGATGAGCTGGGGCAGCAGTTCGCCGGCCATGACCGGTCGGACGCGCGGAGGCGTCCGCCCCTGGCGCTGACCAAGGATGTAGATGCCGGTCAGCCGGACCTCCGGCGGCAGCGCTGCATGCTCCTCGGCGGCGACTTCGTGATAGCGCTTCGGCGGACGCCGCGTCTCGTGTGCCCATACCGGCTGCAGGGTTGAAAACGGGCGTCCGAGTGCCCGGGCGGAATCCGCGAGCGTCCGCAGGCGCGGCCTTCCAGCGACCACTGTGATCACGTCATCGTGCTCGGTGATCACGGCCACGTCATCGGAGACGTGCCGTGCCCCGCGCTGCACGAGCGCGAGTGCGAGCGTCGATTTTCCGGCGCGGCTGGGCCCGACGAGTGCTATCGCGCCGTCGCCGACGGCGACGACGCTCGCGTGCAGGCACGTCGCGCCACGCTGTGCGAGCACGCCGGTGAACACGCCTGTCAGCAGCAACTCCACCGCCTCGGCGAGGTCCACGTCGTCACTCAGCGACATCCGAATGTGGCCGCCGTCGCCCGCGATCAGGAACTCCGCCCACTGGCCGTCGCCGTGGTACTGCATGCGCAGGCGGCTGCCGCGCGCCCCTGGCGCTCGCCACGTCGTGCGCGGCGGGTCGACCATCACCCAATCCGGTCCGACGACCGGGCAGGCGTCCTGGCGGACGATCTCCAGCTCAACGTCGACGCGTGCCCCCGCCGGCGCCTCGGGAAGCCCCGGCAAAGCGATCACCGACCCGAGCGTCACGCCGTAGTTGCGGTACCGATAGGCGAATGTCAATGCGTCGAACCGTCGAAGCCGGCCCGAGCTGCGGTCGCCGGCGTCGCCTGTCGATGCCACAGCCAGTGCGCCAGGCCGAGCGCGCGTCCGATCTCCCTCGCACGGCGCGGTGCTGTGCCGCCCGCGTCGACGAGCGCGTCCCCGAGTGCGGTCAGATCGACGAAACGGTCGAGCTCCGGGCAGCTCAGCACGAGCTCGGCCAGACCGGTCATCGTGTCCGTTGTGGAGCCGGGCGCGCGTGCGGCGATCAGCGGTGTCTTCGGGCGCCGCAGCACCGGTGACGGCAGTCGGTCGGCGGCGGCCTCCCGGAGGACGCGCTTGTTCACGAGCCAGGGCTCTGGCGCCAGCGATCGGACGAACTTCATCAGCCGCAGATCGATGAACGGATAGCGAAACCGGACCGGCTCGGACGTGAACGAAGGATCGCCGTAGCGAAACATCGTCGCCCACATCGGATCGCCGATCAGCGACCGGGCGTCCAACTCACGGACGTCAAGCGCCCCGAGTGCGTGGGCGCGTTCGCGGGAACGCTCCGCGACGCCCGTGCGGGCGACATGGTCGGGAGCGAGCCAGGGGGGCAGCTCGGCCGGCGCGCTATGACGGGCCACGAGCGCCGAGCGCGCGATCACGCGGAGGTGCAGCCGCGGCCGTCCACCTCGCAGCCGCACCTGGTCGGCGACGGCGCGAGAGACTCGGGCCGCTCGTCCGTGGCCGATCCACTCGATCAGGTAGGCCGGGACGAACATCAGCAGCGCGTCCGCTCCGTGGCCGGTGAGCGTGACCGGCGAATGGCGGGCAGGTAGGCGGGCGTACTCCCACTCGAAGTTCGTGTACCGGTACGCAGTCGGCTCGGGCGTGCGCAGCGCCGGCTCAGCGAACGGATCGATCGAGTCCATGGCGGAGGCGTCGAGGACGTCGACGGGCAGCTCGAGATGCCGGGCCACGTCGCGGGCGACAGTGCCCTCGCCGTCTCCGCTGTCGCCGCCCAGCACTCCGGTGAGCGCGCGAAGCGCGCCCGGTCCGGCACCGCGTTCGCGGAGCGTGATCGCCGCGCTCGCTGCGACGCTGGTCGAGTCCATGCCTCCGCTCAGCTGCGCAGTGGCGCGGTCGCTCGTCAGTCGATCGCCGACGGCTGCGTCGAGCAGCGCGCGGAACTGCTCGGCGCCAGCTTGGAAGCTGGGCAGACGAGCGAGCGGCTCCAAGCGTGGCAGCTCCCAATAGCGCCGGACGCGGATCGTGCCCGCGGACCACACGAGCAGATGGGCAGGGGGAAGCTGGCGCACGGCCGCGAACGCTGTCGCCGAGCTGTCGGTCTGCAGCCCGAACGCGAGGAAGTCGGAGATCGCCGACTCGTCGAGCGCATCGCTGATCGCCGGGTGCAGCAGCAATGCGTCGATCACCGTTGCGACGTACAGCCGGGCGCCGTCGCGCGCATAGTGCAACGGGACGACTCCGAGCTGATCTCGAGCGCACAGAAGTCGCTGCGACCGCTCGTCCCAGAGGGCGAGGGCGAAGTCGCCGGCGATCCGCTCGAGGAAGCGTTCACCCCAGGCGGAGTAGGCGTGCAGGGCGAGCTCGGCGTCGGAGCATGCCGCCGTGACGGGGGCGCCGGCGGACCGCAGCCGGCTGACCAGCTCACCGCGCCCGTCCAGTCGGATGTCAGCGCTGATCCAGACCCGACCGTCCAGCGTGATCGGCCCGTCATGGTCGTGCGGGCCTGTCCGCAGCAGCGCGTGGCCAAGCCCGAAAGCGCTGCCGCGATGGGTCTGCGCGCCGTCCGGCCCTGCACGGCGCGAGCGTTCGGTTGCCGCCGTGAGCCAGTCGCCGTCGGCCGCGCTCACCGGCGGGGCGGCAACAGCCACGATTGCGCTCACGGCGTCGCGGGCTGGATGTGTATGAGGCCCGCATCGGCCAGACGCATGATGAAGTCGCGCAGGTCGCGCTCCAGCGTCGGGCCGTCGGTGTCGTACTCCTCGTGCAGTTGCGCGTGTGCGGCTGCCACGTCGGGGCACTCGTCCAGGAGCACCCACATGCGGCTACCCACGTCATCGAGCCGGTAGTACCGCTCGGTACTGAGGATCAGCATGACGACGCGGCCGTCGACCTTCTGCCAAGCCACGTCGTCGTCGATGCTGACTCGACTCGGAAGCGCCGGCTGGATGTGCGGTTCGCTCACGCGAAGTCATCATAATCGGGGCATGCGAGGACAGGTGACGGCAGCAGAGGGTTCGGCGCTGCTTTCGCTCACGGTTGACGCGGCGACGGCGCGCATGGTCGAGCTGTTACGCGCCGGGGGCATTCCCAGCCTGCTGCTGAAGGGCGGAGCGCTGCGTGCGTGGCTCTACGACGACGGCACGGCGCGTGCATATGGTGACATCGACCTTCTGGTGAACCCGCACGATTTCGTCTCGGCCACGGCGCTGCTGATCGAACGCGGTTGGACGCCGTCTCTCTACCCGAGCCTGACCGGACACGCAGACCACTTCAGAGCGCCGGACGGGGACGTGCAGATTCCACTCGACCTGCACCGGAGTTTTCATTTCGTGACCGTGGAACCCGCCCGTGCGTGGGCGCTGCTGTCGGCCCACGCCGCGCCGATGCGCCTCGGCGGGCGCGAGATCGCGACGCTCGACGAGGTCGGGTTGGCGACCATCGTCGCCCTCCACCACGTCAGGCACGGCAGGGAGCGCAAGCACACCGAGGATCTCGAGCGCGCGGTGGCGCGCGCCTCGCTCGCCGTCTGGGACGAGGCTGCGACGCTGGCCGGCGAGCTGGGCGCACTCGCCGCGTTCAGCGCGGGCTTGCGCGACGTCGACGGTGGACGAGCCGTCGCCGATGCCCTAGGTCTACCGGCATCACGCGACGCGATGCTTGCGCTCTCGTTGGCCTCCCCGCCGATCGCCTCCGAAGCGCTGCTGCATCTGCACGAAGCCCGCCGCAGTCCGCTCGAGCTGCTTCGCGTCCTCGCCGCGGAGCTCGCGCCCTCCCCGCTGCGCATGCGCGAGCACTACCCGCTCGCCCGGCGAGGGCGAGCCGGACTACTGTTGGCGTACCTCCTTCGGCCAGCGCGGTTGGCGCGCCATCTCCGCGCCGGAGCACGGGCCGCTGCGGCGGCCCGCCGAGCGGTGAGCGAAGCCACCGACGCGCTGGCTGATCCTGTCCCCCTCGGCGCGTTCGCTCGCCTGCGCCTGTCGGCAGAGATCATCGCGACCTTCGTAAGCGTCCGCCGAGCTGGCCGTGCACCGGACGTGCGCGTGGTGCTGCGGGACCTGCGCGACGCGCGCTTGGCGGGTTCGACGCAGCCCGCCGCGCAGCAAGACGCGACGGCCGCGCGGCTGGCGCGGGCAACCCAGCGCGTCCTCTGCCTCGTGCCCGCGGACACGCGCTGCCTGAACCAGTCACTCGTCCTCTGCGCACTGCTTGCCCGTCGTGGGATCTCAGGTCGACTCGTGATTGGAGTGCGTAACCCCGACGCGACCTTCGACGCACACGCGTGGGTCGAGCTCGATGGTCGGCCGTTGCTGCCGCCTGGGGTCGAAGGGCACGTGCGACTCGTCGAGCTCTAGCGCGCCGAAGACGGCGCTTAGCCCGCCTCGGCGCGCGCCTTCAGCTCGACCGGTCGGATGTCGACGAGCACCTCGCGCAGCTTGCCGACGCGCTCCTCGTTGAGAAAGAAGTTCAGGACGCCACCGGGGTTGACGTCGAGCTGGTAGGTCGCGCGGGTGCGCCCCTCGCCGAGGTCGTCGAGCGTCCACGACCCGGACAGCGCCGCCAGGTCGCCGGAGACGCGCTCGAAGGCTTGCTGCGCTTGCGCCTCGTAGGAGCAGCTGAGCTTCATCTTGATGCGCGTGAGCTTCGCGTCGAAGTCGACCGCGCAGAGCGTCACCTGTCCATCGGCGTTGGTCTCGAGGATGTCCAGCGATCCGAGCGTCGCCTGCCACTCCGGCCAACCCGCGACGTCCTCGACGATCGCCCAGACGGCGCCGATCGGCGCCTCGATGTCGGCACTCGCGCTGTCTGAGAGCTTCGCCATGGCCGGGAACCTAGTGCACGGGCCCGACGGCCGCCATCAGCCGCGCGACGGCTTCGTCGATCACCTCGAGACGCTTGCAGAACGCCAGCCGCACGAGCGTCCGACCGGCCTCGGGATCGTCGTAGAACGCGCTCGTCGGGATCGCGACGACGCCCGCCCGCGCGGGCAGGGCCTGGCACCACGCGCGCGCGTCGCGTTCGCCGAGCGGCGCGAGGTCGGCGTTGACGAAGTACCCGCCCTGCGGCACGACGACGCCGAAGCCGGCGGCGCGCAGGCCGTCGCAGAGCCGGTCCCTACCGGCCCGCAGCGCGGCGCAGACCGGTGCGGCATGACGCTCGGCGTCGGGTAGCGCGCCGGCGATCGCGTGCTGGAACGGCGTTCCGCCGGAGTACGACATGAACTGCTTGGCAGCGCTGACCGCGGCCACGAGCTCCGGCGGCCCGCTGCACCATCCGAGCTTCCAGCCGGTGAAGGCGAACGTCTTGCCCGCGCTGGAGATCGTCAGCGTGCGCCCGGCCATCCCCGGCAGCGTCGCCAGCGGGATGTGCTCGCCGTCGAAGACGAGATGCTCGTAGACCTCGTCGGCGACGGCAATCAGGTCGTTGTCGACGCAGACGCGCGCGATCGCCTCGAGCTCGGCCCGCTCGAGCACGCGCCCGATCGGGTTGTGCGGCGAGTTGAGCACGAGCATGCGCGCGCCGGGCGCTGCTGCCGCGAGCGCATCGGGATCGATCGCGAAGTCGGGCGCACGCATCGTGACGAGCCGCCGCGTCGCCCCCGCCATCGCGATCGTCGCCGCGTAGGAGTCGTAGAACGGCTCGAAGACGACGACCTCGTCGCCCGGCTCGAGCAGCCCGAGCATCGTCGCCGCGATCGCCTCGGTGGCGCCGAACGTCACCTGCACCCCGCCGGCCGGATCGATCTCGAGGCCGTAGCGCCTGCGCTGGTGCTCGGCGATCGCGACGCACAGCTGCGGGATGCCGTGCAACGGGGCGTACTGGTTGGCGCTCCCGCCGCGCATCGCCGCCTCGACCGCGGCGATGATCTCCGCCGAGCCATCGACGTCGGGGTAGCCCTGGCCGAGGTTGATCGCTCCGGTGCGCGTGGCGAGCGCCGTCATCTCGGCGAAGATCGTCGTGCCGAAGGGGCGCAGGCGGCTGGCGGTCATGGGCGGCACTGTGCCAGCAGCGGCGGTGGCGGCGCCGCGCGGCGCCGCACTCAGTCCTGGGCGGGGATCCCGTCGCTGGCGAGGCTGCGGTTCGCGTAGCGCCAGTCGTCGGTCACCTCACGGCCGAACCAGGGCGGCGGCTCGAACGCGCTCGCCGCCTGCTCGCCGTCGAACTCGACCTCGGCGACGACGAGCCCGTCGAGCGCGCCGCCGTACTCGTCGACCTCGACCTCGGCATCGCCGACGCGGACGCGCCGCCGGGTCTTCTCGACCCGCCGTCCGTCGGTCAGCTCCCACAGCGCGTCGCCCTGCCGGCGATCGAGGACGAACTCCTCCTCGACCCGCACGCCGCCGCGGCCGGCCTTGATCGTCAGCACCGCGGCCTGCGGCGTGATCCGCACACGCACCTCGGTGTCGCCGTCGAGCGCGAGGTAGCCCTGGCGGATTCGCTCGCGGCGCGCCCAGCGCATCATCGGCGGCAGGCCGTCGAGCAGGAACTTGCGCTCGATCTCGATTCCGCTCGGCATTGCCCTCAATCTTGGCGCATCGCCGTGCCGCGCTACTGCACGCCCGGGAAACACCTCGCGCCGCAACGTTTGCCACGCTAGTGCGTATGTCCATCCCCGGTCTCCACCTCCCGGTTTCTCCGCATCGCCCGCTGGTGCTCCCACCACCGCTGGCAGACGTTCGTCGCGTGGGTCGCGCTCGTCGCCGCGGCGATCGCGCTCGGCTCGACCGTCGGCACGCAGAAGATCGACGACTTCCGGCTGCCCGGCACGGAGTCACAGCGCGCCTACGACCTCCTCGCGGAGCATTCACCGAACCAGAACGGGCTGACCGACCAGCTCGTCTACGTCGCGCGCGAGGGCACGCTGAAGGATGGCGCGCTGCCGGCGCGCATCGAGCCCACGCTGGAGCGCATCCGCAAGGACCCGATCGTCGTCGATGTCGCGCCGCTGCGGCCGACGCCCGATGGCCACATCGGCGTCGTCAACGTGACGTATGTCGATGACATCGACGCGATCGAGGCGGAGGACTTCAAGCGCGTCCAGGACGCCGCCTTCAAGGCCCGCAGTTCGACGCTGCAGGTCGAGCATGGCGGCCAGGGCGCGGAGTTCCTGCGCTTCAGCGAGCAGGGCCAGGGCTCGTCGGAGTTCATCGGTCTGTTCGCCGCCTTCCTCGTGCTGCTGATCATGTTCGGGTCGCTGATCGCGGCCGGCATCCCGCTGCTGACGGCGGGCTTCGCGCTCGGCGCGACGTTCGGCCTCGTGCCCGTGATCTCGCAGTTCGTCGATACGCCGGACTTCGCGGGCCAGCTCGCGGCGCTGATCGGGATCGGCGTCGGGATCGACTACGCGCTGATCGTCGTCACGCGCTACCGCGCCGAGCATGCGCTCGGGGCCGACCGCGAGACGGCGCTGCTGCTCGCGATGGACACCGCCGGGCGGACCGTGTTCTTCGCCGGCTGCACGGTGATCATCGCGCTGCTCGGCCTGCTGCTGCTCGGGCCTGTCGTTCCTGCACGGCGCGGCCGTCGCATCGGCCGTCGCCGTCCTGCTGACGATGCTCGCCGCGCTGACGCTGCTGCCCGCGCTGCTGAGCAGGTCAGGCAAGTGGATCGACCGGCTGCATCTGCCGCTGCCCGGCCAGAAACGCCGCGTGGCGGCCGCGCAGGCCAGCGCGCGGGCCGCCGAGCGTGTCGGGCGTGAGCCCGTCCTGGGCGCGCTGGTCGGGCGCCGTCCAGCGCCATCCGTGGGCGGCGATCACGGTCTCGCTGCTGATCCTGCTCGGGCTTGCGCTGCCCGCCTTGCACATGCGCCTCGGGACCTCCGACGCCGGCCTCGACCCCGAGGGGACGACGACGCGCAAGGCGTACGACCTCGTCGCCGACGGCTTCGGCGCGGGCACGAACGGGTCGTTCCTGCTCGCCGTCGACCTGCCGCGCAAGGGCGATCTCGCCAGCGCCGATCGCGTCGCGGCACGCATCGAGCGCGATCCCGACGTCGCCGAGGTGACGCCGCCGCAGCTCTCGAAGGACGGCGAGATCGCGACGATCGTGATGTTCCCGAGGAGCGGCCCGCAGGACGAGGAGACGACCAAGCTGCTCGATCGGCTGCGCGACGACCTGTTGCCGCCCGTCGAGCAGACGGCGGGCGTCCAGGTCTACGTCGGAGGCCAGGTCGCGTCGCAGGAGGACTTCACGAGCGTGATCGCGTCCAAGCTGCCGCTCTTCGTCGGGATGGTCGTGCTGCTCAGCGCGCTGCTGTTGATGGCGGTCTTCCGCAGCGTCTTCATCCCGATCAAGGCGGCGTGCATGAACCTGCTGTCGATCGGCGCCGCGCTCGGGTTCCTGACGCTCGTCTTCCAGGACGGCTTCCTCGCCGACGCTGCTCGGCGTCGGCACCGGGCCGATCGAGTCGTTCGTTCCCGTGATGACGTTCGCGATCGTCTTCGGCCTCAGCATGGACTACGAGATGTTCCTCGTCTCACGAATGCGCGAGGAGTGGCTGCGGACGGGCGATGCCCTCGCTATCGGTCCGCAATGGCGTCGCGACGACCGGCCGCGTGATCACGGCCGCGGCGGTGATCATGATCGTCGTGTTCAGCGCGTTCGCGCTCGGGCCCGAGCGCGTGATCAAGGAGTTCGGCCTCGGGCTGGCGATGGCCGTCCTGCTCGACGCGCTGATCATCCGCTGCCTGCTCGTCCCGGCATTGATGCAGGTCATCGGTCGCTATGCGTGGTGGTCGCCGAGCTGGCTCGACCGGGCCGCTGCCGCAGCTCGCGATCGAGCGCGAGTAGCGTCGACGCGGATCTCCGTGCACGTCACACGCGCGATTCGGGTACGGGGTGCAGACCCCCAACTGAAGGAGACGGCATGTCGGACGGAACGATTGATGACGCCAAGGGCCGCACCAAGGAGGCGCTCGGCGACCTGACCGGCGACGAGGACCTCAAGAACGAGGGCAAGGTCGACCGCGCGACGGGCAAGATCAAGGACGCCGTCGGCGGCGTTGCCGACAAGGCCAAGGAGCTCCTCCGCAAGGACTGATCCGCGGCGTGGGTCGCGGCGCGCGCGTCAGCCTGTTCGCAGGATCGCGCGCGCCTCGTCGGGCGTGGCGACGGGGCGGTCGAGCTCGCCCGCGAGGCGCACGATGCGCTGCACGAGCATCGGGTTCGTCGCGCGCTCGCCGCGCCGGAACCAGAGGTTGTCCTCGAGGCCGGTACGCACGTGGCCGCCGGCGATGATGCAGTACGCGTTCAGCGCGAGCTGCGCGCGCCCGATCGCGCAGACCGACCAGGGCCATTCGGGCGGGATCATGCGCCGCAGGTGCTCGACCATCTCGACGCTTGCGGGGACGCCGCTGCCGGGGACGCCGAGCACGAACTGGACGACGAGCGGCTCGTCGAGCAGGCCCTCATCGCGCAGCTGGAGGGCCAGCCCGACGTGCCCGGTGTCGAAGCACTCGACCTCCGGGCGCACCCCGAACTCGCGGAACTTCTCCGCCATTCGTCGCAGGAACGGCAGGTCACCTTCGAAGAGCTGCTCGCGGAAGTTGATCGAGCCGCAGTCGAAGCTCGCCATCTCCGGCGACAGCTCGAGCGGGCCGAGGCGGTCGTCGCGTACCGCGCGCCCGCCGGCGCTTCCGCAGGAGAGGTTGACGATCGCCTCACATCCCGCGTCGCGCAGCGCCTCGACGAGCCCTCGATAGGCCTCGCGCTCCTGCGTCGGCGCCCCGTCGGCCTCGCGCGCATGGAGGTGCACCACCGCCGCGCCGGCGCGCCACGCCGCAAGCGCCTCGGCGACGATCGCCTCCGGCGTCGCCGGGAGATTCGGGCGCAGCTCGGGGTCGGGATCGATCGAGCCCGTGATCGCGCACTGGATGACGAGCGGCGCCGGCACTGCCTCGAAGTGTGCCCGATGTCGCCTTGACCCCGCATACGGAGGTCAAGGCGACATGCTCGCGGTGGCGCCGGGCTGAGGTTTCGCTACGCGGCCTTTACGGCCGAGACGTCGATGACGATCGTCACCTTGTCGCCGACCAGCGAGTTGCCGCTGCCGAGGACCTGGTTGAACTTCATGCCGTAGTCGCCACGCGAGATCTTTCCGCTGATCTCGAGGCCGACGCGCTCGTTGCCCCAGGGGTCGGTCTCGGTGCCCTGCAGCTCGGCGTGGAAGACCTCTTCGTGCGTGATGCCCCGGATCGTGAGGTTGCCGGTGATCCGTAGCTCCTCGTCGTCGAGCGGCTCAATCGAGGTCGACTCGAACGTGATCTCGGTGTACTGCTCGGCGTCGAAGAAGTCCGGCGCCCGCAGGTGGTCGTCACGAGCGGTCTCGCTCGTGTCGATCGAGGCGGTCTTGACCTTGCCGTAGGCGCGGCTGGTCGCCAGATCCTCGCCGATCTCGAGCGTGCCCTCGAACTCGTTGAACTCGCCGCGCACCGTCGCGATGCCGAGGTGCTTGACGGCGAAGCCCACCTTTGAATGGGTTGCGTCGACGGTCCAGGTGCCGGTCGGTGCAAGTGTTGCGGTGCTCATTGCTGCCTCCTAAGGCTCTTGGGCTTTTGCTTGCTAGCGCAAGCTTGCTAAAGCAACTATAGCAGAGATAGTTGCGGGCGCAACTGTCGGCGCTATCCTGGGTGCACGAGAGCGATGTCCGAGAACACCACCTCCAAACCACACGGCTGCTCGTACGAGACCGATGCCAACGGCCTCGCGCATTGGACCGAAGCGCACGCCGACGCGTGGATCGGCCTGCTTGAGACGCACAAGCAGCTGACGCGGGCACTGGACGCAGAGCTCGCGGCACAGCACGGGCTCAGCCTCAGCGGCCTCGAGCTGCTCGCGCGGCTCGCCGCTGCCGACGATCGCCAGATGCACCTGACGGCGCTCGCCGGTGCCTCCGGGCTGAGCCTGAGCCGCGTCTCGCGGATCATCGCCGTGCTCGAGGAGCGCCAGCTCGTCGATCGCCACGCCTGTCCCACCGACGCTCGCGCCGTCCATGCGCGGATCACCGACGACGGGCTGCAGCTCGTGCGCGGCGCGCAGTCGACGCATTTCGCCTCCGTCCAGGCGGCCTTCTTCGATCAGCTCGATGACGACGAGATCGCGACGCTCGCGCGGGTGTTCGGGCGCTTTGCGCCGCGCTCGTCGAATGCCTGCGACGCCGGCTAGCAGCCGGCGCTGCTCAGGCGCGCGGCGCAGGCATTCGACGAGCTCGTTGCGCTGGCGTTCGGACAGCCCGCCGATCGTCTTGCTGGCCGAGATGCGGCACCGCGCGAGGACTCGATTGGCCTTCACCGGGCCGTACTTCGGCACGGTCAGAAGCATGTCGAGCACCTTTGCCGTCAGGACGAACTCGGGCGGCTCGCGCAGCAGCGTCTGGATCGAGCGACGGCCGGCCCGCAGATCCTGCTTGAGCTGCGATCGCCGCGTGCGGATGTCGTTCGCGCGCTCGAGCGCCTCGAGGCGTTGCGTGAGCGATCGCTCGAGCGCCGGGGTGAACGTTGTCGCGCTGTCGGAACTGGGTGGCATCTGGTGCGATGGCGGCCCACTCGGACCCGCCCGCGAGCACTATGCCCAGCGACGCTCGGGGGCGGTATGGCCCGTTGTCCAACCGTGCTTGGACGTGTGCGGCTGCCCTCGTCAGGCGGCGCGCTGAGCGGCGCGATGCTGCTGCGGGCTGACGCCGCGAACGCGCTTGAACGCCGTGCTGAGCGCGAACGGGCTGCCGTAGCCGACCTCGTGGGCGACGGACCCGATCGTGGCATCGGGCTCGAGCAGCATGTCGGCGGCGAGCGCGATCCGCCAGCCGGTGAGAAAGCTCATCGGCGGCTCGCCTACGAGGTCGTGGAAGCGCCGCGCCAGCGCCGCTCGTGACGCGCCGACCTCGCGCGCCAGCGAGGCGACCGTCCACGGGTGCGCGGGGTTGTTGTGCAGCAGGCGCAGCGCGAGGCCGACGATCGGGTCGCTGTAGGCGCGGTACCAGCCGGGTGCTCCGGCTTCGGGTCGCGCGAACCAGGCGCGCAGGACCGCGATCAGCAACAGGTCGAGCAGGCGGTCGAGAACCGCCTCCTGGCCCGGCTCGTCCTTGAGGATCTCGTCGGCGAGCAGCGGGACGACAGGACAGTCCCACTCGGCATCGCGCAAGACGATCAGCGTGGGCAGCGCGCGCAGCAGCCGCCGGCTGACCTCGCCGTCGAGGTGGTAGCTGCCGGTGATCATCTCGGTCGCGCCGTCGGCGGCGTTGCCCCATGTGCGCACGCCGAGGTCATGCATGAGCTCGAGCTGCTCGCCCTCGGGGGTCGAGCAGCGCTGCCCGGGGTGGATGACGGCCTGCGGCGGCGTATTGACGTCGTCGGCGATCGTGTACGGGTCCGGCCCGCGGATGATCGCGACGTCGCCCGTGCGCAGCGCGACCGCCTCACCGTCGTCGGGAACGAACCACGCGACCCCGCGGAGCATCGCGACGACGGTCAGCGGCGCTTCGTCCTGGATCCGCAGCGACCACGGCGGGTCCATGCTCGAGCGCAGCAGGAACGCCTCCCGGGCGCGCGGACCGTCGAGCAGGCCGGCTACGGCATCCATGCGTTCAGTCTAGACGCTCACGCATGGTTTTGCGCGGCTGAGCTATGGAGCGTCTCATCCGGACGAGGTTGACTGCGCGCATGAGCACTCACACCAATGACATGACACTCGTCACCGGCGCCACCGGCAAGACCGGCCGCCGCATCGTCGACCGGCTGCGCTCGCGCGGCGTGGTCGTTCGCGCCGGCTCGCGTTCCGGCGAGCCTCAGTTCGACTGGGAGGACCGCTCGACGTGGGAGCCCGCCGTGCGCGGCGCGACCGCCGCCTACCTGTCCTACTTCCCGGATCTCGCCGTGCCGGGCGCCGCGGCGACCGTCGGCGCGTTCGCCGAGCTCGCAGTCGAGTGCGGCGTGCGGCGGCTCGTGCTGCTGTCGGGGCGCGGCGAGGAGGAAGCGCAGCACGCCGAGCGGCTCGTGCAGGCGGCCGGGGCCGACTGGACGATCGTGCGCTGCAGCTGGTTTGACCAGAACTTCAGCGAGAGCTTCTTCGCCGAGCCCGTCGCGGCGGGCGAGCTCGCGTTGCCCGCGGGCGACGTCGGCGAGCCGTTCGTCGACGTCGACGACATCGCCGACGTGGCCGTCGCGGCGCTGACAGAGGACGGCCACGCGGGACAGCTCTACGAGCTGACCGGGCCGCGCCTGCTGACGTTCGCCGACGCGGTCGGCGAGATCGCGGCCGCCAGCGGCCGGCCGGCGCGCTTCGTGTCCGTGACGCTCGACGACTTCGCCGGCGGGATGGCGGCGGCGGGCGTGCCGGAGGACATCACGGGCCTGCTGGGCTACCTGTTCGGCGAGGTGCTCGACGGTCGCAACGCCTACGTCACCGATGGCGTCCAGCGCGCGCTCGGTCGCGAACCGCGCGACTTCCGCGAGTTCGCCCGCGATGCGGCGGCCGGCGGCGCGTGGGCCGCGTGATGGAGCGCACCATGACGGGCTCGATACAGACCGTGACGGTCGTGACCGCGCTCGGCTGCGGGCTGGCGGCCGGCGTCTTCTTCGCCTTCTCGGCGTTCCTGATGGACGGCCTCGACCGGCTGCCGGCGACCGAGAGCATCGCGGCGATGCAGTCGATCAACCGCATGGCGGTCACCGCGCTGTTCATGACGACGCTGTTCGGAACCGCCGTCCTCTGCCTCGGGCTCGCCGTATGGGCGGCGGGCTCGTGGGGCGAGCGCCGCGCGCCGTGGGTGATGGCCGGCAGCCTGCTCTACCTGCTTGGCGCGATCGGCGTCACGATCGCCCGCAACGTCCCGCTCAACGACCGCCTCGAGGCGCTGCGTCCGGATGCTGCCGGGGCAGCGCAGGCGTGGACGGACTTCGTCACGACGTGGACCGCGTGGAACCACGTTCGCACGGTCAGCGCGCTGGCTGCCGCCGCCCTGCTGATCGTCGCGCTGACGAGCGACTGACCGCGGCGCACGGTGCGCCGCGGTCGGGGCCGATCAGCGCTCGCGGACCTTCGCGAGGTTGGCGTCGGTCGCCGGGAGGTGCTCGATGCGTTCGACGATCGTCGTGTGGCGCATCGTCCCGAGCGGCTCGCCCGTGGTGAGCGCAGATGCCGGGAAGCGCTCGCCTGGCTTGACCGGTTTGCCGTCGACGATCGGCTCGGGCTTAAGGACCGTCATCTCGGTCATCATCCCGAGCGGCGCGCCGGTCGCTGCGTCGAGGAAGTACTGCTCGCGTCCGCCGAGCCGCGACGCCGAGCCCTCCACGACGTAGCGCCGGGCGCTGCGACCCATGAACGTCGTCGGGCCGCTCTCGTCGAGCACGCCTCGTTCGTAGCGCGCGCGGAACTCGGCGACGAAGCCGCGCCGGCTGCGCGCGATGATCTCGCGTGCCTCGGCTCCGTCGCTCGGAGACAGCGTCTGCGTCTCGCCGCTGTCGGAGAGGCGGTTGCGGAGCACGCCGTCGCCGCCCAGCAGCTGATCTGAGCTGAACGTCTTCGTGCCGCCGGCGTCGCCGACCTCGATGACCGTGTGCGCCTCGCGGCCGTAGAGCCAGGTTTCGACGGACTCGGCCTCCTCGTCGGGCAGCTGCGAGCGCTTGATGCTCGAGTCGTGCGGGACGAGGTCCGTGCGGCCGCGCAGCACGACGTGCAGGATGTCGGCGCCGGCGTCGGTCTGCGCATAGGCGCGGGCGGCGAGGTCGGGCGATGCGTCGCCGTTGATGCCGGCCGAGACGCCGGCCAGCAGCGCGGCGGTCGCGACGCCGGCGACGGCGACGCGCACGAGCGGGCGGCGGGCGAGCGGCGGGCGGGTCGGAGGGGTGAGGTCGTCGCGCGGTTCGGCCATCAGCCGTGCGAGCAGCTCCGCGGGCGGGGTGCCGTCGAGCTCGCCGGCGGGGTCGCGTTCGCGCAGGCGTTCGAGGATGTCGTGGGTCATGAGGTGCTCTCCTTCGTCATGTGTGGCGGGGCGGGAGCCGCGTCGGGCTCCTCGAGGGCGGCCGCCAGCCGGCGGCGGGCGCGCGAGACGCGCATCGCGAACGCCAGCCGCGTGGTCCCGGCGACGCGTGCAGCGGTGGCGAGCGAGAGCCCGTCCCATGCCACGAGGCGCAGCGCCTCGCGGTCGGGTTCGCTCAGCGTCGTGAACGCGCGCACGACGGCGTCACGCTCGGCGAGCGCGTCGGCGGGGTCGCGCGATCGCGGCTCGCGGATCGTCGCCGCGTGCGCGCGCTGCTTGTCGTTGGCGCGGGTCGCGGCGCGCCGTTCGTTGGCCAACATGTTGCGCGCTGTGACGAGCAGCCACGGGAGCTCTTCGTGCCGGGGCACGTGCGCCAGCCGCCGCCAGGCGATCGTGAACGTCTCGGCGACGATCTCCTCTGCGGCGCAGCGATCGATGCGACGCGCGACGTAGCGCAGTACCGCCGCGTAGTGCGCGAGGTACAGCGCTTCGAAGCGCTGGCTGTCGGTCTCGGGCAGGTGGTTCACATCATCGTTGTGTCCCGCGGCCCACCGTAGTTGACAGCTGCCTGTTCGCCCGCCGGTGACTCGCCCCGCCTGCGCGTCAGGTGGCGACGCGGCGGCGGCCGCGCAGGCGAGCGCCGCCGGCCAGCACGAGCAGCGCGGCGGCCGCCGCGACGAGCGCAGCCGCCAGGCCCTGCGTGCCGCCCGAGTCCGTCTTCGCCGCCGCTGCGACGGTCTGGACATCGAAGGTCCGACGGTTGACGCTGGCGAGCGCGGCGCCGCCCTCACGCAGGACGTCGAGCCGCCCGCTGGCGGCGAGCCGCAGCCGCAGCCCGGCCGGGTTGCGCGCGAACGCGGCGCCGTGCAGGTCGATGCAGACCGCACGTCGTTCGCTCGTGTCGAGCGCGTGGATGAAGGGGTGCTTGCCGGCGCCGTCGTAGAGCGTGTACGCCCAGCGCCCGTCCCGGCTCGTGACGCGCGTCATCGGCAGACCGTTCATCGCGTCGGGCGGTTCGCGCGGGTCGACGATCGGCTGCGGGTCGAGGCGTCGGCGCACGAGGTCGTAGACCCGTACGCGGTAGCGCGTCGGGTCGCGCGCGGAGAGGTAGTTGATGAGAAACAGCGCGCGACCGTCGGGCGAGAGCGCGTCGTAGCTGAAGTCGCCGCGCAGCGTGAACCGGCGGCGCAGCCGCAGGCGCGGCTTGGCGTCGAAGACCGCGAACGTCGTCGCCGCCCGTGGGAAGCTCGCACGCGGACGGATGACGACGAGCGTCCGGCCGTCGGGCGCAATCCCGCCGGCCGAGCCGTCATAGGCGACGAGCGGGATCACGAAGCGTCCGCGCAACAGGGAGGCGCTGCGGACCGCGCCTCCGCGTACGGTCTGAGACACGACCATCGTGCGTCCCCCGGAGTCGGCGGTGAGATAGTGGATCGCGCCGCCCGGAGAGCTCACGCCGGTCGGGCTGTTCTCGACGGGCAGCGGCAGCCCGTCGGCGTGCGCCTGTGGCGCGGTCACGCTGCAGAGCGCCAGCGCGAGCGTGGCTGCGGGTCGAATCCTCATGGCCGGGATACGCGCCGGCCGCGGCACGAGGTCCCGCGATCCGGCCGCGCTCCCGGCCTAGTGCCTGGGCATCCGTCAGCCGACCGCGAAGACCATCGTCAGGTTGGCGCCGACGAAGGGCGGGATCCGGCAGCTGCGCGACGAGCGGCTGCCGACGCGCTTGCGTCGCCCTTGGGCGTCCGTGCGAAAGACGGATCGGCGGACCGTTCCGCAGTAGCGCCCAGGTCCGAACGTCCCGTCGTCACCGAAGGGGCCGATGTAGCCGAACGGGGATGGCGCGGTCTCGGCGATCGAGATCAGCGCGCCGAGCGGTAGCCCCGCCTGCGACGCCAGGCTGGCAGCGCGCGCCCTGCCGTCCGCGATCGCCTTCGGAGTGGCCTCGCTGCGGGCGACCTTGACCGCCCTGCGGATCGAGTCGTTGCTCTTGCGATCGCGCGGCTCGGGCTTGACCCGTGCGCTGCCGTTGACCGAAAGCGTGTGCACCTGTGCTCCGGCGGCGCCCTGCTGCTGCGCCGCCGCCGGGGCGGCGGACGCCGCGAACGCGGTCAGTCCGACGATCGCCGCGACGCCGATGCGCCTTCGTGGAGTGCTGCAACGTCGGTCCATGGGACCTCCCGTTCGTGGTGAGCTCACCCCTTTAGTGGCCGCCGGCGGGATTCTGTGACAGCGCGGCGATCGTCGCGGCGAGGCGCGCGGCGTCGCTAGGCCGTCGCGCAGTCGGCGAGCTCGCGCTCGAGCCGCTTGACGAGTGGGTGCCGCGGAGCGACGCCCTGGAGCATCGTCAGGCTCGCGCGGTAGTGGTCAAGGCGCAGCTGCTCGCAACGCTCGCGCCGTGTCTGTGCTGGGCCCGGCGGGCCGGCCGCGTCAGCTCCTGCGCGATCGTGCCCGGTCTGCTCGGACAGCTCGCGGACCTTGGAGATCTTGTCGGCGGCGAACAGCAGCGCCGCGTCGCCGCCGGCGACGCGCACCTGCTCGCGCAGCGCTTGCTTGCGCTGGCTGTACGTGCCCAGCGAGCCGTCGGTGACGGTCCGCACGAGCTCCGCGACCTCGAAGCCGAAGCGCTCCTGGAGTTCCGCCAGGCTCGTGTCGGTGCCCTCCACGACGTCGTGCAGCAGGCCTGCCGCGATCAGTGCGTCCGACCCCCCGGCGCGGCGCAGCAGCGCCGCCACCTCACGGAGGTGATGCATGAACGGCGCACCGTCGCTCTCACGGCGCTGGCCGTCGTGACGGCGCTCGGCGAACGCCATCGCGGCCGGAGCCAGGGCAGCGCGGCGCGGCGCCGCCCGGTCCTCGGTCCGTCCTGCCAGCCGCGACGCCATGACTCTCCCTTCTGCGCCTGGTGCCCGGTCCGCCACTGTCCCGGCACGCAATCGCGGGTCTTGTGTCCGGCGCACGCTTCTCCGTGCGGAAGCGCACGCCGCCTAGGCGCGTTATACCGCTATTTGCGTGAGAGCGGGGTGCGCGGTCACGTTGCAACCACGCGCCCGCGTACCTCGGAGATCGCGAGCTCGGCCGCGCGTCCGCGCAGCACGACCTCGTCGCCATCCTCCAGCCAGCGCTCGCCACGGCCGATCTCTGCCAGCGAGCCCTCGGTGCCGGGGTCGCCCCCGCTGATCGTGCCGGTGGCGATCAGGTCGCCGGCGGACAGGCTGGCCCCGTTGACCGTCAGGTGGGCGAGCATCTGGGCGGGGGTCCAGTAGAGCTCGCGCGCGCGTGGGCGCGAGATCAGCTCCGCGTTGAGCTCGATCTCGAGCCCGACGTCGAGCAGCCAGGGGTCTTGGGCCTGGAGGTAGGGCGCGGGCCTGGGATCCTGCGGCGGCGGTGCGGTTCGCGCCGAAGCGAGCGCGTCCAGCGGCGTGATCCACGCCGACATCGACGTCGCGAAGCTCTTGCCGAGAAAGGGCCCGAGCGGCTCGCACTCGAAGCGCTGGATGTCGCGGGCGCTCCAGTCGTTGATCAGCACGACGCCGAAGAGGTGCTGCTCGGCGCGATCGATCGCGATCGGGCCGCTGGCCGACGGCCCGCAGACGTAGCCGAGCTCGCATTCGAAGTCGAGCTGGCTCGTCGGCGCGAGCACGCCCGCGGCGATCTGACCGCATGGGCGCCGGACCGGCGTGCCGCTGACGACGACGCTCGATGCGCGGCCGTGATAGCCGACCGGGAGCGCATGCCAGTTGTCTCGCAGCGCAGGACGCCCGGGACGAAAGAGCGCACCGAGGTTCGTCGCATGCTCGCGCGAGGCGTAGAAGTCGACGAAGTCGCAGACGCGGATCGGGCGCACGGCCGCGCAGGCCGACAGCGATAGCCGGGCGTCGGCCGGGACGGCGTTCTCGCCGACGATCTCCACCAGACGCTCGCGCAGCTCGTGCCAGGCGGGCGCGCCGAGCTCGATCAGGGCGTTCAGGTCGGGCTCGTGCAGCGCCCGGGCGAGGCCACGATCGCCGCCGAGCAGACCGGCGCTGGCGAGCTGGGCGAGCACGATCGCGTCGCTGCCGTGGCGGACCGCGGGCAGCGGCGCGCTGCCATCAGCCGGCCGCACGACACCCCAGGGAAGGATCTCCACGCCGGTTATCCGACGGGAGCTCGCGCGGCCTCGTGCCAGCTCATCGCGTAGCTCGGGTCGTCGAGCTCGCGAGCCAGCGGCGTCAGGCGCAGGCCGCGGAACGTGTCGCACATGACCGCCAGCTCCTCCGTTCGCTGCGCGCCCAGCGAGCGTTCGACGAGCCCGGGCTGTGGCCCGTGCGGCAGCCCGCTCGGGTGCAGCGTCAGCGCGCCGGCGTCGACGCCGGCGCGCGAGCCGAACGTCCCGTCGACGTAGTAGATGAGCTCCTCGGACTGCAGGTTGGAATGGTGATAGGGCAGCGGCACCGCGAGCGGATCCCAGTCGAGGTTGCGCGGGCAGAACGAGCAGATCACGAAGTTCGGGCCCTGGAAGGTCTGGTGGACGGTCGGCGGCTGATGCAGGCGGCCCGACTTGGGCTCGAAATCGTGGATGCTGAAGCTGTAGGGATAGACGTAGCCGTCCCAGCCGACGACGTCGAACGGATGGTGATCGAGGACGAAGCGCTGATGGCCGCGGCGCGCACGCACGATCAGCTCGTGGTCGCCTTCCTCGCGGTGCGTCTGCAGCGACGCCGGCGGGTGGAAGTCGCGCTGTGAGAACGGCGCGTGCTCGAGCAGCTGGCCACCCTGGTCGACTCCGTGGCCGCGACCACCGTGGCCGGCTTCTCGGCGCGAGCCGAGCTCGGCAGCACCGGCGTCGCCTACGTCTGGTACGTCTCGCCGGGCCTCGACCAGGGCCAGGTCTGGGCCGGCCGGGCCGATCTGGCGGCCGGGCCCCAGTGGCAGTACGTCGACGCGGCCGCCGCGACCTACAACTGGACCCTGTACAACGCCGCGAGCGGCCACGTGGTCAAGCCCGGAGGCAGTGCCACCATCGCCGGCTTCACGGCGGAGAACGGCGACGGTCCGGGCTACCTGCTTGCCGGACTGGGCTGCGACGGGGCCGAGTACATGATCGACGCCCTCCGGTTCGGCAGCCCGGGCGCGGTGACGACCTATGACCTGGAGGGGATCACCGTCACCACCTCGATCTCCGCCTCCGTGACCGGGCCCAGCGGGAAGCGGGTGACCTTCACCGGGGCGTCGCGCGACATCGCCGGCGTACCCGTCGGCGCACCCCTGGTCCTCCAGGCCCGACCGGTGGGGAGCGCGGTCTTCCACCCGGTCAGCGAGCCGGTCGCCGCGTCACCGGATGGTGCGGTCTCGGTGAGCCTGGTGCCCGACCGGACGACGACGTACCGCTGGTTCATGCCCGCGACCGGCTACGCCGACGCCGGCTTCTCTCCCACGGTGACGATCCGCGTCACCCCACCCACCCCGTGAGTCGCGCCCGCTAGTTTGGCCGCATGGCCTCCACATCGCCTGCCACCGAGATCGAGGTCGACAGCCGGGTGGTCCGCGTGACCAACCCGGACCGGGTGTACTTCCCGGAGAGCGGGGCGACCAAGCTCGACCTCGTCGAGTACTACCTCGCGGTCGGCGACGGCATCGTCAACGCACTGTTCGAGCGGCCCTGCATGCTGCACCGCTTCCCCAAGGGCCTGGCCGGCGACAAGGTCCACCAGAAGCGCCTGCCGGCGGGTGCGCCCCCGTGGGTCGAGACGGTGCGGCTGCACTTCCCGCGCTGGAACCGCACGGCCGACGAGCTCTGCGTCACCGAGCTCGGCTCGGTGATCTGGGCTGTGCAGATGTCGACCGTCGAGTTCCACCCCTGGAACAGTCGGCGCGAGGACACCGAGAAGCCCGACGAGTGGCGGATCGACCTCGACCCGGGGCCGCTGTGCGACTTCGCCACGGTGCAACGGGTCGCCCACGTGGCCCACGAGGTGCTGGACGGGCTCGGCGCCGTCGGTTTCCCGAAGACCAGCGGGGGTTCGGGCCTGCACGTCTACGTCCGGATCCCGCCCGACCACGGCTTCGCCGACGTACGACGCGCCGCGCTCGCCTTCGCCCGCGAGGTCGAGCGGCGCGCTCCCGACGACGTCACCACGGCCTGGTGGCGCAAGGACCGGGACCCGCACCACCTGTTCGTCGACTACAACCAGAACGCACGCGACCACACCATCGCGGCGGCGTACTCCCTGCGCGGCTTCCCCGACGCGCGGGTCTCCACACCGGTCCGATGGGAGGAGATCGACGACGTCGATCCCCACGACTTCACGATCTTCACCGTGCCGCGCCGCTTCGCCGACGTCGGTGACCTGCACGCCGACATCGACGGACACCCCTTCGACATCGCCCCGCTGCTCGAGTGGGCCGACCGGGACGAGGCGTCCGGCAAGGCGCCGCCCCCCGATCCGGAGGCTGGGGTGTGACGAACAACGGTGCTATCCGTACCGCCCGGCCTTCGGCCCTGCGATCGGATTGGTGGTGTCGGTCCGTTTTGGCGTTCCGGGGCGCTCACCGTGGGCCCTCCGGTTGCGGCCTTCTCGGGGTCGACCGCTGTGGTTGAGGCGGGCGATTTCTTGCAGGAATCTTGTTCCACAGAACCCCGCATACGGCCTGTTCTCGGGGTCGAACTGTCGGTGGGCCCTGCTGGAATGGGTCCATGGCAGCCAGCACCTTCACCGACGCGGGGGCCGGGGTAGACACCCCCGGTGAGGTGCTGGCTGCCGTTCGCTCGGAGACGGCCGCGGCCCATCGCGCCGAGGCGCGGAAGCTTCAGCTGGCGGTGGACTGGGCGGCGATGCACTCGGTCGACTCGATCCACGACGCGGCCACGTTGTGGGCGCCGCGATTTGGCTTCGAGGAGGACGCGGTCCCGGTGGCCGGGCCGGGTGCGCCGCTGGTGGCGGAATTCTGTGTCGCGGAGTTCGCTGCGGCGCTCGGGATGCCCACAGAGGTCGGCCGGATATTCCTGGGCGAGGCGCTCGAGCTGCGCTACCGCCTTCCTCGGGTCTGGCGTCGGGTGGTGGCCGGTGACCTGCCGGCGTGGCGGGCTCGCCGGATCGCCCGGGAGACCCTCGAGCTCAGTCCTGATGCCGCGGCGCGTGTGGACCGGCACGTGGGGCCGGTGGCGCACAAGATCGGGCCCGTGCAGACCGAGCGGTTGGTCGAGGAGGCGATCGCGCGGTACATGCCCGAGACCGCCGAGGAGACCCGGCGACGGGCCGCGGACGGGCGGCACTTCACCATCGACCACGACCAGGTCTCCTTCGCCGGCACCTCGGTGGTCCATGGCGAGGTGGACCTGGCCGACGCGCTGGACCTGGACCAGGCCGTGGGCCACCGCGCGGCCCACCTGAAGGAGCTCGGGTGCACCGAGTCCCTCGATGTGCGGCGGGCGATGGCGATCGGGGACCTGGCCCGCCGCCAGCTGGCGCTGGACCTGGAGGTCCCCGGACAGCCGTCGGCGGGTCCCGCCCGGCTCCGGAAATCACGGGACATCGTGCTCTACCTGCACCTGTCGTCGGCGGCGGTCACCGGCACGGGCTCACCCGTCGGCCGGGTGGAGAACACCCGCAGCCTGGTCAACGTCGAGCAGATCCGGTCCTGGTGCGGCCACCCCGAGGCCCGGGTGGTGGTGAAGCCGGTGATCGACCTGGCCGACCACGTGCACGTGGAGGCCTACGAGGTGCCGGACCGGATCGCCGAACCGGTCGCGCTGCGCGACCTGGCCTGCGTGTTCCCGTGGTGCACCCGGCCTGCCCGCCGGCTGCGGCCCGATCAGCACGGCTGCGACTGCGACCACGTGGTCCCGCATGCGAAGGGCGGGGCGACCTGTACCGGCCAGGTGGCGCCGCTGTGTCGGCGACACCATCGGCTGAAGACCCACGGCGGCTGGGGCTACACCATCCTCGAACCCGGCTCCTACCTGTGGACCAGCCCGCACCGCTGCCAGTACCTCCGCGACCACGAAGGCACCCTCGACGTCTCGAGCGACCGCCGCTCACCTGGCCCGCGACCCGACGGGTAGCCACCCTGCCCTGCACCCCGCCCGAAAGTCCCACGGGGCGGGTGCATCGGCATGGTCGGGCGGGCGTAGCCGCCCTCAACGCGGCATGAGCGGGCACATCGCGCTGCTTGATGACTCCACCGCCGCCTACGACTGTAAGGGCAGGTGGACGACCTCAAACTTGAGCGATGAGGGACCCTGCTCCAACCAACGAACCATGCGTTGGGCGTCCTCAGGCGTGGCAAATCGGTGTGCCTGCGATTGCCTGCCCCACAGTTGCGGTGGTCGGCTTGGGTCGTCGTTGTTCTCGAAGTAGTAGGCGACACTGCCGTCGGCGCGTCGCAACAGCACGCCCCACTCCGGACCGCGCTTCGCCTTTCGCGTGGGCCCCTTCTTGGCCACCACGTCCCCCCAACGTTCGTTGCGGACAGCCAGTCTGGCATTCACGTCGGCGCATGCGCACACGCACGCCAATGAAGTACTGACAGCGGCATGGTCGGGCGAGCGTAGCCGCCCTCAACGCGGCATGGTCGGGCGAGCGCAGCCGCCCTCAACGCGGCAGATGAGGGCGCATCGGGAAAATCAGTACGTGCCAGGGTGCACGTATAGATCCTCGGCCACGATCTTGCCGTCCGCGGCATCGACATGTTCTTCGCCGACGGTCACCAGTACAGGTGCATCGGAGCCGGTGGCGTCCCGTACGGTCCACGCCAACTGCTGGCGTCTCAACTCCCAGCCCACGGGGTCGAGGTCGCACAGGCCCCCGGCAGGTTCGTTGAAGTGAACCGTGATCAGGTTCTTGGTTACCTTGACCGCGTCAAGGTCGGTGCCCATGGCGCAGAAGTCGCCCCACAGGGTGTCCACTCGCTCGTGGTCGGCGTTGAAGGAGACCAGAGCTTCGACGGCTGCCTCGACAGTCGGCTTCTCCTCGACCCGGACATCCCGAGTGCGCAGCACCCGTGTCCCCTCGCCGTCATCGTCCGAGCCGATGTCGATGACGTAGATGGTGACCGTGCGGTTGGGTGCTGGCCTGAGGCCAGGGTCCTGATCGGCTTCGGCAGAGCACCCGGACAGCGCGGTGGCGATGAGCGCGGTAGCCAGCGCGGTGGCGTTCAAGCGGTGAGCGCGCAACGAAGGCTCCTCGGCGGGCGGTCGGTCTTCATGACCTAGGACGGAGGATCTCATCCGACAGTTCCGTTCCGCTGCATAATGACCGAGCCGGCTAGGCGCCAGCCAGCCAGCCGAACTGACACGCGCCCTCATCGGCACGACCGCGCTCATCGCGGCATGAGCGGTCGTTTCGGGAGGCGAGCCACGTCACTTCGATCGGGCTCGGAAGTACCGCCGAACTCCACTCAGGATCAGGTACAGGGGCAGCAGCGGGTAAACGACGAAGAGCATCACCTCCAAGAAGCCCCACTGGTCCGGAAACCCCGTCTTGCCTGGTAAGAAGACGAGCCACACGATCCCCACGAAAACGCCGAGCCCCAGGTCGGCCTGCCACGGCCAGTTGATCTTGATGAATGGCTCGCGTCCCTTCATGCGGGAGATCATGGGCGGCCCCGAACGGGCACGCAAGGCTCCCATCCATCAGGCACCCGCCACCGGAGAGATCGGTACTCAACGCGGCATGAGCGGACACTTGACCGTCAGACGAGCGTCACCCGATGGCGTCGCGCGACCATTTCCTCCGCGATGCGCTGCTCCTCTGCATCCCGTTTCTCAGGAGGCGTGTTCAGCACGTCGTCGCCAATAATCCAAGCCACGTCAACGTCCGATTCCGGAGTCGGGTGCTTGGGCGCGTGGACAACGGCCAAGGACCAACAACATCCGACTGGAAGATGCTCGCGCAGCCACGTAAGAACCTGAGGCAAGTCGGTGTTGGTCAGCAGCAGGCTGTCGACGCTCCAAGAGACATTTTCCAGAGCACTCTCGCCGCCTTCGTAGATGAACACCACGAAGTTGGAGCCGTAGCCCTGCTCTCCGAGCGCGCGCTCGTCGATGCCTTGCACGTTCACGAGTCACACCCTAGGGAACTGCCCGCCTGCTCATCGGCATACGCGACCTCATCGCGGCATGAGCGTGCGCTTCTATGTGAGGATCCGGCCATGCGGGTCACTCACGATTCTGAAGCCGATGCGGCCTATGTCTACTTGGTCGATGAGATTGCCCGAGGCGAGGTCGCCTCGTCTCGGGTGTCTGGCATCCCGTTGGAGAACGCCGATTTGACTGTGGACTTCGACGCGAACGGGCACGTGCTGGGGATCGAGGTCCTGGGTGCGAGCAGGCTGCTGCGGCCGGAGACGATCCAAGCCGCCGAGGACATCACGCGACGCCATCGTTGAGGCCGTCCGCGACCGCACATCGGAGGGACCGCGCACTATCTGCGGCATGTGCGGACGTTGGGCTTCCGGCGGTGCCAAGATGCTTCCGTGGCGAAGTCAGGACTGCAAGCGGTATCGCGAGGGCGGCATGACCCGCTCACCGATGCAGAGACGGTGAGCCTTGGGCGACGCCTGGTCAGGCTGTTAGGCGTTGAGCACGTGACGTACCCAGATGACACGGCCTCCGTCGTGGTCCAGATCTGGGACGCACGGGAGCCCTTATCTGAAGCGGCTGCCGCTGCCATCGAGGACGTCATCGGCCCATTCGATGTATTCGTCGTGGAGGCGTGAACGCTCGCGCATCGTGGTGAGGGTGCGCCCGCACAGCGGCATGAGAGCGGACGACTAATGCTAAGCGCGAGGGCATGACAATCGCGGATACTGAGCAGGTGCCCGAGAAGACTCCCGCCTTCGCCGTGGTGCGCTTCGACGACTACCTCACCGAGCACACCACCGACGTAAGTCACCTAGTTGCGGTCGTGAAGGTGTTGTTGGACGCGGATGCCGCGCAGGCCGAGGCAGAGCGCCTCAACGAACTCAACGGTGGTCACTCGCGGTACTGGGTGCAGGCAACCCGCCTGATGACACCTGAATGACCTTGGAGTTGGACCATCCGCTCATCGGCAGGACCGCGCACTCAGCGGCATGAGCGTGCCGTCCTGGGCTGATGTGAATCTCAGGACGACGCGGGCGAGGTGTTCCGGCTCGCCAGGACGAACGCGATGCCCGACACGAGTCCCAGGAGCGCCAACTCGATCAGGCCAATCCCAAAGCCGACAAGCAGGCACCCGGCAGCAAACACGAGGACGCACGCAACGAGGCCGCGAATAGGGTGTGCGACTGACCGCAAGGAGGCGACGGCGATCAGTGCCATGACCGCACCCAGGGTGGCCAACGCTGCGTACACCCACCAAGGGGTCGGTGCCACCATGAGCGGGTGCACCGTGCGTATGCGCTGGCCATTCACCACATCGATCATTTCCGGAGGAGGCTGCGCTCGAGTCAACCAGGCGTAGGCAAGACCGACGAACGCGCCGCAGAGTACAACCACCGAGGCCCGTAGCCAGACGGAAGCGTTGCTCATTCACGCATGATAGGACGCGCTCATCGGCTGAGCGGATCGCGGCATGAGGACGCGCTCATCGGCTGAGCGGATCGCGGCATGTGAGTGCGGTCCAACGTCCTCGCCTACAGTCGCGCCATGACTCAGCCGAGGACCCTGTGGGAAGAGCGAGATGGCGTGGCTGCCGGGGGTAGTGGGATGGTGCGTGGCGCCGCGTTTTCGGTCGGGGATACCGAGCGCGGAGGTGTCACCTTCACGGTTCAGGTGCCCGACGGCTTCTACGTGCCCATCGACGGCGGCGGGGCGACTGCCACGTTGTTGATTACTCCGAACGAGGCCAGGCGCTTCGCCTCCTGGCTGGAGCAGGCCGCCAGCGCGGCGGATGCCGTCGGCCCTCCACTCTATGAATGACGCCCGACGAACAACACCAAGGCGACCGCCCTCACATCGGCAGATCCGGTCGAGCGTTCAGGCGAATCCTCGGCATCTATCGGCGCAACATCCGCGGGCCCACCATCTACGGCCCGGCCGTCGCCGATTCGAAGTCATGCTGAGCGGCAGTGCGGATCGACGCGACGTACGCCGACCTGACCGAGCTCCATGACAACCCCTAGGATCGACCCCCGTGGGCATCCAGATCACACCGAGCATCCTCACCGCCGACTTCGCCGACCTCGGGGCCGAGGTGGCCAGGATCCCCGGCGCCGACTGGGTCCACGTCGACGTGATGGACAACCACTTCGTTCCCAACCTGACCTTCGGCCCGACCATGGTGGAGGCGTTGACCAAGGCGACCGACGTGCCGCTCGACGCTCACCTGATGATCGAGGACGCCGACCGCAACGCTCTGGCCTACGTCGAGGCAGGGTGCGGGTCGGTCACCTTCCACGTCGAGGCCGCAACGGCGCCAGTGCGGCTGGCCCGGGAGATCCGCAGCCACGGGGCCCGCGCGGCCATGGCGCTGAAGCCGGCGACCCCGATCGAGCCCTACGAGGACCTGCTCCCCGAGCTCGACATGGTGCTGGTCATGACGGTCGAGCCGGGCTTCGGGGGCCAGAAGTTCCTCGACCTCTGCCTGCCCAAGATCCGTCGCGCCCGCGCCATGCTCGACCAGCACGGCACCGAGGCGTGGCTCCAGGTCGACGGGGGAGTGTCGCTCGAGACGATCGAGCGCTGCGCAGAGGCCGGGGCGGACGTCTTCGTCGCCGGCTCAGCGGTCTACTCCGCCGAGGATCCCGACCAGATGATCGCCCAGCTGCGGGCGACCGCGGAGGCGGCGGCCCCGCAGCTGTAGCCGCTGTGCCAGACCTCACCCCCACGGTGCGGCCCGATGTGGCAGGCTTGTCCCCAGCAAGAGCTCACAGCTCGCGTGCTCTGGGGTCGGTGAAATTCCGAGCCGGCGGTGACTGATCGAAGGCTTCCTCGCTTCGCTCAGAAGTCCGCGACCCGGTCACAGCCAGTGACCGGTTGACCAGGTGGAACTCCTGGACCGACGGTCAAAGTCCGGATGGGAAGCGCACGCAGGCGAGGCCGCTCGTCCCGACGACGACGACCCCGCCGCGCCCCCGGAGTCCGCGGACCGGACCGGAGAGGGCGATGACCTTCACGAAAGCAGAGCAGGACGCGATGCGGCGCGCGTTGACGCTCGCCGCCAGTCCCGGCGTCCCGCTCGGCCCCAACCCGCGGGTCGGCTGCGTCATCATCGACGACTCCGGCACCGAGATCGCCGAGAGCCACCATCGAGGCGCCGGAACCGTCCACGCCGAGGTCGCTGCGCTCCGGGAGGCCGGCGAGGCGGCTCGCGGCGCGACCGCCGTGGTCACCCTCGAGCCCTGCAACCACACCGGGCGCACCGGGCCCTGCGCCGCCGCGCTGATCGCCGCCGGCGTCCGCCGGGTGGTCTTCGCGCAGGCGGACACGAATGCGGTGGCCGCCGGGGGAGCCGAGGCACTCCGCGCCGCCGGCGTCGAGGTGGAGGGCGGGCTCCTCTCCGACGAGGCACGACACCTCAACCGGACCTGGACGTTCGCGGTCGAGCACGGTCGACCGTTCGTCACGTGGAAGTTCGCGACCACCCTCGACGGACGCAGCGCCGCCGCCGACGGCACCAGCCGCTGGGTCTCCAGCCGTCCCGCGCGGCTGGACACCCATCGCCTGCGCGCCCAGTGCGACACGATCCTGGTCGGCACCAACACCGTCGAGGTCGACGACCCCGAGCTGACCGTGCGGGACGAGGTCGACGAGCCGCTGCCGCGCCAGCCACTGCGGGCGGTGATGGGGGTACGGTCGCTCGACCCCGACCGTCGGGTCTTCAACGAGCGGGCCGAGACGGTCCGGTTGGAGACGCACGACCCGCGCGAGGCCCTCGGGACGCTCTTCGACCGCGACTCCCAGCACGTGTTCCTCGAGGGCGGGCCCACGCTTGCGGCGGCGTTCCTCGACGCCGGACTGGTCGACGAGGTCGTCGCATACGTCGCCCCGATGCTGCTCGGCGCGGGATCCCACGCGGTCGCGGACCTCGGCATCGGCACCATCGCCGACGCCCGCCACCTCGATGTCACCGACGTCGCCGTCCTCGGCACCAGCCACGAGACCAACGTGCGGCTGACCATGGCCCCACAGAAGGAGGCCTGATGTTCACCGGGATCGTCGAGGAGCTCGGCACCGTGGAGACGGTCGAGGACCAGGGCGACGCCGTCCGGCTCACGATCCGGGCGCAGACCGTGCTGGACGACGTGCGGCCCGGTGACTCGATCGCCGTCAACGGCTGCTGCCTGACCGTGGTCTCGGCAGCCTCCAGCGTCGAGGGCGGCCCGGTCGACCTGTGGACCGCCGACGTGATGCAGGAGACCCTCGACCAGACCTCGCTGCGTGGAGCGGCGCCCGGAGACCGGGTGAACCTCGAGCGCGCCGTCACACCCACGACCCGGCTCGGCGGCCACATCGTCCAGGGCCACGTCGACGGGGTCGGGCAGATCGTCAGCCGGACCCCCAGTGAGCACTGGGAGGTCGTGGAGATCACGATGCCGACCGCGCTCGCGAAGTACGTCGTCGACAAGGGCTCGATCACCGTCGACGGCGTCTCCCTGACCGTGGTCTCCACCGGCTCCTCGGGCGAGGGGCGCGACACCTTCGCGGTCAGCCTCATCCCTGAGACCCTGGCCCGCACCACCCTCGGCCACCGCCGACCCGGCGACCGGGTCAACCTCGAGACCGACGTGATCGCCCGGCACGTCGAGAAGCTCGTCGGGATCCACGCGTCAGGAGCACGCCCATGACCGACCAGGTCCGCCTCGACTCCGTCGAGCGCGCCATCGCCGACATCGCCCGCGGCAAGGCGGTCGTCGTGGTGGACGACGAGGAGCGCGAGAACGAGGGGGACATCATCTTCGCCGCGGCCAAGGCGACCCCGGAGCTGATGGCGTTCACCATCCGCTACTCCAGTGGCGTGGTGTGCGTGCCGATGCCCGCCGACATGCTGGACCGGCTGGAGATCCCGCTGATGACGCCGCACAACAAGGACAAGCTGCGCACGGCGTACACGATCTCCGTCGACGCCCGGGACGGCGTCACGACAGGCATCTCGGCCAAGGACCGCGCCCACACCGTGCGGGTCCTGGCCGACTCCGCGACCGAGCCCTGGGAGATCACCCGCCCGGGCCACGTGTTCCCGCTGCGCTACCGCGACGGAGGGGTGCTGGTCCGGCGCGGCCACACCGAGGCCGCGGTCGACCTGGCCACGCTCGCCGGCCTCACCCCGGCCGGTGTCCTGGTCGAGATCGTCAACGACGACGGCACCATGAAGCGCGGACGGCAGCTGCGTGAGTTCGCCGACGAGCACGGCCTGGCGATGATCTCGATCGAGGACCTCGTGCGCTACCGGCGTCGCCACGAGGTGCTGGTCGAGCGGGTCGCCGAGACCCGCCTGCCCACCCGGCACGGCGACTTCACCGCCTACGGCTACCGGATCACCGTCGACGGCGGCGAGCACATCGCCCTCGTGCACGGCGACATCGGGGGCGACGAGCCCGTCCTCACCCGGGTGCACAGCGAGTGCCTCACCGGTGACGTGTTCGGCAGCCACCGCTGCGACTGCGGGCCCCAGCTCGACGAGGCGCTGACCCGCGTGGTCGCCGAGGGTCGCGGTGTCGTGATCTATCTGCGTGGGCACGAGGGGAGAGGGATCGGGCTGGTGGCCAAGCTGCAGGCCTACCAGCTGCAGGAGGGCGGACGTGACACCGTCGACGCCAACCTCGACCTCGGCCTGCCCGCGGACGCCCGCCACTACGGCACCGCCACCCAGATCCTGCGAGACCTGGGCGTCGGGAGCGTCCGGCTGCTGACCAACAACCCCGACAAGACCAGCAGCCTCGAGGAGTTCGGCATCCCGGTCGTCGAGCGCGTCCCGCTCACCCCGCACCCCAACGACCACAACCTCGCCTACCTGCTGACCAAACGGGACCGGATGGGCCACGACCTGCCCAACCTCACGACCCCCGAGGAAGGTGCGAGATGAGCGGACCCGGCGCCCCCGACCAGGAACCGGTCGACTGCAGCGACCTGCGGGTTGCCATCGTGGCGGCGAGCTGGCACCAGACCGTGATGGACGGCCTGGTCGCCGGCGCGCAGCGGGCCTGCGCCGACTACCGCGTGGCCGACCCGACCCTGGTGCGGGTCCCCGGAGCCTTCGAGCTCCCGGTGGTCGCCTCCGCCCTCGCCCGGCGGGGGTACGACGCGCTCGTCGCCCTCGGCGTCGTCATCCGCGGAGGCACCCCCCACTTCGAGTACGTCTGCAGCGCGGCCACCGACGGGCTGACCCGGGTCGCCCTCGACCTCACCGTCCCGGTCGGATTCGGGCTGCTCACCTGCGACACCGAGCAGCAGGCCCTCGACCGAGCGGGCCTCGAGGGTTCCAGCGAGGACAAGGGCTACGAGGCGACCGCGGCCGCCCTGGTCACCGCCCGGACCCTGGCCGCCGTGACCTCCCGCACGCCGTAGGCTGGGCGACCGTGAAGACGTTCGAAGGGCTCTGGGCCGAGCTGAGCGAGAAGGCGCAGACCCGCCCCGAGGGA
Source organism: uncultured Actinomycetota bacterium (assembly GCA_963786415.1). Classification (GTDB taxonomy): domain Bacteria; phylum Actinomycetota; class Actinomycetes; order Propionibacteriales; family Nocardioidaceae; genus Nocardioides. Next base: position 71,584 of record CAWAZC010000003.1, read on the forward strand.
TCCGGCACCGTGCGGCAGCTCGACGCCGGTATCCCGGCTACCGGCAAGAAGCTGGTGGAGGAGGCTGCCGAGTCCTGGATGGCCGCCCAGCACGAGGGCAAGGACCGTGCGGCCGAGGAGATCAGCCAGCTGATCTACCACGCCCAGGTGCTGATGCTGGCCACCGGCCTCACGCTCGACGACGTCTACGCCCACCTGTAGAGGAACCATGTCCCTGCTCAAGATCGCCGTCCCCAACAAGGGGTCGCTCGCAGCGTCGGCCGCCGACATCCTGCGCGAGTCCGGCTACCGCCAGCGTCACGACTCCAAGGAGCTGCGGCTCGTCGATGCCGACAACGGCGTGGAGTTCTTCTACCTCCGTCCCCGCGACATCGCGCTCTACGTGGGCGAGGGCACCCTCGACGTCGGCATCACCGGCCGCGACCTGCTGCTCGACTCCGGCGCCAAGGCCGAGGAGGTGCTCGGCCTCGGGTTCGGCCGCAGCAGCTTCCACTTCGCCGGACCGCAGGGCCGGTTCACCGACCTCGCCGACCTGGCCGGCCAGCGGATCGCGACGTCGTACGTCGGCGTGGTGCGCACCTTCCTCGAGGAGCGCGGCATCGAGGCGACCGTGACGCGGCTCGACGGAGCGGTGGAGACCAGCATCCAGCTCGGCGTCGCCGACGTGATCGCCGACGTCGTCGACACCGGCAGCACCCTGGCCGCGGCCGGTCTGGAGACGTTCGGCGAGGTGATCTTGAAGTCCGAGGCGGTCCTGATCACTCGCGGGGGCGAGGCCCCGGCCGGCTTCGAGGTCTTCAAGCGCCGGCTCGACGGCGTGCTGGTCGCCCGCAGCTACGTGATGATGGACTACGACATCGAGAGCGACCGGGTCGCCGACGCCGTGGCGCTGACCCCCGGCATCGAGAGCCCCACCATCTCCCCGTTGCATCGCGAAGGCTGGGTCGCCGTGCGCGCGATGGTCCCGCGCGCGGGTGTCCAGCGCCTGATGGATGACCTGTGGGACCTCGGGGCGCGCGGCATCCTGCTCACGGACATCCATGCCTGCCGACTCTGAGGTCAGGCTCCCGCACACCTGGCGACCACTCGGCGTGCGCCTCGCGGGCGCGTTCTTCGGCGGCCTCCTGCTGGTCGTCTGTGCTGTCGCCTGGCTCACCTTCGACGCCGAGACGCGCGCGAGGTTCACGGTCTTCCAGCGGGGCACGCTGGTCTTCCTCGGGATGATCGCATTCGCCGCGGGCTTCGCGCTGGTCCGCTCCCGGGTGGTGGCGGAGGCCGATCGGCTGGTGGTCGTCAACGGCTACCGGAAGCGCACCTACGAGTGGGCCGAGGTGCTCGCGATCCACCTGCCTCCCGGGGCGCCATGGGCGGTCCTGGATCTCGCCGACGGCACCAGCGCGCCGGCCATGGGGATCCAGGGGTCGGACGGCGGTCGGGCGCGGCTCGCCGTACGCCAGGTTCGGGCGCTGCTGCGCTGAGGACCGGCCGTCACCCGGAGCCGTCGACGACGAGGTCCGCCCGCTGGCGGGTGCGGTGACGAGCGAAGAGCAACTCCTCGGCCTCGGCCCACGACTTCCAGTGCGGCGCGAAGGCTTCGCCGTCGCGCTCGATCCCTCGGCGCATCCGCTGCTCGTACGGCGCGTCGACCCAGACGAGGACACCGATCAGGTCGTCGTGCATGCGGCACCCCGAGCCCACGCCCTCGAGGACCAGGAGGTCGGTGGGTTCGACGGTCACGGTCTCGGCGAATGCCCCGGCGTCCCAGTCGTAGCGTCGGTAGCTCCCGGGGAGGCAGTCGGCCAGCGGCCGCAGCAGCCCCGTCAGCTGGTGGCCGACCTGGGGCAGTCCGTCCCAGCCCTCGTAGAGGTCGTCCATGTGGATGACACGGGCTTCGGGCGCCGACCTGGCGATTTCGTCGGCCAGCGTGCTCTTGCCTGCGCCTGCCGGCCCGTCGATGGACACCAGCCGGCCGCGGCCGAGCGTGGCAGGACGGGCCCGAACCAGGTCGACAACCCGCGCGGCGCCCTCCATCAGAACGCCAGCCCCAGACCCCGGTAGGTGGGGACCTCGTCGACGAACCGGTCACCCTGGAGGAGGTACGCCGACCTGGTGTGCTCGAACAGCTCACCGGACTTGGCGTGCCGGAACCACACCAGGTCGCCGATCGCGAGCCCGGCGGCGGCCGGTCCGGTCAGCGGCGTCTGCACCTCCCCGGCTCCCTCGAGGCGGGTCAGGTGGAGACCCGAGGGTGCCCACGGGACCGGCAGCCGGTCCCGACCGGCGGGGCCGGAGGCGACGAGGCCGCCGCCGTGGACGGTTGCGATCTCTGCCGAGGGGCGACGAACCACGGGCACGCCGAAGTACGCGGCCGGCCGTGGGACGAAGGAGCGGTAGTGGTCGAAGAGCGCCGGGACCAGCAGCCCCGACCCCGCGGCCACCTCGGTCACGACCGGGTCGACGGCGGTCGCGTCGACCGAGCCGGAGCCGCCGGCGTTCCAGAGCTCCAGGCTGGTGAGCTCCCCGACCGCCCGGGCGATCTCGCGACGCCGCGTCTCCAGCTGGATCAGGGACGCCGCCTTCAGGCGCCGGACGACCAGCGACCGTGCGCGCCGGCGAGGTACGGCGTCGGGAACCCCGGCGACCTGCCCCTCGTAGGTCATCACCCCGACCAGGTCGAAGCCGGGACGTTCCAGGATGGAGCGGGCGAGGGCGGCCACGGCGTCCGGGTCGTGCACCGGAGAGCGCTTGGGTCCCACGTGCTGGCCGCCGATGAAGAGTCCCGCGTCGACGTCGATCGCGACCCGCACCGGCCGGTCGGAGGCTCGGGCCTGGTCGATCACGTCGAGGTGGGCCGGGTCATCGACCATGAGGGTGACCGCCCGCAGGGCCTGGGGTGAGCCGGTGCAGCTCGGCCAGGGCGGGCCGGTCGACGGTGGGGTAGGCCATCAGGATGTCGTCGGCGACGCCCTCGCACTGCAGCCACAGGGCCTCCCTCAGGGTGAAGGAGAGGACGCCCCGGAAGCCGTCGTGGGCCACCGCTCGTCGCAGCAGCGCCGGGACCCGGACCGACTTGGACGCCACCCGGACCGGCTTGCCCGCCGCCCGCCGTACGAGATCGTCGGCGTTGGCGTCGAACGCGTCGAGGTCCACGACCACCACCGGGCAACCGGGATGTGGGGACGCGGCCGCGACAGCACGACCCAGCCGCGACGCCAGGGCGTCGCGGTCGGGGTCGGTCGTCATTTCGACCGGGGCATCAGGTGATGCCCCGCTTGCGCAGGATCGCCTCGATCTCGGCCATGTCGTCGTCGATGGCCGGTTCACCCTTGCGGCTGGACGTCCCCAGCTCGCCTCCGCCGGCCGCTCCAGCCGACCGGCCGGCGGCCAGGTCACGACCAGACTTGGGGTCACCGCCCTGCCGGTTCCGGAGCGCTCCCGAGACGACGAACAGCACGCCCGAGACGCCGGCCAGCACGATGCCGAGCCACACGACGGGGCTGAGCACCAGATGGGTCGCCCAGTCGGCGACCGAGCCGCCGATCTCGGTGAGCATCTCCAGGGTGCCGGTGAGGAAGGCGGCGGGGGGCAGCAGTGTGAACGCCGCACCCCGGAGACCCGCGGCCACGCCGCGGCGCCGGAACGCGAACCACGTCCACACCGCACCGATCGCGGTGAGGGTCAGGGTGAGCGCACCCCACGTCACCTCGTCCACGAGTCAAGGGTGGCACACGTCCGGCTACCCCGCGGATGGGAGAATGGTGGCCATGTCCGGCGAGCCCTCCCCACCCTCCGACCGGTTCGCCGGGACCCGCATTCCCGAGTCCGCCTACACCGGCGACGACGGCTCGGTTGCGCCCGGGGTGACCGCCGCGCTGACGGCGTACGACGGCGGCGAGGCGACGTACGCCGAGACTCTGGCCGTCCTCCAGCAGGCCCGGTTGCTGGTGCCGGTCGTGGCCGTCGCCGGCGAGGTCGAGGTGGACGAGCAGGGTCTCGCCCACGACAAGACGAGCGACATGGCGACCGTCCTGCTGACCGGTCGGGACGGCCGCAACGCGCTGCTCGCGTTCACCGGGCTCGAGCCGCTCCGGGCGTGGGATCCGCAGGCCCGGCCGGTGCCGGTCGGAACCGCCCTCGCGGCCCGCTCGGCCGCCCAGGACGGGGCGGAGGCGCTGGTGATCGACGTGGCCGGGCCGACCCGCTTCGTGATCGAGGGGGACGACCTGACCGCGGTGGCCGCCGGCTGGACCCTGGCCACGGTGGGCGAGCGGACCGCCTGGATTCGGCCGTCGACGGAATGATCGGCTAGCATGCGTCGTTGACCGATCAGTTCGGCCGTTCGCGGCCGGGCAGATCTCAAGCGGAGACCAGCAGCAACACGTCTCCCACCCGCATCGACCGCCACTGGAAGCTCAGTACAGGTCGTCGGGTCCGGTCCCGAGATGCGATCCCTTCCGGGGATACGTGTCGCGACTGGCTTCCGCTTGGAGTACGAGCGGAAGCCTTCTTCGATTTCGCCACCTTCGGAATTCGAATGGTGTCTTCCGGCCACTTGACCACCATGGAGGACACATCAGCACCGAGCTTCGAATCAACGATCGGATCCGGGTTCCCGAGGTCCGACTCGTGGGACCCAACGGGGAGACCGTCGGAATCGTCCCGACCGACCAGGCACTCAAGCTCGCCCAGGAGGCCGACCTCGACCTGGTCGAGATCGCGCCGCAGGGCAAGCCGCCCGTCTGCAAGCTCATGGACTACGGGAAGTTCAAGTACGAGAACGCCCAGAAGGCCCGTGAGGCCCGGCGGAACCAGACCAACGTGGTCATCAAGGAGATGAAGCTTCGTCCCAAGATCGACCAGCACGACTACGAGACCAAGAAGGGCCACGTCGTCCGCTTCCTGCGAGCCGGCGACAAGGTCAAGATCACCATCATGTTCCGCGGGCGTGAGCAACATCGGCCCGAGCTCGGGTTCCGGCTGCTGCAGCGGCTCGCCGAGGACGTCGACCGAGCTGGGTTTCGTGGAGTCGGCGCCGAAGCAGGATGGCCGCAACATGATCATGGTTCTCGGCCCGCACCGGAAGAAGGCCGAGGCCAGGGCCGACCACGAGGCCGAGAAGGAGTCCAAGGCGGCCGAGCGAGAAGCGGCTCGGGCCGAGGAGCGCGCCGAGCGCACCGCGGCGCACGCAGCCGGTCCGGTTGCGAAGAAGAAGGAGCGCGGTCGGTCAGAGAACCTCGACCCCGAGATCGAGGCCTGAGACCACTCGCGAGACCCACGACCACCTCACGTAGCAACGAGAGAGAGCAAGAGATGCCGAAGAACAAGACGCACTCCGGAGCGAGCAAGCGCTTCCGCGTGACCGGATCGGGGAAGATCCTGCGCGAGAAGACCGGCAAGCGACACAACCTGGAGAAGAAGCCCTCCAAGGTGACTCGCCGGATGGCCGGCACCACCGAGATCGCCAAGGCCGACGTCAAGCGCGCCAAGAAGATGCTCGGCATCTGACGACCCGACCCGAACCCCGTCGGAGCCGGGTGGTCGCAGCGACCGCCTCCCCGACACCTCAGCAACAAGGAGTAATCAGCATGGCACGCGTCAAGCGGGCAGTGAATGCCCAGAAGAAGCGCCGGGTCGTCCTCGAGCGGGCCAGCGGGTACCGCGGCCAGCGCTCGCGGCTGTACCGCAAGGCCAAGGAGCAGGTCACCCACTCTCTGGTCTACAGCTACAACGACCGCCGCAAGAACAAGGGCAACTTCCGCAAGCTGTGGATCCAGCGCATCAACGCCGCGGCCCGCGCCCAGGGGATGACCTACAACCGGTTCATCCAGGGCCTGAACCTCGCGGGTGTCACGGTCGACCGCAAGATCCTCGCCGACCTCGCCGTCAACGACGTGGCCGCCTTCAACACGCTGGTCGAGACCGCCAAGGCGGCGCTGCCCGACGACGTGAACGCGCCCAGGGCCGAGGCCTCGGCCTGATCGATCCGCTGACCCGCGGCGCTGTGCTGACAGTCAGGAGCGCGCGGGTCAAGGAAGCGCGCAAGCTCAGCCGTCGTTCGGTGCGTGCCGAACGGCGGCTGTTCCTTGCCGATGGCCCCAAGGCGATCGCCGGGGCGCTGTCGGTGCGACGGCTGCGTCGTCGAGGTGTTCGCGACACCCGCGGCGACCGAGGAGCATGCCGACCTCGCCGCGTCCGGCGCACGATGGACGCTGGTCGACGAGCGCGCGCTCGCCTCTCTCAGCGACAGCGTCACCCCCGCCGGGCTGGTCGCGGTCTGCCGCTTCCTCGACGTGCCGCTCGACGACGTCTTCCCTCCGGCGGCGACCCCGACTCGTGGCCGTCTGCGCCGACGTCCGCGATCCCGGCAACGCCGGCACCGTGGTCCGCACGGCGGACGCGGCCGGCGCCGACGCCGTCGTACTGGCCGGCAGCTCGGTGGACGCCTACCACCCGCGGACCGTGCGGGCCAGCGTCGGCAGCCTCTTCCACCTCCCGCTCGCGATCGAGCCCGACCCGCTCGCCGCTGTCCGCGCCGCCCGGGAAGCCGGTCTGTCGTCCTCGCCGCCGATGCTGACGGCGAGGTCGACCTGTACGACGCCGACGAGCAGCTCGCCCGACCCACCGCCTGGCTGTTCGGCAACGAGGCCTGGGGATTGCCGGCCGAGCTGGCCGCGGCCGCCGACCACCGGGTCCGGATCCCGATCCACGGCCGTGCCGAGAGCCTCAACCTCGCGACCGCCGCGGCGCTGTGCCTCTACGCCTCGGCCCGCGTCCACCGCCGATAGGGTGACCGACGTGGACTTCACCCCGCGAAATCACTCGCTGCGCTCGGATTCCGCGGGGACCCCGCGATGAACGAGCGATGGTCGCAGGACGCCCTGGCCCTCGCTGACGCCCTGCCCGACGGACTGGTCGTCGCCGATGCCGACGGCCAGGTCATCCTCGTCTCGAGGACAGCCGCGGCGATGCTCTCGGTCTCCGGCCACGAGAGCATCGGCAAGCCGCTCTCCGAGGTGCTGGCCCTGCGTGACCAGGACGGCAACGACTGGCACGCCACGAACCGTCCCTACGACGGCCTGCGCACCCGGGTCGCCATCCCCGAGCAGTCCTGGATCCTGCCCAGCGGCAACGAGGTCCTCGTCACGACCCGGATCGCACGGGCCGGGATCAGCGAACCCATCGACCGGATCGTCGTCGTGCTCCGGTCCGGACGTGGCCGCGCCCGCCTCGACCGCGAGCGCTCCGACCTGGTCGCCACCGTCGCCCACGAGCTCCGATCCCCGCTGACCGGCGTCAAGGGCTTCGTCCAGGCCCTCCTCAACCGCTGGGACAAGCTCAACGACGAGCAGAAGAAGCTGATGCTCACCACCGTCCACGCCGACTCCGAGCGACTGAGCCGGCTGATCGCCGAGCTGCTCGACGTCGCCCGCATCGACACCGGCCGCCTCGCGCTCTACCCCCGGCCCTCCGACGCCGACGTGCTGGTCGGCCGGGCGGTGGCCTCGGTCCAGGCCGGCACCGCGCGTCCGATCGTCTACGACGCCGCGAGGAAGCTGCCCGAGGTCAGCGTGGACCCCGACAAGTTCACCCAGGTGGTCACCAACCTGATCGAGAACGGCGTCCGCCATGGCGAGGGCACCGTCACCGTGCGGGCCGAGGAGCTCGGACCCGACGGCGGAGTACCCCGGCGTCCGGGTCGTCGTCGAGGACGAGGGCGAGGGCATCGCGCCGGAGATGCGGAGGCGTGTCTTCACGAAGTTCTGGAAGAGCGGGGCGCGGGGTGGCTCCGGCCTGGGGATGTACCTCGTCAACGGGCTGGTCCGCGCCCACGGGGGTTCGGTGGCGATCGGCGAGGCCTCCGGCGGCGGGGCCCGGATCGAGCTGACCTGGCCGGCCGAGGACCAGCGGCCCGGACGCAGTTCCTGAGCCGCAGGAACCCGTTCGCCTCCGCCGCCGGCCGGTTCCTAGACTTGCCCCCTGATCTCCCCCGGATTCCCGCCGCGAAAGGCCACCATGTCGGGACCGAACACCGATTACGACCCCGTCGAGGTCACTCCGCTCAAGGCGGAGGAGGTCGAGGCGATGCGCGAGGCGGCTCTCGCGGCCATCGCCGAGGCCGCCGACCTCGCGGCGCTGAAGCAGGTGCGGCTCGACCACGCGGGCGACCGCTCGCCGCTCGCGCTGGCCAATCGGGAGATCAGGGCGCTTCCTCCGCAGGCCCGCAAGGAGGCCGGGCAGCGGGTCGGGCAGGCGCGGGGCGCGGTCAACCAGGCGCTGGCCGCCCGACACGAGGTGCTCGAGGCCGAGCACGAGGAACGGATGCTGGTCGAGGAGACCGTCGACGTCACGCTGCCCGTCGACCGCGTTCCGCGCGGGCTCGCGGCACCCGCTCACCACCGGGTCGGAGCTGATCGCCGATGTCTTCGTCGCGATGGGCTGGGAGGTCGCCGAGGGCCCGATCGTCGAGGCCGAGTGGCTGAACTTCGACGCCCTCAACCTCGGGCCCGACCACCCGGCGCGGACCATGCAGGACACGTTCTGGACCGAGCCCGCCGACCACCACCTGGTCCTGCGGACCCACACCTCGCCGGTGCAGGCGCGCACCATGCTCACCCGCGAGCCCCCCATCTACGTCGTCTGCCCCGGTCGGGTCTTCCGCACCGACGAGTTCGACGCCACGCACAGCCCGATGTTCCACCAGGTCGAGGGCCTTGTCGTCGACGAGGGCATCACCATGGCGCACCTGAAGGGCACCCTCGACCATTTCGCCACCACCATGTTCGGAGATGGGATCACCACGCGGTTCCGGCCGTCGTACTTCCCCTTCACCGAGCCGAGCGCCGAGGTCGACCTGGTCTGCTTCGTCTGCCGGGGCGCCCAGGTGGACGACACCGGCGCCTCCTGCCGCACCTGCAAGGGTGAGGGCTGGATCGAGTGGGGTGGCTGCGGCGTCGTGAACCCGCGCGTCTTCGTCGCCTGCGGCATCGACCCGGAGCGCTACACCGGCTTCGCGTTCGGCATGGGTATCGACCGCACCCTGCTGTTCCGCCACGGGGTGGAGGACATGCGCGACCTGTTCTGGGGCGACGTCCGCTTCAGCTCGGCCTTCGGAACGGAGATCTGATGCGTGCCCCCGTCTCGTGGATCCGCGAGTACGTCGACCTGCCCGACGACGTGACCCCGGCCGAGCTGGCCCGCAGGCTGACGATGCTCGGGCTCAAGCTCGAGGCGCTGGTCTCGGCCGGCGACCAGATCTCCGGCCCCCTGGTCGTCGGCCGGGTACTGACCCTCGACAAGGAGCCGCAGAAGAACGGCAAGACCATCTGCTGGTGCACCGTCGACGTCGGAGACGCGAACGGCACCGGCGAGCCGCAGGGGATCGTCTGCGGCGCCCACAACTTCGAGGTCGGCGACCTCGTCGTGGTGATCCTGCCCGGCGGAGTGCTGCCCGGGCAGGACGTCGAGATCTCGGCGCGCAAGACCTACGGCCACGTGTCCGCCGGCATGATCTGCTCCTCGCGCGAGCTCGGGCTCGGCGAGGACCACGAGGGCATCATCGTGCTCCCGGCGGGCGCGGGTGAGCCGGGCGATGACGCCCGCCGGGTGCTCGGGCTGGACGACACGGTCATCGAGTTCGAGATCAACCCCGACCGCGCCTATGCGCTCTCCATGCGGGGGATCGCGCGCGAGGCTGCCCTCGGCTTCGGGGTGGCCTTCCACGACCCGGCGGACCGCACTCCGCCTGCTGCCAACGATCGCGGTTACCCGGTCGTGGTCGAGGACCCGACGGCTGCCCGGTCTTCGTGGCCCGCTCCGTCTCCGGGTTCGACCCCGGCGCGCCGACACCCGACTGGATGGTGCGCCGGCTGGCGCAGTGCGGCGTCCGCTCCATCTCGCTCGGGGTCGACATCACCAACTACGTCATGCTCGAGACCGGCCAGCCGATCCACGGCTTCGACCGCAGCAAGCTGGCCGGACCGATCGTGGTCCGCCGGGGCAGTGCGGGGGAGAAGGTCACCACCCTGGACGGCACCGTCCGCGATGTCTCGACCGAGGACCTGCTGATCACCGACGACTCCGGACCCATCGGTCTCGCCGGGGTGATGGGCGGCGAGACCACCGAGCTGTCCGAGACCACCACCGACATCCTGGTGGAGGCGGCCAACTGGCATCCCACCTCGATCTTCCGCACCGAGCGACGGCACAAGCTCCCCTCAGAGGCGTCCCGGCGCTTCGAGCGCGGGGTCGACCCGGAGCTGCCCGAGGCTGCTGCCGACCGGGTCGTCGAGCTGATGGCCGAGTTCGGGGGCGGCACGATCGAGGAGGGCGTGACCGTGGTCGGCGGTGCCCCGGCGCGGCGTACCGTCTCCGCCGACGCCGACCTGTCCGCCCGCGTCTCCGGGATGGAGATCCCCGCGCAGACCGCGGTTGCGCATCTCGAGGCCGTCGGCTGCGACGTCGTGCTCGACGGCGCACGGTTGACCGCGACGGTGCCCCCGTGGCGCCCCGACCTCGCCGACCCGTTCGACCTGGTCGAGGAGGTCGCCCGGGTCCAGGGCTACGACCAGGTGCCGTCGGTGCTGCCGCCGGCACCGTCGGGTGGGGGGCTGACCCGCGCCCAGCGGCTGCGTCGCCGGGTCGGACGCACGCTGGCCGGGGCCGGGTACGTCGAGGTCGTCAGCTTCCCGTTCGTCGGCACCCGCGACTTCGAGGACCTGGGGCTGTCGCCCGACGACGAACGTCGGAACACCCTCCGGCTCGCCAACCCGCTGTCGTCGGAGGAGCCGGCGATGACCACCACGCTGCTGCCCGGCCTGCTGAAGGCGGCGGCCCGCAACGCGGGCCGTGGCATGCCGGACGTCGCGCTCTTCGAGTCCGCGACGGTGACCTTGACCCGGGCGGCGACGCCCGCACCGATCCTGCCGGTCGACCGGCGCCCCACCGACGGCGAGCTCGACGAGCTGAACAAGGCGCTGCCCGACCAGCCGCTGCACCTGGCGCTGGTCCTCGGCGGACAGCGGGAGCGCTCCGGCTGGTGGGGGGAGGGCCGCCCCGCGGGGTGGGCCGAGGCCGTGGCCGCCGTCCATCAGGTGGCCGAGGCGCTGGGCGTGCCGGTCACGGTCCGCGCCCAGGCGCGCGCCCCGTGGCACCCCGGCCGGTGTGCGGAGTTCCGGGCCGGCGACGTGGTCGTCGGCCACGCCGGCGAGCTGCACCCGAGGGTCTGCGAGGCGTACGGCGTCCCCGCGCGCAGCGCCGCGGCCGAGATCGACCTCGACGTCCTGCTCGAGCGGGCCGAGGCGGTCGTGCCCGCACCGTCGTTCTCGAACTACCCGGCCGCCAAGGAGGACGTCGCGCTCGTGGTCGACGCGTCCGTCCCGGCAGCCGACGTGGAAGCGGCGCTGCGTGCGGGGGCTGGAGAGCTGCTCGAGTCGATCCGCCTCTTCGACCTCTACACCGGCGACCAGGCGGGTCCGGGCAAGAAGTCACTGGCGTTCGCGCTGCGCTTCCGGGCACCCGACCGGACCCTCACCGAGAGCGAGACGGCCGCCGCCCGGGACGCCGCGGTCGCGCTCGCGGCGGAGCGGACGGGCGCCGTCCAGCGCAGGTGACTCAGGTGATCGGCTGGTGGATGACCTTGCGGAAGTGGTCGACGATCAGCAGGTCACCCGCGAGGTGGATCGTGGCGCCGTCGCCGCGCCGCCAGAGGCGGGTCACCAGGGTCGCGGCGTCGGCACTGACCACGGCGTCCGGCTCCACACCGGGGTCGTCGATGACCCTGATGTCGTCCTCGTCGTAGTGCACGTCGTCCTTGGGGTCCGTGCCCCGGAAGCGACCGAGCTGGACCCAGACGGACTCACCGGTGTCGGTGATGTCGATACGGAGCCGGTGGTCGAGCGGGCTGAACGAGCCCCAGTCCGGCGAGGCGCCGTACATCACGTCGAGCACCTCCTCGACGCCGTCCGCGGACAGGGCGGTGTCGAGCGGCGTGACGTCTCCCGCGGTCTGCTCGGCGTCGAGGCGGTGGATCAGCGCCTCGTGCGCCTGGCGTCGGAACGTGAACCCCACGGTCTGCTCGGTCGACCAGGTCCAGGCCTCGTCGGTCGGGTCGGCCTGCTCGAGCTCGGCGACGAGGGCCGAGGAGTACTCGTCGAAGCTCTTGAGCAGGCCGTCATAGTCGGTCGGACGCTCCGGGCCCGGATCCTCCTCGTCGGGACCGAGCGGCCTGGTCCGGACGATCTTGCCCCAGAACCACTGCACCTCGGCGAGGTGCCAGAGCAGGTCGGCGGCGTTCCATTCCGGGCACCCGGGGACGCGCGCGGCCGGGTCGCAGGTCGCGAGAACGTCGCGGAACCGTCGTGACTCGGAGCGGATGTGTTCGAGATAGTCAGGGAAGTCGAGTCTCGCCATGCGCCGAACCTAGCGGGCCGCACCGACGGTCGTCACCCGTTGGCCAGGACGGTTTGCCAGCATGGGGGGACCGCGGAACATGAACATACGGAGGAATGTATAGTCATGCACATGACGACGAAGCGGGTCGCGGTGGCGGGTGCCAGCGGGTACGCCGGGGGCGAGGTCCTGCGGTTGCTGCTGGGCCATCCAGAGGTCGAGATCGGCGCCCTGACCGGGCACTCCCATGCCGGCGAGTCTCTCGGTGCGCTCCAGCCTCACCTGGTGCCGCTGGCCGACCGGGTGCTCGAGCCCACCAACGCCGACACCCTCGCCGGCCACGACGTCGTGTTCCTCGCGCTGCCTCACGGCCAGTCCGGAGAGCTGGCCGAGCAGCTCGGCGACGACGTTGTCGTCATCGACTGCGGGGCCGACTACCGGCTCACCGATCCCGACGCGTGGGAGCAGTTCTACGGCGGCGAGCATGCTGGCTCCTGGCCCTATGGCCTCCCCGAGCTCCCAGGCCAGCGCGAGCGGCTCGCCGGCGCGAGCCGGATCGCCGTGCCCGGCTGTTACCCGACCATCTCGACCCTCGCGATGGTGCCGGCGGTCGCCGCAGGGCTGGTCGAGCCCGACGTCGTGGTGGTCGCCGCGTCCGGGACCAGCGGCGCGGGCAAGGCCGCCAAGGCCCACCTCCTCGGCAGCGAGGTGATGGGCAACGCGAGCGCGTACGGCGTCGGGGGAGTGCACCGCCACACCCCCGAGATCGTGCAGAACCTCTCCGGGCTGGTCGACGTCACGGTCACGGTCAGCTTCACCCCGCTGCTGGTCCCGATGCCGCGCGGCATCCTCGCCACGGCGTCGGCGTCCCTGGCGGTGGGCAGCCGCGACCTGACCGCCGACGGGGCCCACGACGTCTACGCCAAGGCCTGCGCCGACGAGCCGTTCGTCCACCTCCTACCGCCCGGACAGTGGCCCCAGACCAAGGCCGTGCACGGCTCCAACGCCATCCACCTGCAGGTCACCGTCGACGAGGCCGCCGGTCGCCTCGTGGCGGTCGGCGCGGTCGACAACCTCGCCAAGGGCACCGGCGGCGCGGCCGTGCAGTGCATGAACCTCGCCCTCGGGCTCGAGGAGACGCTCGGCCTCACGACGGTCGGAATCGCACCGTGAGCGTCACGGCACCTCGTGGCTTCCGTGCCGCGGGCGTCCCGGCCGGGCTGAAGACCGGTGGCGCGCTCGACCTCGCCCTCGTCGTCAACGACGGTCCGACCCACGACTCGGCCAGCGTCTTCACCGCCAACCGGTGCAAGGCGAACCCGATCCTGTGGAGCCAGGAGGTCGTCAAGGACGGCACCGTCCACGCCGTCGTACTGAACTCCGGCGGCGCCAACTGCTACACCGGCCCCGACGGGTTCCAGACCACCCACGCGGTCGCCGAGCGCGTCGCCGATCGCCTGGGCATCGGCGCCATCGACGTGGTGGTCTGCTCGACCGGGCTGATCGGCCTGACCAACCCGCGGCAGAACCTCCTCGATGGCGTCGACACCGCCCACGGGGCGCTGAACGAGACCGGGGGCGACGACGCGGCCACCGCGATCATGACCACCGACTCGGTCCCCAAGAAGGTGGTGGTCGACGGCGACGGGTGGTCCATCGGCGGGATGGCCAAGGGAGCCGGCATGCTGGCCCCGCAGCTGGCCACCATGCTCGTCGTACTCACCACGGACGCCGTCGTTCCCGCCGACCAGCTCGACACTGCGCTGCGCGCCGCGACCCGGGTGAGCTTCGACCGGCTCGACTCCGACGGCTGCATGTCCACCAACGACACCGTGACCGTGCTGGCCAGCGGGGCCAGCGGCGTCACCCCGGCACCGGAGGAGTTCACCGATGCGCTCATCCGCGCCTGCACCGACCTCGCCATGCAGCTGCTGAAGGATGCCGAGGGGGCCGACCACGAGATCGCCATCACGACCGTCAACGCGGCCACCGAGGATGACGCGGTCGAGGTGGGCCGCAGCGTCGCGCGGAGCAACCTGTTCAAAGCGGCCGTCTTCGGCAACGACCCCAACTGGGGCCGGGTGCTGGCGAGCATCGGCACGACCAGCGCGGCCTTCGACCCCGCCGACCTGGATGTCGCGATGAACGGCGTCTGGGTCTGCCGGACCTCCACGCCCGCCGAGGACCCCGCCACCGTCGACCTCACCGGCCGCCGGGTCGAGGTCACGATCGACCTCAAGTCGGGCTCCGAGCGGGCCACCGTCTGGACCAACGACCTCACCCACGCCTACGTCCACGAGAACAGCGCGTACTCCTCATGAAACCTGACCCCGCCAAGGCCCGCACGCTCGCCGCCGCGCTCCCGTGGCTGATGCGCTACCACGGCAAGACCGTGGTCGTGAAGTACGGCGGCAACGCGATGACCGACGACACCCTCAAGCAGGCGTTCGCCGAGGACATTGCCTTCCTCCGGTTCGCCGGCTTCCGTCCCGTCGTCGTGCACGGCGGCGGGCCACAGATCTCCGAGATGCTCGACAGGCTCGAGATCAAGTCGGAGTTCCGCGGCGGGCTGCGCGTCACCACCCCCGAGGCCATGGACGTGGTCCGCATGGTGCTGGTCGGCAAGGTCCAGCGCGAGCTGGTCGGACTGATCAACGAGCACGGGGCGCTGGCCGTCGGTCTGTCCGGCGAGGACGCCGCCCTCTTCCGGGCGGAGCCCGCCAGCACCATCATCGACGGCGAGGAGATCGACCTCGGGCTGGTCGGCGAGGTTGCCGAGGTCCGCCCTGAGGCTGTGCTGGATCTCGTGGAAGCCGGCCGGATCCCGGTCATCTCCAGCGTCGCACCCGACGAGAACGGGCTGGTCCACAACGTCAACGCCGACACCGCCGCGGCGGCGCTCGCGATCGCGCTCAAGGCCGAGAAGCTGCTCGTGCTGACCGACGTCGAAGGCCTCTACAAGGACTGGCCCGACAGCGACGAGGTGATCCAGGAGATCAACCCCGACGACCTCGAGAAGCTGATGCCCAGCCTCGCCACCGGGATGGTGCCGAAGATGACGGCGTGCCTGCGAGCCGTCCAGGGCGGCGTCGCCAGGGCCACCGTGGTCGACGGTCGCGAGCAGCACGCCGTACTTCTCGAGCTCTTCACCAACGAGGGCGTCGGCACCCAGGTGCTGCCCGGCGTCCCGATGCGGACCCGGAAGGCCCACGACACATGAGCATCTCCTGGAAGGACCGTTACGCCGGCGCGCTGATGAACGCCTTCGGCCCGCCGAAGCTGGTGCTCGCCCGGGGAGAGGGCGCGCGCGTGTGGGACGAGGACGACAAGGAGTACCTCGACCTGTTCGGTGGCATCGCCGTCAACGCCCTCGGCCACAACCATCCCGCCCTGGTCGGTGCCGTCCACGAACAGCTCTCCACGCTGGGCCACATCTCGAACTTCTTCGCCAGCCGTCCGCAGATCGAGCTGGCCGAGAAGCTGCTCGAGCTGCTGCTCGGGCCGGCGCCGTCGAGGTCGACCGACGGCCGCGTCTTCTTCTCCAACTCCGGCGCCGAGGCAAACGAGGCTGCGTTCAAGCTGACCCGGCGCACCGGCCGGACCCGAGTGGTGGCCGCCGACGGCGCCTTCCACGGCCGGACCATGGGCTCCCTCGCGCTCACCGCCAAGGAGGCCTACCGGACGCCGTTCGAGCCGCTGCCGGGTGAGGTGACCTGGGTGCCCTACGGCGACGTCGACGCGCTCACCGCGGCGGTCACCGACGACACCGCCGCCGTGCTGCTGGAGCCGATCCAGGGGGAGGCCGGCGTGGTCGTCCCGCCCGAGGGCTACCTGGCCGCGGCCCGGCGGATCGCCACCGAGCACGGCTCGTTGCTGTGGATCGACGAGGTGCAGACCGGCATCGGCCGGACCGGCCGGTGGTTCGCCCACCACGCCGAGCGCGAGCTGATCGAGGACCCGCCTGACATCGTGACCCTGGCCAAGGGGCTCGGCGGCGGCATCCCGATCGGCGCCACGATCGCGACCGGGCGGGCCGGCTCGTTCTTCGAGCCCGGCAACCACGGGACGACCTTCGGGGGCAACCCGGTGGCCTGCGCGGCGGCGCTCGCGGTGCTTGGCGTGATCGAGGGACAAGGCCTCCTCGACGAGGTCGAGAAGGTCGGCAAGCGCCTTGCGGACACCGTGGGGGCCGAGTCCGAGGTCACCACCGTGCGTGGTCGTGGCCTGCTGATCGGCGCTGACCTCGCCACGGACGACGCGGTCGCGATCGTCGACGCCGCCAGGGCGGCGGGCTTCCTGCTGAACAACACCGGACCCGCCACTCTCCGCTTCGCGCCTCCGCTCGTGCTGACCGAGGACGACGTGGCCGGGTTCGGCAACGCCTGGCCCGGCATCCTGCGGGAGGCCCGGTCATGAGGCACTTCCTGCGTGACGACGACCTGTCACCCACCGACCAGGCGCGCGTCCTCGAGCTGGCGGCCCGGTGGAAGGCCAAGCCGTACGATGCTGTGTCCCCTGGGCCGCTGGCCGGCCCGAGGACGGTCGCGCTGATCTTCGACAAGCCCACTCTGCGCACCCAGGCGTCGTTCGCTGCGGGGATCGCCGAGCTCGGTGGCTACCCCATGCTGGTCGACGGCAAGCTGGCCGGGATCGGGGTCCGCGAGCAGGTGTCCGACGTGGCGAAGGTGCTGGGTCGGCAGGCGTCGGCCATCGCCTGGCGGACCTTCGAGCAGTCGCGGATCGAGGAGATGGCTGAGCACGCCGGCGTACCGGTCGTGAATGCGCTGACCGACCAGTTCCATCCCTGCCAGCTGCTGGCCGACCTGCTCACCGTCAGCGAGCACAAGGGCCGCACGGCCGGGCTGACCGTGGCCTTCGTGGGCGACGGCGCCTCCAACATGGGCAACTCCTGGCTGCTCGCCGGCGCCACCGCCGGGATGGAGGTGCGGATCAGCTCACCGGACGGCTACCAGCCCGACCCGCAGATCATCGACGAGGCCACCCGGATCGCCGACGGCACGGAGGGCTCGGTGGCGCTCGAACCGGACCCGCAGGCGGCCGTGGCCGGGGTTGACGTCGTGGTCACCGACACCTGGGTCTCCATGGGCACGGAGGAGGAGGGGGAGGCGCGGAGCGAGGTCTTTCGCGACTTCTCCGTCACCAGCTCGCTGTTCGCAGAGGCCAAGCCGGACGCGATCGCCATGCACTGCCTGCCGGCCTACCGCGGCAAGGAGATCGACGCCGAGGTGATCGACGGCCCGCGCAGCGTCGTCTGGGACGAGGCGGAGAACCGTCGCCACGCCCAGAAGGCGATCCTGACCTTCCTGCTGGAGGACCCCGAATGAACCAGACCGCGCTCCGGCCCACCACCAAGAACGCCCGTCACCAGTGCATCGTCGAGCTGGTCTCGCAGCGCGAGGTGAAGTCCCAGGGCGAGCTCGCTCACCTGCTCGCCGAGAGCGGGCTCCACGTCACCCAGGCCACGCTCTCGCGCGACCTCGTCGAGCTCGACGCCGTGAAGGTCAGGGGGCTCTCCGGGGCGCTGGTCTACGCCGTGCCGGGGGAGGGCGGTGACCGACGACCGTCGGCACCCGGCGCCAGCGCCGCGGCCGCCCAGCGCCTGGCCCGCCTCTGCGGCGAGCTCCTGGTCACGGCCGAAGCGAGCGCCAACCTCGTCGTCCTCCGGACACCGCCGGGTGCCGCCCAGTACCTCGCCAGTGCCTTCGACAAGACCGAGCTCCCCGAGGTGCTCGGCACCATCGCCGGCGACGACACGGTCCTCGTGATCGGCCGGGATCCGGCCGGTGGGGCGAACCTCGCCCGGCGTTTCCTGGCGCTGGCCACCGACCACTCCGAACAGAAGGATCGTCCAACGTGAGCAAGGTTCTCACCTCCCTGCCCGTCGGCCAGCGCGTCGGCATCGCCTTCTCCGGCGGCCTCGACACCTCCGTCGCGGTGGCCTGGATGCGGGCCAAGGGCGCCATTCCCTGCACCTACACCGCCGACATCGGCCAGTACGACGAGCCCGACATCGACGGCGTACCCGAGCGCGCCCTGCTGTACGGCGCCGAGATCTCACGGTCCGTCGACTGCCGCCACACCCTCGTCGAGGAGGGCCTCGCCGCACTCGCCTGCGGCGCCTTCCACATCCGCTCCGGAGGTCGGGCCTACTTCAACACGACCCCGCTCGGTCGCGCCGTCACCGGCACCCTGCTGGTCCGGGCGATGCACGAGGACGGCGTGGACATCTGGGGCGATGGCTCCACGTTCAAGGGCAACGACATCGAGCGGTTCTACCGTTACGGCCTGCTCGCCAACCCCGACCTGCTCGTCTACAAGCCCTGGCTGGACGCCGACTTCGTCCACGAGCTCGGCGGCCGGCACGAGATGAGCGCCTGGATGAACGCCCACGACCTGCCCTACCGCGACAGCCAGGAGAAGGCGTACTCCACCGACGCGAACATCTGGGGCGCCACCCACGAGGCGAAGGTCCTGGAGCACCTCGACACGTCGCTCGAGGTGGTCGAGCCGATCATGGGCGTGAAGTTCTGGGACCCCGAGGTCCGGATCGATCCGGAGGACGTGACCATCCGGTTCGCCGAGGGGCGGCCGGTCGCCGTCAACGGCAAGGAGTACGACGACCCGGTGGAGCTGGTCCACGAGGCGAACACCATCGGCGGCCGGCACGGCATCGGCATGTCCGACCAGATCGAGAACCGCGTGATCGAGGCCAAGTCCCGCGGCATCTACGAGGCGCCGGGGATGGCGATTCTCTGGATCGCCTACGAGCGCCTGCTCAACGCCGTCCACAACGAGGACACGATCGCGAACTACCACGCGGAGGGCCGCCGGCTCGGCCGGCTGCTCTACGAGGGCCGGTGGCTCGACCCACAGGCGCTGATGCTGCGGGAGGCGATCCAGCGGTGGGTGGCCTCGTTGGTCACCGGCGAGGTCACGATCCGGCTCCGCCGGGGCGAGGACTACACCGTCCTCCGCACCGCCGGGGAGCACTTCTCCTACCACCCCGACAAGTTGTCGATGGAGCGCACCGACAACGCGGTCTTCGGCCCGACCGACCGGATCGGCCAGCTCACCATGCGGAACCTCGACATCGCCGACTCGCGCGCGAAGCTCGAGGCGTACGCGACCCAACCGCAGGACCAGGGGCACGTCCTGGTCGAGCACGGCAACCTCTACGGCGCGCTCGAGCCGGGCGGCGCCGACCGGATCGCCCGGCGAGATGACGACGACCAGCTGGACGACGAGGCGCTGGACCATGCCGCCATGGAGTTCGGCACCGACTGATGGCCGGCACCAACGAGGGCAAGCTGTGGGGCGGACGCTTCTCCGCCGGACCGTCCCCGGAGCTGGAAGCACTGTCGCGGTCGACCCATTTCGACTGGCGGCTCACACCGTACGACCTCGCCGGTTCCCGGGCCCATGCCCACGCCCTGCACCGCGCGGGACTGCTCGCCGAGGGCGACCTGGCCGAGCTCGAGCGCGGGCTCGACGTGCTGGGCGAGCGGTACGCCGCCGGCGAGCTCCGTCCCGACCCGTCCGACGAGGACGTCCACGGCGCGCTCGAGCGGCTGCTGCTGGAGGAGGTCGGCCCGGAGGTCGGCGGACGACTGCGCGCGGGTCGCAGCCGCAACGACCAGATCGCCACCCTGCTCAAGGTGTTCCTGCGGGACCATGCCCGGGTCATCGCCCGCCAGGTCCTCGACCTCGTGGACGCCCTGTCCGCCCAGGCGCGCGACCACCTCGACGTGATCATGCCGGGCCGCACGCACCTGCAGCACGCCCAGCCGGTGCTGCTCGCGCACCATCTCCTGGCCCATGCGTGGCCCCTGGTCCGCGATGTGGATCGTCTCCGGGACTGGGACGACCGGGTCGCCGCGGACTCGCCGTACGGCTCGGGCGCCCTGGCCGGCCAGAGCCTCGGCCTCGACCCGGCGGGCGTGGCCGCCGAGCTCGGGTTCACCGGCTCCAGCGCCAACTCGATCGACGGGACCGCCGCCCGCGACTTCGTCGCCGAGTTCGCCTTCGTGACCGCCCAGATCGGGATCGACGTCAGCCGGCTCGCCGAGGAGGTCATCTTGTGGTCGACCCGGGAGTTCGGGTTCGTCGCGCTGCACGACTCGTGGTCGACCGGATCGAGCATCATGCCGCAGAAGAAGAACCCCGACATCGCCGAGCTCGCCCGCGGCAAGGCCGGGCGCCTGATCGGCAACCTCACCGGGCTGATGGCAACACTGAAGGCGCTCCCGCTCGCCTACAACCGGGACCTCCAGGAGGACAAGGAACCGGTGTTCGACTCCGTCGACACCCTCGAGGTGCTGCTGCCCGCCTTCTCCGGCCTGGTCGCCACCCTCACGTTCGACGGTGCTCGGCTGGCGGAGCTCGCCCCCCAGGGCTTCTCGCTGGCCACCGACGTCGCCGAGTGGCTGGTGCGTGAGAACGTCCCCTTCCGCACGGCCCACGAGGTCGCCGGCGCCTGCGTCCGGCGGTGCGAGGAGCGGGGCATCGAGCTGCACGAGCTCGACGACGACGAGCTCGCAGAGATCTCCCCGGCCCTGACGCCGGCAGTCCGCTCGGTCCTGACGGCCGAGGGCTCGGTCTCCTCACGCCAGGACCGCGGGGGCACCGCGCCGGACCGGGTCCGCGACCAGCTGACGGAGCTCACTGGAACGGTCGCAGCTCTAGGGAAGTGGCTCGGTGGGTCCTGAGCTCAGGTCGCTGCTCGAACGACCCGTGCTCGAGGTCGCCCCGCTGCTGCTCGGCGCGACTCTCCGTCATGGCGACGTGGCCGTCCGGCTGACCGAGGTCGAGGCGTACGACGGCGCGAACGACCCCGGGTCGCACGCCCATCGTGGGCGGACCCCGCGGAACTCGGTGATGTTCGGTCCCGCCGGTCATCTCTACGTCTACTTCACCTACGGCATGCACCACTGCTGCAACGTCGTCTGCGCTCCCGAAGGAGACGCGGCGGCGGTCCTGCTCCGGGCCGGGGAAGTGGTTGCTGGCCTCGAAACGGCCCGAGAGCGCCGCCCGAGAGCTTCGGACCGGGACCTGGCTCGAGGCCCGGCCCGACTGTGCCGGACCCTCGGGATCGACCTCGACCACAACGGCGCACGCCTGGACACCCCGCCCCTCACGCTCCGCCCCGGGCCCGCCCCCGGCGTGTTCTCCTCCGGTCCCCGGGTCGGCCTGCGACTGGCGTCCGACCGGGCCTGGCGGTTCTGGATCCCGGAGGAGCCGACGGTGTCGCAGTACCGGAGCGCGGCCGCCCTGCCACGCCGTCAGTCAGCCCGATGACATCTGGGTTGAGTACCCCGCCGGGGACGCGCTATCGTTGACGGACGCCGCGACAGCGGCCCCGGAGAGGCCGGCAATCGCCGGTCCCGGAGGGTCGGTCGCGTGCAGGCTGCGAGGGCGGACCCCAAGTTGACTGGGTCTGGCCGAACCGGTAAGTTTTCCAAGGTTGCCCCAGCGCCGGCCTGAGAGGGTCCGTGTCGGGCGCGTCTGATTTTTGAGAACTCAACAGTGTGTCAATAGTCGATGAATTATTTTGTATGCCCTGTTGATGATCCTTTTTGGGTTGTTGATGGTTTGATGATGATTCTGGCTTTTGGTCAGGGTTTGTTGTCAGGTTTTGGATTTTCTGTTTTTCTATGGAGAGTTTGATCCTGGCTCAGGACGAACGCTGGCGGCGTGCTTAACACATGCAAGTCGAGCGGAAAGGCCCCTTTGGGGGTACTCGAGCGGCGAACGGGTGAGTATCACGTGAGTAATCTGCCCTTCACTTTGGGATAACCTCCGGAAACGGTGGCTAATACCGGATATGACCATGTCTCGCATGGGGTGTGGTGGAAAGATTTTTTGGTGGGGGATGTGCTCGCGGCCTATCAGCTTGTTGGTGGGGTAATGGCCTACCAAGGCTTCGACGGGTAGCCGGCCTGAGAGGGTGACCGGCCACACTGGGACTGAGACACGGCCCAGACTCCTACGGGAGGCAGCAGTGGGGAATATTGGACAATGGGCGGAAGCCTGATCCAGCAACGCCGCGTGAGGGATGACGGCCTTCGGGTTGTAAACCTCTTTCACCTCGGACGAAGCGCAAGTGACGGTACGAGGGGAAGAAGCACCGGCCAACTACGTGCCAGCAGCCGCGGTAATACGTAGGGTGCGAGCGTTGTCCGGAATTATTGGGCGTAAAGGGCTCGTAGGCGGTTTGTCGCGTCGGGAGTGAAAACCTCGGGCTTAACTCGGGGCTTGCTTTCGATACGGGCAGACTGGAGGTATGCAGGGGAGAACGGAATTCCTGGTGTAGCGGTGAAATGCGCAGATATCAGGAGGAACACCGGTGGCGAAGGCGGTTCTCTGGGCATTACCTGACGCTGAGGAGCGAAAGTGTGGGGAGCGAACAGGATTAGATACCCTGGTAGTCCACACCGTAAACGTTGGGCGCTAGGTGTGGGATCCATTCCACGGGTTCCGTGCCGCAGCTAACGCATTAAGCGCCCCGCCTGGGGAGTACGGCCGCAAGGCTAAAACTCAAAGGAATTGACGGGGGCCCGCACAAGCGGCGGAGCATGCGGATTAATTCGATGCAACGCGAAGAACCTTACCTGGGTTTGACATACACCCTGCCGCTCCAGAGATGGGGCTTCTTTTGGGGGTGTACAGGTGGTGCATGGCTGTCGTCAGCTCGTGTCGTGAGATGTTGGGTTAAGTCCCGCAACGAGCGCAACCCTCGTCCTATGTTGCCAGCAGCGCCTTCGGGTGGCTGGGGACTCATGGGAGACTGCCGGGGTCAACTCGGAGGAAGGTGGGGATGACGTCAAGTCATCATGCCCCTTATGTCCAGGGCTTCACGCATGCTACAATGGCCGGTACAAAGGGCTGCGATGCCGTAAGGTGGAGCGAATCCCAAAAAGCCGGTCTCAGTTCGGATTGGGGTCTGCAACTCGACCCCATGAAGTCGGAGTCGCTAGTAATCGCAGATCAGCAACGCTGCGGTGAATACGTTCCCGGGCCTTGTACACACCGCCCGTCACGTCACGAAAGTCGGCAACACCCGAAGCCGGTGGCCCAACCCTTGTGGGGGGAGCCGTCGAAGGTGGGGCTGGCGATTGGGACGAAGTCGTAACAAGGTAGCCGTACCGGAAGGTGCGGCTGGATCACCTCCTTTCTAAGGAGCACGTACCCCGCGCAGCCACCGTTCGTGTGGCTGGCTTTGGTGGTGTTCGCTAGTGGAGTCATCGACGAACGCCCGCGTCCCGCGGGGCACCGTCCTCAGTACGGCCGCCGGTCAGCTGTTCGCAGCTGGGTGGTGGTGTGGAACCTGGAGGGTGGCCTGGGGGGTGGACTTCGGATCTTCGGGTCCTGGATCTTCGGGTCCTGGATCTTCGGGTCCTGGATCTTCGGGTCCTGGGTTTTGGCACGCTGTTGGGCCCTGAGGAATCAGGCCCGTGAGCCCGCCGTTGGTCGGCCAGCTTGTCTGGTTGGTCGGTGGTGGGTGGGGTTTGTTTTTTCTGTGCCTCTGGTCCCTGTCTGTCTGCTGTGTGTGGGTGGGTGGGGGTTGGTGGGTGGGGTGTTTGACATGTGGATAGTGGACGCGAGCATCTGACAGCGACCGGTGCCGGCCCTCGAGTGTGGGGGTGGGTGTGGGTTGTTGTCTGATCTTTTGTAGTGGCCCTGCTGCTCCTTGATTGGGGGGTGGTGGGGTTGTGTGTCTTTGTGGTTTTTGTTGAGTGTTTGTGAGACAAGCTGTGAAGGGCACATGGTGGATGCCTTGGCATCGAGAGCCGATGAAGGACGTTGGAGCCTGCGATAAGCCCTGGGGAGTTGGCAACCGAGCTGTGATCCGGGGGTGTCCGAATGGGGAAACCCAGCTGGAGTCATGTCCAGTTACCCGCGCCTGAATGTATAGGGTGTGTGGAGGGAACGTGGGGAAGTGAAACATCTCAGTACCCATAGGAAGAGAAAACAAAAGTGATTCCGAGAGTAGTGGCGAGCGAAATCGGAGGAGGCTAAACCTTTCACGTGTGATACCCGGCAGGGGTTGCGTGGGAGGGGTCGTGGGAGCATTCGTTCAGTTCTGCCGGGCTGGAGCGGAGTGAGAAACCTCATCTGAAGTTGAAGTCCATTGGAAAGTGGCGCCGTAGAGGGTGATAGTCCCGTAGGTGTAAGGGTGAGGCTCCGGAGTGTTTTCCCAAGTAACACGGAACTCCTGAAATTCTGTGTGAATCTGGCGGGACCACCCGTTAAGCCTAAATACTTCTTGATGACCGATAGCGGACAAGTACCGTGAGGGAAAGGTGAAAAGTACCCCTGGCGGGGAGTGAAATAGTACCTGAAACCGTGTGCCTACAATCCGTCAGAGCGGGAGCCTTGCTCTTGTGATGGCGTGCCTTTTGAAGAATGAGCCTGCGAGTTTGCGTTGTGTTGCGAGGTTAACCCGTGTGGGGGAGCCGTAGCGAAAGCGAGTCCTAATAGGGCGGTTTGAGTAGCACGATCAAGACCCGAAGCGAAGTGATCTATCCATGGGCAGGTTGAAGCGCCGGTAAGACGGCGTGGAGGACCGAACCCACTTAGGTTGAAAACTGAGGGGATGACCTGTGGATAGGGGTGAAAGGCCAATCAAACTTCGTGATAGCTGGTTCTCCCCGAAATGCATTTAGGTGCAGCGTTGTGTGTTTCTTGCCGGAGGTAGAGCACTGGATAGCCGATGGGCCCGACCAGGTTACTGACGTTAGCCAAACTCCGAATGCCGGTAAGTGAGAGCGCAGCAGTGAGACTGCGGGGGATAAGCTCCGTAGTCGAGAGGGAAACAGCCCAGACCATCAGCTAAGGCCCCTAAGCGGTGACTAAGTGGAAAAGGATGTGGAGTCGCAGTGACAACCAGGAGGTTGGCTTGGAAGCAGCCACCCTTGAAAGAGTGCGTAATAGCTCACTGGTCAAGTGATTCCGCGCCGACAATGTAGCGGGGCTCAAGTCATCCGCCGAAGCTATGGCATTCACACGTGTACCTAGCCGGCCCCTTTTTTGGGGTTCGGTTCAGGGGTGTGGATGGGTAGGGGAGCGTCGTGTCGGAAGTGAAGCCGCGGGGTGACCCAGTGGTGGATGCGACACGAGTGAGAATGCAGGCATGAGTAGCGAATCACGTGTGAGAAACACGTGCGCCGATTGATCAAGGGTTCCAGGGTCAAGCTAATCTGCCCTGGGTAAGTCGGGACCTAAGGCGAGGCCGACAGGCGTAGTCGATGGACAACGGGTTGATATTCCCGTACCGGCAAAGTAGCGACCCTGACGAGGCCGGTGATGCTAACCGCCCGAAACCTTCCGCATTCGCGCCTTCGGGTGTGGAGCGGGAGGCGGAGCGCGGGACCCGAACCGGTAGTAGTCAAGCGATGGGGTGACGCAGGAAGGTAGCCCAGCCACAGCGATGGTTGTCTGTGGGCAAGGAGGTAGGAGGGCATCCAGGTAAATCCGGGTGTCTCACTTTGATGTGGACTCTGAGATCCGACGCGGAGCCAATTTGGTGAAGTGGGTGATCCTATGCTGTCGAGAAAAACCTCTAGCGAGCTATGCGCCGCCCGTACCCCAAACCGACTCAGGTGATCAGGTAGAGAATACCGAGGCGATCGAGCAAACCATGGTTAAGGAACTCGGCAAAATGCCCCCGTAACTTCGGGAGAAGGGGGACCCGAACCGTGAACCCACTAGCTGGGGGCAGCGGGGAGGGTCGCAGAGACCAGGCCCAAGCGACTGTTTACTAAAAACACAGGTCCGTGCGAAGTTGTAAGACGAGGTATACGGACTGACTCCTGCCCGGTGCTGGAAGGTTAAGGAGACCCGTTAGCACACTTGTGCGAAGCGGAGAACTTAAGCCCCAGTAAACGGCGGTGGTAACTATAACCATCCTAAGGTAGCGAAATTCCTTGTCGGGTAAGTTCCGACCTGCACGAATGGAGTAACGACTTGGGCGCTGTCTCAACCATGGACTCGGCGAAATTGCACTACGAGTAAAGATGCTCGTTACGCGCGGCAGGACGGAAAGACCCCGGGACCTTTACTACAGTTTGGTATTGGTGTTTGGTTCGGCTTGTGTAGGATAGGTGGGAGACCGTGAAACCCTCACGCCAGTGGGGGTGGAGTCAACGTTGAAATACCACTCTGGTCGTACTAGATGTCTAACCTTGGTCCGTGATCCGGATCAGGGACAGTGCCTGATGGGTAGTTTAACTGGGGCGGTTGCCTCCTAAAATGTAACGGAGGCGCTCAAAGGTTCCCTCAGCCTGGTTGGCAATCAGGTGGCGAGTGTAAGTGCACAAGGGAGCTTGACTGTGAGACAGACATGTCGAGCAGGGACGAAAGTCGGAACTAGTGATCCGGCCACGGCAAGTGGAAGCGTGGTCGCTCAACGGATAAAAGGTACCCCGGGGATAACAGGCTGATCTTCCCCAAGAGTCCATATCGACGGGATGGTTTGGCACCTCGATGTCGGCTCGTCGCATCCTGGGGCTGGAGTAGGTCCCAAGGGTTGGGCTGTTCGCCCATTAAAGCGGCACGCGAGCTGGGTTTAGAACGTCGTGAGACAGTTCGGTCCCTATCCGCCGCGCGCGCAGGAAACTTGAGAAAGGCTGTCCCTAGTACGAGAGGACCGGGATGGACGAACCTCTGGTGTGCCAGTTGTCCCGCCAGGGGCACGGCTGGTTGGCTACGTTCGGGAGTGATAACCGCTGAATGCATCTAAGCGGGAAGCACGTTTCAAGATGAGGTTTCCCACCCACTCGATGGGGTAAGGCCCCCCACAGAACATGGGGTTGATAGGCCGGAGGTGTACAGCAGCAATGCCCAGCCGACCGGTACTAATAGGCCGAGGGCTTGTCCCACAAACCCTCAACCAAACCCACAACACACCACATCGTGTTCGCGTCCACACACCACAACACCCCAAAACCAACACCCCACCCCCCACAAACAAGGGGAACCGGGTGAAAAAAGCGTTACGGCGGCCATAGCGAAAGGGAAACACCCGGACCCATACCGAACCCGGAAGTTAAGCCTTCCAGCGCCGATGGTACTGCAACCGAGAGGCTGTGGGAGAGTAGGACGCCGCCGGACATACTTCAGGCCAGGGGCCACCCGTCACGGGTGGCCCCTGGTGCTATTTCCGGGCTCTGAGCGGGCCATCCATGGTCCACATCGAGCCTTCTGGGGAGTCTTTTCCCCAGCCGTGGCCTAGTCCACCGCCGGCTGTCGCCGATCACGGCGAGATTGGCCCGTGGAGGTGATCGGTCCATGTCAGCATCCGCGTCAACACCGCAGTCATCCGCAACCGAGGCGGTCAACGAGGTCCGGCTCGTTGGTCGGGTCTCCCAGCCACCGGAGGAACGTGTCCTGCCGAGCGGCGACACCCTCTGGAGCTTCCGGGTGGTCGTGCCCAGGCCCGAGGAGCGGACCAGGTCCCGGCACCAGGTCGACGCCGTCGACTGCTGCGTGTGGTCGGGGCGGGTCCGCCGGTCGGTCGCGAGCTGGCGCGTCGACGACGTCGTCGAGGTCAGGGGCGCCGTGCGCCGGCGGTTCTTCAGGACCGCTCAGGGCGCCGCGTCCCGCTTCGAGGTCGAGGTCTCAGCCGGACGGCTCATTCGTCGCGCAGCGAGCGCATGAGGACACCCATGCTGGGCTTGGGCTGGAAGGACGTCGCCTTCTCCGGCAGCAGCCGGTCGCCACCCACGATCCGGCGGACCGTGTCGAACTCGATGGCCGGCATCAACACGGCGACGCCGCCGGTGCGGGACAGATGACTCAGGGTGTCGTCGACCGAGTGATGGTGTTCCACGCGGTCGGGCTGGGTTTCCAGGGCCGGTAGCACCGAGGCGTGGAGGACCTCCACCGCAGCGGTCCCCGCAGGGAGGTCCAGGGAGAGTGTCGCCCACTCTCGCCCGTCGGTGACGACCAGCGTTCTCGGAGCGAGCGCGGCCACCGCCTCGGCGGAGCTGTGCGAGGTGAAGACCCCGAAGCTCGCCGCCGCCTTGTGCATTGCCTCCAGCGTGGTCCCGACCAGGATGCGGTGGATGGCGCCGAGGAACAGGGGCGTGTCGTCCTGGTCGACGAGCATGGCCAGGCCCCGGTCGGCGGGTGTCCCCGGCGACGTCTCCTGCATGCGCAAGTAGGCCGCGTACCGGTGATGACCGTCGGCGAGCAACGCTCGCGAGTCGGCCAGCAGACGGCCGAGCTCGGCGCGGGCCGCGGGGTCGCGTATCGCCCACACCCGGTGATGGTCGCCCTTGCGGTCGTCGAACTCGTGATCTGGGGCGTGGTCGAGCATCGACCGGAGGAACGCACGGACGGCCGCCGGGCCTCGGTGGACCAGCAGGATGGGCGCCGGGTTCATGTCCATCTCGGTCATCCGGTCCGCCAGCTCGGAGGCCTGGACGGGGTGGACCCCTTCGTGCGGCAAGACGACGCGCTCGTCCGGGTGGTGGGCCCGCCGGGAGAGGTTCAGCGCGCCCACGAGGCCACGGACGGTCATCCCCGCAGCGGCGTACTCGTGCAGGTAGACCGCGGGTTCCGGGTCGCGGTGAAGATGGCCCTGCTGCTCCCAGCGCCCGAGGCGCCGCGCCACGTTTCGGTAGGGCCGCGCGAACGCGCGCGCCGACGCTGGGTCGCCAACCCGGCTCGGCGACAGCATGAGTGCCCGGAACGGGTCCAACCGGAAGGGTCGCGCCACGTACGGCGGCGTGACCACGCGGCTGGAGTCCATCGAAGCATCGTAGGGTGCCCCTCCACGGCAGTTCGAAAGGAGGGGCGACGTGCTCGGTGCCTCGAGGCAGCCGCTGGTCGAGGCCTACGACCTGGCGATGTTCGACCTGGACGGGGTCGTCTACATCGAGTCCGCGGCGGTTCCCGGTGCGCCGGACCAGCTCGCCCGGCTCCGGGGCGGGAGCACCAAGCTCGCGTTCATCACCAACAACGCCTCCCGTCCACCAGCTGCGGTGGTCGAGAGGCTGGCCCGGATCGGAGTTGAGGCGGACCCCCACGAGGTGGTCACCTCAGCGCAGGCCGCCGCCCACCTGCTGGTGGAGCGGCACGGCGAAGGCGGCGTGATTGCCTTTCTGGGCGCGGCGGGTCTCGCGGAGGCGCTGCGAGACGTGGGCCTGGAGCCGGCTGCCGTCGACGACTCGCGCGCGGTGGCTCTGGCCACCGGTTACGGACCCGATGTGGTGTGGCGCGACGTGATGCGCGCGGCAGTGCGGGTGCGCGACGGCCTGCCGTGGGTCGCGAGCAACACCGACCTGTCCCTGCCGACGAAGTTCGGGCAGGCACCGGGACACGGCGTCATGGTCGACATGCTCGAGAGGTTCAGCGGGGTCAAGGCCGTCGTGGCCGGGAAGCCACAGCCGCCCCTGCTCGAGGAGACCATCCGGAGGATGGGTGGTTCCAGCCCCCTCATGGTGGGTGACCGGCTGGATACCGACATCGAGGGCGCCCACAACATCGGCATCGACTCGTTGCTGGTGATGACCGGGGTCACCGGCCTCCCGGAGCTCGCGGTGGCCGGGCCCGAGCTGCGACCGACCTACGTCTCCGCCGACCTCGAGGGACTGTTCGAGCCCCATCCGGCGCCGGAGCGGGACGGTCCCGACTGGGAGTGCGGCGGCTGGCGGTCGACGGTCGCCGCAGGCCGTCTGGAAGTGTCCGGAGACGGGGCCGTGGACGACTGGTGGCGGGCGGTCGCGTCTGCCCTGTGGGATCACCTGGACCGCTCCGGGTCGGGCGCAGACGTGAGCGGCACCGCCGCGCCCAACGCCGTCGGCGGCACCGATCGGGGTAATCTCGGCGCATGATCACCCCACGACGTTTTCCGTCTCCTCCGCTGCGCTCCCCCGCCGGACAACGCCGCGGAGACCCCGAATGACCGAGCCCACCCCGGAGACCGATCAGCCGGAGACCTCCCCTCCCGACGTCGACCCGGCCGAGACCGGCCAGGAGTTCGGCGAGCCGGAGGGCACGGGCGTCGAGGAGGTCGACGACGTGCTCACCTCCATGCAGGGGCTCGAGGACCGCCCGGTCGAGGAGCACCCCGCCGTCTTCGAACGGGCTCACGAACGGCTCCGGCAGGCGCTCGACGGCCCGCCCGGCGCCTGAACCGGCGGCCGTGCCGCCACGTCGGCAGCGTCTGGACGCCGAGCTGGTCCGGCGGCGACTCGCCCGCTCCCGAGAACACGCATCCGAGCTGATCGCGGCCGGCCGGGTCAGCGTGTCCGGAGCCCTGGCCACGAAGTCCGCCACCGGCGTCACCACCGACGTCGCCATCGTCGTCACCGACGACCCGGACAGACCGGACTACGTGTCGCGGGGTGGGCACAAGCTGGCCGGCGCGCTCGAGGCGTTCGAGCCGGCGGGACTGGCGGTCCGCGGCCGGCGCTGCCTCGACGCCGGCGCCTCCACCGGCGGCTTCACCGACGTGCTGCTGCGGCACGGTGCCCGCGAGGTCGTGGCCGTCGACGTGGGCTACGGGCAGCTGGCCTGGCGGCTCCGGCAGGACCAGCGGGTGGTCGTGCACGACCGGACCAATGTCCGGGACCTGAGCCTCGCGGTGGTCGGCGACCCCGTGGACCTGGTGGTGGGCGACCTGTCCTTCATCTCCCTGGTCCTGGTCCTGGACGCCCTGCTGGCTGTCACCTCCCCGGACGGCGACCTCGCGCTGATGGTCAAGCCGCAGTTCGAGGTCGGCAAGGACCGGGTCGGCAAGGGCGGCGTGGTCCGGGATCCGGCCCTGCGGACCGAGGCCGTGCGGAGGGTGGTCGAGGCGGCAGCCGAGCGGGGATGGGGGACCCGGATGGTCACGCCGAGCCCGCTGCCGGGACCGTCGGGGAACGTGGAGTTCTTCGTGTGGTTGCACCGCGGTCCGGCCCGGCTGGATGCGGTCGACATCGCCGCCATTGTGCATGGCGCGGGTGGCCCGGGGGTGGCGAGTGAGAAGGTTGACCTGTGACACCGACCAGCGGCGCGGACGACACGGCGGCGGGTAGCGTCCCCCGCCGGGTGCTCCTGCTCACGCACACCGGCCGAGCGGAGGCCCACGAGGTCGCCCGCTCCTTCTGCAAGGCACTGACGGGGCACGGACTGGTCGTCCGTCTCCTGGCCGCCGAGGCGGCCGAGCTCGGACTCGACCAGGCCCACTTCGACCCGGCCCTGGAGATCATCGACGACGAGGGCGACGCCGGCCACGACTGCGAGCTGGCGCTCGTGATCGGCGGTGACGGCACCATCCTGCGGGCGGCCGAGATCACCCACTCCAGCGGGACCCCTCTGCTGGGCGTCAACCTGGGCCATGTCGGGTTCCTCGCCGAGGCGGAGTACGACGACGTCGAGTCCACCATCGACGCGATCGTGCAGCGCCGCTACACCGCCGAGGACCGGCTCACCGTCGACGTCTCGGTCCGCCGCGACGGCGAGCTGGTGACCAGCACCTTCGCGCTGAACGAGGCCAGCGTGGAGAAGGCCGCCCGCGAGCGGATGATCGAGCTCGTCGTCGAGATCGACGGACGGCCGCTCTCACGCTGGGGCTGCGACGGGGTCGTGTGCGCCACGCCCACCGGGTCCACCGCCTACAACTTCAGCGCCGGGGGGCCGGTGGTCTGGCCGGGGGTGGAGGCGCTGATGATCGTCCCGCTGAGCGCTCACGCCCTGTTCGCCCGGCCGTTGGTGGTCGCGCCGACCTCGGTGATCGCGCTGGAGGTGCTGAGCCACACCGAGGGTGCGGGGGTGCTGTGGGCCGACGGCCGACGGACGGTCGACCTGCCGCCGGGAGCTCGGATCGAGGTGCGCCGCGGTGCGACCCCGGTCCGTCTGGTCCGGCTCCACGAGGCGCCGTTCACCGACCGACTGGTGGCCAAGTTCGGCCTGCCCGTCGAGGGCTGGCGGGGTGCCGCCGCGCGCCGGCGCAGCGGAGAGGGTGCCGATGCTTGAGGAGATCCGGATCGGATCCCTCGGGGTCATCGATTCGTCGACCCTCGAGCTCGGGCCGGGCCTGACCGTCATCACCGGTGAGACCGGTGCCGGCAAGACCATGCTCGTCACCGCCCTCGGCCTGATCCTGGGAGGTCGCGCCGACAGCGGCTCGGTGCGCACCGGCGCTCGAGCCGCCCGGGTCGAGGGCGTCGTCCGGGCGTCGGCCTCGGACCATTTCGCCGGCGCGGTGGAGGACGCGGGCGGCGAGGTCGAGGACGATCGCGTCGTCCTGGCCCGCAACGTCTCCGCCGAAGGCCGTTCGCGGGCCTTCGTCGGCGGCGCCTCGGTCCCCGTCTCGATCCTCGCGGAGGTTGCCCAGCCCCTCGTCGCCGTCCACGGACAGTCCGACCAGCACCGGCTGCTCCAGGCGCGGGCACAGCGAGAAGCGCTGGACCGGTTCGGCGGCGACGACGTCGCCGGCCTGCTGGCGCAGTACTCCCACCTCCACGACCGCCTCGCCGCCACCGAGTCCGAGCTCGCCGAGGTGGTCGCCACGTCCCGCGACCGGGCCCGGGAGGCCGACCAGCTGCGGTTCGGGCTCTCCGAGATCGAGGCGGTCGGCCCCGAGCCGGGCGAGGACGACGCGCTCGCGGGGGAGGAGTCCAGGCTCGGCTTCGCCGACACCCTCCGCACTGCGGCCGAGCAGGCCCGGGAGGCACTGTCCTCGGACGGAGAGCAGCCGGACGCCCTGGCCACCACCTCGGCCGCCCGCACCCTGCTCGAGAGCGTCCGCGAGCACGACACCGAGGCCGCCGAGCTGGCCGACCGGCTGGCCGAGATCTCCTACCTGCTGTCCGACGTCGCCGCCGACGTCGCCTCCTACGCCTCCCGGGTGGAGAGCGACCCGGTCCGACTCGCCGCTGTGTCCGAGCGGCGGGCGGCGCTGACCGCCCTCACCCGCAAGTACGGCGACACGGTCGACGAGGTCCTCGCCTGGGCCGAGAGCTCGGCGACCCGGCTGACCGACCTCGACCACACCGATGACCGGATCGAGGAGCTCCGTGCCGAGCGCGACGACCTCCGGAGCCGGCTCGGCGACCTCGCCGGCGCCCTCTCGGCTGCCCGGACCGACGCAGCGGCCCGGCTCGCGGCCGAGGTGACCGCGGAGCTCGAGCTCCTGGCCATGCCGCACGCCCGGATCGAGGTGGCGGTCCGACAGCAGGAGCTGGCCGAGGACGCCGAATCACCGGGCCTGCGGGTCGGAGACCGCGTCCTGCGGTTCACCTCCACCGGCGTCGACGACGTGGAGTTCCTCCTCGCCGCCAACATCGGGTCCGAGCCGCGGCCGCTCGCCAAGGTGGCCTCCGGAGGAGAGCTCTCCCGGGTGATGCTCGCCCTCGAGGTGTCGCTTGCGGCGACCAGCCCGGTCCCCACCTTCGTCTTCGACGAGGTCGACGCGGGCGTCGGCGGGAAGGCCGCCGGGGAGGTCGGGCGTCGGCTGGCGAGACTGGCACGCTCCGCCCAGGTGCTCGTCGTCACCCACCTGCCGCAGGTGGCGGCGTACGCCGACCACCACGTCGTCGTGGTGAAGTCCAGCGACGGTTCGGTCACCACCTCGGGACTGACCGCGCTCGACGCGACCGCCCGCGAGCGCGAGCTGTCCCGCATGTTCGCCGGCATGGAGGAGTCCGACACCGCCCTGGCCCACGCCCGCGAGCTGCTCGAGGCGGCCCTGCCGGCCCGCGCGCTGGGCTGACCGGCCGCGGGCGACGCGCCGGGCCGGCGGTTGCCGAGAACGCGCCCTTCCGGCTGACACGATTGCCCGGTCATGAAGCCTGCAACGCGAACCCGTCCGGGGACCACCGCTCCCGGACTCACCGGTACCGCCCGCGTCGAGCGTCGCACCCGCGTCCTGCTGCCTCGTCTGCGTCCCGGCGACATCGCCGTCCTCGACCACCTCGACATGGACCGGGCCACCGCGCAGGCTCTGGTCGACGCCGGCGTATCCGCGGTCATCAACGCTGCCCCCATGTTCTCGGGGCGCTTCCCCAACCTCGGGCCCCAGGTGCTGGCCGAGGCAGGAATCCTCGTCCTCGACCAGGTCGAAGGCGCCTTCGGGATCGCCGACGGCGCCTCGGTCAGAGTCCACGACGAGGTCGTGTTCGCCGACGGCGCGGCGGTGGCGATGGGCCGCGAGGTCGACGTGCACACCGTGGACCGGGAGATGGACCAGGCCCGGGCCGGAATGGGCAGCCAGCTCGAGTCCTTCACCCACAACAGCACCGAGTTCCTGCGCCGCGAGGAGGGGCTGCTCCTCCATGGGCTCGGCCTGCCAGAGCCGGCCACCAGGATCGCGGGCCGACCCGTGGTCGTCGTCGTGCCCGGCAGTGGGAGCCAGCGCCGTCTCGCCTCGATCGAGGCCTTCATCCGCGAGCAGAACCCGGTGCTGGTCGGTGTCGACCGGGGCGCCGACCTACTCCTGGACTCCGGTCACCGCCCCGACATCGTGATGCTGTCCAACAGTGCCGGAGACGCCGAGCGACCCTCGGCCAAGGCGCTGCGCGCCGCCCGCGACGTGGTCGTCCGGGTCGACAGCGGCGGCAGACTCCATGCGGAGCAGCTCGAGCGGCTCGGTGTCCGCCCGTTGCCACTGGAGTCCTCCGCCACGAGCGAGGACACCGCGCTGCTTCTGCTGGAGGCCGAGGCGGCCCGGCTGATCGTCGGCGTGGGTCTGCACGCGAGCCTCGAGGAGATCCTGGACCGCCAGAACCCCGGTCTCGCCGGCACCTACCTCACCCGGCTCAAGGTCGGTCACCTGTTGGTCGACGCGGCGTCCGTGCACCTGCTCTACTCCGGCCGCGTCCGGCCGCGCCACGTGTTCCTGGTCCTGGTCGCCGGCCTGCTCGCGCTGGCGACGGCCGTCTCCGTGACCCCGGTGGGCCAGGAGTGGCTGACCGCCCTGACCGACTACCTGCAAGGACTGTTCCGTTGATCTCGTTCCGCCAGCACGTCGTCACACTCGTCGCGGTCTTCCTCGCCCTGGCGGTCGGGGTGGTCCTGGGCGGTGGTCCGCTGTCGGAGGTCGGGCGTGACGCCCTGACCTCGACCTCCGCCCAGCCGAAGGCCCGGCAGGGCGGCCACGCCACGGAGTTCGGCGACGCCTTCGCCACGGCGACCGCCACCCAGCTGTACCGCGAGAAGCTGGCTGGGCGGTCCGTGGCCCTGGTGAGCCTCCCCGGTGCCGACCAGCGGGTCATCGAAGGCTTGGTCGGCCAGGTCGAGCACGCGGCCGGGACCCTCGAGGCGAAGTACGCCCTGCAGCCCGGTCTCGTCGACCCCGACGAGAAGTCCCTGGTCGACACCCTCGGCAGTCAGTTGATGACCCAGCTCGGCTCCGGAGCCGCCGACCCGGAGGCGCCGACGTACGAGCGCATGGGACAGCTGCTCGGTAGCGCCATCACCACCGGCGACAAGGGCGGCGCCTCGGCCAACCAGAAGGCCACCTCGATCCGGCAGAGCCTCGCCGGGGCCGACCTGGTCGCGTCGCCCGCGAGCGACCCGGGCCGGGCGCCACTGGTGCTGGTCGTGCTCGGCGACGACACCGACGACGACATCCTCGGCGGACTGCTCGCCGGGCTCTCCTCCCGGGCGCTCGGAGTCGTGGTCGCCGGCGACACCCGATCCGGCGCCAACGGCGACGTAGCCGCCCTTCGCGCCCGACCCGAGGCTGGGAAGGTCACGACCGTCGACGGCGTCGACCTGGTCGTGGGTCAGGTCACCACCGTGCTGGCGCTGGTGCGGTCGCTGGGGGAGAAGAGCGGGTCCTTCGGTGCGTCGGGTTCGGACGGAGCCGTACCCCTCCGGTAACATGGAGGTCCGTGAAGCATCCGACCCCCACCAAGCACGTTTTCGTGACCGGGGGCGTCGCCTCCTCGCTCGGGAAGGGCCTGACGGCCTCCAGCCTTGGCAATCTCCTCAAGTCCCGCGGATTGCGGGTCACGATGCAGAAGCTCGATCCCTATCTCAACGTGGATCCGGGCACCATGAACCCGTTCCAGCACGGCGAGGTGTTCGTCACCAACGACGGGGCCGAGACCGATCTCGACATCGGCCACTACGAACGCTTCCTCGACACCGACCTCGGCCAGATCGCCAACGTGACCACGGGCCAGGTCTACTCCAGCGTCATCGCCAAGGAGCGGCGCGGCGACTACCTCGGTGACACGGTCCAGGTGATCCCGCACATCACCAACGAGATCAAGGACCGGATCCAGGCCATGGGTGGCCCGGACGTGGACGTGGTGATCACCGAGATCGGCGGCACCGTCGGCGACATCGAGTCGCTGCCGTTCCTCGAGGCGGCGCGCCAGGTCCGCCACGACATCGGGCGCGACAACTGCTTCTTCCTCCACGTGTCGCTGGTGCCCTACATCGGGCCGTCCGGCGAGCTCAAGACCAAGCCGACCCAGCACTCCGTCGCCGCCCTCCGGTCGATCGGTATCCAGCCCGACGCCATCGTGTGCCGTGCCGACCGGGAGCTGCCCGAGGGGATCAAGAAGAAGATCTCGCTGATGTGTGACGTCGACGAGGAGGCAGTGGTCACCGCCGCAGACGCCCCGTCGATCTACGACATCCCCAAGGTGCTGCACCGCGAGGGCCTCGACGCCTACGTCGTACGCCGCCTGGCACTGCCCTTTCGCGACGTCGACTGGACCACGTGGGACGACCTGCTCCGCCGGGTGCACCATCCGCAGGAGGAGGTCACGGTCGGCCTCGTCGGCAAGTACATCGACCTGCCCGACGCCTACCTGTCGGTCGTGGAGGCGCTGCGGGCCGGCGGTTTCGCCCACGAGGCCCGCGTGCACCTGCGTTGGATCGCCTCCGACGAGTGCCAGACGCCCGCCGGTGCCGCCCGCCACCTCAGCGACGTCGACGCGATCTGCGTGCCCGGTGGGTTCGGTATCCGCGGGATCGAGGGCAAGCTCGGTGCGCTGACCTTCGCCCGCACCCACGGCATCCCCACCCTCGGGCTGTGCCTGGGCCTGCAGTGCATGGTGATCGAGTACGCCCGCAACGTGGCCGGCCTCGAGAAGGCCGCGTCCACGGAGTTCGATCCCGACTGTCCGGAGCCGGTGATCGCCACCATGGAGGAGCAGAAGTCCTTCGTCGGCGGCGCCGGTGACCTGGGCGGCACCATGCGGCTCGGTCTCTACCCGGCCTCGCTCGCGGACGGCAGCGTCGTCCGCGAGGCATACACCGAGGCGACGATCGCGGAGCGCCACCGGCACCGCTACGAGGTCAACAACCACTACCGGGAGCAGCTCGAGGCCGCCGGCCTCGTGTTCTCCGGCACCAACCCCGACCTCGGTCTGGTCGAGTTCGTCGAGCTGCCCCGCGAGGTGCACCCCTACTACGTGTCGACCCAGGCACACCCCGAGCTGCGCTCGCGGCCGACCCGCCCGCACCCCCTCTTCGCGGGCCTGATCGGGGCTGCTATCGAGCGCCAGCGGGAGCTGCGGTTCCCGATCGACGAGAGCGGCCTGCGGCGGCTCGACCAGGACGCCTGAAGGCGCTTAGCCGCGGGCCCGGCGCATCCGGGCCAGGGAGTCCAGCCCCGTGAGCACGATCGACCGGACGGTCGGGTTGGTGCCCGGCGCGTCGGCCAGCTCCTGGGCCCGGGAGACGAACTCGTCGTCGCCGATCACCGGCAGCATCGCGCGTACGAGCGAGAGCCGCGAAAGCATGCCTCCCCCGAGGACGTGGGTCATCTCGTCGAGGTAGCGGTGGGCGTAGGGCATGAGCAGCTCGGTCTGGCCGGGTCGCCAGAAGGCCGCAGCCATGTTGCCGGTCGGGAGACCTGCCGGCACCGACTTCTTGTCGAAGAGCTCGGCCCAGACTTCGTCCTTGGCTGCCGTGTCGGGTCGGGCCGCGGTGATCTGGAGCGTCCGCACCCAGGCGTCGGGGTCGGGGTCGCGGTCGAGCAGCGCCTGCACGTGCTCGGGGTCTTCCTGACCGCGTTCGGCCCGCCGGACCAGCAGCCGCCACGAGAGGTCGATGTCGTCGGCGGCCTCGACCTGCTGCTCGTGGTCGGGCGTGCTGGCCGTGCCTGCGAGCACCCGCAGCGCGGCCTGGCGCAGGTCGGGGTTGTCGGCCAACGCAGCGGCAGCGTCCGCCACCCTGGCCTGGCGGGTGGCGATGGTGGCAAGCGGGCTCCAGCGCTCGGCGACCTCGCGGCTCATCGCCAGGAACGCCTCGCCCACCGCCGGGCTGGTCTCGGTGGCCAGTACGCCGAGGATGCACTCCATCGTTGCGCCGCTGTCGAGCTCGCCCTTGCGGAGCATGTCCCACGCGGTCGCCACGGCCATCGCCCGGTTGATCGGCTCGGGCAGCTGGCTGGCGCCCTCGATGAGCCGCTTGAGCGAAGCCTCGTCGGTGCGGATGGCGGCGAAGGTGAGGTCGTCGGGGTCGGGCAGGTGCAGGTCAGCGTCGGGCAGCGACAACGGCGTACGACCGCCCTCGGTGACCACCTCGGTGGTGCCGACCAGGGTCAGGGCGCCGTCGCCGAGGGCGTAGGAACCCACGTCGACGCGGTGCGGCCTCGGCTCACCGCCGTCGGGTGCGACCGCGGTCAGCTCGCCGTCGGCGAGGGTCAGGGTGTCGTTGCCGGCCCGGTCGAGCCAGTCTGCGGTCCAGGCGTCGAGGTTCTGCCCGGCAGCATTGCCGAACGCGGCCATCAGGTCCTCGAGGCGGGTGTTGCCCCAGGCGTGGTCGCGGAAGTAGTGCTGGAGGCCCGCCACGAACGCCGGCTCACCGATGTAGGCCGACAGCTGCTTGAGCACGGCCTCACCCTTGGCGTAGGTGATCGAGTCGAAGTTGGCCATCGCCGAGGAGACGTCGTCGACGTCGCCGCGGATCGGGTGGGTGGCCGGACCCATGTCGAGGCGGTAGGCGTCGAGCTCGCGGCCGACCAGGAAGCTGGCCCAGGCGTCGGTGAACTCGGTGGCGTTGACGGCCGACCAGGTGGAGGCCCACGACGCGAAGGCTTCGTTGAGCCACAGGTCGTCCCACCACTGCATGGTCACCAGGTCGCCGAACCACATGTGGGCCATCTCGTGCAAGGTCACCGACGCGACCGCCCAGCGCTGGGAGTACGACGGGTCGGTGCGCCAGAGCACGGTGTCGGTCCAGGTGACGCAGCCCCAGTTCTCCATCGCGCCACCCATGTTGGGCACGAAGACCTGGTCGTAGTGGGCTTCGGGGAACGGCTTGCCGAACTGCTCGCCGAACCACGTGAGTCCCTGCTCGGTGACATCGAGGATGAACTGGGCGTCGCGCTCCATGAACTGCTTCAGCGACTGGCGGCAGTAGAGGCCCAGGCTGTGGTCGCCGCGCTGCTCGCGGATCTCGTGGAAAGGGCCGCCGTTGACGACGACGACGTAGGTCGAGAGGGGCGGCGTGTCGGGGAAGGTCCACACCCGGCCGCCGGTGTCGGCGTCGGCGACGTCGTCGGCGTGCATGTTGGAGGTGATCGTCCACGCCTCCGGCGCGGTCACCACGAACTTGTGTGGCGCCTTGAGGTCGGGTTGGTCGAAGCAGGCCCAGATCCGGCGGGCGTCGTCGCACTCGAAGGAGGTCCAGACGTAGACGAGCTTGTCGGAGGGGTCGACGGTGCGCTGGATGCCCTGGGAGCTGTGGGTGTCGGACTGGCGCGCGGTCACCACGAGGGTGTTGTCGACGGCCAGGCCGGACAGCGGGATCCGGCCGCGCTCGATGGTGGACAGGTCCAGGTCGGTGCCATTGAGCACCGCGTTGGTCACCTCGGCGGCGCAGTCGACGAAGGTGGCGGCACCCGGCTCGGCGCAGGAGAAGGTGATGGTGCTCGTGGTCTCGATCACCTCGCCCTCGAGCAGTCCGCGCATGTCGACGGCGATGTCGTAGCGCTGGACGTCGACCAGTGCCGCGCGCTGGGCGGCCTCGGCCTGGGTCAGACTGGCGACTTCCGGCACGAGCAGGCTCCCTGAGGTGAGGCGATTCATCGGGCACGCTACCCGCTACCGTCGTCGCATGTCGCCGCCGACTCCCGAGCCTGTGGACACCGCCGAGGCCTGGCCGGTGGAGGACAGCACCGACCTGTTCCGGGACGACTGGGTCATCGCGCTGCGGGCGGACCGGATCCGGCGTCCCGACGACCCCGGGGGCGAGGCGTTCCGCCGGCTCGTGCTCGAGCACCCGGGGGCGGCGGTGGTCGTGGCGCTGGACGACGAGCACCGCGTGCTGTGCCTGCGGCAGTACCGCCACGCCGCCCGGCGCCGGTTCGTCGAGCTGCCCGCCGGCCTGCTGGACGTCGACGGCGAGGGTCCGCTGGAGGTGGCTCGGCGCGAGCTGCGGGAGGAGGCAGGCCTGGACGCGGGGGAGTGGGTCGAGCTCACGTCGACGTACTCCTCGCCGGGGATCTCCTCTGAGCTCATGCACTTCTATCTCGCCCGCGACCTGACCCCGGCCGACCGCGGGGACTTCGTGCCCGAGCACGAGGAGGCCGACATGGAGGAGCTGTGGGTCGACTTCGGGGAGCTGCTCGCTGCGGCGCTCGACGGCCGGTTGAGCGACGCGCCGATCGTCCTGGCCGTACTGCTCGTCGCCGCGAAGGGCTACGCCGGACGCGGGCCCGCGGGGGAGTAGTCTCCACCCGTCACCACCGACGTGGTGGTGGTCACACCGAAGGGGAGAACAGCAGGTGAAGGTCGGCGTACCGAAGGAAGTCAAGAACCACGAGTACCGCGTCGCGATCACCCCGGTCGGAGCCCACGAGCTGGCGGAGCACGGCCACGAGGTGTTCGTCGAGAAGGGCGCCGGGGCCGGTTCCCAGATCATGGACGAGGAGTACGTCGCAGCCGGGGCGAAGATCCTCGACTCCGCGGACGAGGTGTGGGGCGCCGCCGACCTGGTGCTCAAGGTCAAGGAGCCGGTCTCGGAGGAGTACCACCGCCTCCGGGAGGGGCTGACCCTGTTCACCTACCTCCACCTCGCGGCGGACAAGCCGCTCACCGAGCAGCTGGTCGAGCGGAAGGTGACCGCGCTCGCCTACGAGACGGTGCAGCTGCCGTCCGGCTCGCTGCCCCTGCTGTACCCGATGTCAGAGGTGGCGGGCTGCCTGGCACCCCAGGTGGGCGCCCACTCGTTGATGAAGGCGCAGGGCGGACGCGGGGTCCTGCTCGGCGGTGTGGGCGGCGTGGCGAATGCCAAGGTCGTCGTCATCGGTGCTGGTGTCGCCGGCCAGAACGCCGCCAACATCGCCCTGGGCATGGGGGCTGACGTCACCCTCCTCGACACCGACCTCGACAAGCTGCGGTTGTCCTTCTGGCGCTACAACAACCGGGTCCACGGGCTGGCGTCCTCGGCCATGGCCATCCGGCAGCAGGTGGTCGAGGCCGACCTGGTGATCGGGGCCGTGCTCATC
The DNA here is from genome assembly GCA_963786415.1 of uncultured Actinomycetota bacterium. Taxonomy (GTDB): domain Bacteria; phylum Actinomycetota; class Actinomycetes; order Propionibacteriales; family Nocardioidaceae; genus Nocardioides. The sequence continues at coordinate 113,393 of CAWAZC010000003.1, forward strand.
CCCGGGGCCAAGGCGCCCAAGCTGGTCAGCAACGAGCTGGTCTCCCAGATGAAGCCGGGCTCGGTGCTGGTCGACATCGCCGTGGACCAGGGCGGTTGTTTCGAGGACACCAGGGCCACCACCCACGCCGACCCGACCTACGAGGTGCACAACTCGGTGTTCTACTGCGTGGCCAACATGCCGGGGGCGGTGCCCAACACCTCCACCTACGCGCTCACCAACGCCACGATGCCCTACACCGTGGCGCTGGCCGACAAGGGTTGGCAGCAGGCCTGTCTCGACGACCGGAGCCTCGCCCTGGGGCTGAACACCCACGCGGGGCAGCTCACCAACGCGCCCGTGGGCGAGGCGGTGGGCATCGACGCGGTGTCGCTGGAGCTCGCACTGAGTTGATCGTCCGCGCGATCCGCACCTATCTCGACCACCTCTCGGTGGAGCGGGGCCTCGCGGCCAACACGCTCACGTCGTACCGCCGTGACCTGCGGAGGTACCAGGCGTATCTCGACGAGCTCGGCATCGAGAGCCTCGACGCCGTCACGGAGGCCACCGTGACCTCGTTCCTGGTCCGGCTGCGGGAAGGTGACGCCGACCATCCCGCGCTCAGCTCCACGTCGGCCGCGCGCACGGTGGTGGCGGTCCGGGGCTTCCACAAGTTCGCGTTGAGTGACGGGCTCGCCAAGTTTGACCCGGCGGCCTCGGTCAAGCCGCCGTCACCCGCGAAGCGGCTGCCCAAGGCGCTTCCGCTGTCGGACGTCGAGGCGATCCTGGAGGCCGCCGGCGCAGCCGGGACGACGCTCGCGCTGCGGGACCGGGCCCTGCTGGAGGTGCTCTACGGCACCGGGGCCCGGATCTCCGAGGCCGTCGGACTCGACGTGGACGACCTGGACACCGTCGACGGGACCGTCCTGCTGCGCGGCAAGGGCAGCAAGGAACGCCTGGTCCCGGTCGGCTCCTACGCCCTCGAGGCGGTCGACGCCTACCTCGTGCGCGGCCGGCCGGAGCTGGTGGCGGCAGGTGCCGGCAGGGCCGCGCTCTTCCTGAACGCGCGCGGTGGACGGCTGTCGCGGCAGTCGGCGTGGGCGGTGCTGGTCCGGGCCGCGGAGCGCGCCGGGGTCACGCGGGACGTCTCGCCGCACACCCTGCGGCACTCGTTCGCCACCCACCTGCTCGACGGCGGGGCCGACGTGCGGGTGGTCCAGGAGCTGCTCGGGCACGCCTCGGTCACCACGACGCAGGTCTACACGCTGGTCACGGTCGACAACCTGCGCGAGGTCTTCGCGACCGCACACCCCCGGGCCCGCGGGTGAGCGACTGGATCCCGGCCTCCGACGACCCGGACGTCGTGTACGACGCCTTCACCCGCTGGGTCGAGGGGCAGGAGCTCACGCTCTACCCGCACCAGGACGAGGCCGTGATCGAGCTGCTGGGGGGAAGCAACGTCGTCCTCGCGACCCCCACCGGCTCCGGGAAGTCGCTGGTGGCCCTGGCCGCGCACGTGGCGGCGCTGGCCGGGGGCCGGGTCAGCTTCTACACGGCCCCGATCAAGGCCCTGGTCAGCGAGAAGTTCTTCGCGCTGTGCGAGGTGCTCGGGGCCGACAACGTCGGCATGCTGACCGGCGACGCCTCGGTCAACCCGGACGCCCCGGTCATCTGCTGCACCGCGGAGGTGCTCGCGAACATCGCCCTGCGGGAGGGCAGCGGCACTGACGTGGACCTGGTCGTGATGGACGAGTTCCACTTCTACGCGGAGCCGGACCGGGGCTGGGCCTGGCAGGTGCCGATCCTGGAGCTTCCGCGGGCGCAGTTCGTCCTGATGTCGGCAACGCTCGGCGACATGACCGCGCTCGCGGACGACCTCACGCGCCGAACCGGCCGGGAGACCGCGGTCATCGATGACGCCGAGCGCCCGGTGCCGCTGTCCTTCTCGTGGTCGCTGACGCCGCTGGGGGAGACGCTCGAGGAGCTGGTGGCCACCCACCAGGCGCCGGTCTACGTCGTCCACTTCACCCAGGCCGCGGCGGTGGAGCACGCGAACTCCCTCCTCACGAACAAGGCGATCGCCGCGGCCGCTGACCCGGCCCTCAAGGAGCGGCTGGCCGGGTTCCGCTTCGGCGCCGGCTTCGGCAAGACCTTGTCGCGGCTGCTGCGCCACGGGCTGGGCGTCCACCACGCCGGGATGTTGCCCCGCTACCGGCGCCTGGTCGAGCAGCTCGCCCAGGCCGGCCTGCTGCGGGTGATCTGCGGCACCGACACGCTCGGCGTCGGCATCAACGTCCCGATCCGGACCGTCCTGTTCAGCGGGCTGGCCAAGTTCGACGGCAACCGCCAGCGCGTCCTCCGCACCCGCGAGTTCCTCCAGATCGCCGGCCGCGCCGGGCGGGCCGGCTTCGATACCGCGGGCTACGTCGTGGTCCAGGCGCCCGAGCACGTGATCGAGAACGAGCGCGCGAAGAAGAAGGCCGAGGCCAAGAACGCCGCGATGAGCGAGGAGAAGCAGGCCAGGAGGAAGAGCAAGGCGCATCTCCGGAAGCCGCCAGAAGGCACGGTGGTGTGGACCGAGCAGACCTACGACAAGCTGGTGGCCGGGACGCCCGAGCCGCTCGTCTCCCGGATGCGGGTGGACAACGCGATGCTGATCAACGTCCTCTCTCGCGAGGAGGACGCCTTCCCGGTGCTGCGGCGGATCCTCACCGACAACCACGAGGACCCCCGTCAGCGGCTGAAGCTGGCCCGCCGCGGGCTTCGGCTCGGACGCAGCCTGCTCAACTCGGGGACCGTCACCCGCCTCGACGAGGTGGACGAACACGGCCGCCGCTACCGGCTGACGGTCGACCTGCCGGAGGACTTCGCACTCAACCAGCCGTTGGCCCACTTCGCGCTGGCGGCCTTCGACGTGCTCGACCCCGAGGAGCCGACCTACACCCTCGACCTGGTTTCGGTGGTGGAGGCCGTCCTGGAGGGGCCCCGGCAGATCTTGTTCGCCCAGCAGCACGCCGCCCGTGGCGAGGCGATCGCCGAGCTGAAGGCCGATGGGGTCGAGTACGACGAGCGGATGCGGCTGCTCGACGAGATCACGTGGCCGCAGCCGCTCTCCGAGCTGCTCGAGGCGACGTACGAGATCTACCGGAGCACCCATCCCTGGCTGCCGGAGGACGCGCTGGGGCCCAAGTCGATCGTCCGGGAGATGTACGAGCAGGGGATGACCTTCACCGACTTCGTGGGCCGCTACCAGCTGGCCCGGTCGGAGGGGCTGCTGCTGCGCTACCTGACCGACGCCTACCGCACCCTGCGGCAGACCGTGCCTGAGCGGCACCGGACGCCCGAGCTCGAGGACCTCATCGAGTGGCTCGGCGAGACGGTCCGGCAGACAGACTCGTCGCTGCTCGACGAGTGGGAGGCCCTGTCCCACCCCGACCAGGTCCGCGACGACATCGCACATCACGAGCCACCGCCACCGCCCCGGCCGATCTCCGCGCAGGAACGACCCTTCCGGGTGATGGTGCGCAACGCGATGTTCCGCCGGGTGGAGCTCGCCGCCCGCGACGACGTCGACGGTCTGGTCCGGCTGGAGCGGGCGGCCGCGGACCGGACCGACCCGCCCCTGGAGGTCGAGATGACCCGGAGCGCCTGGGACTCCGCGCTGGAGGACTACTACGCCGAGCACGGTTCCATCTCCACCGCGGCGGACGCCCGGGGACCCGACCTGCTGCGGATCGAGGTCGCGGGTCGGCGGTGGAACGTGCGCCAGACCCTCGACGACCCGGCAGGCCACCGTGACTGGGTGATCGACGCCCGCGTCGACCTCGACGCCTCGGACGAGGCCGGCGAGCTGGTGCTCCTGGCCACCGCAATGCACCGGTTGTGACCGCCGGCCGGGCCGAGGCGTCGTACACAGGTTTGTGCACAGGGAGGCGCCCAGATGTGCACGGGACCGGGGCCGACTGCACAATCCCTCAACAGATTTGGACTTCTTCTGGGGGTAACCCGTGTCGTGTTGTTTCCCGTCCGAGCGGCGGTCTACTGTCGCCGCAGGCTCGGATACAAGTCGCCGAGTCGACAAACGAGGGGCGGACAACATGGGTGGCGGGATCTTCTCGAAAATGTCTGGCAGGACCGACAGCGGAGCCCCGGAGATGCCACCCCTGGCCCGCCCACCCGCCCCACCCCACGAACCCGGAGAGCACCACGACGTGAGTGATCCGATCCCCTTCGAGCGACCCGAGCCCCGCGGCTCGACACGCGCGTCCACCCAGGAGGCCGAGCGGCCAGAGGAGGCCCCGCTCGGGCCCACCGGCCGACCGATGCCCCATCTCCCGGAGCTACGGCCCCTGCAGCGGCACGGCAACGCCCGGGTGATCGCGATGTGCAACCAGAAGGGTGGGGTCGGCAAGACGACGACGACCATCAACCTGGGCGCGGCGCTGGCGGAGTACGGCCGCAAGGTGCTCCTGGTCGACTTCGACCCCCAGGGCTCGCTGTCGGTCGGCCTTGGCATGAACCCCCACGAGATTGAGTTGTCGGTCTACAACCTGCTCATGGAGCGCGACGTCACCCTCGACGACGTCGTCGTGCCCTCCGGCGTGCCCGGAATGGACCTGCTGCCCTCCAACATCGACCTGTCCGCGGCCGAGGTGCAGCTCGTGCACGAGGTGGCCCGCGAGCAGACCCTGCAGCGGGTCCTCGGGCCGGCCATCGCCAACTACGACGTCATCCTGATCGACTGCCAGCCGTCACTCGGCCTCCTCACCGTCAACGCGCTGACCGCCGCCGACGGCGTCCTCGTGCCGCTGGAGTGCGAGTACTTCGCACTGCGGGGCGTGGCGCTGCTCAAGACGACGATCGACAAGGTCCGCGAGCGACTCAACCCCAAGCTCGAGATCGACGGTGTGCTCGGCACGATGTTCGACGGCCGCACGCTCCACGGGCGCGAAGTCATGGAGCGCCTCGTCCAGGCCTGGGGCGACAAGGTCTTCCACACGGTGATCCGCCGGACTGTGAAGTTCTCCGACTCGACGGTCGCGGGTGAGCCGATCACGTCGTACGCGTCGAGCTCGACCGGTGCCGACGCGTACCGACAGCTCGCCAAGGAGGTGGCGGTCCGGTGTCTCGACGGGTGAGCCTGCCCGCCGCCGACGACCTCTTTCGCAAGACTGCCCAGGGCGGCGACAAGTCGCACGTCCGGGCGGTCGGACCCGATGAGGACGCTGGCGACCAGGAGACACAGAGCGGCGCCGACCAGTCGACCGCCCGCAAGCCGAGCGGCCGGGTCCGGCACGACGAGAAGGTGACGGTCTACGTGACCTCCGACGAATTGCTCGACCTCGAGCACGCACGCCTGTCGCTGCGGCGCGCCCAGGGGCTCGCGGTCGACCGGGGTCGGTTGGTGCGTGAGGCAGTGGCCCTGGTGCTGGCCGACTACGAGGCCAACGGCGACGACAGCGTCCTGGTGCGGCGGCTGACCGACGAATGACCGTGGCGACGCCGGGTCTGGCCGAGGGCTCGACCGTGGAGGAGGCCCCGGAGTTCGAGGTCCGGCTCGACAACTTCGAGGGACCCTTCGATCTGCTGCTGAGCCTCATCTCCAAGCACAAGCTCGACATCACCGAGGTGTCGCTGTCGAAGGTCACCGACGAGTTCATCGCGCACGTCAAGGCCCTGGGTTCGACCTGGGAGCTGGAGCAGACGACCTCGTTCTTGCTGGTGGCCGCGACCCTCCTGGACCTCAAGGCGGCGCGCCTCCTCCCGCAGGGTGACGTGGAGGACGAGGAGGACCTCGCCCTCCTCGAGGCGCGGGACCTGCTCTTCGCCCGCCTGATGCAGTACCGCGCGTTCAAGCAGGTCGCCGGCGTGCTGGAGGTCCGGCTGTCCGAGGAGTCCCGTCGGCACCCCCGGGCGGTCGGGCTGGAGGAACGATTCGCCACCCTGCTGCCCGAGGTACTGATCGGGATAGGGATCGGCCGATTCGCCGAGCTGGCCGCGGGTGCGATGGAGCCCCGCCCGGTCCTTGAAGTCTCGCTCGGGCACATCCACGCCGCGAAGGTCAGCGTCCGCGAACAGGCAGCTCTGGTGGTGGACAGGCTGCGTCGCTCCGGCACCATGACTTTTCGGGCCCTGTGCGGCGACTCGCCCGACACCCTGACCACCGTTGCCCGGTTCCTGTCCCTGCTCGAGCTCTTCCGCGAGGGAGCGGTGGCGTTCGACCAGATGTCACCTCTCGGCGAGCTGAGCGTGCGCTGGAGCGGCACCGACGACGAGGACTTCGAGATCGACGAGTTCGAAGGGGCGCCGCCGCCCGCCGACGAACCCCCTGAGCAACCTGACGAGCAAGGAGAGCCGACGTGAGCGAGCAGACCCTGGACATCGCGGTCGCGGACCTGCGTCCCGCCCTCGAGGCGCTGCTGATGGTCGCCGACCAGCCGCTCGACGTGGCCACCCTGGCCTCGGCGGCCGGCCACCCCGTCGACCAGGTCTCCGCCACCCTCGCGGGCCTCGCCCACGAGTACACCGAGCAGGGCCGGGGGTTCGAGCTGCGGAACGTCGCCGGCGGCTGGCGTTTCTACACCCGGGAGGAGTACGCCGCGGTGGTCGAGGGCTTCGTCCTCGAGGGCCAGCAGGCCCGGCTCACCCAGGCGGCCCTCGAGACCCTCGCCGTGGTCGCCTACAAGCAACCGGTGTCCCGGGCCAGGGTCTCGGCGATCCGCGGCGTCAACGTCGACGGCGTGATGCGCACCCTGCTGACCCGCGGGCTCGTCGAGGAGGCGGGTCAGGACGAGTCGTCGGGGGCAAACCTCTACCGCACCACCGGCTACTTCCTGGAGCGGATCGGCGTCTCCTCGATCGACGAGCTGCCGGAGCTGGCGCCGTACCTCCCGGACCTCGATGACATGGCCGACGAGCTCGAGAACGCCGTCGCCGTCGTCGAGGAGCAGGGGACCGACAGCCCCGCCGTCGAGGATGGGGCGTGACCGAACCCGACGACGAGGGCCTGGTCCGCCTGCACAAGCTGCTCGCGCAGTCGGGGATCGCCTCGCGCCGGAAGTGCGAGGAGCTGATGCTGGCGGGGCTGGTCGTGGTGGACGGTGACGTCGTGACCCGGCTCGGCACGAAGGTCGATCCGCGGACGGCGGTGATCCGGGTCGACGGGAAGCGGCTGCCACCGGTGTCGGAACACGTCTACCTGGCGCTGAACAAGCCGCGGGGGGTCGTCTCGACCATGTCCGACCCGGAGGGCCGGCGGACCTTGGAGGACCTCGTGTCCGATCGGCCGGAGCGGCTGTTCCACGTCGGTCGGCTCGACACCGACACCTCGGGGCTGATCCTGCTCACCAACGACGGTGACTTCGCCCACCGCATGGCCCATCCGTCGTACGAGGTGGACAAGACCTACGTCGCGGAGGTCGAGGGGGAAGTGACGAAGGCGACCATCCGGACCCTGCTCGAGGGCGTGGAGCTCGACGACGGGCCGGTCGCGGTATCGCGTGCGCGGCTGGTCAGCGGGGGAGCCGGCAAGTCGATCGTGGAGCTGGTGATCCACGAGGGCCGCAACCGCATCGTCCGGCGCCTTCTCGACCACCTGGGGCACCCGGTTCGAAGATTGACGCGCACCGCGATCGGCCCGGTCCAGCTCAGGGGGCTCAAGAGCGGCGACGTCCGTGACCTCACCCTCGAGGAGCTCGGCGAGCTGCTGGACAAGGCGCAGCTGTGACCGCGGGGAGTCACTCCTGCTGCGTCGACCGGCCAGGACGTCATACGTTCTGGCCGCTATAGCGACCGCTCCGTATGACGTCCTGGCGCCCGACCATGCCGCGCTGAGGGCGGCTCCGCTCGCCCGGACAGCCGCGTTTCGCTCGATCAGCGCCGAGCGCCTTAGTCGTCGGCCATCGAACGGCGGTCGCCGACGGGACCGTCGGTGAGCGGGAACGCGAGCGAGCCGGCGCGGACCCACCATTCCATGACGTCGTAGCCGAGCCGCCCCGCCACGACGGACGGATCGCCGTCCGACAGCCGTGCGGCCTCGCCGGGGGCGCAGGCGAAGATCGACATCCCGCGGTACGACGGGTCGCTCTGCTCGTCGAACGGACCGTTCACGACCAGCGAGCCCTTCCGCGCCAGCTCGGCGCGGTAGGCGAGGTGGCGAGCCTGGAGCGCGTCGAGCTCCTCGTCCGACAGGTCCGGCGCATCGGCCGCCCGCCGCAGGACCACGACTGTGTAGACGTCGAAGGCGTCGGGGATGTTGGGATCGCGTGGCATCGGTCGACTCCTACCTGGGCCGCTTTGTCCGGGAGGATAGCGGGCCGCCTGAGGTGGTCGGCCCGACCTCGCTAGCCTGATGCCCATGTCTGTTCGGGCTGTGCGCGGCGCCACTCAGCTCGAGGAGGACTCGCGCGACCACATGCTCGACCGGGTCGCGGAGATGGTGCTCGACGTCATGGCGTCCAACAACCTGGCGGTGGACGACTTCATCTCGGTCATCTTCACCGCGACGTCCGACCTCGTCGCGGAGTTCCCCGCGTACGCCGCACGCCAGCTCGGGTTCGGCGAGGTGCCGCTGATCTGCGCCCGCGAGCTGGAGATCGACGGCTCGATGCCCCGGGTCGTGCGGATGCTGGCCCACGTCGATTCCGACCTGCCGAAGGCGGACATCACCCACTGCTACCTGCACGGCGCGGCCACCCTGCGCAAGGACCTGACCCGCACCCGGGAGGTCCCCGACCGTGAGTGACCTGCTGACCGGACCGGTGGAGGTGATCGGTACCGGCATGCTCGGAACCTCCGTCGGCCTCGCCTGCCGGCGGGTCGGTCTCGAGGTCCTCCTCACGGACCTGTCCGCGGAGCACGTGCGCACCGCGTCAGGGCTCGGTGCCGGCCGGCCACGACGTCCCGAGGACCGCCCCCAGCTCGTGGTGGTCGCGGTGCCGCCCGACCACCTCGGCGCCGCGATCCGCGAGGCACTGGACTCCTCCGACGCGACAGTTACCGACGTAGGCAGCATCAAGACCGATCCGCTTCGTGTCGCCGCCTCCTCGCCCGCGCTGGAACGGTACGTCGGCAGCCACCCCATGGCCGGCAGCGAACGATCCGGCCCGCTGGCAGCCAGCGCGGCCCTGTTCGACGGCAGGCCGTGGGCGGTCACGCCCCACGACACCTCCGAACCCGAAGGAGTCCGCCTGGTCGAGGAGCTGGCCCGCCTGTGCGGGGGAGTGCCGGTGCGGATGACCCCCGAGGAGCACGACCACGCGGTCGCCCGCACCTCGCACCTGCCGCACCTGCTGGCGGTGCTGACGGCTGCCCGGCTCGCTGGCGCCCCGCCGGAGCACCTGGCGCTGTCTGGTCAGGGCGTGCGCGACGTGACTCGGGTGGCCGGTAGCGACCCGGCCATGTGGCAGCAGATCGTTGCCCTCAACGCAGATGCGTTGCGGGGGGTGCTGGCCGAGGTGCGGGAGGAGCTCGACGCGCTCCAGGACGCCGTCATCAGCGGCGACCGGGAGGCGCTCGGCAGGCTGCTGGACAGGGGAGTGGCCGGCACCCAGGCCATCCCGGGCAAGCACGGCGGACCGGTGGCGCCGAGCACGTCGGTCTTCGTGTCCGTCCCGGACCACCCCGGCGAGCTGGCCCGCCTGTTCGCCGACGCGGGCGCCAGCGACGTCAACATCGAGGACGTCCACATCGACCATGACCCCGGCCGCCCGGTCGGGCTGGTGGAGCTGGTGGTCGACGAGGCCCGCGCAGTGCACCTGCTGGGCTCTCTCGAATCCCGTGGATGGGTGACCCACAGGTAGGCTGCCCGCCGTGCAGACCATCCTCGACGACATCGTCGTCGCCATCGACGGGCCCTCCGGATCGGGCAAGTCCAGTACGTCGCGGGGGGTCGCGGCCCGACTCGGCCTGCGCTACCTCGACACCGGCGCGATGTACCGCGGGATGACCTGGTGGATGCTCCGTCAGAAAATCGACGTACACGACCGGGAGGCCGTGGCCGCCCACGCCGGCGAGCCCGAGATCCTCTCTGGGACGGACCCGCACGGCCCGTCGATCATGGTCGAGGGCGTGGACGTCGGTCTGGCCATCCGCTCCGCCGAGGTCAACGCGGCCGTCTCACCGGTCAGCGCCGTGCCCGAGGTGCGGTCACGTCTGGTCGAGCTGCAGCGCGACACCATAGGCGACGGCGGCATCGTGGTCGAGGGCCGCGACATCGGGGCCGTGGTGGCGCCGTTCGCGCAGGTGAAGGTCTACCTCACCGCCGACCCGGCTGCGCGGGCGAAGCGCCGCGCCGCCGAAGAAGGCGGCGCCGACATCGACAGCACCCAGCAGTCCCTGCTGGCCCGGGACGCGATCGACTCCAGCCGGGACGCCTCGCCCCTGACGATGGCCGAGGGCGCGGTCCACATCGACACGACGACGTACACGCTCGACGAGGTGGTCGACCAGGTGGTGGCTCTCGTCGAGGCGGTGGAGGCGACGGCGTGAACGTGTCCGCCCACACCGAGCGTCCCCGGAGCGACCGGATCCGCCACCCGCGCCGGTTGATGATGGTGGTGCTGCGCCCGCTGGCGCGGGCGGTGGTACGACGTCGCCTCACGGTCCGGATGCACGGCCGCGAGCACATCCCGGCCACCGGCCCCGTCATCTACGCCGGCAATCACATGGGGATCATGGACGGCCCCCTGTTGGCGATCTTCGCCCCGCAGCCCGTCCATGCCCTCACCAAGGTGGAGATGTTCACGGGACGAATGGGCCGGTTCCTGCGGCGGGCCGGCCAGGTGCCCCTGGACCGGTTCAACCCGGACCCTGCGGCCGTGAAGGCCTGCCTGCGTGTGCTGCGCGACGGGCACGCGGTCGGGATCTTCCCGGAGGGACGCCGGGGGACCGGGGATCTGGAGCGCTTCCACCGGGGCGCGGCGTACTTCGCGCTCGTGACCGGAGCGCCGGTGGTCCCGGTGATCTTCCTCGGCACCCGGGAACGGGACGGCCACACCGACTCCGTGCCGCCGAGGGGTAGCGCAGTCGACGTGTTCTTCGGGCCGCCGGTCTTCGTGGAGCCCATGCCGTGGCCGCGTTCGCGGCAGCGGGTCGAGCAGCTCTCCGTCCGGCTCCGGGAGCACCTGTTGGTCCAGCTCGAGCAGGCCCTCGCCGCGACCGGACGCGAACTGCCGGGCCCGCTGCCCGACGAACAGGTCGAGCCCGACCCGGCCACAGCCGTCACCGACCGGGACGCTTCGTGAGCGACGACATTCCCAGCCTGGCCGAGCAGCCGGGCCCGGTACCAGTGCTCGCCGTGGTGGGTCGGCCCAACGTGGGCAAGTCGACCCTGGTCAACCGCTTCCTGGGCCGCCGTGAAGCCGTCGTCGAGGACGTCCCCGGTGTCACCCGTGACCGGGTGTCCTACGACGCCAACTGGAACGGCCGGGCGTTCACCGTCGTGGACACCGGTGGGTGGGACCCGGACGCGCGCGGCCTGGCCGAGCGGATCGCCGCCCAGGCCGAGATCGCCGCGAGCCTGGCCGACGCCGTGCTGTTCGTGGTCGATGCGACAGTCGGCATCACCGACGCCGACGAGGCGGTGGTGAAGATCCTGCGACGATCCGGCAAGCCGGTCGTCCTGGCCGCCAACAAGGTCGACGACCTCCGCACCGAGACCGAGGCGCACGCCCTGTGGAACCTCGGGCTGGGGGAGCCCTTCCCGATCTCGGCGCTGCACGGACGCGGCTCGGGAGACCTGCTGGACGCCGTGCTGGCGGCGTTGCCGGACCCGCCCCCCGAACGGCTGGCGGAGCCCGGCGGACCGCGTCGGGTCGCGATCGTCGGGAAGCCGAACGTCGGCAAGTCGTCGCTGCTCAACAAGCTGGCCGGGGAGGACCGCGTCGTCGTCGACCACGTCGCCGGAACCACCGTCGACCCGGTGGACGAGCTGATCGAGCTGGGTGGGCGCACCTGGCGGTTCATCGACACCGCGGGCATCCGCAAGAGGGTCAAGGAGGCCTCGGGGCACGAGTACTACGCGTCGCTGCGCACCTCCACCGCCATTGATCGGGCGGAAGTGGCCGTGCTGGTGGTCGACGCCGACCAGTCGATCTCCGAGCAGGATGTCCGGATCCTCCAGACCGTGCGGGAGGCCGGGCGCGCGCTGGTCATCGCGTTCAACAAGTGGGACCTGGTAGACGAGGAGCGGCGCCACTACCTCGAGCGCGAGGTGGAGCGGGAGCTCGTACAGGTGCAGTGGGCGCCACGGATCAACATCACGGCCCGCACCGGCTGGCACGTCGACCGGCTGGTCCCCGCGCTGGACAAGGCGCTGGGCGGCTGGGAGACGCGGATCACGACGGGCGCCCTCAACGCCTTCCTCGGCCGCCTGGTCGCCGAGCACCCCCACCCCGTCCGTGGCGGCAAGCAGGCCAAGATCCTGTTCGGGACGCAGATCTCGATCGCGCCTCCCACCTTCATCCTGTTCACCAGCGGCAAGCTCGACGCGGCGTACCTGCGGTTCATCGAGCGCCGGCTGCGCGAGCAGTTCGGCTTCGTCGGCACGCCGATCGCCCTGCAGCAGCGGCCGCGGGAGCGTCGCAGGCGTTAGTTTGGCGGTCATGCGCGTCTCGGTCGCTCTTGTGCTCGCCCTCGCGGCCACCGTCCCGTCGGGGGCGGCGGCGAGACCGATCGCGGGCACGACCTGCCAGACCTTCCCGGCCAACAACTACTGGCGTGCCGAGGTGACGGACCTCCCCGTCCATGCGCGCAGCGACCAGTGGCTCGCGAACATGTCCAGCCACCGCAACCTGCACCCCGACTTCGGGCCCAATGCGGGCGGCACCGACTACGGCATCCCGATCACGGTCGTCCCGCACGACCACCGCCGGGTGCGGGTGCGGTTCACGTACGCGGACGAGAGCGACCACGTGCGGTACCCGCTCGGTGCGGACACGAAGATCGAGGGTGGACGGAACTCCGACGGCGACCGGCACGCGATCGTCGTGGACCGCGGGTCGTGCCGGCTGTTCGAGACCTTTGCGACCCGCCAGCGCGAGGGTGGGTGGTACGCCGGCTCCGGCGCCACCTGGTCACTGCGCAGCAACGACCTGCGCCCGGGCGGCTGGACGTCCGCGGACGCCGCCGGCCTGCCCATCCTCCCCGGGCTGCTCCGGTGGAACGAGGTCCGCGACCGGAGCGTCAACCACGCCATCCGGTTCACCACCGACATCACCCGCCGGCACCACATCTGGCCGGCCCGCCATGACGCCGGGTCGCAGGACGGGAAGGCATACCCGCCCATGGGGGCCAGGTTCCGGCTGCGGGCCAGCTTCCCGACCGAGGGCTTCGGTCCGGCTGCACGGGCGGTGATCCGGGCGATGAAGCGCTACGGGCTGGTCCTGGCCGACAACGGGTCGCCGTGGTTCTTCCAGGGAGAGCGGAACGCGAACTGGCCGGACCGGCTGATCTCGGAGCTGAAAGCCATCCCCGCGTCGTCGTTCGTGGCCGTCGACGCCTCCGCCCTGAAGGTCTCCCGCGACAGCGCCCAGGTGCGGTGATCCCGATACGGCCTCGGCCGTCCGGCTGCGATAGTGTGCACGCGGCCTTCCACGGAAGGCCTTCGGGCTGTGGCGCAGTTTGGTAGCGCACTTGACTGGGGGTCAAGGGGTCGCAGGTTCAAATCCTGTCAGCCCGACCGCGTAGACCATAGACGGACCATAGAAACGGCCCGGAGGCGACAGTCCTCCGGGCTGCTGTTGTGAGCGCGGCATGGCCTCGGGTGAAAACGGCGGCGAAGTGAGCCTCCGCGAGCACGATGCGGTTCGGAGGGGGCCGCTGCTGGTGAGATGGGCTATCGCCGCTCGCCGGAACGCCGGTTCTGTTCGACGATGGCTGCGATTATCAGGAGGAACGCTGCCAGCCGAATCAGATAGACGTGCGGGCGAAACTCGCTTTGTTGGTCCCCGGTCGCCTGGAAAAGGAAACCAATCCCGAGGGTGGTGAAGGCTAACGCAAACAGGCCAAAGAACCGCTCTCCGGTTTGACGGCGGAAATGCCAGAAATACAAGGCAGCAACACCACACAAGGCGACGATCGCTCCGGCGAGGAAGTCGTTCATTGTTGGACTCTCGCTCTTACCATGATTCTCATTTCGACTCCCATACAAGGCCGTAGACGAGCAGAGCCATGGCCACGAGAGCGACGGACAACCGCAACGTGTAGAGATCGACATCAGGAAAGAAAATGCGGTCCAGCACGAGCAGCATGTTATTCGCTACCAGGCCCACGAAGCACAGACTGCTCCACAGCAAAAGCCTGGATCTGGTGCGCAGGTAGCCCTGAATCAACAGCGTGGCGCAGACAATGCTGGTCAGCGCGCAGAGAGAATATACGACGTTACCCATCTTCATCCTTCCGCAATCGAAAAGCCTGCGCAAAATTCGTGACACTCTCAGGTGGTTTGGAGAAGATGAACTGGATGACCCTGTGGCGATACGCCGGGTAGATATTCGCCAGGGCCTCGACCTGCCGGGCTAACTCTCGCGTATTGGGCTCGTATCGATAACGCGCCTGACCCTCACTCTTGTCGATCGCAAGCAGGCCCCGGGTGTGGAGATCGTGGAGCAAGGCGGTGGACTGCTCTTGGCCGCCCAGGCGCAGCTCGCGTGCTGCCATCGCCGGCGTTACTGATTCGTTGGGGTTGTCGCGGAGATGCAGCAGGAGCTCGAGCTGAGTGATCCCGTGGACGTGCTTGTTGATGAAGCGCTTGACCTCGGGCGGCAGCGGGTCGGCCACTACGCGTCCGTCCTACGGGGGTGCGATGCGCATCGATGCTCCCTGGTCGCGAATGGCCTCGAGCGGCGGTGCCTGCTACTGGAGTACTTGGTCATAGCTCCTCCTGTCGCCGAGACATCCGACTAGGCACTCCGAACATGGAGCTCCATTTTATGAGCGGTCGGGTGAAGCGTCATGGTGATCGGCCGCACTGGTGGCGGGTGCCGTAGACGTTACGCCAGCTGTCGACTCTCGGCTGCCACGTCCGGGTAGATCAAGCTGATCATCTGGCGCTGGTCCAGGCCGGGGACCGATGCGGCGTCGACGATGGTTCGGTTGGTCGCGATGCCCGGGCTCAGCTGGCCCGCGCCGGTGGATCAGCAGGGGAGGAGTCTTGAAAGCCGCGGGGACCTCAGAAGTGGCGGTCGCGCTGTCAGCTCGACGTCCTCCCAGCGAGTTTCGGAAATGCCCGTACGACGGGCTGCTGTTTTTCGGTCTGGAAGATCCGGGATGCCATCTGCCAGGCTCGTGCCCGGCGCGCGGCTCAACGGTGTTCCATGACAGCGGTATCCCCGAGTCCGAGCTCGGCTCGAACCTGCGCGAGGAGCTCGACTTCCGCGACTCCGACGAGCCGAGGATCGTGCTGCTCCACCAGCCGCGATCGGCCGACGGCTACATCCTCGGCGCGCGATCGACCCGCGATGTCGGGGCTGCCAAGCCTCAGGTTCGGATCTCGTGTGTCGGTCAGTCCCACATCAATGCCGCGTCGGGCTCGGCCTCTCGTCGGACCCTGCAGGTCACGGCTCGATGAGACCGACCCGGATCGCGTACCGCGTGAGCTCGGTCCGGTCCCGCATTCCGAGCTTTTGGAGGATGTTCTCGCGGTGCCGCTCGACGGTGTTCACGCTGATCGTGAGCGACCGCGCGATCTGTTGAGAAGAGTGACCCTCTGCGATCAGCTTGACCACCTCG
Organism: uncultured Actinomycetota bacterium; assembly: GCA_963786415.1. GTDB lineage: Bacteria > Actinomycetota > Actinomycetes > Propionibacteriales > Nocardioidaceae > Nocardioides. Next base: position 129,101 of record CAWAZC010000003.1, read on the forward strand.
TCCTCGCGTGGGGTCAGCACCGCGGGTGGCAGCGGCTCGCCGCGTCGAAGCCGCTCGAGGTAGTCGCGGACTACGCCCCTCTCGACTCCGGGGTACAGGAACGATTCGCCGCGCAACGCGGCTCGGCATGCCGAGACCAGATCACGGTCGGCCACCGACTTGAGCACGTAGCCGGAGGCACCGACTCGCAGTGACTCGAAGAAGTACTGCTCGTTGTCGTGCATCGAGAGCATCAGCAAGCGGGGCGGGTCTGGCCCTCGAGAGATCTCCCGGGCAGCCTGAAGTCCGGTGAGCCTCGGCATCGCGACATCGAGAATCCCCAGGTCCACCTGGGTCTCCCGCAGGCACTGGATCGCCTCGACGCCGTCCCCGGCTTCGGCGACGACGGTCAGGTCCGGCTGGCTGTCGAGGATCATCCGCAGCCCCCGGCGTACCAGCGCGTGGTCGTCGGCCAGCAGGATCCTCGCAACGCACGGGGCCAGGGGGTTCATGGCGTTTGCGTGGGGACGGCGAGGGTCACCTCGGTGCCGCTCCCGTGCCGCCCGGAGACCACGAGGCAACCGCCGACGAGTGCCGCACGTTCACGCATCCCTCGTAATCCCGAGCCGTCGACACCAGCCGCGATCCCGCGCCCGTCATCGACGACGGCGAGCACAACCTCGCCTCCGTGGCTGGCAAGTGTGAGCTCGACCGTGGTCGCCCCTGAGTGCCGTGCGACGTTGGTGAGCGCCTCCTGGGCGACCCGAAAAAGTACGAGCTCGGTGGTCCTGTCGAGTTCGGGAAGCCCAGGCATCACGCTTCGCCTGACGTGAACGCCGGTGGTGGGCCCGAACAGGTCCGTGGTGAGCGCCGCGAGGGCACTGCGCAGCCCAAGGTCCTCCAGCACGTGCGGCCGGAGCCTGCGGGCGACCGTCCGCACCTCATCGAGGCTGGCGCGGGTGGCCTCGCGGATCCGCAGCAGCGAATTCGCGAGCGGATCGGACGCCTCCTCGGCCAGCGGTCCCAGCTCGAGGATGATCGCGGTCAGCGACTGGCCGACCCCGTCGTGGAGCTCTTGAGCGATCCTGGCGCGCTCGGACTCCTGGGCTGCCAGCGCGGCCGCGCTGCTCTCGCGCTGCCCGGCCTCGATTCGGCCAAGGAGGTCATTCACGGCCATTGCGAGGCCGTGCGCGACCCCTGAATCCGGGACCGGGACCCGCTGGATCGGGTCGGGCGTTCTGACCCTGTCCAAGTGCCGGATCAGCCGGTCCAGCGGAACCAGAGCGGCGCGCACCAGCACGGCGTTCGCCGCGATCACGACGGCCAGGCCCACCAGGAGGATCAGCACCTCCGAATGCACCGGTGGGGAGGACACCGTGGCGGGTGAGAGGGCCAGCGCGATGACCGCAAGGGCGAAGAGCAGGCCGTTGATCAGGATCACGCGTGAGGACAGCGAGAAACCATGCTCCATACGTCACCTTCACCCAGCGACGGCCGCGTGTCGAGAGTCGGTCGACCACCGGGCTGTGGAATGGGGTCCAGACCCCATGGGCACCCGTGCCCGGTCCATCGAGGATTGACGACAGGACCCACCCGTTGGCACGGACGGCTTTCATTCCCGAACACATGGAGCTCGCATGATCTACCTGATCGCGATTCTCGTGGTACTCCTTTTGCTCGGCGTGGTCTCGATCCGTCGCGTCGACCCCGACGAACAACTTGTCGTGCGCCGGAAGGGCAGCGTCGCCCGAACCGCTGGCCCGGGTCTGGCCATGGTGCTCCCGCTCGTGGAGAGCGCCCGGCGCGTCGACACAGCCGAGCGACACCGTTGGGCGGTGGTCACCGAGCACACGCAGGACGGTGCCACCGCCCACCTGCGGGTCGAGTACCTGGTCCGGGTCAGCGACGTTGTGTCCGCTCCGGACGACCTGGACGCGGAGATCGAACGGACGGTCGGGCAACGGCTGAGCGATGAGATAGCCGCGAGGACCAGCACCTCGCTCCCTGGGGTGGGCGAGGACCTGGGCTGGTCGACCAAGGAGTTCCTACCCGGCGTGCGCCTGGAGATGGCCCGCGTCACCGTGTCGGACGTCGACCTGTCCGGGAGGAACCGGGCCTGATCTGGCGCGCACGCGGACACCAGGGTGCAGGCGATCGCCACCTCGAACCGGACCCCACCGGCGGGGGCCAGCCCCGGCCAGCCCCGACCGGCCGCTCGACAGGCGCTCGATCTCGAAAGGCCATCACAAGCACGAGCGGGGCGCGGTCCAGGACTGAGTTGGCCAGGCTCCGAGCGGAGCTAGCAACCAGCCGCTTTACCGTTGGATCCACCCCACCTCGCTCCGCATGTGCTCGATCTGTTGCAGAGGTCGCAGGTTGGGTTTCCGCGACGAAGCGCATGACTCGGCTGGCTCATGACGCGGTCGCTGACCAAGCGGTACGTCGAGACGGAGGCCGCCTCGATCAGACGCGCCGCCGAGGCCTCGGACCCCTAGACAACGAGTGTGCGGCTCCGCGCACATGACGACCGCCCCACCCCAGTGCACTGGGGGTGGGGCGGTCGTTGTCCTGCTCAGTGTGAGATCACGGAAGCCTTCTCACCGCGAACTTGCTCGGACCACCGATCCGGCCGGTCTGACCGTTCAGGGTGTGCAGGCTCGACACGCGGAACTGGCCGTCCAGGGCGCGGAGCTGACCGGGCCGGAAGGACACGTTCCAGCGGTTGCCGTTGACCGTGGCGCGCTTCTCCACGACGCGGACGGGTTCTCCCGCGTCCCTGTCGACCAGCCTCACGTCGACGCGGGAGGCGTCGAACGTGCGCCCGGTGGCGCGGAACAGGCGGGTCCGGTTGGCGCGGGTGATCGTCTTGGGCGAGACACTGCCCACCTCCCACTGGGCCGAGGCCCCGGGGCAACCGATCGCCGCTCCGGGGGTGTCGGCGAGTCCGTCGTGCAGCATGGCCTCCCGCGGCAGGACCTCGACGTGGCCGAAGCCCGTCGCGTGACCGTCGCGCAGGAGGGCGCGCCGGAGCTCGGCCTGGTTGAACGGGTTCTCGTCGTCGTTGCGCGCGGGGCGGAAGGGCGACGGGTAGCGCTGCCACAGCTGGCCGGGCTTGGCGCCGGGTCGGCGCTCAACCCTGACTGAGCGCCTCCCCTCGAACCGCACCGAGTTGTTGGCCTCGGCGCGGAACTCGGCGGAGTCGATGAAGGACGCTGCGATCGCCCGCCCGTTGGCGCGGTAGGCCTTGAACGGGACGACGATGTCGCCGTTGCGGAGCGCGCGCGGCTTGCCGGTGAAGGCGATGTTGTCCACGATGACGCTGTCCGTGCCGGACGGCCCAGACACGCGGATGCGGTCACCGGGACGGATGTCCGGCGTGTGACCCTCCCAGCAGTCGCCGGCGACGGGCGCACCTTCAGGACCGTGGTTGACCTCGAGCCCGAAGTCGGGAGCCGCGGGATCTTCGGCGAAGACCGTTCCGGTGGAGGTGCCGATCACCACGCCGTTGCGGCGGACCTCCACGGTCAGATCGTCTCCGGCTCCGTGGCCGAACGTCGCGACGAAGTCGATGTTGTGGAACACCGTGATGTTGTGGGCCGGGTCCACCTGCACGACCGTGCCCTCGGCGGGCAGGGTGCTGAGGGCCGTGGGGGCGAGTGAAGCGACCGCAGCCGCCACCGCCATCTTCGTCAATCGTCCGCGGGTGGCCAAGCGCCCCCCACGCTGCTGCGCTGTCACGTTCACGAGCCGCACCTTCCGGTAGCTGTGCCCGGGCCGGGTGCCGGGACTACCACTGGATGCTCCAGACCAACCGTCACGTAGGCGTCAAACGCGGGCGCAGGACCTGGCGACCGGGCGCTCTACCGGCTGAGCGTGATCACCTGCCTGAGCTGCCACCGCTGTTCCCGGCACCGATCTCGGTCGCCCGGGGTCGACCACGAACCAGACCCCGACCGCCGGCTCCTCGCCTCGCTGCGGTAACCGTGCGCGCGGCGCTACTCGGAGAGCACCCCATCGGCCCACGTCGACCCTCTGGCCCGTCGCGCGGCGCAATCCGGCGGACGCCATCGAGGAGGGCTGCTCGTCAGGGGCGATCGCCCATCTCGAGCTGGGTTGCCTGGCGGGCGCGATAGGCGAGGAACCCGGAGATCGCGGCGGCGAGCCCGAACGGAAGGGCGATGAGCATCTCGAGGGTGCCGCTGCCTCCGTCCGGACTGGTTTCGAAGAGCGACTCGATCCAGGTGGGCCAGATCGCGGTGACGACGGTCAGCACGGTGAACACGATCGTGAGGACGGTCGTGAGGGTCAGGCGGGTGCGTGGAGTCATGAGGTCCTCCTGATGGCCGGATGTCGAGGATAACTGGGGTTCCGGCAAGGGCGGTGTAGTCCGAACGGGCTATTCACGGCTCGGTGCTTCAGGGGTTGGCTAAGGGGCGGTGGCCCTGCTCGGGCGCCACCAGTCACCTTTCGGGGGTGGACGTGTGACGACGAGCCGGACGCGGCGGGCGATCGGGGGCCGCGCTCACCTTCTGGGCGTCGAGCTCAGCGATCGGGCGTTCGTGCCCGAGATTCGTGACATCCACGGGGGCCGGACCGCCAGCGACTGGGTACGCGTGCCCACCACCGATGGCCAGCGGCTGTTGAGGGCGACCGCGCGGCTCGTCGCCGACCTTCCGAAGGACAGCAGCCAGGACGTCGTGTGGACCCTCGGTGCCAGCGAGCTTCTCGTCCACACCGGTCGGCTGGGTCTAACGCTGGCGAACGGCCTGGTGACCCTCGGCATCCCCGTCGAGTGCGACCAGGCGGACCCGGCGACCGTGTCAGTCCCGCTCGCGGTCGGCACGACCAAGCAGGTGCGCGGCCTGTTCGCCTCGACCTTTGACACTCCTTCCGGACCGGAGACGGTCACCGCCGTGTGGGCGGACGCGCTCAATGCCTTCGCCTACGAGTGCCTGGTCACCCTGGCGCAGCACCTCGCCGAGGCAGCCGGTCGCGACCGACAGGGCCGCGCCCTCGTCCCCGCCGCCGTCGCCGCGGAGAGGGGCGCCCTGCTCGTCAAGCCGATGGCCAGGGACCAGGACTGAGATGACACTCGACTCCTCCTCCCTCGGCTCGTTCGGCGACCTCGCCACGGCCCTGGGGATCCTGGAGCCCGGCGGCGGCCCGAATGCCGCGTGGTTCGAGGACCCCATGTCCGGAGGTGGAGTCAGCGGAAACGGCCTGAAGACGATGATGGCCGACACCACGCAGCGGGAGGCGTTGGTCCGCTTCGTCGACGACGTACTCGGTCAGCCGGACGCGCGCACCCGCGAGGGTGCGACCTGGGTGCCGTTGTTCCAGAACGACGACCCGACCGTGACCGTCTACGCGGTGGTCGAGTCGCTGGGGTCCGAGGCACGGCTGGGCGTGGCGTTCGAGCACACCACCCAAGGTGCCGCGCCGGTCGTGAGCACACGCGTGCACGTCCCGCTCTTTCGGTTCGCGAGCCGCGGCACGAGCCTGGGCACAGGCGAGACCCCGTGGCTGCTGCTCGGTCGGGAGGGCGGCGAGATCGAGCTCACCGTCGACGCGACGCTGCGAGACGATGCCCCACCGGCCGGAGACGCTTCCCTCGGCGGGGTCGCGGCCACCGTCAGGGTCCCGACGAGCACGCCGAGCGTGGGCGTCGAGCTCGAGCTGCGTGACCTCCAGCTCGCAGGAACGACGGGCCTCCGTACGTTCACGCTCGACGCCGCCACGCCGGAGGAGCTGGGCCCGGACCTGATCGACCTGCTGGGTGGGCTGCTCCGCGCGCAGGCGGAGGCACTCGCGAGCGATCCGGCATACGCGCGGTTCGCCGGGCTCGCCGGCATGCTTGGACTGCGCAATGTCCCGGACCTCACGCCGTTCCCGATCGACCAGCTCCCGACGCGCGGCCTGGCCGCCATCGTCGACTGGCTCCGCGCAATCTTCGACGAGGAGAACGAGGAAGCCACCGACGCCTGGCTCGGCCAGGTCGCGACGCTGGTGGGCGGGACCGTCGACGGGGCCCGCAATGCAGTCACCCTCACGTTCGGCGACCTGAAGGTGACCATCGGCATCAGGGTCTCGGACGGCTCCGGTGGCCATCCCGTCCTGGTGCCGTGGGTAGAGGCGTCCCTGCGCACCCAGTCGGGCGCTCCCGTCGTGGCCCGGGCCACCGTCGACCTGTTCCGGGCCGACACCGGCACCGGACAGTGCACCGCCGTACCGGACGCCCGGGTGGAGGCGGTCTTCGGCTCCAGCGCCAGCAAGCTCATCGGGACCTCGACCTCGACGCCGAGGGTGGACACCCTGCGGGTGGGCCTGGCCCTGGATGCCGAGCACCGCCCGACGTTCGTCCTGACCGGGCACGGCGTGCGCCTCACCGGCGACGCCTCGGACCCGGTGATCGACGTGGACCTGTCCAGCCCGCAGGCAGCCCTCGAGTCCGTGGGCAATGTGTTGGAAGAGGCCCTGGACGACCTGCTCGACGGTCTGGGTGAGGCGACCGCGGCCGTGCGCCTGGCGACGGGCATGGACGCGCCCACGGGCGTCTCGGGGCTCGATGCCTCCGCGCTGCTGGCCGACCCGATCGGTGCGCTCCGCGCCTACTGGGGTCGACTGCTGGCGAACACCGCCGCCACCGGGGAGGTACTCGGTGCCGTCTGCCGGATGATGGCGGGCTCCGACGAGCTGATCACCGTCGGCACCGGCACTGCTGCCGACCCTTGGTCGATCGAGCTGGAGGCGCCGCTGTTCCTCGAGGCCTGGCTGGGCGACGGCGTGCTCCACCTCGACCTGGCACTGTCGACCAGCACTCCGGTCTTCGACGGCTTCACCTCGACCAATGAGCTGGGGCTCGGCCTCGCCACGCTCGCCCCGGCTGCGGGAACGGTGGCGTTCGCCACCGGGGCCCACTTGCGCTCGTCACTCGCCAGGACCGACGGCAGCACGGCCAGGTTCGGGTTCGCCGACCTTGCGCTCGTCTTCGGCCGCCTCGGCGTCGAACTTCACTGGGGGCGGGCATTCGGGCTGCGACCGCAGCTGACGGCTCCAGGCCTGGCACTTGCGATGCCGACCTCCCACCACCCGTTCGCACTGCCGGTGGAGGACGTGCCCATTCCGTTGCCGCACCTGGACGACACGGGGCAGCTGGTCCTCGACGCCCCGGACTGGGCGGCGGTCGAGAAGGCCGTGGCCGCACTGGTCGGGCGGCTCGGCGTACCTCACCTCTCCGCCGTGGTCGATCTGCTCGGGTGGTCGGGACGCGGCGCCAGGCTGAGCCTCTCAGACGTCCTCGGGGGCGACCTGGCGGGCGCCGTCGAGGCCTGGATCGCTGAGCTGGTCCTCGACTGTGAGCACGTCGCCTGGGCGCTGGGCCCCGTCGCGGCGATGCTCAGCGGCTTCCGGCTCAACCAGCCCCTGGGCACGGGCAACACCGGCGACCCGTGGCGCTGCCCGGTCGCGGGGGAGAGCCGGGCCCCGGGTCTCCGGGTCTGGGTCGACCCCGGTTGTGCGGTCAGCGGGCGCGAGGTGCGACTCGACCTCGGCTCCATCACGGGGGCGGAACCGCCCGAGACCGAGGCGCTCGTCGCGGCGCTCCGCGCTGCCGGGGAATTGGTACCGGACGTCGCGGAGCTGCTGGTCGGCCGGGATTCCCTGCACACGGGCCTCGAGGGTCTGGCCGCCCGGTGGGCGCAGACCGACGGCGTGGTCGGCTCGACCACACTCCCGGACGGGGTGAGCGCGACCATCTTCGAGGGTCACGGCTACGACACCCTCCTCGCGCTGGGGTGCGAGGGCGCCATCGTCGGGGGAATTCTTCCCGACGAGCCCGCGGCAGTGCTGGCCTCGGTCGTGCACGTCGCCTGTGAGCCCGCGTCCTGGCTCGAGGGCCGGCCGGTCGGGAGCGCGCACGACCTGACCGTGGCTCCCACGGCACAGATCCCGTCCACCGGCACCGGCCCGTGGTTCCTGCGCATCCCGACCCCTGCCGAGGCTGCCGCCGTCCGGCCCGACCTCGGTGCGGTCGGGGCGCAGGCCGCCTTCATCGAGGCGGCGCTCGGGGTGCGGTCGACCGACGTCGTTCTCGTCGGGTACGGCGCCGCAGGGGCTGCTGCGGTCCTGGCGGCCAACGCGAGGTCCAGCGTCAAGCACGTGGTCACGGTCGGTGCCCCGTGGGGCCCGGTGTCCACCGACGCTCTCGCCAGCGGCCTGAGTGGGGACGCCCTGCGGTTGCTCTCCAGGTTGCACCGGCCGGAGGCGGAGCGGCTGCCGGACCTGCAGGCGGCCTACGAGTCCACTCCGCTGCAGCGGATGCGCGGGATCGTGGCCCGGTCGGTCGAGCACCGGGACGCAGGAACTCTGCCCGACGCGTCCGCGGAACCCCGCACCGGCGACTTCGAGGTGCACCCCGTGTTCGGCTCGCTGGACGAGGCCGAGATCGCCCGCGGGTTGGGCGAGTTCTGCGCTGACGGAGTCTCGGCCCGGCTCGAGGCCCGCATCGCTCCCTCGCCCGGCGCGGTCACCGCCGTGCACGCCGGCCTCGACCTACCCGTCCTCGACCTCAACCTCGGCGGGAGCGGGCTCCTGGTCGGGGTCGGAGCCGCGGTCGAGCTGTGTCGGGCCACCCGACAGCCCGACGGCACAGGGCTCGAGATCGGCTTCGTGCGTGGCTTCACCCTCGATGTCCACTTCGGCGTCGTGGACGGGTGGCTCGTCGGGGGTCCCGGATCGACCACCGGCGCAGGGGACCTGCGCTGGATGTCGGCCCGCGTCGACGTGCCCCTCGACGGGACTTCCGGCACTGCCGAGCTGGTGCTCCACGAGGCCACGGGCCTTGGCATCGATCGGGAGCGCTGGGTGGTCCGCATCGATCCTGCGGCGCCCTCGGTCGACGCCGTCGTACCCGAGGTGCGCGGACTGCTCTCCGACGTGATGCTTCGGCTCACCGCGGCCGAGCCGCGGTTGGGTGTGATCTTCGGGCTGCTCGGGCTCCGGCGCGACGGCGGCCTCGACCCGGCGGGCCTCGACCGGCTGCTCCACGACACGGTCGCAACCGTGCGCAGCCGAGTGGCCCTCGCGCCCGCCGCGCTGGCTGCCGAGCTGCGCGCGCTCGTCACCGGCGGCATCGGCAGCGGCAGCGAGATGGGTTGGACGGTCGGGCCGGTCGAGATCACCGTCGACCTCGCCACGGGTGAGGTGAACGCGTCTCTGATGCTCGAGGACGATTCGCTCGAGCTCGAGCTCGAGCTCGAGCTCGAGGCGTCGGCGACCTGGGCCAGGGTCGAGCTGAGCGTCGGCACGATCGACCCGGTGCTCGGTGGGGTCCGGCTCGTCGCCGCCACACCCCCCGCGGGACAGTCCTCGCCCACCGTCTCCGTCGAGCTCGGCGTGCCCGGCCGGCCACTCCGCACCATGTCCCTGTGGCCCGCTCCCGACGTACCGGCAGTCACCGAACTCGTCGCCCTCTGCGTCCCGGCGCTGGGGATGCAGGGTCTCGCCCGAGCCGTCCTGGCCCACGCATCGGAGACGGCTCGCCCGGTCGTCGAGGAGGTCCTCGACCTCCTCGGCATGCTCGAGGACACCGGCACCGAGCTGCACCGGCTGCGGCTGCCTGTCGCCGCGCTGGCGGCTCCGGCCGCGTGGCTGACCGCCTGCGCCCGTGCGCGGTCGGCCAACGCGGCAGCCACCGCGGTCAGCCTGCTCGATGCCCTCGCCACGTTGGTCGTTCCCGACCGCGGTTCGGCCCCCGGGTGGCCGATCGTCGAGGGCGTCACTGTCGGGTACGTCGCGGTGGGGGACGAGCTGCGGCTGACCCTCCTCCTGGACATCGATCTCGACCTCGGCGGCACGGGGGTTGCCACCTCCCTCGAGGTGGGCGCACTGGTCGGCACGGGTGCACCTCCGCAGCCTGTGGTCGAACTCAGCGTGGCAATCGAGGACGTCGGAGTGCAGCTCACCCTCGACCCCGGCCTGCGGGTCAGCCTGCTGCGCGCGGCGCCGTCTGCGCCGTTGCCGATCTACCCCGAGGGCCCCGGCTTGGGCGACATCGTGGGGACAGCCGCCGAGTCGCTGGTGCCGGTGCTTCTCAACGAGGTCACCGAGATGACCGGCGGCTACAAGGCCGACGTGGCGGCGTTGGTCGCTGCCGTGGGCGACGCGATGGAGCTGCGTGGGGGTGGCCAGTTCACCGCGGCCCGGATCTCGGCGTTCGCTGCCAACCCCGCCGCCGCGCTGCAGACCCACCTGACCCCGCTCATCACGCAGGCAGCCGCGGCAGTAGTCAATGCGCTCGGGTCCAGCGCGGTCGGCACCCTTCCCGTTGCACCGGGCTCGAACGCGGTCACCTTCACCTTCGGCACTCCGGCGCAGTTCACCCTGGGGATCTCCGACGACGGACCGCTGCCCGAGCTGGAGCTCGCCTGCGAGTGGACCATCCCGGATCTGGGCTCGGTCTCCGTCGAGTCGCTGAGGCTCTCCAGTGCGGGCATAGATGTCACTGCCCGACTCGGCCCGTTCGCCGTCGACGCCGGACCCTGCGTGCTACGACCGGTCGCGACCATCCGGGCCGGCTCCGCCGCGGGGTCTGCGCGGATGGTGGGTATCGGTTTCGCCGTCAGGGACGACGTGGACGAGGAGCTCTCGGTCGAGATGCGGTGGACCCTCGACGCCACGCCGCCCGCGTTGTACGCCGTGGATCGCACGGATACGGCGGTGACCGTCTCGGCACCCAACGCCGCCGAGGCAGGCATGCGACTGCTCTCACAGGGGATCGCCCTCGTCGGCGGTGTCGTCGTCGACGCTCTCGACGAACTGTTCGACGACCACCCGCAGATCGAGGCAGTCCTCGAAGGCGTGCTCTTCGAGAGCGGACGGACCATCGACGCCACCTTCGCGGTCGACCTCGTCGATCCGGACGCGCTTCTCCACCGGTTGCAGCGGCTGCTGTGGAACGCGACGGACGCCGGCCTGGAGCTCACCATCGACGACACCGTCACGATCGGGATCGCATCGAGCAGCGACACCGACGACCGGATGCTCGGCATCAGCGTCTCCCTCGACCAGGGCAAGAAGTTCGCCTTTCCCACCTCAGGGGTGAAGGTCGAGCTCGAGGTAGACAGCTCCTGGCTGCTTCCCGAGAAGGACCCCGGGCTGAGCATCTACGCCGTGCACGCCGTACGCGCCGGTGACGAGTTCACGTTCGAGTTCGAGCCCGGGGTGACCGTGGCCGGCGTGGGCGTCCGCTTCACCAACACCGCCGGGCCACTGCTCGACCTGAGCGTGCTGTCGATCGACGGCATCGCGCTGCACATCTACGCGGAGGCGACCGCGACCGGGCTTGGTGGGGGAGTGCAGCTGGAGCTGGCCGGCTTCTCCTTCGCCCCGAGCGGCAACGGAGACAACCCGGTCGCCAGCGGCATCATGAGCGACGCCGGCGCACAGGCCTCGCCCGCGACCCGACCGGCCTTCTCGCCGGCGATCGCGATCCAGCGGCACCCCGAGGACGACGACGTACGCGTGTCGGTCCGGGCGGGTCAACCCCCGGGGCCGTGGTGGCTGATGATCCAGCGCCAGCTCGGCCCGCTGTACGTCGAGCGGGTCGGCTTCAACAGCACCGAGTCCGGCGGGCAGGTCATGTCCATCAGCCTGCTCTTCGACGGGCGGGTGGAGATCTTCGGGCTCACCGCCGCGGTCGACCAGCTCTCCATCACCTGGGACGGGGGCGACGTCACCGATGTCGCCTCGTGGTCCGTCGACCTCATGGGCCTGGCCATCTCGGCGGACATGGGTGGCGTCGTGCTGGCCGGCGGTCTGCTCAAGACGATGGTCGGCAGCCCTGCCAACCCCGGGTACGTCGGCATGCTGCTGGGACGGTTCGGGATCTACGGGCTGAGCGTCTTCGGCGGGTACACCAGCCTCGGCGGCGACCCCTCGTTCTTCGTGTTCGGCGCCTTCAACGGCCCCATCGGCGGGCCCCCGGCCTTCTTCGTCACCGGCATCGGAGGCGGACTCGGCATCAACCGCAAGCTGGTCATCCCGGACGACCCCCGGCAGTTCCCGCAGTACCCCTTCATCATCGCGCTCGACCCGAACGCCGAGATCGGCGACCCGATGGCACGGCTGCGGGAGCTCAACGACTTCTTCCCACCCGAGCTCGGAACGTTCTGGTTCGCCGGCGGCATCAGCTTCACCTGCTTCGCGCTGGTCGACGGGATCGCGGTCATCGCGGTGTCGTTTGGCAAGGTCGGCCTCGAGATCAACCTGATGGGGCTGGCACGGATGGCGCTGCCACGTCCGCAGGCGGCCCTGGTCTCGATCGAGCTCGGTCTCCTCGCCCGGTTCTCCACCGCGGAGGGCCTGTTCATGATCCGCGCCGCACTGACCGACAACTCTTGGCTGCTCTACCCGGAGGTCCGGCTCACCGGCGGGTTCGCCTTCTGCGTGTGGTGGAAGGGACCACTCGCCGGGCAGTTCGTGCTCACCATCGGTGGCTATCACCCGGACTTCCACCGAGACGGCTACCCCGACGTACCCCGGCTCGGGCTCATGTGGCGGGTCAGTGACTCCATCTACGTCAAGGGCGAGAGCTTCTTCGCCCTCACCTCCGAGGCCCTGATGGCCGGCGTTCGCGTCGTCGCCGTCGCCGACTTCGGATGGGCCTGGGCGCGAGCCGACTTCGGGGCGCAGGGTCTGGTCTACTTCGACCCCTTCTACTTCTGCGTCGAGGCCTGGGCACGCGTCTCGGCGGGCATCGAGATCGAGACGTTCCTCGGCGACATCAGCATCAGCATCACGCTCGGGGCAGGGGTCAGGCTCGAGGGCCCGAAGTTCCGTGGCGAGGTCGAGGTTCAGGTCGGACCGTGCACGGTGACCGTGCCGTTCGGCGAGCGCCAGGACAAACGCACGCCGAAGCTCGACTGGGACGCGTTCGTCGCGAAGTACCTTGAGGAGGCACAGCCAGGCGTTGCCCGCGTGCTGACCGGCATCACGGGCAAAGGCACCCTTCCGTCGGCCACCGGCGGAGCGCAGTCGGTCCCCACTCCCGACGGGAGCCTCGAGCGGCCGTACGACGTCCACGCGGAATTCGAGATCACCTTCACGACCGTCGTGCCCACGTCCGAGTTCGACCTTGGCCCCGGTGCCGACGCGACGGTGACGGTGACCCGTTCCGACGGTGCGTCGGCCACCCTGGGCTTGAAGCCGATGGGCAAGGGAGCACTCGCCTCGGCCGTGAGGCTCACGCTGAAGCAACTCTCCGGCACGCACTGGGTCGACCACCCCGGCCTCGCCTTGATGGAGCCACACCGCACGTTGACCAGCGGGTCGTTCCCCATGGGAGTGTGGGCCGCACCAGACCGCGATCTGAACATCGCACCCGCCCTGCCGACCGGGGACGTGATCAACGCCGGCAACCAGGTACGGCTGGAGGCACGGGCGGCCATGCTCGTGGCCGGACCGGAAATCAACTACTACACCGTCGAGGCGGGTCGCCGCCCGCTGCCGCTGCGGCAGACCACCGGCCTCGACCGGGGGGCCATGGTGGACCTCGGTGACGGGTTCACCCTGCCCACGGTCGCCGTACCTGACGACGCGCTCGCCTACGCCGAGGCACGGCTCTTCGCGGCCCCCAACCAGACCACGGTCGACGGAATGCTGTCGAAGGGTGTGCGCAGCAACGTGGCGTTCGCGGGCTACCGACACGACGTGGCCGCTCCGCCGCTCGTCGGCAAGCTGACGGACGGGCTCGCCATCGCCAACGGTGAGGATGCTGCGGTCGAGGAACAACCGGTCAGCGAGCCCGCCCCGCCGCCGGACGTGCGCGAGCCACGCGTCGTCGGCTACCTCACCGGCGGCTCGAAGGTGGACGCCCGCCAAGACCGGACAACGGTGACCGGCGCGACCGTGAAGCGGCGCACCGCGCCGACCACCGCGTCGGTGGCCGCCCGCCTCAGCCGGCGTTTCGCCGTCCAGCTGCTGGTGGTCGCGCCACCCGGCGCGAAGGTCGGCAAAACGTTCACCCCGGCGTCGCTGCCGTTCACGTCGGCCGTCGGGAGCGCGCGGTCCTACGGCATCTCAGCGGGTCCGGCGTCCGATCGGGTCGTCGGGATCTCCGGGCTCAGCGGGGTCGCGCCCAAGGGTGTCCGGGCAGGCGCCGCTGCCGGAGTTGCCAAGGCCGAGGGTGAGGCACGGACCCTCGGGTCCGGGGACATCGTCGCCCTGCACCTCCCCGACCACGGCGCGGACGTCGACGAGTCCCGGCCCACGCTCGACCTGCACGGCTCGGCGCGGCTGGTCTGCCTGCGGGGTGACGGCACCGTGCTGCGGGACGCGGTGAACACTGGCGCCCAAGACGTCCCGGCCGGCAGTGAGCTCGTCGTCGTCCAGGCCGACGGCACGCTCGAGCCGGTGGACGGCCTCGCCGGCTGGCACACCCGAGCACGCGTCGCCGCGGTCGGCTCGGGCACGGGGATCGCGGCAGGCTGCGTCCTCGATGTCGAGCAGCCAGACGTCCAGCGCGGTGTTGCCTGGACTACCGCGGGGGACCTCATCCGTGGCGCGCTCGCGGTCACGACGCGGTTCGCCCTGCCGGTCACGGTGGTGGTCGTGATCGTCGAGGTCGACGACCCCGAGCGGGTCGGGGACCTCGGGCTCGACCTGCTCGGGGCTGTCCGTGCCGTCGCGGGTGGCGCCCCGGTGGAGCCGGCCCTTCTCATGAACGGGACCCAGTCGATCGCGGTCTACCCCGTCGTACCCCAGGGGGATGACGTCGGGGTCACCGTCCGCGTCACCGCCGGCGGTGGCTGGCGGGTCACCGGGATCCTCGGTGGTACGTCGTCGGTCACCGAGACCGTCGCGTCCCTGCGGCGGCACGGCGTGGTGGCCTCGACGGGCCGGCTGCTCGCCGTCCAGGGCGCAGGCTGCCGACCGGAATGGGTGCCCGCCGCCGAGGTGAAGCGGGCCGCCCGGAAGGCCGCCACGAAGAAGGCAGTCCACGAAGAAGGCAGTCACCAAGAAGGCAGCCACCAAGAAGGCAGTCACCAGGAAACGGGGAGGTGGCCGTGGCCGTCGGTAAGGGGAAGTTCCTCCTGTACTCCAAGATCGAGCCGCCGCTCACGGCCGGCACCTATCGGTTCACCGCCGAGCAGGTGCTCAGCGCCGAGGGCCTGTCCAGCGACGACCTGCAGGTTGAGGACCTGGAGACCCACGTGCGGGTGCGCTCGCCGCTGTACGTCCTACCTCCTGACCAGGTGCTCTCGACGTTCCCGCCAGCCGGGCGCGAGGGTGCCTTCGGAGCCCGGCTCCCGCAGATCGTGATCAAGCGCCGCACCCTGCCGTGGGAACGCAACGTCGACCCCGTGGACATGTCGGAGGTCGATCCCGAGGCGCGGCTCGACGACGTGCCCTGGCTGGCGCTCGTCCTGATCGCGGAGGGGGAGGCGGAGCTCAAGGCGAACCAGCCGGTCGCCGAGTGCGCCACCCCCGGTGTGGCGATGCCCGGTATCGCCGACTCGCAGACCGGCAACTCCCTCCACATCCGGAAGTCGGCGCTGGACCGGATCTTCCCCACTCAGCAAGAGGTGCACCTGCTGGCACATGCGCGCGAGGTGGACATCACCGACACCGAGCTGATGATGGGCGACGACGACGGTTTCCTGTCGGTCGTCATCTCGAACCGGTTGCCGCTCCCGGGCCGCGACGAGAACGGCGACGACGTGCCGGTGAAGTACCTGGCCTGCCTGGTCAACCTCTGCGGCCAGTTCCACCGGCTGCCACCCAAGGCGCCCGATCCGCCGGCCGACGTCCTGGTCACGACCTTCCCGCTCGTCCAACTGGCCGCCGACGTGACTCTCGCGGAACAGGATCACCGCGTGATGGGCACCGTGCCGCAGGCGTCGTTCGACCTGCTCCCGAAGGCCGGCGTCGAGGGCACCGTCATCAACAGGACCGTCGTCAACCCGCAGGCGCGGGCGGCGTACGAAGCTCAGCCCGGGTGGGGGGTCGGCGACCGCGTTCGCGGTACGTCAGATCTCTACACCGAGATGGCGCGCGACTTCGACCGGGGCGTGGTCGGCCTGAGCCCCGACCTGGCCGCGGAGATGATCGACCCGATGCTGCGCTTCCCCGTGCTCATCCACTGGAGCTTCACGTCGTTCGGGGACGAGACCTTCGAGTCGCTGATGAAGGGGCTGGACTCCGGGCTGCTCGGGACCAAGGGATCACCGGACCCGGCGAAGCCCAAGGTGGACCCGGAGCCCTCGAGCGGGCGCCTGCCCCTCGAGGTCGTGGAGACCGGGCACGTCGGCCTCCCGCACCGGCTGCGCCGCGGCGACCAGGTGCGGTCGTGGTACCGCGGCCCACTACTGCCGCACCCCGCAGACGAGACCGCGCCACGGCTCCCGCTCGCACACGCCGCCGACCAGATCCGGGTGGTGGTGCCAGACGGGCGCGAGGACGTGTCGCTCGCGGCGGCGTTCGAGATCGGGCGGCTGCTCGGGCTGTCCCGGCCGTCGATGGTCGCCTCTCTGATGCGGTGGCGGCAGCTCGGCTTCCAGCGGGCCCGGCTCGGCGGGATCGTCGGCAGCGGCATCCTGCACGGGCTCGAAAACGCCATCGGCGAGCTCGACCGGTTCATCGGTGGCCGGCTCGGCGCAGAGGTGGCAGGAGCGATGATCGCGTCGCCGGAGGAGATCTTCGGCAACCCCTCACCCCTGGTCACCGCCGGCCGGCCCGTCCTGGAGGACCGGTCTGCGAACACCGTCCTCGCGACCGGTCTCGGGCTGCCCTCGAAGGCCTTCGAGGGCGACCAGATACTCGTGCTGGAGAAGCTTCGAGAGGTGCAGGTGCGCCTCCCCCGCGAGGATGTCATCGGCAGCGCGGGCCTGATCAAGCAAGCACTCGACCCAGCCCTGGACGAGCGGTTCTCCCGCGCGACGGTCGCGGCGCTGGCTCCGTCGCTGAGCGAGGAGGTGCTCGGTGGAGGCGGGATCTCGGGCATCCCCCTGGACCTCGGCCTGGCGTTCACCGACCTGCACCTCGACCCTGCCCTCGTCGGCGGTCTGGTGCTCGACCCCTCCGCAGGTGCCGGCCGGTTCGAGCCGCACGGCAAGGGCGGCGACGCGCTCGACGGCCTGATCGAGGAGGAGCGGCGGCTGCGCGCCGCAGCGAAGGACGAGGAGGGTGGCCCGGCATGAGCCTGAAGTTCGACTACCTGGACGCGATCCACGTCACCGGGCAGCTGCTCGAGGTCGCACCAGACCTCGCGCAGCCCGTCAGGGACGACGACGAGGACGGCATCATCCCCGCCGGGCTGCGCCGTTGGTTGGTCCAGCTGCGGCTCCTCGAGGCGGTGCCGTTCGCCTACCTCGTCTCCGACTCCGACCTGCTGCCGCAGGAGTCGATCCGCTGGTTCTACCTCGACCGCCGCTGGACCGACGCTCTGGTGCAAGGCGTGCTGTCGGTCGGCACAGCCAACAGTGACGACCGCACTCACCTGACCGCGCAGTACCCGGCAATCCGCGAGGAGCTCGATCACGAGGAGCGCAACCGACGGCGGCCGTCGGACGACCCGCGGCTCTCCGGCGGGGGCGGCCCGATCAGCGGCTTCGTGCTCCGCTCCAAGGCGGTCTCGGGGTGGCCGGCCGTTCATGTCAGGGCCTTCAGCGGCGACCCCGCCGCCGGTTCCCGGCGAGACGACGAACAGCCTCCGGACGACATGGAAGTTCGGCTGCTCCGGCTCGAGCGCCTCGCCCCGGCCGTGCTCTTCTGCCTCTTCGACGGGATCCCACAGACCGTCCACCTGGAGGAGCCACGACAGGGAGTGCAGTTCGGCTTCGACATGACCAACCAGCCCACCGGGACGACCAAGGCACAGCTGCGGCCACGCAACGCCACGACGTTCGACTACATCGGGAGCTCCCGGCTCGACGTCAAGTTCCGGCACCGCGGCGCCAGCGGCGTTGTGGACATCAAGCGACTGGAGGAGGAGCTGGCGGAGATCGACGAGACCCTCGGCCCGGACGACCAGATGAACAGCGGTGAGTACGCGCTCCAGCTGGTGCGTTTCCCGTGGCGGCAGGTCTGGGGAGACATGGCCAACGCCGACACCCCGGCAGCCAACAAGGAGCTCGCCTTCAAGCCGGTGATCTCGTACAAGTCGATGGTGACTCGCGTGTTCGTCGAGGAGCCGTGATGGCCGACTTCCGGATCAACCCCGAGCTCGCCGAGGCCGCCGTCGCCTCCAGGCGGTTCGAGCTGCTGAGCAAGCTGAACGTCGATGTCTCCACGATTCGCAGCTGGGACCCCGGCCTGTCGCGTCGCACCCGGATTCTGGTCCCGATCGACGTCCAGGCGTACGTCGTACCTGCCGGCGGGACGGAGCCGACCGTCGACCTGCTCGGTGACCCGCAGAGCGACCCGGCGCCGTTCGGCGCGGGTGCGGCGCGGGCCACCGGGGTGCACCTGCACTGGGCGATGCCGGACGCCCTGCTGGCTGCGGCCCGGCCGGACCCGGCGAACCCGAAACCCCAGCTGCCGCAGCTGCCCGACCAGTGGGTCGTGGTCAGGACCCTGCAGCCGGTCGGGCACACGCAGGTGCTGGCCACCGGCTGGGTCGTCGACGCCAGGACGAAGGTGGTCACCCCGCTGCCGTTGTTCACCGGCCCCGCGGCATCCCTGCCGAACGGTGCCGTGCCGGCCCTGGACGGCTTCTCGCTGGGGGTGCACTGGACCTCGTCGTACACCGCCTCGGCGGGGCGATTCGCATTCCACGACCCGCTCACCGACCTCGGCCCGCTGCGCGAGGTCGCGACTGCCGGCTTCGACGGCGACCAGGCGGTCTACACGGTGGCCGGCTGGTGGAGCGACCCGGCGCAGGACCCGGTGTCGGGGGCACGTGGCATCGCCGGGCTGGACGCCGCCCTGGCACGGCTGCGCTGGGACATCGACCACGACCTCGCGGACGCCTACCTCCAGGAACGCGACACCCGCGAGGTACGCACCGAGGTCGAGGGCGGACTCGCCCGGCCGCGGGAGTACCCGCCTACCGAGATCTACGGCAGTGATGGCCGCCGCATCGAGGGTGTCGCCGGCACCGCCCTCTCCTCGGGCACTCCATTCGTGAAGGCGCTGCGCACCGCACACGGCGACTCACTTCCGCGGTACGACTCCTTGCTGCACGGCAGCGTTCTCGGCGTCCCCGTCGGGACCGCGCTCCCCGCCGCCGACGACAAGCCAGCGGCGTCCGAGATGACCGTCGCGGTGGGGTCCGACGTCGACGACGTGATCGCCGCGATGGGGGCTGCCGGCGTCGGGCTCGGTGCCGACCAGCGGCGCGCCGCAGAAGACCTGCTCGCAGCGTTCAGCCACGGGCTGGTCGCCGAGCTGGGCACCGCCGACGGGCTCGACTACCTCGGGCACCGCGAGCACGAGAGCGGGTTCTGGTCGCTGACCGGTGCCCCGGTGCCGGGCATGAAGCCGGACATCCTTCAGGACCAGGTCGGGCAGGGGGCCAACCCGCTCACCGTCGGCCGGCACGGCCGCGCCGGCATGTCCCGGGCGAGTAGCGGCAGGTCCTTTGAAACGCCCCACCTGGCCTGGAAGCAGAAGGCCGATCTGCTCGACCTGACCATGCACACCAAGGCGACGTCGTCCTCCGGTGGTGTGAAGGTGTCCGACGTGGTCGAGGAGGAGCCCCCGCCCGACCCGACTCGGGAAGTGGTCAAGGCTCCGCCGCGATACTTCCGGCCGGCCCCGCTCGTCGTGGCCGTGAGAGGCGCGAGACCCAGCCACCGGCACCACGGTGACGGGTTGTTCAACAGCGAGGGCAAGCTGCTGTGCCGGTACCCGCGCGCCGCCGTCCCGCGCTACCGGGGACTGGTCGACGGTGCCCGGGTGGTGCCCACCCTTGGCTCGGGGGCCGTACCGGGTGAGGTCCTCACCGTCGTACGCGAGGCGGTGCTGCTCAACCCCTACGGCAGGGCGTGGCTCGCGGCCGCAGCCAATCCCACCGCCGACACGAGAACAGCGATCGCCACCCGGCTCGACGCCGAGATGGTCCGGCTCTACGGCGTCGAGGGGACGTACGACGGCAGCAGCCACATCGCCTTCGTCGAGCCGAAGGCGGCGTCGAGCTGGGACTCGGTCAGCGTGCACCGGCAGAACCTGGAGCATCAGATCTCTGCCGTGGTGGCTGGGGCCGCCACCGCCGAGGGCCAGCCGCCGAGTCCGGTGGCGATCACCACGTGGCGCCAACCGTGGGTCCCGATCTGGGTGGAGTGGCGGGTGACGGTCACCGGTACCACGACCGTGCGGGGCTGGCAGGTCCAGGGCCACGACCTCGAGCTGGCCGAGGACGACCCAGCTGCGCCGACGCTCACCCGTGAGCTGACCGGCCGGGGTCTGGCCGGCAAGGGTGTGGGGGAGACCCTCCGTGCCGCGGTGACCGCGTGGCTGGCCAGCGAGGCCCAACGGCAGGTGACCCCCGGTCGGACGGCGTACGGCGCCGGTAGCGCGGTCCAGCGGCTGGCCGACCTCGACCATCCCCTCGACCTGCTGAGCGCGTCGCTCGATGGCCTGCGCGAGCAGCTGCTCGGAATCGACTTCATGGGGGGCGCCAAGCGCCAGGACGGCAAGCCGGTCGCGAGCGGCAGTCCCGTGCCGCTCCTCGGCGGGACCGTCACCATCGACGCGCTCCGGGTGGTCGACGCCTTCGGCCGCTTCGTCGACGTACCCGAGAGCGTGTTGGACGATCTCCGCACCACACTCGAGCTCGAGGTCGAGGGCGAGGCACGCACGCTGCGGCTGAGACCGCGCATCCAGAACGCCGCCCGCTGGCTGTGGCGGCTGGTCGACCCCGGCCAGGCTGCGGACACCGCACCACACCTGATGAAGGAGGCGTTCGTCAACCAGGTGGCACCGACGGCGGCCGTCAACCCGGTCGCAGGCTTCCTGCTGCCGGACCACATTGACGAGGCACTCGAGGCATTCACCGTCGCCGGCGACCCGATCGGCCAGGTGCTGCACGACCCGATCACCAACGCGGTCAACTGGGAGTGCGCCCCGGGCCGTCCGCTGCCCCCCGACGCAGGACCCCTGGCGGACATCCATCCGCAGGAGCAACTCGTCGCCGAGATCGCAGCCGGCATGATCCGCGCAGACGCGGCCGCCCGGGCCCTGCCCGAGCCGCCGACGGATACCGCGCTGACCGCCTTCCTGCGCGCCGTCGACAGCACGTTGTGGTCGGTCGACACCTTCGCCAGTCTCGGCGACAGCTCCCTGGCGGGGTTGGTCGGCCGGCCGATCGCGGTCGTCCGCACCATCCTCACCCTCGATGCCCCCGATGACGTGGAGGAGGTGACGCTCGCCGCCGGCCTGACCGCTGCCACCCGCCGGGCGGCGTACGACGTCCTCGCGGAGGAGGACTTCGAGGTCCAGCTCGGAACGCTCGGCCGCGCTGACGACACCTTGTTGGGGTTCTTCGTCGACGACGACTACGAGAAGTTCTTCATCGTCGACAAGGTGGTTGCGGAGCTGGCCCGGGTCCGGCCCACCGGTCGTCACCTCGGGCACCTCGGCGTGCTGGGCACCGCGGCGGCAGAGGACCCGATCGACCTGGACCACCCCTACCTCAACGAGGCGAACCGGATCGTGGTCCGCCGCGGCCAGACCCGCCGCCTCACCCTGCTGATGATCCCGGGTGGCCGCGTGCACCTGACGTCGGGCGTGCTGCCGCGCAAGGAGCTGGCGCTCGCCGACGCCTGGTTCGGGCCCGGGATGAAGCGGCTGATGCCGTCCCTGCGGGTCGGCCCGCTGCTGGTGGACCCGGGGGAGGTCCGGCTGCCCCTGGTCAGCATCCTCGGTGAGAACCAGACGTTCACCCGGCGGACCGGTGAGCTGGCGTGGAAGGACGACCCGATCCTCGCCGCGACCCAGACCGCCTACCTGCCGAGACTTCCGCACGAGGTCCAGGAGGGCTGGATCCGGGTCACGCCGAGCGAGGAGCAGCCATGAGCCCGGCCCTGCAGCGCGAGGCGTTCGTCCGGGCCCGCATGGGCAAGGCGGACCTCGTCGACGTGGGGGAGGCGCTCGCGGAGCTCAAGGCCACGGACGTGCCCGACGGCGTCGAACCCAAGGGCTGGGTGGTCGACGACGACATTCCCCGCTGGGTGCCGATCGGTCCCTCCACGACCCGACTCGGTCAGGCCAGCGGTCGGCCGCGCGTGACAGGCCGGGTTCGCGACCTGGCGGTGAGCCCCGACGGGCTGCGCGCCTACGCCGCGAGCGCGATGGGTGGCGTGTGGTACACCGGCGATGGCGGGCACAGCTGGATCCCGGTCGGCGGCTGGGCGCCGTCGCCCCCGATCGCGGGGGGAAACGTGAGCCCACGCGCAGTCGGGTGTCTGTTGGTCGACTTCCACGCCACCGACCCCGCCCAGGACTTCGTGCTCGTGGGTACCGGCGAGCCGCCGGCCGTGCTGTCCCAGGTCGGCGAGGGGGACTACGGCGGGACCGGGATCCTCGTCGCACGTGGCCCTGCGACCCGAGGGATCGAGGCCGACCCCTGGGAACCCCGTCCGCAGGCCCAGATCACACCGTTCGAGGGTGCCGGCATCTACCGCCTGGCGCGGATGCCGGGACGCGCACCCGGCAGCCGGACCGCGGGGGCGGAGGACGTCGTGCTCGCCGCGACGACGAGAGGTCTCTTCCGGGGGATCCGTACGACGGTCGGGGCCCCGGGCTACACCTGGACCCGGGTGGCGAACCCGGACGCCCTGCCCGGACTGCCCGCGGGATTCCAGCCTCAGATCTCCGATGTGCTGTGGCACCCCGGAGGACGGATCGCCATCGCCGTCCGTGGTTTCGGAGTTGCCTGGAGCCCCGGCGACGGCGTGCCGTTCGGCTGGTTGAACGGGTGCGCTCCGCACCCGGCGCCGGGCACGGGCGTGCGTGGACGCCTGAGCCTCGCGTCGGCTCCGGGGACCAACCGGGTCTACGTCCTGGCCCGCCTGCCGCGGACCGCCGGCGCACCGGTAACGGCCACGGACACGCCGACGCTGTTCCGGATCGCGGACATCACGGCGGCCACTCCTGCTGCGGTCAACGTGCCCGGCGTCCCCATCCTCCTGTGGGAGGGACAGGGCAACTATGACCAGACAGTGGCGGTCGAGGTGCTGGCCGGGGGTCAGGACCGGGTCTTCCTGGGTGGCTGCACCCATGAGGCTCCCGCGAACAACTTCATGGGAGGCGTCTGGTGCTTCGACGTCACCACCGCGCCGGCGCTCGGGCTGACCCCGGCCGCCGGGATCTCGCGAGTCGGGGCGCCCACTCCCGGCGGAGGTGGCGACGGTGCCGACGCACCGGGTCTGGTCGGCAACACCATCCATCCAGACATCCACATGATCCGTGTCGTCGGGACCCCCGGCAGCGGTCAAGTCTGGGTGGGCTGTGACGGTGGCGTGTTCGTGTCGCGTCAGGCGGGTCGCGTGCACACGTTCGCGTCGTGCGCCAACGGCCTTGCCGCGCTCCAGCCCACCTTCTTCTCGATGCACCCGACGTCGAGTCACTTCGTGGCCTCCGGTTTCCAGGACAACGGCACCCAGGTGCGCTCCGGCGACTCCGTGTGGGAGCTGGTGTCGCTGGGTGACGGTGGCGGCACCGTCTTCCACCCCACGCGGTCTCAACACATCGTGAGCCAGGGCTTCCAGCACGGCTGGGGCAAGATCCCTGACAGCAACTTCGAGATGCCGACCCGGAGCAATGCCAACGGCGACGCAGAGAACGGTGCCTGCTTGTTCTACTCTGGCGCGGCGGCGGTCGCACACACGGCGACGGCTTCGCGGATCGCCGTCGGGACCCACCGGGTGTGGCTGACCGAGAACGTCGGCGGGGGTGGCTTCAACTCGTGGCGCGTGCTGCCGTTCCAGGCTGCGCCGGGGGCGGTTGCACAAGATGCTCGGAACGCGGCGGGCGTGAACGTCCGGCCCCTGTTCGGGATCCCGTCCCTCGTCGCCCCCGGTGGTGTCGACGACCGTACGCCCGGGGGCGGGCCGCTCGGGGCCGTCGTCACGATGCGCTGGGTCGACAACCGAACCCTGCTGGTGCTCTATGCCCAGGGCGTGGTCCGGTACGTCGAGGCCGCCGGCCGCTGGTCCGCCACGGTGCTCCTGCAGCCGGCCACCCAGCCTGCTCTGGCCGCGGCTCCGACCCCGACCACGATGCTGACCGACATCATCCCTGCACCTGGCGGCCAGGACTTCTACCTGACGACGACCGGCGACCCGAGCGATCCCACCCTCGACACGTGCTGGTTCTTCTCGGCGGCTGCCGGGACGATGACCGGGCAGGGGCTCAGGAACGCGCTCCCGGCGCCCGCCGGCGGGACCAGTCCTCTGGAGCCGGCCTACTCCCTGGCCCTGGACGTCGCGCCCGCGACGCCGATGGTCTACGCCGGCACGATCAGCGGCCTGTGGCGCCGTGCTCACGGAGCGCCGGCCGGCACTGCCTGGGAGAGGTTCGACAACGGACTGCCCCAGGCCGCAGTGCAGGACCTCGGCATCTGGACCGACCCGACCGGCACGGCGGGGTCACCCCGTCTCTTGCGCGCGGCGGTCCAGTCCCGTGGCCTGTGGGAAGTCGACCTCGGCCAGGCGGGGTCCGAGCCGGCACGCACCTACCTCCGGGTGCACGCCCGCGACGACCGACGGCGCTTTCCCACGCCGATGGCGAACCCGCGACGGGCACCGAGCGCGACAGAGGAGAACACGTTCGCCAGCCCCGACATCGTCGTGCGCCCTCGTGCGGGTGCCGGCATCGTGCCGCGATGGGTGCTCGGGGCGACCCGGCTGCACCAGGGCAACGTGAATGCCTCGAACCTCTACCAGCTGTGGACCTTCCAGACTGCCTTCCGGTGGCTCTTCCCCTCGGTCGTGGCCAACGGCCAGTGGACCGACACGTTCGGTGACCTCGTTGAGCTGCAGCGGGTGACCCTCGGCCTGCCTGCCGCACCGGCGCTCGGGCGCAGGTTCCTCGACCAGGCTCTCTGGGACGCCGTCGTGCAGACCACGCGGGTCGACCCGGGCACGGGGCGCTCGTCGGCGACCCCGGCGCATCCACTGGGGGTGTATCGACCGTCCTGGCACACGCCGTCACGCACCCTTGCGGGCGAGCTCCGTCAGCGGGTTCCCGCCACCGAGGTCGAGCTCCTGGAGACGGTGCTGCCGCGGTCGGTCATCGGTGACGTCTGGCGGGTGCACGCCGAGGTCTCGACGGTCGACATCCTGCTGCACCACCGCGACATGCGCGCCGTGCCGGAGAATGGCGCCTTCGCGATCCTGCTCCGCCGGTCGGGGCCGAACCGGGAGGCCCTCCTCAACAGCGACGGCTCGGACCTGGTGGCGTTCGCACGCGACCTCGCCACCGGCAACCCGCACGCCACCCCGGCCGGATGGACGCTGGAGAACGGCAACGTGGGTGCCTCCGTCCACCGGCTGCCGGTCGCACTGGACGCGAGGATGCCGCGGGCGGTCTCGGTCGACGTCGACCTGGCGGGGGTGCACCCCCACCACTTCGTGCTGTTCCTCGCCCTCGCCGGCTCCACGGTGGACCTCTGTGCAGCGGCGCCTCACGCAATGCCGGCGACGCCCAGCGTGCGGCAGGTGGCCCGACGTTGGCCCCACGCCGCACTCCGGATGGTGCAGGTCGCGCCGCGGCCCTAGTGCGTCGGCGGCTCGAGCTCCTCGATCTGGTCCACCACGAAGGTCGTCCAGATCTGGTCCCCGGTGACGCGGACGTGCCGCCCGCTGTAGGCGGCGAGCTGCTCCTCCGCGTCCAGCGCGACGGCCTCGCGCCGACGAAGCGTGATGACGGTGTCCTCGCCGTCGTCGAGGAGGAGGACCACCGATCGCATCTCCGACTTGGAGCCGACGCCGGTGACCCTGACGTCGACGATGCCGGTCAGCTCGCTCACTTCTGCCAGACCGTCCTGGTCTGCCGGTATCCCTCGGACTCGCGAGCCACCACGAAGCCGTCTCGGCCACCGGCCGCGACCGGTACGACGTGGTAGGTGATGCCGGCGCGGGGCGCTCGGGCATGCTCGCCGTAAGACGTCACGGTGCCGGTGACCTGCGCGGCCTGGAGTCCGGCCTCGGCCGCGAGCTCGGAGGCGACGACCTTCGACCGCCTGGCTCGCCCAGCGCGCGGGACGGAGGCGTTCAGCGCACGACCGGTCGCGGCGAGGACCTTGCGGCGCTGAGTCAGCGTGACGGTCGTGGGTTGACCCTTCGGCTCGGCGGCCTCGTCGGTGACCGTCTTCGGTGTGACGGATCCGGGCAGCCCGACCGCGACCAGGCTCGGGTCGCCGAGCAGGTCGAACTGCGCGAGGGTCTTGAGATCAAGCGGGGTCATCGACCCGGTCTCCCGGATAAAGCGCTGACGCGCGTCGAGGAGCGCGCGACCGCTGGACGCCCCGGCCAGAATCCCCTCGATCGTGTACCGGCAGACCAGGTCGGCGAGCCCCATCCCGTCTGCCGGTCCGTACGCCGTGGTGGACGACCCGACGCCCGCATACCCTCCGCTCCGCAGGTACGCCCAGATCATCGGGACCCTGCCTCCCATCAGCGCCGGGGCCATGTGCATCGCCCCGTAGCAGCACTCGGCGGCGACGATCGTCCCTGCCGTGATCCGCCCGTCCACGTCCTCCGGGGCCAGTGCCACCGTGTCGACGGCGCCGCCGCGGGCCTGGCCCAGCCAGTCGGGGGTGGTGTCACCGCCGTGGCAGTTCACGAAGTGCGTCAGCGGCGAGAGCTGGGCCTTGGTCCACGTCGACCTGGCAGGAGGGGAGAGGTGGGTCGTCGGCGCCGGACCGGGGAGCAGGTCGACGCTCAGCGTCGTCGAGCCCTTCCACACGGCGGCCGAGAGCGAGAAGACCCGTTGGTACGTCGTGGGTCTGCGTGCGGTGTAGGAGGTCGCGGTCGCGAGAGCCTTGACCAGCATCGCCGGGTCCGTGGCGCCCACGAGGTCGGGGACGCGGCCGACCACGCGGGTCACTGAGAGCAGGTCGGCGGCATCCAGCACGTCCCCCTGAGGCCCGGTCCAGGTATCCGGGAGGTCGCAGGCGAACGGCAGGTCGCTCGGAACGTAGGGGTCGGGATCCCGACCTCGGGTGGCGATCGGGTTGCGCACCCTGCTCTGAGGTACGACGTCGGTGGCACCCACGAGGGAGACGTAGGCAGGTTCGTAGCGAGTGCAGGCCAGGTCCACCGCCTTCAGCGTGGCGACCCAGTCGCCGTCGGCCACTCTCGCGGCCTTGATCGCCTTCATGGAGGTCGTGTTGTCCAGGAGCAGCACCCGGCTGACCAGGCCACGCTCCTTGTCGGCGGCCACGAGTGCGTCGAGGGCGGCCCGCACCTCGGCGGCTCCGTCCGCGCCGTACTTTCGGCGCAGTGCACCGAGGTGGGTGACGAGCAGCTTGTCGTAGTGGGTGGACATCGCCACTGAGCCTAGGGCTCGGAGCGCCTTGCCGGGAGGTCAGCGGCCGATCCCCGCGGCGAGGAGGAGCAACGCCGTCGGGCGGAGGTTCAGCCCCGGCTCAACGCGCGTTGTCGGTGACCCAGAGTCCGATCAGGCCGCGGAAGTGGTCCATGAACTGCTCGTGCTCGTGCCGCGGGTATGTCGCAGCGACGGTGTCGCGCAGCAGCCGATCGAAGTCGTCGGAGGTCACCCAGTCGTGCACCTGCTCCTCCAGGTGTGGCAGGTGCTTCGCGCACCACTCCCAGTACTTGTCGCTCTCGAGGTACTCGTCGGCCAACGCCAGGTAGGCGTCCAGCTTGTCGTCATAGGACAGGTCGGGGTCGTCGGCGATGGCGAAGTAGCGCGAGCTCTGCAGGTCCACGGCTGACCGGCGGCCGGTGACCACGCAGAACGTCGACCATCGGACCAGCGCTGTGATCGCCCACGGGAAGTAGTAGTGGAGCGACGTCACGGCCACGTCCGGACAGGCGTTGGCGTAGTCGATCGGGTAGACCTCGTCGCCGGTGACCAGCATTTCGGCGGAGTTGAACTCCCACCGGAAGAACGCGTTCACGATCCGGCTGATGGCGGCTGTCTGACGGCCGGCCGACTCGGAGAGGAAGTCATGTGAGACGGCGTAGCGGTTGTGCATCGGCTGGTCAGGGCGGAAGTCCATGACCATCGTCTCGGGGCCGATCGACAACGCCCGCGCGAAGTGCTCGTAGTCCACCGTGGCCTGCAGGTGCATGAGCATCTCACCGGACTCGTCGTAGGAACGGTGCAGGTCGGACTTGTCGTTGATCCGGGAGACGCCTCGCCAGCCGCCGCCGTCGAACGGTTTCATGTAGAGCGGGTAACCCAGCTCGTCGGCGATCTGGTCGAGGTCGAAGGGCCGGTTGTACTGCTCGGCCGTATAGGCCCACCGCACGTTGTCGATGGGGTTCTTGTAGGGCACCAGGGTGGTGGCCGGCACCTTGAGGCCGAGCCTCACCATCGCGCAGTAGGCGCTGTGCTTCTCCATCGACTGGAAGGTGAAGGGGCTGTTGAGGAGGTAGGTGTCATTGACCAGTGCGGCCTTCTTGAGCCACTCGCGCGGGTGGTAGTACCAGTGGGCGAGCCGGTCGATGACGAGGGGAGTGCGCACCGTGTCGTCGAGGCGGAAGGGTTCGATGGTCAGGCGTTCGCTCGAGAGCGTGTGGACGGTGCCCCCATCCTTGATCGGCCCGACCATGCCCAGCACCTTCTCGAACGCACGTGGCCAGTCCTTCTCCGCGCCCAGCAGCAGCCCGATCAGATGGTCACCCATCCTGAGACCTCCCGTTCCTGGAGTCCCAGCCGACTATAGCGATGCGTCGCTGGTCGTCGGGATGGCCTGAGGTGGGCCCCCATGGTATGCATCGCAGAAGCCAGAGAGTGGAGGAGCGGTTTCAGTGAAGGCGACCGAGCGGTGGTTCTCCGACCGGCTGCGGCAGGACCTGACGATGGCGAGGTGGGGCCACTTCGGCACGCCGGTGCTCGTGTTCCCCACGGCCGGCGGTGACGCGGAGGAGATCGAGCGGAACCACCTGGTCGGAGCCTGCTGGAACCTGGTCGAGAGCGGTCGCGTCAAGCTCTACTCATGTGACAGCGTGGCGGGCCGGGCCCTCGCGGCCGGTATCGGCTCTCCTGGCTACCGGATGGCGCTGCTCAACGAGTTCCACCAGGCGGTCCGCCACGAGATCGTCCCGGCCATCCATGCCGACCTCGGCGGCCAGAGCCCACGCATCGTCACCGCCGGGGCGTCCATCGGGGCATTCAACGCCCTGGCTGTCCTTTGTCGGTGGCCCGACACGTTCGACGCCGCGATCGCGATGAGCGGCACCTATCAGCTCAAGCGGTTCATCGAGGGTGAGTTCAGCGAGGATCTCTACTTCGCCTCACCGCTCGACTTCCTTCCCGGGCTGGAGGGTCCACAGCTGGAAACCCTGCGGCAGAGGCGGGTGATCCTCGCGTCGGGCGAAGGGCAGTGGGAGGACATCGGGGAGTCCTGGAACGTCGCGGAGGTCCTCGGACGCAAGGGTGTGCCGAACCGGGTCGACTCGTGGGGCCCCGAATGGAAGCACGACTGGCCCACGTGGTTGCGAATGCTTCCGCAGTACCTCGACGAGGTCTGCTAGGGAGTCTTCGGGCCGACACCGAGGGGATGCGCACCAGACGTTCGAGGTCCGCGCGGACACCGGGAGGACCTGCTCGAGGGCGGTGCGGACCTCGGCGGCCGTCGGCATCACTGGTCGATCACTGGGCGTAGAGCTGCAGGTCGGAAGCGAAGCGCTCGGTCATCTCGATCACTCGCCCGAGCTCCTGGTGGCGCACGAAGACGATCCCGTCACCGATGGTCGTGGCCCGCCAGTCCCGGCGTGGCGCGCCGACCGGCAGCAGGTCGACGTTGAGCACCGAGTCGCCGTACTGGGACAACAGCGACTCCAGCCCGGTCACGGACGTGATCCGACCGGCTCCGTGTGCTCGCTTGCAGATGCTGCCGGCGTTGTAGTGCCGCTCCAGCGGCCGCATCCGGCCGTGGACCACGGCCTCGGCCCAGCCGACGTAGAGGTCGCCGTCGGTGCTGAAGTTCATCAGGTCGACCACGCGGACCCCGGGGGGCCGAGCCGCGATCTCACCGAAGACCACCTCGCCGTCGTGCTTGCGGTACCACTCCATGTGGGTGAAGCCGGTGTCGAAACCGAGCGCGGCGAGCACCTGCTCCCCCATCTGCCGGCCGTCCTGCAGGTGCGGGACGTCCAGCTCGCGCAGCGTGATCGCCACGGGGCTGACCCATTCGTGCTGTGCCATCTGCAGCGGGCGGGGCCGGTACCACAGGATGTGCTCGAACAGGATCTGGCCGCCGGCGCAGACTGTGTCGTAGGTGAACTCCTCGCCCTCGACGAACTCCTCGACGCTCACCTCGGGCACGTGGCGGAGCCGCGGCAGCACGTCTCCGAGGTCGGCGGGGGAGTCCACCCGGTAGGTGTCCGCCGACCCGGCCCCGGCGATCGGCTTGACGATCAGTGGGTACCCGATCTTCTCGGCCGCCTCCCAGACCCCGGCCACCGTGGTCGCGCTCGCATGCCACGGAGTTCGGATCCCGGCGCTGTCGAGCGCCCGCTTCATCTGCTCCTTGTCGCGGAACGGCAGCGTGGCCCCGACCGACATCCCGGGCAGCCCGAACGCCTCGCGCAGCCGCGCCGCCAGCATCATGTAGGGCTCCCACAGGCACTCGACCTGGTTCACCCGGGCGTGCCGGGTCAGTCCCTGCAGGGCCGCCAGCACCGCTCCCTCGTCGGCAAGGGACACGTGTTCGTAGTGCGTCAGAGCCTCCCGCGCGGCATCCGGGAGCGCGTGGGCCGGCTGGTCACCCACTCCGATCACGGTGGCGCCCACGGCGGCCAGGGCGCGGGTGAAGTAGGCCATCTCGGCCGGGTAGCCCGGGGAGATCATCACGACGTTGGTCACAGGCCCTCCAGGAGCTCGACTCGCACTCCGCTGACGATCCGTCGCAGCGCGTCGCGCACCACGTCGGTGTCAGGGTCGCGGACGGTCACGTATCCCTCGCCGAGGTAGTCCGAGGCGGCGGGTTGCCCCGGCTGAGGCAGTCGGGAATCCACTACGAGGTGTCCGACCTGACGCTGGACCTCCTCCACACCATGGACCGCCCGGACACGGCCGCGCCCCATGCCGCGGAGGTACGCCGTCCCGGCTGCGAAACGGCGCTGCGGCACGTCGAACCTGCCGAGCACCACCAGGCCCGCCCACGCCTTGTACAGGTCGAAGTCGTGCACATGGCCGTGCATGGACGTGAGCTGCGCCCCGGGGGGACGGGCGCCGACCTCCGAGACGGCCACGGATCCGTCGGGGCGGCGGAACCACTCCATGTGGGTCAGGGCGTCGGTGACCCCGAGCGCGCGAAGGGCGGCCGGGCCGACCGCGTGAATCCCTGCGTAGTCCGGCCCACTGATGTCGCGCGGTAGCAGGACGGTCCACTGGATCCACGGGTTGCGGAGCACGTCGAGCGGCGGCGGGTGGTAGTCGGCGATCGATGACCACACCGTGGTGTCGCCCACGGTCACGCTGTCGAAGGTGTGCTCCTCCCCGACGAGGAACTCCTCCAGGAGTGCCGGCGCGTCGGGGCTGGGCGGCATCACCTGCAGCCAACCCTCCAGCGCCTGTGCCTCATCGAGCCGGTGGGTGGCTTGCGAGCCGGCTCCGGCCGGCGGCTTGGCGACCAGCGGAAACCCGACCTCGCCCGCAAAGGAGCGCGCCTCGCCCGGGGTGCTGACCAGCGAGTACCGCGCGCAGGGCACGCCGGCCGCCTGCAGCACCCTCTTCATCTGGGCCTTGTCCCGGACGTTGCGGGCCGTGTTTTCGTCCATGCCCTCGATGCCGAGCGCCTCGCGCACCTGCGCGAGCGGAACCTGCAGCTGCTCGAGCACTCCCACGAGACGCTCGACGCGTCCCATCTGGCCGCCCAGACCCGGGACCGCTGCGGCGATCTGGCGGGGGTCCAGCGCGTTGTCGACACGCCAGTGCCCCGACAGCTGGGAGCGCAGCGACGGGGGCAGGTCCTCCAGCGGCGTACTGGTGATCACGCCGAGCCGGACGCCCGGGAGGGAGGCGGCGGCGACCACGAACCGCGCAGTGGCCTCGAGCAGGTACGGCGCGACGAACGCGGCGACGACCATGCGCGGGACACTACCGGCGGGGGAAGGAAGGCGACAGGGACGGCTAGCATGACGGCCGTGCGCGTCATCTTCGTCGAGCCGTCCTTTCCGAACAACCAACGCCAGTTCGTCCGGGCGTTGGCACAGGCAGGGGCCACGGTCATCGGCATCGGGGAGGCTCCGCAGGAGGCTCTCGACGAGGAGCTGAAGAGCTGGATGGCTCACTACCACCAGGTCGGCAGCGTGGTCGATGTGGCCGCGATGACCGACGTCGTCCGCTGGATCCAGGGCAAGGCCTGGGTGGACCGCATCGAGACGACGATCGAGGCGCACACCCTTCCGGTGGCACAGGTGCGGGAACGGTGCACGATCCCGGGCACGTCGGTCCGCACCGCCTGGCTGTGCCGAGACAAGCCGTCGATGAAGGACGCCCTGAGGGAAGCGGGTGTGCCGACCGCAGCCTCGGCTGCCGTCCAGACAGCCGACGAGGTGTGGACCTTTGCGAAATCCGTCGGCTACCCGGTCATCCTCAAGCCCCGCACCGGGGCCGGCGCCCTGGACACGACCCGCGTCGACAACGACAGCGAGCTGGAAGCAGCTCTGGCCATGTTCGGAGGACAGGGCGTCGCGTCGATCGCAGTGGAGGAGTTTGTCGAGGGCCACGAGGGCTTCTACGACACCATGGCGGTCCGCGGACAAGCCCCGCTGGACTTCGTCTCCCATTACTACCCCAACGTCCTGGAGGCGATGCGGACGCGATGGATCTCGCCCCAGTTCGTCTCGACCAACCGTGTCGACACGGTCTCCGAGTACGCCGAGCTGAGGGAGCTGGGCCACCGGGTGGCCGAGACACTCGGAATCGGGACCAGCGCGACCCACATGGAGTGGTTCTTCGGACCCAAGGGCCTGAAGTTCTCCGAGATCGGCTGCCGACCTCCCGGCGTCGGAGCCTGGGACCTCTACTCCGCGGGGAACGATCTGGACCTGTACCGGGAGTGGGCCAACGCCATCGTCCACGGCGACGTCAGCGCCCGGCCGTCGCGCCGGTTCGCCAGCGGCATCATCGCGTTGCGGCCCGACCGTGATGGCCAGATCGCCGGCTACACGGGTGTCGACGAGGTGCAGGCGAAGTACGGCGAGTGGGTGCTGGACGCCCATCTGCCCCATCCCGGGACGCCCACTCAACCGCCCGAGGCCGGCTACATGGCCAATGCGTACGTTCGGATGCGCCACCCCGACTACGACGTGCTCCGAGGGATGCTGGACGACGTGGGACAGACCGTCCAGGTCCGCGCCGCGTGAGCCGCGAGATCGTCCTCCTGGGGTCACAACGCCGACCGAGTGTGCAGCACGTGGTCCGCGAGCTGGACCTCGACGCCACGGTCGCCACCGTGACCGCTGGCTGGCAGGAGCGGGAGCCTGACGACACCGAGCTCAAGGAGCTGCTCGGCAACCGCGCGGTGAACCTGTCGCTGCACGCGCGTTGGCAGGACGTGCTCGAGAAGGACAGGGACTACGCCAGCGCGGAGCGCGAGCACGGGGCCGCCCTGGACGAGCTGCGACAGCTGTACCTGACGCAGCTGGACCGCGCCCTCGACGCGACGTACGACATCGCCGCAGGCAAGGAGGGGAGGCCTCGGTTCCGCGACCGGGTCCTCGCCGATGCCCTGGAGCTGGTGCGGATGGCCGACGAACAACATCTGGTCCGGGTCCGCGAGGCTCACCTCGAGTTCTACGACGCGTGGCAACCCCAAGCCCGTCCGTTGGTCGCCGCCCACCGCGAGCAGGTGAAGGAGATCCTGCAGTCCGCTACTGCCGTCGTCGTCGCCGGAGGTCACGTGGGTGACCTGGTCAAGGTGCTTCACCTGTTCCACGTCGAGCCCCACCTGCCCGGTCTCGTCGTCGCCTGGTCAGCTGGAGCCATGGCGCTGACCGAGCGGGTGGTGTTGTTCCACGACTTCGTCCCTCACGGAGTGGCGCAGACCGAGCTGATGGGTGAGGGGATCGGCCTGCTCCGCAACCTCGTCCCGCTCCCCGACGCGCGTCGCCGGCTTCGCGTCAACGACCCGGTCCGGATGTCAGTGCTTGCCCGCCGCTTCGCGCCCGCCTGTTGTCTCGTGCTCGATGATGGCGTCCGGGTCCGGCTCGTTGACGGCGGGTTGCCGCCCGAGGCGCGCGTGGTCGACCACGACGGCCGGATCACACCGATCGAGGCCGCGTGACAGAGCCAGCTCCCGGCTCCGGGACTCGCCTCGCCATCAACCGGCTCAAGGACCAGAAGCCGCTCGACTCCGGCGCCGTGGACGAGTTCCTGACGCACCACGACGTCCCGATCGTGGAGGGCTCCCGCTGCACCTTCCTCTTCCGCGGCGAGGCCGATGAGGTCCACCTGGCCCAGCGCATCGTCGGTCTCGCCGACCTGCTGCCCCTGCGCCGGCTGTGGGGCACCGACCTGTGGTACCTGGTCCTGGAGCTGCCGGAAGGCTCGCGGGTGGACTACCAGCTGGAGATCCGGCGTGGCGACGACGTGGAAAGGGTCAACGACCCCCTCAACCCCGACCTCTCGCACAGCCCCGTGGGCAGCTCGTCGGTCTGCTTCGCGCACGGTTACCAGACCCCCGAGTGGACCTTGCCGGACCCGGACGCACGCCAGGGCGACCTCGTCGAGATGACCATTCGGAGCCGCGCCCTGGGCCGCGACTGCCCGGTGACGCTGTACCTGCCGGCACGGTTCCGGCGCACGACGTCGTACCCGCTGCTGGTGGTGCACGACGGCCCGGACTTCCTCCAGTACGCCGCCGCCAAGACCGTGCTGGACAACCTGATCCATCGACTCGACGTCGCCGAGACCGTCGTTGCCTTTCTGCACCCGGAGGAGCGGCTCACCGAGTACGCCAACTCCACCGCGCACTCGCGCTTCGTGACCGACGAGCTCGTGCCGCGGCTCGAGGTCGACCTGCCCCTCATCGGAAAGCCGTCCGGTCGCTGCCTCCTCGGCTCCAGCTTCGGGGCCGTGGCGTCACTGTCGGCGGCCGTCAAGTCCCCGAAGACGTACGGCTCCCTGGTCCTGATGTCCGGGTCGTTCGTGTTCACCGACATCGGCGCCGCCGACCACGGCGGCGGTCCGGTCTTCGACCCCGTGGTCAAGTTCGTCAACAAGTACCGCTCGCGGCCGACGCACGTCGCCGACCGGATCTTCGTCAGCTGCGGGGTGTTCGAGCCACTGATCGTGCCCAACCGGTCCATCGTGCCCACCTTCGAATCGGTGGGGATGTCGGTCCGCTTCGTCGAGGCCCGGGACGGCCACAGCTGGGAGAACTGGCGGGACCGGCTCCGGGACGCGCTGTCGTGGGTCTACCCGGGTCCGCAGAAATTCGTCTACGAGTGAGCTCGGCGCGCGACCTTGCCATCGTGGATGCCGGCGAGCGTCGTCGCGAGCAGTTCGAGCGCATGGTCGGCGGTGGCCTCGAGAATCTCTTCCGGGTCGCCCTCGAGGTCCAGCTCACGCACCGTGGTCGAGTCGCGCACGGTGACGGCGACGTAGACGGTGCCGACGGGCTTGCCCTCCGACGGTTCGGGACCGCCGACGCCGGTGGCTGCGATCGCAACGTCGGCGCCCAGGAGCCGCCCCACGCCCCGGGCCATGCCCTCGGCGCACTCGGGGGTCACGACCGGGCCCGGCTGGACGCCGAGGACGTCGAACTTCACCGGCTCCTGATAGGCCACGACTGATCCCCGGAACCACTCCGAGGCGTCCGAGCCGGCCCCGAGTCGGCTGGCGATCAGTCCACTGGTGAGCGACTCCGCCGCAGCCACGGTCAGGTCGTGGTCGGCGGCGAGGCGCGCGATCTGCTCCACAGGCTCAGCATTGCTCATGTTCGACCTCCTTCGGAAAGACCGGTCGAAACGGTACCGCTTCAGGCCAGGAGAGCTGGTGAGGCCGGTGCGCCGCGTCAGCTCACCCTCAAGGGGTGATCTGGGGCCTGCTTGGTCGAGATGCGAGCGGCGGCCACCGCCTTCGCAGCGGCACTAGTCGGTCACGCGTCGAAGCTCGGCGCGCAGCCGACTCGTCTCGTCACGCAGCTCGAGGACGAAGGCGATGCCGGCGAGGTTCACGCCCGCCGCCAGCAGGGTGGTGATCTGGTCGACCCGATCGAGGTCGTTGTCGCTGTAGCGGCGGGTGCCACCCTCGGTGCGGTGGGGTTCGAGCAGGCCCCGGGCCTCGTAGATGCGCAGGCTCTGTGGGTTGACGCCGGTGAGCTCGGCCGCCACCGAGATGCCGTAGAGCGCCCGGTCGGCGCTGGCGGCGGTACGACGGGTCGGGTCCACGGGCGCTCACCTCCTCCTGGCAATCTGTCTACCAAGATTGACTTGACATCTCCATCTCAGTATGCAAAATCTTAATCGACCGTACCAGATTGGGCCGGAACACGGCCGCCCGTGGTGGGGCGTCCGGCCCGTGACGAAGGGAGGCTGACACCCATGCTGATGAGGACCGACCCGTTCCGTGACCTCGACCGGCTGACCGATGCGGTCTTCGGGACCGCCGGCCGTCCAGCCGGGATGCCCATGGACGCCTACCGGGCCGACCACACCTTCGTGGTCCATCTCGACCTGCCGGGCATCGACGCCGACTCCATCGACCTGATGGTCGAGCAGAACGTGCTCACCGTGCACGCCGAGCGCAAGCCCCCGGTGGGCGACAACGCGGAGCGCATCGTCGCCGAGCGTTCGTACGGCGTGTTCAGTCGCCAGCTGTTCCTCGGCGACACCCTGGACGCCGACAACATGACGGCGGACTACGACGCAGGGGTTCTCACGCTCACCATCCCGATCGCGGAGAAGGCGAAGCCGCGCCGGGTCCAGGTCACCGGCGGCTCGACCCGCAAGCAGATCAGCGGCTAACCGATCAGCGGAACTCGTGGTGGCCCACGGCGACGTCCGCGGACTCACTGTCGAGCACCTCGAGCGCCTGCTTCAGTGACTCGACGCGGCGGGCAACGCGATCGGCGGAGTCCCGGGCGATGGGATCGGCGGCCGGCTGCAGCCCGATCGCGAGGACCTCGACCGCCTCCTCGACCTCGGCGACGCGCTCCCTGAGCTCGCCGAGGACGTCGACCGCATCCTGCCCGCCGCCGATCTGCCGGCGAAGGAATGCCGCCTGCGTCGCGAGCCGTCGACCCGCCACCCACAGGTCGACGAACACCTGCACCTTGGCGCGCAGGACCCACGGGTCGAAGGGCTTCGCGATGTAGTCGGCGGCGCCCGCGGCATAACCGCGGAAGGTGTTGTTCTTGTCGGTGTCGACGGCGGTCAGGAAGATGATCGGCACGTTCTTGGTCCGGTTGCGGCCCTTGATCCGTGCCGCGGTCTCGAATCCGTCCATGCCCGGCATCCGCGCGTCGAGCAGGATCAGCGCGAACTCGTCCTTCAGCAGGGCTCGCAGGGCCTCCTCGCCGGAGTTGGCGCGGACCAGCTCCTGATCCAGGGCGCTCAGGATCGCCTCGAGTGCGAGGAGGTTCTCGGGTCGGTCGTCGACCAGAAGGATCTTGGCCCGCTCGGTCATGAGAGCCACAGCCGGAGGAGCGTGAGGAGCCGGTCGATGTCCACCGGCTTGGTGACGTAGTCGGAGGCGCCCGCGGACAGGCTGTTCTCACGGTCGCCCGGCATCGCCTTCGCCGTGAGCGCGATGACCGGGAGGCTGCGGAACGCCGGCACCTTCCGGATCTCGCGCATAGCGGTGTAGCCGTCCATGCCCGGCATCATCACATCCATCAGCACCAGGTCGATCGCCTGGTCCTGCTGAAGCATCTGGATGCCCTCCTCACCGCTGCCGGCGTAGACCACGTCGAGGTTGTGTGGTTCCAGGGCACTGGTCAAGGCGAACACGTTGCGGACGTCGTCGTCGACGATCAGGATCCGCTTGCCGACGAACACCTCGTCGTTCTCGTGCAGCTGGTCGCCGGACGCCGTCTCCGGAGCCGGCAGCTCGACGTCGGACCGATGCAGGAACAGCGCGATCTGGTCGATCAGCTGCTCGACCGAGGTCGGGTAGACGACCACGGACTTCTGGGCGTACTGGCCCAGCCGGGTCAGGTCCCGCTTGGAAGGTGAGTCGCCGGTGCTGACCACGACCGGGATGTCGCGCAGCGCCTTGCGCGCCCTCATCCGCTTGATCACATCGAAGCCCGTGCCGCCGGAGAGCTTCAGGTCCACGACCACGCAGTCGTACTGCCGGCTCTCCAGGGCGGCGATCGCCTCGTTCACTCCGGTCTTGACGCGCAGCATGACGTCGCTCACCGCGCCAAAGAGGGCTACGACCGCGGACGTCTCGTCGACCACGTTGCTGGTGACGACCAGCAGTGAACGGGTGGTGCGGTCGAGGTAGGCGCTCAGGTCCTGCAGCGCCACCTCGATCTGCTCAGTGGACGCCGGCTCCTCGATGATGTCGAGCGCCCCGCTGAGCCTGCCCTCGTGCGCGTCGTCCGCGGGATCCGGCATCAGCACGCCGACCGTTGGGATGTGGCGCAGCTCGTGGTTGTGCTTCAACGCGCGGAGGAGCGACTCGCCACTGTCGACCCGCAGGTCCATCCCGACCAGGATCCCGTCCGGGCGGTGCTGTCTGGCGGTCATCACGATGCTCTCCGGCTGCGCGCTCGCCAGAGTGCGGAACCCGCTGGCCTGCCCGAGCTCGACGACCTGGTCGCGAAGGTCGTCGTCGGAGAGCGCCACGAGCAGCACCCGGCCGCTGCGGTCCACCTCGTCCACCTGCTCGTCCCCGGGCGACACGACGCCCGCGGCGAGCTCCAACGCGGGGGCCGTCGTCCTGGACGAAAGCTCGGACTGGGGATGCCGGGGAACGTAGAGGGTGAAGGTGCTGCCCCGGCCGGGCTCGCTCTCCGCGTGGATCTCGCCTCCGATGAGCTCGGCGATCGCCCGGCTGATCGAGAGGCCGAGCCCGGTACCGCCGAACTTCCGGCTGATCGTGCCATCCGCCTGCTGGAAGGCCTCGAAGATCACCTTGAGCTGCTCAGGGGGGATGCCGATGCCGGTGTCGGTCACCGAGAAGGCGATCACCTGGTCCGCGTGCGTCAAAGACGGGGACACGAAGCGCTCGTGTTCGGTGGCAGCACGGATCACCATCCGCACCTCGCCCGACGAGGTGAACTTCACCGCGTTGGACAGCAAGTTCCGCAGCACCTGCTGCAGGCGGTGCTGGTCGGAGTAGAGGGTCCGTTCCACGTCCTCGGACATGGACACCGAGAAGCGCAGGTCCTTCTCCGCCGTCAGGGGCCGGAAGGTGGCGTCGACGTACTCGACGATGCCGGAGAGCGCGACGTCGGCGAGGTGCACGTCCATCTTGCCCGCCTCGACCTTCGACAGGTCGAGGATGTCGTTGATCAGCTGGAGCAGATCGGTGCCGGCGGTGTGGATCGTGCGGGAGAACTCGACCTGACGGGAGTTGAGGTTCCCCTCGGCGTTCTCCGCGAGCAGCTTGGCGAGGATGAGCAACGAGTTCAGGGGCGTCCTGAGCTCGTGTGACATGTTCGCAAGGAACTCCGACTTGTACTTCGACGACAGCGCCAGCTGTTCCGCACGGTCCTCGAGACCGCGGCGTGCGTCCTCGATCTCGAGGTTCTTGATCTCGATCGCGCGGTTCTGGGCGGCCAGCAGGCTCGCCTTGTCCTCGAGCTCGGCGTTCGTCTGCTGCAGCTCCTTCTGCTGCGACTCCAGCTCTCCGGACTTCTCCTGCAGCTCGGAGGCCAGCCGCTGCGACTCGACGAGCAGCTCCTGGGTGCGGGAGCTGGCGATGATGGCGTTCAGCGAGACGCCGATGCTCTCCATCAGCTGCTCGAGGAACTGCATCTGAACCGCGCTGAACGGGTTGAAGGAGGCGAGCTCGACGACGCCGAGCACCTGCTCCTCGAACAACACAGGGAGGATCACAATGTTGAGCGGCGGCGCCTCGCCCAGGCCCGAGGAGATCCGGATGTAGTCGCCGGGCACCTCCTTGAGCAGGATCGGCGTCCGCTCGAGGGCTGCCTGTCCGACCAGGCCCTCGCCGAGCGGGAAGACGCTGGGCACGCCCTTGCGCGGGCGGTAGCCGTAGGACGCCATCCGGCGCAGGGACACCTCACCCTGAGAGTCGTCGCTCAGGAAGAACGAACCCTGGCTGGCGCCGACCAGCGGCGTCAGCTCGCTCACGATCAGCCGGGACAGGTCGAGGAGGTCGCGGCCCCCCTGCATGTGCCCGGTGAACTGGGCCAGGTTGGTCTTCAGCCAGTCCTGGTCCTGGTTGGCCCGCGTCGTCTCACGCAGGTTGTCGATCATCTGGTTCAGGTTGTCCTTGAGCTCTGCGACCTCGCCCTGGGCCTCGACGCTGATCTGCTGGCTCAGGTCGCCCTGGGTCACCGCGGTCGACACTTCGGCGATGGCACGGAGCTGGGTGGTCAGGGTGCCGGCCAGCTGGTTCACGTTCTCGGTGAGCTTGCGCCAGGTCCCGGAGACGTCGGCGACCTGCGCCTGACCGCCGAGCTTCCCCTCCGTGCCGACCTCGCGCGCGACTCGGGTGACCTCGTCGGCGAAGGACGACAGCTGGTCGACCATCCGGTTGACCGTGGTCTTGAGCTCGAGGATCTCGCCCCGGGCGTCGACGTAGGTCT
Organism: uncultured Actinomycetota bacterium; assembly: GCA_963786415.1. GTDB lineage: Bacteria > Actinomycetota > Actinomycetes > Propionibacteriales > Nocardioidaceae > Nocardioides. The sequence continues at coordinate 169,944 of CAWAZC010000003.1, forward strand.
TCTGCGTCAGGTCGCCGTTGGCCACCGCCGTGGTGACCAGCGCGATGCTCCGCACCTGGCTGGTCAGGTTGCCCGCCATCGAGTTCACCGACTCGGTGAGGTCCTTCCAGGTGCCGGCCACGCCGCGGACGTGGGCCTGGCCGCCGAGGATGCCCTCGGTGCCGACCTCGCGGGCGACTCGGGTGACCTCGTCGGCGAAGGCGCGCAGCGTGTCGACCATCGCGTTGATGGTGCCGGCAAGGGCGGCCACCTCACCGCGTGCCTCGATCGAGATCTTCTGGCTGAGGTCGCCACGCGCGACGGCGGTCGAGACCAGGGCGATGCTGCGGACCTGGTCGGTCAGGTTGTTCGCCATCGAGTTCACCGAGTCGGTGAGGTCGCGCCAGGTGCCGGCGACGCCGGGGACAGCCGCCTGGCCGCCCAGCCGGCCCTCGGTGCCGACCTCGCGGGCCACGCGGGTGACCTCGTCGGCGAAGGCGGAGAGCTGGTCGACCATCGTGTTGATGGTGCTCTTGAGCTCCAGGATCTCCCCGCGGGCGTCGACGGTGATCTTGCGGGTCAGGTTGCCGCTGGCGACGGCGGTGGTGACCTCGGCGATGTTGCGCACCTGGGAGGTCAGGTTGTTCGCCATCATGTTGACGTTCTCGGTGAGGTCCTTCCAGGTCCCGGACACGTCGTGCACGTCGGCCTGGCCGCCCAGCCGGCCCTCGGTGCCGACCTCGCGGGCCACGCGGGTGACCTCGTCGGCGAAGGCGGAGAGCTGGTCGACCATCGTGTTGATGGTGCTCTTGAGCTCCAGGATCTCCCCGCGGGCCTCGACGGTGATCTTGCGCGTCAGGTCGCCGCCGGCGACGGCGGTGGTGACCTCGGCGATGTTGCGCACCTGCGAGGTGAGCGTCCCCGCCATGAAGTTCACCGAGTCGGTGAGGTCACGCCAGGTGCCGGAGACGCCGGGCACAGCCGCCTGGCCGCCCAGCCGGCCCTCGCCGCCCACCTCGCGGGCCACCCGGGTGACCTCGTCGGCGAAGGCGGAGAGCTGGTCGACCATCACGTTGACGGTCGTCTTCAGCTCGGAGAGCTCGCCGCGCACGTCGACGGTGATCTTCTGGCTGAGGTCGCCGCGCGCGACCGCGGTGGTGACCTCGGCGATGTTGCGCACCTGGTTGGTCAGGTTGCTCGCCATGAAGTTCACCGAGTCGGTGAGGTCCTTCCACGTCCCGGCCACGCCGGGTACGTCGGCCTGGCCGCCCAACATCCCGTCGCTGCCGACCTCGCGGGCCACCCGGGTGACCTCGTCGGCGAAGGCGGAGAGCTGGTCGACCATCACGTTGACGGTCGTCTTCAGCTCGGAGAGCTCGCCGCGCACGTCGACGGTGATCTTCTGGCTGAGGTCGCCGCGCGCGACCGCGGTGGTGACCTGTGCGATGTCGCGCACCTGGGCGGTGAGGTTGCCGGCCATGTAGTTGACCGACTCGGTGAGGTCCTTCCACGTGCCCGAGACGCCGGGTACGTCGGCCTGGCCGCCCAGGATGCCCTCCGTGCCCACCTCGCGGGCCACGCGGGTGACCTCACCCGCGAACGTCTGCAGCGTTCCGGTCATCGAGTTCAGCGTCTCGGCCAGCTCGGCGATCTCACCGCGCGCCGTCACCGTGATCTGCTGGCTCAGGTCGCCCTGCGCCACCGCCTGCGCGACCGAAGAGATCCCGCGCACCTGGCTGGTGAGGTTCGACGCCATGATGTTCACGGAGTCGGTGAGGTCCTTCCAGGTGCCGGAGACGCCGGGCACGGTGGCCTGGCCGCCGAGGATGCCCTCGGTGCCGACCTCACGGGCCACCCGGGTGACCTCGGCCGCGAACGATGACAGCTGGGCCACCATCCGGTCGACCGTGTCCTTGAGCTGGGACATCTCACCGGACACCTCGACGGTGACCGAGCGCGACAGGTCGCCGTTGGCAACGGCCGTGGTCACGGTGGCGATGTCACGCACCTGGTCGGTCAACCTCGACGACATGGTGTTGACGGCGTCGATCAGGTCCCGCCAGCTGCCGTCGGCGCTGCGCACCTGGGCCTGGCCACCCAGCTTGCCCTCGGTCCCGACCTCACGGGTCACGCGCGTGATCTCGTCGGCGATCGACGAGAGCTGGTCGACCACCCGGTTGACGCCGCGCGCCAGGCGCAGAGGCTCGCCGCGCAGGGGCTGGTCGTCGAGCCGGACATTCATGCGCTGGGTCAGATCGCCCTCCGCGACGCCGGCGATCACGCGGGCGAGCTCGCTCGTGGGGCGTACGAGGTCGGCCACGAGACCGTTCGCGGCGTCGATGCACTTGGCCCAGCCGCCCTCACCGATGCCACCGTCCAAACGCTCGGAGTAGCGGCCTTCGCGTCCCGCGACCCGGTGGACACGGCTCAGCTCGGAGGCGAGGTGCTGCTGACGCTCGGCGATCTCGTTGTAGACCTCGAACAGCTCGGCCATCGTGCCGTCGCCGGTCACCGGCAGCCGCCGGCGGAAGTTTCCGTCACGCATCGACTTCATCGAGGCCAGTAGCCGCTTCAGCTGGGCGGCATCGACCTCGTCGACGGCGGAGCCGTTGGTGGGCGCGGTAGCTCGGCGGACTGATCCAGTGGTCCGCTTGCGGCCGGTTGTACTGCTGGGCATCTCACGCGCCTCCTCGTTCGTACACCCCTCGCCCGGCCCAAGTCTGTCACCATGTGCTAAGTCCGCAGGCGAATTTCGAAAGTGGTCATGACAACCCTGCCGCTCCACGCTCACCGCACCTTCGCGGCCGACGAACGATCCGTCGCCAAGGCCCGCGCATTCGCACGGGAGATGCTCGAGGCGTGGGACGCCGGGGACCTCGCCGACAGCGTCGTACTGCTCGTGAGCGAGCTGGTCACCAACGCTGTGGTCCACGCCGGGACCACCGCCCGGTTGGAGCTCCGCCTGGACACCCAGAGCGTGCGGGTGGAGGTCGAGGACCTGCATCCACGTCGGGTGCTCCCGATGGTGGTGGACCAACCCACCGAGGAAGCGGAGGATGGCCGCGGACTGCTCATCACCTTCTCGCTGGCCTCGGCCTGGGGAGTCGACTACACCTCGGGGTCCAAGCGGGTGTGGCTGCGGTTCGACCGACCGGTGGACCAGCAGGCGCCCCGGTGGTCGCCCCCACCCGGTGACGCCCACGGCCGCGCCCACGTCGCCGTGGCCGAGCTCTCCGGAGACGGTGTGGTGACCGCGTGGAACGACGACGCCGTGGCGCTCCTCGGCTGGCGCGTTGACGAGGTTCGCGGCCGTCACTTCGACGAGCTGCTGGACCGGGTGCCCGGCGATCACGACACCAATGTCCCCTCCCTGGCGGACATGACCCGTGGATGGCAGGGCACCTACCCCGTGCTTCACAAGAGCGACCAGCCGGTGACGGTGTTCGCCTCCCACGTCGGCCGCGTGCGTGGCCGCGGCTCGACCGTGCTGATGGTGGCCACCGACCAGCGCGCGCTCATCGAGCGACCAGCAGCACGACCCGGTGCCCCCGCTCCCGATTCGGGATTCCTCGGACTCATGGACGAGGCCCTGGTGCGGCTCCGGCTCGACGACTACCTGATGTTGGCGGTCGAGCGCGTCCGCGATCGCCTCTCGGCCGACGCGGCCTACCTGCTGATGCTGCGTGACCTCGAGGACGAGTACGAGCTCAAGGCGGTCAGTGGTCTGTCCGCGACCTTGCTCGGCAAGCGGCTCGCCTCGGGTGCCGCTGGGGCACCCGACCACCGGAATCCGCACCTCCCGGTGGTCGTGCCCGATTTCTCGAAGACGGATGTGCCGCTGCTCTCCGGCTCCGGGCTCTGCTCACTCGTGCTCGTCCCCATCACCGCCGAGAACCGCGTGGTCGGGGCCATCGGCGTGGCCTCCGCCCACGTCGAGGGGTTCACGACGGACGAGAGCGTGCACCTGCAGCAGATCGCCAACGCGCTGGCGGTGGCGACCGACCGGGCCAGGCTGCAGGCGTTGGAGCGCGAGCGGAGGGGATGGCTCACCTTCCTCGCGGAGGCGGGGGACTTCCTGGCCGGTTCGCTCGACCAGGACATGACGATGGCGATCACCGGGCAGCTCGTGGTGCCGAAGATCGCCCAGTGGTGCGCGGTCCACCTCGACGACGACCGTGGTCATCCCGTCCTGGAACAGGTGTGGCACGAGGACGAGCGGCAGGTCGAGCCCCTCCGGGCCTTCCTCGAGGAGCAGGCCGCATCGCTGCCGCAGGAGCCCGACGAGCCGGATCAGCCGGGCCCGCCGAGCATCTGGGGCGAGGTGCTCACCGTCCCGCTGATTGCGCGCGGACGACGGATCGGGCACCTCTCGCTCGGCCGGCCGGCGGGCGACCCGCTGCGCGGCGAGCCCCTGCTGGTGGCCGAGTCGGTCGCCCGACGGGCGGCGATGGCGATCGAGAACGCCCGGGCCCACGGACAGCTGAGAGCCATCGGCAACGCCCTGCAGCGGAGCCTGCTGCCGTCGTCGACGCCGAAGGCGCCGGGGCTGGACGTCGGTGTCGTGTACGAGGCCGCGGGGGAGGCCAGCACGGCCGGCGGCGACTTCTATGACCTGTTCCCGATCGGGGGCGGCAAGTCGTGCTTCGTGGTCGGCGACGTGTGTGGCACGGGGCCCGAGGCTGCCGCGGTCACCGGACTGGCCCGGCACACGATCCGCGCGCTGGTGCTCGCCGGCTTCCCGATCTCCGACGTCCTCGAGCGACTCAACACCGCGATCATCGACGAGGGCGAGCGTTCCCGGTTCCTCACCCTGGTGTGCGGAGTCCTTCGACCGGACGGCGACGCCATGCGCGTGGAGATGGTGAGCGCGGGACACCCGCTGCCGATCATCGTGCGCGGGGACGGCGCGGTCGAGCAGGTCGGGCGCCCCCAGTCGCTGCTCGGTGTGGTCGACGACGTGCGCTACTTCGAGGAGCAGCACCGGCTCTCGCGTGGCGAGCTGTTCGTGGCCGTCACCGACGGGGTCCTGGAGCGTCGGTTCGGATCGATGATGCTGGGGGAGGAGGGTCTGACGGAAGAGCTTGACGCGGTCGGAACGTCGCTGTCCGCCCAGGCGGTCGCCGAGCGGATTCGGCGGCTCGTGGTGGAGTTCGCCCCGGAGGCTCCTCGCGACGACATGGCGGTGCTCGTCCTTCGACTCGGCGAGGCGCCGGTCATCACCTGATCGGGCTCATCCCGTGCGCCTGGCGAGGGTCAGGGCGAACTCCCCCTCGTCGTCGGTCAGGGTCCGGTCGACGTCGAAGCCGGCTGCGCCCAGCTCAGCGGCGATGCCACCGAGCCGGAACTTCGTGGAGATCTCGACCCGGATCTCCTCGCCGCTCGCCAGGTCGATCGAGATGCCGGCGCCAGGGATCGACACGTGCTGGGGCATCTCGGCCCGCAACCGCAGGTCCATCCGCTCCATACGGGGGTCCCAGAACGGCACGTAGGTGAACGCCTCGACGTCGAAGTCGGCACCGAGGCGGTCGTTGAGCACCTGGAGGCAGTTCAGGACGAACCGGGCGGTGACCCCGCCCGGGTCGTCGTAGGCCGCGATCAGGCGGTCGGCGCTCTTGACCAGGTCGGTGCCGAGCAGCAGCCAGTCCCCGGAGTCCAGCGAGTCGGCCAGCGCGCCGAGGAACGCCGCGCGCTCCTCGACGTAGAGGTTGCCGATGGTTCCGCCCAGGAAGGCGACCATGCGCCGACCGTTCCCGGGGAGGTGCCCGAGGTGCAGCGTGAAGTCGCCGACCAGGGCCTCGACCTGCAGGCTCGGATAGCTCTCGGCCAGCTGCAGCGCCGCCGCCCGGACGGTCTCCTCCGACACGTCGACCGGGACGAAGCGGTTGAGCCGACCGGTCGTCGTGAAGGCGTCGAGGAGGATGCGGGTCTTGTCGCTGGTGCCGCTGCCCAGCTCGACCAGCGTCGTGGCGTCCGTGGTCGTGACGATGTCGTCGGCGTACCGGGTGAGGATGGAGCACTCCCGCTCGGTCGGGTAGTACTCCGGGAGCCGGGTGATCTGGTCGAACAGCTCGGAGCCGACGTCGTCGTAGAGCCACTTCGGCGGCAGGCTGCGTGGCTGCGCACCCAGTCCTCGTCGCACGTCCTGGACCAGCGTGTCGGCGACCCAGTGCGGGTCGAGGACGGAGACGACCGGTGGGCGGGGTGCGTTCACGGCGCGCCGCCGTCGGCCAGGCGGACCCCGGTCAGCGCCCACCGGGAATGGTGCGGGAAGAAGTTGCGGTACGTCGCCCGCGCGTGACCGGGCGGGGTCAGGGCGCAGCCACCGCGCAGGACCATCTGGTTGGACATGAACTTGCCGTTGTACTCCCCGATGGCGCCTTCGGCCGGGTGGAAACCGGGGTAGGGGTGGTAGGCCGACGCCGTCCACTCCCAGCAGTCACCGAACGCCTGCCGCAGCCGTCCGCCACCGGGCTGTGTCGTGCCTGGCTGTGCGGCGCGCGGGTGGTAGGTCTCCCTGTCCGCCAGGTTTCCGACGATCCGCGAGCCCTCGCCCTGGCCGTCGGCGACCAGAGCGTGCTCCCACTCGGCCTCGTTCGGGAGTCGCTTGCCGGCCCAGGTCGCGAACGCCTCGGCCTCGTAGAAGCTGACATGGCTCACGGGCAACCCGGGGTTCACGGGCCAGGTGCCGTTGAGGGTGTGTTCGAACCACACCCCGTCGTGCTCAGTCCAGTAGAACGGCGCGCGCCAGTGCTCGTCGTTCACCTTGGCCCAGCCGTCGGAGAGCCACAGGTCAGGACGTTCGTAGCCTCCGTCGCGGACGAACTCCAGCCACTCACCGTTGGTGGTCAACCGGTCGGCCAGGCGGTAGGGCTCCAGCCACTCGCTGTGCCGGGGCAGCTCGTTGTCGAAGCTGAAGCCGTTCCCGTCGTGGCCGATCTCGACCAGGCCGGCCTCGACGTCGACCCAGCCGAGCGGGCCGGGTTCCGAATGCTCGCTCGGCGACCCGGCGTAGGCCGGTCGCAGCGGGTTCAGGGAGAGCACGTGCTTGATGTCCATCAGCAGCAGCTCCTGGTGCTGCTGCTCGTGGTGGAAGCCGAGCTCGATCGTGGGAGCGGCCTTGTCGAGGGAGCCAGAGTCCAGGCCGGCCACGAGGTCGCGCATCCGGTCATCGACGTTGGTGCGGTAGACCCCGACGTCATGGGCGCCCGGCCGGCTGATGAGACCGCGGTCCGGGCGCGAGTACCGCGGGCCGACAGCTTCGTAGTAGCTGTTGAACAGGAACCGGTACTGGTCCTGGAACGGCGCGAAGCCGGGTTCGTGGTCGGCGAGGACGAAGGTCTCGAAGAACCAGGTGACGTGGGCCCGATGCCACTTGGTCGGGGAGGCGTCGGGCATCGACTGGACGGTCTGGTCCTCCGGCGACAAGGGCGCGGCGAGGGACTCGGTGTGGGAGCGGACCTCGTCGTAGCGCTGGACCAGCGTCTCGACGTCCCAGGAATCGGATGACACGGGAGGGTGCCTCCTTGACATCGGTCTTTCACGGGCAGGCTTCGTCGCCGCGCCGCAGGTCCCGCCGAGTCTATGACGGGATGATCCGGGTACCAGCGCGCACAGCCCGACGGACCTAGTCCGTCTGGGTGGTTTTCCTCCTTCTCCGGAAGAAGTGGTCTGTCATTTGTTCCTTCTGCCCCGAACACCACGCACCCTTGATGGTGGGGGACGTGAGGCCCGCGTACGCGGGGGGAGATGACCGATGGCGGAACTCACGAGACGACAGGTCCTGACCGGTACCGGAGGAGGGCTCGCGGGAATCGCGGTCGTCGGTGTGACCGGTCACTCGGTTTTGCGCGTCCTGGTGCCCACATTGGGTCGTCCGGACCTCAGCCAGCCGACGGCGTTCGGCCGGGTGGCCGTGCTCGGCGCGCGCCGTGAGCACCGGGCAGGCCTGGCCGGCTCCCACCATGGCAGCGACGCCTCCGGCTCAGGGAGCGACCGTGTCGCGCCCCAGCATCAACCCTGGGCGGAACTGGTGCGCGCCGACATCGAGGTCGAGAACCTGTCGCGGCGGCCCGTGCTCCTGTCGCCCGGCCAGTTCCGTCTCCGGGTCGGCGACACCGGCCCAACGGTGTCGCTCTACGAGGCCGGTCACCGGGTCCTTGCACTCGCCGGCGGGACCGTGCTGACCACGTGGGTGGGCTTCCTGGCGCCACCGGACGAGTCCTCGTTCGCCATCGAGTACACCGAGGCCGGAGCAGCGACGCCGCATACCTTCCAGATCGTGCCGGAGTTCGCATGAACGCCCCACGTCGTGCACTCGACCTCTTCATCAACGAGGGCTTCGTGCCGATGGTCGACGGGAGCCTGGTCTACATGCGCGGATTCGGGGACCGCCGTACGTCGGTCGACTCGCCCCTGCCGAGCCTCACGATCCCGGCCACGGTGTTCCACGCCAACGGCCGGATCACCCAGCCGCACAGCTACCCCGAGGGAGCGGCGGAGGGCCACGAGGGGCGACCGGAGCCGATGGGGCGTGATCGTCGACGTGACGGGCAGTGGCTGATCCGCCGCGCTACCTGGGCCAGCGAGTTCCCGGCCCGCACGATCCTGGTCGAGACCGGGAGCGACGTCCGGTTGCGCATCCACAACCAGCTCGGCCAGCCCCATCGGTTCGCGATCGAGGACGTGGTGCGGACGCCACCGATCCTGCCGGGCCAGACGTACGACCTGACCTTCCCGGCCCCGGAGGCGGGCACCTACGTCTACCACGACCCGACGAACGCGCCGGTGGAACGGGTGCTCGGACTGTTCGGCGTGATGATGGTCATCCCGGCACGCGACCGGTGGCGGCTCACCCCGGGTGGGGTGGAGTTCGAGCGGCAGTGGCTCTGGCTGTGCCACGACGTGGACCCCGAGTGGGGGCGCCGGGCGCACGCGGGGGAGCGGATCGACCCCACGGTGGAGAGGCCCGAGCCGCGCTATTTCCGGCTCAACGACAAGAGCGGCTACGACGCCCTCGGCGTCACGGAGGACGAGGAGCGCAACCACTTCACCCACGAGCACACGATCGTCGCCGGGTTCCCCCGGGACACCGACGTTCGCGACTTCAGCAAGGCCGCCCCCTTCGGCTCCATCGCGACCGGGCAGCTGCTCCGTCTCGTGAACGCGGGCGTGGTCACGCACCAGATGCACTTCCACGGCAACCACGTGTGGACCCTCAGCCGCAACGGCCGGCAATTTCCCCGCACCAACGGCACGTTCGCGGACGGACACCCCGTGATCCAGGCGTGGGAGGACGTCATCGAGCTCGACCCGCTGGACCGCAAGGATGTCGTGCTGCCGATCCGTCGTCCGCCCGACGTGATAGACGAGGTCTGGGAGGCGCGCACCGATGACTGGTTCTACCCGATGCACTGCCACGCCGAGCCGTCCCAGACGGCGGCCGGCGGGCTCTACCCCGGCGGTCTGGTCGCCCACTGGGTGCTGGCCGGCCCCGTGCACGGCGGCCACCCGACCTTCCCCAGCCAGGTCGCGTTCGCGACCACCCAGCCGAAGCAGAGCAACCCGGTGACCCAGCACCGGCTCACCCCCGATGTGTCGCTCGTGCGCGACTTCTACAACCGGAAGTTGCTGTTCCCCGACGGGTCCGAGCACGAGATGTGGGCCTTCGCCGACGACTCCGGCGGCCGGGGCTTCCCGTCCCCGCCGGTCCGGGTCAGGGAGGGTCAGGTCGTCCATGTGGAGCTGCGGGCCAGCAAGCGCGCGCACACGATCCACTGGCACGGCATCGAGCCCGACCCCCGCAACGACGGGGTCGGGCACACGTCGTTCGAGGTCACGGGTGGCTACACCTACCAGTGGCGCGCGGAGGAGGGTGTTCCCGGCGATCCGAACACGGGCGGGAGCGGGTCGTACTTCTACCACTGCCACGTCAACACCGTGCTGCACGTGCAGATGGGGATGGTCGGCCCGATGGTGATCGACCCGGTCGAGCATCCCGCGTTCCCGGTCCCCGGCGGCGCCCGGCGGTCCTTCGTCGACGGGCCGCTCTACGACGTGGCGACCGAGCACATGCTCGTGCCGTACGCGCTGGACGAGAGGTGGCACGAGCTGGGCCACGCTGCCGGGCTCTCGGGGGAGGACGTCGGCCTGAACCGGTTCGAGCCGAGTCACTTCTTCATCCTCGGCGGCAACCTCGCCGACGGACCTCCGCGCGAGGGCGTGTGGAGCACGGACTCGATCGTGGTGAACGCCGCGGGTCGCGGGCTTCCGTCGCTGGTGCGCCTGCTGAACCTCAACTACTTCCCGGTGGTGATGACGTTCGAGAACGGTGCGCGGACCCGGGCCCTGCCGATCGCCGAGCTGATCTCGCACGACGGGCGCGCTTACCGCGACACGTCCTCGCGCGTGGGCTCCTGCCCGCCGGTGCGCGCCCGGGGCCGCGGTCACCGGATGATGACCAACCGGCTCGCGTTCGGGGCCGCCGAGCGGTACGACGTCCTGCTGCACCCACCGGCGGGCAGGTACACGCTCCGGGTCGACTTCCACCACTGGATCCCCGAGCGGGAACGAGACGGCGCCCGCCCCCAGCAGCCGCGGGTCCTGGCGAGCAGGTGGATCGAGGTCGAGGCCCGCTGAGGCGGTGGCTCAGCCCCCGCTCATGACCCCCACCTGTTCGCGCACGAAGCCCGGGAAGACGGCAGCCGGGCTGGCCCCGAACCGAGTCGTCACGACCTCGGAGAGCACCGACCGGTAGTCCGTGGTCACGAGCAGGTCGGCGTCGAGTTCAGCGGTGAGCCCGGGCCAGGTGCCGTGGTAGCCGCCGACCACACCGGCGCCCGCCAGGAGCATCGCATTGCCGTAACCGTGGTCGAGCCCATCGTTGGCATTTTCGACGACGCGCCGGCCGAACTCGCTGAGCACCACGAGCGTCACCTTGTCGGCGAGTGTCCCGAGGTCGGTGAAGAATGCGGCCACCGAGGAGGCGAGGTCGCTGGCATTCCGGAGCATGCGGCCCCGCTCCGGCGTGCCGAGCCCGCTGTGGTGGTCCCAGTCGCCCTGGTCCACGGTCAGCACCTCGACGCCGACGTCGCCACGGATGATCCGGGCGACCTCGGCGAACGCCCGGCCCAGGTCGCTTGCGGGGTACGTCGCCCCGTGGGCTGGTGTCTTCCTCGTGCCGTGCACCGGATCGAACTCCTCGACCGCCCGGAGGGTGGCACGCATGGCGCGGCCCATCGCCGAGTCCTGGCCGTCCCACACCCGGTGCAAGGAGCGGAGCCGTCGCCACGCCTCGGTATCCGTCTTGTCCGCCCCCGGGATGGTCATCGACGCGACGTCGCCGGCCGAGATGTAGTCGGCCGGTCCGTAGAGCGAGGCCGGCGGCACCCCGCCGCCGACGCTGAACGCCTGCAGCGGCGAGGTCCGCCCGTCGTCCTGGCCGATCAAGCGGTTGAGCCATCCCGACCGCACGGTCGAGCCGGGGTCGGCGTCCTCGACCTCCTCCATCGCGGCGAAGTGCGACCGGTTCGGTGCGGGAAGCCCGGTGGCGTGGACGGCAGCGAGCCGACCCGAGCTCCAGAGTGGGAGGAGCGGGGCGAGGGCGGGGTGCAGGCCGAACATCGCGTCGCGCGCGAGGAGTCGGTCCGCGGGGATCGCCAACCGGGGTCGGGCCGTGTAGTAGACGGGGTCGCCGTGGGGGACGACCAGCGACATGCCATCGGCGGCGCCGCGCAGGGACAGCACGACCACCACCGCCCGGGCCGTCACGGCCGTGGCGGCGGAGGCGCGAACGACCGCGGAGCCGATCATCGTGCTCGTGCCGGCCAGGGCGGCGGTTCCCAGCAGGAGCCCGCGGCGCGACAGGGTGGCGTACTCCGTGCAGCAGTCCGGTGTGGGCGAGGCCTGGGTCAGGGCAGTACGGGTCATGGCGGTCACCTGGAGAAGAAGTCGGGGGAGTCGAGGACGCAGGTGAGCAGCCGCGGGTTCATCCACCGCATCACCGGATGATCACGGGTGATCCGCTCGCCCGGGCGGCAGCCGACGGCCGCGCAGCAAGCCGCCAGAAGCGCATCGCTGGAGCGGCGGTGGAGGAGGACCCGCGAAAGGTGGTCGACCAGTCGGTCGAAGCGCACGGGAAGCTCCGGTGCCCACGACGTCGCCTTGCGGTAGGTGATCCCGGTCCGGGGCCACCATGTTCCGCTCATGGCGAAGTGGATGCGCAGCGAGGCCATCATCCGCGACGGCGACGACCAGCTGTGGTTGTCGACGGGCTGTCCGTCGGGCCGGGGCCAGGAGAACGGCGCCGAGCCCAGCGACTGCACCTGCCACAGCATGCTGTTGGCTGCGTCCTGGTCGGCCGTGGGCCTGACGACCTTCACGCCGAGTGCGCGGTAGGTCGCGACCAGGTCCTCACCAGGATCGCGCACCTTGGCGTCGACGGAGGCGGCGAAGACAGGGCTCCGCACGAGTGCCTGCAGCACCGGCCTGATCTGGGTGCCTTCGCGCAGGTAGACCTCCGCCAGCTCCTCGACCAGGGCGTCGGGCGGATCGTCCCGCACGAACTTCACGGCGAGCTTGCGGGCGATGCGACGGGCGGTCAGCGGATGATGGGCGAGGTGGCTGAGGTAGCGCCTGGTGAGGCCCTGCCCGTCGGCGGCGGCATTCGGGTCGTTGAAGTCGAGCACCTGCACGGGTCCGCGCCAGTGCCGAGAGGTGTCGTACGACGGTGCCCAGGTCCGCCACAAGTCCACGGTCCATCCGGTGAGGATCCGGGCAGAGCTCTTCACGTCGTCCTCGTCATGGTTCCCGCGGCCGACGGTGTGCAGCTCCAGCAGCTCACGGCCGAGGTTCTCGTTGGGGTGCGCCGCCGTGGAGACGGCGTTGTCGAGGTAGATCAGCATCGCGGGATGGGTGATCGTGGCCTGCAGCAGTTCCTCGAAGCTGTCGAGGGCATGCTTGCGGATGGCGTCGCCGTAGGTCTTGCGATGGGTGAACGCGCCGTCGCCGTTGACCGGGACGTTGAGGTGGTTCTCCCAGAACTCCGTCATGACCTCGTGCACCTGGCGTCGGGAGCGCATCCGGCGCAGCAGGACCCAGCGGGCGTAGTCCTGCATCACCTCCCAGCCGCCCTCGATGCCGTCGACCTGGCGTCGCCACAACGTCGCGGCGTCCCTCTCCAGGCTCGGGAACCAGGTGATCAGCCCGGACGCTCCCGGGTCATCGATCGAGCCGGGGGAGAGCTGTCGCTCGAACCAGGCGCGGGCTCCGCCGGCGGCCCGGACGTCGGCCGCCAGCCGCGGCGTGACGCCGTACGAGAAGCGGCTCACCAGGTGACGTGCCTGGGTGCCGAGCAGCTGAATGGTCACGGTGTGGTCGCCTTGCCGAGAATGCGTTGAAGAGAACTTGCAGAAAGGAAAGGGTAGGTCCGCGGTGAGCCGGCCGTTGGCAGAATGGCGACATTGCCCCGGCGGAGCCCGGGCGCAGCCTCGCCGGGTGCGCGCGAGTAATGTGACGAGCCACCACCACCGACCTCGAAGGAGCCCACGCTGACCGAGTGGATCCTCCTCGGGACGGCTCTGCTGCTCATCGCCGCCTGTGGCCTCTTCGTGGCGGCGGAGTTCGCGTTCGTCACGGTGGACAGGAGCAAGGTCGACCAGGCTGCTGCGGAGGGTGACGCGGGTGCGATCGGGGTTCAGCGCGCCCTCCGCTCACTCTCGACCCAGCTCTCCGGTGCGCAGGTCGGCATCACCATCACCAACCTGGCGATCGGCTACCTCGCCGAGCCGGCGATCGCCGAGCTGATCGACGCGCCGCTCGAGGCCCTGGGCGTCCCGAGCGGCGCCGTCCGTGCGGTCTCGGTGACGATCGCACTGACCCTCAGCGCCGGTCTGACGATGATCTTCGGCGAGCTGGTTCCGAAGAACCTGGCGATCGCCCGCCCGATGCAGGTCGCTCGTGCGACCCAGTTCGTGCAGCGCACCTTCACCTCGGTGAACCGCGTTCCGATCCGGTTTCTCAACGGCTCCGCCAACGCGCTGGTCCGCCGGCTCGGGCTCGAACCACAGGAGGAGCTCCGGTCGGCCAGGAGCTCAGCGGAGCTGGCATCGCTGGCGCAGCGATCGGCCCAGCACGGGACCCTCGACACGGAGACCGCCGAGCTGATGGAGCGGTCCGTGGAGTTCGGCACCCGCACCGCCGGCGAGATCATGACGCCGCGCGTGCGCACCGTCAGTGTCGAGGACGGCGACCGGGCCACCCACGTCATCGAGCTCGCCCGGCAGTCCGGCCACTCCCGGTTCCCGGTCCTGGACACTGACGACGCCGTCGCCGGGACGGTCCACGTCAAGCACGCCGTCGCGCTGCCCGTCCCCGAACGGGCCACCACCCGCATCAAGCACATCATGGTCAGGCCGATCGTCGTCCCCGACACCATGCGCCTGGACCCGCTGCTGGCCCTCCTCCGGGGGGGTGAGGGGTTCCAGATGGCCGTGGTCCTCGACGAGTACGGCGGCCACGCAGGCATCGTCACTCTCGAGGACGTCATCGAGGAGATCGTCGGCGACATCGCCGACGAGCACGACCGGCTCGGTGCGCGTGGACGGCAGCTCCAGGACGGAACCTGGTCCCTCTCGGGCCTGCTGCGTCCGGACGAGGTCGAGGACCTGACCGGGATCCAGCTTCCGGACCACGAGGACTACGACACGATCGCGGGCCTCGTCCTGCGGACCCTCGGGCGGGTGCCGGGACAGGGAGACGTCGCCGAGGTGCCGGTGCCCGACCCCACCGACGAGGAAGGCCACCGTCAGCAGCTTGCCGTGCTCACCGTGCTCTACATGGACGGGCTGCGCATCGACCGAGTGGGCCTACGGCTGCTCTCGGGTGAGTCCTCCACGGGAGACGAGTGATGACCACACTCGGCCTGCTCCTGTTCTCCACCCTGTTGCTGTTGGGCAACGCCTTCTTCGTGGGCGCCGAGTTCGCGCTCGTCTCGGCACGTCGCACCCAGATCGAGCCGCTGGCCGAGGCCGGCTCACGCTTCGCCCGGACCACCCTGAAGGCGATGGAGAACATCTCACTCGTGATCGGGGTCAACCAGCTCGGCATCACCGTGTGCTCCCTGCTCCTGGGTGCGGTGGCCGAACCCACGATCGCCCACATCATCGAACCCGGGCTGCACGCCCTCCACGTGCCTGACTCGTTCGTCCACCCGATCGCGTTCGCGATCGGTCTCTCCATCGTCGTGTATCTGCACGTCGTGATGGGCGAGATGGTCCCGAAGAACATCGCCCTGGCCGGCCCGGACCGGGCCGCCCTGGTCCTCGGCCCCCCGGTATGGGCCATCGTGACGGTGCTGCGGCCGGTCATCGTGATCATCAACGCGATGGCGGCCGCGATCCTGCGCCTGGTCGGCGTCGACCTGCGCGACGAAGTGAGCTCCACCTACACGCGGGAGGAGGTCGCGGCCCTGGTCGAGGAGTCCCGGGGCGAGGGGCTGCTGGAGGAGGACGAGTACGGCCGGCTGGCCGGGGCGCTCGGGTTCACCGAGAAGACGGTCAAGCACGTGCTGATGAGACCCGACGGCCTCACCACCGTCCGACGTGGCGCCACCGTTGCCGACATCGAGCAGCTGTGCGCCGCCACCGGTTTCAGCCGGTTTCCCGTCATCGCCGATGACGGTGGCCTCCTTGGCTACCTGCACATCAAGGACGTCCTCGAGACCGACGAGGAACGACGGTCCCGCGTGATCGACGACAAGTGGATCCGGCCCTTCGCGCCGGTGCAGGCGACCGACCCCCTGCACGACGCGCTCGAAACCCTGCAGCGGCGCGGCGCCCACATGGCGCTCGTGGTGGGCCCCGACGGCGAGGAGCTGGGGCTGGCCACCCTCGAGGACGTCATCGAGGAGCTGGTCGGCGAGATCCGCGACGCGGCCCACCAGGACGAACAGGTCTGACCGTCCCGACGGATAGTCTGGGAGCGGCAGCTGACGAACATCGAGATGCAGGGACCTACGTGGCAGACGACCTGACGCGCAACGCGCGCGTGTGGACGGTGCCGAACCTCCTCAGCATGGCGCGTCTGGCCGGCGTACCCGTGTTCTTGTGGCTGGTCCTGGGGCCGGAGGCCGACGCGTGGGCACTCGGGCTGCTGATGATTTCCGGCTTCACCGACTACCTCGATGGATACCTCGCCCGCAGGCTCAATCAGATGTCGGCCCTCGGCGAGATCCTGGACCCGGTCGCCGACCGGCTCTACATCCTCGCGGTGGTGATCGCCCTGGCGCTGCGCGACATCATTCCGTGGTGGGTGGCGGTGATCCTGCCCCTGCGTGACCTCCTCCTGTGGGGTCTGGTCCCGCTCCTGCGCACCCGTGGCTACAGCGCGCTGCCCGTGCACTTCCTGGGCAAGGCCGCCACCTTCAACCTGCTCTACGCCTTCCCCCTGCTCCTGCTCGGCGACGGAGAAGGCGTCGTCGCGTCCCTGGCCGAGGTGTTCGGCTGGGCGTTCGCGATCTGGGGGATCGGTCTCTACTGGTGGGCCGGCGTGCTCTACGCCTGGCAAGTACGCCGACTCCTGGCCGAGACCGAGCGCCGGACGGTGGCGCCCGATGGCTGACCTTCGGAACGGCCCGCTGCCGGAGCACGTGACGACCCCGTTGCTGACGCTGATCACCGAGCACTCCCTGGACGACGACTACCGGGAGGTCGCGCAGCGGCGCGGCACCACGGGTGCCGACTCGCCGAAGGGCCGTCCCGCGTGGGTCGCGACCGCGGTCGTCGCGGTGTTCGGGATCCTGGTCACCACGGCGGCTGTCCAGACCTCACGCAACGCCGACACCGCTGACGCCGGCCGGGCGACGCTGATCGCGAGGGTCCAGGTCGAACGGGCCGCGCTGGAGCGGCAGCAGGCCGAGATCGTGGAGCTCCAGGGCGCCAACATCGATCTCGAGGACGCTCGCTCGGACCTGACTGCCGCCCAGCGGGAGACCACGGCGCGGCTGCGCCGGCTCCAGGTGGCCACCGGCTACACGCCCGTCACGGGGCCGGGGGTCCGGATCGTCCTCGACGACGCGCCCGACGGTGACGTGACCCAGGTGGTGCGGGACGAGGACCTCGCCCTGCTGGTCGACGGGCTGTGGAGCGCCGGCGCCGAGGCGATTGCCATCAGCGACCAGCGTCTGACCGCGCTGAGCGCCATTCGCAACGTCGGCCCGGCAGTGCACGTGAACAGCAAGCCGGTGAACCCGCCGTACACGGTCCAGGCCATCGGTGACACCCTGACCCTGCAGTCTGAACTGCTGGACTCCACCCACGGCCAGCAGTTCTTCGACCTCGCAGACGATCTCGGATTCGAGTACACCATGGAGAACGAACCCGCCCTGACGCTCCCGTCCGCCCCGGGGCCACGGCTCCGGAACGTCCAGGCCGGGACCGGTGACGGTCAGGGCCGTCAACAGCAAGAGGAGGCAGTGCCGTGATCGCCGCACTCGGGCTGCTGGCCGGCATCCTGCTGGCGCTCTTCCTCCAGCCCGACGTTCCCCTGGGCCTCGAGCCCTATCTCCCGATCGCCGTCGTGGCCGCGCTCGACGCCGTGTTCGGTGGTCTGCGCGCCTACCTCGACGGGATCTTCGACGACAAGGTGTTCGTCGTCTCCTTCTTCAGCAACGTCGTGATTGCGGCGGGCATCGTCTACCTCGGCGACCAGCTCGGCGTTGGCGGGCAGCTGTCGACCGGCGTGATCGTCGTCCTCGGAATCCGGATCTTCTCCAACGTCGCCGCGATCAGGAGGCATCTCTTCCATGCCTGAGTCGCCGCACGAGTCGCCGCCGACGGGTCGGCAGCGCCTCCGCGACGCCCTGCTCCGTCCCGGACGCCCGCAGGTCGTCGTGGCGGTGCTGCTGGCGATCGTGGGCTTTGCCGCGATGACCCAGGTCCAGGCCAACCAGCAGGACGACACCTACCAGGGTTTGCGCGACCAGGACCTGATCGACGTCCTGAACGGCCTGGCCGGGACCTCGCAGCGAGCCCAGGCCGAGATCACCCGGCTGGAGAACGCCCGGGCCGACCTGCTGTCGAGCACCAGCGCCCGGGAGGCGGCCCTCGACCAGGCCCGGACCGAGGCCGACACGTTGGAGATCCTCGCCGGCAGCGTGCCCGTCACCGGCCCCGGCGTCCGGATCACGATCGAGGAGGTCGACGGACCGGTCGACATCGACTCGCTGCTCGACACCGTTCAGGAGCTGCGCACGGCAGGAGCCGAGGCGATGCAGTTCAACGGCGAGGTCAGGGTCGTCGCCCAGACCTCGTTCGAGGACGGTGTCGGCGGGATCGAGGTCGACGGACAGCTGCTGGAGCCGCCGTACGTCATCGACGTCATCGGCGAACCGGCCACGTTGTCCGGGGGACTGGTGTTCGCCCAGGGCCCGATCGACCAGCTCGAGGACGACGGCGCCAGCGTCCAGGTCGTCGAGCTCCAGTCGCTCGACATCGAGAGTGTGCGTCCTGCGACCAGACCACAGTTCGCCGACCCGGCGGCGTCGCAGTAGCCTGCCGAGCATTCGCCCGACCGGAGGAGACGAGTTGTACCCCGAGGACTTGAAGTACACCGCCGAACACGAATGGGTCCGCAGCCCCGGCGAGTCGGAGGGATCGGTGCGGATCGGGATCACTCACTACGCCCAGGACGCGCTGGGCGACATCGTCTACGTCTCGCTGCCCGAGGTGGGTGAGTCCGTCACGGCCGGCGATGCCTGCGGCGAGCTCGAGTCGACGAAGTCGGTCAGTGACGTGTACGCGCCCCTCACCGGTGAGGTCTCCGCGCGCAACACCACGCTGGACGCGACGCCGGAGCTGGTGAACAACGACCCCTACGGCGCCGGGTGGCTCTACGAGGTGGTCCCGGCCGACTCCTCGGCGGTCGAGGGACTCATGGACGCCGAGGCCTACCAGGCGACACTCGACGGCTGAGCCGGACACCGGCTCGTCACGCTTGATCGACGTCCCGCGGCTGATAGGTTCGGGGCAACCATCAGCCTCAGCCCCGTGGTGAGGGTTGGCGGAGGACCACATCTATCCGGAGGGAACCCATGCCGTTCTGCACCGCCTGTGGTCGGCAGAACCCCGACGACGCGCGCTTCTGCTCCCAGTGCGGCACCCGGCTGGTGTCGGCCGATTCCGGCGGGGAGTCCCGCGGAGGGAGCGCCCCCGAGACTCCCGGTGAGGCCACCGCGACGTTCGGGGCCGCCCACGACAAGGTCGACACGTCGGACCGTCAGCTGAGTCCTGTCGACGCAGCGGCCGTGGACGCGTTGCCCGGTGGTCACGCGCTCCTCGTGGTGCAGCGGGGTCCTGGAGCCGGGAGCCGGTTCCTCCTCGATGAGGACCAGGTCAACGCGGGGCGCCATCCCGACAGCCAGATCTTCCTCGACGACGTGACCGTCTCGCGGCGGCATGCGGAGTTCCGCCGCGACGGCGAGGACTTCACGGTCAGCGACGCCGGCAGCCTCAACGGCACCTACGTCAACCGTGACCGGATCGACCGGGTCCAGCTCAAGGACGGCGACGAGGTGCAGATCGGGAAGTACCGCCTGGTCTTCTTCTCCGGGCACAGCAAGGGCTGACCGTGCAGCATGCCCCAGCCTCCCGGGCGAGGATGAACATCGGCGAGGTGCTCGATCGTCTGCGCCCCGACTTCCCGGGGATCACCATCCCGAAGATCCGCTTCCTGGAGGACAAGGGCCTGATCAAGCCCGAGCGCACTCCGGCGGGCTACCGCAAGTTCACGGCCGAGGACGTCGACCGGCTGCGCTACATCCTGAGGATGCAGCGCGACCACTACCTCCCGCTGCGGGTCATCGGGGAGCATCTCGACGCCATCGACCGGGGTCTCGAACCCCCGCCGATCGAGGGCGTCGTCCCCACCGTGCCCAGGGTCGCGCTGGCTGCGGACGGCCTGCCCAGCCCGGAGTCGTTCAGCCGCAGCGACAACGTGCGGCTGTCCCGCAAGGAGCTGGTCAAGATCGCCGACGTGTCGGAGGCGCTCCTCGACCAGCTCGAGCAGTACGGCCTGATCGTTCCCAGAGCCGGTACTGGCCACTACGACACCGACGCACTGGTCATCGCCAAGTCGGCGCGTGAGCTGGCCGACTTCGGTTTCGAGCCCCGGCACCTGCGGGCGTTCAAGACCGCGGCCGACCGTGAGATCGGGCTGGTCGACCAGGTGGTCGCCCCCCTCAAGCGGGGCCGCGACGCCTCCGCCAAGGCGCGGGCCGAGGAGGCGGTCAGCGAAATCGCGGCGCTGTCGGTGCGCCTGCACGCGACCCTGGTGAAGACCGGCCTCAGGTCCTCCTGAGCCGTGGGCGGGTGACGGCTCCCGTGCGGGAGTAGGGTGGATTCCGTGCGCGAAGTCGATGTCATGGGAGTCCGGGTCGAGATGCCCTCGAACCAGCCGATCGTGCTGCTCCGGGAGGTGTCGGGAGACCGTTACCTGCCGATCTGGATCGGGGCGGTCGAGGCCACCGCGATCGCGTTCGCCCAGCAGGGCGTCGTACCCCCGCGGCCGCTGACCCACGACCTCCTCAGGGACGTGCTGGCGGCCACCGGAACCGAGCTCTCCGAGGTCCGCATCACCGAGGTCAAGGACGGCGTCTTCTTCGCGATCCTGGTGCTCGGTTCCGGTACCGAGGTCAGCGCCCGGCCCTCGGACTCGATCGCCCTCGCGCTCCGCACCGGGAGCCGCATCGTGTGCTCCGAGGAGGTGCTCGACGAGGCCGGCCTCGCGGTCCCGGCCGAGCAGGAGGACGAGGTCGAGAAGTTCCGCGAGTTCCTCGATCAGGTGACCCCGGAGGACTTCGACGCGCACTGAGGGCTAACCCTCAGCATGAGGTTGAGGGTTGCGACACGCCGGTCACCTCGTTGACCACCCCTCGGCAGCGGCCTACCTTGAAGTGTCTCTGTTGTAACTCCATCGTTGTGGGCTGATCCTCGTGACCCGGCTCCGACGCATTCCCCAGGGGTTACGCTCAACGGAGTAGACGTGGAGGATGTCGTGGGCGCAGGAGAGAACGAGCAGGACCGGGCCTCGGGCGAGGCAGCGCGTGCTGCCGAGGAGGCCGCTGAGCAGGGCCTCCTGTTCACCGACGACGTTTCCCCGCTGCCGAGCGACACCGGCTACCGCGGGCCCACCGCCTGCAACGCGGCCGGGATCACCTACCGCCAGCTCGACTACTGGGCCCGGACCGGACTGGTCGAGCCGACCGTCCGGGGCGCGACCGGCTCCGGCTCGCAGCGCCTGTACTCCTTCCGCGACATCCTGATCCTCAAGGTCATCAAGCGTCTGCTCGACGCGGGCATCTCGCTGCAGCAGATCCGCAGCGCCGTGCAGCACCTGCGCACTCGCGGCACCGACGACCTCACCCGCGTCACCCTGATGAGCGACGGCGTCTCGGTCTATGAGTGCACCAGCAACGACGAGGTCATCGACCTGCTCCAGGGCGGTCAGGGCGTCTTCGGCATCGCCATCGGAGGCGTCTGGCGCGAGATCGAAGGCACGCTGGCCGAGCTGCCGAGCGAGCGCACCGCGGAGTCCGACGCGACTCCCAGCGCGAGCGACGAGCTTGCCGCTCGCCGCGCTGCGCGCAAGATCGGCTAGATTGGGCCTCGCCGACAATCCCGCACGGGAGAGTCTCCGCCACCGGCGGAGCGCCGAAGGGGCAACCCCTCCCCGGAACCTCTCAGGCGCCAAGGACCGCGCGGACCAGGCAACTCTGAAGCTCGGCGTTCCCGAGTGACAGAGGGGGAGGCGACCTGATCGACCCAGCTTCAGGAGCCACCCGTGTCGGACCATCCCACCCTCGCCGAGCTCGACGCCGTCCTGCCGTTCGTCGAACGTCACATCGGACTGCGGCCCACGGACATCGAGACGATGCTCGAGACCGTCGGCTTCGCCTCGCTCGATGACCTGATGGCGGCCGCGGTCCCCGCCGGCATCCGCTCTGAGGCTGACCTCCAGCTCCCCGAGCCGGCCACCGAGGACGCCGTCGCCCGCGAGCTGCGGGAGCTGGCGGCGGCCAACCGGCCCGCCGAGTCCATGATCGGGGTTGGCTACCACCCCACGCTCACCCCGCCGGTCATCCGGCGCAACGTGCTCGAGGACCCCAGCTGGTACACCGCCTACACGCCCTACCAGCCCGAGATCTCCCAGGGACGTCTCGAGGCACTTCTCAACTTCCAGACCATGATCGGCGACCTGACTGGCCTGCCGACGGCCAATGCGTCCCTCCTGGACGAGGGAACCGCCGCGGCCGAGGCGATGACGCTGGTCCGCCGCGGCAACCGAAAGGCCTCCGGACCGTTCGTGGTCGACGCCGATGCGTTGCCCCAGACCATCGAGGTGGTGCGGACCCGCGCCGAGGCGATGGGAATCGAGGTCCGGGTCGCTGACCTGCGCGAGGGTCTGCCGGACGGGGAGCTGTCAGGGGTGCTGGTGCAGTACCCCGGCGCGTCCGGACGGATCGTCGACCCCCGGCCGGTGATCGAGGCCGCCCACGAGCGCAACGCGCTCGCCGTCGTGGCGGCCGACCTGCTGGCGCTGACCCTCCTGGAGGCGCCAGGAGAGATGGGCGCCGACGTGGTGGTGGGGTCCTCCCAGCGATTCGGGGTCCCCTTGTTCTACGGAGGACCACACGCCGGGTACATGTCGGTGGCGCAGGGCCTCGAGCGTCACCTTCCCGGCCGCCTGGTGGGTGTCTCCCTCGACGCAGAGGGACGGCCGGCCTACCGGCTGGCCCTGCAGACGCGCGAGCAGCACATCCGGCGGGACAAGGCGACCTCCAACATCTGCACCGCCCAGGTCCTGCTGGCCGTCGTGGCGTCGATGTACGCCGTCTACCACGGTCCCGAGGGACTGCGCTCGATCGCCACCAGGGCGCACCGGTACGCCGCCGTCCTGGCGCGGGCGTTGGCCGACGGGGGAGTGGCGGTCGAGTCGGAGGAGTTCTTCGACACCCTGACCGCCTCCGTTCCCGGTCGCGCGTCCGAGGTGGTCGCCGCGGCCCGCGAGCGAGGTGTGCACCTGCGCCTGGTGGACGCCGACCGGGTCGGCATCTCGACCTCGGAGTCCACGACCGGAGCCACCTTGGGCAAGGTGCTCGAGGCGTTCGGGCTGGCCTCGGTCGACCTGGCTGCCCTCGACCAGGCCACCGGCGAGGCGCTCCCCGAGGCGCTGCGCCGCGCCACGCCGTACCTCACGCATGAGGTGTTCTCCACGCACCACAGCGAGACCGCGATGCTCCGCTACCTTCGCCGGCTCTCGGCCCGCGACTACGCACTGGACCGCGGGATGATCCCGCTGGGCTCCTGCACCATGAAGCTCAACGCCACGACCGAGATGGAACCGGTGTCGCTTCCCGGCTTCGCCGACCTGCACCCCTTCGCCCCTGCCGACGACGCGGTCGGCTACCAGCGGCTCGTGGTCGAGCTCGAGGAGTGGCTGGCCGAGGTCACCGGCTACGACCGGGTCTCCATCCAGCCCAACGCGGGTTCGCAGGGGGAGCTCGCCGGACTGCTGGCGATCCGCGCCTACCACCGGGACCGCGGCGAGGAGGCCCGCAACGTCTGCCTGATCCCGTCCTCGGCGCATGGCACCAACGCCGCGTCCGCGGTGATGGCCGGGATGAAGGTCGTCGTGGTGAAGGCAGCCGACGACGGCTCGGTCGACCTGGCGGACCTACGGTCGAAGTGCGAGGAGCACAGCGACGACCTGGCCGCGATCATGGTGACCTACCCCAGTACCCACGGGGCCTACGAGGACACGATCGTGGAGCTCTGCGAGACCGTCCATGAGCACGGCGGCCAGGTGTACGTCGACGGTGCCAACCTGAACGCCCTTCTCGGCTACGCCCGTCCCGGGGATTTCGGCGGCGACGTCTCGCACCTCAACCTGCACAAGACGTTCTGCATCCCGCACGGTGGCGGCGGGCCCGGGGTGGGACCGGTCGCGGTGCGCGCACACCTCGCGCCCTTCCTGCCGTCCCACGCCCAGCACCCCGACGCGGACCGCAGGGACGGCATCGGCCCGATCAGCGCGGCGCCCTACGGCTCGGCCGGAGTGCTCCCGATCTCGTGGGCATACGTCCGCCTGATGGGTGGCCCGGGTCTCGCCCGGGCGACCGCGGCCGCGGTGCTGTCGGCCAACTACGTCGCGCAGCGCCTCGAGGAGCACTTCCCGGTGCTCTACCGCGGCCACAACGGGCTGGTCGCGCACGAGTGCATCCTCGACCTGCGCGGGCTCACCAAGCAGACCGGCGTCACGGTCGAGGACGTCGCCAAGCGCCTCATCGACTACGGCTTCCACGCACCCACGATGTCGTTCCCCGTCTCCGGCACGCTGATGGTCGAGCCGACCGAGTCCGAGGACCTCGCGGAGCTGGACCGCTTCTGCGAGGCGATGATCGCGATCCGCGGCGAGATCGACCGGGTGGCCGCGGGGGAGTGGACCGCCGACGCCTCCCCGCTCCGCGGGGCACCCCACACCGCCCGGGCGCTCGTGGGCGACTGGGACCGCGCCTACCCACGCGACCTCGCGGTCTTCCCGACCGGAGTCGACCCTGACAAGTACTGGCCACCGGTCGCCCGCGTCGACCAGGCCTACGGTGACCGGAACCTGGTCTGCGCCTGCCCGGCGCCGGAGGCGTTCGCCGACGCATGAGCCCGGAGCGTTGGCAGGCCCGTCTCCAGCTGATGCAGTCCGAGGGGCGGCTCCCCTCGATCGTGGCCGGCGTGCTGCTCGACGGAGAGCTGGTGTGGACCGGTGCGGCCGGCGTGGGGCCCGGGGACCCCGACGACCGGCAGTACCGGATCGGGTCGATCACCAAGACCTTCGTCGCCGTGGCCGTGCTTCGTCTGCGGGACGCCGGTGCCCTCGATCTCGACGACCCGATCGGCCGGTTCGTGCCCGACACGGGTTACGCGTCCTCGACCCTTCGGGCGCTGCTCTCCCACACATCGGGCATGCAGAGCGAACCCGTCGGACCGTGGTGGGAGCGCTCGCCGGGCGGCGACTTCCCGACGCTCGTCGCCCGCAACGACGGTTCCGGAGCGGTGGCCGGGCCCGGTGACTTCTTCCACTACAGCAACCTCGGCTTCGCCCTCCTGGGCGAGGTCGTCGCCAGGGTCGCAGGAACGACGTGGTGGGAGGTGCTGGCGACTGAGGTCTTCGGGCCGCTCGGGATGGCACGGACGACGTACCACCCGGCCCCGCCGAACGCGCAGGGGTACAGCGTCGACCACTTCGCCGGGACGCTCACACCCGAGCCGCACCAGGACACCCGGGCGATGGCACCGGCCGGGCAGGCGTGGAGCACGATCCCAGACCTCGCCAGGTGGGCATCGTTCCTGGCGTCCGGCCACCCCGACGTGCTGGCGGGGGACACCTTGCGCGAGGCCAGGCGGCCGGTGCCGCCGGCCGCGGACTACGGCCTTGGGTTGCGCGTGCTCGACTGCGGTGGACGGCGGCTGGTCGGCCACACCGGCTCGATGCCGGGGTTCGTCGCGAGCCTGTTCGTCGATCCCGACACCGGCGACGGGACGATCGTCACGGCCAACGCGACCACGGGCCTCGACACCGGCGGCGTCCCGCAGGTGCTGCTCTCGGATGATCCGGTCGCGCCCGCGGAACCGTGGAAGCCGAGCGACCACGTTCCCGAGCCGGCTCGTGACCTGCTCGGACTGTGGTTCTGGGGCCACACCGCCACCGAGCTGCGCTGGAGCAACGATCGGCTCGAGCTGCGCAGCCTGGTCCGGCCCGAGGGGGTCGACCGCTTCGAGCTCAGCGGCCCCCGGATCGTCGGGACGGAGGGCTATCACCGCGGTGAGGAGCTCCACGTCGTGCGCAACGGCGACGGCTCGATCAGCCACCTGGAGGTGGCGACGTTCGTCTACACGAAGGCGCCGTACGACCCGGCCGCGCCGATCCCGGGCGGCCATCCGATCGCGTGACACCCACCGCGGTTCACCCGGACGAGGTAGACCTAGGCCATGGCCGACCACTTGGAGATCGAACGCACATACGCGGTCGGCCCTGACGCGAGCCTTCCCGAGTTGACCCAGCTCCCCGAGGTTGCGGCGATGGGGCCTGCCCATGTGGACGACCTGCACGCTGTCTACTTCGACACTGCCGACCGCGCGCTGACCCGGGCTGGTGTGTCGCTGCGCCGCCGGACCGGCGGGTCGGACGAAGGATGGCACCTCAAGGTGCCGGCCGACGCCGGCCGCGACGAGATCCGTGTGTCGCTGACGCGGGCACGACGTCATCCGCCCGCTGAGCTGCGCCGCAACGTCGTCGCGTGGACGCTGAAGGCACCCGTGGAACCGATCGCCACCATCCGGACCCGCCGCACGCGCCGGGACCTGATGGGAGCTGACGGCAGCGTGCTGGCCGAGCTGGCCGACGACGAGGTGACAGGTACTCCGGAGGGCAGCGCCGGACCGGTCGTCTGGCGCGAGTGGGAGCTCGAGCTGGTCAACGCCGACGCCGAGCTGCTGGAGGCAGCGGACGAACTGATGGCGGGCGTCGGGATCCATCCGGGACAGGTGCAGCGGAAGATCGTGCGGGTCCTCGGGGACCGTGCGCCGTCGGAGATGCCGCTGCCCGAGGTCGGGAGGAACCTGCCCGCCGGACGGGTGCTCCACCGCCGCCTGATCCGGCAGGTCACCGAGCTGAAGCGTCGCGACAGCCAGATGCGCCGCCGCCGGGACGAAGGTGTGCACCAGGCCCGGGTCGCCTGTCGCCGGCTGCGCTCCGCGCTGGCGACGTACCGGCCACTGGTCGACCGTGAGGTGACCGATCCCATCCGGGACGAGATCCAGTGGCTCGGACGTGCCCTGGCCGACGCTCGTGACGCCAAGGTCGTGCGCGAGCGGCTGCGCGCGTTGATCGACGCCGAACCAGACGACGCGGTCGTCGGTCCGGCGCGGAGCCGCCTGGACAAGACCTTCGACGACCGGGCACGTGCGGGTTGGGCACTCGTGGACGAGACCCTGTCGTCAGACCGCTACTTCCAGCTCCTTGCTGACCTCGACCGCCTGATCGCGGACCCCCCATGGAGGGAGAAGGCCGGGCAGCCGGCGGAGGACGTCCTGCCGGCCCGGGTTCACCAGGAGTGGCGGCGGGTGAAGCGGCGGATGGCGGCGGTGGCTGACGCCGACGACCGGGACGCCGAGCTGCACGAGGTGCGGAAGGACGCCAAACGACTGAGGTACGCCGCCGAGGCCGTGCAGCCCGTCTGGGGCAAGGACGCGAAACGGCTGGCGAAGGCCGGGAAGTTGCTCACCTCTCACCTCGGAGTGCGTCAGGACACCGTGATCAGCCGTCCCGACCTGCTCGAGATTGCCGCCTCGGCCGACGCCGTGGGGGAGAGCTCGGTGACCTGGGGTGTCCTGCTCGTGCGGGAGGAGGAGCGAGCGGCCGAACTCGACGCGGAGCTGCCGGAGGTCTGGAAGAAGGTCTCGCGGAAGAAGCTGCGCCGCTGGCTGCGATGAGCCGCGTTCAGAGGGCCTGGGACACGCTGGACATGTTGAAGTCGGGGACGCGCAGGCCGGGGGTCGCGGTCCGCGAGAAGTAGTCGTCGCCCCACTCGCGGCTGAAGCTCGCCACCGTCTCGGAGGCATGGGTGAACCGCCGGAGCAGGTCGATCGGACTCTCGTTCCAGCGGAAGTTGTTGACCGCGCCGGTGATCTCGCCGTTCTCGACCAGGTAGACCCCGTCCCGGGTGAGCCCGGTCAGGAGCAGGGTCTGGGCGTCGACCTCTCGGGTGTACCAGAGGCAGGTCACCAGCAGACCGCGCTCGGTGCCGGCTACCAGGTCGTCGACGGTCCCGGAGGCGTTGTCGATCGAGAGCACCAGGTTGTCGATCATCGGCGTGACCGGCTGGCCGGTCATCGAGGCGGTGTGGCGGGTCTGCAGGAGCGAGGTGAGGTAGCCGTCGCGGAGCCAGTCCGTGCGGTCCAGCGGGAGGCCGTTGTCGAAGACAGACTCGGTGTTGTCGGACGTCGCGGCCATCGTGAACGGGGCGCAGGCCAGGCCGTCGTACGCCGGGTCGGAGAAGAGGTTGACCCCCTCCCGAGTGATCCGGTCGCCGATCCGCGTGCCGCCGCCACGCCTGCTGTAGACGGACTGCCCCTCGTGGGCGGTCCGGGCACCCGCGGACCAGTAGGCATCCACCATCAGGTCCGCGACGGCCGTGGGCGGGAGGATCGTGTCGTACCTGCCGGCCGGGAGATCGACCTGCCGCGAGCCCCAGCCGAGGCGTTGGGCCAGCGTCTCCTCGACGGACAGGGCGTCGACGTCGGCGAAGTCGCGGGTCGCGCCGCCCACCCAGGCGCTCCTGGTCAGATCGGCCGTCTTGCCGGTGCAACCGTAGTGGCCGGTGGGTTGCGCGTGCCGCAGGCGGAGCCCGGTGGACGAGCCCAGGAACGTGGTGGTCACCTCGTGATTGACGAAGCCGTAGAGCACGCGCTGGCCGTCGGAGGCACGTCCGAAGGCTTCTCCCAAGGCGGGGGCGAACTTGTCGTAGACGCGGATGTCCGTGGGAACCGGCGCCTGGTCCCAGTCGGGCGCAGCGTCCCCGGTGACCAGGTCGGCGGCGTCCTCGGCCGGGGACCCGGCCCTGGCCGCGGCGTCGGCCGCCTCGACCAGGGAGGCGACCTGGGCGGCTGAGCTGGCGCTGCCCGTGACGGACCCGGTGCGGATTCCGTCGGCCGCCTTGATGAAGGAGACGACGGTGACGCTGATCCGGTGCATCACGCCGTTGGTGGTCAGGTTGTTGTTGGCCCAGCGGAGGTTGGCGCTGGTGCTGTCGGCGACGATGACGATGCAGTCGTCGGCGGTGGAGGTGACCAGGGCGTGCTCGACGAGCGCTTGCGGCGTGGTGTTCATCAGTTGCCTCCCTCGTCGTTGGTGTTCAGGATCCGGACCGCGCGGAAGAGCGAGGTGGGGCAGCCATGGCTGACCGCGGCGACCTGCCCGGGTTGCGCCTTGCCGCAGTTGAACGCGCCGCCGAGCTGCCAGGTCTCCGGGCCACCCACGGCTTCCAGGGAGTTCCAGAAGTCGGTTGTCGTGGCCTGGTAGGCGACGTCGCGGAGCTGGCCGACCAGCTCCCCGTCGGCGATCTTGTAGAACCGCTGGCCGGTGAACTGGAAGTTGAAACGCTGCATGTCGATCGACCACGACTTGTCACCGACGATGTAGAGCCCGCGCTCGACCCGGCCGATCAGGTCGTCCGTGGAAGGGCCGTCCTGGGCGGGCTGGAGGGAGACGTTGGCCATCCGCTGGATGGGGATGTGGCCGGGGGAGTCGGCGTAGGCGCAGCCGTTGGAGCGGCCCCTGCCGTCACCGGAGTTCAGCTCCGGCCGCTGCGCTGCCATCGGCCGGTCCAGCTGGTAGCCGACGAACACGCCGTCGCGCACGATGTCCCACGCCTGCGTCTGGACGCCCTCGTCGTCGTATCCGGTCGTGGCGAGACCGTGCTCGACGGTGCGGTCACCGGTGACGTTCATGACCGGTGAGCCGTACTGCATGGTCCCGAGCTTGTCGACAGTCGCGAAGGAGGTCCCGGCGTAGTTGGCTTCGTAGCCGAGGGCGCGGTCGAGCTCGGTGGCGTGCCCGATCGACTCGTGGATGGTGAGCCACAGGTTCGACGGATGGATGACCAGGTCGTAGCTGCCGGCCTCGACGCTGGGGGCCTTCAGCTTCTCGGCGAGCAGCTCGGGGACCTGCTCGATCTCCTCGTCCCAGTCGTAAGTGCCGTCGGTGAGGTACTCCCAGCCGCGACCGACCGGCGGTGCGATCGAGGCCATTGAGTCGAACGTGTCGGCCCCGGTCCCCATCGCCTCGAAGCCCGGCTGCAGCCGGACCCGCTGCTGGGTGGTGCGGGTGCCGGTGAGGTCGGCGTAGAACTTGTTCTCCTGCACCTGCAGCAGATAGGCGGTCGCGTGGTCGACCGCCGCACCGGTGCGCAGCCGCTTGGTCCAGTCGATCAGGAGGGCGGCCTTGTCAGCGGTGGGGACCTCGAACGGGTTGACGTCGTAGGACGAGACCCAGGTGACGTCGTCGTAGACCGGCTCCGGAGCGAGCTCGACCGGAGCGCCCGTCATCGCGGCTGCGACCCGCGCCACCTCGACCGCTCGCTCCGCCACCGCGGCGGCCGACTCGGGCGTCAGCACCACGCCGGAGGCGAACCCCCAGGCTCCGCGGTGAATGACCCGGACGGCGAAGCCGAGGTCGTCGGTGTCGCCGGCGCCCTGCAGCACCCCGTCCCGAACGCCGAGCTGCTGGTAGCGAACGCGTTCGAAGCGGAAGTCGGCGTGACTCACGCCGAGCTCACCGGCTCGGCCGAGGGCTGCGCCGGACAGCATCCGGAAGGGCAGGTCCAGGAAACTCGGATCGACGGCGTTTTCCATGAGGGCGAACCTATCCTGAGTGAACCGTGCGCACCGTCGAGCCATGGCGTCGTTTCTCGACGTGCAGCTGGGTCGGGATGCGTTCGCGCAGGTGGGTGACGTGGCTGACCACCCCGACCACGCGGCCACCTTCGCGGAGGCTGTCGAGGGTGTCCATCACGTCGTCCAGGGTCTCGGCGTCGAGGGAGCCGAAGCCCTCGTCGACGAACAGGGTGTCGAGGTCGGCTCCGCCGACCTCGTGGGCGATGACGTCGGCCAGGCCGAGGGCGAGTGCGAGGGAGACCACGAACGTCTCGCCGCCGGAGAGCGTGGCCGGATCGCGCGTCTCGCCCGACCACTCGTCACGCACGAGCAGGCTGAGGCCCCCGCGGGTCTCCCGGGCACCCCGGCCACCGGTGTGCTCGAGGGCGTAGCGGTGGTCGCTCATCCGTGACAACCGCACGTTGGCCGCCGCCACCACCTGGGCGAGCCGGGAGGCCAGGACGTAGCCGGAGAGCCGCATGCGGAGCCGGTTGTCGGGGGAGGATCCGTCGACGAGCGCCGCCAGCCGGGTCACCAGGTCGAGCTCGGCCCGCACCGGCAACCAGGCTTCCAGCGCAGCCGCGAGCTGGTGGCCCAGCCCCCAGACGCGCTTGGACCTCGCGCGTCCGACGTTGGCGGCCGTGGTGGCCGCCGCGAGATCGTCGACCGCCTGCTGGTGGTTCACCTCGAGGGCGGAAACGTCTGGCGGCGGCAGCAGCGCCTGCTCGCACAGCGCCGGATCGGACAGCGTCGACGCGGTGACCGCAAGCGCCTGCTCGTGCGCCTGGATCTCCCGCTCCAGCCGCACGACGGCCGGCGGGTCCAACGCCGCCCCCAGAGCAGCCGAGACGTCCTCGAACCCGGCGGCCAACGCGGCCTCCTCCAGCTGGTCGCGGGCGGCTGCCGCCGCGCGGTCGGTGCGGCGGGCGTCGTCACGGGCCAGAAGTGCCTCCGTGCAGGTGGTGGCAACCTCGTCGCGCTCGACAGCGAGAACGGTGAGGGTCTCACAGCCGGAGCCGGAGAGGAGGCCTGCCAGCTCGCGCTCGATCGTCACGGACTCCTCGCGTTGGCGCTCCAGGCCCGCGGCCGTGACCGCGAGGTCTCGAGCGACCTTCTCGCGGCGTGCGGTGAGCTCGGTTTGCCGGGCCTCGGCGGCGAGGACCTCGGCGCCACGGTCCGCCGCGGAAGCGGCGAGCCCGGTGAGCCGCTGCAGCTCAGACTCAGCGGTGGCGAGCTCCGTGCGGATGGCAGCGAGCTCCCCGTCAGCGGTGGCCCGGGCGGCCTCCAGCCGTGCCGTGAGCTCGCGGACCCGGACGTCGTGAGCGTGGCGAGCTGCCTCGGCGTCGTCGACCTGCTTGCGGGCAGCCTTCTCGGCAGTGGCGTCGGGCGCGCCTGCGTCAGGGCTGGCGGGCCGGGGGTGGTCGGCCGATCCGCACACGGGGCACTCGTCGCCCACCGCCAGCGCTCCGGCGAGCTCGGCGGCGATGCCGCGGATGCGCTGCTCTTGAACGTGGAGCCAGGCCTCCTTGAGCTCCTGCGCCTCGTCGACTGCCCGCCGGTGCAGGTCGGTGGCCCCCGTCAGCTCCTCAGCGAGCCTGAGGGCCTGTAGAGCGGCGTCCCGCCTGCTGCGCAGTGAACCCACCTTGTCGTTCACTCCAGGCAGGTCTCGCTCGGCACCACGGGCCTCGGACTCGCGCTGGCGCAGCACCATGACTTCGTCGGGAAGGTCGGAGAGCCCGCGGGTGAGCTCGTCGCGCTCGGTCGCGAGCTGTCGTGCGCACGTCGAGGCCTTCTCGACCTCGCGCTGCAGAACGTCGAGGGCGAGCTCGCGCGGGACGAGTGCCCGGGCGTCGGCCGCGCAGGCGACCGCTCGGTCGCGACAGTCGACCAGGATGGCGTCGTCGAGGTCGGCCGTCGCGATCCCCAGCTGGACGGCCGCAGCCTGGGTGCGGGTGGCGCTGAGCTCCTGGGCACGCGCGGCGGCCCGCGCCTGCTGGTCCGCGACCCTGCCCAAGGGGGCCACCTCGGCGGCGCGCCGGGCGCGCGCCAGTCGGGCGAGCTGGCGGGCGTGGTCGGGCGCCGCGCCGGCCAGGCGGTCGCGTTCGGCGAGCGCGTCGGCATGACGCTGTTGGGCATCCCGGAGCTGCCGCGAACGGTCGAGGGCCTCGCGGGCCGCTGCTTCGTGGGCGACTGCAGCCCGGCTCTGGACCCCGGCCTCTCGCGCCGACGCCTCGGCTGCTCGTCCCCGGGAGGACAACCACTGCTTCACCTCACCCGTCTCGGCCGGAAGGCCCAGGTCGTGGACATCCCACTCGGCCGGCAGCGGGGACCCGGCGGCCTCGCTGAGTCGGCTGACGAGGTCGGCCACGTGGTCGTGGTGGTCGAGCGACTCGCGGCGCAGGGAGCGACGTCGGTCGGCCAGCCAGCGCTCCACGTCCTCGAATCGAGCGGTCCGGAACAGCTGCTGCAGCAGCTTGTGCCGCTCCTCGGATCTCGCCCGCAGGAACGCCTGGAACCTGCCCTGGGGGAGCATGGCCACCTGACAGAACTGGGTGAGATTGAGGCCGACGAGGTGGGTGATCTGATGGCCTGCCTCGTCGAGCCTGGTGGAGAGCGGGTGCCAGGTCTCACCCCGGCGCTCGCAGAGCGTGACCGAGGCCTGCTGAGTGGTGGTGCCGCTGCCGCGCTTCTTGGGCCGCTGCCAGGCGGGGGAGCGCACGATGCGAAACCGTCGTCCGGCGAGCGTGAGGTCGAGGGTGACGCGGGGCGTCTCGCCGTCGGCGGCCTGGTCGGCCCGGAGTCGCTTGGCGCTCTGTCGATCGCCAGGCACCTCGCCGTAGAGGGCGAAGCAGACCGCATCGAGGATCGAGGTCTTGCCGGCGCCCGTGGCGCCGGTGAGCAGGAACAGGCCGGCCGCCGAGAGCGCGTCGAAGTCGACCACGACGCGATCCGCGAACGGCCCGAAGGCCTCGACCTGGAGGTGGTGGAGGCGCATCAGTCGGCACCGGCGGAGAGCAGCACGTCGAAGTCGGGATCGTCGCAGCAGGCATCGCACGCCTCGAGCAGGAGCCCGGACTCCGCACCGGTGGCGGGAAGCCCGCGCAGGTCGGCGACGAATCCGAGGGCGATCTCGTGGTCGGTCCGCGCCCGCGTGGGCGCCGTGGGGGCGTCGGAGTCGCGTGGATGGGTGGGTTCGAAGGCGAGGACGAGGGTGTGGGGAAAGCGCCGGCGCAGCTGCTCCATGGCCTGGAGCGGCCGGGTGTCGTCGGTCAGGGTCGCCTGGACCCAGGCCGACTCGTGGCCGGCCAGCGCGGGGTCGGTCAGCAGGGAGTCGAGGTCGCCCCTGATCCGCCCCAGTGGCCGTGGGACGGGGGCGTCGACGAACCCGGCCGTGTGGAACCCCGCCGCGTCGAGCTCGATGAGCCAGCTGCCCTTGCGGTGTGCGGCCTCGGAGAAGGAGTACGCGAGCGGGGAGCCGCTGTAGCGGATCGTGTCGGTCAGCGTGTGGCGGCCGTGCAGGTGGCCGAGGGCGGTGTAGTCGATGCCGTCGAAGATCGAGGTCGGCACGATCGAGACGCCGCCGACGCTGATGTCACGCTCGGATTCGCTGGACTCGCCCCCGGCCACGAAGGCATGGGCCAGAACCACGGACCGGGCACCTGGCCGGCCGGCGAGGTCGGCACGCACCCGGGACACGGCCTCACCCAGGGCCGCCTCGTGTGAGCGGTGGGACAGACCCCAGGGCTCGCGCAGGGTGTCGGGGTCGAGGTAGGGGAGCCCGTAGACCGCGACCGGGCCGTGGTCGTCCTCGAGCAGCACGGGCACTCCGGCCGTCGCGGCGTCGGTGCGGATGAAGACACCGGCCGCGTCGATCAGCCGGGAGCCGAAGCCGAGGCGATGGGCGGAGTCGTGGTTGCCACTGGTGACGACGACCCGGGCCCGGGAGGCGGCCAGCCGGGCGAAGGTCTCGTCGGCCAGCCGGACGGCATCGACCGGCGGCAGGGCACGGTCGTAGATGTCACCAGCCACCACGACCAGGTCGACCTGCTCCGACTCGACGACGTCGAGCAGGTGGTCGACGTAGGTCGCCTGGTGCCCGAGCATGCCTTCACGGTGGAAGGACCTGCCCAGGTGCCAGTCGGAGGTATGGAGGATGCGCACGGCACGAACGTAGAAGCCACCACCGACAAGGCGATGGACCCACGCCGTCGGCGCCGGTGCGCACCCTCCTCAAGAGCGCTGCTTCAGGAGCGCGGTTCAGGACCTCCGGTCACGCCTGCATGGTGAGCGCGAACTGCACGCCGCCGCTCTGGTCGACCTCGGCGTCGAGCACCTTGTCGTCGAGCTGAAGCGACGAAGCCTCGTCGAGGTAGATGGTCGCGCCGTCCTGCTCGACCACGGCGTCGCCGGGCTCGGCGGCGGTGGCCGGCTCGACCTCGAACGAGGGCTGGTCTGCGCTCTCGCTCGTGATTCGCAGGCCTGCGGCATCGGGGATCTGGTTGGAGATCTCCTTGACGATCGTGCTGGCGTTGTCGGTGAGAGTGAGCATGGGCTCGCTTCCGATTGCGGTCAGTACCCCTCCACCGTGTCGCAACCAGCCGTCGTACACAAACCGTGGGCGCTCGTTATCCGAGCTGCCCCCGGATCGCGCCGTCGGGGAACCTGACGTTGTGCACGTTGACATAGAAGTTCTGCGGGTTCGCCAGGATTCTCGCCACGAGCCGGTCCCGCGTCTGCACGCAGGCCGCCGAGTCCCCGTCGCTCGGTGCCCGCAGGGGGACCACGACCGGACCGTTCACGCCCACCTCACCCCGGTGGATGTGAGCCGCCTGGGCCGCCCCGATCCGGTCCACGAACAGGACGTAGCACAGCGCCCTGGGGTCGCTGGGTGTGGTGAAGACGAAGGCGTCGCCGGAGCCGTTCGGGTCGGCCGGCGGCACCTCCTGTGCGCCGTCGAGCTGGGCCGTGAGCTCGGTGGTGGTGGTCGTCGCTCCCGCCGGTAGGAGCGGAATGCCGATCGCGAGCGCCGCGACAGCGCCGACGCCGGCCGCGATCAGGTTTCGCAGGGATGAGTTCATCGCGCGTCCTCCGTCAAGGAAGGTGAAAAGTTGTCCTCATTTCCTTGGTACGCCCTGCGGCGCGCGGTTGGTAATGGCTAGCGAGGGCTGGCTAGCGAGGGTCAACCACCTACGGGTAGCGGACGCACCGGTCCTCGGACGTGAACCCGTACAGGTGCAGGCCGCTGCGCTCCGCGAGGCGTACGGCGAGGCTCGACGGTGCCCCGACCGCCACCAGGGCGCCCACCCCCGATGCGACGGCCTTCTGGACCAGCTCGAACCCCGCGCGGCCGCTGACGACCAGGCAGGCCTCGGCGGGGGAGAGGCCCACGAGCACCCGTGCCCCCGTGACCTTGTCGACCGCGTTGTGGCGTCCGACGTCCTCCCGGCAGACGAGCAGGTCCCCTGCGGCGGTAGCCAGGCCGGCGGCGTGCACCCCGCCGGTGCGGGAGAACACCCGCTGGTCCTGGCGAAGCAGCGCCGGGAGCCCGCGGACCACCTCGGGCGCGGGATGCGGTCCGGGCCAGGGTCGGCCCCGCGGAACGTCCAGCGCTTGCACCACCGAGTCCTTCCCACACACCCCGCACGCCGAGGAGCCCGACGACTGCCCGGTGTGCCGGTGCCCGGGGTCCCGCGCCGGGGGAGCGGACAGGGTGACGGTGACGACGTTGAACTCCTCCTCGGGCTCGAGCTCGGCGTCGACGCAGTAGGCGACCCCCTGGATCGACGCGGGGCCGGCGATGCCCTCGTGGACGAGCCAGCCCGCGGCCAGCTCGAAGTCGTGGCCAGGCGTCCGCATCGTGACCCAGACCCGATGAGCGGGGACCCCGGGCCACGCCAGCCTGATCTCGAGCGGCTCCTCGGTCGCGAGGCGGTCCTCGTGCTCGACCTCCCGGGTCGGGGTCATCTCGCGCACCGTCACCCGGACCGTCGGCCCGGGCCGACGCGCTCGGTCGCTGCTGATGGCCACTCCGACACCTTAGGAGTGGTTGTGCAAATGCGGTACGCGGAACCTCGTGAGCCAGTAAGTTCAGGCAGCCGCGGACCGGAGGCAACCTCTGTTGCTCCCAGAGCGTCCTGGGCATCACATGGGGGCGTCCGATACGCCCGAGACTCGGGAAAGGGAGTATCACCATGTTGTCACTCAAGGTTCGCGGACGAGGCCGGATCGCCGCCGCGCTCGCGGCGTCGCTCGGCCTGGCCGCCTCAGCCGGCGCCGTCACCACCGGACCCGCACAGTCGGTCCCCCCGACCGGGGACTGCCCGACGGCCTTCGCCGTCGCCGACCTCGTGGAGGATCAGCCTGTCGAAGGCCTGACCGTCACCAAGGGAACGACGCCCACGGAGTTCACCGGCACCGTGATCGGGGTGCTCGAGGACGGCATCGCCCCGGACCTCGACATGATCATGATGGAGCTCGACTCCGACGAGATCCGCCGTGTGGGCGGCATCTGGCAGGGCATGTCCGGCTCTCCGGTCTACACGACGAGCGGCGAACTCATCGGCGCCGTAGCCTACGGGCTCTCGGGGGGACCCTCCCCGGTCGCCGGCATCACGCCGTACGAGGAGATGGACAACTACCTGCCGGGCGCGGCAAGCCCGGCGCGTCAGGTCGAGGTCGGCAGCGCCGACTCGTCGCGGATCGCTGCTGAGTCTTCCGTCTCGCGGAGCCAGGCGGCCGACGGCTTCAGCCGGCTGCGGATGCCCCGATCCTTCTCCGCCGTGGGCGCTCATCGGCTCCAGGATGCCGCGACCCAGAGTCCGCCGCACGGCCGGATCCGCCCCTACGTCACGAGGAACGCCGGCACGATGGGCGCCAGTGCCGCGGTGGCCGACGCCGCGACGCTGGTCGCCGGGGGCAACCTGGGGGCGAGCGTCGCCCACGGCGACATCACCGCCGGCAGTGTCGGTACCGTCACGAGCGTTTGCGGCGGGCGCCTGGTGGGCTTCGGGCACCCGATGATGTTCTCGGGTAGGACCACCTTGAGCATGCACCCGGCCAAGGCGCTCTACGTACAGGCCGACTCGCTGGGGGCACCCTTCAAGGTGGCCAACATCGCGGCCCCGGCCGGGACGATCACCGACGACCGGGCCTCGGGCATCAGCGGCATCCTGGGCGAGCTGCCGTCCACGATGAGCGTCACGTCGACCCTCAGCTACGTGGGCGAGCCCCGAACGGGAACCACCTACGTGTCGGTCCCCGGGGCCAACGCCGAAATGACCCTCTACCAGCAGCTGGTCAACCACGATCGCGTCCTTGACGCCATCGGGGGTGGCTCGGAGCTGCAGAAGTGGACGATCACCGGCACGGACCACGGGGCGGCGTTCTCGATCTCTCGGCGCGACCGCTTCGCCTCGGCCTCCGACATCGCCTTCGAGTCGCCGTGGGACGTTGCGGACGCAGTGTGGGCGCTGAGCTCGATGCCGGGAGTCGTGGTCGAAGGCGTCACGATCGACGGCGAGCTCATCGACGACCACGCGAGCTGGCGCGTTCGTCAGCTGGCGCAGAACCGCGGCGGACGGTGGTTCACCCTCGACCGTCGGCACCCTGCTGTCGTCCAGGCGGGCAGGACACTCCGGGTCCGCGCCCTGCTGGAGAACAGCACCGGCGCCACGACGGTCTCGGTGGCCTTGCCTGTCCCGACGCAGGCACGGGGTGCGAGCGGGTTCCTTGCTGTCGGCGGCGGGGGATCATCGTGGTTCAACGCGGGCAAGACGGACAGCGTCGCCCAGCTGAAGCACGCTCTGTCGACGATGGCCCGCAACGACGCGGTCGAGGGCCAGCTGCTCCTCGAGGGACCCCGCGGAATCGTTGAGCGACGGGACGTCAGCGCGCCCACCGACATGGTCGTGCTCGGCATGCGGGAAGCAGGAGTTCTCGTCCTGCGCTGATCGATCCTGTCCCACCACGAGGGCCCGGGCTGGAGCCCGGGCCCTCGTGCGTCCTGAGGTGCCACGGATCACGTCGCCGGCGATGCGGAGACCACGTGGCACTCCTCCTATCATGTAAGAGCCACCAAAGCGGCATTACGCATTACAGCCACACGCATGGTCCGGGGGGCACCGGGCCGAGAGGATGAAGCTCCATGAACACGCAGTTGCACCTGGCCCGCGGGATCGTCGATGGACGGGTTCACACGGATCGGGACCCAGTGCTGCTGCGCACCCTGGAGCTCGCCCGGAAGCAGTCGCGTCGCGACCGGCGCGAGAGGTTTCGACTCCGGTTCCGCTGAGCGACCGGGGGAGCGGTCTGGCAGGCTGGCCGCATGGATCCCGAGACACTCCGCAGCATCGACCTCAGCCGGCTCGGCGAGGGCCGCTACCAGGCAACGAACCGGCGCGGGGGAGTGCTCCCCGTCGGATCGGGCGAGGGCACCGACTTCACTCCCGTCGAGCTGCTCCTGGTGGCGATCGCGGGGTGCAGCGCCATCGACGTCGACCTGATCACCGGCAAGCGAGTCACGGCCGACAAGTTCGACGTGCGCGTCGAGGGGCACAAGGTCCGCGACGAGCAGGGCAACCACCTCGAGGGGCTCAAGGTCACCTTCGACGTCGTGTTCCCCGAGGGCGACGGCGGCGACCGCGCCAGACAGATGCTTCCCCGAGCCCTGCAGCAGACCCGCGACCGGCTGTGCGCGGTGGGCCGCACGGTCCAGCTCGGTGCCCCGATCGAGTACGTCGGAGCATAGGCATGGCGGTCGACGTCACTGTGGAGACCCGGATCGACCGGCCGGTCGAGGAGGTCGCGGCCTACGCCGGCGACCCCGGCAACGCACCGTCCTGGTACGTCAACATCGAGTCGGTGCGCTGGCAGACGCCTCCGCCCGTGCAGGTCGGGTCCCGGATGGACTTCGTGGCCACGTTCCTCGGCCGGCGGATCGAGTACACCTACGAGGTGGTCGACCTGGTGCCGGGGGAGCGGCTGGTCATGCAGACCGCGCAGGGCCCGTTCCCGATGCAGACCACCTACATGTGGGAGCCGGCCGACGGGGGCACCCGGATGACGCTGCGCAACACCGGCTCACCCCGCGGGTTCGCCCGCGTCACCGCCCCGGTCATGGAGCTGGCGATGCGGCGCGCCATGAGCAAGGACCTCGCGACCCTCAAGCGGCGGCTCGAGGGCTGATGGCGCCAACCCGCGGCCCGCGCAAATGGACGGCGGTGCCGCGTCAGGACGGTCGCACGGTCGTCGTCACCGGGGCCAGCAGCGGGATCGGACTGCAGACGGCCCGGATCCTCGCCGCGTTCGGGGCCCATGTCGTGCTCGCCGTGCGCAGCCCGGAGAAGGGGGAGGCGGCGGCTCGCCACCTCCCCGGGACCACGGAGGTACGTCGCCTCGACGTGTCCGACCTGGCCTCGGTGCGCTCGTTCGCGGAGGGGGTGGGCTCCGTCGACGTCCTGGTCAACAACGCCGGGATCATGGCCGTCCCGTTCGCCCGCAGCG
Organism: uncultured Actinomycetota bacterium; assembly: GCA_963786415.1. Lineage (GTDB taxonomy): Bacteria > Actinomycetota > Actinomycetes > Propionibacteriales > Nocardioidaceae > Nocardioides. The sequence goes on from CAWAZC010000003.1 coordinate 209,900, forward strand.
TCGACGGCTTCGAGAGCCAGCTCGCCACCAACCACCTCGGGCACTTCGCGCTGACCAACCTGATGCTCCCGAAGCTGACCGACCGGGTCGTGGTGGTGGCCTCGGCCGCCCATCGCTCGGGCCGCGTCGACCTGGACGACCTGAGCTGGGAGCACCGCCCCTACCGGCCCTACCCCGCCTACGCCCAGTCCAAGCTCGCCAACCTGCTCTTCCTGGCCGAGCTGCAGCGCCGGCTGACCGCCTCCGGCTCGACCCTGCGGGCGACGGGGGCCCACCCCGGCTACACCTCGACCGCTCTGCAGGCCGGCACCGGGAACCGCGCGTTCACATGGATCTCGGACCTCGGCAACCGGATCATCGGGATGCCCGCGTGGCAGGGTGCGCTCACCACGGTCTATGCCGCCACCATGGACCTCCCCGGCAACAGCTACGTGGGTCCGCATGGACCGGGGGAGATGCTGGGCTGGCCGACTCTGGTCGGTCGCAGCCCCGCGGCGAGCGACCCCGAGCTGGGCAAGGCGCTGTGGGCGCGCTCGGAGGAGCTGACCGGTACGTCGTTCCCGCTGTGACGACCGCGGATCAGTCGACGGTGACCGACTCGATCGTGACCTCGGCCGCGGGCGGACCATCGGGCGCGCCGTTGGCGGTGCCCTGGGCGGCCACGTCCCGGACGACCTGGAGCCCACCGTCCTCGAGGGTGCCGAAGACGGTGTAGTCGGGGGGCAGCGGCGTGTCGTCGTAGACCATGAAGAACTGCGAGCCGTTGCTGTCCGGCCCGCCGTTGGCCATGGCCAGGGTGCCGGCGGGGTAGGTCTCGTCGCCGGTGAGCTCGTCGGCGAAGCGGTATCCGGGACCACCACCACCGACGCCGGTCGGATCCCCGCACTGCAGGACGTAGATGCCGGCGCTCGCCGTTGTCAGCCGGTGACAGGGGCTGCTGTCGAAGAAGCCCTGGTCGGCCAGGGAGAGGAAGGAGTTGACGGTGCAGGGTGCCGCCTGGGCGTCCAGCGTGGCGTCCGCGTCGCCGGCGCTGGTGGCGATGGTCACCGCGACCTCGCCGCTCTCGGTCGGCTCGCCAGGAGGTGGCTCGATCTCACGAGCCGGATCGCTTCCGTCCGCGGGGTACTGGCACGTGGCTTCGCCGCCACTACTCGCGTCGTCGCCGCAGGACACGAGGACGGAGGCACACAGGACGGCGAGCAGGACGGCCAGAAGTCGAGCGGGCATGCCGGCGATCCTAGGAGGCCGGGTCAACCATTCTGACCGCGGGCGACCACCGGCCACGCCGTGAGCACGCCGGCGTCCTCGACGTACAAGGTGTCGGCGAGGTTGACGGCGTTGCACACGTGATTGGGGACGACGTCGAGCCGGGTGCCGATCGCGGGCAGGGGAGAGTCGCCGAGGTCGGCGACCGCGTGATGCTCGGAGAGCAGCGTGATCCGAGCCTCCGGATGCTCGAGCAGGCGCCCGTAGCCCGTCGCCCACGGAGCACGGTCGGCGCCGAGGGCCTTGCTGCCGGCGTCCAGCACGAGCCTTCCGCCGGAGTGGCTGACGACGGTGGAGCGACACGTGAGGGCCACGTCGTCGGGCGACATGGAACCGAGCTCCCACTGCTGGGCGTCTCCGAAGACGTAGACGCCCGGGCGCAGCTCGGTGAGTACGTCGGTGTCGGCACTCGACAGGCTCGGCGTCGAGCCGCCGCTCACGACGGTCGGCTCGATCCCTGCCACGCGCAGCGACTCGGCCGCCTCGGTGAGCGCCCGCGCCTCGTCCACGGCGGCCTGGTCCAGGTTGTCCGGTGCGTAGCTGTGGCCGGGGAAGGTGAACACGCCGCGCACGTCGAGGCCGGCCCGGGCGGCGGTGCGGGCCAGGGCGCCGGCCTGGTGCGGGGGCACCCCGCTGCGATGGTGACCGCTGTCGACCTCCACCAGCGCACGGGCACCCTCACCGAGGTGCCGGCCGGCCGCCGCCGCGCCCTCGGACGAGTCGACGCCGATGGTCAGCGTCGCGTCCCCGACCAGGTCGCGCATCCGGCGCGCCGACACGTCGTCGAGCCACAGGGGATAGGCGATGAAGATGTCGTCGAACCCGTGCCGGGCGAAGGTCTCGGCCTCACCCAGGGTGGCGACGGTGATGCCGACCGCCCCGGCGGCGAGCTGCAGCTTGGCCACCTCGACGCACTTGTGCGTCTTCACGTGCGGGCGAAGGGCGACCTGCGCTCCGGCCGCGCGCTCCGCCGTACGCCGGATGTTGTGGCGCAGCCGCACCGGGTCCACCCGCAGGTGCGGCGTCGGCGGCAGCTCGTGCGGCAGCGTCGTCGACATGCCGCCACCGTAGACCGACGGCGGTCGCGCTCAGCGGCTCAGGGGAGCACCTCGGTGACGTCCACCGCGCCGTGCCGATCCTCGATGGCCTCGGCGAGCAGGCGGAGCTCGTCGTCGGTGACGTCCACGCCCGCCGCGGCGAAGCCCGCCCGAAGCTCGGCTTCGACCGTTCCTTCCGGGGCGCCGTCCTGGTAGGAGCTGGTGCGGTCCACGACCGCCTGGATGGCTTGGGTCCTCGCGTGGGTCATGGTCCCGACGGTACCCACCTGGCTGCCCTCGTCTCAGCCTTGACCAGTGGGAGAGGGCAGCCCTTCCGTACTAATTGACATAATGTCACTTATCGGCGATACCGATGTACTCCGCCAGGTGCTGGCCGGTGAGCGTGCTCCCGTCCTTGACCAGGTCGGCGGGTGTGCCTTCGAAGATGACCTGGCCACCGTCGTGGCCGGCGCCGGGACCGAGGTCGATGATCCAGTCGGCCTGCGCCATGACCGCCTGGTGATGAGCGATCACGATGACCGACTTGCCGGACTCGACGAGCCGGTTCAGCAGGCCGAGCAGGTGTTCGACGTCGGCCAGGTGGAGCCCGGTGGTCGGCTCGTCGAGGACATAGACACCGCCCTTCTCGCCGAGGTGCGTGGCCAGCTTGAGCCGCTGCCGCTCCCCGCCCGACAGCGTCGTCAACGGCTGGCCGAGGCTGACATAACCCAACCCCACGTCGGCCAGACGTTCCAGGATCGTGTGGGCCGCCGGGGTGCGTGCCTCACCCGCGTCGAAGAACTCCTCGGCCTCCTCGACCGACATCGCGAGCACCTCGGCGATGTTCCGGCCGCCCAGCGTGTACTCCAGGACCGCTGCCTGGAACCGCTTCCCCTCACACACCTCGCAGGTGGACTCCACGGTGGCCATGACGCCCAGCTCGGTGAAGATCACGCCCGCGCCGTTGCAGTTCGGGCAGGCGCCTTCGGAGTTGGAGCTGAACAGCGCGGGCTTCACGCCGTTGGCCTTCGCGAACGCCTTGCGGATCGGGTCGAGCACCCCGGTGTACGTCGCCGGGTTGCTCCGCCGCGAGCCCTTGATCGCACCCTGGTCGATCACCACGACGTCCTCACCCCCGGCGACCGATCCGTGGATCAGCGAGCTCTTGCCGGAGCCGGCGACGCCGGTGACCACGCAGAGCACCCCGAGCGGGATGTCGACGTCCACGTCCCGCAGGTTGTGCAGGGACGCGCCGCGAACCTCCAGCGCGCCGGACGACGTCCGCACGGTCTCCTTGAGGTCCGCCCGGTCGTCGAGATGGCGGCCCGTGGTGGTGTCGCTGTGTCGCAGGCCGTCCACGCTGCCCTCGAAGCAGACGGTGCCGCCCCCCGTACCGGCGCCGGGCCCGAGGTCGACGACGTGGTCCGCGATCGCGATGGTCTCGGGCTTGTGCTCCACGACGAGCACGGTGTTGCCCTTGTCGCGCAGCTGGAAGAGCAGCTCGTTCATCCGGTCGATGTCGTGCGGGTGCAGGCCGATCGTGGGCTCGTCGAAGACGTAGGTGACGTCGGTGAGCGACGAGCCGAGGTGGCGGATCAGCTTGGTGCGCTGCGCCTCTCCCCCGGAGAGCGTTCCCGCCGGCCGTTCGAGCGAGAGGTAACCCAGCCCGATCTCTCCGAAGGAGTCAAGGAGATACCGCAACCCGTCGAGGAGCGGCGCCACGGACGGCTCGTCGAGGTCGCGGATCCACTCGGCGAGATCGCTGATCTGCATCGAGCAGAGCTCGGCGATGTTCTTCCCGTTGATCTTCGACGACAGGGCTTCCTCGTTGAGCCGCGTGCCGTCGCAGTCGGGGCACGTCGTGAAGGTCACCGCACGCTCGACGAACCGCCGTATGTGGGGCTGCATGGCCTCGACGTCCTTGGAGAGCATGGACTTCTGCATCTTGGGGATGACGCCCTCGTAGGTGAGGTTGACGCCCTCGACCTTGATCTTCTCCGGCTCGCCGTACAGGAGCTTCTTGCGATCCTTCTGGCTGTACTTGGCGATCGGCTTGTCCATGTCGAAGCCGGCGCCGCTGAAGATCCGGCCGTACCAGCCGTCCATGCTGTAGCCCGGGACCAGCAGTGCGCCGTCGGCCAGCGACTTGGACTCGTCGTAGATCGCGGTCAGGTCGAAGTCGTTGATCGACCCCATGCCCTCACAGCGTGGGCACATGCCGCCGAGGTAGACGCGCTTGCGCACGACGGTCTTCTCGCCCTGACCCTTGTCGGCGGTCATGATCCCACTCGCCGTGCGGGTGGGGACGTTGAACGAGAAGGCCTGGGGTGAGCCGATGTGTGGCTTCCCGATCCGGCTGAACAGGATTCGCAGCATCGCGTTGGCGTCGGTGGCGGTGCCGACGGTCGAGCGCGGGTTGGCGCCCATCCGCTCCTGGTCGACGATGATCGCTGTCGTCAGGCCCTCCAGTACGTCGACCTCGGGTCGGGCCAGCGTGGGCATGAAGCCCTGGACGAAGGCGCTGTAGGTCTCGTTGATCATCCGTTGTGACTCAGCGGCGATCGTCTCGAAGACCAGCGAGCTCTTCCCGGAACCGGAGACGCCGGTGAACACCGTGAGCCGACGCTTCGGCAGCTCGACGCTGATGTCCTTGAGGTTGTTGACCCGCGCGCCCTGCACACGGATCAGGTCGTGGCTGTCGGCAGTGTGCGTCGAGTCCGTGTTCCTCCTCGCGGCCTTGCTCATCCTGTCTCCGTCACTCCCCTGGACCGGCCACGTGCCGTCGCGCATGAGAATACGGTGTCGGCCGTCCGGGTTTCACGCTCGCGGGCGTCGGTCATCACCACGGCTCAGCCGAGCTGGTTGATGCGGATGAGGTTGCCCGACGGGTCGCGGAACGCGCAGTCGCGCACGCCGTACGGCTGGTCCGTCGGCTCCTGGAGGACCTCCGCGCCGCTGGCCTCCAGCTTCCCGAAGACCTGGTCGAGGTCGGGGGTGGCCAGGGTGATGGCGGTGTAGCTGCCCTTGGCGATCAGCTCGAGGACGGTGCGGCGCTCGTCGTCGGTGATGCCGGGGTCCGTGGCCGGCGGGTGCAGGACGATGGACGTGCCCGGCTGGCCGGCGGGACCGACGGTGATCCACCGCATGCCCTCGTAGCCGACGTCGTTGCGGACCTCGAACCCCAGGGTGTCGCGGTAGAAGGTCAGGGAGGCTTCCGGATCGGTCTGCGGAAGGAAGGCGTAGTGAATGGTGATGTTCATAGCCGCCACGCTAGAGGCGGCTAGGTGGCCGACGCTTCTCCATTCCTGATCGATCTGGTCCTGATCGGTCGGGTCACCTGCTTCGCGTGGCATGACGGCATCTCGGCCGATGCGTCGGCGTTCTGCGCTCGATAGGTGCTCGGCGGCGCCCCGACCAACTCGGCGAAACGGGTGCTGAAGGTGCCGAGCGACGAGAAGCCGACGGCGAAGCAGACATCGGTGACGCTCAGGTCGCCCCGGCGCAACAGCGCCATGGCGCGCTCGATGCGCCGCGTCATCAGGTAGGCGTACGGCGACTCACCGTAGGTGCGCCGGAACTCCCGGCTGAGGTGCCCCGCCGACATGTGCACCCCGCGGGCCAGTGCCTCGACGTCGAGCGGCCGCGCGTACTCCCGGTCGATCCGGTCGCGAACGCGACGCAACTGGGCGAGGTCCCGCAGGTGCTGCTCCGCGGCCGGTCTGCTGGTCACATCGCGATCGTACGTCGCGTGGACCTGCTAGCCGCCCGGACAGCCCTGACTGTCTCCGCCGGAGTGGCACCCGACGGACGGCGTCCGAGGTGGAGCCTCCTGCTCGGGCTGGTCGAGGCTCACGGAGAACACCACCGCGGCGGCCAGTCCGAGCATGGCCACGAACGCGTGCCAGACCTTCGACTTGGTGCCACCTCGCCAGATGGAGGCCGCGAACGAGCCGACGACGGCGACGATCAGCAGACCCACGAAGAACTGGTACCAGCGCTCGTCGGTCGGCGTGACGGTCACGGATTCCCCGAAGAACGTCAGGTAGACGTTGAGGTAGTTGAAGAACAATCCGCCGATCGACACCAGCGCGAGCAGGGACATCACCAGCTCGGTCACGGCTGGCTTCCAGGGTGCCCGCTTCATGGCGTCGTGCGGACCGGAGTCGAGAGGGTGCAAGGTCATGCCGCCGATCCTCGCTCCTGATTCGGACACGGGCATGAGTAGGGAGGCTCCTTTTGGGCGCAGAGAACGGTCGGTGGGCGCTGCCCACCGACCGTCCTTGTTCCGCTCAGCCGGCCGAGCCGGCGCCGGTCTCAGCGCATGAAAATGATCAGCAAGACGATGACGACCAGGACCAGGGCGGCGATGGCGATGGTGCGAGTGTTCATTTGGTGCCTCCTTCGTCGTGCCCCCCGGCGGAGGCCTCGGTCCGCAGTCTGACACAGGCGGCGGGGCGTGCAAGTCGGCACGCGGTGACCACCAACATCGCACGAACGACCGACCGTACGGATCAGGTGGACTATGCCGGTCTGGTCACCTCGAGGGATTTCAATCGAAAGCCCGGCGCGCCGTCAGTACAACGTTCAATCATGGTGGTGCGATCTACTCACAAGGTCACACGATCCACAGAGATCCAGACCGGTGAGTGTGAGAACGGGGAAAGCGGGAACTCTTTGTGGGGAGGAGGGGAAAGGCCATGTGGGACACCGTCCAGACGACGACACACCACCTGTCGCACGACATGCCGTGCCAGAGCTGCGGGCACGCCATTCACACCTATCTGGTGTGCGGCGACGAGTGCAACTGCAAGCCCGCCCCGATGCCGGGTAACGCCGCCTGACGCGGGCTTACCCGGATCCGGGCCGAATCACGTGGGCTGGAGCAGCACCTTGATCGCGCGACGCTCGTCCATCGCCCGGTAACCCTCCGCCACCTCTGCCAGAGGCAGCGTCGAGTCGAACACCAGCCCGGGGTTGATCCGCCCCTCGAGCACCAGCTTCAACAGCTCGGGCAGGTAGGCACGGACCGGTGCCATGCCGCCGGCCAGGCCGATGTTCTTGCCGAACATCCGTCGGACCGGGAGCTCCACTCCGTGTGGGACGCCCACGAAGCCCACAGTCGACCCGGGCCGCGCGATCTCGAATGCCGTCTGGATCGCCGCGTCGGTGCCCACGCACTCGAGGACGGCGTCCGCGCCCACGCCCCCGGTGATCTCGCGGATCGCCGCGGAACCCTCCGCGCCGCGTTCCTCGACGACGTGGGTGGCGCCGAACTGCCGGGCGATGTCCTGGCGTGGCACGTGCCGGGACATGACGACCACCTTGTCAGCACCCATCACCGAAGCCGCCAGCACACCGCACAGGCCGACGGCCCCATCACCGACCACGACCGCGGTGCCCCCTTCGCGAACGTCGGCCGCCACGGCGGCGTGCCATCCGGTGGCCATCACGTCGGAAAGCGTCAGGAGCGAGGGGATCATCGCCTCGTCGGGCTGGCCGTCGGTCTTCACCAGCGTGCCCTCCGCCTGGTGGACCAGGGTGTACTCCCCCTGACCCGAGGCAGTGAAGCCCTGGTTGTCGCAGGCGGAGTGCATCCCGGCTCGGCAGTGGGGGCACGTGTTGTCGCTGTGGCAGAACGGCACGACCACGAAGTCGCCGGGACGGAACGAGACCACGTCTCCCCCGACCTCCTCGACGACGCCGACACACTCGTGGCCGATCGTCGAGCCCGCGTCGATCTCGTTCTCCCCGCGGTAGGGCCACAGGTCGGAGCCGCAGACGCAGCCCGCGGTCACCTTGACGATGGCTTCGGCAGGAGTCGAGATCACCGGATCGGGCACCTCTGAGATCCGGATGTCCCCTGGGGCATGGATGGTGGTGGCTCGCATTCGGGCATCCTTGCAGGCGGAGGCAAAGTCCGTTCGCGTGGCGATGTTGGTGCATCTCATATCTGAGATACCGTGGCTGCCATGACCGTCGACTACAAGGGCCGAATCGGCAACCTGATCAGGGACGCGCGCAAGCATCGCGGCCTGACGCAGCTCGAGCTGGCCCAGCTGTTGAAGACCAGCCAGAGCGCCATCAACCGGATCGAGAAGGGCCATCAGAACCTCTCCCTCGAGATGCTGGCGCGCATCGGCAGCGCCCTCGACTCCGAGATCGTGGCGCTCGGCGGCGGACCCACGCACCTGCGGGTGTCCGGGCCGACCCGCTTGTCGGGCTCCATCGACGTCAAGACCTCCAAGAACGCCGGAGTGGCGCTGCTGTGCGCGTCGCTGCTCAACCGGGGCCGGACCACCCTGCGCAAGGTCGCCCGCATCGAGGAGGTCAACCGACTCCTCGAGGTGCTGAGGAGCCTGGGCGTTCAGGCGCGGTGGCTCGGCGACGACGGTGACCTCGAGATCATCCCGCCGGCCGAGCTCGACCTCGAGCACATCGACGAAACCGCGGCGCGGCGTACCCGCTCGATCATCATGTTCCTCGGACCGCTCCTGCATCGTGCCGGGACGTTCGAGCTGCCGTACGCCGGCGGCTGCAACCTGGGCACCCGCACGGTCGAGCCGCACATGGCGGCCCTGCGCCCGTTCGGGCTGGAGGTCAAGGCCACCGACGGGATGTACCACGCTAATGTCAACCGGACCGTCGAGCCCGGCCGGGCCATCGTGCTCACCGAACGCGGCGACACCGTCACCGAGAACGCCCTGATGGCCGCCGCGCTCCACCCCGGAACCACGGTGATCCGCAACGCGTCCTCCAACTACATGGTCCAGGACCTCTGTTTCTACCTGCAGAAGCTTGGCGTTGTCGTGGACGGCATCGGCACCACCACGCTGTCTGTCACCGGTCGTGCGGAGATCGACGTCGACGTCGACTACGCCCCGAGCGAGGACCCGATCGAGGCGATGTCACTGCTCGCGGCAGCGATCGTGACCGAGTCCTCGATCACGATCCAGCGGGTGCCGATCGAGTTCCTGGAGATCGAGCTGGCGCTGCTCGAGGAGATGGGCTTCCAGTACTCCCGCTCCGAGGAGTACGTCGCCCGCAACGGGCACACCCGGCTGGTCGACCTCACCACCCTGCCCAGTCAGCTCCACGCCCCGCTCGACAAGATCCACCCGATGCCGTTCCCCGGGCTCAACATCGACAACCTGCCGTTCTTCGCGGTGATCGCAGCCACCGCCCAGGGCCAGACGCTGCTCCACGACTGGGTCTACGAGAACCGCGCCATCTATCTCGTCGAGCTCAACAAGCTCGGCGGTGACGTCAAGCTGCTCGACCCGCACCGGGTGATGATCGAGGGGCCGACCCACTGGTCCGGCGCCGAGATCGTGTGCCCGCCCGCGCTCCGGCCCGCCGTGGTGGTCCTGCTGGCGATGCTCGCCTCGAAGGGCACGTCGGTCCTGCGGTCGACGTACGTCATCCATCGCGGCTACGAGGAACTGGCCGAGCGGCTCAACCTGCTGGGTGCGAACATCGAGACGTTCCGGGACATCTGACCGGGTTCGACCCGCCCGCTCGCGCCTCGTGGGCGGCTGCTCAGCTGAACAGCGTCTCCACCCAGGCCCGGGCCTTGGCCCGCCCGGACGGCGGCGCGGTCATGTCGGCGGTGATCCGCGGCAGCGGCGCGGTGTGCTGGCTGGCGTTGCGGTGCCAGTCGGTCTCCGACTCGATGAGGCTGCCCAGATCGGCTCGTGCGAGGAACACGCCGTGACCGTCGGGGCACTGGCTCACCTGCCCGTCGGCCAGAGCTCGACTCACCATCTCGGCGCCACAACGAGGACAGGTCAACGCATCCATGGAGCCGACGCTACTCCCCTTCCCCGAGGACCGTCCGGCACGCGCGCCGGAGTGGTCGAAAGCCGTGAGCACCGCCCCAGCGGGGTGTTTACTGCACGGGTGAGCGCGCCGCGGACCGGACACCGCTATCTCGACGCCGTCCTGGACCAGCCGGGCTCGACGCTCGCCTTTGCCCATCGCGGCGGCGCCTACCACCCGGAACTCGAGGGCCTCGAGAACACCCTCGCCGCGTTCCGGCACGCCGCCGAGCTCGGCTACTGCTACCTCGAGACCGACGTCCACGCCACCAGCGACGGAGCGCTGCTTGCCTTCCACGACGCCGTCCTGGACCGGGTCACCGACCTGAAGGGCAGGATCGAGAGTCTCACCCTGGCCGAGGTCGGCGAGGCACTGGTCGGCGGCCGCGAGCGGGTCCCGACGCTGGCGAGGCTCTTCGAGGAATTCCCGAACGCTCGCTTCAACATCGACATCAAGGCCTCCGCCGCGGTCCCGTTGCTGGCCCGGTTCCTCGATGAGCACGACGCGTGGGACCGGGTCCTCGTGGGCTCGTTCTCCGCGCGGCGGCTCAACCAGTTCCGCCGGCTGACCCAGGGCCGGGTGCCGACCTCGGCCCACCCGCTGGAGGTCGTCGCCTTCCGGTTCCTGCCCAGCGGTCGGCTCGCGGACCTGCTCACCCGCGGCCGGGTGGCGGCCCTGCAGATCCCCTACCGCCGAGGTCCGCTCATCGTGGCCACCCGAGGACTGGTAGGCCGCGCGCACGCGGCCGGCAAGCACGTCCACGTGTGGACCGTGGACGACGCCGACGAGATCCGCGCGCTGCTCGACCGTGGTGTCGACGGGGTGATGACGGACCGCACCGACATACTCAAGGACGTGCTCGTCCAGCGGGACCAGTGGATGAGCAACGGGAGGGAAGACTCATGAGCGAGGCAGCCGGCGGCGTCGCGGATCTCCGTCCGCTGGCACGCGCCCGGGAGCAGCGTGCGTGGTACTGGTACGACTGGGCCAACTCGGCGTTCGCCACCACCGTCGCGGGTGTCCTGTTCGCGCCCTACCTCATCGCCATCGCCAAGGAAGCCGCGGTCGACAACCGGGTCAGCGTGCTCGGCCTCGACATCGCCCCGGGCTCGTTGCCGTCGTTCGTGATCACGGCGTCCACACTGATCTCGGCAGTCGCGCTTCCGGTCCTCGGAGCGGTGGCCGACCGCACGGAGCGCAAGAAGGACCTGCTCGCGGGCTTCGCGTGGGCCGGCGCGGCCGCCGCGGCCCTGCTGTTCTTCGTCACCGGGAGCAACTGGCAGCTCGGCGCCGCCTCCTTCATCGTCGCGAACTTCTGCTTCGGCGCCGCCGCGGTCTTCAACGACTCGATCCTCCCGCTGATCTCGGACGAGCAGGAGCGCGACCGGGTCTCCTCGCGCGGGTGGGCGTTCGGCTACGCGGGAGGGGGGCTGCTGCTCGCGGTCAACTTCGTCGTCGTCAGCATGTACGACACCTTCGGGCTCACCGAGAGCATGGCCGTACGGCTGTCGATGCTGTCGGCCGCGGTCTGGTGGGCGGCCTTCACGTTCATCCCGTACCGGGGCCTGAAGAACCACGAGCCGCGAGACGTCGTACCGGAGTCCGGCGGGATCATCCAGCGCAGCTTCGGACAGCTGCTGCACACCCTCAAGGACCTGCGCCACTACCCGGTCGCCCTCACCTTCCTGGCGGCCTACCTGTTCTTCAACGACGGCATCCAGACGGTGATCGCTTCGGCCTCGATCTACGGCATCGAGGAGCTGAAGTTCTCCCAGGGCGCCGTCCTGGGCACTTACCTCCTGGTGCAGTTCGTCGCGATCGGGGGCGCCCTCGCCTTCGGCCGCCTGGCCGGTCGCCACGGGGCCAAGCGCGTCATCCTGGGTGGTCTGGTGGGCTGGATGGCGATCGTGACGGTGGCGCTGTTCCTGCCCGCGGAGGCGCTGATCCCGTTCCTGGCCATGGGCGTCGCGATCGGCCTGGTCCTGGGCGGCACCCAGGCGCTGGCGCGGTCGTACTTCTCGCTGCTGATCCCGCGCGGCAAGGAGGCAGAGTACTTCAGCTTCTACCACGCCATGGACCGCGGTACGTCGTGGTTCGGCACGCTCGTGTTCGGGCTGGTCTTCCAGTTCACCGGGTCCTACCGGCCGGCGATCTTCGCGTTGATCGTTTTCTTCGTCGTCGGCGGGGTACTGCTCATGAGGGTGGACACCGAACGCGGCATCCGTGAGGCCGGGAACGCCGCACCAGCCGTGATTTGACCCACTCGCTGGATCTGGGGATTTCGGAATGTCCCGGACCCCACTAGCGTTAAAACGATCAAAGGCGACCGACGCCAGCGTGGCGTCATGCCCAAGGCGTCATTTCTGGGCCGTTCGGCCGTCTGACAGTCTTCAATCGGGGGAACTAGCCAGGAGGTGGCTCATGGCGGAGCGAACATTGCGTGGCGCTCGACTGGGGGGTCAGAGCTTCGAGGACGAACGCGGCATCGAGTTCGCGGCTCGTCAGCAAGTCGGATACCTCTGCCCACGCGGGCACGAGTTCGAGATCACGATGTCGGTCGAGGCCGAGGTCCCGGCCACCTGGGAGTGCCAGAAGTGCGGCAGCGAGGCGCTGAGCACCTCGGGGATCCAGCCGGAGGCCAAGAACGAGAAGCCCGCCCGCACCCACTGGGACATGCTGCTCGAGCGTCGTTCGGAGAAGGAGCTCGAGGACATCCTCAAGGAGCGTCTCGAGCTGTTGCGCGGCGGCGAGATCGGCCCCGCTCACCTGCACCGCGCGTCGGCGCGGAAGAAGAAGGCCGGCTGACCGGCTACTCCTCGACCACCTCGCCCCGGACGACCGGTCCACCAGGACCGGACCCGGGGCGGGTCATATTTCCGGCCAGGAGTCGGCGGGTCACGACCTGGGTCAGCAGCCGCCGGGCGAACGGGCGGGTGAAGGGCAGGATCAGCAGGATGCCGAAGACGTCGGTGACGAAGCCAGGCGTGAGCATCAAGGTGCCGCCGACCAGGATGAGGGCGCCGTCGGCCAGCTCCCGCGCCGGCATCCGGCCCGACTCCAGCGCCACCCGGAGTGCCTGCCAGGCCCTGCCGCCCTCACGTCGGACCAGCCAGGTCCCGAACAGGCTGTCGAGGATCAGCAGCAGGATCGTCCACCACGGCCCGATGACCTGACCGACCTGGATCAGCACCCAGATCTCGATGAGCGGTACGCCGATGAAGGCAGCGAACAGCGCGAGCCTGACCCACCGGCGCCGGGCCGCCGCGCGGGTCATCGCGCCCTCCCGACGAGCACACGCACGGCCCGCTGGAGCCGGGACACACGGTGCCGCAGTCCCCAGCCGGTGATCCGGCGCAGGGACTCGACGGCGACGGGAGCGCTCATCTTCGACTCACCCCGGACCCTCTCGACGAACTCGATCGGCACCTCACGAACGGCCAGACCCGCCTCCAGGGTCCGGGCGACCAGGTCGGTCTGGAACACGTAGCCGGCCGACCGGACGGTCCCGAGGTCGATCTTCTCCAGGGTCCGGCTGCGGAAGACCCGGAACCCGGACGTGGCGTCGTAGACGTCCAGGCCCAGCAGCGCCCGCACGTAGAGGTTGCCGCCGCGGGACAGGGCCTCACGACCGCGGGACCAGTTGACGATCGACCCACCGGGGATCCACCGGGAGCCGATCACGAGGTCGGCCTCGCCCAGGGCCTCGAGCAGCTGAGGGAGCTCCTCGGGCTGGTGGGAGCCGTCGGCATCCATCTCGCCGATGACGTCGTAGCCGGACTGCAGGGCCTCGGCGAAGCCGGCGAGGTAGGCCGCGCCGAGCCCTTCCTTGCCCTGGCGGTGCAGGACCCGGACCTGGTCGTCGTCGGCCGCGAGCCGATCGGCGACTTCCCCCGTGCCGTCCGGGGAGCTGTCGTCGACGATCAGTACGTCGACCTCGGGGACGGCGGCGCGGAGCCGACCGACGATCCAGGCGATGTTGTCGACCTCGTCGTAGGTCGGGATCACGATCAGGATCCGGCCAAGCGACTCGAAGCTCACGGCTGCACCTCCTCTCCCCTGCGCTGCCGTCGACGATACGGGAGCAATCCCAAGCACAGCGCGGCCACGGCAACGCCGGCGCAGGCGCGCCCGACCCACGGTCCGAGCCACACCGCCGGGGTGATCGCCGTGCTGAGCTCGACGTTCTCGGTGAGCACGGCCTGGGTGCGCGGCTCGGCCCGGTCGAGCACGGTGCCGTCGGGCGAGACCACACCGGAGACGCCGTTGGTGGCCGCGACCAGGACGTAGCGGCCGGTCTCGAGCGCGCGGAGCCGGGAGATCTCGAACTGCTGGTCGATCTGGCTGGTGTTGATGAACATGGCGTTCGAGGTCTGGACGACCAGCAGCTCGGCGCCCTCGCGGAGCTGGGCGTGGATCCCGTCGTCGTAGGCGACGTCGAAGCAGATCGCGTCCGCGACCAACGTGTCGGCGATGCGGATCGGCTCGACCCGCGTGCCGCTTCGCATGTCGCGCGGGATGAGCGCGAGCCGACCGAAGTTGCTGCGGAAGACGCCGCGCCAGGGAATGTACTCGCCGAAGGGGACCGGGTGCCGCTTGGTGTACCGGTCACCCGCGCCGGTCCCGGGCATCCACACGATGCCCTGGTTGAGGACGTGTTCCTCCCCGGCGTCCACCATCGCCCCGACCAGGATCGGTCGGCTGAGGGCCTCGCTGGCCTCCCGGATCCCGGCATTGATGCCAGCGTCGGCGAAGGGGTCGACGGCGGTGGAGTTCTCCGGCCAGAGCACGAAGTCGGGCTCGGTCTCGTCGCCGGCGGCGACGCTGTCGGCGAGCGCGATCGTGGCGTCGACGTGGTTGCGGGTCACCTGCCGGTGGTCGAGCAGGATGTCGTCGCCGTCGCCGGGCACGTTCCCCTGGACCACGGCCACGGATCGCTGGCCGTCGGTGGGAGCGTCGTACGACATGAGCGCGGGAGCCACGCCGGCGCCCAGCACGACCACAGCCGCAGCGGCGGAGACGACCCGGGGCCGGCCAGATGTGACGACCGCCCAGGCGAGGAGACAGCCGAGCAGCGCGAGCAGCAGGCTGAGACCGCTCTGCCCGACGAAGGGCAGCGCCTCCTGCCACGGGGTCTCGGCGGTGGCGAACGCGAGCCTGCCCCAGGGCATCCCCCCGAAGGGCCAGGTCGACCGGACCGCCTCGGTCCCGACCCAGGCGCACGCGATCCACACCGGAGCAAAGCGCAGCCGCGAGAGGACCGCGGCCACGGCGCCGAGGATGGCGTAGAAGGACGACTCCAGCGCCGAAAGGGCGAGCCAGGCGTCGATGCCGACGACGCGCATCCAGAACATCAGGACGTAGCAGAAGCCGATGCCGAAGGCGAGGCCGGGGATCCATCCCCGGCGCGCCGGCAGACCGCGGGTCGTGAGCACGAACCCGGCGACGGCGAACGGGATCAGGAAGGACGCACCCACGGGCTCGAACGCCAGCGCCAGGAGGACGCCCGCGACGAAGGCGGAGCCGGTCCGGAGGAGCACGCTGGCAAAGGTACCTGCCTGCAGAGGTCCGGAAGGGTCCCCGATCCTTCGGACCGACCCAAGACCGACTGGCTGCCGAGATCAGGAAGTTGTCTAGGGAACCGGGGACCCTTCCGTGTCCGCCCTCGTGGAGCGGGACCGACCTCCGCGAACCATGTCGGAAGGAAGGTGGCGCCCCATCCCCCGACACAGCCACTCGGACGTCGGTCCGCCGAGCACGATCTGCATGAGCGGACGAGGCAAGTTTCATCACGTCCACCGATGCTGTCAACAGCACTCTGACCTGCGAGAACACCTGAAACCGCAGGTCACAGGCGGGGCGTCCGGATGACGAACGTCAGACAATTTTCGAAGGCCTCCGGCGTGTCGCGCAGGACACGCCGGACGAGGCCTCAGCCGGGCACGACGACGGTGCCGGTCGCGGTCGTGACGAGCAGTGGCGGCTCGAGCAACCGGGCCGCTCCGGGCGCCTCCCCGGTGGCCTCCCCACGCGCCACGACCTGCACCGCGAAGTCCAGGACCCGCGACCGCGAACCGACCTTCACGATCTCCGCACTCACCTCCACGACGTCGCCGGCCCGCAGGGGCGCGAGGAACTGCACGTCGGAGTACGACGCGAAGAGTCCCTCGTCGCTGTCGGTTCGGATGCACATCTCCGTCGCCACGTCCCCGAAGAGGCCGAGGCTGTAGGCGCCGTCGACGAGGCTCCCGGCGTAGTGGGCATGGGAGTAGGGCACGTAGCGGCGGTGGACGACCCGGAGGCCGACCTCGGCCCGGGATGCGGAGCCGGTCATGATGCCCTCCTCGACTCGGTGACTCGGTGCACCAGGAAGCTGGCCACCTCGCCCGGCGTCGTGCCGCGGGCGAAGACCCGGTCGACGCCCAGCTCCGCGGCCATCGCCTCGTCGAACCGCGGCCCGCCCACCACCAGGAGCGGGCGGCGTTCGGGCGGGTAGGCCTCGCGGAACGCGGCGGACATCTCCCGGGTGTTGAGCAGGTGCGCGTCGCGCTGCGTGACGACCTGGGAGACCAGCACCGCGTCGGCCTTCTCGGCCAGCGCGCGGTCCACGAGCTCGGGGACCGAGACCTGGGCACCGAGGTTGACGACCTTGAGCTCGCGGTAGTACTCCAGCCCCTTCTCCCCCGCGAACCCCTTGATGTTGAGGATGGCGTCGATGCCCACGGTGTGCGCGTCGGTCCCGATGCACCCGCCGATCACGACCAGCCGGCGGCGCAGGGCCTGCTTGACCGCGGCGTTGACCTCCTGCGGGGTCAGCAGCGGGTAGTCGCGCTCGACGACTTCCACCAAGCTCGTGTCGACGAGGTGGTTGACCCGTCCGTAGACCACGAAGAAGGTGAAGTCGGGTCCCATCGGCTTGCTGTGCACCACCAGAGCCGGGTCGATGCCCATCTTCTTCGCCAGCTGTGCGGCCGCACCATCGGCCACCTTGGAGTGCGCGATCGGCAGCGTGAAGCTCACCTGCACCATGCCGTCGCCGGTGGTGTCGCCGTAGGGCCGGATGATCCGTTGAGAAGGGGATTCCTGACCGTCGAGTGGGGGAATCGTGCCCTGCGAGTCGGTCATTTCTGCTCCAGGAGCTCGGTGGCCGGGTTGAAGTACGCCGGCGACTTGCGGGCCACGCCGTCGAGGCCACGGCCGCCGTCGGCGGGCCGCTTCATCAGCCCGAAGGTGCCGTCGGCGATGGAGTCCAGCAGGCTTCCCCCTTCGTGTGCACTGTGGTGCCGCAGGATCTGCTCGAGCAGGTCGATCGACTCCCCCAGCACCTGGCGTGCGCGGCCGACGATGAACCCGTCCGGGGTGGGATGGAAGTCCTCGTGCAGTTTGCCGGCGGCGTTCAACACGTAGCGGACGTTCTGCAGCGCGAGGTCGCGGTCGGAGATCCAGGGGGTGACCACCGCCTCGGTCATCATGCCGACCAGCAGGATCCCCTGACCGGTGAGGGCGCCGACGAGGTTGAAGAACCCGTCGAGCAGGTAGCCGCGGAAGACGTCGCCGGTCATGTGCCGGGTGGGGGGCATCCACTTCAGCGGCGCGTCCGGGAACAGGTCGCGGGCCAGCATCGCGTGGGCGAGCTCCATCCGGAACGAGTCGGGCAGATCGGGGTCGATCTCGAAGGCGTGGCCCAGGCCGAGCTGCCAGTCCTCGAGGCCGGCCTCCCGCGCGAAGTACTCGTTGAGCAGCTGGCTCGTGGTCACCGTGTGGGCGGCGTCGACGGCATCGGCAGTGGTGAGGTAGTTGTCCTCGCCGGTGTTGATGATGATCCCGGCCCGGGCATGGATCTGCCGGCTGAAGCGCTGGTCGACGAAGGTCCGGACCGGGTTGATGTCGCGGAAGAGGATGCCGTACATCGAGTCGTTCAGCATCATGTCGAGCCGCTCCAGGCCGGCCAGGGTCGCGATCTCGGGCATGCACAGCCCGGAGGCGTAGTTGGTCAGCCGGACGTAGCGGCCGAGCTCCCGGCTCGTCTCGTCGAGCGCGGCCCGCATCAGCCGGAAGTTCTCCTGGGTGGCGTAGGTCCCGGCGAACCCCTCGCGGGTGGCACCCTCGGGCACGAAGTCGAGCAGGCTCTGGCCGGTGGAGCGGATCACCGCGATCACGTCGGCACCCGCCCGAGCCGCCGCCTGGGCCTGCGGGATGTCCTCGTAGATGTCACCGGTCGCCACGATCAGGTAGATCCAAGGCATCGCCGGCGCGTCGCCGACGTCGGCGATCAGCCGCTCCCGCTCGAGCCGCCGTGCGTCGATGCGACGTACGCCGGCGCCCACGGCCGCACGCGCGGCTTCCCGCGCGTTGTCCGCTTCGGTCCCGTCGGGAAGCCGGAACCGGACCGACCCGGCCGAGGCCTTCTGGGCCAGGCCCTGGAGGTCGTCGTCCCCGCCGCGCAGCATCGCGTCCCACACCGGGAGGGCGATGCCGTGCTCCAGCCCGAGGTCGGCGCGCACGCAGTCGGCGAGCCGGTTGGCCCAGGGGGTGCCGTCGGCGTCGGCCCCGCCCAGCCCCGCGAGCCGGAGCGTGGCGCGCTCCACGGAGACAGTGGTGTGCTCGGTGGCCATCCGGACGATCGGTTCGCCGACCTTGGCCGCCAGCTCGCGCGCCTTGTGGACGGTGTCCGGGTCGAGCGCCAGCTTCCCGCTCATTTCGGGGTCCCCGTGGAGGCGTGAGCGAAGCGAGCGGCTTCGTGGGGTGTTCTCATGCGGCGTCCTCGCTCTCGTGAATCGTTCGGCCGGCCGCCACTGTGCGCAGCAGCCGGGGTGGATCGACGCCCGGGCTCAGGTCGGGCAGACGCTCCGGCGTCAGTCCCCCGGGGACGTCCCAGACGGCCAGGTCGGCACGCATCCCCGGCTCGAGCGCCCCGCCCTCGTCGTCACGCCCCGCCAGCGCTCCGCCGCGGGTGTGCGCCCGGAAGGCGGTGCGGACCTCGAGCCGCTGGCTCTCGTCGTGGTGGTGGGAGGCTGCCCGGACGGCGGCCCAGGGCCCGAGCGTGGTGACCGGTGAGTCCGACCCGAAGGCGAGGCGGACGTCTTCGGTGTGCAGGGCCCGGAACGGGTTGGTGCCGCGCCAGCGCTTCCCCAGCCGGGAGGCGTACATCCCGTCGGGACCACCCCACAGCGCGTCGAAGGCTGGTTGAACGCTCGCCACGATCCCGAGCCTGCTCATCGTGGAGATCATCGTGCGCGACGGCATCTCGACGTGCTCGAGCCGGTGTCGTCCTCGTCGGATCGCGTCGGCGCCCAGGTCCCGCTCGGCTGCCTCGAACCCTTCGCGGATGTTCTCGAGCGCCGCGTCGCCGATGCAGTGGAACCCGGCCTGGAGGCCGGTGCGCGTGCACGCGACGACGTGGTCTCGGATCTGCTCGGCCGACAGGTAGGCGTGGCCACAGGTGTCGGGCCGGTCGGCGTAGGGAGCGGACAGCGCGGCGGTGCGGGAGCCGAACGCGCCGTCGGCGATCAGGTCGCCGGCCAGCCCCTCGACGCCGAGCCGGCGCGCTGTCTCCACGGCCCCGAGCTCACCCCAGTAGACCGTCGCGCGGAGACCTGCCTCGGCGGCTGCCTGTCGGACCATGTCGATCTCGGTCTCCGGGCCGATGTGGGGCGCGGCGTTCTCGTGGAAGGCGGTGATCCCCCGGGCCGCCATCGCGCGACAGGCCGCGCGGGCTGCCTGCAGCCGTTCGGCGGGGCCGATGAGGCCTTCGAGCACGGCGCGCACGGCGTGGTGTGCGTCCCGCTCGACGCGGCCGTCGGGGGTCCAGCCGTCGAGCGCCTCCAGGCCAGGCACCAGCGCAGCCAAGGCCGGTGACACCACCGAGGAGTGGCCGTCGACGCGCGTGAGGTAGCACCGGCGCGCCGGTGCGGCTCGTTCCAGCTCCTCGGCCGTGGGCGGACGGCCCTCCGGCCACGCGGTCTCGTCCCAGCCCTGACCGACGACCACCCCCAGGTCGGGCGCCTTCGCGGCGAACGAGTGGAGCTCGTCGAGCAGCGTCGCCAACGTGGGTACGCCGCTGAGGTCGAGCCCGGTGAGCGCAAAGCCGGTGCGCACCGTGTGGACGTGGGCGTCCACGAATCCGGGAGTGACCAGGGCGCCTCGCAGGTCCACGACCTCGCCGGTCCCGTCGCCCGTGCCGTCGAAGGCAGCGGCGTCGTCCTCGCTGCCGAGGTAGACGATCCGGTCGTCCTCGACGGCCACGCATGTCGGCTGGCCGGACAGTGCGTGGACGACGCCGTTGCGGTAGAGCGTGCGGGTCACGCCAGCCGCCTCTCGAAGAGCTGTCGCACCCCTGCGTCGGCGCGGAGGAGGTCGAGGGCGTAGGCCGCGTGCCCGGGGACGTAGCCGTTGCCGACCAGCATCGTCACGTCGGCTGCCAGGCCTTCGGCGCCGAGCGCCGCCGCGGCGAACGACGTGGCCATCGAGAAGAAGATGACGGTCCCGCCCTCGGCGGTGCTGAGGATGGCGCCACCCTCGCAACCGGGCACGTCGACGCAGACGACCGTGACCTCGGCCGGCCCACCCGCCTTGACCACGGCGTCCCGCAGCGCGATCGGGTCACGGGCATCGGCGACGACGACCTCGTCGGCCAGCCCCGCCTGAGTGAGGAGCTCGGCCTCGGCCCGGTGCGGGACGACACCGATGGTGCGCCCTGCTCCAGCCCGTCGGGCGGCGGAGAGACTCATGGAACCGGACTTCCCGGCTCCTCCGATGACGGCAACGGTCATCCCCTCCTCGACCACGCGTGCGGTCAGGGCGGGGGCGCCGCAGACGTCCATCACCGACAGTGCGAGGTCGGCCGGCAGGTCGTGCGGGATCACGGCCGCGATCGAGCGGCCGAAGAGGACGGCGTACCCGTCGCAGGGCACCTGTTCGCCGCGCCCGTCCCAGCCGGCCAGGCCGTCCTCGATGACGAGCGGGGTGAGCGTGAGCGAGACCAGCGTGGCGACCCGGTCTCCGACGGCCAGGCCCAGTGGCGACTGCTCCCCCACCTCCTCGACCGTGCCGACCAGCATCCCGCCGGACCCGGTCTCGGGGTTCTGCATCTTGCCGCGGGCGGCGACGATCTCCAGCACCTCTGCCCGGACCCGCTCCCCGTCGCCGTCGTGCTTCCGCTCGAGCTGGCGGTACGACGCCGCGTCGAGGTTGAGCTTCTCGACCCGGATCCTGACCTCGTCGGGCCACAGCTCGGGTCGGGTGTCGAGCCGCTGCGCCGCCTGGGGCAGGACCAGCCGTTCGTCGAGCACCCGGTGCAGGCCGGTCGGGTCACTTTCACGGGCCAGCATGGCCGACATCCTCCATCAAAATCTCGCTCTGGCAGGAAATCGTCCGGCGCGGCATTGGACGAACCGAACGTCCTCCTCGTACTCTGACAGAGGAGGGCTGCGGCACACAACTGACGCGCCGCCCTCGACGTACGCCCCGAGCGGGGCCGCACCACAGGAGCAGCGGATGAGCATCGAGACCGCCATCGCCCCCTTCAATGGGTTCAGCGAGACCGGCCAGCCCTACCCCTACCGTCGCGTCGAGCCGGTGGAGCCGGACTGGACCCGGTTCCCGGGCTGGAAGGACGTCACGGCAGACGAGTGGGCCTCGGTCCAGTGGCAGCGCGCCCACTGCGTCAAGAACGTCCGCCAGCTGCGCGACCTGCTCGGCGACCTGGTCGACGACCGGTTCTATGCCGACCTCGAGCGCGACCAGGCAGAGCGCGCCACCATGTCGATGCTGGTGCCGCCGCAGATGTTGAACACGATGGCGCCGCAGTCCGTGCCGGCCGGCCCCGGGTCGCTGACCGACGCGTTCTACGCCGACCCGATCCGCCACTACATGATCCCGGTGTTCTCGGACCGTCGTACCGACTGGTCCTCCCACCCCCACGCCACCCGTGACTCCCTGCACGAGCACGACATGTGGGTGGCCGAAGGGCTGACCCACCGCTACCCGACCAAGGTCCTGGCCGAGCTGCTCCCGACGTGTCCGCAGTACTGCGGCCACTGCACCCGGATGGACCTGGTCGGCAACTCCACCGCGGTCATCGACAAGCTGAAGTTCGCCGGCAAGCCGAACGACCGGCTGGGCGCGATGATGGACTACCTGCGCGAGACACCGTCCGTGCGCGACGTGGTGGTCTCCGGCGGCGACGTGGCGAACATGCCGTGGCCGCGGCTCGAGGACTTTCTCACCCGGTTGCTGGAGATCGACAACATCCGCGACGTCCGGCTTGCCACCAAGGCGCTGATCGGGCTCCCCCAGCACTGGCTCCAGGACGACGTGCGCAGTGGCATGGAGCGGGTGGCCACGATCGCTCGCCGACGTGGGGTCGCGATCGCGATCCACACGCACACCAACCACGCCAACTCGGTGACCCCGCTGGTGGCCGAGGCGACACGGGCGATGCTCGACACCGGGATCCGCGACGTGCGCAACCAGGGTGTCCTGCTCAACGGCGTCAACGCCGACCCGCACGCTCTGCTCGACCTGTGCTTCGCGCTTCTCGACGGCGCGCAGATCATGCCCTACTACTTCTACATGTGCGACATGATCCCGTACTCCGAGCACTGGCGCGTCTCGGTCGCAGACGCCCAGCGGCTCCAGCACCACATCATGGGCTACCTCCCCGGCTTCGCGACTCCGCGGATCGTGTGCGACGTGCCGTTCGTGGGCAAGCGGTGGGTGCACCAGATCGCCGACTACGACACCGAGCGCGGCATCTCCTACTGGACGAAGAACTACCGCACCTCGATCGAGTCGTCGGACCCCGAGGCCCTGACGCGCACCTACGAGTACTACGACCCGATCCACACCCTTCCCGAAGCGGGCCAGCAGTGGTGGGCCGAGCACGGCAACCTCGACGAATCCGCGCTCCGCGCCGCCGAGGTCGCCGAGGCGTCCCGCCGGACGGCCGCGCTCCAGGCCTACTGAGCCCTCACCAGGGGGACAGCACCGGGTAGGGCTCGCGGGGCCGCGGCGCGGTGGGTTCGCCGGCCGTGAAGGCGGTACGCCGGCCGGTGCGGTTGCCGTACGGGTCACCGACCGTCCCCGCAGGGACGACTACCCGGTCGCCCGGTGACGCTGCGACCTCGAAGACACCGCGACTTGACGGGGAGACCCGCACCCGCTCCCCCGACACCAGCACGGTCACCGACGTACCGCGGGCGACCTGTGGCCGCCAGGTCAGGTCGGCGTACGCCTCGGGCTCGGGGTAGGCCAGCGTGAACGCGGCTCGGCCCGGAGACGCGCGCACCGGCTCGACGGTGAGACGTGAGCCGCGTGCCACCGGGAACGTCGCCGACGCGAGCCGGTACCGCTTCGCCGTCACCACGAACCGGTAGCGCCCGGGTCGGGTGTCGAGCGGCACCTCCCACTGCGCGGTGTAGCTGCCCTCGTTGGCCTCCACCACATAGCGCGGCCCGAGGGGCACTTGCTCGTTGCCTTCGACCCTCCACTCGATGGTGGTCCCGAGGTCGTCGCCCACGCGACGCCAGCCGCCGTCAGCGCGGCGCTCCACCCGGACGAATGCCCGGTCGAGCGGACGGTCGGTACCACGTGCCCCGCCGCGCCACGAGAACGCCGCTCGGTCCAGCCGGTCAACACCCGCCGGCTGCTCCAACGCCTCGCCCTGCTCGGCGCCGTCCGGGAACGGTGTCTCGTCGGGCTCGAGGCCGTTCGTCGGGTCGAACTCGTACGCCGCCGGAGCCGGTCGTCCCTCCGCGAGGGACGCCGCGAGCAACCCCGTCTGCTCGACCAGCAGGTTGGCGCTGTACTTGCCGAAGTTCGTCTGGCCGCCCTCGTAGGCCTGCCAGGCGTACTCCTCGGGGGTTGTGAAGTAGCCCTGGTACTCGTTGGCCAGCCCACTGATCGCGATCGACCGCACCCCGGTCCCGGCCATGGCCGAGCCGACCGACTCCTTGATGCGTCGGCCGACCTCGGTGGTGACCTCGCCGGGGTTGGAGACGACCACGCCGTCGCCCACGCGGACGATCGCCAGCGGCGCACCCTGCGGGATCGGCACGCCCTGCGGCTGGAGCTGGATCTTGTTGCCCTGGGGGCCGGCCTCGGCCGGCAACCGCTCGCCCTCGAAGACGAGGCCGGTGTTCTCGTGCAGCTGGCCGCGGTGCTCGTCTGAGCCGCTGAGCAGTGGCAGCCCCGGCACCGCCTTGTCGTCGACGCGGCCGCCCCGGGTCTCCTGCCCGCAGAAGCAGAACCTGGTCCACCGGTGGTCGAGCTCCGGTGTCGACGAGAGCCGGTTGCCGGCGTCGGTCCATGCCCGCATCATGGCGGCGGCCTCGACGCGGCCGACGTACTCCGCGTCCGCGGGGCCGGTCCGGTGCAGTGCCGACGACGTGTCGCCCTCGTCGGCGTTGGAGAAGGCGGTGACCACGTCCTGGTTCGGCGGCGCGCCACCCGTGCGGCGGAGCGCGTCCTCGGTCACCAGCATCGCTGCCCCGAGGTGGTCGCCGTTGTAGTTCTCGGCCCGGGACCCCAGGGTGACGGTGCCGTGGTTGGCGAACGTGGACCAGAGCCCGACGGGCACCAGCCTCCCGTCGAGAAGCTTGTCGACCCGGAGGACGTCGAGGTCGGGGTCGATCGTGCTGCCGGCGCCGTGGGGACTCTCGGCAGCACTCCCCTCCCCCAGCTCGCGCTGGATCCCGTAGTTGGCCAGGTGTGCCTCGATGGACCGGTTCTCCGTCAGCCCGACCGGGATCTCGGTGTGTCCCCACGCCGCGGCACCGGGCGCGAGGTCGTCGTCGGCCCGCTCGATGGCGGTGGCGATCCGGCGGGCGAGGAACGCGTAGAGCTGCGGATCGGGCTGGAGGCTGAACTGGGTGGGCGTCGGCACGTTCGGGAACGTGACGTCGTAGG
This sequence comes from uncultured Actinomycetota bacterium, assembly GCA_963786415.1. Taxonomy (GTDB): domain Bacteria; phylum Actinomycetota; class Actinomycetes; order Propionibacteriales; family Nocardioidaceae; genus Nocardioides. The sequence continues at coordinate 234,922 of CAWAZC010000003.1, forward strand.
CGCCGAACGGGAAGTACTGCCCCGGGGCGCTGTGCGTGTGCGTGCCGGCGACGACCATCGACCGCTCGTCGATCCCGCGACCCTCGAGCTGCTTGGCGGCCTCGGTCAGCAGTCCACCCGCCACGCAGCACAGGTCGGTCACGACCAGCGCCACCTTGGTGTCGCCCCGCTCGAGCACGACCGCCCTGGCCTGCAGCCGCGTGTGCTGTCCCTTCGCCCGGGCGTCCGACCGCACGTTGCCCATCGTGAAGTAGCCGGTGGGCGGGGTGATGTCCGCCCGACCGACGCCCACCCGAAGCGTCGGCTCGGGTTCGGCGCCCACGGCGCTGCCGGGACCCGTCGCCGGTCCCGTGAGCGCACCGGTCAGGGCCACGAACGCCGCGAGCAGCAGCGCGATGAGTCGGGAGGGCATGTCCGGGTCAACGAGGCGGGGCCGCCCCGGGTTATCCCGGGCTCAGGTCACGGGCCGGTTCTCGTACGGCGTCGAGAGCACGATCGTGGTCCTGGTGGCCACGTTGGCGACGGAGCGGATCCGGGCGAGCAGGTCTTCGAGGTGGACCGGGGTGGCGACCCGGATCTTGAGGATGTAGGACTCCACGCCGGCGACCGACCAGCACGACTCGATCTCGGGGATGTCGCGCAGGCGGTCGGGGTAGTCGTCAGGCTGAGACGGATCGTTCGGGATGATCGAGATGAACGCGGTCAGCGGCAGGCCCAGCTCGTCGTGGCTGACGTACGCGCCGTACCCCATGATCAGCCCTCGCTGCTCCAGCCGCTTGACCCGCTGGTGGACCGCCGACGTGGACAGCCCGGTGGCCTTGCCGAGGTCGGTGAACGACATCCGGCCGTCCGCGGCGAGCAGGCTCAGGATGCGGCGGTCGGTGTCCTCCACGTCGGGCGTCGTCACGCGGGACAATCTAGCGGCAGCCGCGCGTACCGTTCCGCATGACAGGATGCGGCCGTGAACGATCGACTGATGCTGCTGGACACCGCGTCGATGTACTTTCGCGCCTTCTACGGCGTCCCCGAGATCACCGCCGAGGACGGCACGCCCGTGAACGCCGTGCGCGGCCTCCTCGACTTCATCAGCCGGCTGGTGAACGACTACCGGCCCACGCACCTGGTCTGCTGCTGGGACAACGACTGGCGTCCGCAGTGGCGGGTCGACCTGATTCCGTCGTACAAGGCTCATCGGGTCGAGCAGGTGCTCCCGGGTCCGGCACCCGACGTCGAGGAGGTCCCCGACCCCCTCGAGGTGCAGATCCCGATCATCCTCGACGTGCTCGAGGCGTTCGGGATCTGCGTCCTGGGAGCCGACGGCTACGAGGCGGACGACGTGATCGGCACCTTGGCCACCGACGCGGGGATGCCCGTCGACGTCGTCACCGGGGACCGCGACCTGTTCCAGCTCGTGGACGACGACGCGGAGGTCCGGGTGCTCTACATCGCCCGTGGCGTCGGCAACCACGAGCGGGTCACCCGCGACTGGGTGCGGGCGAAGTACGACATCGAGCCCCGGCAGTACGCCGACTTCGCCACCCTCCGCGGGGACAGCTCCGACGGCCTACCCGGCGTGGCCGGGGTCGGCGACAAGACCGCCGCCACCCTGCTCAACCGGTTCGACGACATGGCCGGGATCCTCGCGGCGGCGCACGACGCCGACAGCGACATGGGTCCCGGGCCTCGGGGCAAGCTCAAGGCGGCCGCCGACTACCTCGACGTCGCCCCCGCCGTGGTGGCCGTGGCCCGCGACATCGACTTCGGGAAAGCCGACCTCGTGCTCCCCCGGGTTCCCCGGGACCCGGACACGCTGGCCGACCTCACCGACCGCTACTCCCTGACCAGCGCCGTCGAGCGGCTGCGCCAGGCCCTGGACCACGAGAGCCACTAGGCGCCTGCGTACGGTGGGCCCATGAGCAACGTCGCCGTCGTCGGGGGCCACGGACAGGTGGCCCGTCACCTCCACCCACTCCTGGTCGAGGCCGGCCGCACACCGGTCGCCCTGGTCCGCAGCGATGACCAGCGGGCCGAGCTGGAGGAGCTCGGCGCACAGGTGCGCCTGCTCGACATCGAGCGGGCGACGGGCCGGGCCTTCGCCGATGCGTTCGCCGGCTGCGACGCGGTCGTCTTCGCCGCGGGCGGCGGACCCGACGGCAACATCGAACGCAAGCGGACGGTCGACCTGGAGGGCAGCCTGAAGTCGATCGAGGGTGCCCACGCCGCCGGCATCACCCGCTTCGTCCAGGTCTCCGCCATCGGCGTGGACGACCCGCTCCCGGCGGACGTGTCCCCGGTCTGGAGGGCGTACGTCGAGGCGAAGCGCGACGCCGACGAGGCGCTGCGGGTGAGCGCCCTCGACTGGACGATCCTGCGGCCCGGTCGCCTGACCGACGACCCGGGCACCGGTCTGGTCGCCCTCGGTGAGAACGTCAGCCGTGCCGAGATCCCCAGGGCCGACGTCGCCGCCGTCGTGGCCGCCGTGCTCGACGACGAGTCGACGCACGGCCGTCAGTGGAACCTGGTCGAGGGCAGCGTTCCGTCGCCGAAGCGATCGCGGCGGCCGTGCAGGACTGATCGGTCCGTCGAATCGGCGTACGCTGATGGTGTGCGCAGGTTGCTGCTCGCGGGCCAGATGGCCCTTGCTCTGATCGCGCTGGCGGCATCCCCCGGCGCCGCGCAGGTGGCCCCGGTCGCGGTCGTCGCCCCGGAGCCCGGACCTGAGCTCGTCCCTGGTCCCGGACCGTACGAGACGTCGCCCGAGGGCTGCGTCGTCCCGGCCTTGGCGTCGGTGGAGACCCGCTGCCTGTTGCCTCGCACCCCCGGCGACGCCCGCGGGAGCGCGTGCACCCTGCCGGTCGTCTACCTCGGTGGCGAGCCGGCACCGTGCCCGGAGCGCCAGGGGCCGCCGAAGAGCCGGATCATCCCGGTGGTGCCGACGGGCGTCAGTCGCTGAGCCCGGAGTAGGACACCACTCCTCGTCGGAGCCGGCGCACCGCCTCCCGCGCCGTCTCGCGCAGAGGCGAGTCACCGGCCGCGTCCGCGATCTGTCCGGTCAGGTCCAGCAGCTGCTTCATCCAGCGCACGAAGTCACCGGCGGCCAGGTCGACGTCGGTCAGGACGGAGTCGAGCTCGTCACCCTCGGCCCACCGGTACGCCGCCCAGGCGAACCCCGGATCCGGCTGCCGCAGGAAGTCGAGGTGGTGATCGCCCTCGAGCCTCCGCAGCTCGCCCCACAGACGGACCATCTGGCCGATGGCCACCTTGACCGCTCCCCCGGGGATGCGTGGCGAGCTGGCATCGTCGGGACGGCGAGCCTCGAAGACCAGGATCGAGAGCACCGCGGCGAGGCCCGACGGGTCGAGGTCGTCCCAGAGGCCCTGGCGGAGTGACTCCGCGGCCAGCAGGTCGACATCGGAGTAGATCCGGCGCAGGTGCCCGCCCCGCGGGGTGACCGTGTCGCCATCGAGGTAGTCCAGCGCGGTGAGCACCTCGCACACGCGGTCGAACTGGCGGGCGATGGTGTTGGTCCGCTTCTCGATCCGGCGCCGCAGGGTGGCGGCGTCGCGGTCGAGCTTGAACCACCGCTCCGCCCAGCGGGCGTGGTCCTCGCGGTCAGGGCACTCGTGACACGGGTGGGCCTTCAGCTGGGCGCGCAGACGCTCGATCTCGTCCTCGGGCCCGGACGGCCTCGACGGTCCGCGGTCGATCTTCGCGGCGATTCGTTGGGGGTCGAGATCGCGGGTCTTGGTGCGCAGTGCCGACGCCAGGTCGCGCCGCATCTGGGGGTTGCGGCCGTTGAAGTTGCGCGGCACCTTGACCTGGGTCAGCGCCTGCACCGGTGTCGGGAAGTCGATCATCCCCAGCCGCCGGGCCTGCCGGTCAGCGGTCACGACGTAGGGTCGCGGTTCGTCCCGCGAGAGCCCGGGGTCGACGACGACGGCGAAGCCGGCGAACTTGCCCGTCGGCACCTCGATCACGTCACCTGGCCGGAGCCGGGTCAGCGAGTCCAGCGCGTCGGCCCGTCGGTCGGCGCGGCGCGCCTTCGCGGCACGCTTCTCGACCCCGGAGATCCGGTCCCGGATCCGGGCGTACTCCATGAAGTCGCCGCGGTCGCAGGTCGCCGCCTCGGCGTACCCCGTCAGTGCCTCGTCGCTCTTGCGCAGCTGCCGGGCCAGCCCCACCACGGCCTTGTCCGCCTGGAACTGCGCGAACGACTGCTCGAGGAGCTCGCGGGTGGTCGTCCGGCCGAACTGGTGCACGAGGTTGACCGCCATGTTGTAGGACGGCCGGAACGACGAACGCAACGGATAGGTGCGCGTCGACGCGAGCCCCGCCAGCTCCCGCGGGTTCATGCCCGGTTGCCACAGCACGATCCCGTGGCCCTCGACGTCGAGGCCCCGGCGGCCGGCGCGTCCGGTGAGCTGGGTGTACTCCCCCGGCGTGATGTCGGCGTGCGTCTCGCCGTTCCACTTGCTCAGCTTCTCGATCACGACGGTGCGCGCCGGCATGTTGATCCCGAGGGCCAGGGTCTCGGTCGCGAAGACGGCCTTGCAGAGGCCGCGGACGAAGAGCTGCTCGACGCACTGCTTGAACGCGGGCAACATGCCGGCGTGGTGGGCGGCGACACCGCGGGTCAGGCCGTCGAGGAAGTCGTCGTACCCCAGGACCTCGAGGTCGGCGTCGGGCAGGTGCCGGCAGCTCTCCTCGACGAACTGGTAGATCGTGTCCCGCTCCTGCGGCGTGGTGAGCCGCACTCTGGCGTTCAGGCACTGGGTCACTGCGGCGTCGCAACCGACGCGGCTGAAGATGAACGTGATCGCGGGCAGCAGCCCCTCCCGGTCGAGCCGGTCGACGACGTCGACGCGGCTGGGGATCCAGACGCGTCGACCGTTCCCCACGGGCCGGCCTCCCCCGCCGCGTCCTCGTGCCGGCGCCCGGCCGCGGGCCGCGGACCGCCCCCGCGGTGACCTGCGGTCCTTCATCCGGGAGCTGGCCCAGTCGTCGCGGGCGAGCTTGAGCAGCTCGTCGTTGACGGGTGCGCCCTCACGGACGAATCCCGCCGAGGCATCGACGTCCGACCCGGCGAACAGGTCGAGCAGCCGCCGGCCGGCCATCACGTGCTGGTAGAGCGGCACCGGCCGCTTCTCCTCCACGATCGTGCGCATGGCGCCCCGGACGGTGGCCAGCCACTCCCCGAACTCCTCGGCGTTCGAGACGGTCGCGGACAGCGAGATCAGCGACACCGACTCGGGCAGGTGGATGATGACCTCCTCCCAGACGGCGCCCCGCTCCCGGTCCGCGAGGTAGTGGACCTCGTCCATCACCACGAAGCCGAGGCCGAGCAGGGTCCGGGATCCCGCGTAGAGCATGTTGCGCAACACCTCGGTCGTCATCACCACGATCGGCGCCTCGCCGTTGACGGTGTGGTCGCCGGTGAGCAGGCCGACCTGCGCCTCGCCGTACCGCGCGACGAGGTCGTAGTACTTCTGGTTGGACAGCGCCTTGATCGGGGTCGTGTAGAAACACTTGCGACCGGTCTTCAGTCCCAGGTGTACGGCGAACTCGCCGACGATCGTCTTCCCCGAGCCGGTCGGGGCGGCCACGAGCACACCGCCGCCGGACTCGATCTCCCGGCAGGCACGGATCTGGAAGTCGTCGAGCGCGAAGTCGTAGAGGGCGGCGAATTCGTCGAGGAGCTCAGGCAAGGACGCTCAGCGCTCCCGGGACGGCCTCGATGGTGAGGGGCAGGGCACCGAACCGCTCGCCGTCGGCGTAGGACACGATGCCCGGCGCCGCGACGGTGACCGAACGCGCCAGATGGTGTTCGTACTGCGGGTGCGTGACGTGCGTGCCCTTGAAGAGCTTGGGGTAGGTCCGCACGAGCTCGGGCTTGCTCATCGGCCGGATGATGACGACGTCGAGGAGGCCGTCGTCCAGGCTGGCGCCTTCGGTGATGCGCAGGCCGCCGCCGAAAGACGCTCCGTTGCCGACGGCCACGAGCATCGCGTCGAACCGCAGGCTGCGACCGTCGAGCTCCAGGGTGTAGGGCAGCGGCTCGAAGGTCCGCAGCTCGGCCAGGGTGGCCAGGTTGTAGCGCATCTGGCCGCGCGGCCAGGTCATCCGGTTGGCTCGCTCGTTGACCACGGCATCGAATCCGGCGGCCAGGACGGTCACGTAGTACTTCGAGCCGCTGCGGGCGAGGTCGATCCGCTTGGTGTGGGACGCGATCACCCGGTCGGCGGCGGCCAGCGGGTCCTTCCGCGGGATGTCGAAGTAGCGGGCCACGTCATTGCCGGTACCGGCCGGGATGATGCCGAGGTGGGTGGGGGTGGTGGCCACCGCCTGGGCTCCGATGTGCACCATCCCGTCGCCTCCGCACACGACGAGGGACTCGAGGCCGTCGGCCACGCACTGCCGGGCGAGATCGAGCGCCTCGTCGGCGTCGCGGCCCTCGAGGTTCCGGACCACGAAGCCCGCCTCGCGCAGGCGTGGCAGTGCGACGTCCCGCGCCTTCGCTCCCCTGCCCTTGCCCGCGATGGGGTTGGTCAGCAGCGCGATCTCGCGCGAGTCTCCGGGCACGAGCCCGACCCTATCGACGGTCCGAACCGATCCGTAGCAGCGCGACGTAGTTCTCGGGCGAGGCGCCGACGGCCTTGGCGAGCCGGCTCAGGGCGTCGAGCACGAGGTCGGCGGTGAACCCGGTGCCGGGCACGGCCAGGACGACCCGGTCCTGGTCGGCCAGCAGGAGGATCTGCCCGTGCCGCCAGGCCAGGTGGGCGCGGGTCCTCGTCGCCTCGTCGGCGACCGGCGCGGGGTGCGCCTCGTCGACGGCGAGCAGATCACAAGGCACTTCCGGCCCGGCGCCGGTGAGGTGGCCCGCGATGCGGTGCCCGCGGCGTACGCCGGTCTCCGCGGCCCACGTGACCGCGCCCTCGCCCAGCCAGTCGGGGAGGTCGAACGGGTCGAGGTCGTCCAGCGACGGGGTCACAACGGCGACAGCTCGTCGTCGCCGACCCCGACCAGCTGGTCCCGGTCGCGGCGCCGACGATCGAGGATCCGGCAGATCACCTCGGAGATGAGGAAGAGGAGGATCATCGGAATCGCCAGGAACAACATGGAGAACGGGTCGGTGGACGGGGTCGCGACGGCGGCGAACACGAAGGTCCCGATCACGATCCACGGGCGGTGGGCGCCGAGGCTGGCCCCACTCAGCATCCCGACGAGGTTGAGCAGGATCACGAAGACCGGGATCTCGAACGCGATCCCGAACACCAGGAGGGTCCGGATCAGAAAGGTGAGGTAGTCGCCGAACTCGACCAGGTTCGTCAGGTCCTCCTGGGTGAACCCGATCAGGATCTCCAGCCCTTTGGGCAGGGTGAGGTAGCCCAGGACCACCCCTGCCATGAAGAGGGGACCGGCGACGGCCGCGAAGACGCGGGTCCACTTGCGCTCGCGGGAATGCAGCCCGGGGAGGATGAAGGCCCAGATCTGGTAGAGCCAGAACGGGCTGGTCGCGACCAGGCCGACCAGGCCGCAGAGCTTGAGCTGCAGCATCAGCGGGCCGCCGACCCCACCGATCGTTGGGACCGTGGCGACGTCCTTCTCCAGGGCCACGCGGGCATCGTTGTAGGGCTTCAGGACCAGGTCGAAGATCTGCTCGAAGAAGAACAGCGAGACGATCAGGCCGAGCAGGACGACGACCGCGCTCTTGAGCAGGCGGGCGCGGAGCTCACGCATGTGGTCGGACAGGGCCATTCGGCCGTCCGCGCCGACGGGGTGGTGGGGCCTCCCCGCGAAGAGCTGGAGGATTCCGGAGACTGACACCGACTGCCGGGGTCAGCTGGTGGTGCCGTCGCGCTGCTCGCGCACCACCGGGTCGGACTCCTCGCGGCGAGCCTGCAGCTCCTTCTCCTCCGTGGTCTGCTGGCTGTCGGAGACGTCGTCGTCATCGTCGGCCAGGCCTTTGGTCTCGGCCTTGAAGATGCGCAACGCCCTGCCGCTGCCACGGGCGAGCTCGGGAAGCTTCTTGGCGCCGAAGAGCAACACGATCACCAGGACGATCAGTATCAGCTCCTGGGGACCGAGTCCGGCGATGAGCGGGTAGTTCATGGCTTCCTCACATCGGTTTGGGCGTCGACATCCATCGTACGCCGGTCAGGTGTACAGGGCGTGCGCTTCCCGTGCAGCCGCCGCGAACGACTCCGCGACCTCCGCCGGGGCCACCACCCGGGCGTCGGGCGCCAGGCGCAGGAGAAGCCGCCGGAGCCAGCGCTCGTCGGTCATCACGAGGTCGACCTCCAGGTCGCCGTCAGGCTGGGGGCGCACCTCCTCGACGGGGTAGTACTCCACCACCCAGCGCGCGGCCGGGGCGAGTCGCAGCGTGGCCAGCGAGGTGTCGGCGGAGTGCTGGAACATCCCCTCGGCCAGGTCCCGGGGTGGCTCGGCGGGGGTCTGGATGGAGGAGTCGAGGACCTCAGCGTCCTGGATCCGGTCCAGCCGGAAGAGCCGCGGGGCCTGGGCGGAGTGGCACCAGGCGTCGAGGTAGGTGAGTCCGTGAGCGGAGACGATGCCGCGCGGGTCGACCACCCGGTCCGTCACGTCGTCGCGGGAGGGCACCCAGTAGGTCAGGCGCACCTGGCGGGCCTGCGCGGTGGCCTCCTCCAGGGTGGTCCGGAAGCGGGCGCCGAGGACGTCGACCCCGGTGCCGGTGCCCGGATCCACCAGCGGGTCGGCCGCTCCGTGCACCGCCGTCTCGAGCTTGGCGACCGTACGGTCCACGATCTCCCGCGTCGCCTCTCCCGCACCGTCGCGCAGGGCCCGCAGGGCGACGATCACCGCCGTCGCCTCGGTGGGCGAGAGCTGGAGCGGGCGAGCGAGGTAGTCGGCGTTGGACACCCGGATCACCCCGTCGGCGTCCTCTCCCTCCAGCGCGTCCAGGTCGACGTCGATCAGGTCGTCGGGATATCCACCCGGCAGCCCGCACATGAACAGCACCTTCAGGTCGGAGACCAGTCGCGCGGGCGTGACCCCGAGGTCGGCCGCCGCCTGGTCCGCCCGCACGGTCCCGCGGGCGTAGAGGTAGGGCACCAGGCGCAGCAGCCGGACGACCTGGTCCTTGGCCGATCCGGGGGGCGCGCCACTCACGACGCGGTCCCGTCGACGACAGCGGCCAACCTGTCGACCATCGCCTCGCGCAGCGCGTCCGGGGACTCGACGAAGACATCGGCGCCGTAGGACAGGAGCTCGTCGGCGAGCGCCATGCCTCCGCGCCCGAGGGTCAGCCGGTCCCAGGTCGTGACGTCATCCGGACCCGCGACGTCGGTCTCGACCGCGTCCGCGCTCCGGCGCAGCGTGTGCCCGGTCCCGCCTCTGGCCAGCACGGTGACGGTCTCCGCGGCCGGAGCCGGCGCGAGCCGCCGGGTGACGTCGCGGATGTCGACGCCGGCCGGGACGTCGTACGACGCCGGGGGGCCGCTCCTGCGGGCCTGGCCCTGGACCCGGGACAGCCGGAAGACCCGTTCCTCGCCGCGGTCGGTGTCGAAGCCGACGGCGTACCAGCGGCCGGAGTAGCGGACCACGCCCCAGGGCTGGAGGTGGCGGGTCGTGGGCTCGGTCTGGCCGGAGCGGAGGTAGTCGAACTCGACCGGCGTGCGCTCCTGGCTCGCCTCCCAGAACACGTCGAAGGAGGGTTCCTCGGCGACCAGCCGGGGCTCCACGATGTCGAGCGCGGAGACGTCGACGGGGAGCCCGAACGCGGTCAGCTTGCGCACCGCCTCCGTGGTCGCCTCGGCCAGCCGGGCGTGACCCCACACGCGGGCGGCGAGGCCGATCACCGCTGCCTCGTCGGGGGCGAGCTCGATCCGCGGCAGCTGGAGCTCGTCGGGACGGACGCGGTAGCCCGGTTCGTCGTCGAAGTAGGCATCCATCTGACCGACCTCGATCGGCACCCCGATGCTGCGCAGGTCGTCCTTGTCGCGCTCGAACATCTTCTCGAAGGCCTCGTCGGAGGAGTCGGGGTAGAGGATCGACCGGATCCGGTCCTTCGACACGTAGTGCCTCTGGACGAGCAGCATGATCAACAGGTTCAGCAGCCGCTCGGCCTTCTCCGTCGCCATGTCATCTCCCCCGCGCGTGTGCGGTCAGCCCGCGGCCAGGATGTCGACGACGAAGTAGAGGGTGTCGTCACCCTTGATGCCGGCCTGGGGGTTGCCCTGCTTGCCGTAGCCGTCCTCCGGCGGGACCGCCATCACGACGCGTGAGCCGATCGACGTCCCGACGAGGCTCTTGTCCCAACCGGGGACCACCGAGCCCACCCCGATCTCGAAGGTCGTGGGCTCCGCGCTGAAGCTGTCGTCGAACGGCTTCTTGCCCTCGAACACCTGCCCCAGGTAGTCGACCACGATGGTCTGGCCCTTCTCGACCTCGGCGCCGTCCCCGCGCACCAGCTCGGTGCTCCGCAGCCGGTCGCTGGGCTCCGACATCCCCTTGAAGTCGAATCCGGTGGGGACACCGTCCTCTTCGAGGATCGTGGGCGCCCACGAGGGTGCGTTCGTCGACTTGCCGCTGGGCTCCTCGAGGACGGAGCTGAGCAGGTCGATGACCACGAGCACGGTGTCCTGGTTGCCGATGCCGAGCTGTGGGTTGCCCTGCTCACCGAACGCCTCGGACGCGGGAGCGGCGACCATCACGCGGGAGCCCACGGTCTGTCCCTCGATCCCCTCGAGGAACACCGGGCTCAGCTGCTTCTCGTCGACCGCGACCAGCTCCGGCTTCTCGTCGTCGTAGGTCGAGAACGCCTTCTCCTGGGTGAAGCCGTTGCCGAACCACAGGTGGGTGAGTACCTGGTCGCCGGCGGCCAGCTCCGCCCCGTCGCCCTCGATGAGCACCTCGGTGGTGGTCTCGGAGGCATCGAGCTGCCGGTCGAAGGTGACCTCGGGCGCGGTGCCGACCTCACCCTCCACCTGCACGGAGTCGAGGGTCGTGTCAGGGCCGGCGCCACCCTCGTCGTCACCGCAGGACGCGAGGGTCAGACCGAGTGAAGCGGCGAGCACGAACGGGAGGACACGACGAGTACGTCGGAACACGGGATTCATCAACACCTTCAGGGCTTTCGGGACAGCCCCGACACCCTATCCGGCGCCCCTCACATGCCGTCGATCAGGCGTTGCACCCGCTCGTCGTAGGCCCGGAAGGGGTCCTTGCACAGCACAGTCCGCTGCGCCTGGTCGTTGAGCTTGAGGTGCACCCAGTCGACCGTGAAGTCGCGTCGGCGCTCCTGGGCCTTGCGGATGAACTCGCCGCGCAGCCGGGCGCGGGTGGTCTGGGGTGGGATCGACTTCGCCTGGAACACCTTCAGGTCGGTGGTGACGCGGGCGACGGCGCCCCGCTTCTCCAGCAGGTAGTAGAGGCCCCGGTTGCGGTGGATGTCGTGGTAGGCCAGGTCGAGCTGGGCGATCCGCGGGTGACCCAGCGGGAGACCGTGCTTGGCGCGGTAGCGGTCGATCAGCTTCCACTTGATGACCCAGTCGATCTCGCGGTCGACCAGGCCGAGGTCGTCGGACTCGACGGCCTTGAGGCCCCGCTCCCACAGGTCGAGGGTCTGCTCGATGACCGGGGTCGAGATCTGCCGGCGGTCGACGAAGTCGCGTGCCTTCGAGAGGTACTCGTGCTGGATGTCGAGCGCGCTGGCCTCACGACCGTTGGCCAGCCGGACCTTGCGGCGGCCGGTGACGTCGTGGGAGATCTCGCGGATCGCCCGGATCGGGTTCTCCATGGTCAGGTCCCGCATGACGACGCCCTCCTCGATCATCCGGAGGACCAGGTCGCAGCTGGCGACCTTCAACAGGGTTGTCGTCTCGCTCATGTTGGAGTCGCCCACGATCACGTGCAGGCGCCGGTACTTCTCGGCGTCCGCGTGCGGCTCGTCGCGGGTGTTGATGATGGGGCGGCTGCGGGTCGTCGCGCTCGACACACCCTCCCAGATGTGCTCGGCCCGCTGGGACACGCTGTAGGTCGCACCCCGGGGCGTCTGGGTGATCTTGCCCGCGCCGACGACGATCTGGCGGGTGACCAGGAACGGGATCAGCACGTCGGCCAGGCGGGTGAACTCGCCGGACCGGCCGACGAGGTAGTTCTCGTGGCAGCCGTAGGAGTTTCCCGCGGAGTCGGTGTTGTTCTTGAACAGGTAGATCTCGCCGGCGATGCCCTCGTCGTGGAGACGCTGCTCGGCGTCGAGGAGCAGCCCCTCGAGCACCCGCTCCCCCGCCTTGTCGTGGGCGACGAGCTCGGTGACGTCGTCACACTCCGGGGTGGCGTACTCCGGGTGGCTGCCGACGTCGAGGTAGAGCCGGGCTCCGTTGCGCAGGAACACGTTGCTGCTGCGCCCCCAGCTGACGACCTTGCGGAACAGGTAGCGGGCCACCTCGTCCGGGCTCAGGCGGCGTTGTCCGCGGAACGTGCACGTGACGCCGTACTCGTTCTCGATGCCGAAGATCCGTCGGTCCACCCGGCCAGCCTAGGCGCACCACGGTCATCCCGGGGTGAGCCAGCGCAGGTTGGGTCCGACGAGTTGCCTGGTCCGGTGCGTGCGCGCGCGGATCGATCCGTCAGGAGGTCGGGTCGGGGCCGTCGGGGGCGGTGGCGAGCGGCTTGCCCGCGATCGTCAGCATCCGCGCGATGGTGGTGCCGGCGACGTCGCCGGGCACATACGGTCCGCCCACCACGAGGTGCGTGAGGTCGCCCGCCGCCTGGCCGTTGGCGAGACGAACGGCAGATCCCGAGTCGCCGGGGCTGGCCGCGCCGACCCAGGCGAAGGCGTCGCCACCGTCGCCGTTGCCGCGGTAGACCACCACGCCCGCGCGCGGCGTGCCGCCCGTGCCGATCACCAGGCCGTGGCCGGCGTGCTCGACGACGTCGTTGGGCTGAGGGCTGCCCGCGCCGGTCGGGCCGCCGAAGTACGCCATCGACGGGTTGACGTACTGCTCCATGGAGGGCCGTACGTCGATCAGGGCGAAGTCGTTGCCGATGCCCCTGTCCACGCTCTTCACCGTCGTGCCGATGTTCATCAGGACACCCGGGGCTGCGACCAGGGTGACCTCGTCGCCGACCTCGGCGCAGTGGCCGGCGGTGCCGATGTAGTAGTCACTGTTGGAGCCGAACACGAAGTTGGTGGTGCAACCCGCCGGGGCGATGATCCATGCTCCGGGGCGGATGCCGGTGAAGGCGAGGCCCGAGGTGTCGTAGTCGACGCCCTCAGGGATCGGCACGCCCTCGCCACGCACTGCCGCGGCCATCACCCGGTCGTGCAGCGCCGGTGTGTACCAGTCGGGCTGTGGTGTCTTGAGCTCGACGAGCCTGACGCCGGTCCGCGTCGAGTCCGTCGGCGCGCCGGCTGCGGGTGCGGTGGCCAGCGGCAGCGCCAGGACGACGGCGGCGATCAGGGCGGACAGCGGGCGTGACATCAACATCTGCGACGACTCCTTCGTCAGGTCGTGCCTCCCCAATCTGGTCCAACGGGACCGGCCGGGTCAGGTTACGGCGACACGTCCGGGGCGTTCACGGCCTACAGGGGGTCGGAGGGATCCGCAGGCGGCGGCGCGACGGGCGGCTCGCCGGTGGTCGGGTCCTCCAGCGGAGGTACGGCGCCGCTCACCTGGTCGGTCGGGTCAGCCGGGTCGTCCGTGGCGGAGGGGGCGGCACCACCGTCAGGTCGGCGGTCCTCGTCGCTCGGCGCGCCGGGGGTCTCGGGACCGCGGTCCCCGAGCAGCTCGCGGAGTCGCGCGGGCCGGAGCCGGCTGAACTTGCGCGGCTGGATCCGGGTGCGGTCGAGCACCGCGACCTCGAGGTGGTCGACCGGGACCACCCGGTCGTCCGGACTCCCCTTCCCGCCCTCGGAGTGGCCCAGGGCGGCCACGGCGGCCCGCAGCGCCCTGTCGAGCGAGGCGCCCTCGACGTAGTGGTCCTTGAGATGCTCGGCCACGACGTCGGCGGCGCCGCCCATCACGGCGTACCCGTGCTCATCGGCCACCTGGCCGTCGTAGGTCAGCCGGTAGAGCTGGTCCTCCGGGGCGGTGTCGCCGATCTCGGCGACGAAGATCTCCACCTCGTAGGGCTTCTCGCCCCCGCTCGAGAAGATGGTGCCGAGGGTCTGGGCATAGGCGTTGGCGAGGCCCCGCCCCGTCACGTCACGGCGGTCGTAGGCGTAGCCGCGCATGTCGGCCAGGCGGACCCCGGCGATCCGGAGGTTCTCGAACTCGTTGTAGCGGCCGACGGCCGCGAACGCGATCCGGTCGTAGATCTCCGAGACCTTGTGCAGGGCCTGGGAGGGGTTCTCCGACACGAACAGGATCCCGTCGGCGTACTGGACAGCGACCACCGACCGGCCGCGGCCGATGCCCTTGCGGGCGAAGTCGGCCCGGTCCTTCATCAGCTGCTCGGGTGAGACGTAGAACGGCATGCTCATTGCTTTTGCTCTTTCGGTTGTCGAGCCTGTCGAGACACCTCAGGTCAGGGGCGCGGCCGGGCCGTCGGGCCGGTTCATCCGGCCCGCGATCATCCGGTCGGCGATGTCGGCCACGTCGGCGTCGGGCATCCGGCGGCCGCCGTCGGCGGTGATCACCTGGACGACCGGGAAGATTCGCCGGGTCAGGTCGGGCCCACCGGTGGCGGAGTCGTCGTCGGCGGCGTCGTAGAGCGCCTGGATGACCGCGGTCACGCAACCCTCCTCGTCGAGATCCTCTCGGTAGAGCTTCTTGAGCGAGCCGCGGGCGAACAGGGAGCCGGAACCGACCGCATGGAACGCCGTCTCCTCGTAGCGGCCACCGGTGACGTCATAGCTGAAGATCCGGCCCTGGTTGGCGTTGAGGTCATAGCCGGCGAAGAGGGGTACGACGGCGAGGCCCTGCATCGCCATCCCGAGGTTGGCGCGGATCAGGGCGGCGAGCCGGTTGGCCTTGCCGTCCGTGGAGAGGGTCGTGCCCTCGATCTTCTCGTAGTGCTCCAGCTCGGTCTGGAACAACCGGACCAGCTCGATCGCCAGCCCGGCCGACCCGGCGATGCCCACCGCCGAGAACTCGTCGGCCGGGAAGACCTTCTCGATGTCGCGCTGGGCGATGATGTTGCCCATCGTCGCCCGGCGGTCACCCGCCATCACGACCCCGCCGGGGAAGGTCGCGCTGACGATCGTGGTGCCGTGCGGGGCGAGGTCTCCCGCATGGCCCTGGGGCACGGCACGGCGGGACGGGAGGAGGTCCGGCGACTGAGCGGACAGGAACTCACTGAACGACGACGAACCCGGCACGAGGTACGCCGCGGGGAGGCGGGGGTCGGACATCCTTGCCTACTCCCCGCCCTTCTGGATGAAGGACTTCACGAAGTCTTCGGCATTGGTCTCGAGCACGTCGTCGATCTCGTCGAGGATCGCGTCGACGTCGTCGTCGAGGGCGTCCTTGCGCTCCGCAACGTCGCTCTCGGGCGCGACTTCGGTGGCTTCCTCGTTCTCCGTCGACTTCCGCGGCTGCTTGCGCTCCTGTGCCATGACCCGACCCTATCCACTCCGTGGTTCCCGCACCGGCGACGCCGCCGGAAATGTGTCAACGAGTCAGGGCGGCGAAGAGCGCCTCGGCGGTGTCGCAGCGGTCGAGCAGCTCGCCGACGTGAGCGCGGCTGCCCCGGAGCGGGTCGATGGTCGGCACCCGCTGCAGTGACTCCCGGCCGGGGAGGTCGAAGATCACGGAGTCCCAGGAGGCGGCGGCGACGTGGTCGGCGTACTTCTCGAGGCAACGGCCGCGGAAGTAGGCGCGGGTGTCCTCGGGCGGGTCGTGCATGGCGACCTCGACCACCCGGTCGTCGAGCAGTCGCTCGATCCGGCCCATCCCGACGAGACGGTGGTAGAGCCCCTTCTCGGGGCGGATGTCGGAGTACTGGTAGTCGATCAGCTGGAGCTTGGCGTCCTCCCAGCCGAGGCCGTCTCGGTGGCGGTACTGGTCCAGCAGCTTCAGCTTGGCCACCCAGTCGAGCTCGGTGGCGCACAGCATGGGGTCGCGCTCGAGCCGGTCCAGCACCGATTCCCACCGCCGCAGCACGTCCACGGTCTGGCTGTCGGCGTCGGAGCCGAACCGGTCCTCGACGTACTTCTTGGCCAGGTCGAGGTACTCCATCTGCAGCTGTACGGCGGTGAGCTTGCGGCCGTCGGTGAGGGTGATGGTCTGCCGCAGCGTCGGGTCGTGGGAGACAGATCGCAGGGCCGAGACCGCACCCTCGACCGTGAACTCCTGGCTCAGGAATCGGTCCTCGATCATCGAGAGGACCAGCGCGGTGGTGCCGACCTTGAGGTAGGTCGACACCTCCGACAGGTTGGCGTCGCCGAGGATCACGTGGAGGCGGCGGTACTTCTCCGGGTCGGCGTGCGGTTCGTCGCGGGTGTTGATGATGGGCCGCTTGAGCGTCGTCTCGAGCCCCACCTCGACCTCGAAGTAGTCGGCCCGCTGGCTGATCTGGAAGCCGTGCTCACGGCCGTCCTGCCCGATCCCGACCCGGCCGGCGCCGCACACCACCTGTCGGCTGACGAAGAACGGCGTCAGGTGCCGCACGATGTCGCCGAACGGCGTCGACCGCCGCATCAGGTAGTTCTCGTGGGCGCCGTAGGACGCGCCCTTGTTGTCGGTGTTGTTCTTGTAGAGCACGATCGGCGCCCCGCCGGGCAGCTGGCTGGCCCGGCGCGAGGCGTCCAGCATCACCTGCTCCCCCGCCTTGTCCCAGCGCACGATGTCGAGGGGGGTGGTGACCTCAGGGGTGGAGTACTCGGGGTGGGCGTGGTCGACGTAGAGCCGGGCGCCGTTGGTGAGGATGACGTTGGCCAGACCCATGTCCTCGTCGGTCAGCTGCGAGGGATCCGCAACCTGGCGGGACATGTCGAAGCCGCGGGCGTCGCGCAGCGGCGACTCCTCCTCGAAGTCCCACCGTGCGCGGCGGGCGCGGACGGTGGCCGAGGCATAGGCGTTGACGACCTGCGAGGAGGCGACCATCGGGTTGGCCGTGGGCTGGCCCTGGACCGAGATGCCGTACTCCACCTCGGTGCCCATCACCCTGCGCACGCTCATGAAAATCAGCGTACGCGTTGCGCGGCGAGCCGGGGCCGTGCGTCCGACGCGCGTCGCTCCCCCGCGTGCTTGAATGACGCCGACCGCGAGGAGGCTCATCATCGTCGAGGACCGTCCGGCCAGTAGGGTGCGCAGCCGCGTCTCGGGCCTCGTCCCCGGGGCGCGTTCCCGCCGGCAGCTCGCCGAGGCCCGCCGCGAGATCGACCGGCTCCGACGCCGGGTGAAGCAGCTGGAGCTCCGAGACGACCTCAGCTACCTCTTCGTGATGACGTACGGACGGTCGGGGTCCACGCTGCTGCAGGGGATCCTCGACTCGATCCCCGGCTACCTGATCCGCGGCGAGAACCGGCAGGTGCTGCTCCACGTCTACCGGTTTCACCAAACCGCCGTGAAGCAGCGCGCCGTCCATCGACGCAGCCAGAGGAAACGGGACGAACCAGTGGGTGGACTGGCGCCCACCAAGGCGTGGTACGGCATGGACAACTTCGGTGTCCGGGCGTCGTTGCGCGATGCCCGCAGACTGGCGCTCGACACCCTGCTGCGACCCGAGCCGGAGACCCGCGTCACCGGCTTCAAGGAGATCCGCTGGACCAGCGACGACGTGGGCGAGTACGTCGCCTGGCTGGGCAAGGTGTTCCCGGGCGCGCGTTTCGTGGTCAACACCCGCGACCTGCACGCCGTCGCGCGCAGCAAGTGGTGGGCGGAGCGACCCGATGCCTACGACCACCTCCGGGCACGAGAAGAGCGCCTTCTACGGCTGGCCGAGGGCCTGGGTGACGCCGCCTTCCGGGTGCACTACGACGACTACGTCGACAATCCGCGGGCCCTGAAGCCGCTGTTCGACTGGCTCGGCGAAGACTTCGACGAGGCCCGCATCCGAGGCGTGATGGACGTGCCACACTCGTACTGATCGGCACGCGAAGGGCTGTGCGATGAGCTGGTGGAGCGACCGGGTGGTCCCGCACATCACCGACGTGGCCCTGCGGAGCTCTGAGATCGGCGAGCTTCGCGAGGAGGCCTGCCGTGGTCTGCACGGCCGGGTCCTGGAGATCGGCTTCGGCAGCGGTCTCAACCTCCGGTACTACCCCAGCGCCGTGACCTCGGTCGCCGCGGTCGAGCCGTCCGACGTCGGCTGGGAGCTGTCGGAGGACCGGCGGGGGCGCACCGACGTGCTGGTCCACCGGAGCGGGCTGGACGGACAGCACCTCGCCGAGGAGGACGACTCCTTCGACTCCGCGCTGGTGACGTTCAGCCTGTGCAGCATCCCCGATCCGGCCCTGACCCTGTCAGAGGTACGTCGCGTCCTGAGGCCGGGGGCGTCGCTCCACTTCCTCGAGCACGGGCTCGCTCCCGACGCGGGAGTCGCCCGGTGGCAGCGTCGGCTCGACCCGGTGCAGAGGCGGCTCTTCGGCGGCTGTCACCTGAGCCGCGACATCCCCGGGCTGGTCGGTGCCGCCGGCCTCGAGGTCGCCGAGCTTCGTGCGGAGTACCAACCCGGCCCGCGGGTCATGAGGCCCTGGGTGCACGGATACCTCGGTAGGGCGGTCAGGTCCGGCGACGCATCACCATGAACAGCACTGCCGCGACGGCGATCACGACCAGGACGATGAGCAGGAACTTCATGCGGTTCTCCCTCGAATTGCGACGTGGACGTCACGCCTCACCCTCAGTACCCCGCCGGCGGTTGCTCCACACAGGTCAGCGAAGCCAGTCCCGCCGGCGCGTCTCCAGGACGGCCTCGATCTCGGAGCGTTCGAGCTCGTCCTTGGCCCTCCCTCAGAGGTATTGACCGGTGTTGGAGACCGTGTCGATCGAGCGTCCGGGCTCGGTGCCGCCCTTGCCGGTGATGAGCGTCCGGATGAAGACGATCCGCTCGCCCTTCTTGCCGGAGATCCGCGCCCAGTCGTCGGGGTTGGTGGTGTTGGGCAGGTCCTCGTTCTCCTTGAACTCGTCCACGCAGGCCTGGAGGAGGTGGGCGATCCGCAGCCCCTTCTGCTGGTGCTCGAGGAGGTCCTTGATCGCCATCTTCTTGGCCCGGTCGACGATGTTCTGGATCATCGCGCCGGAGTTGAAGTCCTTGAAGTAGAGGATCTCCTTGTCGCCGTTGGCGTAGGTGACCTCCAGGAAGCGGTTCTCCTCGGTCTCGGTGTACATCCGCTCCACCGCAGCCTGGATCATCCCGGCCACGCAGGCGTCGCGGTCGCCGCCGAACTCCTTGAGGTCGTCGTCATGGAGCGGCAGGGTCGGCGAGGAGGTACTTCGAGAAGATGTCGCGCGCCGACTCTGCGTCCGGGCGTTCGATCTTGATCTTCACGTCGAGCCGGCCGGGCCGCAGGATTGCGGGGTCGATCATGTCCTCGCGGTTCGAGGCGCCGATGACCAGGACGTTCTCGAGCAGCTCGACGCCGTCGATCTCGCTCAGCAGCTGCGGGACGATGGTGTTCTCCACGTCGGAGGAGACGCCGGAACCGCGGGTGCGGAACAGCGAGTCCATCTCGTCGAAGAACACGATGACCGGGGTGCCCTCGCTGGCCTTCTCGCGGGCCCGCTGGAACACCAGCCGGATGTGCCGCTCGGTCTCGCCGACGTACTTGTTGAGGAGCTCGGGGCCCTTGATGTTGAGGAAGTAGGACTTTGCGGCCGTGCCGCCGTCCTGGCCGGTCTTGGCCGCGACCTTCTTGGCCAGTGAGTTCGCCACGGCCTTGGCGATCAGGGTCTTGCCACATCCCGGCGGGCCGTAGAGCAGGACGCCCTTCGGTGGCTTGAGCTGGTGCTCCTTGAACAGGTCGGGGTAGAGGTAGGGCAGCTCGACCGCGTCCCGGATCTGGTCGATCTGGTTGACCAGGCCACCGATCGAGTCGTACTCGATGTCGGGGACCTCCTCGAGGACCAGCTCCTCGACCTCGGACTTGGGCACCTTCTCGTAGACGTAGCCGGCGCGGGAGTCGAGGAGCAGGGAGTCACCGGCACGAAGTGTCAGGGCGCGCAGCGGCTCGGCGAGGCGTACGACGCGTTCCTCGTCGGCGTTGGCGATGACGAGCACCCGCTCGCCGTCGTCGAGCAGCTCCTTGAACATCACGACCTCGCCGACCTGCTCGAAGTCGAAGGCCGCGACGACATTGAGCGCCTCGTTGAGCATGACCTCCTGGCCGCGGACCAGGTCGTCGAGGTCGACGCTCGGGCTGACGTTGACGCGCAGCTTGCGACCGCCGGTGAAGACGTCGATGGAGTCGTCCTCGTTGCGGTTCAGGAAGGTGCCGAAGCCGGCAGGAGGCTGCGCCAGCCGGTCGACCTCCTCCTTGAGCTTCATGATCTGGTCGCGCGCCTCACGGAGGGTCTCGGCCAGGCGTTCGTTCTGGGAAGTGACCGCCGCGAGCGACCGCTGGGTGTCGGCGAGCCGCAGCTCCAGACCGCGCGAGTGGCCGGGCGCGTCGCCGAGCCTGCGCCGCAGGTCGGTCACCTCAGCCTCGAGGAAGCGCACCTGGGTCATCAGCTCGTCACGCGAGCGACCGGCGGAGCCGGAACCTTCGGATGCAGACATTCGGTGTCACCTCCTGACGTTCGAGACATTACCCGTCCGGCGTGCGAGTGAAGCGCACTTCGGCAGGTGTTGGTCACAATTCGGCCTAGATCGAACCCGGGTCGAACCCCTCGTCCAGCACCTGCGGCGGCAGGTCGGGAGGCCGGGGACCGGTGTAGTCAGGTCCGTACGCACCGGGCGCGGGCCGGCGCTTCTTCATCGGCGGCCTCTCCCCCGGAGCCATCCGCCGCGCGGTGACCAGGAAGGCGGTGTGCCCGATCATCTTGTGCCCCGGACGCACCGCGAGACCCTCGACATGCCAGTCCCGCACCAGCGACTCCCACACCGCCGGCTCGGTGAACCCGCCGTGGGCCCGGGTCGTCTCGACGAACCGGGAGAGCTGGGTGGTCGTGGCGACGTAGGCGCAGACGATGCCGCCCGGCCGCAGGGCCCCGGCCGTGGCCTCGAGGCAGTCCCAGGGCGCCAGCATGTCGAGAACGACCCGGTCGACCGGTCCGGTCTCCCGCGGCAGCTCCTCGGCCAGGTCTCCGATGGTGAGCCTCCACGCCGGATGGCTCCGCCCGTCGGGGCCAGAGAAGAACTGGTTCACGTTCTGCCGGGCGACGTCGGCGAACTCCTCGCGCCGTTCGTACGACGACACCCGGCCGTGCGGTCCCACCGCCCGGAGAAGTGAGCAGGTGAGGGCGCCCGACCCGACGCCGGCCTCGACGACGTGTGCGCCTGGGAAGACGTCGGCCATCGCGATGATCTGGGCGGCGTCCTTCGGGTAGACCACGGCGGCGCCCCGGGGCATGGAGACGACGAACTCCGAGAGCAGCGGACGGAAGACGAGGTACTCGCCGCCCGCCGACGACGAGACGGTGAACCCTTCCTCACGACCGATCAGCTCGTCGTGGTCGAAGTGGCCCCGGTTCGAGAAGAACCGCTTGCCGGGCTCGAGGCAGATATTGTGCCGACGGCCCTTGCTGTCCGTCAGCCGCACCCACTCCCCCGCCCGGAGCGGGCCGCGGTGGACACCCGACCATGCCTCGGGTGCGACATCGTCACCGCCGGTGGGGCCTGTCGAGAGCATGACGGGAACCCTACTGACGGGTCTCCCGGAACGCCCGGTCGACGTCAGCCGTGGTCAGGACGCCGTAGATGGTGCCGTCATCGTCGACGAGGAGGTACTCGGACGCCGGGTTGCGGCTGATCGCCAGGATCAGCTCCTCGCCGCTGATGCCCACCGGCAGGCTCAGGCCCTCGTCGAGTGTGCGCGCGACCGTCGAGACGGCCACCCACGGACGCCGGTCCTCGGGGGTCGCCAGCAGCGCGGCCTCGTTGACGACGCCCGTGGGCCGGCCACCGCTGGTGACGGTCACGATGCTGCCGGCCTCGGCCTCCTGGGCGCGGCGTACGGCTTCGCCGAGGGGAAGGTCGTCCGGAACGGTGAGGGTGCGCCGAGCGAGGTCGCGGGCCACCAGACCCGGCAGGCGTCGCCTGAGCCGGGCCGAGGCCATGGCGGAGGTCGCTCCGGACCAGAGGAACAGAGCGATGACGAAGGCAAGCACGAAGTCGAGGATGTCCGGCGGTCTGTCCAGGACGCTCTCCTGGACGACCGGCCAGCACATGACGGCCACGGCGGTGAGCCGACCGCCCCAGCCCGCGACGATGGTGCCGCGGTGCACGTTGCCGGTTGCACCCCACACCACGGACTTGAGGACGCGTCCGCCGTCGAGGGGCAACCCGGGCACGAGGTTGAGGATGCCGACGAGCAGGTTGGCGCCGGCGAGTCCCTCGACCGCCATCTTGAGCAGGCCGTCGGGGGTGACGAACCACAGGCCGACCGAGCACGCCCCCACCGCGATCGACGTCAGCGGACCGACGACCGCGATCATGAACTCCTGTCGCGGCTTGTTCGCCTCGCCCTCGATCGCGGTCATGCCGCCCAGGAAGTGGAGGGTGATCGAGCTGACCGGGAAGCCGTACCGGCGGGCCATCACCGCGTGGGACGCCTCGTGCAGCAGCACCGACAGGTACAACAGGACGGCGAAGGCCAGCCCGGCGACGTACTTCCACCCGCCGAGGCCCGGCTGGACCTGGTCGACGCGCGGCGCCACCAGGACGGCGACCAGTCCCGCAACCAGGAACCAGGAGCTGGACACCAGTACGTCGCTGCCCGCGATCGACCCGATCCGGATGGTGCCGGGGCGTCGGCGTACGGGTTGGTCGGGCACGCTGCGAGATTATCCGACGGCGCCTCGCGTGCCGTCGGCGCTGTCGGCGGGGTCGCCTAGGGTCGAGACATGAGCATCGAGCAGCACTCCAGCTCCCCTGCCGACCGCGTGTCCACCGCGGTCGACGGCGTGGAGGTCCTGGGTGCCCTCTCCCCGAGCCGGGCCGGCGACTTCATGGCCTGTCCGCTGCTCTACCGGTTCCGCACCATCGACCGGCTGCCTGAGCCGTCCTCGCCCGAGGCGGTGCGCGGCAGCCTGATCCACAAGGTGCTCGAGGATCTCTACGACCTGCCGGCCGCGCGTCGCACGCCCGAGCAGGCGCGTTCCATGCTGGTGCCGACCTGGGAGGCGCTGCTCGCCGAGGAGCCGGAGATCGCCGAGATGTTCGTCCCGGCCGGCGAGGAAGGCGTTGACGTCGACAGCTGGTTGGTGACCTGCCGCGAGGTCCTCGATCGCTACTTCACCCTGGAGGACCCCCGACAGCTCGAGCCGGCGGAGCGTGAGCTCTACGTGGAGACCCTGCTCGAGTCGCGGCTGCTGCTGCGCGGGTTCGTGGACCGCCTCGACATCGCGTCTGATGGGCGGATTCGAGTGGTGGACTACAAATCGGGGCGCAGCCCCGGGGAGCGATTCGAGGCCAAGGCGCTCTTCCAGATGAAGTTCTACGCCCTCGTCATCTGGCGGACCCGCGGGGTGATCCCGGCGATGCTGCAGCTGGTCTACCTCGGCAACAGCGAGATCATGCGTTACGTCCCCGACGAGCACGACCTCCTGGCCACGGAGCGCAAGGTGGAGGCCATCTGGCACGCGATCCGGAGGGCGGAGGAGACCGGCGACTGGCGGCCCAACCCATCGAAACTGTGCGACTGGTGCGCCCACCACGCCCTCTGCCCCGCCTTCGGCGGCACTCCCCCGCCGCTCCCGGCGCCGGTGGTGCGCACCGACCCCGGCGCGCTCACCGCCGAGGACGTCGACGCGCCTGTGCCTAGAACGCCGCCGCGGCCTCCTCGGGCGTGACCTCGTGCGGGGTGATCCGGCCGGAGGCGATGTCCTCGGCCCAGTGGCAGGCGACGAAGTGTCCGGGCTCCACCTCCCGCAGCTCGGGGCGGTCGGTGTCGCACCTGGTCTCCTGCCGGAACGGGCACCGCGTGTGGAAGCGGCAGCCGTTCGGCGGATCCGCCGGTGACGGCAGATCACCCTGGAGCAGGATCCGGTCGCGCGTGTCCTCCACCGCCGGGTCGGGCACCGGCACGGCCGACATCAGCGCCCGGGTGTAGGGATGCAGGGGGTTCGCGTAGAGCCTGTCCGACCCGGTCTGCTCGACGATCCCGCCGAGGTACATCACGGCGACGTCGTCCGAGACGTGCCTCACCACGGCGAGGTCGTGGGCGATCACCAGGTAGGTGAGACCCAGCTTCTGCTGGATCTCCTCGAGAAGGTTCAGAACCTGGGCCTGGATCGACACGTCCAGCGCCGAGACCGGCTCGTCGGCGATGACGAACCGCGGTTCCAGCGCGAGCGCGCGGGCGATCCCGATCCGTTGCCGCTGGCCGCCCGAGAACTCGTGCGGGTACTTCTGCGCCGCCGACGCCGGCAGCCCCACCTGGTCGAGCAGGTCGCGGACCCGGGTCGCCTTGTCGTAGGTGATGCCGTGGGCGCGCAACGGCTCGGTCAGGATCGTCTCCACGCTCTGGCGCGGGTTCAGGCTGGCGAGCGGGTCCTGGAACACCATCTGCATGTCCTGGCGCATCCGGCGCAGCTGCTCGCGCTTGAGCCCGGCGATGTCGGTGCCGTCGAAGCGCACACTTCCCGCGGTGATCGGGCTCAGCCGCAGCAGTGCCCGTCCGAGCGTCGACTTGCCGCACCCCGACTCCCCCACCAGCCCCAGGGTCCTCCCCTCGGCGATGTCGAGGTCCACGCCGTCCACGGCCTTGACCATGCCGACCGTCCGGTTCACGAGGAGCCCGTCCCGGATCGGGAAGTGCACCTTGAGCCCGCGGACCTCGATGAGCGAGCTCATGCCTTCACCCCGTCCGCGGGGGCGCCGGCCGACAGCGGGTTGAAGCACCGCAGCCTCCGATCGGGCAGCTTCTCCAGCGCGGGGCTCGCCTCCGTGCACCGGTCGATCTTGTTGCGGCACCGCGGCGCGAAAGCGCATCCGTCGGTCCACGGGATCGTCTGCGTCGGCGATCCGGGGATCGGCCGCAATGGGGTCCCGCGAGGCTTGTCGAGCCGGGGAATGCTCTCGAGGAGCCCGCCGGTGTAGGGGTGCCTTGGCGCGCCGAACAGCCGGCCGCGCGTGGTGGACTCGACGATCCGGCCGGAGTACATGACGTTGACCTCGTCGCAGAGCCCGGCCACCACGCCGAGGTCGTGGGTGATCATCAGCAGCGCCGCGTCGGTCTCGGCCACCAGCTCCTTCAACACCTCCAGGACCTGCGCCTGGATCGTCACGTCGAGCGCGGTGGTGGGTTCGTCAGCGATCAACAGCTTGGGTCCGCAGGCGAGCGCGATGCCGATCAGGACCCGCTGCCGCATCCCGCCCGAGAGCTGGTGCGGGTACTCCCCCAGGCGCCGGCCGGGATCGGGGATCCCGACCCGCCGCAGGAGCGCCTCGGCCCGGTCACGGGCCTCACGCTTGGCGACCTTCTCGTGCCGGCGGATCACCTCCTCGAGCTGGGTGCCGATCGTCACGACCGGGTTGAGTGAGCTCATCGGGTCCTGGAAGACCATCGCGATGTCGCGCCCGCGCAGCTTGGCCATGTCCTGCTGGCGAGTGGCGAGCAGGTTCCGGCCCGCGTAGTCGACCGCACCGCCGACCTCGACACCCCGCTTGGGCAGGAGCCCCATGATCGCCAGGGCCGTGACCGACTTGCCACTGCCGGACTCTCCCACCAGCCCGACGTGCTGGCCGGGCCGGATGTCGAACGACACCTCGTCCACGGCGGTGACCGTCTTCTGGCCGCGCAGCCCGAAGTTCACCGCGAGATCGCGAACAGACAGCAGCACGTCGGCTCGCCTGTCCCGGCCCGGCTTCGGCTCTGCTTCCACGGGCATCTCGCTCCTCACTTCCGGGTGCGGGGATCGAGGGCTTCACGCAGGGCCTCACCGAACAGCGTGAAGCCGAGCGCGGTCACGGCGATGGCCAGTCCGGGCAGCAGGGCCAGCCGCGGGGCGACGTCGAAACGGTCCTGGGCGGCGACGAGCATCCGCCCCCACTCGGCGACGGCCGGGTCGGACTCGCCGAGGCCGAGGTAGGAGAGGGCCGCGACCTCGATGATGGCGGTGGCGAGGTTCAAGGTGGCCTGGACGATGGTAGGGCCAACGCTGTTGGGCAGGACGTGGCCCATCACGATCCGCGACTTGCGGATCCCGAGCGCGTCGGCCGCCAGCACGTAGTCGGCCTTGCCCTGCCCGAGCATGGATCCGCGTAGGAGCCGGGCGAAGATGGGCACCTGGGCGGCACCGACCGCGATCATGATGGAGTACTTGTTCTGCCCGAGAACGGCGGCGATGCTCACGGCCAGCAGCAGGCTTGGGATCGACAGCATGATGTCGACCAGCCGCATGATCGCAGTGTCCACCCAGGAGCCGAACCGCCCGCCGATGGACCCGAAGCCCCCCGCGATGACCCCGAGTGCCGCGCCGACGGTCAGGCCGATGGCAGTCGACACGACGCCGTACACCAACGACTGCCGGGCGCCGTAGAGCATCTGGGTCCACATGTCGGATCCGAACCGGTCGAGGCCCAGCCAGTGGTCCTCGGACGGTCCGGGCACGCTGGTCGGAGTCACCTGGCCCGACCACTCCGCAGAGCCCGGCTCGTACGACGTGAGCAGCGGCGCGGCGACCGCGATGACCACGAACGCGAGCACGATCAGGGCACCGGCGATCGCCGTGGGGTTGCGCCGCATCCGGCGGAACGCGCCCTTCCAGAGCCCGACGCCGTGGAGCTCCTCGCCGGCCAGGGGGTCGGGCGTCAGGGTGGCGGGAGGGATCTGCAGGCTCATCCCGTCCTCACTCTGGGATCGATGACGCCGTAGGCGAGGTCGACGGTCAGGTTGATCAGTGAGTAGACGATGGCGATGAAGATGATGAAACCCTGCAGCACGGGGTAATCACGCTGCCCGATCGCCTCGAAGAGGTACTGCCCGATTCCGTTGAAGGCGAACACGGTCTCGGTGAGGACGGCCCCGGAGAAGAGCAGCCCGGCCTGCAGCCCGATCGTGGTGACGACCGGGAGCAGGGCGTTCCGGAGGACGTGCCGTCGTGAGATCGTGGCCCGGGAGAGGCCCTTGGCCTCGGCGGTCCGAACGTAGTCGTCGTGCATGACTTCCGCGACCGAGGCCCGGGTGATCCGCACGATGATGGCGAGCGGGATCGTGGCCAGCGCGAGCGCCGGCAGGACGAGATGGTTCACCGCGTCCCATGCGGCGTCCCACTCCCGGGTGAGGAGACCGTCCAGCACGTAGAAGTTGGTCACGTGCGTCGCGTCGATCCGGGGGTCCTGGCGCAGCGCCGTGGGGAGCAGGTGCAGCTTGTCGGCGAACACCAGCTTGAGCAGGATCGCGAGGAAGAACACGGGCGTCACCACGCCGAGAAGCGAACCCGACACCACGGCCGTGTCGAGCATCCGCCCCTGGTTGCGCGCCGCGAGATAGCCGAGCGGTATGCCGACCACGACGGCGATCAACAGCGCGAGGAACCCCAGCTCGAGAGTGGCGGGGAACCGCTCGGTGAAGCTCTCCACCACCGGCTGTCCGGTCTGGATGGAGGAACCGAAGTCCCCCTGCAGCAGTGACGTCACGTAGGTGACGTACTGCTGCAGGAGGGGTTCGTCGAAGCCGTAAGCCTCGTTGACGCGCTCAATGCCTTCCGGCGTGGCCCGCTCCCCCAGCAGCGATCGCGCGGGATCGCCGGGCAGGGCACGAACCCACGCGAACAGCAGGATCGAAAGACCCACGAGCACCGGAACCATGAGCGCGAGTCGGCGCACCACGAAGCGCAGCATCGGTAGACAGGATCCGTTCGATCGGGGCGGTCAGGGCGTGGTCCGCCGGGTCACTCCTCCAGCGTGATCACGTTCCACACCTCGTCCTGCACCGGGCTCTGCTGGTAGCCCTGGACGCTGCTGTCGAATGCCAGGGACGGCACCGGGTGGCCGAGCGGAACTCCGGGCAGGAACTCCATCACCTCGCGGTTGATGTCCTGGTACAGCGGCTCCTGCTCCTCCGGTGTCGGGAGGCCCCGCGCCTCCTCGAGCGCGCCGAAGAGCTCCGGGTTGTCGAAGCCCCACTCACTGCTCTCGGCACCGAAGAACACGCCGAGGAAGTTGTCGGTGTCGTTGTAGTCCCCGGTCCAGCCGAGCAGGTGGATGCCGTGGTCCTTCGTGCCCTGGATCTTCTCCAGGTAGTCGGGGTCCCACTGGTCGGCCGTGGGCTTGATGTCCAGGCCCACTGCCTCAAGCTGGGTGCGGATCACGTTGAAGGTGTCTTCCGGCTGCGGCATGTAGGGGCGACTGACCCCGGTGGGGTAGTTGAACTCGATGGTGGCGCCGTCGGCGCCTGCCTCCTCCAGCAGGCCCCTGGCCCTCTCGGGGTCGTAGTCATAGGTCGGCACGTCCTCGGTGTACCCGTTGACGATCTCGGGGATGAACTCGATCGCCGGCGTGGTCTCCGGTGCCATCGAGGCGCTGATGATCTCTTCCTTGTTGAGAGCGTGGGCGATTGCCTGGCGCACTTTGATGTCATCCAAAGGCTCCACGGCCTGGTTCATCCCGAGGTAGAGCACGTTGAAGGCGTCCCGGTTCACGATCGTGAAGCCCTCATCCTCGAGCGGAGCGACATCAGCGGGCCCGACCAGGTCGAAGCCGTCGATCTCACCGTTGCGAAGCGCGTCCGCGCGAGCCTTCGGGTCCTCGATGGCGACGATCACCGCCTTGTCGATGCTGGCGGGCTCACCCCAGTAGTCGTCGTACGCGCTGAGGGTGACCTGCTTTCCCCGCTCGAACGACTCGAACTCGAAGGGCCCGGTGCCGGTCGGGTGCGAGGTGGAGTACTCGGTGGTCCGCGGGTTGCTCGCCGCGTCGTCCTGGTACTCCTCGAGCGCCGTCGGGCTCTGCATGGACAGCGCCGGCAGCGACAACGCCGAGATGAAGCCCGCGAAGGGCTTCTTCAGCGTGATCGTGGCCGTGGACTCGTCGTCGGCCGTACAGGACTCGTAGATCGCGGCGTCGGCGCGGTCACCGGTCGCGAACCCGCGGAACAGGGCGGCGTAGTAGTAGGTCAGGTCGTCGGTCTGGGCCGACTCCGGCATGTTGTACCACCGGTCGAAGTTGAAGCAGACCGCCTCGGCGTTGAACTCCGAGCCGTCGTGGAAGGTGACGCCCTCCTCGAGCGTGAACGTGTAGGTGAGGCCGTCCTCGCTGACCTCCCACTCCTTGGCGAGCAGTGGTGCGGGGTCCGCCGTGCCCGGCTTGGTGCCCACCAGTCCCTCGAATATCTGACGGGCCGGACGGAACGACTCGCCGTCGGAGGCGAAGAACGGGTCGAAAGTGACGGGTTCGGCGGAGCCGGCGAACACGAACGTGCCTCCGCCGCCTTCGCTTCCACCCTCGTCGCGCTCGCTCTGCGCGCAGCCGGTCAGCGCCAGCGCGACGGTCAGCCCGATCGTGCCCAGTCCCGAAGAAGTTCTTGTGAAACGCACCTGTCACCTCACGCAGTCGTGCCCGGTAGATCCCCAGGCGGGTCTTTGGTGGACCCTACTGCGGTCTAGACGGATGCGTCACGCAGCCCGGGGAGGCTGGTGACGTCCACCTGGTCCAGGGATCCCACGAACACCCGTCGGTGACCAGGCAGCACGGGCACGTGGTTCGGGACGACCAGCACCGTGCAGCCCGCGGCCTCCGCCGACCGGGCGCCGGTGTTGGAGTCCTCGACGGCCAGGCAGTCGGCCGGGTCCACCCCCAGGGCGCGGGCGGCCTTGAGGTACGGCTCCGGGTGCGGCTTGCCGCGCAGGACGGCATCGCCGGTGACCACCTCGGCGAAGGTGCCTTCCGGGAGCGCGGCGAGGACCGGGGCGACGAACCGGCGGTAGGACATCGTGACCAGCGCGCACGGGATGCCGTGCTCCTGCAGCCCCGCCAGCAGCTCCACCGCTCCCGGTCGCCACGGCACCGACCGCTCCACCGAGGCGACGACATGGTCGAGGAGCTCTTCCACGATCAGCGACGGCTCGAGGTCGATGCCCATGTGCTCGCGGATGTAGCGGCCGGACTCGATCAGGTCGTTGCCGACCAGGTTGAGCGCGTGCTCGCGGCTCCACGTGCCGCCGTACCGCTCGGCCAGGGTGTACTCCGCGTCGATCCAGCAGGGCTCGGTGTCCACCAGCGTCCCGTCCATGTCCCACAGGACCGCCGCCGGGCCGCACCGACCCTGCCGAGCTCCGGTCACCCCGGCGCCTAGTCGTCCGGGTCGTAGCCGAGGTTGGCCGAGAGCCACCGCTCGGCCTCGGCCAGGGTCCAGCCCTTGCGATCGGCGTAGTCCTCGACCTGGTCGCGGGCCAGCCGCCCGACCACGAAGTACTGCGATTCGGGGTGGCTGTAGTAGACCCCGGACACCGCGGCGCCCGGCCACATCGCCATCGACTCGGTGAGCTTGATGCCGGCACTCTGCTCCACGTCGAGGAGCTCCCAGAGGGTCCGCTTCTCGGTGTGGTCCGGGCAGGCGGGATAGCCCGGAGCGGGACGGATGCCGCGATACCGCTCGGCGATCAGGTCCTCGTTGCTGAGGTTCTCGGAGTCCTCGTGGCCCCAGAACTCGGTCCGGACCCGCTCGTGCAGCCGCTCGGCGAACGCCTCGGCCAGCCGGTCGGCCAGGGCCTCCACCATGATCGCGCTGTAGTCGTCGAGGTCGTCCCTGAACTCCCGGACCTTGTCCTCGAGCCCGATGCCGGTCGTGACGGCGAACGCCCCGACGTGGTCGGGCAACCCGGTGTCCGCGGGTGCGACGAAGTCAGACAGGCAGCGGTTGGGTACGCCGGCCCGGTGCTCCCCCTGCTGCCGGAGCTGGTGCAGGACGGCCCGCACCTCGCTGCGGGACTCGTCGAGCAGCTCGACGTCGTCGCCGACGGCACGGGCGGGGAAGAACCCGAACACCGCACGTGCGGTCACCCATTTGCCCTCGATGAGCCGGTCGAGCATGTCCTGGGCGTCGTCGTACAGCTTGCGCGCCTCCTCGCCCGTGCTCGGGTTGTTGAGGATGTCGGGGAACTTTCCCTTCATCTCCCAGGCGTTGAAGAAGGGCTGCCAGTCGATGTAGTCGCGCAGCTCGGCGAGGTCGTAGTCCCCGAGCACGTGCACGCCGGGCTTCTTCGGCGCGGGCGGCTGGTAGCCGTCCCAGTCGATGGGTGTGCGGTTCGCGCGGGCGCCCTCGAGAGTCTGCTTCGGGCGCTCCTGCTTGGTCGCGTGTCGGGCGCGGAGGGCGTCGTAGTCGGCGCGCTGGGTCTCGAGCAGCGCCTTGCGTCGCTCGCCGTCGAGCAACGCTGCGGCTGTGGGCACGGACCGGGAGGCGTCCTTGACCCACACGACCGGGCCGTCGTACTTGGGATCGACCTTGACCGCGGTGTGGGCCCGTGACGTGGTGGCGCCGCCGATCAGCAGCGGCAGGTCGAGCCCGACACGCTGCATCTCGGTCGCGAAGTTGACCATCTCGTCCAGGGACGGGGTGATCAGCCCCGAGAGGCCGATCAGGTCGGCGTCGACCTCCTTCGCGGTGTCGAGGATCTTCTGGGCCGGCACCATGACCCCGAGGTCGACGACCTCGTAGTTGTTGCACTGCAGGACGACGCCGACGATGTTCTTGCCGATGTCGTGGACGTCGCCCTTGACGGTGGCCATCACGATGGTGCCGTTGGTCTCCTTGGCGGTGGCCAGCTCGGGGTTGTCGAGCTTCTCCTGCTCGATGAACGGGATCAGGTAGGCGACGGCCTTCTTCATCACCCGCGCCGACTTCACCACCTGCGGGAGGAACATCTTGCCAGCGCCGAAGAGGTCGCCGACCACGTTCATGCCGTCCATCAGCGGGCCCTCGATCACCTCGATCGGACGCCCACCGCGTTCGGCGATCTCGGCGCGCAGCTCCTCGGTGTCGGCCTCGGCGTGGGTGTCGATCCCCTTCACCAGGGCGTGGGTGATCCGCTCCGACACGGGCAGCGAGCGCCACTCGTCCTCCGCCTCGGCCTCACCGGTCTCTTCACGGTTGTGTTCCTCGGCGATCTCGAGCAGCCGTTCGGCAGCGTCCGGCCGCCGGTTGAGTACGACGTCCTCGATCCGTTCCCGCAGCTCCGGATCGACTTCGTCGTAGACGGCGAGGGTGCCGGCGTTGACGATGCCCATGTCGAGCCCGGCTTTGATCGCGTGGAAGAGGAACACCGCGTGGATCGCCTCGCGGACCGGGTTGTTGCCGCGGAAGGAGAAGCTGACGTTGGAGATGCCGCCGGAGACCAGGGCGCCCGGGAGGTTCTCCTTGATCCAGCGGGTGGCTTCGATGAAGTCCAGGCCGTAGGTGGCGTGCTCCTCGATCCCGGTCGCGACCGCGAAGGCGTTGGGGTCGAAGATGATGTCCTCGGCCGGGAAGCCGACCTGTTCGGTCAGGATCCGGTAGGCCCGCTCGCAGATCGTTTTGCGTCGTTCGAGGGTGTCGGCCTGGCCGTCCTCGTCGAAGGCCATGACGACGGCTGCGGCGCCGTACTTGCGGCAGAGGGTGGCCTGCTCGACGAACTTCTCCTCGCCCTCCTTCATCGAGATCGAGTTGACGATCGCCTTGCCCTGCACGCACTTGAGGCCTGCCTCGATCACCTCCCACTTGGAGGAGTCGACCATCACCGGGACTCTGCTGATGTCGGGCTCGGTCGCGACCAGCTTGAGGAAGCGGTCCATCGCCGCGAGGCCGTCGATCATGCCCTCGTCCATGTTGACGTCGATGACCTGCGCGCCGTTCTCGACCTGCTGGGCCGCCACGGAGAGGGCGGTGTCGTAGTCGCCGTCCTTGATCAGCTTGCGGAACCGGGCCGAGCCGGTGATGTTGGTGCGCTCGCCGACGTTGACGAAGAGGCTGTCCTCGCTGATGTTCAGCGGCTCCAGTCCCGACAGCCGCATCGCCGGGGCCGGCTCGGCGAGCGGCCGAGGCGTCGCGTCCGCCACGGCGGCGGCCAGGGCCTCGATGTGGGCAGGGGTGGTGCCGCAGCACCCGCCCACGATGTTGACGATCCCGCTGGCGGCGAACTCCCCGACGATCTTCGCCATCTGGTCCGGAGACTCGTCGTACTCGCCGAACGCGTTGGGCAGCCCGGCGTTCGGGTGGGTGGACACGAACGTGTCGGCCAGCCGGCTCAGCTCGGCGACGTAGGGCCGGAGGTCCTCGGCGCCCAGGGCACAGTTCAGGCCGACGGCGAGCGGGCGGACATGGCGGATGGAGTTCCAGAAAGCCTCGGTCACCTGGCCGGAGAGGGTCCGCCCGGAGGCGTCGGTGATGGTGCCCGAGATGATCACCGGCCAGCGTCGGCCGTGCTCCTCGAAGAGGGTCTCGAGGGCGAAGATCGCGGCCTTGGCGTTGAGGGTGTCGAAGACCGTCTCGACGAGCAGCAGGTCCGCGCCCCCGTCGACGAGGCCCCTTGCCTGGTCGAGGTAGGCCGCCACCAGCTCGTCGTAGGACACGTTGCGGGCGCCCGGGTCGTTGACGTCGGGGCTGATCGACGCGGTCCGGTTGGTGGGGCCCAGGGAGCCGGCGACGAACCGGGGGCGCTCGGGGGTCGAGAGCTCGTCGCACACCTCGCGGGCGAGACGGGCCCCGGCCTCGTTGAGCTCCCGGGCGAGCTCCTGCATCCCGTAGTCGGCCTGCGCGATGGATGTCGCGGTGAACGTGTTGGTCAGCACGATGTCGGCACCCGCGCCGAGGTACTGGCGGTGGATCGAGCGGATCATGTCCGGCTGGGTCAGGCTGAGCAGGTCACTGTTGCCCTTGACGTCGCTCTCCCAGTCGGCGAACCGCTCGCCGCGGAACTCCGCCTCGCCGGGCGCGAACCCCTGGATCAGGGTGCCCATGGCGCCGTCGATGACCAGGATCCGCTCGCGCAGCGCCTGAGTCAGCGCTTCGGTGGCGTCCGGGCGGGGCAAATCTGACACGACACTCCTCTCGCGGGCGGCGACGTCGTCAGCCTAGGAACAGCGTCCGAGGCGTGGACAGCATTCCCGCATCGTGACACCCCGGGAGCCAAATCTCCTCATCCTCGGGGACCGGAACCCCGTCCTGCCGCGTCCGTGTCGGGTCGGGCGCGTCACGCCCTCATGACTACTGTTGAGGGGTGATCGAGATCCAGGATGCCCCGGACCTGGTCGACCCCGTGGTGATCGCCGCGTTCGAGGGCTGGAACGACGCCGCCGACGCCGCCTCCTCGGTGGTCGACCACCTGATGACCGTCTGGAACGCGCGCACGATCGCCGCGATCGACCCCGAGGACTTCTACGACTTCCAGGTCAACCGTCCGGTGGTGGGTGCCGACGAGCGCGGGCACCGCAGGCTCACCTGGCCGAGCACCCAGATCGCCATCGCGTCCCCGCCCGACCTCGATCGCGACATCATCCTGCTCCGCGGCATCGAGCCGAACATGCGGTGGCGCCAGTTCTGCGCCGAGCTGCTGGCGGCCTGCGACGAGCTCGGCGGCCAGCTGGTGGTGACCCTGGGTGCGCTGCTCGCCGACACCCCCCACACCCGGCCCATCCCCGTGACCGGTACGGCCACCGAGCCCGAGCTGGTGGACCGGCTCAAGCTCGAGCAGTCGGCGTACGAAGGCCCCACGGGCATCGTCGGCGTCTTCCAGGACGCATGTGTGCGGTTGGACATCCCGGCGGTGTCCTACTGGGCGGCGGTCCCCCACTACGTCGCCCAGCCGCCCTGCCCGAAGGCGACGCTGGCCCTGCTCGGGCAGCTCGAGGACCTGCTCGAGGTGAGCATCCCGCTCGGCGAGCTGCCCGAGGACGCCCGGGCCTGGGAACGGGGGGTCGACGAGCTCGCCGAGGAGGACGAGGACGTCGCCGACTACGTGCGCGCCCTCGAGGAGACCCGGGACACCACCGACCTGCCGGAGGCGACCGGCGACGCGATCGCGCGTGAGTTCGAGCGCTATCTCAAGCGACGCGGCGACGAGCCCACGGGCTAGATCACGACGGGTGGTCGCCCAGCACGTCCCGGATCTCGTCCGGGCTCATCGTGGGGTCTGTGTGCAACAACCACTGCACCCCGAACGGGTCGCGCACCCGGCCCCAGCGGCCCCCGAAGGGCTGGTCGGACATCGCGAAGATGACCGATCCGCCGGCCTCGAGGATGGCATCGGCCACGCGGTCGGGGTCCGGGACGAGGACGTCGAGGAGCGGCCCGGCACCCTCGGGCACGTGGTCGTGCTGATCGGCATCCTTCAGGGTGATCCTTGTCCCGAAGACCTCGGTCTCGGCGAAGACGATCGCGCCCTCGACGTCGTAGCGCGCGATCTCGTGGGCGTCGAGTACCTGTGCATAGAAGTCCAGCGCCGCAGCTGCGTCCGACACCACCAGCTTCGGTCGCACACGGTTCGGACTCATCGGCCCTCCATCGGCTAGATCGCCAGCCCCAGGGCCGCGTCGAGCAGCGCCAGCACGGTCACGGCGGCGTCCGGGTCACTGGTGTCGGCCAGCCCGTCGGAGCCGAGGGTCGCGGCCACCCACGCATCGACTGCCGCCGTGGCGCGCGGGGCGTCCAGGTCGTCGGCGAGGGCGGCGAGGACCGTCTCCACGACCGGAGCGGCGGGCGCGCCGGCGCCCAGCGAGATCGCCTTGCGCCAGTCGGCGAGGGCGTCCACGGAGTCCCAGAGCTGCTGGTCGGTCCACTCCCAGTCGGAGCGGTAGTGGTGGCGGAGCAGGGTGAGCCGGAGCGCCACCGGGTCGATGTCGCTGTTGCGCAGCTGCGAGACGAAGACCAGGTTGCCCTTCGACTTCGACATCTTCTCGCCGTCGAACCCGACCATCCCGGCGTGGGCGTAGACCTGGGCGAAGCGCTTCCCGGGCGCCACCACCTGGGCCTCGCCGGCGCACATCTCGTGGTGCGGGAACGACAGGTCGCTGCCCCCGCCCTGGACGTCGAACTCCGTCCCGAGGTACTCCATCGCCATCGCCGTGCACTCCACGTGCCAGCCGGGCCGGCCGCGACCGAACGGGCTGTCCCAGGCAGGCTCGC
Organism: uncultured Actinomycetota bacterium; assembly: GCA_963786415.1. GTDB lineage: Bacteria > Actinomycetota > Actinomycetes > Propionibacteriales > Nocardioidaceae > Nocardioides. Next base: position 271,043 of record CAWAZC010000003.1, read on the forward strand.
CGGGTCGCTCGGCACGCCACAGGAGGCAGTCGAGCGGGTCCTTCTTGCCCTCGCGGTCGGGGTCGCCGCCCCGGTCGGCGTAGAGCCCCAGCATCTCGTCGCGCTCGAGTCCGGACACCTGGCCGAACGTGGGGTCCGCCGTCACGGAGAAGTAGAGGTCGCTCTCCACGCGGTAGACGGCGCCCGCGGCCTCCAGCCGCCGGATCAGCTCGATGACCAGCGGGATCGACTCGACGGCACCGATGTAGTGGTCGGGCGGGATCACCCGCAGCGCGGCCATGTCCTGACGGAACAGCTCGGTCTCCCGCTCCGCTAGCTCGACCCAGTCGACCTTCACCTTGACGGCGCGCTCCAGCAGTGGGTCGTCCACGTCGGTCACGTTCTGCACGTAGGTGACGTCGTGGCCGGCGTTGCGCCAGGCCCGGTTGAGCAGGTCGAAGGCGACATACGTCGCCGCGTGGCCGATATGGGTGGCGTCGTAGGGCGTGATGCCGCAGACGTAGAGGCGGGCCCGGCCGTCGGGACGGGTCGGCACCAGTGAGCCCGTGACGGTGTCGTGGAGCGACACCGCCGGCCCGCGAACCGGCAGCGTGGACATGTCCGGGACCGGCCAGCTGCGCATGTCGGGAAGCCTAGCGTTGGGTTGCTGTTGCCCAGATGGTCACGGGGTCTCGACGCGCTCCGTCCCGATCAGAACGGAGGCCACGGGATGGCGGGGCCGGCGCCGGTCGGGGCCGGCATCACCCGTTTGTCGAGCATCCGGGCACACCGCCGCCCGAACGACGTCACCTCCCGCTCGGTGAGCAGTCCCCGCAGTGCCACTCCGAGCTGCCCCCGGAGGTCCTCGTGCAGCACCTCGACGGCGGCGAGGTCCTCCTCACCCACGGGTTCCCCGAGCCAGCCCCAGAGGATGGTGCGGAGCTTGGGTTCGGCGTGGAACGTGACGCCGTGGTCGACGCCGTACCGGTGCCCGTCGGCCATCGGAAGCACGTGCCCGCCCTTGCGGTCCGCGTTGTTGACCAGCACGTCGAACACCGCCATCCGGCGCAGCGGCGCGGTGTCCTCGTGCACCAGGGAGACCGGCTGGTCGAGGCCGTCCACCCCGTCGAAGACGTGGCACCAGCCGTCAGGGACGACGTCGACCGGCACGATCTGCACCGCCTCGACGCCCTCGTCCGGCTCCTGCCACAGCTGCACCATGCCTTCGCCGTGCGGCCCGTCGCGGAGCCAGGTCCGCGGCACGATGTTCCAACCCAGGGCCTCGGAGACGACGTACGCCGCCACCTCGCGCCGGGCGAGGGTGTGGTCGGGGAAGTCCCAGAGCGGCCGCTCCCCCGCGACCGGCTTGTAGACGACGCGGACACCGTCGATCTCCCCGATGAACGTCGCGTTGGACGCCGGCATGATGCGGCCGTGGATGACCAGGTCGCCGCCGAGGTGCTCCTTCACGGGTCCCGGCGCCGGAAGCCGTTCATCCGCACGCACAGGTGCCCCTCCGCGTCGACGGGGTTGCCGCAGAACGGACAGCTGGGCCGCCCGGCGCCGAGCACCTGCGTGGCGCGCTTGACGAAGGCCCGCGCCGCCCCGGCCGGGATCCGGACCAGCAGCAGCTCGTCGGGCTCGGGCTCCTCGAAGTCTTCCTCGACCTGGTCGGGCGCCACCACCGCGGCCTCGGTGAACGGGAAGACCTCGATCACGACCCGGGCGTCGTCGGGGTCCCACGACAGCGTCATCGTGCCGGCCCGGAACTCCTCCTCGATCGGCTGCTCGAGCGGTTCGCCGTCCTCGAGGTCCAGCGGGGCCACGGCCGGAATCGTCGCCGCGCCGCCCTGGCTGGCCATCACCTCGTCGAGCAGCTCGTCGATCCGCTCGGCCAGCGCTGCCACCTGCTGCTTCTCCAGCGCCACCGTCACCAGGTGGCTGCCGCTCCTGGCCTGGAGGAAGAACGTGCGCTGTCCGGGCTCGCCGACCGTGCCGGTGACGAAACGCTCCGGCGGGTCGAATCCGTGGACGAGTGCCATGCGGTCACCCTATTGCCGGGCCGAAGGGGCCTGCGGCCCGGCGCCACCACCGACCGCAGCCTCGCGCGGGGCCCTTCGTCGCCCACGGTGTGGCGTCGGCGCCAGCCAGGAGAGGTCGCCCTCGTGCGAGTTCACGGCCAGGACATAGGGGTGGGTCGCGGCGTAGTGCACGATCGACACCGAGCCCGGGTCGACGTGCAACCGCTGGAAGAGGTCCAGGTGCATGCCGAGCGCGTCGGCCAGCACGGCCTTGAGCGGGTCGCCGTGCGAGACCGCCACCCACACGGCGTCCGGGCCATGCTCGGCTTCCAGCTCCGTGTCACGGCGACGCACGGCGGCCACCGTCCGCGCCTGCATCTCCGGCAGCGTCTCGCCCCCGGGGAAGCCGACCCGCGAGGGCTGGCCCTGCACGGACTTCCAGAGCTTCTCCTTGGCCAGATCCTTCAGCGCGCGGCCCTGCCACTCGCCGTAGTCGCACTCCAGCAGGCCTCGGTCGGTGCGGGTGCGCGGACTGCGCGGGTGCGCCCGGCCGATCGCCTGAGCCGTCTCCCGGCACCGCTCGAGCGGGCTGGTGACCAGACCCGCAAGCGGGACGGCCGAGATCCGGGCGCCGACGCGGGCGGCCTGCTCCGTCCCGACCTCGTCGAGGTGGACGTCGGGCAGCCGGCCGGCCAGCGTGCCGCTCACGTTGGCGGTGGACCGGCCGTGGCGCACAAGGATCACGGTTGCCATGCCGGGGACTCTAGTGGGGATAACCTGCAGCGGTGATCGTCGACAACGCCTTGTACCGCAAGGGTGTGCGGGTGCCGGTCGAGTCCGAGATCTCCGACCTGGCCGCGGTCCGCGAACGATGTGGCTCCGACGACTTCGTCTGGGTGGGCCTGCACGAGCCCGAACAGGCGGAGCTGGACGCGGTCGCCGAGATCTTCGGCCTGCACCCGCTGGCGGTCGAGGACGCGGTCAAGGCCCACCAGCGTCCCAAGCTCGAGCGCTACGACGACAGCCTCTTCCTGATCCTCAAGACGCTCTGGTACGTCGACGAGGAGGACGCCGTCGAGACCGGCGAGATCAACATCTTCGTCGGCTCAGACTTCGTGGTCACGGTGCGGCACGGCGAGGGCGGTGCCCTGCGCCAGGCCCGGAAGGCGCTCGAGGACCGTGAGCAGGTGCTGGTCCACGGTCCCGCGTCCGTCGTCTACGCCGTGTGCGACCAGGTTGTCGACGCCTACGAGGACGTGGCCGGCGAGCTCGAGGTGGATGTGGACGAGGTCGAGACGTCGGTCTTCTCCGAGGAACGCACGAACGACGCGGCCCGCATCTACATCCTGAAACGCGAGCTGGCGGAGGTGCGCCGCGCCGTGATGCCGTTGCGCGAGCCGATGAACCGGTTCGCGACCGGCGGGGTCCAGGGCATCGATCCCGAGGCCGCGCCGTACTTCCGCGACGTGCTCGACCACCTGTCGCGCGTCTCGGAGGCCGTCGACAACCTCGACTCGCTGCTCTCGTCGGCGTTCGACGCACACATCGCGCAGATCGGCCTCCGCCAGAACGACGACATGCGCCGGATCACCGCCACCGTGGGCCTCATCGCGGCCCCGACCCTCGTCGGCTCCATCTACGGCATGAACTTCGACCACATGCCCGAGCTCGGTTGGGAGTATGGGTACCCGTTCGCCCTGCTGCTGATGGCCCTCGCCTCGCTGACGGTCTGGATCCTCAGCAAGCGCGCCGGCTGGCTCTGATCAGGCTCCGCTGATCACGCACTGAGGACACCGGCTCCCAGCAGCACCAGCGTCAGCGAACCGAGCGCGACCCGGTAGATCACGAACGGCAGGTAGGAGTTCGTGGCGACGTAGCGCAGCAGCCAGGCGATGGCGGCGTACCCGATGAGGAAGGAGACGACGGTAGCCACCACCGTCGGGCCCCAGCCGTAGCTGTTGTCGCCGTGCGGAATCTCCTTGAGCTCGAACAGACCGGCACCGACGACCGCCGGGATCGCCAGCAGGAAGGCGTAGCGGGTCGCGGCCTCGCGCTCGTAGCCGAGGAACCGCCCCATCGAGATCGTCGCCCCGGAGCGGGACACGCCCGGCACCAGCGCACAGGCCTGCGCCAGCCCCATGAGTACGGCGTCGCGCAGCCGCATGTCCTTGATCCGGAGCCGGTCGGAGCTGACCCGGTCCGCGATCCCGAGGATCAGTCCGAGCACGATCAGGGTGGTCCCGATGATCCAGAGGTTGCGGAAGTCCTCCTCGATGGTGTCCTTGAGGAAGATGCCGAGGACCACGATGGGCAGGGAACCGACGATGATGAACCAGCCCATCCGGGCATCGAGCTGGCCCCGGTACTCCGGACGGTAGAGCGACCGCACCCACGTCGAGCCGATCCGCCAGATGTCGTGGCGGAAGTAGATGAGCACCGCCAGCTCGGTGCCGATCTGGATCACCGCCGTGAAAGCGGCGCCGGGGTCGCCCCACCCGAAGAGGTCCGGGAAGATCCGCAGATGGGCACTGCTCGAGATCGGGAGGAACTCGGTCAGCCCCTGGAGGACGCCGAGGAAGACGGCTTTGAGGAGGTCCGACACGACGCGCCAGCCTACGGATACGGTTGCCACCATGCAGCAACGCACCCTGGGGTCCACCGGACTGAAGGTCTCCCGGCTCGGTCTCGGGACGCTGACCTGGGGTCGCGACACCGACGAGCACGAGGCGCGCGACCAGCTGATCGCCTTCGCCGAGGCGGGAGGCACCCTGGTCGACACCGCGGCGGGCTACGGCGACGGTGCGTCCGAGGAGCTGGTCGCCACCCTCATCGGTGACGTGGTCGCCCGCGACGAGATCGTGCTCGCCACCAAGGCCGGCATCTCCCGTCGCCGCGGCACCCGCGAGACCGATGCCTCCCGAGGCCACTTGCTCCGCACGCTGGACGCCTCGCTGAAGCGGCTCGGCGTCGACCACGTCGACCTGTGGCAGGTGCACACCTGGGTCGACGACACCCCGCTCGAGGAGACCCTCTCCGCGCTCGACCACGCCGTCACGTCCGGGCGGGCGTCGTACGTCGGCGTCTCCAACTACTCCGGCTGGCAGACCGCCCAGGCGGCCACCTGGCAGCGAGCGGTCCCCGGCCGGGCCCTGATCGCCTCGACGCAGGTGGAGTACTCCCTTCTCAACCGCAGCATCGAGCACGAAGTCCTGCCGGCAGCGTCGGCGCTCGGCCTGGGTGTGCTGCCATGGTCTCCCCTGGGCCGCGGTGTGCTCACCGGCAAGTACCGCACCGGTACACCGTCGGACTCGCGGGCCGCCTCCCCGCACTTCGCGAACTTCGTCGACACCTATCTCGGTGAGCGGTCGCGGGGCATCGTCGAGGGCGTCGCCCGGGCCGCCGACGGCCTGGGCTGGTCGTGCCTGGAGGTCGCCCTCACCTGGGTGCGCGACCGCCCCGGCGTCACCTCCCCCATCGTCGGTGCCCGCACCGCCACCCAGCTCAAGGGCGCTCTGGGGGTCGAGGAGCTGACCCTGCCGGACGAGATCGTCGAGGCGCTCGACGACGTGTCGGGAGAGTGACGTGAGCACCCGCGCGACCCAGAGCCCACTGGACCGACCACTGGGCCGAGGAGTGGAGTGGGAGTTCGACAGGCTGCTGATCTCGCGAGAGTTCTCGCGCAACGTGGTCACGAGGTTGTTGGTCGAGCGCGCCGAGCACGGCGGCTGGGAGCTGGACCGCGTCCGGATCGCTCCCGACGGAACCCGCCGGGTGGTTCTCCGGCGGCGAATCATCCGCCAGCGGCTGACCTCACTCGTGTGAGAGGTGGCGGAGGAGGTTGGCTGCGAATCGCCGTCCCATCACCGCGATCACACCGCGCATGGCTCGCTCCACCGCACCCCGCGCCATGCCCGGGAGGGGAAGGTCGACGCAGATGTCGATGTCGATGTCGAGCCGGGTCCCCTCGTCGACCTCCTCGAGGAGGTAGGTCCCCTCGACGCCGGCCTTCTCCTGCTCGGACTCGGGGTCGTGCGTGAAGCCGATCCGACGCGGCTCGTCGAAGGTCATCCGCTCGGTGAACGACGGAGCGACGCTGACTCCCAGCACCGGGATCCGGGCCATGTTCCAGCGCCACTTGTCGCCATCAACGTCGATGCTGTGCAGGTACGGCGTCAGGACAGGCAGCAGCTCGGGATCGGTGAGCGCCGCCCACAGGGCGGACTGGTCGGCCTGGACGACCTCGGTGGAGCGGTCGCGCGCGCTGAACCTCGCCACGGGGTCAGGCCTCGTCGAGGAAGCGGTCGAACACCCGGGCCCCGAACTCCAGCGCGTCCACCGGCACCCGCTCGTCCACGCCGTGGAAGAGCGCGGTGAAGTCCAGGTCGGCCGGCAGCCTCAGCGGCGCGAACCCGTAGGTCCGCATCCCCAGCTTCTTGAAGTGCTTGGCGTCGGTGCCCCCGCTCATGAGGTACGGAGCCACGATCGCGTCCGGGTCCTCCGCCAGCAGGCTGCGGGTCATCGCGTCCACGAGCTCTCCCTCGTAGGGCACCTCCCACGGCGGCTGCTTGGAGACCCACTGGACGTCGATGTTGTCCCCGCACAGCTCGGCGAGGGTGGAGAAGAACTCGTCCTCGAAACCCGGCAGGAAGCGTCCGTCCACGTGGGCGGTGGCCTCGGTCGGGATCACGTTCACCTTGTAGCCCGCGCCGAGCATGGTCGGGTTCGTGGTGTTGCGGAGGACCGCGCCGAGCATCCGGGTCGCCGTACCGAACTCGTCGACGAGCGCCTCGGCGTTCTCCGGGGTCGCTTCCGTGCCGGCCAGCTCGGCGACGGAGGCGAGCAGCACCTTCATGGCCGGGGTCAGCCGCACCGGCCACTCGTGGGCGCCGATCCGGGCCACCGCGGCGGCGAGCTCGGTGACGGCGTTCTCGCGGTTCATCATCGAGCCGTGTCCCGCGCGGCCACGGGCGGTCAGCTTCATCCAGGCCATGCCCTTCTCGGCGGCCTCGACCAGGTAGATCCGGCGGCCGCGCACGGTGGCGCTGAACCCTCCGACCTCGCCGACTGCCTCTGTGCAGCCCTCGAACTCCTCGGCGTGCTCGTTGACCAGGACCTCGGCCCCCTTGTGCCCGCCGGCCTCTTCGTCGGCGGTGAAGCAGAGCACGACCGGGCGCTCCGGCTCTCGGCCGGCCCGGGCGCGGGCGCGGACGATCGAGAGCAGCATGGCGTCGAAGTCCTTCATGTCGACCGCGCCCCGGCCCCACAGGTAGCCGTCGCGGATCTCGCCGGAGAACGGAGCGACCTGCCAGTCCTCCGCGGCAGCGGGGACCACGTCGAGATGGCCGTGCAGGAGCAGCGCGCCCTTGTCAGATGACCCGGTCCCGCCCCACCGCGCCACGACCGACGTCCGGCCCGGCTCGGACTCGTGGAACCGGCTCTCGATCCCGACCTCGTCGAGCAGCGTGGCGACGTACTCGGCGGCCTTGCGCTCCCCCGGCCCGGAGTCGTCGCCGTAGTTGGTGGTGTCGATCCGGATCAGGTCGCGGCACACCTCCACGACCTCGGCCGCGGGGTCGTACTCCTGCCCATTCTCAGCGCCCGACATGCCCCCAGCATGACACCCTCCGGGGGTCGATCCCGATGCGGGGAACGCCCCCTTGCTTTGCTAGAGTTTCGGCGCACTCGTCCGGGTGGCGGAATTGGCAGACGCGCTAGCTTGAGGTGCTAGTGCCCGTATTAGGGCGTGGGGGTTCAAGTCCCCCCTCGGACACCAATCGGCTCCGTCGGATCACCACGACGGCGGCATGTCTCCCGGGGTTGCCGGCCCGGATTCATCGTTCAGTGCGCCGCACAGGCTGCAGGTCGAGGCGATGTCGAGTCGACCGCGGCCCTCGCCGATCACTGCCAGCACCCAGACGTGCTGCGCACACGCCGAATCCTCCGCTGCCATGCGCGGTCGGTACCCAGCAACCGGGCGGCCATGCCTGCCCGAAGCCGACGGCTGAGGGACGCGAAGTCAGGAGCCGGGTCGACCCTTCAGCCGCTCTTTGACCAAGGGACGGGGTCCGGGTCTCGCCGACCCGGCTCGGAGCAGAGAATACCCACTTGAGTCCGTCCGCCCCGGCCCGAGCCATCCGTCCGGGTGAGCTTGATGCCGGACGGGTCAGCCCGGGACCGCTCTCGTGAGCCATTCGGTGGAGAAGCGACGGTCTGTCGCGGACATCTGGGACACGATCGCCGAATGCCTCCATCCGTCGCGTCGCCACTGCGGTCGATCTGCCTGCTCGCGCTCCTGGGCCTGGGCGCGCACGCGGCGCTGGTCGGACTCGCAACACCGGCCCGGGCGGCGGAGGCCGGCACTTACCGGGTGGTGGCCCACCGGGGATTCCCGGGTGGCGCCGCCACCGAGAACACTCTCGCCGCCTTCGGCCGGGCGTTTCGTCACGGCGCCCCCGCGATCGAGGTTGACATCCGGCTGACGGTCGACGAGGAGCTCATCCTGATGCACGACCCCACCCTGGGTCGGACTACGACCTGCTGGGGTGAGGTGTCGAAGCGAGCCGCCGCCACCATCATCGAGAAGTGCCGTGGCAGCGTGAACCGAGAGCGCATCCCGAGCCTGTCCAGAGCTTTGACCTGGGCGGCGGCCAGACACCTCAACATGCTTCTGGAGATCAAGCGCGATCCGGCCGGCAGGTGGAGCCCGGAGCATTTCGCGCGGATCAACGATCTTCTTCTGCGGACCGGAATGGCTCGGCGTGCGCGCATCTTCTCGTTCGACGACCGGTACCTGCAGATGGCCGAAGGGGTGAACCCTGATCTGGAGTCCCACTCCATCGTCGAGCGCTGGGAGCAGGTGGCGCAGGTTCGCACGTGGGCCGACGCTGTCAACGTCTACGCCGGCCAGCTGACCGCGGCCAAGGTCGACGGACTGCACGCGGACGGCGTCGAGGTCCTGGGGCGCAACACCAACAGGCCCGAGAGCTGGCGACGGCTCAGGAAGGTCGGGGTGGACGGACTGCTGACCGATCAGCTCGCGCGCTACCGGGACTGGACCCGGACGCGTCGTCGTTGACGCTGATGCGCCGGAGGCGACAGCATTCCCCTTCGTGGAGTAGTCGTAGGCCCTCGAGGACGTGCTCATGGACCTCCTGGCGACGCAAACGGTCGACCCTGGCTGACGAGGCGACGACAGGCGGGCCCACAGGGCCTTGGGTCACCCGGAACAGGCGACTTCGGATAACGTCGCCGCACGCCTCGTCTCCCTTCGGAGGCGCACCAGGTGACAGCCCGACGTGAAAGGCGGTACGCCGACCAGTGGCCCCTCCTGCCAGTGCCCCGCCCAACATCCTGCTGGTGATGACCGACCAGCACCGATGGGACGCCATGAGCTGCGTGAGCGACTGGCTGGCCACTCCGCACATCGATTCGATCGCCCGCTCGGGGATGCGTTTCAGCCATGCGTACACGAACTCACCGGTCTGCGTTCCCGCCCGGGTGAGTCTGGCCACTGGCCGGTATCCGCACCATCACGGGGTGTGGGGCCACCAGCGGTACACGATGCCGGTCGAGAGCCCGACGTGGATGCGCGCGCTGCGCGACACCGGATACGCCACCAGCGTGTTCGGGAAGACGCACCTGCACCCGCACGGTGGCGACCTGCGGGAGAGGGAGCACCTCGTGCGGGCCTACGGCCTCGACCACGTCGACGAGATCGCCGGCCCCCGGGCGACGAGGGTGGCCCGTTCCCACATGACTGACCGTTGGGAAGCCGCCGGCGTCTACGAGGCGTACCGCGCGGACACCCTGGATCGGTTCCAGTCGTCCAAGCCGTGGGTGGTCCGTCCGACACCGTTGCCGCTCGAGCACTACGCGGACGTCTATGTGGGACAGCAGGCGAAGACCTACCTGACGCAGTACGACGGCGCGGCGCCCTGGTTCTGCTGGGTCAGCTTCAGTGGCCCCCACGAGCCCTGGGACGCGCCCGAGCCGTACGCGAGCATGTTCGATCCGAGCTCGATGCCGAAGCCGGTCATGCCAGAGAGGGCAAGCCAACCGCGCCCACGGGGTCGCCTCGATCGCCGGCTGAAGAAGCGACCGAAGTTCGAGCCGGACGACGTGGCACGGCTGCGTGCGAACTACGCCGGCAACCTCGCGCTCATCGACGACCAGATCGGGGAAATCCTCGCTGTGGTGGAGCACCGGGGAGAACTCGACAACACGGTGGTCGCCCTCATCTCGGATCACGGCGAGATGAACGGCGACTTCGGCCTGCTGTACAAGCAGAACTTCCTCGACCCGTCGATCCGGGTGCCCTTCCTGATCCGGGCACCCGGCAGGACCACCGGGTCGACGAGCGCCGTACCGGTGGAGCTCATGGACATGGGAGCCACCCTCGTCGAGCTGGCCGGCGCCGCACCCGTCGAGGGAAGCTACGCCCGGAGCCTGGTCCCACTCCTCGACGATCCAGCTCGAACGCACAGGGAGTCGGCGCTCTCGGAGTGGAACGGTGAGGTGATGCTGGCCACCTCCGAGTGGAAGATGGTCCTCAACACCTCCGGAGAGATCTACCTACTGTTCGACCTGGTCAACGACCCACAGGAAACCCGCAACCTGGCGGCGTTGCCCGACGTGGCCGACGTCGAGCACGACCTCCGCCGCCTCGCACTCGAACGGCTCGTACAGACAGCACGCTGACCTGACACCGCCCCTGGGAGGGATCCGCCTTGACGATCTCGCACGACAACCTCATGGCCCTGGCCAACAGCGCGAAAGAGCGCGGTGACCTCTGGGTCGACCTCATCAACCGAACGGACGCACACCGCGTGGCTGAGATCGGCGTCTTCCGGGGAAAGTTCGCGGAGCGGATCCTCGACGAGAGTCCCGGGATCACCGACTACTACATGATCGACCCGTGGCGTCACCTCGAGGACTGGAACAAGCCCGCCAACAGGGCCGCTGACGAGTTCCAGCAGATCTTCGAGGAGGCCATGAACAGGACCGCCCGCCACGAGGGTCGGCGGGTCGTGCTGCGCGGACGTACTTCGGAGGTGGTCGACAAGATCCCGGACGGCCACCTCGACCTCGCCTACATCGACGGCGACCACACGTTGCGGGGGATCGCCATCGACCTGATCCGGGTCTGGGACAAGGTGCGTCCCGGCGGCTGGATCGGGGGGGACGACTTCAAGCGGACGATCTGGCAGCACGGTCAGTCCTTCGAGCCGACCATGGTCTTCCCGTTTGCGGTCTACTTCGCGGAGGCGGTCGGTTGCCCGGTCCACGCCCTGCCGTTCAAGCAGTTCCTCATCGAGAAGGCCCCCGCGAGCGGTTTCTCCTTCACCGACCTGACCGACAGCTATCCCCCGACCGACATCCTCCGACAGATCCGGAAGTCCGGGAGGGGAGGCAAGCAGGCCGGGCAGCGAGGCCGGCAGGCCGGAGAACGGGGCCGGCAGGCCAAGAAGCGCCGCTCCGGCTGATCGCCGGGGACCCTAGGTTTGAGGACATGGTCGATGCACTCCGGCTCGGGTTCGTGACCGGCGCGACCCCTGACAAGTGGGCCCGCACCTGGCGCGAGCGTCGCCGGGAGCCGCTCGCGCTGATGCCGATCGAGCAGTCCGACCAGACGAACGGGCTCCACGACGGCAGCCTCGACCTGGCGCTCGTGCGACTGCCCGTCGATCGGGAAGGCCTGCACCTGATCCCGTTGTACGACGAGCAGGCGGTGGTCGTGGTGGGCAAGGACCACCTCGTGACCGCGGCCGACGAGGTGACGACCCACGACCTGTCCGACGAGCAGCTGGTCCTCCCCCACGAGTCCGGCTGGACCCCGGACGCCGAGCAGCTCGACTTCCCGCCGATGTCACTGCGGGAAGCCTTCGAGGTGGTCGCAAGTGGGACCGGGGTGCTGGTCGTGCCCATGTCGGTGGCCCGGCTGCTCCATCGCCGGGACGTGACGTTCCGGCCGGTGACCGACCTGCCGACCACGAGGGTCGGGCTCGCGTGGCTGATCGAGAACGACGACCCGCGGATCCAGGACTTCATCGGGATCGTGCGCGGCCGCACGGCGCGGAGCTCACGAGGCTGACCTCACCCCACGGGGTCGTAACCGCAGGCGTCGGCCACCTTGACCGCCCTCCCCGGGTCTTTCGGGCTGTCACGTCCCCCGCGCCCTTCTGGGTCGAGGGCCCGGTCCACCACCGACCGCATCCAGGCGAAGTCGGGGTCACCGGAGAAGAACCGGTCAGAGGTGACGAACGCGATCGACCGCAGCTTCCGGTCCTTCATCTTCAGGCCGAGATTGACGAAGGCGGGCAGGAGGTGCCGAGGGATGTCCGTCCGGACGATCTCCTGGCCGGCCTGGGCCAGCGCCTGGTAACGACGCAGAAGGTTGAAGGGATCCGCCTCCTCGACCAGGGCGTCGATCATGCACCGCTGCCGCAACATCCGCTCGTAGTCGTCGGAACCCCAGCGGCCGCGGGTGTACCAGAGCGCCTGGTAGCCGTTGAGATGCTGGTCCGGTCCCGGCTCGAGGAAGTCGCTGGGCGGAATGCCTCGGTCGGTGTCGCCGTTGATCGCGACCGGCTCGTTGATGTTGACGGTCACGCCACCCATCGCGTCCACGATCTGCTGGAAACCGAGCAGGTTGACCAGCATGTAGTAGTCGACGTCCGTGCCGAGGCTCCCGGCGACGGCGTGCTTGAGCGCGTCGGCGCCCTCGTTGTCGGACTGACCGAGGAGGCCGGGGTGCAAGGCGGGAACCTGGCCGTACACCGCGTTCAGCATCCAGCCAGCCGGGTCCCCCTCCCCGGTGAACCCGTCCGGGAACACGTGGTGCAGGGGACTCTCCTGGGGGAACTGCGCGTTCATCATGTTCCTCGGCAGGCTGAACATCACCCCCTGGCCGGACCGGGTGTCGACGCTGAGGAGGATCACCGAGTCGGTCCTGATCCCGCTCCGGGTCACCGACCCGTCACCGCCGAGCAGGAGCACGCTGACCCGCTCCCGGCCTCCCCACGGGTCCATCCGCGTGGTGTCCCGTGGGACGGTGGCACTCCGGTTGTCCTCGAAGACGTGGGCCACCAGCTCGGCCTGGGTCCGGGCATAGCGGACGCCCTGGGACACCGGCAGGGCCACCGCCAGGCAGAGCAGGAAGGCCACCGCCAGGCCGATCCTCGAGTGCAGTCGTCTCGCTCCGACCGGCCGCGCCATCAGGTACGTCGTCACCACGGTGAACGACCAGACGGCGAAGGCCGCGGACGCCAGGATGGCCGCGGTGCGGAGGCGGACCGGGTCGAACGCGAAGTCGAGCAACGTCGTCAGGTCCTCCTGGGCGAAGGCGATGAGGACCCCCAGCCCCGCCATGGAGGGCAGCAGCACGACGTACCCCAACCGTCGCCCGGTCCACACGTAGCCGCCGCCGGGCAGGACCGCTCCGAGGAGGGTGACCCCGAGGGCGCCGCGGACGGTCGTGGCACGACGGAAGGCGGGCCTGACGCCCCGGTGTCGGCGCACGCTCGGATGACGGCCGCCCTCCGACGGCCGCTCGACTTCCAGCACCGAGCGACTCATACCCGCCCCTCTCGGCCGGGAGATTAACAGCGGCGAAGCGGTCCGGGACGCCTTTCGCCCGGCGGGGCGCTCACCACCTGGGGTCGAGCGCGCCCGGATGCCCGCCGCAATTTGCATACCCTGGGTATGTAGCGACAGGGTGGTGGCCTGTGCCCATCCCGGAAAACAGGAGGCGGCGCCCGACGCGCCGGAGATCCCACGTGACAGCCACGAAGCCCGACTCATCGGCCCCCACCCCCCACGTGACGGCCAAGACCGACCCCATCCCGCATCCGGCACTGGACGCCGCCGTCGAACCCGCAACCCGACGCGAACGTGGCCTGGACAAGGTCGTCTTCGGGGTCACGGCAGTGGTCGCCGTGGGCTTCCTGGTGTGGGGCTTCCTCAGCACAAGCTCGCTTGCCTCCGTGTCCGGCGATGCGCTCACCTGGACGATGAGTTCGATGGGCTGGCTCTTCGTGCTCACTGCCAGCGCGTTCGTCGTGTTCGTCCTCTGGCTCGCTCTCGGACGCTTCGGGGCGATCCCGCTCGGCCGCGACGACGAGCAGCCGGAGTTCCGGACGGTCTCGTGGATCGCGATGATGTTCAGCGCCGGCATGGGGATCGGCCTGATGTTCTACGGCGTCAGTGAGCCGATCACCCACTTCGCCACCCCTCCGCCGGGCACCGGTTCCGCGGGCAGCCCCGAGGCCGTGCAGAACGCGATGGCCACGACCCTCTTCCACTGGACGCTCCACCCCTGGGCGATCTACGCCGTCGTGGGGCTGGCCATCGCGTACGGCGTCTACCGCAAGGGCCGGCTCCAGCTGGTCTCCGCCGCCTTCGAGCCGCTGTTGGGCCGACGTGCCCACGGCCCCGCAGGCAAGGTCATCGACATGCTCGCCATCTTCGCGACGCTGTTCGGCTCGGCCGCCTCGCTCGGCCTGGGCGCCCTCCAGATCCGCAGTGGCCTGGAGATCGTGGCCGGCATCGGCCAGGTCGGCAATGCCGTCCTGATCGGGATCATCGCCGTGCTCACCGCGGCCTTCGTCCTCTCGGCGGTCTCCGGCGTGGCCAAGGGAATCCAGTGGCTCTCGAACATCAACATGGCGCTGGCGATCTGCCTCGCCGCGTTCGTGTTCGTCGTCGGCCCCACCGTGTTCATCCTGAACCTGGTCCCGACCTCGATCGGCAGCTATGTCCAGGACGTCGCGATGATGTCCGCCCGGACCAGCGCCGAGGGCACCGAGGCCCGGGCCTGGCTCGAGAGCTGGACCATCTTCTACTGGGCCTGGTGGCTGTCCTGGACGCCGTTCGTCGGCATGTTCATCGCCCGGATCTCCCGCGGACGCACCATTCGGCAGTTCGTCACCGGCGTGCTGCTCGTGCCGAGCCTGGTCAGCCTGGTGTGGTTCTGCATCTTCGGTGGTGCCGCCATCGACCTGCAGAAGAAGGGCACCGACATCGCCGGCGCCGACGGCCTCGAGTCGCAGCTGTTCACCACGCTCGAGGCCTACCCGTTCGCGACCGTCGCGAGCATCGTGGTCATGGCCCTGGTTGCGATCTTCTTCGTCTCCGGCGCCGACGCCGCGTCCATCGTGATGGGCAGCCTCTCGGAGCGAGGCACGCTCACCCCGAGCCGGCCGACCGTGGTCTTCTGGGGCGTCGCGACGGGCGCGGTGGCCGCGGTCATGCTGCTGGTCGGCGGAGCAGACGCCCTGGCGGGACTGCAGACGATCACCATCGTCGCTGCCTTGCCGTTCGTGTGCGTGATGATCGGTCTCGCGGTGGCCCTGGTGAAGGACCTGCGAAACGACCCGCTGATGGTGCGTCGGCAGTACGCCGAGGAGGCGGTCCACCAGGCCGTGATCACCGGCGTCACCGAGCACGGGGACGACTTCGTGATCAACGTCGACCGCGACCCTGAGTCCCGCGAACCGGAGGATGTTCGCCGCTGATGCCTACCAGCTGGTGTCGAGCGGACGCCCCTCGTGGAATCCGGCAGCCGACTGCACACCGACCACGGCGCGCTCGTGGAACTCAGCAAGGGAACGCGCCCCTGCGTAGGTGAACGCCGACCGCACGCCGGAGCAGATCTGGTCGATCAGGTCCTCGACCCCGGGACGGACCGGGTCGAGGTACATCCGCGAGGACGAGATGCCCTCCTCGTAGAGGCCCTTCCGGGCCCGGTCGTAGGGAGATTCGCTGTGGGTACGGTTCGCGACGGCTCTGGCTGAGGCCATGCCAAAGCTCACCTTGAAGGGGCGTCCGTCGGCGTCCTGGAGCAGGTCTCCGGGGGACTCGTGGGTGCCCGCGAACCACGACCCGATCATCACCGACGAGGCGCCGGCGGCGAGTGCCAGGGCCACGTCCCGCGGGTGCCGTACGCCGCCGTCGGCCCACACGTGCCTGCCGAGCTCCTGAGCCGCGTTCGCGCACTCGAGCACGGCCGAGAACTGCGGCCGGCCGACCCCGGTCATCATCCGGGTCGTGCACATCGCGCCCGGCCCCACGCCGACCTTGACGATGTCCGCACCAGCCTCGATCAACGCCCGGGTGCCCTCACCGGAGACGACGTTCCCGGCCGCGACCGGCACCGAGGGCGACAGCGCACGAACAGACACCGAGCGCCTCGGTCATCCGGTCCTGGTGGCCGTGGGCGGTGTCCACCACCAGGCAGTCGATACCGATCTCCAGCAGCTCGGCGGCCCTGGACTTCACGTCACCGTTGACGCCGATCGCCGCCGCGACGCGCAGGCCACCGGCGCCGTCGACGGCGGGCTCGTAGAGGGTGGTGCGCAGCGCCCCGGTCGGTGTGAGCACGCCGACCAGCGATCCGTCCTCGTCGACCGCGACGGCCAACGGCGTGCGCGCTGCGTCAAGGGCGTCGAAGGCAGCGCGAGGGTCGGTGTCGGCGGCGATCTGCACGAACGACGGGTTCATCACCTGTCCGACCTGGGCGAAGCGGTCGACGTCGACACAGTCGCCCTCGGAGACCACACCGACCGGCTTCTCCCCGGAGACGACCACCGCGGCCCGGTGCGCTCGCTTCGGGATCAGGGCCAGCGCCTCCGCCACGGTCTGGTCGGTCCGCAGCTCGATCGGGGTGTCGTAGACGAGGTGCCGTGTCTTCACGAACGCCACCACGTCGGCCACCACCGGCAGCGGGATGTCCTGCGGGATCACCGCGATCCCGCCGCGACGAGCCACGGTCTCGGCCATCCGCTTGCCGGCGATCGCGGTCATGTTGGCGATCACCAGCGGCAGCGTCGCGCCGGTGCCGTCGGCGGTCGCCAGGTCGACGTCGTACCTGCTGGCCACGCCGGAGTGCCGCGGGACCATGAAAACGTCGTCGTAGGTGAGGTCGTGGGGCGGGGCCGCGTCGTCGAGGAAGCGCACGAGTCCAGTATCCACTCCCCGGGGTTCCTAGGCTGTGCACGTGAACTTCCACCCTGAAGCAATCGGCCGAGCGCCCGGACGGGTCAACCTGATCGGTGAGCACACCGACTACAACGCCGGGCTGTGCCTGCCCTTGGCGCTGCCCCAAGCCGCCTCAGCCGCGGTGGCGCCGCGCCCGGACGGCTCGGTCCACGTGCGCAGCAGCTCGTTCCCGGAGCCGTGGGAGGGCACCCTCGAGGAACTTGCACCGGGAGCGGTTTCCGGGTGGACGGGCTACGTCACCGGCGTGTTGTGGGCGTTGCGCCAGGGTGGGCTCGACGTGCCGGGGCTCGACATCCGCGTCAACAGCGACGTCCCGATCGGCGCCGGCCTGTCGAGCTCAGCCGCCCTGGAGTGCGCCGTCGCCGTCGCAGTCGCCGGCCTGCTGGACCTGCCCCTCAACGAGAAGGTGCGCACCCGGCTGGCCCGCGCGTGCGTGCGCGCCGAGACGGAGTACGTCGGTGCGCCGACCGGGGGCATGGACCAGACCGTCGCGATGCTCGCCACCGCCGGCTCGGCGCTGCTGATCGACTTCGACGACGACACGACCAGCGACGTACCGCTGCCCCTGGCCGACGGCGGCCTCGCCCTCGTCGTGACCGATACCGGGGTCTCGCACGCCCACGCCACCGGCGGGTACGCCGAGCGCCGCGACGACTGCGAGGCTGCCGCCAGCGCCCTGGGCCTCGACTCGCTCCGGCAGGCCGCGCCGGCCGACCTCGACCGACTGACCGACGAGCGCCTCCGGCGCCGGGCCAGGCACGTGGTCACCGAGAACGCGCGAGTCACGGAGGCGGTGGACGCGATCCGGCGACAGGACTGGCCCGCCCTGGGCACGTTGCTCGACGCGTCCCACCACTCGCTGCGCAACGACTTCGAGGTGTCCTGCGCGGAGCTGGACCTGGCCGTGACGACAGCCCGCGAGGCCGGTGCCCTCGGTTCGCGGCTCACCGGCGGCGGGTTCGGCGGCTCGGTCGTCTCACTGGTGCCCGAGGCACGGGCATCGGCAGTCATCACGGCCCTGGACGTCGCGTTCGCCGCGGCTGGGTTGAGCGCCCCGACGCACCTGACCGCGATCCCGTCCGCAGGGGCGACGGTGGCTGAGCTCTCATAGCCGACCGGAGGTCCGCCCAGGACGTCGTACGGAGAGTGCAACCCCTTGCTCCATCCGCCTGACGTCCCGTGGATGAGTGGCGGGTTGATGCAGACCGAGGGGCGGTTTGATGCCCCCAAGTCGCCACTCGTCTCCGACCTAGGTCGCGGAGACCCCGATCCGGCCCTCCCGGAACGCGTCCACGAAAAGACTGTGGTCCGCGCGCACCCGAAGCGCGTACTCCATCCCGAAGTCGGTGATCCAGCTGGTGAACTCGCGGCGGCGACCCTCCAGGCTGTCGGCGATGGCCTCCTCGACCTGGAAGTCGACCAGGTCCTGCTCGCTGTCCTCGTCGGAGGCGCAGTGGATCTTCGCCGTGGCCCGGCCGAGCAGGCCCACCACCGCAGCGATGTCGTCGGGTTCGGTGATGCCCGACCAGTCCAGGTCGACCTCGTACGGCGACACCTCCGCGACGACGAAGCCCACACCGTCGATCGCGGTGAACCCGAGCAGCGGGTCGGTGTGCACCTGCAGGGAACGCTGGCTCACAACCGTGCGGTGGCCCTCGTTCTCGAAGTAGGAGTCCACCTCGCTGGTGTCCACGAAACGACTCACGGCCGGAACGTTGGCCTGCTTCATCGACAGCACGACGTCGTTGTCGAGGGCCTGGCTGAACCCCTCGACGAGCAGGTTGTACGCCGGCAGGCCGGCGCTGCCGATGCCGAAGCCGGTCTTGCCCACCACGTCGCGCAGCTCGTAGAAGAGCTCCCGGTCGAACCGCTTGTCCTCCGGGATCGTCCCCAGATAGCGCTCGAAGGCCCGGACCACCTTCTTGCGCTCCGTCTTCGACAGCTCGCGGACCGACGAGTCGTGCCGGAACATCCGCGTCCCGTCCTCGAGCACCGTCGTCGCGTCCAGCTGGTCCGCCCGCCGCCGGCAACGGGCGGCGACCAGGGCTCCGAAGATCGGACCGCTCGTGTTCTCGAGGTGCAACGCGAAGTCGTCGTCGTCCTCGCTCTGGCGGTACTCGTCCACCTGTGAGAGGTAGGACCGCACGTACTTCCCGATCAGCCGGCGCAGGTCATCCTCGGGCAGGGCCTTCTGCCAGCCGGTCAGCGCCAGCGAGGCGGCGAAGCGCTGCAGGTCCCAGGTGTACCTGCCGAGATAGGCCTCGTCGAAGTCGTTGACGTCGAAGACCATCCGACCGTGGGAGTTCAGGTAGGTCCCGAAGTTCTCCACGTGCAGGTCGCCGTGCACCCAGATCCGCCCGCTGTGGTCGTCGACGTACGGGTCGTCGGCATCGGCCACGTCGGCGTAGAAGAGGCAGGCACTGCCCCGGTAGAAGGCGTGCGGGTCCGAGGCCATCTTGCGGTACTTCGCGCGGAACGCCACCGGATCCGCCCTCATCAGCGGCGCGAACGCGTCGTCGAGGACGGAGATGATCAGCTCGCTGCGCTTCTTGTCCGACATGCGGTGCAGTCTGCCAACCCGCTGCGTGCTCAGGCACCCCGGAGCTGAGGCGGCTTGAGACCCACCGATCGCATCTCCAGCTTCGCGAGCGCGTGTACCACGTCCCGGTCGCCCCGCTGCCACGCGCCGACCGGGTCGTCGGACACCCGGGCCAGCTGATGCATCGGCTGGTTGGCCATGGCCCGCAGCGCGAACAGCTCCAGGTCGGCCTCCGCGTCCATGAACTTCTGGCCGGCGGTCGCCTCGCGGACGAACCTCCAGCGCACCGGCACGAAGAACGCGGCCACGACCAGGATCGGGATCAACGTCACGGCCAGCCGCAGCCAGAAGGCGAGCCCCTCGACGGCCTCCACCTCGGCCCGGCCCGCCGCGGCGAGCGCGTCGGACGCCTCGGACGCCTGGTCGAACGGCGCGCGGGCGCTGTCGCCCACGATCGGTACGTCGTCGAGGGCGTCGCCGGCGTCCTGCATGGACTCCGACAGGCTGGTCGCCGACTCCGCGGTCTGGCGACCAGGGCCGGCCAGCTCGAGCGTGGCGTCGTGGACGGCGTTGCCGGCCATCACCCACAGGAGCAGCCAGAAGAGGAACAGGACGTCCGCGAGGGCCTGACGCGTGGCGCGGGCCGGAGTGTCGGCGTACAGCTTCATGGGCTGAGGTTACGTACTCACCTCAGGTCGGGTACGACGACCGGTGGCACGGGCCCGGACAGCCGGAAGGCTGGTGCCATGAGCACACCGACCCAGTCCAAGAACACCAACGCCTTCTTCATGCAGGCCGGCATCTCCTTCGGCATCGCCCTGCTGACCATGATCTTCGCGGTGATCTACTTGCCCGTCGATCCCTGGATCCGGGCCTTCCTCGGCCTCGGGGTCATGTACCTGACCACTTCGTCGTTCACCCTCGCCAAGTGCGTCCGGGACGCCCAGGAGAACCAGGCCGTCCACGCGCGGCTCGACCAGGCGCGGGTCGAGCGGATCCTCTCCGAGCACGACCCGTTCCGCGAGATTGCCTGACCCTTCTTCCGCGAGCCGGCCGGCCCCGCCCCCATCTCGACCGGGGCGGGGCCACGCTTGTGCCGACGTGCTTGACTGCAGGAAAGCCCGGACCGACCAACAGGAGGCACTGCCCGTGAGCAATGCACGCCCGAAGATCGTGAGCACCTTGAAGGTCGGCAGGTCCGTGGCCGGACACGTCCTGCGCGGCGCCGCCGGCGTCGCCGGCAAGTCCGCGGGGGCGGTCGTCGCGCGCATCCCCCGCCGCAGGACGCCCACCGCTTTCGCTCCGGCTCCGGCTCCGGCTCCGACTCCAGCAGCGCCCGCACCACCCGCCCCGTCGGCCGCTCGCCGAGCGGAACCGACACCTGCGCCGGTCGAGCCCGAGGCGCCCGTCACTCCCGCAGACGTCGCCAAGAACGTCGCCCCGAAGCCGCAGGCGCGGAAGAAGCCGGCGAAGAAGTCCTCCCCCAGCGCCAAGCTCCCGCCCCGGAAGCCCGACCTGGACGCACCGGCGAAGAAGCCGGCCGCCAAGAAGGCCGGGACCCCTAGCCGCGGGTAGCTACTTCAGCTCGGCGCTGGAGAGCCCCAGGATCCGGCGGGCGACGATCAGCTGCTGGATCTGCTGGGTGCCCTCGAAGATGTCCAGGATCTTGGAGTCGCGCGCCCACTTCTCGAGCAGCTCGGTCTCGCTGTAGCCGAGCGATCCGGCAAGCTCCACGCAGCTCAGGGTGATGTCGGAGCCGACCCGGCCGGCCTTCGCCTTGGCCATCGACGCCTCGAGCGAGTTCGGCTTGCGGTTGTCGGCCATCCAGGCAGCCTGCAGCATCAGCAGGTGGGCGGCCTCCCAGTCGGCCTCCATCTGGAGGAACTTGGCGGCGGCCGCGGACTGGACGACCGCCGGACGGTCGTAGTCGATCTCGACGCCGGCCTCCTCCAGCAGCTCACGAGTCAGGTCGAGGGACGCCCGGGCACAGCCCACGGCCATCGCGGCCACCAGCGGGCGGGTGTTGTCGAAGGTCGCCATCGCACCGGCGAACCCCTGCTTGACGTCGACCTCCGGTGACCCCAGCAGGTTCTCCGCCGGCACCCGGCAGTCCTCGAACCGGATCGTCGCGGTGTCGGAGGACCGGATCCCCAGCTTGTGGTCGAGTCGTTCCACGGTCATCCCCGGAGTGCCCTTGGGGACCACGAACGACTTGATCGCGGCGCGGCCCAGCTCCTTGTCGAGGGTGGCCCAGACGACGACCGCGTCGGAACGGTCACCGGCGGTGACGAAGATCTTCTCGCCGTTGAGCACGTAGTGATCGCCGTCGAGCCGGGCGGTGGTCGAGATGCTGGCGGAGTCCGACCCGGTGCTCGGCTCGGTGATCGCCATCGAGGCCCACAGCCCGTCGAAGCGCTCGTGCTGCTCCTCGTTGGCTACGGAGGCGATGGCCGAGTTGCCGAGGCCCTGGCGGGGCATCGAGAGCAGGAGGCCGACATCGCCCCAGCACATCTCGGCGATGGACATCACCGAGGCCAGGTTGGCGCCGTTCTTGACGGCCCCGTCGTCCTCGCCCTCGGAGCGTCGGACGCCGGAGGCTCCGGCACCCTCGCTGGCGCCGGACTCGGAGAGCCCGTCGATCATCGCGGCGAGCATGTCGAGCTCCTTGGGGTACTCGTGCTCGGCGCGGTCGTACTTGCGGGAGATCGGCCGCAGCATGTTCATCGCGACCTGGTGGGCCTGGCCGGTGAGGGTCCGGAACTTCTTCGGATCGTCGAGATTGATCATTCGGGGCCCCCGGCGAGACGCGAGCGCAGCGAGTGTCTTGTTGGGGTGTTCATACGAGCACGCTTCCTTCCATCACGCCGACGGCCCGCAGGTCGCGGTACCACCGCTCCACCGGGTGCTCCTTGACGAAGCCGTGGCCGCCGAGAAGCTGGACGCCGTCGAGACCGATCTGCATGCCCTTGTCGGCGCACAGCTTGCGGGCCAGCGCCACCTCGCGGGCGAAGTCCTTGCCCGCCGCAGCGCGTCCGGCCGCCTTGTAGGTGAGCAGGCGCATCGACTGCAGCTCGATGGCGATGTTGGCGACCATGAACGCCACCGACTGGCGGTGGGCGACCGGTTCGCCGAAGGCTTCCCGCTCCTTGACGTAGGGCGTGACGTAGTCGAGCACGGCCTGGCCGGTGCCGACCGCGAGCGCGCACCAGGCGAGCCGCGACAGGCGCACGCACTCGGCGTACGTCGCCCCGTCCGTGGCGCCGAGGACGGCACCTGCATCGACGGTCACGTCGGTGAGGGTGAGCCGGGTGAGGGACGCCGAGCGGACGCCCATGGCCGGATCGCCTTCGACGGCGAGCCCGTCGGTGCCGGACTCGACGAGGAACAGGACCGGTTGGCCGTCGAGCTCGGCACCGACCACGAACAGCTCGGCGTCGGCGCCGCGCGGGACGAGGTTCTTGACGCCGTTCAGGACGTAGGAGTCGCCCTCCCGCACGGCGGTGGTCGAAGGCTGGAGCACGTCGAAGAGGACGGTCGGCTCGTTGAGCGCCAGAGCCGCCGCCGGGACGCTCTGCCCATTTTCGGCACCGGCGAAGGCGGGCAGGTAGGTGCTCTGCTGCTCGTCGGTCCCCCAGAGACCGATCGCGGTGGCGACCGAGCCAGGAGCCAGGGTGGCCACTGCCAGGCCCATGTCGCCCTGCGCGAGCGCCTCGGCGACCAGCGTGCCCGCCATCGCGGAGCGCTCCTCCGCGATGCCGCCGAGCGACTCGGGCACGCCGAGGATGGGCAGCCCGATCTCGAGGGTCGCCTTGAGGAGGTCATCGGGGGCCGCGCAGGCTTCGTCGGCGGCGGCCGCCGCGGGCCGGACCACCTCCTCGGCGAACTCGCTCACCACGTCGACCAGCATCTGCTCGTCCTCGGTGGGCGTGAGGTCGAAGACGCCACGGGCGCGCGTGGGCGCGACCCGGACGCCCGCCTTGCCGCGCTTCCCCCGACGGGCGAAGGTGCGACTGGCGTTGGTGACGGTCGCGAAGCCGCTCCGGGTCACGGTGAAGACGGTCTGCTCGGCCTGCTTGCGCAGACCGATCCGGTCGAGCACGTCGCTCGAGGCGAGCTTGTTCAGCGCGGCGACGGCGAGCCCGATCGGGTCGCGGCTCTCCTTGGAGGAGATGCCGTGCCGGCCGCCGGGCCGGAGGGTCTTGGTCAGGGACATGCCGATAATGTAACTCCGAGTTACAGCCAATGCCACAGTGGCGGCGGTGTCCCCAATCACATGTGCCAGTCATCTGGGGCTCCTCGCTAGGCTCCCCTCCATGACCCGGCCGTCCGACCCGCCTGCCCACGCGCCGTACGGCCAGCTCCCGGAGGGCGGGACGGTCCGCCCGATGACGCGGTGGGGCGACCCGGTCATGCACCGCCCCCAGCTGCCGGTGACGTCGTACGACGACGAGCTCCGCGCCCTCGTCGCAGACATGGTGGCGACGATGTACGCCGCCGACGGGGTCGGCCTCGCGGCGTGTCAGATCGGAGTCGATCTGGCTGTCTTCGTGTTCGACTGCCCGGACAAGTCGCTCGAGCGCACCGTCGGCGTCGTCTGCAACCCGGAGCTCACCCTCCCGGAGGGCCGCGACCGCAAGCTGGACGTGGCCGACGAGGGTTGTCTGTCGTTCCCTGGCGCGTTCGTGGAGTGCCCGCGACCCGACGTCGCCTCGGTCTCCGGCACCGGGGTCACCGGGGAGCCGGTCACGTTCTCCGGCGACGGCCTGCTCGCGCGCTGCCTCCAGCACGAGACCGACCACACCCTGGGCACCGTCTTCGGCGACCGGCTCTCCACCAAGCTCCGCAAGAAGCTCCAGAAGCAGCACGACCAGGCTGCCGAGGAGTACCCCGCCGACTGGCCGCTCGAGAGCGCCCACGCCGAGCCGTCGGTCTAACCCACCTTCCGGTACTTCCGGTGGATCGTCTGGCGAGTGACACCGAGGAGAGTGCCGATCTCCGCCCAGCTCAGGCCGAGATTCCGGGCCCGTCGTACAGCGACCTCCTCACGGCGCGACAGCGCTCGCTTCGCTTCCGCGACCGCAACCAGCTCGGCGACCACTCCGCCGTCATCGTCCCTACCGATCGAAGTCTTCACGGCTGTCAGCATATGCTGACGGCCCAATCCGCCAGCAAGGAGTCCCGAGGACTGGCCGGCTCTTGGCGATTACGCCATGCCGTACCGGCTGGGGCACGAGCGGGCCGTCACGACTCAGCGACCGCGGCGGTCCACGCGCTCCCCGAGGACGGTGAAGGTGAGGCCAGCGCCCCGCGCGAAGTCGATGGCTCGACGCCCGAAGGTCAGCTTCGACCTACGTCGTTGGCGTGCCGTCTATTGGCCCATTTCCTCGAGCGCCCGTTCGGATCCCGGGTGCAGCGCGACCGGGTCGGTCTGGGTCGCGATGTCGAGACTGAGCTCACCGAAAGCCGGGTGTACGTCGGTCATCTGGTCGGCTTCGCCCCAGATCAGGGTGGTCAGCGCGCAGGCCAGGTTGTCGGGTGTGTCAGTGCGCACGAGCAGCTGATTGGCCACAAGGATCGTTGGAACGTCGGCATCCATCTCGTAGGTGTCCGCCGGGATCGTGCCCTTCTCGTAAACCTCGTTGATCTCCTGCATGGACGAGAAGAGTGGAGTGATGTCGATGAACTCCACCTGGTCGCCCATCGAGGTGAACAGGTCGGTGATCGCCGGGGTCGGCAGGCCGCCCGACCAGACGAGACCGTCGATGCTTCCGTCCTTCATGCCCGCCACCGTCTGGTCCAGGTCGAGCGCCTGGGTCTTCACGTCACTGACCTCCATGCCCGCCGCCTCGATCAGGCGGTGCGCGATGACCTCTGTGCCGGACTGCGGAGAGCCGGTCGAGATCGTCTTGCCCGCGAAGTCCTCGACCGACGAGATCCCCGCGTCGGCGCGAACCACCACGTGGTTGTAGTTCGTGTAGATCCGGCCGAGGGACGCGATGTCCTGCGGCTCGCCGAAGTCGCCGTCGCCGTTGACCGCGTCGGCAGCGGTGTCGGCCAATGAGAAGGCGATGTCGTAGTCCCCGGCCACCAGCTGCTGGATGTTCTGCACCGAAGCGCCGGTCTCGGCCGAGGTCGCCTGCAAGTCAGTCTCGTCGTTGATCAGCTCCGCGATGCCACCGCCGACCACGTAGTAGACGCCGGTCGAGTTGCCGGTCGCGATGCTGACTCGTCCCGAGCCTGCGTCGCAGCTGGACTCCTCGACATCGGTGCCGGCTTCGCCGTCGTCTTGCTGGCCGCCGCACGCACTGAGCGCGAGCGACGCCAGCGCGCCGGCTGTGAGGAGGGCGATCTGGCGATTCATTGTGGTGCTCCTTCGTTGTCGTTGTCGGGGTCGGGGGTAGGGGCGCGGCGGTGTCCGGCCCGCATCACGAGGTGTACGACGACGGCTAGCGCGAGCGCACCTGCGCCGAGCGCGATCGACAGGGGCTCGAGGTAGAGCAACAGCAGGGCGGCGACGAGACATAGCCCGCGCTCGACCGGGCGCGTCGGGCCGAACATCCAGCCCGTGGTCACGACGGCGAGTGCGGCGACCGCAAGGCCGCTCACCGCCGCCGCCCCCAGGATGCCGGGCGGGTCACCGCGAGAGAGCAACAACTGGCCGCGCTCGGAGATCACGAACGCCAGCGGCACCAGGAACGCGGGCAGGGTGTACTTGCACGCCTGCACCATGGTCGCGATGACCCGGCCGCCGGTGATCGCCGACGCTGCCACCGCCGCCAGCGCCGTCGGGGGCGAGACCTCCGACAGCACCGCGTAGTAGAAGATGAACATCGCCACCTCGGGCGACGCGACGCCCAGTGAGATGAGGGCCGGGCCGATGATCACCCAGCTGAGGATGAACGACGCCGTCACCGGCACGGCCAGGCCGAGGATCAGGATCGCGACGGCCGAGAACACTGCGGTCAGGATCACGGTCACCGTCGCGGTCGGCGCGAGCGCGGCCGCCGCGTCGACGAGCAGGTCGGCGAGGATCTGACCGAGCCCGGTCTTGGCGATCACCGAGGTGATCACGCCGGCCGCGGCACATACGGCGATCACGGGGAGAGCCAGCCGGATACCGGAGGCGAGCGCCTCGAAGAGACGGGCGCCGTAGGACCTCAGGGAGGCGCCCAGAGGCATCCGCTCGAGTTCCTCGTCGTAGTCGTCGAACCCGCTGACGACCGGCCGCCGCGACAGGAATGCCTCGGCGAGCCCGAACAGCGCGGCCACTCCGGTCGCGTAGACGACCGCCTTGAACGGTGGGATGTCGAGCACCAGGAAGAACACAATCACGCCGAGGCTGATCAGGTGGTAGCCCGACCGGAGCAGCAGCCGCACCGGGTTGCCGATCGCCAGGTCGACCGGGCGGGCGCCGAATCGGCGGGCGTCGATCTCGACAGCCAGAAAGATGCCGAGGTAGTAGAGCAGGGTCGGCACGATCGCCCAGCCGAGCACGGAGACGTAGGAGACGCCGAGGTACTCCGCGATGATGAACGCCGCCGCGCCGAGGGTCGGCGGCGACAGGATCGCGCCGATGCCCGACGCGGCGAGCATGCCGCCGGCCGCCTCGCGGGGGTAGCCGGAGCGTTTGAGGATCGGCCAGGCGAACGAGCCGAGCGTCACGGTGGTCGCCGTACCCGAGCCCGAGACAGTGCCGAGCAGGAACCCAGAGGTCGCGACCGTGCGGCCCGGAGCCGTGCCCGACTTGCGGAACAGGGAAAAGGCCAGCTCCACGAAGAACCGGCCCGCGCCCATCCGCTCGAGCACCGCGCCGTAGATGGTGAACAGCACGATGTACGTCGCCGCCACGTTGAGCGGCACGCCGAAGAACCCGCTCGCCTCGTTGTAGAGGGCGTTGACGATCTGTTCGATGTCCAGCCCGATGTGCGCGACAGACCACGAGATCGGCAGGTAGCCGCCGTAGTAGCCGTAGGCGAAGAACGCCAGGCACACGATCGGAAGCACCAGACCGGTGGTGCGCCGCGTCGCCTCGAGCACGAGCACCGTCAGCACGAGACCGGCGACCACGTCCAGCACCAGCAGCGAGCCCTGCCGGTGCAGGAACACGTCGAAGCCGCCGAAGCCGAGGTCAGAGTCCGGGATCGGCAGGGCGGGGTAGAGCCCGACGAAGAGCGCCATACAGGCCAGGCACCAGTCGAACGGGCCAGGGTCGTCCGTGGCGGTCGGGTCCCAGGTACGGCGGGTCCGGGCGCGGTAGCACACGAAGACGAGCGGAAGCGTGAGCCCCAGGAACAACACCAAGTAGTACTGCCGACCCTGGTCCAGCGGCCAGAACACCTGGAGCAGAACGAAGAGTGACACCGCGAAGCACCACAGGCTGACTCCGGAGTCGAGCCGCGGCGAGAGCCGACGATGGGGGCGCTCCTCCTCAGCCGCTGCCGCGACCCGCTCGACGTCGAGGGCACGCACACCCTCACCTGAGCCGCGGGCCGTTCCCAAGGTGGCCACCACCGAAACGTATCCAACGGCGGCCCTGGTGGCCATGGACTCGCCACAGAGACGCGTGCCCAGGGGCCTCGCACCCCTGCCGAGATCTACTTCTCCCGGCTGCTCCTCGAGGTTGCCTGACGCCCCGGGAACGCCTCTCCCCCGTCGGCGGCCAGCGACTCGGCGACGATCCGCAGGTGCTCGGCCTTCATCTCCTCCGACATCGACGGCAGTACGGCGTCCCAGAAGGCCAGGATCGCCCCGCGGCCCTGCATCATCCCGGCCGGTCTTGCCAGAGCCCAGAGGTGGAAGTGCTCGGAGCCATCGCCCCACCGGGCGAAGTGACAGCGGGCCACCCCCGGGATCGACTTGACCGCGGCGCTCACGCGTTGGAGCAGCGGCCCGAGCGTGGTCAGCAGCTCGATCGGTGCGTCCTCGAGGCGGTGGTGCTCGCGCGGCGCGATGCCACCGACGTATGGGATGCCCATGCGATCCCAGCCAGCCCGGACCTGCCACAGCTCGTCGGCCCAGATCGTGTGCTCAGA
Organism: uncultured Actinomycetota bacterium; assembly: GCA_963786415.1. Lineage (GTDB taxonomy): Bacteria > Actinomycetota > Actinomycetes > Propionibacteriales > Nocardioidaceae > Nocardioides. Next base: position 299,608 of record CAWAZC010000003.1, read on the forward strand.
GGGGCGACAGTGGCCACACTCCGCACGGTCCAGCTCACCGGCCCGGGGCTTCTCCGGCACCAGCATCGGCGCCAGCACCGACAGGGTGACGTCGTCGAAGCACGACAGCTCGTCGTCGACCAGCGGCCGGGTCGACAGCCCCTCCCCGATCGGCAGCGTGCGGTGGTACGGCGAGTCGGCCGGCGAGGTCTCGTAGTCGCTCATGCCTGCAACCTAGCGAAGGGGCAACCTAGCGGCGCGCGGTCACGTAGCACGCCACGGCCGTCGCCGCGGCGACGTTGAGTGAGTCGATGCCCTCGCGCATCGGGATCACCGCCCGCCGGTCGGCCGAGGTCTCCCAGCGACGGGACAGTCCGTGTCCCTCGGAGCCGAGCACCAGGGCCACCCGGTCCAGGCCCGCGACCGCCTGCTCGATGGGTTGGGCGTCGGCGGCCAGGGTCAGGGCGATCGTGGTGAAGCCGGCCGCGGACAGGGTCGGCAGGGCGTCGTACCAGTCCGGGAGGCGGGTCCAGGGCAGGGTGAAGACGGCCCCCATGCCGACCTTGATCGCCCGGCGGTAGAGCGGGTCCGCGCACCGGGGCGCGAGGAGTACGGCGTCGAAGCCCAGCGCGGCCCCGGAGCGGAAGATCGCGCCGACGTTGGTGTGGTCGACAATGTCCTCGAGCACGAGCACCGACCTCGCCCCGGACAGCACGGACTCCACGGGCGGGAGCGGCCGTCGTTCGAGCGAGGCCAGGGCGCCGCGGTGGACGTGGAACCCCGTGACCTCCTCGGCGAGCGCCTCGGAGACGACGTAGCACGGCGCCTCGCAGCGCTCCAGCACGTCGGCCAGGCCCTCCAGCCAGCGGGGCGCCATCAGGAACGACCTGGGGGTGAAGTCGGCCTCGACCGCCCGCCGGACCACCTTCTCCCCCTCGGCGAGGAAGAGTCCGTGCTCGCTCTCGAGGTGCTTGCGCAGCTCGACGTCGCGCAGGTCGCGGTAGTCGGCCAGGCGGGTGTCGGCGGGATCGGTGACCTCGTGCAGGTCGGCCATCACGCGTAGTGGTCGGGATGCGCGACGGCGACAACGTCACCCACGACGATGATGGCGGGCGGCCGGACCTGGGCGACCGTCAGGTCTGGCCCGAGACCACCGAGCGTCGACAGCACTGTCCGCTCCCCCGGCATCGTCCCGTCGCAGACCACGGCGACCGGGGTCGCCGGGGGTCGACCGCCCGCGACGAGGGCGTCGGCGATCAGCGCGGCGTTCTCGACGGCCATCATCAGCAGGATCGTGCCGTCCAGGCCGGCGACAGCCTTCCAGTTGACGAGGGAGTCGGGGTGGTCCGGAGGCAGGTGGCCGGAGACGACCGAGAACGCGTGCGCCACTCCGCGATGGGTGACCGGGATCCCCGCAACGGCCGGAACCGCGATCGGACTGGTCAGGCCCGGGATCACCGTGACCGGCACCCCCGCCTCGCGGCAGGCGAGCACCTCCTCGAACCCGCGGCCGAACACGAAGTTGTCCCCGCCCTTGAACCGCACCACCCGCTGCCCGGCCCGGGCGCGCTCGACGATGATCCGGTTGATCTCCTCCTGTTGCGCGGACCGGCCGCGCGGCAGCTTCGCGACATCGACCAGCTCCACGTTCGCGGGCAGCTCGCCCAGCAGCTCCCGGGGCGCCAGCCGGTCGGCCACGACGACATCGGCCTCCATCAGGGCCTTCCGGCCCGCCACCGACATCAGTTCTGGATCACCCGGCCCCCCTCCCACGAGGACCACGCCCGGAGAGCGGTCGCGGTGGTGCGGCGCCGCGATGGTGCCCTCGCGCAGGCCCTCGAGGATCTCGTCGCGGACGCCGGCCGAGCGGCGGGGGTCACGGTTCCCCAGCACGGCCACGGTCACCCCGGCATGTCGGCCCACCGCCGGCGTCCAGGCGGTCGCAACGGTGGCGTCGTCGCTGCGCACGCAGAAGATCCGACGGGCCTCGGCGCCGGCGCTGACAGACTCGTTGACCGAGGGGTCGTCGGTCGCCGCGATCACGTACCACGCGCCGTCGAGGTCACTGTCGAGGAAACCCCGGTCGGCCCACTCGATCTCGCCGGCCCCCACGAGCCCCTCGATCGCCGGAGTCACCTCCGGCGACACGACGTACACCTCGGCGCCGGCCGCGATCAGTGCGGGGATCCGGCGCTGCGCGACCTGGCCCGCACCGACCACCACGACCCGGCGGCCGGCCAGGCGCAGCCCGGAGGGGTACGTCGCGAAGTCCACACCGCTCATTGTCCCGGCCAGGGCACCGCAGACCGTTCCGCTCGCTCACCCATCGGACTAGGTTGACTGGCGAGTGGGATCAGAACCCGCGCTGAGAGTCGAGTTGTGAGGAGAGCACATGAGCCTGGACCGCCCGGTACACCCGAACCCGTACGACCTCCTCCCCGAGGTGCCGTCGTTCACGGTGACCAGCGAGGACGTCTCCGACGGCAAGCCGCTCAGGGACGACCAGGTCGCCTCGGGTGGCAACACGTCCCCCCAGCTCTCGTGGGAGGGCGCGCCGGAGGGCACCAAGAGCTTCACGATCACCTGCTTCGACCCCGACGCTCCCACCCCGAGCGGCTTCTGGCACTGGGTGCTGGTCGACGTCCCGGCAGACGTCACGTCACTGGACGCGGGCGCGGCCTCGGGCGACCTCCCCGGATCGGCGTTCCACTGCCGCAACGACGGTGGCGAGAAGGGGTTCATGGGCGCCGCTCCACCGGAGGGGGACCAGGTCCACCGCTACTTCTTCGTGGTTCACGCGGTGAAGGAGGAAAGTCTCGGAGTGGACTCCGACGCCTCCCCCGCCGTGGTGTCGTTCAACCTGGCCTTCAAGACCGCCGGGCGCGCGATCGTCCACGGCACCTATCAACACTGAGGGTCAGGCGCCTCCGGCGCGGCGGAGCAGCTCCTCGAACGGGGTCGGGTCCTCGAGCTGTTCCTCGACGGACCGCCGCTCCTCCGGGTGACGCTCGGCAGTGGGCTCGGCGTCGAGACCCATGAGGGCGGCGAGCTCGCCAGCCGCGCGTCGTACCCGCTTGTCGAGGAGGCCCTCGTCGGTGCGGCCGAAGTCCTCGCTCGCCGCGAAGACTCCGGTCGGGACCACCACGGCGCGCAGGTAGGAGAACAGGGGCCGGAGGGCGTGGTCGAGCACCATCGAGTGCCGGGCGGTGCCTCCGGTCGCGGCGACCAGCACCGGCGTGCCGTCCAGCGTCCCCGGTTCGAGGACGTCCACGAACGTCTTGAAGAGCCCGGAGTACGACGCCGAGAACACCGGGGTGACGACCACCAGCCCGTCGGCGCGGCGCACTTTGGCGATGGCGTCGGCCAGCTCGCCCGACGCGAAGCCGGTGAGCAGGTGGTCGGCCAGCGGATGGGCCAGCGGTCGCAGCTCCACGTGCTCGACCTCGACCGTCGACCCGCGGGCCTCCGTCGCGGAGACCACGGCGTCGGCCAACCGGTCGGCCAGCAACCGGGTGGACGACGGCACCGAGAGTCCTGCCGACAGGATGACGAGGCGTCTCATCACGCGGTCACCTCCTGCGGCTTGGCGCCCGCAACGAGTCCGGCGTGGGTGGGCGGACCCGGAACGTGGTCGGGCCTGAGCGCGGCGAACTCCCGCCGCAGCACCGGCACGACCTCCTCGCCGAGCAGGTCGAGCTGCTCGAGCACCGTCTTCAGCGGCAGACCGGCGTGGTCCATCAAGAAGAGCTGGCGCTGGTAGTCACCGACGTACTCGCGGAAGCCGAGGGTCCGCTCGATCACCTGCTGCGGGGACCCCACGGTCAGCGGCGTCTGGGCCGTGAAGTCCTCGAGCGACGGCCCGTGGCCGTAGACCGGCGCATTGTCGAAGTAGGGCCGGAACTCGTTCACCGCGTCCTGGCTGTTGCGGCGCATGAAGACCTGCCCACCGAGTCCGACGATCGCCTGGTCCGCGCGGCCGTGTCCGTAGTGCTCGAAGCGCCGACGGTAGAGGCTCACCATCTGCGCGGTGTGGGAAGCGGGCCAGAAGATGTGGTTGGAGAAGAAGCCGTCGCCGTAGTAGGCCGCCTGCTCGGCGATCTCCGGGCTGCGGATGGAGCCGTGCCAGACGAACGGAGGTACGCCGTCGAGCGGTCGCGGCGTGGAGGTGAAGCCCTGGAGAGGGGTGCGGAAGCGCCCTTCCCAGTCCACGACGTCCTCGCGCCACAGCCGGTGCAGCAGCGCGTAGTTCTCGATCGCGAGGTTGACGCCCTCGCGGATGTCCTTGCCGAACCACGGGTAGACGGGGCCGGTGTTTCCCCGGCCGAGCATCAGGTCCATCCGGCCGTCGGTGAGGTGCTGGAGGGTGGCGTAGTCCTCGGCGATCCGGACCGGGTCGGTGGTCGTGATCAGGGTGGTGGACGTGGAGAGGATGATCCGCCGCGTCTGGGCGGCGATGAAGGCCATGGTGGTCGTCGGTGAGGACGCCACGAAGGGCGGGTTGTGATGCTGGCCGACCGCCACGACGTCGAGGCCGACCTCCTCGGCCTTCTGCGCGATCGCGACGGTGTTCTTGATCCGTTCGTGCTCGGTCGGGGTCCGGCCGGTCGTCGGGTCCGTCGTGACGTCGCCGACGGTGAAGATGCCGAACTGCATCGCCACTCCTCCTGTAGTTGAAAGTGCAACTAGTGCATCAACGCCAGGTGGGTGGTGGCTATTCCACCGCTCGTGGACTGGATCGCCGAATGGCCGAATGCGGCCGATCCCCTCAGGGAGCGGCCGCGTCCGGGTCAATCAGATGGGCTAGACACGCGTCCGGCGACGGACCAGCGCCACCCCCGTCATCGCGAGGCCGAGCAGGATCGCCAGGCCCGCAAGCGCGGAGGGTGACTCCTCGCCACCGGTCAGCCCGGCGTTGACGGCGGTCGGGACGGCGGCGCCCGCCTGGGTCGGGGCCGAGGCCTGTGCGCCGAGAACCACGGTGCCCGCCCCGGTGGCCGAACTGCCGGACCCACCGCTGTTGCTGGGGCCGTTGCCGGGGTTGTTGCTGTCGCCCGGGTCGTCCGGGTCGTCCGGCTCGTCCACTGGACAGTCGTCTCCGGCGTTGCCGGGCCCGCTGTTGTCGGGGCCGCTGGAGCCGGGCCCGCTGTTGTCGTGGCAAGCGTTGCCGGGCCCGCTGTTGTCGGGACCGCTGGAGCCGGACCCGCTGGAGTCGGACCCACTGGAGTCGGACCCGCTGGAGCCGGACCCGCTGGAGCCGGAGTCGGTAGAGCCGGGTCCGCTGTTGTCCTCCTGGCAGCCGCAGTCGTGGGCGCCCGCGGACACCGTGACTCCTCCGATGCCGACGAAGACAAGTGCCGTGAACAGGGTGATGACGATCTTGAACATGCTTGTGAGAGCAGAATGGCGAACCATCTGGATTCCCCCCGTTGGTCTGCCCGAGTCTTACTTTCGGGCGCGGGGTCTGGGCGCTCTGGACAATTGACCAATCTACTAACTGACGGCAGTGGTCCACGTTAAGGAAAGCGTCAAGGATCGGCCGCAGCAGAAGTTTAGGACGGCCTTAATGATGCTCGCCGGCTCAACCGATTGGCTGGGCAGTGACCACGACGTTGCTCCGGTGCCTCGTGCCGTCCCAGTCTCCGCAGGTGATGAGCACCAGCCGGCCCGGCACCTCTTGGTTGAACAGCCGCTGTGCACGCCGAGCCACCAACCCCTTGTCGATGCTCGCCGTGCGGCGTACGGCGTACTCCACGGTGTCGCGCCGGGTCTGAACCGTGACGGCGTCACCGGGTCGGAGCTCCTCGAGCCGATCGAGGGCTGCGCCGCCGGTGCTCACGGTGTGGCCGGTCACCAGGACACTGCCCCGCGGGTCGCCGGGGCGCGCTCCGTCGGCCCACCACCCGAGGACGTCCGGGTCGCTCGGCGGTATCAGGGCGCTCCCGACGACATGGATCGGCTGGACCGGGGACGTGATGCCCAGGCGGCCGATGTGGATACTGCGCGGGGCCCCGGGCCGCCAGGTGGCGATCCTGGCCGGAGGCGGCGTGGGTGTCGCCTCGGAGCCAGTGGCGGCGGCGACCGAGTCCCCGAGGACGACGTCAGCCGGCGGCGCCCCCTGACGGAACCAGAACGCCGCACCGACGAGCGCGACGACCATGCCGAACGCGGCCACTCCCAGCAGGGAGCGGCCGCGTTCGCTGCGGTCAGTCGCGCGTAACGGCCTGGACACTCGCCCGGCGGCGGGCCAGCGCCACGAACATCGTCCCGAAGCCGAACAGCACGGCCAGGAGCGGAAGCACCGAGCGTGACCACTCGTCACCACTCAGGCCGGCCTCGACCGCGGTCGGGACCTCGGCCGACTGCTCGGCGGCCTGCGTGCCCTGGCTGTTCCCGACCGAGGCCTGCGCCCCGAGGACCACCGTGCTGGTGTCGCCACCGTTCTCGTCCACCGTGTCCTGGACGCCCTCGTTGTCATCCGGGTTGTTGTCGTCCGGATTGTCGACGGGGTTGTCCGGGTTGTCCGGGTTGTCGTCGGGGGTCTCCTCGTCGGGGGTCTCCTCGTCGGGGGTCTCCTCGTCCGGGGTCTCCTCGTCCGGGGTCTCCTCGTCGGGGGTCTCCTCGTCGCAGGGCTCGACCCAGAACACCTTGTGCTTGCGGTCGCTGCCCTGCGAGTACGGCGTCTCGGTGGTCAGCTTGACGTGGTAGCCGTGCTTGGGATGCGGCTCGCCCTCGAAGTCGAGGTTGTAGTTCGCGACGCCGTCGTATCCGGCCGTGCTGCCACCACCGGCGTGTGAGTCATTGTCGAGCGGGACCGAGTCGTGGTGCGCGCTCCCACCCCGGGTGGGGGCGTGCTGCTCGAACGTCACCGCCGAGGTGACGCCGCTGTCGAAGCCGAACCACTCCACAGAGAACCCACAGGGCAGGTGCGGATCATTGCTGGGATGCATGGGCGTCGAGCCATCACCACTGGAGTGACCGGGGCCATTGGTACCGCCGAAGCCGGCGAGCTTCACCGTGCCGTTGTTGCCCTTCGGGTCGCCCTTGTCGCCGGACGTGTCGCCGGACTTGGCGGACGCCCCATTACTTGTCTTGTTGCTTGTCTTGCTCTGGTGGGCCCTCGCGGACTGGCCGGGGGCCGGCTGGCTCTTCTGGGTCTTGGCGGGCTTCTGGGTCTTGGCGGGCTTCTGGGTCTTGGCGGGCTTCTGGGCCTTGGCGGGCTTCTGGGCCTTGGCGGAGCTGCCGCGCTCCTGGGTCTTCCCATTGCTCCGGCTCTTGCCGGCCGTGTGTGCCTTGCTCTGCTGTGCCTTGCTCTGCTGTGCGTTGCCCTGCTGGTGAGCCTTGCCGGGCTTCTCGGCACGGTCTGCCTGGTGGCCCTTGGCCTGGCCGGAGTTCCCGGCCAGGGCCGCGGCGGGCAGTGCAGTTGCACCTACAACCGAGATCAGGAGCGCCGTGAGCAGCGCGATGACGGATCTGAGAGTGCTTGTGAGAGCACGGGGGCTGGACATTTGGGGTTCCCTCGTTGTGTCAGGGCCGGCCCCGAGGCCTAGCGGCGTGTTCGGACTGCGGGGCCGAGTCTCCCACAACCGGACAACGAAGCAAGCATCGACTGGTTACGGAGGGTCATGCAGCATGGGTCCAATGGGCTATACACCCTGGGCTCATCTCAAGCCGAGGACGGCTTGGCCACCACGACGACGTTGCTCAGGTACTGCGTGCCATCCCAGTCCTCACATGTGACCAGCACAAGGCGACCGCGCACCTCCTGGCTGAACAGCCGCTGCGCGTGCCGGGCGACGGATCCCTTGCCGAACACCTCGACCGACCGGACGTCGTACGCGATGATCCCGCGCCCGGTGTAGACGGTCACCCGATCCCCCGCGCGCATCCGCTCCAGGTTGTCCAGCGCACCCCCACCGGTGTGGACCGTGTGGCCCGTCACGAGAGCGCTGCCCCGGCGGGCGCCGGTCTGCGCCCCGGCCGACCACCACCCGAGCTGCTGGGGGTCGGACGGAGGGGTCAATGCGCTTCCGGCCGCGCTGATCGGAACGACGGGCGCGTCCATCCTGAGCCGCTGGATGACCACGCGGCGGGGCACGCCGGGCTTCCACGCCGGACGGCCGTGGCGATGGAACGTGGTGCCCACCACCGCGTTGGGCCTGGTGAGGGTTGTGGAAGCCTCCCCGGAAGCAAGGGGAGCCGGCTGGTCCTCCGAGAGGTCCCCCAACGCGACAGCCGAGCCGAGGGCGACAAGTGTCACCCCCAGCCCGGCTACCACGACTCGACCGAAGCTCATGCAGTCAGATTACGTCCTCGCACGGAGGGCCGCACCGATCCGCCGCTTCGGGCGAAAGGTCAGACCGACCAGTGCCGCGCCGAGCAGAGCCGCCGCGACCCCGAGGAGACCCAGGGTCCCGCCGGCACCGGCCAGCTCCTGCGGTGCCAGTCCGGCGTTGACTGCGGTGGGCACCCGAGCCGCCGGAGTCCCGGCAACCGTCGTCCCGGCAGCCGCGGTCGGAGCGGTGGCGCTTGCACCGCGGACCGTGGGCCCGTTGTTCGGGGTGCTCCCGTCATCGGGAACAACCACCGGCGGCTTGTTCTCGTCGCACTTCTCCTGGCTCGGGTCTTCCTCGCAGTCCGGGCCGGGGTTCACGTCGTCGTCGTCGCATTCCTCGGTGCCACCTTCCGGCACCTCTTCACCGGCGTGGTCGGAGCCCTCCGGGCAGACGTCCTCTTCGTCGTCGTCGCAGAACTCCTCCGCGTCCTTGTCCGCGGGGATCTCCTCGCCGGCCTTGTCGGTGTCCTCAGGGCAGACCTCAGGGTCCTCGTCGTCGCAGAAACCCTCCTCGGTCTGGCCCTGGGGAACCTCCTGGCCAGCCTTGTCGGTGCCCTCCGGGCAGGTGTCCGGGCCGGGGTCGACCTCGTCCTCGCAGAACTCCTCCTCGGTCTGGCCCACGGGAATCTCCTCGCCGGCGTGGTCGGTGCCCTCAGGGCAGACCTCAGGGTCCTCCTCGTCGCAGAACTCCTCCTCGGTCTGGCCCTGGGGAACCTCCTGGCCAGCCTTGTCGGTGCCCTCCGGGCAGGTGTCCGGGCCGGGGTCGACCTCGTCCTCGCAGAACTCCTCCTCCGTCTGGCCCGCGGGGATCTCCTCGCCGGCGTGGTCGGTGCCCTCAGGGCAGACCTCCGGCTCTTCCTCGACGGGGCAGTTGGCGAGCTCCTCGTCGCCGGGCTGCTCGTTGCCCACCGCGAATCGGATGGCGATGGAGTCCTGCGCGTCCCCGAACGGGAACGGGAACACCGGGTTCTCCGGGTCGAAGCCCGGGAGCGAGTTCACCGACACCACGATGATGTGGTCCGGCGTACCTGGCGGCGTCCCCACGTACTTGCACACGACGACCTTCTTGCCGTCGTCCACCACCGGCTCGTCGCAGAACTCCTCGGTCTGGCCCACGGGAATCTCCTGGCCAACCTTGTCGGTGCCCTCCGGGCAGGTGTCCGGGCCGGGGTCGACCTCGTCGTCGCAGAACTCCTCCTCGGTCTGGCCCACGGGAATCTCCTGGCCAACCTTGTCGGTGCCCTCCGGGCAGGTCTCGGGGCCGGGGTCGGGGCAGTCAACGCCCTCGGTGAAGGTTCGCGTCTGCTTCTGCCACAGGTAGTCCTTGTCCGTCACCGCCGATACCGACGCCACGGTGTAGAACCACGACGCGTTGCTCTGGGAGTTGCCAAGCACATGCAGACCCACACCAGGCGTGCCGGACCACGTGGCAGCGATCAGGTGACCAGCGGGCTCGCCGTCGGTGTTCAGCTGCCAGTCAGCATGCGGTGGGGTCACCGTCGGGGGGTTGCCCACGCCACGGTTACCGCCGTTCCACGAGTAGTGACCTCCGGCCACGCCCGGAGTGATGACCTCCGGCTCGGTCTCGCCGACGAAGAGGTAACGCACGAGATCTCCGTCAGCACCGGGAGGGTTGTTCTCCTCGGTCCTGATCTGGTCGCCCTCGTTCACCCAGGCGCTGTACGAGTCCTCGGTCTCGACGCAGGGCTCGTCGGCCCGTGCTGGGCTGGCCGTGGAGAGGGCCGCCACGAACCCGAGTGACACCAGGGCGAGGGCGGTGGCGATGAAGAGTAGTTGCTTGAGGCGCAAAGTGGCCGACATTGAAAGTCCGTCCTTCTTTCGGCGACCCGTCATTTCGTTTTGACGAGTCGCGATCACCCCGAGAGCACTTCATTGCACCGCGGGGGCACGCGCGCCGCCGGAGACTTAACAACCCTTGCGCGAGGCTCGATGAAACCCTCGACCTTCGTTGCATCCGCCTTGAGGTCGAACCCGTAGTCCCGTCGGGCCATGGACCCGTGGTCGATCGCATGGTTGCTGTTCTCTGCTTCTTGAAGCATCCTTGAAAGGAACGGTTGAAGGATCCTTAACCGGCCGCACGAACTGTGCGGCCGCATGTGTCTCGGGAGGACCCATGCAGCTGCTCGTCCGCGTCGCGTCCGCACTCACCGCCTCGGCCTTGGTCGTCGCGGCCACCGTGGCACCAGCCCACGCCGCGACTCGGCCGGTTCCGAAGCCCGACTACTCGGTCAACCCGGCGACCGACGCCGACGAGTACGAGCACCGGATCGTCGCCAGGATCAACGACGCCCGTGCGCGTGCCGGCCTCAAGAGGATCCGCGTCTTCCAGAGCTGCCTGGACGGACAGGCCGAGCGCTGGGCGAAGTATCTCGCCGAGAGCGGCCGGCTCCAGCACCGCAACCAGTACCGGGTCCTCTCCGACTGCAACCTGCACTGGACCGGTGAGACCCTCGCCCGCGGGGCCGGCGGCCTCAGCCCCCGCGGAATGGTCCGGGCCTGGATGAACTCGCCCAGCCACCGGGCCGTGCTGATGACCCCGCGCGCCAATCTCGCTGGCGTCGCGATCCGACGTGACGCCCAGGGCCGAGTGGTGGGGGTCGTGAACCTCGGCGACCCGACCTGACCTCCACCCCGGCCCTGACTGGGGTGAGATGATTCCCGCTCCCCCACCCGAGCCCGGAGGTCGGCCATGCTCCACGTCGCGGTCGCGACGCGAGCGTTCCGGCGATACTCCACCTACACCGCCGCCACGCTGGCGGGGATCTTCACGAACTCCGTCTTCGGGGTCATCTACTCCTTCGCGTATCTCGCGCTCTGGCACGAGAACCCCACCGCGGGCGGGTACGACGCGACCGACGCGGTCACCTACGTCTGGCTCAGCCAGGCACTGCTGATGACGGTCGCCCTCTGGGGCGGCGGCACGACAGACGACCTGGCCGAGCGGATCCGGACAGGAGACGTCGCTGTCGACCTGTACCGACCGGTCGGACTGCTCGGGTGGTACCTCGCCGGCGACCTGGGCCGGGCGACGTACCACCTGCTCACCCGCGGGGTGGCGCCCACGTTCATCGGCATCCTGCTCTTCGACATCCGGCTGCCGGCCGGACCCGTGGCCGCCCTCGCCTTCCTGGTCAGCCTGCCGCTGGCCGTGACGGTCAGCTTCGCGCTGCGGTTCCTGGTCGCGTCGACGGCCTTCTGGCTGCTGGACTCGTCCGGACCCCGGGTGCTCAGCGGCGCGCTGGCGATGTTCTTCAGCGGAATGGTGCTGCCGCTCGTCCTCTTCCCCGGCTGGCTCGGGACGCTCGCCATGGCACTCCCCTGGTCGGCGATGGTCCAGGTGCCCAACGACCTCTGGCTGGGCAAGTACCCCGGCGTCGAAGTGCTCCAGGCTCTCGGGTTCCAGCTGGTCTGGACCCTCGCCCTGCTCGGCTGCTGCGCGCTCATGCTCCGGGCGGCGACCCGCAAGGTGGTGCTCCAGGGTGGCTGACCTGTCTACCACCCTCGTCGCGCCGGCACGAAGCTACGTCGACATCGCCACTCTCTGGGTGCGGGCCGCCTGGGCATACCCGACGTCGTTCCTGATGTTGATCCTCGGCAGCCTCCTGATCACGGCGCTCGACTTCGTCGGGATCTGGGTGATGTTCGCCAGCATCGACACCCTCGATGGTTTCACGCTGAGCGAGGTCGCCCTGCTCTACGGCGCCACCGGCGTGGGCATCGGCCTCGCCGACACCCTGATCGGGAGCGTGGAGCGGATCGGGGTCTACGTCCGGACCGGTCGCCTCGACCAGATGCTCACCAAGCCGGTGCCGCTGCTGGTGCAGGTCTGTGCCGACCAGTTCACCCTGCGCCGGCTCGGCCGGATCACCCAGGCCGGAGTCGTCTTCGGCTGGGCGGCGACGTACGTCGAGTGGACGCCGTCGCGCGTCCTGGTCGCGGTGGTGATGGTGGTCAGCTCGACGGTGATCTTCTTCGCGCTGTTCACGGGCTTCTCCTGCATCCAGTTCTGGACGACCGACGCCAGCGAGTTCGCCAACGCCTTCACCTACGGCGGCAACACCCTGACGCAGTACCCCCTCAGCATCTTCCCGCGCGAGGTGATGGTGGCCCTGACCTTCGTGCTGCCAATCGCGTTCGTGAACTGGTACCCCTGCCTGTACCTGCTCGGGCGCGAGGATCCCTTCGGGCTGCCCACGTGGTTGCAGTTCTGCTCGCCGATCGCCGCCGTCGTCACGCTCGCGGGCGCCCTGCTGATCTGGCGGTCCGGTGTCCGCCACTACACGTCCACAGGGAGCTGAGTTGAGCCTGATCGAGGTCCACGACCTGGAGCGCACGTTCGTCGTACGCCGGCGGAGCGGCCGGTTTCGACGCCGACCGTCCGTGGTGCCGGCCGTGCACGACCTGTCGTTCGCCATCGGTGCCGGCGAGATGGTGGGTTACATCGGGCCGAACGGCGCCGGGAAGTCCACGACGATCAAGATGCTCACCGGCATCCTCGTGCCGACGTCGGGACAGATCCGCGTCGCCGGGCTCGAGCCGAGTGTCCGCCGCACCGACCTGGCGCGCCGGATCGGCGTCGTCTTCGGACAGCGCACCACACTGTGGTGGGACCTGCCGCTGCGGGACTCCTTCGAGCTGCTCCAGAAGATCTACCGCATCCCGGCCGACCGCTACCGACGGAACCTCGACGAGTTCCTCGAGCTGCTCGACCTCGGTCCCCTGCTCGGCACTCCGGTCCGCCAGCTCAGCCTCGGCCAGCGGATGCGCGGCGACATCGCCGCCGCGCTCCTCCACGATCCCGAGATCCTCTACCTGGACGAGCCCACGATCGGGCTGGACGTGATCAGCAAGGGTCGGCTGCGGGAGTTTCTGCGCCGGCTCAACGCCGAACGCCGCACCACCCTCCTGCTCACCACCCACGACCTTCAGGACATCGAGGCGCTCTGCCGTCGAGTGATCGTGATCGACCACGGGACCGCGATCTTCGACGGGCCGCTGGGAGACCTGCACCGCCAGGGCGGGTCCACCCGCACCCTCGTCGTGGACCTGGTTGACACAGGCCCGGCCATCGAGGTGGCCGGCGCCGTCGCACGCAAGGTCGAGGGACCGCGGCAGTGGCTGTCCTTCCCCGCCGACGCCAGCGCCGCCCCGATCGTGGCCGCCGTCGCGGCGGCGTACGACGTCGCTGACCTCTCCATCCAGGAGCCGGCGATCGAGGACGTCATCCGCGAGCTCTACTCGGCGACCGAGCGGCATCCCTGATCCCTCGGATTTAACGCGCCGTTGACGGGCTGGAGCGACGTTATCTGCGGGCGTCCGGCCGCTCGGGAGTGGTTCTCAGGCACCAGCGACGTCCCCGGGTTGATGGGAGCAAGGCTGATGGAACTCAGGACGCACTGGCGTGTCGCGCCGTCCCGCGCGAGCAGGGTGCACACACGAACCAACGGTGGGCGCCGGCTGCGTGCGGCCGTGGCCGTCGGGGCCATGGTCACGGTGGCGATGCCCGTCCTCTCCTCCGACGCGGCCGTCGGCCGCCCGCGGAGCATCGAGGTCACCACGACATCCGACATGGTCATCCTCGAGGGCTTCCCGGAGAATCGCCGGGTCAAGATCGAGGCGATCCGGGCCGGGAAGGTGATCGCCTTCGCGACGAAGGGGACCCAGCCAGGCGGCGGCATCGAGCTCAACCACGGCGGCGGGTCTGACTGCTGGGAGTCGCGCAGGACGCCCAACCTCGGGCCCCGTGACAAGATCCGCACCACGATCCTCGCCACCGGCGTCCGTGACACCAGCTATGTGCGGGGCGTGTGGATCGACAGCGTGGCTTTCGGCCCGGACAGCGTCACCGCCTCCGGCCGCGTGCGCCTCGGCGACGGACCGACGGCGGTCAACCCGGCCAGGGACATCCTCGAGCTGCGGGTCAGAACGGCCGGCGGCGACTTCCGCGAGGACATCAACGGCAGTGTGAATGACGACGGCAGCTGGACCCACGAGATCAGCGTCCCGGACGGGGCAGACGGCGACGAGGTCGTCCTCGAGTGGGCGAACGCGGCCGGCCGCGAGCTGACGGTCGCGGAGCCCGCCGGGCCCGCGCAGCGGCTCCCGGGCTGCCCGCCGATCGGGTAGTACCAGCACGTCGACCCGGAGACGGTGGTGGGGCCGTCTCCGGGTCTGTGCTGCGCAGAGGCGGACGGCTGGGAGACTTCGGGCATGGAGCTCGACACCGACGTCCTCGGGGCGCCGTACACGGCGGAGACGATCGGCTTCCCGCCCGACGACGAAGGCTCGGTGGTGGCGACCCTGGTCCGGCGGCCCGCGGACCGCGAGGGCCCGACGGTGAAGAGGGCCGTGCTGCACGTGCACGGCTTCGCCGACTACTTCTTCCAGACCGAGTACGCCGAGTGGTGGACGTCTCGCGGCTACGACTTCTACGCCCTGGACCTGAGGAAGTACGGCCGCTCGCTGCGCCCCCACCAGACCCCGAACTACGTCGCCGACCTCCGGGAGTACTTCCCCGAGCTGGACTCCGCCTGGTACCGCATCACCGAGCGCGACGGCCACGACCACGTCGTCGTCAGCGGCCACTCCACCGGTGGCCTGACGGTGCCGCTCTGGGTCGACCACCGGCGGCGACCCCTGGCCGGCATGGTGCTGAACTCGCCGTGGTTCGACATGCACGGCTCCTCGCTGCGTGAGATCTTCGGCAGGCGCGCGTTCATCCAGCTCGGAGCCCACATGCCGAGGCGGCTGGTCCCTCGTACCGTCAGCGGTTTCTACACCCGGAGCCTGCACCTCGACCACGAGGGAGAGTGGGGGTTCGACCTCGCCTGGAAGCCGATCATGTCCTTCCCGGTCTACGCGGGGTGGTTGCGCGCGATCCGGCTCGGGCACGCGGAGCTGCACGCCGGTCTCGACGTCGGTTGCCCGGCGCTCGTGCTCACGTCCGGCGGCAGCGCCCTGCCCCTGGAGATGGGCGAGGAGGTGCACGGGCACGACATCGTCCTCGACGTGGAGCAGATCCGGCGGTGGGCCCCCGCCCTGGGCCGGCACGTCACCTATGTCGGCATCGAGGGCGCCCGGCACGACGTCGTCCTGTCCCGCCCGGACGTCCGCAAGCGCGTGTACGAAGAGCTGGAGCGCTGGGTCACGGCGTACATCGACTGAGCGGTCAGCACGGCCTCGCTAGGCTGCGCCGCATGAACCCCGCACTCGGCCTCGCCGCAGCCCGCGTCGCCATCGGAGCGTGTGCCCTCGCCACTCCCGACCTCGGCACCAAGCTCTTCCGGCTCGACGCCACCGGCAACCCCCAGCTCCCTTACATGACCCGGCTCTTCGGCTCCCGCGAGATCGCACTCGGGGCGGCGACCTTGCTCGCGTCGGGAGCTACTCGTCGCAACCTGGTCCTGGCCGGCATCGGCGTCGACGCGGCCGATGCTGCCGCGGCGTGGCTCGCCGGTGAGGCGCGCGCCGTCGACCGGACGACCGCCGCGCTGCTCACCGCTCCCGCCGTGGCCGCCGTCGTGGCGGGTGTCGCCGGGATCGCCGCCGGGACCTGAGTCACGAGGTGAGCTCTCGGCCGGTTCGGGTACACGCACGCGGTGACCATGATGGATCTCATCGAGCAGCTGATGGGCCCGGAGGAGCGTTCGATCTATGCCCGGGTTCTCATCGACAAGGTCCGCAACGACCGGCATCCCAGCCTCCCCATGATGAGGCGGATCATGGCACTGGGCTGAGGCGTGCCGTCCTCTCGACGGCCTCACCCACGCAGGAAGACCGTGAGGGCGACGACGCCCACCACGACGATCACGGCGCGCAGCAGAGCGGCCGGCAGACGGCGACCGACTCCGGCACCGATCTGGCCACCGATGACCGATCCGACGGCGATCAGGCCGGCCACCCGCCAGTCCACGTCGGCGACGGCGATGAACACGACCGCGGCGACTCCGTTGACGAGCAACGCCAGGACGTTCTTGGTGGCGTTGTGGCGCTGGAGGTCGTCGTCGACGCCGATGCCCAGGATCGCCATCAGCAGCACCCCCTGGGCGGCGCCGAAGTAGCCGCCGTAGACGCCCGCGCCGGCCACGGCCGGCCACACCCAGGGAGCGCCGTGGTCGGGGAGGCCCCCGCGGGAGGCGTGCCGGGCGGCCACCTTGCGCTGGATCGTGGGGCCGAGGATCACGAGGAGCACGCCGATGCCGATCAGCACGGGCACGATCGCATCGAAGGCAGAAGAGGGCAGGACGAGCAGGAGCACGGCGCCCGCGATGCCGCCCAGCACCGACGCGGAAGCCAGGCGCAGCAGGCGGCGGCGCTGGCCGGCAAGCTCGCGGCGGTAGCCGATCGCTCCGGAGAGCGATCCCGGCACCAGGCCGACGGTGTTGGAGACGTTGGCCGTCACCGGTGGGACGCCGAGGGCCAACAGCGTCGGGAACGTGATCAGCGTCCCCGACCCCACCACGGTGTTGATGGTGCCGGCAGCGACGCCGGCGAGCAGAACCGCTGCGATCTCCAGGCCGGTCACGGGGCGGGCGGGGGCCCGGGATCCGTCGCCGCGTCGTCCGTCGTTCCGGAGCCGGACCCCCGCGGCGACGACTTGCCCGGGTTGGCAGCACTCTCCGCCGCCGCGATCGCCTCCTCCACGCTGGCGGTGGTGCTCGCCAGCTCGGAGTCGACGGCAGACCCGATCTGCTCCGGCTCGGTCGGGCCCATGTCGACGCGGGTGCGCGGACCTTCGACCTCCTGCGGGATGCCCTTCAGGTCGTTCATCGTCGAACCGAGGCCCTCGAGCGCGCGGCCGATCTCGCTGGGCACGATCCACACCTTGTTGGCGTCACCCTCGGCGATCTTGGGCATCATCTGGAGGTACTGGTAGGCGAGCAGTGACTGGTCGGGCTGTCCGTCGTGGATCGCCTGGAAGACTGTCTGGATCGCCTGGCCCTCACCCTGGGCCCGCAGGATCTGGGACTCCCGGTCGGCCTGGGCCCGCAGGATCTGGGACTCGCGGTCACCTTGAGCGTTGAGGATCGAGGACTGCTTGGAGCCCTCGGCGGTCAGGATCGCGGCCTGGCGCTGGCCCTCGGCGGTCAGGATCACGGCGCGCTTCTCGCGGTCGGCGCGCATCTGCTTCTCCATGGAGTCCTTGATGGACGGCGGCGGGTCGATGCCCTTCAGCTCGACCCGGTTGACACGGATGCCCCACTTGCCGGTGGCCTCGTCGAGCACCCCGCGCAGCCCGGAGTTGATCGAGTCGCGGCTGGTCAGTGTCTCCTCGAGGTCCATGCCTCCGACGATGTTGCGCAGCGTGGTCATGGTGAGCTGCTCGATGGCCTGGATGTAGTTGGCGATCTCGTACGTCGCCGCCACCGGATCGGTGACCTGGAAGTAGATGACGGTGTCGATGGAGACCACGAGGTTGTCCTCGGTGATCACCGGCTGGGGCGGGAAGCTCACGACCTGCTCGCGCAGGTCGATGAGGTAGCGCACCCGGTCGACGAACGGGACGACCACGTTGAGGCCGGCCGGCAGGGTGCCCTTGTACTTGCCGAAGCGCTCGACGATGCCGGCGCGGGCCTGCGGGACGATCCGCACGGTCTTGGCCAGCAGCACCGCCACGAACAGGAACAGCAGCGCGATCAGGACCAGTGCGATCATGACGGGGCTCCTTTCAGGATTGCAGGAATCGAACGGCCGGTCAGGACTCGAGTCCCGGCACCGGGTGGACGTAGGCGGTGGCGCCCCTGATCTCGTAGACCTCGACGGTCTCCCCCGCCGCGATGCTGAGGGTCTCGTCGTAGGGCTGGGCGGACCAGATCTCGCCGGCCAGGCGGATGCGACCCGGCGCCTGCGCGGAGATGGGTTCGGTGACGAGGCCCTGTTTGCCCACCAGCTTGCCGTGGCCGAGCTGGAGCTCGGGACCGCCGTGGAACCGTTTCGCGAGGCCCGGGCGGACCACGGCGAGCATCGCGACCGAGGTCCCGGCGGCGGCCAGCAGCTGCACCGCCACTGGCAGGCCGAGCACCGCCGTCACGAAGCCGGCGAGCGCGCCAACGGCGAGCATGATCAGGATCAGGTCAAGACTGAACATCTCGGCGACCCCGAGCAGGACGGCGGCACCGAGCCACGTCTCCCACCGGAACCACTCCATGCCCGAGACCTTAGCCTGCAGTGCCTACCGAACCGCCGCGATGGCGGGTGCGGCGGCGCGCCGCGTATCGCCCGTCATCGTGGCTCAACAGAAGCGGCATCCCGAACGTTCGGGAGAGGTTCTGCTCGGTGATGACGCGGGGCAGCGGACCGGACGCCACCGTCTTGCCCGCGCGCAGCAGGAGCGCGTGGGTGAATCCCGGTGGAATCTCCTCGACGTGGTGGGAGACCAGCACCGTCGCCGGCGAGTCCTCGTCCATCGCGAGCACGTTGAGCGTGGACACCAGATCCTCTCGGCCGCCGAGGTCGAGCCCAGCCGCCGGCTCGTCGAGGAGGAGGAGCTCCGGGTCGGTCATCAGTGCCCGGGCGATCTGGACCCGCTTGCGCTCCCCCTCGCTGAGGGTGCCGAACGTCCGTGTCCCCAGATGTCGGACGCCGACCTCCTCCATCAGGTCACCGGCCCGGTCGTGGTCGAGGTCGTCGTACTCCTCCCGCCAGCGGCCGAGCACGCCGTACGACGCCGAGACGACGACATCGTGTACTACCTCGTGGCGCGGGATCCGCTCTGCCAGTGCCGCGCTGGTGAGGCCGATCCGCGGGCGGAGGTCGAAGACGTCGACCGTGCCGAGGACCTCGTCGAGGATCCCGGCGACCCCCGAGGTCGGGTGGATCTGGGCGGACGCGACCTGCAGCAGGGTCGTCTTGCCGGCGCCGTTGGGTCCCAGGATCACCCAGCGCTCGTCTTCCTCAACGGTCCATGAGATCGAATCGATGAGTGTGGCCTGGCCGCGGCGCACGGTGACGTCAGCGAACTCGAGCACGGCCATGGCCGCAACCCTAGCCACCGACGACCGCCGCGTATCCTCACCCGCCGTGACCTCCGTGCTCCTTCCGTCCGTGCGCCTCTCCTGGTGGGGCACGGCGTGGCTCCGCGGTCACGTCGTCAGCGACCAGATGGTCGACGGCGTGGTCGGCGATGACGCGCTGCACCTGATCGGCGGCGCGGACGGCGCCGAGCCGCTGGTGCTCGGTCTCGGACGGCTCAGGAGCGCCGGCGCGACTGGCTTCGGGCTGGCCCTGCCGGTGGCCGGTGACCCGCTGGGGTTGGGCGGCCCGAGCGCGTTCAACACCGCCGCGCTGGCGGCCGGGGAAGCCGTGGTGACGACCGGCGCCGACGTGGGCCTGGTGCCGGCCCGCGTGGGCGCCTCGGTGACCTGGACGGAGCATCCCGCCCAGCGGCGTCAGGTGCCGGACGTCGGTGAGGCCGACCGTGCGCTCCGTGCGGCCCTGCTCGAAACCGCCGACGAGCTGGCCCGCCTCGACGTCGCGAGATGGCGACCCGAGGTCGCCGACGAGCTGACCGACCTGCGCCACCCGCACCCGGTCGAGGCGCCGCCAGGGGTCCCGTCGCGGTGCCTGGCGCTGGCCGGCCGCGGGTTCCAGGCGGTGACGATCGTGGAGCTCGCCCTGGTCGACGACGGCGGCGCGATCTCGGCCGCCGAGAACACGGAGCGTCGGTCGGCTCTGGTCTCCCTGGAGCGGGCCGCGCGCCGCGCCCTCGTCGCCGCATGCTCGTCGGACGTGTGGCCGGGCTGACCGCCCGGGGCTGATCGCACAGGAGTGGGGATAGCCTCGATCACGACATGGACGACAGCACTGATTCCGAGGCCCCGAAGACCCTCCTGATCACGCTCACCGGCAAGGACCGGCCGGGCGTGACGTCTGCCGTCTTCGGGACGCTCGCTGCTGCCGGCGTGGAAGTCCTCGACATCGAGCAGATCGTGCTGCGGCGCCGGCTGGTGCTCGGCCTGCTGGTGTCGGCGCCACGAGACTGGAAGAAGCTCCGCGACGCCGTCGAGGCGACGGCCGCAGCCATGGACATGCACGTCGAGGTGGACCGCGGGGTCGGCGACAACCGGGCCCGGCGAGACGGCCGGTCCCATGTCACCGTGATCGGCACGCCGTTGAAGGCCGCCGCGATGGCGGCGATAGCCGGACGGATCGCCGACAGCGGGGCCAACATCGACCGGATCGAACGGATGGCGCGCTACCCCGTCACCGCCATCGATCTGCACGTCTCGGGCACCGATCCCGAGATGCTGCGCGGGCTGCTGGCCACGGAGGCGGCCCGCCAGTCCATCGACGTGGCGGTCCAGCCGGCCAACCTGCTCCGCCGCAGCATGCGGCTGATCGTGATGGACGTCGACTCGACCCTGGTCCAGGGGGAGGTCATCGAGATGCTCGCGGCCCACGCGGGCTGTGGGCCCGAGGTAGCCCGGATCACCGGGGCGGCGATGCGCGGGGAGCTCGACTTCGAGGAGTCGCTGCGCTCGCGGGTGGCGCTCCTCGAGGGCGTCGACGCGAAATGCCTCGACGCGGTGTACGACGCGCTCGAGCTCGCTCCCGGCGCCCGAACCCTGGTCCGCACCCTGCGCCGTCTGGGCTACCGCTTCGCGATCGTCTCGGGTGGGTTCAGCCAGATCACCGACCGCCTCTCAGAGGATCTCGGCATCCACTTCGCGCGCGCCAACGAGCTCGAGATCGTCGACGGCAGGCTCACCGGACGGATCGTCGGGGACGTCGTGGACCGAGCCGGGAAGGCCGAGGCACTGCGCCAGTTCGCCGCCGAGGCGGGCGTGCCCCAGCAAGCGGTGATCGCGATCGGGGACGGGGCCAACGACCTCGACATGCTCAACGCCGCGGGACTCGGCATCGCCTACAACGCCAAGCCCGTCTTGCGCGACGCGGCGGACACTTCGGTCAACGTGCCGTACCTCGACGCGATCATGTACCTCCTCGGCATCTCCCGCGAGGAGATCGAGGCCGCGGACGCGGAGGCGGGGATCGTCACCCCGTCGCCGCCCATCCCCTAGGACACGGCCCCTAGGACTCGACCTGGCCGCGGCCCACGTGGAAGGCCACCAGTCGCGCGCCGGTGATGTCCAGGTCGGCCCACGCGCCGTCGTACTCGAACACGGCGACCGCACTGGTCGGGAACCCGGTCACCATCGCGTTCGACGCCTCGGGGTCACCTTCCCCGTCGTCCAGCAGCTGGGCGAGCTGGGCCATCGTCGGGTTGTGTCCCACCACCACGAGCACGGCGGCGTCCTTCGGCGTCCGGCGGATCAGGTCGAGCGCGGTGTCGGGGCCGGCGTTGTACAGGCCCTCGTCGAGGCTCGGCGCGATCGTCCAGCCCGCACCTGCAGCGAGCGCCTCCCAGGTCTCCTGGGCCCGGGGCGCGGCCGAGACCAGTGCATGGTCGGGTACGACGTTCTCGCCTGCCAGCCACCGCCCGGCCGCCTCCGCGTCGCCCCGTCCTCGGTCGATGAGCCGTCTGGGATGGTCGGCCTCCGCTGACTGCTCGGCTTTGGCGTGCCGGACCACGACGAGTCGGCGGGAATCCTGCTGCACGCGCTCACAGTGACATGCCCTAGCCTCGCTGTCATGCCGAGCGGACCCCTCATGATCATCGGAGGAGCCGAGGAGAAGCTCCGCCGACGGACCATCCTGACCGAGTTCGTGGGCGCCGCCGGAGGCGAGGAAGCACGCATCGCGGTCATCGCCACCGCCTCCTCCCTTGGGTCCGAGGTTGTCGACGTCTACGACGCCCTGTTCCGCAAGCTGGGCGTCGCCGAGGTCGTCTCCGTCCGGCCGGAGAGCCGCGAGCAGGCACACGATCCAGACCTGGTGGCCGAGCTGGACAAGGCGACCGGGGTGTTCATGACCGGGGGCAACCAGCTCAAGCTCTCCGCTGTCATCTGCGGGACGCCATTCGGGGACGCGCTCGTCGACGCGCACCAGCGCGGCGCCGTCGTAGCGGGCACCTCCGCCGGAGCCAGCATCCAGTCCTCGCACATGGTCGCCTTCGGCGGACCGGGCTCGACCCCGAAGCAGCGGATGACGCAGGTGGCGGCCGGGCTCGGCCTCCTCGAGTCCTGCGTGATCGACCAGCACTTCGACCAGCGCAACCGTTACGGACGGCTGCTGATGATCGTCAGCCAGTCGCCGTCTCTGCTCGGGATCGGCGTCGACGAGGACACCGCCGCCGTCGTGGAGGACGTCGAGGGGCACGAGGTGCTCCGGGTGGTCGGCAAGGGCGCGGTGACGATCTTCGATCCAGCGCGCATCGTCACCAACGCCTACGAGGCCAAGCGGTCCTCGCCGCTGCTCGCCAGCGGCGTGGTGCTGCACGTCCTCCCCCACGGCTCGCGGTTCGACATGACCACCCGCACCCTGATCCCGCCGCCCAGGTTCGCCGACCCGGCTGAGGCCGCCGAGATGGTCGAGGCCGGGAAGGACCTCCGCCAACTGGCGCGTGACATCGCCGCCGACGACGTGTCGCCCGGTGCGCTCCGCCGGCGCCGGGCCCGGATCCGCAGGAAGAGCGAGCACCCACACCAGGACGGAGCCTCGTCATGACCGAACGCCCCACCCCCGATCTCAAGCTGCTCGAGACGCGGGTCTATCGGGGCGCGAACGTCTGGTCCTACGACCAGGCGATCCACCTGGTCGTGGACCTCGGCTCCCTGGAGAACTATCCGACCAACACGCTCCCCGGCTTCACCGACAACCTCCTGCAGATGCTGCCCGGGCTGCGCGAGCACTCCTGCTCGCGCGGACGCCGCGGAGGCTTCGTCGAGCGGCTCAACGAGGGCACGTGGCTCGGCCACGTCGCCGAGCACTGCGCGCTGGCCCTCGAGCAGGTCGTCGGCCACGACATCCGTCGCGGCAAGACCCGCCAGGTCAAGGGCCAGCCGGGCGTCTACAACGTGATCTACGGGTACGCCGACGAGCAGGTCGGGCTTGCCGCCGGGCAGCTCGCCGTCCGCCTGGTCAACCACCTCGTCGAGGCGGACCGGGAGCTCGACTGGGAGAGCGAGCTCGAGGCCTTCATCAAGCGCGCCCAGCGCACGGCGTTCGGCCCGTCGACCCAGGCCATCATCGACGAGGCGGTGTCGCGGGACATCCCCTGGATCCGGCTCAACCAGCACTCCCTCGTCCAGCTCGGCCAGGGCGTCCACGCGAAGCGGATCCGGGCCACGATGACGTCGGCGACCAGCTCGATCGCGGTCGACATCGCCTCCGACAAGGACCTCACCACGAAGCTGCTCGGCGCCGCCGGGCTGCCCGTGCCCCGGCAGGACTCGGTCCGGAGTGCGGACCAGGCGGTCAAGGTCGCCAACCGCATCGGATACCCGGTCGTCGTGAAGCCGCTCGACGGCAACCACGGCCGGGGAGTCTGCCTGGACCTGCGCGACGAGGCCGACGTCCGCGACGCGTTCTCCGTGGCGCGTGAGCAGTCGCGGCGCGGCTGGGTCATCGTCGAGTCGTTCATCACCGGCAAGGACTACCGCTGCCTGATCATCGACGGCCGGGTGGCCGCCATCGCCGAGCGGGTGCCGGCCCACGTCGTCGGCGACGGCCACTCGACCGTCCAGGAGCTGGTCGACCTGACCAATGCCGACCCCCGCCGCGGGGTCGGCCACGAGAAGGTCCTCACCCGGATCAAGGTGGACGCCGCCGCCGAGGAGCTCCTGGCGAACCAGGGCCACAAGCTCGACTCGGTGCCGGAGCAGGGCGAGACCGTCAAGCTGACCCTCACCGGAAACATGTCCACCGGCGGCATCTCCATCGACCGGACCTTCGAGGCACACCCGGAGAACGTCGAGATCGCCGAGGAGGCCGCCCGGATGATCGGGCTCGACATCGCCGGCATCGACTTCATCTGTCCCGACATCACCGAGCCCGTCCGCGAGACGGGCGGCGCGATCTGCGAGGTCAACGCGGCACCCGGGTTCCGGATGCACACGCACCCGACCATCGGGGAGCCACAGTTCATCTCCAAGCCGGTGGTCGACATGCTCTTCCCGCCAGGAGCCCCGTCGCGGATTCCGATCGTCGCCGTCACCGGCACCAACGGCAAGACGACGACCTCGCGGATGATCTCCCACGTCTTCAAGGGCATGGGCCGCAAGGTCGGCATGACCTCGACCGACGGCATCGTGATCGACGAGCGGCTGCTGATCCGCTCCGACGCCTCCGGTCCCCGCTCGGCCCGGATGGTGCTGCAGAACCCGCGGGTCGACTTCGCCGTCTTCGAGGTCGCCCGGGGCGGCATCCTGCGCGAGGGCCTCGGCTACGAGCGGAACGACGTCGCCGTCGTCCTCAACGTCCAGCCCGACCACCTCGGCCTGCGCGGCATCGACACGGTCGAGCAGCTCGCCGACGTCAAGGCCGTGCTCGTGGAGGCCGTCCCCCGCGACGGCCACGCCGTGCTCAATGCCGACGACCCGCTGGTCCGCGCGATGCGGCGTCGCTGCTCGGGGCAGGTCGTGTGGATCTCCATGGAGGAGCCCGGCTCCGAGGTGCGCGACATGATCGATGCTCACTGCCGGCGGGGTGGCAAGGCGCTGGTGCTCAACCCGTCCGACCGTGGCGAGATGATCGTGGTGAAGCACGGCCGGCGCGAGATGCAGCTCGCCTGGACGCACCTGCTGCCGGCGACGTTCGGCGGCCGGGCCCGGATGAACGTGCAGAACGCCCTCGCCGCGGCCGCCGCGGCCTTCGCCGCCGGCGCTCCGCTGCACGACATCCGCCAGGGACTGCGCACCTTCTCGACCAACTACTACCTCTCCCCCGGCCGCCTCAATGAAGTCGAGGTCAACGGCATCAACGTCATCGTGGACTACTGCCACAACGCGCCGGGCATGAAGGCGCTCGGTGACTTCGTGGACCGCGTCGGCGACTCGATGGAGGAGAGCCACGACATGGCGCGGCCGTCTCGGATCGGGATCATCGCCACGGCCGGTGACCGCCGCGACGAGGACATGCGCGAGCTCGGCCAGATCGCCGCTCAGCACTTCGACGTGCTGATCGTGCGGGAGGACGTGGCGTTGCGGGGCCGCAAGCGCGGAGAGACCGCCGCACTCGTTCTCGACGGGGTTCGCGAGGCCATGGGCTCGGGCTCCCGGTGCCGGCAGGTCGAGGAAGTCCTGGACGAGATCAGCGCCGTGCGGCACGCCATGAGCCGCGCCAACAAGGGCGATCTCGTGGTGGTGTGCGTCGACAAGCACGGCGAGGTCATGTCCGAGCTGGAGGATTGGTCGAGCCAGGCGCAGGCCGGTTCCGGCGCCAGCGCCCAGGCCCCGGCCGCCGACCCCGACTACACGCCGGCACCGGCCGAGGGCTGATCCCCCGGATCGACGGGTCGTGCGCTCACTCATGGGACGCATGTGACGACCGAACAAGAGTTTTTACCCGCCCTGTGATCTGGGGCCTAGACCTGTCCCCGCGCCCGAGGCATGGTGTCCCGCATGGCTGAGGTGAACTGGGAAATCCAGGGTGCCGGAGCCGACGGGCGACTCGGGCACTCGCCGATTCCCACCGACGAAGACGGAAACGGCCCCGTGCCGGATCAGGAGGCCCTGGGCTACTCCTGTTCGTGCGGGTCTCGAGCGTGCGCGCTGGACAAGGCGTTGAAGGATGCGTGGCGCTCCGGCGTGCGCCTCGCTGCTCTCGCCTGGCCGAGCCCGCCCCCGCCACCTGCAGTGGCGCTCGAGCCGGAGCAGCTGTCCCGTCTGCTTGAAAGTGCGGGAGCCAGCGCCCGGAAGTAGTCGCCCGGACCGGGCGGTTCGCCCGGACTGGCCGGCTCACTGGCCCTGTGCCAGCCGCACCTTCTCCGCCAACACCTCGGGTGTGTCGGGCGCGCCCCCGTGGCCGGCGATCCACTCGTAGACCGCCTCCCGTTCCGCGTGGCACATCAGGCCCACGGCGTCACCCGGCTCGGCCTGCTTGACCAAGGCGGCGAGCCCGTCGACCTCGGTCGGGTAGGACTCGATGTCGGTCACCCCCACCCGCTCCGCGCCAGCCCTCATGATCGCGTCGAGGGCGTCCAGGTCGCGACCGCGCAGGTAGCGCTGCTTGTGGGCGATCGCGAGAACGTCACTGTCGCGTGCTGCGATCTCGCCGAGCTTCTCGATCAGCTCGTCCTGGCGGTCGCCCACAGCGCCGAGGCCGAGCAGCAGCCGGGAGCCGGGGCGTCGTACGCCGTTGAGCACCTCGATCAGCGCCTCGAGCCCGGCCTCGTTGTGCGCAAGGTCGACCACGACCGAGACGTCACCCATCGTGAACATGTTCATCCGGCCCGGGTTGTGCTCGGCGTCGTTGCGGAAGGTACGCAGACCGTCGACGACCACGGCCCTCGGAAGACCGACGGCCAGGGCCGCGGAGGTGGCAGCGAGGGCGTTCTCGACGTTGAACCTCGACAAGCCGGACAGGGTCATCGGCACGTCGACCAGCTCCACCAGCGGGTCGGGGTCGGCATTGGGTGTGAGGACGGAGACCCAGCCGTCGATCACGGTCGTGGCCCGGCCCCCGCTGCTGAGGACCTCGCGGATGGCCGGCGAGTCGGGGTCGCGCGAGAACACCCACGAGCCCGCCTTGATGACGCCGCGCATCGCGAAGACCCGGGGGTCGTCGGCGTTCAGGACGGCCCAGCCGTCCTTGCGGGTGATCCTGGGGACGACCGACTTCACCTCGGCCAGCTGGTCGAGCGTGTCGATGCCGTGCAGCCCGAGATGGTCGGCGGTGACGTTGGTGACGACGGAGACGTCATTACGGGTCAGCCCGATCCCTTTCAGCAGGATCCCGCCGCGGGCGGTCTCGGTGACCGCGAGCTCGACGCCCTCGTGGGCGAGGACCCGTCCCGCACCGCTCGGGCCGGAGTAGTCGCCGGCCTCGACGAGCTCGCCGTCGACGTAGATCCCGTCGGTGTTGGACCACCCGACCAGCAGGCCCTGGGTACGCGCCAGGTGGGCGATCAGCCGGGAGGTGGTGGTCTTGCCGTTGGTGCCGGTGACCGCGACCACGGGCACCCTGGGCGTGATCGTGCGGGGAACCTCGCCCAGGTCGGCGGCGCTGACCCGCTCGGCCGCCTCGCTCACGGCCGTCTCGACGTCACCTTGCGGCAGTGCGTCGAGTACGTCGGCCACGGCACGGCCCATCACCTGAGCCCGCTCGCGGTGTCCCCACGGGAAGGCCACGACGATGCGCTGAGGGTCGCTGGTCGGACGGACGCGCACGGCCAGCCGCGAGGTCCCGGACTCGGTGGCCACGGCACGCACGAGCCGGCCGACCGCCCGGGCCGCGAACCGCTGCCGGAACCCGGTGTCCGGCTCGCCGGGCCGCGCGTTGCGCAGACCGATCCGGCCGGCAAACCGTTCTGCGGTCGACGTGGAGGCCGAGGCCAGCGACCCGAGATCCAGGGTCAGCTTGATCGCCGCGCGTGGAAAGTAGAGGTTGGGGCCCTCGAGCACCCTGAGCTCGACGAGCGCGGTCACCCGCTCAGGCTCCCATGGCGTGAAAACCGCCGTCGACGTGGACGATCTCGCCGGTGGTGGCCGGGAAGAAGTCGGACAGCAGGGCGCACACCGCCCGGGCGGTCGGGGTCTGGTCCTTCTCGTCCCAGCCAAGGGGCGCGCGGTCGCTCCACATCGACTCGAGCTCCTCGAATCCCGGGATCGCCTTGGCCGCGAGAGTCTTCAGCGGGCCGGCCGAGACCAGGTTCACCCGGATCCCCTCCGGGCCCAGGTCGCGGGCCAGGTAGCGCGAGCACGACTCCAGGCCGGCCTTGGCCACGCCCATCCAGTCGTAGGCCGGCCAGGCGACGGTGGCGTCGAAGGTCATCCCGACGATCGAGCCGCCCTTCCCCATCAGCGGACGGCACGCGTTCGACAGCGACATCAGGGAGTACGCCGAGACCTGGACCGCCTGGGCAACGTCGGGCCACGGTCCGCCCATGAACTTCCCGCCCAACAGGGTCTCCGGGTTGCCGAAGGCGATGGAGTGGACCACCCCGTCCAGGCCGTCCACGTGCTCGCGGACGGCGGCCTCGAGGCCGTCGAGGTGGGACTCGTCGGTCACGTCGAGCTCCAGCACCGGTGGCTCGGTGGGTAGTCGCTTGGCGATCCGCCGGGTGATCCCGAGGGCGCGCCCGAAGTTGGAGATCAGGACGGTGGCGCCCTGCTCCTGGGCGGTCTTCGCCACGGCGTACCCGATGGAGTTGTCCATCGTGACGCCGGCGACGAGGATCCGCTTGCCCGCGAGGATGCCCATGTTCGAGTCCGTCATCAGTGCCCCATTCCAAGTCCACCGTCGACCGGGATGACCGCCCCGGTGACGTAGCTTGCGCCGTGGCCGGCCAGCCACAGCACCGTGTCCGCGACCTCGTCCACCGCGCCGTACCGGCCAAGGGGAACCTGGGTCTTGATCGCGGTCTTCTGGTCGTCGGTGAGCGCCGCTGTCATGTCGGTCTCGATGAAGCCCGGTGCGACGACGTTGGCGGTGATCGAGCGGGAGCCGAGCTCGCGCGCCAGCGACCGGGCCATGCCGACCAGGCCGGCCTTCGAGGCGGCGTAGTTGACCTGCCCGGCCGATCCGAGCAGCCCGACCACCGAGGAGATGAAGATGATCCGGCCCCGGCGCAGCCGCAGCATGCCCTTGGCCGCGCGCTTGGCCAGCCGGAACGAACCGGTGAGGTTCGTGTCGATCACCGACGACCAGTCGTCGTCCGACATCCGCAGCACCAGTGTGTCGGCGGTGATGCCGGCGTTGGCGACCAGCACCTCCACCGGGCCGTGCTCGTCCTCGATCTGGGCGAAGGCGGCGTCCACCGCCTCCTGGTCGGTGATGTCGCACCTGACGTCGAGCGCCCCCTCGGGGGCGCCCCCGCTGCGGGTGGTCACGGCGACGCGGTCGCCGTTCGCGAGGAACGCCTGCGCGATGGCCCGGCCGATCCCGCGGTTGCCGCCGGTCACCAGGACGGACCTGGCCTCGTGCTCGCTCGAGTCGCTCACGTCACGCGACGCTAGCGACTACCCGGCGGTAGCCCCAAAGTGGGTCAGTCGTCCTCGAGACGGAAGCCGACCTTCATCCCCACCTGGAAGTGCTCGACGGTGCCGTCCTTGACCTGGCCGCGCACCTGGGTCACCTCGAACCAGTCGAGGTGGCGCAGGGTCCTGGAGGCGCGCTCGAGGCCGTTGCGAACGGCCTGGTCGATGCCGTCGGGCGACGTGCCGACGATCTCGGTGACGCGGTAGGTGCGGTTGGACATGGGTGCCTCCCGGTGAACGACGTGGCGACGGGCGCAGTGGCCTCAGGGCTCTTGATCGTAGCGACGTACGATGAGGGACATGGCCCGGGACCAGCACGGTGACCGGGACGCGGTCAGGATCACGACCGCCTCGGCGAGCCGCCACGAGGAGATCGCCGGACGGCAGCGCCGTTACGTCATCTCGATGACCATCCGCACGATGTGCTTCGTCGCGGCCATCCTGGTCGGCCCGGGCTGGGTGCGCTGGGTGCTGGTCGCGGCTGCGCTGTTGCTGCCCTACATCGCGGTGGTGATGGCCAACGCCACCCACAGCAAGAGCGACGACTTCGCGCTGCGACCTGGCGGCGCGGCGCACCGGGAGCTCCCGGCCCCTGAGTGAGACCTGGTCCCCACCGGATGACGCGCCGAGGACCCGCCCGAAGGTTGACAACCTAGTTGACCGTGCCACAATCGGCCGGGCGAATTGAGCCTCCCCCGTCTCAGTTCGCCCGGTGCCGGACGACTTCCCCCGTGGTCGTCCGGCACCATTTTTGGGACCGGTTCCACTGGCCCTGTCTTCGTCTCCGTGCCACGGTTTGGCACGATGCATGCGTGGAGGATCCGCTGACCTGCTCGGCCAAGGGCTGTACATCGCCCGCGGTCTGGGCGGTGCTGTGGAACAACCCCAAATTGCACACGCCCGAGCGCCGCAAGACCTGGCTGGCCTGTGACGACCACCGTGGGTCGCTGAGCGAGTTCCTGGCGGCGCGGAACTTCCTCAAAGATGTCGTCCCGGTGGCGGAACGCCCCGAGTAGGCGGCTATCCCCCGATGGCCGACATCGGCCGGTCGGGCTGGAGGAAGGCCGGGTCGTCGATCCCGTGCCCGGCCCGCTTGCCACGCATCGCCACCACCCAGCGGTCGGCGAGCTCCTCGTCGGAGGCACCGGACCGCAGCGCCGTCCGCAGGTCTGATTCCTCCCGGGCGAAGAGGCAGTTGCGCACCTGGCCGTCGGCGGTCAGCCGCACACGGTCGCAGTCACCGCAGAACGGCCGGGTGACCGAGGCAATCACCCCGACCGTGGCCGGGCCACCGTCCACCTGGAACAGCTCGGCCGGCGCACTGCCGCGCGGCTCGTCGACCGGGGTCAGCACGAACTCCCGCTCGAGGTGCGCGAAGATCTCGTCGGCGGTGACCATCTCCGCCCGGCTCCAGCCGTGCTGGGCGTCCAGTGGCATCTGCTCGATGAACCGCAGGTCATAGCCGTGCTCGATCGACCAGCGCAGCAGCTCCGGCGCCTGGTCGTCGTTGATCCCCCGCAGCAGCACCGCGTTGATCTTGACCGGCACCAGGCCAGCGTCGCGGGCCGCCGCCAGCCCCTCGACGACGTCCTGGAACCGGTCGCGCCGGGTGATCGTGTGGAATGTGTCCGCGCGGAC
The DNA here is from genome assembly GCA_963786415.1 of uncultured Actinomycetota bacterium. Lineage (GTDB taxonomy): Bacteria > Actinomycetota > Actinomycetes > Propionibacteriales > Nocardioidaceae > Nocardioides. The sequence continues at coordinate 330,613 of CAWAZC010000003.1, forward strand.
CGTGTCGAGGCTGACGTTGACCCGGTCCAGGCCGGCCGCCTTGAGGGTGGCCGCGGTCCGCGCGAGGCCGAGTGCGTTGGTCGTGAGGGACAGCTCGACCGTGGGGTCGATCGCCTTGGTACGACGCACGATGTCGACGAGACCGCGCCGGACCAGAGGCTCGCCGCCCGTGAACCGGACCTCGCGGACCCCGAGGCGTCGTACGCCGACCTCGATCAGCCGGACCACCTCGTCGTCGGTGAGGATGTCGTCGCCGGGCAGCCAGTCGAGACCCTCGGCGGGCATGCAGTAGGAGCAGCGCAGGTTGCACCGGTCGGTGAGTGAGACCCTGAGGTCGGTGGCCACCCGGCCGTACCGGTCCTCGAGGGGTCGAGTCGTCACAGATGCCGTCACCCTCGGGAGTCTACGGGCCGGGCCCTGCCAACTCGAATGGGCCGAACCCGAACCGATACCCGGTGCCGGGCTAACCTCGCGGGCGTGCGCTCGCTGCGATTCCTGGTCAGTCGACGCTGGGTGCTGTTCGCGATCACGGTGGCCCTGCTGGCGTGGGCCGCCTGGTGGCTCGGCGAGTGGCAGTTCCATCGGCTGGAGGACCGCAAGGAGCTCAACGCGATCGTCGCCAAGAACACCTCGGCACCCGCGGCCCCCGTCACGGAGGTCCTCGAGCCGAACCGCCCGGTCGCCGCGTCCGAGGAGTGGCGGGTGGTCACGGCGACGGGGAGCTATGCGCCCGAAGACACCGTGATCGTCCGCTACCGCACCCGCGACGGCGCCTCGGGGAGTGACGTGGTCGTCCCCCTGGTCACCTCCCAGGGACCCGCCCTGCTCGTCGACCGGGGCTGGCTCGCCACCGACAACAGTGGCACGGAGCCGGTCGACGTGCCGCCTCCACCTGGCGGCGAGGTCACGGTCACCGGATGGCTGCGCGTGGACGCGACCGGCGACAGCACGGTGGTCTCGACCGGCTCAACCGGTGGCACCCTGTCCACACGGGCGATCTCGAGCGAGCGGATCGGCGAGGCCCTCGACCGGCAGGTCTACGACGGGTTCGTCGAGCTGAAGTCCGAGAAGCCGGAACCCGGAACGCCGCTCGAACCCGCCGAACCTCCGGAGCTCGACAACGGGCCGCACTTCTTCTACGGGCTGCAGTGGTGGTTCTTCGGCGTGCTGGCGATCTCCGGCTTCGGGTACCTCGCCTACGACGAATGGCGCAAGGGGGGCGGGAGCCGCCGGAGCGACACCTAGAGCGCTCGCAGCATCCCGCCGTCGACGGGAACCATGGCGCCGTTGACGAACGACGCCGCCGGGGAGAGCAGGAACGCCGCCGTACGCCCGAACTCCTCGGGCTCGCCGTAGCGACCCAGCGGGATGGTCTTGATCGCGGCCTCACGAGCGGCCTCCGGATCACCACCTGCGGCGTCGAGCTCAGCGACCCGCTCGGTGCCGATCCGGCCCGGCATCAGCCCGTTCACCCGGACGCCGCGGGAGCCCGAGCTCCTCGGCGAGGGTCTTGGCGACCATGGCCAGCCCGGGTCGAAGACCGTTGGAGATGGCCATGTCGGCCAGCGGCGCCCGGACGCTGGACGAGAGAACGAGGGCCAGCGAGCCGCCGGGGGGCAGCTCCTGGCCGATCTCCCGGCAAAGCCGGACCGCGCCGAGGAAGACCGACCCGAAGGCGGCCGTCCACTGGTCGTCGTCGATCCCGGTGACCGGGCCCTTGGGCGGCCCTCCGACACTGATCAGCGCCCCGTCGAGGCGGCCCCAGGTGTCCCGGGCCGCCGCGATCAAGCGGCCCGGGGTGCCGGGGTCGGCGTTGTCGGCGACGACGGACACGGCGTTCTCACCGAGCTCGTCCTCGGCGGCGGTCAAGGATTCATCGGTGCGCCCCGACACAACGACGCGCGCCCCTTCGGCCACGAGGCAGTCCGCCGTGGCCCGGCCGAGGCCGCGCGCTCCGCCGGTGACGATGAACACCCGGTCCTGCAGCTCTAGATCCACCGCGTGAGCGTACCGAGACCCGTCGGCGCGGCCCAAGTTCGGCCTTGCTGAGAGCTGGTCTGGACGTCTCGGGCGACCCATCGTCGATCGGCTCCCCGGGGACCACCTCACTCACGCGACCGGGGCGTCCTCGATGAACTGGGTGCGATAGAGGTCGGCGTACAAGCCGCCCTGCGCGAGCAGCTCGGCGTGGGTGCCCGACTGGACGATCCTGCCCTCGTCGAGGACCAGGATCCGGTCGGCGTTGCGCACGGTGGAGAGCCGGTGCGCGATCACCAGCGACGTACGGCCCTCGAGGGCGGCGTCGAGGGCTCGCTGGACGGCCAGCTCCGACTCGCTGTCGAGGTGCGCCGTGGCCTCGTCGAGGACGACGACCGAGGGCGCCTTGAGCAACAGTCGGGCGATCGCGAGGCGTTGTCGCTCGCCCCCTGACAGCCGGTAGCCGCGGTCACCCACCACGGTGTCGAGACCGTCGGGCAGCGACTGCACGAGCCGCGCGATCTGGGCCGCCTGCAGGGCGGCCAGGACCTCGGCCTCGGTGGCCTCCGGCCGGGCGTACATCAGGTTGGCCCGGATCGTGTCGTGGAACATGTGGGCGTCCTGGGTGACATAGCCGACCACGTCCTCGAGGGACTGGAGGGTCACGTCGCGGACGTCCTGGCCGCCGACGCGGACAACCCCGCTGTCGGCGTCGTAGAGCCGCGCCACCAGGTGGGTGGCGGTGGTCTTGCCGGCCCCGGAGGGTCCGACGAGGGCGATCATCTGGCCCGGCTCAGCGGTGAAGGAGATGCCCTTGAGCACCTGGCCGGTGTCGCGCGACTCGGTGCGGGCCACCGACTCCAGCGAGGCCAGCGAGATCTCGTCGGCCCGGGGGTAGGTGAACGTGACGTCTTCGAACTCCAGGCGGGACGCCTGCGGAGGCAGCGCCACCGCATCCGGCTTCTCCGTGATCAGGGACGGCAGGTCCAACACCTCGAAGACCCGCTCGAAGCTCACCAGCGCGGTCATCACGTCGATTCGCACGTTGGACAGGCTCTGCAGCGGTCCGAGCAGCCGGAGCAGCAGGGTTGCCAGCGCGATCATGGTGCCGACGGTGAGCCCCCCGAGATCGCGAGGTGACCACCGACGCCGTAGACGACGGCGGTCGCGAGCGCCGGCACCAGCAGCATGGCCGCAACGAAGATCCGGGTGATCAGCGTGATCCGGATGCCCAGGTCCCGCACGTGGGCGGCCTTGCCCGCAAACAGGTCGTCTTCGGTCTGGCGGTGGCCGAACAGCTTCAGCAGCATTGCCCCGCCGACGTTGAACCGCTCGGTCATCGCGTTGCCCATGTCGGCGTTGCCGTCCATCTGCTCGCGGGTCAGCTTGGCCAGCCGGGCACTCACGAAGCGGGAGGAGAGCAGCAGGATCGGGAAGAGCGCCAGGCACAGCAGCGTGACCTCCCAGCTGAGCGCGAACATCGCCGCGCCCACCACGACCACCGAGATGCTGCTGGAGACCGTGTTCGAGAGGGTCGAGGTGAACGCCCGCTGGGCGCCGATCACGTCATTGTTGAGGCGTGACACCAGGGCCCCGGTCTGGGTCCGGGTGAAGAACGCCAGCGACTGCCGCTGGACGTGGCCGAAGACGCGGTTGCGCAGATCGAAGATCAGGCCCTCGCCGATGCGCGAAGAGAAGTACCCGCCCGCGACCGACAGCAGGGCACCCAGCAGGGCGACCCCGACCATGATCAGGGCCAGCACGGTCACCAGCCCGGAGTTCCCTTTGGCGATCCCGTCGTCGATGAGCCGCTGCACCAGCAGCGGGTTGACCACGACCAGGCCCGCGTCGATGACCGTGACCGCGAGGAAGGCCGCGATGGTGGCGCGATGCGGTCCTGCGAAGCCCAGGACCCGGCGGACGGTGCCGGGGTCGACTCGAGACTTGACCGCATCGCGGTCGGTGCGCATGTGGCGCCACGCGGGGCCCATGCCCATGCCGAGCGACACTGCTCCTCCTACTCCTGACCGGCCCCTGGGCCGGCCAGCTCACGGAACCGGCGTACCTGCGCCTCACGTTCGAAGCGGCGCTGGTCCGAAAGGCTCCGGCCGGACGCCGCCTGGAGCAGCGCCTTGGTCTCGCGGACCGCACCGGTCATCGGTGCGGTGAGTGCGCTGACGAGGTCGGCGACCGTGGCGTCGAGGTCGGCGGTGGGTACGGCGACCGTCACCAGCCCGATCTCGAGTGCCTCGGCTGCGCCGATCGTCCGCGCGGTCGCGCAGATCTCCAGCGCTCTCGCGTAGCCAACGCTCTCGACCAGCGGCTTTGTTCCCGTCAGGTCCGGCACCAGCCCCAGGGTCGCCTCCTTCATGGAGAACTGCACGTCTTCGGCGACGACACGGAGGTCGCAGGAGAGGGCGAGCTGGAACCCCGCCCCGATCGCGTGGCCCTGAACGGCGGCGATCGAGACGAGCCGAGGGTCGCGCAGGAACGTGAAGCCCTGCTGGTACTCGTCGATCGTGGCCGACATCTCCTCGTCGGACTTCACGAGCAGCCCGGCCACGGTCTCACGGCCGTCTCCCCCGCCGGGCGCGAGCATGGCGCGATCGAGCCCCGCAGAGAAGCTGCTGCCCTCTCCCCGCACGACCACGACCCGGACGTCGTCGGGGATCTCCCGCCCGATCGAAGCAAGGGTCCGCCACATGGTGGGCGTCTGGGCGTTGCGGACCTCGGGCCGGTCGAGGGTGATCGTCGCGACCGGCCCGTCGATGGCGTAGCGGAGCCCGGCTGCGGCGATCTCGTCGGGTGTCATGAGGCCATCATCGCGGATACCCTTGCCGGGTGAGCTTCGACGTCGCGGCCGACGCCTACGCGCGGTTCATGGGCATCTACTCCGAGCCGCTCGCGGTCCGTTTCGTCGAGCTCCTGGACCCGCAGCCGGGACAGCGGGCGCTCGACGTGGGTTGCGGCCCGGGTGTGCTCACCGAACAGCTGGCGGCGCGGCTCGGTGCTGCGCACGTGGTGGCCATCGATCCCTCGACGCCGTTCGTCACCGCCACGCGGGTCCGCCTTCCGGACGTCGAGGTGCACGAGGGCTCGGCGGAGGCCCTTCCGTTCCCCGATCGCGACTTCGACCTCGCGGTCGCCCAGCTCGTCGTGCACTTCATGCGCGACCCGGTCGCGGGGCTGGCCGAGATGGCGCGGGTTGCCCGTCCAGGAGGGTTGGTTGCCGCCAGCGTCTGGGACCACGCCGGTGGCCGAGGTCCCCTGTCGACGTTCTGGAGCGCGGTCCGCGACGTCGACCCTCAGGCACCCGACGAGAGCGGACTACCCGGGACCCGCGAGGGTCACCTGGCCCACCTGTTCGCTCAGGCCGGGTTGAGAGACGTCGAGTCGGGCAGCATCACGGTGACCGTCGGGTTCGATTCGTTCGACCAGTGGTGGGAGCCCTACACGATGGGCGTCGGGCCGGCCGGTTCCTACGTCGCCCAACTGGACGACCGCCGTCGGGTGTCGCTGGAGCGCGCCTGCGGCGCGCGGCTCCCCCAGTCGCCGTTCGAGGTCGACGCAACCGCCTGGACAGTCTCGGCGCGGCTTTAGGCAAGGGCCACCAGGTCGGCGTAGTCCTGGTTCCAGAGGTCCTCGACACCGTCGGGGAGGATCAGCACCCGGTCCGGCTCGAGAGCCGTCACCGCGCCCTCGTCATGGGTGACCAGGATGATCGCGCCCTGGTAGGTGCGGATCGCCGCCAGTACCTCCTCACGCGAGGCCGGGTCGAGGTTGTTGGTGGGCTCGTCGAGCAGCAGCACGTTGGCGCTGGAGACGACGAGGATGGCCAGCGCGAGGCGGGTCTTCTCACCCCCGGACAGGACGCTGGCCGGCTTGTTGGCGTCGTCGCCGGAGAAGAGGAACGACCCGAGCACCGACCGCGCCTCGGTGTCGGTGAGCTGGGGGGCCGCGGAGTGGAGGTTCTCCAGCACGGTCCGTCCGGTGTCGAGGGTCTCGTGCTCCTGGGCGTAGTAGCCGAGCTTGAGGCCGTGGCCCGGGGTGACCTCTCCGGTGTCGGGGCGGTCGACACCGGCGAGGATCCGCAGCAGCGTGGTCTTGCCGGCGCCGTTCAGCCCGAGGATCACCACCCGGGACCCCTTGTCGACCGCGAGGTCGACGTCGGTGAAGACCTCGAGCGACCCGTAGGACTTCGAGAGCTCCTCCGCGGTGAGCGGCGTCTTGCCGCACGGGGCGGGTGCCGGGAACTTGATCCGCGCGACCTTGTCGGCACGGCGTTCGCCCTCGATCCCGGCCTTCAGCTTCTCGGCACGCTTCAGCATCGACTGGGCGGCCTGGGCCTTGGTCGCCTTCGCTCGCATCCGGTTGGCCTGGTCGGTCAGGGTCTTCGCCTTGTTCTCGGCGTTGACCCGTTCGCGCTTGCGCCGCTTCTCGTCGGTCTCGCGCTGCTGGAGGTAGGCCCTCCAACCCATGTTGTAGACGTCGATCTCCGCCCGGATGGCGTCGAGGTGCAGGACCCGGTTGACGGTGGCTTCGAGCAGCGCGTTGTCGTGGCTGATCACCACGAGCCCGCCCTTGTGGCCCTTCAGGAACTCCCGCAGCCAGACGATGGAGTCGGCGTCGAGGTGGTTGGTGGGCTCGTCGAGGAGGAGCGTGTCCGCGCCCGAGAAGAGGATGCGGGCCAGCTCGACCCGCCGCCGCTGGCCTCCCGAGAGGGTCCGCAGGGGTTGGGCCAGGAGCCGGTCCTCGATGCCGAGGCTGTGGGCGATCTGCGCGGCCTCGGACTCCGCGGCATAGCCGCCGCCGGCGTGCAGCTCGGCGTCCGCCTGGGTGTAGCGGCGCATCGCCCGCTCCTGGACCGCCACGTCGGCGCTGCCCATCTCGCCCTCGGCCGCGCGCAGGCGGCGTACGACGTCGTCGAGCCCGCGGGCGGACAGGATCCGCTCCCGGGCCGGGATGTCGGGGTTGCCGATACGGGGGTCCTGCGGGAGGTAGCCGACCTCTCCGGTGGTCAGGACGGTGCCGGACGCGGGCTGCCCTTCTCCGGCGAGGATCCTCGTCAGGGTGGTCTTGCCGGCGCCGTTGCGCCCGACCAGCCCGACCTTGTCGCCGGCAGCGACCCGGAAGCTGACGTTGTCCATGAGGAGACGAGCCCCCGCGCGGACCTCGAGGCGCTGCGCGGTGATCATCAGGGTCGCTAGTGTAGGCCGATGCGCTTCAACCCCAAGGCCCGGCTCGACCGCGGTCGAGTTTCGGACTCCGGCAGCCGTGGCGGTGGTGGCGGCGGCATGCCTGGGGGTGGGATGCGCATCCCGATTCCCGGCGGAACCAAGGCGGGAGGCGGCATCGGTGGACTGCTCATCGTCATCCTCTTCATCGTGCTCTTCCAGTGCCTGGGCGGAGGCACCGGCGGTTCGCCGCTTCCCGACGACAGCCTCGACACCAGCCGGGTCGACGGCGGGGACACCGGCCGGTACGCCGAGTGCCAGACCGGCGCCGACGCCAACGAGGATGCCGACTGCGCCCGCGTGGCCGTCGAGAACTCCCTCTTCGACTTCTGGTCCGACACGCTCGAACCCCAGTCCGGCGTCTCGTTCACGCCGGAGGAGGAGCTGGCCACGTTCACCGGCGCGGTCGACACGGGCTGCGGCCAGGCGACCTCCCAGGTCGGGCCGTTCTACTGCCCCGCCGACCGGGGTATCTATCTCGACACGGCGTTTTTTGAGGACGTGCTCCAGGAGCAGCTCGGAGGACCGGCGGGTGAGTTCGTCGAGCCCTACGTCCTGGCCCACGAGTACGGTCACCACATCCAGAACCTCACCGGCGCCATGGGGCAGGTGCGCACCCAGCAGGGCCCGCAGAGCGACGCCGTACGCCTCGAGCTGCAGGCCGACTGCTATGCCGGCATGTGGGCACGTGCGGCCACCACCACCGAGGACGCGTCCGGAGAACCGCTGATCGAGGACATCAGCGACCAGGACATGGCCGAGGCGGTGGCCGCCGCCAAGTCGGTGGGCGACGACCGGATCCAGCAGCAGTCGACCGGCCGGGTCAACCCTGAGGGCTGGACGCACGGATCGGCCGAGCAGCGCCAGCGCTGGTTCCTGATCGGGTACGAGCAGGGCTCCATGGATGCCTGCGACACGTTCTCGGCCTCGCAGCTCTGAGCCGAGTCAGTCGGGCGACGCCCGTCAATCCAGCAGGGCCTCGATCAGCGGGAACTGCCGCTGCAGCGCCCGGAGGTACGGCGCCACGCTGGGGTGGCGGTACTTCGCGGCGAGCGCGCCCTCCCCTCCGGCCACCCTCGCCAGCGCCCAGTCGGCGCGGTTGAGCACGGTGTAGGCGGCGGTGACGCGGGCGCCGAGCTCGACCTCCTCCCGACTCGCGAGGCCCGTCGGCAGGCCCATGAGGTAGCTGTCGACGAGGGGCTCGAAGTCCTCGCGGGCGGACAGCAGGTAGTAACCGAGATCTGCGCCGACCGGGCCGTGGCCGAGCATCCCCCAGTCGATGGCGATCACCTGGTCGGCCTCTCGTCCCGGCAGGTTGCCCGGCACCGGGTCGCCGTGCTGGGGCACCTGGGTCAGCTCGTCGAGGGCGTCGAGGAATGCGTGTCGCCGTCGCCACAGGTGGTCGGCGACGTCGGCGACGGTCGTCCGGTCGAGGGTCTTCCAACCGCCGCGCCGCTCGACCCGGTCCAGTCGGTCGCGGAGCTGGTCGCGGGCCAGCCAGTTGACCGGGCCGAGATCGGCGCCGGCGAACCGGCCCATGGCGTTCGCTGCGAACAGGCCGCTGTTGGCGGCGTCCTCGACCCAGTCCTGGACCAGGGTGATCCCGTCGACGTCCTCCTCGACCACCGCGTCGAGGGGGCCTCGGAGTCCGGGCGTCGCGGTGACCAGGCCCGAGCTGGCGACGTCTGCGGCTCGGCGCCAGTAGGCGAAGTGTCGGCGGTCACCGAGCTCGGCTGGGTCGTGCTCGGAGGGCGCGGCGAGGCGCTTGACGACCACGGGCCGGTCGTCGAGAACCGTCCGCCAGACGCCGACCGTCGACATGCCGGTGCCTCCGGGCATCGCATGCCAGCCTGGCTGGGGCTGCCACATGACGGAATCCTGACAGAGGAAGGCCCTCCGTCTGTGGATCTCGCGGATCGGTGCGCGATGGAAATGCCCTCCGATCGCTGGTTGACGAGGCTCACATCGGGTAAGGGGCACGTGAGGCCGAACCGGCGACGCCAGTGGAAGTGAGGAACCCCCATGGCCCAGTCCACCCCACCAGCATCCGCCCAGGCACCCGGTCTCCGGCGAGGACTCAAGCAGCGACACCTCACGATGATCGCCATCGGCGGCGTGATCGGCGCGGGATTGTTCGTCGGGTCGGGGGTGGTCATCAACGAGACCGGGCCGGCGGCGTTCCTCAGCTATCTGGTCACCGGCGTGCTGATCATCCTGGTGATGCGGATGCTGGGCGAGATGGCCACGGCCAACCCCTCGACGGGCTCCTTCGCCGACTACGCCCGCCGGGCCCTCGGTGGCTGGGCAGGCTTCTCCGTCGCCTGGCTCTACTGGTACTTCTGGGTCATCGTGGTCGGCTTCGAGGCGGTGGCCGGCGCCAAGATCCTCACCTTCTGGTTCGACGCTCCCCTGTGGGCCCTCTCCCTCGGGCTGATGGTGCTGATGACCGCGACCAACCTGTTCTCCGTGCGCTCCTACGGCGAGTTCGAGTACTGGTTCGCCGGCATCAAGGTCTTCGCCATCGTGGCCTTCCTGGCGCTCGGGACGCTGTTCGTGGTCGGCCTCTGGCCGGGTCAGTCCTTCGACCTCAGCAACATGACCAGCCACGGCGGCTTCCTCCCCAACGGCTGGGGCGCGATCTTCTCGAGCATCGTCGTGGTGGTGTTCTCCATGGTGGGGGCCGAGATCGCCACCGTGGCGGCTGCCGAGTCCAAGGACCCGGAGCGGGCGATCGCCAAGGCGACGCAGTCGGTGATCCTCCGGGTGGCGACGTTCTTCGTCGGGTCCATGATCCTGCTGGTCTGCATCGTTCCCTGGAACGACAACGAGCTCGGCGCCTCGCCGTACGTCGCGGCGTTCGACGAGATGGGAATCCCCTACGCCGACCACGTCATGAACGCAGTCGTCCTCACGGCCGTCCTCTCGTGCCTCAATTCCGGGCTCTACACCGCCTCCCGCATGCTCTTCGTGCTCGCCGAGCGCAAGGAGGCACCCCAGCGGCTGGTCCGGGTGAGCGGCCGCGGCGTGCCGGTGTGGGCGATCCTGTTCTCCACGGTGGTCGGGTTCCTCAGCGTGATCGCGGCCTACACCTCGCCCGACACGGTGTTCCTGTTCCTGCTCAACTCCTCCGGCGCGGTGATCCTGTTCGTCTACCTGCTGATCGCGGTCTCCCAGCTGGTGCTGCGACGGCGGACGCCCGACGACAAGCTCGTGGTCAGGATGTGGCTGTTCCCCGGGCTGACCATCGTCGCGATCCTGGGCATCCTCGCCGTCCTGGTCCAGCTCGGGCTGACCCCCGACACCCGCTCGCAGCTGCTGCTGGGCCTGGGATCGTGGGGCGTTGCCCTCGTGTTCTACGTCGTGACCAGGGCGCTCGGCGGTTCGGTCACGGCCGAGGAGCTCACGGCTCCCGACCACGAGGAGGAGTACGCGGGTCGCGCCTGACGGTCAGGCGCCGTCCGCGTTGTCGACGTCGATCCTGATGGCCTGTGCGTCGGCGACGGCCTGGTCCAGGACGGCGCGTTTCGGGTCGGGTACGGCGAGCCAGGAATCCACCACGCGCAGCCGGCGGAGCCTGGGGTCGGCGAGCACCTCGTCGATCGCCGCGTGGTCGCCCCCGGTCACGACCACCGCATTCCCCGCCGACCCGAAGATCCGGGCGGCGTGGTCGGCGGCCGCCTCGAACGCCTGTCGAGCCTGGTTGTCGCGGCGGCGGGCGAATCGCTGCTGGCTCTGGCCTCCGGCCTTGGTCCGCCCCTGCACGTGCCGCTGGCCGATCTTGTGCTCGATGAGCTCGGTGCCCGTGAGTCGGGCCACCGCGAAGCCGCCCTTGCGGACCAGCAGGACGCCCCATTCGTCGGGCGGGAGCGCGGCCAACCTGAACGCGTCGGCGTCCGGCAGCCCGTCGTACTCGCCGGCGAACGGCAGCCGGGCGGTGAACCTCGACCCGTCGCTCGCGGCACCCGTGAGCGCTCCCTCGGCGACGCCCAGGGCCGTCGTCCCGTGCCGGCCGTTGAAGTTGAGCACCCACCGTTCGAGCCGGGCGGTGGGGACGAGGACGGTGGGCACGGGGCCACGGTACGGCGGTCGCGACGGTGGGCTTTCTAGTCCGCCTGGTAGACCACGGTGAACCGCTCCAGCACCACCGGCATGTCCGGCTCGAACGCCCGGCTGGAGCCCTGCCGGAAGAACCGCTCGTGAGCAGTGCGCCAGGAGGCCACGGACAGGTCGCCCTCCCCCTCGAGACGGGCGTGCTCCTCGTCGACCTCGTCGAACGGGACCACCTCGACCTCCGTGGTGCTGATCAGCGCACGCGGGTGTCCCCGGCCGTCGAGCAGGATGCTCAGGCTGCCGACCTCGGGCAGGGCCTCGCCTTCGGCCTCGTAGTCCCACAGCGCGCTGGCGGTGGCGGTCTTGGTGCCGTCGAGGACCAGCTGGAGCAGCTCGTCGGCCTCCTCAGCCGAGCCGCCGAACGCCCAGGCGGGGGGCGGCACGACCTCGAGCGTGGTCGGGCCGAAGTAGGTCGGCGCGCTGTTCAGGTTGGCGTGGAACCGCGCCAGATCCCAGAAGGCCTCGACATCGGTCGGGCGGTTCGTCCGCGGTTCGCTCTGCATGCAACCAACACTAGTTGGCCAGCCGCAGCGGTGATCTAAGGAATGTAGGTGGAACGGGTGGTGCGCATCCTGGGCTCCCCTCAACCACCACGAGATCTGCACCTCGCGGGAGCGTGCCCCTTGTCACGCTCACGCCCTCAACGAGCGCTCGGCGCCCTGGGTGACGCGGGGTCACCCAACTGGACCAGACCGGTCGTGCCCGCGGGCTCGCTCGCCCTCTTCGTGTCGCGAGCCTGAGCTTCGCTCAGTCTCGCGGCTCAGACATTGAAGCCGAGGGCGCGCAGCTGCTCCCGGCCGTCGGGGGTGATCTTGTCGGGACCCCACGGCGGCATCCAGACCCAGTTGATGGCGACGTCGTTGACCAAGCCCTCCAGGGCGGTGTTCGTCTGGTCCATGATCACGTCGGTCAGCGGGCACGCGGCCGAGGTCAGCGTCATGTCGATGACCGCGTTGGAGCCTTCGTCGACGTGCACGCCGTAGACCAGGCCGAGGTCGACGACGTTGATGCCGAGCTCGGGGTCGACCACGTCCTTCATGGCCTCGGTGACATCGTCCTCGGTCACCGTGGCGGTCCCTCCGCCGGCGGGAGCCGCCTCGGGCACCTCCGGCAGGTCGTCATGGTTGACAGGGTTCTCGGTGGTCATGACGTCTCCTCCAGGGTCTGCACGGTTGCGTCCTTCCATGCCATCCACGACAGTAACGCGCACTTCACGCGGGCCGGGAACTTGGCGACCCCGGCAAAGGCGATCGCGTCCTCCAGCACGTCTTCGTCGGGCTCCACCTCACCCCGGCCCTGCATCAGGGTCAGGAAGTCCTGGTGGATGGCCATGGCGTCGTCGATCTTCTTGCCGATCACCAGCTCGGTCAGCACCGAGGCGGACGCCTGCGAGATGGAGCAGCCGATGGCGTCGTACGACACGTCCTCCACCACCCCGTCGGTGAGGTGGACGCGCAGCGTCACCTCATCACCGCAGGTCGGGTTGACGTGGTGGACCTCGGCCTCGAACGGGTCCCGCAGGCCGTCGTGGCGCGGGTGCTTGTAGTGGTCGAGGATGATCTCCTGGTACAGCGAGTCCAGTTGTTCGCTCATCTCACTCCCTTCCCGATCAAGCTAGCCTCAACCCAACTTGAAGTAGGAGCGGGTGTATTCCAGGCCGTCCACGAGGGCGTCGATCTCGGCAGGCGTCGTGTAGAGGTACGACGACATCCGGGTCGAGCTCTGCACGCCGAAGCGCGCGTGTGCGGGCTTCGCGCAGTGGTGACCGGCGCGGACGGCGATGCCCCGGGAGTCGAGCACCTGCGCGACGTCGTGCGGGTGCACGCCCTCGACCTCGAAGCTGATCGCTCCCCCGCGCTCGGTGGCGTCGAGGGGGCCGAGCACGGTCAGGCCGGGCACCGTGGCCAGACCCTTCAAGGCGTACGCCGTCACCGCCTGCTCGTGGGCGTGGATGTTCTCCATCCCGACGTGGGAGAGGTAGTCGACGGCAGCACCCAGACCCACGGCCTCGACGATGGGCGGTGTCCCGGCCTCGAACTTGTGCGGGATGCCGGCATAGGTCGAGCGCTCCATGGCCACGGTCTCGATCATCTCGCCACCGCCGAGGAACGGGGGCAGCTGGTCGAGGATCTCGCGCTTGCCCCACAGCACGCCGATGCCGGTCGGTCCAACCACCTTGTGGCCGGTGAAGCCCACGATGTCGGCGCCGGAGGCCACCACGTCGACGGGGATCTGGGGCGCGGCCTGCGCAGCGTCCACTACGACGATCGCACCGACCTCGTGCGCGCGCCGGGCGATCTCGGCCACGGGGTTGATGGTGCCGAGCATGTTGGAGATCCAGGTCAGCGAGACCACCTTGGTGCGCTCGTTGATCAGCTCGTCGATGTTCGACAGGTCGAGCCGGCCCTCGTCCGTCAGCCCGAACCAGCGCAGGGTCGCACCCGTCCGCTCGGTCAACAGCTGCCACGGCACGATGTTGGAGTGGTGCTCCATCTCGGTGATGACCACCTCGTCGCCCTCGCCGACCGCGAGCGGCCCGCGTGCCCACGCGAGCGTGTTGGCGACCAGATTGAGTCCCTCGGAGATGTTCTTGGTGAAGATCACCTCGTCGCGGCTCGGTGCACCGATGAACGCCGCGACCTTGTCGCGGGCGCTCTCGAATGCCTCGGTCGACTCGGCTCCCAGCTGGTGCATGGCTCGCGCGATGTTGGCGTTGTGCCGCTCGAGGTGGTCGACCATCGTGTCGATCACGACCTGCGGCTTCTGCGAGGTGTTGGCGCTGTCGAGGTAGACCAGCGGCTGCCCGCCGGAGAGCGTGCGCGAGAGGATCGGGAAGTCCTTGCGGATGACGTCGAGATCCGTCAGCAGTCCCTCAATCATTCTTCTCAATCCTCTCTCGGCGGTGCGAGAATGGTGCTGGGCAAGGCGGAGGAGCGAAGGCGGCCTTTGAGCGGAGCGGGCCGTCCGCTTATCGCATTGCCCGTGTGTACTTGTCGTAGCCCTCGGCCTCCAGCTGGTCGGCCAGCTCGGGGCCACCCTCCTCCGCGATCCGGCCGTCGACGAACACGTGGACGAAGTCGGGCTGGATGTAGCGGAGGATCCGGGTGTAGTGCGTGATCAGCAGGACGCCCTTGCCCTCCTGCTCACGGAACCGGTTGACGCCCTCGGCCACGATCTTGAGCGCGTCGATGTCCAGACCGGAGTCGGTCTCGTCGAGGACCGCGACCTTCGGGTTCAGCAGCTCGAGCTGCGCGATCTCATGCCGCTTCTTCTCCCCGCCGGAGAAGCCCTCGTTGACCGAGCGCTGGGAGAACGACGCGTCGAGGTTGAGCCGCTCCATGACGCCGCCGACGTCCTTGACCCAGGTGCGCAGCTTCGGCGCCTCGCCGTCGATCGCGGTCTTGGCCGTGCGCAGGAAGTTGGAGACCGAGACCCCGGGCACCTCGACGGGGTACTGCATTGCGAGGAACAGTCCGGCGCGGGCCCGCTCGTCGACCGACATGGCGAGCACATCGGCGCCGTCGAGGGTGACCGCCCCGCCCGTGATCTGGTACTTGGGGTGGCCCGCGATCGAGTAGGCCAGCGTCGACTTGCCCGATCCGTTGGGGCCCATGATCGCGTGGGTCTCGCCGTCCTTGATGGTCAGCGTGACGCCCGTGAGGATCTCCTTGGGGCCGTCCTCGGTGTCGACCGAGACGTGCAGGTCCTTGATGTCCAGCGTGGTCATTTCTCTCCTTGGGTAAGTCAGCTCGGCCTGACGCCGTTGAGGGTCTCGGTCGCGTCGACGTAGACGTCGCCGCCGCGGACCTCGACCGCGAAGGTGGCCACCGGCTCGGTGGCCGGCAGGTGGGTGGGCTTGCCGGTGCGCAGGTCGAAGCAGGAGCCGTGCAGCCAGCACTCGACGGTCCCGTCGGCGACCTCGCCCTCGCTCAGGGCGACCTCCGCGTGGGAGCAGACGTCCTGTACGGCGAAGATCTCCTCGCCGTCCCTGGCGATCGCCAGGTCCAGGTCGCCGATGGTCACGGCCAGTGCCTCGTCGCCGGGCACCTCGTCGACCGCGCAGACCCTCTCGAAGTCGCCCATCACAGGTCCTTCAGCACGTTCTTGGCGAGCTCGTCCTCGACGGTCGCCAGCAGGCGCTCCTGGAGGGCGGGTACGCCGACCTTGCGGATCAGGTCGTTGAAGAACCCGTGCACGACCAGCCGGCGGGCCTCGGGCTCGCTGACCCCGCGCGAGCGCAGGTAGAACAGCTGTTCGTCGTCGAACCGGCCGGTCGCCGACGCGTGGCCGGCGCCCGCGATCTCGCCGGTCTCGATCTCGAGGTTCGGGACCGAGTCGGCGTGGCAGCCGTCGGTGAGGACCAGGTTGCGGTTCTCCTCATAGGTCTCGATGCCCTCGGCGACCTTGCGGATCAGCACGTTCCCGATCCAGACGGTCCGGGCACCCTCACCCTGGAGCGCGCCCTTGTAGACGGCGTGGCTCCTGGTCCGCGGAGCGGTGTGGTCGACGAACAGCCGGTGCTCGATGTGCTGCCCCTCGTCGGCGAAGTAGAGGCCGAGCATCTCGGCGTCGCCGCCGGGGCCGGCGTACCGGACGTTGGCGTCCATCCGCACCGTCTTGCCGCCGAAGGTGATCGCGACGTGCTTGTACGTCGCGTCCCGCCCGACGGTGGCCTCGTGGTGGGTCAGGTGGACCGCGTCGTCGGCCCAGTCCTGCAGGGAGATGACCGAGACCTGGGCGCCGTCGCCCACCGACACCTCGACGACCTGGGCCATCGACGCGTGTCCGGTGTGGTTGAGCACGACCACGGCCCGGGCGTGGTTGCCGAAGCGCAGGGCGATGTGGCCGGCCTCGGTGACCTCCGCGCTCCTGCCGTTGAGCTCCACGATGATGGGCTCAGCGACCTCGGCCTCCGCCGGGACGTCGACGAGCAGGGTGGTGGGCACCTCGGCCAGGACCCGGGCGCCGAAAAGGGTGTTGGGCACCAGGCCGCTGATACCGCGCAGACCGCGGGCCTCCTCGCCGTCGACCTGCTCGACCCGCACGCCGTCGGGGGCGTTCCAGGTGGTCGACGTGGTGGGAGCACCGAACTCGGCGTCGGCGTGCAGCTTGCGCAGGCGCTTGAGGGGCGTGAACCGCCAGATCTCCTCACGGCCGGTCGGCACGATGTGGTCGGCGACCGCGAACGAGCCCTCCGGGTGGAGGTGGCTGGACACCTTCTCGGAGGCGGACTCGACTGCCCCGGCGGCGGCCGGGGTATCCGTGACCGTCATCAGCCGACTGCCCCTTCCATCTGCAGCTCGATGAGCCGGTTCAGCTCCAGGGCGTACTCCATCGGCAGCTCCTTCGCGATCGGCTCGACGAAGCCGCGGACGATCATCGCCATCGCCTCGTCCTGCTCCATCCCGCGAGACATGAGGTAGAAGAGCTGGTCGTCGGAGACCTTCGACACGCTCGCCTCATGCCCCATGGAGACGTCGTCCTCGCGGATGTCGACGTACGGGTAGGTGTCGGAGCGGCTGATCTGGTCGACGAGCAGCGCGTCGCACAGCACGTTGGACTTCGAGCCGTGGGCGCCCTCGTTGATCTGGATCAATCCGCGGTACGACGTCCGGCCGCCACCGCGTGCCACCGACTTGCTCAGGATCGAGCTCGAGGTGTGGGGGGCGGCGTGGACCATCTTGGCCCCCGCGTCCTGGTGCTGACCCTCGCCGGCGAACGCGATCGAGAGCGTCTCGCCCTTGGCGTGCTCGCCCATGAGGTAGACGGCGGGGTACTTCATCGTGACCTTCGAGCCGATGTTGCCGTCGACCCACTCCATGGTCGCGCCGGCCTCGCAGGTCGCGCGCTTGGTCACCAGGTTGTAGACGTTGTTCGACCAGTTCTGGATCGTGGTGTAGCGGCAGCGACCGCCCTTCTTCACGATGATCTCCACGACCGCGGAGTGCAGCGAGTCGGAGGAGTAGATCGGCGCGGTGCAGCCCTCGACGTAGTGCACATAGGCGTCCTCGTCGACGATGATCAGGGTCCGCTCGAACTGGCCCATGTTCTCGGTGTTGATCCGGAAGTAGGCCTGCAGCGGGATGTCGACGTGGACCCCCGGCGGCACGTAGATGAACGAGCCGCCCGACCAGACCGCGGTGTTGAGCGAGGCGAACTTGTTGTCGCCGACCGGGATCACGGTGCCGAAGTACTCCTGGAAGAGCTCCGGCTGCTCCCGCAGCGCAGTGTCGGTGTCGAGGAACAGGACGCCCTGCTCCTCGAGGTCCTCGCGGATCGAGTGGTAGACGACCTCGGACTCGTACTGCGCGGCGACGCCGGCGACCAGGCGCTGCTTCTCCGCCTCCGGGATGCCGAGCTTGTCGTAGGTGTTCTTGATGTCCTCCGGCAGGTCCTCCCAGGAGGTGGCCTGCTTCTCGCTGGACCGCACGAAGTACTTGATGTTGTCGAAGTCGATCGTCGACAGGTCCGATCCCCACGTCGGCATCGGCTTGCGGTGGAAGAGCTTGAGGCCCTTCAGGCGAAGGTCGAGCATCCACTGCGGCTCGCTCTTCTTCTCGGAGATGTCGCGGACCACGGTCTCGTTGAGGCCACGGGTCGCCGAGGCGCCGGCGGCGTCACTGTCGGCCCAACCGAACTCGTAACGGTCGCGGAGACCCTTGAGCTCCGGGTTCAGCTCTTCGATGCTCGTCATGCTGACGCTCCGTCCTTCTTCTTCTGGATGTCTGGGATGCAGGTGGTGCACACGCCGTCACCGTGGGCGATGGTGGCGAGCCGCTGGACGTGCCGGCCCAGCACGCGGCCGATGGCCTCGGTCTCGGCTTCGCACAGCTGCGGGAACTCATGGGCGACGTGGGAGACCGGGCAGTGCTGCTGGCACAGCTGGTGGCCCATCGGACACCTCGCGCACCGAGGCGGCGTACCCCTCGTCGGTGAAGATCTGGGCCAGCGCCTCGGTCGGGCTGAGGTGCGGGTTGTCGGCCAGGGTGGCGTCGAAACGGTCCTCGATGAACGAGACCCTCCGGTTGGCGAACTCGCGGACGGCCTCGTCGCCGCCCGTCTCGGCCAGGAACCGCAGCGCCTGGACCGCGAGGTCGTCGTACTGCTGGTCGAAGTGGTCGCGTCCGGCCTCGGTGAGCGCGAAGACCTTGGCCGGCCGGCCCCTGCCCCGTGTCGTTCCGCTGCGCGGGTCGCGGGCGGCGATCATGCCCTCCTCGAGCAGCGCGTCGAGGTGTCGGCGGACGGCGGCCGGGGTGAGGTCGAGCCGCTCGGCGAGGTCCGCGGCGGTCGAAGCGCCGTCGACGAGGATCGACCGCACGACGCGCTCACGCGTCGGCTGGTCGTGGGTCTCGCGAGTCGCCTCGCGGACACCTGCATCCATTTCCACAACAACAGTGTGACGTTATTGGAGGACGCACTTCAAGTAAGGGTGGCCTAACCATCCACCTCACCGACCGCGCTACCCCGCCCCCTAGAGTGCCCGCATGGCTGGATCGATCCTCGGCAATGCAGTTCGGCGCGTGGAGGACCCCGAGCTCCTGGTGGGTCAGGGGACCTTCGTGGACAACCTCCGGCCCGCCGGGACCACCCACGCGGTGTTCGTCCGCAGCCCCTTCGCCCATGCTCGGGTCGCCTCGGTCGACACCTCCGAGGCTGAGCGCTCCCCCGGTGTGCTCACGGTGCTCACCGGCCAGGACGTGGACCGTCCGGTGCCCATGTTCGGCAGCGCCAACGACGACCTGGTCCGCACCGCGCTGGCCACCGACAAGGTGCGCTTCGTCGGCGAGCCGGTCGCGCTGGTCGTGGCCGAGACCCGCGCGCAGGCCGTGGACGCGGCAGAGCTGGTCGACGTGGAGTACGACGACCTGGCGGCGGTCGCGGACATGGAGGCCGCGCTGGCCGAGGACGCTCCGCTGCAGTTCGAGGAGCTCGGCAGCAACGTCGCGAAGTCTCGGATGGACCGCAACCGGGAGGATCCGCTCGACGGCGCCGACCACGTGGTCCGGCTCAGGTTGGAGAACCACCGCGTCGCCGTGGCCCCGATCGAAGGCCACGCCATCCTGGTCGAGCCGACGGAGTCGGGGCTCACCTGCCGGATATCCACGCAGCACCCCCACGATTCCCGGGACCTGATCTGCAAGTACACCGGGCTCCCGCCGGAGTCGGTACGGGTCATCGCGCCCCACGTCGGCGGGGCGTTCGGCGGCAAGGCCGGCATCTTCGCCGAGCACGCGGCGGTCATCGCAGCCGCCCGCCGCGTGGGCCGCCCGGTCACATGGGCGGAGACCCGCAGCGAGGCGATGCTCTCCATGCACGGGCGCGGGCAGGTGCAGTACGCCGAGCTCGGGCTCTCCGCCGAGGGCCGGTTCGTCGGGCTGCGGCTCCGGATGGTCGGTGACTGCGGCGCCTACGCAGGTTTCGGCGGGGGCTTCACGGTCGGATCGACCCGGCTGATGGCGCAGGGGACCTACGTGGTCCCCCGCCTCCAGTACGACGCCGTCTCCGTCCTGACCAACACCGCCCCCGTCGGCGCGTTCCGGGGCGCCGGGCGACCCGAGGCGGCGGCGATGATCGAGCGACTCGTCGACGCCGCCGCAGCCGAGCTGGGGCTGCCGCCCGAGGAGCTGCGGCGCCGGAACTTCATCCAGCCCGACGACTTCCCGTTCACCACGCACTCGAAGATGACCTACGACAACGGGGACTACGACCTGCCGTTGCGCGAGGCACTCCGGATCGCCGACGTCGGCGCAGCCCGGGCCGAGCAGCGGCGACGGCGCGAGGCCGGCGACCGGCGCCAGCTCGGCATCGGCATCTCCACCTACGTGGAGATCACCGGCTTCGGTGGGTCGGAGTTCGGGTCCGTCCAGGTCCAGCCGGACGGTTCCGCGGTCGTCATGTCCGGCACCTCAGCACACGGCCAGGGCCACGCGACGTCGTTCTCGATGATCGTCGCGGACCGGCTCGGGATCCCGATCTCGGAGATCAGCTACACCCAGTCGGACACCCAGCTCGTCCGCTCCGGCGGCGGGACCGGCGGATCCCGCTCTCTCCAGCTCGGCGGCAACGCCGTCGCGGCTGCCTCCGACGAGGTCCGCGAGCGTGCGATCGCCGTGGCCGCCCGGATGCTGGAGGCGGCCCCTGCCGACGTCACGCTCGAGGACGGTGCCTTCTCGGTCCAGGGCGTGCCCGGCTCCGCTGTCGGCTGGGCCGAGGTCGCGGCGTACGCCCACGAGCACGACGGCGGTCTCGGTTCCGACACCGACTTCACCCACGACGGGGCGACGTTCCCCTTCGGCGCCCACGTGTCGATCGTCGAGGTCGACACCGAGACCGGGCTGGTCCATCCGCTCCGTCACGTCGCGGTCGACGACTGCGGTCGGGTGCTCAACCCGATGATCGTGGCCGGGCAGCAGCACGGCGGGGCGGTGCAGGGCATGTCGCAGGCGTTGTGGGAGGAGTTCGTGTACGACGACGCCGGGACACCGCTGACCAGCACGTTCGTCGACTACGCCCTACCCACGGCGGCCGACACGCCCTCCCTCGAGGTGTCCAGCACCGAGACCCCCACCCCGCTGAACCCGCTCGGAGCGAAGGGGATCGGCGAGTCCGCCACGATCGGCTCGACACCGGCCGTGCAGAACGCCGTCATCGACGCGGTTCGCCACCTGGGTGTGCGGCACATCGACCTGCCCTGCACCCCGTTCCGGGTGTGGACGGCGATCCAGCAGGCCGCAGCCGGCACGCTCCCCGATCCGTGGCGGGACCCGCCGGCGGTGTTCGACAAGCTCGCCGCCGGGTCCTGACGCGCGCACTCCTCCTGCTGGGCGGGCCGGCTACTGGGCGAGCAGCGGCCGGAACGACGTACTCATCCAGCCGTCGGCGGAGTCGGCCGGTGCCACCGGGAGGTTCTCGCCGCCGTACACGTGGTCGGTGGCCGTGCCGTACTGCAGCCAGGTCTCGGCCGGGCCCTGGCCACGGCCCGGGACGCTCCAGTCGCAGACACCGTCGGCGAAGGTCGTCTCGAGCTGCGCCCACTGCTCGGCGGTGAACGCCGAGCCGAGCACCCCGTAGTCGGCCCGATCGAGCGGCTTCAGCCGGCACGCCACGTTGTCGTTGGCGACCGGCCCCCCGGACTCCTGCCGTGGGGTCGAGAGGCGGGTCTGCAGGACCTGCAGCTCCTCGACCGAGCACGCCGGCGCGGCCTCAGCGGTGACGCAACGGTCGGTGACGTCCCCGGGACGGTCCTCGGCGACCTTCTGGGCGAGCGACACTTCCCGCGAGTCCGACTCGACGGCAGTGAGCCAGCGGTCCATGGCGAGCAGTCCCTCGTTGGCCCACCGGTGGTCCCCGATCAGCGGTGCCGGGCCGAACCACATGACCCGGTTGTCGGTGTGGCCCTGGTCGGCCAGCAGCCGTTCCTCGGTCCAGAACGCGTGGCTGTAGTCGTGAGCCAGTCCGGGATCGGGTCCGCCGTGGTTGATCATCGCAACCTGGTCGAGGTTGGTGGTCTGGTTGACCAGGCCGGAGCGGTAGGCGCGCTCGATCGCGGCCTGGTCGCCGTCGACCCGCTCCTCGACGAAGTCGGAGTTCACGTCGAGCCCGCCGACCTTGGCGTTGAGGTCGACGAACTGGGCGGGCGTGATCTGGCCCTTCAGGAGTGCCTCGAGCCCGAACTGCACGCCGGTGTTGGCGAAGGGGATGCCGGCGAAGCCGCGGCCGGCCTCCTGCTCCTCCTCGCTCCACACGCTCTCGGGACGCGGCCCGAGCACGTTGATCATGATGTCGAGCACAGAGCAGCGCACCCCGCCGGGGTTGGTGTCGGAGTCGTAGCGCGTGCTCTCGTCGCCGGGCACGGTGTCCCGGGTGCCTGAGCAGTCGTTCTCGGGGTCGAGGGCCGACTTGTAGAGGTTCTCGTCGGCCACCACCGCGTTTGCGTGAGAGGCGTGGCCCTCCACCTGCGCCATCTGGGTCGGCGTCCAGACGACGCCGGACCCCCAGCGCGAGGGATCCTCGAAGTAGAGCCGCATCAGGTGGTAGTCGGTGAACTGGGTCCCCGCGGTCAGGGTGTCGGGGTAGGAGCAGGTGGTGACCAGTCCCTGGTAGATGCCGGGGTAGGCGTTGGCGATGGTGTGCTGGGCGATCGAGCCGCCGGAACAGCCGGTGCCGATGGTGTAGCGGATCTCGCCGTACTGCTCGACCAGTCGCTCCTTGGCCATCATCAGCGACTCGGCCTCGATCGGGACGTTGCAGTTGTGGCCGGTGTTGGCCAGGGCGGTGGAGAGGACGGCGAAGCCCTTGCCCAGGGCGGTCACGTAGCTCGGCGTCACGCCCGGCGCGGACTCGAGGGTGCCGGAGTAGTCCTGGAGCGGCGGCGACCCGGGTGCGTACGACGCCCCGCAGTTGCCGCCGTGGGTGATCAGCACCTTGTGGTTCCACTGCTCCTGGGGAGCCCACGGCTGCCAGTCCTGACCCTGCTGCCAGAGGGTGAGGATCGTGTAGCGGTCGCGGTCCTGGAAGCCGTCCTCGCGACGCACGATGAACGGGACCGTCTTGCCCTCGTCCGTGGTCGTGGTGGCCACATCGTCCGGGGGGTGGTCCGGATCGTAGGGCTCGAGGTCGGGCTGGGTCGGGTCGGTGCTCTTGTAGAGCAGCGTGTACGACGTGGGCTGGTTGCACTTCGCGTCGACCGCACCTGACTGGCACTGGTACGGCTCGTGGTGCGGCCCGGAGAAGATGGGCCCGCCGTTCGGGTGGTTGGTGATCGTGGTTGTGCCGACGCGGCGCCCGGCTCTGGCCCGGAGCTCGTTGGCACCCAGCGCCAGCCCCTCGACGATGCCCTCGAACTTCCCGTTCGGTCGCAGGGCGAAGGAACTGGTGACGTCGCGCTCCCCCACCGTCACCTGCACCTGCGACGGCTTGATGCCGGCCGGGAGGCTGACCGCGACCAGTGCATCGCCGCCCGAGACCAGGTCAGCGCGGTTGGACAGCACCTGGATGGTCAAGGGGCCGGGGGCAGCGCGACCTGCGGAAGCCGCGGGAAGCGCGACGACCACCAGAGGCAGGGCTGTGAGCAGTGCCAGGAGGAGGAGTCGGGCGCGCATGGACCCTCAACGATCCGCCCACGACGCACGTTACGCAGGGGTGGACCACCCCTCCTTGCCTGTTGAGAAGGGGATTCGCGACGCATGAGTGGGGCGCTCCTAGACTGTGCGGGTGCCAGCCGCTGATCCTGCCGTCGCCGTGGACGGACTGGTGATGCGGTACGGCGACAAGGTGGCCGTCGACGGGTTGTCGCTGGCGGTCGAGCGGCAGACCATCACGGCCGTCCTCGGGCCGAACGGCGCGGGGAAGACGACCACCCTGGAGACCTGCGAGGGCTACCGGAAGCCCCAGCAGGGCACGGTCCGGGTGCTCGGCCTCGACCCGGTGCGGGAACGCCGGGCCCTGCTGCCCCGGATCGGAGTGATGCTCCAGGACGGGGGCGCGTGGAGCGGCGTGCGGGCGATGGAGATGCTGCGCCACGTGGCTCGGCTGCACACCCACCCGCTCGACGTCGACCTGCTCGGCGAGCGGCTCGGGCTCGGGGAGTGCGGGAGCACGCCGTACCGCCGCCTCTCCGGCGGCCAGCAGCAGCGCCTCGGTCTGGCAATGGCGCTGGTCGGGCGCCCCGAGATCGTCTTCGTCGACGAGCCGACGGCCGGCATGGACCCCAAGGCCCGGCGCGGGACGTGGGAGCTGCTCGAAGAGCTCCGCGCCAGCGGCGTCACCGTGGTGCTCACGACGCACTACATGGACGAGGCCGAGCGACTGGCCGACCGGATCCACATCATCGACCGCGGCCAGCTGATCGCGACCGGCACCGCCCTCGAGCTCACCCGCGGCAGCGCCGACCGGCGGCCGGCGGCAACCATCCGGCTCGTGGTCAGCCGGCCGTTCCCGCCGGGGGCCCCGGAGTCCCTGCGCCAGGCGCTCGGTGACCGGACGGAAGTCACCCAGCTCGACGAGGTCAGTCTCCTGGTGACCGGACCTGCCGACCCCTCCACGCTGGCAAGCATCTCCGGCTGGTGCCAGGAGCACGGCGTGCTCCCGGAGTCGCTCACCCTCGGCCAGCGGACGCTCGAGGACGTGTTCCTGCAGCTGACCGGCCGGGAGCTGTCGGCATGAATCCCGACGGGCTCGACCGCCGACTGGACTTCGGCCCCCGCGCCGGTGCGGCACCACTCCCCCGGATGGTCGCCGCACAGGCCGCCATGGAGACTCGGCTGCTGCTCCGCAACGGCGAGCAGCTCCTCCTCGCCGTGGTCATCCCCGTGATCGTGCTGGTGGCCGG
The DNA here is from genome assembly GCA_963786415.1 of uncultured Actinomycetota bacterium. GTDB lineage: Bacteria > Actinomycetota > Actinomycetes > Propionibacteriales > Nocardioidaceae > Nocardioides. The sequence continues at coordinate 355,264 of CAWAZC010000003.1, forward strand.
CGTCAACGGGACCAAGGCGCTCGACATCACCTTCCAGCACGCCTCGGTCGACGTGTTCACGCCCGGGGTCCTTGCGCTGGCGGTGATGTCAACTGCCTTCACCTCGCTCGCGATCACCACCGGCTTCGAGCGGCGCTACGGCGTGCTCAAGCGGCTCGGCGCCTCCCCGTTGCCACGCTCCGGGCTGCTGGCTGGCAAGGTCTGCTCGTTGCTCCTCGTCGAGCTCGCCCAGATCGTGGTCATCGGCAGCGTGGGGCTGGCCCTGGGCTGGGACCCGAATCCGAGCCTGGTCGGCACGTTCCTCGCGGTCGTCCTGGGCACCGCCGCGTTCGCCTCCCTCGGTCTGTTCGTCGCCGGCGTGCTGCGGGCGGAGGCCACCCTCGCGGCCGCCAACCTCGTCTACCTGCTGCTGATGGCCGGCGGAGCCGTGGTCGTGCCATCGGCCGCGTACGGCGCCTTCGGCGACCTCGTGCGCTGGCTTCCGTCCGGCGCCCTCGGTGACGCGATGCGGGACGCCCTGATCCGCGACACGATCGCCTGGTCCAACCTGATCGTGCTCCTCGCCTGGGCAGCGCTCGGGACGTTCCTCACCGCCCGGACCTTCCGGTGGGAGTGAAGCTCCCGGTCCGGCCGATGGCCTGGGCAACGCTGGTCGCCAACTGCGTTCTCGTCGTCACCGGTGGCGCGGTCCGACTCACCGGCTCCGGGCTGGGCTGCCCGACCTGGCCGCGCTGCACCGACCGGTCCTTCCGGCCCCACGGTGCGCTCGACGTCCACGAGGCGATCGAGTTCGGGAACCGGATGCTCACGTTCGTGCTGGTCGCGGTCGCCGTCGCCACGTTGGTCGCCGCCTGGCAGACCGGGCGCCGTGACCTGCGGATCCTCGCGCTGGTGCTGGCCCTGGGCATCCCGGCCCAGGCGGTCATCGGCGGGGTCACCGTGCTGACCGACCTCAACCCCTGGGTGGTGTCCTTCCACCTATTGTGCTCGCTGGCGATCATCGGCCTGGCGACCCTGTTCCTCTGGCGGCTCGACCAACCGGCGGCCGGTTCGAGCGGCGGCGCCGACGTGACGCTGGCCGCGGTGACCTTTGCGGCCGGCTGGCTCGTTCTGTACGTCGGCACCGTGGTCACCGGGTCCGGTCCGCACGCTGGGGACATCGACTCGCCGCGCAACGGACTGAACCCGCTCCAGGTCAGTCAGCTCCACGCCGACCTGGTGTTCCTGTTCGTGGGACTCACAGTCGGGCTGCTCTTCGCGGTCCGCGCCGCGGGCCGACCCGCGATCGTGCGGCGCGCCGTACTCACCCTGCTCGGGGTCGAGCTGGCTCAGGGGACGATCGGCTTCGTGCAGTACTTCACGGACCTGCCGGTGGTGCTGGTCGGCTTCCACCTGCTCGGGGCAGCCCTCGTCTCCGCCGCGGCCACCTGGATGCTGGTGGCGGTCCGCGAGGCGCACCCCGAAGAAAAAAGGACGACGGCCGGCCCGCACCCCCGTGGACAGGCCCTACCGTCGTCCTCCCCTTGATATACGCGATCTGGCCGGACCTCGTTGCCCGAATCGACGAAAATTTTGCTCTCGGATCGCCTGGGGGGTGGATCAGCGGGTCAGCAGCGGGTCGAGCGCGACCGCGACGAAGAGCAGCGAGAGGTAGAGGTTGGACGAGTGGAACAGCCGCATCGGCTGGATCACGCTCAGATCCTCGGTGCCGAGCGCCCGGCGCCACATTCGGTGCGCCTCGACCAGGAAGACCGCCCCGAGCGCCGCGGCCGCCAGAGGATAGAAGACTCCGGTGTCGGCGACCGGCCACAACAGCAAGGACGTCGCCACCATCACCCAGCTGTAGGCCACGATCCGGCGACCCACCTCCCGAGCCGGGGCCACGACGGGGAGCATCGGCACCTCGACGTTGGCGTAGTCCTCGCGGTAGCGAAGGGCCAGGGCCCAGGTGTGCGGCGGGGTCCAGAAGAAGACGACCGCGAACAGCACGACCGGCACCCACGACAGCGCGCCGGTGACCGCGGTCCAGCCGATCAGCGCAGGGAAGCAGCCCGCGAGGCCGCCCCAGACGATGTTCTGGGTGGTCCGGCGTTTCAGGACCATGGTGTAGACGAGCACGTAGAACGCGTTGGCCAGCACCGCGAGGCCGGCGGAGAGCCAGTTGACCCATACCGCCAGCACCACCGTCGACACCACGCCCAGGGTCAGCCCGAAGCACAGGGCCGCGCGTGGGGAGACGATGTGGCGTGGAAGTGCTCGTCGGCGGGTACGGCGCATCTGCTCGTCGATGTCCCGGTCATAGACGCAGTTGAGCGCCGACGCGGAGCCCGCCGAGAGCGTGCCGCCGACGACCGTGGCGACGACGAGCCCTAGCTCCGGGATGCCCCGGGCGGCGAAGAACATGACCGGAACGGTCGTGAGGAGGAGGAGCTCGATGACCCGTGGCTTGGTCAGTCCGACGTACGCCGCCACCACGTCGCCGGCGGTCGCGCGAGCCGGTTCCGGCTGCGAGACAGCGGAAGCCGGCTGGCCGACGTACGTCACAGAAGATTCCTCGGTGGGGAGGCGGCTGAGTGCGGGTCGCAGTCTATCCGCAGGGATGAGTAGGCTCGAAGCCGATGCCGACAGCGTGAAAGGAACCTCGTGACCACACTCGACTGGACCGAGATCGACGACAAGGCAGTGGACACGATCCGGGTCCTGGCCATGGACGCGGTTCAGAAGGTCGGCAACGGCCATCCCGGGACGGCGATGAGCCTTGCGCCCGCCGCCTACCTGCTGTTCCAGAAGGTCATGCGGCACAACCCCGCCGACCCACACTGGCCCGGCCGTGACCGGTTCGTGCTCTCGGCCGGCCACTCGTCGCTGACCCTCTACCTCCAGCTGTACCTCGGCGGCTGGGGCCTCGAGCTGGACGACATCAAGGCCTTGCGCACGTGGGGCAGCAAGACCCCCGGACACCCGGAGTACGGCCACACCGCCGGCGTCGAGACGACCACCGGGCCGCTCGGCCAGGGCCTCGGCAACGCGGTCGGCATGGCCATGGCCGCCCGGCGCGAGCGCGGCATGTTCGACCCCAATGCCGACGAGGGCACCTCGCCCTTCGACCACCAGATCTACGCCATCTGCAGCGACGGTGACATCGAAGAGGGCGTCAGCGCCGAGGCCTCGGCAATCGCCGGAGTGCAGCAGCTCGGCAACCTGACCGTCATCTACGACGCCAACCGGATCTCGATCGAGGACGACACGGACATCGCCCTGGCCGAGGACGTCGGCAAGCGCTACGAGGCCTACGGCTGGCACGTGCAGACCGTCGACTGGACCCATGACGAGACCAAGTACGTCGAGGACGTGCCGGCCCTGCACGAGGCGATCCGCAAGGCCAACGCCGTCACCGACCGGCCCAGCTTCATCGTGCTCCGCACGATCATCGCGTGGCCTGCTCCCTCGGCCCAGAACACCGGCAAGGCCCACGGTTCCGCGCTCGGCGACGACGAGGTCGCGGCCACCAAGCGGGTCCTCGGCTTCGATCCCGAGAAGACGTTCGAGGTGCCGCCCGGCGTGCTGGAGCACACCCGCCAGGCGGTCGACCGCGGCAAGGCCGCGCAGTCGGAGTGGGACCAGGCGTACCGCCACTGGACCACGAAGCCGTCGGCCGACGTCGCGCTGTTCGAGCGGCTCCAGACGCGCACCCTCCCGCAGGGTTGGGCCGACCAGCTCCCGACGTTCGAGGCCGGGAAGGACGTCGCCACCCGCAAGGCGTCCGGCGCCGTGATCAACGCGATCGCGGCGAAGGTCCCCGAGCTGTGGGGCGGCTCCGCCGACCTCGCCGAGTCCAACAACACCACCATCGAGGACGCCCCCTCGTTCCTGCCCAAGGACCGCTCCACGAAGCTGTGGCAGGGCGACCCACTGGCCGGACGGGTGCTGCACTTCGGGATCCGTGAGCACGCCATGGGCGCGATCCTCAACGGCATCGCGGTCCACGGCGGCACCCGCGTCTTCGGTGGCACCTTCCTCACCTTCTCCGACTACATGCGGCCCTCGGTCCGGCTGGCCGCGGTCATGAAGCTCCCGGTCACCTACGTCTGGACGCACGACTCGATCGGTCTCGGCGAGGACGGCCCCACCCACCAGCCGGTCGAGCACCTCGCCGCGCTCCGCGCCATCCCCGGGCTGGACGTCGTCCGCCCCGGCGACGCCAACGAGGTCACCGCCTGCTGGCAGGCCGTCCTCGAGCACGCCGACCGGCCCGCCGGGCTCGCGCTCAGCCGGCAGAACCTGCCGGTGTTCCCGCGGGGCGAGGACGGGTTCTCGGACACGAGCAACGTGCATCGCGGCGGCTACGTGCTGCTGGACACCGACGGCGGCCTCCCCGACGTGGTCATCATCGCCACCGGGTCGGAGCTCCAGCTGGCGGTCGCCGCACGGGCGAAGCTCGCCGAGGACGGCGTACGCGCCCGCGTGGTCTCCATGCCGTGCCGTGAGTGGTTCGACGAGCAGGAGACGTCCTACCGCGAAAGCGTCATCCCGCCCACCGTGAAGGCCCGGGTGTCGGTCGAGGCCGGCATCGCCCAGGGCTGGCGCGAGCTGGTCGGCGACCACGGGCGGATCGTGTCCATCGAGCAGTACGGCCACTCCGCGGAGTTCTCACGGATCTTCACCGAGTACGGCCTCACCGCCGACGCCGTCGCGTCGGCGGCCCACGACAGCATCGCGGCGGCCACCGGCTGATCCGCCCGCCCGACCGACCACAACGGAGGAAAGCATGAGCGAACGACTGAAGGCACTCTCCGACGCGCGCGTCTCGATCTGGCTCGACGACCTGTCCCGCGAACGCATCGAGACCGGCAACCTGGCCGACCTGGTCAAGAACCGGTCGGTGGTCGGTGTCACCACCAACCCGACCATCTTCGCCTCGGCGATCTCCGAGGGCGAGCGCTACGACGACGAGGTCCGGTCGCTGGTGGCGCAGGGCGCCGACGTGGACAAGGTCGTGTTCGAGCTGACGACCAGCGACGTTCGCGCCGCCTGCGACGTGCTCCAGCCGACCTACGCCGCGACCGACGGCGTCGACGGCCGGGTCTCGATCGAGGTCGCCCCCACCCTGGCGTTCGACACCGACGCGACGCTGGCCTCCGCCCGGGAGCTGTGGGCCGAGGTCGACCGCGACAACCTCTTCATCAAGATCCCGGCCACGACCGAGGGCGCGCCCGCGATCACCGACGCCCTGGCCGACGGGATCAGCGTCAACGTCACCCTGATCTTCGGTCTCGGCCGCTACGCCGGCGTCATGGACGCCTACCTCACGGGGCTGGAGAAGGCGCTCGAGGCCGGGCAGGACCTGTCCAAGATCCACTCGGTGGCCTCCTTCTTCGTCTCCCGCGTGGACACCGAGATCGACCGCCGGCTCGAGGAGGTCGGCAGCGATGCGGCACTGGCCCTGCGCGGCAAGGCCGCCGTCGCCAATGCCCGGCTCGCCTACCGCGACTACGAGAAGTTCTTCGAGGGCGAGCGCTGGGCCAGGCTCGCCGAGGCCGGCGCCAACACCCAGCGGCCGCTGTGGGCCTCGACCGGAGTCAAGAACCCCGACTACTCCGACACCATGTACGTCACCGAGCTCGTCGTCCCCAACACGGTCAACACCATGCCCGAGAAGACGCTGGAGGCCGTGGCCGACCACGGTGCGATCGACGGCGACCAGGTGACCACGATGTACGACCACGCCCAGCAGGTGATGGACGACCTGAAGGCCGTGGGCATCGACTACGACGACGTGATCGCGACCCTCGAGCAGGAGGGCGTCGACAAGTTCGCGAAGTCCTGGCAGGAGCTGCTGGACACCGTCTCGCAGCAGATGGACTCGGCCAAGGCATGACTGGCACGGCTTGGAACACCGTCGAGGCCAAGTCTGAATCCGGCGATGACGCCGGTGGGTTCGAGCTGTTCTTCGGCTACCCCGACGAGGCGGCGTACGCCACCGCCGTCGAGCAGCTGGTGACCGACGAGGTCGCGAGCGGCATCGCCGGACAGGACCCCACCCTGTGGGGACCTGCCGCCGAGGAGGAGGCGGGCAAGCGGCTGGCCTGGGTTGACCTGCCCGAGCGGTCACAGCGGCTCGTCACCGAGATCTCCACCCTCGAGGTCGAGCTCCGGGAGCGCGGCCTGTCCCGGATCGTGCTGTGCGGCATGGGGGGCTCGTCCCTGGCGCCCGAGGTGATCTGCGCGGCCGCCGGCGTCGAGCTCGTGGTGCTCGACTCCTCCGACCCCGACTTCGTCCGTGCCGCACTCGAGGACCGGTTGGCCGAGACGGTGGTCGTCGTGTCCTCGAAGTCCGGCGGCACGGTCGAGACCGACAGCCAGCGACGGGCGTTCGAGAAGGCGTTCGGCGACGTGGGGATCGATCCCGCCGAACGGATCGTCGTGGTCACCGACCCGGGCTCCCCGCTTGCGGCTCTGGCGGAGGAGGCGGGCTACCGGACCTTCCTCGCGGACCCCGACGTCGGTGGCCGCTACTCCGCGCTCACGGCCTTCGGACTGGTCCCCAGTGGCCTGGCCGGCGCCGACGTGGCGGGCCTGCTGGAGCAGGCCGGCGCGATGCGGGACGCCCTCGAGTCCGACTCGGTCGACAACCCCGGGCTGCGGCTCGGGGGGCTGCTGGGTGTCGCCAACGCCGCCGGTGTGGACAAGCTCGTGCTGGCCAACGCGGGCTCGACCTACGCCGGACTGGGCGACTGGGCCGAGCAGCTGATCGCGGAGTCGACCGGCAAGGAGGGCAAGGGCATCCTGCCGGTGGTGGTGGACTCCGTCGAAACCCCGAACTTCTCCCCCAGCACACCCGACGAGATCCTGGGGACGTACGGCCCTGAGCCGGTCCTCGGGTCCGTCCGGCCAGCTTCGGGGTTCGGCGTCTCCGTCGACGCCCCCCTCGGCGCCCAGCTGCTGCTCTGGGAGTACGCCACCGCCGTCGCCGGCCGGATGATCGGGATCAACCCCTTCGACCAGCCCGACGTGGAGAGCGCCAAGGCGGCCGCGCGGGAGATGCTCGACGGTGGCGCCTCCGAGCCGGTTCCGGTGTTCGAGGACGGGCCGATCACTGTCTACGCGTCCGGGTCCTGGTTGCCGGAGGACACCGACAGCACAGGCGGGGCGATGGCCGCCCTGCTCGACCAGCTGGACCCCGAACACGGCTACGTCGCCGTGCAGGCCTACCTCGACCGGCACCGGGACGCCTCGCTCGCGTCTCTCCGCGACGCGTTGGCCACGAGGACCGGTCGGCCCGTCACGTTCGGTTGGGGACCCCGGTTCCTGCACTCCACCGGGCAGTACCACAAGGGCGGACCCGCCACCGGCGTCTTCCTGCAGGTCACCGGCCAGCCCGAGGCCGACCTGGCCGTCCCGGACCGGCCCTTCACGTTCCATGAGTTCCTGACCGCACAAGCGGTCGGGGACGGTCAGGTGCTCGCCGACCATGGCCGCCCCGTCCTCCGCCTGCACGTCTCGAGCCCGGCCGACCTGGCCGACGTACAGAAGGCGCTGGCGTGAGCAGGCGGGCCACCGACCACCAGAACCCCCTGCGGGACCCCGCCGACCGGAGGATGCCCCGGATCGCCGGTCCCTGCGGGATGGTGATCTTCGGGGTCACCGGAGACCTCGCGCGGCGCAAGGTGATGCCGGCGATCTACGACCTGGCCAACCGCGGACTCTTGCCCCCCGGCTTCAGCGTCGTCGGGTTCGCGCGACGCGACTGGGTTGACCAGGACTTCGCGCAGATCGTCCACGACTCGGTCAAGGCACATGCCCGGACGGAGTTCCGCGAGGAGGTCTGGCGCCAGCTCGCCGAGGGGATCCGCTTCGTGCAGGGCGACTTCTCCGACGACCTCGCCTTCGAGAGGCTGCGCCGGACCATCGAGGAGCTCGACGAGGTTCGAGGCACCGGTGGCAACCACGCCTTCTACCTCGCCATCCCGCCCGGGTTGTTCGGCGACGCGGTCGGCCAGCTCAAGGAGCACGGACTGGTCGAGCCGACGGGTGACTCGTGGCGCCGGGTGGTGATCGAGAAGCCCTTCGGTCACGACCTGGAGTCGGCGCGTGAGCTGAACCGGATGATCGACGAGGTGTTCCCGCCGGAGGCGATCTTCCGCATCGACCACTACCTCGGCAAGGAGACCGTCCAGAACATCCTCGCGATGCGGTTCGCGAATGCGATGTTCGAGCCCATCTGGAACAGCAACTACGTCGACCACGTGCAGATCACGATGGCCGAGGACCTCGGCATCGGCGGCCGGGCCGGCTACTACGACGGCATCGGGGCCGCGCGCGACGTGATCCAGAACCACCTGCTCCAGCTGATGGCGCTGGTGGCGATGGAGGAGCCGACGTCGTTCGACGCCGACAGCCTGCGGCTGGAGAAGCAGAAGGTGCTGAGGAGCGTGGTCCTGCCCCGCCGGCTCGACCTCAACACCGCGCGGGGACAGTACGCACCCGGCTGGGCCGGCGGCGTCAAGGTGCCCGGCTTCCTCGAGGAGGAAGGCATCAAGCCCGACTCGACCACCGAGACCTATGCCGCGATCCGCCTCGACGTCGAGACCCGGCGCTGGGCGGGCGTGCCGTTCTACCTGCGCACCGGCAAGCGGCTCGGGCGACGGGTCACCGAGGTCGCGGTGGTGTTCAAGCGTGCCCCCCATCTGCCGTTCACCGAGGTGTCCACGGAGGACCTGACCCAGAACACCCTGGTGATCCGGATCCAGCCCGACGAAGGCATGACGCTGCGCTTCGGATCCAAGGTGCCGGGGACGCAGATGGAGATCAGGGACGTGAGCATGGACTTCGCGTACGGCGGTTCGTTCACCGAGGCCAGCCCCGAGGCCTACGAGCGGCTGATCCTCGACGTACTCCTCGGTGATCCGCCGCTGTTCCCCCAGCACGTGGAGGTCGAGCTCTCCTGGGAGATCCTCGACCCGATCCTCGACCACTGGGCCCGGCAGGACCGTGCCGGCAAGGGCGAGCCCGAGGCGTACCCCTCGGGCACCTGGGGCCCGGAGTCCGCCGACCGGATGCTGGCCCGGGACGGCCGGACCTGGAGGCGCCCATGAACTCCCGGATGATCGAGCTGATCGACACCAACTCCTCGCAGATCGCGGCCGAGTTCGTCCGGGCCCGGATGCGGGCCGGCAGCCCGGCCATGGGCATGGTGATGACCCTCGTGATCGTCGTACCCGAGGATCACGCGGAGGAGGCGATGGACGCGGCGCGGCAGGCCTCCCACGAGCATCCGGCCCGGGTGCTGGGCGTCATTCTCGGTGACGGCCGCGGGGCGGCCCAGGTCAACGCGCAGGTCGGCACCGGCGCCGGCTGGACCGGCGAGACCGCACTGATCCGGCTGAAGGGCGAGGTGGTCAAGCACGCCGAGTCGGTCGTGCTTCCGTTGCTGTTGCCGGACTCCCCTGTGGCGATCTGGTGGCCCGCCGACGCACCCGACGATCCAGCCGCCGACCCGTTGGGCGCCCTGGCCCAGCGCCGCGTCACCGATGCTGCAGCGCACGCTCGGGGGAAGATGAAGGCGATGGAGACGCAGTGTGCGTCGTACGCCCCCGGCAACACCGACCTTGCCTGGACCCGGATCACCCCGTGGCGGGCGCTGCTGGCTGCCGCGCTCGACCAGCACCAGGTCAAGATCTCGGGAGCGTCGGTGGCGGCAGAGAGGATCAGCCCCAGCGCCGACCTCCTGGCCACCTGGCTCGGCGATCGGCTGCGGGTCGACGTGGAGCGCACGAGCTCCTCGGGCCCGGGCATCACCGAGGTCGTGCTCGACACCAAGGCAGGTCCGATCAGGCTCGAGCGACGGGACGGAAAGCTCGCGACGTTCTCCTCGCCCGGGGATCCGGACCGTCCGGTGGCACTGAAGCGCCGGGAGGTGCCCGAGCTGCTCGCCGAGGAGCTGCGACGTCTCGACGAGGACGAGGTCTACGCCGCGACCGTACGCCGCCTCGCCGGGCGCCGGCCGACCACGAAGTGACCGCGTCGTGAGCAGCCCGCGGATCGAGGTCCACGACGACGCTGCGGCCCTTGCCTCGGCCGTGTCGGGCGCGCTGGCGTCGCGCCTCGCCGCTGCCCAGGCCCGGGCTGAGCAGCCGCAGGTCGCCCTCACCGGAGGCACGGTCGCCGACGCCGTCCATCACGAGCTTGCGCGGGTGGCCTCGTCCGGCTCCACCGGCGTCGACTGGTCGCAGATCGATTTCTGGTGGGGTGACGAGCGGTTCGTCCCTGCGGACTCTTCGGACCGAAACGCCCGCGCAGCCCGGGCCGCGTTCCTGGACCCAGTCGGCATCGACGCCTCCCAGGTCCACGAGGTCGGGTCGTCCGACGACTTCGCGACCGTCGCCGAGGCCGCCGAAGCGTACGGCCGCGAGATCCGGGCCCACGGCGGCGGCGCGTTCGAGGTCGTGATGCTCGGAGTCGGACCGGACGGCCACGTGGCGTCGCTCTTCCCCGGCCACTCAGCCCTCGACGTCGACGACGAGATCGCGGTATCCGTGACCGACTCCCCCAAGCCGCCCCCCGAGCGGGTCAGCCTCACCTTCCCGGCCCTCAACCGCACGCGGGCGACCTGGCTGGTGGTGAGCGGCGCGGAGAAGGCGGACGCGGTCGCCCAGGCATTGGCCGGCGGAGACGTTCCCGCTGCGCGGGTGGGCGGCACCGAGGAGACGGTGTGGTTCCTCGACCGCGCGGCGGCGTCCGCACTGTGAGCCGAGTCGGCGCTAGTGCAACGCCGACGGCCCGCGAGTCGGCGCTACTGCATGGCTGATGACCCGCGAGTCGGCGCTACTGCAAACCCCAGCCAGCACCAATCCACAGGTATCGAAGTGCCACTGGCCGCGCGAGCGGGCCGCAGAAACCATAACGAGCACCTCGAACTTCGGCCCATCTCGATATTCCGGCCGTCCGGAAGGGGACGACTACGCAACGACCTGGCCGACAGCGGCGAGCGCAACCTGATCCCGTCCGACGTCATCGAGGTCTCGGGCATGGCCGTCACCACACCGCTGCGGACGGCCTGGGACTTGGGGCGGGTGCGATTCCGTGAGACCGCCATCTCCGGGCTGGATGCAATGTTGCGGCTCCAGATGTTCAGCAAGGACGAACTGATGGCCGGCGTGGAGCGCTTCCGCGGCATGCGTTGGGTCACGCGGCTGCGTGAACTCGCTCCGCTTGCGGATGGCCGTGCCGCCTCGCCCGGCGAGTCCGTACTCCGTCTGAGATGGATCGACTGCGGCCTGCCGACGCCTGAGCCGCAGATCGAGGTGCACCGCGATGGCGTCCTCATCGCGATCCTCGACATCGCGAACGACGTGATCCGCTTCGCGGCTGAGTACGACGGCGTGGAGTGGCACACCTCTCCACAGCAGCGCGAACACGATCGAGTTCGCCGAGCGGCGGCCGAGAGGGAGCACTGGCTCGTGCAGCCGTTCGTCGCAGCAAACGTGTTCGGCCGAAATCGGGACTGCGAGTCGCTGCTGTACCAGGGTGCTCGCGAAGCCCGCAGGCGCCTGGGTCGGCGAATAACCGCCTGAGCAGTTGCGCCGACTCGGCGACTCAGGCCTGAGCAGTTGCGCCGACTCGGCGACTCAGGCGTCAGCAGTTGCGCCGACTCGGCTAGAAGATGATCTCGCCGGTCTTCCGACGAGTGCGCAGCAGCTGCAGGGCCTCGTCGAGGATGCTGGCCGCCTCGGCGTCGGAGCGACGCTCCTTCACGTAGGCCAGGTGGGTCTTGTAGGGCTCGATCTTGGGCGCCGGCGGCGGGTTGTCGCTGTCCATGCTGGCGGGCAGTCCGCACTTCGGGCAGTCCCACGAGTCGGGGGGCTGGGCCTCCACCGAGAAGGTCACCACCGAGCGGTGCTCGTGGGAGCAGAAGTAGGTGACGGCCTGACGGGGCGCGGCCTCACCGCGCTCGGCCTCGCCCATCGGGCCGGCGCCGACCCGGCTTCCGCGGATTGCGTTTCCTCCAACAGCCACGTGCGCGATCCTCTCTCAACTCTGGTAGGCCATGAGCAGGCCCAGGGCGATGATGCAGGCGAACCAGATCACACCGATCCCGATCGTGAGTCGGTCGAGGTTCCGCTCCGCGACCGACGAGCCGCCCAACGAGCTGGACACGCCACCGCCGAACATGTCGGACAGTCCGCCGCCGCGGCCCTTGTGGAGCAGCACCAGCAGGATCATCAGGGCACTCGCTACCACGAGCACGATGGTGAAGAGCAGAATCACGGTCGGAATGCTACGTCACGCCGGGTCGATCACAGCAACGGCATGTCATAGAAACGACAAATTCCGCCGAACTCGTCCGCCTGCAGGCTGGCGCCGCCCACCAGACACCCGTCCACATCGGACTTGTCCATGATCCCGGCCACGTTCGCCGCCTTCACCGACCCGCCGTACAGGACGCGTACGCCGTCGGCCGCCGCGTCGCCGTGCACCTCGCGGATCCGCTCGCGGATCGCGGCGCAGACCTCCTGGGCGTCGTCGGGGGTGGCGACCTCGCCGGTGCCGATGGCCCAGACCGGTTCGTAGGCCACGACCAGCGAGGCCACCTGCTCCGCGGAGATCCCGTCGAGTGAGCCGTCGACCTGGGCGACCGTGTGGGCCACGTGGTCGCCGGCCTGCCGGACTTCGAGGCCCTCACCGACGCAGACGATCGGCGTCATCTGCGAGCCCAGTGCCTGCTTCGCCTTGGTGTTGACCACCTCGTCGGACTCGTTGTGGTGCTCACGACGCTCGGAGTGCCCCACGACGACGTAGGAGCACCCCAGCTTCGCCAGCATGCCCGCGGAGATCTCGCCGGTGTAGGCACCGCTGTCATGGGTGGAGACGTCCTGCGCGCCGTACTTGACCAGCAACCGGTCGCCGTCCACCAGCGTCTGCACCGAGCGCAGGTCCGTGAACGGCGGGACGACGACGACCTCGACCTGGACGTAGTCGTGCTTCTTGTCCGCCAGCGTCCAGGCGAGCTTCTGCACGAGCACCACCGCTTCCTGGTGGTTCAGGTTCATCTTCCAGTTTCCGGCCATCAACGGCGTACGGGTCTCGGCCATGGGGTTCCTTCGTTCGACTGTGGTTGCGGATCGGTGACGCGCCGGACAGGGAGCGCTGAACCGTGGGGCGGGTCAGCGTTCGAGGACCGCGATGCCGGGCAGGTCCTTGCCCTCGAGGTACTCCAGGCTCGCGCCGCCACCGGTCGAGATGTGCCCGAACGCGGCCTCGTCAAACCCGAGCTGGCGGACGGCGGCCGCGGAGTCCCCGCCGCCGACGACCGACAGGCCGGAGATCTTCGTCAACGCCTCGGCGACGGCACGGGTTCCCGCGGCGAAGGCGTCGGTCTCGAAGACCCCCATCGGCCCGTTCCAGAAGACGGTGCGGGCATCGGCGAGCTCGGCGGCGAACGCCGTGGCCGACTCGGGCCCGATGTCGAGGCCGAGGCTGTCGGCGGGGATCTCGGAGGCCGGTACGACGGTCGGCTCGGGCTCCCGGCCGTCGGAGGGGAACGCCGTGTCGACGACGACGTCGGTCGGCAGCACGATCCGGACCCCCGACTCCTCCGCCCGGGCCAGGTAGCGACGGCAGGTCTCGAGCTGGTCCTCCTCGAGCAGGCTCTTCCCGACCTCGTTGCCCAGGGCCTTGAGGAACGTGAAGACCATGCCGCCGCCGATCAGGAGCTTGTCGGCGGTGTCGAGGAGGTTGTCGATGACGCCGAGCTTGTCGGACACCTTGGAGCCCCCCAGCACCACCGCGTAGGGCCGCTCAGGGTCGGCGGTGAGCCGGCGCAGGACGTCGAGCTCGGATGCCACCAGGTTTCCCATGGCGTGCGGCAGCCGCAGCGCGATGTCGTAGACCGACGCCTGCTTGCGGTGCACGACCCCGAAGCCGTCGGAGACGAAGGCGTCGGCGAGCTTCCCGAGCTCGGCGGCGAAGGCGGCCCGGACCTCGTCCTCCTCGCTGGTCTCTCCGTCGTTGAAGCGGACGTTCTCGAGCACGGCCACCTCGCCGTCCTCCAGCGCTTCGACGGTCGCGCTGGCGCTCTCACCGACGGTGTCGGTGGCGAAGGCGACCTTGCGCCCGAGCAGCTCACCGAGGCGCTCGGCGACCGGGGCGAGGGAGTACGCCGGGTCCGGCTTCCCCTTGGGCCTGCCGAGGTGGGCAACCACGACCACCCGGGCCCCGTCCTCGCTCAACCGACTGATCGTCGGGACGCTCGCGCGGATCCGCCCGTCATCGGTGATGGTCCGGTCGTCCGCCGGCCCGTCGAGCGGCACGTTGAGGTCGGAGCGCACGAGCACACGCTTCCCGCGGAGGTCGCCCAGGCTCTCGATCCCGTTCTGGGTCTGGTCGTGGTTCCGGGGCACGATCAGAGCGAGGCGCCGATGTGTGTCACCAGGTCGGCGAGGCGGTTGGAGTAGCCCCACTCGTTGTCGTACCAGCCGACCACCTTGACCTGGTTGCCGATGACCTTGGTCAGCGGTGCGTCGAAGATGCACGACGCCGGGTCGGTGACGATGTCGGAGGAGACGATCGGGTCGGTGGAGTAGCGCAGGTAACGTCCGTCTGCCGCCTTCTCGATCGCGGCGTTGACCTCCTCGACCGAGGTCTCGCGGCCTGCCTCGAACGTGAGGTCGGTGGCTGACCCGGTCGGCACCGGAACGCGTACGGCGTAGCCGTCGAGCTTGCCCTTGAGCTCGGGCATCACCAGGCCGATCGCCTTGGCCGCGCCGGTCGACGTCGGCACCAGGTTGATCGCCGCGGCACGGGCCCGGCGCGGGTCCTTGTGGATGTTGTCCTGGAGGTTCTGGTCGGCGGTGTAGGCGTGGATGGTCGTCATCAGTCCCTTGACGATGCCGAACTCCTCATGGAGCGCCTTGGCCATCGGCGCGAGGCAGTTGGTGGTGCACGAGGCGTTGGAGATGACGGTGTGCGCCTCGCCGTCGTACTGCTCGTGGTTGACGCCCATCACCACGGTGATGTCCTCGTTGGAGGCGGGCGCGGAGATGATCACCTTCTTGGCCCCGGCGTCCACGTGGGCGCGGGCCTTGGTGGCGTCGGTGAAGAACCCGGTCGACTCGATCACGACGTCGGCGCCCACGTCGGCCCACTTGAGGCTGGCGGGGTCGCGCTCGGCGAACGCGGCGATCTCCTGGTCGCCCACCTTGATGGCCGACTCCGTCGAGGTCACGTCGGTGCCGAGCCGGCCCAGGATCGAGTCGAACTTCAACAGGTGGGCGAGGGAGGCGTTGTCGGTCAGGTCGTTGACGGCGACGATCTCGATGTCGGAGTCGCCGGCGTGCACGGCCCGGAAGAAGTTGCGGCCGATCCGGCCGAAGCCATTGATACCTACGCGAACGGTCACTGCCTGGACTCCTACCCCTGTGTCGATTGACGCTGCGTCGATCCTGAGCTGTCACCGACCCTATCGCGCGCCCGTGGGCCGGAGGTCTACGCCTCGTCTTCGAGCATCTCGGGGGTCAGCGACGCCTCGGTGTCGGGGATGCCGAGCTCCTCGGCCCGCTTGTCGGCCATGGCGAGGAGCCGCCGGATCCGGCCCGCGATGGCGTCCTTGGTGAGCACCGGGTCGTGCAGCTGCCCCAGCTCCTCCAGCGAGGCCTGCTTGTGCTCGAGGCGCAGGTTCCCGGCCAGGCGCAGATGATCGGGTACGTCGTCCGCGAGGATCTCCAGCGCTCGGTCGACCCGGGCACCGGCGGCCACCGCGGCACGAGCGGAGCGACGGAGGTTGGCGTCGTCGAAGTTGGCCAGCCGGTTGGCCGTGGCCCGGACCTCGCGCCGCATCCGGCGCTCCTCCCAGGCCATCAGGGTCTCGTGGGCGCCCACCCTGGTCAGCAGCGCTCCGATGGCGTCACCGTCCCGGATCACCACCCGGTCGACGCCGCGGACCTCACGGGCCTTGGCCTGGATCCCGAGCCGACGCGAGACGCCGACGAGGGCCAGCGCGGCCTCGGGCCCGGGGCAGGTGACCTCGAGGGCCGAGGAGCGTCCCGGCTCGGTGAGTGAGCCGTGGGCCAGGAAGGCGCCGCGCCAGGCAGCCACGGCGTCACAACCGCCGCCGGAGACGACGTGGGGCGGCAATCCCCGGACCGGACGTCCGCGCTGGTCGAGCAGGCCGGTCTGGCGGGCCAGGGCCTCTCCGTCCTTGACGATGCGCACGAGGTAGCGGCTGCCCTTGCGGATCCCGTTTCCCTGGATCATCACCACGTCGGAGGCGTGGCCATAGACCTCCGCCACGTCCTTGCGGAGCCTGCGGGCGGCGGCGCCGGTGTCGAGCTCGGCTTCGACCACGATCTTGCCGCTCACGATGTGGAGGCCACCCGCGAACCTCAACATCGAGGCCACCTCGGCCTTGCGACAACAGTTCTTCGAGATCTGGGTGTTGGCGAGCTCTGCCTTCACTTGTGCGGTCATCGCCATGGGCAGAATCCTGCCACGTCCGTCAACAACCCAATCAGGTTGCTCGCGATCCGTCGGAAAGGCCCTGCCGTCACCCCTCCTCGAAGATGGCCGCGTAGGCGCAGGCCAGCTTCTCGGGATCGTGACGCGGAGTGCCGTCGCCCAGGGCAACGTCGTCGATGACCAGGCGAGCGCCGTAGGACGCCACCGTGCGTTCGAGGTCGTCGACCTCCGTGAGGCTGCCGGGGTCGACCAGGACGGTGTGCACCTTGAGCCCCGGTGCGTGCTCGAACAGGGCGGCCAGGTGGTCCTCCGGCCCGAACCCACCGGTCTCCCCCGCCTGCGGCGCCAGGTTGAGTACGACGACCACGCGGGCGGTGGTCTGGCCGAGCGCCTCGCGCAGCGCCGGCACCATCAGGTGCGGGATCACGGAGGTGAACCACGAACCCGGGCCGAGCACCACCCAGTCGGCATCGCGCACCGCCTCGACCGCCTCCGGACAGGCCTCGGGATCGGCGGGGTCGAGAGCCACGGAGACGATCTCGCCCTCGGTGGTCGCGACCGCCACCTGACCCCGCACCGTCTGCCTGGCCTCGGGATCGGCCGGGTCCAGGCCCCTGACCTCGGCCGTGATGTCCATCGGGGTGAGTGCCATCGGGAGCACCCGGCCGGTCGTCCCCAGCAGCCGGCCCATCAGCTGCAGCGCCGCGACGTGATCGCCCATCAGCTCCCACAGGCTGACGATGAGGAGGTTGCCGACCACGTGGCCGCGCATCTCGCCGTCGCCCTCGAAGCGGTGCTGGACCACGCTCTCCCAGGTCCGGCCCCACTCGTCGGCCCGGGTCAGGGCGGCCAGCGCCATCCGCAGGTCGCCGGGCGGCAGCACGCCGAACTCGCCGCGGAGCCGTCCAGACGAGCCGCCGTTGTCGGCGACGGTCACGATGGCGGTGAGGTCGTCGACGACCAGGTCGTCGACCAGGCGGCGGAGGGCGTGCAACGACGCGTGCAGCCCGTGTCCGCCACCGAGGGCCACTGCTGACTGGGCGCGATTGGACTGGGCGCGATTGGACTGGGCACGAGTGGACTGGGCACGCATCCCCATCACTCGCGGCCCAGGTCGCGGTGGGTGGCCCGGACGTGGTGACCGCGCTCGGCGAGCCGCCGCGCGATCTCCACCGTCATGGCGACGCTGCGGTGCTTGCCGCCCGTGCAGCCCACCGCCACGGTCATGAACCGCTTCCCCTCGGTGAGGTAGCCCCGGGTCACGCCCTCCAGCACCGACAGGAAGCCCTCGAGGAACTCCTCGGCGCCCGGGCGTTCGCGAACGTAGGCGGCGACCTCGGGGTCGCGGCCGGTCCGGGGACGCAGCTCGGGAACCCAGTGCGGGTTGGGCAGGAACCGCATGTCGGCAACGAAGTCGGCGTCGGCGGGGATGCCGTACTTGAAGCCGAAGCTGACCACCGTGATCTTCAGGTTCATGACGTCCGGGGAGCCGAAGGCGTCCGCGATCCGGTAGGTGAGCTGGTGGACGTTGAGGTCGGAGGTGTCGATGATCAGGTCGGCCTCGCTGCGCAGGTCGGCCAGGACCTCTCGCTCCCGCTGGAGGCCGTCCAGGAGCCGGCCTCCGGCCTGCAGCGGGTGGGGCCGCCGCGCCGCCTCCTGCCGGCGGACCAGGACGTCGTCCGACGCCTCGAGGAACACCAGCGTCGCGTGGCGGTTGCCGATCTTGCCCTTGGCCAGGTTGGCGCGGAGGGACCCGAAGAAGGCCCCGGAGCGTACGTCGACCACCACCGCGATCGGCTGCCGCAGCCCCCGGCTCTCATCGACCAGCCGGACCACGTCCTTGAGCAGGCTGGGTGGCAGGTTGTCGACGACGTAGAAGCCGAGGTCCTCCAGCTCCTTCGCGGCCGTGCTGCGACCGGCGCCGGTCATCCCGGTGACCACCACCAGCTCGCCACGCGTCGGGTCAGCCACGCCTAGCCCTCCTCGATCTCGCCGGTCGCGGTGTTGACGGAGACAGTCTGGCCGCTCCCGGCCGCGACGGCATCCTTGATCGCGGACGCGGTGCGGGTCCCGATGCCCGGAACCTGCGCGATGTCGTCGACGCTCGCGGCCCGCAGCTTCTTCAGGGACCCGAAGTGCTTGAGCAGGGTCTTGCGGCGCACCTCGCCGAGCCCGGGCACGTCGTCGAGCAGGCTCTCGACCATCGTCTTCGACCGTCGGCTGCGGTGGTGGGTGATCGCGAACCGGTGGGCCTCGTCGCGGATCCGCTGGAGCAGGTAGAGCCCCTCGCTGGACCTCGCCATGACCACCGGGTCTGGCTCGCCGGGCAGCCAGACCTCCTCCAGCCGCTTGGCCAGGCCGCAGACCGGTACGTCGTCGATCCCGAGCTGCGCCAGGGCGTCCCTGGCGGCCGCCACCTGCGGCGGGCCGCCGTCGACGACGACAAGCCCGGGGGTGTAGGCGAACTTGCGCGGCCGGCCGGTCTCGGGATCGACCAGCATCGGCCCCTCCTCACCGTCTCCCGGGAGCGCGACCTCTCCGCGCGCCTGCTCGTCGAGCAGCCGACGGAACCGACGGGTGATCACCTCGTGCATCGACGCCACGTCGTTCTGCCCCTCGACCCCCCTGATGACGAAGCGGCGGTACTCGCTCTTGCGGGGCAGGCCGTCCTCGAACACCACCATCGAGGCGACCACTTCGGTGCCCTGGAGGTTGGAGACGTCGTAGCACTCGATCCGCAGCGGCACCTCATCCAGGGCCAACGCCAGCTGGATCTCCTCCAGGGCGCGGTTGCGGGTCGTGAGATCGCTGGCCCGCTTGGTCTTGTGCAGGACGAGGGCCTGGCCGGCATTGCGGGCCACCGTCTGCTGCAATGACTTCTTGTCGCCGCGCTGGGGCACCCGGATCCGGACCCTGCTCCCCCGCAGCTCGCTCAGCAGCCGCTCGAACGTGGCGGCGTCGGGAGGCATCGACGGGACCAGGATCTCGCGCGGGATGTTCTCTGCCCCCAACTCAGACGGAGTGCCGGCGTAGAGCTGGAGCAGGAAGTCCTCGACCAGCTCGGGGGTGCCGCCCTCCTCGACCCGGTCGGCGACCCAGCCGCGCTGGCCGCGGATCCGTCCGCCGCGGACGTAGAAGATCTGCACCGCGACCTCGAGCGGGTCTTCGGCGAGCGCGATCACGTCGGCGTCGGTGCCGTCGCCGAAGACGACGGCCTGCTTCTCGAGGGCCTTCTCCATGGCGGCGAGGTCGTCGCGCAGCCGGGCGGCCTTCTCGAAGTCCTCGGCCTCCGACGCGGCGTACATCTCCTTGCGGATCCGCTTGACGAACGCGGCGGTCTGGCCGCCCATGAAGTCGCAGAAGTCGTCGACGATCCGGCGGTGGTCCTCGGCGCTGATGTTGCCGACGCACGGCGCGGAGCACTTGTCGATGTAGCCCAGCAGGCAGGGCCGGCCGATCTGGGACGACCGCTTGAAGACGCCATTGGTGCACGACCGCATCGGGAACACCCGCAGCAGCAGGTCGACCGTCTCCCGGATCGCCCAGGCGTGGCTGTAGGGGCCGAAGTACTTCGTGCCCTTCTTCTTCGCGCCGCGACCCACCATCACCCGCGGGAACTCCTCGCCGACGGTGACAGCCAGCCACGGGTAGGACTTGTCGTCGCGGTACTTGACGTTGAAGCGGGGGTCGAACTCCTTGATCCAGGAGTACTCGAGCTGGAGCGCCTCCACCTCGGTGCTGACGGTCGTCCACTCGACGCTGGCCGCGGTGGTCACCATCGTGGCGGTCCGCTGGTGCAGGTTGCCGATGTCCTGGAAGTACGACGACAGCCGGGCACGCAGGTTCTTGGCCTTGCCGACGTAGACCACCCGGCCCTGGGCGTCACGGAACCGGTAGACCCCGGGCTGGGTCGGGATCGACCCCGGTTCGGGACGGTAGGACGCGGGGCTTCGCGCTGAGTGCTTGTGCGCTGGGGATCTGGGCACGGTCCAACCCTACGGTCCGGTGGGGACAGACCGGCGCGGCTACCGGGTCCATTTGTCGAGTCCTTTACTCTGGTTTTCATGCTCAGTCGGGACCTCTACGACTACGCCCTGAGCACCGGGCCCGAGGCGTCCGCCGCCTACGTCCGCGGCGTGCGCGATCTGCTGTGCCTGCGCTCGGGTGCGGTCGAGGCCGCGGCCGAGTCGATCGTCCACGATCCGAGGTTCGCCCTGGGGCACGCTGCGCTCGCGCTGCTCGGCCACGAGCTGTGCGCGCCCGTAGACGTCGAGGGGCGACTGCGCGACGCCGTCCTCCATTCCGTGCGGGGCACGTCCCGCGAGCGCAGCCACGTCCGCGCGGTGGCGGCTCACGTGCGCGGCGACTCCCAGCCCCTCATCGCACACCTGGCCTCCTACCCCCGCGACGCCCTCCTGCTGTCGATCGCGGTTCCGACGATTGCCTTCGCCGGCGTGACGGAAGTGCCCGAGGAAGCATGGGCGATCGTCGAACGCGCCGCGCCGGCGTACGGCGACGACTGGTGGTTCACCGGGCTCCTCGCCTTCATCCGCCAGGAGCAGCGTCGGTTCGACGAAGCGATGGAGCTCTCATGTCGTTCGCTGGGTGAGGAACCCGGCGCCGGACACTCGGCGCACGCGCGGGCCCACGCCCACTACGAGACCGGCGACCACGCTGCCGGGCTGTCCTGGATGGGCGGCTGGCTGACCCGGGACGGTGCGGCCACCCAGAGCCTCACCCACTTCGCCTGGCACGCCGCACTGCACGAGCTCTCCCTCGGCGATCTCGACGCCGTACGCCGCCGGTACGACGCCCAGCTTCTGCCCGAGGCCGGACTCGGCTGCCGCGCGCTCGTGGACAGCGGCTCGCTGCTCTTCCGCTGGGCCATCACACCTGGAGCGGCCGACGTCCCCGACCTTCGTGCCGTCCTCGCCGTCACCGACCGAGAGATGCTGGAGCGGCCGGCAACGCCGTTCGTCGCCATGCACGCGGCCGTCACCATGCTCGCCCTGGGGGATCGGGCCGGGCTGGCCACCCTCACCCGGTGGGCGGCCGGCCACGCCCACCCGGTCCATCGTGAGGTCGTGGCCCCGCTCGGGACGGCGCTCCGGCAGATGGAGGCCGGTCGCTACTCCGAGGCAGCGGATGCTCTGGCCAGGCTCGAGGTGTACAGCTACCGGCTTGGCGGCTCCGACGCGCAACGGGAGATTCTCGAGGAGACCCGGATCTGTGCCCTGCTGCGCGCGGACCGGTACGACGACGCACGGCGGGTGCTCGACGACCGGCTCGACCGGCGTCGGTCGCCGCGAGACGAGCGTTGGCGAGCGGAGTGCCACCCGCGAGGAGCTCGATTCAGGCGCGAATGATCGCCTGCCCCTTGACGCGGATCTTCACGGGATCAAGACCGGTGGTGGCCGGCCCAGTGGTGACGTCGCCGGTCGCGGCGTCGTACTGACTGCCGTGGAAGAGGCAGGTGATGGTGTTGTCGCCGACCTTGCCGACCGTCTGCCCCTGGTGCTTGCAGACCGCGGAGAAGGCCTTGAACTCTCCCCGGCTCGGCTGAGTGATGACGATCCGGACGTCGGTCAGGATGAGGCCGCCGCCGACGGGGATCTCCTCGGTCGTGGCCAGCACATCAGCGACCTTGTCGTCCTCGGAGTCCTTCAGCTGCTCGCCGGACCCGGACTTGCTGGGCTTGGACTTGCCGGGCTTGGACTTGCTGGGCTCGGACGGGCTCGGGGAGTCGTCGGTGGGCGAAGGCTCGGAGGTGCGTGGCTGGCTCTCCTCACCGCCGCACCCCGCCAGGACGGCCGCGACCCCGAGCGCCGAGAGCCCCTGGAAGACGATGCGCCGTGAGGCACGCTGCCCGTTCATCGGGGTGGGGCTCATCCCGGCTCCACACTCTCGACGAGGCACCCCTGGTGGGTGCAGACCGCGGAGAAGGCCTTGAAGTCTCCGGACGCCGGCTGGGTCACCACGACCTTCTGCTCGGGAAAGATGGCACCGCTGCCCTCGGGCACGTCGGCCGTCGATCCGACCACCTGACCGTCCACGGCGATGTCGTTTCCCTGCACCGCGACGGACTGGGAGGCCAGGGCAGACGTGGCAGGGCCGCCCAGCACCGCGCCGTCGACCGCCGAGAAGGTGCTGCCGTGGCAGCCGCAACGGATGGTGGGCCCGGAAGACGCGGCCCCTGCGTCATCCGCGCCGCCCGACTCGCTCTCGCCGCCGCAGGCGGAGAGCAGCGGCCCGCCCAGACCGACGGCGGTGACTCCGCCGAGCACATGCCGGCGGGAAAGTGGGTCGGTGCGTCTGCGAGTCGTCATCGGCGGGGCTCCCTCGTCTCGGGTGATCCTACTTCTTGCGGGTCGACCGCTTCCGGGGCTTGGCCCGGGGTGGGGCCGCCGCCAGGATCGGGGCGAGGAACTGCCCGGTGTAGCTGTCGGGGTTGGCCGCGACGTCCTCGGGTGTCCCCTCGGCGATGACCGTGCCGCCGCGGGACCCACCCTCAGGACCCATGTCGACCACCCAGTCGGAGGTCTTGATCACGTCGAGGTTGTGCTCGATGACCAGGACCGTGTTGCCCTTGTCGACCAGGCTGGACAGCACCCCCAGGAGCCGGCGGATGTCCTCGAAGTGGAGGCCCGTGGTCGGCTCGTCGAGCACGTAGACGGTGCTTCCGGTGGAGCGCTTCTGGAGCTCGGAGGAGAGCTTGACCCGCTGCGCCTCCCCGCCGGAGAGGGTGGTGGCGGGCTGGCCGAGCCGGACGTAGCCGAGGCCGACCTCGCACAGCGTCTTCATGTGGCGGGCGATCGCCGGGACCGCGGCGAAGAACTCCGCTGCCTCCTCGATGGGCATGTCGAGGACCTCGGCGATGGTCTTGCCCTTGTAGTGGACCTCGAGCGTCTCCCGGTTGTAGCGCGCCCCGTGGCAGACCTCGCAGGGGACGTAGACGTCGGGCAGGAAGTTCATCTCGATCTTGATCGTGCCGTCGCCCGAGCACGCCTCGCAGCGGCCGCCCTTGACGTTGAACGAGAACCGCCCCTGGAGGTAGCCCCGCATCTTCGCCTCGGGCGTGGACGCGAAGAGCTTGCGGATGTGGTCGAACACCCCGGTGTAGGTCGCCGGGTTGGATCGCGGCGTCCGCCCGATCGGCGACTGGTCGACGTGGATCACCTTGTCGACGTGGTCGGTGCCGCTGAGCTTGCGGTGTCGCCCCGGCACCGCTCGGGAACCGTAGATCTGCTTGGCCAGGGCGGTGTAGAGGATGTCGTTGACGAGTGTCGACTTGCCGGACCCGGACACCCCGGTCACCGAGACGAAGAGCCCCAGCGGGAACGACACGTCGATGTCCTGCAGGTTGTGCTCGCGGGCGCCGTGGACGGTCAGGTCGCGGCCCTTCGCCCGTGGACGGCGTACGTCGGGGATGGGGATCTCGCGGCGGCGGGAGAGGTACTGGCCGGTGAGGGAGTCGGCGTGCTCGAGCAGGCCCTGCACGGACCCGGTGTGCACGATCTGGCCGCCGTGCTCGCCGGCGCCGGGTCCGATGTCGACGACCCAGTCGGCGGTGCGGATGGTGTCTTCGTCGTGCTCGACCACGATCAGGGTGTTGCCGAGGTCGCGCAGCCGGATCAGGGTCTCGATGAGCCGGTGGTTGTCACGCTGGTGGAGCCCGATCGAGGGCTCGTCGAGGACGTAGAGCACGCCGACCAGTCCGGCGCCGATCTGGGTGGCGAGCCGGATCCTCTGGGCCTCGCCGCCGGACAGCGAGCCAGAGGGCCGTTCGAGGGAGAGGTAGTCGAGGCCGACGTCGAGCAGGAAGTTGAGCCGCTCCTGGATCTCCTTGAGCACGCGCTCGCCGATCTGCTTCTCGCGCGGCGACAGGTCGAGGCCGCGCAGGAAGTCGGCGGTCTCGTTGATCGGCAGGCGGCAGACGTCGGCGATGTTCCAGAGGCCCTCGGCCGTGGTCGACGTGAGCGTGACCGCCCGGGACACGGGCTTGAGGCGGGTGCCCTCGCAGGCGGGGCACGGCACCTCCCGCATGAAGCCCTCGAAGCGCTCGCGGCTGGTGTCGGACTCGGCCTCGCGGTGCCGTCGCTCGATGTAGCTCTGGACCCCCTCGAACTGGGCGTAGTAGGCACGCTGCCGGCCGTAGCGGTTGCGGGTGACCACGTGGACCTTGGTCGCGTGGCCGTGGAGGAGCGACTTCCTGGCCTTGGCGGTCAGGTCCTCCCACGGGGTGTTGAGGTCGAAGCCGAGCTCGTCGCCGAGCGCACCCATCAGGCGCAGGAAGTAGTCGGCCACGTGGGCCTGGCTCCAGGGCTGGATCGCCCCCTCCCCCAGCGTGGCCTGCGGGTTGGGTACGACGAGGTCCGGATCGACCTCCATCCTGGTGCCGAGACCGTGACACTCGGGGCAGGCGCCGAACGGGGAGTTGAACGAGAACGACCGGGGCTCGAGCTCGTCGGTGTCGATCGTGTGCTCGTTGGGGCACGACATCTTCTCGGAGAACCGCAGCTCGCGGTCGGGGTCCTTGGCGTCGAGCTCGACGAAGTCGAGCAGGACCAGGCCGCCGGCGAGGTTGAGGGCCGTCTCGACAGAGTCGGTCAGCCGACGCTTGGCGGAACCCTTGACCGCGAGCCGGTCGACGACGACCTCGATCGTGTGCTTCTTCTGCTTGTCGAGAGTCGGGGGCTGGTCGAGCGTGTGGATCTCGCCGTCGACCCTGGCCCGGGAGAACCCCTGGGTCTGGAGCTGCCGGAACAGCTCGACGTACTCGCCCTTGCGGCCGCGGATGACCGGGGCCAGGACCTGGAAACGGCGACCGTCCTCGAGGGCGAGCACCTTGTCGACGATCTGCTGGGGCGTCTGGCGTTCGATCCGGGCGCCGCAGGTCGGGCAGTGGGGATGGCCGATCCGGGCATAGAGCAGACGGAGGTAGTCGTAGACCTCGGTGATGGTGCCGACGGTCGAGCGCGGGTTGCGCGACGTGGACTTCTGGTCGATCGAGACCGCCGGCGAGAGGCCCTCGATGAAGTCGACGTCGGGCTTGTCCATCTGGCCGAGGAACTGGCGCGCATAGGCCGAGAGGGACTCGACGTAGCGGCGCTGCCCCTCGGCGAAGATGGTGTCGAAGGCGAGACTCGACTTGCCGGAGCCCGACAGACCGGTGAAGACGATGAGGGAGTCACGGGGCAGGTCGAGCGAGACGTCCTTGAGGTTGTGCTCCCGGGCTCCCCGGATGATGAGCTGTTCTGCCACTGGTGTCCCTCGTACTGTCGGCCCGGACCTGCCCGCGCTGTTCGAACAAGTGTTCGTCATCCTACGTGGCGGCACAAGCCGCCACGCCACGTATCTCACCTTCTCACGCGCCACCGACAACCCTGCTGGCGAGCCGCAGCCGCGGGGAGTAAGGATGGAGCGCATGGCCGACGACAGCAGCGTCAAGACCCAGCAGCTCGAGGAGCTCCAGGAGGCGACCAACCGCCTGGTCCGCACCGTGGACGGGTTCAAGGGAGACGACTGGGGCGGACCATCCGGCCTTCCGGGCTGGACGCGCGCCCACGTCGTCGCCCACCTGGCGCTCAACGCCGAGGGTCTGGCCGGCGCCCTGACCGGGATCGTCCAGAACGAGCCGACCCCGATGTACTCCTCTCAGGAGGACCGGGACAGCGACATCGAGGACCTCGCCACCAGCGACCCTGCCGAGCTCCGCGAACGGCTGCTGGCGGGGTGCACCCTGTACGCCGACGCCTGGACCGCCCTCCCCGGCGACGCCGGCGGCGCCACCTTCGAGCGGACCGCGGGCGGGCCCACCATCCCGGCCGGCGCCACGCTCGGGATGCGGCTGCGGGAGGTGGAGATCCACCACGCCGACCTGGACGCCGGCTACTCGCGGGCCGACTGGCCGCCCCGCTTCTGCGAGATCCTGCTCGCCTCGATGACCAAGCGCGAGTGGTCCGAGGCCTTCCGGGTCGCGCCCACCGACCTCGACGACACCTGGTCCTACGGCGAGGGGGACGGGCCGACCGTCTCCGGCAGCGCCGCCGATCTCGGCTGGTGGCTGACCGGTCGCGGGTCCGGCGAGGGACTGACCAGCGACAGCGGGAGTCTGCCCAAGGTCGGTGCGTGGTGACCTACACCGGCGCCGTCTCCCCGGGTGGCGAGCCCGACGTCCGCTCGCTCCCCGCCCTGACCATCACCAAGGTCGCGGTCGACCCGCAGATGTCCAACAACTGCTACCTGCTCCGTTGCAACGACACCGGCGACCAGGTCCTGATCGACGCGGCGGCCGCGCCCGAGACCCTGCTGCCTCTGGTCGGCGACGGCGGACTCACGACGGTCGTCACCACCCACCAGCACTGGGACCACCATCGCGCCCTGTCCGACGTGGTCTCCGCGACCGCGGCCTCCACCGTGGCCGGCGCCCCTGACGCCGACGAGATCACCCAGCAGACCGGCGTACCGGTCTCGACCCGTGTCGAGGATGGGGACACCGTCACCGTCGGGAGCTGCTCGCTCGAGGTGATCCGGCTGACCGGCCACACGCCGGGTTCGATCGCCCTGCTCTACGACGACCCCGACGGCCACCCGCACCTGTTCACCGGCGACTCGCTCTTCCCCGGCGGCGTCGGCAACACGTTCGGGGATTCCGACGCCTTCCGGCAGCTGATCGAGGACGTGTCGACCAAGCTGTTCGACCGATTGCCCGACGACACCTGGTTCTACCCCGGTCACGGCGACGACTCGACCATCGGCACCGAGCGACCGCACGTGGCGGAGTGGCGGGAGCGGGGCTGGTGAGCAGCGCTCGGCCCCGAACTCCTCAGACCCGGGCGAGCACGGCCGCCAACGGCACGGGTACTCGCTCTGGCTCCAACGCCTCGACCAGCAGCGCCGCGTAGCGCGCCTTGCGCCCGGACCGGACCCCGAGGAAGCGACGGAGCACCGCGTCACGCGTCCAGCCGCGCTGGGCGGGCATGCCCGCCAGGAGCCGCAGCGATCGAGACTCACCGGCCGCCTCGATGACGGCTTCGACCCGTTCGCCCCCGAGCGCGCGGATGAGCTCGTCCTCCAGATCCACCCAGCACTGGTAGAAGCCCAGACCTGTCAGCCCGTCCGGCTCGAGGGCGGCGTCGAGCCCTCCCGCCGCCAGCCCGTGCCGGAGCTTGGCCTCGTCGGCTGCGTCGTAGAGCCCGGCCAGCGGGACGCCGAGCCCGTGCGGCCCGTAGCGCGACGCGAAGGTCCTCGTGTTGGTGATCCCGCCCATCGCGACGACGTCGATCCCCTCGGCGGTGAGGTCACGACCGTCGCGCGACGCCAGAGTCTGAAGCGCCACGCGGTCGCTGTTCCCCTCGACGAGCACGACGGTGCGCAGCGTGGTCACCTCACCATTAGGTGCGCGGACATGCGGCCGGTCAACTGCGTTTGGGCGCGGCGGAGATAGCATCGCCGCGACGATCGGACGGACTCCGTGGACTGGGAACAGGCATTGGCCACTGGCCATCTCGTGGCCGCGGTCACGGCGCTCCTCGTCGGTTCTGTCGTTCTGGTGCTACCGAAAGGCACACCCACGCACCGAACGATCGCCACCGTCTACGTCGTGTCCCTGGTCCTGGTGGACGTGGCGGCGCTGTCGTTGCATCGAGAGGACACGTTCGGGGTGTTCCACGCGCTGGCAGTCGTCAGCCTGGGAACGCTCGGCGTCGGGCTGGCACCTCTCCTGCTCGGCAAGAGATCGGCGCTGGCGATCGCGACCCATGCCTACTGCATGACGTGGTCGTACGCCGGTCTGGTCGCCGCCGGATGCGGACAACTGGCCGTCACGGTCGGCGGTCAGGACATCGGGTCGGGGGTCGTGCCGATCGTGATCGGCGCGGTGTTGTCCATCAGCGCCGTCGCCATCTTCGGGAGAGTGCCGTCAAGCCTGGATCGCACTCTGGCCAAGCGGTGAGGATGTCGTAACAGATCTCCCCCACTCGACGGTCAGATATCCCCCACTCAACGAGGTCAGTGGTAGGTGATCGACACCTTGTCGGTGACCGGGACCGACTGGCAGCCCAGCCGGATGCCCTCCTCGAGGTCCTCGTCGTCGAGGACGTCGTTGTGGAGCATCTTGACCTCGCCCTCCAGCACCCGGCAGGCGCAGGCGGAGCACTCCCCCTCGCGGCAGGAGAACGGCGCCTTGATGCCTTTCGACTCCAGGTGCTCCAGCAGCTTGGTGCCGGGCATCCAGTCGTCGAAGGAGTAGTTCTCCCCGTCCAGCTCGACCTCGAGTGCCACCGGCTGCTGGGGCTGGGCCGCGGCGGCGTCCTCGGCCGCGTCCTGCTCGTCGGTGTCGGCGGCGGTCATCTCGCCCTCGGCCACCTCGACATCATGGAGGTCACCGAACGGGTTGCCGCCGAGGGAGATGAACTTCTCCTGGTGCCTCCGGGCACGCGGGAAGTCGAGCTCGCGCAGCGCCGCCACGGTGGCCTTCATGAACGGCGCCGGCCCGCAGACGAAGGCGTCGTAGGAGGAGTACGGCGTCGCGAACGCCTTCAGCTGCTCCTGGCTGGGCAGGTCCTGGACCGATTCGAGCCAGTGCACGACCAGCAGCCGGCCTGGGTTCTCGGCGGCGAGGGACGACAGGGCCGACCCGAAGATCACCGACTGCTCGTCGCGGTTGGCGTAGAACAGCACGATCTTTCCGCTGCCCTTCAGCAACGCCGTCCGCAGGATCGACATGACCGGGGTGATCCCCGACCCACCGGCAAACAGCAGCAGGTCGGCGTCCAGCGAGGCCGGGGTGAAGATCCCGCTCGGGGGCAGCACCCGCAGGGTGTCGCCGGGCCGGAGGTTGTCGACCAGCCAGTTGGAGGCGTAGCCCTCCTCGGTCCGCTTCACCGTGATCGTCGGCGGGCCGTCCTCGACGGGGCTGCTGCACAGGGAGTAGCAGCGCGCGGCGACCCCGGTCTGCTCGCTGGGTACGGCGACCGTGAGGAACTGGCCGGGCTTGTAGTCGAAGTGCCCGGCCACGTCCGCGGGGACCTCGAACGAGATCGAGCGTGCGTCTTCGGTCTCCTCGACGACATCGAGGACCTTCAGCTCGAAGGACTCAGCATCCATGCTCAGTAACCATCCTGGGCACCGATCGACAGCCGGCCTTCACGCACTGCTGCTTCGATGCTGGCTGCGAGGCGCGGACACGACGCGTGGACCCGTCGCCCGCCGGGCTCGCCGGACATCCGCGCGAACACCTGGCACTCCCCCAGCGCGTCGGCCGTCCACTGGATCGAGGTGTGGTGCTCGCTGTTCTTCTTCACGCCCACCCGGGCCAGGCAGTCGAGGCACTCGACCTCGACCATCCGCGCGGTCGTGTACAGACGCTGGTCCTCCAGCGTGTCCGCGCTGGTGGGGACGAAGGAGGGCATCAGGCGTCCGCCGAAGCCTTGTCCTCGGCCTCGCTGTTCTCGGCTGCCCTGCGGGCCAGATTGGCCTCCACCTCGGCGTGCCAGAACTCGTTCGCCTTCGTGGTGTCCACCTCGAACTCGAAGCGCTCGGTCATCTCCGGCGTCACGTCGTCCTTGTCGACGTAGAACTGCTCGTACCACCGACGCAGCTGGTAGACCGGCCCGTCCTCCTCGCACAGCAGCGGGTTCTGCACCGGCGCCTTGTTCAGCCAGATCTCGACGTCCTGCATGAAGCCCTCGCCGAACATGGCGGAGTACTTCTTCGCGATGTAGTTGGCCGTCTTCTCGTCGAGCCCCTCGGGCTTCTTCACGCACAGGCCGTACTGGAGCTTGAAGGAGTTCTGCGAGGTCGGGACGTGGCAGTTGACCAGGATGACGTCGGTGATGAAGCCCTTGTAGTCGGTGTTGAGCCAGTTGATCATGTACGACGGCCCGTAGTAGGTCGCCTCCGACTTCAGGACCAGGTCCTCGTCGCCGTACCCCTCCGACTGCATGTCCGGCCGTCCGGTCGACTCCATGAACTGGGTCGCCATGTGGCCCTCGAAGACGTTGCGGAAGTTCGTGGGGAACGCGAAGTGGATGTAGAAGAAGTGCGCCATGTCGACGACGTTGTCGATGATCTCGCGGCAGTGGGAGTTGTCGACGTCGATGACATTCCAGGTCCAGTCGGTCCACTCGTCGGTGCCGATGCCCGGCAGCTCTGGCGGGAGGATCTCCTCGTCGGCCGCGCCTCCTTCGGCGTCGTGCCACACCAGCAGCTGGCCGTTGCGAACGACCGCGGGGTACTTCTGCGTGCGTGCGCGCAGCGGCACCCGGCGGGCGTAGGGGATCTGCTTGCACTTGCCGTCGCCGCCCCACCGCCAGTCGTGGAAGGGGCAGGCGATCTCGTCGCCCTTGACCGTGCCCTGGGTCAGGTCACCGCCCATGTGCCGGCAGTAGCCGTCGAGCACGTGGAGGTCGCCCTGGGAGTCGGACCAGACGACGAGCTTGCCGCCGAAGGCCTCGACCGGGTGCGGCTCGCCGTCCCGGAAGTCGTCGGCGAGCCCCAGGCAGTGCCACCCACGGGCGAACCGCTCCGGCGGGGTGCCGTGGTCGAGCAGTCTCGTGTCAGTCATGGGCCCAGTATGGACCAAAACGAGAACACGTTCTAGTCTATCTGCTCCCCGGCCCGGTCCTGGTCGGCCGCAACGGGTGCCTCCTCGACCAGGGTGTTCACGGAGTCCCGTACCGAGCGCTTGTGCAGCAGCGCCAGCCGCGCGGCCTCCGCCGCGTCATGGGCTCGGAGCGCGGTCACGATGCCCTCGTGCTCGCGCTGGGAGACGGCGAGCCGCTCGGGCACCTGCCGGAACACCCGCTGGAAGCCGGAGTGCCGCTGCCAGATGTCCATGGTGAGGTCTCGCAGCATGTCGTTGCCGCAGCTGGCCACGATCGTGCGGTGGAACTCCCGGTTCAGGTCGGAGAAGGCCGCCCCTTCCTGGGCGTCGACCGCGTCGTCCATCTTGACCATCAGCACGTCCAGCTGGGCCAGCTCGGCGTCGGTGATCCGCTCGGCGGCCAGGCCGGTGGCGATGCTCTCCAGGTGGGATCGGATGAAGTAGGTCTCCGCGACCTCCTTGGCGGTCAGGGTGGTGACCCGCGCACCGACGTACGGCGAGGTCTCGACGAGGCCGTCCCGCTCCAGCATCCGCAGCGCCTCGCGGACCGGGATGTCGCTGGTGTGGTACTGGTTCCCGATCTCGCGCAGCTTCAGCCGGGAGCCCGGCTCGATGTCGCTGGACAGGATCCGCTCGCGCAGCGCGAGGTAGATCGCCTGGGACTTCAGGTTCGTCATCGCCGACCCCCTTCAAATGCACACCGTGAGCGCACCCTGTTCCGGACGAATCATATCTGATATGTTCCGACCACCACCACCCTGGAGGCAGGTATGAAGCGTTTCGGAGCAGTGGTCGCCTCGGTCGTGCTGGCGCTGGGACTCGCGTCCTGCGGCGACGGTGCCGGAGCCGGCGGCGAGTCAGGGACCATCCGGGTCGCCCTCGGCGACATCGAGTCGGTCGAGACCCTCGCCCTTTTCATCGCCCTCGAGCGGGTGCGGGACCGGGGCACGGACGTGGAGCTGATCGAGCTCGCCGACGAGGACCTTGCCAACCAGGCGGTGGTGGGCGGCCAGGCCGACGTCGGCCTCGGGGCGCCGTACGCCCTCATCCAGGGTTCCAACGCCCCGCTGCGCATCTTCTGCCAGCTCGCGGCGGCCCGGTTCTTCCCGGTCGTCGACAAGGCTGCCTATCCGGACTGGCAGGCGATGGACGGAGAGACGTTCACCGTCCACTCCCGCGGCTCCACGACCGAGGCGCTGGCCGAGATCGTCCAGGAGGAGGAGGGCATCGAGTTCGGCGACATCAGCTACGTCCCCAGCTCCGAGGTTCGCGCCACGGCGCTGCTGCGGGGAAACGTGAAGGCCGCCGTGCTCGACATCCCCAACAAGAACTTCGTGATGAGCGAGGAGCCGGGCGCCTTCCACGTGCTGCCCGTGCCCGAGACCCAGGCCAGTGACGAGGTGCTCTTCGGCAACACCGAGTGGCTGGAGTCCAACGAGGAGTCGGTCCAGATCCTCCTGGAGGAGATCCTCGAGGTGTGGCGCTCGATCAACGAGGACCCGACCTTCGTCCAGGAGGAGCGCGAGCGGCTGGACCTGCTGCCCGATCTCCCCCAGGAGCTCGAGTCCGAGCTGCTGCCCTACTACGAGCAGGCCTCCGAGGAGGGACTCTTCACCGACGATTGCGGCGGTGAAGAGGCCGCGCGCGACGACTTCGAGTTCTACGCCGCCGCCGGCCAGCTCGAGGGCGACCCCGACGACCTCGCGGTCGAGGACTTCTGGACGCTTGACCCCATGGAGCAGGCCGTGTCCACCGTGGACGGGTCCGGCACCACGGGATGACCGCACTCACCCAGGAGCCGACGCCGGTCCGCACTCAGGAGGCGACGCCGGTCCGGTCGTTCGCGGCGCACCCGTGGGTGCTGCGGACCGCCTCCATCCTGCTCGTCCTCGTCCTCTGGGAATGGGCAGGGCGGGTGCCGGTCAGCATCGCGTTCCCGACCTGCACCGACACCCTTGCCGCGTTCTGGACCATGCTGACCGACGGCACCTTCGCCGAGGCCTACAAGGAGACTGCCGGCCCGCTCCTCGTCGGGGTGTTCCTCACCGCCGTCGGCGGTGTCCTGGCCGGGCTGGTGATGGGCCTCTCCCCCCGTACGGAGTGGTTCGGGTTGCCGGTCTTCATCGTCCTGCAGGCCTCGCCCTCCGCCGCGATCATCCCGCTGATCACGTTCGTCTACGGGATCGGCTTCTCGGCCAAGGTGTTCGCCGTCGTACTGCTGAGCGCGCCGGTGATCGTGCTCAACTCCTACCGCGGGATCTCCAACACCCCGCGGTCCCTGGTCGAGATGAGCCACGCCTTCCTGGCCAGCCGCTGGCAGCGGATCTGGAAGGTGGTCATCCCCGCCGGCAGCGGGCTGATCTTCGCCGGCCTGCGCCTTGGACTCGCCCAGGGGTTCACCGGCGCGATCCTGGCCGAGCTGATCATCACTCCGACCGGTGTCGGCGACCTGATCACCTTCTACCGTTCCGTGGCCGACTATCCCGCGATGTTCGCCACCATCTTGTCGATCATCATCGTCGCCAGCGTGAGCATCACCCTGCTGCAGCGTGCGGAGCTGCGACTCCTGCGACCCGAGATGAGGCCCCAGTGACCGAGAGCCCCGTGACCGACAGCACGAGCACGGCATCCAGCCAGGGCCCCGGGACCAGCGCTCCCCCGGCGGTCCGGGTCACCGACCTGACCAAAGAGTTTCCCGGTGGTGTGCAGGCCCTCGGCGGGATCAGCTTCGACGTGCCTCGCGGCGAGCTGACCAGCATCATCGGGCCAAGCGGCTGCGGCAAGACCACCACGCTCAAGATCATCGCCGGCCTGATCGACGCCACGTCCGGGCGGGTGGAGGTGGACGGCGCCCCGGTCACTGGACCCGGTCCCGACCGGGCCTTCGTGTTCCAGGACTTCGCCCTGATGCCGTGGGCCACCGTGCTGCGCAACGCCGCCTTCGGCCTCGAGCTGCGCGGCATGGGCAAGACCGAACGGGAGCAGGTCGCCCGGGAGTACGTGGCCAAGGTCGGCCTCGCCGGGTTCGAGGACGCCTATCCGCACCAGCTGTCCGGCGGCATGCGGCAGCGGGTCGGGCTCGCCCGGGCCCTCGCCGTGGACGCCGACATCCTGCTGATGGACGAGCCCTTCGCATCCGTCGACGAGCAGATCCGCCGGAAGTTCCAGGAGGACCTGCTGCGCCTGCTCAGCGAGGAGCGCAAGACCGTCATCTTCGTGACCCACTCGATCGAGGAGGCGGTCTACGTCTCCGACCAGGTCGTGATCCTGACCCGCGGTCCCTCCCGGGTCTCCAACGTCGTCCGCCCCGGCGTCGACCACACCGGCGGCTCCGACGCCATCCGCCGAAGCCCGGCCTACCTCGACTGGGTGGAGCGGATCTGGGCCGAGCTGCGCGACTACCTGGAGGAGTGACATGGAGGTTCGCGGCCACCGCGTCCCGATGGCGTTCTCACTGGTGGTCTGGTGCGTGATCTGGGAGGTCGTCGGCCGCCTGGAGCTGATCTCGCTCATCCCGCCCCTGTCCGAGACGCTGCAGGCCCTGCCCGAGGTGGTGAGCTCGCCGACCTTCGTCGAGGCCGCAAGCATCACCCTGCAGGCGTTCCTGATCGGGATGGCCATCTCGTTCACGGTCGGGATCGGGATGGGAATGCTGATGGGCACCAACCGCGCGATCGCCTCGCTGATGGGGATGTGGGTCAACATCTTCGAGAGCTCACCCCTCACCGCGGTCGTTCCGGCCTTGATGGCCCTGCTCGGCTTCGGGCTGCCGACCATGATCGTCACGGTCGTCCTGTTCTCGGTCTGGGTGATCGCGCTCGACACGCAGGTCGGCGTCGAGCGGGTGAACCCCTCCCTGGTCGAGATGGGCCGTTCCTTCGGGGCGAACCGCCGCGTCCTCTACGGACGCATCGTCCTGCGGGACGCCCTGCCCGAGCTGCTCGCCGGCATCCGCCTGGGCCTGATCCGCGGACTCAAGGGCGTGATCATCGGCCAGCTCCTGATCGCCGTGATCGGCGTCGGCTACCTTTTCGAGCTCTACTCCCGCAACTTCCTGATGCCCGAGTTCTGGGCACTCCTGATCGTGCTCTTCGGGTTCGCCTTCCTCGCCTCGGAGGCGGTGGCCCACGTCGAACGAAAGGTCTCTTTCTATGCCTCGAGCCGCTGACACCCCACTGGACTACGCCATCGCGGAGCCGCTCATCACCACCCTCGAGGTCGAGGGCTCTTCGGCGGTGTTCCCCATCGCCCGCGTGTTCTGCATCGGACGCAACTACGCCGAGCACGCCATCGAGATGGGCCACGACCCCGATCGCGAGCCGCCGTTCTTCTTCACCAAGCCGGCGGACGCCGTGGTGCCCTCGGGAAGCACTCTGGCCTTCCCGCGCCAGACCGACGACCTGCACCACGAGATCGAGCTCGTGGTCGCGCTCGGCGAGGGCGGTCGCGACATCCCCGCGGACCGCGCACTCGACCACGTCTTCGGGTACGCCGTCGGGCTGGACATGACCCGCCGGGACCTGCAGTCGGTGGCCAAGAAGGCCGGACGACCCTGGGACATGGCCAAGGGATTCGACGAGTCCGCCCCCACCAGCGCGATCCGGCCGGCGGACCAGATCGGTCATCCCGACCACGGCGAGATCTGGCTGCGGGTCGATGGCGAGCAGCGCCAGGCTGGCGACCTCGCCCAGCAGATCTGGAAGGTCCCCGAGGCGATCAGCTACCTCAGTAGCCTGGTCACCCTCCGCCCCGGAGACCTGTTGATGACCGGCACCCCCAGCGGCGTGGGCCGGATCGAGCCCGGCAGCCGGCTCGAGGGCCACATCGACGGCGTCGGGGACCTCGTGGTCACCTACCAGCCGCGCTGACCCGCCCGTCCCGATAGACCAAAACGAGAACACGTTCTAGTCTAGGCGGCATGCACGTCGCGCTGACCCCCGAACACGAACGCCTCCGCGAAGAGCTACGCGACTACTTCACCGCCCTGGTCACCCCCGAGATCCGCGCCGGTCTCGCCGCCGCCTCCGGTGAGTTCGGCGACGCCGGGGTCTACAAGGACGTGATCCGCAAGCTCGGCGCCGACGGCTGGCTCGGGATCGGTTGGCCCCAGGAGTACGGCGGGCAGGACCGTTCGATGATCGAGCAGCTGATCTTCACCGACGTCGCGGCCGTCGCCGGCGTCCCGATCCCCTACCTGACCCTCAACACGGTCGGCCCCACGATCATGCGCTACGGCACCGACGAGCAGAAGGAGTACTTCCTCCCCCGGATCCTGGCCGGCGAGCTGCACTTCTCGATCGGCTACTCCGAGCCCGGGTCCGGCACCGACCTCGCCAGCCTCACGACCCGCGCGCAGCGGGAGGGCGACGAGTGGGTGATCAACGGGCAGAAGATGTGGACCTCCCTGATCCAGTACGCCGACTGGATCTGGCTGGCCTGCCGCACCGACCCGGACCTCCCGCGGCACAAGGGACTCTCGATGATCCTGGTGCCGGCCGACGCCGACGGCTTCTCCTTCACCCCGGTACACACGGTGGCCGGGGTCGGGACCAGTGCGACGTACTACGAGGACGTGCGGGTGCCGGCGTCGAACCTGGTCGGCGAGCTGAACGGCGGCTGGTCATTGATGACCAACCAGCTGAACCACGAACGGGTAGCCCTCACCTCCGCGGCACCGCTGACCCACTCGCTGGGACTGGTCCGCGCCTGGGCGCAGGACACCAAGAACCCCGACGGGCAGCGGGTGATCGACCAGGAGTGGGTGCAGATCCTGCTCGGCCGGGCCCATGCCCGCGTCGAGATGCTCACCCTGCTCAACTGGCAGCTCGCCTCCGCGGTCGACGACCTCTCCCCCGCCACCGCCTCAGCCACCAAGATCTACGGCTCTGAGCTCGCCACCGAGGTCTATCGCTCGCTCATGGAGATCGTCGGCCCGAACGCGCTGGTCGCCGCCGACTCCCCCGCCGCCGTACTGGCCGGGCGGCTGGAGCGCTACCACCGCTCCGCGCTGGTGATGACGTTCGGCGGCGGCACCAACGAGATCCAGCGCGACATCATCGGCTACGTCGGCCTCGGACTCCCGGCCGCACGGCGTTGAAAGGATTGGGATAAGGACCCATGGACTTCACGTTCACCCCGGAGCAGGACGAGGCGGCCGACCTGGCCGCCCGCATCCTCAAGGACCGCGCCACCAACGAGCGGATGAAGCAGGTCGAGGCAGACGGCGACAGGTTCGACCCCGAGCTGTGGGCCGAGCTGGGTTCGGCGGGCCTGCTCGGCCTTGCCCTCCCCGAGGAGTACGACGGCGCCGGCCTCGGCCTGATCGAGCTCTGCCGGGTCCTGGTGGAGGTCGGGCGCGCCGTTGCCCCCGTCCCCCTCGTCACGCACGGCGCCGTCGGCCGTCTCATCGCCGAGCAGGGTTCGGCGGGCCAGCAACGGGCCTGGCTGCCGGGCGCCGCCTCGGGTGCGCGACTGCTCACCGCGGCGGTTGCCGAGGATCGCGAGTCCCTGCCGCCGCATCCCCTGACGACGGCCGAACGCACCGACGAGGGCTGGACCCTGAACGGGGTGAAGACACTGGTCCCGAGCGGGACCCGGGCTGACCTCCTCCTGGTCACCGCGACGACACCGTCGGGCCCGGGCGTCTTCCTCGTCGAGCCCGGCACCGACGGCGTGAACGTGCTGCCGCAGCGGACCAGCGACGGCGACCTCGCGGCGCGGGTCGAGCTGCACGATGCGCGACTTCCCGACGACTCCGTGCTGGCAGACCCGACCGGGGTAGCGGCCGAGCGCCTGGGCCAGCTCCTGGTCGCTGGCCGCCTGCGCCGAGCAGCTCGGAGTCACCGAAGGCGCGCTCACGCTGACGTCGGCGTACGCGAAGGAGCGCGAGCAGTTCGGCCGTCCGATCGGCACCTTCCAGGCCGTCTCGCAACGGCTGGCCGACGGCTACATCGACGTCCTCGGCCAGGGGCTCACCCTGTGGCAGGCGGCCTGGCGCCTCGAGGAGGGTCTCCCGGCCGGAACCGAGCTGGCCGTGGCCAAGCTCTGGGCGGCCGACGCCGGCCACCGCCTCGCCCACACGACCGTCCACGTCCACGGCGGGGTCGGCATCGACCTGGACGGCGAGGCGCACCGCTTCTTCACGACCGCCAAACGGTTCGAGTTCGCCTACGGCGGGACGACCGAGCAGGCGCTCGCCGTCGGCCGCGCCCTCGCCGCCGAGCCGAGTTGACCACCCTTCGTCAGCTGCTCCTCGACCGGGTCGACGACCACCGGCCCGGACTCGCCACGCGGGAGCGCAGCTGGACCTGGGCCGAGCACGTGCGCGAGTCCACCGCCCGCGCCGCGGCCCTGCGCGGCCTGCTGGAGGACGACCGGCCGCCCCATGTCGGCGTGCTGCTCGACAACACCGCCGAGATGGCGATGGCCCTCTCGGCGGCGGCGCTGGGCGGACACGTGGTCGTCGGACTCAACACCACCCGGCGAGGGGGCTCCCTGCTTGCCGACATCCGCAAGGGCGACTGCCAGGTCGTGCTCACCGATGCCAGCCATGCCGACCTGCTCGAGGCGCTCGACCTCGGGAGCGTCCGGGTGGTGCGGGTGGATGAGGGTGAGTGGGAAGAGCTGGTTGCGGAAGGTCCGGAGGTTTCGGGTGAGTTGCCCGGGCAACCTCCTCGACCACAGGAGGTAGCGGTCGGCGACGAGTCCCTGTTCATGCTGATCTTCACCTCGGGCACCAGCGGAGAGCCGAAGGCGGTCCGGGTGACGCACGAGAAGGTCTGGTTCCCGGGCGTGGTGCTGGCCGACATGTTCTCGATCACCAGCGACGACGTGCTCTACGTGTCGATGCCGCTGTTCCACAGCAACGCCGTGATGTCCGGCTACGCGATGGCGCTGGTCACCGGCGCCACGCTCGCGCTCGCTCCGAGGTTCTCGGCCAGCGGGTTCCTCGACGACGTCCGGCACTTCGGGGCGACGTACATGAACTACGTCGGCAAACCGCTGTCCTACATCCTCGCCACCCCCGAGCGCGACGACGACGCCGACAACCCGCTGCGACTGGCGTTCGGCAACGAGGCCAACGAGAAGGACATCACCGCGTTCTCGACCCGCTTCGGCTGCGAGGTGCGCGACGGTTTCGGCTCGACCGAGAACGCCGTGATCATCTCGCGCGTCGAGGGCACGCCACCCGCCTCGCTCGGGAGGCCGCTGGACGGGGTGAAGGTCCTCGACCGCGCCACCGGCGAGGAGTGTCCGCCCGCCGAGCCCGGACCGGACGGCCGCGTCACCAACCTCGAGGAGTGCGTCGGCGAGTTCGTCAACGTCGACGGGGCGGGCCAGTTCGCGGGCTACTACAACGACGAGGCGGCCACTGCGGAGCGGATGCGCGGCGGGATGTACTGGTCCGGCGACCTCGGCTACCTCGACGCCGACGGCTTCGCCTACTACGCGGGCCGCACCGGCGACTGGCTGCGGGTCGACGGCGAGAACCTCGCGGCCGCGCCGGTCGAGCAGATCCTGCTGCGACACCCCGAGGTCAGTCGGGTGGCGGTGTACGCCGTGCCCGACCCCACCACCGGAGACCAGCTGGTGGCGGCCCTGGTGCTGCGCCCCGGCTCGGAGCTCGACCCTGCCTCCTTCGAGGAGTTCCTGGCCGCCCAGCCCGACCTCGGGCCCAAGCAGTGGCCGCGCCACGTCCGGATCGCCGCGACCCTTCCCCAGACCGCCACCAACAAGGTGCTGAAGCGGGAGCTGGTCGACCAGGGGCTCGACGTGACCGACCCGCTCTGGACCCGGGCGGAACGCGGCACGTCGTACTCCTGATTCGGCGCAACAATCCGCCCCCGCCGCCGATGATTTCAGCGACTTCCAGCGGTCTGTATCTGCAGAGAACGCAGCGACTCTCGAAGGCAAAGAAGCCGAACCAGGAGGTGAGCACCATGGCCGCAACAATCTTCGTCGAGGTGGAGTCCGGCACCTGCTCCGGCCGGGTGCACCCCCACAACGGCTACTACGCCGGCGACTTCAGCACGCAGCGCTACCACGAGCCCGAGACGACTCAGCGCGGCAGCAACGCTCCCACTCCGTTGGTGAGCCGGACCGCGTAGAACCCGGAGTTCCCGTCGGAGTACCACACCTGACGGTGGGCGACATCCCACGAGGGCTGCGACATCGCGTAACCCCCGGCCGCCGTGGGGTTGGCCGGCTTCGAACCCGGACGCACCGGTCGGTTGAAGTATCCGACCTCGACCGGGCTCCGTAGGTTGCTGATGTCGAAGATCCGCAGGCCGGACGCGATCATCGAGCAGGCGACCAGCTTCGGGTCGGTCCGGCGAGGCAGGGAGCAGTAATGGCCTGCGTAGCCCTGGACGGGCGACATCGCGCCGGGATCGTCCTGCTGCGACGTCTTGCGCGCGGCCGGCTGGTGCACCTCGAGCCGCAGGTTGGAGACGACAACCGGGTTGGCGGGATCGGCGACGTCGATGATCCGGGCCGCCCCGACCGGCGCCTCGGACTGGTCCTGCCCGCTGGTGAAGTTGTAGTTGGCGAACTCGTCGACCTCGAGCAAGTAGGGGTGGCCATCGCGAGTGAACGGTTCGGCGACCTGCGGGATCGACCGCTCCGGCCAGTCCAGCTCGGAGACCAGCCGGACCTGGGGGTCCGGTTCACGGTCCTGCACCTCGCTCACGTCGAGGATCCGCAGTCCACCAGAGGCGAAGCTGCCGTCGGTCGGGTTGCCGATCTCGGCGACGTACATGGTCCGGCCGTCGTCCGAGAGCCGCAGGCCGTGGTAGTTGACGCCGGACTGGAAGACCACGGGCCTCGGCAGCTGCGGGTCGCTGACGTCGATCGCGGTGAGGGTCTGGCCGCCGGAGCTGGCCGCCCAGAAGGTCTTCCCGTCCGGGGCCCAGCCGCTCTCGTGGCCGAGGACCGCGGTCGGTGTCGAGGAGAGCAGCTGCGGGTGCCGGCAGTTCTGGCTGACGTCGTAGACGTCGAGCACGCCCGCGTTGGTCGCGGCATTGCCGAGGACGGCGGCGATCAGGCCGCGCTTCTTGTTCACCAGCACTGACTCGTGCGGGCTCTGCATCGCCGGCGACACCAGCTCGTCGGTCTGCCTGGGTCGCGACGGGTCGCTCATGTCGAGCACGATCACGCCGAGCCCCTGAGCCGCGTTCATCAGGACGTCCTTGGGGAACAGCAGCGTCGAGTCGTAGTACGCGCACACCCGCCCGGACTCGTCCCGATAGCGCTGGACCTTGAACCCGCCGGTCTGCCCATGGTGGGCCACCTGCTTGGTGTTGCAGCGATAGCCACGGTCCACCCGTCCGGTGTCGTAGTCGCGCTGCGGGACCCTGCCCTGGATGTCGGTCTCCTCCCGCGCACCAGGACCGCACTCGGCCTGGGGCGTCGGCGCGGGGAAGGCGTCGGTGGTGGCCGATCCGGCGCCGGCCAGGCCCACGAGACCTCCGGCGACCGCCAGCGCGACGACCACCGTGGCCAGGCGGCGGACAGGGCGCTGCTTCTCATCCATGGGAGGTGTCCTTCCCCGAACGGCTGGAATCTAAGCCCCGGCGACGTCGTCGAGCCTGCCGACCGCCTCCTGGAACTCCTCCACGAGCCGGTCCATCACCTCGGCGACGGGACGCACCTCGTTCATCCGGCCCACGATCTGGCCCACCGGCATGGAGACGGTGTCGGGGTCGTCGCCCCGGTTCATCCGGTTGTGAGCGTCGGCGACGAGGAGGTTCTGCAGTGGCATCGGCAGCGGCTCCGGGGCGTCCTCGGCCTCCCACGCCTCGGTCCACTTCGTCTTGAGCAGGCGGGCCGGCTTGCCGGTGTAGATCCGGGTGCGGACGGTGTCGGAGGACTCGGCGCGCAGGAAGGCGTCGCGGATCCCCACGCCGGTCGACAGGTCGTACTCCTCCACGGTCAGCCAGATCGACCCGGTCCACACGCCCTGGGCGCCGAGGGCGAGGGAGGCGGCGATCTGACGGCCGGTGCCGATGCCGCCCGCACCGAGCACGGGGACGTCGGCGCCGACGGCGTCGACGATCTCGGGGGTGAGCACCATGCTGGCGATCTCGCCGGTGTGCCCGCCCGCCTCGTAGCCCTGCGCGACGATGACGTCGACGCCGTTGTGGACGTGGGACACCGCGTGCTTGGCGGCCCCGGCCAGGGCCGCCACCTTGACGCCGCGCGCGTGCGCCTGCTCGATGACATCGACCGGAGGCGAGCCGAGGGCATTGGCGATCAGCACCGGCCGGTGGGCCAGGGCGATGCCGACGTGGGAGCGCGCCACCGAGTGCAGCCAGCCGAGCACCCCCTCCCGACCCTCACCCTCGGGCAGCGGCGGCACCCCCAGCTGCTGCAGGGTGCGGTCGACGAAGCTCAGGTGCTCGGGCGGAATCATGGCCTGGAGGTCGACCGACGTCCCCTCCGCGGGCATCTTCATCGGCATCACAACGTCGACGCCGTAGGGCTTGCCGTCGGTGTTCTCGTCGAGCCAGGTCAGGGACTGGTCGAGCTCGTCGGGGTCGTTGAAGCGGACGGCGCCGAGCACGCCGAGGCCACCGGCGCGCGACACCGCCGCGGCCACCTTCTCGCTGGGGGTGAACGCGAAGATCGGTCGTTCGATGCCGAAGACGTCGCAGAGGGGGGTCCGCATTCGGGCGCCTGCCCTCAGCCCGTCCGGGCGCCGGCGAGCTCGGTCGCCTTGGGGTAGTTGGCCTTGCCCGTGGCATGGCGCGGAATCTCCTCGACCACGGTCATGGCGCGGGGCAGCTTGTAGCCGGAGAGCGTCTCGCGCAGGAAGTTGCGTAGGTCCTCGAGGTCGGGGGTGGCGCCCTCGCGTGGCTGCACGACGGCCGTCACCGCCTGGCCGTACCGCTCGTCGGGCATGCCGACCACGAGGACGTCGTAGATGTCGGGGTGGGCCTTCACCGCCATCTCGACCTCCTCGGGAAAGACCTTCTCTCCTCCGGTGTTGATGCAGTTCGAACCGCGCCCCAGCAGCGTGACCTTGTCGTCGGGCTCGATCCGGGCGAAGTCGCCTGGCACGGAGTACCGGGTGCCGTCGATGGTGATGAACGTGCGCGCGGACTTCTCCTCGTCCTTGTAGTAGCCGAGCGGGACGCTGTTCCCGCGGGCGAGCCGGCCCACCGCCCCGACGTTCGCGGCCGGGTCGAGGATCCGGTTGTCGTCGTCGAGGACGACCGACTCGGGGCCGAGGGCGACGACACATCCCTCGCCCTTGATGTTCTCGGCATCCTGAAGGCCGGTGCCCTGGAAGCCGGTCTCCGAGGAACCCACCGAGTCGGTGAAGAAGGTGTTGGGGAACGCCGCCATCCAGCGCTCCTTGACCGGTCGGCTGAAGATCGCCGCGCTGCTGGCGACCGCCACCAGCGAGGAGCCGTCGAAGTCGCCCTCGGCGTAGGCCTCGATCAGCGGGCGCGCCATTGCGTCGCCGGTCATGAACAGCAGCTGCACCTGCTCCCGGTCGACGATCTCCCAGGTGCCGACGGGGTCGAAGCCAGGCTCGACGATGGTCAGGTGGCCGGCGAAGAGGTGCATCAAGGTCGCGGCCTGGGCACCGCCGTGCATCAGGGGGCTGAGCGGAAAGGTGACCATCGCCTCGTTGGTGGCGGCCTGCTTGGACTGGTCGAACTCCTCCAGGGCCTCCCCGGTCATGAAGTCGATGCCGCCGCCGAGCACGCGCCAGAAGTCGACGTGGCGCCACATGACGCCCTTCGGGTACCCGGTCGTGCCGCCGGTGTAGACGATGTAGACGTCGTCGTCACTGCGCTCGCCGAAGTCACGGTCGGCACTCTGCCCGCCGAGCGCGTCGGCCCAGCTGACGCCGTCGTACGACGCCACCAACTGGGCGAGCTCGTCGTCCGGCTCCTGGCCCGTGCCGGGACCGGACTGGGTGGGGTCGGGCATCGAGACGATCGTGTGGAGCTTCTCGTGCCGGGGCGCGCACACCGCCACCCGGTGCGCGTAGCCGCGCTCGTGCAGGAGGGCGACGATGTCGGAGTTGTCGAAGAGGTAGTCGAGCTCGCCCTCGACGTAGCGGTAGTTCACGTTGATGGCGACCGCTCGCACCTTGAAGATCGCCAACAGGGCGACGACGTGCTCGACGCCGTTCCTGGCGTAGACCCCGACGTGGTCGCCGCGCCCGACCCCCCGGCTCTGCAGGAAGTGGGCCAGCCGGTTGGCGTCGGCCTCGATCTCGGAGTATGTCGCCCTGTGGTTGCCGGACTGGATGGCGAACCGCTCTGGGACGACGTCGACGGCGTGCTCGAAGAGGTCAGCGATGTTCAGGGCCACGGCCCCGAGACTAGAACACGTTCTTGTTTTTGGCTAGCATCGTCCCCCATGACGGACACCCCCTCCGGCGCCGAGGCGCACTGCCTGGTCGAG
The DNA here is from genome assembly GCA_963786415.1 of uncultured Actinomycetota bacterium. Classification (GTDB taxonomy): domain Bacteria; phylum Actinomycetota; class Actinomycetes; order Propionibacteriales; family Nocardioidaceae; genus Nocardioides. The sequence continues at coordinate 399,740 of CAWAZC010000003.1, forward strand.
CTCGTCGACCACACCCTGGTCGTGACCATGAACCGGCCCGAGAAGCGCAACGCGCTGTCCGGGGAGATGCTCGAGATCATGTCGGACGCCTGGGACCGGGTGAACTCCGACGACGCCGTCCGGGTCGCGATCCTGACCGGCGCCGGTGGCTCCTTCTGTGCCGGTGCGGACCTGGCCGCGATGAGCAAGTCGGCCCCGACGGACCGGTTCGAGTCCGGCGAGTTCGACCCGTCGGTGATCAAGTCGCTGCTCAAGGGCTTCCGACTCACCAAGCCGCTGGTCGCGGCGGTCGAGGGCCCGGCGATTGCGGGCGGCACCGAGATCCTGCAGGCCACCGACATCCGGGTGGCCGGCGAGTCCGCGCGGTTCGGGGTCTCCGAGCCACGCTGGGGCCTGTACCCGCTCGGTGGCTCCGCCGTGCGGCTGCCCCGCCAGATCCCCTACACGGTGGCGGCCGACCTGCTGCTCACCGGCCGGCACATCACCGCCCCGGAGGCCCTCTCCCTCGGCCTGGTCGGCCACGTCGTACCCGACGGGCAGGCGCTGGAGAAGGCGCACGAGATCGCCGGGATGATCGCCGCCAACGGTCCGGTGGCCGTCCAGGCCATCCTGAAGACGATCCGCGACTCCGAGGGCAAGCACGAGGACGAGTGCTGGGCCGACGACGCGAAGGTCGGCGCGGCCGTCTTCGCCTCGAGCGACGCCAAGGAGGGTCCGAAGGCCTTCATGGAGAAGCGGACGCCGGAGTTCACGGGGACCTGACCGTCAGAGCATGCGCGCCAGGAGCCGGTCCCGGTCGAGGAGCTGGTGCTTGAGCACCAGGCCGAGGTGAGCGGCGATCGTGACGAAGAAGGCGATGTGGGCCGCGATGTGGAGCGGCAGCAGGTCATAGCTCACCACCACCAGCGACAGGCCACTGAGCGGAATCAGGAAGAGCAGGGCCAGCAGCGCCTTCTCCGTCCAGTGCGCCAACGACCGCTCACCCGCGGACAGGCCCTCGGCCCACGGCGGCAGCCCGGCCGTCCGACGCCAGACCACGCGGCTCACCACGAGGGCGAGGACCAGCAGACCGAGCATGACGTGGAGCTCAGGGAGGCTCACTCCGCCCGCGAAGACGTCACCGGATCCCAGGTCGGAGTACGCCGTCCCCAGGGGATCCTCCGCGCGCGCCTCGAGAGCATCCTGCTGCCGCTCACACTGCTCCTCGATCCGGTCGGACCCGCGGTCGCAGTCGGCCTCCTCGAAGCCGCCGTCGTCGTTCAGCATCACGTAGCCGACGACGAACTGCGCGGCCAGCGCAGCGACGGTCGCCCAGTGCAGCAGCTTGGTGACCAGGCCGTAGCCGTGGGGACCGTTCCGGAGGGGCATGGGGTTCAGGCTAGGGGTCCCCGTCCATGGATTTCAGCCGATCGCCCGGTCACCGTCCCAGTACTGTGCCCGGAGCGCCTTCTTGTCCGGCTTCCCGAGACCGGTGAGCGGGAGGGAGTCGGCGACGATCACACGCTTCGGAGCCTGCACCGCTCCCTTGCGCTCCTTCACCAGCGTTTGGACCTCAGCCGTGAGCGTGGCCACCGACTCATCGTCGGTCGCCACGTCGTCCCGGAGCACGACGATCGCGGTCACGGCCTCACCCCACCGCTCGTCGGGGGTCCCGATGACACCCACCTGGGCAACCGACGGGTGCTCGGCCACGACGTCCTCGACCTCGCGGGGGAACACGTTGAACCCACCCGTCACGATCATGTCCTTGGTCCGGTCGACGATGAACCAGAAGCCGTCCTCGTCCTCCCGGGCGATGTCACCGGTGTGCAGCCACCCGTCGTCGCGGAAGGTCTCGCGGGTCTCCTCGGGGAGGTTCCAGTAGCCACCGGCCAGCAGCGGCCCGGCTACGCAGATCTCCCCCGGCTCTCCCACCTCGACCGGGGACCCGTCCTCGCCCAGCAGCGCGGTCCGGAGCAGCGCCGACGGCCTGCCGCACGAGGAAAGCCGCTTCTCGTCGTGCTCGCCCTTGGCGAGGTAGCTGATGACCATCGGCGCCTCGGACTGGCCGTAGTACTGCGCGAAGATCGGGCCGAACCGGTCGATCGCCTCCCGGAGCCGCACCGGGTTGATGGCCGACGCGCCGTAGTAGACCGTCTCCAGCGACGACAGGTCGCGGCTCCGGGAGTCCGGGTGGTCGAGCAGGGCGTAGAGCATCGACGGCACGAGCATGGTCGCGGTGATCCGCTGCTCCTCGATGGTCTGCAGGACCTCCGCCGGGTCGAACCGCGACAGCACGTAGAGGGAGCCGCCCTTGACCACGGTCGGCGCGAAGAACGCCGCCCCGGCGTGCGACAGCGGCGTGCACATCAGGAACCGCGGTGCTTCCGGCCACTCCCACTCGGCCAGCTGGACCTGGGTCATCGTGGCCATCGTCTGCGCGGTGCCGATCACGCCCTTCGGCTTGCCGGTCGTTCCCCCGGTGTAGGCGATCGAGACGATGTGGTCGGGTGGCAGCAGTCTCGCGCTGAGCGGCTGCGCTTCGTACGACGCCGCCTCGGCGACCAGGTCGCGGCCGGCCGCAACCAACGCCTCGGGCACCGGTCCGATGGTGAGCACCTGCTCGAGCCCCGGGCACTTCTCCAGCAGGGCCACGGCCCGCTCGGTGAACATCGGGTCGACGATCAGGGCGGTGATGCCGGCCTCGTTGATGACGTAGGCATGGTCGTCGGCCGAGCCCAGCGGGTGCAGGGAGGTCCGCCGAAAGCCCTGGGTCTGGCCGGCCCCGAGGATGAACAGCACCTCGGGCCGGTTCAGCGCCAGCAGGGCCGCGTGCGAGCCGGTGCCGGCACCGAGGGCCTCGAAGGCCTGGACGTACTGGCTGATCCGCGCGGCCGTCTCGCGCCCGGTCAGGGTGGTGTCACCGAGGTGCATCACCGGCTTGTCGCCGTGTCGCTTCAGCGCCGCCACCATCAGGTGGCCGTTGTGCGGGGCGGTCCGGAGGGCGTCTGCCATGGGTGGCACACTAGAACGTGTTCCAGTTTCGGGCAATCATCCCCTGCCTTCCGGCAGGGTGGGCTGCATGGCTGACTTCACGTTCGCACCGCTGACCCCGGCGTCGTTCCTCGATCGCTCGGCGGCGGTCTTCGCAGAGCGGTTCGCCGTCGTGGACGGCCAGGTCCGGCTGACGTACGCCGACCTCGCCGGCCGCTGCGCCCGACTGGTCAGCGCGTTGGCCTCGGCCGGTGTCGGGCGGGGCGACCGGGTGGCCGCGCTGTGCGCAAACAGTCACCTGATGCTCGAGCTGCACCACGCCGTACCGGCACGCGGTGCGGTGCTCGTCTCCGTCAACATCCGCCTCAGCCACGACGAGATGCGCTACGTGCTCCAGCACTCCGGTGCCCGGTTGCTCGTGGCCACGCGCGAGCTCGCGGACCAGGCGTGTGCGCTGGCCGACGAGGTCGGCATCCAGATGGTCGGGGAGGAGGAGTACGACGCCTGGCTGGCCAGTGCGGATCCCCAGCCCTCCGACCTTGTGAACGTTGACGAGCGCGATCTGCTCGCCCTCAACTACACCTCCGGTACGACCGGACGGCCCAAGGGCGTCATGTACCACCACCGCGGTGCCTATCTCCAGGCCGTCGCGATGGCGTACCACGCACGGCTCGGTCCGGGTGCCTGTTACCTGTGGACGCTGCCGATGTTCCACTGCAACGGCTGGTGCTTCACCTGGGCGGTCACCGCCGCCGGCGGTACGCACCTGTGCCTGCGCGCCGTCGAGACGAGCGAGATCTGGCGGATGCTCCGCGAGGAAGGCGTCACCCACTTCAGCGGGGCTCCGACCGTCTTGGCCATGGTCGCCGCCGACCCGGCCGCAACCGAGCTCAGCCACCGGGTGCACGTCGACGTCGGTGGCGCTCCACCGTCGCCCGCGCTGATCGGTCGGCTCGCTGCGCTCGGCCTTGACGTCACGCACCTCTACGGACTCACAGAGACCTTCGGGCCGATCGCCATCAACGAGTGGTTGCCCGAATGGGACGTGTTGACGACCGACCAGCGGAACTCGCTACGAGCCCGCCAGGGCGTGGGAAACATCGTCGCCCGACCGTTGCGCGTTCTGGACGCCGACGGCCACGACGTGCCTGCGGATGGGGAGACCATCGGGGAGCTCGCCGTGCGAGGCAACGACGTCATGCTCGGCTACTACCGCGACGAGGAGGCGACCGCGGCTGTCACCCGAAGCGGCTGCTTCCTCACCGGAGACCTGGCGGTCATCCACCCTGACGGGTACGTCGAGATCCGCGACCGCCGCAAGGACGTGATCATCTCCGGTGGCGAGAACGTCGCCTCCGTCGAGGTCGAACGCGTCCTTGACGCCCACCCGGCCGTGCTGGAGTCTGCGATCGTCGGGGCGCCGGACGAGAAGTGGGGCGAGGTCCCGGTCGCGTTCGTCACGCTTCAGGAAGGTGCGCAGGTCGGGGCCGACGAGCTGCGCGCCTTTGTCCGTGAGCGGATCGCGGACTACAAGGTGCCCCGACGAGTCGAGTTCGTCGAGCTCCCGAAGACCTCAACCGGGAAGATCCAGAAGAACGTGCTGCGTGCCAGGGTCCGCGACTGACGTCTCAGGACGTTAGGCGGGAAAATGCTTCCAGTGCCCTTCTGACACAACCTCTACGGTGCCATCGACGACCTTGATGGCCGTCTGGTCGTCCATCGCGTACGCCGGGCCCGGGATGGCGGCCGCCCATTGCTCCGCCTCGGCCATGGAGTTGCCCGGCATGCCGTCCGGAGCCAGGTGCGGACAGATCGAGAAGTCGACGAGGCCCAACGTCGTGTCGTCGCCGGTCGGCGGTCTCCACCGGACGAAGTCCTCCCCGATCCTGGGGGTCATCACCATGCTCCCGGCGCTCAGCCCTACCCAGACCGCCTCGCTCAGCGACGGAAGCAGGTCGGCCAGCCCGGACTCCCGCATCCAGTGGCACAGATAGAGGGCATCGCCGCCCGCCACCAGGAGGGCATCCGTCTCCCGGACCAGAGGCACCCAGCGCTCCTGATCGATGCTGGGCAGCGCGGTGAGCTCCAGCACGCCGACGGACTTCCAGCCCAGGTCCACCATCGGGAGTTCGGAGTTTCCGCTGATGAACTGCCAGGCCATGACGCCGGGGCCGACCATGGGGTGCCCGTACTGCGCCGTGGGGATGCACAAGGCGCTCGCCTCAGCGATCGGCTTGCCCAGGAGCTCGACCAACGCGCCCTGGATGGTGGCGTTCTTGACGCCCGCGGACGTGAGCAGAAGTTTCACGATGCCTCCCGATTCCAGCCCATGGAGCGGTCCGAGGGCATAGACCCGGGACCACCGCGAAACTCATCGATCGTAGAGGCTAACCCTTGTCCGGGTCGGCGGCCCGCTGCATGACCTGGGCCTCGCTCTTGATCGCCTTCACCGTGGCCGGGTCCATCAGGGGCTCGGTTCCCGGCTGGTGCAGGTCGGTCTCGGCGGTGTCAGGGTGGTACCCCTGGTCCGCCGCGGGGATACCGGACGGCGTGCGTACGTCGTCCTCCCCGGTCGCCTCCCGGGCGCTCTCCGACAGCGCCGGAGCCACTGTCGCGGCCCGCGCCGACGGCGCCTTCAGACGGTCTTCGGGAGATTCTTCCGCGCCCGGGCGTGACCCTCAGGCCAGGACCTCCGCGATCCGGCGGACCTCGTCCGCCGAGCCACAGCTGAGCATCAGGGTGGTCACGCCGGTCTCCTCCCAGGCGGCCACGGTCTCCTTGACCTCCCCCTCGGTGCCGATGATGTGCATGTCGTCGACGAGCTCGTCGGGGATGAGCGCGGTGGCGTCCTCCTTCTTGCCGCCGAGGTAGAGCTCCTGGACCTGACTGGTGATCGCCTCGTAGCCCATGCGGTCGAAGACCTGCTTGTGGAAGTTCTGGTCCTTGGCACCCATGCCACCCATGTAGAGGGCGACGACCGGCTTCAATGCGTCGATGACGGCCCGCTTCTCCTCGGCATCCCGGACGACCTGCACGTGGCAGGTGGCCGCGATCTCGAAGTCGGCCCGCCCGCGCCCATCAACACCGTGGCGCGCGCCCTCGCGGGCGAAGCCCTCGTCGAGCCACGGGCCGTACATGCCGGCCGACTTGGGGGTGTAGAAGATCGGGATCCAGCCATCGGCGATCTCGGCGGTCTGGGCGACGTTCTTGGGCCCCTCGGCGCCGAGCCAGATCGGGATGTCGGAGCGCAGGGGGTGGACGATCGGCTTGAGTGGCTTGCCCAGGCCGACCGACCCCTCACCGGTGTACGGCAGCGGGTAGTGCGGACCGTCGTTGGTCACCGGCGCCTCGCGCGCGAGCACCTGGCGGATGATGTCGACGACCTCACGGGTGCGGGCGAGCGGTTTGGAGAACGGTTGGCCGTACCAGCCCTCCACCACCTGCGGCCCGCTCACGCCCATGCCCAGGATCACCCGGCCGTTGCTGAGGTGGTCCAGCGTCAGGGCGTGCATCGCGATCGAGGTCGGCGAGCGTCCGCTCATCTGCACGATCGACGTACCGAGCCTGAGTCTTTGGGTCTCGCGGCCCCACCAGGCCAGCGGCGTGAACGCGTCGGAGCCCCATGCCTCGGCGGTGAAGATCGCGTCGAACCCGGACTCCTCCGCGGCGGTCACCAGCTCGCCGACTCCCTCGGGCGGCTGCGCCCCCCAGTAGCCGAGCTGCAGTCCCAACTTCATGTGGACCTCCTTGCCCCCGGATAGTAGAACGTGTTTCACTTTTGTGCCATGCCGCCCCCTTCCGGACTCCGCACCCTGCAAGCACCGGTCACGGTGGCCTTCGACTACACCAGGTCCACCGGACCGGTCCTGGGCCGCTTCTTCACCGGCCTGCGTGACGGTGTCATCATCGGCGGGCGTACGTCGTCCGGGCCGGTGCTCGTGCCGCCTCCGGAGTACGACCCCGAGACCCACGAGCAGACCAGCGACTTCGTCGAGGTCTCCCCGGAGGGCACGGTCACCTCCTGGTCGTGGTGCCCGGAGCCCGTCGCCGGCCAACCCCTGGACCGTGCCTTCGCCTGGGTGCAGGTGCGGCTCGATGGCGCCGACGGCACCCTCCTCCACGCCCTCGACGCCTCCTCCCCCGACGATGTCGAGACCGGGATGCGGGTCCAGGTCCGCTGGAGCGAGGAGCGGGTCGGCTCGATCACGGATATCCAGTGTTTCGAGCCGCAGAGCGCCGCCGGCGCCGCCCCCGGAGGCGCAACCGACGAGGATCCGGTCACCGGGATCATCACCCCGGTCGAGCTCGACTACCTCTATGCCGCCTCCCCGGAGGAGTCCGCGTTCTACCGCGGGCTCGAGGAGGGCCGGATCATCGGCCAGCGGTGTCCTGTCTGCCACAAGGTCTACGTGCCGCCACGCAGCGCCTGCCCCGTCGACGGCGTGGCCACCACCGACGAGGTCGAGCTGGCCGACCAGGGCACGGTCACGACGTTCTGCATCGTCAACGTGCCCTTCCTGGGCCAGAAGATCACGCCGCCGTACGTCTCGGCCTACGTCCTCCTGGACGGCGCCGACATCGCGTTCCTGCACCTGATCCTCGACATCCCGGCCGAGGAGGTCCGGATGGGGATGCGGGTCGAGGCGGTCTGGAAGCCACGCGAGGAGTGGGGCACCACGATCGAGAACATCAGCCACTTCCGTCCGACCGGCGAGCCCGACGCGGACTACGAGACCTACAAGCAGCACCTCTGAGGAGCGGACGGACATGAGAGACGTCGCCGTCGTCGGGTTCGCCCAGCGACAGATGCCGGAGTTCGACGGGTCGCCCACGTGCGTGGAGCTGCTGGTCCCGATCCTGGCCGACTGCTACGAGCAGACCGGCTTCACCCGCAAGGACATCGGCTTCTGGTGCTCGGGGTCCTCCGACTACCTCGCCGGCCGGTCGTTCTCGTTCGTGTCGGCCGTGGACGCGATCGGCGTGCTGCCCCCGGTCAACGAGTCGCACGTCGAGATGGACGCCGCGTGGGCGCTGTACGAGGCGTGGATCAAGATCCAGACCGGCGAGGTCGACACCGCCCTCGTGTACGGCTTCGGCAAGTCGTCGGCGGGCGTTCTCCGCAGGACCCTGGCGCTCCAGCTCGACCCCTACACGATGAACCCGCTGTGGCCCGACACGGTGTCCCTGGCCGGATTGCAGGCCCGAGCCGGCATCGACGCAGGTCTCTGGGACGAGCGGGCGATGGCCGAGGTCGCCAACCGGTCGCTCACCGACGCCGAGAAGAACGAGTACGCGATCCGCAAGGGCGGGTCGTCCGTGGACGAGCTCCTGGCCCGCCCGATGTATGCCGACCCGCTGCGCAAGCACGACTGCGCCCCGGTCACCGACGGGGCGGCCGCGATCGTGCTCGCCGCCGGCGAACGGGCGTACGACGCCCTCGAGCGCCCGGCCTGGATCTCCGGGTTCGCGCACAACGCCGACGGCCTCCAGCTGGGGGGCCGTGACCTGACCCGTTCGCCTTCGGCGGCTCGCGCCGGGGAGTCGGCCGAAGTGGCGGGTGTCGAGCTGGCCGAGCTTCATGCGCCGTTCTCGCACCAGGAGCTGATCCTGCGCCGCGAGCTGGGCCTGGCAGACGACGTCCGGATCAACCCGTCGGGTGGGGCGCTGGTCAGCAACCCGATGTTCACCAGCGGCCTGAACCGGATCGGCGAGGCCGCCCGAAGGATCTGGGACGGATCGTCGGATCGAGTGCTCGGACACGCGACCAGCGGCCCAGCCCTCCAGCTGAACCTTGTGTGCGTGATGGGAGCCAACCAGTGAAATCACCCCACAAAGCCGCTCGCTGCGCTCGCGCCTCCGCGGGGGCCCCGAAATGAGCAAGCAGCCGGCAGCGGTCATCGGCGTGGGGCAGACCCACCACCGGGCCAAGCGCGAGGACGTGTCGATGGCCGGACTGTGCCGCGAGGCGGTGGACCGTGCACTCGCCGACGCCGGCATGGGTTTCGACGACATCGACGCGATCGTCGTCGGCAAGGCACCCGACCTGTTCGAGGGCGTGATGATGCCCGAGCTGTTCCTGGCCGAGGCGCTGGGGGCCGCGGGCAAGCCGCTGCTGCGGGTGCACACTGCCGGCTCGGTCGGCGGATCGACTGCCATCGTCGCGTCGTCGCTCGTCCAGGCGGGTGTGCACCGCCGGGTGCTGACCGTGGCCTTCGAGAAGCAGTCCGAGTCCAACGCGATGTGGGCGCTGTCGGTGCCGCTGCCCTTCAACATGCCGGTCCACGCGGGGGCGGGCGGCTACTTCGCTCCCCATGTGCGTTCCTACATCCGTCGGTCCGAGGCTCCAACCCACATCGGCGCGATCGTGGCGGCCAAGGACCGGCAGAACGCGCTGAAGAACCCCTACGCCCACCTGCGGAACCCCGACACGACCTTCGAGTCGGTGATGGCCTCGCAGATGCTGTGGGACCCGATCCGCTACGACGAGACCTGCCCGTCATCCGACGGTGCCTGTGCCCTGGTGATCGCCGACGAGGACACCGCCCGCTCTGCCGACTCCCCCGCCTGGATCCATGGCACGGTCATGCGTTCGGAGCCGACCACGGCTGCCGAGCGTGACCAGGTGAACCCGCAGGCCGGACGCGAGGCGGCCGCCGCGCTCTGGAAGCAGGCCGGTATCACCGACCCGCTGCAGGAGATCGCTGCGGCCGAGATCTACGTGCCGTTCTCGTGGTTCGAGCCGATGTGGCTGGAGAACCTCGGCTTCACCGCCGAGGGCGAGGGCTGGAAGCTCACCGAGTCCGGCGGGACCGCCCTGGACGGCGTGCTGCCGGTCAACTGCTCCGGCGGGGTGCTCTCCTCCAACCCGATCGGCGCGTCCGGGATGCTCAGGTTCGCCGAGGCTGCCCTGCAGGTGCGCGGGCAGGCGGGCGAGCACCAGGTCGACGGCTGCCGCCGCGCGCTGGGCCACGCCTACGGCGGCGGCTCGCAGTTCTTCGCGATGTGGGTCGTCGGCGCCGAGCCCCCAGCCAATTGACGGTGCCGGCTGAACGTCTGGTCAGCGCGGGGCGTCCAGCTCGGCCAGGTCTTCCTCGGTGAGGTCCAGGCCCACCGAGCCAAGCGCGGAGTCGAGCTGCTCAATGCTGCTCACGCCCACGATCGGCTTCGCCCTTCGCGACATCCACGTCAGCACCACCTGTGAGGGCGCGACGTCATGCCGCTCGGCCACGCGGCCGAGGGCCTCCAGCCGGGCCGTCGTGCCCGGGTGCTCGTAGGCGTCGGGGAACGGCCGGTCCGTCCGGTCGAAGCTGCCCTGCACCAGCGGACTGTAGACCCACAGCTCGAGGTCTGGATGGTGCTCCAGGTAGTCGATCGTCTCGTCGCTGACGAAGCCGAACCTGTGGTCCTTGCCGGGCACTTCGACGCGGGGCCGCGGGTCGACGTACGACGCGGTCAGCTGGAGCAGCGTGAACGGCTCGAGCCCCCGCTCGCGGGCCAGGTCCCGCGCCCGCTCCACCCGCCAGGTCGCGTGGTTGGAGGCACCCAGCCGACGCACCTTGCCCTCCTCGACGAGCGCGCCGAGCGCAGCCACGGTCTCGGCGAGGTCGACCCGCCGGTCCTCGGCATGCGCCCAGTAGACGTCGATGGACTCGACGCCCAGGCGTTCCCGACTCAGCTCCGCCTCCCGGCTGATGACCTCTGCGGACAGGCCCTCGATCCCACCGCCGTCGACGGGCTCCACCCCGACCTTGGTGGCGATGACCAGGTCGTCGCGGATGCCGGGGTTGGCCTCGAGCCACCGGCCGATCAGCGCCTCGCTCTGGCCGCCGTGCCCGGTGTCGGAGACCCAGAACGCGTAGCAGTTCGCGGTGTCCAGCACCCGGCCACCCGCCTCGACGAACCGGTCGAGCAACGCGAAGGACGTCGACTCGTCGGTGCGCGTGCCGAAGTACATCGTGCCCAGAACCAGGTCCATGCGAGGGAGCCTAGGTCCCGGCGGTCCGTGGTGCCGACCCGGAGGGCCGACGGTCAGGCGTACGTGACCTGCAGGTCCTTGATCCCGTTGATCCAGCCCGACCGGAGCCGGCGCGGCTCGGACTTCTTGGTGATGCCGGGTGCCAGGTCGGCGAGCGCGTTGAACATCAGCTTCACCTCGAGCCGGGCGAGGTTGGCGCCGATGCAGTAGTGGGCGCCGTGTCCGCCGAAGGCCAGGTGTGGGTTGGGGTCGCGGGTGATGTCGAAGGTGTAGGGGTCGTCGAAGACGTCTTCGTCGAAGTTGGCGCTGGCGTAGAACAGGCCTACTCGCTGCCCCTTCGTGACCTGGACGCCCCCGACCTCGACATCGTTGAGGGCGGTGCGCTGGAAGGAGCTGACCGGGGTCGCCCAGCGGATCACCTCGTCGACCATCGACTCCGGGCGCTCACGCTTCCAGAGCTCCCACTGGTCGGGGTTGTCGAGGAAGGCGTTCATCCCGTGGGTGATCGCGTTGCGGGTGGTCTCGTTGCCCGCGACGGTCAGCATGATGACGAAGTAACCGAACTCGTCGTCGTTGAGCTTGTGGCCGTCCACGTCGGCATGGACCAGCTTGGTGACGATGTCCTCGCGCGGGTTGGCCTGACGGTCCGCGGCGAGCTCCATCGCGTAGCCGAGGATCTCGGCCGCCGCGATGTCGGGGTCCACGTCGATCTCGGGGTCGTCGTAGGCCAGCATCTGGTTGGACCAGTCGAAGAGCTTGCGACGGTCCTCCTGCGGAACGCCGATGAAGTCGGCGATGGCCTGGAGCGGCAGCTCGCAGGCGACGTCATCGACGAAGTTGCCCCCGCCACGGGCGACGGCGTCCCTCGCGATCTTCTCCGCGCGCTCCTTCATGATCTGGTCGAGGGCGCCGATCGCTCGCGGGGTGAACCCGCGGGAGATGATCTGGCGCGTCTTGGTGTGGTCGGGCGGGTCCTGGTTGATCAGCATCACCCGCTGCAGCTCCACCTGTTCGCGCTCCATCCCCTCCCCGAAGCGGATGATCGCGCCGTTCTCCATGCTGGAGAAGTCCTTGCTGTTCTTCGACACGGCCGCCACATCGGCGTGCCTGCTCACCGCGAAGTAGCCGGTGCCCGACTCCTCGGACATGCCGTCACGCGCCCCCTGTGGCTGCTCGACCCAGGAGACGGGCGCGTTCTGGCGGAGCGCCTTGAACTCCTCGTGGGGCACCCGTGACTCGTAGGTCTCGGGGTCGGTGAAGTCGAAATCGGGAGGGACGACGTCGGCAGCGCTCACAACTGAACCTCTCAAATCTGAAACACGTTCTAGTTGCTAGATCCTGACATACTCCCGGTCGGTTCGGAAGGGCCACTCGCTGGTTCCGGGACAGTTGTCTTGTCCAGAATGAGAACGTGTTCTAGTTTTGGACCATGGGCACACCTGTGATCGTCGAGGCCGTCCGAACCCCGCTCGGAAAGCGCCGCGGCTGGCTGGCCGGCGTACACGCCGCCGATCTGCTCGGCGCCTCGCAGGTCGAGGTGCTCAAGCGCTCCGGCGTCGACCCATCCCTCGTCGACGAGGTGATCGGCGGGTGCGTCACCCAGGCCGGCGAGCAGTCGAACAACATGGTCCGTCGGGCGTGGATGCACGCCGGGTTGCCTCAAGCGGTGCCCTCCACGGTGATCGACGCCCAGTGCTCGTCGGGACAACAGGCGACGCACCTGGTCAACGCGATGATCCTGGCCGGCGTGATCCGCACCGGCGTCGCCTGTGGCGTCGAGTCGATGTCGCGGATCCCGCTGGGCGGCAACGTGCCTGACGGCCTCGGTGACCCGCGCCCCCCGGCGTGGGACATCGACCTTCCCAACCAGTTCGAAGGGGCCGACCGGATCGCCCGGGACCGGGGCTTCAGCCGGGAGTCGGTGGATGCCTTCGGTCTCGCGTCGCAGCAGAAGGCCAGGGTTGCGGTCGACGAGGGCCGGTTCACCCGCGAGACCTTCGCCGTCGAGGCGCCGGTGCTCGACGACTCCGGCAACCCGACCGGTGAGACCCGACTCGTGGACTCCGACCAGGGACTGCGGGAGACGACGCTCGAAGGACTGGCCGGGCTCGCCCCCGTCCTCGAGGGCGGCACCCACACCGCCGGCACGTCGTCCCAGATCTCCGACGGGTCGTCCGCGCTGCTGCTGATGGACGCCTCGCTCGCGACCTCGCTGGGCCTGAGGCCGCGCGCCCGGATCGTGTCGTCCTGCCTGGTGGGCGCGGATCCCTACTACCACCTCGACGGGCCGGTGCAGGCGACGTCGAGGCTGCTCGAGGACACCGGGATGAAGATCAGCGACCTCGACCTGTTCGAGGTCAACGAGGCCTTCGCCGCCGTGGTCATGTCGTGGGCGTCGGTGCACCAGGTCCCCGAGGACAGGATCAACGTCAACGGCGGTGCGATCGCCCTCGGTCACCCGGTCGGCGCCACCGGCACCCGCCTGCTCACCACCGCACTCCACGAGCTGGAGCGCCGCGACGCCTCCACCGCCCTCGTGTCGATGTGTGCCGGCGGCGCCCAGGCGTCAGGAACGATCATCGAGCGGATCTGAGAAGCGCTAGCCGTCCGGTTCACCCAGCTCGAGGACGAACCACACCGTCGTGCCCACGAGGTCGAGCTCAGAGCCCCATCGGGTCGCCAGTGCGTCGACCAGCTGGAGGCCACGGCCGTGGACCTGCAGGGGTTCGTCAGCCGCCTCGCCGGACGCCGCGTCCGGGGCGCCGCGGTCGCGGACGGTGATGGTGAGAACATCTTCCTCCAGCAGGACGCGCACCGCGCATCCACTGTGGGCGTGGACCACCGAGTTGGTCACCAGCTCGGAGAGACACAGCACCGCGGTGTCGCTCGTGTCCTGGTCCACACCCCATTCGTCGAGCGTCCGGCGCAGGAACCGGCGTGCTACGGCGACGCTTGCGGCGTTGCCCGGGACGTCGTGAACTGCGGCGACACCCCCGGGTGGCACCGGTTGGTCAGACAGCGAGGTGGGTGCGCGACCCTGCCCGCGCTGCGCCGGTCGCAGTGTGGCGCCCAGGTCCGCACCGACATGTTCGAGCTCGCGCTGTTGGCCCCGGTCGAACGCCTGGGGAGCGTCGAAGAACAGGACGAATCCGCCGATGGTCTGCCCGGCCGCCACGATGGGTATCGCGGCGAGAGCCACCGTCGAGGTTCCCCGCTGGCTGGACACGAATTGCGCGTATCTATCGTCCAGGTCCTCCAGGCTGCCGGCGACAGGCTGACCGGTCCGTACGGCGGTGTTGAGCGGGACGTCGTCGTAGGCGTCGATGTGGCACCAGTCTGGCCGTTCGCGGTTGTCGCGATCGTTCGCAGTGAAACGCAGCCGCCGGCCGCCTCCCTCGGTCAAGGCAAGACCCACCCGATGGACGTCGGCCAGCTGGCCCAGCGAGTCCAGAGCACCCTGCGTCCACGCGGTGACCGCATCGGTCTTGGTCTCCGGACTTCCAGGGCCGTGCACGTCTCGAGTCTAGGCCCGCAACTACGTTCCGTAGACCGGTTCCGGCGTCGCGCCCCCGGCGACCAGCTCGTCCACCACCGCGCCCAGCTCGGTCGCCTCCCAACGACGACCGGCGTCGCGCGACGCCCCGTGCCGCCAGCCGTCCTCGAGGGTGAGCTTGCCGCCCTCGATCTCGAAGACACGTCCGGTCACGTGGCCGCTCTGCTCCGAGGCCAGCCAGGCGACGACGGGCGAGTTGTCGCCCGGCTCCGGCAGCTGGACGTCGAAGACACCCTCGGTCATCCGGGTCCGGGCCACCGGCGCGATCGCGTTGACGGTCACCCCCACCCGGCCCAGCTCCGCGGCGGCCACCAGGGTCAGCCCGGCGATGCCGGCCTTCGCCGCGGAGTATGCCGCCTGCCCGATCGATCCTTGCAGCCCCGCCCCGGAGGAGGTGTTGATGACCCGCCCGGCGCGCTTGCGGTCTGCCTTCGACTCCGCCCGCCAGTACGCCGCCGCGTGCCGCAACGGCGCGAAGTGCCCCTTGAGGTGCACCCGGACCACCGCGTCCCACTCGTCCTCGGTCGCGTTGACGAGCATCCGGTCCCGTACGAAGCCGGCGTTGTTGATCAGGATGTCGAGGCCGCCGTACATCTCGATGGCCTGCGCCACCATCGCCTCGGCGTCGGCGAAGTCGGCCACGTCGGCACCGTTCGCGACCGCCCGACCGCCCATCGCCTCGATCTCCTTCACCACGTCGTCGGCCGGAGAGTCGGCCTTCTCGCCGGCCAGCGAGACTCCGAAGTCGTTGACCACCACCGCCGCTCCGTGGCGGGCCAGCTCGAGCGCGTGCTCGCGGCCGATGCCGCGTCCGGCGCCGGTCACGATCGCGATCCGATCCTGGAGAAGCGGGCGGCCTTCGAGTAGGTCAGTCATCAGTTCTCCTGGACGTAGTGGAACACCGGGGGCTCTCCCCCGCCGTGGCACTCGACGGTCGCCCCCGAGACGTAGGACGCGAGGTCGGAGAGCAGGAACGCCACTACGTGGCCGATCTCCTCCGGAGCGGCCATCCGGCCCAGCGGGATGGTGCGTTCGATCGCGGCGACCTGGTCGTCACCGCCGTAGTGATCGGACGTGTGCTCGGTGCGGCAGAGCCCCACGTCGACCGAGTTCACCCGGACCCGGGGTGCCCACTCCACGGCCAGCGACCGGGTCAGCGAGTCCAGGCCCGCCTTGGCGGCGCCGTACGCCGCGGTGCCGGGCGAGGGTCGCAGCGCGGAGACGGAGGAGATGTTCACGACCGACCCGCCACGCTCCTGGGACTGCATGACCGCGTGGCAGGCCTGGGCGACCGCCAACGGGGCCAGCAGGTTGAGGCCGACCACCTTGTCGTGGAACCGCGGAGACGCCTCGGCCGCGAGCGCGTACGGCGCCCCGCCGGCGTTGTTGACCAGCCCGTCGACGCGCCCGTGGTTGCTCACGAGCTCGTCGACCATCAGCCGGACCGCGTCGGGGTCCCGGACGTCGCAGACGAGGTGGGACCCGCCGGCCACGGGAGGGTCCACTTCGGACCGCCCGCAGGTCACGACCGTGGCGCCGGCCGAGGCCAGGACCTTGCTGATGCCGCGCCCGATCCCGCGGGCTCCGCCCGTGACGAGCACGACCCGGTCGGTGAGGTCCAGGGCCAGTGACATGCTGTTAGGCTACCAAGCAAACGTTAGGTAGGTAGCCATGCCCATCACCAGCGAGGTGCGCCAGGACGGCATCCGGGTGGTCACGATGGACCAGCCTCCGGTGAACGCCCTCACCGTCCAGGGGTGGTTCGACCTCGCCGACGCCCTCGACGAGGCCGGCCCCGATGAGGCGACGCGCGTCGTCGTGCTTCGGGCCGAAGGACGCGGCTTCAACGCCGGCGTGGACATCAAGGAGATGCAGCGCACGAGCGGGTTCGACGCCCTGATCGGCGCGAACCGCGGTTGCTACGCCGCCTTCAAGTCCGTCTACGAGTGTCCCGTCCCGGTGGTCGCCGCGGTCCACGGCTTCTGTCTCGGCGGCGGGGTCGGGCTGGTCGGCAACGCGGACTGCATCGTGGCCGCGGACGACGCCTACCTCGGCGTACCCGAGGTGGACCGGGGCGCGCTCGGGGCCGCCACCCACCTCGCCCGGCTGGTCCCGCCGCACCTGATGCGCACCCTCTACCTGACCGGTCGCACGATCCGCGCCGTCGACCTGGTCCAGCACGGGTCGGTGCTCGAGGTCGTCCCCCGCGAGCGGCTCGACGAGGCCGCGCTTGCGGTGGCGGGCGAGATCGCGGCCAAGGACCCGCGGGTGGTCCGGATGGCCAAGGAGGCCCTCAACGCGATCGACCCGGTCGACGTGAACCGGAGCTACCGGTTCGAGCAGGGCTTCACGATGGAGCTCAACCTGTCCGGCGTCTCCGACGAGCTGCGCGATGAGTTCGTGGAGGAGCGTTGAGCACGCCCCGTGACAAGCGGATGACCATCGACGAGGTGGTCGCCCAGCTCGAGGACGGCATGACGATCGGTGTCGGCGGCTGGGGTCCTCGCCGCAAGCCGATGGCCCTGGTCCGCGCGATCCTCCGCTCCGACCTCGAGGACCTCACGCTCGTCTCCTGGGGCGGCGCCGACGTCGGCCTGCTGCTCCGGGCCGGCAAGGTCCGCAAGCTGGTCTACGCGTTCGTGTCCCTCGACTCGGTCCCGCTCGAGCCCAACTTCCAGCGGGCCCGCCAGGACGGGGCGATCGCGGAGGTCGTGGAGCTTGACGAAGGGATGTTCCAGACCGGACTGCGCGCCGCGGCCCAGCGACTCCCGTTCCTGCCGATGCGCGCCGGCCTGGGCTCCGACGTAATGGTCCACAACGCGTGGCTGCGCAATGTCACCAGCCCGTACCAGGACGCGGAGGAGCTGGTCGCCGTACCGGCCCTGACGCTCGACGTCGCCCTGGTCCACCTCAACCGCGCCGACGCCCACGGCAACGCGACCTACCTCGGTCCGGATCCCTACTTCGACGACCTGTTCTGCATGGCCGCGGACCGGGCGTTCCTGTCCTGCGAACAGGTCGTCGACACCGCCGGGCTCACCGTCGACGCCCCGGTGCAGAGGCTGCTCATCAGCCGGATGATGGTCGACGGCGTGGTCGAGACCCCGAACGGCGCCCACTTCACCACGTGCACCCCCGACTACGAGCGGGACGAGAAGTTCCAGAAGGCGTACGCCGCCGCGGCCGGCGGCACCGACGAGGAGTGGGTGGCGTTCGAGGATCGCTTCCTGGCCGGCGACGAGGGCGCCTACCAGTCCGCGGTCCGGTCCTTCCACGAGGAAGTGAGCGCGTGATCGAGGCGAGCAGGGCCGAGGTCTGTGCGTCCGCGATCGCAGACGCGTTCGCCGACGACGCCGAGATCTTCGCCAGCCCGATGGGCCTGCTGCCCACGCTCGGCGTCCGGCTGGCCAAGCTGACCAGCAACCCCGACCTGCTCATCTCCGACGGCGAGTCCCTGTTCCTCGGCGGCGTGCCGCCCTTGGGCGCGGGGGCGGACGTCGTGGAGGGCTGGATCCCGTTCCGGCGCGTGTTCGACGTGGTCGCCTGGGGCAAGCGGCACGTGATGATGGGCGCCACCCAGGTCGATCGGCACGGCAACCAGAACATCTCGGCGATCGGTGACTTCGGCCAGCCCAAGCGACAGCTGCTCGGGTCGCGTGGGGCACCGGGCAACACGGTGAACAACCGGACGTCGTACTGGATCCCGAAACACTCCACCCGCACGTTCGTCGAGCAGGTCGACGTGGTCTCCGGGGTCGGGCCCCGGCGTGCCAAGCAAGCGGGAGCGGCCGCCGCTCGGTTCAACGACATCCACCGGATCGTCACCGACCTCGGGGTCCTCGACCTCGGCGGTCCCGACGACACCCTCCGCCTGCTGTCGGTACACCCGGGAGTGACGGTCGACGAGGTCCGCGAGCAGTCCGGGTGCGACCTCCACGCCGACAACGTCGCCGAGACCCGTTCCCCCGGGCTGGACGAGCTGGTGATCATCCGTGAGGTGCTGGACCCGAAGGGCCTGCGCCACCAGGAGGTCCCCCTGGAGACCCCGGGATGATCGACCAGCTGCTCAGCACTCCGCTCACGGAGCTCACCGGCGTGCGGCACCCCGTCGTGCAGACCGGGATGGGCTGGGTCTCCGGGCCGCGCCTGGTGACCGGCACCGCCAATGCTGGCGGACTCGGCATCCTGGCCAGCGCCACGATGACCCACGACGAGCTGGAGCGCGCGATCGTCGAGGTGAAGCAGCGCACCGACCAGCCGTTCGGGGTGAACCTGCGAGCCGACGCGGGGGACGCACCCGAACGCTGCGAGCTCCTGGTCAAGCACGGGGTGAAGGTGGCGTCGTTCGCCCTGGCCCCGAAGCCGGACCTGATCGCCCGACTCAAGGACGCCGGCATCGTGGTGATCCCCTCGGTCGGCGCCGCCCGCCACGCGAAGAAGGTGGCCGGCTGGGGTGCGGACGCGGTGATGATCCAGGGAGGCGAGGGCGGCGGCCACACCGGCAGTGTGCCCACCACCTTGCTGCTGCCGACCGTCCTCGACGCTCTGCGCGAGTCCGGGAGCAACATCCCGGTGATCGCGGCCGGAGGGTTCTTCGACGGTCGCGGTCTCGCGGCTGCTCTGTCCTACGGCGCCGCCGGGGTGGGCATGGGCACGCGGTTCCTGCTCACCCGCGACTCAGCGGTCCCGGACGCGGTCAAGCAGCTCTACCTCGCCCACGGCCTGGACGGGACCGTGGTCACCGACAAGGTCGACGGAATGCCGCACCGGATGCTGCGCACCGACCTGGTCGAGCAGCTCCAGGATTCCTCGGTCGTCCGACGGATGGGTCCGACCGTCCGCAGGACGCTCGAGTTCAAGCAGCAGAGCGGCCTGTCGTGGCGCCGGCTGCTCCAGGACGGCCGTGAGATACGACGCGCCCAGGGCCGGTCCCTCGCCCAGACCGCCCTGGCGGCCAACACCCCGATGATGCTGAAGGCCGGCCTGGTCGAGGGCGACACCTCCGCGGGCGTGCTCGCCTCGGGTCAGGTGGTCGGGGTGATCGACGACCTGCCCAGCTGTGAGGAGCTGATCGACCGGATCGTCACGAGTGCCGCCGACGAGCTGCGCCGCGCGGCGTCGTACGTCGACGCGGGCGGCTAGATCCGCCTCTGGAACTCCAGCGCCCGGCCCATGATCCGGTAGCCGAGCAGCGCGTTCACGCCGATCATGTGGTCGTTCGACTCGGCGTTCCAGGTGTCGATGGTCGCCAGCTGCGGCTCGTCCTCGGCCAGCCAGCGCACCATGTCGGCCTTGAGCAGAACGCCGAGCCGGTGACCGCGGTGCTCCCGCGCCACGGCAGTGTCGTGCTGGTCACCGATCTCCGGTCGTTCGGTGTCCACGGTGACGACCGTGTGACCCGCCAGCTCGCCGGTCTCCCGGCGGCGGGCCACCACCCGGCGGAACCGGTAGCCGGACTCGATCTGCGCGGTCTCGTAGGCCCGGATCCGGTCGGGCGAGTAGACCTCGTCCTCGATCTCGAGGTCGTCGAGCGGGGCGTCGTTGATCGCGTCGGTGAGCCGGGCCAGGTCATCCATCAGCTCGTCAGGCGTGCGGCCGGCGAACCGCAGGAGCTCGTAGTCGCCGGCCATCTCGTCGGCCGCCGCCATCAGCTGTGCGACGCCGTCGGCCGGCACCTCGGCGAGGTGTTGGCGGCGGTTGATGCTCTGGCTCTTCTGGTCGAAGCCGGCTGCCTTCGCGAAGCCGCGCGTCTGGTCACTGTCCCAGCCGTCGAGGCCGAGCAGGTCGCGCTTCATCCCCCGGCATATGTCGTAGGCCGCCTCCAGCGCGGCCGTGCCGAGTCCCCGGCGCCGGAGCTGTGGCTGGACGAACAGCTCCAGCCACGCGAGGTCGAGGTTGTCGTAGTTGCTGTAGTAGACGACCACGCCGCCGACCGGCGTCGCGCCGTCGTACGCCAGGAAGTGCCGGCCGGGCTCACCGTCCCAGCCGTGGATCATGTCCATCCGCCGGCGGTACGGCGTGTCCGGGTGCAGCCACGGCGCGTCGACGGCCCTGCAGGCGTTGCCGAGCTCGACGAACGCCTCGACGGACGACGTGTCGTCCGGCCCGAACTCCCTCAGCTCCATGCTCCGAGGATGATCCTCGCGGATCCTCTCCGCCACCGCTTTTAGCCGAGTCGGCGCAACTGCAACGCCCGAGAGGCGCGAGTCGGTGCGGCATCGGCCCCCGTGTTGGCGGCTCAACGCGAGCATTGGCGCCGACTCGACCGGTTCCGGCGTTGCATGGGCGCCGACTCGGCCGGTCTTGTCGTTGCATTGGCGCCGACTCGGCGGGTTCAGAGGCGTTCGATGATGGTCACGTTGGCCTGCCCGCCGCCCTCGCACATGGTCTGCAGACCGAAGCGGCCGCCGGTACGTTCGAGCTCGTTCAGCAGGGTGGCCATGATCCGGGTTCCGGTGGCGCCGATCGGGTGGCCGAGTGCGATCCCGCCGCCATTGACGTTGACCCGATCGTGCGGTGCGCCGGTCTCCTCCATCCAGGCGAGAACCACCGGGGCAAACGCCTCGTTGCACTCGAACAGGTCGATGTCGTCGACGGCGAGCCCGGTCTTGTCCAGGGCGTGCCGGGTGGCCCGGATCGGGCCGGTGAGCATCCAGACCGGGTCGTCCCCACGGACGGAGAGGTGGTGGATCCGGGCGCGTGGGGTGAGCCCGTGCTCGGCCACCGCGTCCGCCGAGGCGACCAGGACGGCGCTTGCCGCGTCGCAGATCTGCGAGGCGACGGCCGCGGTGATCCGGCCATCGGGCGCGAGCGGGTCGAGGCCGGCCATCTTCTCGAGCGAGGTCTCGCGGGGGCACTGGTCGGTGGCCAACGTGGTCCCGTCGGAGAGCGCCAGCGGCTCGATCTCGCGTTCGAACCGACCTTCGGCCATGGCGGCCCGGGCGCGCTCGTGTGAGGCGAGGGCGAACTCCTCCATCTCCTCACGGCTGATGTCCCACTTCTCCGCGATCATCTCGGCCGAGCGGAACTGGCTGACCTCCTGGTCGCCGTACCGCGCGAGCCAGCCGGGTGACTCGGCGAAGGGGGTCGTGAAGCCGTACTGCTGGCCGACCAGCATCGCCGCCGAGATCGGGATCGCGCTCATGTTCTGCACGCCACCGGCCACGACCAGGTCCTGCGTCCCGGACATCACCCCCTGCGCAGCGAAGTGGACCGCCTGCTGGGAGGAGCCGCACTGCCGGTCGATGGTCACGCCCGGGACGTGGTCGGGCAGGCCGGCGACCAGCCACGCGGTCCGCGCCACGTCTCCGGCCTGTGAGCCGATCGTGTCGCAGCAGCCCATGACCACGTCGTCCACGGCGCCCGGGTCGACGCCGGTACGACGCATCAGCGCGGCGAGCACGTGGGCTCCGAGGTCGGCGGAGTGGACGTCGGCGAGCGCGCCGCCCCGCTTGCCCACGGGGGTGCGGACGGCGTCGACGATGAACGCGTCCCTCTTTGTTGGAGTGGTCATGTGGAGATCCCGTCGAGGAGGATGGTGAGGTACTGCTCTGCGATGTCCTCGTGCGTCAGCGGGCCGCCGGGGTGGTACCACCTCACCGCGACCCAGACCGTGTCGCGGATGAAGCGGTAGACGAGCTCGACGTCGAGGTCCTTGCGCAGGGCACCGGAGTCGACGCCCTCCGCGAGCAGGGTCATCCACACCTCGCGGGACTGGGCGTGCCGCTCGGCGAGATAGCCGAACCGCTCGAAGGAGCCGAGGTAGTCGGCCTCGTTCTGGAAGATCGCCACCTCGTACCGGTGGTGGTCGATCGCCTCGAAGGACAACCGGACCGCCCGCTCGATCTTGGTGCGGGCGTCGTCGTCGCTGGCGAGCACCTCGTCGTACTTCCCGAAGAGCTCCTCCTGGAAGGTCGAGAGGATCTCGTCGACCATCGACTCCTTGGAGTCGAAGTGGTGGTAGAGGCTGCCCGACAGGATCCCGGCAGCGTCAGCGATGTCGCGGACCGTGGTGTTCTTGAACCCCTTCTCGGCGAACAGCCCCGCAGCGATGCCGAGCAGCTCGGATCGGCGGGTCGCGGTCGCGTGCGTCGCCTCAGGCATGCTGGCTGCTCACGGACACGACCTCACCGGTGAGGTACGACGCGTAGTCACTGGCCAGGAACACCATCACGTTGGCGACCTCCCACGGCTCGGCGGCCCGGCCGAACGCCTCGCGCTGCTTGAGCTCGGCGAGCAGCTCGTCGGAGGTGACCTTGGCCAGGAACGGGTGCATCGCCAGGCTCGGGGAGACGGCGTTGACGCGGATCCCGTGCGCCGCGAGGTCGAGGGCCGCGCACCTGGTCAGCGCCATCACCCCGGCCTTGGCCGCGGCGTAGTGGGCCTGCCCCTCCTGCGCGCGCCACCCGATCACCGAGGCGTTGTTGACGATCACCCCGCGCTTGCCGTTCGCGATCATCGAGAGGCCAGCTGCCCGGATGCAGCGCATGGTGCCGGTCAGGGTGATGTCGATGACCCGGCTCCACTCCTCGTCGGACATCTCGGTGATGCTCACCGTGCCGCCCAGGCCCGCGTTGTTGATCATCACGTCGACCCCGCCGACCTGTTCGGCAGCTCCGAGGAGCTCGGTCACAGCAGTGGCGTCGGTGACGTCGCAGAGCAAGGTGGTCACCCGGTCAGCGCCGAAGTCGCTGGCCAGCTCCTCCCGTGCCTCAGCCAGCCGCCGCTCATGGGTGTCGCTGACGACGACGTGACGCGCGCCCTCCTCCAGCACCCGGCGGACGACGGCCGCGCCGATCCCGGCACCGGCCGCGGCCGTCACCACGACCACCTTGCCCGCCAGCAGGTCGTGCCCGGGGACGTAGTCGGGCGCGGGCTGCTCGGCTCTCGTGGTGGTCATCCGCTCCGTCATCCCTTGGGCTCCTTGGGCAGGCCGAGTACTCGCTCGGCAAGGATGTTGCGCTGGATCTCGTCGCTGCCGCCGTAGATCGTGTCGGCGCGCGAGAAGAGGAAGAGACGCTGCCACGGGTCCAGGTCGTACGGCGCCCCGCGCACGGTCAGCCCATCGGACCCGCCGACGGCCATCGCGAGCTCACCGAGGTCCTGGTGCCAGTTCGCCCAGACCAGCTTGGCGATCGAGGCGGCTCCACCGCCGGAGGACGAGCCCTCACCCGCCACCGAGGCGGACAGTCCCCGAAGCGCGTTGAGCCGCATCACCTCCAGCTCGACCTTCGCCCGCGCCAGCCGGTCCCGGATCACCGGGTCGTCGAAGGCGCCGTTCTGCTTCGCCAGCTCCACGACGCCCTCGAGCTCGCGGGCGAACCCGACCTGCTGTCCGAGGGTGGAGACGCCTCGCTCGAAGCCGAGGAGCCCCATGGCCACCCGCCAGCCGTCCCCCGGCTCCCCGACGACCAGGTCCGCCGCCGTGCGGGCCCCGGTGAAGAAGACCTCGTTGAACTCGGAGTCGCCGGTGAGCTGTTCGATCGGACGGATCTCGACGCCCTCCTGGTCCAGCGGAACCAGCAGGAACGAGAGTCCGTGGTGCCGGGTCGAGCCGGGCTCGGTGCGCGCCAGCACGAAGATCCAGGCGGCGTCCTGGGCGTTGGAGGTCCACACCTTCTGCCCGTCGATCACCCACTCCTCCCCGTCGAGCCGCGCCTTGGTCTGCACGTTCGCGAGGTCGGAGCCGGCACCCGGTTCGGAGTATCCCTGGCACCACAGCTCCTCGACCGCACGGATCCCTGGCAGGAAGCGCTCCTTCTGCGCAGCGCTGCCGAAGGCGATCAGCGTCGGGCCGAGCAGCTCCTCACCGAGGTGGTTGACCCGGCTCGGCGCGTCCGCGCGGGCGTACTCCTCGTGGAAGATCACCTGCTGCATCAGGCCCAGCCCGCGGCCGCCGTACTCGGTCGGCCAGCCGACGCAGGTCCAGCCGTGCTCCGCGAGGTGACGGTTCCAGGCCAGGCGCTCGTCGTACGCCTCCTGCTCGCGGCCCGAGCCGCCGAGGCCGCGCAGCCCGGCGAAGTCGCCCGCGAGGTGCTCCTCCAGCCAGCCCCGGACCTCTGCCCGGAACGCCTGGTCCTGCTCGGAGTAGGTCAGGTCCACGGGTGGTAGCCTACCAAGCAAATGTTTGGTTTGGACCCCGCGGTCTCAGACACTGCGCCCACCCTCCCCCGCCTGCTGCGCGCGGCCGCCGGGCGGTACGCCGACCGACCGGCGTACGTCGAGGGTGACCGCACGCTCTCCTACGCCGCCCTGCTCGACCGCGTGCGCGAGGTCGCCCGCGGCTACCTGGCCTTGGGACTCGAGCCCGACCAGCGCGTCGTGGTCTGGGCACCCAACAGCATCGACTGGGCGGTGGCGGCGCTCGCCGTGACCTACGCCGGCGGAACGCTCGTGCCGGTGAACTCCCGTTACACGGGGCACGAGGTGGCCGACATCGTCGACCGCACCGGTGCCGTGATCGCGGTTGTGGCGGACGGCTTCCTCGGCCGGACCCAGATCGCGGACCTACGTGCCGCGAGCGACCTCCCCTCGGTGCGAGAAGTCGTCGACCTCGCCGAGCTCGACTCGCTGATCCGCGGCGGCCGCGACACGCCTCCGGAGACGGTCGAGGCCCACGCCGACGCCGTCGGGTCCGGCGATGTGGCAGACATCCTGTTCACGTCCGGGACCACCGGCCGGCCCAAGGGCGCGATGAGCGCCCACCGGCAGACCATCGGCGTCTCGGCGGCCTGGGCCGAGCTCGGCGGCGTCACCGCCGACGACCGCTACCTCGTGGTCAACCCGTTCTTCCACTCCTTCGGCTACAAGATCGGCATCGTGGTCGGCCTCCTCACCGGCGCCGCGCTCTACCCGATGGCCACCTTCGACGTCGACGAGACGATGCGGCTGATCGACTCCGAGCGGATCACCCTGTTCCCGGGCGCACCCACGCTCTATCAGTCGCTGCTGGCGGCGCCCAACCGGAGCGACTACGACCTCGGCTCCCTGCGGCTCGCGGTCACCGGCGCCGCCGTCGTACCCGTCGTGCTGATCGAGCGGATGCGGGCACCGGCTCCCGAGGGTCTCGGGATCGACCAGGTCGTCACCGCCTTCGGCATGACCGAGGCCGTCGTGGCGACGATGTGCCGGAAGGACGACTCGGCCGAGACCGTCGCCACCACCTGCGGGCGGGCCGTCCCCGGCATGGAGGCCCGGATCGACGCTCCGGAGGGCGAGGCGGGTGAGCTCCTGCTGCGCGGCGACTACGTCATGCTCGGCTACCTCGACGACGAGGAGGCCACCGCCGAGGCGATCGACAGCGACGGCTGGCTGCACACCGGTGACGTCGGCACCCTCGACGCGCACGGCAACCTGACGATCACCGACCGGCTCAAGGACATGTACATCTCCGGCGGCTTCAACGTCTACCCCGCCGAGGTCGAGCAGGTCCTCGCCCGCCTGGACGGGGTCGCCGACGTCGCCGTCGTCGGCGTACCCGACGAGCGGATGGGCGAGGTCGGCAAGGCGTACGTCGTGGCCTCCTCCGGAGATCAGGTCTCCCCCGACGACGTGATCACGTTCGCGAACGAGCGGCTGGCCAACTTCAAGGTGCCACGGCAGGTCGAGCTCGTCGACGCGCTCCCCCGCAACCTGTCCGGCAAGGTGCTGAAGGCTGAGCTTCGTCAGGACGATGGGTTGCGTCATGGATCTTGACCTGTCGGAGTCCGAGCTCGCCTTCCAGGCCGAGGCCCGCGCGTGGCTCGAGTCCAACGTGCCCGAGGAACCACTCCCCTCGATGGACACCGAGTCCGGCTTCCGGGCCCACCAGGAGTGGGAGGCGAAGCTGGCCGAGGCCCGTTGGTCGGTGGTGTCGTGGCCGTCCGACTACCACGGCCGCGACGCGTCGCTGATCGAGTGGGTGATCTTCGAGGAGGAGTACTACCGCGCCGGCGCGCAGTATCCATGGGGAAGTCCGGGCCGGGTCTCCCAGAACGGCATCTTCCTGCTGGCCCCGATCCTCTTCGACCACGGCACGCCCGAGCAGCAGGACCGGTTCCTGCCCTCGATGGCCACCGGCGAGCAGGTCTGGGCCCAGGCGTGGTCGGAGCCCGAAGCGGGGTCCGACCTCGCCTCGCTGCGGTCCACCGCGACGCGGGACGACGAGCGCGGTGGCTGGCTGCTCAACGGCCAGAAGACGTGGTCCTCGCGGGCGTCGTACGCCCACTGGGGCTTCGGCCTCTTCCGTTCCGACCCGTCCGCGCAACGCCATGCCGGCCTGACCTACTTCCTGTTCCCGCTCGACGCCGACGGGGTGACGGTCCGGCCGATCGCGCAGCTCGACGGCGAGGCAGGTTTCGCCGAGATCTTCCTTGAGGACGTCTTCGTACCCGACTCCGACGTCCTCGGGGCGCCCGGCGACGGCTGGCGGGTGGCCATGAGTACGGCGGGCAACGAGCGGGGCCTGTCCCTGCGCTCCCCCGGCAGGTTCTGCGCGGCCGCCGACCGGCTGGTGGAGCTGTGGCGGCAGCATGGGGACGATGCACCTGCCAGTGCCGATCGCGTCGCAGACGCGTGGATCAAGGCACAGGCCTACCGGCTCTACACCTGGGGCACGGTCACCCGGCTGGCCGCCGGAGGCGATCTCGGTGCCACCGGCTCGGTGAACAAGGTCTTCTGGTCCGAGCTGGACGTCGCCCTGCACGAGACCGCTCTCGACCTGCTCGGCCCGCAGGCCGAGGTGGAGTCGGCCTGGACCGACGGGTACCTCTTCTCCCTCTCGGGACCGATCTACGCCGGCACCAACGAGATCCAGCGCAAC
Organism: uncultured Actinomycetota bacterium; assembly: GCA_963786415.1. Lineage (GTDB taxonomy): Bacteria > Actinomycetota > Actinomycetes > Propionibacteriales > Nocardioidaceae > Nocardioides. Next base: position 427,040 of record CAWAZC010000003.1, read on the forward strand.
ATCATCGCCGAGCGGATCCTCGGCCTTCCCCGCGAGCCAAAGGGGGTCGGCCGATGAGGTTCCTGCTCACCGACGAGCAGCGAGACTTCGGGGCCGCTCTCGACCAGCTGCTCGGCGCCTCGGACACGGTCGCCGTCGCCCGTGCCTGGGCGGACGGCGACACCAAACCCGGGCTCAAGCTGTGGTCCCGGCTCGCCGAGCAGGGACTGACAGTCCTGGCCACCGAGGCGACGCCGGTCGAGGTGTGCGTGGCGTTCGAGGCGCTGGGCCGGTACGCCGTGCCCGGGCCATGGGTCGAATCGGCGGCGTACCTGCCGGTGGCGTTCGGCCGCGAGACCGAGGGTGTCGAGACGGTAGCTGTACAGCCGCACGTCCCGTACGCGCTCGACGCCGACGTTGCCGACAAGGTCTGGCTTGAACTCGAAGACGACGCGTGGCCCGCGAACGTTGGCGCCATGCATCGGTCGGTGGATCCCACCCGCCGCCTTTTCGATCTCGATGCAGCGGCACCCGTGTCGCATGCTGCTCTTGGCCCCGCCTTCGACCTGGCGGTCCTCGCCACCTCTGCACAGCTGCTCGGCTGCGGCGAGCGACTGCTCGATGACACGGTGGAGTACGCAAAGCAGCGTCGCCAGTTCGGTCGCGAGATCGGCTCCTACCAGGCGGTCAAGCACGCACTGGCCGACGTCCGGATCGCGCTCGACTTCGCCCGACCGATCGTCTTCGGCGCCGCGGTGACCGGGTCGGGTGCCCGGGATGTCTCGGCCGCCAAGGTGGCCGCCGGGGATGCGGCCTACCTCGCGTCGCGGGTGGCGCTGCAGGTCCACGGAGCCATCGGCTACACGAGCGAGTACGACCTCTCGCTGTGGATCACGAAGGTCCGGGCGCTGGTCGGCGCCTGGGGCACGCCCGCGTTCCACCGGGCCCGGGTCCTCGAGGCAGTCACTTCCGCAGACTCAGGGGAGCGCTGATGGAATTCGCGCTCACCGAGGAGCAGCAGGAGCTCGCCTCCACCGTCCGGGCACTGCTCGACAAGCGCGCCGACGGCGGCGCTGTCCGGGAGGCGATGGCGAGCGAGAGCGGGTACGACGGTGACCTCTGGCAGATGCTGTGCGAGCAGATCGGCGTGGCCGCACTCGTGATCCCCGAGGAGCACGACGGGGTGGGCGCGACCCTCTTCGAGACCGCGGTGGTGCTGGAGGAGCTCGGACGATCGCTGGCGCCCAACCCGTTGCTGGCGAGCGCCATCGCAGCGGCCGCGCTGCTCCTCCACGGCTCCGACGAGCAGCGCGCGGAACTGCTGCCGCGGATCGCTGCCGGCACTCTCGCCACCGTCGTCCTCGAACCTCCGCTCGTGCTGGAGCCCGCAGCCGAGATCGTGCTCGTCCCCCGGGGTGACGCGTTGGAGGTCTCCGGGGATCGGCCCGAGTCCCGGATCGCCCTCGACCCCACCCTTCGGCTCGGACATCTGGACACCGAGGTTGCGCCGTCACAACCGCTGCGCGACGTCGCCACCGCGCTGGTGACCGCGCTCCAGCTCGGCTGCGCCCGACGCGCGCTCGACATGACCGTGGCCTACACGCGGGAGCGGGAGCAGTTCGGCCGCCCGATCGGTTCCTTCCAGGCCCTCAAGCACCGGATGGCGGACCTGCTGGTCCTCCTGGAGATGACCCGGTCCGCCTCGTGGGCGGCGACAGGTGCCGCGTCGTCGTACCTCGCCGAGCCGACGGCCGAGCGCGCCGAGACGCTGCACGCGCGTGCCACCGTCGCCAAGGCCTACTGCTCGGACGCGCTGGACCGGATCGCGGGCGAGACGGTCCAGCTGCACGGCGGGATCGCCATCACCTGGGAGCACGACGCGCATCTCGTCCTCAAGCGGGCACACGCCCTGGGCCAGCTGTTCGGAACGGCCAGCTCGCATCGGGCGCAGGTGCTGGACGGCTGAGGCGGCGCGCGGCACGCTGGTCAGGTGGACGACCATCTGCCGAGGCCGCCCCCCGCCGCACGCCTAGGGCCGCGCTGCCCCGACCTGCCATGCTCAGGCCATGGAGAGCGGGATCGTTCGCGACTGGAACGACGAGGAAGCCTGGGGCGTCCTCGACTCCGCCGGGACCCCCCGTGGCTGCTTCGTCCACTACAGCAGCATCCGGATCGAGGGCTACCGCACGCTCCGACCCGGCACCAGGGTGCACTTCGAGTTCGAGCCGGCACGGCAGGACGGTTACGACTTCTTCGCCATCGCAGTCTGGCCGGAGGGCGTCGAGCCCGGCTCCCCTGACCCGGGTCCATCCGAGGGGCCGGGTGCGGGCTACTCCAGCCGCGTCGAGTTCGGCGATCGCCCCGCCGGTTGATCAGCCGGCTGATCAACCGCGCAGGGCGGCCCGGATCCCCGGGGAAGCCAGGGCGACCACCTCGTCGACCGACGCGGAGGCGATCGGCTCGACCTGGATGACGTAGCGCGCCATCGCCAGCCCGATCAGCTGCGAGGCGACGAGCTCGAACCGCATCGCCGACGCCTGGACTCCGGTGACGCGAGCCACCGGGTTGACTGCCGCGCGGTTCACCACCTGGTAGAGGAGGCGGCCGGCCCGGGCACTGCCCACGGAACCCTTGACCATCCGGACCATCGCGGCCCGGGTGCGGGGGCTCTCGCAGAGGGAGAGGAAACGCGTCAGCAGACGGACGGCGAAGTCGCGGGTCGGGTCCTCGGACACCTGGTGCAGCCTGCCAGAGCCGTCGGTCCGAATCAGATCGGGCCTCAGTCGCCGGTGGTGCGGTAGTCGCCGCGGTAGAACAGCAACGGCTCCCCGTCTCGGGTCGCGTCGAGGTGCTGCACCCGTCCGATCACGACGTAGTGGTCGCCGGTCTCGTGGACGGCGTGGATGGTGCAGTCGACGTAGCCCAGCGCACCAGCCAGCAGCGGCGAGCCGGTCTCCGGCGTGGTCGTCCAGCCGACCTCGGCGAACTTGTCGATGCCGCGGCTGGCCATGGTCGCCGACACCTCCTCCTGGTCGGCGGCCAGGAAGTTGACGCAGAACCGCCCGGCCCGCTGGATCGCGGGCCAGGCCCGCGAGGTCTTCGCCGGCGAGAACAGCACCAGCGGCGGGTCGAGGGACACCGACATGAAGCTCTGGCAGGTCATGCCGACCGGCTCGCCCCGGCTGATCGCGGTGACCACGGTGATCCCGGTGGCGAAGCGGCCGAGCACGTCGCGGAACTTGCGCGCGGCCCTGGCCTCCTCCTCGGTGTCGACGTGGATCGTCTCGCCGGGGCGCAGCTCGAAGTCGAAGTCGCCGAGGAACGACTCGATCAGCTCCTTGTTGGGCCAGGTCTCCCTCGCGTCGGAACGCATCCCCTCCGGGATCTCTCCGTCGGGCACATTCGGGCTGGCCACGAGACGCGAGTCTGTCACCTGTTCCCCACGCTGAAGTCGTGGCCCCAGTAGGACACCGCGGTGCTCTCGCGGGCCACCCACTTCTCGTCGTCGACGGTCAGGCCCTCGGTGCCGTACTCGATGTCGAACCCGCCGGGTGACCTCGCGTAGAACGACACCATCTGGTCGTTCATGTGGCGCCCGAGCGTGGCCGAGAGCGGCACCTGGTGCTTGCGGACCCGCTCCAGCGCCCGACCGACGTCGTCGAGCTTCGCGACCTCGAACATGATGTGCACGCACTTCGACGGGTTGGCCCCTTCTTGATGGAACTGGGGGAGGAAAGCCAGCGAGTGGTGCCGGGGGTTGCAGCCGAGGAACCGCAGCCACGCCTTGGTGCCCGGCTCCTTGCCGACGAACTCACCGGGCATGCTCATCGAGTCGCGCAGCCGGAAGCCGAGGGTGTCCCGGTAGAACTCCAGCGCCGCCTCGTCGTCGCCGACCGGGATCACCACGTGGCCCATGCCCTGCTCGCCGGTGACGAACTTGTTGTCGTACGGCGTGACCAGGGGCCTCGCCTCGTAGGTGATGCCGTGGAAGAGCTCGAACACGTTGTCCCACGGGTCGGCGAACCGGACGAGCTCCTGCACCCGTCGCTCGGCCAGCTCCTCGGCCGTGCCGTCACTGATCTCGACCCCCGCCTTGACCAGGTGCTCGCGCGCCGCCTGGAGGGCGTCGTGGTCGGCAAGCTCCCAGCCGACGCACTCGAGCCGGTCCACGTCGGAGGGGAAGACGACCAGACGGGCCGACACCTCGTCGATGCGGTAATAGAGATTCTCCGGTTCGGGTCCCCTCGCCTCCGCGAGGCCGAGCACCTTGCCGGCGAACAGCTTCCAGGCGTCCAGGTCGGTGCTCGCCACCCGGGCGTAGCCCATGGACTTGATGTCGATCACGAGCGGTTCCTCTCGACGTGGCGGGACAGGAACGACATGGAGACCTCCGCGAACTCCTCGGCGGCCTCGATCTGCGCCCAGTGGCCGCAGTTCGGGAAGACGTGCAGCTGCGCCTTGGGGATCAGCTTCAGCGCCGCGAAGGCGCCGTCGATCGGGTTGACCCGGTCCTCCCGACCCCACGTCAGCAGCGTGTGTCGGCGCAGGCGGTGCGCCTCGCGCCAGAGCATGCCGTCCTCGGCCGTCTCAGGGTTCCAGAACGACATCCCGAGCTCGCGCATCGCCTCCTGCGCGCCCGGCGCGGTGGCGGCGGCGAACCGCTCCTCGACCAGCTCGTCGGTGACCAGGTCCTGGTTGACGACCATCGTGGAGATGAAGGCCCGCAGCGCCTCGCGGGTCGGGTTCGCGGCGAAGTCCATGAGCCGCTGGACGCCCTCGGTCGGGTCGGCGTGGAACAGGTTGAGCGACAGTCCGCCCGGGCCCATCAGCACCAGCCGTCCGACCCGGTCGGGGTGACTCAGGGCGAGCCGCATCGCCGTACCGCCGCCGAGGCTGTTGCCGAGCAGGTGCACGCGGTCGATGCCGAGCTCGTCGAGCAGGGCGATGACATGGTCGGCGGCGTGACGGTAGTAGTTGCCCTCGACCGGCGGCTTGTCGGAGCCGCCGAAGCCGGGCTGGTCGACGAGAAGGGTGCGGAACCGCGTCGCGAAGCGCGGCAGCGCCGAACCGAAGTTCGACCAGGCCGACGCGCCGGGGCCACCCCCGTGCAGCATCACCAGCGGCAGGCCCCCACCGACCTCGGTGGGCTCGCCGGCCTCGTAGTAGTTCAGGGTGATGTCGCGCGCCTTGGCACTGCGCTGCGCGGACTCCTTGCTGATGCCTGGGGTGATCGCCACTCAGTACATCCCCGGGTCGATCTTGTGCCCGAACTGGTGTGCGCCATACATCTGCAGGGCACGCTCCGGGTCGTTGGCCGCGTGCACCCGGCCGGCGTGGGCGTCCCGCCAGGCGCGCTGCAGGTAGGTGCCCTCGGCCAGCGCCCGGCCGCCGGAGGCCTCGAAGAGGTCGTCGATGGCGTCGATGGCGCGCTGGGTGCCGAGCACCTGGTCGCGGCGTACCTTGAGGCGCAGGCCGAGCGGGATCTTCTCCCCCCGTGTCACGTGGGCCTGCTCGTCGCGAATGTTGTTCATCGTGAGCGCCCAGGCCGCGTCGATCTCCGAGGACGCGCGGGCGATCCGCACCGCCGCGAACGGGTCGAGGTTGGCCTTCTCACCGGCGTACGCCGCGCGCACCCGCTTCTGCTGCATCTCGACGTGCTCGGCGTAGGCGCCGTAGGCCATGCCGATGATCGGGGTCGAGATCGTGGTCGTGAACAACGAGTGGAAGGGCAGCCTGTAGAGGTCGGAGGCGTTGACCGCCTGGCCGGGGCCGTAGCAACGGCCGGTGTCGCCCATCGAGAGGGTGAACGTCTCGGGGATGAACGTCTCCTCGACGACGATGTCGTTGGAGCCGGTGCCGCGCAGCCCGACGACGTTCCAGACGTCGACTATCTGGTACTTCTCCCGTGGCACGAGGAAGGTCCGGAAGTCGACGACCTGGCCCTCCTGGTCGAACACCAGACCACCGAGCAGCACCCACGTGGCGTGGTCGCACCCAGAAGAGAAGCTCCACTTCCCGGACAGGGTGAAACCACCGTCGGCGACGACGGCCTTCCCGGTGGGGGCGTACGACGAGCTCAGGCGGGTGCTCGTGTCCTCCCCCCACACCGCGTCCTGCGCCTCCTCGGCGAAGAGCGCGACCTGCCAGGGGTGGACCCCGAGGACGCTGGCGATCCAGCCGGTGGAGCCGCAGGCACCGGCGATGTCGCGCACGCAGGTGAAGAAGTCGATCGGGTCTGCTTCCAGGCCGTCGTACCTCGTGGGCTGGAGCATCCGGAAGAAGCCGGCCTCCTCGAGCTCCTTGACGGAGGCCTCGGGCACGACGCGCGCCCGCTCGGCGTCGTCTGCCCGCTCCCGGAGCGCGGGCAGGAGGTCGCGGATGCCGTCGAGAACAGCCTGGGACATGCGGGGTCTCCTGTCGTGTGCGGTCCCCGCAATACTAGAACACGTTCTCGTTTTCCGCGAGGGCGGCGCGGCGGGACTGCGCGAGCTCCACGGCCTCCCGGAACGCCCGAGCGACATAGGGCGGGACCGTGAGGCCGTGTCGCCCGGAGAAGAGAAGGTCTCGCTCGACCCGGGCCACCTGGCCGGCGAAGTCCTCAGCGGCCTCCGGGGTGTCAATGGCGAGGGAGATCATCATGTCACCGACGTCGGCCCGCTGGGCGGTGGTGCTGGCGCCGACCGGAGAGAACGACGCGTCGCGCAGACGTCGCACCAGCCACTTCTGCCAGCTGGTCAGCTGAGCCCACAGGCCACGCGCCGATATCTGGTAGAAGGCGTAGTGGCCGGGCTCCTGGCGCCGGATCGGCGCGACGATCGTGTCCGCGATGGCCGTCTCGCCCAGCTCGACGACGCCATCGTGGAGCTGGTGGTAGGCCAGCAGCGCGGACCGCTCAGTGGTCATGCCGGTGAGGTAGTACAGCATCCGCACCACGTCCTGCGCCGGGGTGAGGTGAGCGAGCGCTCCGAGAATCTTGATCTTTGCGGAGACGGTGTCGAGGTCGGTCGTTGCCGGAGGACGGCCGATTCGCACCTGGAGCTCGTCGAGGATCAGTCCGTGTTGGGTCTCCTGCGGCTGCCAGACGTCGGCAAAGAAGCGCCGGTCGACCTCAGGCGGCTCCGGTAGCAGCGTGGCGAGCTCGAGCACGTTGCGCTCGACCTCGAGCTCTGTGCGCGCCATGTAGTCGAGCACCCCGCCGAACCGCTCGCGCAGAACGTCAGGCTGACGGACCGTGAAGTCCACGGAGGCGAGGTCGATGGGCGGATGCTCGGCACCGAGTCGCTCGACGTGGTCGACGAGACGGGCGGCGGTATCCGTCGAGACGGTGGTGGTCGTCATACAGGAAGTTCGTAGGCCGGTACCGCGCGGATGGTGTGGCGGCCACCACGGTGAGCTCCGCGCCCACAGGAGGGAGACTCCTCACGTCCGTCGGTGGAAACGGAGCTGTCCGGTGGGCAGGCGACGGGTGTCATATCTGTGGTCGTGGGCGCGGTGGTGGTGCCAGGAGCAGAGCAGGAGTCCGTCGGCCAGGTCGGTTCGTCCACCGGTGGCCCACGGCTCGTTCGCGTGATGGGCTTCGCACCATGCCGCGGGGATGTCGCAGCCCTCGGCGCGGCAGGTGCGATCCCGGATTGCCATCGCCTTGCGCTGGGCGGGACTGAACAGGCGACGGGCGCGGCCGAGATCGAGGACCTCGGAGTTGCCGCCGAGCACCGCCGGCAGGAGGTTGGCGGTGCAGGCGAGTCTCCGGGCCGCTTCCGCGGTGATGGGGGTGTCGCCGACCAGGGCCGCGCCGAGGCCGTCGCGGAGCCGGTCGAAGTCGATGGCCACCATGAGGGTGGTGGCGTCGCCGCCGTGCAGCGGCATCCGGTCGGGGTCCACCGACTCCAGGAACGCGACGAAGGCGTGGCCGAGCTTGTGGTCGTAGGGCCGCCGGTCGCCGCCGGCTGCGTCGTGCTGGCGGGGGGAGGTGAACGCTTCGAGGTAGGTGAACAACCGGTCGGCGACCAGGTCGGCGACCCGGATCCGCAGGTCGGTGGTGCCGTCGCCGCGGCGACGGCTGGTCAGGGCGGTGACTGCCGCGGCGTGGGCCTCCTCGCGTTCCAGCGCCCGCCGCTCGACGTCCTCGGCCACCTCGGGTGCGACCACGTCCAGGATCCGGCGTCCGAGGATCCGCAGCTGACGGGGCCCGAACCGTGCCGATTCGGCCACCAGCCGCTCCTCTGCCTGGGCGAGCAGGTCGCGGTCCAGGTCGTCGGGCAACGCCTCCAAGGCCGCGACGATCACCTCGGCCTGAGCCCGGTTCGCCTCGGCCTCGCGCAAGGCTCGCGCCGTCCGCTGCCACCGAACATCCAGCGCTCGAGCCAATCGGAGATCGCGCCGGGCCTCCCCGCGATCGCGGCGGTGCCGGTGCGCCAGCCAGGCAGCGACGTCCCTCGCCCCCTCGTCAACCGCGACATCGTCGGCGGCGGCGATCACCCGCAGCCGCAATTCCTCCACTTGGACCAATGCCCGGTCCAGTGCCAGCAGCGCTGCCTTCTTGTCCGAGGTCGGCATGAAGGTGGGGTCGAGGTCGGCGACGTCCTTGAGCGCGGCCTCCACAGCGGCCGCGGCGGCGACCACCGGATGCCTCTGAGACTCCACCCGCACTCCCTGGCTCGAACGACTGTCCATGTCCGGGGCATTGCCGGCTCAACCCAAGTCGTCGAACCCAGTGCGCCCCCGATGGGCGAACTGCCGGAGCGCGGCGGCGAGATTACTGGGACCACGTGTTGCAGATCGTGCGCTCTGCCTTATTAGAACATATGTTCGAACCACGGGTCAAGCCTCGCATCCCCCTTCTCGCGGGATGTCCCCATCGGCGATCGAGGTCGGGCTGGCTCAGAAGCACTCTCATGGCGATATCCGTGCGCGACCGACTGATGCTGGGACACCTGCCGTTTGGTACCAAACAGCAGAAATTCAGCGCGCAGACATGCCGTTTTTGAACAACGGCCGACTCGCCGATGTGCCCGGTCATAGCCGCTGTCAGTACGGCATAGCGTGGCCGCTGTCAGTACGGAGGCTTGCCGAATAGCGGCCCGGCTGGACGGCTCGACCCGATCACGATTTCGCCGCACGGGCCAGCAGATGAGGCGCGAAGTACCGGTGTGCTGGTCGAGCCACTTGCCACAGTCGTCGGGCATAAGGGTTCTCGAGTTGCAGCTGGGTCGCAAACACGGCTTGCCCGGGTGGTGCGAGTGCGACCAGACGCACGACCATGCCCCGCGAAGACTCCAGTCCAATGACGAAGGCATCGGGGCGATCTTCGACGATGCTCCACCCGAGGACGTGATCGGACGCAGAGCGTGGGCCGAACCTCAACCCCGCCAGAGTCCCCAAAATGGCGGGCCACGCCACCTGGAACCAGCGCGGCGCACCTTCCACGATCGCCCGCAACCACTGTTCAGGTGTGCGCTCGATTCGGGTGTCGATGCAGTAGGCGTCTTGATAGTCCACCCGATCGAAGAGGTGGAGGTCCGCAACGGCCTTGGGCACGGAAATCTCGACTGACTGGGTAGGCGACATGTTCACGTCCAATCCAATTTCGTTTCGCTCCCGTCTCAGTCTGAGCGACCCTCCACCGAACCGCACTCTCAAGCAGCCGCGTTGAGGGCGGCTACGCTCGCCCGACCATGCCGCTGACAGGTCGCGCGATGGGCGGGTATCGAGTGGCTCAGCTCATCGGGGGGCACGCAGACTCCTGGGGTGCGGTCTTTCGACGATCTGGTGGGCGAGGCTGAGGCAGCCGATGTGACGGGGTGGGGTTTCGGCTGGCTCGAGGGGAGGGCCACCGAAGAGCGACCTCCGTGGGGGTATGCCCGACTGATGACTGCGCGGCTGGCGACGGCCCAGGCGGCGCTGGACATCGACACGGGCGGCGGAGAGGTGATCGCCGCGGCGCCGACGCTGCCGACGCGGATGTGCGTCACCGAGACCTGCCTCAGCTTTCGAGCTCATCGAGTTCTTCCTCGGCCCTCTGCCCGAGCAACGTCAGGGCAGGGACCCGCGGCACGAGGCGGACGCCGCTGAGAAGGCCGGCCTCACGGTCGCGGATCTGAGTACCGCCCGGTGCCGGATGGAGTTCTTCGACATCGGCGCGGTGGTGTGGATCTTGCGGAAGTGCGTTTGGTGGGCGCCTGACTTCAGCGTTGGGCGGTACCACGACGAGCTGGTTGAACTCGATGCCCACATCCGCACGGACGGAGCGTTCGTCGCGCACTCGACTCGACACCTCATTGAGGCCCACCGCTAGCGTCCGGATCTAGCCGCGATCCGCTCGACCGTGGCCGGCGACCGGATGAACCCCATGTGTGCGTACTGACCTGACCGGGGCTGCTCGTTCCCCTACCGGACCGGCTGTGCTCAAGCCCCAGGCTGGTACGGCGTCAACACGCAGAACTCGTTGCCCTCGGGATCGGCCAGCACCGCCCATCCCTTGTCCGGCCCCTTGCGCAGGTCGTCGACGAGGGTGGCGCCGAGATCGAGGATCCGGTCGACCTCCTCGTCTCGGGAGCGGTCGGTGGGACGCAGACAGATGTGCATGCGGTTCTTGACCGTCTTCGGCTCGGGCACCTTGAGGAACAGCAGGTACCGGTCGTCGGGGCCGGCCAGGCCGCACTCCTCGTCGCCGGGCTTCATCTCCCAGTCGTCCTCGACGGTGAAGTCCTCGAGGACCCTGGCCCACCACATGGTCTGGGCGTAGGGGTCGGCGGAGTCGATGCAGAAGTTGGATGCGCGGGATGCCATGAGCTCAGCCTCGTCGGATCAGCGCCCGGCTGTCGAGCGGCTTCTCACCCGGCTGGGACGCCGGCAGAGCCCGCGCCTCGCCTCAGAGCTTCGTGCCGACGGTGATCAGGTACTCCTTCTCGAACCGCGCGCCGTCGGGCGACCCGAGGTCCCACTCGTCGCAGAACGCGTCCAGGGCGTCGTCGAACTCGTGCTCGCGCCCGTCCTTCGCGGCGTTCTTGCGGACCGCGATGGTGGGTCCGTAGTACGCCTTGAAGTGCTCGCCGTAGCCGCGCGCCTGCTCGAACGCCGTGATCTCGAGGACGTCGCGAGTCACCGTGTGAAAGTCCACCCGGCCGCCGAAGAGGCCGTGCAGGTGCTCTTCGCTTCCCCACAGCGGCGGGGGCTGGGCGCCCGGGGGCGGCGGCGGCGCGAAGGGCTTCATCATCGCGAACAGCGCACCCAGCATCCCCTCCGGAGTCCAGCTGAGCAGGCCGATCGTCCCGCCGGGACGGGTGACCCGGACGAGCTCATCGGCGGCGGCCTGGTGGTGCGGCGCGAACATCACGCCAATGCTCGACATCACGACGTTGTACGACGCATCGTCGAACGGCAGGTGCTCGGCGTCGGCCTCGGCCCACTCGAGAGACAGCCCCTCCGCCTCTGCCCGGCGTCGGCCGGCCTCGAGCAGCTCGGGAGTCAGGTCGCTGGCGGTCACCTCGGCACCGGTGGCCGCCGCCGGCAACGAGGCGTTGCCGGTCCCGGCCGCGACGTCGAGGACGCGCTGGCCGGCGTGGATCCCGCACGCCTCCACCAGCCGCGGCCCGAGCGGCAGCAGGAAGGTCTCCACCATGGTCGGGTAGTCCCCTGCGGCCCACATCGTGCGATGGCGTGCCTTGAGGTCGGAATCAGCTGAGGTCTGGATGGTCATGTCGTCGCCCCTGTTCGGAATCGTCGGTGGACCGAGCATCCACCCGCCGGGCGGGCCGGCACATCGGGAGAACTCCCTATCTGCTGTCCGATTCCACTGCCCCCAACCGGGCCGCGTGCGCGGCGGCCTCGGCCCGGTTGTGAACGCCCAGCTTGGCCAGGATCCTGCTCACGTGGTGGCCGGCGGTCTTCTCACTGATGCACAGCGTCGCGGCGATCCGGGCGTTGGACATGCCGTGCGCAATCAGCCCGAGCACCTCCTGCTCGCGAGCGGTCAACGCACCGAGGGTCCGCGGTCGTCCGGGTCCGCCCACTCCGAACTCGCGGAGCAGGGCCGCGGCGGAATCCATCGGGTGCGACGCCCCGAGCCCGCGCAACGCGACCAGCGCGGTCCGGGCCTCGTCGATCGCGAGGTCCGGGGCGGTGTGCTGAAGGGCGCGGGCGAGCTCCAGCCGGGCGCAGGCCGCGTCGAGCGGCATGGCCAGCGCGCCGAACTCCCGGAGCGCCTTGCGCGCGGGTTCGGCCGCGTCACCGTGTCGACCGGTCGCGAGCGCGATGCGCGCCCCGGCGAGCTCGGCCCGGGCGGTCGCCAGCCTGATCCCGGAGCCCCGGGCGTGGCCGGCCAGCTCTTCCCCCGCGGAGTGCGCCGCTGTGACCTCGCCGGCGGCCAGGCACGCGTCGACGAGTGCGGCGAGCAGCTGGGTGGTCCGGATGATGTCCCCCTCGGTGTCGCGCAAGCCACGCTCGAGCAGGATCGTGGCGTCCAGGGGCCGACCCTCGGCGATGCGGAGCAGGGCCAGCGCCCGTAGGGAGGTGGGGCTCTCCTCGCGGCCCGCCAGCAGCCGTTCGGCCTCGGCCAGCCGCCCCTGGAGGATCCGCAGCTCGGCCAGCGTCGCGACCGTGGGTCCACCGAGCTCGGGGATGTAGCGGGCATGTGTGGCCAGGGCCGCCTCGAGGGCGAGCTCGGCCTCAGGCCAGCGTCCGGTCGCCAGGAGGACATCGGCGTGCACGCTGCGGCAGGCGCCGTACAGCGGCTCGGTCCGGTGCGACCGCGCGAACTCCTCGACCTGCTCGCACCACTCCGCCGAGCGCTCCCACTCGCCGACACTGGCGCAGGCCATGATCAGGTTGCAGTAGGCCTCCGCGAGCGTGTGCACGTTGCGGACCACGCCGGCCGTGGCCGCGGCCATCGCCTCCTCGAGCAGCAGCAGGCCGGGCTCGCGCCTCCCGGCCGACACCTCGGCCCGACCGAGCAGGCTCATCGCGAAGACCAGGAGGTCGTCCTCGCGGGTCGCGCGGGCTATCTCGATCGCCCGCCGGGCCTGTGCGACCTGTTCGGTCACTGCGGTCGCGTGCCGGGCGCGCTCGACCGCAACCCACCCGTGCCCGGGGCCATCGCCGGCGTCGGCCAGCACCCGCTCGGCGCGGGCGAGCCACCCCCTGGCTGCTGAGGGACGCCCGCCGATGGCGTGCTGGTGGGAGACCCAGACCGCCACCCGGGCGGCGTCGTGGACCCGATCCTCGCGCTGGTACGTCGCGAACGCCCGTTCGCGGCACGAGATCCCCGCGGCGACGTCACCGAGGAACCACAGCGCCAGCCCAAGTCCCTCCGAGGCCTCGGCCGACTCGCCTCGCTCCAGGGCGGCCTCGAACGCACGGCGCGCCTCGGCCCACCCGGCCGCCTCCAGCGCCCGCGTGCCCTCCCGGATGTCGTCACCCACGCGCGGCGGGCCCATCCGGTGAGTATGGACCCGAATCGGCGCGATGGCGACCGACGGACGATGTCAGGAGGTGGGCTGCCCCGAGTCGGCCCGGGTCTTGTCCTGCTCCGCCTTGAGCATGAGAGCGATGTCGATCAGCTGGTCCTCCTGGCCGCCGATCAGGTTTCGCCGACCGGCCTCCAGCAGGATCTTGGCGCCGGAGACGTCGTACCGCTCGGCGGCGTTGCCGGCGTGTTTGAGGAACGAGCTGTAGACGCCGGCGTAGCCCATCATCAGCGTCATCCGGTCCAGCTGGCACTCCTCGGGCATCGCTGGACGGATCACGTCCTCCGACGCGTCGACCACCTGCAGGAAGTCGACGCCCGTACGCCAGCCGAGCTTGTCGCACACCCCGATGAACGCCTCCAGCGGCGTGTTGCCGGCCCCGGCGCCGAAGCGCCGCACCGATCCGTCGATCTGGGTGGCGCCGGCCCGGGCCGCGATGACCGTGTTGGCGACGCCGAGTCCGAGGTTCTCGTGACCGTGGAAGCCGACGTCGGCCTGGTCGCCGACCTCGGCCACGATCGCGGACACCCGGTCGGCTGTCTGCTCCATGACCAGGGCGCCCGCGGAGTCGACGACGTAGACGCACTGGCAGCCCGCGTCGACCATGATCCGGGCCTGCTTGGCGAGTACCTCGGGCGGCTGGGTGTGGCTCATCATCAGGAAGCCGACCGTCTCCAGGCCGAGCTCGCGGGCGAGCCCGAAGTGCTGGATCGAGGTGTCGGCCTCCGTGCAGTGCGTGGCGATCCGGCAGATCTCGCCGCCGTTGTCCTGGGCAGCGCGGATGTCGTCCTTGGTGCCGACGCCAGGGAGCATCAGGAAGGCGATCCGGGCGGTCTTCGCGGTCTCGGCCGCGATCCTGATCAGCTCCTGCTCGGGGGTCTTCGAGAAGCCGTAGTTGAACGACGACCCGCCGAGCCCGTCGCCGTGGGTCACCTCGATCACCGGGATCCCAGACGCGTCGAGCGCCTCGACGATGTCGTGCACCTCCTGGGCGGTGAACTGGTGCCGCTTGTGGTGCGACCCGTCGCGCAGGCAGGTGTCGGTCAGGCGCAGGTCGAGGTCGCTCCCGTGCTGGTCCTTCCAGGTGCGGGTCAGGGCGTTGAGGTCGCTCATGAGGTGGCTCCGTCCATCGAGCGGGCAAGGTGCTCGCCGACCTGGGTCGCGGCTGCGGTCATGATGTCGAGGTTGCCGGCGTACGGCGGCAGGTAGTCGCCCGCGCCCTCGACCTCGACGAAGACGCTGACCTTCAGCTGGCCCTGCGTGGCCGGCGAGGGCTCGTCGATCTGCGGCTCCTGAAGCAGCCGGTAGCCGGGGACGTACTCCTGCACGGCCCGGACCATGTCCTGCACCGAGCGGACGATCGCGTCCTGGTCGGCATCGGGGGGCACGGCACAGAAGATCGTGTCCCGCATGATCATCGGCGGCTCGGCCGGGTTGAGGATGATGATCGCCTTGCCGCGCTCGGCTCCGCCGATCGACTCGACGCCGGCGGCGGTGGTGCGCGTGAACTCGTCGATGTTGGCTCGAGTGCCCGGCCCGGCCGACACGGAGGCGACCGAGGCCACGATCTCGGCGTACGACACCGGCGCGGCCCGCGACACCGCGGCGACCATGGGGATCGTCGCCTGCCCGCCGCAGGTGATCATGTTGACGTTCGGTGCCGACGAGTGCTCCCGGCCGTTGACCGGCGGGATCACGGCCGGCCCCACGGCGGCAGGGGTGAGGTCGACTGCCCGGATCCCGGCCTCCTCGTAGCGCGGTGCGTACTCCCGGTGGATCTGCGCGGAGGTGGCCTCGAAGATCAGGTCGGGCAGCTGGTCCTGCTTGAGCAGCCAGTCGACCCCCTCGTGGCTGGCTTCGAGGCCGAGGCCGTCGGCCAGGCGCAGCCCCTCGCTGGTCGGGTCCACGCCGATCATCCAGCGCGGCTCGATCACCTCGGAGCCGAGGAGCTTGTACATCAGGTCGGTGCCGATGTTGCCCGGGCCGACGATGGCGGCGGTGGCCTTCATGTCTTCCTCTCGATCGATCAAGCCCAGCGGTGTAATCAGTCGGTGAAGCTCAGGCGGACGGAGCCGAGCCCGTCGAAGACAGCCTCGAAGTCGTCGCCGGGTCGTACGTCGATGGCGCGGTGCACGCTGCCGGGAAGGATCACGTTTCCGGCCTCGAGGGTGACCCCGAACGACGCGACCTTCCGCGCCAGCCAGGCGACCGCGACCACGGGGTCGCCGAGCACGGCATCAGAGCGTCCTTCGGCGACCTTCTCGGGTTCGCCGCTTCCGGTCCGACGCAGCAGCCGCGCCTCGATCATCTTGAGGTCGATGTCGGTCGGCTTCACCCGGTCCGGCCCGAGGACGTACCCGGCCGAGGACGCGTTGTCGGCGATGGTGTCGCCGATCCGGATGTCCCAGTCGGCGATCCGGCTGTCGATCAGCTCGATGGCCGGGGCGACGGCCTCGGTGGCGTCGATGACGTCCTGCTCGGTGCAGCCCTCGCCCGGGAGTTCCTCGCCGAGGATGAACCCGACCTCGACCTCGACCCGCGGGTAGCAGTACCGGCCGGCGGCCACGGGACGGTCGGAGAACACCTCCATGTCGGAGAGCAGGTGTCCGTAGTCCGGCTCATCGACGCCCATCATCTCCTGCATCGCCTTCGACGAGAGGCCGACCTTGTGCCCGTTGACGGTGACGCCCGCGTCCACCCGACGCCGGATGTTGAGCAGCTGGATCTCGTAGGCATCCACCACGTCGAGCTCCGGCCACGTCTCGCGCAGCGGCGGGATCGGGGCCCGGTCGCGTTCGGCGGCCGCCAGGGCGTCGGCGGCCTCGCGTCGTACGGCGTCGGACAGCATGGGAGACATGCTAGAACCTGTTACAGTTTTGCGCCATGACAGGGACTCCGCCGAGCCTGCCGACCGAGGTCGACGTGGTCGTGGTCGGCGCCGGCGGCGCGGGCATGACGGCTGCGCTCGCGGCTGGACGGCGCGGTCTCGAGACCGTACTGGTGGAGAAGAGCCCGTGGTTCGGCGGCTCCACGGCCCGCAGCGGCGGCGGCGTCTGGATTCCTGGCAACGACGCACTGAGGTCGGCGGGACAGGTGGAGCGCGACGACCTCGAGCAAAGCAGGCTCTACCTGGACTCGATCGTCGGTGACGATGTCCCCAAGGTGCGCCGCGACACCTTCCTCGATCGTGGTCCCGAAGTCATGGACTTCCTCCGCGAGCACACCCCCCTCCGCTTCGCCTGGGTGCCGGAGTACTCCGACTACCACCCCGAGGCGCCCGGCGGTCGGCTCCGCGGCCGTAGCGTCGAGCCCGTGCCGATGGACGCCCGGTCGCTCGGCGAGGAGCTGGGGCGGCTGCACCCGGCGTACACGAAGGCGCCGGCCAACCTGATCGTCACCCAGGCCGACTTCCGCAAGATCAGCCTGGGCCTGCGCACCCTGCGCGGGCCGCTCACCATGCTAAGGGTGATGCTCACCCGGCTCTGGAGCATCCTGCGCCGCCGCAAGATGTACGCCATGGGCAACGCCCTGGCCATTGGGCTGCGCGAGGGCCTGAGCGACGCCGGCGTGCCGGTGCACTACGAGACCGAGCTGACCGACCTGCTGATCGAGGAGGGACGGGTCGTGGGCGTCCGCGTGGTGCATCACGGCAGCCCGACCACGATCCGTGCCCGGCGCGGGGTGGTCCTGGGAAGCGGCGGCTTCGAGAAGAACCTCGAGCTGCGCGAGAAGTACCAGCCGCAGCCGACCTCCATCGACTGGACCACAGGGTCGGTCAACAACACGGGCGACGGCATCCTGGCCGGGATCGCCGCGGGAGCCCAGACCGACCTGCTCGACGACGCCTGGTGGGGGCCGACGATCCCGCTGCCGTCGGGTCCGTGGTTCTGCCTCGCCGAGCGCAACCTGCCCGGCTCGATCATCGTCAACTCCGTGGGCCGACGGTTCATGAACGAGGCCATGCCCTACGTCGAGGCAGTGCACGCGATCTACGCCGGCGAGGCCACCGGAGTCCCGCACGTCCCCGCCTGGATGGTCATCGACCAGCGCTACCGCAACCGCTACCTCTTCGCAGGGCTCTCTCCCCGACAGCCGTTCCCCGGCCGCTGGTACAAGTACGGCACCGTGAAGAAGGCCGACACCCTGGCCGGCCTTGCCGACGAGATCGGGGTGCCGCCGGACGCGTTCGAGGAGACGGTGCGGCGCTTCAACGGCTTCGCCGCGTCCGGTGTCGACGAGGACTTCCACCGCGGCGAGAGCGGCTACGACCGCTACTACTCCGACCCCACCGTCAAGCCGAATCCCTCCCTGCACGCGCTCGACCGGGCACCGTTCTACGCGGTGAAGATCGTGCCCGGCGACCTCGGCACCAAGGGAGGCCTCGTCACCGACGAGCGGGCCCGGGTGCTGCGCCCGGATGGTTCGGTGATCCCCGGCCTCTACGCCGCCGGCAATGTCTCGTCGGCCATCATGGGCCACACCTATGCGGGGCCCGGAGCCACCATCGGCCCTGCCCTGACCTTCGGCTACCTGGCAGCACTCGACATCGCTGAGGGGACCTGATGCCGATCGACCCGGCCGTCGCCGTGGGCGCGGAGCTTCCCGACCGGCTGTTCTCCTGGGACCCCAGCGACGTGCTGCTCTACCACCTCGGCATCGGGGCAGGCTCCTCCCCCGGCGACAACCTCTCCCCCGACGCCCTGCGTTACACGCTCGACGGCCCGGGGCTACAGGTACTGCCGTCGTTCGGGATCGTGGCCCCGACCTTCCACGAGACCGACCCGCCGCCTCTCGACCTGCCCGGCTGCCAGCTCGACCTCGCCCAGGTCGTGCACGGGTCGCAGTCGATCACGGTGACCGCACCGCTGCCGACGTCCGGAACGGCCACGCTGCGCACGCGCGTGACCGACATCTGGGACAAGGGGCAGGCGGCCGTCATCTGGCAGGAGGGCACCGCGACGGACCCCGACGGCAATCAGTTGTGGACCGTCCGATCCTCGATCTTCGTCCGGGGCGAGGGCGGATGGGGAGGCGACCGCGGCACCTCGGAGAAGCTCCAGCTCCCCGACCGGACGCCGGACGCCGACACGACGTACGACGTCTCTGCGCAGCAGGCGCTGCTCTATCGACTCTGCGGCGACCGCAACCCACTCCACGCCGACCCCGACTTCGCGAAGGCCGCCGGCTTCCCCGCCCCGATCCTGCACGGCCTGTGCTCCTACGGCATCGTCCTGCGCCTGCTCACCGACGAGCTCCTCGGCGGTGACGCGACGAGGGTCCGCGGCTTCACCGCCCGGTTCGCCGGCGTGGTGTTCCCCGGGGAGACGATCCGGGTGAGTGCCTGGCAGGAAGACGACCGGATCGTTGCCTCGGCGACGATCGCAGGCGAAGACGAGCGCGATGGTGCTCCGGTCCTCGCCGACTGCGTGCTCACCCTCGCCTGATCCGACGAAGCGGCCACGAACGCCCGCCGCGACGGGTAGCGTGGCCCGGTCCGCTCCACCTGCTCGGGAGGCAGAGGTGAACACACGAAGCCGCCGGTTCTCACGTTCCGGACCCCGCACCCTGGCAGCGCTGACCGTTGCGCTCCTGGTCATCTCCGCGACCCTGGCCGGCGTCACGGCAGCGACCGAACAGGCGGCCTCAGCCGCATCGCCCAGCCTGGCTGTCTCGCCGAACAACTACGTCGGTGGTCAGCGGCTCACCTGGACCGGGAACGTCGGCCACAGGGGCGAACGACGACTGGTGCTGCAGTTCAACATGGGCAGCGTCACCGGTGGCAGCTGGACCACCGTCGCGGGGTTCGGTGCCCGCACGCGCGCGGACGGCGGCTTCTCGTTCAACTTCCCCGCTCCGAGCATGTTCAACATCCGGTACCGCGTGAAGGCCGGCGAGTACGTCACTCCCGCGCGTCTCTTCAACGCCAAGACCCAGGACCTCACCATTCGGGTCACCGGGCAGCAGGACAACAACGTCAGCAGGCCGGCGATGGTCGACGTTGGCGAGTCGTTCGGGATCACGGTCGACACCACCCCTGAGAACATCTACCGCAGCCCCGATTCCCGCGGACTCCCGCTGTTCAAGGGACGAACGCTCACCCTGCAGAAGCGGATCAACGGCCGCTCGTGGGGCACAGTCGCGACGACGACAGTCGCCGGCGACGGGACCGGGCACTTCACCAGGCTCCAGGAGGGCCCCGGGACCGCTGTGTTCCGGGTCCGCCAGGAGAACGTCACCACCAACCAGAACCAGATCGGGTGGACCCAGTCGTTCCCGTTGTACGTGCTGGTGGGCCAGGAGGCCCAGGACTCGTACACCAGCCGTTACGGGCTCAACCAGCCGACCTCGTCGGAGCCACCGCGCACCGGCCCCCTCGGTCGACAGCCGCAGACGGCAAGCCAGCGCTACTCCTGGTTCCCCTCCCTGTTCGACTTCGCGTGGGAGTACGGCCAGTCACTGGACAGCCCGCCGGCACGCGGTACGCGGATCCAGGGCAGCTGGGAGGACTACTCCGACGGTAGTGGCCGAGTGCAGAAGTACAACGGTGGACTCGCGATCGACAGCAAGCGATACGCCGGTGCCGGATCCGGAGACTTCGGAACGAGCACGGCAACGCTGCGCGGCAACGCCGTGACCCAGGGCCGCTGGGAGATCAGCATGCGGATTCGCAACGCCTTCGAACGTGGCGGCCGCCCCTACCAGGTTCTTGCTGAGCTCATCCCCTCCAGAGCCGCCGACTACGACTGCGGCTTCCACAACATCACCATCGCGCGCATCTCGCCGTTCTCCCAGAAGGTCCGGATCGGGGTCAGGTCGCCGCGCTACCAGTGGTCCGGCACGACGACCGCACCCAACACCCCGCTCGCCAATGCCTACAACGCCGCGGTCGAGGTCACCTCGAAGCACATCACCTGGTTCCTCAACAGCTCGCCGGTTGCGTCCGTCACCAACACCGCGGCCGTCCCGGGTGTGCCGATGACGGTGCGGCTGTCGCTGCGAGGACACGGCCGCGACGAGATGAACCAGACCAACTTCATCTCCGACTGGCAGCGCGGATTCCCGATCTCGAGCGGGCGCCAAGCGGTCAGCCAGCGGAAGCTGACCCGTACCAGCGCGCCGGGGACAGCCTGCACGGCTTGATCGGCACCGAAGCCTCGACCGATCCGCCCGGCCCTCCCGGGAGCGAACAGGATCAGCAGCGAGGCCGACCGCCCCGACTCGTTCCGGTCATACTCCCGGCATGACTCTTCTGGACTCCTGGACGCGTGGCGAGCACACCGCCGACGGCACGACGCATCCGACGTATCGGAAGGGCAGCGGCCCCGGCGTGATCGTGATCCACGAGATCCCGGGCCTCACGCCCGAGGTGATCGGCTTCGCCGAGGAGGTCGTCGAGGCGGGATTCACGGTGGTGCTGCCGCACCTCTTCGGTGAGCCGGAGGCACCGATGGACCCGGTCACGCTCACCAAGACGATGAAGCAGGTGTGCGTCAGCCGCGAGTTCACCAAGCTCGCGACCGGCGAGACGACGCCGGTCGCCGGATGGCTCCGCAGCCTCGCCAGAGAGCTGCACGCCGAGCTCGGTGGGCCAGGAGTGGGCGCGCTGGGCATGTGCTTCACCGGCGGTTTCGCGCTGGCGATGATGGTCGATCCGGCGGTCGCCGCGCCGGTCTTGGCCCAGCCGTCCGCGCCGTTCGCGGTCACGCCCGGACGCTCCCGCGACCTCAACCTGTCCCCCGGCGACCTGGCCACCGTCAGGGAGCGGGCGGCCGCCGGCTGCGAGGTCCTCGGCCTTCGCTATCGGAAGGACGCGGCCGTGGGCAAGCGCTTCGAGACCCTCACCCGGGAGATAGGCGACAAGTTCATCCGGGTCGAGTTCCCGGGTCGGAAGCACTCGACACTGACCCTGCACCGGCAGCAGGAGGCAGTCGATCGGGTGCTGGGATTCTTCGTCGACAAGCTGCGCTAGCGCTCCCAGCGTTTCTCATCGGATGCCGGGCATCGCCTGCGCATGGTCGGAGTGGATGACCCGCTCGGAGGCCTCCGAGGAGTGAGCCCGGCGGGCTCAGGCCGACAGCACCAGCCCGCTGGTGGGCACTCCGGTGCCCGCGGTGACCAGGACGTTGGCGACGTCGTGGACCTGGTTCACCGACGTACGACGCACCTGGCGGACCGCCTCGGCGATGCCGTTCATGCCGTGGATGTAGGCCTCGCCGAGCTGGCCACCGTGGGTGTTGATGGGCAGCCGGCCGCCGATCTCGATCGCACCGTCGGCGATGAACCCCGGCGCCTCCCCGCGGCCGCAGAAGCCGAGCTCCTCGAGTTGCATCAGGACGTAGGGCGTGAAGTGGTCGTAGAGGACGGCGGTCTGGATGTCGTCGGGTCCGAGTCCTGACTGCCGCCACAGCTCGCGGCCGACGACGCCCATCTCGGGGACGCCGATGTCACCGCGGTAGTAGGACGTCATCACGAACTGTTCCGGGGCACTCCCCTGCGCAGCCGCGGCGATGTACGCCGGCTCCTGCGGCAGGTCGCGGGCCCGCTCGGCCGACACCACCACCAGAGCCACCGCGCCGTCGCTCTCCTGGCAGCAGTCGAGCAGGTGCAACGGGTCGACGATCATCCGGGAGGACTGGTGGTCCTCGAGCGTGATCGGCTTGCCGTAGAAGAAGGCTTTCGGGTTGGTGGCCGCGTGGCGACGGTCGGCGACGGCGACCCGTCCGAAGTCCTCCGACGTGGCCCCGTGATCGTGCAAGTAGCGCTGCGCCTGCATCGCCACCATCGCGGCTGGCGTGGTCAGGCCGTGGGGGTAGGACCAGGCGTTGTCGAGGCCGTTGGTGTTGACCTGGGTGTTGGCCCACACAGACGCCCGCCCGAAGCGCTGGCCCGAGCGCTCGTTGAACCCGCGGTAGCAGACGACGACGTCGGCGACCCCGGTCGCGACGGCCATGGCGGCCTGCTGGACGGTGCCGCACGCCGCGCCACCGCCGTAGCTGATCCGGCTGAAGAACCGCAGCTCACCCATCCCGAGCTCGCGCGCGAGCGCGACCTCCGAGGAGGTGTCCATCGTGAACGTCGTCAGTCCGTCGACGTCGCCCGGCGTGAGCCCGCAGTCGACGAGCGCGGCCCGGACCGCCTCGACCGAGAGCTGAAGCTCGGACCGGCCCGACTCCTTGGAGAACTCGGTCGCACCGATGCCGGCGATAGCGGCCTTCCCGGAGAGTGTCATCGCAGGGTCACCGTCGCGGTCACGTGGTCCCCCAGCGAGACCGCGCCCACCACCGACACCGTGTCGCCGTCGCGGGTGCCGCTGAAGACGAGCTCGTCGCCCGGGTACGCCGGTGCGCCGAGCCGCAGGGCGATCCCCGCCAGCTCGACCTCGCCCACTCCCATGTCACGCAGCGAGTCGGTCACATAGCGCTGGACC
This sequence comes from uncultured Actinomycetota bacterium, assembly GCA_963786415.1. Taxonomy (GTDB): domain Bacteria; phylum Actinomycetota; class Actinomycetes; order Propionibacteriales; family Nocardioidaceae; genus Nocardioides. The sequence continues at coordinate 449,909 of CAWAZC010000003.1, forward strand.
AACCCGGTGGTGGTCAGGATGTTGAGGAAGATGTCCTGCGAGCCGTAGGACTGCGCGAGGTCGCGGTCGTGGTGGACGTCCTGGAAGTCGCGCGTCGCGATCGCCGTGCTCACCACCAGCGTCGTCGTGATCGGCAGCCGCCACTCAGGGAGCGAGCTCACGCGGACCTCCAGACGGGGAGGGTGAGGTCGTCGTCGATGCGCCGGAAGCCGACGACCACGGGCATGCCGACCTCGATCTTTTCGGCGTCCGTGTCGACCAGCTCGCCGACGATTCGGATGCCCTCCTCGAGGTCGACGAGGACGAGCAGGATCGGCAGCTCGCGCCCCGGGACGGGCGGGTGGCGGTGGACGACGTACGAGAAGACGGTGCCGCGGCCGGAGGCGACGACGTGTCCGCGGTCCATCGCCCCGCACTCTGGGCAGGCGGGGCCCGGCGGGTGGCGCAGGGCACCGCAGACGTTGCAGGTCTGGATCCGCAGCTCGCCGGCCTGCGTACCCTCCCAGAAGTACGCCGTGTCGCGGTTCTGCTGGGGACGCAGGACGAACTCGCCCGGATCCGGCTCCGGCTCCTTCGGGACGAACTTGAGCACCCGGAACAGCATGGACGCAACCTCTTCACTGCGGCCGTCAGGATGGGCCACTCGCCAGACGTTGCGGGTGGTCACGAAGTAACCCTCGCCGACCCCGGTCTGCTTGGGCCCGACCACCGACTCGAGCCGGGTGGTCACCGTCAGCTCCTCTCCCACCCGCAGGGGGCGGGCGTACTCCTGCTCGCAGTTGGTGCCGAGCACGCCGGTGTATCCGGCCTCGGTGAGCACGGTCATCATCGAGTGCAGCGGGTCGTTCGGATCGCGCTTCGGGTGCAGCCCGCCCATGGTCCACACCTGGGCCATCGCGGGGGGCGCCTCGCCGGCCCGCCAGCGCGGGTCGGTGTCGCCGATCGCCTCGACCCAGTTGTTGATCATCGGCTGGTTGACGGGGTCCCGGCCGGGTCGTGGCGAGGTCTCGCCGCTGGCCTTGATCCGCTCGGCGGCGGCCATGATCTCGTCGTGGCTCATCGGGGTCCCCGCGGAAGCGCGAGCGAAGCGAGCGGTTTCGTGGGGTGAAATCATCGGGGGACCCGCGGCAGGCCGAGGCCGAACATGGCGATCAGCTCTCGCTGCACCTCGTTGACACCGCCGCCGAAGGTGAGGACGAGGTTCCGCTTGGCCTGCTTGTCGAGGTAGTCCGCGAGGTCTCCGGTCGCGGGGTCGGCGAGGTCGCCGTACCGGTGCACGATGCCCGCCAGGACGCGGCCGAGGCGCTGTGCCTGGTCGGAGGCGAACACCTTCGACGCCGACGCGTCGGCGACGTCGAGCTCGCCCGCCTCCGCAGTGCGGGCGACTTCCCAGTTGAGCAGCTCGTTGACCCGGAAGGCGGCGGTTGCCTCCGCGAGGCCGGCGCGGACGTCGGGCTGCTCGCTCACCCCAGCCCGGTCGGCCCAGGCGGCGACCCGGTCGCGGAGCCCCTCGATCCGGCCCGCGGGACCGAGCATCACCCGCTCGTGGTTGAGCTGGGTCGTGATCAGCTTCCAGCCCTGGTTCTCCTCCCCCACGAGCATGTCGACGGGCACCCTCACGTCGTTGAGGTAGACGGCGTTCGTGTGGTGCGCCCCGTCGGCGGTGATGATCGGGGTCCAGGAGTAGCCGGGGTCCGAGGTGTCGACGATCAGGATCGAGATCCCCTGGTGCTTCGGGGCGTCCGGATCGGTCCGGCAGGCCAGCCAGAGGTAGTCGGCCTGGTGGCCTCCCGTGGTCCAGAGCTTCTGCCCGTTCACGACGTAGTGGTCGCCGTCGCGGCGCGCGCTCGTGCGCAGGGACGCGAGGTCGGTGCCGGCGTCCGGTTCGCTGTAACCGATCGCGAAGTGCACGTCGCCCGCGAGGATCCGCTTGAGGAACAGCTCCTTCTGCCGGTCGGTGCCGTAACGGATCAGGGTCGGGCCGACGGTCTGCAAGGTGACGGCGGGCAGATGCACGTCGGCCCGCTGCGCCTCGTTGGCGAAGATCGTCTGCTCGACCTCGCCGAGCCCGTGGCCGCCGTACTCCTTCGGCCAGCCGACGCCCATCCAGCCGTCGTCGCCCATCTTCCGGATGGTCTTCTGGTACGTCGGGCCGTGGCGGTCCGTGGCCATCTCGCGGTGCTCGTCGTGGTCGGCGAGCCCGGCGAAGTAGTCGCGCAGCTCGGCCTTGAGCGCGCGCTGCGCCTCGCTCAGCTCGAGGTTCTTGGCGCGCGGGTCCTCGATCCGGACCGCGCCTGCCGTCAGCGCGGGGCCGCCGAGGGCGTGGCTGAGGTCGGTGATCCACGAGAAGTAGCGGTGCAGCGGGTAGGTCTCGTCGACGCCCATCCCCCCATGGAGGTGCTGGCAGACGTGCAGCGCAGGGAGCCCCTCGACGCACGTCCAGTACGCGGCCACGGCGAGGTCGTCGCTCGCGTCGAGCCCCTGGGCCAGCCGCCACGCGGCGTTGTCGGCAGCCAGGGTGACCAAGCGCGAGGCGATGTAGACGTCGGCGACCTGCTGGGCGACGGCCTGGAACTCCGCGAGCTTGCGACCGAACTGCTCGCGGCCCTTGACGTAGTCGGCGGTCAGGTCGCGTGCTCCCGCCAGGACTCCGGCCGCGGTGAGGCACAGGCCGGCGACGGCGAGTCGGTACAGGAGCGAGGCGGCGTCGTCGCCGGGGAGGACATCGGCTTCGACGCCGTCGAGGACGACCGTGTGCTCGATGGCTCCGCGCGAGGTGGGCGAGGGCAAGAGGGTCACGCCGTCGGCGGACGGGTCGACGAGCGCGACGACCACCCGGTCGCCGTCGTTCGCCGGCACGAGCAGCGCCGCGGCCTCCTCGGCGTACGTCACCCCGGTCTTGCGGCCCGTGAGCCGGCCACCCGCACGCGTCGTCGAGGGCGTCTCCGGAATCCCCGCGCCGGCCTCCCGGACGGCCGGGGTGAGGATCAGGTCGCCGGCCGCGAGGCCGGGCAGGAGTCGCCGCCGCTGGTCCTCGCTGCCGGCCGCGGCCAGGACGAGCGCGCCGCAGCAGAGCGTCTCCCAGACCGGCAGCCCGCCGGCACGACTCCCCACCTCACGCAGGAGTACGGCGACCTCGGCGAGGCCGAGCCCCTCGCCGCCGTACTCCTCGGGAACCGGGAGCGACAGCAGTCCTGCCGAGGCGAGACCGGTCCAGTCCGCGTCGCGGTCGAGGGCCTCCCGGGCCACGTCGCGGACGGCCGCCTGCGTCTCGGCGACTTCAGGACTCACGGCGCGCTCTCCTTGGACTGCTGTCGAGGTCGGGGCAGACAAACTGTAACCTGTTCTAGTCCCGTCAGCGAGGAGGCACCGTGACCTTCCTGTCCCCGCGCCAGCTCGTGCGCCGATCCTTCTACCTGCCCTGGGCGCCGATCCCGGACGGGCGGATGCTGGAGCTGCCGGGGCGCGGATCGACCTACGTCACCGACACACCAGGACCCCGACCCGACTCCCCGACGATCCTGCTCCTGCACGCGCTGGGCTGCACCGGGCTGCTCACGTGGTACCCCTCGATCCGGCCCCTGGCCGAACGGTTCCGGGTGATCACTCTCGACCAGCGCTGGCACGGTCGCGGCATCAAGTCCGACGAGTTCTCGCTCTACGACTGCGCGGACGACGCCGCCGCCCTGCTCGACGTCCTCGGCATCGACCAGGCGATCCTCGCCGGCTACTCGATGGGCTCGATCATCGCGCAACGCACCTGGCGCCAGCACCCCACCACGGTGGCCGGGCTCGTGCTCTGCGCGACCACCGACCGCTTCCGGTCGAGCCCGTCGGAGCGGCTCTTCCACGCGGGCATGGAAGTGGTGATGCTGGGCACCCGTCAGGTGTCCCGATCTCGAGCAGCGGTGCGCTCGGCGCGGGTGTTCGCGGAGGCGCTGGACCTCAACTCCGACCTCCATGACTGGGCAATGCGGGAGTTTCGGAGCACGAGCCCCTGGGCGGTCGGCCAGGCGGTCGCGGCCCTCGGCCGTCACCACTCGCGGCCCTGGCTCCCGCGGATCGACGTCCCGACTGCAGTGGTCGTCACCAACGACGACAAGGTCGTGCCGACCCGCCGTCAGCTCGACGTGGCCCGGCGGATCCCTGGCGCGACCGTCCACGACATCGACGCCGGGCACGCCTGCTGCGTGATGGAGGCCGAGACCTTCGTGCCGGCGCTCGTCGAGGCGACCGCGACCGTCTATGCGCGGCATCGTGCCCGCACCGGCTAGGACTTCGGTGCAGCCGCCTTCTTCTGTTGCTTCTTCCTGATCGGCGTCGCCGTCTCCTGCGCCGCCACCGCCGCCTTCAGCTTCTCCAGCTCGGCAGGGAAGCGCTGCACCAGGTTGTCGACGTCAGGCATCGACTCGCGGCAGGCGATGATCCCGACGTGTACGTGACCGCGGTTGGACATCACCGTGATGTTGACCCCGGCGCCGTGGAAGACCGGGCCGAGCGGGTAGAGGGCCTCGATCTTCGCGCCCGTGAAGTAGAGCGGCACCGGAGGTCCGGGCACGTTGGAGATCACCAGGTTGTGCACGACCGGGTGCCGCTCGGCCAGCCGGAGACCGGCGTAGGCGCGGACCGCGAGCCCGAACGTGCGCGGTGCGGCGAACTCCGCCCAGTCCTGCAGGGAGTCCGCACTGATCGCGTTGTGGTGCTCCTTGGCGTTGCGGTTGGCCGAGGCCAGGTCCTCGAGCCTCTCGAGTGGGTCTTCGACGTCGGTCCCGAGCTTGGCGAACAGGGCGGACACCTTGTTGGCGCCCTCGGAACGCTTGGAGGACTCGCGCACCGAGACCGGGACCGTCGCCAGCAGCGAGTTGGGCGGGAGCTCGCCGCGTTCCTCGAGGTAGGAGCGCAGCGCACCTCCCGCGACCGCCAGGACGACGTCGTTGACAGTGGTCCCGGTGTCCTTCTTCACCGCCTTGATGTCGTCGAGGCTCATGTCGGCCAGACCGATGGTCCGGTGACTGGTGATGGTGCCGTTGAAGGACGTGCGGGGAGCCGAGAACGGCGCCGCCATCGCCGTGCCCTCCCGGGCCCGACCGAGCGTCTTCGTGATCAGCTGGGTGGAGGGCGCCAGCAACTTGGCCGCGTTCAGGGGCCTTGTCATCGTGCTCATCATTCCGCGCCCGAGCAGCTCCAGCTCGCGTGGATCCCGGCCGAATCGGCCGTCCTCCCCTTGCGCCAGGGGCGGTGCGTCCGGCTCGAGGCTGCACAGGTGGGAGACGAGGTTGGAGCCGGAGACCCCGTCGACCGTCGCGTGGTGCATCTTGGAGAAGACAACGATCTTGTCGTCGTCGTACCCCTCGATCACCCACATCTCCCAGAGCGGCCGGGACCGGTCCAGCGGTTGCCCCGCGATGTGGCCGCACAGCTCCACCAGTTCCTGGTAGCCGCCGGGTTTCGGCAGCGCGAGCCGATGGACGTGGCGGTCGATGTCGAAGTGCGTGTCGCGGACCCAGATCGGGTGGTCGAGCTTCAAGGGGACCTTGCGCAGCTTCCGCGTGAAGGTGGGGACGTCGTGGACCCGGTTGTCGATCTCGGCCTGCATGGCGTCGAAGGAGTAACCGTCGGGCATCGTGGCGGGGTCGAGGACGATCAGGCCGCACACGTGCATGAGCTGCTCGGGGGTCTCGAGGTAGAGGAAGCTCGCGTCGAGTCCGGACAATCGATCCATGGGCGCATCCTATCCGCAACTGGAACGCGTTCTATTTTCTGCGTCTTCTCGACTAGCATCTCAGCCGTGTCCTTCCTGCGTCGACAGCTCGTCACGGCGGCCCTCACGGCCAACGCGATCCGGCCGATCCCCGGGTTCCGCGCCGGGGTGCCGGCGTTCTTCGCCGGCTGGCTGACCACCGAGCTCGCCCCCCACCTGCTCGCCGTCACCACCGCCGACGCCGCCGCCAACGCGCTGAGCAGCCGCCGACGCAACCGGGCCGGGCTGGCCCTGGCCGGAGCCGCGTCCGTCGGCCTGACCTACCTGGTCGCGGAGAGCCGCAGGGTCCAGCACCACGCCGAGGACGCCCTGGTCGAGGGGCTGGGCGTCGACTACGTCGAGCAGCTCGATGCCGCGCCGGCCCCGGAAGACCTGGCGACGCCCTGGCGCAAGCTGGTCAACCCGTTCCGGATGCGCGAGGTCGGTGTGCGTGTCGAGAAGGACCTTCGCTACAGCGACGCCGGCCGGCGCGGCCTTCTCGACCTCTATCTGCCGGACGACGACGACCTGGAGGGCGCCCCGGTGCTGCTGCAGGTCCACGGCGGCGGCTGGACGATCGGCACCAAGGACCAGCAGGGCATCCCGCTCATGCAGCACATGGCCTCACGAGGCTGGGTCTGTGTCGCGATCAACTACCGGCTCGCGCCGCGCGACCCGTTCCCGGCGCACATCGTCGACGTCAAGAAGGCGATCGCCTGGATCCGGGAGAACATCGAGTCCTACGGCGGCAACCCCGACTACATCGCGATCACCGGAGGGTCAGCCGGCGGGCACCTGACCGCGCTGGCGGCGCTGACTGCCAACGACGCGGCGTACCAGCCCGGCTTCGAGGACGCCGACACCACCGTGCAGGTGGCCGTGCCGCACTACGGCGTCTACGACTTCGCGGGCGTCACCGGACTGCGCAGCGCCGAGCTGCTCCGGGACTCGTTCCTCGTGCCGCGCATCTTCCAGAAGCCGTGGCCCGAGGCCCGTGCGGAGTTCGAGGCGGCCTCCCCCATCCTGAGGGTCACGCCCGAGGCCCCCGACTTCTTCGTGTTGCACGGCGTCCACGACACTCTCGTCCCGGTCGCGCAGGCCCGGATGTTCGTCGAGAAGCTGCGGGAGACCTCGAAGAAGACAGTCGTGTACGCCGAGCTGCCCGGCGCCCAGCACGCCTTTGACATCTTCCCCTCGATCAGGTCGGCCCACGTGGTGCGGGCGATCGAGCGATACCTCCGTTGGCACTGGACCTGCTGGCGTGCGGCCCACACCTCCGCCGGTCCCGAGCAGGTCACCTCGTCCGGCTGATCCGCGTCAGCGGGGCAGACCGAGGATCCGTTCGGCGGCCACGTTCCGCAGGATCTGCGTCGTGCCGCCGGCGATCGACAGGCACCGGGTCAGCAGCATCTCGTGAACGTCGCGCTCGACCTCCTCGCCACCCAGCACGACGCGTTCGCCGTGCAGGTCCACCACGAGCTCGGAGGAGCCCTGCCGGCTGCGCACGCCGAGCAACTTGGCCACGCTGGACTCCGCGCCGGGGCCCTGGCCAGCCAGCGAGCGCAGGGTGGACCGCACGCCGAGCAACGAGCAGACGGTCGCCAGGGCGACGGCGTACCCGACCCGGACCTGTTCGGCGGGTGAGGCGACCGGCGCCAGCGCCACGGCCCGCTCGGTGCTCACCCCGAGCCGGGCCCCGGCCATGGCCACCCGTTCGTTGGCGAGGGTGGTCCGGGCCAGCCGCCACCCGTCTCCCGGCTCACCCACGATGCACTCGTCGGGCACGAAGACGTCGTCGAGGAACACCTCGTTGAACATCGCGTCCCCGGTCATCTCCCGCAGCGGCCGGATGTCGACGCCCTCGGCCCGCATGTCGAGCAGGAAGTAGCTGATCCCGCGGTGCTGGGGGACGTCGGGGTCGGTCCTGGCCAGGCAGATCGCCCAGTCGGCGTCGTGCGCGAGCGACGTCCACACCTTCTGACCGGTGAGCCGCCATCCCTCCTCGCCGGCCGGTCCGGTCGAACGCACGGCGCGCGTGCGGAGCGAGGCGAGGTCCGACCCCGCCCCGGGCTCGCTGAACAGCTGGCACCAGGTCAGCTCGCCCAGCAGCGTGGGACGAACGAAGCGCTTCAGCTGCTCCTCGGACCCATGGGCCAGGATCGTCGGCGCGGCCCACCCGCCGATCTTCAGGTCCGGCCGCTCGACCCCGGCCGTGTTGAGCTCCTCGTCGATGACGAGCTGGGTGACGGCGCCGGCCCCGAGCCCGTGCGGCTCCGGCCAGTGCGGGGTGAGGTAGCCGGCGTCGACCAGGGCGCGGCGCTGCTGGTCCAGCGGGACCGCGGCGATCTCTGCCACCCGGCGGCGTACGTCGTCGCGGACACCCTCGTCGCGGCCGCCGAGGTCGACCTCGACTCGGCGCCGCTCCCCCGCCATCGCCCGCTCGGTCAGGGACGCCGCGGACGCGTCGGGCGAGCCGAGCAGGTTGCGCAGGGTCACCGCGCGCCGCAGGTAGAGGTGCGCGTCGTGCTCGAAGGTGAACCCGATGCCGCCGAGCACCTGGATGCACGCCTGGGCGTTGCGCACCGCCCCGTCGAGTGCCACGGCTCCGGCCACGTCGGCCGCGAACGCCCACTGGTCGTCGTCGGTGAGGGCGACCGACGCGGCGTCCCAGGCCGAGGCCGTCACTGCCTCGGCCGTTTCCAGCATCTCGGCGCACAGGTGCTTGATCGCCTGGAAGCTGCCGATCTTGGCGCCGAACTGCTCCCGGACGCCGGCGTGCTCCACCGCCGTCTCGAGGCACCACCGGGCAATGCCCGAGGCCTCGGCGGCAGCCAGGGTGACGGCGACGCGCCGCAACAATCCCTCGTCCAGGCCCGGAACCGGCTGGGCCTCGTCGATCGGGACGTCGACCGTGACCGACCCGAACCGCCGGGTCAGGTCGAGACCGACGGGCCTGGTGCCTGAGGATGAGCCCGGGCGCTCTGTGCAGCCCACCACCCGGTCCGCGCGCACCACGAACCACGCCTCCGCTCCGGAAAGCTCCCGTGCACCGAGCAAGAGATGGGTGGCGCCGGGGGCGTCCCAGACCACGTCGACGGTGCCGGCCAGGTGTTCACCCACCAGCAGGGACGGCGACAGGCCGAGCCCGACCCGGGCACCACCGGCCACGGCGCCGGCGGCCGCGGCGCCCTGTGGAAGGGCGATCGAGGCAATGGCCGTGGCCAGCAGCGGGCCGGGCACCAGACCGTGGGCACACGCCTCGAGAGCCACCGCCAGGTCGAGCACCGACCCGCCCCCGCCGCCCACGGACTCGGGCAGGCCGATCGCGGTCACCCCCATGTCGCTGACCCCGGACCACACGTCGTCGAACGTCGCGGACGGATCACCCTCAGCCGCGCGGGCGACGTCCGGGCCGCCGAGCGACGCCGCCCACTTGCGCAGGCTGGTCGCGAGCTCCGTGTGTTCCCCGGAGATGCCCAGACCCGACAAGCCCAGACCCGACAAGCCCAGACCCGACGAGCCCAGCGACACTGCTACTCCCATCTTCTGAACTCCTGGATCGAGTCGTCGAAATTCCTGGCTTGAGCCTGACGAAATTAGAACGTGTTCTACATCCTACGCTGGGCGTCGTGCCCGACACCACCACCGACCACGGCATGCCCGCCGACCTGCACGCGCACGCCCTGGCCGCGAAGGGCTTCATGCCCGACGACGAGGGCCTCCTGCTGCACCGGGCGGCCCGCGAGCGGCTCCCGGTCGGTCCGGTCCTGGAAGTCGGCACCTACTGCGGCAAGTCCGCGATCTACCTCGGCGCCGCCGCCCGCGAGGTGGGAGGGACCGTGTTCACCGTCGATCACCACCGCGGGTCGGAGGAGAACCAGGAGGGCTGGGAGCACCACGACGCCTCGCTCGTGGACGACGAGCTCGGTCTGATGGACACGCTCCCGACGCTACGCACCACCCTCGCCCGGGCCGGGCTCGAGGACGAGGTGGTCGTGGTCGTCGGGAAGTCGACCACGGTCTCGGCCCACTGGCGCACTCCCCTGTCGCTGCTCTTCATCGACGGCGGGCACGCCGAGGTGCACGCCCACAACGACTACACCGGCTGGGCGCCCTGGCTGATGGCCGACGGTTGGCTGGTCATCCACGACGTCTTCCCGGATCCCGCGGACGGCGGCCGCCCGCCGTACGACGTGTTCCTGCGTGCCCTCGAGGGCGGCAGCTTCGAGGAGATCGAGGCGCTCGGGTCGATGCGGGTGCTGCGCCGAATCCACGGTGAGCCGGGCGTTCACCTGGCCTGAGGCAACGCCTCAGCCCACTCGTTGCGGGGCGCCTTCCTCAGCCAGGCATCCGCACTCGAGCCCGAACTCCGCGAAGTCGGCCGGGAGCGTCGCACCACGCATGATGTCCGACCCGTGCGACCCCGCGCCGAGGGCGTCGGCGGCGAGGATCACCGCGGCCGCGGTGTACGTCGTGTGCTCGACCGGCCAGTTCACATCGTCCGGATAGACGTAGCCGGTCCAGTAGCCACCGTCCGGCGCGCGCAGGTGCTGCATGTCGGAGAACAGCCGGCACGCTTTCTCCCGCTCTCCGACCGCGTCGAGGGCCAGGACCAGCTCGCAGGTCTCCGCGCCGGTGACCCACGGGTTGGTGTCGACACACTTGATGCCGAGGCCGGGCACGACGAAGTCGTCCCACCGGCTCTCGAGCAGTCGGCGGCCGCGGTAGCCGCGCACCGCGCCCCCGAGGACGGGGTAGTACCAGTCCATCGAGAAGGTGCTCTTGTCGAGGAAGAGGTCGCGGTGCTCCCGCAGGGCGTGCCCGAGGCGACCGCCGGCGAGCTCCCACTCCGGCTGCGGCTCGTCCATCAGCTCCGAGAGCGCCACCCCGGCGCGCAAGGACTGGTAGATGCTGGAGGAGCCGGCGACGAGCGCCTCCTCATTCACCTTCGCGGGCCGACCCTCGGCCCACTCGCGGGACCAGGCGATGCCGCCGAACGGCAGCTGCATCGACACCACCCAGTCGAGGGCGCGGCGCACCGCGGGCCAGTGGCGGCGTACGAAGTCGACGTCGCTGCGGACCAGCCAGTTGTGCCAGACGCCCACCGCGAGGTACGCCGACATGTTGGTCTCGCCGCTGTGGTCCTCGACCTCACCGGCGACGATCTTCAGCGGCCACGAGCCGTCGTCGCGCTGGGTGTCCAGGCACCAGCCGAACGCCCTGTCCGAGGCCTCGACCTGCCCGCCCACCAGCAAGGCCATCGCGGCCTCGACGTGGTTCCAGACGTCGGTGTGCCCGCCGACCGTCCAGGGGACAGCGCCGGCGCGCTCCTGCGCCGCCGCGATCACGGCGGCGGTCTGCTCGACCTGGGCGGGGGTCAGCACGCCGTCCACGCCGGGGATACCGGCGGCGCGGTCAGGATGCATCCGGCTCTCCCGGCCCGGGCTTGTGGAAGTAGAGCACCAGGCTCTTGCCGACCAGTGGGTTGAGGACCCGCTCGGCGAGTCGGGTGGTTCGCGGGCGGCTCATGATGTCCCAGACCAGGAGGCGGTGGTAGGCCCGCACCAGCGGGTGCCGGTCGTTCTTCACGCCCACAGCGCACTTGATCCACCAGTACGGCGAGTGCAGGCCGTGGGCATGGTCCTTGCCGGTGAACGTGAGCCCGGCGTCGGACGCCTTGCCGATGAGCTCGGCGTCGGAGTAGATCCGGATGTGGCCTCCCGGGACGTTGTGATAGTCGTCGGAGAGCTTCCAGCACACCAGCTCGGGAAACCAGCGCGGGACGGTCAGGGCGATCGTGCCGCCAGGCCGGAGGACGCGCACCAGCTCGCGGATGGCGGCAATGTCGGCGGGGATGTGCTCGAGCACCTCCGCGGCCACGATCCGGTCGAACTCCCCGTCGGCGAAGGGCAGGGACAGGGCATCGCCCTCCTTGATGTCGGCGTCGGCACCCTCGGGCACCTCACCCGCCTCCCGCATCGCCGCGAACAGCTCGCGGACCCCGGCGAGCTCGTCGGCGTCCTGGTCGAAGGCGATGACGTCGGCGCCGCGCCGGTACATCTCGAAGGCGTGGCGGCCGGCGCCGCAGCCCATGTCGAGCACGCGCTCGCCGGGACGCAGCCCCAGCCGTTCGAAGTCAACGGTCAGCACGGGTGCTCTCCTCCTGGCCTGCGATGTTGTCTGCGATCACTTCCTCGTACGCCGCGGCCGTCGCCGCCGCGACCGCCCGCCAGCTGAACAGCTCCTGCACCCGACGCCGTCCCGCGGCGCCCATCCGCTTCCGGCGGGCCGGGTCGTCGAGCATCCGTTCCAGGGCCTGCTCGAGCTCACCGACGTCACCCGGGGTGACCAGGTCGGCGCACTGGCCGTCGTCGCCGACGACTTCCGGGATGGCACCGGCCCGGGAGACGACCAGTGGGGTGGCGCACGCCATCAGCTCCGCGGTCGGGAGGCTGAAGCCCTCGTAGAGCGAGGGGACGCAGGCGACCTCCGCCGACCCCATCAGGTCGACCAGCTCCGCGTCACTCACGCCGTGGACGAAGCGCACCGAGTCGCCGATGCCGAGCCGGTCGACCATCTGCTCGGTGCGACCACCGGGCTGCGGCTTGCTGACCAGGACGAGCTCGACCTCGCGCTCGGTGCGGAGCTTCGCAAACGCCTCGAGCAGCGTGGCGATGCCCTTCATGGGCGCGTCGGCGCTGGCCATGGCCAGGATGCGTCCGGGCACCCGCGGCTGGGTGGGCGGAACGAAGCCGTCGTCGACGCCCAGCAGGATGACCTGCATCCGGGCGGGGTCGACCCCGAAGTCCCTGGCGATGTCGCGGCGGGAAGCCTCGGACGGGGTGAGGATCTTGCGGGCCTGCCGGACCACCTTGCCCTGCATCCGCAGGAAGCCGTACCAGCGTCGTACGGCGAGCGTGCGGCGAAGGTTGGGGGCAGCCTCGAGGTCGATGCGCCGGTCGAAGGTGATCGGGTGGTGCACGGTCGTGACCATCGGCAGCCCGAGCCGCTCGATGTCGAGCATCCCGTAACCCAGCACCTGGTTGTCGTGGACGACATCGAAGTCGTCCACCCGGTCGGCAAGGAGGCGGGCCACTCGCCGGGAGAACGTCCTGGGCTCCGGGAAGCCGCCCAGGCACATGGTCAGGAACTCCTGGACGTCGATCAGGTCGCGGAACTCCCGGGGCCTGGGCACGCGGAAGGGGTCGGGCTCGCGATAGAGATCAAGGCTGGGGACCTTCGTCAGCCGGACGCCGGGATCCAGCTCGGGGTAGGGCTGCCCGGAGAACACCTCGACCTCGTGGCCGAGGTTCGCCAGCTCACGGCTCAGGTGTCGGACGTAGACGCCCTGACCCCCGCAGTGGGGCTTGCTCCGGTAGGACAACAGTGCGACACGCAAACGCCTCGGCCTCTCTCTCGCGCCCTCCGACTTGGGGCCGGATGCCCCGGTCGTCGGGGTGACACGCCGGGGAGGACAAAGTGAAACGTGTTCCTATTATGCCTGATCCGTTGATAGCCTAGACGCCGTGCCTCAGGGACGGAGGATCCGGTGACCAGCACGAACTCGCTGACCGCCGACGACCTCGGCTCGGCGGCACAGCGGGATCGCCGCAAGCGCATTCTCGACGCCACGATCGCCCTCGCGTCCCGGGGCGGCTTCGACGCCGTGCAGATGCGCGCGGTCGCCGAGCAGGCCGACGTGGCCCTCGGCACGCTCTACCGCTACTTCCCGTCCAAGATCCACCTGCTGGTCTCGGCTCTCGGCCGGGAGTTCGAGAAGGCGGAGGCCGCCAGCCGCGGCAAAGCGATCCCGGGTGACACTCCGCACGAACGCGTGATGCACGTCCTCACCCGCACCACGCGGGGCCTCCAGGGCGAGCCGCACCTGACCGAGGCCCTCACCCGCGCGTTCATGTTCGCCGACGCGTCGGTGCAGAGCGAGATCCACCACGTCGGCATGCTGCTGACGTCGATGCTGACTCGCGCCATGCACCCGGACAAGCCCGACCTCACCGACGAGGACGTCGCCATCGCCCGGGTGATCGGCGACGTGTGGCTCTCCGCGCTCGTCGGCTGGGTCACCGGCCGCACCAGCACCGACGACGTCACCCGGCAGATGGACGTCGCGGTTCGGCTGCTGCTGAGGTGAGGGTGGTGGCCCCGGTTCCGGGGTCGCGACACGCCGGTCGCGCTATCCCCCGAACGCGTGGGTGGCCGTGACTCCACCGTCCACGGCGATCTCGGCACCGGTCACGTAGGCGCTCTCGTCGCTGGCCAGGAAGACGTACGCCCCCGCGACGTCCTCCGGCACGCCCACGCGCCGCATCGGCACCTTGCTGGCCCCGAACTCCATCGCCAGGTCACCACCGTGGGCCTGCGTCATCGCGGTGTTGATCATGCCGGGGTGCACGGAGTTGACCCGGATGTTGCGGGCGGCCAGCTCGTGCGAGGCGGCCTTGGTCATGCCGCGGATGGCCCACTTGGAGCCGCAGTACGCCGACACCGAGCCCATCCCGCCCATGCCCTCGACTGAGGAGGCGTTGATGATCGAGCCGCCACCGTGCTCCTTCATGGTGGGCACCACCGCCTTCATCCCGAGGAAGCACCCGCCCTGGTTGACCCGCCAGACCAGCTCGGCCTCTTCCAGCGACATCTCGTCGATCTGCCCGAAGCGGAGGATCCCGGCGTTGTTGACCAGCACGTCGACCGGACCCCACCGCTCGTTGGTCTCCTCGACCATCGCGGTCCAGGAGGACTCCTCGGTGACGTCGTGGTGACGGAACACCGCCCGGTCGCCGAGCTCGTCGGCCAGCGCAGCGCCGGGCTCCTTGGCGACGTCGGCGATGACGACGCGGGCGTCCTCGGCCACGAAGGCGCGCACGATGGCCTCTCCCTGGCCCTGGGCGCCGCCGGTGACGATGGCAACCTTGTCGGTCAGTCGACCCATGTTCGTTCCTTTCGGTGGTCGAGCCTGTCGAGGCTCAGACCTTCAGCTGCATGACGGAGTCGGCCGCGAACCCAACGCTGGGATCACGGTCCTCGAAGTAGCCACCGACCTGCTTGGCGAGGTCCTCGAGATTCCAGGTGTCCCCGGAGGCGTCGAACCGTTGCGCTACCACCGGCGCAGCGAGGAGCGCGACCATCCCGCCGTACACGACGAAGACCTGGCCGGTGATGCGCTCGGCGGCGGGTGAGGCGAGGTAGGCCACGAGCGGGGCCACATGCTCGGGCGAGTAGGGGTCGACCGCGAGACCGGACTCGTCGTCGCCGAAGACCTCGGCGGTCATCGCGGTCCGTGCCCGGGGGCAGATGGCGTTGGCGCGCACGCCCATCCGGCCCAGCCCGCGGGCGGTCGAGAGGGTGAGCGCGGCGATGCCGGCCTTCGCCGCCGCGTAGTTGGCCTGGCCCGGCGACCCGCCGAGGAACGCCTCGGAGGCGGTATTGACCACGCTGCCGTAGACGGGACCGCCGCTCTCCTTCGACCTGCCACGCCAGTACGACGCAGCGTTGCGGGAGAGCAGGAAGTGGCCGCGCAGGTGCACCCGGATCACCTGGTCCCACTCGTCGTCGGTGAGGTTGAACAGCATCCGGTCGCGGGTGATGCCCGCGTTGTTGACGACGATGTCGAGCCCGCCGAGCTGCTCGACGGCGGTGGCCACCAGGTCGTCGGCGGTGGACCGCTCCCCCACGTCACCCGCGACGACGACCGCCTCACCTCCGCGGGAGCGGATCTCCTCGGCCGCCTCGTCCGCCGCCCCGGCCAGATCGTTGATCACCACACGAGCGCCGGCGGCCGCGAGCGCGAGCGCTTCGGCGCGACCCAGGCCGGCTCCGGCCCCGGTCACGACGGCGACCCGGCCATCCAGATCGGTCACGCTCACGCGTCGCCCTCGATCTGTCGGGAGGACTCGCAGTTCGCGCGCAAGCCCACGGTCAGCGTGCGGGGCACAGGCCGATGCGCGCTCACGCTTCGTCCTCCAGCGAGATCGCCGCACGCGGGCAGGAGGCCACGGCTTGCTTGACCCGCTCGAGGTTCTCGTCGGTGGTCTCGTCGGTCTTCAGCTGCAGGAAGTCGTCGTCGTCCACCTCGAAGACGTCAGGCGCGATGCCCTCGCACAGGGCGTTGGACTCGCACAGGTCGAAGTCGACCTTGATCTTCATCCTTGTCTCCTTTCGGGTTACCGGGTTTCGAGACTCGGCCGTGCCGGCCCCGCACCTCAACCTCCGGTTGTCAGCTTGTGGTGGTCCCAGGTGGCGACGTGGTCGGGGTGCACCACCACCCCGATCCGCTTCGACACCTGCCGCTCGACCTGGGTGCGGCCGATCTCGCCCAGCGCGTCGAAGGACTCTGCGCCCACCATCCGGGTGGCCACGGCCGACCCGATGGCGCGGATCCGGTCGGGCTCGCGGACCAGCTCCGCCTTGCCGGTGATCGACACCCCGCGGAGCTCGAAGTAGTCGACGCCGTCCTCCACCAGACAGCTCAGCCGCGGATCGCGTTCGAGGTTGCGGATCTTCTGGCTGGAGCCGTAGGTCCAGAACGCGATCCGGCCTTCGTCGAGGACGTAGAAGAGCGTCGTCAGGTGGGGTACGCCGTCGCGGCCGGTCGTGGCGACCTGCACCTTGAGGTTCTCGGCCAGGAAGGCCGCGACCTCGTCGTCGTGCATCCGGACCGCGTGACGTCCGCTCGGCGAGGTCATGGCGCGTCGCTGGAGTGGCCGGGAAAGACGTGGGCGCTCGGGTCGATGGCCACGGCGGCATTGTTGACCGCGGTGGCGGCCTCGCCGAAGCCGACCGCGATCAGTCGTACCTTGCCCGGGTACTCCGTGATGTCCCCGGCGGCGAACACCCGCTCCAGGTTGGTCCGCATCGCCGAGTCCACGACCACGTGCCGCTTCTCGACCTCGATCCCCCACTCCTGCAGGGGGCCGAGGTCGGCGACGAAGCCGAGCGCGGCCACCACGGCCTGGCAGGCGCGGGTGACGGGCTCGCCGTCGACGTCGATGTCGACCGACTCGAGGGCCTGGTCGCCGTTCGAACCGCCGTGGAGCGCGGTGACCTGGGCCTTGGTCAGGATCTCGACCGACGTGGCCCGGACCTGCTCGACGGTCCGCTGGTGCGCGCGGAACTTGTCGCGCCGGTGGACCAGCGTCACGGACGCGGCGACCGGCTCGAGGTGCATCGCCCAGTCGAAGGCGCTGTCGCCCCCGCCGACGATCACGACGTCCTTGCCCGCGTAGGGCGCGAAGCTCGGGACGAAGAATTCCATGCCCCGGCCCAGCCACCCGTCCCCCGCCGGCAGCGGGCGGGGGCTGAACTTGCCGATGCCCGCGGTGATCAGGACCGCCTTGGCCTTGATCTCGGTCCCGTCGTCCAGACCGATCGTCACGCTGTCGGCGTCGTGGCTCAGCGTCTGCGCGGTCCGGTCGAGGAAGTACTCCGGCTTGGCCGTCCCGGCCTGCTCGACGAGACCCTCGACCAGGTCGCGACCCTTGACGTTGGGGAAGCCCGCGACGTCGAAGATCGCCTTTTCGGGGTACATCGCGGTGATCTGTCCGCCCAGCTCGGGAAGCGAGTCGACCACCGCCACCCGGAAGCCGCGGAAGCCCGCGTAGTAGGCCGCGAACAGGCCGGTGGGCCCGGCGCCGACGATCAGCAGGTCGGTCTCGGCACGTGCAGGCTGGGAGGTCACGTCAGCGATCCTTCCCTGTCACGCGTCACGGGCTCAAGCCCCGGCTATGGTCACCATACTGAAACGTGTTCTAGTTTACTACTTGGTCTCGATGTCGGAGACGAGCCAGCCCTGCTCGGTGTCCACGACGGTGACCAGCGCGCGGTAGGGCGTGTACGACGTGTCCTTGCCGGCGGTGGTGACGTACTGGTTGAGGAAGAGCAACGCCTCCACCTGGGACGATGAGGCCCGGACGACGCCGGCGGCGGCGACCTCGACCTGCACCTCCTTCTTTGCGTCGAGGAACTCCGGGCGGACGTCCTCGGCCGTCTGGCGGTATTTCGCCGCGAACCCGTCGGTCATCTTGTCGACCGCCTGCTCGACCTGCTCGTCGTAGTTCTTGTACGACGTCGAGACGATCTCGTCGGCGGCGTCGCTGGCGGCCTCGACCGCGGAGCGGTGCGCCACCTCGCCGGTCACAACCGGTCGCGTGACCGACACGACGGGGTCCTCACGCAGCCAGAGGTACCACCCCTCGGCGGCGGCGATCCCGATCAGCACCACCAGGGCGATGACGAGTACCAGTGTGGTCCGGAGACCGGGCGCGGTCCCCTGGGAGGCGGTGTGCGGGGGCGGTTTGCCCACGGCCGGCCCAGCCGGCGGAGGCTCCGGTGGTGTGGTCTCGGTGGGGGGCGGGGGTGGGACAGGCTGCTCGTCCGCTGGTGCGGCTGCCGGCTCCTGGAGCCTCTCGCTCGGGGCCTGGGACCGACCGGCGACCTTGCGTGGGCGCCCGGTGGGGTTGCGGGACCCGACGACCGGTCGAGAGGGCCGGCGGCCGGAGGGGCGCGGTGTGGATGCCATCGGCTCAGCCCACGAACTGGAGGTCGTTGGTCAGCCACCGGCCGTCTTCGAGGACGAGGTCGAGGCGGAGGCGGAAGTTGCGGGCCACTGGCTGGTTGTCGGTCGACTGGTTGGCGACGGTGCCCGAGGTCGCGGCGATCACCGTGGCGCTGTCGCGGTCCACTCCGACGACTCCCGCCCAGAGCACCTCGCCCTCCATCACCGACTTCTCCTGCTTGAGCACCTGCAGCACGCCTTCCGTCGAGGAGGAGTACTGCTCCTTGAACTCGCCGGTCGCGCCCTCGGCCACCCGGTCGACACTGGCCTGGGCGTCGTCGTACCGGATGTTGATGAAGGCCTCGGCCTCGTCGGAGGCGGCAGCGAGCACGTCGCCGTACCGCTCCTGCTCGGCCTGGGCGCGCTCACGGGCCTCGTGGGTGCGCCACGCCATCACCCCGCCCACGATGCACACACACGCGAGCAGCACGGTCGCGACGTAGAGAGCGATGGTGCTACGCGGGAGGGGCCTGGCCACCTTCACTGGCCCGCCACCGGACCCACCAGAAGCCACTTCCACGAATCGTCTCCCAGGATCGACAGGTCCCCCGGATCGAGGAACCGTACAGCGTTCCCCTGCGCGTCCACGGCACCCGCCACCAGGCCGGTGCTGGGGTCGTACGAACCACGGTACGCGCGCCCCGGTGAGGAACTGCTCCGGTTGTCCGGGGAGTACTTGGTGCCCCGCATGTTGTAGGGCGGACCGCTCTCGCAGCTGGCCGGGTAGATGGGGGCGTCGCTGGTCTGGTCGGCCCGCCGCCACTGGCTCTCCGGCTTGTAGCCCTCGGTGCAGGGCTGCACCTTGTTGGAGTACTGCATGTTGACCCGGCCGCCGCCCTTCGGAGGAGTCCCGGTGAAGCCGCTGGAGATGGCGCGCGGGAACGTGACGAGGAGCTGCTCGAGCCCGGCGAGGTGGGAGACCACCACCTGGTTGACGCTGACGGCGTTGCCGAGCAGAACCGGCAGGGTGGGCTCGAGGTCGACCAGCATCGCCTCCAGCTCCCGGGCGGTGCCGGGAGTGCCCTGAAGGACTCGGCGCAGATCGTCGTCACTGCGACGCAGCGACCCGGTGAGCAGGCGCAGGTCCCGCGCGAACGACCGGATGTTCTCCCCCTCGTCGCGCTGGGTGCGCAGGACGGTCAGCCCGTTGTCGAGAAGCTCGATCGTCTCCTCCTCGTGGGCGGCCGCCTCGTCGATGAACCTGCTCCCCTGGTCCAGCATCTGCTGGAGTGCGCGGCCGGTGTCGCTGAACATCAGCCCCAGCTCCCGGACCACGACCTTGAGGTTGCGCCGGTCGACGGACGAGACGAACGCGTCGAGCTCGACGAGCAGGTCAGCCTCGTCCACCGGCATCGACTCCTCGCTCCCCTCGAGGGTGTCCCCGGTCTCGGCGTAGGGACCCTCGTCGTCCGGGGGCTCGAAGTCGAGGTACTGCTCACCGACCGCCGAGAGGTTGTGCACGTACATCGGGGAGTCGAGCGGCAGCTGCGTGCCGTCCTCCAGCGCGAGTTCCAGCCGAACCCCTTCCCGGGTGGGCTCCATCGCCTCGACCTTGCCGATCTTCACTCCTCGGTAGGTCACCTCGCTGCCCTCGAAGAGCCCGCCCGATTCCGGCAGCGTCGCTTGCACGGTGATCCCGCGCCCGAGGACCCGGTCCACGAACCCGAGGTAGCTGCCGGCGATGTAGACGATGCCGACGGCGCTCAGGGTCAGGAACGCCGCAATCCGGATCTTGACGCTGCGCCTCACGTCCACCACCCCCCGAAGCCGAACAGGCCGGCGTAGGTCGGAGAGGCGCGGCCGCTGCTCAGGGCGGCGCTGAGGTCGGTGTCCAGGCGCGGGAACGGGAGGGGCGGAACCGTCGGGCCGTCACCGCCGCCACCGCCACCGCCGCCGCCGCCGCCGGAGAGGGTCGGGAGGTTGCGGCAGACCTCGTTGTTGGGACGGTTCTGGCATTCCTCCACCAGCTGCTGGAGCAGTCTCGCGTTGTTGAAGACCTTCTGGCAGGCGGCACTGTTCGGGTTGCCGCTCCTGAGGCACTTCTCGACCGCGGTCAGTACCTCACCGGGGTCCGGGACCGGTGGGAGCGGTCCACCGCCACCACCGCCATCATCGGGCAGGAAGGTCTCGAGGTTGATGCCGGCGCGGATCGAGGCGTTGGCGTAGTCGCCCTTCACCACCTCCGCCGCTTCCTGGGGGAACGGGAAGCTGATCATCATGTCCAGGCCCGGCGCCAGGCTCTTGCCGGCGGCGTTGAGCTTGGTGAGCACGGGTCGCAGATGGGTCAGGGTCGCGATCAGGTTCTCCTTGCTCGCCCCGATCACCCGGGCGCCGACCTTCCCCAGCCGGCGCAGGGCGCCCAGCATCTGCACCAGCTCCTGGTGCTGGTCGGCGAGGACCGACACCGCGGGCCCCATCACGTCGAGCGCGTCGCCGATCGTCTCGCGCTCGGCGTTGAGGGTCTGGGCGAGGTCGTTCATCGACTCCATCGCCGCGATGATCTGCGTCTTCTGCTGGTCGAGTGTCCCGACCACGCTCTCGAGCGAGCCGAGCAGGTGCCGGACCCGGCCGGTCCGACCGGACATCACGTTGTTCAGCTCCTGCGTGATGGTACCGAGCTGGCCCACGCCGCCGCCGTTGAGCAGGAAGGACAGGGCGCCGAGTACCTCCTCGACCTCCGGGTTGCGGCCGGTCGACGACAGCGGGATGTCGTCGCCGTCGCCGAGTCGGCCCACCGGCTCCTCGCCGATCGGCTCCTCCAGGGCGACGTACTTCTCCCCGAGCAGGCTGACCTGGCGGATGTCGGCGATCGCGTTGTCGGGAAGCTCCACGTCCTTGCGCACCAGCATGGTCACCTTGGCGTGCCAGCCGATCCGGTCGACCTCGGTCACCTCGCCCACGGTGACGTCGTCGACCATCACCACCGAGCGCGGCACCACGTTGAGGACGTCGTCGAACTCGGCCGTGACCTGGTAGGCGTCGTCCTCGTCCACCGGCGATCCGGGGAGCGGCAGGTCGTAGGCGCCCTCGAACTCGCAGCCGGAGAGCACCAGCGCTCCGGCCACGACGAGGGCCGGGAGGCTGCGGCGCAGGCGCATGATCATGCTCCGCCCCCGATCAAGGTGTCCAGCGTCGCGGGCTCGTCGCCGGCGTACTGACGAGGGACGGTGCGGGCGTCGGGGTCGACGTCGGAGAGCCTGAGCGGCAGGTCGGGCGGACCGTCGGGCGGGTCCTGTCCGCCAACGGGCTCCAGCAGGTCGTTGAAGATCCGGCAGGCGAGCCTTTTGCTGGCTTCGGGCATGTCGGACTGCATCACGAACGCGCAGAGCAGGTCCTCCGGGTGGCCGAAGGTGCCCTGCAGGCCGATCCGCGAGCCGATCGATCCGGTCTTGGTGTTGTACGCGACGGCCAGGTTGCTCAGCGCGAGCGGCCCCGCCCGGAGGGCAGTGTCGAGGCTTTCCCGCTCGGAGTTGATGGTCTTCATGACCCGGGTCAGCTTTTCCAGGTCGGTGACCAGCGCGTTCCGGTTGCTGCGCACGAACCCCTCGACCGTGCCGACCGACCGGGACACCGCGGCCAGCATTTGCTCGAGCTCGACGCGTTCGTCGGCCAGCGCCGACGAGACGCCGGCGAGGTCCCTGAGGAACGCGCGCACCAAGCGGTCGTTCTTGCCCAGCACCTGAGTGAACTTCGCCAGCTCGGTGACGGTGCCGAAGAGGTCGCCGCTCCCCCGCCCGAAGGTGGCCGAGGCGGCCGACAGGTCACGGAGCATCTGGTTGCCGAGGCGACCTTCGCCCTCGAGGTTGCGGGAGCCAGCCTCGAGCAGGTTGTCGAGAGTTCCGTCGCGGTTGACGCCGTTGGGTCCCAGTGCCTTCGACAGGTCGCGCAGGCTGGAGTAGATCCGGTCGAGCTCGACAGGCACGCCGCTGTCCGGCAGCGGGATGTCGGCGTCGTCCTCCATCACCGGGCCGCCGGTGTAGGCCGGGGTCAGCTGCACGAACCGGTCGGCCACCAAGGTCGGGGTGATGACGGCGGCCTTGGCGTCGGCGGGGAGCTTCTGCTCGGCGTCGTACTCCATCTCGACCCGCACCGAGTCGCCCTCGGGGATCACGGCGGTCACCTTGCCCACCTTGACGCCGAGGATCCGCACCTCTGACCCCTCGAAGACGCTCACCGCGCGCGGGAAGTGGGCCGTGACCGTGCGAACCTCGTCGTCACCGCGCACCACGAAGAAGGTCGCGGCGAGGAGGAGTACGGCCACCGCGACCGCGAGCGCCCGCCCACTGACGTGCTGCCAGACCGCGCTCATCCCAACCCCCCTGGCTGGAACTCCCCGGTGGGGATCATGGCGAGGTTGAAGACGTAGGCGTCGAACCACGGCCCGGTGCCGATGATGTTGCCGAGGATCGCGGAGTAGGGCCCCACGGCGTCGAGCGTCGCCTTGAGCTGCTTCTCCTTGCGGATCAGCATGTCGAGGAGGTCGTCGACCTCCTGCAGGGCGGGACCGATCACGGCCTGGTTGTCCCGGGCCAGGCCGCGCAGCTCGTCGGCCAGGATCCGCGCGTTGACCAGCAAGCGGTGGATGGCCGCCTTGCGGCGCTCGACCTCCCGGAAGACCAGGTCGCTACGGTCCATCAGTCGCACGATGTCGGTGCTCCGGTCTGCCAGCAGTCCGCTGACGCTGCGCGAGCTCTTGAGCAGCGACTGGATCTGGGCGTCGCGGGAGGCCACCGTCTTCGACAACCGGGAGATGCCCTGGAAGGTCGAGTGGACCTGCGGCGCCGAGGTGTTCATGGTGTCGGAGACCACGTCGAGCGCCTGCTTGAGCTGGCCGGTGTCGATCCTCTCCGTCGTGGTCGCCAGGTCTCCGAAGACTCCGACGATGTCGTACGCCGACTCGGTGCGGCTGACCGGGATCACCTCGTCCTCGTCGAGCTGGCCCGAGCCGGCGGGAGTGAGCTGGAGGAACTTCTCGCCGAGCAGGTTCATCACCTCGATCGACGCCTGGCTCTCGGTACCGAACTCCACGTCCTTGTCGACCTCGAAGGTCACCACGACCTTGGCGCCGTCGAGCTCCACCTCCTCTACCCGGCCGACGCGGATGCCGCCGACCTGGACGACGTTGCCGCTGCGGATGCCGCTGGCGTCGGTGAACTCGGCGCGATAGATGTCGCCACTGAAACCGGGAAACTTGGAGAGGTTGAAGGAGGCCGCCATGATCAGGAGCATCACCACCATGGTGATCGCTCCCAACCGGAGGATCTGGGCCTCGGTGTAGCGCCTCATGGCTGGCACCTGTCGGCCGTCGAGTGGAACCGGATGCTGCTCAGCTCGCGCGTGAGCTCCTTGACGCCCGGGATGCCCTCGAGCTTCGGCAGCTCGATCTTTCCGGAGAACTCACACAGGTAGTAGCTGTACCAGGAGCCGTAGGTGCCGGTCCTGGTCTGGTCGGTCATCGACTCCGGCAGCCGGTTGAGGGTCTGCTCGATGACGGCGCGGTTCTCCGGCTGGTTGAGCAGCCGGGCCAGCCTGCGCAGCTGGACGATGTCGTCCTTGACGACCGGGCGGCTCCGCCGCACGAGATCGGCCACCACGACGGTCAGCTCGGAAACGTTGTCCAGCGAGGCGCCGATCGTCGCCCGGTCACGGGCCAGGTCGGTCATCCAGCCCTTGAGCTCGGTGATCAGCTGGCCCAGCTGCTCGCGGCGCTGGTCGACGGTGTCGAGGGTCTGGGTGAGGTTGGTGATCACCTCGCCGATGAGCTGGTCCCGGTCGGCGAGGGTGTTGGTCAAGGAGGCGGTCTTCTCCATCAGGGACGCCACGGTGCCGCCCTCTCCCTGGAGCACCTGCACCAGGTTGAGGCTCAGCTCGTTGACCTGGTCGGGGCGCAGCGCCTGGAACAGCGGCTGGAAGCCGTTGAACAGGACCGTGAGGTCGAGGGCCGGGCTGGTGTTCTCGATCGGGATGGTGCCGTTGGGCTCGAGCGGCTGGGCGTCGGAGTCCGAGCCCCGCTCCAGGGCCATGTAGCGGTCGCCGACCAGGTTGAGGAAGCGGATCTCGGCCTTCGACGCCGAGGTCAGGCTGATGTCGTCCTTGACCTGGAAGGTCACCACCGCGTTGTTGCGTTGGTAGTGCTCCACCGACGTGACGTCGCCGACGTTCACGCCCGCGATCCGCACGTCGTCGCCTTCCTGCAGCATCGAGGCGTTGCTGAAGACGGCCTTGTACTCCTCGCCCGCGCCGAAGCCGATGTTGCCCATGATGGCGACCAGCAGGCCGGTGACGAGCAGCGAGACGACCGAGAAGATCCCGAGCTTGATCCCGGCGCCGATGGTCGTGGAGTTGCGGCTCATGCCTGGCCACCTCCACTTCGAACGACCGGGCCGTACATCAGCGGGCCGAGCGAGCCGTAGGTGTCGACCGGGTGGCCGGACCGGTCGGCCAGCAGGGCGTTGATGATCGCCTGGTCTCCCGGCGTGCCCGCGAACCCGCTCCCGGGCGAGAACGAGGCCGGTGAGCGGGGCGCCGTACTGGTCGGCGGGTTGTTGTCCTGAGCGGTACCGTCGTCCAGCGGCTGCGGTGGAGCCGGCACCGGCGGGTTGGGCAACCCGAGACACCAGGGGCCGTGGCCGACCTCGCCGTAGACCGGGCGGTCCCGCTGGTCGTACTCGCGGTACTGGGGAGTGTTGAACACGAAGAACTGACGGATCATGTTGCCGCGGAAGACCGAGGCCAGCCGGGGGCGGTACCGAGCCAGGCCCTTGAGCAGGCAGGGGTACTGCGGGGAGTAGGTGGCAAGGAGCTGAAGGACCGGCTCGGTCACCTCGCCGACCCGGATCAGGTTGGTCTCGTTGTCGGACAGGACCCGGGTCGAGGTGTTGGCCAGGCTGGCCAGGTCACCGAAGAACACGTCGAGCTGCCGCCGCTGGTCGAGCACGGTCCGGCTCGTGGTGGTGGCGTTGCGCAGGATCCCGATCAGGTCGGGCGCGGCCACGGCGTAGGTGTCGGCCACGTCGGCCAGCAGGATGAGGTCCTTGCGCAGCGTCGGCAGGTGGTCGTCGATCGCCCCCAGGTAGGAGTCGAGCTTCTCGATGGTCACGCCCAGCTCCTCGCCCCGACCGTCGAGAGCGGTGGCGAGCGCGTTCAGGGTGGCGTTGAGGTCGGCGGGGCGGACGGCGCGCAGGAGTGGGAAGAGCTCGGACAGGATCCGGTTGAGCTCGACGTTCGTCTCCACCCGGTCCGACGGGATCACGTCGCCTTCCTCGAGCGACGAGGACGACGGGGACTCCGGATCGACGAATGCGAGGTACTTCTGGCCGAAGAGGGTGGTGGGGAGGATCTGGACTTCGATGTTCTCGGGGATCTCCTCGGCGGCGGCGGGCGAGAGTGCGACCTCGATCGAGGCCTCGTCGCCGTCCTGGCTGACGGTGCGGACCGCCCCGACCAGAGCGCCGTTGACGCGGACGTCACCGAACTTGGCCAGCTGCAGTCCAGCCCGGTCGGCCTTGACCGTGATCATCGTGACGTCGGCGAAGGCCTTCTGGTAGATCGCGATGGACAGCCAGATCAGGAGGGCGATCGTGGTCAGGAAGGCCACTCCGGCCACGAGGAGCCGTCGGTGCTCCGCGGGGCTGTCGTAGTGGACGTTGACCAGCATGGCTACCCCGTGATCCGGACCGTGGTCGTGGATCCCCAGATCGCGAAGCTGAGGAAGAAGTCCGCCACGACGACCGTGACGATGCTGGTGCGGATGGCTCGACCCACGGCCATCCCTACGCCGGCCGGGCCGCCCGAGGCGGTGTAGCCGTAGTAGCAGTGGATGAGGATCACCGCGACCGCGAGGAACATCAGCTTGAAGAACGACCACAGCATGTCGATCGGCGGGAGGAACTGGATGAAGTAGTGGTCGTAGGTGCCGACCGACTGGCCGTAGATCAGCGTGGTGATCAGTCGCGGCGAGAGGTACGACGCGCAGAGCGCCACGATGTAGAGCGGAATGACCGCGACGAAGGCGGCGATCATCCGCGTCGTGACGAGGTAGGGCAGCGACGGGACTCCCATCACCTCGAGCGCGTCGATCTCCTCGGAGATCCGCATCGCCCCGAGCCGGGCGGTGTAGCCACAGCCGACTGTCGCGGCCAGCGCGATCGCGGAGACCAGCGGAGCGACCTCACGAGTGTTGAAGTAGGCCGAGATGAAGGCGGTGAACTTCGCGACCCCGATCTGGCTCAGCGAGGCGTAGCCCTGGATGCCGACCTCGGTGCCGGCGAAGAAGGCCAGGAACGCGATCACCCCGACCGTTCCGGCGATGAGGGTGAGGCCGCCTGCGCCGAAGGTCACCTCGGCGAGCGTGTTGAGGATCTCGCGCTTGTAGCGTCGAAGCGCTCGCGGGGTCCAGGCCAGCGCCTTGACGTAGAACAACAGCTGGTCGCCGTAGTGCTCGAGGGAGTCTCGTCGTCCCTGGACGACGGAGCCGGTGATCGACGTGAGGCTGGCCATCAGAGCCCTGGGGGCGGAGCGATCTGGAAGTAGATCGCCGAGATCACGGCGTTCAGGAAGAAGAGGAGCATGAAGGCGACGATCACGGACTCGTTGACGGCGCGGCCGACCCCGCTCGGGCCACCGCCCGCGTTGAGGCCCTTGAACGCCCCCACGATGGCGGCCAGCCAGCCGAACACGGCCGCCTTGACCATCGCGACGTAGAGGTCATTCAAGGAGGCCAGTGCGGTGAAGGAGGAGAGGAACGCCCCGGCCGATCCGCCCTGGATGATGACGGTGAAGAAGTAACCCCCTCCGATGCCGGCCGCGATGACGAGGCCGTTGATCATCACTGCGACGAAGACCGTGGCCACCACTCGGGGCGCGATCAGGCGGGCGAGCGGGTCGACGCCGAGCACCTCCATCGCGTCGATCTCCTCGCGGATCTTGCGGGCACCCATGTCTGAGCAGATCGCCGACCCGGCCGCACCGGCAATGATCATCGCGGCGGCGATGGGCGCGGCCTCCCTCGTCACCGCGAGCACGGCGGTCGCGCCGGCGAAGGACTGGGCGCCGAGCTGGCCGGTGAGGTTGCCCACCTGGAGCGAGATCACGGCGCCGAACGGGATGGAGACCAGGATGGTCGGCATCAGCGTGACGCTGGTGATGAACCAGGCCTGCTCGAGGAACTCGCGGAACTGGAAGGGCGTGGTGAAGATCCGCTTCGTGACCTCGACGACCATCGCCGCCAGCTCGCCCGGTCCGCGCACGACTGAGACCGCAGAGAACGCCATCAGCCACCTCCCCGGGTCCGTCGCGCGCGCCGCCACAGAATAGAACGTGTTCTCGTTTTGGGCAATGTGACGTCCAGCCGCCCGGCTTTTACAGCAGGAACAACGACGCCGCCACCCCGATGTCACGCGCGCCGGATCGCAACCGGGGCGACCCAACCGTCCTAGGATGCGGCATGTGAGAGGCACCGGCACCAGGTTCGCCCGTGCTCTTCGGGACTACCCCTCGGCGGTCCTTCTCGGAGCCCAGCTGTTCGCCGTCCTCGCCTACCCCTTCCTCGCGGACTCCACGGGGGGACGGGTCGCGCTCGGCGTGGTCCAGCCCGGGATCGTGCTGCTTGCCGTATACGCGGTGCGTCGTACCGCCGCCCTCGGCTGGGTCGCCCTCCTCTTCGGCCTGCCCGCGGTCGTCTTCAGCGTGCTGGAGGTGATCCAGCCTGAGAACGACGTGGTGATCGTCGGGTCGGCGCTGGCGCACGTGCCGTTCTACTTCTTCGTCTCCTACGCGATGATCCGCTACCTGTTCCACGACGACCGGGTCACCCGGGACGAGCTGTTCGCCACCGGTGCCGCCTTCACCGTGGTGGCCTGGGGGTTCGCGTACCTCTACGCCGCGGCACAGGTGCTCTGGCCCGGCTCGTTCATCGGCACGGGAGGTCCCGGCGACCGGTCCTGGTTCGAGCTGCTGTTCCTCTCCTTCACCACGCTGACCAGCGTGGGGCTCTCCGACGTGGTGCCGGTGCTCCCCCACGCCCGATCGCTGGTCATGGTGGAGCAGGTGGCCGGGGTGCTGTACGTCGCCCTGGTGGTCGCCCGGCTGGTGGGGCTGACGGTCGTCGGCAGGCAGGCCCGATAGCCGCGCTGTCTACGATGTGGCACGTGTCCGAAGCCTTCTGGGCCGAGTTCGAGCTCGACCCGCGGCACCCGTCCTTCGCCCCCCTCCGCGCTTCCGACCGGGACCGTGAGCTGGTCAACGGGGTGCTCACGGAGGGCTACGACCAAGGGCGGCTCGACCGCGAGGAGCTCGACGCCCGGACCGCAACGCTGGCCGCGGCCCGGACGCTCGGAGAGCTGCCGTCGTTGGTCACCGACCTGGTGCCCGTCTCGCCGAGCGCCACGCACGGCCTTCGCCCCCTGGGTCCCGAGGAGCTGCGCGAGCGCGCGATCGCACGCTGGGAGCGCTCACGGCGGGACGCGATCTGGACCGTCCTGTCCGCCTCGCTGATCTGCTGGGTCATCTGGTTCGCGATCGGCCTCGGCGAGGGTCTCTTCGATGCGGGCTTCCCGTGGCCGCTCTTCGTGACAGCCGGCACCGTCCTCAACGTCGCCCGGATCCAGTACCGGCGCCAGGACCTGATCGCCGACGAGATCCGCTCCCTCGAGCGGAAGCAGGAGCGAGAGCGGCGTCGCGAGCCGGGCCAGAAGCCCGACCACCCCGACGAGCCTGGCTCAGGGTGATTCGTCCCACCCCCGGCGGGCGGTCCCGCTTCGGGAGCTTCGAGACCACGGCGCAGGAGCCACTCGTCGGCGACCTCGCGGCTGAGTCACCGTCATCGGCATCCGGGCCCCCGCCCCAGGGCCAGTCCGGCCATGCACCCGGTTTGCGCAGGCAGTACTCGCGCATCGCCTCAGCGTCCATGGGGTCAACCTACGGCGCCCGCCGGCGGGGCGGGCTCTAGCCGGCCTCCATCACCGCCCAGACGGTCTTGCCGTGGTCTCGGGAAGGGAACACGCCCCAGTTGCGCGTCAGCGCCCTCACCAGGAGCAGTCCGCGATGGCGCAACGGGTCCTCCAGCGGGTCGGCGGGCGCGGCCAGCTGGGTGATCCGGAGGTTGTCAGAACCGTGGTCGTGGACGGCGATCCGGATCCGTTCGTCCACGCGACTCAGGGTGAGGTCGAGGGCGGTATCAGCATGGACGATGGAGTGCGTGACGAGCTCGCTGACGACGAGGCTGGCGGGCCAGCTCAGCTCTTCCAGCTGCCAGTCGCGCAACGTCCGGCGGGCGAACGTCCGCGCGTCGTTGGACGCTTGAGGATGCGGTTGCAGGAAGGTGGTGGTCCGGTGCTGGTGCGGAACGAGGTGACGGGCGCGTTCCAGTCCTTCTTCCCAGCTACGACTCAGTACCACCCGGTCGATGATGGTTGGCGGCAGTAGACGCGCGGCCTTCGCTGGATCGGGCACCCAGGCGACCACGATCGTGCCCGGCCAGGCGGCGAGATAAGAGGCCACGGGTTCGAACACGTCGTACAGCGCGCGTGAGCTTTCGGCTTCCTTGTCCAGCTCGAGGATCACGACCAGTGGGTTCTCGGCGAGCACGTGTCGAAGCTCGCTGACGACGTCGGAGGGCAACCGGTAGCGTCCGGTGATCCTGACGACCCGGGATCCGGGGGAATCTCTGCCGAGCGGCAGAACTTGTGCGGGCATTTCCAACGTCTTCCCACGCCCAGGACTTCGTTCCGTGACCACCCCGTGGGTGCCGGCTCAGGCTCGATGTGCTTGCGCCGAACTCCGGACACGCAGCGAACTCGCGGCGTACAGGGGTCATACCCCGGCACGCCAGATTCCTAACCTCCCGTGTCCCGCTGGACTAGGCCGGTCAGTCGTCGTCAAGCACCCCGGCCCTGCGGGCTGTCTCGACGATCCGGCGCACGTTGTCGACGCTGCCGCACCCGGCGTCGACCTGGGCGTTGCGTTCGCTGGCGAACTGCTCGCCCAGCTCGGCGCGGACCTGGGGCCCGACCTCCTCCCGGGCGGGGTTGAGGATGGTCAGCTCCTCCTCGGTCAGGTGGTGGTTGACCGCGGCGGCGAGCTTCTCGACGGCGTCGTCGAACGCCTGGGTGTCGGTTCCCTTGAGCTCGAGCACCGCGAGCAGGGCCTCGTGTCCCTCGGCGTGCTCCTCCTCGCCGTGCTCGGCCTCGTGCTCGCCGATCGCGTCCTTGCGGCGCAGCTTCGGGTAGACGTGCTTCTCCTCCGCCTCCGCGTGCGCCACGTGCAAGGTGGCGAACGCCTGCCGGACCGCGTCGCGGTCCAGGCTGTTGTCGCGCAGGTCCCGCAGCAGGGACTCGAAGAGCCGGTGGTCGTCGAGGATCAGGTCGATCACGTCGCCGGAGATCGGCCGGCCGAGGTCGATGGTCGTCATGCGAAGACCCTAGAGGGCCTCTTCGCCGGCGCTCGCTTCGCCCGCGCGCTCCTCGCTCGTCGGGAGCACTTCGAGCTCGTTCCTCGCTCGGTGCCCCCTCCTCACTTCGTCGCCGGCGCTCGCTGCGCTCGCGCGCTCCTCGCTCGTCGGGAGCACTTCGAGCTCGTTCCTCGCTCGGTGCCCCCTCCTCACTTCGTCGCCTCCATCATCTGGCGGAGCTCCTTCTTGAGGTCGGAGATCTCGTCGCGCAACCGGGCCGCGACCTCGAACTGGAGCTCGGCGGCTGCGGCCTTCATCTGGTCGGTGAGGTCCTGGATGAGCCCCGCCAGCTCGGCGCTCGGCAGTCCTGCCAGATCGGCGGCATGCTTCCCGGATGCCTCCCGGCCCAGCCCCGGAACCGGTGCCTTGCGGCCCTTGGGGTCAAGGTGCTGCCAGGTCTCCAGGAGCTCCTTGGTGTTCTCGTCCTCCCGGGCCAGCATCTCGGTGATGTCGGCGATCTTCTTGCGCAGCGGCGTCGGGTCGACGCCGTTGGCGGTGTTGAAGGCGACCTGCTTGGCCCGACGACGGTTGGTCTCGTCGATCGCCCTCTCCATCGACGGCGTGATCTTGTCGGCGTACATGTGCACCTGGCCCGAGACGTTGCGCGCGGCCCGGCCGATCGTCTGGATCAGGGACTTGTCGGAGCGCAGGAACCCCTCCTTGTCGGCGTCGAGGATCGAGACCAGGGAGACCTCCGGCAGGTCGAGGCCCTCGCGGAGCAGGTTGATCCCGACCAGGACGTCGTAGTCACCGAGCCGCAGATCTCGCAGGAGCTCGATCCGTTTGAGGGTGTCGACCTCGGAGTGGAGGTAACGAGTGCGGATGCCGGCGTCGAGGAGGTAGTCGGTGAGGTCCTCGGACATCTTCTTGGTCAGGGTGGTGACCAGGATTCGCTCGTTGCGCTCGGTCCGTGTGTTGATCTCGTGGATGAGGTCGTCGATCTGACCCTTCGTCGGCTTGACCACCACCTCGGGGTCGACCAGTCCGGTCGGCCGGATGATCTGCTCGACGGCGTCACCGCCCACCTTGTCCAGCTCGTAGTCACCGGGCGTCGCAGACAGGTAGATCGTCTGCCCGATCCGGTCGAGGAACTCCTCGAACTTCAGCGGCCGGTTGTCCATCGCGCTCGGCAGCCGGAACCCGTGGTCGACGAGGTTGCGTTTGCGGGACATGTCGCCTTCGTACATGCCGCCGATCTGAGGGACCGCGACGTGGGACTCGTCGACGACCAGGAGGAAGTCCTCGGGGAAGTAGTCGAGGAGGCAGTTGGGAGCGGAACCGCGGGAGCGACCGTCGATGTGCATCGAGTAGTTCTCGATCCCGGAGCAGGACCCGACCTGCCGCATCATCTCCACGTCGTAGCTCGTCCGCATCCGGAGGCGCTGCGCCTCCAGCAGCTTGCCCTGCCGCTCGAAGAGGGCCAGCTGCTCCTCGAGCTCCGCCTCGATGCCCCGGATGGCCCGCTCCATCCGCTGCGGGCCGGCGACGTAGTGGCTGGCGGGGAAGATGTAGAGCTCCTGGTCGTCGGTGAGCACCTCACCGGTCACCGGGTGGAGGGTCATCAGCCGCTCGATCTCGTCGCCGAAGAACTCCACCCGGATCGCCAGCTCCTCGTAGACCGGGAAGATCTCGAGAGTGTCGCCGCGGACCCGGAAGGTGCCACGGGTGAACGTCATGTCGTTGCGGGTGTACTGGATCTCGACGAGCCGGCGCAGGATGGAGTCGCGGTCGTGCTCCTCGCCCACGCGGAGTCGGACCATGCGGTCGACGTACTCCTGCGGGGTGCCGAGACCGTAGATGCACGACACCGTCGAGACCACGATCACGTCGCGCCGGGTGAGCAGCGAGTTGGTGGCGGAGTGGCGCAGCCGCTCCACCTCCTCGTTGATCGAGGAGTCCTTCTCGATGTAGGTGTCGGTCTGGGGGACGTAGGCCTCGGGCTGGTAGTAGTCGTAGTAGGACACGAAGTACTCGACCGCGTTGTGCGGGAAGAGCTGTCGCAGCTCGTTGGCGAACTGGGCGGCGAGGGTCTTGTTGGGCTGCATCACCAGGACCGGGCGCTGGACCTGCTCGGCCACCCACGCCACCGTCGCGGTCTTGCCGGTGCCGGTGGCGCCGAGCAGGACGACGTCCTTGACCCCCGCCTCGACCCGCTCGCGGATCTCGGCGATCGCCGCCGGCTGGTCGCCGGAGGGCTGGTAGTCGGAGACCACCTTGAAGGGCGCCACCCGGCGCTCCAGATCGGTCACTGGTCGCATGTCCCGAGCCTACGGCCCGGCACCGACAACGGTGCCACGCGGAGTTCGGGCTGGGGCGATGGCCCAACTGGGCCATGCCGAAATGACACGCAGTGACCACCTAACCAACTCACCCGTCCCGTGGTTGTACAGGGCAGTTGAGGAGCACGTCAGCGGCGTCGCCAGTCTCAGCGCAACTCTCGGCCAGCACCGCCCTCCGGACCGAGAACCAGGTCCGATTTCTCGGGGGACCTGGTTCTCGGGACGCGATGCCTCCGGGGAGCGCGTCGTGCGGACCAGCTGGTTCTCGTCGGTGCACCGCGTTGCCGCCGCTAGATTGTCGGGGTGAACTCGCGCGAACGCACAGCACTCGGACGGCTGGCCCGGGTCCTGAGGCGCGCGCTGCTGACGATCCTGGGCGCCCAGCTCGTGCTGGCCATCGGGATGTCGCTGGTCGACTCGTACCGCCGCCGCGGCAAGAAGTCCAAGCCGTTCCCCACCACACCCCCGCGGACCGTGGAGATCGGCGAGGGCACGGTCACGACCTACACCTACGGTCGCGACCTCTACGCCGACATGCTCGACGCGATCGAGGGCGCGAAGCGGCAGATCCTCCTCGAGACCTACATCTGGAAGGGCGATGAGGTCGGCGAGCGCTTCAAGCGCGCGCTCGCCGCGGCGGCCGACCGGGGCGTCGAGGTCTACTGCGTGTACGACGGCTTCGCCAACCTCGTGGTCAGCCCCCGGTTCAAGCGGTTCCCGGCCACCATGAAGGTGCTGCGGTATCCCGTCTACTCGGCCGGGTGGCGGTTCTTCGACCTGCGCCGCTACGGCCGCAACCACCGCAAGATCCTCGTCGTCGACGACGAGGTGGCCTTCCTCGGTGGCTACAACATCGGCACCCCCTACGCCACGGAGTGGCGCGACACCCACGTCCGGATCACCGGGCCGGGCGTCTGGGACCTGAAGCGCGCCTTCGCCGACTTCTGGAACCTCCACCGTCGGCGGCGGATCCGCCAGAGCGAGCGGCCACTCCTCATGGAGACACCCTCCACCTGGGAGCCCCGGATCCGGGTGCACCGCAACGTCCCGCGGCTCTGGATGTTCCCGATCCGGGGGATGTACCTCGAGGCGATCCTCCGGGCCAGTCGCAACGTGTGGATGACCCAGGCCTACTTCATCCCGGACCAGGACTTCGTCGACGCCCTGAAGGCGGCCGCGGAGCGGGGGGTCGACGTACGCCTGCTGGTGCCGCTGAAGTCCAACCACATCGTGGCCGACTGGCTCTCCCGTGGCTACTACTCCCAGCTCCTCGGCGCCGGCGTGCGGATCTTCCGTTTCCGCGACGCGATGGTGCACGCCAAGACCTCCACCGTGGACGGCGCCTGGGCGACGGTCGGCACCGCCAACATCGACCGGCTGAGCCTGACCGGCAACTACGAGGTGAACGTCGAGGTCATCGACGAGTCCCTCGCCAAGGCGCTCGAGGAGATCTACCGCGTCGACGAGTCGAACTCCCTGGAGCTGACCATCGCCGAGTGGGAGGCACGCGACCTGCACCGCAAGTTCACCGAGTTCGTGCTCGCGCCGCTGCGCCCCCTTCTCTGATGAAACTCTTCTGGGAACCCCCGCCCTGAGGAACCGGTCTGGCCCAGACGGGCCATTGCGCCGGCCAGATCCCCGGGTGAAGATCCGGCATGGCACGCCTCGGGGGTACCCGCATCCAGCATCAGGTCCGCGCGGTCCCGTCACCCAGCGCAGCAGTGGCGAACTTCGCCCGCTGGGTGGCCGAGGAGTGCCCGGAGGACGCACGGGTGCTGAACATCGGTGCCGGCTGCAACCTCTCCGGCTCACTGAGCCCGATCCGCCGGCATGCCCGTGTGCTGGTCGGGGTCGACCCCGACCCCTCCATCAGCGACAACACGACCCTGGACGAGCGCCACTGCCAGTCTCTGGAGGAGTACGCCGCGACCGGCCCTGCGCCGTTCGACCTGGCGTTCTCGGTGTTCGTGCTCGAGCACGTGCATGACCCAACGGCTTTCACCCAGGCCTGCGCGCGGGTGCTGAGGCCCGGCGGCGTGCTGATGGGCATGACCGTGAACATGTGGCACTACTTCGGCCTGGCCACGTGGGCCGCGACCCGCGCCGGCGTGGCCGACCGCCTGCTGCCGCATCTTCGGCCCCAGGCCCAGGTCGAGCGCTACCACTTCGCCACGGAGTACCGCCTCAACACCATCCGCGCGATGATGCGGCACCTGGAGAACAGCGGCTTCGACGCGGTCGAGTTCCGGTGCTGGGACCTGCCGTCCATGTACGAGCCGTACCTTCCCGGCCCGGTCCGTGGGGTCGCCGGCCTCTACAACAAGGCGGTCTACCGGATCGGCTCACCCCACCTGATGGGTCACATCACCTTCCGCGCGACGATGGGCTCCCCGGACTGACTCGCACGTTGACAGATCCGCGGGATCAGAACCTCAGCGAGCCTGCGGGATGTCGATCACCGAGCTCAGCTGGAGCGCCTTCGCCCGGTCACCCTTGACCTTGAGCTGGCCGCGGAGCACGCCGGCGATCGGGCTGAGGTGTCCGGTCGCCAGCCGCAGGAAGTCGTGGCCCTCGCAGGTGACGGTGGCGTCGCGGTCGCCGCCCTCGTCGCCGCTCGTCACGGTCGCCATCCCCCGGTCGACCTCGACGACGTACCGCTCGACCTCCCCTGACGGCGCACCGGTCAGCCGGAAGCCCACCCGCAGCTGAACCTTGGCCGCCTTCTTCTGGTCCACGAAGTCCGGCAGCCGGCGGAAGATCTCGCCCAGGACGACCGTGCGGAAGCCGGAGTGCATCACCTTGGCCAGGTGGTCGCCCTTGACGCCCTTGAGCGCGTTGGCGACGTCGACCGGATCGAGTGCGGTGGGGTCCATGGCCACCGAGTCGGTCCCGGGCACCCGGAAGATGCCACCCACTCCCAGCGCCAGGTCGGCGTCGCCCTCGATGTCGAGCCCGCCGCCGAGGTACTCCAGGCCGGCGTTGCGCTCCCCGCTCACCAGGCGGATGAAGACGAGCACGCTGGTGCGGAGTACGACGTCGGCGGGGGCTTGCTCTTCGACGTCGGGCCGCAGCTGCATGGTCCCGTCGTCGAACGCGAGGGCATGGCGTTCGAGGAGCGTGCCGCGCTGATGGAGGTCGAAGCGGATGACCCCGTGGAGCCGAGCGACCCGATCGGGGACGGAGAACTCGTGCAGACGACTGAGGATCCCCGCGACGGCCGCCGAGCGGATCTCGTCGCGACGGATCAGCTCCAACAGGTCGGCATCGGAGGCGGCCGCGACCGCCTGGACCAGCAGCTCGGGATCAACGTCGTCGAAGAACCGGGCGGCCTCTCCCGAGTCGGCGGTCCGCAGCTGGTCGAGGTCGGGGCGCACGCCGGTCAAGGTAACCCGTCACCCGGCAGGAAGGTGGGACCGCGGCGCCATCCGCGGTCCGCGCCGCGGCCGACGAGGGCCGATGAGCAAGATCAGGGAGGCGACCCGGCCCCGGTGCGGCCGCCACGGCTCGAGGAACTCCTCGAGCTCGTCGTCGTCCATGGGCGCGCCCCGGATCGCCCAGCCGACGTCCGCCGCCACGTGGTAGTCGCCGAAGGACACCGCGTCGGCGTCGCCCAGCGCTCGTGACCGCACCTCGGCGCTGGTCCACCGCCCCACGCCGGGGAGGCTGCGCAGCCTCCGGTCCGCCTCGGCGACGGGCAGGGCGACGAGGCGTTCGAGCGAGCCGGCCACGGCGGCCGCACGCACCACGGCTCGCGACCGGGCGGGGTCGATGTGCAGCCGCAGCCAC
This sequence comes from uncultured Actinomycetota bacterium, assembly GCA_963786415.1. Taxonomy (GTDB): domain Bacteria; phylum Actinomycetota; class Actinomycetes; order Propionibacteriales; family Nocardioidaceae; genus Nocardioides. The sequence continues at coordinate 486,730 of CAWAZC010000003.1, forward strand.
TCCCAGGACGGGATCGTGCGCAGCGCGTCCGGGGTCGGCTGGACCCGGAGTCCGACGTCCGAGCCAGGCCCGGGCGCCTGCTCGCCGTACCGCTGGACCAGACGTCGGAACCCGGCGAACGCCTCCTGGCCGGTCACCTTCTGCTCGATGATCGCCGGCACGAGCGCTTCCAGCACCAGGTCGGTTCGGCCCAGACGCCAGTGCGGGTGGTGTCGCAACGCCTGCGCCACGAGCGGGTGCCGGGGCTCGAACCCGCTCGGGTCGTCGTCCGCACCGAGCAGCCCCGGCAGCGAGTCCAGCGCCCAGGCCGCGCCCGGACCCCAGGCCCGGGCCTCCACCACCGACTCGCTGGGTCGGGGCTCCACGAGCAGGGCGACGGGACCGTCCGGGGTGCGGAGTCCGCGCCAGTGGCGAGCGCCGTCGATGCGGTAGGTCGGGTCGCCGGGACCGCGCCGGGACTGGCCGAGGATCCGCGCGACCGGGCACGGCCAGTCCGGACGCCAGGTCCGCCCACGCTCGGTCACGCGCCAACAGTAGGACTCGCTAGGTTGGTTCAGTGAGCAGGGAAGTGAGCAGCGACGACGGGCGGGAGCAGCGCGAGCTCGAGCAGGGCATCGAGCGGGACTTCTCCACGAGGATGTCGTACGGCGACTACCTGCGCCTCGACCGGTTGCTGACGGCCCAGCAGCCGCAGAGCGACCCGCCGCAGCACGACGAGCTGCTGTTCATCATCCAGCACCAGACCTCCGAGCTGTGGCTCAAGCTGATGGTCCACGAGCTCCGGTCGGCCCGCAGCCTGCTCGGCGCCGACGACCTCCCACCGGCCCTGAAGCGGATGGCCCGGATCAAGCACATCCAGCACGTCCTCACCGACCAGTGGACCGTGCTGGCGACCCTGACCCCCAGCGAGTACGCCGAGATCCGGCCGTTCCTCGCCACCAGCTCGGGCTTCCAGTCGGCGCAGTACCGCGAGGTCGAGTTCCTGCTCGGCAACAAGGACGCCGACATGGTCGAGGTCTTCGCGCACGATCCGCCGGCCCAGCTGGAGCTCGAGACGCTGCTGCACGAGCCCAGCCTGTACGACGAGTTCCTGGCCTTCCTCTCCCGCCAGGGCTACGCCGTCCCGGCCGAGCTCCTGGACCGCGACTGGTCCCTGCCGCACCGGCTCAACCCGGAGCTCGTCGACACGTTCGCCAAGGTCTACGCCGCCCCGCACGAACACTGGGGCGTCTACGAGACCTGTGAGGAGCTGCTCGACATCGAGGACAACTTCCAGGACTGGCGGTTCCGCCACCTCCAGGTCGTCCAGCGCACGATCGGCCACAAGACCGGTACCGGCGGGTCGACCGGTGTCGACTTCCTCCGCCGTGCGCTCGACCTGACGTTCTTCCCCGAGCTGTTCGCGGTGCGGACCCGGATCGGTGAGTGAGGGCACGGGCTTGCTGCTCGCCGACATCGTTGCCGCGTCACGCGCCGTCGCCGCGACCCGGTCCCGCAAGGCGAAGGTCGCCGCTCTCGCCGACGCCCTTGCTGCGGCCGCGCCCGAGGAGATCGAGACGGTTGCCTCCTACCTCGCCGGGTCGCTGCGGCAGCGTCGGACCGGTCTCGGCTGGCGGGGCGTCAGTGACCTGCCCCCGGCGGCCGGGTCCCCGAGCCTGCGCGTGCTCGAGGTCCACGAGCTCTTCGACCGGATCGCGGCGATGGCCGGCTCCGGCTCGCAGGCGGCCCGGAAGGCGGCGGTCATCGAGCTGTTCGGTCGGGCCACCGAGGACGAGCAGGTGTGGCTCCGGGGCATCGTCACCGGCGCCGTCCGTCAGGGCGCCCTCGACGCCCTGCTCCAGGAGGCGGTCGCCGCCGCGGCGGCGGTGCCGCTGACCGTCGTACGACGCAGCGCGATGCTGGCCGGCTCGACGCCGGAGGTGGCGGTGGCGGCGCTCACCGGGGGCGAGGAAGCGCTCACGGGGTTCGGGCTCCAGGTGGGCCGACCGGTGCTGCCGATGCTGGCGTCGAGCGCGCCCGACCTGGCCGCCGCGATGACCAAGGCCGGCGCCGGGCCGGTGGCCGTCGACGTGAAGCTGGACGGGATCAGGATCCAGGTCCACCGCTCCGGAGAGACGATCCGGGTCGTCACCCGCTCCCTCGACGACATCACCGACCGGCTGCCCGAGGTGGTCGCAGCTGCCCGGGAGGTGCCGGCGGCGTCGTTCGTCCTCGACGGGGAGGCGATCGCGCTCGACGAGGACGGCCGACCCCGCCCCTTCCAGGAGACTGCCTCTCGGACCGCCATGGGCAGCGGCGTGGAGGTCACGCCGTACTTCTTCGACGTGCTTCATGTCGACGGCGCCGACCTGCTCGACTCCCCCGGCCACGAGCGAGCGGCTGCGCTGGAAGCGCTGGTGCCGGAGCACAACCGCGTTCCCCGTCTCGTGACTGACGACGTCGACGCGGCCGTCCGGTTCCTCGACGACGCGCTCGCTGCCGGACACGAGGGTGTGGTGGTCAAGAACCTCTCTGCGGCCTACGACGCCGGCCGGCGCGGGTCGGCCTGGGTGAAGGTGAAGCCGGTGCACACCCTCGACCTGGTCGTCCTCGCCGTGGAGTGGGGCAGCGGCCGGCGCGAGGGCTGGCTGTCCAACATCCACCTCGGTGCCCGGGACCCCGACGGCGACGCCGACTCAAAGGAGCACTGGGTGATGCTGGGCAAGACCTTCAAGGGCATGACCGACGAGATGCTGGCCTGGCAGACCGAGCGGTTCACCGCACTCGCGACCTCCCCGGTCGACCGGTCGTCGTACGTCGTGGAGGTGCGGCCCGAGCAGGTGGTGGAGATCGCGTTCGACGGGATCCAGCGGTCCTCCCGCTACCCCGGTGGCATGGCGCTGCGGTTCGCCCGGGTGGTCCGCTACCGCGACGACAAGACGGCCGACGAGGCGGACACGATCGACCAGGTGCGCGAGCACTTCGCCCGCTGACCGATCGGGGCCGAGCACGTCACAACTGTCCAACTCCGGGTTGCAAGATGCCTACGATGGCGGCATGGCCACTGCCCCGGAGACCGACGGACGCCGGACTGCGGCGGCCGCGCGGCGTCGTACGCGCGAGCAACAGATCCTGGCCGCGACCCGCGGCCTGTTCGACGAGCGGGGCGTCGCCGAGGCCCGGATCGACCACATCGCCGACGCGGTCGGGATCAACCGGGCGATCGTCTACCGGCACTTCACCGGCAAGGAGGAGATGTTCGCGCTCACCCTGGTCGGCTACCTCGACGAGCTCTCCGAGGCGCTGTCCTCGGCGTCGACCGACGAGGACCCCCGGGAGCGGCTGGCCGCGCTCACCGGCGCCTTCGTGGACTACGGGCTTGCGTACCCCGCTTTCGTCGACTGTGCTCAGGCGCTGATGCGGCGCAGCGGGCCGGAGCTGTTCGACGAGATCTCGGAGTCCGCGATCTACCGGCTCGGCCGGGCGATCTCTTCCTGCCTCGCCGTGCTGTCGGCCACCCTGGAGGCGGGGGTCGAGTCCGGCGAGTTCACCGTCGACGACCCCGAGCTGCTGGCCAACGCGCTCTACGCGAGCGGGCTCGGCGCCCTGCAGCTGGCCCGGGTCGGCATCCTGGTCAAGGAGGCCGCCCCCGGGGTGCCCAAGGTCGCCAAGGTCTCGCCCGAGCAGGTCAAGGACTACCTCGTCGCCTCAGCCCTCGCCCTCGCCACCCGTTGAGTTGGGCGCGGCTCACTGTCGAGTTGGGCGTGGCTGAGGACTCGAGCCCAACTCGACCCTCAGCCAGGCCCAACTCAACGAGGAAGGGTCAGCGCTCGAGGATGGCGGTGACGCCCTGGCCGCCGGCGGCGCAGACCGAGATCACGCCGCGCCCGGAACCCTGCTGCTCCAGGAGCTTGGCGAGGGTCATCAGGATCCGGCCACCGGTGGCGGCGAAGGGGTGGCCCGCAGCGAGCGATGAGCCGTTGACGTTCAGCCGGGCGCGGTCGATCGCGCCGAGCGGGGCGTCGAGACCGAGACGCTCCTTGCAGAAGATCGGGTCCTCCCAGGCCTTCAGCGTCGCGAGCACCTGGGAGGCGAACGCCTCGTGGATCTCGAAGAAGTCGAAGTCCTGCAGGGAGTAGCCCTCGCGCGACAGCATCCGGGCCATGGCGTACGCCGGCGCCATCAGCAGGCCCTCGCCGCCGTGCACGTAGTCCACCGCGGCGGTCTCGGAGGCGGTGAGGTAGGCGAGCACGGGGTGGCCGTGCTCCTTGGCCCACTCCTCCGAGGCGAGCAGCACGACGGAAGCGCCGTCGGTCAGCGGTGTGGAGTTGCCCGCCGTCATCGTCGCCGCTTCGCCCTTGCCGAAGACCGGCTTCAGCTTCGCCAGCTTCTCGGCCGAGGAGTCCGCGCGCAGGTTGGAGTCACGCTCCAGTCCGCGGAACGGCGTGATCTGGTCGTCGAGGAAGCCGGCGTCGTACGCCGCGGCGAGCCGCTGGTGGGAGGTGGCGGCGAGCTCGTCCTGCTCCTCGCGGCCGACCTGCCACTCCAGCGCGGTGAGCGCGGCGTGCTCGCCCATCGACAACCCGGTGCGCGGCTCGCCGTTCTGGGGGATGTCGAGACCGATGTCGGTCGGCCGAATCGCGGCCAGCGCGGTCAGGCGGCCCTTGGTGTCACGGGCGGCGTTGACCTTCATCAGCTTCTTGCGGAGCTTGTCGCTGATCGCGACCGGGGCGTCCGAGGTGGTGTCGGTGCCGCCGGCGATCCCGACCTCGATCTGGCCGAGGGCGATCTTGTTGGCGACCTGGATGGCGCCCTGGAGGCCGGTCGCACAGGCCTGCTGGATGTCGGTGGCGGGGGTCTCCGCGGAGAGCTTCGAGCCGAGCACCGACTCGCGGGTCAGGTTGAAGTCACGCGCGTGCTTGAGCACGGCCCCGGCGACCACCTCGCCGACCCGCTCGCCCCCGAGCCCGAAGCGGGTGGCCAGGCCGTCGATGGCCGCGGTCAGCATCTCCTGGTTGGAGGCGTCGGCATAGGCCGTGTTGGAGCGGGCGAAGGGGATCCGGTTGCCGCCGAGGATGGCGACCCGTCGAGTCTGGGAGTTCATGCTCCTATCCTTGCCTCTGGACCCCCGAGAGGGAATGCAATGAGCGCCACATCACGATATGTGGACTCGAAGTTACACATCTAGTTACATGATCTTGACACCCCACCGTCTGGAGGATCCACCACCCATGAGTGACCGTTACCAGGGCTTCGTGCAGACCCCGATCGGCAAGCTGCTCGTCAAGAACCTCGGGCTGCCGAACCCGGTCCAGCTCGAGCGGTACGACGAAGGTGATCCGCTCGTCGACGGCACCGTCGCGGTCGGCGGGTCCGGCCGCCTGGCCGAGTCACTTCCGGGGATCCTGGACCTCCTGGGCATCGCCTCGACACAGACCACCGACGCGGCCGACAAGTACAAGGGACTGGTCTTCGACGCCACCGGGCTCACCAGCACCTCCGAGCTGACCGCGCTCCGCGACTTCTTCACCCCGCTGCTCCGCAGCCTCGAGACCTGCCCGCGCGTGGTCGTGCTCGGCACCCCGCCGGAGTCCGTCGAGGGGAGCGAGCGCGTTGCGCAGCGGGCGCTGGAGGGCTTCACCCGCAGCCTCGGCAAGGAGCTCGGCCGCGGCGGCACCGTGCAGCTCGTCTACGTCGCCGAGGGGGCCGAAGCCGCCACCGCCTCCACCCTCGGCTTCCTGCTCTCCCCCAAGTCCGCCTACGTCTCCGGCCAGGTGATCCGGATCGGCGCCACCGGCGAGACCGACGCCGCCGAGGTCACCGACCTGCTCCGGCCGCTGGCCGGGAAGGTCGCCCTCGTCACCGGCGCCAGCCGCGGCATCGGTGAGCAGATCGCCCGGGTCCTCCACCGCGATGGCGCCACCGTCATCGGAGTGGACGTACCCCAGGCCGCCAGCGAGCTGCAGACGGTGATGAAGGAGCTGGACGGCGACCACCTGACGCTCGACATCACGGGCAAGGACGCTCCCCAGCGGATCGCCCACCACGTCAAGGAGAAGCACGGCGGGGTCGACGTCGTCGTCCACAACGCCGGCATCACCCGCGACAAGAAGCTCGCCAACATGGACGAGGAGCGGTGGAGCTCGGTGCTCAACGTCAACGTCGTCGCGCCGGAGCGGATCACCCGCGAGCTGCTGGACCAGAAGGCGATCAACGACAACGGCCGGATCATCGGGGTCGCCTCGATCGCGGGCATCGCCGGCAACGTCGGTCAGACCAACTACGCCGCTTCCAAGGCCGGCGTCATCGGTCTCGTCGACTCGCTGAAGGACGAGCTCAGGCACGGCGTCACCGTCAATGCCGTCGCGCCCGGCTTCATCGAGACCAAGATGACCGCGGCCGTCCCTCTCGCCACCCGCGAGGTCGGTCGCCGGTTGAACGCGATGAGCCAGGGCGGACTCCCGGTCGACGTCGCCGAGACCATCGCGTGGTACGCCAACCCGGGCTCGACTGCCGTCAACGGCAACGTGGTCCGCGTCTGCGGCCAGATGATGCTCGGAGCCTGAGCCATGAGCGAGCCCAAGACTGGCGAGCCCCGCGTCGTCGAGGGCGGGTCCGGCCTGACCACCGTGCTCAAGGCCGCGCTCCCGTCCCTGCCCGTCGTCAACCTGATCCCCGGTATCCGCAAGGACTCCGGGGCCGACCCCAGCACACTGGTCTTCACCCGGCCCGCGGTCGAGGTCACCCGGCCGGAGGTCGACGCCTACGCGAAGGTCTGCGGTTTCCCCCGCAAGGACACCGCCCCGCTGCCCTACCCCCACATGCTCGCGTTCCCGCTGCACATGGCGATCATGACCGACCCCGGGTTCCCCTACCCCGCCATCGGGTCGGTGCACGTGGAGAACTCCATCACCGGCCACCGTCCGGTCCGGGTGGGCGAGACCCTGTCCGTCACCAGCCGGGCCACGTCACCCCGAAACCACGCCAAGGGCAAGGTCGTCGACTTCGTCACCGAGGCCCGGGCGGGCGGGGAGCTGGTCTGGCAGTCGACGTCGACGTACCTCCGTCGGGGCCGGGGCTCCGACGACGCCGATCCCGGCCTGCAGTTCGCGGAGATGCCCGAGGGCGGGATCGAGTGGCGGCTGCCGGCCGACCTGGGGCGTCGGTACGCCGCGGTGTCCGGGGACCGCAACCCGATCCACCTCTACCCACTGACCGCGAAAGCGCTCGGCTTCCCCCGCCAGATCGCCCACGGCATGTGGAGCAAGGCGCGATGCATCGCGGCGATCGAGAACCGGCTGCCGGACGCCGTCCGGGTCGAGGTGGCGTTCAAGAAGCCGATCCTGCTGCCCGGGAAGGTGTCCTTCGGCACGGCCACGACCGGCGAGGGGCACACGTTCTCGCTGACCAGCCCGAAGGACGGGTCCCCGCACCTGCTGGGTCGCGCCTCCAACCTCTAGGCGAGCTCCTCCTCGGCGCGGGTGATCGCCTCGAACTCCTCTTCCGGCGCACTTCCGACCAACCGGTGGCGGCTGTAGAACCAGTAGTACGCCAACGCGGCCACGAAGATCGCCGCGGTCCAGCCGGCCGCGACCTCGTCGACGAGGAAGGTGGCGATCACGGCGGCAACGGCCAGGACCAGGGCGACGCCGGTCGTCACGATCCCGCCGGGTGTGCGATAGGGCCGCGCGAGCTCCGGCTGACGCACCCTGAGCACGATGTGCGACACCATCATCAGCACGTAGGAGACAGTCGCGCCGAACACCGCGATGTTGATCAGCAGCGCGCCGTCCTGGGTCCACGTGGCCAGGATGAAGCCGATCGTGCCGGGGACGATCAGGGCCAGGTGCGGTGTCTTGCGGGCGTTGGTCACGGAAATCCAGCGCGGCAGGTATCCGGCCCGTGAGAGCGCGAACAGCTGGCGCGAGTAGGCGAACACGATCGAGAAGAAGCTCGCGATCAGACCGGCCAGCCCGACGTAGTTGATGAACTCGGCGACGGCGCTGCCCTCACCGAGTGCGGTGCGGACGGCCAGCGGGAGCGGGTTGTCGGAGTCCTGGATCACCGAGCTGCCCGCACCACCGGGTGCAGTGAGCAGGATCAGCGCCGCTGTCACCAGGAGCACAGCCATCGCGGTGATGATGCCCCTCGGCATGTCGCGGCTCGGGTCGCGTGCCTCCTCGGCCGCGAGCGGGACGCCTTCGACCGCGAGGAAGAACCAGATGCCGTAGACGAGAGCGGCCAGGACCCCGGCGAAGCCATACGGCAGGAAGTCACTGGCGCCGGCGGCGCCGGTGGGCTCGATGTCGAAGAGGTTCGACGGGTCGAACTGCGGAATCATCACCACGACGAAGACGACCAGCGCGACCATGGCGACGCCGGTGATCACGAACATGACCTTCAGGGCTTCGCCGACGCCCCACATGTGGATGCCCACGAAGAGCAGGTAGCACGCGAGGTAGATGGGCCAGCCGGCAGTCAGCCCGAACAGGCCCAACGCTTCGACGTAGCCCCCGATGAACACCGCGATCGCCGCGGGGGCGATGGCGTACTCGATCAGGATCGCGATGCCGGTGGCGAACCCGCCCAAGGGACCGAGCGCCCGGCGGGCGAAGCCGTAGCCTGCGCCCGCGACCGGGATCGCGGAGGCCATCTCGGCGAGCCCGAACACCATGCAGGTGTACATCGTCGCCATCAGGATGGTGGCGATGAGAAGCCCGCCCCAGCCGCCCTCGGCCAGGCCGAAGTTCCAGCCGGCGAAGTCACCGGAGATCACGTAGGCGACGCCGAGCCCGGCGAGCAGGACCCAGCCCGCTGCGCCCTGTTGGAGCTGGCGCTTCTGGTGGTAGTCCTTGCCGACGCCCTCGTAGTCCACACCGTGCACGTGTCGGCGCTCGCTGCTGCTCATGATCCCTCCGGTCTCCTCCGGCGTCCCGAGATGCCTCGGCGTGATTGGTTTGTTCGTGGACCATTACCCGGTAATCGATGAATGTACGCCGATAGCCGTTGCTGTCAAGAGAGCCACCGCGCCTCCACGGGCGGCGGATGATCATTGACAGCCCGGCGGCGGCGGGTGTTCGATGAACGGCAAATGGACTGCATTCAGGCCAATAGATGCGCGAGGGGTTCCGATGGGCAAGTCACCGCACAACCCAGGGATGCTGACGCTGGACGAGCTCGGGAAGCTCGTCGACGCCGGTGACGTCGACACGGTCCTGGTCGCGATCACCGACATGCAGGGCCGGTTGCAGGGCAAGCGGTGCGCAGCCCGCTACTTCATGGACGAGGTGGCCGAGCACGGCACCGAGGGTTGCAACTACCTCCTGGCCGTCGACGTGGACATGAACACGGTCGAGGGCTACGCGATGTCGTCCTGGGAGCGCGGGTACGGCGACCTGCTGATGCACCCCGACTTCACCACCCTGCGCCTGATCCCGTGGCACCCGGCGACCGCCATGGTGCTGTGCGACGTCGAATGGCTCGACGAGTCGCCGGTGCTGGCCTCGCCGCGGCAGATCCTGCGGCGCCAGCTGCAGCGCCTGGATGACCTGGGCTTCGATGCGTACGCCGCCACCGAGCTCGAGCTGCTGATCTTCAACGACTCCTATGAGGAGGCGCACAAGCGCGGCTACCGAAACCTCGAGGCCAGCAGCCAGTACAACATTGACTACTCAATGCTCGGCACCGGACGGGTCGAGGCGTTGCTGCGGGACATCCGCAACGGCATGGCGGGAGCGGGACTCTACGTCGAGACCGCGAAGGGCGAGTGTAACTTCGGTCAGCACGAGATCGGGTTCAAGTACGACAAGGCGCTGGTCACCTGCGACAACCACTCGCTCTACAAGACCGGCGCCAAGGAGATCGCGGCCAACCACGGCAAGAGCGTCAGCTTCATGGCGAAGTACGACGAGCGCGAGGGAAGCTCCTGCCACATCCACTTCAGCCTGCGGTCGAAGTCCGGCAAGCCCGTCTTCGCCGGGAAGGGTGAGCACGGCTTCTCGCCCCTGATGGAGCACTTCCTCGCCGGTCAGATCGCGTGCATGGAGGAGCTCACCTACTTCTTCGCGCCGAACATCAACTCCTACAAGCGGTTCGTGCCGGGAAGCTTCGCCCCGACCGGGATCGCCTGGGGGCTGGACAACCGCACCTGTTCCCTCCGCGTGGTCGGACACGGCGAGTCCCTACGTCTGGAGAACCGCGTGCCCGGTGCTGACGTCAACCCGTACCTCGCGGTGTCCGCGCTGATCGCGGCCGGGCTCCACGGCGTCGAGAACGAGCTGCCGCTCGAACCGGCCTTCGAGGGCAACGCCTACAACTCCGACGTGGCGCACGTCCCGCACACCCTGCGCGACGCGGCCGACAAGTTCGGCCGATCGGAGCTGACCCGCAAGGTCTTCGGTGACGAGGTGGTCGACCACTACCTCAACGCGGCGCGGGTCGAGCTCGACGCCTTCGACGCTGCCGTTACGGACTGGGAGCGTTCGCGTGGTTTCGAGCGCCTCTGAGCCCCGTCGCCCGCGCATCGGCCTGTCCACCTACCTCGAGGAAGCCTCGTGGGGGACGTGGAGCAGACCGGCGGCGGTCGTGGGTCGGGTCTACCTCGACGGGGTGGCCCGCGCGGGCGGGACGCCGTTGCTGCTGCCGCCGGTGGGCACCGACGAGAACGTCGTCGATGCCCTCGACGGCCTGATGCTGATCGGCGGCGCAGACATCACCCCGTCGTCGTACGGCGCCGACCCCCATCAGGAAACGGTCATCACCCGTCCGGACCGGGACGAGCACGAACGGCGGGTCCTCGCAGCCGCCCTGGACCGGGACCTGCCGGTGCTCGGGATCTGTCGGGGGGCACAGCTGCTGACGGTCGCTCTCGGCGGATCGCTGCGTCAGCACCTCCCTGACGACCTCGGACACACGGGGCACCGGCCGTCGGTCGGCGTCTTCGGGAAGACCAGGGTGACGACCGCGCCGGGCAGCCTGGTGGCCGGGATCCTGGGCGATGCGGTGACGGTGCCCTGCTACCACCGCCAGGGCCTGTCGGAGGAGGACACGCGGCTGGTGCCGACGGCGTGGGCGGAGGACGGATTGGTCGAGGCCGTCGAGCTGCCGGGCGCACGATGGGTGTTGGGCGTGCAGTGGCATCCCGAGGAGGACCCCGACGACCTGCGCCTGTTCGAGGCGCTGACCCGAATGGCAAGCGATCGAGTGGTGGAGGCGACGCCGTGACGACCTACGAAGTGATCAACCCGGCCACGGAGAAGGTGGTCGAGTCGGTGCGACTCGCCGGAATCGAGGAGACCGACCTCGCGATAGACCGCGCTTCCTCTGCACTCCCGGCATGGCGGGCGATGGCGCCGGACGATCGGGGCAGGCTGCTGCGCCGTTTCGCCGAGGCGGTCGACCGCGACCTGGAGAACCTCGCGCGCCTGGAGGTGGCCAACGCGGGGCACACCATCGGCAACGCGCGCTGGGAGGCGGGCAACGTCCGCGACGTCCTGTACTACTACTCGGCGGCGCCGGAACGGCTGATCGGCCAGCAGATCCCCGTCGCCGGCGGGATCAACGTGACCTTCCACGAACCGCTCGGCGTGGTCGGCGTCATCGTGCCCTGGAACTTCCCGATGCCGATCCTCGGCTGGGCGCTCGGCCCGGCCCTGGCCGGTGGCAACACGGTCGTGCTCAAGCCGGCGGAGATGACACCCCTCACCGCGATCCGGATCGGCGAGCTGGCCCTCGAGGCCGGAATCCCGGAGGGTGTCTTCACCGTCGTGCCCGGCAAGGGGTCGGTGGTCGGCGAACGCTTCGTGACGCACCCAGCAGTGCGGAAGGTGGTCTTCACCGGCTCCACCGAGGTCGGCAAGCAGATCATGGCCGGCTGTGCCCAACAGGTGAAGCGGGTGACGCTCGAGCTCGGCGGAAAGAGCGCCAACATCGTCTTCTCCGACGCTGATCTCGAGCTGGCTGCCTCGAAGGCCCCGAGCGGCGTGTTCGACAACGCGGGACAGGACTGCTGCGCCCGATCGCGGATCCTGGTCCAGAAGTCGGCGTACGACCGGTTCATGGGCCTGCTCGAGCCGGCGGTGAAGGCGGTGGCAGTCGGGGACCCCGGCGACGAGGCCACCGAGATGGGGCCGCTGATCTCGTCCCAGCATCGCGAGAAGGTGGCGTCGTACGTCACGGGCGACGCACCGGTCGCGTTCCGGGGTTCGGCTCCGCAGGGCGCCGGCTTCTGGTTCGCGCCGACCGTGCTCGCGCCGACCACCCCCGACCATCCGAGCCTGGTCGAGGAGATCTTCGGTCCGGTGGTCTCGGTGGTGCCCTTCGAGGACGAGGAGGACGCGATCCGCATCGCGAACCGCAGCGAGTACGGGCTCTCCGGGTCGATCTGGACCCGTGACGTCGGCCGGGCGATCCGGGTGTCGAGGGGCGTGGAGGCCGGCAACCTCTCGGTCAACTCCCACGCATCGGTCCGCTACTCCACGCCGTTCGGCGGCTACAAGCAGTCAGGGCTCGGTCGTGAGCTCGGACCCGACGCGGTGGCCGCATTCACCGAGACCAAGAACGTCTTCATCTCGACGGAGGAGTGACATGACCGCCACGGACGTAGTGTGCCGCCGGCTCGTGGACCGGGTGGCCGTGGTCACCGGCGGCGCGAGCGGCATCGGGATCGCGACCGTACGACGTCTCGCCTCCGAAGGCGCCAGGGTGGTCGTGGCCGACCTGGACACCACCGCGGGACCTCTCGCCGCCAAGGAGGTGGACGGACTGTTCGTCGAGGTGGACGTGACCGACGCCGCCGCGGTGGATCACCTCTTCGAGCAGGCGAACAGCACCTACGGCAGCGTGGACGTCGCGTTCAACAACGCCGGGATCTCGCCTCCCGAGGACGAGTCGATCCTCGAGACCGGGATCGATGCCTGGCGGCGGGTGCAGGAGGTCAACCTGACCTCCGTCTACCACTGCTGCAAGGCCGCGTTGCCCTACATGCTCGAGCAGGGCAAGGGGTCGATCATCAACACGGCCTCGTTCGTCGCGGTGATGGGTGCCGCCACCTCGCAGATCTCCTACAGCGCCTCCAAGGGTGGGGTGCTCTCGATGTCGCGTGAGCTCGGAGTCCAGTTCGCCAGGCAGGGCATCCGCGTCAACGCGCTGTGTCCGGGTCCGGTGAACACGCCCCTGCTCCAGGAGCTGTTCGCCGCGGACGCCGTGAGCGCGCAGCGCCGCCTGGTGCACGTGCCGCTGGGGCGTTTCGGTGAGCCGGAGGAGATGGCCGCCGCCGTGGCGTTCCTGGCCAGCGACGACTCGTCCTTCATGACGGCCTCGACGTTCGTGGTCGACGGCGGGATCTCTGCGGCCTACGTGACGCCGCTCTAGCCGAGGGCCGGGACGTGACCAGCGAAGGGTTGCCCGAGGACGGCGGGTTGACGCGCGCCGACGAGGCAGTCTTCCGCCCGGTCCGTGAGGGGAATGCGTTCGAGGAGACCGTCGAGCGGTTGCTCCAGGCGATCAAGCTCGGAGTCGTGGCCCCGGGCGAGCGGCTGCCCTCCGAGCGCGAGCTCGCCTCCCGGTTCAAGGTCGCCCGGGAGACGTTGAGGGAGGCGATCCGGGCCCTGGCGGACGCCGGCTACGTGGAGTCTCGACGCGGCCGCTACGGCGGCACGTTCGTACGCTCCGAGCTGCCGCCACGCCGGAACCGGGGGGACCCGCGACGGACCGCCGAGAAGATGGGCCCGGACTTCGACGACGCGTTGTTGCTCCGGGACGTGCTCGAGGTGGGGGCGGCGGAGGCTGCGGCGGCGGCCGCGCTCAGCCAGAGTGAGCGGCTGCATCTGCGGGGTCGGCTCGAGGAGTGTGTAGCGGCGGGGACGAGTGACTACCGGCGGATGGATTCCCGCCTGCACCTGGCCATCGCCGAGGTCACCGGCTCCGCCTCGCTCACGGCCGCCGTCGCGGACGTACGGATGCGGCTCAACGAGATGCTCGACGCGATCCCGCTGCTCGAGCGGAACATCGCGCACTCCAATGCCCAGCACACGCTCATCGTCGACGCCGTGCTCGACGGCAACGCCGACGCAGCCCGGCGCGCCATGGCCGAGCACCTCGCCGGAACCACCGCCCTGTTGCGCGGCTTCCTGACCTGAGACCGCGCCGACACGGTCAGCGGGGTCGGCCGAAGCGCACCTCGGTCACCGCGGTCGCCCGCGCCGCCATGGGGGTCGGAGCCCGGCGCTGCGAGAACGTCCCGCTGCCCGGGTCCCAGACCCCGACGTCGGTGCGGCCGTTGCCGTCCCAGTCGGCCGTCACCGGCAGGTCGTTGCGGTCGCCGAACTGGATCTGGGCCGTCCACGCGAGCCCGTCGCTGTCGACGATGCGCAGGGTGAACGTGGCCGTGTCCTGGTCGTAGACCCCGACGTCGGTGCTCTTGTCGCCGTTCCAGTCCCCGGTCACGGGAAGGTCGTCCGCGTCCCCGAGGTAGGCATCGCTGACCGTGCCGTCGGCTGCCCGGAGCCGGAACTTGCCGGCCCTCGCGCGCCACACCCCGATCTCCGTGACTCCGTCACCGTCCCAATCGCCGGCCACCGGGACGTCCGCGGTCAGGCCGAAGACGACGTGCGTGGTCCCGGCCGCGGTGCGCAGGTGGAAGGTTCGCGTCGACGGCGTGCGTACGCCCACGTTGAGCCGGCCGTTGCCGTCCCAGTCTCCCGGCACCGGCTGGTCGGTCGAGGTCCCGAACCTGATCACCTTGGCGGGCTCGCCCGGCCGCCGGATCCGGAACTCCGACGTGGCCGCGCGGCGGTAGACGCCCACCTCGGCGGCCCTGCCGACCACCCAGTTGCCGGCCGTCGGCACGTCCACGCAGTTGCCCGACGTGAGGGTGCTCCCGAACACGAACGACTTGCCGCCGAACCACGGCCACAGCACGCCCTGGCTGTTGCGCTCCTCGAAGTGCAGGTGCGGTCCCGTGGAGTTGCCCGACGTGCCGAGCAGGCCGAGCAACGCCCCCTGGTCGACGGTCTGGCCCACCTTGACCGCAAGCGACTGCAGGTGGGCATAGATCGTGGACTCGCCGTTGGCGTGGGCGACCCGCACCCAGTTGCCGTAGCCGCTCGAGCTGTAGGTGGCCGCCGACACCGTGCCCGGTGCCGACGCGACGACCGGGTCGCCGACGTCGTCCGGGCGGTTCCAGTCGACGGCTCGGCTGCTCGGGCTGTGAGTGGCCCGGGTGGTGCCGGTCCACGCCTGCCCGCACGGGAACGGCATCTCGTAGTCGTTCTCAGGTGCGGCGTGGGCCGGAGCGGCGCCCAGCACGACAACGGTCGCAACTCCCGTCGCGACCGCGGACAGCGCGCACAGTCTCCTCGTGGCCCTCACGGCGGCACCTCCAGGTCAGGACGGCGCCCCCTGTGTCACATTGACAACAGAAGCGTTCAGCCGCCACAAAAGTGCTCAACCGTAACCGGTGCGCGGCGTGTCTGTCTCGAAACTACATTGGTGTAGTGCTATAAGCCCGCCGAGTCAGGCGTCGCGCAGCCGGATCAGACCCTCCTGCGCGACGGTCGCGACCAGCCGGCCGTCCTGACTGAACACGCGGGCCAGGGCCAGGCCGCGGGCGCCGGAGGCGGACGGCGAGTGCTGGTCGTAGAGCCACCACTCGTCGGCCCGGAACGGTTGGTGGAACCACACAGCGTGGTCCAGCGACGCGGGCTGCAGGCCGGGCGTGGAGATGTTCACCCCGTGCGGGACGAGCGTCGCCCCGAGGAGGGTCATGTCGCTGGCGTAGGTGAAGGTGGCGAGGTGCTCGATCGGGTCGTCGGACAGCTGTCCGTTCACCCGGATCCACAACTGGGCCTTCGCCGGGTGATCGGGATCCTCCGCGAGGCCGCGTCGCGAGTTGCCGATGTACCGGACGTCGAGCGCCGCCCACTCGCGCACGAAGGCATCGCTCTCGGCTCCGCCGCGCGAGCGCGCGAGCTCCGCGAAGTCGAGGCCGTCCTCCGGAGGGGCAACCTCGGGCATCACGTCCTGGTGCTCGAAGCCCTTCTCGTCGCGCTGGAAGCTCGCGGTCAGGTAGAAGATCGGCCGCCCGTGCTGGCGGGCCACCACCCTCCGGGTGGCGAACGAGCGACCGTCGCGCAGCTGCTCGACGTCGTAGACGATCGGCACCGCCGTGTCGCCCGGCAGCAGGAAGTAGGAGTGCAGCGAGTGCACCCGGTACGCCGGGTCCACGGTCCGGACACCGGCGATCAGTGCCTGGGCCGCCACCTGGCCGCCGAAGACCCGCTGCCGGTCCGTGTCGGGCTGGCGACCCCGGAAGAGGTTGGTGTCGATGACCTCGAGGCTGAGCAGCTCGACGAGCTCCTCGGCAGATGCCGGCACGTCAGTCCTCCGGGTCGGCGTCGTCGGCAGGACCGTTGCCCGGACCGCTGCCTGGCCCATCGGTGGGCCCATCGGTGGGCCCATCGGTCGGCCCGTCGGTCGGCCCGTCGAGACCGGCGAGGAACTGCTCGAACTGCTCGCCGATCTCCTCCCCCGTGGGCAGCGGCTGGTTCGTCGCCAGCAGGCTGGTGCCGGACTCCTCGGCCCGCTCGAACGCGTCGTACTGCTGCTCCAGGGCGGCAACCACGTCGGCGACCTCCTCGTTGGCCGCGAGGTAGCGCGCCACTTCGGCCTCCCGCTCCTCAGCCTCCTTCTGCAGCTCGGTCAGGTCGATCGTCAGCCGGCCCGCGAGCTCGACCTGCTCCAGCAGCGAGACCGACGCCTTCGGGTAGTCGAGCTGCGCGAGGTAGTGAGGGACGTGGGCGACGAAGCCCATCGCATCGTGGCCGTGCTCCCCCAGCCGGATCTCGAGGAGCGCCTGGGCGCTCGAGGGGATCCGGAGCTCGCCGCGCCAGGGGCTCTCACCGGTGAGCAACTCGCGCTTGTTGGCGTGGTGGGTGATCGCGATCGGGCGGGTGTGTGGCACGGCCATCGGCACCGAGCCCATGCTCACGACCCGGTTCACGCCGAACCGCTCCACGACCTCGATCACCGCCCGGGCGAAGGCCTCCCACCGGTTGTCCGGCTCGGGGCCGTGGAGGAGGAGGTACGGCGTGTCCCCGCTGTCGCGCAGCAGCCGGACGACCAGCCGCGGGGCGTCGTACGCCGCGTAGTGGTCGCGTACGAAGGACATGGGCGGACGCCGCGCCCGGTAGTCGTGGAACTGGTCGACGTCGAAGGTGGCGACGACACGGCCCTCGGAGAGGCCGACCAGGTGCCGCACCGCCGAGGCTGCCGCGTTGCCGGCGTCGAGGAAACCGTCGAGGACCAGCACCATCGTGGGACGCGAGCCGGTCTCGAGCTCGGGCACGTCGTCGACGATGTGCACGGGACGGGGGTCCTGGGTCACGCGGTCAGTCCTTCGGTCCTGGTCGGGGGGTAGGCGTCGGAGCCGGGCGGGGCCCACACTATTCCCCATGCGCCGTCCCCCTTGCCCCCGCCTGCAGCGGCCACGGATGCCGATCCGCGGGCTGTCGCTCCTCATCGCGTGCGCCCTGGTGTACGCGCCCTCTCCGGCGGACGCGGCCGACGCCTGGATCGTGGAGGCGCAACGACGCCTCAATGCTCTGCACTGCGACGCGGGCCCTGCGAACGGCACGGTCGGCGCCAGGACCCGTTCCGCGGTGGTGCGCTTCCAGTCACGGCACGGGATGGCGCAGAACGGAAGGCTGAGCGGACCGGTTCGCGAGCGGCTCCAACGAAGCGATGCCCGGCGCTGCGACCTGCGGCCGGTCCCGAGGAGCTCGGGGGTCGGTCGGCGGATCGTGCTCAGCCAGGCGCAGAACTGGGTCTGGCTGGTGGGCCCGAAGGGCGGCCTGATCGCTCAGGGCGGTGTCATCGACCTGCCCTCGGAGCTCTCGAAGGGCCGGCACACCACCGGCTCGTACTGCGGTCGCGCCGCACGGATCAAGCGCAACACGACCACCAGTGGGCAGGTGTGGCTGCACAACTTCGTCCGCTTCGCTCCCTGCGGGATCGGCTTTCACCGGATCCCGACCTACCGGTCGAACGGCCGCCAGATCCACCCCGACTGGTACCTCGGCACCAATTTCACCCGGTCCCACGGCTGCATCCGGCTGAGCCGGGCGATGTCGCTGCGGGTGTGGAACTTCACGGTCCGCCGGACGAGGGTGAGAGTGGTCTGACCTAGTTCGACTTCTTGGGGGACTTCGACGGTCTCGGCCCCGGCTCGGGACGGTAGGTGTCGAGCATCAGGTCGCCGGCCCGACGAGCCAGCTCCGCCTCCTCCAGGGCGAGCAGGTCCTGGAGTACGTCGTCGGGACGTCCCTCGGGCATGGCGTCCAGGAGGGTCCACAGGATCGACTCGGTGTAGGCGGAGGCGAGGTACTCGCAGGTCCACCAGGCGATCCCGTAGCCGGCCTCCGAGGCAGGCCCGCCGAAGTCCCGGTCGGTCGGCAGCGCGGACAGTCCTGCCTCCGCGGCGGCCAGCGCGGCGCCGGAGATCGCCCGGTCCTCCGGTGCCATCGGCCGGACGGAGACGTACTCGGCCAGCCCCTCGCTGAGCCACGTGGGCACGCGGTCCGCGCGGGACCCGAGGGCGACGTGAGTGAGCTCGTGGCGGATCAGCCGTCCCCGGCCCGCTCCCGCGCCGGCGACCCCACTTCGATCGAGCACTGTGGGGTTGAGCACGAAACGGGTGCTCGCGACCTGCCGTGCGTTCGGACGCGCCATGACCTCGAACGACACCGCGTCGAGTCTGAGCGGATCATCGCCGGGCACGCTGTCGAGGCCCGCGAGGAAGGTCGGGTCGTCGAGCGCGTAGAGGACGACCCCGTCGTCCCACTCGTAGGGGATCTCCGCGGCGACGGCGGACACCCCCTGCTCGACCTCGGTCACCACCGTGTCGGCGGACGCCTCGCTGCCGGAGTCGAACACCCCGAGCACGCCGTTGCCGGTCCGCACCGAGATCGGCCCGAGGTCCCACGGTTGCGGATCCAGCTCGTTGCCCGACTCCCACGCCTTGTCGGTCACCGAGGCGACGGCGTACCGCCCCTTGCCCTGCGGGGTGAAGAGGTAGCGGTCGGGGGTCACGACCGGCCGCGCGTCGTAGCCGTCGAGCTGCATCGTCACCTCGACCGTGGCCCAGTAGCCGCGCCCGGACCGGGCCACGCTGGTCGGCTCCAGCGAGTAGCCGAAGCGGGCCAGCGGCAGCTGGTCGAGGTTGGCGAGGTACGTCGTCTGGTCGGCGACGAAGGCAGGGTCGCGGCGAGCAACCCCCGCGAGGAACGCAGCCTGGTCGGAGCGGCGAACGGCGGCGGCCCGCGCGCGGAGGGTCCAGGCCAGGGCGGGCGTCACGTCGACCTGTCGCCGAGGCTTCTCCTTCTTCTCCGCCGTCCGCTCGTGGCGCGGCCTGTCGGTGGATGGGGGTGGCTCGTCGGAGGAGCACCCGGCGAGCAGCAGGGGGACCAGCGCGACGGGCACGACAGCCCGCCGCCAGGAGGGCAGGTCAGGGGGTGTGCTCGGCATCCACAAGGGAGCGACCCTCACCGAGCGCGGTGACGTCCTCGACGATGCCCAGCGCCAGGGCCTGGGGGGTCAGCCCGATCCGCTCGAGGATGGCCGCCCGCTTGGCGTGGCCGAGGAACTCCTGGGGGATGCCGTGCAGGCGGAACGGCGTGTGGACACCGGCGTCGTTGAGGGTCTGGAGCAGGACCGCGCCGCAGCCTCCCACCCGGCCGTTGTCCTCGATGCTGACGACCAGGCGGTGGTCGCGGGCCAGGTCGACGATGGCCGGGTCGACCGGCTTCACCCAGCGCGGGTCGACGACGGTGACACCGATCCCCTGTGCTTCGAGGCGACCGGCGACGTCGACGGCGGTGGCGGCCATCGCGCCCGCGGCGACGATCAGCACGTCGCGGGTGCCGCTCCGGACGAGCACGTCCGCTCTCCCGGCCTTGCCGACCGACCCGATGTCGTCGGGGGGCGGCCCCTTCGGGAACCGGACGACGGTTGGTGCGGCGTCGACGTCCACCGCCTCGTTGAGCAGCTCGCGGAGCCGGGTGGCGTCACGCGGAGCGGCGATCCGCAGGCCGGGAACGACCTGGAGCACCGACATGTCCCACATGCCGTTGTGGCTCGCGCCGTCGTCGCCGGTGACCCCGGACCGGTCGAGCACGAACGTCACGCCGCACCGGTGGAGGGCGACGTCCATGAGGACCTGGTCGAAGGCGCGGTTGAGGAACGTGGAGTAGACCGCGACGACGGGGTGCAGGCCGCCCATCGCAAGCCCGGCAGCGCTGGTCGCGGCGTGCTGCTCGGCGATGCCGACGTCGAACGTGCGCTCGGGGAACCTCGCCTCGAAGTCGTCGAGCCCCACCACGTGCATCATGGCGGCGGTGATGGCGACCACGTCCTGCCGTCGATGGCCGATGCGGACGATCTCGTCGGCGAAGACGTCGGTCCAGATCTGGCCGCGTGGGTTCTCCTCGCCGGTCTCGATGTCGAATGGCTGCGGCGAGTGGAACTGGTCGGCCTCGTGCCGCTCGGCGGCGTCGTAGCCGAAGCCCTTGCGGGTGATGGCGTGCACGATGACGGGGCCGCCGAACCGCTTGGCCTGGGCGAGGGTCTGCTCCATGGCCGACCGGTCGTGGCCGTCGATCGGGCCGACGTACTTGAGACCGAGGTCCTCGAAGAGCCCCTGGGGTGCGATGGCGTCCTTCATGCCCTTCTTCATGGCGTGGAGGACGTCGTAGGCCGCCGGGCCGACGCCGCGGACCGCGGTCAGCCGCTTCTTGACCAGGTCGAGGACCTGCTCGTAGCGGGGGTTGGTGCGCAGCGTCGTGAGCGCGTTGGCGAGGCCGCCGATCGTGGGCGTGTAGGACCGGCCGTTGTCGTTGACGACGATGACCAGCTTGCTGTCGCGGGCGATGGCGATGTTGTTCAGCGCCTCCCAGGCCATGCCGCCGGTGAGGGCGCCGTCGCCGATGACGGCCACGACATGACGGTCCTCGCCCCGGATGGCGTAGGCCTTGGCCAGTCCGTCGGCGTAGCTGAGGGCGGTCGAGGCGTGGGAGTTCTCGACGATGTCGTGGTCGGACTCGGCCCGGCTCGGGTAGCCACTCAGGCCGTCCTCCTGCCGCAGGCGGTCGAACTCGGCCCGGCGGCCGGTCAGGAGCTTGTGGACGTAGGACTGATGGCCGGTGTCGAAGACCACGCGGTCACGCGGGGAGTCGAACACCCGGTGGATGGCCAGCGTGAGCTCGACGACGCCGAGGTTGGGGCCCAGGTGTCCACCGGTGCGGGAGCAGGTCGCGACCAGGAGGTCGCGGATCTCGCTGGCCAGCAGGTCGAGCTCGTCGTCGGAGAGGTCACGCAGGTCCCGCGGTGTCGTGATCGACTCGAGGTGGCCCATGGCGGCGAGTCTATAGGTCGAGGACGGCAACGCCGCGTTCGTGGAGACTGCCCATCCAGACCCTGCCGGCGTGCTCCCGGACGCCGGTGACCATGTGGAAGTCGCGGGTGTCGACGTCGCAGTCGTGGACCAGGGTGCCGGCGTCGTCGTAGGCCCGGACCCACGCCCGTTGTTTCTCCTTCGGCTGCAGCTTCTCAGGGATCTTCGTCACCTGGCGGCGCAGCCAGCGCGGCCCTCGCATCACGGCCTCGACGACCGGGTCGGTGGGGGAGCCGATGGCCACCCAGATCAGGCCGTCGCTTCCCCGGGCGATGTTGTCGGGGTAGCCGGGCAGGTCCTCGACCAGGAAGTCCCGCTCGCCGGCACGACTCCCGGAGATCCAGTGACGCGCCAGCCGGCGGGCGCTGCTCTCGGCGACCGCGATGAACGCCTCGTCACCCCCCAGGGCAACCCCGTTGGCGAACGCCAGACCCCCCATCACGACCTCGACCGTTCCGTCCGGGTCGCGGCGGAGGAGCCGGCCGGTCGCGGTGACCCGGATGAAGTCGTCCTTCCACCGGTCGAGGGTGTGGACGGCCGAGGAGTCACTGAACCAGATCGTGCCGTCGTCGGTGATCGCGGCGTTGTTGCACACCAGGATCGGGGCGCCTGCCACGGTGTCGGCCAGGGTCTCGACGTCACCGGTCGACGGGTCGACGCGGAGCAGGCCGCGGGTGGCGTCGCAGATCACGAGCCGGCCGTCACCGTCGTACTCGATGCCGAGCGGGCGGCCACCGGTGTGCGCGACCCGGTCGATCTGCCGGCCCTCGTCGCGGAGGCGCCAGATGCCGCCCTCCTCGGTGCCGGTGAAGACCGCTCCCTCGTCCGGGCCGTGGGTCGCCACGGCCACATCCTCGCAGCCGTAGGCGGGCACCGGGATCACGCGGAACGTCACAGCGTCATCCTTCGGTAGACGTCGGACTCGAGGAAGAGCGGGAGCGCGAGTGTCGCCGACGCGGTCAGATCGAGGCCGAGGGCGCGATCCGGATCGACGAACACCATCTGACGGCCCTCGTGGCATTCGATGTCGTCGTCGGTCAGGTCGACCGATATCGCGTAGACGGCGAACGGACAGTCGCCGCACGCCCCGCAGCGACAGATGAACTCGCCGAAGAGCTGAAGGCCACCGTCGAGCCGGACGCCGGTCTCCTCGGCGAGCTCGCGGTAGGCCGCGGCCTCGTAGGTCTCCCCGTCCTCGACTCCCCCGCCCGGGAATCCCCACTTCTCCGGGTCGATGACCGGGTGCTCGTCACGTTCCTGGAGCAGGATCCAGCCCCGGCGGTCGACCAGGGCGACGCTGGAGTAGCCGTGCATGGGGGTCGACGCTACAGCCGGGCGACGTAGCGCCGGCCACGCAGTGCCTCCTCGACCAGTCCGACCCCGCGGCGTACGGCGACCAGTCGCGCCTCCTCGCGCTGGAAGGTCTGGACCGCAGCCTCCACGATCTCGGGGACCGCGACGTCGCGCAGCTCGGACCGCGCCTCGCTCAGGCCGCGCCGGCACGCCGCCTGGGAAGCCTCGACGTGGAGCACCGCGAAGCGGGCGAGCACCACCACATGGCGGCGCAACGCGCCGTAGGCGCGGTACTCCGGCGGACAGATGTCCAGGAGCCAGTTGGCGGCCGTGTGTTCCCAGCCGGGGGCGTCGGGTGGGCGGACCTGGGACGGCCAGCCCGGAGGAGCGACATAGGTGGCCACCCGGCGAGCATAGCGCGCTTTCGAACACTCGTTCGAACTCTGCTCTTGGGGGGATGGATCCTTCCCAAAGACCAGTCCCGCACGGGAGGATGGTCGGGTCATGGGGACCCAGGTGGCCGTCGATCAGCTCCTCCCGGCGCTGCCCAGCAGCGCCGGAAAGGCGCGCAGGCTCCTGCGAGACGCGCTGCCCGAAGAAGCGTCGGAGGACGCCGTCGACGCCGCAGCCCTCGCGCTGAGCGAGATCGTCACCAACGCGCTCGTCCACGCCGGGACGGAGATGCGGCTCCGGGTCATCCTCGCGCCCTCCGCCGTCCGCGTGGAGCTGGCCGACGGCAGCGCCCACTTGCCGCTCCCCCGCGACTACTCCCGCGCCGCCGGGACCGGCCGAGGGCTGCACATGGTCACCGAGGTCGTCGACCAGTGGGGCGCCCACCACGACGAGGACGGCAAGGTGGTGTGGTTCGAGATCGCCGACCCACCGGCGGAGCCGTCGAGCGCCACCGGCCAGGTCCCGCCCGCACGCCGACCGGCGCACCAGTCGACGCTGCGCGTCGAGCTGGCCAACGTCCCGCTCTTGATGCACGCCGCCTGGCAGGAGCACGCGGCCGCGCTCTTGCGTGAGCTGCTCCTCACCAGGCTCGAGGAAGATGCCTCCGCCATCGACGAGCACGCCGCGGCCAGCGCGGCGATGAGCGTGCTCTTCGAGCAGGTCCCGGCCCCCGAGCTCGGCGACGACCCCGAGGCGATCATGGCCACGGCGCTCGAGCCGCAGGTCTCGGCCGAGCGGGTCTTCCTGGACCTTCCGCAGGAGGCCGTTGCCGACTTCGACGTCCTCGACGAGATGCTGCAGATCGCGATCCGGGTGTCCGAGCAGGGCAAGCTCCTGTCTCCACCGACCCAGCCCGAGATCGGGGCGCTGCGGCGCTGGCTGTGTGCGCAGGTCCGCGAGCAGGCCGCCGGGGGCAGGCCGGAGCCCTGGCTCGCTCCCATCGGCAACCCACCGCCGCCGGACCCGCGGACGTTCCACTGGGACCCGGTCTCCGTCACCACATCCACCCGCGCACTGATCGCCGCGGACGACACCGACCAGATCGTCGCCGCCAGCCCCTCAGCCCTCGCCCTCCTCGGCTACGACCACCCCCGTGAGCTGGTCGGGAGCCGTCTCATCTGCATCATCCCGACGCGCTATCACCAGGCCCACATCGCCGGCCTGACCCTGCACCTGGCCAGCGGCCGGGGGCCACTCCTCGGCCACCGGATCGCGGTTCCCGTCCTGCGCGCCGACCGGACCGAGCAGGTCCTGGACGTGCAGATCGAGTCCCGCCACCTGCCGGACGGCCGCGCAGTCTTCGTGGCCGAGCTCTTCGACTAGCTGGCGTGGGCGGTTGCGGTAGCCCAGTGGCAAGTGGTTGTCCTGAAGCAGTTTTCACGACCACTTGCCACTGAACTAGCCGACTAGGCCCGGCCGCCCGCATCCGACGAGGGTGCCGGCGCGAGGCCGCGCCCGAGGTAGGCACCGGCGACCATCCCGTCGAAGCGGGCGACCGCGTCCTCGCCGGGAGCGAGCGGCCCGGGGCGGAAGTGCGGGCTCGCCAGGCCGCGCTGCACCGACTCACAGGCCGCCCAGTCCTGGCGGTTGATGAGGTCCCAGAAGTCGACGGCGTACGCCGGGTCGGGCGGGTTGCCGTCCTCGTCGGACGGGAAGTACCACGCGCACTCGATCAGCGTCCGGTCCGGCGCGAGCGGGACCAGCCGGTGGGTCATGACGTAGTCCGGGTGCGCGGAGACCAGCAGGTTGGGCAGCAGGTGGAGGTACTCCACGGTCCGCGGCGAGACGCCAATGATCGGCCGGCCAGCGGACTGGCCGTCCAGCGACATCGTGACCACGCCCTCCCCCAGCTCCATCGAGCCGCCGACCCACGCCCCCGGCAGGTGGTAGTTGTCGCCGGACGTCGGCGGCGAGACCCGGCACAGCTCGGGATGGATCACCGGGCAGTGGTAGCACTCGTGGTAGTTCTCGGCGACCACCTTCCAGTTCGCGGCGATCTCGTAGTCGTGGCGGTCCCCCAGCCGGAGGTCCGCGGGCCCGTAGGCCGCGACGATCCCGTCCAGCGCTCCGAGGTGCTGCCCGAATGCCGGTACGTCGGTGCGGCCGGCCGGCAGTGCTCCATGGCCGAACACCCAGCCGCACCACTCGGCCACTGGCAGCTCGACCAGGCCGTGGGATGCGGGCTCGAACCCGTCGGGGTCACCGAATCCGGGCGCGGCGACGACGCGTCCGGCCAGGTCGTAGGACCAGGCGTGGTAGGGACAGACGATCGCCCGGTGCCCGCACGACGCGTCGTCGGCCAGCAGCTCGTGTCCGCGGTGCCGGCAGGTGTTCGCGAACAACCGGGCTTGCCCGCCGTCCCGGGTCAGCAGCCCGGCCACATCGCCCACCCGGACCGCCCGCTGGGTCGTGCCCGCCGGCAGCAGCTCGTCGAGCCGACCGAGACAGGTCCACGTGCCGGCGAAGACGTGCCGCAGCTCCCAGGCCAGCACCTCGGGCGAGGTGTAGGCCAGCGCGGGCAACATCGCTGGCCCGGCCCGCGACTCGAGGTCCGTGCGCAGGGCCGCGAGATCAGTCATCCGCCGGCCACGAAGGAGAGCCGCACCTCGCGCTCCGCGTTGTCGACGTTGACGTCGACCAGGCAGATGCTCTGCCAGGTGCCGAGCGCCAGCCGGCCGTCGATCACCGGCACCGTGGCGTAGGGCGGGACCAGTGCCGGCATGACGTGTGACCGGCCGTGCCCGGGGGTGCCGTGCTGGTGCTGCCAGCGGTCGTCGGCCGGGAGCAGGTCGCCGAGGGCGGCGAGCAGGTCGTCATCGCTGCCTGCGCCGGTCTCGATGATCGCGATCCCGGCGGTGGCGTGAGGCACGAAGACGTGGAGCAGGCCGTCCCCGCGACCGGAGGCGAACTCGGCGCAGTCCCGCGTGATGTCGCGGACGGTGTCGGTGTCGCCGGTGCGATAGCTGCGTGTCTCGGAATCCACCTGACGATCGTGCCACCCCTTGCGTCCCTTCGCCTCATGGAGCTCCGGTCACTCGCCTGGCGGACGGATCTTGCGCTGCTCGATCAGGCGTTGCCGCCCGAGTCCTCGAACTCCTCGACCCCACCGAGGCAGGTCACCTCGGGTTCGGGTGAGGTGTGCCCGTCGGAGTATTCGTCGATGAACAGGTCGAGTCGCGGGTCGTCGGGCCCGTCCAGTGCGAGCTGCGCGCCCCAGACGGTGATGACCACGGGTGCGTCCTGGCCGTCGTACGGCGAGAGCAGGCCCTTCTCGGGGAGCTTGTCGGCCAGGCTGTCGCTCTCGTCCGCCGAGAGTCCCGGCTGGTAGGTGATCCAGGTGGCGCCGTGCTCGAGCGTGTGCACCGCGTTCTCCTCGCGCACCGGCCGGTCGTAGACCCCACAGTTCTGCCAGACCGGATCGTGCGGTCCACCCACGGGAGGTGACTGCGGGTAGTCCACCTCGCTCTCGACGTGGTCCCGGTCCAGGTCGTCGTAGGTGACCACGTCGCCCAGCCCGGACGGCGGTGCGTCGTCCGCACCCGGACCGTCGTCCCGCAGCACCTGGACCGCCACCGCCAGGCCGATCAGGGCGACGAGTGCGACGGCGAGGACGATGAGCCTGCGGGTCGCGGACGTCATGCCTCCAGCGCCTGTTCGACGCGCTGCACCTTGGCGGTGAGCTGCCCGTCGTACCCCGGGCGGATGTCGGCCTTGAGGACCAGGCCAACCCGCGGGGACACCTCGGCGACGACGTCGACCGCGCGCTTGACGACGGCCATGACCTCGTCCCACTCACCTTCGATGTTGGTGAACATGGCGTTGGTCTCGTGGGGGAGGCCGGACTCACGGACGACACGGACGGCGGCCGCGACGGCCTCGGAAACGCCGCCGGAGTCGTCCGCGGCGGTCGGGGAGATGCTGAAGGCGGCGATCATGGCGACAACCGTAGCCAGCGGCCACAGGCGCACCGGCGGGGTGTACCCCACGAGAATTCCAGTCCACGCGGTTCTGCTCGTCGGCGGTCGGGTCTAGCGTGCAGAGTGAGCAACGGAAAATGAGGACAAGGGAGGACACCGTGGCTTCGAAACTCAACCCCTACGTCAGCTTCGACGGCAACGCGCGGGAGGCGTTGGAGTTCTACCGTGACGTCTTCGGTGGCGAGCTCAACGTCAACACCTTTGGTGACTTCGGCAACGACACCGGCGGCGAGGCCGACAAGATCATGCACGGTCAGCTCGAGACGGACGCCGGCTTCACCCTGATGGCCGCGGACAACCCGCCCGGGCAGGACTTCACCCCCGGCAACAACCTCGCCATCAGCCTCAGTGGTGACGACGACGAGATGCTGCGTGGCAACTGGAAGCAGCTCTCCGACGGCGGCACGGTCATGGTGGAGCTCGAGAGGCAGATGTGGGGCGACGAGTTCGGCATGTGCGCCGACCGGTTCGGCGTGACGTGGATGGTCAACATCGCCGGCCAGCAGGGCTAGGGCTCACGCGGAACATTGTGCTTCGAGAGCCGGTTACGCGAGCGACCTGACGAGGAGTACGACGGCGCTCGCCGCACACACCACCAGGACGGTGCCGCGAACGTGCTGCTCGGGAAGGCGCGTGCGCAGCGCCCGTCCCAGAGCGGCGCCGAACGGCAGCACCGGCGCCAGGCACGCGGCCAGAAGCGCCTGGCGGAGTTCCAGCTGCCCCGCGAGTGCCAGCCCGGCCAACGACAGTGCCGCCCCCACCATGAAGTACACCGCGAGGGTGGTGCGGATCTGCCGGGAAGGGCGGTCCTGGTAGAGGATCGCCATCGGCGGGCCGCCGATCGACGTCGCGGTTCCCGAGAACCCTGACACCAGGCCCGCTGCCATGAGCGAGCCCCGGGTGATCGGCGGCCGCAGGGCGAGCCACGTGACGAGGACCGCTCCCAGGACCATCACGGCGACCAGGACCCCGAGGACCCGGGTCGAGATGGTCGCGACGGCAGCCACACCGATGGCAGTGCCCAGCAAACGTGGGGGCAGCGACCACCCCAGGCCCGCCCAGTGGATGTCGTCGCGCTCCGTGGCCAGGGTGACGAGCGGGTACGTGCAGGCCAGCCACAGCATGACCTCCGGCATCAGCTCCGGCTGGACAATCGTGATCACCGGCGCCGCGACGAGGCCGAGGCCGAGCCCCACCAGGGACTGCACGGTGGCCCCTGCGAAGAGGGCGAGGGCCACCGTGAGGAGGGCCGGGATCCCGATTCCGAGAAGGCTCAGACCGGGCTCAGCTCTGGCGCAGGTTGCGCAGGACGTACGGCATGATCCCGCCGTGGCGGTAGTAGTTCGCCTCGCCCGGCGTGTCGATCCGTAGGACGGCGTCGAACTCGGCGTCGCCTGCCTTGACCTTGACCGTCTTGGGGGTCTTGCCGTCGTTGAGCTCGGTGACACCGGTGATCGAGAACGTCTCCTCGCCGGAGAGCCCCAGCGACTCGGCGCTCTCGCCCTCGGGGAACTGCAGCGGCAGCACGCCCATCCCGATCAGGTTGGACCGGTGGATCCGCTCGTAGGACTCGGCGATCACGGCCTTGACGCCGAGCAGCGCCGTACCCTTCGCCGCCCAGTCGCGGGAGGACCCTGAGCCGTACTCCTTGCCGGCGAGCACCACCAGCGGGATGCCCTCCTTCAGGTAGCTCTCGGACGCCTCGAAGACCGTGGTCTCGTTGCCGTCCGAGGTGAAGTCGCGGGTGACGCCGCCCTCGGTGCCCGGCGCCAGCTGGTTGCGGAGCCGGATGTTGGCGAAGGTGCCGCGGATCATCACCTCGTGGTTGCCGCGGCGCGAGCCGTAGGAGTTGAAGTCGCGCTGCTCGACCCCGTGGTCGGCGAGGTACTTGCCCGCCGGTGAGTCCTTCTTGATCGCGCCGGCCGGGCTGATGTGGTCGGTGGTGACCGAGTCGCCGAGCTTCAGCAGGACGCGGGCGTCCTCGATGTCGGTGACGTCCTCGGGCTCCTCGGGCATCCCGTCGAAGTAGGGCGCCCGCCGGACGTAGGTCGAGTCCTCGTCCCACTCGAAGATGTCGCCCTCGGGCGTGGACAGGTTGCGCCACCGCTCGTCGCCGGCGAAGACGTCCTCGTAGGAGGAGCCGAACATGTCGGCGCTGATCGACTCGCCGATGACCCGCTCGATCTCGGACGGGGAGGGCCAGATGTCCTTGAGGTAGACCTCGTTGCCGTCGGAGTCCTCGCCGAGCGAGTCCTCGAACAGGTCGACGTCCATCGACCCGGCCAGTGCGTAGGCCACGACCAGCGGCGGCGACGCGAGGTAGTTCATCTTCACGTCGGGGTTGATCCGGCCCTCGAAGTTGCGGTTGCCCGAGAGCACCGAGACGACCGCCAGATCCTTCTCCTGCACCGCCTCGGACACCTCCGGGATCAGCGGGCCGGAGTTGCCGATGCACGTGGTGCAGCCGTAGCCGACGAGGTTGAACCCGAGCTTGTCGAGGTAGGGCGTGAGGCCGGAACGCTCGTAGTAGTCGCTGACCACCTTCGAGCCGGGCGCCAGGGTGGTCTTCACCCACGGCTTCCGCTGCAAGCCCTTGTCTACGGCGTTCTTGGCCAGCAGGGCGGCGCCGATCATCACCGACGGGTTGGACGTGTTGGTGCACGACGTGATCGCCGCGATGGTCACCGCTCCGTGGTCGATCTCGAACTTGGTGCCGTCGGAGAGCTCCACCTGGGTCGGACTGGACGGGCGGCCCTCCGCGCTGGCGCGGTTGAGGTGCCAGTCGGCCGGCTCGCCGCCGCCGTTGCCGTCCGCGGAGTACGCCGGCGCGTCGCTGGCCGGGAAGGACTCGGCCGAGGCCTCGTCGGCGGAGTTGACCACGCCGAACGGCTGCTTGTTCTCGGGCACGCCGGACTTGCGGTCCTCTCCCCCCGTCTCGTCCTCCTGGACGTAGTCGGCCAGAGCGGACCGGAAGGCTTCCTTCGCCTCGGTGACCTCGACCCGGTCCTGGGGACGCTTGGGCCCGGCCAGGGACGGCACGACCTCCCCGAGGTCGAGCTCGAGCTTCTCGGAGTAGCGCGGCTCGACGTACCCCTCAGCAGTCGGGTCGTGCCAGAGGCCCTGCTCCTTGGCGTAGGTCTCGACCAGCGCGAGCTGCTCGTCGCTGCGGCCGGTGAGGCGGAGGTATTCGATGGTCTGCTGGTCGATCGGGAAGACCGCGATGGTCGAGCCGAACTCCGGGCTCATGTTGCCGATCGTGGCCCGGTTGGCCAGCGGCAGCGCGCCGACGCCGTCGCCGTAGAACTCGACGAACTTGCCCACGACGCCGTGCTTACGGAGCTGTTCGGTGATCGTGAGGACCAGGTCGGTGGCGGTGGAGCCTTCGGGCAGCTCGCCGGAGAGCTTGAAGCCGACCACGCGAGGAATCAGCATCGAGACCGGCTGGCCGAGCATCGCGGCCTCGGCCTCGATGCCGCCGACGCCCCACCCGACCACACCGATGCCGTTGACCATCGTGGTGTGGGAGTCGGTGCCGACAAGGGTGTCGGGGTAGGCGACGGTCGTCCCGTCGTCGTCACGGGTGAAGACCACGCGGGCCAGGTGCTCGATGTTGACCTGGTGGACGATGCCGGTGCCGGGGGGGACGACCTTGAAGTCGTCGAACGCGCCCTGGCCCCAGCGCAGGAACTGGTAGCGCTCCTTGTTGCGCTCGTACTCGATCTCGACGTTGCGTTCGAAAGCCTCGGGGGTTCCGAAGACGTCGGCGATGACGGAGTGGTCGATCACCAGCTCCGCGGGAGCGAGAGGGTTGATCTT
Source organism: uncultured Actinomycetota bacterium (assembly GCA_963786415.1). Classification (GTDB taxonomy): domain Bacteria; phylum Actinomycetota; class Actinomycetes; order Propionibacteriales; family Nocardioidaceae; genus Nocardioides. The sequence goes on from CAWAZC010000003.1 coordinate 517,693, forward strand.
CGAGGGGTCGCCGCCGAGCTCCTGCATGGCCTCGCGCATCGTGGCCAGGTCGACCACGCACGGCACGCCGGTGAAGTCCTGCATGATCACGCGGGCGGGCGTGAACTGGATCTCCTTGTCGGGCTCCGCGTCCGCGTCCCAGCCGGCCAGGGCGCGGATGTCGTCCTCGGTGATGTTCTGGCCGTCCTCGGTGCGCAGCAGGCCCTCGAGCAGGACCTTGAGGCTGAACGGGAGGCTGGCGACGTCGAGCCCGTCCCCGTCGACCGCGTCGAGGCGGTAGATCGCGTAGGACTTGCCGTCCACGTCCAGCGTGCTCTTCGCCTTGAAGCTGTCCTGACTGGCCATCAGCCGTCTCCTCGTCGTCGGTCGCTCGCGTCTCCGTGCCCATCTTGCCGCTCGTCACTCGGGGCCGAAAGGTCGGGGCGCCCCGGATCCCGCGTGGAAGGGGTACACGATATCTCTTGATGTCAAGATACATGAGGTCGAGGGGTTTTGCGAATTGGAGCTGCCAGTGCCCGTGCGGTGGACGCGACGGAAATCTCCGCAGACGATGCCACGGATCGCTGTCAGGGAGACGGGTGCCCGAGCTCGACGCCGTAGCGACCGACCGTCAGTGCAAGATCCCTCGGAGTCACGGCCGCGAGCGCGGCGCCGGTGAACGCTTCGTCGTGCGTCACCTCGGCGACCACGTCGAAGCCGGCCGGGAGGCCGCGGTCCGGGCCGGAACCCCGGTCGATCTCGGCCAGGACCAGCCCGGCCAGACCCCCGCCGAACACGTCGACGGCGACCCGCTGCCCGTCCAGCATCAACCGCCACCGCTTCTTGAGCAGGACCTGGGCGGGCAGCCCGGAGAGCATCGACCACTCGGCGTCGTCGAGGTAGAGAGAGGTGCAGGCAACCTCTCCGGGGTCCACATCGAGGCGCACCTTGTGACCGAGCTTCCGCTGCACCGACTCCCCGACGGTCACCTGGCGGAGCCTGAGTCGGGTGCCGACGAGGTACTGGTCGGTGATCCCCATCGGCATCCCGGTGAGCTCCGGGACCGTCGCGAGAAGCCACCGGCGCTCCCGCTCGACGTGGGCGTGCTTCAGCGAGACCGTCACGCTGACCTCACCAGCAGGGCGACGCACTCCACATGATGCGTCATCGGGAACAGGTCGAAGGCGCGCAGCCGCTCCAGTGTGTAGCCGTGACCGCCGAAGGTCTCGACGTCCCGGGCGAGCGCGGCCGGGTCGCAGGCGACGTACGCCACGGCGCGTGGAGCTCGGGCCACGATCTGCTCGACGACCTCCCGCTTGGCTCCCTCGCGTGGCGGGTCGAGCACCACGAGGTCCCAGGGCCCGTCGTACGCCGCCGCGAGCACCGCGTCCACCCGGCCCCAGGTCACGTCGACCGGATCCACGGGGTCCTCGGACCGGTCGAGGCCGAGGTTGGACCGTGCGTGCCGGCAGGCTGCCTCGTCGCCCTCCACCGCGACCACCTCACCGGCCGGTCCGACCGCGTCGGCGAGGAACCGGGCGAAGAGTCCAACTCCGGCGTAGAGGTCGAGGGCCCGCTCGCCCGGCTGGGGGGCGAGGAGGTCGAGGACGGTCTCGACGAGAGCTCGTGGCGCACCGGGATGGACCTGCCAGAAGCCGTCGGCCGGGACGGCGAAGGGGTGGGAGCCCCGGTCGGTCTCGACGACCTCGACCACCGGACTGGACGGCTCCATCGGGACAGGCTGTCGGGCGTCGGAGCGGGCGATCAGGCAGTCGTCCACGGGCACCACGTCGTGCGAGCGGTGCTTGCGCATCCCGCGCCGCCCGTCCGGCGCGGTGGCGTAGCGCACCCGGGTCCGCCATCGCAGGCCGCCCTCGTCGCCCGGCACCGGCTCGACCTCGACGCCCGCGACGACCGGATGATCGGGCTCGAGTCGGCCGAGCCGGACCAGCTGCTCGCGTACGACCTCGGCCTTCAGCGCGCGCTGCGCCGGTAGGGCCACGTGCTGGAAGTCGCAACCGCCGCACAACCCCGGCCCGGCGACCGGGCACGGCGCCTCGACCCGGTCCGGGGACGCCGACTCGACCGCGACCGCGTCGCCGCGCCAGTACCGGTCACGGTCGGTGCCCTCGGTGATCTCGACGACCACGCGTTCCCCGGGCAGCGCGTGACGGACGAAAACGACCCGTGACGACGGAGTGCGACCGGGATCCGGGCGACGCAGTGGCCGCCGTGGGCCACGGGCCCGACATCGACGGTGTACCGCTCCCCCACCCGGGACCGCCCTCCGGCCCGCCGCGGCCGCGGACGCCGTCTCCGTTGAGCGGTCACCGCTGGATCTGCCGGCCGCGTCCGGATCGCTCCGAGACGTTGCCGCGGCGCAGGTCGCCTGGGTGCACGCGGTCGCGCTCGCGCTCGTTGCGCTCGCGAGCGATCTCCGAGGACCGCAGCTGATAGGGCACCGACGTCACCATCACGCCAGGGGTGAAGAGCAGCCGCCCCTTGAGCCGCAGCGCCGTCTGGTTGTGCAGGAGCTGCTCCCACCAGCGCCCGACGACGTACTCCGGGATGTAGACCGCGACCACGCCCCGGGGATTGGCCTGCTTGATCTCGAGCGCGTAGTCGACGATCGGCCGGACCACCTCGCGGTAGGGCGAGTGCAGGACCTTGAGCGGCACCCCCAGGTTGCGGTCGTCCCACTCGGTCAGCAGCCGGCTCGTCCGGTGCGGGTCCTCGGCGACGTAGACCCCCTCCAGCACGTTGGGTCGCGAGGCCTTGGCGAAGGCCAGGGCCCGCAGCGTCGGCTTGTGCAGCTTCGAGACGAGTACGACGGCGTGCACCCGCGTGGGCAGGATCTTGTCCTCCTCGTCGGCCGCCAGCTCCATCGCGACGTTCTGGTAGTGCCGGCTGATCCCCTTCATGATCAGGAAGAAGGCCACCATCGCGATGATCGCGATCCAGGCCCCGGCGAGGAACTTGGTGATCAGGACGATCACGAGCACCACGGCCGTGAACGTCAGTCCGATCGCGTTGATGGCCCGCGACTGCTGCATCCGGCGCCGTCGGGCCGGGGCCTTCTCGGTGCGCAGGTGGCGGGTCCAGTGCCGGATCATGCCGAGCTGGCTGAGGTTGAACGACACGAACACCCCGACGATGTAGAGCTGGATCAGCCGGGTGGTCTGGGCGTCGAAGGCGAGGATCAGGGCGATCGCCATCACGGCGAGGAAGACGATGCCGTTACTGAACGCCAGCCGGTCACCCCGCGAGCCCAGCGCCCGGGGGGCGTAGCCGTCCTCGGCGAGGATCGAGCCGAGGACGGGGAAGCCGTTGAAGGCGGTGTTGGCGGCCAGCACCAGGATCACGCCGGTCACGGTGACGACGAAGTAGAAGCCGGGCGAGAAGTCGCGGAAGACCGCCTCGGCGATCTGTGCGATGACCGTGTCCTGGTCGTAGCCCTCCGGGACCGGCTGGCCGTTGAGGGACAGTCGCTCGAGCTCGTGGGGGTCGACGTAGCGCAGGCCCATCTGCTTCGCGAGCACGATGACGCTCATCATCATCGCGATCGCGATCATGCCGAGCATCAGCAGCGTGGTCGCGGCGTTGCGGCTCTTGGGGCGGCGGAAGGCCGGCACCCCGTTCGAGATCGCCTCGACACCGGTGAGGGCGGCACACCCCGACGAGAAGGCCCGCGCCAGCAGGAACATCAGCGCCACGGTGGTGAGCTGCCCTTCGTAGCCGGGTGCCGCCGTGATGTCGAGGTCGGCGCTCTTCACCTCGGGCAGGGTGCCGTTGAGGAGCCGCAGCATCCCGTAACCACACATCACACCCATGGCCAGGATGAACGCATAGGTCGGGATCGCGAAGAACGTGCCCGACTCCCGGATCCCGCGCAGGTTCATCGCCATCAGTGCGAGGACCGCGAGGCTCGCGATCGTGGCCTCGTGGCCGCTCAGGACCGGCAACGCGGAGGCGGCGTACTGCGCACCGGAGGAGATGGACACCGCGACCGTGAGGACGTAGTCGACGAGGAGGGCGCTGGCGACGGTCATGCCCGCGTTGCGGCCGAGGTTGACCGTCGCCACCTCGTAGTCACCGCCGCCGCTCGGGTAGGCGTGCACGTTCTGGCGGTACGACGCCACCACCACGGCCATGACCAGCGCCACCGCGATGCCGATCTTCCACGACCACACGTAGGCCGAGGCTCCGGCGAAGGACAGCATGATGAAGACCTCGTCGGGCGCATAGGCCACCGAGGAGAGGGCGTCGCTGGCGAACACCGGAAGGGCGATCCGCTTGGGCAGGAGCGTCTCCCCGATCTGGGAGCTGCGCAGCTTGCGTCCGAGCAGGATGCGCTTGGAAACGTCGCCGACACCCACGAGCGAACAGATTAGACCGTCGTACCGGTCCGTAGCGGCTGGGATACGGTTTCACTGTGCATGTCGTCATCATGGGTTGCGGCCGGGTCGGTTCGACGTTGGCTCGAAGCCTCGAGGAGCGCAACCACACCGTCTCGGTGATCGACAGCGAACCGGACTCCTTCCGCCGGCTCGGCCCGGAGTTCAACGGCGACAAGGTCACCGGTTTCGGGTTCGACCAGGCAGTCCTGGAGAAGGCCGGCATCCGTCGGGCCGAGGCATTCGCCGCGGTCTCCAGCGGCGACAACTCCAACATCATCGCCGCCCGGGTGGCGCGCGAGACGTTCGGCATCGAGCAGGTCGTGGCCCGCATCTACGATCCCGGCCGCGCCGAGGTCTACCAGCGGCTCGGCATCACGACGGTGGCCACCGTCAAGTGGACCGCCGACCAGATCCTGCGGCGGATGCTGCCGGCCGGCGCCGAGCCGGACTTCCGCGACCCGTCCGGGACGATCCGGGTCGACCACGTCACCGTGCCGGACGTGTGGATCGGCCAGCGCACCATCCACTTCCAGGAGCAGACCAAGAGCCGGATCGCCTGGATCGACCGGCTCGGCGAAGGCATGCTCCCGACCCGCGAGACCATCATCCAGGAGGGCGACCTGGTCCACCTCGTGATGCGCGAGGAGAACGCCGGCCACGCCTACGCGGTCATCGACAAGGGCCCCGAGGGGGACGATTGACGTGAGGGTCGCCATCGCCGGAGCCGGCGCAGTCGGTCGCTCGATCGCCCGTGAGCTGATCACCAACGGGCACCAGGTCCTGCTCATCGACAAGGCAGCCAGCGCCATGAAGCCCGAGCGGGTCCCCGACGCCGAGTGGCTGCTGGCCGACTCCTGCGAGCTGTCCTCGCTCGAGGAGGCCCGGCTGGACCGCTGCGACGTGGTGATCGCCGCGACCGGGGACGACAAGGTCAACCTGGTCACGTCGCTCCTGGCGAAGACGGAGTTCGGAGTGCCGCGGACGGTGGGCCGGGTCAACCACCCCAACAACGAGTGGCTGTTCACCGAGGCCTGGGGCGTCGACGTCAACGTCTCGACCCCGCGGATCATGTCGGCGCTGGTGGAGGAAGCGGTGACGGTCGGCGACCTGGTGCGCTTGTTCACCTTCCGCCAGGGCAACGCCAACCTGGTCGAGCTCACCCTGCCCGAGGACTCGCCGTACGTCGGGAAGCCGACCGGGCTGATCCCGTTCCCCGAGAACTGTGCCCTGGTGACCATCCTGCGCGACGGCCAGGTCTACACACCCGACGCCGACCAGCCCATCGAGTCCGGCGACGAGCTGCTCTTCGTCGCCGCCGCCGACGTCGAGGACGAGCTCGAACGACTGCTCGCGCCGCAAGCGCACGGCGGCTGAGGCCACGCGCCGGTTCAGGCGTCGCTGCTCGTCTCACCGCCGAGGACCGCCGCGGGCTCCCCTGCACCGGGGTCCGGTTCCGGGCCAGCAACCACACCATCAGCGCCAGCGCCGCGAGCTGCAACGGCCAGCCCATGGCGATCTTCGCGATGGCCAGCACGGCGATCGCGGCGTCTGCCTCGATCGCACCGGACTTGGCGCCGAACCACAGGGGAGCCTGGATGGCGACCCGCAGGATGCACGGCGCCACCAGCACCCACGTCAGCAGGGAGCACAGCTTCACCACCTGGCGGTCACGGTGCCAGGCCGTGGGGTCGCCGGTGACGCTGCCGACCATGAACCCCATCAGTGGCCAGCCGATCAAGCAGGTGAAGGCAAGGACCACGGAGTACCCGGTGTTGTAGATGATGCCGGGCAGGAAGTAGGCGAGGGCCTGATCGTCCTCGCTGCCCCCGGAGCGCGCGGACATCGTGACGAACAGCCAGCCGATCCCGATGCCGAAGATGGCGTTCATCACGAACTGGACGGACGATCGCTGGACGACCCGGACGACGAGGAGTGCGACCGCCACGGCGAGGCTGGCGAGGAGCGCGACCTTCAGCTCCCGGGTGGTCAGCCAGGTGACGGTGAACAGGATGGTGGGAACGGCGGCCTCGATCATGCCGCGGCGTCCGCCCAGCGCCTTCGACAGCTGGTGCCGGACCACCGACTCCACCGTCTCGACGGAGGCCCTTGGCCCCTCCTCTCTGCCGACCGCCGGTTGCCCGACGGCTCACGGCCGCCGCGGTCTGCGCTTCGCTCACGGGATGAGCTCGTAACGTGGGTTGTACATGATCCGGCCACCCTCGGCGGACCCGATCCTGCCCTCGACCTGGATGGCACGGCCCGGCGCGATCCCCGCGATCCGTCGTCGTCCGAGCCACACCACGGTGAGCACGCCGGAGCCGTCGGTGAGCTCCGCCTCGAGGGCAGGTACGCCGCCGCGCGGCCGCAGCGTGACCGTGCGGAGCGTGCCCCGCAGCCGCACCCGCTCGCGGTCGGGCGCATCGGCGATCCGGGAGCTGCCGACGTCGGCGTAGGTGCGCCGCAGCTCGCGCTCGTGCATCTCGGTGCTGCTGGCCCACTTGCTGATGCTGCGCCGCAGACGACTCTTGCCCGTCACTGCCACAGTCTAGGACGCGTCGGGGCTCGTGCGCCGCGCCGAATCGGGCAGTACGACCGGCAGCGGGTCACCGACCGGCATGGCGTGCTCGCCCCGGCGGATCACGACCTTGGTGAGGGTGTCCTCCCAGGCAGCGGCGCTGTCGGGATCGGTGGCCGGTCGGCCCAGGAAGGTGCCGCGCAGCATCCACCGCGGACCGTTGATGCCGATGATCCGCGACGCCTGGTTGGCGGCCCGTCCCTCCGCCGTCTGGACCGAGAGCTGGCAGACCAGCTCGGTGCCGAACCGACCTTCACGCTCGGTGGCGGTCCCGCCCCGGCGGGCCAGGTCCGCGGCCAGCTGTGGCCGCACCTCGGTCCACAGGTCCCCGTTGCGGGGGGCCGCGAAGGCACGCAGCTCGAGGGCACCGTCAGACCCGGCGAGCAGCACCGCCTGGACGGCCTGGGTGCTCTCGTCGACCTGGAGCCGCAGCTCGCGCCCCTCCTCCGGGGCAATCAGCAGCGAGCCGAGGTCCACGCGCTGCACGCCGTCGTCCGGAAGCTCGTCGATGTCGAAGGGTCCCTGGGCGCCCACCAGGTCGTCCGCGCCCTCGGTGCTGGAGTCGGCCGACTCCCCGGCCTCCACGGAAGCGGGATCGGGGCTCTCGGACTTGCGGCGGAACTTCACTGCTTCTCCTCTGCTGGGATCTCGCCAGCGGCGAATCCTCCAGTAGAACCGTAGCCCCCGGCTCCACGCGCGGATCCGGGGAGTTCGTCGACCTCGACGAAGCGCGCGTGCTCGAAGCGTTGGACCACGAGCTGCGCGATCCGGTCCCCGCGCCGCAGCTTGATCGGCTGCTCGCGGTCGTGGTTGATCAGCAGCACCTTGATCTCGCCGCGGTAGCCGGAGTCGATGGTTCCGGGGGTGTTCACGATCGAGAGCCCGTGCCGGGCCGCCAGGCCCGACCGGGGATGGACCAGGGCGACGTGGCCCTCAGGCAGCGCGAGGGCGACCCCGGTCGGCACCAGGATCCGTTCACCCGGTGCGAGGACAACGTCCTCGGCCGTGACCAGGTCGGCTCCGGCGTCACCGGGATGGGCATAACTGGGCAGCGGGAGGTCAGGATCCAGGCGGAGGACGGCGACCTCGAGGGCAGGTACTGGGTCGGGTACGCGGTCGGGCACGGCCGGACCATACCCTTGACCCCCGTGGAGTACGACGAGCGGCTCAGCGTCCCCCTGCGCTGGTGGGTCCAGGGGACGATGCTGGTCGCCAGCCTGTGGCTGGCCATGATCGTGGCGCTGCCCGCCACGGCGGCCTGGACGCTCACCGCGATCGCGATGGCCGGCCTGGCCCTCGGCCTGCTGGCGTACGGCGCCGCGCGGGTGACCGTCGACCAGGGCTTCCTGCGGGCCGGCCGGGCCCGGATCGCGGCGCTCCACCTCGGGACGCCGAGCGCGCTGGATGCCGAGGCGACCCGGAGGATCTCCGGCGTCGAGGCCGACGCACGGGCCTACCTGCTGCTGCGGCCCTACCTGAAGCGGGCGGTCCGGGTGCAGATCACCGACCCGGCCGACCCCGCGCCGTACTGGCTGATCAGCACCCGGCATCCGGACGAGCTGGCACGGGCACTGACGGAACTGACTGAATCGACCGCGGCTGGGTAAGGTCCGGACATGGCATCGTCATCGAAGGTCTGGTCCATCTTCTCCCTGGCCGCCGCGCTCGGCGCCGCGGCGATCGCGAAGAAGGGACTCAACACGTCGTGGAAGGCCGCGACCGGGAAGAACCCTCCGGCCAACCCCGCGGACCCTGACGTCGACGTCTGGGAGGCCGTCTTGTGGGCCGCGGTGAGCGGGACGTTCGTCGGCATCGCCCGGATGCTGGCCAGCAGGAAGGCCGCCCACTACTACACGAAGTCGACCGGGCACCTGCCGCCCGACCTTGTCAAGGACGACCAGGACGCCGACAAGGCGCCGACGCCGCGGACCTGATCCGTGAGGCCTGAGCCTCTGACCGTCAGGCGCAGTCCTTGCAGATCAGCTTCTTCTCGTCCGCGAGCTGCGAGCGGTGGTGGACCAGGAAGCAGCTCATGCAGGTGAACTCGTCGCTCTGCTTCGGCTTGACCTCGACTGCCAGCTCCTCGTGGGAGAGGTCGGCTCCGGGCAGCTCGAACGACTCGGCGGCTTCGGCCTCGTCCTCGTCGACCTTCCCGGAGTTCTTGTCGTGGCGGCGCGCCTTGAGCTCCTCGATGCTCTCCTCGGACTCTTCCTCGGTCTTGCGCGGGGCGTCGTAATCGGTGGCCATCTGTCCTCAACTCCCCTCACGCGTCTGCGCCGGTCGTCTTTAGCTCCATGGGTTCGGCGGCAGATTGTGCACCATGCCGGTGCCATGGTGCACATCGGTTCCCGAATGTGTCCCGAGAACACGCAAGGTCAGGGGGCTATTCCCCCGAGTCGGCCAGAAAACCGGCCGCTTCCACGGCTTTCCGGAATTCGACGAACCCGTGCTCGGGTGCGCAGACCAGGAGCTCCCGCCCGCCGGCCCCGGGGATCAGCTCGCTGCGTGCCCCTGCGCCCTCGGCGATCAGGGCCCCCGCCGCGTGGTCCCACAGGTTGACGCCCTCCTCGACGTAGCCGTCCAGCAAGCCTTCCGCGACGTGGCAGAGGTCGAGCGCGCATGACCCGAAGCGACGGATGTCACGCACCTGCGGCAGCAGCCGGCCCACCGCGTCCGCCTGGATCGCGCGGATCCGGGCCTCGTAGCTGAAGCCGGTCCCGATCAGGCGTTGCGAGAGTGGCGCCGGAGAGCGAACCGAGAGGGGACTGCCGTCGCGATGGGCCGTCACCCTGACCCTCCCGTCCGGCGCCGTCTCCCGCCGCCCGACGTACGCCGCGTCCCGGGCGACGTCAAGCACGACACCGGCGACGACGACGCCATCGCGCTCGGCAGCGACCGAAACGGCGTACTGCGGGATGCCGTAGAGGAAGTTGACCGTCCCGTCGATCGGGTCGACGATCCAGCGCACACCGGAGGCGCCGGCCTCGTCGTCGCCCTCCTCCCCCACGACACCGTCGTCGGGTCGCGCCCCGCCGAGCAGCGACCGGATCAGGCCCTCGACCTCGCGGTCGGTCTCGGTGACCACGTCGGTCTCGCTGGACTTGGTGGCGGCGACCGTCACCCCCAGCTCCCGACGCTCACGGATCAGCCGACCGGCCGCCCGCGCGACCTCGAGGGCCAGCTCTGCGAGCCGGGCCCCCAGCCCTCGGTCCGGTCCTGGGCTCATGCCTCGACGCCGCCGACCGCCGGCCGGTCGCCGACGGGGTTCGGACAGCACCCGACGCCGCACAGGTCCCACCACGCCTGCAGGCTGCCGACGGCGCGCCGGCGCGGCTTCTCACCCCGCTCGGTGGCGGCGCGCTCGACCAGAAGGTCGCGGACCACGGTCACGAAGCGTGGGTCGATGCCGGGCGTCGCGGCCCGCACCGCCGGAAGGTCGAGCTTGGCCGCGGTGGTGAGGGCCTCGGTGTCGAGGTCATAGACGACCTCCATGTGGTCGGAGACGAAGCCGATCGGGACGAGCACCACGCCGAAGGCCTCCTTGCGGGACAGCGTCTCGAGATGGTCGTTGACGTCGGGTTCGAGCCACGGCACGTGCGGCGGCCCGGACCGCGAGCAGTAGACCAGCTCGTGCGGGTTCCGTCGCCCGGTCTCCTGGCGCACCCGGTCGACGACGGCGGCCACGACGCTGCGGTGCTGGTTGACGTAGGCGTTGCCCTGGCGACCGCTGCCCTCGTTCATCGACTCCGGGATGGAGTGGGTGACAAACGTCAGGTGGGCGCCGTCCCGGACCGACTCCGGGAGCTCGGCCAGCGCGGCCAGGGTCGCGTCGACGACCGGCTCCACGAAGCCGGGATGGTTGAAGTACTGGCGCAACCGGTCCAGCCGGGGGGCGCCGGGGAAGTCGGCGGCCCGGGCCAGGTCCTCGCGGTACTGCCGGCAGCTGGAGTACGACGAGTAGGCGCTGGTGACGAAGCACGCCGCCCGGGTGATGCCGTCGTCGGCCATCTGCCGGACCGCGTCGGCGAGGTAGGGCTGCCAGTTGCGGTTGCCCCAGTAGACCGGGAGGTCGATCCCGGCCCCGGACAGGTCCTCGCGCACGGCGGCGAGCAGCTCGCGGTTCTGGTCGTTGATCGGCGACCGGCCCCCGAAGAGGTGGTAGTGCTCGCCGACCTCCTCCAGCCGCTCGGGCGGGATGTCGCGGCCACGGGTGACGTTCTCGAGGAACGGCAACACGTCGTCGGGGCCCTCCGGCCCACCGAACGACACCAGCAGGACAGCGTCGTACGGCGAGACGTCGAGGACCATGCGCCCCATCGTAGAGACGGCGTTGAGGATTGGCTGGTTTCGATTGGTGCGCGTTCCCGGCCCGGTCCTAGTCTCCGGTTGAGATGTTGACGTCGTACCGCCGGATCCTGGGACTCCCGGGCACGCTGCTGTTCAGCGCGACCGGGATGGTGGCGCGACTGCCCATGTCGATGGCGAGCCTCGGCATCGTGCTCCTGGTGTCCACGGCGACCGGGTCCTACGGTCTCGCCGGCTCGGTGTCGGCGGCGTACCTGATCGCCAACGGAGGCTTCGCGATCGTCCAGGGCAGGCTCCTGGACCGACTCGGGCAGTCGCGGGTGCTGCCGGCGGCCGTCACCGTCTTCGCGGTGGCCCTGGCCCTGCTGATGTGGTCGGTGCAGGCGGAGTGGCCGGTGGCCACCTCCTACCTGCTGGCGGCGGTCAGCGGGGCGGCACTCCCCGCGGTGGGCTCGTGCGTCCGGGCCCGGTGGTCCCACGTCCTCCGCTCCCCCGACGAGCTGCAGACGGCCTTCGCCCTCGAAGCGGTCGTCGACGAGTCGGTGTTCATGCTGGGGCCGATCCTGGTGACCGTGCTCGCCACCGCGTGGCACCCGATCGCCGGGCTGACCGCGGCGCTGGTCTCAGGGGTGGTCGGCACCCTGTTCTTCGCCGCCCAGCGCGCGACCGAGCCACCGGCCCACCCCCGCCGGGAGGCCACCGGACCTCGCCCGGGGATGCCGTGGAGGACGGTCGCGCCGCTGGCGCTGGTCTGCGCAGCGCTCGGCACGCTGTTCGGCGCGGCCGAGGTGACGACCGTGGCCTTCGCGGAGGAGCTCGGCAGCAAGGGGTACGCCGGCCCGCTGCTCGCGCTGTGGGCCCTCGGCAGCCTGATCGCCGGGCTCGTGACCGGCGCGGTCCACTGGCGCCGTGGCCCCGACCACCGGCTTCGGTGGGGGTCGGCGGCGATGATGGCCGCGATGCTGCCGCTGGGGCTGATCGGCTCGGTCCCGCTGATGGGAGTCGCGCTGTTCGTCGCCGGGTTCGCCATCGCGCCCACCCTGATCGCGACCATGTCGCTCACCGAGAAGACCGTCCCGCACGCCCGGCTCACGGAGGGGATGGCGATCATGCACACCGGCATCGTGGCCGGCATCGCCCCCGGAGCAACCGTCGCGGGCGTGGTGATCGACACCTCCGGCGCCTCCCCGGCCTACCTCGTGGCTGCGGGCGCCGGCCTGGTCTCGGCCCTGGCCGCCCAGGCGATCCCCCGCTCGCCTTCGACGGAGCCGGTCGAGACCAGGGCCAACTAGGCTCGCGACGTGGAGTGGCGGAACTGGTCGGGGCTGGAGGCGTCGTACCCCGATGTGGTGGTCCACCCCGGCGACACCGAGGCCGTGGTCGCCGCCGTGGACCGGGCCCGGTCCGACGGCACCACCGTCAAGATGGTCGGCACCGGTCACAGCTTCACGGCCATCGGCGCGCCGGACCACACGATGCTGCGGCCCGACCGGCTGAGCGGGATCCTCGCCGTGGACCGGGAGGCGATGACGGTGACCGCCCTGGCCGGCACTCCGCTGCACGTGCTGAACACCGAGCTCGAGCGACTCGGCCTCTCTCTGCACAACCTGGGCGACATCGCCGACCAGACCCTGGCGGGCGCCATCTCGACCGGCACCCACGGGACCGGCGGGGTCGCTGCCGGGTTGTCGGCGCAGGTCGCCGGCCTGCAGATGGTGACCGGGACCGGTGAGCTCCTCACCGCAACCCCCCAGGACAACGCCGACGTGCTGGATCTCGCACGGGTCGGGCTCGGGGCCCTCGGGTTGCTGACGACGGTCACCTTCCGGGTCGAGCCGCTGTTCGTGCTCGACGCACACGAGCAGCCGATGAGCTGGGACCAGGCGCTCGGGTCGTTCGACGAGCTCGTCTCCTCGAACCACCACGTGGACCTCTACTGGTTCCCGCACACCGACCGGATGCTCGTCAAGCAGAACAACCGGCTCGACGCGTCTCCCGGGGAGACCGAGCCGCTGTCATCCGCCAGGGCCTGGATCGAGGACGAGCTCCTGTCCAACCGCGCGTTCGGCCTGCTGTGCGCCGGCGCGAACCTGGCACCGGGTGCCATCCCCCGTATGAACCGCGTGACCAGCCGGCTGCTCACCGAGCGCCGCTACGCGGACGTGGCCCACCGCGTGTTCACGTCACGCCGCCGGGTGGTGTTCAAGGAGATGGAGTACGCCGTCCCGCGGGCGGCCGCAATCGCGGCGCTGCGCGAGGCGCGGCGTGCCATCGAGGCGTCGACCTGGCGGATCAGCTTCCCGGTCGAGGTCCGGGTCGCGCCGCAGGACGACGTACCGCTGTCGACTGCGTATCAGCGCGACACCGTCTACCTGGCGTTCCACACCCACCGCGACGCCGACCACGTGGAGTACTTCGCGGCGATCGAGCGGATCATGCGGGACCACGGAGGCCGGCCGCACTGGGGCAAGCTCCACTCCCTGGGCGCGCCCGAGCTGGCCGGCCTCTACTCGCGTTTCGGTGACTTCCTCGCGCTGCGCGACCGGCTCGACCCCGACCGGGTCTTTGCCAACGACCACCTGCGCCGCCTGCTGGGCGACTGAACGGAACCTTCCGACGACTCTCAGACGCTGGCGGGCCCGGTCGGCTTCGGCGCCTGCCAGTGCTGCCACATCGCCAGCAACCGCCACGCCAAACACACCCCGCCGCCGACGGTGGCGACGACGCCGATGGGGAACCCCAGGCCCTCGCCGACGACGGTGATCGCGGCGCCCGCGAGAGCGGGAGTGGCGTACAGCTCGCCGCGAAAGACCGCAGGCACCCGGCCCGCGAGGACGTCACGGGCCATCCCGCCGCCGATGCCGGTGACCATGCCCATCAGTGCCGCGGGCAGCGGACCCAGCCCGAACTCCAGCGCCTTGAGCGCACCAGTGACGCAGAACAGTGCCAGACCGAACGCGTCGAAGACGTTGACCTGACGCTCCATCCTGCCCAGCGCCGGGTGGAAGTAGAACGCCAGCAGCCCCGCGGCGACCGGAACCAGCAGGTAGCGCCAGTCCGCCAGCGCGGCCGGCGGCGTGGCCCCGATCAGGACGTCGCGCAGGAAGCCGCCACCGAGACCCGTCACACCGGCCAGGACCAGGACGCCGAAGACGTCCAGCCCCTTGCGGACCGCGACCAGGGCCCCGGAGATCGCGAAGACGAAGATTCCGACCAGGTCCAGCACCACGAAGGTCACGGACGGTTCGGTCGGCACGGGTCGTGAGGTTACCGGGGCGCGCCGCAGGCGAAGGCGCTGCGCGACACGCCCGCTGGCGTAGGCTCAGCCCACCGGAACGATGACTGGCAGGAGCACGACCACCGATGGCGCACCTCACGCTCGCGGGCTTGAGCGATGACGGCAAGCGCCTGCTCCTGGTCAGCGACAAGGGGGCGGAGTTCACCCTCGACATCGATGCTCGGCTCCGGGCCGCCCTCCGCGGCGAACACGCCCGCCTCGGCCACTTGGAGATTCAGATGGACAGCGCACTGCGACCCCGCGACATCCAGGCCCGGATCCGGGCGGGTGACACCCCCGAAGCCGTCGCCCAGGCCGCACAGACCACCGTGGACCGGATCATGGCCTTCGCTGCCCCCGTGCTCGCCGAGCGGCAGCACGTCGCGGAGCGCGCCCAGCGGTCCTCGGTCCGGCGCAAGCCCGGCGAGGCCTCCGGGGCGAGGACCCTCGGCGACGCGGTGGCCGGCCACCTTCGCTCATTGAACGTCGACCCCGAGACCGTTGCCTGGGACGCCCGCCGGCGCGAGGACGGCCGCTGGACGCTGACGGGCGACTACGCCGCCGGCAAGCACGAGGGGTCGGCCACGTTCATCTTCGACCCGCCCGGCAACTACGTCACCGTCGAGGACGAGGACGCCCGGTGGCTGCTCGGCGAGCAGGTCGCCGAGACCCAGCGGCCGGCCCGCGACGACCTGAAGCAGGCCCGCGGACGCCGGCTCTCCGCCGTGTCCGAATCAACCCAGCCCCACGAAGAGCTGCCGCTGGGTTCCCCGGAGTCGGGATCATCGGCCTTGGGCGACGACGTCATCGAGATGGTCAGCGAGGAGTCGGGAAGCCTGGGCGCGGAACAGCCGGTGGAGGCCTACCTCGACGACGAGCGGCCCACCCGCGAGACGCCTGCCGTCGAGGAGCCGACCGCGGAACCGGAGGCCGAGTCCCAGCCCGAGTCCCAGCCCGAGCCGGAGCCGCCCGGCCGCAAGGTGTCGAAGAAGAAGGGCCGCGCCTCGGTCCCGAGCTGGGACGAGATCATGTTCGGCGGCGGCAAGAACGACTGACCCTGCCCGCCGATTCCCGCCGTTGGCGCGGCTGGACGGGGCGTGGTCACCACTGCCGCAATCCAATACCGGGCGGTAGTCTCCGGCCATGTCGTACTTCGTCACCGGCGCCACCGGCTTCATCGGCCGGCATCTGGTTCCCGAGCTGCTCGACCACCGCGAGGGCGACATCTTCGTCCTGGTCCGCAAGTCGTCGCTGCCGCGGATGGAGAAGCTGATCCGCCGCTGGGACACCAATCGGGTCATCGCCGTCACCGGCGACCTCGCCAAGCCGAACCTGGGCGTCCCCAAGAAGTGGATCACCGAGCACCAGGGGAAGATCGACCACTTCTTCCACCTGGCCGCGATCTACGACATGACCGCCGACGACGAGACCAACGAGACGATGAACGTCGACGGCACCCGCAACGCCGTCCAGCTCGCCGAGGCGCTCCGGGTCGGCTGCTTCCACCAGGTGTCGTCGGTCGCAGCGGCCGGCGAGTACCGCGGCAGGTTCGACGAGACCATGTTCGACGAGGGTCAGCACCTGCCATCGCCGTACCACCGGACGAAGTTCGAGTCCGAGAAGATCGTCCGCGAGGAGGCCTCGGTGCCGTGGCGGGTCTACCGCCCGGCCGTCGTCGTCGGCGACAGCCAGACCGGCGAGATGGACAAGATCGACGGCCCCTACTACTTCTTCCCGACGATGAAGATGCTGCGCGACCGGCTGCCGGCGTGGCTGCCGCTCGTGGGCGTCGACCTCGGTGACACCAACGTCGTACCGGTCGACTACGTCGCCAAGGCGATGGATCATCTCGCCCACCTCCCCGACCACGACGGGGAGGCCTTCCACCTGGTCAACCCCGAGCCCCAGCCCGTCGCCGAGATGATCAACACGTTCTGCGCAGCAGCGGGTGCTCCGCAGTTCGCGACGCCCATCGACCGGAAGGTGACCAGCGCCGGGCCGCTCGCGCTGGTGCCGCAGCGGCTGCGGCCCTTGTCGATCTTCACCGGCGTGGTGAAGTCGGCTCCGGTCCAGGCACTTCTCGACCAGACCCTCGGACGCGTCGGGGTCCCGGCGGAGGTGCTCGCGCACACCAACTTCACCGCCGTCTTCGACTCCCGCGCGACCGAGAAGGCGCTGTCCGGCTCGGGCATCGCCGTACCCGACCTCGAGACCTACGCCCGCACCCTGTGGGCCTACTGGGAGGACAACCTCGACACGTCGACGGGGCGCGACCCCGACATCCGGGAGGCGCTGACCGGCAAGTACGTCGTGATCACGGGCGCTTCCTCCGGCATCGGCCAGGTCACCGCCCTGAAGGTCGCGCAGGCCGGCGGAATCCCGGTCCTCGTCGCCCGCGGGAAGGACAAGCTCGAGGACACGCGGGCCTCGATCGAGATGCGCGGCGGCCAGGCCTACGTCTTCCCGTGCGACCTCTCCGACCTCGAGGCCATCGACCGGCTCTGCGAGCAGATCGCGGCGGAGCTCCCGAGCGTCGACTTCGTCGTCAACAACGCCGGACGGTCGATCCGGCGCTCGCTGCGGCTGTCGCAGGACCGCTTCCACGACTTCGAGCGGACCATGCAGCTCAACTACTTCGGCGCGATCCGCCTGGTGATGGGCCTGCTCCCGAAGATGCAGGAGCAGCGGCGTGGCCACGTCGTCAACGTCTCCTCGATCGGCGTGCAGACCAACCCGCCACGCTTCTCGGCGTACGTCGCCTCGAAGGCCGCCCTCGACGCGTGGAGCAATGTCGTCGCGTCCGAGGTCGTCGGCGACGGTGTCACCTTCACCGGGATCCACATGCCGCTGGTGCGGACGCCGATGATCGCACCCACCAAGCTCTACGACCGCTTTCCCACCATCTCGCCCGCGCAGGCGGCCGACCTGGTGATCAAGGCGATGGTCGAGCGCCCGCACGAGATCAACACGCTCCTGGGCAATGCCGGTGCGGTCGCCCACACGATGGCCCCCAAGACGGCGTTCCGGATCCTCAACATGGCCTACCACGTGTTCCCCGACTCCGCGGCCGCCAAGGGGAGCGACTCCGGCACCCGGCAGTCCGAGCAGATCATGCTGGCCCGGATCTTCAAGGGCGTGCACTGGTGACCCGCCCGAAACTGACCTGATTCTTCGCTGACCCGCGTCGATAGGTTTCGGCGGGTCAGCGCTCAACGGGGCGGCTCGGGTCGGCGATCCAGCCGCTCCAGCTGCCGGGGTAGAGCGCCGCGCGGATCCCGGCGATCTCCAGGGCCAGCACGTCGTGGGCGGCGGTGACCCCCGAGCCACAGTAGGCCGCAACCGTGGCGTCCTCCGTCGCACCGACCTCCGCATAGGTTGCCCGCAGCCCCTCGGGCGACCGGAACCGGCGGCCCTCGTCGAGGTTGGCCTCGGTCGGCACGTTCACCGCGCCGGGGATGCGGCCGGCGACCGGATCGATCGGCTCGACCTCGCCGCGATACCGCTCGGGTGCCCGGGCGTCGACGAGGACGGCGACGTCCAGCACGCCGTCGGCATTGACGACGGGCATCCCCTTCTCTGCCGCGACCGTGAAGTCACCCGGCTCCGGCGTGACGGTTCCGGACTCAGCGTCACCGCCGTCCTGCGACCAAGCCGTCCACCCGCCGTCCAGCACATACACCTCCGGGTGCCCGTGGTAACGGAGCAGCCACCATGCCCGGGCCGCCGCCCGGCCCTCCCAGTCGTCGTAGACCACCACCGGACGGCTCATCTCCACCCCGGCCCGGCGCATGTCGCCCTCGAACCGGGGCTCATCGGGGAGGGGATGCCGACCGCGGTCCCCGGGCGGATCGGCCAGGGCGGTCTCCAGGTCGACGAACGCCGCCCCGGGGACGTGCCCGGCGAGGAAGTCGTCGTACCCGCGCGGCTCCCCCATCTGATAGCGGACGTCGAGGACGGTGACGCTGCCGAGTCGGGACTGGAGCCAGGAAGCCGAGACGAGCGGGCGCGAGGTCATGATCGTCATCCTGCCCGAGCCACCTGTGAAAGGATCACGCCCCGTGGCTGAACTGCACTTCTTCACCGGCACCATGGACTCGGGCAAGAGCACGCTCGCCCTGCAGACCAACCACAACCACGCCGCGCGGGGCAGGGTCGGGCGGATCTTCACCACCCACGACCGGGCCGGGGAGGCCACCCTGTCCAGCCGGCTCGGGCTCACTCATGAGGCGATCGAGGTGGAGCCCGACTTCGACTTCTGGAGCTACGTGGTGCACCACCTCACCCAGGGTGGCCGGATCGACTACCTGATCTGCGACGAAGCGCAGTTCTATGCCCCCGAGCAGATCGACCAGCTGGCCCGGATCGTCGATGAGCTCCAGATCGACGTGTTCGCCTTCGGCATCCTGACCGACTTCCGCAGCCAGCTCTTCCCGGGAAGCGGCCGGCTGGTCGAGCTCGCGGACCGGACGAACGTGCTGCAGGTCGAGGCGCTGTGCTGGTGCGGCAAACGGGCCACCCACAACGCCCGCACCGAGAACGGCGTGATGGTCACCGAGGGCGACGTGGTCGTGGTCGGCGACGTCGACAACCCCGACGAGCAGCCGGCGCACGTCGCCTACGAGGTGCTCTGCCGGCAGCACCACCGCCGCCGCCTCACCGCCGCCCGCGCGAAGGCGGTCAGCCTGGCTCCCGAGCCGCTGCCCTTCGGCTGACTCACCAGGTCAACACACCAAGAGCGGTATCAGCATCTCCTCGGCCGTCAGCGATCCGTGCAGGCCGATCAGGGTGGCCTCGTAGGAGAAGTCGGAGGTGGAGACGATCGCGTGGTCGGAACGGCAGGCCACGACGACGTCCCCGATCCGGGGGCGCACGGCGGGCTGCAGCGCCCCGAACCAGCCGCGCCCGGCCGCATCGTCCCGGGTGAGTACGTCGGCCCGGTCGCCGAGCACCGACCGCCACGTCGCCACCACGTCGTCGACCGCTCCCCCGCGGCAGTAGAGGTGCCGGAACCGCGCCTCGCCGCCGATCAGGGCGACGCCCTCGCGCAGCTCGGTGACGTCGTCGACGTCGACCCGGCGGTCGGTCGGGCTGTCCAGCATGCCGTGGTCGGCGACCACGACCAGCCGGGTCGAGGACGGGAGGGTCTCGCGCAGCTGCTCCGCCTCGGCGTCGACCATGGCCAGCTGCTGGAGCCACTGGCTGGACGCGACGCCGAAGCGGTGGCCGGTCCAGTCGAGGTCACCGTCGTACATGTAGGTCAGGGAGGGTCGTTCGGTCGAGGCGGTGGCCACGGCGGCGAGCCGCTCCCCCACCCGGTCGGCGCCCACGAACTCGGCACCCCGCTGGGAGGCCACGGTCAGCCCGCTGGCCCGGAACTCGCGCTTGTTCACGACCGTCACGCTCACCCCCGTCCCGGCCAGCCGCGCGAACGCGGTGGGATGGGGCTGCCACTGGGTGGGGTCGACCGACTTGCTCCACTGCAGCGCGTTCAGCAGCTGGTCGGTTCCCGGGATCCGCGAGGTGAACCCCACCATCCCGTGCGCACCCGGCGGCAGCCCGGTCCCGAGGGACGTCAGACTGGTAGCGGTGGTCGACGGCACCCCGGCGGTGGCCACCTCCTGATCGACGAGCAGGGACGAGAGGTACGGCGCGGCGTGCGCGTGTCGACGCAGCTGCTCGGCCCCGAGGCCGTCGATCAGGAAGACGACGTACGACGCGGCGTCGGGCAGGACCAACCGCGACGGGGGCTCGCCGATCGAGCAGCCGAGCGCTTCGGCGACGGCTGGTACGACGTCGGCGAGGGACCGCTGCTGGTAGGCCGGCTGGACGAATCCATCGAGACGGTCGCTGCGCGACCTCCTCAGGGACCGCCCATCGTCGTCGTTCACGCCCCGTGCGTCCTGGCGGACAGCGACTCGGCGAAGGAGAGCAGCCCGCCCACCGCGTCGCCGCCGTCGGCGGCCGCCGAGACCCGCAGGGAGAAGTCGTCGGAGGCGAAGACACCCGTGTAACCGTGGTCGGCGTCGCACTGGGGGTCCGAGCAGCCAGCCGGCTCGAGGTCGATCCGGCTCACCCCTCCCCAGCCGACCGTCATCACCGCCTCGGCCGGGCGCGACGGGCCGTCCGTCGGGTTGGCGGTCATCCGGGTCACCACGACCGACCGCACCGACGACAGGGTGATCGCCTCCGTCGAGGTCGATGTGTAGGGCTCGGGCAGCAGGTCATCGGGCGCGTGCTCGTCGGTGTGGGCCAGGATCAGCCGGGTCGGGGTGAGGACGACGACCGTCAGGTGACGGCGCACCTCGTCGCGCTCGAACGTGGGTTCGTGGTGAACGTAGAAGGACACCACCTGCTCCCCCGCCACCGCGGCATGCACCCCGTCGCGGACGACCTCCGGGTAGTAGCCCGTGTGCTCGATGGCCTCCCGCAGCTCCACGGTGCGGTCCTGGTCATCGGTGGTGCGTGTGCGCATGTGGGCAGTCTGTCACGCGTCCGCTCTCGGTCCTGACCTGTCGGTCCGGACCCGTCAGTCGGGCAGGGTGTCACCCGGGGAGCGCGGCAGGCGGCGGACGAACCAGTCAGAGCGGGGGTCGAGCACCGGGTCGACCCGCGCGGAGGCGGTCAGCACCTTCACGCCATCGGCGCCGGCGAGGACGAGGGAGAGGTCCATCGAGCTGACCTGCGGAAGGTCGTGCTGCAGCTGGGCGACCCGCAGGATCAGCCGCTCGACGGCCGAGATGTCCACGACCTCGCTCCCCCGGTAGCCGAACAGCATCGGTGAGGACTTGATCTCGCGGACCATCGCCGCGGCATCGCCGGCCACCAGGGGCGGGATCCGGTAGGCGCGGTCCTCCAGAAGGTCGATGACCGGCCCCGAGATGCCGAACGAGACGACCGGACCGAACAGCGGGTCCTCGATGCTGCGGACGGCGACCGGCACCCCGGGCGGGGAGTTCTTCTGGACCACGAAGCCGGCCTTCTCTGGCTCGGTGATCAGGGTGTTGAGGGACTCCCACGCGCCGCGCATGTCCATGGCGTTGTCGATGTTGCGCCAGACGTGGGCCAGGTCGGGACGCTCTCGCAGGTGGTCGGCGGTCGCCTTGAGCACGACGTCCCAGCCGAGGGCCTTCCCGGCCGCCTGAGCCTCGCGCAGGCTGGTGACGGGGTGCGACTCCCAGAGGTCGATCTCGTAGGTGCCCAGCAGTCTGGTGAGCTCGTCCTGGTCCAGCTCGGTGCCGTCGCCGTGCCTGGCCAGCACCTCGCCCACCAGCTGCTTGGCCGCGGCCGGGTCGACGTCGCCCAGGGCGTCCTCGGTTCGCCCGTCCGGGGTACGCAACCACACGGCGTACCCGACGACGCGGGCCAGCGCGCGGACCGCCGCCTCCACGGCGGGGTACGACGGCACGGAGCCGCGACCGGCCGTGTGGCCGGCGACATCGGGGACCCGCAGCAGCTCCGGTACTCCCTCGGCACCCAGGAACGACGACACCAGCGGCTTGTCGGACTGCTCGCCGACGGCGGCCAGTACGTTGGCGACATCCTCGCCGGACACGTTCAGCGGGGGGATGTAGACCGCGACCACGGAGTCGACGTCCGGGTCGTCGATCGCCGAGTCCAGGGCGTCCTCGAAGTCCTCGGCGGTGGCCTCGGCTCCGAGTGCCACCGACTTGTTCACGACCAGACCGACCGACGACGCGGCGTCCGCGGCCAGGAGTCCGAGCGCGTCGGAGTTGCCGACGATCGCCACCCGGCGCCCGCGCGGAAGCGGCTGGTGGGCGAGCAGCTGGGCGACGTCGAACATCTCCTCCAGCGTGTCGACCTGGATCACCCCGGCCTGGCGGAACATGGCGTCGACCGCCTGCGGCGGAGCGACGATCTGGCGGACCGCGTGCCCCATCGGCACACCCTGGGTGGTCCGGCCCGAGCGGACCGCGATGATCGGTTTGCGCAGCGAGACGCGGCGGGCGATCCGGGAGAACTTGCGAGGGTTGCCGATCGACTCGAGGTAGAGCAGGACCACCTCGGTCTCGTCGTCCTCCTCCCAGTACTGCAACAGGTCGTTGCCCGACACGTCGGCCCGGTTGCCGGCGCTGACGAAGGTGGAGAGGCCGAGTCCGCGGTTGTTGACCTTCTCCAGGATCGCCGACCCGAGGGCGCCCGACTGGCAGAAGAAGCCCGCCCGCCCGCGCGGCGGCTTCACCGGCGAGAGGGACGCGTTCAGGCAGACACCGGAGGCGGTGTTGATGATGCCGAGGCAGTTGGGTCCGATCAGGCGCAGCCCGTAGGACCTGGCCAGACCGACGAGGCGGCGTTGACGTTGCCGGCCCTCCTCGCCGGTCTCGGCGAAGCCGGACGAGATCACGACGAGACCGTGGACCCCCTTGGCCGCACAGTCGAGGACCACGTCCTGCACCGCGTCTGCGGGCACGGCCACGATGGCGACGTCGACCTCGCCGGGGATCTCGCCGACGGTGGCGTACGCCGGCAGGCCGGAGACGGACTCGGAGGTCGGGTTGACGGCGTAGACCCGGCCCGAGAAGTTGCCCATGACCAGGTTGCGCACCAGCATCTGCCCGATCGTGGCCTCGCGGCGGCTGGCGCCGATCACGGCGATCGAGCGCGCGTTGAAGAACCTCTCGATCGACGCCGCCTCGGCCCGGTGCTCCCGGTTCGCCATCACGCCCATGGCGGTGTCGGTGGCATCGATCGGGAACTCGAGGGTCATCACGCCCTCGTCGTACTCGCTCACCACGCGGTAGCCCGCGTCCCGGAAGGTGTTGATCATCTTCCGGTTGTCCGGCAGCACCTCCGCGAGGAAACGCTCGACTCCGCGCTCGCGGCCGGCCTGGGCGAGGTGCTCGAGCAGCACCTGGGCGATGCCGCGACCCTGGTGCTCGTCCTCGACCAGGAACGCGACCTCGGCCTCACCGGGGCGTACGACGTCGTAGCGGCCGACGGCGATCATCCGCCCGCCGAGGAGCACGATGAACGCGACGCGGTTGACGTGGTCGACCTGGGTGAACCGGGCGATGTCCTTCTTGGAGAGCTTCGGCATCGGGCTGAAGAAGCGGTAGTACTTCGACTCGTCGGAGACGCGGCCGTAGAAGTCGACCAGGAGCTCGGCATCGGCGGACTCGATCGGGCGGATGTGCGCCGTCCGGCCGTCCCGCAGCAGGACGTCGGCCTCCCAGTGGCGCGGGGCGGCCGGCACACCTTCGTCGATGCTGGTCATCTCTGAGAATCTAGCGTGGCCACCCACACTCAGGGCACCCATCCGGCGTGCCCCTTGGTGAACGGTCGGTGGAGCCGGGGAGAATGGCGCGCATGGCACGGCGCGGCACGAAAACCCCGGTCCCCGACGACTTCGAGGAGCACATCCTCGACACCAACATCAAGCAGGAGATGGAGTCGTCGTTCCTCGAGTACGCCTACTCGGTGATCTACTCCCGCGCCCTGCCGGACGCCCGCGACGGCCTGAAGCCGGTGCAGCGGCGCATCCTCCACACGATGAACGGCATGGGGCTGCGGCCCGACCGTGGCCACGTCAAGAGCGCGCGCGTCGTCGGCGAGGTCATGGGCCGTCTCCACCCCCATGGCGACACCGCGATCTACGACGCCCTGGTGCGGATGGCCCAGCCGTGGTCGATGCGGCTGCCGATGATCGACGGACACGGAAACTTCGGCTCTCCTGACGATTCTCCGGCGGCCATGCGCTACACCGAGTGCCGCATGGCGCCACCTGCGGCGTCGATGACCGCGTCGATCGACGAGGAGACCGTCGACTTCAAGCCCAACTACGACAGCCGCGAGCTGGAGCCGGTCGTGCTGCCGGCAGCGATCCCCAACCTGATCGTCAACGGCACCACCGGCATCGCGGTCGGCATGGCCACCAACATCGCGCCCCACAACCTGGTCGAGGTGGTCCAGGCGCTGCGCCACCTGATCAAGCACCCCGACACTCGCGTCGACGGCCTGATGCGGTTCATCCCGGGCCCGGACCTGCCCACCGGGGGCAAGATCGTCGGTCTCGAGGGAGTCCGCGACGCCTATGAGACCGGCCGCGGCAGCTTCAAGATGCGGGCCACCGCCCGGATCGAGAGCGTCGGCCGCCGCAAGGGCATCGTCGTCACCGAGCTCCCCTACGGCATCGGCACCGAGAAGGTCATGGAGCGGATCAAGACGCTCGTCCAGGGCAAGAAGCTCCAGGGCATCGCCGACATCAAGGACCTCACCGACCGCGAGAACGGCCTGCGGCTCGTGATCGAGGTCAAGAACGGCTTCCATCCCGAGGCGATCCTCGAGCAGCTCTACCGCCAGACGCCGATGGAGGACTCGTTCGGGATCAACACCGTCGCCCTGGTCGACGGGCAGCCCCGCACCCTGGGGCTCAAGGAGCTCCTCGAGGTCTTCCTGGGCCACCGGTTCGACGTCGTACGCCGCCGCTCGGTGTTCCGTCGCGGGCGGGCCGCAGACCGGCTCCACCTCGTCGACGGCCTGCTGATCGCGATCCTCGACATCGACGAGGTGATCCAGCTGATCAGGTCCTCCGACAACGCCGCCGCGGCGAAGGAGCGGCTGGTCTCGGTGTTCGACCTGACCGGCACCCAGGCCGACTACATCCTCGACATGCCACTGCGCCGGCTCACGAAGTTCTCCCGGATCGAGCTCGAGAAGGAGAAGTCCGAGCTCGAGCGCACCATCGAGGAGCTCGACGCGATCCTGGCCGACGACACCCTGCTCCGAAAGGTCGTCTCCGACGAGCTGGCCGAGGTGGCCAAGACCTACGGCACGCCCCGACGCACCGTCCTGCTGGAGTCGGCCGGCACCACTGTCACGGCTGCCGCCACTCCGCTCGAGGTGGCCGACGACCCGTGCATCGCCTTCCTGTCCTCGACCGGGCTGCTGGCCCGCTCCAGCAACGACGAGACGCCCGGCACGGGCGGTGGCCGCACCAACCACGACGTGATCGTCTCCGCCGTCCGGACCACCGCGCGCGGGGAGGTCGGCGTGATCACGTCGCGGGCGCGGCTGCTGAGGCTGGGCGTGCTCGACCTGCCGGCGCTCCCGGCGGCCGCCAACGACCCGAACCTGCAAGGTGGCTTGCCGCTCAGCGAGGTGCTCTCGCTCGGGCAGGACGAGCGGGCGTTGGCCCTGACCTCGCTCGCCACCGACGGTCCGGGGCTCGTCCTCGGCACCCGCCAGGGCGTGGTAAAGCGGGTCAACCCGGAGGTGCTCTCCCGCGACGAGTGGGAGGTGATGTCCCTCAGGGAGGGCGACGAAGTGGTCGGCGCCCTGGAGCTGGCCACGGGCGACGAGACGCTGTGCTTCGTCAGCTCCGGTGGGCAGCTCCTTCACTTCGGCGCCGGCGGCGTCCGGCCGCAGGGTCGCTCCGGGGGTGGGATCGCCGGCATCAAGCTGGGCGCGGATGACTCGGTGGCCTGGTTCGGAGCCCTCGACCCGAGGTCGTCCGTCCTGGTGACGGCATCGGGCTCGTCGATCGCGCTCCCCGGCACGGAGGCGGGCTCGGTCAAGGTGACCCCGTTCGGCGAGTACCCCTCCAAGGGCCGCGCCACCGGGGGCGTGCGCTGCCACCGTTTCCTCAAGGGCGAGGACACGTTGGTGTTCGCGTGGGCCGGGGACGCCCCTGCCCGGGCGGCGGCCGCCAGCGGCGCTCCCGTGGACCTGCCGGAGGCCACCGGTCGGCGGGACGGGTCGGGGATCCCGGGCAGCCAGCCGATCGCGGCCTGCGCCGGGCCGGTCGCGCATCGCCTCGACCGTGCCACCCGTGTGTCAGGCTGAAGGCATGCCCCGTCCGCGCCGTCGTACACGCCTGCTCCTTGCCTGCGCGGCGCTCGTGGCGGGGACCCTGGCCGGCTGCAGCGACGACCAGGGTTCGGTCACCGACCAACGCAGCCTCGACGAGGTCATGGAGCTGGCCAAGACCACCCTCGACGAGACCAGCGGGGTCAACCTCTCGCTGAAGACCACCGACCTGCCCCCGGGCGTGACCGGGGTCAAGGAGGCCACCGGTGTCGGTGTCCATCCGCCCGCCTTCGACGGGTCCCTGACCGTCGTGTTGTCCGGCACCGACTTCAACGTCCCGGTGATCGCAGTCGACGACAAGGTCTATGCGCAGATCCCGCTCACCCCGGGCTGGTCCGACGTGGACCCGGCCGAGTACGGCGCCCCGGACCCGGCCCGGCTGATGAGCCCCGACGCCGGCTTCTCCGCCATGCTCCCGGCGACCGGCGACCTCGAGGAGGGCGAGAGCGTCCGCGGCGGCAAGGACAACCGGGAAGTGCTGACCGAGTTCACCGGCACGGTGCCCGGCGACGCGGTGAGCAACATCCTGCCCGGCGCCGAGGGCGACTTCGACGCGACCTACACGATCACCGCCGACGGTGAGCTCCGCGAAGCGGTGCTCACCGGGGTCTTCTACCCCAACAGCGAGTCGATGACCTACACCATCGGCTTCGAGGACTACGGCACCGAGAAGAAGATCGCCGCTCCATGAGCGGACGGCCGCGCCTCCTGCTCGGCCTGGCCTCCGTCGCCGTCGCCTTCGCCGCCGCCGACACCTACGTGGTGGTGCTGGCGCTGCCGGAGATGATGAACGCCGTCGGCGTCCCGATCGACCAGCTCCAGCGTGCCGCGCCGATCGTCTCCGGTTTCCTGCTCGGGTACGTCGCGATGCTGCCGCTGATCGGGCGGATCGCCGACCTGCGGGGGCGGGTGCCGGTGCTGGTCGCCGCGCTGGTGGTCTTCGCCGCCGGCTCCCTGATCACCGCCCTCGCCTACGACATGCCGAGCATGGTGACCGGCCGCTTCCTGCAGGGGGTCGGCGGCGGCGGGCTGGTGCCGGCCACCCTGGCCCTGGTCGCCGACCTCTATCCCGCCAAGCGCCGGGGCGTGCCTCTCGGCGTGGTGTCCGCCGTCCAGGAGATCGGCAGCGTCCTCGGACCGCTCTTCGGCGCCGTCGTGCTGGCGTTCGCCGACTGGCGGGTGATCTTCATGATCAACCTCGGCGTCGGCCTGGTCCTCGCCCTGGCGATCCGAAGCGTGCCGTTTGGTACCAAACGGCAAGAAGACAGCCAGGTGGAATGCAGTTCGCCAACAATGGATCGTGCCAAGGACTGGCCTGGGATCGCCCTCCTCCTCGTCACCCTGGCCGCCGGCGTCCTGACCATGACCCAGCCAGGGCCCCTGCTCCGCGACCTCACCTGGGGCCAGGTATTCATCTCGTTCGTGTCGGACGGGCGCTGGCTGAGCCCGATCGGCCTCGTCGCCATGGTCGCGGCCGTGCTGCTGGTGATCCGCTGCCTGACCGCTGCACGCCCGCTGGTCGACCTGACCGGCTGGGCGGAGACGCTCCGCGCGGCCGACCTGACGGGCTCCCTGTTCCTCGGCGTCGCCCTGGCAGGGGTGATCCTCGCGTTCGCGACCGCCGACCCCAAGGTCCAGGTGTTCTCCGACCAGGGCCTCTGGTACCTCCTCGGCTCGGCCGTCGCTGCTCTTGCCTTCGCCTTGCACCTGCGGCGGGCCGAGGCACCGCTCGTCCCCCGCGGCGCGATGCGTCGTACGCCGGCCTGGGGCTCGCTCGCCGTCAGCTTCTTCGTGGGCGCCGCCCTGATCGCGGCGCTGATCGACATCCCCTTGTTCGCGCGGACGACGGTCCACTCCGACAGCCAGCTGATGGCCGCGCTGGTGCTGGTCAGGTTCCTGATCGCGCTCCCGATCGGGGCGGTGCTCGGCGGCTACCTCAGCCGCGCCCTGCCTGCGGGCGTCGTCACTGCGGTGGGCATGACGTGCGCGGCGGTGGCCTTCGTGCTGATGAGCCGCTGGGGACTGACGACGCTCAACGACCTCGCGTCAAACGTCCCGCTCCTGCTCGGTGGCTTTGGGTTCGGGCTGGCCCTGGCGCCCGTCAACGCGGCCGTCCTGGCCAGCACCGACGACGACGTGCACGGCCTGGCGAGTGCTCTGGTCGTGGTCGCCCGGATGGTCGGCATGCTCGTCGGCATCTCGGCTCTGACCACCATCGGGCTGCGGCGCTACTACGCCGAGCAGGCCGACCTGCGCGACGTGCGGGACGTGTGCGACGGCGCGAGCCGGTGCGCCGAGTTCACCCGGCTGCTGAAGGTGGCCGGTATCGCCCAGGAGCAGACCGTCTTCCTCGGCGCGGCCCTCTGCGCCGTCGTGGCAGGCGTGCTCGCGCTGCTGCTCTTCCGCTCCGCGCGGACCCGATCCATCGATGCCGGCGAGATGCTGCGTTCGGCCGGGTGAGCCTCCGCTAACGTCTCCCCCGTGTTCGACGACCTGATCGCGGCCAACCGGAAGTTCGCCGCAGACTTCGACCTCGGCGGCTTCGACGGTGTCGCCCACGCGGGCGTCGCGATCGTGACCTGCATGGACTCGCGGATCGACCCGCTCCGGATGCTGGGTCTCGAGCACGGCGACGCGACGATCTTCCGCAACCCCGGCGGCCGGGTCACCACGGCCGCCCTCGAGGCCCTCGTCCTCGGGGTGCACCTGCTCGGCGTCACCCGGATCCTGGTGGTCCCGCACACCCGCTGCGCGATGACCGCCCACTCCGAGGCCGAGCTGCGCGAACGCGTCGGGACGTCGGCCGGGCAGGACGCTTCGTGGCAGCAGTTCCACGTCATCGACGACCAGCTGGCCGCCCTCGAGGAGGACGTCCGCAAGGTCCGGGCCCATCCGTTGATCCCCGACTCGGTCGAGGTGGGCGGCTTCCTGTACGACGTCGACACCGGCCTGATCGACCAGAAGGTCTGACCGGACGTAACCTCGTCACATGGGCTTGCTCGAGATCCTGATCTTCCTGGCGCTGTTCGTGCTCGTGGTGTGGGCCGGCGTCAGCATCCTCCGCAAGCGCTGACGCCCCGGGGCCGCACCACGCCCGGCCGATATCCTGCGGCCCGTGACCAAGACCTTCCTGCTCGGGCTCGGGTGCCAGAAGGGTGGGACGACCTGGCTCTACCGGTACCTGACGAGCTCTCCGCAGTTCGTGCCCGGGTATCGCAAGGAGTACCACCTGTTCGACTCCCTCCACCTGGAGTCGGGAGACGATGCGAGGCAGCGGTTGCTCACGACGGCGGCGAAGCACGCCGCCAACCCCCAGCCCGAGAACCCCCGCGCGGCTGGCTCCGTGCACCGGCTCTGCATGTTGCTCGATCCGCAGTACTACTTCGACTACTTCACGGGGCTGCTCCACAGGAGCCCGGACACGCGGCTGGTGGCCGACGTGACGCCGGCGTACAGCTTGCTGCCCTCGGCGGTCCTCCAGCAGATTCGGGACGACTTCGGGAAACGGGGGATCACCACGCTGCCGGTGTTCCTGATGCGCGACCCCGTCGAGCGCATCTGGTCGCACATGCGCATGCTTGCCCGGGTCCACCCGGAGCACGAGGCCGCCCGGACGGAGTCCGGGGAGTTCGTCCTCGCTCACTACTCGCATCCGGACTACGCGAGCCGGACCGCCTACGACGAGACCATCCGGAAGCTCGACAGCGCCTTCGGTCCCGACGAGATCTACTACGGCTTCTACGAACTGCTCTTCACCGACACCGAGGTCCGCCGGTTGTGCGATCGCGCCGGAATCGACTTCGTCGAACCCAGTTTCGACCAGCGCCCCAACGTCTCGCCCAAGGACTTCGACCTCCCAGAAGACACCGTTCGGACCGTGGCCGAGCACTACCGCGGGGTCTACCACGCAGTGGCCGAGCGGTTCCCTGAGGTGTCGCTCGGCGAGCTGTGGCCGAGCAGCCGGTTCGTGCTCTGAGGCCGGCGTGACTCAGGCGTCCAGCGCCTCGACATCGACCTCGTAGGCGCCCTGCACGATGAACTCCTTGCGCGGCGCCACCTCGGACCCCATCAGCAGCTCGAAGACTCGTGCGGCCTCGTCGGCGTCGTCGATGGTGATCCGCCGGAGAGTACGACGGCGCGGGTCCATCGTCGTCTCGGCCAGCTGGTCGGCGTCCATCTCACCGAGCCCCTTGTAGCGCTGGACCGGGTCCTTCCACCGCACGTTCTTCTTGGACAGCTCCGCCAGCTTCCGCTGCAGCTCGTCGTCGGAGTAGGTGTAGACGTACTTGTCCATCCCCTTCTTGGGGTTGGTGAGCTCGATCCGGTGCAACGGCGGCACGGCGGTGTAGACCCGGCCCTCGGTGATCAGGTCGGGCATGTACTTGAAGAACAGCGTGGCCAGCAGGCACCGGATGTGGGCGCCGTCGGAGTCGGCGTCAGCCATGAAGATGATCCGGCCGTACCGACGCGCCTCGAGGTCGAACGTGCGGCCGGAGCCGGCGCCGACGACCTGGATGATCGAGGCGCACTCGGCGTTCTTCAGCATGTCGCCGACCGAGGCCTTCTGGACGTTCAGGATCTTGCCCCGGATCGGCAGCAGCGCCTGGAACTCGGAGTTGCGGGCGTCCTTGGCGGTGCCGAGTGCGGAGTCACCCTCGACGATGAACAGCTCGGTGCGCTCGTTGTCGTTGGCCCGGCAGTCCCGCAGCTTGGCGGGAAGGGCCGAAGACTCCAGGGCGTTCTTGCGACGCTGGGTCTCCTTGTGCTGTCGGGCCGCGAGCCGGGTCTTCGAGGCACCGACGACCTTCTCCATGACCAGCTTGGCCTGGGCCTTCTCGGCACGCTTGTTGGAGGTGAGGAACTTCTTCAGCTCGCCCGACACCACGCGGCGTACGACGCTGCGGGCCGCCGGCGTGCCGAGGATCTCCTTGGTCTGCCCCTCGAACTGGGGCTCGGCCAGCCGCACGGTGACCACCGCCGTCAGCCCCTCGAGGACGTCGTCCTTGATGACGTTGTCGTCGTTGACCCGGAGCGCCTTGGTCGTCCGCATCACGTCGTTGAACGTCGTGGTCAACGCGGACTCGAAGCCGCTCAGGTGCGTCCCGCCCTTGGGGGTGGCGATGACGTTGACGAAGGACCGAATCTCGGTGTCGTAGCCGGTGTTCCACCGCACCGCCACGTCGACCTGGAGCTCCCGCTCGACCTCCTGGGGCGTCATGTGGCCCTTGTCGTCGAGCAGCGGGACGGTCTCGGTGAAGGTCTCGGCGCCCTGCAGCCGCAGCACGTCGGTCACCGGCTCGCCGGTGGAGAGGAACTCGGTGAACTCGGTGATCCCGCCGTCGTGGCGGAACTTCTCCTCACGGGGGTCGGGGCCGCGGAGGTCGCGGATGACCAGCTCCAGCCCCGGCACGATGTAGGACGTCTGACGGGCCCGGGTGACCAGCTCGTCGAAGACGAACCTGGCGTCCTTGGTGAAGATCTGGCGGTCCGGCCAGAACCGCACCCGGGTGCCGGTCTTGCCCTTGGCCACCCGCTTGCCCTTGCGGGTCAGTCCCGACCTGGGCTCGAACGGGGCCTTCGGGCCGTCGCCGGCGAACACCCCAGCCGCTCCGCGCCGGAAGGAGATGCCCTGCTGGGACGGGGAGCGGTCGACGTCGACGTCGAGCCGGGAGGAGAGCGCGTTGACGACCGACGCACCGACGCCGTGCAGGCCTCCGGTGGCGACGTACGAGCCGCCGCCGAACTTCCCGCCGGCGTGCAGGTGGGTGTAGACGACCTCGACGCCGGGCAGACCGGTCTTCGGCTCCTTGTCGACCGGGATGCCCCGGCCGTCGTCGTGGACCTCGGCCGAGTCGTCGGGGTGCAGCGTCACCTCGATGCGCTTGGCCGCCCCCGCCAGCGCCTCGTCGACCCCGTTGTCGATGATCTCCCACAGACAGTGCATCAGGCCGCGGGTGTCGGTGGAGCCGATGTACATGCCGGGCCGCTTGCGGACGGCCTCGAGGCCCTCGAGGACCAGGAGATGCGCCGCGTTGTAGGTGTTGTCGATCGTGGGGCTCCTGCTGGTTCGTCGGTCGAGCCTGTCGAGACCCAATCCGAGTCGTTCTCTGCACCGAATCTACCTGCGACACGCCGACAGGCGGCGAAGGCTCGCTTGCCGGGAGATCGACCGGGAGCGGGACTACCTTGTTCGACAACATGGTGTGTGGTTCACGTCACGAAGCGGGCACGATCCGCGCTCGAGTTTGGGCGTATCGCAACCTGACGACTCTCGCACCGTCACACTCGTACCACCGCAGTCGTCTAGACCGTCACCCGCTCCCGGGCATGGATCCGGCGGGACGTGGGTAGAAGTGCTCCGTGACCGAGGAAGTGTCAGGCAACACCCCGAGGCGGGAATCTTTGATCCCGGCCACTACGTTGGACATGACACCGATGAAGAGAAATGAGGCCGATGTGACAACTGCTGTTGCCCCCGATACTCACGTGTTGAGTGCCGAGGACCGCTGCGACCGCTGCGGTGCCCAGGCCTACCTTCGCGTCGAGCTCCATGCCGGCGGCGAGCTTCTCTTCTGCGCTCACCACGCGCGAGAGCACGGAGACAAGCTCCGTCAGGTCGCCGTGAACTTCGTGGACGAGACCCACAAGCTCACCGACACGCCCGCACCCGCCGCCGTCGACGAGTTCTGACCGCTCCCTGACCCAGACCTTTTCGCGGCCCCGGACCTTCTGGTCCGGGGCCGCCTTCACGTCCGGAACCGCCGCCTCGGCCCTGTGGGAGGGTGTGCCGCATGTCCCTGACCGAAGTCCTGGTGGGCGTCGCGATCGCCGTCGGGCTGATCGGCATTCTCGTGCCGATCCTGCCCGGAAGCGCGCTGATCCTGGTGGCGATCCTGGTGTGGGCGATCGAGCTCGGCTCCGCCACCGGCTGGGCCGTCTTCGGGGTCGCGGCCGGCTTCCTGGTGGTCGGCACGATCGTCAAGTACGCCGTCCCGGGCCGGCAGCTCAAGGACGCGGGCATCCCGGCCTCGACCCAGTGGACCGGGGTGGCACTGGCCGTGCCCGGCTTCTTCGTGGTCCCGGTGGTCGGCCTGTTCGTGGGCTTCGTGGCCGGGATCTACCTCGCGGAGCGGCGCCGGCTCGGCGCGGGCGCGGCGTGGCCGTCGACGCGGTCGGCCCTGCGGGCCGTCGGCGTGAGCATCCTGATCGAGCTCACCGCCGGGATGCTCGCCGCCGGCACGTGGGTGGTGGGCGTGGTGGTCACCTGATGGCGATCCTGCTCGCGCTCGCCTCCGCCCTGGCCTACGGTCTGTCCGACTTCATCGGCGGCCTGGTGTCCCGTCGCACCTCTGCGTGGTCGGTCGCCGTGGTCGGCTCACTGACCGCCGCCGTATGTACGGCGGCCGTCGCCACCTTCGTCCCCGGTGACCCGGGTCTCGCCCACCTCGCCTGGGCGGTCCTCGCCGGGCTCGGCAGCGGCGCAGGCGCCGGGTTCCTCTACCGCGGCTTCGCCGCCGGACGGATGGGCGTCGTCGCGCCCGTGTCGGCCGTCGGCGCGGCCGTGGTCCCGCTGCTCGTCGGGGTGGTCTCGGGCGAACGGCCTGCCCTGCTGGCCTGGGTCGGCATCGCCGTCGCCCTCCCCGGGATCTGGCTGGTCTCCCGGGAGCCGGTGCCCGAGGACGCCGCACAGCGGTCGGCCACCGCTGCGGGTGTGGTCGACGGTCTGCTGGCGGGCCTCGGGTTCGGAGTGCTGTTCGCCGCCCTGGGCCAGATCCCCGACTCCGCCGGACTGTGGCCACTGGCCCTCACCCAGCTGTTGTCGGTGCCGGCGGTGGTCATCATCGCCGGGCTGCTGCGTGAGCGGTGGCTGCCGCGGCACCGGGCCGCGTGGCACGCCGTGTGGTGCGGGCTGCTGAGCACGGTCGCGACCGCGACGTTCCTGTTCGCCACCCAGCGCGGCTTCCTCACCGATCTCAGGGGTCCTCGCCTCGCTCTACCCCGCCTTCACGATCCTGCTGGCGGCCGTCGTCCTGAAGGAGCACATCCACCGCGCCCAGGCGGTCGGGCTGGCCCTCTGCGGCGGGGCCGTCGCGTTGGTCGCCGCCGGCTGACCGCCAGCCTCGGGCCCCGCTGCGCAGCGCGGGGGCAGACTGGTCACGTGCACCTGCCCGGAGCGCAGCGTCTGCTCGCGACCCTTGGCCTGCTGGCCGCGGCCGCCTGCAGCGCCGAGGCGCCCGGCGCGCAGCCCGCGGAGCCCTCGAGTCGTTCATCATCCGTCGGTTTCCCCGGCCAGCCGGAGAAACCGACGCCGACGGAGCCTCCGGCCGTGCAGCCGGTCACCACGCTCATCGTGGTCGGCGACATCATGCTCGGCCGGGGGGTCGCCCAGCAGCCGGGCGGGGCCGCGGCCCGGCTGCGACCGCTGGCACCGCACCTCCGGGCGGCCGACCTGACCGTCGGCAACCTCGAGAGCACGCTGTCCGACGACGGTCCGCCACTGCAGGGCGGCGACTCCTTCTCCGCGCCTCCGGCCGTCCTCGCCGCCCTGGCCGGCGCCGGCGTCGACGCGCTCTCGCTGGCCAACAACCACACCGGTGACTACGGCGAACCTGCTCTTCTTCAGACCATCGGGGCGTTCCGGGCCCGCCGGATCGAGGCCTTCGGCGCCGGGCGGGACCTGCGGGCGGCGAGCCGGGCCGCCGTACTCACCCGGAACGGTGTCCGGTTCGGCTTCCTCGGCTTCAACGCGATCGGCGAGACGCCGCGGGCGACCAGGCAGACAGCGGGTGCCCTGTCGGTGCGGATGCCGCCGCGCACCGGGCCGCTCAACCGGGCCGACCTGGCCCATGTCGTCGGCGCGATCCGGAGGCTCGAGGAGCGGGTCGACGTCGTCGTGGTGGTTCCCCACTGGGGCACGCAGTACACCCACGTCGCCGAGCCGGTCCAGTCCCTGGTCGGGCGACGGCTCGTCGATGCCGGTGCGGACCTCGTCGTCGGCGGGCACCCGCACTGGGTGCAGGGCCTGGAGACGGTACGACGGGGCAGTCATTGCCCACTCCCTCGGCAACTTCGTCTTCGACATGGACTTCATGGAGCAGACGATGGAAGGCGTGACCCTGACCGCCCGGTTCCGCGGCGACCGGCTGCGCGGCGTCGAGCTCACGCCCTACCGCCTCGACGCCACGTTCACCCCGCGCCGCGTCACCGGCCCGGCGGCTGCGAGCGATCCTCCGGGACGTGCACACCCACGACATCGGGTCTGCTCCCGAGGGCTGATCAGCGCAACCAGGCCAGCACCACGCGCCCGGTGCGGGCCAGCTGGGCCCGGCTGACGACCGGCGGCAGGTCGGCCGCGCTGTGGTAGGCGGCGTACGGCGTGCTGCCGAGCCGGAGGCCCGGCATGCCGGCCAGGACGAACTGCCAGTGGTCGCTGGTGCGGTTGAACTGGGCGTCGGTGGGGACTCCGGCCCGTCGCGCGGCGGCGAGAACGACCTCGCGCTGCCGGGCACCGGACGGCCCGGCCGACGACACCGGGACCAGGGTCCCGACCCCCACCCGGTCGAGCGAGAGCATTCCGCGGACGGCACGACGCTCGGCCCGTCCGAGCGAGGCGACGTAGACGCGCGAGCCGTAGTGGTGGTCGGCATCGGTGTCACCGCGTGGCTCCTCGGCCCCGAAGGCGAGCACGACGACCGGGAGCCGGGTCCGCCGATCCCGGATCGCCTCCGCGACCGCGAGCAGCACCCCGACCCCCGAGGCGTTGTCCTCGGCGCCCGGCGACCCGGGCACGGTGTCGAGGTGGGCGCCGATCACCAGGTGCGGGCGATGCGGGTCGAAGCGGGGCGGGGTCGCGATCAGGTTCACCGACGTGCCGGCCGAGACCGGCACCCCCCACGAGTTCCCTGCAGGTACGGCTACCCGCTGCCGGCGCACGACGTACCCGCTCGCCTCCAGCTCCCCCGCCACCCAGTCGGCGGCCTGCCCAAAGGCCGGACTGGTGGCGTGCCTCGGCCCGATCACACCCGCAAGGCCGCGTACCGCGCGGACCGCGATCCCGATCTCGAGGTCCGCGGGTCGGATGCGTCGCGGCTCCGCGTCCCGGTCGACGCCTCCCTCGTCCGGCCGGGGCTCCCGCGTCGCCCGGGACGGGTCACCGGTCGGGGCTGCGCGGCCCTCCGGGCTTGCCGGGCTCTCCGGGCTCGCCGGGCTCTCCGCGCCCGGACCGGCAGGATCGCCGTCCACCGAGCATCCGGCCACGACGAGGCATCCCGCGAGAAGCGGCGCCACGAGGCCTGCGAACGGCACCCGTTCAGGCTAGCCGGAGCCGACCACCGGCAGGTCTGACCACCCGCAGCCTGGGCACAGGACGGTGTCGACGGCCCCGGTGCTGGACCCGGTCGGTGCTGCTCGCGATCAGGTGGTGGGCGAGCCGCTGGCCGACGGTGGGTCCACCGGGGACGTCCAGTACTGCTGACGCGACTGGTAGGAAACGTTGCCGTACAGCGGTAGGTACTCCTCGTAGCGAGCCCGGTCGGCGAACACCGCGGATGGATCCTCGCCGGCCGCTTCGAACTGCTCTACCGCGTCGGCCGAATCCAACGGCACGCCGCGGGCGACGATCAGCTGCGGCACCTCGCGGCCCTCCACCCAATCCGCACCGAACTGGCCCAGGCCGTAACCCATCAGCGTCCAGGCGAAGGCGATGCTGAGCTTGTACGCACCGCCGCGCTTGATCAGGTCGAGCGCCTCCTTGTCTCCATCGACGCCGGACAGGAACATGTCGTCGGTGAGCTTTCCCTGCTCCGCCAGCGCCCTGTACGCGCCCACCACGATCGTGTCCCCACCTAGCACCACCTTGATCCCCGAGTAGCGCCGCAACGCGGTCATCATCGTGTTGAAGCCGGACGTGGTGCTGATCTCGGCGACGGTGATGTCGCCGACCACCTCGATGCCCCTGCCGCCCGTCGCAAGGCCGTCGAGCACTCCCTTGTGCCGGATCCTCAGCTGCGGCGATGCATCGTCCAGATTGAAGTACAGCACCTGGGCGTTACCGCCGAGCTCCGCGACGCAGTAGTCGGCAGCGGCCTTCCCCTGGTCGAAGCCGATCTGGTACTGGCTGGCCACGACCTGGATCGTGCTCGGCGCGGTGATGATGCCCTGAGTGCATACTCCACGGTCGATGGCACGCTGCAGCACGATACGGTCGGCGTCGGGGCTGAGCGGTTGCATCGCCAGCGCACCCACCCCTTCGTCGAGGAAGCGGTTCATCTGGTCGACGTGCAGCGCAGGGTCGTTCCCCGACGTCGCCGTGACGTAGTCGAAGCCGCGATCGCTGGCCGCCTGTCGCATGCCCCGCCCCAGCGCGAGGAAGAACTCGGAACCGGCCGTCGAGGCCCAGGCCATGCGGGCCGGCAGACCGGTTGCACCGCCTGTCGCCGCGGACGACTCGAAAGGAGCCAGCCCGTCGGGGTGGAGCCGCGCCGATGTGGCGCCGTTCCCATCGCAGGCGGCGAGCCATTGGGACGCCGACAACCCGCAGGCAGCCGCGGCGCCGAGCTTGAGCACGTTTCTCCTGGAGAGATCAGACAACGCAGCAACCTCCGCGGGCCGGGGCAGAATGGTATCCGGACGATGTGTTCAACGGGGCGGCAGGCGCACGACCGTGATGAAGAAGTCGTCGATCGCCCGCACAGCGGACACGAACTGTTCGAAGTCGACGGGCTTGCGCACGTATGCGTTCGCATGCAGGTCGTAGGCCGCGATCACGTCTTCCTCCGCCTCCGAGGTCGTGAGGATGACGACGGGGATCCGTCGCAGGCTCGGGTCACCCTTGATGTCGGCCAGCACCTCGCGACCATTCCGCCGAGGCAGGTTGAGGTCGAGGAGCACGAGGTCCGGAGTCGCGGCCTCGGTGAACCGGCCCCGCCGGCGTAGATAGGCCATCGCGTCCTCGCCATTCGACACGACGGTGAGTCGATTCGCGATCTTGTAGTCCTCGAATGCCTCGCGGGTCATCAGCACATCGCCAGGATCGTCCTCGACGAGCAAGATCTCGATGGGCTGTGACGTCGACTGGTCAGACATGGGCGGCCGTCTCCTCCGGTGGAAGCGTGAACGATATGCAGGTGCCTGCGTGCTGCGCCTCGCGCACCTCGATGCGGCCGCCGTGGAACTCGACGACCTTCCTGGCGAGCGCGAGGCCGATCCCGGTTCCTTCGTACTCGTCGCGACCATGAAGCCGCTGGAAGATGACGAACACCTTCTCGGCGTACTCGGGAGGGATCCCGATCCCGTTGTCGGCGACGTCGACACGAATGGCGTCTCCCTCCACCGCTGCCGTCAGACGCAGCGACGGCGCCACCTCCGGACGGCGGTACTTGATCGAATTGGCGAACAGGTTGGTGAGCAGCATCCGGAGCAACGCCGGATCGCCGTGGAGGTCGTGGGCCCCGGGGCCGACGTCCACTGCGAGCGTCGCGTTCGTGCTCCGCACCTGATCCTCGAGCGACTCCCACGCGGTCGCGACGACAGCCGCGAGATCGACCGAGACGAATCCTTTGCTGGTGCGCCCGACCCGGCTGAGCGTCAGCAGGTCGTTGATGAGCACCTGCATCCGCTTCGCGCCGTCGACGGCGAATGCGATGTACTGGTCGGCGCGCGCGTCGAGCTGCCCTTGGTAGCGCTGCTCGAGCAACTGGCAGAAGCTGGCGACCTTGCGCAGCGGTTCCTGGAGGTCGTGGGACGCGACGTACGCGAACTGCTCGAGGTCGGCGTTCGACCGAGCCAGCTCGGCGGCATGTCGCTCCAGCCCACGCCGCTGCTGCTCCACCTCCGCCAGCACGCCGACGAGCTCCAGGCGCATGGACTCGATGTCGTCGCCGATCTCGCGCAGGTCGGGCGGGCCCACCGGCTGGATCGAGGCGGTGTGCGCGCCGCGAGCCACCTCCCGCACTTGCTCGCCGAGGCGCTGCAACGGCCGGAGCACCGACGTGCTCAGCGCACGCTGAAGGACGATGACCGCGACCACGAAGGTGAGTGCCATCAGGGCGAGGACGACAGCCACGACGGTGCGGTCTCGGTCCGCGGCCTGCTGTGCGGTCACCACCTGGTCGGCGAGCTCGGCATCGAGGTCGGCGTTCGTCCGACGCACCCGCTCGAAGAGCTGCCGACCGAATTCGATGGTCTCGTCGGTGCCGGTGCCGCTCGCGCCGTCGGATCTCAATGACGCGTACTGTTCGCGCCACGCCGTGATGGCGGCGTCGACCGACAGCAGGTCGAGCCGGGCTGGGTCCCCGGGCGGAATCAGGCGCTCCAGCTCCACGCGGGCGCGCCGTTCGTCGCGCAGTCCCTGCCGATACGGTTCGAGGAAGGCCTGG
Source organism: uncultured Actinomycetota bacterium (assembly GCA_963786415.1). GTDB lineage: Bacteria > Actinomycetota > Actinomycetes > Propionibacteriales > Nocardioidaceae > Nocardioides. The sequence continues at coordinate 557,425 of CAWAZC010000003.1, forward strand.
TCGCCGGTCAGTGCGTAGCCGCGCAGGCCGGTCTCCTGGTCGACGAGCGACGTCAGCAGCTGGCTCGCGGCGAGCCGAGCCGGGAAGGTCCGCTGCACCTGATCGGACGTCGCGTTGTCGGCTTGGCGCAGCGCGACCGTCAGTGCCACCCCTGCCAGCAGCAGGAGCACGAACAGGCCGGCGAGCGTCACCCGCAACCGGCGGGCCAGCGTCCAGTCGGACCATGCACCGACCGTGATCACGTCAGGACCACCATCCCGCGGTGCCGACGAGCAGCGCCGCGACGTCGTCGGTGAGGGGCCCTCCGTTCGCCTGCTCGACGGCGGCGACCAACGCCGATGCCAGCTCGTCTCGCGGGATACCGGCCGAGACCAGCGACCCGAGCAGTCGCTCGAGGCCGTCCACGCCGAAGCGGTTCGTCGATCCGGGCGCGGCGCGACCCTCGACCAAACCGTCCGTGAACAGCAGCAGACCCCATTCGCCCTCGAGCTCGACGACGAACGGCTCCATGGGGAGACCGTCGTGAAGCGTGAGGATCGGAAGGCGACTGCCGTCGAGCTCGTCGACGTCATTGCCGCGGATCAGCAGCGGCGAGTGATGACCGCACAGCAACACCTCGGCGCGCGAGAGTGCGGTGTCCAGCGACACCGTGGCGATGGTCGCGTAACGCTCGTCGTCGTGCCGCTCTGCGAGCAGCACCTGCTCAACGCCGGGCACGACATCCACGCCTGATTGTCCGGCCAGCACCAGCGCGCGCCACGCGATCCGCAGCGCCACGCCCAGGGCCGCTTCTTCGGGGCCGTGGCCGCTGATGTCACCGATCAGGAGATGCACTCCCGCGGCGGTCTGCACTACGTCGTAGAAGTCTCCGCCGAGCAGTGCTCGGCCCCCACCCGGACGGTAGAAGCTGGCGATGCGCAGGTCGCTCGTCTCCATCAGCGGGCTCGGGAGCAGACCGCGTTGCAGGCGGGCGTTCTCCTGCGCGATCAGCTCGGCCGCCATGAAGCGGCGCCGATCCAGCGCGGCCCGCCCACGCTCGACTGCGTACCGCACCGAGCGCTCGATCGCCGTACCGTCCACCTGGCCCTTGACGAGGTAGTCCTGCGCGCCAGCAGCGAGCGCCACGCGTCCGATGCCGTCGTCGGGGCGTCCCGTGAGCACCACGATGGGTACGTCGGGCACTGCGGCGCGGAGCCGTTCGAGCGCGGACATACCCATGGCATCGGGAAGGCCCAGGTCCAGGAGCACGCACTCGGCATCGGGTGGCCAGCCGTCGAGCGCCGCCCGCATCGTGGGGAACCAGGTGAGCTGTATGTCCGGGGCGACGTCCGCCAACATGTCGGTCACGAGCAGCCTGTCCCCCGCGTCGTCCTCGATCAGGACCAGGGGTTGGCGACTCATGAGCTCTCCATTCGGCTCCAGCCACGGATTGTGCTCACCGTCGACCCGGGCAGCATACTGGCATCGTCGTCATCGGTCCCGGGGATCGGATGCCGGGACGATCAATGATGACGGGCCGGAGCCCCGGTCGCAGGCAAAGCGAATCTGACCCCGGACAACATGGTCAGGGTCTGCACAACCTCAGTCGAGGTAGTCGCGCAGAACCTGGGAGCGGCTCGGGTGGCGCAGCTTCGACATCGTCTTGGACTCGATCTGGCGGATCCGCTCGCGGGTCACACCGTAGACCTTGCCGATCTCGTCGAGCGTCTTCGGCTGGCCGTCGGTGAGGCCGAACCGCATGGAGACCACGCCGGCCTCGCGCTCGGAGAGGGTGTCCAGCACGGCGTGCAGCTGCTCCTGCAGGAGCGTGAAGGAGACGGCGTCGGCCGGGACGATGGCCTCGGAGTCCTCGATCAGGTCGCCGAACTCGGAGTCTCCGTCCTCGCCCAGCGGCGTGTGCAGCGAGATGGGCTCGCGGCCGTACTTCTGGACCTCGATGACCTTCTCCGGGGTCATGTCGAGCTCCTTGGCCAGCTCCTCCGGCGTGGGCTCGCGGCCGAGGTCCTGCAGCATCTGGCGCTGGACCCGGGCGAGCTTGTTGATGACCTCGACCATGTGCACCGGGATCCGGATGGTCCGGGCCTGGTCGGCCATGGCGCGGGTGATCGCCTGCCGGATCCACCACGTGGCGTACGTGGAGAACTTGTAGCCCTTGGTGTAGTCGAACTTCTCGACCGCGCGGATCAGTCCGAGGTTGCCCTCCTGGATCAGGTCGAGGAACAGCATGCCGCGGCCGGTGTAGCGCTTGGCCAGCGAGACGACCAGGCGGAGGTTGGCCTCGAGGAGGTGGTTCTTGGCGCGCTTGCCGTCGTCAGCGATCCACTCGAGCTCCTCGAGCAGCTTCGCGCTGATCTTCCCGCCCTTGGCGAGCTTCTCCTCCGAGAACAGGCCGGCCTCGATCCGCTTGGCGAGCTCGACCTCCATCTCGGCGTTGAGCAGGGGGACCTTGCCGATCTGCTTGAGGTAGTCCTTGACCGGGTCGGCGGTGGCACCGGCCACCATGACCTGCTGCTCGGGCTCCCCGGACTCGTCGGCGTCGGAGACGATGAAGGTTGCCTGCTTCTCGTCCTCCACGATCGTCGGGTCGACCTTGACGTCCTTCTCGAACTGCTCGTCAGGGATGTCGGGGAGGATCTTCTTGCCGTCGGGGCCGACTGCGGGAGGAACCATCTCCTCCACCACGGCAGCAGCCTTCTCGGCCGCCTTCTTGGCCGGTGCCTTCTTCGCCGCGGTCTTGGCCGTCGGCTTGGAGGTGGCCTTGGTGGCCGTCTTCTTGGCAGAGGTGGCCGCAGCTGGCCGCTTGGTGGCCGGCGCCTTCGACGCGGCCTTCGCGGTGGTCTTCGTGGCGGCCTTCTTCTCCGCCGGCTTGCGGGTCGTGCTGGCGGTGGCGGTACGACGCGTCGACTTGGCCGCGACGGCACGGCTGCTCGTGGGCGGCAGGTCCACGGAGATCCCCAGCCCACTCAGGTGAGCCATCAGGCCCTTGAGGTGGCGAGGCTGGACCGATGCCTCTTCACTGGCCTGTCGGACGGCGTCGGGGGTGACGGTGCCTGAAGGGGTTCCTCCCTGGATCAGGGCCACCACTGCTGGGTGTGACAGCACCTCGGCGGGAACTGGCTTGCGCGGGTTCGAAGACACGAACACCTCTCGTCAGGAGCATGGGGGCGCGGCTGGACCCGGTACCGTCAAGAGCCGCGTTGGTCATTCTGCCACGCAGCCAAGGCACAAACCGAACTCACCCCGCCCCCCGTCCCGTCGGACCACGGCTCAGGACGTGGCCTCGCGGGCGGCCGCCTTCTTCGCCTGCTTGAACTCGCGGACCTTCTGCAGTGATGCCCCGTCGACGACGTCGGCTACCGACCGGTAGCCCTCCAGCGCATAGTCCCCGGCCGCCTGCTCCCACCCAACGGGTCGGACCCCGAGCTGTTTGGCCACGAGTGCGGTGAAGATCTGGGCCTTCTGCTTCCCGAAGCCGGGGAGGGCCTGGAGGCGTGTCATCAGGTCGGCCCCGCTCGTCGCCTCGGTCCAGATCCGCGCGGCGTCGCCGTCGTACTCGTCGGTGACGATTCTGGCGATCTCCTGCAGGCGTGCGGCCATCGATCCGGGGAACCGGTGGATGGCGGGCGGAGTGCTGCACAAGGCCTTGAACTCCTCCGGGTCCGCCGCCGCAATGGCCGCCGGCTCGAACGTGCCGAACCGGTCCAGCACCTTCGCCGGCCCGCGGAAAGCGTGCTCCATCGGGTACTGCTGGTCGAGCATCATCCCCACGAGAAGCGCGAATGGAGAGCCGTCGAGCACCTGGTCGGCGGCGGGGTCCTGTGCGATCTCGAAAGCCATGCCGCTCATCCTGCCCCAGGCGCCGTCACCTGCGGACAGTCCAGTGGCAGATGGCTGGAATCCGGGCCGGAGCCCGACCATCTGCCACTGGACTACCGCACGGGGGGCGGGGGGCCTACTGCACCTCGATCGTCATCATCCCGTGGGGGTTGACCTGGACGACGCGGATCTTTGTGCCCGTGCCCGCCACCCCCGACGTAACGGCAGGCTCATCCTGCCGCGGCCGGACACCCGTGCGGTCGAGGACGTACTCGAGGAGCGTCGGATGGGGTGGAAAGGACGTGCGGGTCACGGCACCGGTCGCGGTCCAGCCACGCCTCTCGTAGAACCTCTGCGCCCGGTGGTTCCCGGCGAAGACGCGGAGGCGGACTCGCCGCAGGCCGGGCGGGTACGTCGCGAGGAGCGCGTCGTGCATCCAGCCGGCCAGGCCGCTCCCCCAGGTCTCCAACGCCGTGCCGAAGTGCAGGACCTCGTCCTGCGGGAAGACGTGGGACAGCCCGCGACCGCGCCGCGCTCCTGGAGCGCCATCAGCTCGGGGAGGTCATCGACCTCCATGGGGCGAAGCAGCCAGGTCAGGCGTCGGCCTTGACGGCGAGGACGGGGCACTTGGCGTCCAGCAGGATCCGCTGCGCGTTGCTGCCGAGGATCAGCTTGCCGACGGGCGAGCGGCGGCGCAGGCCGATCACGATCAGCTCGGCGGACACCTCGGCGGCGATGCCGATCAGGTCCTCTGCAGGCTCGAACCCACGGACCAGCTGCCGGATCTCGTGCTCCACCCCGGCCTCGTCCAGCTTGCTCTTCACGGCCTCCATCTCGCCCTCGGCCTTGTCGGACGCAGCGCGGTCGAAGTCCTGGCCGCCCCGGTGCGAGTTCACAACCACCACCCTGGCGCCGCGCAGCTTCGCCTCCGCGATGGCGCTGGCGAGGGCCGCCTGCCCCTCGGGCTTGGGCACGTAGCCCACGACGACGTTCCCCATTGCTGCCTCCTCGTGCTGGCGACTCGGGACCGGCCGGTCCCTCCGGCACGCTATCGAATCCCGGCCCTCGGCGGCAGCCTGTGGAGGAGTACGCCGCCCGGTCGGCGGAGTGGGAAGGCTGACGGTCGTGCCCGACCGCCCGGACCCGCATCACGACACAAGGCTCCGCCCGCAGACCCACGTCCTGCTCCGGCGGGCCGTGCTGGACTTCCGGGTCTCGGAGCGGCGGAAGGTCTTCGCGCCGGTCCTCCACGTCGGCGTGCCGGGAGGGACCGGGCTGGCCTACGAGCCTCGGAGCGACGAGCCGATGGAACACGGGCTGCGTGCGGACCTGGTGGCGGCCTTCCTGCGACGAACCCGCACCGGTCCGGTCGAGCCCCTCGTGTGGCTCACCCGGACCGGCGAGTTCGTGCTCGAGGACATGGACGCGGAGTGGCTGTCGGCCGCCCGCTCCGCCTACGCGGAGGCGGGCGCGGACCTGACGATGGTCGTGGTCACCCGGCGGGGCTGGTGGGACCCGCGCTCGGGTCGGCGCCGGGAGTGGAAGCGACTGCGCCGGCGATAAGGGATCACTCCCAGGTGTGCACCGGCTCGTTGCTGTGCATGTTGCGTTGGTACTCCAGCAGGGTGGCCCGCAGCGCGTCGTACCGGTCGAGGTCCGATCGCTCGTGCATCCGGGTGGCGAACCACTCCGCGCCGTTCGTGCCCTGCAGGCAGCGCTGCTCGATGATGCCCAACAGCCGGTCGCGGACGTCGGCCGAGACACCCCACGACGCCAGGCCATCGTGGGCCATCGGGAGCAGCCGCCGGAGCACCAGTTCGGTGGCCCGCACCTGCCCGATGCCCGGCCAGTAGATCTCCGCCTCGATGCCGTGCTCCGCGGCGACGTGGAAGTTCTCCTCCGCGGCGCTGAAGGACATCTGCGACCACAGCGGCCGCTGGCTGTCGACGAAGGCACGGACCAGGCCGAAGTAGAGCGCCGAGTTGGCCATCATGTCCGAGACGGTCGGCCCGGCGGCCAGGACGCGGTTCTCGACGCGCAGGTGTGGGATCCCCGACGCGATGTCGTAGACCGGGCGGTTCCAGCGGTAGATCGTGCCGTTGTGCAGCCGGAGCTCGGACAGCTCCGGAGTCCCGCCGTCCTCCAGTACCTCGAGCGGGTCCTCGTCGTCGGTGATCGGCAGCAGCGCCGGGAAGTAGCGGACGTTCTCCTCGAACAGGTCGAACACCGAGTTGATCCACCGCTCCCCGAACCACACCCGGGGCCGCACGCCCTGGGCCTTGAGCTCCTCGCTGCGCGTGTCGGTCGCCTGCTCGAACAGCGGGATCCGGGTCTCGCGCCACAGCTCCTTGCCGAGCAGGTAGGGCGAGTTGGCGCTCACCGCGAGCTGGACGGCCGCGACCGCCTGCGAGGCGTTCCAGTACGACGCGAACTGGTCGGGCGAGGTCTGCACGTGCAGCTGCATGCTGGTGCAGGCCGCCTCCGGCACGATCGAGTCGGCGGTCGTGACCAGCCGCTCGGGCCCGGCGATAGAGATGGCGATGTCCTCCCCCCTGGCGGACATGATCTGCTCGCTGAGCAGGCTGTAGCGCGGGTTGGAGCTCAGCGTGCCCGGGGTCAGGTGGCCCTCGGCCAGCGTGGGCAGGACTCCGATGGTCACCATGTGGGCACCCACCTTCGACGACTGCTTCTCGGCGTCGTTGAGGCTCTCCCGCAGCGTCTCCTCGAAAGTGGTGAGCCCGCCCTCGCGCAGTTTTGCCGGCGGCACGTTGATCTCGATGTTGAACTGACCGAGCTCGGTCACGAAGTTGGGATCGGCGATCGCCTCCAGTGCCTCCGCGTTCTTCAGCGCCGGGTCGCCGTGCTCGTCGACCAGGTTGAGCTCGACCTCCAGCCCGGTCATCGGGTCGTCGGTGTCGAACTGCTCGTCGCGCAGCATCCGGGCGAAGACGTCGAGGCAGCGCCGCACCTTCTCGCGGTACCGCGTGCGGTCGGCTCGGGAGAACTCTTGTGCTTCGACCTCTTCGCCCATGGTCAGACCCTAGGGATCATGGGGCCCCGCGGCGAGAGTTCGTCCAGATCAGGACGACGCGGACACCACCCCCTCCCACATCGACGGTGGCACCGCCTCGGTGAGGACGTGGGCCAGGTGGTGGGCCATCCGGTAGTCGGGATCGGCCTCGAGACAGCGGTCGACAGCGCACCAGGCGAGGGCGCCGTTGCCCGCGAGCCAGGCGGCGAAGCCGAGGACGGCGGCAACCGGCGCGACGAGGTCGTCGGGAGCACGACGGACCAGATCTCCCCAGAGGCGAGCGTGCGCCCCCGCGGTGTCTCGGCTCAGCAGGCCGAGCGCGACATCGCGGCCCTGCACGTCGACGAGGCACCTGAGCAGCCGCGCGGCCTCGCCGTCGCCGGGCACCGACCCGGCCGCGACGTGACCGACCACGGCCTCCGGCAACCAGCCCGGCCCGGCACGCGAAAGGGTGGGGTCGCGCACGGCTGCGGCCACGCGAGCCACCGCGACCGGATCGGGCGCGACCGTCGCCTCCAGCTCGGCCCTGGACCTGTGGGTGACCCGCCCGCTGAGCACGGACTCGGCGGCGAACGGGTGCGCCGAGACGTCGTAGGGCACCCCCGAGGACGAGACCGAGCGCCGAGACCGCAGCATCGGGAACCACCGACGACCATCGGCCCGAAGCAGGTCGACCACCTCGATTCCGGCGTCACGGAAGGCCCGCACCAGGCGCCGGGCCACCTGGTCGGCGGGCAGCGGGTGCTCGGAGTAGAGCAGGAACAGCACCCGCCCCACGCCGTGCCGGACGCTCGGGGACAGCAGGGCCTGGATGCACTCGTCGACCTCCTGGCCGACGCGCGGCAGGTCGACCCGGGCGTGGAAGCAGCTCGGCCCGTCGAACGTGAACATCACCGCGGAGTCGGTCGGCACGAACCCGAGCACGACGGGCGCGGCGGCGAGCAGGTCCTCGGGCGAGCGGAGGTTCAGGGTCGTGGTCATGACCGGAACCCTTCCCGGTCGGGCCGACGAATCGGCCCAGCGTCGGGTCGGGCTGTGGAAAGCCCTGCGGCGACCCGGGCTGTGGACCGTGGGTGGGCCGGTCCGACGGGTAGTTTGCCCATCATGCGTCCGGTCGCCTCGGTGCTCCATCTCGACCTGGACGCCTTCTTCGCCGCCGTCGAGCAACGGGACAAGCCGTCGTTGCGCGGCAAGCCGGTCGTCGTCGGCGGTGTCGGCGGCCGAGGCGTGGTGTCGACCGCGTCGTACGAGGCGAGGCGGTACGGCGTCCGCTCGGCCATGTCGACCCGGGAGGCCCGGGCGCGGTGCCCGCACGCGGCCTTCCTGTCCGGCCGGTTCCACGCCTACCGGGAGGCCAGCGGGACCGTGATGGCGCTGCTGCGCACGGCCTCCGCCCTTGTCGAGCCGCTCTCGCTCGACGAGGCCTTCGTCGACCTCGAGCGGGCGGACCTCCCCGACCTCGAGGTGGAGACGGTCCGCGCCTTCGCCGAGCAGCTGCGGACGCGGGTCACCGAGGCGACGGACGGACTGACGGCCTCGGTGGGAATCGGCACCTCGAAGTTCATCGCCAAGGTCGCGAGCGACCTGGACAAGCCGGACGGCCTGGTCGTCGTACCCCCTGGGACCGAGCAGGACCTGCTCCGGCCGATGCACGTCACCGTGATCCCCGGCGTCGGGCCGGCCACCACCGAACGGCTCCGCCGGGCCGGCATCCACACCGTCGCCGACCTGGAGACGCTGAGTGTCGAGGAGCTGGTCCGGATGCTCGGCAGAGCCCACGGCACCGGGCTGCACGCCCTCGCGCGTGCCCAGGACGACCGGCCGGTGGTGGCCGAACGGGAGACCAAGTCGATCAGCGTCGAGGGCACCTACGACACCGACCTGACCGACCGCAAGCTGATGGAGGGGCTGCTCACCCGGCAGGCGGGCAGCGTCGCGGAGCGGCTGCGCAAGAACGGCATGTCGGGCCGCACCGTCACGATCAAGGTCCGGTTGCACGACTTCACCACGCTCAGCCGCTCCGCCACCCTGCCCTCCCCCGTCGACGACGCCGCCACCGTCGCGCGCCTGGCGCGCAGCCTGCTCACCGAGCTCGACACCTCCGGCGGGGTCCGCCTGCTCGGCGTGGGCGTCTCCGGGCTGGCCGACTGGATCCAGGACGACCTGTTCGGCGACGACTCCGACGACGAGGAGGCGCAGCCGCCTGACGAACCGCTGCCCGGCCCTCCGCGACCGGTCTGGTCACCGGGCATGGACGTGGTGCACGACGAAATGGGGAGGGGCTGGGTGTGGGGCTCGGGCCGTGGCGTGGTGACCGTGCGCTTCGAGACCGCGCAGACGCCGGCCGGGCCGGTGCGGTCCTACCCGATCGACGACCCCGCGCTCAGCGCATGGCGACCGGAGGACCCGGCCGGTGATCCGGAATGAAGCTGACCTCGTCCCCTGGCCGCAGCTGCCCGCACTGCCACAGGTCCTCCCGCCGCACGACACCGATCACCGGGTAGCCACCGGTCGGCGGGTGGTCGGCCAGGAACACCACCGGCTGCCCGTTCGGCGGCACCTGCACCGCCCCCAGCACCATCCCTTCGCTGGGCAGCTCGTCGTCGCGCTTCCACTCGAGCTGGTGTCCCTTCAGCCGCAGCCCGACCCGGTTGGAGTCGGCCTCGACGACGTACGGCGCGGCGCACAGGCGGTGCAGGGCGTCCGGGCCGAACCAGTCGTCCCGGGGGCCCGGGGTGACCCGCAACGGCCCGCGACGACCCGGTCGGGGCGTGTCGTGGGCGTGCGGCTCCCCCGCCGGCCGCCCGACCGGCAGCTCGGTCCCTTCACCCACCCGGGGCGGACCGACCCAGGCGAGGGTGTCGGTGGCCCGCGACCCGAGCACCGGCTCGACGCCGAAACCCCCCGCGACCGCCACGTAGCTGCGGACGCCGGTCACCGGCGCGCCCAGCCGGAGCACCGCGCCGGGCGGGACCCACACCGCCTCGGCATGCGGCGCCGGCGCCTTGTCGACGGCCACCGGACACGGGGCCCCGGTGACCACCACCCAGTGGCCGCCTCCTGCTCTCGCCGCGAACTGGCCGAGCGTCACCTCCAGCACCGCGGCCTCCGGCGGGTTGCCCACGAGCCGGTTGGCCAGGTCGGCGGCTCGGTCGTCGAGCGGCCCGGCGCGGGGCACCCCGAGGTGGGCAAGGCCGAATCGGCCGCGGTCCTGCACCGTGGTGAGGGCGCCGGCCACGAGCACGGTCAGACCCGAGCGGTCGCTCATCTCGGGACGAACCTGACCCTGGTGCCCGGCGCCAGAAGGGCGGGGTGGTCGCGGGAGGCGTCCCACAGGACCGCGTCGGTCGTGCCGAGCAGTCGCCACCCTCCGGGCGACTCCCCCGGGTAGACGCCGCACCACGACCCGGCCAGTCCGACCGACCCCGCGGGGACGCGTGACCGCGGCGAGTCGAGGCGGGGCACGGCCAGCCGCTCGGGCAGCCCCGAGAGGTAGGAGAACCCGGGGGCGAAGCCGCAGAAGTCGGCGACGTACTCCACGTCGGAGTGGGCCGCGACCGCGTCTTGCTCGGTCATCCCCCAGCGCTCGGCGACGAACCCGAGGTCGGGTCCGTCGTAGTCCACCGGGACCTCGACGAGCTCGCCTGGCTCCGGACTGATCGACGGGCTCCAGCCGGACAGTGCCCTGATGAGCTCGTCAGGGTCGGGGACGCCGTCCAAGAGCACGCTCGCGGCGGCGGGCACGATCTCGTCGGCCGGTAAGGACTGCTCACGAGCCCACGCGGCCAGGGAACGGGCAGCCGCGGAGTCCTCCAGTTCGACCAGCACGGCGTGGTGGCCGACGGAGAGGGTTGTCAGGGACTGGTCCACGGGGACAGTCTGGACCGCATCTCGGGAAATGGGTGAGGGGCCCTTCGATGGTATGAGCATCAAAGGGCCCCTCGATTTGATCGGTGATGTGACGCCCGATCCACCGGACAGAGCCTCCGATCCCGCCGTCCCCGTCACCGGGCCGACGCGGCGAGTTGCCTCGCCGTGCGGATCCTTGTCTCCGTCCGATCCCCAACCTCCCCGCGAACGGTTCGGTTGGTAGGGAGAGTTCTACGGGGTCGGGGCGTCGGCGCGCAAGCGTTTTCGGCAACCGATTTCGACAAACTTCTGGTCCCACAGCCTCCTCCACAGAAGTGCCGGAAAGGTCCACAGAATGGGGCGATCTCTCCACAGTTCCGGGGCTGGGTTGTGGATGGACTCAGAGCCCGCGCAGCACCCATCCGGCGTCCTCGAGCGCCCGCCGCACGGCGCGCGCGTGACCCACCGCGCCGGGGCTGTCGCCGTGGACGCAGACCGAGTCGACCGTGCGCGCGAGCTCGACGGCGTTGGCGGCGATCGTGGCGCTGTCCGAGAGCACCGCTCCCGGCTGGTCCCGCGGCACCAGCCGTCCGTCGTCGCCGTACCCCCGGTCGGGGAAGCCCTCGAGCAGGATCCGGCGACCCGCGGACCGGGCCAGGTCGAGGACGACGGCACCGGCCATTCCGAGCACCGGCAGCGAACCGGACCCGGCCAGGACAGCCTGCGCCTGTTCCTCGTCGTCGATCACCCGGTGGTAGAGCGCGCCGTGCGGCTTCAGGTACCGCACCGAGGTCCCCTCCGCCTGCGCGATCTCGCCCAGCGTCCCGACCTGGTCGGCCACCTGGTCGCGCAGCAGGTCGGGTGCGACGTCATGAGCGACCCGGCCGAAGTTCTCCCGGTCGTCGTAGGACACCTGGGCACCGACGGAAACACCGAGTTCGGACGCCTGGGCGCAGACCGACCGCATGATCTCGCGGTTGCCGGCGTGGTAGCCGCAGGCCACGTTGGCGCTGGTGACCACCGCCACCAGCGCCTCGTCGTCGGTGACCTCCTCCCCCAGGTCGGCGTTGAGATCGACGAACCCGCTCATGGATCACATTGTGCCGCGGCTAGCCTTCGGCCATGGAGCCACCTGTCGCCGAGCGTCGCCCGGTCACGACCACCCACCACGGCCGCACCCGCGTCGACGAGTACGAGTGGCTGCGGGCCAGCGATGACCCCGACGTCAAGGCCTACCTCGAGGCCGAGAACGCCTACGCCCAGGAGCGGGTCGCCCACCTGGCCGACCTCCGGGAGACGATCTTCGAGGAGATCAAGGCGCGCACCCGCGAGACCGACCTGTCGGTGCCGACGCGAAACCGCGGCTTCTGGTACTACGCCCGTTCCTTCGAGGGCAAGGAGTACGGCGCCACCTGCCGGATCCCGATCCGCGGCGAGGACGACTGGACTCCCCCGCAGCCGGAGGAGGACTGCGTCCCCGACCAGCCCGCCCTGCCCGGCGAGCAGCTGCTGCTCGACGCCAATGAGCTGGCCGAGGGTCACGAGTTCTTCGCCCTGGGCGGCTCCTCGGTCAGCCCGGACACCCACCTGCTGGCCTACTCCACCGACACGACCGGCGACGAGCGCTTCACCGTGCGGGTCAAGGACCTGCGGACCGGCCGCCTCGAGGACGACGAGATCACCGGCGTGCTCGGCGGCGCCACCTGGAGCCGCGACGGCCGGGACTTCTACTACACGACGGTCGACGAGTCGTGGCGGCCCGACAAGATCTGGCGACACCGGCTCGGCACCAGCCAGGCCGACGACGAGCTGGTCCACCACGAGCAGGACGGACGATTCTGGGTCGGGGTGGGCCGTAGCCGCACCGACCGCTTCATCGTGATCGCCGCCGCGTCGAAGACCACGTCGGAGTGCCGCTACTTCGACGCCGATGACCCGGACGCGGGCTTCCGGGTCTTCTCGCCCCGCCGGGACGGACTGGAGTACGGCCTCGAGCACGCCGTGATCGGCGGCGAGGACGTGTTCCTCGTGCTGCACAACCACACCGGCCCCGACTTCGAGCTGGGAGTCGCTCCCCTGGCCCCCACCGGGCCCGAGGGCTGGCGCCCACTCATCCCGCACGACCCGGCGGTACGGCTGGAGGACGTGGACGCCCACGCCGGGCACCTGGTCGTGAACCAGCGCAGCGACGGCCTCACCCAGCTGCGCATCCTCGAGCTCGACGCGGCTGCCGAGAGCGGGGGCGGCGTGCAGGACGACTACCTGATCGAGTTCGACCAGGAGATCTACACAGTCGGCTCGGGCAGCAACCCGGCGTTCGACACCCCGGTGGTGCGGCTGGGCTACACCTCCATGGCCATTCCGTCCTCGGTCTACGACTACGACGTCCGTTCCAGGAAGCTGACCCTGCTGCGACGTACGCCGGTGCTGGGAGGCTACGACCCGGACGACTACGAGGAGCACCGGCTGTGGGCCACCGCCGATGACGGCGAGCGGGTGCCGATCTCGGTCGTCTGCCGCCTCGGTGCCCGCGAGGACACGGGCGGTGGCACCGCGCCGATCCCCCTCGTGCTCTACGGGTACGGCGCCTACGAGACCTCGTTCGACCCCTACTTCTCCATCCCCCGGCTGTCGTTGCTCGACCGCGGCGCGGCCTTCGCGATCGCCCACGTCCGGGGCGGCGGCGAGCTCGGCCGACGGTGGTACGACGACGGGAAGCTCGACCGCAAGCCGAACTCGTTCACCGACTTCATCGCCTGCGCGCGGCACCTGGTCGACAGCGGCTGGACCACCCCGGAGCTCACGATCGCGGAGGGAGCCAGCGCCGGCGGGCTGCTGATGGGCGCTGTCACCAACCTCGCGCCGGGGTCGTTCGGTGGGGTCGTGGCCAATGTCGCGTTCGTGGACATCCTCACGACCATGCTCAACTCCAGCCTTCCGCTGACCGTGCCGGAGTACGAGGAGTGGGGGAACCCCGAGGCGGACCCGGACGTGTTCGACCTGATCGCCGGCTACGCGCCGTACGACAACGTGGCCGCGATCGACTACCCACCGATCCTCGCCGAGACCTCGCTGCACGACACCCGGGTGGCCTACGTGGAGCCGGCCAAGTGGATCGCCCGGCTGCGCGCCACAGCAACCGGGCGCCGCGACTTCCTGCTCAAGACCGAGATGGCGGCGGGCCACGGCGGCGTCTCGGGCCGTTACAAGTCCTGGCGTGACCGCGCGTTCTCGCTGGCGTGGATCCTGGACCGCATGGGCCTGGCCTGACCATGGCTGATCTGGGCCACCGCCTCCCCTGAGAAGTCCCTGAGAGTTACGAAAAAGGGCAACTCAACCCCCCTCCCACACGTCTTTTCCACTGTAGGAGCACCACCACGGCTCCACCCGCCCGCCGGGAATCTCCGGGGGCACGGAGTCGTTGGAACCAATGAGGCGGCGCGGGGGCGTCGCCTCGTGCAGAGGAAAGGGCACCTGAATGGCAACACGCAGCGCAACGCTGGGGACGCGGGAAATCGAGGGCCGCGACAGTGTCGGCCTCTACCTCGACGAGATCGCGCGCAACCCCTTGCTCGACGCTGCGCAGGAAGTCGAGCTGTCCAAGACGATCGAGGCCGGCCTGATGGCCGAGTACCTCCTGGCCACGGGCCGAGTGGCCCGCGCCAAGGGCGGCGCCCCGATGCGGGCGTCCCGCGAGGAGCTGGAGTGGCTGGCCGAGCAGGGCCGGGAGGCGGTGGACACCTTCATCACCGCCAATCTGCGGCTCGTGGTGTCGATCGCCCGCAAGTACGGCCGTGCCCAGATGCCGATGCTCGACCTGATCCAGGAGGGCAACACCGGCCTGATCCGGGCGGTCGAGAAGTTCGACTACACCAAGGGCTACAAGTTCTCCACCTACGCCACCTGGTGGGTGCGCCAGGCGATCACCCGCGGCATCGCCCAGCAGGCCCGGGTCGTCCGGCTGCCGGTCCACGTCGTCGAGGAGCTCAACCAGGTCGGCGGTGCCCGCCGCACCCTCGAGCGCCAGCTGGGCCGCGATCCCGAGCCGCAGGAGATCGCCGCCGAGCTCGACATGGACATCGACCGGGTGCTCGACCTGATGGCGTGGGGCCGCGAGCACGTCAGCCTCGACACCCCCGTCGACGAGGACGGCGACACCTCCCTGGGCGACCTGATGGCCCAGGAGACGCTGCCCGGCCCGGACCTGACGGTGCTCGACATCGAGGCGCGTGACCGGCTCAACACCCTGGTCGAGCTGCTCGACGATCGGTCCGCCGACATCATCCGGTCCCGCTACGGGCTGGTCGACGGCCGCCAGCACAAGCTGGCCGACATCGGCGCCAAGCACGGCATCTCGGCCGAGCGGGTGCGCCAGCTGGAGCGCGAGGCGCTGCACAAGCTGCGTCGCCTCGGCGACCCCGACCTGGCGGCCTGACGCCCCTCGGCCCCGGCCGGTCGAGCCCTACGGGTCGAGGCGGTAGAACCGCCAGAAGTCGTGCTCGATCGGCAGCACGGTGCACGAACCGAAGCCGGCCCCGGTCGCGTACGCGCGCACGGTCCCCTCGCGGATCACCGTGCCGGTGCCGGCGGAGTCGGCTTCGGTCATCGCGGCGGCGAGGCAGTGCAGGGCACTCCAGCCGTAGTTGAACCGCTCCATCTCGTCCCCGGGGGCGGCGAAACGGTCGGCCACCTTCTCGTCGCCGACGAGCACGGCGCCGTCCGGCGTCAGCATCGCCCGCGCCGCGGCGAGCGCCTGCACCGGGTGCGCCATGTCGTGCAAGGTCTCGAAGAGTGTCACCAGGTCGAAGGATCCGGCCAGCGCCGGGTCGGCAGCGTCGCGGCACTCGAAGGACACATCGACATCGCCCGCCGAGGCCCGGGCCGCCTCGATCGACGCCGGGTCGAGGTCGAGCCCGAGGACCTCCGCCCGCGGGTAGGCGCGGGCCAGGGCCAGCGTGGAGGCGCCCTCCCCGCAGCCGAGGTCGGCGATCCGGCCGCCGCTGCCCAGTCGTTCGTGCAGGTCCGGCAGCGCGGGGATCCACTCGGCCAGCTGGTTCACGAACGACGGCCGGTTGATGTCGGCGATTCCCCGCCGGATGTCCTCCCCGTAGGCGTCGTACGGCACGCCGCCTCCGGAGCGGAACGCCTCCAGCACGGCCGGGAGGGCCTTCGCGACGCCCACGACCATCGGCGCCAGCGGAGCCACCAGGGCCAGGCTGTCGGGCCGGCAGACCACCTCCGCGACCCCGTCGGGGAGCCGGAAGGTGCGGGTTGCGGCGTCGCCGGTCTCCTCGTCGACGTCGATGATGCCCGCGGCGGCCTGCTGCTCGAGCCACTCCCGCGCGTAGCGGGGATGGATGCCGGCGCGGCCCGCGAAGTCGTCGGCCGTCATGGCGGGCGCACCGTCGAGTGCTTCGTAGAGGCCGAGCTCGCGGCCGACGTACACGTGCAGGGTCTCCAGGGCGCCGATGACCGAGGAGAACAGCTGTTCGGCGACCGCGTCCCGACGCGCGTCCGCCTGAGGAGTCGACGTCATGAGGACAAGCATGTTCCTCAAGCCGGTCGGGCGGCACCACCCGGCCGGGTCATTCGCCGGCTGCGTCGAGGGCCGCGGCGGCGGCCTGGGCGTGCCTGGTGACGACGGCGGGAGCCGGCAGCGGTACGGCGTCCGCCTGCCGCTGCTGCCACAGTTGCAGCGCCACCACCCGGGCGGCCGCTTCCTCGACCCGTTCGCGCGGGATCACGCCGTTCTCGATCGCCTCGGTGACCACCTCGTGTGTGTTGCGGGTGTCGGGGGGCATCAGCAGCAGGTCGGCACCGGCGTTGATGGCGTCGACGGCGGGCTTCCCCGGACGCATCACGGCACCCATGCCCATCGAGTCGGTGATCGCCACGCCCTCGAAGCCGAGCTCGTCGCGCAGGAGGTCGTACGCCTCCGGCGCCAGGCTGGTCGGGACGCCGGGGGCGAGCGCACGGGCGTCGAGGTGGCCGATCATGATCGCGGGGGCCCCGGCATCGACCGCCGCCTCGAAGGGCGCCAGGTCCCGCTCTCGCAGGGTCTCCATCGAGGCGTCAAGCTTCGGCAGCACCTCGTGGCTGTCCGCGGTCACCGAGCCGTGTCCTGGAAAGTGCTTGGTCGTCGAGACCACCGCGGCCTCGTTGTACCCGGGCACGGCGGCCCCAATGGCGGCCGCGGCCGTCTTCGGATCCTCCGACGGCGACCGGGAGCCGATCGTCGGGTCGGCCGCGCCGATCGTGACGTCGGCGACGGGGGCGAACACCCAGGTGAAGCCCAGCAGCCGCAGCTCCATGGCGGTGGAGGCGGCGGCCTTCCGCACCACGGCATCGCCCTGGGGCGGACCGGCGGCGATCGCGTCACCCGCCTCCTGGAACGGCGGGAAGGTCGTGGCGACGCCGTCGAGGTGCGCGACCACGCCGCCCTCCTGGTCGACGCCGATCACCGGAGGGAAGCTGCGACCGTCCGCGGCGTGCGACTTCGTCACAGCCGCGGTCGTGGCCCGCACCTGGGCATCGTCGACGACGTTGTCCCCGCCCACCGACACGCCCGCCAGGTGCAGGTCGCGGACGAGATCCGCGGCCTCCTCGGGGGTGGTGCCGTAGTAGCGGCCGACGATGACCTGGCCGGCCAGCTGCGCCGGCTCCCAGCCGGCGACGAGCTTCCTCGCCTCCTCGAGCTCAGCCTGGGTGGGCCCCCAGCTCAGCGGCTCGTCAGGCGAGGCGGACTGCGGGGCCGAGGCCCGGGTCTCGGCCCCGGGTTGCTCGGCCGACGTCTCGGATCGGGATTGCGGCGTCGACTGGCATCCGGCCACGAGGGCCAGCACCAGGATCACGAGGAATGGGAGGATTCTGCGTCGCATCGCGGGCCACCGTACCGGGCGGCGTGCTGCGATCCGTCATCCGCAGAGCTCGCGATAGACGTCCGTCACACGGCGTCGGAGATCCTCGAGGGTGCCGGTGTTGTCGACCACATGGGTGGCGATCGCCAGCCGTTCCTCCCGGGTCGCCTGGGCGGCCACCCGCGCTTCGGCGTCCTCCCGTGTCATCCCCCGCAGGTCGACCATCCGCTCCACCTGCGTCTCTGTGGGGACGTCGACCACGATCACCGCATCGAACCCGTCCGCCTGACCGGTCTCCGCCAGCAGCGGGATGTCGTGCACCACCACGTCGTCCGGGCCCGCAGATGCCTCGATCTCTGCTCCGCGCGCCCTCACCCGCGGATGGATGATGGCCTCCAGGACCCGCCTCTTCTCGGCATCGGCGAAGACAATCGCACCCATCGCCGGCCGGTCCAGGTCCCCCTCGTCGGTGAGCATTTCCGGCCCGAATGCCTCGACCACCTCCTGCAACCCGTCGGTGCCGGGCGCGACCGCCTCGCGCGCCAGGACGTCGGCATCGACCACCACGGCGCCCAGCTCGTCGAGGATGGCCGAGACAGCGCTCTTGCCGGATGCGACGCCACCGGTCAGGCCGACCCGCATCACGGGTTGCCGGCCAGTTCGCTGGTCCTGCCCTCGACGAGCGCTGCCCGGACGGCGAGAGCGACGCTGTCGCGTTCCGTCGTCGGCAGCCACCGGGCTTCGTCGTCAGCCAGGTAGGCGAAGACTTTCGGGCCGCGCACATCCTCAGGATGGTTCGGCATCCGTGGAACCAGATGGAGGTGGAGGTGCGAGAACCCCTCGGCCTCGGAGAACTGCATGAGGTAGGTCTTCACGCACCCGGTCACGGTCTCGAGTGCTGCGCTGAGCCGACGGACGAGCCCACCGAGCTCGTCGGCCGCCGCCGCCGTCAGCTGCGTGAACGACGTGACGTGACGCGTGGGCAGCAGGACGAGCCACCCTGGAAGCGTGCTGTTGAACGCATGGGCCACCCGCCAGTGCTCGGTGTGCAAGACGTCGTCACGCGGCGGCAGGGCGAGCCCGCCCTGCTGCTCGCAGGCGAAGCATCCGGCCAGGAAATCGTCGGTCTCCACCCACGCACTCTAGGGCCCCAAAAAGCGGACTCCTGGCCCGGAGTTCTCCCGCCGGGCCTCCGAGGGCGCATACTGGCAGTAATGACACCCTCGCCCGCACGACGGCGACATCTCGCCAGCAGCCCGTTCCAGCCCCGCACCGAACCCGTGATCGAGCAGTTCGAACGCGGTGACCTGGTCTCCCACGACTCCTATGGCATGGGTCGCGTCGTCTCGGTCGAAGCGGATGCGGTGACGGTCGACTTCGGCTCACAGAAGCTGCGCATCACGAGCCCCTTCCAGAAGATGTCGAAGCTCTAGCCCAGGATTGCCGGCGGGTAGCGTCGCGCAGGTGAGTGAGCGCGTCGACCTGCTCCCCGGTGACCGGGTCGCCCTGTTGCAGCCCGGCACGCCGTCGTACGTCGACCTGGTGATCGGGCTGCTCTCGGCCGGGATCTTCCCGGTCCCTCTTGACCCGCGGCTCACGGCCTCCGAGCGGGACCGGATTCTCACCGACGTCGACGCACGGCATGTGGTCGACACCCCGGAGCGTCTCGACTCGCTGCTGGCCCACGTTCCTGAGCAGGCGCGCCGCGGACTCCCGCTCGGACGGCCGATGCACGTCACCAGCGGCACCACCGGCCGCCCGAAACCGGTGGACTCCGGCACGCTGACCCGGGACGAGGCCCAGGCGCTGCTGTCCGAGGAGAGGGACCTGTGGGGATTCGTCGAGGACGACGTGAACCTCGTCGTCAGCCCGCTGCACCACTCCGCGCCGCTGCGGTTCGCGACGGGCACCCTGCTCGCGGGTGGCCGGATCGTGGTGGCGGGCACCTTCGACCCGGTCGCGATCACCGAGATGATCGAGACCGAGCGTCCCACGTCGATGTTCTGCGTCCCGACCCACCTGCAGCGGCTGTTCGCGTGCTGGGACCGGTCTGTCACGCCCGACCTGTCGAGCTTCCGTCTGGTCGCGCACGCCGGCGCCCCCTGTCCGCCCGCAGTGAAGCGGCGGTTGGTGGAGGTCTTCCCCGAGGGATCCACCTGGGAGTTCTACGGAGCCACCGAGGGCCAGTTCACCGCTTGCCGCAGCGAGGAGTGGCGGGAGCACCCCGGCACCGTCGGCCGCGCACGGCCGGGTCGGTCGCTGTCCGTGGACGACGACGGCACGATCTGGTGCACGGTGCCCGACCACGCGCGTTTCACCTACTTCGGCGACCCGGACAAGACCACGGCGGCCTGGCGCAACACACCGGAGGGACGGGCGTTCACGGTCGGCGACGTCGGGCGGATCGACGACCAGGGCTACCTCTACCTCGACGGCCGAGGCACCGACCTGATCATCACCGGCGGCGTGAACGTCTACCCGCTCGAGGTGGAGAACGCGCTGCGCGAGCTCCCGGGGGTGGAGGACGTCGCGGTCTTCGGCGTCCCGGACGACGACTGGGGGCATCGGGTGTGCGCCGCGGTGGTCGGGTCGGCGGACGAGGCCGAGCTGGCGGCGTTCGCTCGCGAGCGGCTCTCCCCGCCCAAGCGGCCCAAGTCCTGGACCTTTCTCGACGACCTGCCCCGCACTCCGACCGGGAAGGTACGCCGCGACGAGCTCGCCTAGGAAGCTCGCTCGCCGGTGAACGTGCGCCGGTACTGCTGCGGGCTGACGCCGCGGGCGCGGGAGAAGTGGTGGCGCATCGCTGCGGGGTTGCCGAAGCCCACCTCGCTGGCGATCCAGTCGACCGGGTGGTCGGTGAGCTCGAGGTACTCCTCGGCGGCCTGCACCCGCTGCGCGATCACCCAGCTGTGCGGCGTGGTGCCGGTCTCCGCGCGGAACCGGCGGGCGAACGTGCGCGGCGACATGTGGCTGCGCCGCGCGAGCTCCTCGACGCTGAGGTCCTCTCCGAGGTTCTCGGTGATCCAGGTGAGCAACGGGCCGAGCGTCTCGGCGTCGCAGTCGGGTACGGCGCGCGCGATGAACTGCGCCTGCCCGCCCGACCGGTGCGGCGGGACCACCATCCGCCGAGCGGCAGCGGCCGCCACCCGCGCGCCGAACTGCTGGCGCATCAGGTGCAGCGAGGCGTCGAGCCCGGCCGCCGAGCCGGCGCCGGTCACGATCGTGCCGTCCTGGACGTAGAGCACGTCCTCGTCCACCAGCGCCTCCGGGAACCGCTTGACGAACTCGTCGACGTGGCGCCAGTGGGTGGTGCAGCGACGTCCGTCCAGCAACCCGGCCTCGCCGAGGACGAAGGCCGCGGTGCAGTGGGCCAGGACGAAGGCGCCCCGGTCGTGGGCCGCCACCACGGCCGCCGCCACTTCTGGCGACGCCTTGAGGTGGTCGCGCTTCGGGGCGACGCAGACCAGGTCGGCGTCGGTGGCGGCGTCCAGCCCGTGCTCGACGTGGAGGTCGTAGCCCGAGGACCCGCGGACCCGGCCCGGATGTGGGGTGGCGACCACGAAGTCGAAGACCGGGTTGTCGTCCTCGGGGTGATAGGGCTCGGACCACACCTCACACATCGCGCCGAGGCCGAACGGCTCGACGCCGTCCTGGACGAGTACGGCGACCTTGTGCATGGGACGATCCTCCCCCACGTCTGGCAGAAAATCAACGCAGGTTGTCATTCCTGCCACTAGTGGCGGGAACTCGACGGAGGCATGATTACTGCCATGACCTACTTGATCGTGTTCCTGCTGATCGCGGCGGCACTGAGTGCCGAGACCATTCGCCTGCTCTTCCACGACGGCCGCGGTCCGCAGCGGCCGCCCCGCTCCCACTTCGACGACCCGCGGTTCCGGTCCCCCGTGGCCCGCTGACCCGCCCGCCAGATTCACCGGAAATGACACCGACCCGCCTGGGGGCAGGCGGGTCGGTGTTGTGGTCCGGTGACTAGCTGTCGCCGCCGGTGAGCTTCTCGCGGAGCGCCTGCAGCGCCTCGTCGGAGGCCAGCGAGCCGGAGCCGTTGCCGGCGTCCTCACCCTGCTCGGGCTGCTCCTCGCTCCCGGAGGAGTACGACGTGGCCTCGCCGGCGTCGACCTCTGCCTTCGCCGCGTCGGACTGCTGCTTGACGTGGGCCTCCCAGCGAGCGTGCGCCTTGGCGTACTGCTCCTCCCAGACCGCACGCTGCTCGTCGAAGCCCTCGAGCCACTCGCCGGTCTCGGGGTCGAAGCCCTCGGGGTAGACGTAGTTGCCCTGCTCGTCGTAGGTCGCCGCCATGCCGTACATGGTCGGGTCGAACTCATCGACGTCGGAGGCGGTTGCGGTCTCGTTGGCCTGCTTGAGGGACAGCGAGATCCGGCGACGCTCGAGGTCGATGTCGATGATCTTGACCATCACGTCGTCGTTGACCTGCACGACCTGCTCGGGGATCTCCACGTGGCGCTCGGCCAGCTCGGAGATGTGCACGAGGCCCTCGATGCCCTCCTCGACGCGGACGAACGAGCCGAACGGCACCAGCTTGGTGACCTTGCCGGGCACGATCTGGCCGATCTGGTGGGTGCGGGCGAAGTGCTGCCAGGGGTCCTCCTGCGTCGCCTTCAACGACAGGGAGACACGCTCGCGGTCCATGTCGACGTCGAGCACCTCGACGGTGACCTCGTCGCCGACGGTGACGACCTCGGACGGGTGGTCGATGTGCTTCCAGGACAGCTCGGAGACGTGGACGAGGCCGTCGACCCCGCCGAGGTCCACGAACGCACCGAAGTTCACGATCGAGGAGACGACACCCTTGCGGATCTGGCCCTTCTGGAGCTGGGTCAGGAAGCCGTGGCGCACCTCGGACTGGGTCTGCTCGAGCCAGGCGCGGCGCGACAGGACCACGTTGTTGCGGTTCTTGTCGAGCTCGATGATCTTGGCCTCGAGGGTCTGGCCGACGTACGGCTGCAGGTCGCGCACGCGGCGCATCTCGACGAGCGAGGCGGGCAGGAAGCCGCGCAGGCCGATGTCGAGGATCAGGCCGCCCTTGACGACCTCGATGACGGTGCCCTCGACGACGCCGTCCTCCTCCTTGACCTGCTCGATGGTGCCCCAGGCGCGCTCGTACTGGGCGCGCTTCTTGGACAGGATCAGGCGGCCTTCCTTGTCCTCCTTCTGAAGGACGAGGGCCTCGACCTTGTCGCCGACGACGACGACCTCGTTGGGGTCGATGTCGTGCTTGATCGACAGCTCGCGCGAGGGGATGACGCCCTCGGTCTTGTAGCCGATGTCGAGCAGGACCTCGTCCCGGTCGACCTTGACGATGGTGCCATCCACGATGTCACCGTCGTTGAAGTACTTGATGGTCTCGTCGATCGCGGCGAGGAAGTCCTCTTCCGAACCGATGTCGTTGACCGCCACCTGGGGCGCGTCGCCCTGTTCATCGGAGTGGGCCGGAAGAGTGAAGGTGCTGCTCGTCATATGGGAAGTGATTCCTTGGGTGGTCAGATGTCGTTCGGGCGCGCGTTGAAGCCGGTTTCACTACCGATGGTGATGTCCGCTGGTGCTCCGGACTGATAGCGAGCTCTGTGTCCGCTCCGTCCGGGACGCAGGCAGACTCCAGGCGCAGTCAACAAGGGTACGCCGCCCGTCACGACGACGTCCAACCGGCGGCGTCACCCGGTGGCGGCGGGGTCCCGCGCGCGGGCGATGGCGAGCAGCAAGTCGTGCGCCCGGTCGGCGACCGGGTTCTGCCCGCGCCGGGCCGCCAGGTCGACGAGGGCCCACAGGTCGGCGGCGCGGGCGAGGGCGAGCGCCTCCCCGGGGGCACCACCGTGCCGGGCGACGTACGCATCCAGCACCGCCTCGACGAACGCGGGTTGCCGGTCGAAGCGCAGCAGGTTGCCGAGGTCGGTGTAGGGGTGCCCGGCGTGGGCGAACTCCCAGTCGAGGAGTCCGGTGACCTCCAGCGTGTCCGGGTCGACGAGCAGGTTCTTGGGGTTGACGTCGCTGTGGACGAGGCAGAAGCGGCCGACGGTGTCGAGCAGCGCCTGGGCGTCGACGGCCACCTCGCGCAACCCCTCCAGGGCGACAGGTGACCAGTGCGAGAGCGCCTCCTCGTGACAAGTCACGAAGGCGGGCAGCCCGTCGACATCGGGGGCGAAGGAGCCGACCGTGAGGTCACCGTCGACGAACGGACCGGCCCTCAGCATCGGCATCCCGGCCAGGTCGGCAAGGATCCGCCCCAGCCGTGCCCCGAGCTCGGCCAGCTGCGCGCCGTCCAGCTCGGGGAGCAGCCGGTCTGCGCGCACGCCGGGCAGGAACGACGTGACCAGCAGGGCCGGCAGGCCGGCGGCCGGGTCGGCGCGGCGGACTTCCAGTACCTCAGGTACCGGGACCAGTCCCCGGACCAGCCGGAGCAGCGCGGCGTCGACGTCGTGGGCGTTCTCTCCCCGGTGGGACGAGCCGGCGTAGATCCGGACGACGCTGCGCTCCCCCGCCACCTCGGCGACGAAGGTCTCCCCCGACCACCCGCCTTCGAGAGGGGTCAGCGCGGTCAGGTCCATGCCCGCATTCTCGGAGGTCAGTCCCGGCAAGGCCAGTCGCGAAGTAGTCTCCGCAACGTGGACGGGGAAGAGACCGGGGCACCTCCACCGGTGCGCGTCGAGCGACGCCCGGTCGACGAAGCCGAGTCACGGCGAGCCAATGGTCCCGACTGGGACCGCTACGCCGACGAGTACCAGGCGACCCATGGTGAGTTCCTCGGCGACGCGGGATTCGTGTGGGGCCCGGAGGGGCTGACCGAGGCCGAAGCGGGGGTCCTCGGCGACGTCGCGGACCGCGATGTGCTCGAGGTGGGCTCCGGCGCCGGCCAGTGCTCGCGGTGGATCCGCGAGCAGGGTGGCCGTCCGATCGGGCTCGACCTGTCCTACCGCCAGCTCCAGCACTCACGCCGGCTCGACGAGGAGACCGGCGCGGCGGTCCCCTCGATCCTGGGCACGGCGACCCACCTCCCGTTCGCCGACGACTCGTTCGACGTTGTCTTCTCCTCCTTCGGCGCGCTGCAGTTCGTCAGCGACCTCGACCGGGCGGTCGCGGAGACCGCCCGGGTATTGCGACCCGGCGGGCGGTTTGCCTTCTCGATCACCCACCCCACGCGCTGGATGTTCCCCGACGACCCCGGCGAGGGTGGGCTCGTGGCGAGCCAGTCCTACTGGGACCGGACGCCGTACGTCGAGGTGGACGATGCGACCGGGCAGGTGTCGTACGTCGAGCATCACCGCACCCTCGGCGACTGGGTGGGGCTGCTGGCCGGCAACGGCTTCGTGATCACCGACCTGCTGGAGCCGGAGTGGCCGGAGGGCCACGAGCGGATCTGGGGCGGCTGGTCGGCAGTGCGTGGGCGACTGACGCCGGGTACGGCGATCTTCGGGGCGCGCCTAGCCGCTGGCTGAGCTGTTGGCCGCGGCGCGGCGGGGGTCACGGCCAGTTTTCGTCCACATGGCCGTCTCCGGCAAGCGTTCTCCACAGGTCCCGACTCGAGGTCCTTGAGCGTCGCCGGAAACTCCTAGCGTGAGGTCATGACGGTCCGTCAGCTGGTCCCCGAACACCCGGTGCGCGCCTGTGCTCGGGTGATCGGTTCCGCGCTGGACCAGGTGGCCGACCTGGATCCGATGTACATGACGACCACCGACAAGGCCGCCTCCCTCGTGGAGCTCACCAGGCTGTCAGCGCGCCTGGAAGCGCTGCGGCTGCGGGTGCTCGCCACCGCCGACGACGTGGCGCTCGACTCCGGTGACCGCTCTCCGGCGGCCCGGCTGGCTCACCGCACACGCTCCGATGTCAGACCCGCTCTGTCCGACGGCCGGCTCGCCGAGTCGCTGGAGTCGCGATGGCAGCTGGTGAGGGAGGGACTAGCAGATGGAAGCGTGAACGTGCCCAGCGGCGACTTCAGGTTCCACCGGCGGACCTGAGAAGGGGCATTGATCGCGCGGTGCCCCTTTCCTGCTGTTGCCGTGCCATGCCGACCAGACCAAAGCCGCGCGAACAAAGAATCCGAGCCAGGGCGGACGCCGGGAAACGCCTGGAACCTAGCCATACGCGCCGGTGACCGACTATTTCGCGATACCGAAATCGGGGGTCGTAGCCTGTGGTCTCCAGCACCGCCCGCCAGCTCACGCACGGAACAGAGGCCAATCGGGGTGACCCAGTCCCACTCGCCGGCCCCCGGCAGCCTCCGCGGACTCCTGCGCGGTGGCGTCGGCATCGCCGTGGCGACCGGTGTCATGAACCTGACCACCTACGGCTTCGTGCTCGCGGCCGCGAGGCTCCTCGGACCGGTCGAGTACGGCGGTGTTGCCCGGCTGATGTTCATCCTGCTGGTCGTGGGTGTGCTCTCCCTCGGGCTGCAGGCCACGGGAGCCCGGAAGATCGCCGCCAACCCCTCGCGGCGCGGGGAGGTCGAGGCGGCGGTCATGTCGGCGTCGTACCGCTCTGCACTCGCACTCGGCGCCCTCTGCCTGGCCCTCACGCCGGTCATCGCGTGGACGGCACGCCTGGACTCGTGGACGCCGGCACTGATGATCGGTCTCAGCGCGGTGCCGCTCACGATCATGGGTGGGCAGTCGGGCGTCCTCCAGGGCGAGCGACGCTGGGCTCCGCTCGCGGGCGTCTATCTCGGGCTCGGTCTCGGCCGGTTCGTCATCGGCGGCGTCTTGATGCTTCTCATCCCCACGGCGTTCGGGGCCATGCTCGGCGTGACGCTGGGCGCCTGCGTCCCGGCGGTCGTCGGCGCCCTGGCTCTCGGGCACGCGGGCCGTGTCCGCGCAGCGGGGCAGCGGGCGGTGGTGGACCCCGAGCAGGTGCTGCACGAAGTGGTGGCCAACTCGCATGCGCTGTTCGCGTTCTTCGCGCTCTCCGGGGTCGACGTGCTCGTGGCCGGCCTGGTGCTCGATGAGCACGCCGCCGGGCTCTACGCCGCCGGCCTGATCCTCACCAAAGCGGTGTTGTTCCTGCCGCAGTTCGTGGTCATCGTCGCCTTCCCCTCGATGGCCTCCGCGACCGAGCGTCATCGCGTCTACCTCAGGGGCCTCGCCCTCGTGGCCGCGGCCGGACTCCTCGCCACCCTCGGAGCGATCGCGTTCAGCCGCCTCGCGATCGCGTTCGTCGGCGGCGACCAGTACGCCGCGATCGAGCCCTACATCGGCCTGTTCGCCGCGCTCGGCATGGTGCTGGCGATGATCCAGCTGATGGTCTACGAGGTGGTGGCCCGCCAGCACCGCGCCAGCGTCCTGATTCTCTGGGCGGGTCTGGTCGCGGTGGCCTCCACAGCCTTCTACGTCGACAGCGTCGGCTCGCTCGTGCTCAGTGTGACCCTCGTGAACCTGCTCGTGCTGCTGACCCTCGTGCTGGACGCGATGCGGCACCGGACAGGGGCGCCGGTCGCCTCAGGGTGACCAGGGTCAGTGAGCGGCTTCGTGCCAGCTGCGGCCGGTGCCGACGGAGACGTCAAGGGGCACGGCGAGCTCGGCGGCACCGGCCATCTGTTCACGGACCAGCCGTTCGAGGCCGCCGCGCTCCCCTGTCGCCACCTCGAACACGAGCTCGTCGTGCACCTGGAGCAGCATCCGGGAGGCCAGCCCGGACTCGGTCAGCGCACGATCGACGTTGAGCATCGCGACCTTGATCAGGTCGGCGGCCGAACCCTGGATCGGGGCATTGAGGGCCATCCGCTCGGCCATCTCGCGCCGCTGCCGGTTGTCGCTGGTCAGGTCGGGTAGGTAGCGGCGTCGACCCCAGATGGTCTCGGTGAAGCCGGACTTGCGCGCTTCGTCGACGATCCCGCCGAGGTAGTCGCGCACCCCGCCGAAGGTCAGGAAGTACTCGTCCATCAGCGCGCGGGCCTCGCTCGGCTCGATGCGCAGCTGCTGGCCGAGGCCGAACGCGGACAGGCCGTAGGCGAGGCCGTAGTTCATCGCCTTGATCTTCGCGCGCATGGCCGGGGTGACGTCGTCGGCGTCGACGTCGAAGACCCGGGCGGCGGTGATCGAGTGGAAGTCGCGGCCGGACTTGAACGCCTCGATCAGCAGCTGGTCCTCGGACAGATGGGCCATGATCCGCATCTCGATCTGGCTGTAGTCGGCCGTCATCAGGGACTCGAAGCCCTTGCCCACCACGAACCCCTCGCGGATCCGACGCCCCTCCTCGGTGCGGATCGGGATGTTCTGCAGGTTGGGCTCGGTGCTGGAGAGCCGACCGGTCGCGGCGATGGTCTGGTTGAAGGTGGTGTGGATCCGGCCGTCGGAGGCCACGGTCTTGAGCAGGCCCTCGATGGTCTGCCGGAGCCGCGAGACGTCGCGGTGCCGTAGCAGCGCCGTCAGGAAGGGGTGCTCGGTCTTGACGTAGAGCTGCTGGAGCGCGTCGGCGTCGGTGGTGTAGCCGGTCTTGGTGCGCTTGGTCTTCGGCATGTCGAGCTCGTCGAACAGCACCACCTGCAGCTGCTTGGGGGACCCGAGGTTGATCTCCTTGCCGATGACCGAGAAGGCCTCGTCGGCCGCCTGCTTCTGCTCGGTGGCGAAGTGGCTCTCCAGGGCCTCGAGGTGATCGGTGTCGACCGCGACCCCGACCTGCTCCATCGCGGCGAGCAGGTCGACGAGCGGCAGCTCCATCTCAGCCAGCAGCCGTGCCCCGCCGTGCTCCTCGATCTCGTGGTCGAGCGCGTCGGCGAGGTCGAGGACCGCGCGAGCATGGAGCATCGGGATCTCCGCCGACCCGGTGTCCTCGACGGCGTCGAGGGTGAGCTGGCCGGAGTCGCCGGTGTCCTGCTTCAGCTCGCGCTTGAGGTAGCGGACGGTGAGGTCGGCCAGGTCATAGGAGCGCTGGTCGGGACGCACGAGGTAGGCGGCGAGGGCGGTGTCGCTCACCAAGCCGCGCAGTGGCCAGCCCCGGGCGGCCAGGGCGAGCATCGGCCCCTTGGCGTCGTGGAGCACCTTGGGAAGGTCGGGGTCGCCGAACCACGACACGAGTGCGGCATCGTCGTCGGGAGTCACCTCGGTGACGTCGAACCAGCAGGCCGTGCCGTCCACGGCCGCCAGTGCCACCGACCACACCTCGCCGGTGCCGCCGCCCCAGGAGCCCTGCACCGCCACTCCGGTGCGCGATCGTGCATCGCCGGGTTCCACCGGCGGCCGGGCGTGCTCGTCGAGCCAGGCAACGACCTCGCCGGGGGCGAGCCGGGCTCCGGTCATCTCGAAGCCCGAGTCGTCGATCTCCTCCTCCGACTCCAGCGTCTCGAACAGCCGGTCGCGGAGGACCCGGAACTCCAGTCCGTCGAACAGGGTGTGGACCTCGTGGCGGTCCCACGGCTTGACCGCGAGGTCGGCCGGACCGAGGTCGAGGTCGAGGTCGCAGACGAGAGCGTTGAGGCGCCGGTTGCGGAGCACGTCGCCCAGGTGCTCGCGGAGAGCCTCGCCCTTCTTGCCGGTGATCTGGTCGGCGTGGGTGATGACGTTGTCGAGACCGTCGAACTGGTTGATCCACTTCGCGGCATAGCCCTGCCCGACCCCGGGCACGCCCGGCAGGTTGTCGGAGGTCTCTCCCACGATCGCGGCCAGCTCGGGATAGCGCTGCGGAGGCACGCCGTACCTGGCCTCGACCGCGTCGGGAGTCATCCGAGCCAGCTCGGACACACCGCGCATCGGGTAGAGCACCGTCGACCGGTCGGTGACCAACTGGAAGGCGTCGCGGTCGCCGGTGAGGATCAGCACCTCGAGGTCCTCGGCCAGCGCCTGGGTCGTCAGGGTCGCGATGATGTCGTCGGCTTCGTAGCCGTCCTTCCCCAGGAATGGGATCCGCAGCGCCGAGAGCACCTCCTGGATGAGCGGGAGCTGGCTACTGAACTCGTCGGGGGTCTTGTTGCGCTTGGCCTTGTACTCGGCGTACTCGTCCAGCCGGAAGGTCTTGCGGGAGACGTCGAAGGCCACGGCCACGTGGGTCGGCTGCTCGTCGCGCAGCACGTTGATGAGCATCGAGGTGAAGCCGTAGACGGCGTTGGTGTGCTGCCCGGTCGTCGTCGAGAAGTTCTCCACCGGCAACGCGAAGAACGCGCGGTAGGCCAGGGAATGGCCGTCGAGGAGTAGGAGGCGTGGGCGGCCGGACGGGTCTGCCTTGGTCTCTGTCACGGGCACGGGCCGAGCCTAGCCGTCGCCGGGGACAGCCACCGGGCCACCAGACGCAAGCGCTGCGTCAGCTCTGGGAGTCGGCGATCCGGTGGCGCTGGGCCCGCCGCGTGGAGCGCCGGGCGGCCAGGACGTGCGTGAGCTGGCGGGCTCTGGAACGGCCGGTGGTGCGGCTGGTGGCAGGAGCCTGGGCGTCGAGCTTCGCCTGGACCATGGCGGTCGGCGCCAGGCGCACGACGGCGTGTGGGCCGAGCGCGAGCCGGGCCATGAACCGGTTGGCGTCCCGCGAGCCGGAGATCGCGGCCGTGGCGATGTGGGCGATGCCGCGCTCCTCGGCGAACGCCACCGCTGCCTCCATGAGGGTGCGCCCCACGCCGCGGCGACGGAAGGCCGGCAGCACGTGGGGTGAAATCGCCTGCACGACCGGCTCCAGGTTGATCGGCGTCAAGGTGGTGGCCCGCAGATGGACGGCCCCGGCGACCTCGCCGTCGTACTCCGCGACCACGATCCGCTCGTCCTCGAGCGGCTTCACCCGGGCGATGATCGCCTGCAGATCGGCGACCTGCTCGTCGTGGTCGACCCGCCGCAGCACCTCCGACCACACCTGAGCCAGCACGGGAGCGTCGTCGGGCGACGCAAGTCGCAGGGACACCAGGGTGCGCTTCACAGGGAACACCTCGAGAGACCTTTCCGCAGCTCCGTCCGCCTCACTTGGTCCCCCGGACGCGGCTCCACCGGGGAAGACTACGCTCAGACCGCCCGCATCGACAGAGGAGGCTCTTGATCCCCGGCATCGGCACCCTGGTGAACGTGGTCACGGTGCTGCTCGGAGCGAGCCTGGGAGTGCTGGCCGGGCATCGCCTGCCCGAGCGCACCCGCGACGTCGTCACCGACGCACTCGGGCTGGTCACGCTGCTGATCGCGGCCACGAGTGCGGTCGCCGTCGGCGCGCCGGCGCTCACGTCGTACGTCGGCTCCAGTGCGCCGATGCTGATTGTGCTCGGCTCGATGGTGATCGGTGGCGTCATCGGCTCGTTGCTGCGGCTGGAGGCACGCGTCGAGGGGCTGGGCGGCTGGCTGCAGGCACGGCTGGCCGGCGACCGAGGCTCGGTCGAGCGGCACCGGTTCATCGAGGGCTTCGTGGTGTCGTCGCTGGTGTTCTGCATGGGCCCGCTGACGATCCTGGGCTCCCTGAACGACGGGCTCGGGCTCGGTGCCGACCAGCTGTTCCTCAAGTCCGCGCTCGACGGATTCGCGGCGATCGCCTTCGCGGCGTCCTTCGGCTGGGGAGTGGCGGCCAGCGCCCTCACCATGCTCGTGGTCCAGGGTGGCCTGACGGTGGTGGGACTGCTGCTCGGCGACGTACTGCCCGACGCCCACGTCGCCGCCCTCACCGCAACCGGGGGTCTGCTGCTGGTGGGGGTGGCGCTGCGGCTGCTGCGGATTCGCGAGATCCCGGTCGCCGACCTGCTCCCGGCGCTCATTGCGGCCCCAGTTCTTACACAAATTGCCGCGTGGCTCCATTGACGTAACGGTTCGCTAACGACAGGGTGCCGGGTGACGCCGCTCACTCTTGCCGGTCTACGGTGGCATTTGGCTAGCCCACAGTGGGCGAGCAGCGGTGAAGTGCACCGTCGCAACAGAAAGGTTCACCCCGTGAATCGATCCAGAACCGCCACCTGGGTCAAGCTGATGGCCGGTACCGCCGTCCTCAGCCTGTCCCTCGCAGCATGTGGCTCCGATGACTCAGGCGAGGCCGGGGACGACACCTCGCCCTCCGCAAGCGAGTCCGACACCTCCGCCGACGAAACATTCACAAACGACCGTTGCAGTGGTGGCTCCACCTCCGCAGACACGTTCAAGGTGGGGGGCATCCTGCCGCTCACGGGTAACCTCGCGTTCCTCGGTCCCCCGGAAATCGCAGGCGTGGGCCTCGCGGTCTCGGAGATCAACGCCGCCGGCGGAGTCGACGGCGCGGACGCCTGCTACCAGATGGAGGACTCCGGCGACTCGACCGACATGTCGGTGTCGACCGCCTCGGCCGGCACCCTGGTCTCGGCCAAGCCCTCCGTCGTGATCGGCGCCGCGTCGTCCAGCGTCTCGCTGAACTTCGTCGACACCCTCACTGACGCCAACATCACCCAGGTGTCGCCGGCCAACACTGCGGTGGACCTGAGCGGTTACGACCCGTTCTACTTCCGCACGGCTCCCCCGGACACCATCCAGGGCAACGCGCTGGGCACGCTGATCACGCAGGACGGCTACCAGCGGGTCGCCTTCATCGTGTTCAACGACACCTATGGCACCGGACTCCGCAACTACACCCAGGAGACGATCGAGGCCAACGGAGGTGAGGTCGTCTACGGCGCCCAGGGGCAGGGCGACGAGTTCCCGGCCGGCCAGACGACGTTCTCGGCCGAGGTCACCGCGGCGCTGAACGCCAACCCGGACGCGATCGTGGTCCTGGCGTTCGACGAGTCCACGCCGATCATCAAGGAGCTGGACGCCCAGGGTTGGGACATGCCGAAGACGTACTTCACCGACGGCAACCTGTCCGACTACAGCGACAGCTTCGACCCGGGTCTGCTCGAGGGCGCCAAGGGCACGCTGCCCGGCAACGACCCCGACGAGGGGTTCAAGGACCGCCTCATCGGGTGGTACGACACGGCTGAAGGCGACACGCTGAAGGACTTCTCCTACGGCGCCGAGTCCTACGACGCAGTGATCCTCGCCGCGCTGGCCGCGGTCAAGGGTGGCTCGACGGAGTCGACGACCGTCCAGGAGAACTACGCAGACGTCTCCGGCGCCACTGACGGCGAGGAGTGCACGACGTACGAAGACTGCGTCGCGCTCCTCGAGGATGGCTCGGAGATCCGCTACGCCGGTCCTTCAGGTATCGGTCCGATCAACGAGGACAACGACCCGTCCTCGGCGTTCATCGGGATCTACGAGTACAACAGTGACAACGTTCCCGAGATCGCCAGCGTCGTGGAGGGTGCTCCCGCAGGCTGAGTCCACACGCCAGCACGACAAGGAGGGCCCCGGACCGCAAGGTCCGGGGCCCTCCTTGTGGGCTCTCAGCCCGTCGGTGGCTCAGGTGTTCTGCTGGCGGCCCTTCCGGTCGGCCTCGACGTCCTCGGCGAGGGTGCCGAGGTAGAGCTCGATGACCTTGGGGTCCTTGGCCAGCTCCTTGCCGGTGCCGGTGTGGGCGTCGCGCCCCTGGTCGAGCACGTAGCCGCGATCGCAGATCTGCAGGCAGCGCCGGGCGTTCTGCTCGACCATAACGACGCACACGCCGGTCTGGTTGATCAGCCGGGTCCGGAGGAACGTCTCGTCCTGACGGACCGGGGAGAGGCCCGCAGACGGCTCGTCGAGCAGCAGGACCGATGGCTCCATCATCAGCGCCCTGGCCATCGCCAGGGACTGCCGCTCGCCGCCCGAAAGGGCTCCGGCCCGCTGGTTGCGCCGGTCGTGCAGCACCGGGAAGAGGTCCCAGGTGGCGGCGAGCCGCTCGGTGAGCTTCTTGGGCCGGGTGAACAGCCCCATCCGGAGGTTCTCCTCGATGCTCAGCGTCTGGAAGACGTTGTTGGTCTGGGGCACGAAGCCGACGCCCATCTCCACCAGCTTGTTGGCCTTGAGGTTGGTGATCTCCTCGCCATTGAGCGTGACGCTTCCGGAGTGGACCTTCACCAGGCCGAACATGGCCTTGAGCAGGGTCGACTTGCCGGCCCCGTTGGGACCGATGATGCCGATCATCTCGCCGGGATAGGCGACGACGCTGCAGCCGTTGAGGATGTTCACGCCGGGG
This sequence comes from uncultured Actinomycetota bacterium, assembly GCA_963786415.1. Classification (GTDB taxonomy): domain Bacteria; phylum Actinomycetota; class Actinomycetes; order Propionibacteriales; family Nocardioidaceae; genus Nocardioides. Next base: position 590,977 of record CAWAZC010000003.1, read on the forward strand.
ATGTAGCCGGCGACAATGTCCTTCGCCTCGACGACGGTCGTCTTGGTCTCCGTTGTCACGGTCATTCGGGGCCCCCGTTCGAAGCGAAACGGAGTGAGCATTCGAATGGGGTGATGTTCACTTCTTCTCCTCCACTCCGGCATCGGGTTCGGTCGGCGCGGCTTCGGCCTCGGCTTCGCGCTCGGCCTCCTCGGCAGCCACCTCTTCGGCGATCTCGGCCAGCGCCTCCTCCGAAACCTCTTCCTCGCCCAGGTCGGTGTCGTGGTGGGCGCCGAGGTAGGCATCGATGACCGCGGGGTCCGACATGACGGTGTCGGCCGAACCCTCGGCGACGAGGCGCCCCTCGGCCATGACGGCGACCCAGTCGGAGATGTGGCGGACGACGTGCATGTCGTGCTCGACGAAGAGCACGGTCATCCCCTCGTCGCGCAGGCTCTGGATGTGGGCCAGCAGCGACTGGGTGAGGGCGGGGTTCACGCCGGCCATCGGCTCATCGAGCATGATCATCGTCGGGTCGCTCATCAGCGCCCGGGCCATCTCGAGCAGCTTGCGCTGACCGCCGGACAGGCTGCCCGCGTAGTCGTCCTTCTTCTCCAGCAAGTTGAACCGCTCGAGCAGCTCCAGGGCCTTGGCCTCGATCTCCCCCTCCTGGCGACCCCACAGCGGCCTGAACATCGACTTGAGCAGGTTCTCACCGGCCTGCTGTTGTGCGCCGAGCATCATGTTGTCGCGCACCGTCATCCGGCTCAGCGCCTTGGTGAGCTGGAAGGTGCGGACCATGCCTGAGCGGGCCACGCTGGACGCCGAGGTCTTGTCGAGGACCTTGCCCTCGAAGGACCAGTGAGCGCCCTTGCCGGCCGAGGTCGGCTTGTCGAAGCCGGTGATGAGGTTGAAGAACGTCGTCTTGCCGGCACCGTTGGGGCCGATCAGCGCGGTGATGATGCCGCGCTGGACCTCCAGGTGGTCGACATTGACCGCCGTCATGCCGCCGAACTGACGGACGATGTTGTTGACGACGAGGATGGAGTCGGGCTTCTTCGAACCCGGCGTGGCCTCGACCTCCGACATCATCCGGCGTCGGGCCTCCGGGTCGGCCGAAGGCGGACTGGTGGTCTGCTCAGGCATTGAACTGCAGCTCCCTCTTGTTGCCAAGAATGCCTTGCGGTCTGAAGATCACGATGAGCATGAGGATCACGCCCACGACGATGTAGGAGAACGACTCGGTCTCCGACGAGCTCATGATGCTGTCGGGCACATAGGCGTTGGCGACTGACTTCACGAAGATGCGGCCGGTGTAGAAGATGACGGAGCCCAGGATCGGCCCGAACACCGTGGCCGCTCCGCCGATCAACAGCGCCGTGTAGCAGAAGAACGTCAACGAGCGGCTCATGGCGTCGGCCTGGACCGAGCCGGGCAGGACATAGATCATCCCGCCGAGCGCCCCCAGCAGGCCGCCGATGATCAGCGCTTGCATCTTGATGGCGAAGACGTTCTTGCCGAGGCTGCGGATCGCGTCCTCGTCCTCGCGGATCCCGCGCAGGAGACGTCCCCAGGGACTGCGCGTCAGCAGGTAGACGACGAGGGCACAGATGGCGACGAGGGTCCAGGCGACAAACCGCACCCACCAGCCGTTGACCCCAGTGTTGGCGTAGTCCAGAAAACCGATGTCGGTCGACCCGTCACCAAAGAAGGACAGATCGGTGAAGGAGTCGCGGTAGGACGAGCCGGGAATGCCCTGGGCGGCGCCGGTGAAGTCGGTGAGGACCGACAATCGCCCCGTGAACCGGATGATTTCTGCGGCCGAGATCGTGACGATCGCCAGGTAGTCGCCCCGCAGCTTCAGGGTCGGGACCCCGAGGACCAGCGCGAACACCAGCGCCGCGCCGAACCCGATCAGGACTGCCACCGGCAGCGGCATTCCCCGCACGGTCGAGATGGCGAAGCCGTAGGCCCCGAGCAGCATGAAGCCGGCCTGGCCCATGTTGAGCAGCCCGGTGAAGCCGAAGTGCACATTGAGGCCGATGACCGCGATCGCCACCGCAGCGGTGGTGGGCGCGACCATCTCCCGGGCCATTGCCTGGAGGATGTTGATGAAGACGTCCATGTCAGTCCCTTCTCAGCCGACCCGCTCGGCGCGTCCGAGCAAGCCCTGGGGCCTGAACAGCAGCAGCAGGATGAGGATGGCCAGTGCCACGGCGTACTTCAGGTCGCCTGGCGCCCCGAGTGGTCCGGCCAGCTCGACCACGAGGCCGATGATGAGGGCACCGACCAGGGCGCCGAACGCGGTGCCGAGTCCGCCGAGGGTCACCGCCGCGAAGAGCAGGAGCAGGATCTGCAGGCCGGTGTCCCACTTGATTCCGTTGCTGACCACCAGTGCGTAGAAGATGCCCGCCAGCCCGGCCAGGCCCATGGAGACGGTCCAGACCAGACGGATGATCCTGTCGACGTCGATGCCCGAGGCGGCGGCAAGAGCCGGGTTGTCGGAGACCGCCCGGGTGGCGCGCCCGATGCGGGTGCGGAGCAGGACATAGCCCACGACGCCGAGCATGAGGGTCGAGACTCCCATCGCGACGAACGACACGGTCGTCACCGGAATCGGTCCCAGCTGCACCGTGTCGAAGCTGGAGGTCACGATCGGCACCGTGCCCGCGCCGATGAAGTACTGGAAGGCGTACTGGGCGGCGAGCGACATTCCGATCGTCACGATCATCATCTGGGTGATGCCCAGGCCCCTGCGTCGCAGCGGCTGCCACATGCCCCGGTCCTGGATGTAACCGGTCGCCGCGCACAGGATGACGGCGATGATGCCGCCGACCCACAGGTTCAGCCCGGCCACGTTGACCAACGCGTAGGCGAGGATGCCGCCGAGACCGACCTGCTCGGCGTGCGCGAAGTTGGACAGGCCCGTCGTGCCGTAGATCAGGGACAGTCCGACCGACGCCAGCGCGAGGAGCAGCCCGAGCCGCAGTCCGTTGAACGCGCTCTGGATGAGGAGATCGCTCCTGCTGGTGGAGGCGTCGAACGCGCCGGTGCGGACCTCGAAGAGGGCGACGAAGGTCTTCTGCTTCACGTCCGGGCCGATGTTGACGTTGACTGTGCGCTCGGTCTTGCCACGGGCCGTGATGCCCTCGGGCAGCGACTCCTGGTCGATGGCCACCTGGTACTCGCCGGGCTCGGTCGCCTGGTAGTTCCACTGCCCGGAGTCGTTGGTGGTGACTGACGTCTCCTCGCCCGAGGGCGGGGTGATGACGATGTCGACGTCGGCGACGGTCTCCTCCTCCGACCGGAGCGTGCCAGCGATGCAGGCCACGGTGTCGGAGGGGACGCACAGCTGTGCGGGTTCGGCGGCCTGGGCAGGGGCGGAGAACAGCACCAGCACAAGTGGTGCCAACAGCGCCACCAGCAGACCGGCTGCTGGGTATGCCGCGAGACGTTCGCGGACGGTGGGTCGAGGGTTCAACTCGGGTCCTCCTTGTGGCACCCCACTGGGTGCTGCGGGCAGTCTAGGGCTCCGGAGTGTGTTCCAGCCCACATGACCCGGCATGGTTCTCGAACTGTCATGTGCCTGCTCCGCCCGGACCGTGCTCGACGACGCCGTCGGAGACTTGTCGCATCGAGAGCCGGAGGTCCATTGCCGTCTTCTGGATCCACCGGAACGCGTCGGGCTCGGAGATGCCGAGCTCCTTCTGGAGCACGCCCTTGGCCCGGTCGACCGCCTTACGTGTCTCCAGCCGATCGGTGAGATCGGCGACCTCGTGCTCGAGGGCGTCGAGCTCGGCGAACCTGCTCACCGCCATCTCGATGGTCGGCACCAGGTCACTCTTGCTGAAGGGCTTGACCAGATAGGCCATGGCGCCGGCGTCCCGCGCCCGCTCGACCAGCTCGCGCTGGGAGAAGGCGGTGAGGATCACCACCGGGGCGATCCGCTGCCCGGCGATCCGCTCGGCCGCCGCGATCCCGTCGAGCACCGGCATCTTCACGTCGACGATGACGAGGTCGGGACGGAGCTCCTCGGCCAGCTCGATGGCCCGTGCCCCGTCACCAGCCTGGCCGACGACGTCGTAGCCCTCCTCGCCGAGCATCTCGGCCAGATCCATCCGGATCAGCGTTTCGTCCTCGGCGATGACGACCCTGCGGCCAGGGCTGGGCCGAGAAGGGGTCGCGGGCTGGTTCACGGCCGACAGGCTAGCGGCCGGGCGCCGCCACGGCCCCCCGGGTGTGGGTCAGGCGGGCTGGTCCGCCCACCGTTTCGACGGTTGGGCGGCGCGCTCGGCGACGTACAGCTCGATCTCGACCCGCTCCACCCGGAGCCTGCTCAGCTCAGTCGCCGCGCCCCTCGCGTTCGCAACCGCCCCCTCATGGCTGAGCGATCCCATCAGCTGGGCGACTGCCCACGGCTTCCACATGACGACCTCCCGGAACGGCTGACTCTAATAGACGATATTCTACTCAATTACTAGTCTTTGGCCTGCCCGAATCGCCGGACAGCATCCGGTAGCGTTTGGCCCGCTCAGGCCCCGGTAGCCCAACGGCAGAGGCGATGCTCTCAAACAGCATTCAGTGTGAGTTCGAATCTCACCCGGGGCACCGTCATCCGTGACGTTCGGGTTGCCGATCGGCGATCGTCACGGACGATGGAAGGTCAGCGGCGGCGATACGCCGGCGCCACCTCGTTGATCGCGTCACCCATCCGGTGGATGCGCAGGGCGTTGGTGGAGCCCGGGATGCCCGGCGGGCTGCCGGCGATGATGACGACCAGGTCGCCCTCCTGCACGCGCCCGCTCTCCAGGAGAGCCTCGTCGACCTGGCGCACCATCTCGTCGGTGTGCTCGACGGCAGCGGTCTTGAAGGTCTCGACCCCCCAGGTCAACGACAGCTGGGAGCGCACCCTCTCCTCCGGCGTGAAGGCCAGGATCGGCACCTTTCCCCGGTACCTGGCGAGGCGACGGGCGGAGTCGCCGGACTGGGTGAACGCGACGAGGAACTTCGCCTCGACCCGCTCCGCGACCTCCAGGGCAGCCTTGGTGATCACGCCGCCGCGGGTCCGCGGAGACCAGTCCAGGGCGGTCATGTGGGGCAGCCCGTGCCGCTCGGTGGCGCCCACGATGCGCTCCATCGTGGCCACGGTCTCGATGGGGTACTCCCCCACGCTCGTCTCGCCGGAGAGCATCACGGCGTCGGCGCCATCGAGAACGGCGTTGGCGACGTCGGACGCCTCGGCCCGGGTGGGAGCCGGGCTGGTGATCATCGACTCGAGCATCTGGGTCGCGACGATGACCGGCTTGGCGTTGAGCCGCGCCTTGTTGATGACGTCCTTCTGCAGGAACGGCACCTCCTCGAGCGGGCACTCCACCCCGAGGTCACCGCGGGCGACCATGAACGCGTCGAAGGCGTGGATGATCTCGTCGAGGTTGTCGATCGCCTGCGGCTTCTCGATCTTCGCGATGACGGGGACGAGCACACCCTCCTCCCGCATCACCTGCCGGACCGGCTCGACGTCGTCGGCCGACCGCACGAACGACAGCGCCACGAAGTCGACCGAGAGGTGGAGCGCGAACCGCAGGTCCTCGACGTCCTTCTCGGAGAGCGCGGGGACGCTGACCGGAACGCCGGGCAGGTTGAGGCCCTTGTGGTCGCTGACACGCCCCCCGGTCTTCACCTCGGTCACGACGTCCTGGCCGTCCACCTCGAGGACTTCGAGCCGGACCTTGCCGTCGTCGACGAGGATCGGGTCACCGGGGCCCACGTCCCCCGGGAGACCGTCGTACGTCGTCCCGCAGACGGACCGGTCCCCGGGCACGTCTCGTGTGGTGATCGTGAACCGGTCGCCGCTGCGCAGGGCCACTGGCCCGTCGGCGAAGGTGTCCAGACGGATCTTGGGCCCCTGGAGGTCGGCGAGGATGCCCACGCCGTGACCGGTCGCGTCGGCCGCCTCCCGCACCAGGCGGTAGGAGCGTTCGTGGTCGGCGTGGGTCCCGTGGCTCATGTTGAGCCGGGCGACGTCCATGCCTGCCCCCACCAGCTCCCGGATCCGCTCGGGACTGGAGGTGGCTGGGCCGAGGGTGCAGACGATCTTGGCTCTGTGCACGCCGAAAGCCTAGCCGCCCTTAGATCGTTCCAAGCCGACCTGCCCGAAACTTGTGGTCAGACGACGAGCGGACGTGCGGTCGGCGGGATCGGGACCGGGAGGTTGGTCGAGCCCGTGAGGTACTCGTCGACGGCGGCAGCGGCCGCGCGGCCCTCCGCGATCGCCCAGACGATCAGCGACTGACCGCGGCCGGCGTCACCGGCCACGAAGACGCCGTCGACGGAGGTGGCGTAGCTGTCGTCGCGGGCGACGTTGCCACGGTCGTCGAGCTCGACCCCGAGCTGCTCGACCAGTCCTGCCCCTCCATCCTTCAAACGCTTCTCGGGGCCGGTGAAGCCCATGGCGAGCAGCACCAGCTCGGCCGGGATCTCGCGCTCGCTGCCCTCGACCTCGGAGAACTTGCCGTCCTCGAAGACCACGTCCACCAGCCGCAGGGCCCGGACACGTCCGGAGTCGTCGCCCAGGAACTCCTGCGTCGAGACCGCGTAGACCCGCTCCCCCGCTTCTTCGTGGGCGGCGGAGACCCGGAAGATCATCGGGTAGGTGGGCCACGGCTGGCCGTCGGGGCGGGATTCGGGCGGCTCGGGCATGATCTCCAGCTGGGTGATCGACGCAGCCCCCTGACGGGTGGCCGTGCCGAGGCAGTCGGCCCCGGTGTCGCCGCCGCCGATGATCACGACGTGCTTGCCCTCGGCGGTGATCTGGTCGGCCACTTCCTCGCCGAGTGAGGCGCGGTTCGACTGCGGGAGGTACTCCATCGCCTGGTGCAGGCCGTCCAGGTCCCGGCCGGGGACCTGCAGGTCGCGGGCCTCGGTCGCCCCCATCGCGAGTACGACGGCGTCGTAGCGCTCGGTCAGCTGCGCACCGGTCAGCTCGGCACCGACGTCGACGCCGGACCGGAAGACCGTGCCCTCCCGGCGCATCTGGTCCAGGCGCCGGTCGAGGTGCTTCTTCTCCATCTTGAACTCGGGGATGCCGTAGCGCAGCAGCCCGCCGATCTTGTCGTCGCGCTCGTAGACCGCGACCGTGTGACCGGCGCGGGTGAGCTGCTGGGCCGCGGCCAGGCCGGCCGGTCCCGAGCCGACCACCGCAACCGTGCGGCCGGAGAGCCACTCCGGCGGCTGGGGCCGGACGTAGCCCGATTCCCACGCCCGGTCGATGATGGCGACCTCGACGTTCTTGATCGTGACCGGCTTCTGGTTGATGCCGAGCACGCACGCGGGCTCGCAGGGTGCCGGGCAGAGCCGGCCGGTGAACTCGGGGAAGTTGTTGGTCGCGTGGAGGCGCTCCATCGCGCCCTCCCAGTCGTCGCGCCACACCAGGTCGTTCCACTCCGGGATCAGGTTGCCCAGCGGGCAGCCCTGGTGGCAGAACGGGATGCCGCAGTCCATGCAGCGCCCGGCCTGCTCGGTGATGATCGGCAGCAGCGCACGTCCCGCGCTCTCGGGGTAGACCTCGTTCCAGTCCTGGACCCGCTCCTCGACGGGACGGCGGGTCGCGACCTCGCGGTCGTGCTTGAGAAAGCCCTTGGGGTCAGCCATGAAGAACCTCCATGATCCGGTGAGCGGCCTCTTCCTCGTCGAGGCCCTCCTCGATCGCCTCCTCGCGAGCCTCGAGCACCCGCTTGTAGTCGCTCGGCATCACCTCGGTGAAGCGGGCCAGCGAGCTCTCCCAGTCGGCGAGCAGCGCCTCCGCGACCGTCGAGCCGGTCTCCTCGTGGTGGCGGGTGACGAGGTCCTTGAGCTCCTCGGCCGCCTCTCCCTCCACCGGGCTCAGGTCGACCAGCTCGGGGTTGACCCGCGCCTCGTCGATGTCGAGCACGAAGGCGTAGCCGCCGGACATGCCGGCCGCGAAGTTGCGTCCGGTCGGACCGAGGATCGCGACCTTGCCGCCGGTCATGTATTCACAGCCGTGGTCGCCCACCCCCTCCACGACCGCGGCCACACCGGAGTTGCGGACGCAGAACCGCTCGCCCACGACCCCGCGCAGGAAGATCTCGCCGCTCGTCGCGCCGTACCCGATCACGTTGCCGGCGATGATCTGCTCTTCCGCGGCGAACGTCGCCGACCGGTCGGGGCGGACGACGATCCGGCCACCGGAGAGCCCCTTGCCGAGGTAGTCGTTGGCGTCGCCCTCCAGGCGGAGGGTGATCCCCTTCGGGACGAAGGCACCGAAGGACTGTCCGGCGGAGCCGGTGAAGGTCAGGTCGATGGTGCCGTCGGGCAGTCCCTCGCCGCGGTACCGCTTGGTGACCTCGTGGCCGAGGATGGTGCCGACGGTCCGGTTGACGTTGCGGATCTCGAGCTGGGCGCGCACCGGCTCCCCGCTCTCCAGGGCAGGAGCGGCCAGCTTCACCAGCTCGTTGTCCAGCGCCTTGTCGAGACCGTGGTCCTGACCCGTGGTCTGGTGCAGGGCCGCCCCCTCGGGAAGTTCGGGCAGGTGCAGGATCGGCGACAGGTCGAGTCCGGCCGCCTTCCAGTGATCGACCGCCCGTTCGATGTCGAGCGCGTCGACCCGGCCGACGGCCTCGTCGAGGCTGCGGAAGCCGAGCTCCGCGAGCAGCTCGCGCACCTCCTGCGCGACGTACTCGAAGAACGTGACGACGTGGTCGGCCTGACCGGTGTAGCGCTCCCGGAGGACGGGGTTCTGGGTCGCCACGCCGACCGGGCAGGTGTCGAGGTGGCAGACCCGCATCATGATGCAGCCCGACACCACGAGCGGGGCGGTCGAGAAGCCGAACTCCTCCGCTCCGAGGAGAGCCGCGACGACAACGTCACGGCCGGTCTTGAGCTGGCCGTCGGTCTGCACCACGATCCGGTCGCGCAGCCCGTTGAGGAGCAGCGTCTGCTGGGTCTCGGCAAGCCCGAGCTCCCACGGTCCACCCGCGTGCTTGAGCGAGGTCAGAGGTGCCGCACCGGTGCCACCGTCGTGGCCGGAGATGAGTACCACGTCCGCGTGCGCCTTCGACACCCCGGCGGCGACCGTGCCGACGCCGACCTCGGACACCAGCTTCACGTGGATGCGGGCCGACGGGTTGGCGTTCTTGAGGTCGTGGATCAGCTGAGCGAGGTCCTCGATGGAGTAGATGTCGTGGTGCGGCGGCGGGCTGATCAGCCCCACCCCCGGCGTGGAGTACCGGGTCTTCGCGATCCACGGGTAGACCTTCTGTCCCGGCAGCTGCCCCCCCTCGCCGGGCTTGGCGCCCTGCGCCATCTTGATCTGGATGTCGTCGGAGTTCGTGAGGTACTCCGCGGTCACGCCGAAGCGGCCGGAGGCGACCTGCTTGATAGCACTGCGGCGCTCCGGATCGTAGAGCCGCTCGGGGTCCTCGCCGCCCTCGCCGGTGTTGGACTTGGCGCCCAGCCGGTTCATCGCGATCGCCAGCGTCTGGTGTGCCTCCTCGCTGATCGACCCGTAGGACATCGCGCCGGTGGAGAACCGCTTGACGATCTCGGAGACCGGCTCGACCTCGTCGATCGGGACCGGCTGGCGCCCGGTGTCGCCGGCGTCCTTGAACCGGAACATCCCCCGCAGGGTCATCAGCCGCTCGGACTGCTCGTCGACCCTCTCGCTGTACTGCTTGAAGATGTCGTAGCGCCCGGTCCGGGTGGAGTGCTGGAGCCGGAACACCGTGTCCGGGTCGAAGAGGTGCGGCTCGCCCTCCCGGCGCCATTGGTACTCGCCACCGATGGCCAGCTGTCGGTGCGCCGCCGCGATTCCGGCCGGCGGGTAGGCCACGGCGTGGCGTCGCGCGACCTCGTCGGCGATGGTGTCGAGCTCGATGCCGCCGAGCTTCGAGGTGGTCCCGGTGAAGTACTTGTCGACGACCGCCTGGGAGAGCCCGACCGCCTCGAAGATCTGGGCACCGGTGTACGACGCCACCGTGGAGACCCCCATCTTGGACATCACCTTCAGGACGCCCTTGCCGAGCGCCTTGATCAGGTTGGCGACCGCCTCTTCCGGCTCGGCCTTCACGTAGTAGGCGTCGCGGGCGAGGTCCTCCACCGACTCCATGGCGAGGTAGGGGTTGACCGCCGCGGCGCCGTACCCGATCAGCAGCGCCACGTGGTGGACCTCGCGAACGTCGCCGGCCTCGACCAGCAGCCCCACCTGGGTGCGGGTCTTCTCGCGAACCAGGTGGTGGTGCACCGCTCCGGTGAGCAGGAGGCTCGGGATCGGGGCCATCTCGGCCGTGGAGTGCCGGTCGGACAGCACGATGACCCTGGCGCCGTCGGCGATCGCCGCCGACACCTCGGTGCAGATCTCGTCGATCCGCTCCGCCATGGCGGCACCGCCGCCCTCGACGGGATAGAGGCCGCGGGCAACGTGGGTGATGAAGCCGGGCATGTCGCCGTCGCGGTTGATGTGCCGGATCTTGGCCAGGTCGTCGTTGGAGATCACCGGGAACGGCAGCACCACCTGGCGGCACGTCGCGGGGGCCGGCTCGAGGATGTTGGCCTCGGGGCCGATGGTGCCGCTCAGCGAGGTGACCAGCTCCTCGCGGATCGCGTCGAGGGGCGGGTTGGTGACCTGGGCGAAGAGCTGGCTGAAGTAGTCGAAGAGCAGCCGCGGCTTCTCCGACAGCGCCGCAATCGGGCTGTCGGTGCCCATCGAGCCGATCGGCTCGGCGCCGGTGTTGGCCATCGGCGTGATCAAGATGCGCAGCTCCTCCTCGGTGTACCCGAAGATCTGCTGGCGCCGGGTGACCGACGCGTGAGTGTGGACGATGTGCTCACGCTCGGGGATGTCGTCGAGGTGGATCAGTCCGGCGTGGAGCCACTCGTCGTAGGGGTGCTCGGCCGCGAGCTCGGCCTTGATCTCCTCGTCCTCGATGATCCGGTGCTCGTCGGTGTCGACGAGGAACATCCGGCCTGGCTGGAGCCGGCCCTTGCGGACGATGGACGCGGGGTCGAGGTCAAGGACACCGACCTCGGAGGCCAGGACGACCAGGCCGTCGTCGGTGACCCAGTAGCGCGAGGGCCGCAGACCGTTGCGGTCGAGGACGGCACCGATCTGCGACCCGTCGGTGAACACCACGCACGCCGGGCCGTCCCACGGCTCCATCAGCGAGGAGTGGAAGCGGTAGAAGGCGCGGCGCTTCTCGTCCATCTCGGTGTGGTTCTCCCACGCCTCGGGAATCATCATCAGCACCGAGTGCGGCAGCGACCGGCCGCCGAGGTGCAGCAGCTCGAGCACCTCGTCGAACGACGCCGAGTCGGATGCGCCAGGACTGCAGATCGGGAAGATCCGGTCGAGGTCGCCGTTGAACAGGTCGGAGTCGAGCAGCGCCTCGCGGGCCCGCATCCAGTTCCGGTTGCCCATCACGGTGTTGATCTCGCCGTTGTGGGCGATGAACCGGAACGGGTGGGCCAGAGGCCAGCTCGGGAACGTGTTGGTCGAGAACCGCGAGTGGACCACGGCCAGCGCGGAGGCGACCCGCTCGTCGGTCAGGTCGGGATAGAAGTGGTCCAGCTGGTCGGTGGTGAGCATGCCCTTGTAGATGAGGGTCCGGCTGGACAGCGAGGGGAAGTAGACCTCCGTCCCGTGCTCCGCCCGCTTGCGCAGGCAGTACGCCAGTCGCTCCAGCGCCATCCCGCCCACGCGGGCCCCGGCGCCGGCCACGAAGAGCTGGCTGAACACCGGCATCACGCCCCGGGCAGTGGCACCCAGGAGGTCGGGGTCGACGGGCACCTCGCGCCAGCCGAGGACCGCGAGGCCCTCCTCGGACGCGATCTCCTCGATCCGACGGCGGGTCTTCTGGACCTGCTCGTCGTCACCGGGCAGGAACGCCGTGCCGACGGCGTACGACGACGCAGGAGGCAGCTCGAAGTCGACGACCTCGCGCAGGAAGGCGTCCGGTATCTGCATCAGAATGCCCGCTCCGTCTCCGGAGTTGGGCTCCGCGCCGGCCGCGCCGCGGTGGTCGAGGTTGCGCAGAGCCCTCAGGGCCTTGGCCACGATGTCGTGGCTCGACTCGCCGGAGAGGTTCGCCACGAACGCCACCCCGCAGGCGTCGTGCTCGTGGCGGGGGTCGTAGAGCCCCTGCGCCGGAGGCGTGTTTGCGAACGGGCTGTGCGGCGGGAACGCGTGCTGTCCTGGCACCGGGCATTCTCCCGTCGTCGTCTGCGCCGATCCGCCGGCCCCTGCGGAGGGGCGCAGCACATCGTGCGTGGTCGGCAAGCTGGCTGTGCGAATGTGAAGCTGTGCAGGGGACGACGTTGGCCCGCGCGGAGGAGTCAGGTTACCACCGGGTTTCGACGCTTCCGAGGGGCTGACTGACTCACGGACAGCTCACGCAGGATCGGCGTTGGCCCCGGTGTCGGTCTCCTCGGACTCCGCTGGTTCATGTTGCCGGGTATGGACCTGCTCCTCGCGGCCGGGATGGCGACGCCCGACCACGACGAAGTACGTCGCGGCGGCGACGAACAGGATGATCGAGGTCCACACGTTGAGGCGCAGGCCCAGCACGTCCTGCATCTGGACGTCGTCGATGCGGAGCATCTCGATCCAGCCGCGGCCCAGGGTGTAGGCCATCACGTAGAGCGCGACCACCCGGCCGTGGCCGAGCCGGAAGCGCCGGTCGGCCCAGACGACCACCGCGAACGCGACGAGGCACCACAGGAACTCGTAGAGGAACGTCGGATGGAAGGTCTCGGCGTTGAAGTAACCAGGCGGCCGGTGAGCCTCGTCGATCTCGAGCGCCCACGGCAGATCGGTGGGTCGGCCGAACAGCTCCTGGTTGAACCAGTTGCCCCACCGTCCGATCGCCTGGGCGACCAGCACCCCGGGGGCCATCGCGTCCAGGACCGGCAGCACGCGGATCCCCTTGTGCCGGGCGCCGATGACCACCCCGAGGGCGCCCATCGCGATGGCGCCCCACACCCCGAGGCCTCCGCGCCAGAGGTAGAGCGCCGTGACCGGGTTGTTGTCCTCGCCGAAGTAGTTCTGGTAGTCGGTGATCACGTGGTAGAGCCGCCCACCGACCAGCCCGAACGGCACCGCCCACACCGCCAGGTCGCTGACCTCGCCGGGCTTGCCGCCGCGGGCCACCCAGCGGCGCTCGCCGATCCAGATCGCGGCGATGATGCCCAGGACGATGGCCAGGGCGTACCCGCGCAGGGGTACCGGGCCCAGGTTCCACACACCGTCGCTCGGGCTCGGGATCGACAGGACGGTCAGGTGGGTCATCATCAGCGGGCGTCCTCGAGAAGTCGGTGGATGTCGTCTGCGAACTGCGCCGAGGAAGTCCCTTGGGTCCACAGGATCGGCACCCGGTCGTGGTCGTCGATCGCGGTGACCTGGGTGCTGTGGGTGACCTCGTAGCCGCCGCTGGGCAGTCGATCGCCCTGCTCGACCGCAACGGCGAGCGGCTTGCCGATGTCGATGATGGTGTCGAGGTCGCCGGTGAGCCCGATGAAGGACGGGTCGAACCGGTCGAGGTAGGTGCGCAGGGCCCGCGCGTCGTCGCGGACGGGGTCGGTGGTCACGAACACCACGTCGACCTGTTCCCGATCCCGGTCGTCGAGGCGGGTCATCGCCGAGGCCAGCGACGACATCACGACCTGGCAGATGTCGGGGCAGTGGGTGTAGCCGAAGAAGACCAGGGTGAGCGGTCGGTCGGTGTCAGCGGTCAGCGAGTAGCGCTCCCCCTCGGTGTCGGTCAGAGCCGCTTCGGGGACGACGTACTGGTCGTCGAGGACCGCGCCGTGGAAGTCCGCTCCGGCCGACGACGCGTCCTCGCCGCACCCCGCGAGCACGAGCACGACCCCGGCGAGCAGCGCGGCGAGCCTAAGCACGCACACCGCCGGCGAGGTCCTCGGTGAGCGCGGTCAGCGCGCGGAGTCCCGCTACCCGGTCGTCGGGATGGTCGAGGAGGGCCCGGACGAAGGCCGAGCCGACGATCACGCCGTCAGCGTACGCCGCCACCTCGGCGGCCTGGCGGCCGTTGCCGACCCCCAGGCCGACGGCGACCGGGAGGTCCGTCGTGCTGCGGGTGCGGGCGACCAGCGGCCCGGCCAGGTCGCTGGTGCTATCGCGCGCACCGGTGACACCCATGACCGCCGTGGCGTAGACAAAACCGCGGCAGGCGGCGGTCGTCATCGCGATCCGTGCGTCGGTGGAGCTGGGGGCGACCAGGAAGACCTTGTCGAGGTCGTGGTCGTCGGCGGCGGCGATCCAGGCTCCGGCGCTGTCGGGTGTCAGGTCGGGGGTGATCAGTCCCGATCCTCCGGCATCCGCGAGGTCGGCCGCGAACTTGTCGACGCCCCACCTCTCCACCGGGTTCCAGTAGGTCATCACCAGGGTCGGGGTGCCGGTCGCGGCCACCGCCTCGACTGTCCGCAGCACGTCGCGGGTGCGGACCCCGCCGTCCAGCGCCTGCTGGGCGGCCGTCTGGATCGTGGGGCCGTCCATGACGGGGTCGGAGTAGGGCAGGCCGACCTCGATCACGTCGCAGCCGGCGTCGACCATGGCCGTCAGGGCCTCGATGCCGCCGTCGATGTCGGGGAAGCCGGCGGGCAGGTAGCCGACCAGGGCCGAACGCTCCTCGTGCCGCGCCCGGTCGAACGCGGTGGAGACGCTCATTCAGCGTCTCCCACCGGCTCGGCGGTGACCTCGTCGGGGTCGCCCAGCCCGAACCATTCGATGGCGGTGTCCATGTCCTTGTCGCCGCGTCCGCTGAGGTTGACCAGGATCGTGGCCTGGGGGCCCTTCTCGGCGGCCAGCCGCCTGGCCACTCCGAGCGCGCCCGCGACGGCGTGGGCGGACTCGATCGCGGGGATGATCCCCTCGGTGCGGCTGAGCAGCGCCAGGGCGTCCATCGCCTCGGCGTCGGTGACGGGGAGGTAGCTCGCCCGGCCGGACGAGGCGAGGTGGGCGTGCTGGGGTCCGACGCCCGGGTAGTCCAGCCCCGCGGAGATCGAGTGGGACTCGATGGTCTGGCCGTCCTCGTCCTGCAGGACGTAGGTGCGGGCGCCGTGCAGTACCCCGCTGTCACCGGCCGCGATGGTCGCGGCGTGCCGTCCGGTCTCGATGCCTTCGCCTCCCGGCTCGAAGCCGTAGATCGCGACGTCCGCGTCCTCGAGGAACGCGCTGAAGAGGCCGATGGCGTTCGAGCCCCCGCCGACGCAGGCCGCGACGGCGTCGGGGAGGACGCCGTACTGATCAAGGCACTGGGCACGGGCCTCGTCGCCGATGCCGCGGCAGAAGTCACGGACCATGCTCGGGAAGGGGTGCGGACCGGCCGCCGTGCCGAAGAGGTACGCCGTCTTGTCGACCGTGGCCACCCAGTCGCGCAGCGCTTCGTTGATCGCGTCCTTGAGGGTGGCGCTGCCGGACTCGACCGGCACCACCTTCGTACCGAGCAGATGCATCCGGGCGACGTTGAGCGCCTGCCGGCGGGTGTCGACGGCGCCCATGTAGACGGTGCAGTCGAGGCCGAAGTAGGCCGCGGCGGTCGCCGCGGCGACACCGTGCTGCCCGGCCCCGGTCTCGGCGATCACCCGGGTCTTGCCCATCCGTCGGGTGAGCAGGGCCTGGCCGAGGACGTTGCGGATCTTGTGGGCGCCGGTGTGGTTGAGGTCCTCGCGCTTGAGCAGGATTCGGCAGCCGACCTGGTCGCTGAGCCGCTCGGCGAAGTAGAGCGGGCTCGGGATCCCGGCGTACTCGCGGAGGATCTGCTCGAACTCGGCGGTGAAGGACGGGTCGGCCATGGCGTCCTGCCAGGCGACGGTGAGCTCGTCGAGGGCGGCCACGAGTGCTTCGGGCATGAAGCGTCCACCCCACTGCTCCGCACCGGTCGCACCGAAGTAGCCCCGCGCGTCGGCGTCGTAGGTCACGGCGTGCCTCCCGCCAGGGCCCGCACCGCGGCCTCGGGATCGCCGTCGCGGACCAGTGCCTCGCCGACGAGCACGACCCGCGCCCCCTGATCGGCGAAGCGGGCCGCGTCGGCGGGACTTGCGATGCCGGACTCGGCGACCAGGACCCGGTCGTCGGGAACCAGCGGCGCCAGCCGGCAGAAGGTGTCGGGGTCGACGGCGAGGGTCCGCAGGTTGCGGGCGTTGACCCCGATCAGCTCCGCGCCCAGCGCGACGGCGCGTTCGGTCTCGGCCTCGTCGTGCACCTCGACCAGGACGGTCAGTCCCAGCGCGCCGGCCTCGTCGTGGAGGCTGCGGAGGGTGTCGTCATCGAGGGCGGCGACGATCAGCAACGCGAGATCGGCGCCCGCGGCACGGGCCTCGAGGAGCTGGTAGGGCGTGACGATGAAGTCCTTGCGCAGGACGGGGAGGTCCACGGCGTCACGGACCGCCTGGAGGTCGGCGAGGCTCCCGCCGAAGCGACGCTCCTCGGTGAGCACACTGATCGCGGCCGCACCGCCACGGGCGTACGCCTCGGCAAGGACGGCGGGCTCGGGGATCTCGGCCAGCTCGCCCTTGCTCGGGCTGCGCCGCTTGACCTCGGCGATCACGCTGAGTCCCTGCCCGCGGAAGTGGGGCATCGGATCGCGGGCCGGAGGGACGTCTGCGAGAGCCGCCCGCAGGTCGGCGGGCGTGGTGTCGGCCTCGCGGCGGGCGAGGTCGATCCGCACGCCCGCGACGATGTCGTCGAGCACTGAACTCACCGCTGCCGCCAACTCCTGAGCCTGATCCCACTCCGATCCCTGCGGCACCAAGCCTCTCACGGCGGACCACCCGTCCGATCTCCACCTCCGCAGGCCAAGACCTGTGTAGCCTCACGCGAAGTCGACCACCGCAACGCGTGAGGGGCATTCCTTGAGCTACGGCACGCCACCACCTCCCACCGACGGGCCCTACGGCCAGCAGCCGCCGTACGGCGGAGGGCCCGCCCCCACCCACGGCTCGGCCACGACCGCGCTCGTGCTCGGCATCCTGTCGCTGGTCGTCTGCGCCCCGCTGGGGATCCCGGCGTACATCATCGGCCGCCGCGCGGAACGCGAGATCCTCGCGTCGCAGGGCGCCCTGTCCGGCGAGGGACTGGCCAAGGCCGGCTGGATCACGGGGCTGATCGGGATGATCCTCTTGACCCTCGGCATCCTGCTGCTGATTCTCCTCGTCGCCGTCGCATCGGTCTCTCCGGACAGCACGTTCGACAGCTCCGGCTTCTGAGCTGCGGCTCTTGAACTCCGGGGACTGACCCGGCCATCGCCGCACCATCGGGGTGCGGCACCGACATGGGAAGCGAGTCACAATGACCGAGCAGCCACCTCCTCCGCCGCCGCCGGGGGGCGGCTACGGCCAGCCCTACGGCGCGCCGGCACCCGCAGGCAACAACAAGAAGGCGACGTGGGCGCTCGTCACCGGCATCCTGGGCCTGCTGTGCTGCAGCCCGCTGGGCGTCGTCGCGATCATCCTGAGCCGCAGCGCCGAGCAGGAGATCCGGGTCACCGGTCAGGGTGGCGCCGGCCTCGCCAAGGCCGGCTTCATCCTCGGCATCGTCGCGCTGGCACTCCTCGCGCTGCAGATCATCCTGTTCGCCACCGGCGCGCTCACCTTCGACGGAACGTTCGACACCACACCCTGACCGACCTCAGGGAGCGAGCCAGCTCCCCGGGAGATTCCGGGCCACGGTGAAGACCGCGGTCAGCGCGATCCCGACCGACAGCACGAGCCAGGACGACAGCGCGGGCAGACCGCGCTGTCGTCCTCGCCACGCGTCGATCGCCCACCGCGCCAGGAGGAAGACGGCGAAGGGCATGGCCAGCAGGAGCAGCGCGTTGCTGGAGGCGGCCCCGACGAGGTCTCCGTGGGTCAGGTCATTGACCGCGCGCAGACCTCCGCAGCCGGGACAGTAGATCCCCAGCAGCGAGATCGGGCAGTAACCCCAGCTCCCGGACTCGTGGGGGTCGCGCAGGTGCAGGGCGACCGTCGTGGCCGCGAGGCCGGTGATGGTGGCGACCGGTGCGACGACCCGCCGCGCCCGTGTGCGTGCCGCCGGGGAGACGACCGTGGTCGTCATGTCAGTCACGGCTGCCGTGGAGGCCCAGCTTGGCCATCACGGCGAACACCACCAGGGAGACGACTCCGAGCGCGCAACCGATCCAGAAGAGTGTCATGTTGACCGGGTCGAGCATGAGGGCGACGCCGCCGACCACGAAGCCGAGCATCGCGACGGCAACGGCGGTCCAGGCCGCGGGGGTGTTGCCATGGTGGGCTGTCATGCGGGCTCCTCGGGACAGGCGGGCGGCCAGGCGATGTGCTGGGGCCAGTGTATTCAGCCGGTCACACGGTGGGGTCCCGACCCTCGTCGATGGATCTCCACAGATCCAGGCTGTTCGCGTCCTCAGGCGGGGTCTCGGTGCCACTCGCACCTGTGCCTCCCGGGGCGTCGTACCGGCTCCCCATCTCGGGCCAGTGCCCGACCCACCGCACCGCCAGGGCAGCGGTCATGACCGAGAGGATGGCGCTCAACACGGCGGCCAGGTACCAACCGGAGATGGTGCTCCCGAAGACGTCGGCATCGGGGAGGGACACCTCCCTTTCCGCCGCGGCCACCTGGTCGGGGAGAGTGAAGAACGCCACCACGACCGTGGCGGCCAGTCCCAGGGCAACGATCAGCGCGAGGCCGGCGACCACGCGGCGCACGACGCCTCGGCTGACGAGCAGCACGCCCCAGCACGCGAGGAGGACGAGGGCCAGCGCCAGGGCGAGCGGCATCTCGCCGGCGTCGGCCACCAGGCCGAGCGGGTCCGGCCGCGGGTCACCGACCCTCACGTCGACCACCCACGGCTGCGTGCCGGCCACCGCCGCGAGCGTTCCCGCCGCGAGCCCGAGGCCCACCACCGGCACGAACATCCGCCGGGGTTCAGGCATCGGTCCAGACGAGGTCCGCGTCGAAGCAGGTGTGGTCGCCCGTGTGGCAGGCCGCGCCCTCCTGGTCGACCTTGACCAGCAGAGTGTCGCCGTCGCAGTCGAGCCGGACCTCCCTGACATGCTGCCGGTGGCCGGAGGTCTCGCCCTTGACCCAGTACTCCTGCCGCGAGCGGCTCCAGTACGTCGCGCGACGGGTGTTGATGGTGCGGGCCAGTGCCTCGTCGTCCATCCAGCCCAGCATCAGGACCTCACCCGTGTCGTGCTGCTGGACGACGGCCGGCACCAGCCCCTCCGCCGATCGCTTCAGCCGGGCGGCGACGGCAGGGTCGAGTTCGCTCACCCCACCAGTATCCCGGTGGCCGGTCGGCGAGGCCGCCGGGAGTCGAAGTGCGAGCGGAGCGACCGTCGAAGCCCCGGCGGGCCGACCGCCCGCACCTCAACCGGCCAGGTCCGCCAAGAAGTCGTCGTAGGAGATGAAGCCCCCGTGACCGCCTGCGATCCACTCGACGTTCAGGTTGTTCGCCTCGATCAGGTCGTTCAGCGCCTGGCCGCCTTCGCCCGGAGTGCCACCCGGGGTGTAGACGTCGCTCACGAAGAGCACGCCGCCCTGCTCCACGAACGTGACCGTCATGTCCACCGAGTGAGGCACGTCGAAGGACAGCACCTGGACCCGCTGGTCGGCGTCGTTGAGCGCGACGAGACCACCATTGGGCACCGAAGTGATGCGCGCGGGCCGGTTGGTCCGGTCGAGCCGGTCGGGCATGATCGTCGAGTTGCGCTCCCGGAACACCCGCCGGAAGAACGGCACCGCCGCCTCGTGGAGGACCGCCCGCGCACCGAGTGCCACGTAGGGCCGCTGGCCCCCGGCGTGGTCGGAGTGGTGGTGGGTGGTGACCACGTGGGTGATCCGCTCGCCGGGGAACCGCCTGCGCACGAAGCCGATCACGGCCTCAGCGCGGAGGTCGTGCAGCGCACCCTCGACCACGACGACCCCGCTGGCGCGACGCACCACCAGCGAGTTGTTCGAGACGCCGCCCAGCAGGATGACGCCCGGAGCGATCCGTTGCGGGTTGATCGCGGTCTGACCGCCGTCCTTGATGAACCCGAGGTTGGCGAAGGACATGACCCACTCCGACGTCCGCCGGCCGACCGTGGTCAACCTCGCGCCGAATCGGGGTGCCCGCACGGAGGCGGGGATCCGGAACGCCGCACCGTCGAGCCGCGGGTTGGCGTCCACCTGCCCGGCCGGCCGGAGCTCCCGGTGCAGCCGCTGGCCGTCGGACCAGAGCGCGACCGTGCGCGGGAACCGCAGACCTGCTCCGGCAGGACTCCAGCGCAGGTAACGCACCTCGATCAGGACGTTCCGACGCAGGTAGTCGTGCTGGACGGTGCGCAGCCGGGCGATACGGCCGGTCCTGGGGTTCACGAACAGCCGCACCGGAGCGACCGCGTGGCGGAGCACGAGGACCCGGAAGCTCCGCCCACCCAGGACCTGCGTGCCTCCGTCGCGCGCCATCCGCGGATTGCGGAGGGCCTGCTGCAGCAGCACGTGCGGGTTGAGCAGGGCCAGCTCCTCGCGGATCGCGGCGCCACGGTCGGCCGTCATCGGCTTCGTCGCGGGCGCGGAGAAGTTGGCGTCGACGCCGCGGATGTAGCCCCGTGGCCCGGAGATGACCTCGTGAACCGGCCGGTCTGCCCCGGCGGAGGTGCGCACCGTGTCGACCCGTACCCGGTTGGGCGTGCGCCGGCTCGGGAGCACGTACCGGACCCGCTCCTCGAACGTGGCGCTGGGCTTGGCCCGGTCCCCCGGCCGGATCCCCTCGTCGTAGATCCAGCGTTCGCCGGTGGCGAGGTACCGGAAGGACCGGAGGCCGCGCAGGGCCTGGGGCCCACCGACGGCACGGATCGCCATGCGGAGAGCCGGATCCCCGGCCCGGGCCTGCGCGAGCGTAGGCGCTGCCGAGGAGGCGTTGCCGGCCGTCGTGGTCGCCGGGAGGAAGCCGGCGAGGCTCACGGCGAGGGCGAGCGCGCCCGCCGTTGCGGTGGTGTGGAGGTCCGGGCGCTTCATGGCTGCTCCTGGTGGGTCGACCCCAAGCGCGCTCGGCACGCTTGGCCCCACCCCGGGGCTGTCTGTTCCACGGAACCACGAGACTGGTTGACGGGTAAATGACCCGGGCGGGTGGTTTGACCAGCGGGCCTGCGGCTACCCGTGCCGGCTATCCGTGTTGGGCGATCCAGGACGCGTGCAGGCCGGCGTACACGCTGCCTTCCTGCTGCACCAGCTCGGCGTGTGGACCGCGCTGGACGACCCGGCCCCGGTCCACGACCACGACCTCGTCGGCGTTCTCCGCAGTGGAGAGCCGGTGGGCGATGGTGACCGACGTCCGGCCCCTCATCAGGCGTTCGAGGGCCCGGCCGATCCGCATCTCCAGGGCCGGGTCCACGGCGCTGGTGGCCTCGTCGAGGACCAGCAGGTCAGGGTCGGCGAGGTGGGCGCGCAGCAGTGCGACGAGCTGTCGCTCCCCTGCGGAGAGAGACTCACCTCGCTGGCCGACCCGGGTGTCGAGGCCCCGTGGCAACCCGGCCACCCAGTCACCGAGACCCAGCTCCTCGGCGCTGGCGATGATGTCGTCCTCACTGGCGTCGAGTCGCCCGTAGCGGACGTTCGCGGTCAGGGTGTCGTCGAACAGGAAGCCCTCCTGAGGGACGAGCACGACGCTGCGACGCAGCGACTCCCCGGCGATCCGGCGGACATCGACGCCGTCGAGCAACACCGCGCCCTCACCGGGGTCCATCAGCCGGGTGAGCAGCTTGGCGAAGGTCGACTTGCCCGACCCGGTCTCGCCCACGATCGCGACCCGGGAGCCGGAGTCGATCGACATGTCCACGTCACGCAGCACCGGCGGCCCGCCGGGGTAGGCGAACGTGACGTGGTCGAAGCGGACGTCGATCGGGCCCCGCGGCAGGACCTGTCCGTCGGGACCAGGGTCGACGAGGTCGGCGGGGGTCTCGAGGATGCCGATGACGCGCCGCCAGCTGGCAATGGCGTTCTGGGCGTCGGTCAGGATCTGGGTGCCCATCTGGACCGGGCCGACGAACAGCGTCACGAGGAACGCGAAGGCGAGGACCCGGCCTGGCGTCATGTCGCCGGTGAAGCCGAGCAGCACGCCGACGATCAGGACGCAGGCGTTGGCGAGGCCGGCGGAGATGCCACCCAGGGAGAACGAGACGACCGTGAACTGCTGGGCGCGGATGGACGCGGCCTTGAAGTCGTCGATGGCGGTGTCGATGCGGTCCTGTGTGCGGCCCTCGACCGAGTAGGAGCGGACCACGGCGGCTCCGACGACGGGCTCGGAGATGGCTCCGAGCAGGACGCCGACCTGGTGACGGACGATGCCGTAGGCCTCGGACAGCTTGCGCTGGAAGTAGCGGATGGAGAGGAACAGCGGCGCGAAGCTGATCCACACCACGAGCGCCAGCTGCCAGCTGTAGAACACCATGATCACCGTCGCCACCAGCATCTGGCCGATGCTGACGATGAACAGCAGGCCGCCGAAGACGAGGAACTGGCTGACCTGGTCGACGTCGCTGGTCACCCGGGAGACCAGGGCGCCCCGGCGCTCGGTGTTCTGGGTGAGCAGCGGCAGATCGTGGACGTGACGGAACGCCTTGATCCGCAAGGTCGCCAGTCCACGCTCGGACGAGCTGAAGAGCCGCTTGGTCATCAGGTACGACGCCGTGCTGGTGAGCGCGATCGCGAGCGCCGCGAGGACTCCCATCCAGACGACGTAGCTGACGTCGGGGCCACCGGAGCCGTTGAGGCCCCGGTCGAGGGTCTGCTGCACCGCGATCGGGACGACCACCTGGCCGCACGAGGCGATCACGGCGAGGAAGAGCGTCAACCCGAACCCCTCCCGCAGCTCGGGCGAGATCCGCATCCCGCGACGGAGGGTGTCCATCGCCTTGATGTCGTCGCCGGTGTCCATCGTGGTGCCGCTGGTGCGCGCCGTGGTGAGTGTCGTCATTTCACCTCCACCTCGCCCGGCTCGTGGGCGGCCTGCTCGTAGGCATTGACCAGGTGGGCGTAGGACGGGCTGCGGTCCAGCAGTTCGGCGTGGGTGCCACGGTTGGCGATCCTGCCGTTCTCGAGGT
This sequence comes from uncultured Actinomycetota bacterium, assembly GCA_963786415.1. GTDB lineage: Bacteria > Actinomycetota > Actinomycetes > Propionibacteriales > Nocardioidaceae > Nocardioides. Next base: position 614,044 of record CAWAZC010000003.1, read on the forward strand.
GGACGACCTCGTCGGCCAGGGCGATGGTGGCCTTTCGGTAGGCGACCACGATCAGGGTCGCGCCCGTGCCGCCGGTCCGCAGCGCCTGCAGGATCCGCGCCTCGACCTCGGGATCGACCGCCGAGGTGGCGTCGTCGAGGATCAGCAGCCGTGGGCGGCGCACCAGGGCCCGGGCGAGGCTGATCCGCTGCCGCTGACCTCCCGACAGGGATGTGCCGCGCTCGCCGAGCTGGGTGTGCAGCCCCTGGCCGAGGGCCGCGACGAAGCCGTCGGCCTGCGCGGCCCGCAGGGCCGCCCACACCTCCTCGTCGGACACGTCTGCTCCGAGCGTGACGTTGTCGCGCACGGTGTCGTCGAACAGGAATGCCGTCTGCGGGACCAGGGACACCGATTCTGCGAGCGCACCCTTGCGGAGCTCACGGATGTCGGCTCCGTCGATCAGGATCCGCCCGGAGTCGGGGTCGACGAGCCGGGTGAGCAGGCTGGTGAGCGTGCTCTTCCCGGATGCGGTGGCCCCGACGAGGGCGACCGTGCGGCCCGGCTCGACGACGAACGAGACGCCGTCGAGCAGGGCGGTCTCGCCGTCGTACGAGTAGTGGAGCGCGTCGACCTCGACGCGGGCGCCGTGGGCGGCACCGCGCAGGGTCGCGTCGCCGTGGCGCATCGCCCCGGTGGCGCGGAGCACCGAGCGGGTGCGCCGGAAACCGACGACGGAGCGTGGGAACTCGCCGAGCAGCCAGCCGATGGCGCGGATCGGGAAGGAGACGATGGTGAGCAGGTAGGCGACGGTGACGACGTCGCCGGCGTCGGTCTGGCCGGACAGCACCCGGGAGGTGCCGACGGCGAGCACGACGAGCACGCCGATGTTGGGCAGTGAGGCGAGGGTGGGGTCGAAGGCGGCGCGGATGGTGCCGGCCCGGGTGTTGACGTCGCGCAGCTCGTGGGCGCGGGCGCTGAACCGTTGGGTCTCCTCGCCCTCGCGGCCCAGGGTCTTGACCACCATGGCGCCGTCGAAGGACTCGTGGGCGATCTCGCTGACCTCGGCGCGCAGCCCCTGCGCCCGGGTCATCAGCGGTGAGGCGAGCCGTTGGTAGGCGAGGTTGGCGATCACGACGAGGGGGAAGATCAGCAGTCCGACCATGGCCAGCACCACGTCCGCGAACAGCATCTGGACCACGGCGATCGCCATCATCACCACGGTGCCGAGCGCCATCGGCAGCGGAGCGATCGGGCCCCAGGCCGCCTCGACGTCGGAGTAGGCATTGGAGAGCAGCTGCCCGGTGGGATGGCGCTGGTGCCATTCCATGGGCAGGGAGAGGTACTGCCGGGTGACCGCGCGGCGGGTGTGGGCCTGCATCCGGAACTGCATGACCCCGGCGCCGAGACGCCGCGCGACGATGCCGACCGCGCGGAGGATGGCCACGCCGAGGAACAGGGCGAGCACCGTCCAGAGCAGGCTGGGAGCGATGTCGCCGTTCTCGAACGCGGGGATCAGCACGTGGTCGGTGGACCAGCCGAGAACCCAGGCGTCGGCGACGGTCAGCAGGGCGAACAGCACGCTGCCGATGGTGGAGAGGACGAAGATCCAGGGCTCGCGACGGATGGCGTGGCCGAGTACGGCGAAGCCTTCGCGCGTCGTTGCTCCGCGCAGCTTCGCCTGCTCGTCCGTCACGTGGTCGCCATCCCCCTCCGTTTGATCGCGGTTGTCAGGGTATTCCACCGAGCCAACCCCTTACCACCCGGTGGCGCCGGGCGCCGTACCCTCGCCTGACATGAGCCGTGAACTGCTTGCGCGACGCGAACGCCACGACCTGTGCGACCTTGCCCTCGTCCTCGGCGAGGACGCGCCCACGCTGTCGGGTGACTGGACCGCCAAGGACCTCATCACCCACCTGCTGCTGCGCGAGCACAGCCTGCTCGGCGCCCCCGGGCTGCTGATCCGCCCGCTCTCCCGCCTCACCGACCTCGAGATGGCGCGGATCGGGAAGAAGGACTTCACGGTGCTGGTCGAACGGTTGCGGGGCCACGGGCTCACTCCGTACGCCATCCCGGCCGTCGACCGGGCGGTCAACACGCTGGAGTACTTCGTGCACCACGAGGACCTGCGTCGCGCCCAGCCCGGGTGGACGCCGCGGGAGCTCGACCGCGCCGACCAGTCGGCCCTGTGGTCCGCGATCCGGGTCTTCGGCCGGGGGTTGGTCCGACCAGCCGGTGTACCGGTGCGGATCCGGCGCACCGACACCGGCGCCGAGGCGACGCTGCGGCGTGGCGCCGACCCCGCCGTGCTCACCGGCCTGCCGTCGGAGATCGTGATGTTCCTCTACGGACGCGACCAGCACCGCGGGCTGCGGTTCACCGGCCCCGACGCGCACATCGACGCCCTCCGCAGCGCCGGCCTCGGCCTCTGACCGAACGGTCACCCACGCCGGGTCAGCGGATGGGGTGGCCGGAGGCTGACAGGGCGTCCTTGACCTCGGCGATCCGCAGCGTCCCGAAGTGGAACACGGTGGCGGCGAGTACGGCGTCCGCTCCGGCCTCGACTGCCGGTGGGAAGTGGTCGGTGCGCCCGGCGCCGCCCGAGGCGATGACGGGAACGGTGACCTCGCCGCGAACCGCGCGGATCAGGTCGAGGTCGAAGCCGTCCTGGGTGCCGTCGGCGTCCATCCCGTTGAGCAGGATCTCCCCCGCCCCGAGCGCCGCACCGCGGGCCGCCCACTCGATCGCGTCGAGGCCGGCGGCCCGGCGACCCCCGTGGGTGGTCACCTCGAAGCCGGAGTCGGTGCCGTCGGCGCGGCGCGCGTCCACCGAGAGGACCAGCACCTGGCTGCCGAACCGGTCGGCGATCTCGGCCACCAGGTCGGGCCTGGCAATGGCGGCAGTGTTGACGGCGACCTTGTCGGCACCAGCCCGCAGCAGCCGGTCGACATCCTCGACGGACGAGACTCCCCCGCCGACCGTGAGCGGGATGAACACCTCCTCCGCGGTGCGGGAGACGATCTCCAGGGTCGTGGCACGCCCCTCGTGGGAGGCCGAGATGTCGAGGAACGTGAGTTCGTCCGCGCCCTCCGCGTCGTAGGTCCTGGCCAGCTCGACCGGGTCACCGGCGTCGCGCAGGTCGGCGAAGTTGATGCCCTTGACCACCCGGCCGGCGTCGACGTCGAGGCAGGGGATCACCCGCACGGCGAGGCTCATGACCGCCTCGTCAGCGCGAGCGCGTCCTCGAGGGTGAATCGGCCCTCGTAGAGCGCGGTCCCGATGATCGCGCCCTCGACCCCGTCCGGCACCAGTTCCTGGAGCACCGCCAGGTCCGCCAGCTCGGTGATGCCGCCCGAGGCCACCACCGGCCGGTCGGTCGCCGCGCAGACGTCGCGCAGCAGGTCGACGTTCGGCCCCTGCAGCATGCCGTCCTTGTTGACGTCGGTCACCACGTACCGCGCGCAGCCCTCGGAGTCGAGGCGGGCCAGGACCTCGTAGAGGTCGCCACCCTCGCGGGTCCAGCCCCGGGCGGCCAGCGTCCGTCCGCGTACGTCGAGTCCGACGGCGATCCTGTCGCCGTACTCGGCGATGGCGGCCGCACACCACTCCGGCTGCTCGAGGGCGGCGGTACCGATGTTGACCCGCCGGCAGCCAGACGCCATCGCCGCCGCGAGCGACTCGTCGTCGCGGATGCCGCCGCTCATCTCGACGGCGATGTCGAGGGTGCCGACGATGTTCGCCTGGAGCTCCCGGTTGTGACCGCGGCCGAACGCCGCGTCGAGGTCGACGAGGTGGATCCACTCCGCCCCCGCCTCCTGCCAGCGCAGTGCGGCCTCGACGGGGTCGCCGAACCGCTTCTCCGACCCGGCGATGCCCTGCACCAGCTGGACGGCCTGGCCGTCGGCGATGTCGACAGCGGGAAGGAGCTCGAGACGTGTCATGGTCATCTTCCGGATCAGAGCGTCTGGACCCAGTTGCGCAGCAGGGCGGCCCCGGCGTCGCCGGACTTCTCGGGGTGGAACTGGGTGGCGCTGAGTGGGCCGTTCTCCACGGCGGCCACGAACCGGTCGCCACCGTGCTCGGCCCAGGTGACCAGCGGCGCCTGGGTGCGGTCGTTGGTCTGCAGCGTCCAGTCCCGCACGCCGTAGGAGTGGACGAAGTAGAACCGCTCGCCCTCGATCCCGTCGAAGAGGCAGCTGCCATCCGGCGCGGAGACGGTGTTCCAGCCCATGTGGGGCACGACCGGCGCGTGGAGCCGCTCCACCACCCCGGGCCACTCGTCGCAGCCCTCGGTCTCGACTCCGTGCTCGACTCCGCGTTCGAAAAGCACCTGCATTCCGACGCAGATACCCAGCACCGGACGGCCACCGGCCAGTCGGCGGCCGATCGTGCGGTGGCCGCGCACCGCCCGGAGCCCCGTCATGCAGGCGGCGAAGGCACCGACGCCGGGCACGACGAGACCGTCGGCGTCGGCCGCGGCTTCGTGGTCGGCCGTGAGCGCGACCTCGGCTCCCGCCCGCTCCAGGGCGCGGACAGCCGACCGGAGGTTCCCCGACCCGTAGTCCAGGACAACAACTGTCGACGACACGCTTAGGAGAGCGTTCCCTTGGTGGACGGGACGCCGAGCTCGCGCGGGTCGATCGCGATCGCGTCGCGCAGGGCCCGAGCGAACGCCTTGAACTGCGCCTCGACCACGTGGTGGGGGTCGCGGCCCGACAGCACCCGGACGTGGAGGGCGATCTGGGCGTGGAAGGCGAGGGTCTCGAAGACGTGGCGGGTCAGCGAGCCGGGGAAGTCGCCGCCGATGACGACGTACTCCTGCCCCTCCGGCTCGCCGTCGTGGACACAGTAGGGGCGACCGGACACGTCGACGACGGCCTGGACCAGCGCCTCGTCGAGCGGGACCGTGGCGTCGCCGAACCGGCGGATGCCGCGCTTGTCGCCGAGCGCCTCGCGTAGTGCCTCGCCCAGGACGATGGCGGTGTCCTCGACGGTGTGGTGGGCATCGACCTGGGTGTCACCCACCGTGTGGACCGTCAGGTCGATCAGCGCGTGCCGGGCGAAGGACTGGAGCATGTGGTCGTAGAACCCCACGTCGGTGGAGACCTGGGCCTTGCCGATGCCGTCGAGGTCGAGCTCGACGTGGACCTGCGACTCCTTGGTGGTGCGGTCGATCGTCGCCGTACGGCTCATCTCGCCTCCATCCCGCTCGGGGCCACCTCGAGAGTGGCCAGCACCTCGGTGAGTGCCTTCCTGAATGATCCCATCTCGCCAGGCGTGCCGATGGAGACCCTCAGCCAGCCGTCGGGCCCGGTCTCGCGGATCAGCACCCCGCGGTCCAATAGAGCCTGCCAGACGGCGTGCCGATCGGCGAAGCTTCCGAACAGCGCGTAGTTGGCGTCGCTCTCCGCGACCCTCAATCCCTGGGCGCGCAACCAGTCGACGCACTCGTCCCGTTCGGCACGGAGATCGGCGACCCTGCCGAGCAGCTCGGGCGCGTGCCGGAGCGCGGCGAGCGCGACGGCCTGGGTCACCGCGGACAAGTGGTAGGGCAGACGGACGACCCGGAGCGCGTCGCAGATCTCCGACGCGGCCGCGAGGTAGCCGAGCCGGGCGCCGGCGAGCGCGAAGGCCTTGCTCATGGTGCGGGTGACGACCAGGTTTCGGTGTCGGGGCAGCAGCTCGAGTGCGCTGGGGGTCCCGTCGCGGCGGAACTCGCCGTACGCCTCGTCGACCACGACCAGCCCGTCGCCGGCTTCGTCGCAGAGCGCCGTGACCGCCTCCGGCGGCAGGGCAGTCCCGGTGGGGTTGTTGGGCGACGGCAGCAGCACGACGGACGGGCGGTGCTCGTTCACCAGAGCCCGGGCGTGGGCGAGGTCGAGCGAGAAGTCGTCCTCGCGGTGTCCGACCACCCAGCGGGTATTGGTCACCCGGGCGTACTCCGGATACATCGAGTACGTCGGCGCGAAGCCGACCGCCGTCCGTCCCGGCCCGGCGAAGGCCTGCAACAGCTGCAGCATCACCTCGTTGGAGCCGTTGGCCGCCCAGACCTGGTCCGCGCGCAGGCCGGGGCTCCCGTCGGAGCCGAGGTAGTCCGCCAGCGCCGCCCGCAGGTCGGTGAGCTCGCGGTCGGGGTACCGGTTCAGGTGCGCCGCCGTCGCGGCCACCGCCCGCGCCACGTCCGCCACGACCTCGTCGGACGGTGGGTAGGGGTTCTCGTTGACGTTGAGCCGCACCGGCACGTCGAGCTGCGGGGCGCCGTAGGGCTCGATGCCGCGCAGCTCCTCGCGGAGCGGAGGCCATCCGGATGGCTCGCTCGTGACCTCGCTCGCTACCACGATCAGTCCTCGAGTCGCGCGCGCACGGCGGCGCCGTGGGCGGGCAGGTCCTCGGCCTCGGCCAGGTCGACGACCTGACCGGCGACCTCGGCCAGCGCGTCGCGGCTGTAGTCGACGACGTGCACCGCCCGCTGGAAGGTCCGCACCGACAGTCCCGACGAGTGACATGCGCAGCCCCCGGTCGGGAGCACGTGGTTGGACCCGGCGCAGTAGTCGCCGAGCGAGACCGGCGTGAACGGCCCGACGAAGACGGCGCCTGCGTTCCGGACCCGCGCTGCGATGCCGGCGGCGTCCACGGTGTGGATCTCGAGGTGCTCGGCGGCGTACCCGTTGACGACGTCGAGGCCCTGCTCGAGGTCGTCGACGAGCACGATGCCGGACTGCTGCCCGGCCAGCGAGACGCGGATCCGCTCGGCGTGCCGGGTCACCGACACCTGCTTGTCCAGCTCGGCCTCGACCTCGTCGGCCAGCGACTCCGACGGCGTCACCAGCACGCTGGCGGCCAGTGGATCGTGCTCGGACTGGCTGATCAGGTCCGACGCGACGTACGCCGCGTCGGCGCTGTCATCGGCCAGGATCGCGATCTCGGTGGGCCCGGCCTCCGAGTCGATCCCGACAACGCCCTTGAGCAGGCGCTTGGCGGAGACCGTGTAGATGTTGCCGGGTCCGGTCACCAGGTCGACGCGGCGGCACGGTCCGGCACCGTGGGCGAACATGGCGATGGCCTGCGCGCCTCCGACGGCGTAGACCTCCTCGATCCCCAGCAGCGCGCACGCGGCCAGGATGTTGGGGTGCGGCAGCCCGGCGTGCTCCGGGCGTGGGCTCGAGGCGAGCGCGATCGACCCGACCCCCGCCACCTGTGCGGGCACGACGTTCATGACCACGCTCGACACCAGCGGAGCGACCCCGCCCGGGGCGTACAGGCCGACTCGCGAGACCGGCACCATCCGGTGTGTCACCCGGGCGCCGGGCGCCAGGTCGGTGACGACGTCACGCTCGAGCTCGGCCTCGCAGGTGATGCGCAGTCTCCGCACGGACTCCTCGAGCGCAGCACGCACCGCCGGGTCGAGCCGGTCCAGCGCCTCATCGAGCTCTCTGGGAGGGACGACGATGTCGTCCTGCTCGACGCCGTCGAATCGCGCCGAGAACTCACGGATCCCTTCGACGCCGCGGTCCCGGACCGCGTCACAGATGGGACGCACCTCATGGGTGGCGGCCTCGACGTCGAAGGCCGCGCGTGGGACTGCGGCGCGGTAGTCGAACGAGGCGGCGGCGCCACGCAGGTCGATGCGGCGAATCATGCCGCTGAGTCTAGTTTGGCGGCCGCCCAGCAACCCGGTGTCGTGCCTCCCGTGGGACGCACCGGCCGCGGATTAGGGTCGGGAACGTGAGCGAGCCGCTGCCGATGTTCCCCCTGAACGCGGTGCTGTTCCCTGGGGTCAGCATCCCCCTCAAGGTGTTCGAGGACCGGTACCGCGCCATGGTCCACCACCTGCTGCGGGAACCGGACCCGACGCTGCGCCAGTTCGGCTCGGTCGGCATCCGCGAGGGCTACGAGGTCGGTGACCACGGGGCGCAGTCGCTGTACCGCGTCGGCTGCCGGGTGAAGCTGGCCGAGGTGGAGTCGCACCCCGACGGGACGTTCGACGTGATGGCCGTCGGGCTCGACCGGATCCAGCTGGAGCGGCTCGACACCACCGGCGCCTTTCCGGTCGGGCACGTCGTCGCTCGGCCCGAGCCGAAGGCCGCGGTGGCGACCGAGGTGGTCGAACGCGCCCGGGCGACGTTCGCGGCGTACCGCGTGGCTGTCGGCTCGATCCGCGCCGACCCCTATCCCGACGAGCTCCCCCGCGATCCGGGCATGCTGTCCTGGACGCTCGCCGCGGTCGCGCCGTTGCCGATGCACGAGCGACAGGCCCTGCTCGAGGCGGAGGACCCGGCCGATCGGCTCACCATGGTCACCGAGCTGCTGCGCGTCGAGCTGCGGGCGATGAACGTGATCCCGTCGCTGCCCGCGACCGAGGTGGCGCGCACCCGCTGGTCGCCGAACTGAGGGCGATGATCGTCGTCAGTTGGTCGTCAGGCGGGCGGCGGCGTGGGAGATGTCGCCGTCCTCCCAGACACTGACCCCGAAGCCCTCCAGGGGTTCGAGGTTCGCCCTCATCTCCGGGTCACCCTCGGCGAGCGAGCTGAGCCAGTCGTCACCCGCGTCGAAGTTGACGAAGACGATGGCGCCGGCATCGCCGGCCTCCCGAACCACGTTCGAGAAGGCATCGGTACCGCCGAGGTCGCCCTGAGCGAGGATCTGCGACCGGTAGTCGCTGTTCGGGCCGATCGCGATCATGTCGCCGTCGCTGTCACTGCCGACCATCCCGCGTTCGGATTCCGACAGCTCCGAACGCAGCTTCTCGAGCACCCCATCGATCTCCTCGGGATCGCCCTTGACCTTGACCGCGACCGGGATGGCGCTGCCGTCCCCGCTGTTGAAGAAGGTCTCCAGGTCGAAGTCGCTGCTCAAGGCGAGGGCCGCGGACTCGCCGGCCAGCGTCTCGGCGTCCTCCGGGAGCTGGAGACCGGTTTCGGCCTCCGCCTCGGCGAGCAGCTCCTCGACGGTCATCTGACCACCGCTGTAGGTCACGACCTGGTCGAGCACCTTGGAGAACCAGCCGTCCTCGAACCCGAGGCCGACCGCGAGCGCGGTGTCCTCCGGAAGGGTCGAGAGAACGTCGTCTCCGGCGCTGCTGCCGGTGCCGTAGAACGCCTGCGGGAACACGCCCGCGGCGCCGACGGACTCGATCTCGACCGCCCCGTCGTCGAAGCGGACCGCGATCGCCATGCCCTCGAAGTCCTCGAGCGCCGTGGCGAACCCGTCGGGCACCCCGGGCTCCGCGCTGGAGGTACCAGCCATCGCGCCGAACGGATCCATCAGCTCCGTGAGGTTCTCGGCAGCGAGCTCGCCTGCCTGCGGCGCGGCGTACACATTGACGACGCCGGCGTCGCCGGCCTCGGCGGTCCACCGCTGGAAGGTCTCGTCGTCGGCGAGCGATCCCTCGGCGGCCTCGGCCACGAGGTCGTCGGCGATGGCGTCCGTCTCGGCGATCAGGGCCCACTCTCCGTCGATGGCCCAGCCGCCCTCTTGCCCACCGCCACACTCCCGGAGCGTTCGCAACCCCTCCTCGGCGGCCTCGGCGTCGGTCACCTGGACGGCGACCGCGAAGGTCGGCACCTTCTCACCGCTGTCGACGGCGGCGACCGCAGCGCGGTCCCCCAGCCAGGGCGCGATGTCGTCTTCGTAGTCGAGACCCTGGCAAGGCGCCTCGGCGGAGAAGCGATCGAAGATCCACTTCTTGACGTCGTCGTCGGCGTCCAGCCCGACGGTGTCATTGAAGGCCGGGAACTTGTTCAGCGTCCTGAAGGCCTCGACCTTCTGGCCGCCGCTCGGATCCAGATCGATGCTGGCGTAGCCGAGCGTGGAGGCGGGGAGCGCCTCGGCCGGCTGCGCACCGGTGGCGAAGAACGAGGCCGCGGCCCACAAGCCTCCGCCGACGACGGCCAGGCCGAGCACGCCGGCGCCGGCCAGGACGGCCTTGCGCCGCCCGCCGCCACCGGTCCTGGGCTCGCGGGCCAGCGGCGCACCGCCACGCTCCTCGAGGTACTCCGGCTCCGGCTGGGAGCCTGAAGGCGGCATGGAGCTGGTCATGGTTCCCCCGTCTTGATCGAGCACTGTTGATCGAGCATGTGACGTGCAGAAGCGCCGATACGTTCCGCGGGGAGACTTTACCCAGTCAAGAGGCGCCCGGAGGGCGAATGCCCTGGGCGAGGCGCTTCGTCATCCCCAGGAGTACGACGGTGAGACCGAGGGTCGCCCCGGCCGGAAACGCGACGTAGGGACTCTTGCCGACGATCCTCAGGTCGCTCGGGAGGCGCTTGCCGTTGCGCGCTGTCTCGGCGAGCTCTCGTGGGTCGGGCGGGCCCAGCGCGTGTCCGACCTGGACCATGACCCATCCGGCCAGCGCGGCCCCGATCAGGACCGCCACGAGGGTCACCAGCTCGGCGCGGTCGAGGAGCACGCCGCACAGGGCGCCGATGAGCAGACCTCCGACCGACGCGACCACGACGTAGACACCGGTGGCGGAGAACTCGGCCCGCAGCCCCGCCAGGCCCAGCAACCACTCCTGGTCGACCACCACCCCCGTCTGCGGGGTCCACAGCCACTCCCACATGACGCCCGCGACGACACCGCCAGCGGCGAAGATGGCCACGATGATGCCGGCCTGGACGATCGCGGGCACCCAGCCCCTCCCGGTCGCGGCCTCGTGGGTCAGCCGCTCAGGCATCCCGGCCCCAGGAGATGCTTGAGGTCGGCGAACAGCGCGGGGCTCGGGGTGACGCGGAGCCGGTCGTCGAGCCGCATCACGGTGGTGGCGTTGCGGGCCAGCAGCCGCAGCTGCACCTCGGTCATCCCCGGGTGGGTGCCCAGGACGTCCTTGAGCTGCCCGACCACCGGCGGGGTGCACCGGGTGGACGGCAGGTTGATCACGACCGGGCCAGCCGGGCCCTCGGACAGGTCGGGCACGGTGACCTCGATGGCCTGGATCTCGGGCTGATCCTTGCTGCGCGAGAGCCGACCCTTGACGGTGATGATGGCGTCCTCGGTGAGGTAGGTACTGGCCAGCTGGTAGGCGCTGGGGAAGAGCAGGACGTCGATCGCGCCGTCGAGGTCCTCGAGCGTGACCAACGCCCAGTTGTCGCCGCGCTTGGTGATCTTGCGCTGCACCGAGGTGACCAGGCCGCAGATGGTCAGCACCGTCCCTTCGGGCCGCTCCTCGTCGAGCATCAGCTGGCCGATGCTGCAGTCGGTGCCGTTGGACAGCAGGTGCTCGAGGCCGAGCAGCGGATGGTCGGAGACGTAGAGCCCGAGCATCTCGCGCTCGTGGCCGAGCAGGGTCGTCTTGTCCCACTCGTCGATCTCCGGCACCGCGACGGAGATACCGAACCCGGCGTCCGGGCCGTCACCGTCCAGCCCGCCGAAGAGGGAGTCCTGGCCGATCGCCTCGTTGCGCTTGATGTCGACGTACTGGTCGACGGCCGCCTCGTGGATGGCCATGAGGGCGCGGCGGTGGTGCTTCATCTCGTCGAACGCGCCGGCCTTGACCAGCGACTCGATCATCCGCTTGTTGCAGACGAGAGCGGGCACCTTCTCCATGAAGTCGTTGAAGTCGGTGAAGCGACCCTTCTCCTCGCGCGCGGCCACGATGCCGGAGACGACGTTGGAGCCGACGTTGCGGATGGCGGTCAGCCCGAACCGGATGTCGTTGCCGACCGGGGTGAAGGTCGACTGTGACTCGTTGACGTCGGGCGGAAGCACCTGGATCTTCATCCGGCGGCACTCGTTGAGATAGATGGCCATCTTGTCCTTGTCGTCCTTGACGGACGTCAGGAGCGCGGCCATGTATTCGGCGCGGTAGTGGGCCTTCAGGAAGGCGGTCCAGTAGGAGATCAACCCGTAGGCGGCGGTGTGCGCCTTGTTGAAGGCGTAGTCGGAGAACGGGACCAGCACGTCCCACAGCGCCTTGACCGCACTCTCGGAGTAGCCGTTGGCCCGCATGCCCTCGGAGAAGGGGACGTACTCGGCGTCGAGGATCTCCTTCTTCTTCTTGCCCATCGCCTTGCGGAGCAGGTCGGCCTGGCCCAGCGTGTAGCCCGCGAGCTTCTGGGCGATGGCGAGGATCTGCTCCTGATAGACGATCAGGCCGTACGTCGGCTCGAGGATCTCCGCAAGCGGCTCGGCGAGCTCGGGGTGGATCGGCGTGATCTCCTGCTTGCCGTTCTTGCGCAGCGCGTAGTTGGTGTGGCTGTCGGCACCCATCGGTCCGGGGCGGTAGAGCGCGAGGACCGCGGAGATGTCGGCAAAGCTGTCGGGCCGCATCAGCCGGAGCAGGCTGCGCATGGGACCGCCGTCGAGCTGGAAGATGCCGAGAGTGTTGCCGGTGCCGAGCAGCTTGTAGGCATCGACGTCGTCGAGCGGCAGCTCCTCGAGGACGAGCTTCTCGCCCCGGTTGGCCTCGATGCTGCGGAGCGCGTCGTCGAGGACCGTGAGGTTGCGCAGTCCCAGGAAGTCCATCTTGATCAGGCCGAGCCGCTCGCAGGTCGGGTAGTCGAACTGCGTGATGACGGCGCCGTCCTGGGGCCGCTTCATCAGCGGGATCACGTCCATCAGCGGGGCGCTGGACATGATCACGCCGGCGGCATGGACTCCCCACTGGCGCTTGAGGCCCTCGAGCCCGATGGCGGTGTCGACGACCTGCTTGACGTCGTTGTCGGACTCGTAGAGCGACCGGAACTCGCCGGCCTCGCCGTACCGCTTGTGGGCGGGGTCGAAGATGCCGGTGAGCGGGACGTCCTTGCCCATGACGGAGGCCGGCATCGCCTTGGTGATCCGGTCGCCCATCGCGAACGGGTAGCCGAGGATCCGGGAGGAGTCCTTGACCGCCTGCTTGGCCTTGATCGTGCCGTAGGTGACGATCATCGAGACGCGGTCGTCGCCGTACTTGTCCGAGACGTAGCGGATCACCTCACCGCGACGACGCTCGTCGAAGTCGATGTCGAAGTCGGGCATCGAGACCCGCTCGGGGTTGAGGAAGCGCTCGAAGAGCAGGCCGTGCACCAGCGGGTCGAGATCGGTGATCCGCAGGGCGTAGGCGACGATCGATCCGGCCCCGGACCCGCGGCCCGGCCCGACCCGGATGCCCTGGTCCTTGGCCCAGTTGATGAAGTCGGCGACGACCAGGAAGTACCCGGGGAAGCCCATCTGGAGGATGACGCCCATCTCGAAGTCGGCGCGGGCGCGGACCTCCTCGGTCACCCCACCCGGATAGCGCGCAGCCAGCCCCCGATCGACCTCCTTCAGCAGCCAGGTCTCCTCGGACTCGCCCTCGGGGACCGGGAAGACCGGCATGTAGGTGCCGTTGCCCTCGGTGAACGACACGTCACAGCGCTCGGCGATGAGCAGCGTGTTGTCGCAGGCCTCCTTGAGGCCGTGGCGGTGCTCCCACAGCTCGCGCATCTCGGCAGCGGACTTCAGGTAGTAGCCGTCGCCGTTGAACCGGAACCGCTTCGGATCCGACATGACGCTGCCCGAGGAGACGCAGAGGAGGTGCTCGTGGGCACCGGCGTCCTTCTGGTGGACGTAGTGGGAGTCGTTGGTGGCGATCGGCGGGATGCCGAGGTCCTTCGAGAGGCGCAGGAGGCCCTCGCGGACGCGGTTCTCGATGTCGAGTCCGTGGTCCATCAGCTCGAGGAAGTAGTTGTCCTTGCCGAGCATGTCCTGGAAGTCGGCAGCGGCCTGCCGAGCCTTCTCGTAGTCGCCGATCCGCAGCCAGGTCTGCACCTCGCCGGACGGGCATCCGGTGGTGGCGATGAGCCCCTGGGAGTACTCGGCGAGGAGCTCGCGGTCGGCGCGGGGCTGGTAGAAGAAGCCCTCCATCGAGGCCCGGCTGGAGAGCCGGAACAGGTTGCGCATGCCGGCCGTGGTCTCGGCCAGCAGGGTCATGTGGGTGTAGGCGCCCGAGCCGGAGACGTCGTCGTCGCCACCGTCGTTCCACCGGACCCGCTTCTTGTCGTAGCGGGAGGTGTTGGGGGTGAAGTAGGCCTCGATCCCGATGATCGGCTTGATCCCATGGGCCCTGGCCTTCGACCAGAAGTCGTAGGCGCCGAACACGTTGCCGTGGTCGGTCATCGCGATCGCGCCCATCCCGAGCTCGGCAGTGCGCGCGAACAGGTCGTCGAGCCGGGCCGCCCCGTCGAGCATGGAGTACTCGGTGTGGACGTGCAGGTGAGCGAAGTCGGCCCCAGGGTGGTTCGACATGTGGTCGGCGGGCTCCTCGACGGCTCGAGACGGGCAGGACTGACTAGCCTCGGCGGGCGCACCGGGCTCGCATCTGGGGAAGAGATCTCACCCTAAGCGATCAGCGGCCCGGTCACTGTCAGACCCTCCGGCAGGTCTTCAGATCTGGAATCAGCGCCGGCCGGGGTGCCCCCAGGTGTGGCTGTGCTCCACCGCGATCCAGGCGCTGATCCGCGGACGGTCGCGCTTCGGATACTCGGCCTGGCCGTACTGCCGGGCCAGCCGGTCGATGTCGGAGAGATCGTCGTCGTCGCGCCACTCGACCACGCGGCCCTGGACGCTGACGTGCTGGTACCAGTCCTCGGCGTGGAGCACCGTGAGGGACACCCGCGGGTCCTCGCGGAGGTAGTCGAGCCGCTTTCTCCCGCCGTCCATGTTCACCAGGATCCGGTCGCCGTCCAGGAGGTACCACGTCGCCACCGAGACCGGCTGCCCGTCGGGCCGGACGGTGCTGATCACCGCCGGGTTGGCCGCGTCGAGAAAGGCCCGTACGTCGTCACTGAGTGCGTTCGTCATGGCCACCATCCTGCCTCTCCCCGACCCCACCCGTCTGCCACCCGTCGGCTACGGTCGAGCCATGCCCGACGAACTGCCGCCCGAGCTCCGAGGCGTGTCCCCGGACCCGGTCCGCGAGGCTCGCACGCCGGCGTGGGTCCGGGTGGTCGCGCTGGTGCTGATCGTGGCGCTGGTGGGCTACTTCGTGATCTCGGCGTTCTAGTCGCGTCGCACCGCCTCCAGCGACTCGGTGATGATCGCGTGCATGATCCGGCGCAGCCGGTCCTCCCCCAACGCTGGAGCACGGCGGGCCATCGCCGCCGCGATCTGCGCTTCGCGGTCCGGGTCGCGGGTGGTGTCCCGCTTGTGTGCCTGCACGGCGTGGGTGAGGGCGACTCGTCGAGCGAGGAGGTCGCCGAGCTGCTCATCGACGTCGTCGATCAGGCGACGGAAGAACGAGAGCGGATCGGTGCCGGGCCAGGCCAGCCTGATGTCCGGCGTCCGCTCCTCGTTCGCCGACCCGTCGGTGTGTTCCAGCTCGATCAGCCCGCGGCGTGCGTAGAAGTCACGGGCCGAAATGTTCATCTCGAAGACCCACAGGCAGAAGCCACCGGGCCGCTGCTGCTTGACGAGGTTCAGGAGGGCCGACCCGATCCCCCGCCCCGTCAGCCCGGGTGCGACGTACAGGTCGTCGAGCCAGCTCTCGGTGAATCGCGCGTAGCCGGCGACCATGCCGTCGACCTCGGCCACCCAGACCGTGTCGGTGCTGTGCAGCCGCCCCTCCAACCACTCACGAACCTCGTGATCCGTGTGGACGGACGCGGGCATCGCGGCGGCCCGGCGGGCGGCGATGTGGACCGAGGCGACATGGGGTGCGTCTCCCCGGTCTGCAGGGCGCAGGGTGAGGTCGAGCTCAGTCGGCATCGCGGATCACGTCGAGGGCGTGTGCCAGGTCGTCGGGGTACGACGCTTCGTACTCGACGTACTTTCCGCTGTCGGGGTGCTCGAAGCCCAGCTTGACGGCGTGCAGCCACTGCCGCTGCAGCCCCACCCGCCGGGCCAGCGCGGGGTCGGCGCCGTAGGTGAAGTCGCCGACGCACGGGTGCTTGAGCGCTGCCATGTGCACCCGGATCTGGTGGGTCCGCCCCGTCTCGAGCGTGATCTCCAGGAGGCTCGCGAACCGGTGTGCCTCGAGCGTCCGGTAGTGGGTGACGCTGTGTCGGCCGTCGGCCATGACGGCGAACTTGTAGTCCGCCTTGGGATGCCGGCCGATGGGTGCGTCGACGGTCCCTTCGAGCGGGTCAGGGTGACCCTGGACGAGCGCGTGGTAGGTCTTGTCGACCTCGCGGCGGCGGAACGCGTTCTTGAGCAGGGAGTAGCCATGCTCGGACTTGCAGATGACCATCACGCCCGAGGTGCCGACGTCGAGCCGCTGCACGATCCCCTGTCGCTCGGGGGCCCCGCCGGTGGCGATGCGGAACCCGGCGCCGGCCAGATGACCGACGACCGTCGGGCCGGACCACCCGGGAGAGGGGTGTACGGCGACCCCGACCGGCTTGTCGATGACCACGATGGAATCGTCGTTGTGGATGATCTTGATCCCCTCGACGATCTCCGGCACCACCGCGAGCTGGTCGGGGCGGGCCGGAATGGTCACGTCGAGGACCTCACCGGGCGACACCCGGTCGCTCTTGGAGATGGTGGCGCCCTCCACCAGGACGTGGCCGTCCGCGATCAGCTCCGCGGCGCGGGTGCGGGAGAGTCCGAACATGCGGGAGAGAGCCGAGTCGACCCGCTCTCCCGCCATCCCGTCGGGGACGGTGACGACCCGGTGGTCGGCGTTCACGCCTCCCGCTCCCGGGCCGCGGCGCGGGTCCCGTCGATGCCGATGCCCCGGACTGCCTGCAGCACGATGAGGCCCGCCGCGACATTGATGCAGATGTCGGCGATGTTGAAGACGGGCCAGTTCGGCAGCATCAGGAAGTCCACGACGTGTCCCCGGAACGGCCCCGGCTCGCGCAGGATCCGGTCGGTGAGGTTCCCGAGGATCCCCGCCAGCAGGAGTCCGAGCGCCCAGGCCCAGGCGCGTGTCCCGACCCGGCGGGAGAGGTAGACGACCACCGCCAGGGCTGCGATCGCGATCGCGGTGAGCACGAGGGTGAACTCGGTTCCGGTGCTGAATGCCGCCCCGGGGTTGCGGGTCAGGTGCAGGACCAGCCAGGAGCCGAGGAGGTCGACATCCGCGCCACCCGAGAGCTTTTCGACGGCGAGGGTCTTGGTGACGACATCGATCGCGTAGGCCACGATCGCGACGACGACCAAGGCCAGCCTGAACCGCGGTGGTGCCCCGGAAGGTCGGGTCGAAAGAGGTGGTCCGGTGTCGCTCAGCGACGTTCCTCGCGCTGCTTGCATGTCAGGCACAGTGTGGCACGGGGGAAGGCCATGGCCCTCATCTTGCCGATGGGGTTGCCGCAGGACTCACAGATGCCGTAGGTGCCGTTGTCGATGCGCGCGAGCGCCCGGTCGATCTGCGCCAGCTTCTCGCGCTCGTTGTTGAGGACGGTCAGCTCGTGGTCCCGTTCGAAGCTGGTGGCGCCCATGTCGGCCTGGTCGTGCCCGGCCCCGTCACCGGCGTCGCGCATCAGCCCGACGAGCTCGGCCTCTTGCGCGTGCAGGGCGCGGGTGACCCGCTCGCGGTCAGAGTGCAGATCGTCGAGCACTTCCTTGATCTCGGCCTTCGTCCAGGCGCCCTCGCCCTCCTTGACCTTGAGGGCGCTGGCCTTCTTGGCGGCAGTCTTGGGTGTGGTAGGTGCCTTCTTGGCCGGTGCCTTCTTGGCCGGTGCCTTCTTGGCCGGTGCCTTCTTGGCCGGCGTCTTCGTCGCAGCCGACTTCTTCGGAGCGGCCTTCTTCGCGACCGGCGCCTTCGTCCCTGTCTGGGTGGTGGCCTTCTTCGCCGACTTTGCCGAGACCTGTTTCGCGGGCGCCTTCTTCGCGGCCGCCTTCTTGGCCGGCGCCTTCTTGGCGGGCGCCTTCTTCGCCGGCGCCTTCTTCGCGGCCGCCTTCTTCGCCGGCGCCTTCTTCGCGGCCGCCTTCTTCGCCGGCGCCTTCTTCGCGGCCGCCTTCTTCGCGGCCGCCTTCTTGGCCGGCCGCCTTCTTCGCGGGCGCCTTCTTCGCGGGCGCCTTCTTCGCGGGCGCCTTCTTCGCGGGCGCCTTCTTCGCGGGCGCCTTCTTCGCGGGCGCCTTCTTCGCGGGCGCCTTCTTCGCGGGCGCCTTCTTCGCGGGCGCCTTCTTCGCGGGCGCCTTCTTCGCGGGCGCCTTCTTCGCGGGCGCCTTCTTCGCGGCGGTCTTCGTTGCCGCGGAGGACTTCTTGGCGGGCGCCTTGGTCGCCTTGGTCGCCTTGGTCGCCTTGGCTTGCGGCTTGCGCGAGATGACCTTGCGAGCCGCGGACGCTGCCGAACTGGCAAGCGACTTCCTGGTGCTGCGAGCCATGAACTGGGGCCTTCCCTCGAGCCGGGCGCCATTGTGGCGGGAGCCACAGTGTCGACGGGAGGGTAGCCG
This sequence comes from uncultured Actinomycetota bacterium, assembly GCA_963786415.1. Classification (GTDB taxonomy): domain Bacteria; phylum Actinomycetota; class Actinomycetes; order Propionibacteriales; family Nocardioidaceae; genus Nocardioides. Next base: position 632,317 of record CAWAZC010000003.1, read on the forward strand.
CTGACCGAGACCGACTCAAACTCGGCACGCCGCCCATGAACGTGACGACGCGGCCGGTCTCACGTGGAGACCGACCGCGTCGGAGCTGCGGATGGTGGTGCCTAGCCCTCCTCGTCCCCCAGGATCGAACGGAGGCGCTTGGGGGCCACTGGCTCCTGGCCCGGTCGTCCGGAGTCACCCGGCCCTTCGAGGGCCTCCAGCTGCTGGGTGAAGTAGCTCTTCAGCCGGGAGCGGTACTCGCGCTCGAACGAGCGGAGGTTCTCGACGTCGGAGTTGAGCTTGTCGCGCTGCTTCTCCAGCTCACCGAACATCTGCTGACGGCGCTCGGCGGTCTCGGAGTCGAGCATCTGTGCCCGCGAGCGGGCCTCGGCCTCGAGCCGGTCGGCCTTGCCCTTGGACTCGGAGTCGAGCCGCTCGGCCTTGGTGCGGGCCTCGCCCACGATCCGGTCGGCTTCGTTCTTCGCTTCCTCGACCAGCTCGTCGGCGTTGCGCGTGGCGATCTCGAGCAGACGGGCTGCGGCGTTGGACGCCTCGGGCACCGTCTCGACCCGGATCGTCTCGACCGAGGATTCCGCCACCGCCTTCGTCGGGGGCTTGGGCTCCTCCCTGGGCTCGGGCTTGGGCGGCTCCGGCGCCTTCTCGGGCACCGGGGCAGGAGCCGCGACTGTTGCGTCGCCCGACTGCGCCGCGGACAACTTCGCCCTCAGGTCGTCGTTCTCCTTCGTGAGTCGGCCGAGCTCGGCCTCCACCTCGTCGAGGAACTGGTCGACCTCTCCCATGTCGTACCCCTCGCGGAGACGCACCGGAGTAAAGCGCTTGTTGCTCACGTCCTCAGGCGTCAGCGGCATGACCTCACCCATTCCTTGGTCGGGGACACGAAAGTCTGTCGATCGAACAATAGCGCCTGACGCGGGGGTCTCAATCGTCGGCCGACGTTCATGACAAGAACACCATCCGATTCACCCGTAACAGGACATAGGCGGCCACCAGCACGATCAGGAAGCTGAGGTCCAGGGCGAAGTTGCCGATCCGCAACGGCGGGATGACTCGACGCAACGCCTTGATGGGCGGATCGGTCACGGAGTAGACGACCTCGAGGATCACCAGCAGAACCCCACGGGGGCTCCATGACCTCGCGAACACCTGGACCCAGTCCACGATGAACCGGATCCACAGCAGCGCGATGAACGTGAACAGCAGGACATGGATGATCGAGCCGACGAGCAGCATCGGGTCGTGGCCTCAGCTCTGGTTGAAGAAACCGCCCTCGGCGATGCGCTGCTTGTCCTCGGCAGCGACGGTCACGTTCGGCGGGGACAGCAGGAACACCTTGTTGGTCACGCGCTCGATGGTGCCACGGGTCGCAAACACCAGACCTGCGGCGAAGTCGACGAGGCGCTTGGCGTCGGTGTCGTCCATCTCCGAGAGGTTCATGATCACCGGTGTGCCGTCGCGGAAGTTCTCGCCCACGGTGCGCGCCTCGTTGTAGGTGCGCGGGTGCAGGGTCGTGATGCGGGACAATTCGGCTACCACTCCTGTGGGGCCGGCACCGGGTCGGCGGCGCTCGGCGAGGTCGGACACGGAGGCACGGGCGGGAGTGGGCTGGGGATTCCTTCCGGCCGCCACCGAGGGGGTGTGGTCGGAGGTCTCGTAGTCGCCGTCGTAGTCGTCGTACCGGGTGTCCTCGAGCAGGCCGAGGTATTCACCGATCCTGCGCATCGCGCCGCTCATGACTTCGTCCTCCGGGAACTCCTGCGCCCTGCGGCGCTGATGTGTGTTTTGGACACTACTTGACCTGTGGCCTCGATCCGAGGATCGCGGTGCCGATGCGCACGTGTGTCGCGCCGGCGCGGACCGCCTCCTCGAGGTCTGCACTCATCCCGGCCGACAGCCAGGTCGCCTCCGGTCTCGAGGAGACGAAGTCGGCGTGGATCGCGGCGAGCCGCTGATAGGGGCCTCGCGGATCGACCCCGAGCGGCGCCACCGCCATCAGCCCTCGCAGCCGGAGCATGCCCGCCGCCTCGATCTCCTCGGCCAGGGCCGGGACGTCATCCGGAACGGCGCCCGAGCGCCCCTCGGCGTCCGGCTCGTCGAGGCTGACCTGGATCAGGCAGTCGACCGGGTGGGAACGCTCGTGGGCGCCCTCATTGAGCCGCCGCACCAGCTTGCGCCGATCGACGGACTCCACCACGTCGGCGTACGACGCCACCGCCGCAGCCTTGTTGCTCTGCAGCCCACCGACGAAGTGCCAACGCACATCGAGGTCACGACACTCGGCCGCCTTCTCCTCCGCCTCCTGATGCCGGTTCTCGCCGATGTCGGTGACTCCGAGCTCGGCGAGGAGGCGCACGTCGGCGACCGGGAAGAACTTCGTGACCACGACCAGGGTGACCCCCGACGGGTCGCGACCGGCATCTCCACACGCGGCCGCGATCCGCTCCTGCACACGCGTGAGGTTCGCCGCGATCTCATCGCGTCGCTGCTCCATCGCTGGAGCCATCACGACTGCTCCTGGCGCAGCCTGATCAGCCCGGCCAGTCGTCCGGCGCGGTCTCCGTCTCGCCGGTAGGAGTAGAGGTCGGCCGACTCGCGGGTGCAGCGAGAGACGTCGTGGACCGAGACCCCCTCGCCCGCAAGCTGCGAGCGGACGCCCGCGCCGAGGTCGAGCGAGGGCGTGCCCCAGGAGGTCGTGGCAACGCTGGCAGGCACTGCGGCACCTACGGCGGCCTGCATCTGCTCGGGAACCTCGTAGCAACCGCCGCACACGTGCGGACCGATCCAGGCGGTGATCGACCGTGCGCCGAGGTCGCGCATCCGGGCAACCGTCGCGGGCACCACCCCGGCGGCGAGCCCGGGGCGCCCGCAGTGTGCGGCGCCGATGAGCGCGGCGTCGGCGTCGGCCAGCAGGACCGGCACGCAGTCGGCGGCGCGCACCATCAGCACCACCCCGGTCCGGCCGGTCACGATGCCGTCGGCGTCAGGGCGAGCGGTTGAGGGTGATTGCTCGACCACGTCGACCTCGGCACCGTGGACCTGGTGCAGGTCGGCCAGCCGGTCGCCGGGGGCGAAGTCGTCGAGCACGAGGCGCAGGTTCCGGGCGACGACGTGAGGGTCGTCCTCCCCCTCGAGCGCCAGGTTCAGCGAGTCGAAGGGCGCGGCACTGGCCCCGCCGTGCCTGTCGGTGAAGGCCAGGTCGGCGGGGCCGTGCGTGGACTTGAAGAGGTACAGCGGGGATCCCCTGCTACTTCAGGAAGTCCGGCACGTCCAGGTCGTCGTCGTCGAACTGGACCTGGCGTGGTTGCCGGGACGGCGTGGCGGGGGCGGGCTCCCTGCCGGCCGGGACGGCTGCGGGCGCGGGCTTCCGCTCCGGCGCGGGCTGTTCGGCCGGAGGGATGGCCGGCTGCGATGCCCGCTCCGGGTTCGCTCGCGTGGCGACCTGCTGGGCAGCGGCCCGGGTCTCGGCCTGGCTCTGCTGGGGCCGCTCACGGCGGAGGACCGTGCCCTCGTCGCGACGCTGCGGCATCCCACCGTCGAAGCCGGCGGCGATCACGGTCACCCGGACCTCGTCACCGAGCGCGTCGTCGATGGTGGCACCGAAGATGATGTTCGCCTCGGCGTGCGCGGCCTGGGCGACCAGCGCCGCGGCCTCGTTGATCTCGAACAGACCGAGGTCCGAGCCGCCCGCGATCGAGAGCAGGACACCGTGGGCGCCCTCGATCGACGCCTCCAGCAGCGGGCTCGAGACGGCCATCTCGGCGGCCGCGACCGAGCGGTCCTCGCCGCGCGCCGAGCCGATGCCCATCAGGGCCGAGCCGGCGTTGGCCATCACCGACTTCACGTCGGCGAAGTCGAGGTTGATCAGGCCGGGCGTCGTGATCAGGTCGGTGATGCCGGAGACGCCCTGGAGCAGCACCTGGTCGGCCTGCTTGAAGGCGTCGAGGACCGAGACGTTGCGGTCACTGATCGAGAGCAGCCGGTCATTGGGGATCACGATGAGGGTGTCGACCTCCTCGCGCAGCTGGGAGATCCCCTCCTCGGCGGAGTTGGCGCGTCGACGTCCCTCGAACGCGAACGGCCGGGTGACGACACCGATGGTGAGGGCGCCCAGGGACCGCGCAATCCGGGCCACGACCGGAGCGCCACCGGTGCCGGTGCCACCGCCCTCGCCCGCGGTCACGAACACCATGTCGGCGCCCTTCATGACCTCTTCGATCTCGTCGGCGTGGTCCTCGGCGGCCTGCGTGCCGACCTCGGGATTGGCGCCGGCTCCGAGGCCGCGGGTGAGCTCGCGCCCGATGTCCAGCTTGACGTCGGCATCGCTCATGAGCAGGGCCTGTGCGTCGGTGTTGATCGCGATGAACTCAACGCCCTTGAGTCCGACCTCGATCATCCGGTTGACGGCGTTGACCCCACCCCCACCGATGCCCACGACCTTGATGATGGCCAGGTAGTTCTGTGCTGCTGCCACGGCGGGTGTGCCTCTCGTGATCGGCCCCGGCGGTGTGTCGGAGCGACGGACGGTGCTGCGTCGGTGGGGAAGTCACGAGACCTTCCAGAACTGTAACCCTGAACCTGAGGGTTATAGTTATGTCAACCTCGCGTTGGGTAGGACAGTAGGCAGCCCGAGGACCACGACCCGGCATGACACGCCGTGACGACCGAGGAAAGTCCGGGAATCGGATCAGCCGGAGGTGGTGGGCTGTCCCGGCACGCTGACGTCGTACGAGCGGGCCGGCTGCTGAAGCAGCCGGGCCAGGACTTCGGCCTTCGCGCCCGACTCCTCCGCGCTCCCCCACACGACGGTCTTCCCGTCGCGCAGCACGAGGGAGATCTGGTCGATGGTGGCCACCTCCACGTGGTCGACCCGGCGACTGATCTCGTCCGGCAGGGCCTCGACCACCAGGGCGGCCTCCTGGAGGGCGTCACTGCGGGTCTCGGTCGACATCTGCACCTGGGGCATGCCCGGCGGAGGCTTCGGGTAGCTGCTGAACACCACCCCTTCGGCGTCCATCCCGCGGGTCCGGCCGCCGATCTCGACCACGGCGATGGCCACGCGTTCCTCCACGTCGATCAGCACCCGGTCCGGCCAGGTGCGGGTCACCTCCGCGTCGCGGACCACCGCCAAGGCCTCGACCCGGGCCCGGATCGCGTCGAGGTCCACCCTGGCCAGCGGCTGGCCGGACGGCACTGCGGCGACCTCACGGACCTCCTCGCTCGCGAGGGTCCGCGTCCCGTGGACCTCGACGTCCTCCACCGCCAGCGCGTCGGAGAAGTAGAAGAGCCAGACCGTCCCGACCACCAGGGCGATCAGGAGCAGGAGGGCCACCACGCGCCGCCAGGCCAGCCACCGCCGCGCCCACTGGCGCCGGGCGAACCTCTTCCGGCTGCGGATCGTGGCGACGTCGGTCGTCCCGTCAGGCATCGGCGCTCTCCGTCAGCAGCTCCAGGACCTCCGGACCCACCTCGGTCACGCTCCCCGCGCCCAGGGTGAGGACCAGGTCGCCCGGACGCGCCGTGCGGGCCAGCACGGAGGCAACATCCGCCTGGCTCGGGACGTACGTCACCGACGACGACGGCAGCGGTACGGCGTCGGCGACCAGCCGACCGGTCACGTCCGGGTCCGCGTCCTCGCGCGCGAGATACACGTCGAGCACGACGACCTCGTCCGCGGCGCCCAGCGCCTCGCCCATGGCCCGGCCGAAGATCCGGGTCCGGGAGACGAGGTGTGGCTGGAAGGCCACCACCAGCCGACCCTCCCCCGCGACCGCGCGCGCGGCCTGGAGGTCGCCGGCGATCTCCACCGGATGGTGGGCGTAGCTGTCGAAGACCCGGACGCCCGCCGCCTCTCCCTTCAGCTCCATCCGGCGCCTGGAGCCGGTGAAGCCCTCGAGCCCGCGGCGCAGGTCGTCGAACGAGTGACCGAGCCGCAGCCCGAGGGCCAGGGCGGCCAGGGCGTCGAGGACGTAGTGACGACCTGGGATCTGCAGCCGCACGATCCCGTGCTCGAGGTCGCCCTCGTGAACGGTGAACGCCGATGTCGTGCCTTCGAAGACCAGGTCCGTGGCCCGGACGTCGGCGATCTCCGACTCGCCGACACCGATCACCTCGCACCCGCGGGACCGAGCCTCGTGGGCCAGGGCGGCCGCTCCGTCGTCGTCGACGCAGCAGACCAGGAAACCGTCGGGGTCGAGGGTGCCGACGAAGTCCACGAAGGCCGCCTTGTAGGCCTCCTCGGTCCCCCAGATGTCGAGGTGGTCGGCCTCGACGTTGGTGACGATCGCGGCGTAGGGGCGGTAGACGAGGAAGGCGCCGTCGCTCTCGTCGGCCTCGGCCACGAACAGGTCGCCGCTGCCGTCGTGGGCATTGCTGCCGGTCTGCACGAGTACGGCCCCGATGGCATACGTCGGGTCGGCACCGGCGGCCAGCAACGCCATCGTGAGCAGGGACGTCGTCGTGGTCTTGCCGTGCGTGCCGGACACCGCCAGCACCCGCCTGCCGTGCATCATCGAGGCGAGTCCTGCGGACCGCGGCAGCATCCGCAAGCCTCGGCGGCGCCCCTCGAGCACCTCGGGGTTGTCGTCGCGGGCGGCCGTGGTCACGACGAGCGTGTCGGCGTCCCCCAGGTGGGCGGCGTCGTACCCGCGCCGGACGGTGACCCCGAGCTCGCGCAGGGCCGGCAGGAACGGCGTCTCCTGGTCGTCGCTGCCCGTCACCGGCAGGCCGCGCTCGGCCATGATCCGGGCGATCCCGGACAGGGCCGCGCCACCGATGCCGACGAAGTGGATCCGGCCGAGCTGTTCGGCGGTCGGGATCTCCTCGGGGACCGGGATCCTCATCCGGCGGCCCCCTTCGTCTCCGGTCCGCCACGGGCGGTGTCGGCGATGATCCGGGCGAGCTGCTCGTCGGCGTCGCGCGGGATCAGGTCGGCGGCAGCCCTGCCCATCGTGTCGAGGCGATCGCGGTCGGTGATCAGGCCCGGGATCGTGGCCGCCACCCATTCGGAGGTGAGGGCCTGGTCGGCGACGAGGAGTCCACCCCCGGCCGTCACGACGTGACGGGCGTTGAGCTCCTGCTCGCCGTTGCCGATCGGGAGCGGAACGAACACCGCGGGCAGGCCGACCGCCGCGGCCTCGGTGAGGCTCGAGGCCCCCGACCGGCAGACGACCAGGTCGGCTGCGGCATAGGCGAGGTCCATCCGGTCGACGTAGGGGACGACGACGTACGGGACGTCGGTGGTCTCGGGCGCGGCCTCCCCCTGAGGGCCGACCACGTGGAGCACCTGGACCCCGGCCTCGCCCAGGAAGCGGGAGGCGGCGGAGACCGACTGGTTGAGCCGGCGCGCGCCCTGGGAGCCGCCCGTGACGAGCAGGGTGGGCCGGTCGGGGTCGAGGCCGAAGTGGGCGCGGCCCTCGGCCCGCAGCGCACTCCGGTCGAGCTGGGAGATCATCCGGCGGATCGGGAGGCCGACGTACTCCGCCCGCGGAAGCGGGGTGCCGGGGAAGCTGACCGCAACCCGGGCGGCGATCCGGGCACCGGCCTTGTTGGCGAGCCCCGGGAGGGTGTTCTGCTCGTGGACGACCAGCGGCAGGCGACGGCGGCGGGCGGCGAGGTAGGCCGGCATGGAGACGTAGCCGCCGTAGCCGACGACGACATCGGGGCGGATCCGGTCGAAGATCGCGAGGGTCTCCTTGACGGCCCCCCGCAGCCGCGACGGCACCTTGAACAGATCGACGTTGGGCTTGCGCGGCAGCGGGACCGGGGGGATCAGCTCGAGCGGATAGCCGGCCTCCGGGACGACCCGGGTCTCGAGGCCGCGAGGTGTTCCGAGACACGTGATCTCGGCCTCGGGGACGAGCCGGCGCAGGGCATCGGCGGTGGCGAGCAACGGAGAGGTGTGGCCGGCCGTTCCGCCGCCGGCGAGGAGAACACGCATCGTGGGTCAGCCTACGGTTCGCGCCGACGCGTTCCGCGCGGGGGAACGCGGCCGGCGGCCAGACCCGAGGAGCGGGCGCGGCGACGCTGCGCGAGAGCCCGGGCCGCCTCCGGCTCTCGGCGGGCGAACCCGATCAGGAGACCCAGCGCGACCAGGGAGGGCAGCAGTGCCGAGCCGCCGTACGAGATCAGCGGCAGTGGGATACCGATGACCGGCAGCAGCGCCAGGACCATGCCGACGTTGATGATCATCTGTCCGATCAGCCAGACCACGATGCCGAAGGACATGTAGCGGACGAAGGGGTCCCGGGTCGCCAGCGCGACCTTGATCGCGGCGTAGGCGATGGTCAGGAACAGGCCGACCACCAGGAGGGTGCCGACCAGTCCGAGCTCCTCGCCGAGGACCGCGAAGATGTAGTCGGTGTGCGCCTCCGGGAGGTCGCCCCACTTCTGCTGGCTGGCTCCGATCCCCTGGCCGAACCAGCCGCCGGAAGAGAGGGCGTAGAGGCCGTGGGCGGGCTGCCACCCGGCGTCGTGGTAGTCCTTGAACGGATCGACGAAGTTGGTGAGCCGCTCGCGGCGCTCGGCGCTGGTCGACGCGATCCAGATGGCGACCACGCCGATCACGGTCAGGGCGACGGTGAACAGCCGAGCCGGCGCACCCACCACCCAGAGCATCGCCAGCAGGATCGCGAACAGCACCAGGGCGGTGCCGAGGTCGTCGCCCACGATGACCAGCAGCGTGATGCCGAGGAGCACCGGGACCACCGGCATCATCACCTGGTGGAGCCGCCCGAGCCGCCGGTCCTTCTGGGCATAGACGTGTGCGGCCCAGAGCACGATCGCCAGCTTGGCGATCTCCGACGGCTGGATCCGGACCGGGCCGAGCGCGAGCCAGTTGGTGTTGCCGTTGACGGTGGTGCCGAGCTTGATGGTCAGGGCCAGCATCACCACGGCGATGATGATGCCGAGCCAGGAGACCTGTCGGATCGCGCGGTAGGGCAGCCGGGAGGCGACCCAGGCGCAGGGGATGCCGATCAGCACCCAGAGCAGCTGACGCTTGACGATGGCGTAGGAGTCGCCGTCGTGGCGTTCGAAGGAGTAGACGCTGGAGGCGCTGAGCACCATGATCAGCCCGATCGTCAGCAACAGGGCCGAGGCGCCGAGCAGGAGGTAGTAGGACGTCAGCGGACGGTCGAGGGCGTGGCGCGCGGCGGCCCACCAGGTACCGAGGGAGGTGCGGGGCGCCGCGTCGGGCGCCGGGGTGCCGGTCCGCGGGGGCTGGACGGTGGTCGCCATCCCTGCCCCCTCTCGTCAGGCCCGATCGTCAGGTCCGGTCGTCCTCCAGACGCCGCACCGCTGCCGCGAAGGCGTCGCCGCGCGCGCCGTAGTCGGCGAACATGTCCATGGAGGCACAGCCGGGGGCGAGCAGCACCGTGTCACCGGGTCGGGCCATGCGTGCCGCCGCGTCGACCACGCTCTCCATGGGGTTTCCACCTCTGTCGGGCCCAGTCTCGCCGTCGTCGACGACGATGACCGGAACATCGGGCGCGTGTCGCGAAAGGGCCTCGGCGATCACCACGCGGTCGCGTCCCAGGAGTACGACGCCGTGCAGCCGCGACCGGACCGCGGTCACCAGGTCGTCGAAGCGCGCGCCCTTGGCCAACCCGCCGGCGACCCACACCACCGGGTCGTAACCCTGGAGGGAGGACTGGGCGGCGTGCGGGTTCGTGGCCTTGGAGTCGTCGATCCACGTGACTCCGTCGACGACGGCCACGGTCTCGATCCGGTGCCCGTCGGGCCGGAACGCGCGTAAGCCGTCGCGCACCGCCGCCTGTGAGATGCCGTGCGCCCGGGCGAGGGCCGCGGCGGCCAGGGCGTTGGCGACGAAGTGCGGCGCCGGCGAGGCGAGGTCGCCGATCGTGCACAGCTCGGCCGCGCTGGTGGCGCGGTCGTCGACGAAGGCCCGGTCCGCGAGGACGTCGTCGACGACACCGACCATGCCCACACCCGGCGTGCCGAGGGTGAACCCGATGGCCCGCGCCCCCTCGACCACATCGGCCTCGCGGACCAGACGCTCGGTCTCCGGATCGGCGACGTTGTAGACACAGGCCCGCTGGACCCGCTCGTAGATCCGGCCCTTGTCGGCGGCGTAGTCGTCGAGCGTGGCGTACCAGTCGAGGTGGTCCTCGGCGACATTGAGGACAGCCGCGGACTCCGCGCTCATCGAGTGCGTGTAGTGGAGCTGGAAGCTGGACAGCTCGACCGCGAGGACGTCGTACGGCTCGGGGTCCATGACCGCCTCGACGAGGGGCAGCCCGACGTTGCCGACCGCGGCGCTGCGCAGACCCGCGGCGCGGAGGATCCGGTCGAGCATCTGGACGGTGGTGGTCTTGCCGTTGGTGCCGGTGACGGCCAGCCACGGAGCCGGCCGATCGGGATCACGCAGCCGCCAGGCGAGTTCCACCTCTCCCCAGACCGGGACGCCTCGGTCGCGGGCCTGGGCGAGCAGCGGAGCGGTGGGCCGCCAGCCGGGCGAGGTGACGACGAGGTCGACGTCGTCGGGGAGGGTCTCGGTCTCGCCCTCACCCAGCCGGATGTCCGCCCCCAGGATCCCGAGGAGCTCGGCCTGCTCCTCCTTGCCGGCGGGGTTCTCGTCGAGCGCGATCACGCGCGCACCGAGGTGGGTGAGGTTGTCGGCGGCGGCGAAGCCGGACACCCCGAAGCCGGCCACGACGGTCCGGACGCCCTCCCACGAGTCGTGCCGGCCGAGCGCGTGCGGGTCGATCATGTGGGGTGGGGGTCATGCCCCGGCGACCCACTCGGCGTAGAAGACGCCGAGACCGGCGGCGACGGACAGACCGGTGATGATCCAGAACCGGATCACCACGGTGACCTCCGCCCAGCCGAGCTGCTCGAAGTGATGTTGGATCGGCGCGATGAGGAAGATCCGTTTGCCCACGCCGGTAGCCCGCCTGGTGGCCTTGAACCACGTCACCTGGAGCATCACGGAGAGCGTGACAGCCACGAACAGCCCGCCCAGCACGAGCAGCAGCAGCTCGGTGCGGGTGAGGATCGCGAACCCGGCCAGCGCCCCGCCCAGGGAGAGCGAGCCGGTGTCGCCCATGAAGATGGCGGCCGGCGACGCGTTCCACCACAGGAACCCGAAGCAGGCGCCGGTGATCGCGGCGGCGATGATCGCGAGGTCGAGGGGGTCGCGCACCTCGTAGCACTTGCCGAAGGTGATGTCCTCCTGGCCGCACCACTGGTTGTTCTGCCAGATGTTCACCAGCATGTAGGCACCGAACACCATCACCGAGGCCCCGGTCGCGAGACCGTCGAGCCCGTCGGTGAGGTTCACGGCGTTGCTGGTGCCGGCCACGATCAGCCAGATCAAGAGCACCACCACCACCGTGGGCAGGGCGAAGCTGTCGATGTCGCGGATGAACGAGATGTGGTGGGAGGCCGGGGTCTGCCCGCGGAAGTCCTCCAGCGCCGGGCTCAGCGCGAGGAAACCGAACACCACGGCGATGACGGTCAGACCGATCATCTTCGCCTTGCTGCGGAGCCCCAGGCTGCGCTGCTTGGCGATCTTGATGAAGTCGTCGAGGAAGCCGACCAAGCCGGTCCCGACGAAGAGGAACAGGAGCAGCAGCGCCGAGGCCGACGGCACGTCCTGGGTGATCAGCTTCGACCCGGCGTAGCCGATCAGGGTGGCCAGGATGATGACCACACCGCCCATCGTCGGCGTGCCACGCTTGGTGTGGTGGGTCGTGGGTCCGTCGTCGCGGATCTCCTGGCCGTAGCCGTGCTCGGTCAACACGTTGATCGCGACCCGGGTCCCCAGCAGCGAGACCAGCAGGGCGAGTCCTCCTCCGATGAGGATGGCTAGCACGGTGTCGTTCTCCTCTCGTGCCGCCCGTCGTCGAGCAGGCCGTCGGCGATGTGCTCCAGGGCGGCACCGCGCGACGCCTTGACCAGCACCACGTCCGCGGCGGCGACATTCTCGCGCACTGCCGCCAGCGCTTCGTCGCGCCCCGCCGTCGGCAGGGCGGTCCCGGACCAGCCGGTCACCGAGGCCGCCCCTTCTGCGATGCCGCCGGCGACCGGTCCGACGGTGACCAGGAGGTCGATCCCCGCCTCTGCGACCAGACGCCCCACCTCGCGATGTGCGTCGGAGGCGGTTGACCCGAGCTCCAGCATCTCGCCCAGCACCGCGACGGTACGACGCCCTCGGCGGTCGCCGATCGCGACCAGCGCGTCGATCGCGGCGGCCATCGACGCGGGGTTGGCGTTGTAGGCGTCGTTGACCACGAGCAGCCCGTCGGACCGCTCATGGACCTCCATCCGCCACCGTGACGCCGGCGCCGCTCCGCTGAGCCGGTCGGCCACGACGTCGGCGGGCAGGCCGGCGGCGATGGCCAGCGCCGCGGCGGCGGCGGCGTTCGCGACCTGGTGGGCCCCGGACTGCGTGAGCCGAACCGGCAACCACGCGCCGTCGTACCCCAGCTCGAAGGAAGGGCGACCCAGGTCGTCGAGGTCGAGGTCCCGCCAGGTCACGTCGCCCCGCTGGCCGAAGGTCAGGACGCGGGCTGCCGTGCGAGCCGACATGGCGGCGGTGAGGTCATCGTCCGCGTTGAGCACGGCGACGCCCGACCCCGGCAGGGACTCCACGATCTCGCCCTTGGCCTCGGCGATCGCCTCCCTGCTCCCGAACTCGCTGAGGTGGGCGGTACCGACGTTGATCACCGCGGCCACCTGCGGTGGCGTCACTTCGCAGAGGTAGCGGATGTGGCCGATGCCCCGGGCGCCCATCTCCGCGACGAGGTAGGTCGTGTGTGCGGTGGCCCGGAGCGCGGTGAGAGGGACGCCGATCTCGTTGTTGAAGTTGCCGACCGTGGCCACGGTCTGCCCGAAGCCCTCGAGGACGTGGGCCAGGTAGTCCTTGGTGCCGGTCTTGCCCTGCGATCCGGTCAGGGCAAGCACCATCGGCCTGGTCTCGTCGACCACGTGCCGCGCCAGCCGGCCGAGTGCCACCACCGGGTCGGCGACCACGACCGTCGGGGCCCCGGTGGGGCGGTCGCCGAGGACGGCCGCCGCGCCGGCCCGGACGGCGGTGGCGGCGAAGTCGTGACCGTCGACGCGCTCCCCGGCCACGGCCACGAACAGCCCACGCTCGACGGTGGCCCGGCTGTCGACGAAGGCCGGGCCGAGCACGGTCAGCGTCGGGTCCCCGTCGACCGCACCGTCGACCACCGAGGCGATCTCGGCCAGCGTCATCGGAATCATCGGGGTCCCCGCGGAAGCGTGAGCGAAGCGAGCGGTTTCGTGGGGTGGAGAAAATCATCGGGTGCGCAGCTCCTCGCGAACCACGTCGCGGTCGTCAAACGGATGCACGACGCCGTCGACCTCCTGGCCGGTCTCGTGACCCTTCCCGGCGACGACGACGATGTCACCGGGAACCGCGCGCCTGACCGCCTCCCGAATCGCGAGCCGGCGGTCACCGATCTCGACCACCTCGGCGCCGTGGGACCCCACCCCGGAGAGCAGGGCCTGCCGGATGTCGGCGGGGTCCTCGGTGCGGGGGTTGTCGTCGGTGACCACCAGCAGGTCCGCGAGGCGGGCCGCGATCTCGCCCATGATCGGCCGCTTTCCCGGGTCGCGGTCGCCGCCGGCGCCGAGGACGACGATGACCCGGCCGTCGGTCAAGGGTCGCAGGGTGGCCAGCGCGGCCGCGACGGCGTCGGGCTTGTGCGCGTAGTCCACGACCACGACGAAGTCCTGGCCCTCGTCGATGCGCTCGAACCTTCCGGGCACACCGCCACCAGTGGTGATGCCGTCCGCGACCCGGGCCGGCTGGTAACCCACCTCGGCGCAAGCGGCCACCGCGGCCAGGGCGTTGGCGACGTTGAAGTCGCCGGGCAGGGGTACGCCGGCCGGCGCCGACTGCCCGCCCGGGCCGACGACCGTGAACCGCGAGCCGCTCGCGGTCGACTCGACGTCCACCGCCCGCCAGTCCGCCTCCCGCCCCCTCGCGGAGAAGGTGCGGACCGGGATCGTCGCCTCTCGAGGAGCCGGCGGCCGTGGGTGTCGTCGACGTTGACGAGACCGAGTCGCGCCCGCTCGGGGGTGAACAGCGTGGCCTTGGCCGCGAAGTAGTCGTCCACGTCGGCATGGAAGTCGAGGTGGTCGCGGCCGAGGTTGGTGAACACGGCGACGTCGAAGACCACCCCGTCGACCCGGCCCATCACGAGCGCGTGGCTCGACACCTCCATCGCACAGGCCTCCACGCCGCGTTCGCGCATCATCGCGAACAGTGCGTGCAGGTCGGGCGCCTCCGGGGTGGTGAGCGCGGTCTTCACGTCGGTGCCGGCGACGCGGGTGCCGACGGTGCCGATCGCGGCCGCGGAGACGCCCATCTGCTGCAGGCCGGTCTCCGCGAGCCGGGTCGTCGTCGTCTTTCCCTGGGTGCCGGTCACGCCGATCATCCGGAGCGACGTGGCCGGGTCGCCGTAGACGCGGGCCGCGAAGCGGCCGAGGATCGCGCGCGGGTGGTCGACCACCAGGAGCGGGACTCGCGGCGCCTGATCGGCGCCGGTCTCGTCGGTGAGGATCGCGACCGCGCCGGAGTCCAGGGCCGCGCCGGCGTAGTCGATGCCGTGGGCACGAGCCCCAGGCAGCGCGGCGTAGACGTCGCCAGGACGGATCCGTTGCGAGCTGAGCGAGATCCCGGTGGCCTCGCCCGACAGGTCGCCCTCGCTGCGGAACCCGCCGACCCGCTCCGACAGCCAGGCCGCGAGGTCAGTGAGGGACGAGGCGACTGGGTGCCGGGGGCGGGTCACCTCGGCGGCGTCGTCGCTCAGCACCCGGCGAGGTTACCGCTGGGCGGAATCACCACTCGACCGGGAGGTTCGACGGCCGGGTCCCGGTGGGCGGAACCTGGTAGCGGCGCAGGGCGAAGCTCATGATCTTCGAGAACGCCGGGCCGGCCACCGAGCCACCGCCCCCACCGTTGCGGGGGTTCTGCACGACGACGTAGATCGTGAACTCGGGGTCGTCGGCCGGGGCGAAGCCGGCGAAGGAGACCGTGAAGGTGCCGTCGTAGCAGCCGCACCCGGCGCCGACGCGCTGCGCGGTTCCCGTCTTGCCGGCGACCCGGTAGCCGGGCACGGCCGCGCCGGGGGCGACCCCGACCTCGGGGTCGACGACCCGCTCCATCATCAGGGCGGTCTGGCGCGCGGCCCGGCTGTCGATCACCCGACGGGTTCGGGTGGTGTCGGTGCCCACGACGGTTCCGTCGTCGGTCCTGGCCCGGCCCATGATGAGGCTGGGGTCAACGCGGAGCCCACCGTTCGCGACGGTGTTGATCGCGGCGGCCATCTGCACCGCGTTGACCGACACCGACTGACCGAACGCGATCCGGTCCTTGACCAGGCCCGTCCACAAGCCGGGGGCCGGGAGGATCCCCGGCGTCTCGCCCCGTACGCCGATGTCGGTCCGCTTGCCGAATCCGAACTCCGCGAGATACCTGCGCAGCTCACCGCGCGCGAACCGGTCGGAGGCGCGGACCGTGCCGATGTTGGAGGACTTGGCGAGCACCCCGGCGAGGGTCAGCCTGATCCGGCCGTGCGGGAACCAGTCACCGATGACGCGCCCGTCGCGGCGCAGCTCCGGCGGCACGACGATCCTGGTCCGCGGGGTGACCTCGCCGGAGTCGATGAGGGCGCTCAGGGTCAGTGCCTTCTCCACCGAGCCCGGCTCGTAGACGTCGCTCATCGCGCGGGATCCCAGGTCCTTCTCCGGCGACTGCAGCGGGTCGGAGGCGTCGAACGTCGGGTGGTCGGCCAGGGCCATGATCTCGCCCGTCTCCGTGTGCAGGACGACCGCGAAGCCGGAGTCGGCGCGCGCGTCCTCGACGGTCTGGCGCAGCACCCGCTGGGCGTACCACTGGAGGTCGAGATCGAGGGTGGTGCGCAGGTCGGTGCCGTCGGTGGGCTCGACGATCGTGCTCTCCCCGAGGGGGATCCGGTTTCCTCCCCCGACGGCGTACCGCGCGGTCCCGTCCTTGCCGGCCAGCCGGGCGTCGAAGGTCCGCTCGAACCCGCCGAGCGCCTCATCGGTGCCGACGAACCCGATCATGTTCGCCGCGACGTCGCCGGCCGGATAGTCACGAACCGGGTCCTGCCGGGTGTCGAGGCCCTCGAAGCCTGCCTCGTCCGCCTCGCTCGACGACCTCGGTGGCCAGGGTGGAGGGGACCCGTCGGGCGATGTACTCGAACCGGCTGCCCTCCTCCCGCAGTCGGGGCAGGATCGTGAAGTAGTCGACGTCCAGACGCCTGGCGAGGAACTTCGCGAGCTCAGGGGCCTGGTCGGCGGTCAGGAGCGGGTCGGCCACCACCATCAGCCCGTCGATCGACGCCGCCAGCGGATCGCCGTTGCGATCCAGGATGTCGCCGCGCGTCGCCGGCAGGTCGACCTCGACCATGCCCTCGGCGGCCGCCATCTCGGCGTACGCGTTGGGGTCGACCCCCTGGAGCTGCACCAGCCGAGCCCCGAAGACCGAGAGCACCATCGCGATCACGACGAAGCCGAACCTCAGCCGGAACAGCGGCGAACCGCGCATGCTGCCCCGAGGGCGCCGCGAGCGGGGTGGGACGCAACAGATCTCTCCCTCTCAGCGCCGGCCGGAAGCGTTGGCGTCGTTTCTACCGTGCGAGCCGCGCGTTCTCGTCCGAGGCGCGGCCGGGATCGGCCACCACCTCGTGCACGATCGGGGCGGGGGTCAGGACGGCCGGCTTGGCGGGCGGGAGTGGCCGGACCCGCAGTCGGTTGGCAGGCGTCGCGGGCACCCGTTCGCCGAGCACCTCGCCGTCCGAGAGCCGCAGGAAGACCGGGTTCGCCGCCGGGACCATGCCCAGGTTCTGTGCGTGCTCGGCTACACGCTGCGGGTCGCGGAGCACCTCGAGCTCCATCTGCAGCGTCTGCTCGCGTGCGGTCAGCGTGTTCGCCTGCTGCTCCAGAGCCGTGGCGGCGAACGACGCCTGCTGCATCGAGGTGTTGAACAGCAGCAGCCCGATGACGCCCCCGAGCAGTACCAGGCTGACCAGCATCACGAACGGCATCCGGGCGGCGCGCGTCCGCCGCCGCGGCACGACGGTGAGCCGGGCCCGCTCGACCGCGGCCTCGGCGATTCCGCGTCCGATCCTGACGGGCGTCCGCAGCTGCGCTGAGCTGTTCATGAGGCGACTCCTCGGGGGTTGCTGAGACGTTCGATGGCACGCAGCCGCACGGAGGCGGCGCGGGGGTTCTCCCGGATCTCGCGCTGGTCGGCCTTCTCGGCACCCCGGGTGACCAGGCGCAAAGCGGGCTCGCTGCCGACGGGCACGAACGGCAGGTCCTCGGGGACGTCGCTGCGGACTGCGTCGGCGAAGGCCCGCTTCACCACGCGGTCCTCCAGGGAGTGGTAGCTCTCCACGATCACCCGGCCGCCGACCGTGATCGCGTCGATGGCGGCCGGGATCGCCCGGCGAAGCACGGCGAGCTCGTCGTTGACCTCCATCCGCAGCGCCTGGAAGGTGCGCTTCGCGGGGTGTCCGCCCTTGCGCCGGGCCGGCGCGGGGATCTCGGCGTAGAGGAGCTGCACCAGCCGGGCGGAGGTGGTGAACGGTTCCCTCTCGCGCTCGCGGACGACGGCGCCGGCGATCCGGCGCGCGAATCGTCTCCTCGCCGTACTCCTTCAGGACCCGGGCCAGCTCGTCGGCCGGGTAGGTGTTCAGCACGTCCGCGGCGGTACGTCCGGTGGTGCCGTCCATGCGCATGTCGAGCGGGGCGTCCTCGCTGTAGGCGAACCCGCGCTCGCGCAGGTCGAGCTGCATGGAGGAGACACCGAGGTCGAAGAGCACGGCGTCCACCCCGTCGAGACCGAGGTCGGCGAGGACCGTCGGAAGCTCGTCGTAGACCGCGTGCACGGCGGTGAACCGGTCCCCGAACGGGCGAAGACGCTCACCGGCGAGCTCGAGTGCCGCGGGATCCCGGTCGATGCCGATGACGCGGGCCAGCGGGCAGTCGGTGAGCACGGCCTCGGTGTGGCCTCCGAGACCGAGTGTTGCGTCGACCATCGCGGCGCCCTCGTGCTCGAGTGCGGGCATCAGGAGAGCGACGACCCGGTCGAGCAGGACCGGGTCGTGGTGGGGGCGGCTCATCGCGTCGCCTATCGACCCAGGCTCGTGAGGAGGAGGAACCCGACCGCGAGTCCCACCGACGTGGCCGCGGAGAACGCCATCACGGCGACGGCCTCCCTGGCCTGGTGCCGGACCCGCCTTGCGGCGGGCGCCTCCACGGTGTTGCTCATCGGACTCGACCCCACTGATGTGTATGGATGGTGCGCTGATGTGGATTCGTCCGACCAGGTCCCTGCCCGCTCCCAGTGTGGGAAGTGCGGCGTCTGGAACCGGGGAAGGTGCCCCAGATGCCCCGGGAGCGGGCCCGAGACCTCGTCCGACGAATCCGTTCTTGAGTTGTTGCTGTCCTGCTGTGTTGATGTGCTGCGGCCTGCTCCGGGTCAGACCCCGGGGAAGACCTCCTCGCTCTGCTCGGAGAACGCCGCCTCGCCTGCGTCGGCGTACTCCTCCCACCGCGCCGGGTCCCAGATCTCGACCCGGTTCATCACGCCGATCACCACCACGTCCTTGTTCAGCGCGGCGTAGTCGCGCAGCATCGGCGGGATCGTGATCCGGCCCTGCTTGTCCGGCGTCTCGTCAGAGGCGCCTGCGAACAGGAACCGCGTGTAGTCGCGAGCCGCTTTCACCGTGACCGGTGCCTCCTGCGCTCGCCGGGCGAGCTCCTCGAAGGCAGCGTGGGGCCAGACGGTCAGGCAGCGTTCCTGTCCCCTGGTCACCACGAGTCCCTCCGCGAGCTGGTCCCTGAACTTCGCCGGGAGGAACAGCCGCCCCTTGTCATCGAGCTTGGGGGTGTAGGTGCCCATGAAGAACATCGGGCACCTCCGCTCCCCCGAACCCTCTGCCGGGCTCTTCCTCCACTGCCCACCACTCTACCCCACTTCCCTCCACCGTCAACCATAACGACCGTGTCGCGGCACCTGAATTGCGCGGCTTTCCGCAGGTGAGAGCCGCATTGGCCGCGGTGGAGCAAAATGGAGGAATCCCGGCAACGCCGTGGGTCATCCGGCCGGCAACCGAAACCAAACCGTGACCCCGGAGGTCGAAGAGTTGACCAGCCCGGACGACTAGGTTTTTCGGACGCCCTAACGTGGACACATCACGCGGGCGCTGACGACCGCAGAGTGGAAGGATCGGACCCGTGGGAACTCCGAATGCTGGCGGTGCCGATCTGGAGACGCTGTCACGTGTCGTCAGCCGCGTACGCGCCAACATCGAGAAGGTCATCGAGGGCAAGCCGGACGTCGTGACCTCGACCCTGGTCGTCATGCTGGCCGAAGGTCACCTCCTGATCGAGGACGTCCCGGGCGTCGGCAAGACCATGCTCAGCAAGGCCCTCGCCCGGAGCATCGACTCCTCGGTCCGCCGGATCCAGTTCACTCCTGACCTGCTGCCGTCCGACGTCACCGGCGTCTCCGTCTTCAACCAGAACACCCGCGAGTTCGAGTTCCGTCCTGGCGGGGTGTTCGCCAACATCGTGGTCGGCGACGAGATCAACCGCGCCTCCCCCAAGACCCAGTCGGCGTTGCTGGAGTGCATGGAGGAGCGCCAGGTCACCGTCGACAACACGACCTACCAGCTCGAGACCCCGTTCATGGTCATCGCGACCCAGAACCCCATCGAGATGGAGGGGACCTATGCCCTCCCCGAGGCCCAGCGCGACCGCTTCATGGCCAGGGTGTCGGTCGGTTATCCGGTCGAGGCCGCCGAGATCGCCATGCTGAACTCCCACACCGGAGCCAACCCGCTCGACGACCTCGAGCCGGTGGCGGACGCGGCCGAGATCCGCAAGCTGATCGGCATCGTCAGCGACGTCTACGTCTCCGAGGCGGTGCAGCGCTACAGCGTGGCCCTCACCTCCGCGACCCGGCGCTCCCACGAGCTCACCCTGGGCGCCTCCCCGCGCTCGACCCTGCACCTGGTCCGGGCCGCGAAGGCCCGGGCCGCCATCAAGGGCCGCGACTACGTCCTTCCCGACGACGTCCGGACCCTCGCCCAGTCGGTGCTCGCCCATCGGCTCCTGCCCAGCGTCGAGGCCGCGATGAGCGGACGCAGCACCACCGCCATCCTCGAGGCCGTCATCGAGGCCGTCCCGGTGCCCGAGGGCCATCGGGCCTGACCGCCACAGCAGGGAGTACGACGTGCGAGAGGCACTGGCCGGGCTGACGGTCCGGGGTCGGGCCTTCCTGGCCGCGGGCGTGACCGCGATCGTCTGTGCGGTCATCCTCGGCCAGCCCGCACTGACCCGGGTGGGGGTCCTCGTCGGCGCACTCCCGCTCGTCACCGCGGCCGTGATCGGCCGGAGCCGCTACCGGCTGGCGCTGGTGCGGACCGTCAACCCACAGCTGGTCACCGCAGGCCAGCCCGTGCGGGTGGACCTCTCCCTGACGAACGAGGGACGCACCCCCAGCGGCGTTCTCCGGCTCGAGGACCACGTCCCCTATGTCCTCGGGACCCGGCCGCGGTTCGTGCTCGAGGGCATCGGCCACGGATGGCGGCGCCACGTGACCTATCACGTCCGGTCCGACGTGCGCGGCCAGTTCGACATCGGGCCGATGTCCGTGCGGGTCAGCGACCCCTTCGGTCTGGTCGAGCTTGGCCGGGCCTTCCAGACGACGGTGCCACTCACGGTGACCCCGCGGACGGTCCCGCTCCCCCAGATCCCCCTCGGGGGCGCCTGGACCGGGTCGGGCGACAACCGCCCGCGCGCGTTCGCCACCGGCAGCGCGGAGGACGTGACCGTCCGCGAGTACCGCCGCGGTGACGACCTGCGTCGCGTCCACTGGCGCAGCTCTGCCCGCGTCGGCGAGCTGATGGTGCGCCGCGAGGAGCAGCCGTGGCAGTCACGGGCCACCCTCTTCCTCGACAACCGGCTCCGGGTCCACCGCGGCCAGGGCATCGCCTCCTCCCTCGAGGCAGCCGTGTCGACCGCAGCTTCGATCGCGGTCCACCTCAGCCTGCGCGGTTTCACGGTGCGCCTGGTCACGGCTTCCGGGGAGGACCCGAGCAGCGCCTGGCACTTCCGCGAGTCCGAGCTCAACACCGGCCCACTGCTGGAGACGCTGGCGGTGGTGCAGGCCGATCCGCGCCCGCGGATCGACACCGGCTGGCTCGCCGAGCCCACCCACGGGGGGTTGATGGTGGCAGTGGTGGGCAGTCTGGAGCCGCAGGACATCCCGGTCCTGCGCCGGATGCAGCACCACTCCGCGTCGGCCATGGCGCTGGCGCTCGATGTCGACGCCTGGGTGGCCCGATCCACCGACGGCGGCGCCGCCACCGACCTCACCCGCCAGGGCTGGCGCGCGGCCGCGCTGGGTCCGCGGGACCGGCTGGACTCGGTCTGGCAGGAGCTGGGCCGCAGCACCGCCCACGTCAGCCGCAGCGGCCACGTCTCCGCGGGCGACACCGCCTTCGCCCCGGCCAGGGACGAGCTCCCCGATGATTCACCCCGCGAAGCCGTCCGCTGCGCCCACACCCCCGCGGGGACCCCGATGAGTCCGGCGCGCGGCGGCTTCGCCGGAGGATTCGCCCTGGCCGCCGCGGCGGCCGGGACCACCTGGCTGGCACTGCTCTCCTGGCGCGGCTTCACCGAGCAGCCGGTCACGTTCCTCGGGCCCTTGCTCGTCCTCGGCGCGGTCATCGCCGGCACCGGCGCCGTCGCCCGCTGGGCCCGGCTCTCGGCGCCGCTGGTCGTGCTGTGCCAGGTCGTGGTCTCCGGCGCACTCGCGAGCACCATGCTCAGCGGCTCGCCGATCCCGGTCGGGCCGGCCTGGGAACGCCTGCAGGACAGCTTCGCCGACGCGCTGGTCTCCGCCGAGCGCTATGCCTCGCCGCTGCCGTCGCACGTCGCCCCGGTCGACCCGATCCTGATCGCCGGCGGATTCGGTTGCCTGCTCCTGGTGGACTTCCTGGCCTGCACCCTGCGCCGGGCCCCTCTGGCCGGGCTGCCGTTGCTGACCGTCTACAGCGTTCCGGTGAGCATCCTGCCCAGCGGCGTTTCCTGGGTGGTCTTCGCGGCCACCGCCGGCGGCTTCCTGCTGATGTTGTTCCTGCAGGAGAGCGAGCAGGTGGCCCGATGGGGCCGGCCGCTCGGCGACGAAGCGACGTCCGACCCGTCGGCGTTCGGCGTGAGCACCGGCGCGATCCGGGCCACCGCCGGGACGATCGGCGGCGTGGCCACCGCGCTGGCGGTGTTCCTGCCGCTGCTGATCCCCACCCTCGACCTGAGCGTCTTCCGCGGGGGTCTCGGACAGGGCGGCGAGGACATCGAGGTCACCAACCCGATGACCGATCTGCGCCGGGACCTCCAGCGCGGCGACGACATCCCGCTGGTGCAGGTTCGCACCACCGACCCCGACCCGTCGTACCTCCGCATCTCCGTCCTCACCCGGTTCTCCTTCAACGAGTGGACCTCGGGTACCCGCCAGGTGCCGACCAACCAGCTCGCGCAGGGTGCCGTGCCCGCGCTCCAGGGCGTCGCGCGGACCGTGGCCCGCACCGAGACCGAGTACGACGTCGCGGTGACGCCGAGCTTCAGGTCGATCTGGCTGCCGACGCAGGCCCCGATCTCGCGGATCACGGCCGACGGGGACTGGCGCTACGACCGGGAGACGATGGACTTCCTGGCCGGCGACGAGGGTCTCGACACGGCCGGGCTCAGCTACTCGATGACCGGGGTGGAACTCGACCTGTCGGCGGAGTCGATGGCCCGGGCGCCGTCGACGGGCGGTCTGGTCAGCAGCGACTACATCGACCTCCCGGACGGGATTCCCAGCACGGTCAGCAACCTGGCCTTCCAGGTCACCCGCAACGAGGACACCCGGTTCGAGAAGGCCGTCGCCCTCCAGGAATGGTTCCGCGAGGACGGCGGGTTCACCTACGACCTCGATGCCTCGCCCGGCAACGGCGCCGACGACCTCGTCGAGTTCCTCACCGAGGGTGAGGGTGGACGCACCGGATACTGCGAGCAGTTCGCGTCGGCGATGGCGGTCCTGGCCCGGATCCTGGGTGTCCCGGCCCGGGTTGCCGTCGGCTTCTACCAGCCCCGGAAGATCGGGCCGCAGACCTGGGAGTACAGCGCGTGGGACCTGCACGCCTGGCCGGAGCTCTTCTTCCCGGGATCGGGCTGGGTCCGGTTCGAACCCACACCGCCGCGTCGCGCTGCCGAAGTGCCCGGCTACACCACCGAGCAGATCAACCTTCCGGAGAGTCCCGGCGGTCCGGGCCTCCCACGTCAAAGTGAGCTGCTGCCCAGCCGTGGCGAGAGCTCCAGCGCCTCCGGCGAGGACGCAGCCTCGGCGAACGACGAGCGGGACGGGCAGGGCGGGTTCCCCTGGGCACCGGTGCTGGGCGCCGGCGGCGGCGTACTGCTCGCGCTCGGACTGCTGCTCGTGCCGTCCCTGGTGCGACGCGCCCGCACGCGCAGCCGGGTCGGCGGCGGACCAGAAGCAGCCTGGGCCGAGCTGCTCGACACGGCCACCGACCTGGGCGTGGCCTGGCCGTTCGACCGGTCGCCGCGCGAGACGAGGGATGCGCTGGTGCACAGCTTCGGCCTGCCGGTGCGGGCAGACACCCCCGAGCGCCCGGTGCACGGGGCCCACATCGCGCCGTTCGCCGTCGAGGCACTGGACCGGATCGTGCTGTGCGTGGAACGGCTGCGCTACGCCCGGGCCGGTCAGGAGGCCGACGCGAGCCGGCTCGACAAGGACCTCGCGACCTGCGTCGCGTCCCTGCGGGGCGGGGCCACTCGCGCGGCCCGTCGCCGGGCGAACTGGCTACCGCGGTCGGTGCTGCGCCGCCGTCGGCCGGTCGTGCCGGCGCCCGAGGTCGAGCCGCTCACCGTGCGGTACGGCGGTGTGGTCGACCACGTGGGCTAGAACCCGCCGTTCTCCCGGCGCTTGCGCCAGCGCTCCTCCATCCGCTCCATGAAGGAGCCGGAAGCCTGCTGCTGGGAGCGCCGCGACTTGCGGCCGCGGCCGCTGCCATGGATGAGGGTGAAGCCGTGGGGTCCCTCGCCGGGAACCGGTGCGGGGGGCTCGGCGGAGGCGTTCCGCTGGCCGCGGATCGCGGTCGCGCAGACGGTCGCCGCGATGAGCATGATCACGAAGCCGCCGATGGCGACGGGGTAGATCTCGGACACCGCCCCGGCCATCAGGACACCGACGCCGAGGACGAAGCACACCGCGGCGACGATGGCGCGACGGCGGGCGGAGCTGCGCAGGCTCGTGCCGCGCAGAGTGGAGGCGAACTTGGGGTCCTCTTCGACGAGGGCACGCTCCATCTGCTCGAGCAGTCGCAACTCCTCCTCAGAGAGCGGCACACTTCCTCCAGCACTTCTCAGTCCGTCACGCCCGTCCCGGGCCTGGGACCGCGTGATTCGTCAAGTCTAGGCAGCGGGTGGGCGCGAGGGTAGCCGCCTTCCCGAAATTGTGCCGATCGGTCTCAGCCCAGCAGGCTCGCGGGCCGAACGGCAGCCTTGCCGAACCGGAGAGTGGCCCGATCGACCGCCCGGTCGGCCTCCGACCAGCCGTGCTCGCGCTCACCGAGGACCAGCTGACGCTGCACCGTCTCGCGCGCGACCAGCCCCACGACTCGCACTCCCACCAGCCGGAGTCGGGCCCGCTGCAGCCCCAGGGCGTCGTAGAGCTGCAGAGCGGTGCGGTAGATCTCCTGGGTCACGTCGGTGGCCTCCGCAAGCGTGCGGGAGCGGGTGATCGTGGTGAAGTCGGCGAACCGGACCTTGATGGTCACGGTCCGGCCGGCCACTCCGGCCACCCGCATCCGGCCGGTCACCCTGGTCGAGAGGCGCAGCAGCTCCCGCGAGACCACCTCCCGGTCGTCGGTGTCGCGGGCGAAGGTCTCGTCGGCTCCCATCGACGCCTCGGGCGCACCCTCGCCCTTGCCGAAGAAGCCGGCCCTCGCGGTGATCACCCGCCGGTCCGTCCCCCAGGCCAGCTCGTGGAGGTGGGTGCCGAGGTGGTGACCGACGGCGCGCCGGAGGGTGTGCAGCGGGGTGTGCGCGACGTCGCCGACCGTGACCAGCCCGAGCCGGTGCAGCATCGCCCGGGTCTTCTCCCCCACGCCCCAGAGCTCGCCGACGTCGAGGGGATGGAGGAAGGAGGTGGTCTGCGCCGGCGTCACGACCACCACGCCGTCGGGCTTCGCCCGCCGACTGGCGAGCTTGGCGACCGAGACCGACGCCGCGACCCCCACCGAGCAGGTGATGCCCTGCTCGTCGTGGATCGTGGCGCGCAGCTGCTCGGCGATGTCGAGGGGCGACCCGAGGCGACGGGTGGAGCCGCGGACGTCGAGGAAGGCCTCGTCGAGCGAGAGCACCTCCACCAGCGGTGTGACCCGCCGGAAGGTCTCCATCACCGAGGAGGACACCGACTCGATGATCTCGAAGTCGGGGGCGATCACGACCGCCTGGGGGCACAACCGCCGGGCCCGGGTCATCGGCAGCGCGGACCTCACCCCTGACTGCCGGGCGAGGTAGTTGGCCGACAACACCACCCCGCGGTACCCGCCGCCCACGATCACGGGTACGTCGTGGAGGTCGGGGCGGTCCCGGGTGACCACGGAAGCGTAGAAGGCGTCCATGTCGACGTGCAGGATCGGGCAGTCCAGGGAGTCAGCCACAGCAACCCCCCAGCAGAGCCGAGCAGTTGTGAGTTCCCGGAGGAGCGAAGCGGGGGAGGTAACTCGCGACGGTTCGGCGAGGTGAAGGCAACCTGAAAGCCAGCTGCGAGCATGTGCCCAAGCGGGTTGGTCTGAACCGCAACCACGGGCTACCTGCGTGCGAGGACGTGCACCTGGGTGGCGAGGGGGAGGTACTCCGGACGTTCGGCGACGGCCTGCTCGAGCTCCACCAGGGCCGAGGTGGCGCCGGGCTCGAGGTCGAGCAGCGAGCCGGGGACCAGGTCGGCGAAGACCCGGACCGCATGGACGGCCGTGGGCTCGAGACCAGCCGCGGCCAGCAGGCCGGTGAGCTCCTCGCGGGTGAACCGGCGCCCGGGCCGGCCGCCGGCCTCCGGGTGGTCGAGCATGGCCCGGGCCTGCTGGAAGTGGCCGGCCATCGCCCGGGCCACCACGGCGGCGTGCCGCTGGGCGACGAGCAGGCTGAGGACTCCCCCGGGTCGCAGCACCGTCGGCGATCGTGGCCAGCGCCGCGGCGGGGTCGTCGACGACCTCGAGCACTCCGTGGCACAGCACCAGGTCGGTGCTGCCGGGACCGGTGACGTCGAGCAGGCTGGACAGGTCGCCCTGCTGGCCGACGACCAGGTCGGCGACACCGCGCTCGCGCGCCCGACGGTCCAGGGCAGCCAGCGCATCGGGGCTGGGGTCGACCACCAGGACCCGGTGCCCCAGCTCGGCCACCCGCACCGCGAACCCGCCGGTGCCGCCGCCGATGTCGAGGACGTCGCCCGAAGCCCCTCCGAGCAGTGTGCCGTCGAGGACCGGGAGCAGGGCATCCCACACCACGGCCGTCCGGGCGGCACTGCGTCGTTCACTGGCGGGCATGGAGCCAACCCTAGGGCGTGTCGAGGGCCGGTCATCCCGCGCTCCCCGGACTGCGGTGCCACAGCTTCCTGGCCACACCCTTCGTCTCCTCGCCGGCCGGCCGGATGTCGGAGTACGGCGACATCTGGAACCCGCTGGAGTGGACCAGCACCCGCCGACGAGCCCCTTCGCCCACCCCGGTGAATCCCTCGGGGACGACCGCCATCGCCTCTCGCACGGCGTCGATCCCGTGCGACTGCCACAGCGCGAACAGCTCGGGCAGCGCCCAGGCACCGGTGGCCCGGAGGGAGACGCCGCGGCGGCCGGTCCGGCGCAGCACACCCCGCACGACCAGCAGCCAGGAGTGGAAGACCGTGGCGGCGTAGGGGCCCTGGGCGTCCTCGAAGAAGGTGGCGTCGACCGGACCGGTGGCGTCGTCGAGGGTCAGGAAGATGACCCGACGACCCGAGCGGATGGGCGGGGTCTGGGTGGCGACCTTGACCCCGGCCACCAGCAGCTCGGCCTTGCTCCGCCTGGCCAGGAGCTCCCGGCTGCGGGTGATGCCGAGCTCGTCGAAGAAGGTGGCATAGGTGTCGACGACGTGACGGGTCACGTCGAGGCCGAGGATCTCCAGCTCGGCCTTCATCCGCTCCTCATCGTCCATCTCCGGCAGCCCGGAGATCTCGCCCTCGGCCGGCTCGTCGCCCAGGTCGAGGGCGAGCTGCACCGAGGACACCGGCCGCGACGTCCGGCTCGTCTGCGACTGGGCCGCTGCCTTCGCCCACACTCCTGCCTCGGCCAGCGGGTGCCGCTCGAGCGTGGGTGCGCCCTCCCGGGCCAGCGGGTCGGAGCTGTTGCGCTCGCC
Source organism: uncultured Actinomycetota bacterium (assembly GCA_963786415.1). GTDB lineage: Bacteria > Actinomycetota > Actinomycetes > Propionibacteriales > Nocardioidaceae > Nocardioides. Next base: position 659,791 of record CAWAZC010000003.1, read on the forward strand.
GGCCTCGGCGGCGCGTACGGCGGCCGGGGACCGGACCTGCGGGGAGCGGCCGAACCCCCGGCCGCGGGCGGCCCGGTCGACCGCGCGGGCGTGCCGGTCCAGCTCGGCCACCTGCAGCAGCAGGTCCCGCCTGGTGACCCGGCCCCGCCGGCGCACGGCCTGCTGTGACCCGATGCCGTAGACGGAGTCGAAGCCACCGGCCAGGACCAGCCGTTCGAGCACCGGGCGCGAGACCCGGGCGCGGTGCCAGAGATCGGTGAGCGACTGGAAGGGTCGGGCCGCGACGACGCGGTCCACCTCGGCGTCGCTGATCCCCTTCACCTCCGCCAGGGCCAGCCGGATGCCGTAGCCGGACCCGGCCCGTTCGACGACGTAGGTCTTCTCGCTGGCGTTGACGTCGAGGCCGAGGACGGTGATCCCGAACTGTCGGGCGTCGTCGAGGATCAGCCGCTTGGGGTACATCCCGGGGTCGTGGGTGAGCACCCCAGCCAGGAAGTGGGCGGGCCAGTGGGCCTTGAGCCAGGCCGACTGGTAGGTCGGCAGGGCGAACGCCGCCGCATGGGCCTTGCAGAAGCCGAACGACGCGAACGCCTCCAGCACCGCCCACACCTTCTCCACGAGCCCGAGGGGGTAGCCGCGCCCGAGCGCCCTCGGGAAGAACCACAGCTTCGACTCCGCCATCCCCTCGACGTCGCCCAGCGCCCGGCGTACCTCGTCGGCCTCGGCGTGAGTGACCCCCGCGAACGTGGCGATCATCTCGATCACCTGCTCGTGGAAGACCACCACGCCGTGGGTCTGCTCGAGGATCGGCCGCAGGTCCTCGTGGAGGTACGTCGGCGCCTTCCAGCCCTGCTTGGCGTCGAGGTAGGGGGTGATCATGTCGCTCTTGACCGGTCCGGGCCGGAACAGCGAGATGTCGGTGATGATGTCCTCGAAGGACTCGATGCCGGACTTGCCGACCAGCTCGCGCTGGCCCGGCGACTCGATCTGGAAGACACCGAGGGTGCGGGCCGCGCTGATCATCTCGAAGGTGGCCGGGTCGTCGAAGGGCACCTGCTCCTCGTCGTCGAGGTCGATCTCGACCCGGTCGGTCAGCTCGATCTGCTCGAGCGCGTGGGCCATCGCCGACTGCATGCGGATGCCGAGCACGTCGAGCTTGAGCAGGCCGAGATCCTCGACGTCGTCCTTGTCGAACTGGCTCATCGGGAACCCGGCGAAGCTCGCCTCCACCGGCGTCCGGTCGAGCAGGGTCGCATCGGAGAGCAGCACCCCACAGGGGTGGACGGCGATGTGGCGGGGCAACCCGTCGAGCCGCTCGACCAGCCGGAACATCAGGTCGAGCCTTTCCTCGGCCAGCCCGCTGGCCCGCAGCTCGGGCAGCTCGCGCAGCGCCATCCGGGCGTCGCGGGCCCGGATGTGCGGGAAGGCCTTGGCGATCGCGTCGGTCTCACCCGGCGGCATGCCGAGCGCCGCACCGACGTCGCGCACGGCATGGCGCACCCGGTAGGTGTCCATCATGGACACGCAGACGCAGCGCTCACCGCCGTAACGGTCCAGGATCGCTTCGTAGACCTCGAGCCGTCGGGCCGACTCCACGTCGACGTCGATGTCGGGCAGCGCCTGCCGCAGCGGGGAGAGGAAGCGCTCCATCAGCAGGCCGTGTCGGACCGGGTCGACCCCGGAGACGCCGAGCAGGTAGTTGACCAGGCTGCCGGCCCCCGACCCGCGGGCCGCGCAGCGCACCCCCATCTCCCGGATCAGGTCGGTGACGTCGCCGACGGTGAGGAAGTACGACGCGTAGCCGAGCCGGCGGATCACCTCCAGCTCGTCGTCGAGCCGTTGGATGATCTTCTGCCCCGGGGCCGAGCCGTAGCGCCGGCCGAGCCCGGCCTCGCACCGCTGGCGGAGCCACACATCCGTCGAGCCGTCGTGAGTTACCGAGGAGCCCCCGGGCGACGAAGGTAACTCACGACGGCTCGGCGTGAGTTCAGGGAAGTGCACCTCCCCCAGCCCGAGGTCGGCCCGCGGGTCGAGGGCACACCGGTCGGCCACCGTGCGGGTGCCGGCCAGCAGCTGATGAGCGTCGCGGGCAGTGTCGGCAGAGAGTCCGGCGAGTCGGCAGATCTCCTCGGCCACCTCGTGCATCTGCTTGCCCGACTTCAAGAACCCCTCGGCGTTGCCCCGGTCCACGTGCCGTCGGTCGAGGGCGACCAGCCGCCGGGCGGCGTCGAGCACGTCGACGGTCGGCGCGTCGAGCCGGTCGGCGTAGCGGACCACGTTGGTGAGCACGGTGCCGAGCCCTGCCTGCCGGGCGACCCCGGCCATCCGGGCGGCGTGCGCGGAGCTGCCCGGGCCCCACTCCCCACCCCGTCCCGGGAGCCGGTGGGAGACCAGCTCGACGAAGAGGTTCTCGCGCGGGACCAGCTCCCGCCACGGGGCCAGCGCGGCGAGCGCAAGGTCGTCGCGGCGCCGGGTCACGGCGGCACCGAGCCCGGAGGACGGGCCGAGCAGGACCAGGACGTCCCCGCCCGCGAGGTGGGGGGCGAGCAGGTCGAGGTCGGCCACCGGGCTGCCCCGCTCTCCGGCCAGGTGGGTGGCCGAGACCAGCCGGCAGATCGCCGCCCAGCCCGCGCGGCCACCGCCGTCACCGCCGGCGTTCGCCAGCAGGGTCACCCGGGGCAGGCCGCCCTGATCGGGACCAGGGTCCCGGTAGGTGCCGCCCCGGACCGGGGTCCTCCGCGGGACGTCATACGGACGGTGCACCCGTTGGCTCTGCCCGTATGACGTCCCGGCGTAGGCGAGGTCGACCCCCAACACCGGGCGGATGCCGGCGGCCAGACAGGACTTGGCGAACTTCACCGCGCCGTAGGTGCCGTCGCGGTCGGTCAGCGCCAGGGTGTCCATCTCCTGCTCGGCGGCCCGCTCGACGAGGGCATGTGGATGGGAGGCACCGTGGCGGAGGGAGTAGCCGGACGCGACGTGGAGGTGGGCGAAGGGGTCAGGAGACACGGGTGCTCGTTACCGCGGACCGACCCGGGAGCGGCAGGTGCGGCGCAAGGCCGAGCGTCTGCTCGACCACACCCAGGAACCGGTCGGCGTCGCGGACCAGGTCGTCGGCCTCACGGTCGGTGACGGCCCGGGTCGAGCCGGCCTCGGCCGCGGCCCGCTTCCCCGCCCCCGCGGCGAAGAACCGGGCCCACTCCTCGAGCTCGGGAGCCACCTCGGCCAGCAGCACCCAGGCGTTCCTCTGCGGTCGCCGCCGGCCCCCTGGATGAGTCCGGGAGGGATGGGCCCGGGCGGCCAGCAGCGCCGCCGCGGCCCGCAGCGCCGCGACGTGGGCACAGGCATATCGAGCCGGGGTCCCGGTCGCGGTGATCGCCTCCTGCAGCGACTCGGCCGCCCGGGCGAGGTAGGAGTGGGTGGTGGCGGGGAGGGTGTGCGGGTTCATTTCGGGTGGCCTCCTTCAGTCCGCACAGCCGACGAGCTGCCAGTGACCGTCGCCCCAGTCGAAGGAGAGGTCGAAGACCCCGCCACCGTCGGCCCGGCCCCGACTGGCCTCCACCCGCCACAGCTCCCGCTCGGCCAACAGGTCGCCGGCAGGCTCTCCCTCGGACTCCTCGGACTCCTCGGAGCCGATCACCGCGCGGGCTCCGGTGGACTGCCACCAGGAGCCGGTCTCCACCCAGTGGGCGAGCACCGCGCGCACCTGCCACAACCGGCCACGCCACAGGAACTGCTCGGGCCCTTCCCCTACGTGTCCCGGGCCGGACACCCAGCCCTTGCGCACCTCCACGGGGTCGTCGTACCGCCTCACGTCGTTGCCTCTCTCCATCGCCGGTCGACCCCTGGCGCCGTCCGGTGGGGACGGGGGTCGAGGTCGCCCCCACCGGACGGGATCGAACATGTGTTCGAACAAGATCACGGTACACCCCGCCTCCGACAGGACGTCAAGAGCGCGGCCGGAAAGGTTCAGCGGGTGCGGGCGGCGAGCGCGGCACCGCGGAGGAATTCGCCGGTGTCCTTGTGCCAGAGGAAGTAGACGAGCACCAGGTCGAGCAGGGCGGAGATCACCGCCAGGACGACGAAGAGGACCGGAGGGTCGAGCCGGAGGACCGCGATCATCGCGAGCAGGAGCAACCCGGCGAGGACGGTCAGCGCGACCCGCGCGGAGCCGTGGCCTCCGCGGAAGAACACCACCAAGACGGCGGCCAGCAGGGCGAAGGTGATGAAGAGGACCACGGCCACCGGGACGAACGCGGGTGGGTCGATCCCGGTGGGGTGGCGGATGACCCAGGTCTGGACCAGCTGGTCTCGCTGGACGACGGTCAGCAGGGTGGTCAGGCCGCCGACCCCGATCAGGACGAGCTGGGCACGGATCGCGCTGGTGACCGATCCCGGCCGTTGCCGCCCCATCCCGACCCTTTCCTCACGCACAGACCCAATAGGCTCGAAGTATGCCCACCCGAAGGGTCAGAGTATGACCGGCGAGCACCCTACGATCACCCGGTTTCGCGATGCGCACGCGCGCCGCGGCGGCACGGGCGAGATCCGGGTCCTTCCCGACTCCGCCCACACCGCCGCGCTCGCCGCCGAGGCCCTCGGCTGCGAGGTCGGGGCGATCGCCAACAGCCTGGTCTTCGACGACGGCGGGACCCCCGTGCTGATCCTGACCTCGGGCGCACACCGGGTGGACACCCAGGCGACGGCCGCCCGGATCGGCGCCGGCCGGCTCGACCGCGCTGCGCCTGCGTTCGTGCGCGCGCACACCGGCCAGGTGATCGGCGGGGTCTCCCCCATCGGCCACCCGGCGCCGGTGCCGACCTACATCGACTCCTGGCTGCGGAAGTACGACGTCGTCTGGGCCGCCGCCGGGCATCCGGCTGCGGTGTTCTCGACGTCGTACGACGAGCTGGTGGCGATGACCGGGGCCACCGAGATCGAGGTGGAGGGGGACGACTGATGGAGTCCCTGCCCCTGGCGTTCACGAGCGGCTGGGCCAGCGGCATCAACGCCTACCTCCTGGTCCTGATCCTCGGCATCACCGACCGGCTGGGCGACGTCGCGGAGATCCCTGACGTCCTGGCGCGCTGGGACGTGCTGGCGGCAGCCGCGCTCATGTTCGCGCTGGAGTTCGTCGCCGACAAGATCCCCTACGTCGACTCGACCTGGGACGCGATCTCGACGGCCATCCGGCCGACCGTGGGAGCGGTGATCGGCGTCCTGCTCGCCGGCGACGCCACCACGCTCGAGCAGGCCGTGCTCGGCGTCGTGGGCGGTGGTACCGCCCTGATCTCGCACCTGGTGAAGGCGGGCAGCCGGCTGGCCATCAACACCTCGCCCGAGCCGGTCACCAACATCACCGCCAGCGTGACCGAGGACCTCGCGGTGCTGGGGGTCGTCTGGTTCGCGATCGACCACCCCAGGGCCGCCGCGGCGATCGCGGGGCTGCTGCTGGCGGGCGGGCTGATCCTGCTCCTGGTCCTGGCACGACTGGTGCGGCGCGGCTGGCGACGCTGGAAGCACAAGCCCGATCCCGCATGGACCTGACCGCCCCGGCGGTCCGCACCGACCTGGTCGAGCGGATGGCCCGGCTCTACGCCGGAGGCCCGGTCATCCTCGGCCCGGGAGTGCTGGCCGCCTTCACCTCGACCGTCACCGAGCTGCGCGGGCACGGATGCCGGGTGCTGGTCCTGGCCACCGCACGAGGGGCCGGTCCGGTCCCGGCTCCGGAGGAGTGCACGATCGTCGAGCTCGAGACGCCGACGACGCGACTGGTCACCGACGAGCTGCGGCTCCTCGACCACCTCGCCCACGACCTGCCCGACCACGCGGTTGCGGCGATCGAGGGCTTCGACCCGGCCGGCGAGGCGGTCTGGGACGTCGGCCACTTCGTCCAGGACGACGAGCCGATCCTCGGGCGCCGGGTGGTGGGCGGCCGGCCCGCGGCGTACTTCCGCATGGAGGACAAGCTCTTCGCCGAGGAGGTGTGGGCCGCCTGCAACGTGCCGACCGCGCCGCACCTCGTCGTGCCCGTCGAGGAATCCGCGCTGGTCGAGGCCACCGCCACGCTCGCGAGTCCGCTCGGCGCCGTGTGGACCGGTGACACGCGGGACGGGTTCCACGGAGCCGGCAACTACGTCCGCTGGGTCGCGGACGAGGAAGACCGGGCGGTGGCCCAGGCCTTCTTCGCCCTCCACTGCGACCGGGTCCGGGTGGCGCCCTTCCTCGACGGGGTGCCCTGCTCCATCCACGGCTTCGTCCTCCCCGACGGCACCGCCGCCCTGCGGCCGGTCGAGATCGTGGCCCTCCGCAAGGTCGACAGCCACGAGTTCGTCTACGGCGGCCTGTCGTCCTACTGGGACCCGCCCGACACCGACCGGGCCGAGATGCGCGCGATCGCGCGGCGGGTGGGCAACTGGCTGCAGGCCGAGCACGACTACCGCGGGGCGTTCGGGATCGACGGCGTCCTCACCGCGGACGGCTTCCGGCCCACCGAGCTGAACACCCGGCTGGCGGCCGGCGCGGTGCGGCTCGCTGCCGTCGACCGCGAGCTCTTCCACCTCCTCCAGACCCATCTGGTCGCCGGGCTCGACACCGGGGTGACCGTCGCGGACCTGGAGAGGCTCGTGCCGACGATGGACGCGGAGCGGGCCGGCCAGCCCGTGGCCATCGGCCAGGGCGTCTCGCTCGGGACCTCCGACGAGTACGACCTGCACTGGGACGGCACCACGCTCACGAAGGCCCAGACGAAGACCGGCAACACCCTGGTCCTGGCGGACACGCCGTCCGGGTTCTTCTCGAGGATCTCGCCGTGCGCGGCGCTCGCTCCCGGAGACCGGCTGGCTCCGCTCAACGCGGCGCTGCTGGCCTACCTCGACCGTGAGTACGACGCCGGCTTCGGGCCGGTCGAGGCGGCCCCCGACCTGCGGTGACGCTCTATAGGGTCGGCCCATGGCGCAGGTCGTGGTGGTCGGTGGCGGCTTCGGCGGCCTCGCTTCGGCCGCGCGCCTGGCCAAGCTCGGCCACGACGTCACCCTGACCGAGCGTGCCGACACCCTCGGCGGTGCGCTGACCCTCGAGACCGATGAGGGGTACGCCTGGGACGCCGGCCCCACCCACACGCTGCTCCCCGCGGTGATCCGCGACCTGTTCCGCAAGTCGGGCCGGCCCGTCGAGCGCGAGCTCGAGCTGGTGCCTCTGGAGCTGGTCCGGGAACACCGGTTCGAGGACGAAACGACGCTGCGGCTGCCCGGTGGCTCCCGGGCCGGTCAGCTCGCCGCCTTCGACGAGCTGGAGCCGGGCCTGGGCCGGGCCTGGGTCGACCACGTGGCGACGTACGCCGACACCTGGGAGGTGCTGCGCAAGGGGTATCTCGAGCAGCCCTGGGACCCGGGCCACCTCCCCCGCGACCTGGCGTCACTCCTCGACAGCCGGGCGGTCCTCTACAAGCGGCTGCGCAAGGAGCTCCGCGACGAGCGGCTGCAGCTGGTCGCCGGCCACCGGTTCGTCGCCGAGGGCCACGACCTGCGCAACGTGCCGGCGTGGCTGGGGGTGATGTCCTACGTCGAGCAGCAGTTCGGAGCCTGGACGGTCCCGGGCGGCATGGCCGCACTCGGCGAAGCCCTGCGCGCCCGCCTGGAGACTCGCCGGGTCACCGTCCTCACCCGCAACACCGCCCGCGACCTGGTGCTGCGGGAGGGACGGATCGCCGCCGTCGCCACCGACGTCGGCGAGCTTCCGGCCGACGTCGTGGTCTGCGCCGTGGACCCACGCCTCCTGCCGGCCCTGGCGCCGTACGTCGACAAGACGATGCCCGCGATCCCGCCGGTCGTCACCCACCTCGGCCTCGAGGGTGACGTGCCCGACCTCGGTCCGGAGGTGGTGTTCCACGGCGACCCGATGCTGGTCGTGCGCACCGGCGGCCGGGCGCCGGACGGCTGCGTTGCCTGGACCGTCCAGGGACGCGGTCGCCTCGCCGAGGACATCCTGCGCGCACTGGCCCGGCACCGGATCGACGTCCGCGCCAACGTCGTGGTCCGCCACGACCGCAGCCCGCGTCAACTGGTGGAGCAGTGGGGCGGCTCGCCGATGGGCGTGCTGTGGCAGGGCCGGGCCACGGTACGACGGCGGCTCGGCCCGACCACGCCGATTCCGGGCGTCTATGCGGCCGGGGCCCACGCGACCCCCGGCGCCGGACTCCCCTTCGTCGGGCTCTCGGCGGCGCTGGTGGCGCAGGCGGTCGGTCCCGCCTGATCAGACGGTGATCCGCAGCGCAGCGAAGATCTCGCGCGTCGCCTTGGACCGGTTGAGCGTGTAGAAGTGCAGCCCGGGCGCGCCGCCGTCGAGCAGCTCCTCGCACAGCTCGGCGGCCATCACGATCCCCTCGGCCCGCAGCGCCGCGGGGTCGTCGCGGTGGACCTCCACCCGCGCGCGCACCTCGGCCGGGATCTCGCGGCCGGACAGCTCGGCCATCCGGGCGACCTGGCCGAGGTTCAGGATCGGCATGATGCCGGGCACGATCGGGATGTCGACGCCGATGGCGGCCGCCCGCTCGACCAGCTCGAAGTAGTCGACGGCCCGGAAAACCATGTCGGTGATCGCGAACTCGGCCCCGCACCGCTGCTTCTCGAGCAGGACCTCCAGGTCGCGCTCCATCGACTCCGCGCCGGGGTGGCCGCCGGGGAACGCCGCCACGCCGATGCTGAAGCCACCCCGGCTGCGGGCCAGCGACACCAGCTCGCAGGCGTGGGTGAAGCCCCCCTCGGTCGGGGTCCACTCGGCGCGCGGGCCCTCCGTGGGGTCGCCGCGCAGGGCGAGCACGTTGTGCACCCCCGCCTCCGCGAACGCCGCCAGGATCGACTCCAGCTCCTCGCGGGTGTGGCCGACGCAGGTGAGGTGGCCCATCGGGATCATGGAGGTCTCGCGGGCGATCCGCCCGGTCACCCGGAGCGTGGTGTCCCGCGAGCTGCCCCCGGCGCCGTACGTCACCGAGACGAACGTCGGCCGGTACGGCTCCAGCTCACTGATCGCCTTCCAGAGCTGTTCCTCGCCGGCCTCGTCCTTGGGCGGGAAGAACTCGAAGGAGAACGAGCGTTCGCCCCTGCGGATGAGCTCACCGATCGCGCGAGCGCCCTTTGCCACCATGGCCGCAGTCTAGGGATCGGGCTGACCCAGTCCGTCCCTGTCCACGGGACAGGAATAGCCTCGTGCGGGTGACGAGCTGGGACGGGGAGGCCTTCCGGGCGAGCATCCAGGGGGCCCTCGACGAGTTCCTCGGCGAGATGACCGACCGGCTCGCCCCCCTGGGCCCGGACGCCTCCCGGCTCCTCGACGAAGCCCGGGGTGTGGTGTCCGGAGGCAAGCGCTTCCGGGCCGCCTTCTGCTACTGGGGGTACCGCGCGGTCCGACCCGAGGTCGAGGACGATCACGCGCTGATCCGGGCCTGCGCGGCCCTCGAGCTGCTCCACGCCAGCGCACTGGTCCACGACGACTACATGGACGCCTCGGACACCCGCCGGGGCCGTCCGGCCACCCACCGCGCGTTCACCGCCGAGCATCGCGAGGACCGCTGGCGCGGCGATCCCGAGCAGTACGGCGCCTCCGCGGCGATCCTGCTCGGTGACCTGCTGCTCAGCTGGGCCGACGAGCTGCTCCGGCGCTGCGGACTCCCCGCCGCCGAGGTGTCGGCTGCGATGGACGTGTTCGACCTCTGCCGCTCCGAGGTCATCGCCGGGCAGTTCCTCGACGTGTCCGTCCAGGCGCGGGGGCTGGCCGATGTCGACACCGCGATGACGGTGCTGCGCTTCAAGTCGGCGAAGTACTCCATCGAACGCCCGCTCCACATCGGCGCCGCCCTGGCCGGCGCCTCCGCCGACACGCTGGCCGCGCTGAGCGCCTTCGGCCTCCCGCTGGGCGAGGCGTTCCAGCTGCGCGACGACCTGCTCGGCGTCTTCGGGGATGCGGACACCACCGGCAAGCCCGCCGGCGACGACCTGGTCGAGGGCAAGCGCACCGTGCTGGTCGCGCTCGCCCTCGACGCCGCCGGTCAGGAGGAGGCGGCCGCGCTGGACCGGATGCTGGGGACGCCTCTCGACGCCGGACAGGTGGCACAGGCCCGCAGGATCATCGACGGGTCGGGCGCCCACGCGCAGGTCGAGATGGTGATCAAGGAGCTGGCCGACCGGGCGCTCGCCGCCCTGGACCGGTCACCGGTCGACGACCGGGCGCGGATCGTGCTCCGCGAGCTCGCCTCGGCCGCGACCCAGAGGGTCGTCTGACCCCCGGCACTAGTCGAGGCTGGGGACGCCGGAGACGTCGGGGCCGTCCCCGCGCAGCAGCACGGCGAACGGTCCACCCCGATCGGCATTCACGCGGGTACCAAGCACGCTGAGCGCCACCGAGAACGCCTGTTCGTCCGCGCGAGCGAACGGACCCCATCCGTCCCACAGCAGGACGAGACCCTCGCTGTCACCGGCCACCACGTCGGCAAGGCAGTCGCCCAGGGCATCGAAGTTCTGGCCGTAGTAGTCGGGAAAGTCCAGCGCCTCGCCCACCCCGGTCAGGAACTCCGGCTTGGACTCGCCGTGCCAGCCGTCGAAGTAGGCGAAGTGCCAGCCCGCGTGCTCGACGGTGTGGCGCACGTCGGCCACGTCGAAGCCTCCGTGCCAGCGGTAGATGCCGGGCCTCGCACGACCCGCCAGCAGCGCGGCCAACCCGCTCACCGCGGGGCTCCGGGCGCCGCCCCAGTCAGGGGGTTCTCGACTGACATGTTCACGTCACGATCCTCTCGAACGATGCGTAGTGGTCCTCGGTCCAGTAGAGCTCCCCGCCCGACCCGACCACGATCCTGCGGGCGCCCCGGTCGTCCTCCCCCGGGGTGTCGACGGTGTACTCCCGGTAGTAGCCCATCTCGTGGTCGGGAAGGATGCCCTCGCGGTTCTCGAAGGTGGCCCCGTCCCGGTCGTAGGGGAACGGACCACCCTCGTCGATCAGCTTGAGGGTGTTGGCCGCCTCCTGCGGCAGCTCGGCGACCGCGACGCGGGGCAGACCGCTGTCCGGAGACTCGACCGCGGTGGGGGATGCCGTGGGCGTGCCACCCTCGTCGCCCGTGGGCGACGCCAGCGGGTCTCCCTGGGCCCACCAGATGACGACCGCGGTCACGACGGCGACCAGGAGCCCGAGCCAGGTCCGCCCCCGCGTCATCAGTCATCCGTCCTAGAAGGCCATGGCCTGGGCCCGTCGTCTGACCTCCGCACCGCGGTTCTCGCGCAGCGCGTCGATCGGACGACCGGGCAGGTCCGCCTCGGTGAAGATCCAGGCGATGCACTCACGGTCGTCGTACCCGCCGTCGTGCAGGACGGTCAGGAGCCCCGGCAGTCCCTTGACCACCAGCCCCTCGTCGATGAAGAGGGCGGGCACCTGCGGCCCCGCGCCGGGCCGGGGTACGGCGGCGGCCAGCTCGTGGTCCTTGATCATGGTCCGCACCTTGGCGGGGGTGACGCCGAGCCGTTCTCCCGCCTCGGACCAGTCGAACCACTCGGTCACCAACGCGTCGAGGTCGGCATCGGCGAGGGACGGGGACGCTTCGCTCACGCCATCAGCCTAGGCATCGACCCCCGGTGGGTGCCACCGGGGCAACACGCCCGGTCTGGGCAGGTTCGCCAATCTCCGGATCGGCGTCGTTAGCGTCGAATGCTCGCCGTGCGGCGCTTCCCCCTCGGGACCACGACGTTCGTCCCGGGCGTCGCCGGTGGACGAGGAGATCCTCATGCGTCTGGCCACGACCACCCTCCTGGCCCCAGCAGTCATCACCGCCGTGATCGTCGGCGGTGCCCTCACGGCACCGGCATCCGCTGAGCACGAACGCCTGCCCGACGGGCGCCACATCAAGCCCTACACGGTGCGGCCTGGCGACACCGCCACCGAGCTGGCCGTCCGGTTCCACGCCTGGACCGATGAGCTGATCGCCCACAACCACCTCGGTCGCGGGGCCACGCTGACGGTCGGGGAGCAGATCGAGATCCCGGTCGTCGCCGCCGCCGTCGACAAGGCCCGCACCCACCGCCGTACCGAGAAATCGCGCTCCGACCGTCGCGCCGATACCCGCTCGAAGAACAGGGCTGCCTACCCCTCCCGGCAGCGGGTGCGCCAGGCCATCGTCCGAGCGTCCCGGCGTGAGGGCGTCGACCCCCAGCTCTCGCTCGCGGTGTCATGGCAGGAGGCCGGGTGGCGGATGCACCACGTCTCCAGCGCCGGCGCCATCGGCGCCATGCAGGTGCTGCCGTCCACGGCAGAGTGGATGGAGCTCTACGTCGGCCGCGACCTGAAGCCGCGACGGCTGCGCGACAACGTGGCGGCCGGGGTGACGCTGCTCGACGTGCTGGCTGCGGAGACGGTCTCCCGCGCCCGCCAGGTCGGGGCCTACTACCAGGGCCTCGGCGCCGTACGACGGCACGGCCTCTATGACGACACCCGGGCCTACGTCGACAACGTGCTGGCCATCAAGCACCGGCTGGAAGCCGGGCAACCCCCCGCCTGAGGACGCTCCGGGGCCGCCCCGCGCCACGCCGGAGGCCGGGGCGCGCCGGTTGCGCGGCGCGGCGTCCGTACGATTGGGCGGTCGGTTACTTCCCCAACCGATGCGCAGGAGGGTCGTCGTGAGCTCAGATCGGCACGCCCGCACGGGCGTTGGCGCCGTCGCGAGCGACCCCATGACCGGCCGGCTGCTCGACGGGAGATACCGGATCCGCTCCCGCATCGCCCGCGGCGGCATGGCCAGCGTCTACGAAGCCACGGACATCCGTCTCGACCGAACGGTCGCGGTCAAGGTGATGCACCCCGGTCTCGGGGACGACGACGAGTTCGCCGCCCGGTTCGTGCGCGAGGCGAGGGCGGCGGCCCGGCTCTCCCACCCCAACGTGGTCTCCGTCTACGACCAGGGCGACGAGGGCGGCACCGTCTACCTCGCGATGGAGTGCGTGCCCGGCCACACCCTGCGCGACGTGATCCGCAAGGAGAGCCCGATGCCGCCCGCCCGGGCGATCGCGCTGATCGAGCCGGTGCTCTCCGCGCTCGCCTCCGCTCACCGGGCTGGCCTGATCCACCGCGACATCAAGCCCGAGAACGTCCTCATCGCCACCGACCCCGACTCCGGTGCCAGTCGGGTCAAGGTGGCCGACTTCGGCCTGGCCAAGGCGGTCAGCGCCGACACCCAGCACACCGCCACCGGTGGGGTGCTGATCGGCACGGTCTCCTACCTCGCACCAGAGCTGGTCGTTGATGGCCGGGCCGATGCCCGCGCCGACGTCTACGCCGTCGGGGTGGTCCTCTACGAGCTGCTCACCGGCGCCAAGCCGCACGAGGGCGAGTCCCCCATCCAGGTCGCCTACAAGCACGTCCACGAGGACGTCCCGGCGCCCTCGGCGGTCGTCGACGGCATCCCGGGCTACCTCGATGCGCTGGTCGCCCGCGCCACCGCCCGCGACCGGGGACAGCGACCGGCCGATGCCGCCGTACTCCTCCACCAGGTGCACCGGGTCGGCCACGCCCTGGCCGCCGGTGTGCACCAGGACCTCGAGCTCGAGGCCGACCTCGCACCTCGGCCGCTGGTCTCCCACGACACCGCGCCCGAGCCGTTCGACACCGGCGAGTTCGCCCAGCTGCTCTCCCCCGCAGAGGCGGTCGACGAGCAGGTGCACACGACGGCCCTGGAGCGCCCCTCGCCCGAGCCGCTGAGAGCACCCGAGCCGGCAGCCGTCGTACCCACCCGGCGGCCGCGGCGCTCGAAGCGGGGCCCGATCCTGCTCGTCCTCGCCCTCCTCCTGGTCGCCTCGGGCGGGGCTGCCGCATGGTGGTTCGGCTACGAGCGCTACACCCCGATGCCGGGCGTGATCGGGCTGGAGCGTGCCGCCGCTGTCGACAAGCTCGAGGCGTCGGGACTGACCGCCGAGTTCGGCGACAAGGCCTTCTCCGAGACGGTGCCTGCCGGGCAGGTGATGTCCACGGACCCGTCGGCGGGCGAACGCGTCCTCGACGGCGGCACGGTGGTCGTGGTCCTGTCGCGCGGCAAGGAGCGGTACGACGTCCCGAAGCTGCGCGGCCTGACCGAGGACCGGGCGCAGGACAAGCTGTTGGCGACCAACCTGGCCTTCGGCGAGTCCATCCGGACCTTCTCCGACACCGTCCCCGAAGGAACGGTCCTGCGCAGCGACCCGGCCGTCGGCACCACGCTGCGCCCAGACGCCGTGGTCGACCTCGTCGTCAGCAAGGGGCCCAAGCCGATCAAGATCCGCGACTTCACCGGCGAGGACGCGGGCCGTGCCGAGGCCTGGCTCGAGCGTCGAGACCTGGAGGTCGACACGTCCTCGGAGAACTCCGACACCGTGGCCGAGGGCGACGTGATCTCGCAGTCGCCGGCCGACGGCACCGCCTTCGCCGGCGACACGGTCGAGCTGGTCGTCTCCGAGGGGCCGGAGCTGGTCGAGGTGCCGAGCGGCCTGGTCGCCTCCGGCGTCGATGCCGCCCGCGAGCGCCTCGAGGACGCGGGCTTCCGGGTGGAGGTCGACAACGACGACGGCTACATCGGGCTCGGCTACGTGTTCAGCGTCGACCCGCCCTCCGGCACGATGGTGCCCGCAGGCAGCACGATCACGCTCTACCTGATCTGACCCTCAGCCGATCCTTGGGGGCCCGTCAGCGCCAGCCCAGCTCGGGTGCGACGTGGTGCAGCAGCGCGTCGATGACGTGCGCGTTGTAGTCGACACCGAGCTGGTTCGGGACGGTGAGGAGCAGCGTGTCGGCCGCCGCGATCGCCTCGTCCTCGGCGAGCTCCCTGACCAGCTGCTCGGGCTCGCCGGCGTAGGTCTTGCCGAACCGCGCGGCGCCGCCATCGAGGTACCCGACGTGGTCCTGGCTGCGGGTCTCCTGGCCGAAGTAGGCGCGGTCGACGTCACTGACCAGCGGGAAGACGCTCCGGCTGACCGATACCCGCGGCTCACGATCGTGACCTGCTGCCTGCCAGGCGTCCCGGTACCGCTGGATCTGCTCGGCCTGCAGCTGGTGGAACGGCACGCCGGTGTCCTCGGTGAGCAGGGTCGAGCTCATCAGGTTCATGCCCTGCTCGGCCGCCCACTCCGCGGTCGCGCGGGACCCGGCTCCCCACCAGATCCGGTCGCGCAACCCGGGCGAGTAGGGCTCGATCCGCAGCAGCCCCGGTGGGTTGGGGAACATCGGCCGCGGGTTGGGCTCGGCGAAACCCTCACCCGTGATCACCCGGAGGAACGCGGCGGTGTGCTGACGCGCCATCGTGGCGTGGTCGGCGCCGTCCTCGGGCTCGTGGCCGAAGTAGCGGAAGCCGTCGACCACCTGCTCCGGTGAACCCCGGCTGATGCCGAGCTGGAGCCGACCTCCCGCGATCAGGTCGGCGGAACCGGCGTCCTCGGCCATGTAGAGCGGGTTCTCGTAGCGCATGTCGATCACGCCGGTGCCGATCTCGATGCGGCTGGTCCGCGCCCCGACGGCCGCCAGCAGCGGGAACGGGCTCGACAGCTGTCGGGCGAAGTGGTGCACCCGGAAGTAGGCGCCGTCGGCACCCAGCTCCTCGGCCGCGACCGCGAGCTCGATGGACTGCAACAGGGCGTCCGACGCTGTGCGTGTCTGCGAGTGGGGAGACGGCGTCCAGTGGCCGAAGGACAGGAACCCGATGTGCTTCATGGCCCCATCGTGTCGGATGCGCAGGCACCCCCGCCGTGGACTCCGCTTCGATGGCGCTCGACGAGGGATGGCTGCATGGGCGCGCCGTCTGCGGGTTGTCGGAATGGCAGCAGCGCTGTCTGCGGCAGAAGCGGATGGATCAGTCGCGAAGGGGCGAACCCTTCACTGCGAACTGGAAACCACCGAACTCTCCAGACAACCATGGGCGGGCTTGCGCGATCGACGCTTGAACCTCCGGATGGTGAAGCGAGGCGCGGTGAGCATCCGCGCTTTCCCATAGCTCCACCACGAACACGGTGTCGGGTTGATCGTCGGTGACACCCACTTCGTAGAGTTGGCAACCCAACGTCGCTAGCAAGTCGCTTCTTGCTGTCAGATGTGCGACGAGATCGTCGCGCTTGTTGGGCAGCGTGCCGAGAGTGCCAACGTTCGCGAAAGTCATGGCATGAAGGTATCGGTCGGGTCCGAGGCGACTCGCCCTGTCAGCGGCATGTGCGGACGCTGCGCATGAGCGTGAGCTAACTAGAAACCCGTTCGCTCAATCGTGCCCGGCGCCCGAGAGTAGGTACATGGAACAGATCAGCAAGCGGTTCATGAACTGGGCCTCGATCCTCGAGCCCGAGACACGGGCCCAGGTTCAGATGACGAGCGAGATGCCGTTCATCTTCCCGCACATCGCCCTGATGCCTGATGCCCATCTCGGGAAGGGTTGTGCGGTTGGGGCCGTCCTTCCTACCCGGGGAGCCATCATGCCGGCGGCGGTCGGTGTGGACATCGGCTGCGGGATGATCGCGGTGAAGTCTCAACTCCGCGCCAGCGACCTGCCCGCCGAACGTCGGCAGCTCCGTGAGGCGATCGAGGCGGCGGTGCCGCTCTCGGCTGGAAGGTACAACACTGAGATCCGCCGCGAGCACACCGCCGCCCGTATAGAGGAACTCTCCGAGGCTGCCAGCCACGCAAACATCGACCCGGCGTCGTATGCGGGCAACTGGGAGCTGCAGCTCGGCACCCTCGGATCGGGCAATCACTTCATCGAGGTCAGCCTCGACGAAGAGGACGCCGTGTGGCTGTTCCTGCACTCCGGTTCCCGTGGTGTCGGCAACCGGATCGCCCAGCACCACATCAAGGTCGCCCAACATGAGTGCGAGAAGTGGTTCATCAACCTGCCCCATCGGGACCTTGCGTACCTCGTCGAAGATTCCGAGGAGTTCTGGACGTACATACGCGAACTCCAGTGGGCGCAGAAGTTCGCGCTGCTCAACCGCGAGGAGATGATGGACCGGGTTGCCTCCTGCTTCGCCGAATGGACAGGGCTCCCGCACGAGCCTCAGGAAGAGATCAACTGTCACCACAACTACACGACGCAGGAAATGCACTTCGGCAAGCAGGTGTGGCTGTCACGCAAGGGAGCTATCGACGCCAGCGAAGGCACCCCTGGCCTGATTCCTGGCTCGATGGGCACCCGCTCCTACGTGGTCGTGGGCAAGGGCAACCGACTCGCACTGAACTCCTCACCGCACGGCGCTGGTCGCGAGTACAGTCGCTCGCGCGCTCGCAAGACGTTCACACAGGACGATCTCCGGGCCGCCATGGGTGAGATCGAATACCGGGACACCGATGCCTTCATCGACGAGATCCCTGCCGCGTACAAGGACATCGACGTGGTGATGGCAGACGCGAAGGACCTGGTCGAGGTGCGACACACCCTGCGCCAGATCATCAACGTCAAGGGAGATTGAGAGCGGGCGAGCCAACCGCGCTGGGGAATCAGGCGCGCACACAGCGGCAGATCCGGGCGCCACGCAGCAGGGGAGGCGGGCAACGTCTAGCTCGACGGGCGCATGCCTCGAACCCACTCCGCGCCGACGCTGGCCCTCGTAGCCAGTTCCCCTGGCGCGAGGTTAAGAACGTCAAGGAGCGACTGGTCCTCGTCGATTGCGTGGCTGAGGTGGCCGATCTTTCCGCTGGGCCCTGCGTCGCTCGTTCCGATCAACTGCCACATGCCGTCGTCGTCATCGTGGGCAACCAGGAGCACAGGTTCCTGTCCTTCGAATACCTGCCAGGTCTGGATGCAGGTTGTCCGCAGCAACCAGTGGCGAAACCAGTGCGCGCGCCGGTCACGTGCGAAGACCCAGTCGATCACCCACCACACGAATGGCAGGTCCTCGTGAAGGCGCGCCTCATCAGCAGTGAGGTGCGGACCTCCTTCGGGCACGTCCTCGAACGGATCGTCGACGAGCTGGAAATTGTGTGAGCCGTCGTGGGCAAAGGCGACAGCGTGGAACGTTCCGCCGCCAGGGTTGCCGCGCCCGACGCCCACCGTGACCCGGCCGTGATCGCTTCCAGTAGTCCAGCCGAACGCGTAGGAAGCCAACTCACCGCGCGGGCCTACGAACTCCCCGAATGCTCGGCGCTCCATCGCACGAGCGTCCGGTGTGGGGCCTTCGATCAAGCGCCCCTCGGTGACGTGGACATCCACAGGTCGCACGGTAGCGGCAATCAGCGGTCAGGTTTGTCCGCACCGGGAGGGCATAGGCACGCCGCGTAGCCGCCCTCAGGGCGGCAATTGCGTGCGGTCCTGTGGCTACCACTCCTGGTCCCCGTCACCCGTCCCCGATCAAGAGCACGACTTGAGTCCCACGCTCAACCATCGAGCCCGCAGCGGGCTTGGTGCCGATGACGTAGTGCGGGAAGTCCACGTCGGGAAACTGACCGCAGAGACCCGCTCGCTCGAGTTTCACCATTGCCGAGTCGACTGACGTTCCGTATTTGATTGCCGGCACCTTCGTGCTTCCCCTAACCGAGGTCTCAGGCAGGGCTGCGCATCCTTGGGTTGTGCGCGGCTGGGGCTGGGGCGGTTGAGGCGCGGCCTCGCGCCCGCACGCCGCCATCAGAATTGCCGCGGCCAGCGCGATCGCCAGCATCTCTGACATGAAGCACCCCTCTCAATAGAACCTTCACCGCTAGGACGGATTTGGACAGCGCGCGGTTCCGGGCCAACGTCGAGTGGGCGCACTCGGAGCGGCAGATCCGGGCGGTCTACGAGCCGCCTCGTCGGAGCCGCTCGAACGCCTTGGGGCGAGGCAGTGTCTCCAAGCGGCTGACTATCGTCTCAGCGCACTCCTCGGAGGATGAGGCAGTGGTATCGACAGTTAGATCGCGGTCCGCGTGCTCATACACGCCCTGCGAGGTCGCGAGACCCGGCGGCCGGTCGCCGCGTAGGTGTTCACGCCGTTCCAACTCATCTGGGGAGCACTCGACGTCGACCAGTGTCACGTCGTACCCGTCCAGCACCACCAGGAGGTCCGCCAGCCTCCACGGCTCACTCAGCGGATAGTCCATGATCACGTCGTTCCCGGCCGACGCGAGAGCGGCCACCGTTCGGTGGTAGCCACGTCGGGTCCGCCGAAGCATGGCCCGGACGCCCGCGTCGTCGAGCGGCAGGCGGTGAACGGTGGAACGCAACCCGCTGACAACATCTACTGGAACCAAGAACCAGGGTTCGTCCAGAAGCGGGAGCATGGCGCGGCCGATGCTCGACTTGCCAGAACTCGAAGGCCCGTTGAGCAGAATCACTCGCCCCGGTTTGTCCACGGCCACGAGCGTATCCACGCCTCCGTCTGGCGGCAGGACGGCACTCTCTCAGCGGCATGAGCGGGCACTACCTCAAAGTCTCAGAGCGTCCCGCAAGGGCTCCCCCATGTGGACGGATCCCCGCTCCGTCCTTGCCCGCTTCAGTCGGTGGCGATCCGCCGGAGGATGTTCGCGAGCAATGTCACCGAGTCGGCAGCAATCCCGGCGTCACGGCGAGTGCCGCCCGGCCTGTGCTTCACGGCTTCCGCCAGTTCTGCCGCCTTGCGAACGAGTGCTCGCACCTCGACGTTTCCAGCGCCCGCCAAGGTGTCCTCCACGTAGCGGGTGATCCGCATATGCGTCTTAGCGACCGGCGGTTCGGTCTCTCCGTCGCGCAGGTGCTTGGCCGGGTCGTAGACGGTGCCGCTAAGCGCCTCCATCACGGCCACGCAACGCCGCCCGACATCTTGGTAGTCGGCAGATGTCACGGCCGAGCGGAAACGGACCCTCACGTCATCGAGGGCGGCATCGACGGCGGGCCAGCCTGTGCCGCTCGCGGGTGACACACCCTCGGCGACGGCAGACGCGAAGGCGGCGTCTTCCAGACGGTCGAGCTCGGCGAAGACGGGCCCGAAGAACTTGCCGAGGATGTCGCGGCGTGCCTGCCAGCCTCCAGTCCCCGAGGCACCTCGGTTGATCCAGTAGGACCGGAACCCGCTGAAGTCTCGCCACGGGAGATTCAGGTTGATTCCGTGGCGGGCCAAGGTCGCCCGTAGTGCGCGCTGCGCTGTCGCGATCTGGTCGCCGTCGAGCCGTTGGTTCTGCGCGGCAGTGCCGAACTCCTCCAGTTCGGAGTGCACGAGGCTCGCAAGCGCGACTGCCGTCGCGAGGTCGTCATCACCGGGCAGAGGGCCCGCGATCAGGTTCTGAATGACGTCCATCTGCGGTTCTTCGACCGGTGACGACCAGGGGTCGGGTCCCGGTGCGGTCGTGGCGAAGAGATCGTCAAGATGCACGGTGACCCCTCGCGAGCAGTTGCGGCTCGGGTGCGGAGCGCACGGCTGGTTGGTTCGATTCTGGGTTCACGAGATCCCCCGACGCTTGGTGGTATACCCGATCCTGCCTGACGTCGCGGCCGCGACCGCTCATCGGCATGGCCGCGCACACATCGGGGCATCTGAGTGCGTCCGTCACTTGGCGGCGAGCGCACCGAGTACCGGCCACGGCGGACCGTCGCGGAGCAAGTTCAGGATGTCTCGACCGTGTCGCCTCCCATTCGGGAACTCATCGCGGGTGTCCCAGCGCCAGGCCGCGACCATCGCAAGAACCAGCCGGCGACACTCCTGAAGCAGAACTCGATCAACACCTGGATATTGGGCGCTGACCTCGTCTGGCACGTGCGCGACATCGAATTCCACGGGCCCACGGCAACAGGTTTCGAAGTCGATGAAGAGCAGGCCGCCCCGGGTACTGAGGAGGTTGCCTGAATGCGGCTCGCCGTGAAGCAACTGCTCGACAGCTCCGCAGCTGTGGATCTGTTGACGTGCATCGTGCAGCGTGGTGAGGAGGAGATGCCGATCGCGCTCTGAAAGCTCGGGGGTGTCGTAGCGGCTCGAGACCAGCCCCTCAGCCGATGCGACTCGTTCCATGAAGTGTGGCGTCGCGACCTCGACACCTCGCATTCCCGTGTGCAGACGCTGGAGCGCGTCTGCGTAGTCGACCGGTGAATAGTGGGCCGGAGTCGCCGGCTCGTAGTAGGCCCACAAGGTCACAGCGAAGCCATCGCTTTCGTAGACCCCTGGTTCGACCCGAGGATCGAGCGCCGCCACGGGGCTCGCAACTGCGGCCAGCCGCTGAGCCAGCTCAACCTCGAGCGCGGCGACCTCTTGCCCCAGCGGCGCTACTCGCGCGAAGACATCACAAGGCAAGAGGCGCAGACCGAGCTTGTTCGAATTGTGGATCACGACCGCGTCGTTGACCGGCAGGTCGAGCGCTCTGGCAAGTGCTGTCGCCGCTGCCATGGCACGCGATATGAGCTCTGGCTCCACGAGTTGATCCTGACACTTGCTCAATCACCGGCCAGCGCACGCTATCTGCGGCATGAGCAGGCGGTTGGTCGTCATACTCCTCGCGTGGAGTACCAGGATGCGTTCGCGACCCTCGCCGAGGTCTACCTCGAAGACTCGTGGGTGTTGAACGTCGCACCCACAGAGCAGGGGGTCACCTTCCAGCTTGATGCCGTCCTGACCACCAGGCACCCCAGGTACCAGCCGCCAGCACCGAATGAGCAGTACTGCTACCGACGAGCGCGGCTCACGGTTGCCAGTACCAAGCGGTCGCATCTGCAGCGTTCGGACGCTCCTCCCGCAACCGACGCCTCGGGAGAACACGACTACGGGAACATCGACCTCTTCACTCCAGTGGACTGGGACGGCGAGGTCGCATGGGAGATGAGCGGAGGCTGGGGCGACCTACTGACCGTCGAGCCCACCGTGGAAATCACCTTCGAGTGACGCACTCACATCGGCATGAGCGTGCGCACGAAGTCGCACGTTCCACAGCCCCCCGCCGCGAACCATCATCAATGTCGGTGGCCTCTGTTTGAGTGTTCCCAAGACGCTTGGAACCTCGCCCTACGCCGCCGGCGTGGTCGCGGTACGTGAGCATCCTCAGGTGGAGTGGCTGCAGCCGCTGCTGGAGGAGGTGGTGGCGTTGACCGGCGATCCGCGATCGTCCTCGCCGCTGGTCGACGCGCACCGGATCGACCAGATCCGCAGGCTGGAGCAGATCAAGGCGGCGGCCGCGGCGGCGCAGGCGCGGGTCACGGTCGCGTTCGAGGCCTCGCAGCTGGCCCAGCAGGAGGCCGCCGGCGTACGCCGGACTGAGCGCGGCCGGGGCATTGGGGACCAGATCGCGCTGGCCCGGGGCTGCCCGGCCTCCCAGGGATCCCGGCATCTCGGTTTCGCCAAGGCGATGGCCGAGATGCCCCACACGCTGGCGCTGCTCAGTCGCGGAGAGGTGGACGAGTGGACGGCCACCGTGCTGGTGCGCGAGACCGCGATCCTGTCCCTGGAGGACCGCCAGCTCGTCGACCAGCGGCTGTGCGCGATGAGCATCGACACCTCTACCGGCCAGGTCAGCGAGCCGTGGGCAGCCGGGCAGACCCCGCGCCGGGTCGAGGGCGCGGCCCGGGCGCTGGCCGCGGAGCTCGACCCCCAAGCCGCGGTCCGCCGCGCCGCGAAGGCGGCCGGTGACCGACGGGTCACCATCCGCCCCGCACCCGACACCATGACCTACCTGACCGGCCTGCTCCCGGTCGCCCAAGGCGTCGCGGTATGGGCCAGCCTGCGCGCCGCAGCCAAGGCAACCAAGGCCGCCGGCGACGAGCGCACCGAGTCCCAGATCATGGCCGACCTGCTCGTCCAACGCGTCACCGGCCAAGAAGGTGCCGAGGCGGTGCCCGCCGAGATCCAGCTGGTGATGACGCCGGACACCCTGCTCGGCACCTCCGACCGACCCGCCCGAATCAACGACGCCGTGGTCCCCGCGCAGACTGCCCGCGACCTCGCGCGGCGCGCCGACGCCCCCCGCTGGCTGCGCCGGATCTTCACCGACCCCCTCACCGGCACCGTCACCGCCCTCGACCCCAGGCGCCGCCGGTTCAGTCCCGCCGACGCCCGCTTCATCGAATCCCGCGACCAGAACTGCCGCCACCCCCGCTGCCACGCCGCGATCGCCGACCACGACCACATCACCCGCAACAGCGACGGCGGGTTGGCCACCCGCACCAACGGGCAAGGGCTCTGCGAGGCCCACAACCTGGTCAAGGAGATCCCCGGCTGGACCACCCACGTCACCGACCCCTACCCCGCGCGGCACACCGTCCAGATCACCACCCCTACCGGCCACACCTACCAATCCCAGGCCCCACCCGGCCTGCCACCGCCGGTGTGAGCGCGGCCCGCTAGCGTTCCGCGCATGCCAGCCCCATCCCTGAGGAACCCGGTGGGGACGCATGTCAAGGTCGGCAAGGGACTGGTCGCGGGCGCGCTGGCGCACGCCGATGAGCTCGGCTGCGAGGCCATCCAGATCTTCGCCGGCAACCCACGCGGGTGGGCCAACTCAGCGGGCAACCCGGACGAGGACGCCCGCTTCCGGAAGGCCGCAGCCGATCGCGGGATGCGCACGTTCATCCACTCGCCGTACCTCATCAACCTCGGCTCCCCCACCCGCGAAATCTGGGAGAAGTCGGTCGGCAGCATCGCCCACAATCTCCGGCGCGCGGCCGAGCTGGGTGTCGAGGGGGTCGTCGTGCACACCGGGTCATTCGTGGACCCGACCGGCAGCGAGACGCAGTACGCCGCCGCGATGCGTCAGGTCCGCGACGGCCTGCTGCCACTGCTGGACGCGGTGGCCGGCGACGCCGCTCCGTGGCTGCTCCTGGAGCCGACCGCAGGCCAGGGACGGTCCCTGTGCGCGGGAGTCGACGACCTCGAGCCCTACCTCGCGGCGCTGGACTTCCACCCCAAGGCCGGCATCTGCCTCGATACCTGCCACGTGTTCGCCGCCGGCGCCCCCCTCGACGAGCCGGGCGGCGCCACGGCCACCCTCGACCGGGTGGTCGAGATCGGCGGGCCGGGGCGGCTGCGGCTGATCCACGCCAACGACTCGATGGACGTCCGCGGAGCGTTCCGCGACCGACACCAGAAGATCGGCGAGGGCCACATCGGGACCCAGGCATTCGCCGAGCTGCTTGCCCATCCTGCCAGCACAGGAGTGCCGTTCATCCTCGAGACCCCCGGATCACGGGACGTCGACGACGGTCAGATCCGCCTCCTCAAGAAACTGCGCGCTCCGTGACCGAGACCCGTCGTACGTCGCTGCTCGCAGCGCTGCTCCTGCTCAGCGTCACCGCCGTGTGGGGCTCGACGTTCTTCCTGATCAAGGACCTCCTCGAGCGCGTACCGACTCTGGACTTCCTGGCGGTCCGGTTCTCCGTCGCGGCGGTCCTGCTCGTCGTGGTTGCGCCCCGCGCGTTGGGCCGACTGTCCAGAGACTCCCGGAAGCACGCGCTGGTACTGGGCGCGCTCTACGGCGTCGCGCAGATCCTCCAGACCGCGGGGCTCGCACACACCGCGGCGAGCGTGTCCGGCTTCATCACCGGGATGTACGTCGTCGCGACGCCGCTGTTCGCGGCGCTGATCCTCCACTCGCGCATCACCCGGATGACGTGGGCCGCCGTCGCCCTCGCCACGGCGGGCCTGGCGGTGCTCACGCTGCAGGGCTTCTCGGTCGGCTACGGCGAGGCGATCACGTTCGTAGCCGCCCTGATCTACGCCCTCCACATCGTCGGGCTGGGTGCCTGGTCCAAACCGGCGGAGGCGATCGGGATGTCGATCGTCCAGATCATCGTGATCGCGGTGATCTGTCTGGTCGCGTCTGCCCCCGGGGGGATCGTTCTGCCCGACACCAGAGGCGACTGGCTGTCGGTGCTCTACATGGCGGCGTTCGCGGGCTCCTTCGCGCTGCTGGCGCAGACCTGGTCCCAGGCTCACCTCCCACCCACCCGCGCGGCCATCATCATGAGCATGGAGCCGGTGTTCGCGGCGCTGTTCGCGGTGCTGGCCGGCGGCGAGGACCCGACCGGGCGCCTCATCGTGGGCGGTGCCATGGTCGTGGCCGCCATGCTGGTGGTCGAGCTGGTGCCACGACGCAAGGTCGAGGCCGAGGTCCCCCACATCGCCGTCTGAGGCGGCCTGACGAGTTTCGGCTCTCCGCGCACTTCGCCTACCCTTGCGCGGAAGTCTCCCGAGGGGAACCACCATGCCCGTCTGCGCCCAGTGCGGCCACGAGTTCGACGTCGGCCGGTTCTGCACCAACTGTGGGCACGCGATCGACGCACCCGTCGACGAAGGCCTCGACCTCTGGCGCACCGACACCGCCGAACGTCCGGCGGAGCCTGCCCCCGATCCCGTCTCCGCGACACCGCCGGCGGCTCCACCGCCGGTCCCGCCCGACGCGTCTGCCCGCTACCCGCTGTTCGCCGACCAGGTCACGACCGCCGTTCGTGAGCCGACCCACTCCCACCGGGCTGGCAGGCCCTGGCTGCCCTGGGCGGTCGGAGCCGTCGCCCTCCTCCTCGTCGCGGGCCTCGGGGCGTGGCTGCTCTTCGGCGGCGATGACTCAGAACCCGATCTGGTCGCGAGCGATTCGCGGAGCACACCGAGCGAGACCCCGCCCCCCGACAAGCCCGCGAAGTCGAAGAAGCAGAAGAAGCCGGAGAAACCGACCCCACCCCGTCCCACGGGGAAGCCGGCCAATGTGGCCTCGCAGGCCACGGCCGTGGTGCCGGCAACGGCCGCCCCGGGCACCGACTTCGACGGTAACGTCGTGCGGTACGACGCGAGCAACATGCTCGACGGGGTGCCCGCCACCTGCTGGCGGATGCCGGGCGACGGCTCCGGCGAGACAATCACGGTCGACCTCGCCAAGAAGACCGAGCTGACCTCCGTCGGTCTCGTCAACGGCTACGCGAAGACCGCCACGGACGCCTCGGGGCGTCCACTCGACTGGTACACCGGCAACCGCCGGATCCTCTCGGTCGAGTGGGTCTTCGACGACGGGTCGGTCGTCAGCCAGCAGCTCACGGAGACCAGGCGGCTCCAGCGCGTGGCCATCGAACCCGTCACCACCTCGACCGTCCAGCTCCGCCTGGTCACGGTCACCACGCCGGGCCAAGGTCCGTCGCGCCGCGACTACACCGCAATCAGTGATGTCACCGTGATCGGCACACCCGGGTAGCGGTCGCCGCACGCGCCTGACAGATATCGCGGACTCTTGACGGCAGTCATTGCTCCGCCATAACGTCGTCAGGTCGCCCACCGGCAGAAAGGCAACCATGTCGACTCTGTCCCTCCTTCGGGTCGAGCACGGGTGAAGGTTGCGGAGGCGGTAGGCAGGACGGCTGTGGCCGTCGGAGTCGATCACGTCTTCGGAGTGGTCGGATCCGGCAACTTCCACCTCACCAACGCCATGGTGGCGTCCGGCTGTCGTTTCGTCGCGAGTCGCCACGAGGCGGGTGCCGCGACGATGGCCGACGCCTATGCGCGATGCAGCGGTCGTCTGGGCGCCGTCACGGTGCACCAGGGCTGCGGGCTCACGAATGCCATGACGGGTCTCGCCGAGGCTGCCAAGAGTCGCACACCCCTGCTCCTGCTCGCGGCCGAGGCGAGCGAGCCACGGTCGAACTTCTACGTCGACCAGGACGCGCTGGCCCGCGCCGTGGGCGCAGTGCCCGCGAGAATCACCTCGGCCGAGACGGCCGCGGCGGAGACCTCCGCCGCAGCCGCGCTCGCTGTGCACGAACGGCGCTCGGTGCTGCTGAACATCCCGCTCCAGGTCCAGGAGGACGAGGTGCCGTCCGGACACGAGGCGCCACGCCTGCCAGCCGCTCCACCGGCCCGGGTGCCCGGTGACATCGAGATCCGGCGCCTGGTCGAGCTGCTCGAACGATCTGAACGACCTGTGTTCATCGCGGGTCGAGGTGCCCGGGGCGAGGGATGTCGGACGGCCCTGCAGGCACTTGCGGACCGGTACGGCGCGCTGCTGGCCACCTCGGCCGTCGCGCGCGGGTTGTTCGGCACGAGCCCGTGGTCGCTCGGCGTCTCGGGCGGCTTTGCATCACCCCTCGCCGCCGACCTCATCCACGGCGCAGACCTGATCGTGGGCTGGGGTTGCGCCCTGAACATGTGGACCATGCGGCATGGCCGACTCGTCGCACCGGGTACGACCGTCGTGCAGGTGGACGACGAGGAGGCCGCGCTCGGCGTGCACCGCGACATCGATCTCGGTGTCGCCGGAGACGTGCTGGCCACCGCCCGGCTGGCGCTGGATGCTGCGGGCCAGCGGCGCGACGGCTACCGCACTTCGACGCTTCGTTCGCGGATCGCCTCAGAGGTCCGGTGGCGCGACGTGGCGTACGACGACACGAGCACCGGCGAACGGATCGATCCCCGCACGCTGAGCATCCTGCTCGACGACATCCTCCCGAAGGAGCGGGTGCTCGCGGTGGACTCCGGCAACTTCATGGGTTATCCGAGCATGTTCCTGTCGGTGCCCGACGAGGTGGGCTTCTGCTTCACGCAGGCCTTCCAGTCGATCGGGCTCGGCCTCGCGACCGCCATCGGCGCCGCGCTCGCGCAACCCGAGCGGCTGCCGATCGCCGCACTCGGCGATGGCGGCGCCCTGATGAGTGCCGTCGAACTCGACACCGTCCGCCGACTCGGCCTGCCGATGGTGGTGGTCGTCTACAACGACGACGCGTACGGCGCCGAGGTGCACCACTTCGCGCCGGACGGGTACCCGCTCGACACCGTCACCTTCCCGGAGACCGACATCGCCGAAGTCGCACGGGGATACGGCTTCGATGCGGTGACCGTGCACAGTCGGGAAGACCTGAAGGCGGTCGACACCTGGGTCTCCGGCGACCGGGAACGACCCCTTCTCGTCGACGCGAAAGTCGTCAGCGAGCACGCAGCCTGGTGGCTCGAGGAGGCGTTCAGGGGCCACTGAGGATCGGGGGCTTGAAGGACGTCCAAACATCGCGGAAAGGCAGTCATGTCGCAACACACAGGCACAGCACACCAGCACAGCTCCCGTTTCGTGGCCGTGGCCATCTGCTGCGCGACGATCGTGGTCGATGGCTACGACCTGATCGTCTACGGAACCGTGGTCCCCACCCTGGTCGACGGCAGCGCCGAGTGGACGCTGAGCACCGCCCAGGCGGGTCGAATCGGCTCCTACGCGCTCATCGGCATGCTGATCGGCGCGCTCACCATCGGGACCGTCACGGACATCGTCGGTCGTCGGCGGATCATGCTGGCCTGCATCGGGTGGTTCTCGGCGGCGATGCTGCTCGCCGCTGCCGCTCCGAGCCCGGAGATCTTCGGGTTGAGCCGGTTCCTGGCCGGGCTCGGGCTCGGCGGCGTGGTGCCGACGGCGATCGCGCTCACCATCGAGTACGCCCATCCACGGCACCGCAGCACTACCAACGCGTTCATGTTCTGCGGGTACTCCGTCGGCGGTCTCATCGCCGCGTTGTCCGCGATCTGGGTGATCCCTTCTCTGGGGTGGCGCTCCATGTTCGTCGGCGGTGCCCTGCTCGGATTCGCCCTGATACCCGTTGCCTGGAAGCTGCTTCCAGAGTCTGCCAGCTACCTGATGGTGCGCGGCCACCGCGAAGAAGCACACGCCCTGGCGGCCCGGTACGACCTCGCCCTCGAGGAGCCCGACGAGGCGGGCGAGAAGCCGCGCGCGCTGACCGGCATCAAAGAGCTGTTCAAGTCGCGGTTCGTCGCCGGGACCGTTCTCTTCTGGATCGGCACCGGGATGGGCCTGCTGCTCGTCTACGGGCTCAACACCTGGCTGGCACAGATCATGCGAGAGGCGGGTTACGAGCTCGGCTCGGCGCTGGCGTTCCTGCTGGTGCTCAACCTCGGGGCCATCCTCGGAACTCCGGCGCTCGGCGTGGTGGCGGACCGGGTCGGCTCGAAGGTGACCACGTCGGCCATGTTCGCCACGGCAGCAGTGTGTATTTTCCTGCTCAGCTACAACCTGCCGTCGATCATGCTGTACATGCTCGTCGCGGTCGCCGGGGCGTGCACGATCGGGACGACCATTCTGGTCAACGCCTACACCGCGACGTTCTACCCGGCCCACATGCGCGCCACCGGTCTCGGATGGGCGCTGGGAATCGGTCGTTTGGGCGCCATCGCGGGGCCGATCTACGGGGCGTTCATCCTGGACTCCGGGTGGGGTCTCGATGCGAACTTCTACGCGTTCGCCGTCCCCGCATTGGTTGGCGCCGCTGCGATGATGCTGGTTCCCCGGGAAGTGACGGGGACGGTCGTCGACGCGGAAGGCAGCTCCGCCGTCCGGGCCTAGCTGGACAGATCAGGCTCCGCCGTGGTGCGTCGCCAGGCCTTCCAGCACCTTCGCCGCCTGCTCGGCGTCGTCGGGGGCGATGTCGAGGTGCGTGACCAGGCGTACGGCGGCGGGACCGACCGCCGAAACGAGCACCCCCGCTTCGCGGGCCGCGGCGACGAAGGCCACCGGCTGCGGGTGCGGAACCACCACGATGTTGGTGTCCACGGTCGTGGGGTCCACCCAGCACGCCTCGGCCAGGAGCCGGGCGTTCGCGTGGTCGTCGGCGAGACGTTCGACGTGGTGGTCGAGCGCGTGGAGCCCGGCCGCGGCCAGAATGCCGACCTGCCGCATGCCCCCGCCCATCCGCTTGCGCCACACCCGTGACTCGGCGATCGCGTCCTCCGACCCCACCAGCAGGGAGCCCACCGGCGCACCGAGCCCCTTGGAGAGACAGACGGCCATCACGTCGGCGATCGCGCCGTAGTCCGCCAGCGGGGTGCCGGTGGCGACGTGTGCGTTCCAGATCCGGGCGCCGTCCATGTGGATCCGGGTGCCCGCCGATGTGGCCCACTCCCGGAGCGCGCGCAGGTCGTCGAGTGGCTGCACCGTCCCGCCCGCGAAGTTGTGGGTGTTCTCGACCGACACCGCAGCGGTGGGCACGAAGAACGGACCCAGGTCGGGGGCGTGCAAGCGCTGGATCGCCGGCAGGTCGACCTGTCCGCGCTCACCGGTCCAGGTGCGCATGGTCAGGCCCGTGTAGGCCGCGTGGGCACCGAGCTCGGCCCGCGCGATGTGGGCCGACGACTCGCACAGGACCTCCTGCCCCGGGCCCACCAGCGTGCGTACGGCGAGCACGTTCGCCATCGACCCGGTGGGGGTGAACAACGCGGCCTCGAGCCCGAACAGCCCGGCGACGCGTTCCTCTAGCCGGCGCACCGTCGGGTCCTCTCCGAAGACGTCGTCGCCCACCTCGGCCTGCGCCATGGCATCGCGCATCGCCTGCGTGGGCGTGGTGACGGTGTCGGAGCGGAGGTCGATCATGAACCGCGGTCAGGCCTTGCGCAGCATCTCGGCGACGAGGAACGCCAGCTCCAGCGACTGCACCCGGTTCAGCCGAGGGTCACACACAGACTCGTAGCGGTGGGCCAGGTCGATCTCGGCCAGCTCCTCGCCACCGCCCACACACTCGGTGACGTCGTCGCCGGTGAGCTCGACGTGGACCCCGCCCGGCCAGGTGCCGAGCGACCGATGGACGTCGAAGAAGCCCTGGACCTCCTCGATCACGTCGTCGAAGCGGCGGGTCTTGTGGCCGGACGACGTCTCGAAGGTGTTGCCGTGCATCGGGTCACACACCCACGCGACCTCGACCCCTGCGGCCGAGACCTTCTCGACGAGGTGCGGCAGCCGGTCGCGGACCCGGCCGGCACCGAAGCGGGTGACGAAGGTGAGCCGCCCCGGCTCGTTGTCGGGGTTGAGCCGGCCAGCCAGGGCCAGAGCGTCGTCAGGGGTCGTGGTCGGACCCAGCTTCACCCCGATGGGGTTGCGGATGTGGCGCAGCAGCTCGACGTGGGCACCGTCGAGCTGGCGGGTGCGGTCGCCGATCCAGACGAAGTGCCCGGAGACGTCGTACGGCGTCCCGGTGCGCGAGTCGATGCGCGTCAGGGCATGTTCGTACTCCAGGATGAGCGCCTCGTGGCTGCTGTGGAAGTCGACCCGGTGGAACTCGTCGGGGTCGGCGCCGATCGCCTGCATGAACGTCAGCGCCCGGTCGATCTCGGCAGCCACCTGCTCGTAGCGCTGCCCAGCCGCGGAGTCGCGGACGAAGTCGGTGTTCCAGGTGTGCACCTGGCGCAGGTCGGCGTAGCCACCGGTGACGAAGGCACGGACCAGGTTCAGGGTCGCGGCGGAGGAGTTGTAGACGTCGACAAGCCGCTGGGGGTCGGGGGTGCGCGCGTCGGGGGTGAAGTCGAAGCCGTTGACCGCGTCACCGCGATAGGCCGGCAGCGTGACCCCGTCGCGGGTCTCGGTGTCAGACGAGCGGGGCTTGGCGTACTGACCGGCGATCCGGCCGACCTTCACCACCGGTACCGATGCGGCGTAGGTGAGGACCACGGCCATCTGCAGGAGGACCCGCAGCTTGTTGCGGACGTTGTCGGCGGTGACCCCGGCGAAGGTCTCGGCACAGTCGCCACCCTGGAGCAGGAACGCCTCCCCGCGGGCCACCGCCCCGATCTTCGCCTTGAGCTCGTCGCACTCCCCCGCAAACACCAGGGGCGGGCACGAGCGCAGCCGGCTCACGGCAAGGTCAACGGCCGCAGCGTCGGGGTAGGTCGGCTGCTGGGCGGGACCGAGCGCGTGCAGGTCCGCGAGGTCGGGAATCGTCACCCCGTCAGCCTACGCGGGCGGGTCGGGGCTATCTCATCCGCCGAGGTGGTCGGGGTCGCGGAAGCCGGTCTTCTTCGCGCGGATCCCGCGGTTGGTGAACCAGGTGATCAACCAGAGCACGACTCCGATCGCGAGCAGCCCGGCGGCGATCTGGTAGATGAGCACGTCCCGGTCGACCCACGGACCGATCAGGAACGCGGTGGCCAGCGCCGCGATCACCGGCGTCGGACCGGGCGACCGGAAGCGGCTCTCGCGTCCGTCGCGACGCAGCACCAGGCATGCGACGTTGACCACCGTGAAGACCCCCAGCAGGAGCAGCGCGGTCGTGCTGGCCAGGTTGAGCACGATGTCGCTGTCGGGGCGGCTGGCGACGTAGTAGATCAGGCCGAGGGCCAGCAACGTGGAGAAGATGATGCCCGCCCACGGCGCACGGGTCCCGGGCGACACCTTGCCGAGGCTTCGCGGCAGGACGTCCTGACGGGCCAGGCCGTAGATGAGCCGGCTGGCCATCATCATGTTGATGAGCGCCGTGTTGGCGACCGCGAAGCACGCCAGGAACGGGAACAGCTTGTCGATCGGGAAGTCGGGCGCACCCTGGCTCACCACCGCGAGCAACGTCGGGGACTCCTCCTCGACCAAGGTCGCGATCTCATCGGACGTGAGCACCGAGACCACGGAGATCGCCACGAGCATGTAGATGATCACCGCGATGCCGAGGCCGGTCAGCATCACCCGCGGGAAGATGCGTTCGGGCTCATGGGTCTCCTCGACCATGTTGACGGAGTCCTCGAAGCCCACCATGGCGAAGAAGGCGATCGCCGTCGCCGCCGTCACGGCGAGGAACATCCCCTTGCCCTCGGGAGACTCGAACACGGTCATCCGGCTGAGGTCACCCTCGCCCGAGCCGATGGCGAAGATCCCCACGCCGATGACGATCGCCAGGGCGGTCACCTCGACGATGGTGAGGATCACGTTGAACTTCACGCTCTCCCCGACACCGCGCAGGTTGATCAGGGCCAGCAGCACCATGAAGCCCATCGCGACAGCGGTGATGACGCCGGTGCTCGGAGCGGCGTCGATCCAGCCGTTGACCTCCAGGCCACCGAAGAGGTTCTGCGCCAGCACGTTCGACGAGGTGGAGGCGCTGGTGATGCCCGAGCAGATCACCGCGAACGCGGTCAGGAAGGTGAGGAAGTGGACGCCGAACGCCTTGTGGACGTAAAGGGCCGCGCCGGCCGCCTGCGGGTACTTGGTGACCAGCTCGAGGTAGGACAGCGCCGTCAGGGTCGCCACGGTGAAGGCGACGAGGAACGGCAGCCACACGATGCCACCGACCACCGTGGCCATGCCACCGGTGACGGCGTAGACACCGGCGCCGAGGATGTCACCGACGATGAACAGCAGGAGCAGCTTGGGGCCCATCACCCGCCTGAGCGGAGGTTCGCCACCGGTGACGTCCTGTGTCTCCTCTGACGTGGTGCTCATGGCGCCACCTTTCCGAGCTTGGACCGGATGCGGCCATAGTCGCCCAGATCACCCCAGAGGGCCAGAGGCCTCGCCGGTGACTCGCCGCGTTCTCGCGCGGCGCCGAGGGCGGGGAGGGCCCCGCTCAGCCGAAGAAGACCTCGGCCTCGGCGTACTCCTCCGGGCTGACCAGCTTGAGCTGGTCGGTGCCCTCGCTCAGCGGGACCCGGATGATCGCGGTGCCGCGCAGCGCCACCATCTTGCCGAAGTCACCCTCGGCAACGGCGTCGATGGCCTGCAGCCCGAACCGGGTTGCCAGCCAGCGGTCGAACGCGGACGGCGTGCCACCTCGCTGGACGTGACCGAGGACGACGGCCCGCGCCTCGCTGCCGGTCCGGGCCTCGATCTCACTGGCCAGCCGGTCGCCGATCCCGCCCAGCCGGACATGGCCGAACTGGTCGACCTCACCCGAGGCGAGCGTCATGTCCCCGCCCTCGCGGGGCACCGCGCCCTCGGACACCACGAGGATCGGCGCGTAGCGCGACTTGAAGCGACTCTCGACGAGCTTGCACACCTCGTCGATGTCGAAGGGCTGCTCCGGGATCAGCACGATGTTGGCGCCACCCGCGATGCCCGCGTGCAGGGCGATCCACCCCGCGTGCCGGCCCATCACCTCCACCACGAGCACCCGATGGTGGGACTCCGCGGTGGTGTGGAGCCGGTCGATCGCCTCGATGGCGATGTTGACGGCCGTGTCGAAGCCGAACGTGAAGTCGGTGCCGGAGAGGTCGTTGTCGATCGTCTTCGGGACCCCCACGACGTCGACGCCGAGGTCCGCGAGCTTGGTGGCGACACCGAGGGTGTCCTCACCGCCGATCGCGACCAGGGCGTCGACCCCGTCGCGCTCGAGGTTCTCCTGGATCCGTTCGACCCCGTTGTCGATCTTGAATGGGTTGGTCCGCGACGAGCCGAGGATGGTGCCGCCACGGGGCAGGATCCCGCGACACTGCTCGATGCCGAGCTCCATCGTCACGCCCTCGAGCGGGCCCCGCCAGCCGTCGCGGTAGCCGACGAACTCGAAGTCGTGTTCGCGTACTCCCTTGCGGACCACCGCACGGATCACGGCGTTCAGGCCCGGGCAGTCCCCGCCTCCGGTGAGCACTCCGACCCGCATGCGTCTGCCTTTCGTTGGATCGTTCACATCGAACCCGACGACCCTAGCGGCGACGGGCGAGCCCTAGCCACCCCGGATCCGCGGCTGGGGCTTTCCCTCGAGGACGACCAGGTCGAGGACGACCAGGTCGAGGAGCTCGGCCGCACCCTGATGCTGCTCGACGAGAAGATGACCGAGCTGCGCGACCACTTCGGGCTCGAGCCCGAAGACCCCAACATCGACCTCGGACCTCTCGGCCGCCTGTTGAGATCGGTAGGGTCCGGCCATGACCTTCTCCATCGTGGCCCGGTCCGCCGACGGTGAGTCGTGGGGCGTGGCGGTGGCCTCCAGGTTCCTCGCCGTCGGAGCGGCGGTACCAGCCGCCGTCGCCCAGGTCGGTGCGATCGCCACCCAGGCCGACGCCAACGTCGCCTACAAGGGCCTGGCCCTCGCCCACCTCGACGAGGGTGCCACCGCGTCGGTCGCCGTGCAGCGACTGATCGAGGACGATCCCGGCCGTGACCACCGGCAGGTCGGCATCGTCGACAGCGACGGCGGAGCCGCCTCCCACACCGGGCCGGCCTGCCTCGACTGGGCCGGCGGCCTGACCGGGGACGGCTACGCCATCCAGGGCAACGTGCTCGCCGGCGAGGAGGTCGTCCTCGCCATGCAGGCGGCCTGGGAGGACTCCGGGTCCGACGCTCCGCTGGCTCGCCGGCTGCTTGCCGCGCTGACGGCCGGCGACGACGCCGGGGGTGACCGACGAGGTCGGCAGTCCGCCGCCCTCCTCGTCGTGCGCGAGGAGGCGGGGTACGGCGGCCTCGACGACATCGCAGTCGACCTGCGCGTCGACGACCACACGGCGCCAGTCCCCGAGCTGGCGCGCCTCCTGGACCTCAACGACCTCTACCTGACGGCGTCGACCGAGGACGAGAAGGTGCCGGTCACGCCCGAGCTCCGGGCCGAGCTCGAGGCCTTCGCGAAGGAGCGGGGCCACCGCGACGTACAGGCCTGGGTCGGCACCGAGAACTACGAGATGCGCGTCGACCCTGACTTCGCGTGGATCGACCAGCGGATCCTCGACATCGTGCGTGCCGAGAAATGAGCGTGCTCGCGATCGACGCCGGCACCACCGGCGTCACCGCCGTCGTGGTCACTGCCGACGGACGGATCGCGGCCCGCGGCTACCAGGAGTTCCGCCAGCACTTCCCCAAACCGGGGTGGGTGGAGCACGCTCCGGAGGAGATCTGGCAGGCCACGATCGAGGCCACCCGCGACTGTCTGAAGCACTACGACGCCTCGGAGCTGAAGGCGGTCGGGATCACCAACCAGCGCGAAACGATCCTGCTGTGGGACAGGGAGACACTCGGGTCCCCCCGGCGCGGGATCGTGTGGCAGGACCGTCGTACCGCCGACATCTGTACCCGTCTGCGCGACGAGGGCCACGAGGATCGCGTGGCCGAGCTGACCGGCCTGCGTCTCGATCCCTACTTCTCGGGCACCAAGCTCATCTGGCTGGCCGAGAACGAGCCGAACACCTGGGCGCTGGTGGAGTCAGGGCGGTATGCCATCGGCACCGTCGACTCCTACCTCGTCGCCCGGATGACCCGCGGCACCTGGCACGTGACCGACGTGTCCAACGCCTGCCGGACCCTGCTGTTCGACCTCGAGGCCGGCGACTGGTCCGACGAACTGTGCT
Organism: uncultured Actinomycetota bacterium; assembly: GCA_963786415.1. Taxonomy (GTDB): domain Bacteria; phylum Actinomycetota; class Actinomycetes; order Propionibacteriales; family Nocardioidaceae; genus Nocardioides. The sequence goes on from CAWAZC010000003.1 coordinate 695,700, forward strand.
CGCTGTTCGGCGTGCCCCGGGACGCGCTTCCGGAGCTGGTGCCCAACTGGGGCGAGATCGCCACCACGGACGCGGCGTCGTTCTGCGGACTGGAGCTGCCCATCGCCGGAGTGGCCGGCGACCAGCAGTCGGCGCTCTTCGGCCAGACCTGCTTCGACGTCGGTGACTCCAAGTGCACCTACGGCACCGGCTCGTTCATCCTCACCAACACCGGGACGACCCTCGAGCGCTCCGACACGGGCCTCCTCTCCACCGCCGCGTGGCGCTCGCCCGACGGGGAGCTGACCTATGCGCTGGAGGGCGCGATCTTCGTGACCGGGGCCGCCGTCCAGTGGCTCCGCGACGGCCTGCAGATCATCGGATCCGCCGCCGAGACCGCCGCCATCGCGGCCACCGTCGACGACAGCGAGGGCGTCGTGTTCGTCCCGGCGCTGACCGGGCTCGGTGCGCCCCACTGGGACCCGCACGCCCGGGGCCTGCTGATCGGCCTGACCCGCGGCACCACCCGCGCCCACATCGTCCGCGCCACCCTGGAGGCGATCGCCTTCGAGGTGCGTGACGTGCTCGAGACGATGCCGGGTTCGGCCGGCTCGACCCTCCGGGCTGATGGCGGGGCAAGCGCCAACGACCTGCTCTGCCAGATCCAGGCCGACCAGATCGGCGGACCCGTCGAGCGCCCGAAGATCGTCGAGACCACCGCGCTGGGGGCCGCGTTCCTCGCCGGGCTCGGCGCGGGCGTCTGGTCCTCGACCGACGACCTGCGCCACACCTGGCAGCTGGACCGACGCTTCGAGCCCCAAGGCTCCCGCGCGGCCGCCGACGCCGCCCATGCCCGCTGGACCGAGGCCGTTTCCCGCTCCAAGGGCTGGGCGGACTAGAGGGGCTGGGCTGACTAGAGGCGGTCGAGCGCAGCCGCAGCCGCGTCGCGGTCCTTGGTCGCCGCCGCCACGGTCGACTCGGCCTCGGCCCGGACATCCTCGGCGTCGGCGAGCTCCTCGTCGACCTCCTCGAACCGCGCCTCGAGCTCGGCGACCTGGCCCCGGAGCTCGTCGAGCTGGGCCTGGAGCTGCATGCTGCTGGCCTCGAGGTCGGAGACCTCCTTGCCCGCGGCGGCCAGCGCCTCGGACACTGCGGCCAGCCGGCCCTCAGCCCCCTCGAGCGCCTGCTCAGCCTGGCGTCGCGCCTTCTGGTCTGCCTCCGGGTCGGGTACGACGTGCAGGTCCGGCGGCGCCTCCGCCTGTGCCTCGGGCTGGGCAACGTGAGGGCTCGCCGCGAATCCCAACGTCTCCGGGGTCGCCACCGCGCCGCCGACGTCGGCCTCGCCGAGCCCGGTGCTGGCGAGGGCGGTGACGAGCTGGCCGCTGCGCACGGCCCGGGCGCAGTCCTCGTCGACCATGGCCGCGGTCAGGGTGGCCTCGACCTGGTCGGCCACCGCTGGCGTGACCTTCACGCCGAGCCCGGCGGCCACCGACCGTGCCCGGGTGGTGACGGCTGCGGTCAGTTGCCGACGCTGCCGGGTCAGCGCGCGGAGCTCCTCGCCCTTCAGCCCGGCCTGGGCCGCACGCAGCGCCTCCCCCATCGCCAACACCTGTTCGACCTGCTCGCTCTCGTGCCGCACCAGCTGGTTGACGACCCACGCCGCGCCGGACGGCTTCTTGAGCTTCTTGACCTGACCGGACAGCTCGCTGCCCTTGAGCTCCTTCGCCTTCGCGTCGCGGGCAGGCGTGAAGTCACCCGGGGCGAGCCCGTAGAGCTCGTCCGCGATCGCCACCAGTTCCGCGGTCACATGCGTTTCCCGGTCACATGCGCGATCCTAGAGCCGCCGCCGGATCGCCCGGCGCATCCGAGGAGGTCGCACGGTCCGATGAAGGTCTGGGTCACCACAGCGTGCAGCAAGACGCGGGCTGCGCTGGACGAGCTGGACCGGATCGTCGGGGTGTGAGCCACTCACTCGTCGTCATCGAGTCCCTGCTCGATGGCGTAGCGGGTGAGCTCGACCCGGTTGTGCATCTGCAGCTTGCGCAGGGTGTTCTGGACGTGGTTCTGGACGGTGCGGTGGGAGAGCACGAGCCGCTCGGCGATCTGCTTGTACGACATCCCCTTGGCCACCATCTTGAGGACCTCCGTCTCGCGGTCGGTCAGCTCGGGATGGTCCGGACCTGCCGACGGCTCGGACATCCGGCGGAACTCACCGAGGACCAGCCCCGCGAGGCCAGGGGTGAACACGGTGTCGCCGGCAGCCACGCGACGTACCGCGCTGAGCAGCTCCTCCCGGGAGGCAGACTTCACCAGGTAGCCGGTCGCTCCCGCCTTGACCGCATCGAGCACGTCGGCCTGCTCGCCCGACGCCGACAGGATCAGCACCCGGGCCGATGGGTCCTGCTGTAGCACCGCGGCGGTGACCTCGACGCCGTTGGGCCCGGGGATCTGCAGGTCCAGCACCAGGACGTTCGGCCGGCTGGCCGGGAAGCGGGCCAGCGCCTCGTCACCGTTGGCCGCGACGCCCACGACGTCGAAGCCCGCCGCCTGCAGGTCCCGCTCGACCGCGTCTCGCCACATCGGGTGGTCGTCGACCACCATCACCCGGATCGCCCCTTCGGGGGTCGCTTGGTCGCTCACGCCGGGACCCTAGTCGGTCGGCCGCTGGTAGTGACCGCGACGGTGCACGAGCGGCGCCGTGTCCTCGCCGAGCTGTACGTCGTCCACCACGCAGGTCACCAGGCTCGACCAGCCCGCGGCCTGCTCCGACTCCAGCGTCACGGCCGCCCACCCCGGCGCGTCCAGCAGCCGCGGGCCCCACTCCCCGGCCTCGAAGTCAGCCATCCGGAAGGCCCCGCCGGGCGCGGGCGCGACCCCGGCGAACGCGTCGGCGAGGTCGCGATGCCGCCACCCCAGCAGGTGTACGACGGCGCGGCCGGTCCGTTGCAGCGTCTCGGCGAGGTCGGAGTCGGGGTCGAGCAGCGCCACGATCCGACCGGGCTCACCACCAGCCACCATCAGGGATGACACGGTCAGTCCCGCCCGGTCGCGGTCCGAGCCGGAGGTCCACAGCGTCACCGCTCCCCCCAACCGCCCCCGGAACCGGCGGACCGGGTCGCGCTCCGACTCCGGATCGAGGAACGGATGGGTGTCGTGGATGGTCACGGGTCGAGCCTAGGACGACGACGCTTCGGCCCGGCGCGGGATGACCAGCTCCCACTCGGTGCCGAACGACCCGGTGGTCAGGGTGGCGGTGCCGCCGAGGTCGGCGATTCGTCCGCGGATCGACTGGGCGATCCCCAGCCGACCCGCAGCGGCTGACTCGTCCAGCCGGCCGGCGGGGATGCCGTGCCCCTCGTCGCGCACCGAGATCTCCACCCGGTCGTCGAAGGCCTCGACCAGGAGCCAGGCCGGCGCGTCCGGGCCGACATGCCTCGCCACGTTGGACAGGCACTCCCGCACGGCTGCGACCACCTCGCCGGTCCGCGGCCCGGCGAGCAGCACCGGCTCAGCCGGCGCGGCGACCCGCACGGGATGCTCGCGCTCCAGGGCCGTCAGGGCCGCGACCAGGTCCTGCGACGGTCCTGCGGCGAGCGAGTCCTGCTGCCGGATCAGGGACCGCAGGGCACTCTCCTGCTCTCCGGCCATCCGGCCGAGCTCCGCGGACTCGCCCCCGAGCTCGCGCCCGCGACGCTGGATCAGCGACAGCACCTGGAGCACGCCGTCGTGGACGGCCCGCGCCAGCCGGGACCGTTCGGCGTCGGCCACGGACGCTCGCATGGCTTCGTCCCGCTCGACCTCCATCAGCCGGAGCGACTCCGACAGGAAGCCGACCACCAGCCCGCCGATGATGAGCAGGAACACATTGCCGAAGTGGGTCTGGGTGAACTCGTCGCGCACGCTCAGGTCGGACGCGCACAGGAGCACCCCGGCAATGAGTCCGCCCTGCCAGCGCCACTGGATCGCGCAGGCCATCAGCGCGCCGATCACCCAGAACCCCGGGATCGTGGCGTTCATCTCGGGACCCTTCACGATCGGCGAGACCAGGATCGCCGCCAGCGCCACCGCCAGGTCCGCGCTCAGCAGGACTGTCGTCCGGCGGGCGGGGTCGGCGAACGCCCAGACCGTGAACGCCGTCCAGACGACCATCCCGGTCACGACGAGCACGCCCGCGACCGGGTGGTCGAAGTTGTCGGCTCGGTAGACGTTGAGCGCGAACGCGTTGACGATCAGGATGACCCGCAGGATCCCGAGAGCTCGGAAGAGGCGGTCCTCGACCGCCAGGGCCGGGCGCGTCCAGAAGCGCACCCGGGTCAGGACGCCTGCTTCTGCTGAGCCTCGGGGGCTGGATCGGACCCGCCCCGCTTGGCCTCCTCCTTGGCCCGGCTGGAGTACTTGTCGACGTACTCCTGGCCGGAGAGCCGCATGATTTCGTACATGATCTCGTCGGTGATCGACCGCAGGATGTAGCGGTCGTTCTCCATCCCTTCGTACCGGGAGAAGTCCAGCGGCGTGCCGAAGCGCACCAAGGGTCGGGTCAGCGTGCCGAACTTCTTGCCGGGCGGCGCGACCACGTCGGTGCCGAGGACGGCCACCGGGATCACCGGCACCTTCGTCTCCAGTGCGAGCCGGGCGACCCCGGTCTTGCCACGGTAGAGCCGCCCGTCGTGGGAGCGGGTGCCCTCGGGGTAGATCCCGAAGAGCTCACCCTCTTCGAGGATCCGGCGGGCCGACGACAACGCTCCTTCGGCGGCTGATGCCCCCGTCCGGTCGATCGGCACCTGTCCGGCGCCGGCGAAGAACTTCCGCTGGAACCAGCCCTTCAACCCGGGCGAGGTGAAGTACTCGGCCTTGGCCACGAAGGTCACCCGGCGAGGGAGGGTGAGCGGCATGAACAGCCAGTCGGCGTACGACAGGTGGTTGCTGGCGAGGATCGCCGGGCCTTCGGCCGGCACGTTGGCGGCTCCCTCGACCTGGGGCCGGAAGACCACGCGCAGCACGGGGCCGATGGCGATCCACTTCAGGAACCAGTAGAACACCGAACTTTCACCAGCCTTTCCCCGGTCGACCCGGAACGCTCGAAGCCTAGTCCTTCAGGCACAATCGCGGCCATGACGACCGACTCCCCCACGGCCCCGTTCAGCGTTCCGGCTCGGCCCGAGCTCACGGGCGGCCGCCGGGTCGGGGTGGTGCTCAGCCACGGCTTCACCGGCTCGCCGGCCTCGATGCGGCCCTGGGCCGATGCCCTGGCCGAACGCGGGTACGCCGTCGAGCTGCCGCTCCTGCCCGGGCACGGGACGACGTGGCAGCAGATGAACGTCACCACCTGGGAGGACTGGTACGCCGAGGTGACCCGAGCGTTCGAGAAAGCCGTCGCCGAGAATGACGCCGTGGCCGTCTGCGGCCTGTCCATGGGCGGCGGCCTCGTGCTGCGTCTCGCGGCCGACCACCCGCACCGGGTGGCGGCCGCCGTGGTGGTGAATCCGATGGTCATCACCCGGCGAAAGGACGTGCTCGCGCTCCCGGTGCTCAAGTGGCTGGTCCGGTCCTTCCCCGGTATCACCAACGACATCAAGAAGCCGGGGGTCGAGGAGCACGGCTACACCCGGACCCCGCTCAAGGCCGCCCACTCGATGTTCAGGGCGGGGCGGGTCCTTGCCCGCGACCTGCCCCGGATCACCGCCCCCCTGCTGGTCTTCCACTCCCAGGAGGACCACGTCGTCGACGACGCCACGGTCCCCCTCATCACCGCCCGCGTCTCCTCGCCCGACCTGACCGAGCGCACGCTCCGCGACAGCTACCACGTCGCGACCCTCGACAACGACGCCCCCCATATCTTCGAGGAGTCGGCTGCCTTCATCGCCGAGGCCACCGCCTGACGTACCGTGGCATCGTGAGCAGACAGGACGAGGACGACGCCTGGCGCTCGATCGTCGAGAACTACGGAGAGCGCGCGGAGATCGATCCTGCGCCGCCCGAGGCCGAGCCGGAGACGGCGTACGACGACCACGAAGACTGGGACGAGCCCGACGACGACCGCTTCGTCCCGCCGACACCCCCGCCGCTCCCCCACCCGACGCCGGTGCGGCTCGCGGCCTGGATCGGCGTCTTCGGGGCGCCGGCGGTACTGCTGGTCGCCATGGTGCTCGCCCTCCCCCTGCCGGGGTGGCTCGGTAAGGGCCTTGTGGCCTACTTCGTGGCCGGCTTCCTCTACCTCGTCTTCCACATGGAGCGGGGCCCACGAGATCCCTGGGACAACGGCGCCCGGGTCTGACACCTGGCGTCGCTAGGCTGACGGTCGTGAGCGTCAGCGAGACCGTGGAGGTCGCGGGTCACCTGATGGACAGCGGCATCCTGGGCCGCATCCTCGACGACATCCGCGAGTACGGCGGTGACTACGTCATCGACAAGTTCGAGGTCGGCCACAACGCCCACGACTCCTCCAGGGCCACCATCACCGTGACCGCCGAGGACGACGAGGCGCTCCAACGGCTGCTGATGCGCCTGCAAACGCGCGGGGTGAACCAGGTCGACCCGGGCGAGGCGGTGGTGACCGCCGCGGACCTCGACGGCGTGTTTCCGGACGGTTTCTACTCGACCACCAACCTGCCGACGAAGGTGCGCCTCGCCGGCCGTTGGTACGACGTCGAGAACCCGGAGATGGATTGCGGACTGGTCGTGGAGACCGGCGACGACGGCACCCCCGTCCGCATCATCACGCTCCCGATGTCCGACGTCGATGCGGGGATGAGCGTCGTCACCGGCGCCTCCGGCGTGCGGGTGCAGGCCCCGCAGATCGCCAAGGGCGACGAGGCGTTCGGTTTCATGGAGTCCGACGTCTCGTCCGAGAAGCCCCAGGCCGTGCTCGTCCGCCAGGTCGCCGACGGCATGCGGGAGGCCAGGGCCGCCGGCAAGAAGCTGCTGTGGGTGGGCGGTCCGGGCGTCGTCCACACCGGGGCGGCGCCGGCGATGGTGGCGATGGTTCGCGCGGGCTTCGTCGACGTGCTGTTCGCGGGCAACGCTCTCGCCACCCACGACATCGAGTCCGCGCTCTACGGCACCAGCCTCGGCGTGGACCTCGCGATGGGCCGCGGCGTCGAGCACGGCCATGAGCACCACATCCGGGCCCTGAACACGATCCGCAAGGAGGGCTCGATCCGGGCGGCGGTGGAGAGCGGCGTGCTCACGGGCGGGATCATGCACGCCCTGGTCACCCACGACAGGACGTTCGTCCTGGTCGGGTCGGTGCGCGACGACGGGCCGCTGCCCGACGTCTACACCGACGTGATCGAGGGCCAACGGGCGATGCGGGCCGAGATCGCCGACGTCGGGTTCTGTCTGATGGTGGCGACCATGCTCCACTCCGTGGCGACCGGCAACATCCTGCCCGCCTCGATCCCGCTGGTGTGCGTCGACATCAACCCCGCCACGGTCACCAAGCTCTCCGACCGTGGCTCGTCCCAGGCACGCGGCATCGTGACCGACGTGGGCCTCTTCCTCGAGCAGCTGGCCATCGAGCTGGTGCCGGAGTACCGCCGCGCCTGACGCGGGCCGCTCAAAAAGAGCGGCGGGCGAGCTCCGCCGCGCCGACCACTCCCGCCTCCGGTCCCAGGCGGGCCGCAAGCACCGGTGGGATGGCGCGATGCCCGGCCGCGACCACCACGCGCTCCAGCTCGTGGCGGGCGGGATCGAGCAACCGGTCGCCGGCGGCGGACACCCCACCCCCGACCACGATGCGGTGCGGGTCGAGCGCGGCGACCAGGTTGGCCAGCCCGATCCCGAGCCAGTGGGCGACGGAGCCGAAGGCCTGGCGGGCCACGAGGTCGCCGTCCACCGCGGCGTCGGTGATCATCGGTCCGGTGAGGCGATCCGGGTCGCCATCGCAGGCCTCGGCCAGGACGGACGGCTCGAGCCCGATCTGCGCGCGGGCGTAGCGGACCAGGGCGTTCCCGCTGGCGTACTGCTCCCAGCAACCGCGTCCGCCGCACTCGCAGGGCTGGCCGTCCGGGACGACCTGCATGTGTCCGAACTCGCCGGCCAGGCCGTTGCGACCGCGGAGCACCCGGCCGTCGACCAGGAGGGCACCGCCGATGCCGGTGCCCATCGTCACCACCACGACGGTGCCGTCGCCTTCCGCCGCGCCGTAGGCTGCCTCGGCCACCGCTGTGCAGTTGGCGTCGTTGTCGAGCACGACCGGCGTTCCCCAGCGCTCGGCCAGCCTGCTGCGCAGGTCCTCGTCGCGCCAGGGCAGGTGGGGGGCGAAGACGACGCGCTCCCCGGGCTCGTCGACGAAACCAGCGGCGGCCACGCCGATCGCCTTGATGGTCTCTCCGTCGGCCACGGAGAGCACGGCGTCGGTCATCACGTCCTCGACGACGGCCGCGTCGACGAGCCGTCCGGGGGTCCTGGCCAGCACCGAGCGGACCACCTCGCCGGTCGATGAGACCACGGCCGCGAGGACCTTGCTGCCTCCGACGTCGACCCCCACCACCACGGACACGGCGGCTACCTGCGCGCCAGGTCGGCGGCGCCGATCAGGCCCGCGCGGTTCCCGAGGGTGGCCGGCCTGACCTCGGCGAGCGGCCGGTAGGGCAACCCGGACAGGTGGCGGGCGAAGGCCTCGCGGAGCGGGTCGAGAAGCAGGTCGCCGGCGTCACCGACTCCGCCTCCGACGGCGACGGCCGCGGGGTCCAGGACGGTCGCCAGTGCGGCGATCCCCTCACCCAGCCAACGGCCGAGGTTGGCCAGCTGCTCGATCGCGAAGGCATCGCCCTCCTGGGCGGCCTGGGTGATCATCGGGCCGTCGATCGAGTGGGGGTCTCCGCCCGCCCGCTCCACCAGGGCGTCGGCCGCGTGTCCACCGCCGGCGGCCGCGGCGCGGGCGTTGCGCACAAGTGCCGTGCCGCTGGCGTACTGCTCCAGGCAACCGTGCTTGCCACAGCCGCAGAGCTGCCCGTCAGGGACGACCCGGAGGTGCCCGACCTCGCCGGCCACCCCGAACGCGCCTCGGTAGAGCTCGCCGTCGAGGACGACGCCGCCGCCGACGCCGGTGCCCACGGTGACCAGCAGGAGGTCGTCGACATCGTGGCCGGCGCCGTAGGTGAACTCCCCCCAGGCGGCGGCGTTGGCGTCGTTCTCGATCACGACCGGGAGCTCGAGGCGGGGCTCGAGCTCGGCTCTCAGGTTGACGTCGCGCCAGGCGAGGTTGGGCGCGAAGAGGACCGTGGCGCGGGACGCATCAACGTATCCGGCGGCGCCCACGCCGACCGCCTCGATCGCGTGTTCGGCGCGCAGGTCGGAGACCAGCCCGACGATGGCGTCCTCGATCGCCTCGATGTGCTCGGCGGGCGACTCGACCGTGGCGTGGGCCAGGATCTGGCCGTCCCGGTCGACGACGCCGGCGGCGATCTTGGTCCCGCCGACGTCGATGCCGCAGGCCAGGGTCACTCGGGAGCCTCCGGCCAGTCTCCCTCGTCGAGGTCGATGTGCTCCACGCCGTCCCCGCGGGCAGCGCCTGCGCGCGAGTCGTCGCTGCTCGCGGCGGCCAGGATCCCGGCCGCGGCCTGCATCAGGTTCGCCGCCGCCATCGCCAGATGGGTGCGGACCTCGGGGCTGGCCAGGCGTACGACGTGCACCGTGCGGCAGATCGGGCAGTAGGTGCACTCCTCCGCACCCGTGGCGATGTGCCCGTTGGCGTCGCGCGCCCAGTCCGACAGTGCGCCGAACAGCTTGGCGGCCTCGTCGGCGACGCTGCCGATCTCCTCGTGCGGACCACCGGCCGTGCTGTCTCGCGACTCGTTCACGCTTTCCTCTCCTCGAACCTGACCTGCAGCTCGCCCTCCTCCACCCGCGCCCCGACGACCCGGTAGCGGGCCAGGCCGGAGGGCAGCGTGAGCAGGCGACGATACGACCCGACGGTCAGCACCAGCTCGTCACCGTTCCTGGCCAGGTCGACCTCGGCGCGCGAGACGAACGGCAGCGAGAGGGAAAGCTGGGCTCCGGCGTGGTTGCGGGTGATCCGGAACGGACCCTCGCCCGTGGGGGGTGCGAGCGGGTCGTCCGAGCCGTAGACGTCGGCGGCCAGGTCGGCCAGGGCCTCGACGCCGACGGGCTCGCCGGGACGATAGACCGACCGCCACACCGGCAGCCCGGCGAACGACTGCTCGACCTGGGCCAGCACGGTGTCCTGGGCCTTGACCCATCCAGCCCGCCAGTCGTCGGCCCCGTCGGCGGGGAACACCCGGTTGGCGACCACGCCGTCGACTCGGTAACCGAACAGGGACAGAGTCGTGAACGACCGTCGTGCCTCCGCCAGGACGACGTTCTCGGGCGTCAGCACCAGGCGGACGCTGGCATGGGAACCGGAGAGGAGATTGCGAACCTCGTCGAGCTCGAAGTGCAGTCGTTCGACAGCGTTGAACACCGAGTCCTCCGGCATCGGCACCCCGGCGGCGCGGGACAGGACCGGCTTGAGCGCCTTCACCACCCGGCGCTCCACGGGAAACACCCGCTGCATGTACCACCCGAGCGCCTCGGGCAGCGCCAGCAGCCGCAACGTCTCCGCCGTGGGAGCGCAGTCCACCACGATGGCGTCCCACTCCCCGGAGAGAGCGTGGAGCCGGAGCTCCAGGAGTGCCAGCACCTCCTCGGCGCCCGGGATCACCGTCATCTCCTCGGCGGCGATCGGGTCCACGCCCGCCACGTCGAGCACCGAGAGCAGGTAGCCCTGGATCTCCGACCAGGACTGCTCGAACCGCAGCTGCGCGTCGACCTGCTGGACGAAGAGGTTGTCGGCCACGGGCGTCGGGTCGGACCCCACCGACGTCCCGAAGGCGTCGGCCAGGGAGTGGGCCGCGTCCGTGGAGAGCACGAGGGTCCGCTGCCCCCTGGCGGCGGCGAGCGCCGACGTACCAGCGGCGATCGTGGACTTGCCGACGCCGCCCTTGCCGGTGAAAAGAAGGATCCGCACTGACCGGCTCAGAGCGACTCGACGCGCTTCTTGAGGCCCTTCAGCGCAGTGTCGATCAGGATCTTCTCGCCCTTGCGCTTGAGCATGCCGATGAGCGGGATCGACACGTCGAGCGCCAGCCGGTAGGTGACCTCGGTGGAGCCGTTGCCGAGGTCACGGAGAACGTAGGCCCCGTCGAGGGACCGCAGCATCTTGCCCGAGACCAGGTTCCAGGTGACCTGCTCGTCGCCCTTCCACTGGTAGGCGAGGGTGTACTCGTCCCGGATCGGCGAGACGTCGAGGACGAAGAACACCTGATCCGCCCAGCCGTCGGCCCCCTCGGCCACGACCTCGGCCTTCTGCACACCCTTGGCCCACTCGGGATAGGCGTCGAAGTCGCCGATCACGGCCATGACCGCGGCAGGCTCGGCGTCCACGACGATCGAGGAGGTGGTCTGTTCGGCCATTTCGCGAGCGTACCGGACCTGTGCCTGCTCCACGCACACCGGTAACCTGCCGCGCAACGACCCACGGAGGCCCAACGGAGGCACCTGTGCGTGAGTACTCCACGCCCCTGACGATCGAAGTTCCCCGCACGGGGAACCTCACCGACGACGTCGTCGCCAACGCCCGCGAGGCCGGCTCCGAGGTGGTGTTCAACAAGCGCTCGGGAAGCGACTGGCAGGACATCACCGCGGCCCGCTTCCTCGGTGAGGTCAGCGCCGTCGCCAAGGGTCTGGTGGCGGCGGGGATCGAGCCCGGTGACCGGGTCGCCCTGATCTCGCGGACCCGCTACGAGTGGACCCTGGTCGACTACGCGATCTGGTTCGCCGGGGCGGTCACGGTCCCCTTGTACGAAACCTCGTCCGCCGATCAGATCAGCTGGATCCTGAGGGACTCGGGAGCCCGCGCCGTCGTCGCGGAGGGCAAGGGCCACCTGGCCCGGATCGCGGAGGTCCGGGGCGACCTCGAGCAGCTGAACCATGTCTGGGCCTTGGAGGACAACGCGATCGACGTGTTGACGCGGCTCGGCGCGGACATCTCCGACGACGACCTGGAGAAGCGTCGAACCACCGCGACCCCCCTGGACCTGGCCACACTGATCTACACCTCGGGGACCACCGGTCAACCGAAGGGCTGCATGCTCACCCACGGGAACTTCATGTTCGAGCTGGGTGTCGCGGTCGACGAGCTCGAGGAGCTGTTCGCCGACGACGGCGCGACCCTGCTCTTCCTGCCCCTGGCCCACGTGCTGGCCCGGATCGTGCAGGTGGGGTGCGTCAGGTCCCGCACCCGGCTGGCCCACAGCGCGGACATCACGACGCTGGTCCCCGACCTGGTCGCCTATCAGCCGACGTTCGTCCTCGCTGTGCCGCGCATCTTCGAGAAGATGTTCAACACGGCTTCCCAGCGCGCCACGGCCGATGGCCGCGGCCGGATGTTCGACCGGGCCGCCGAGACCGCCATCGCGTGGTCGCGCGGACTCGACAGGGGCGGGCCGTCCCTGGCCGTCCGGGCCCGGCATGCGGCGTACTCCCGCCTGGTCTACGGCCGGCTGCGCGAAACGCTGGGCGGCGCCTGCCGGTACGCCGTCTCGGGCGGCGCCCCGCTGGGCGACCGCCTGGGCCACTTCTACCGCGGCATCGGACTGACGGTGCTGGAGGGGTACGGCCTGACCGAGACGACCGCCGCGATCACCGTGAACACCCCTGAGGAGCACAAGGTCGGGACGGTCGGCCGGCCACTGCCCGGCACCGCGGTGAGGGTGGCCGACGACGGAGAGCTGCTGTGCCGCGGCGGCCAGATCTTCGCCGGCTACTGGAACGACGAGGGGGCGACCGCGGAGGTGCTCGAACGGGACGGGTGGCTGCACACCGGCGACGTCGGCGAGGTGGACGACGAGGGGTTCGTCAGGATCACCGGGCGGAAACGCGAGATCCTGGTCACCGCAGGCGGCAAGAACGTCGCTCCAGCAGTCCTCGAGGACCGGTTGCGGGCCCACCGCCTCATCAGCCAGTGCCTGGTCGTCGGGGACGGCCAGCCGTTCATCGCCGCACTGGTCACGCTCGACCGGGAGTCCGCCACCGAGTGGTCCGCGGCCCACGGCAAGTCCCGGCGCCTGGCTGAACTGACGGACGACCCGGACCTGAGGGCCGAGATCGCGGCTGCGGTGGAGGACGCCAACCAGGCGGTCTCCCGGGCGGAGTCGATCCGGAAGTTCACGATCCTCGCCGACGACTGGACCGAGGAGGGCGGCCAGCTGACGCCCAGCCTCAAGCTCAAGCGCAGCGTCGTGATGCGTGAGTGCCGCGACGAGATCGAAGACCTCTACCCGGCCTGAGCAAAATCTCCCGACACCGGCGCGGCGGCGCCTGAACCCAACCGGTGTGCACGAGTATCGCGAAATGCCCGCGCGGAGTCCGCGATTCTCTTACAGTTACATCGCGCTCGTCGGGCTTCTCGGGACTCGGGGCTCGACGCCGCAATCAATTCATCCAGAGGATCAGGCCGACTCGACGACCCCAGTTGCCGGGCGGCCGACATATCGAAGGGCTGGTAGTCGATGAACCGCCGCACCATCCTGCTGCTCGCGGCCGCGCTTGTCGCCGCGCTGGGAACGGCGCTCGTCTTCCTCTACGTCAAGGGAGCCGACAACCGCGCCGAGGAACGCTTCGACACCGTCGAGGTGCTGCGTGCCGTCGGCACGATCGAGCAGGGCGAGAGCATCGACGATGCCGCCCAGAGTGGCAAGCTCGCCCTCCAGCCGGTCGCCCGTGATTCGGTCCTGTCCAGCGCCCAGACCGACACCGAGGAGCTCAAGGGGCTCGTGGCCACCACCACGATCTACCCCGGCGAACAGATTGTCTCCGACAAGTTCGGGCAGGCCCCCGAGGCGCTCGCCGCCAAGTCGGCGCTGGACGTCCCGGAGAGTGACATCGCCATCTCGGTGAACCTGACCGACCCGGGACGGGTCGCCGGCTTCCTCAACCCCGGTTCGGAGGTGACGGTCATCTTCGTCGGGAAGCCCGAGAACGGCGGTGCTGCATTCTCCCGGATGATCCTGCCCCGGGTGACGGTACTCGGAGTCGGGTCGACCACCACCACGACCAAGACGACCACGACGGCCGAGGGCGAGGAGACGACCGCCGAGATCCCGCAGACCCTCATCACGTTGTCCGTCTCCAAGGAGGAGGCTGAGAAGGTGACCTTCGCGGCAGCCAACGGCGAGGTCGCACTGGGTCTCCGCACGCTTGACAGCACCGTGAAGCCCGGCCTGGGCATCACGATGGCCAACGTCTTCGAGTGAGGTGCCATGCCAGTCGTCGTTGACCAGGACTCAGAGACCCTGTCCCTGCTGCTGAAGGCCGTCCCCGCTGGCGGGCACGGCATCGAGTTTCCCGACCGCCTGGAGGCGTGGCTGGCGAACCGGCCCGAGGAGTACGTCGTCGTACTCGGACCTCACGTCGACGTCACCGAGGCCATCAGGCTCGCCGACGGGATGCGCCTGACGCGTCCGGCGACGAGCATCGTGCTGGTGCGCGACGATGTCGACGCCATGGTGCTACGCGAAGCCATGCAGGCCGGTATTCGCGACGTCGTTCCCTCTGGTGACCTGGACTCGATCACCGAAGCGGTCGACCGCGCCTACCAGCTCTACGTCGCCCTGCGCGGTCCGGGAGGGGCGATCCACAGCGGTCGGATCGTGACGGTGTTCTCACCCAAGGGCGGGGTCGGCAAGACCACGATGGCGGTCAACCTCGCGCTCGCGCTCACCGACCGGGGCGCCCGCAAGGTCTGCCTGGTGGACCTCGATCTGGCCTTCGGCGATGTCGCGATCACGCTGCAGCTGTTCCCCACCCATTCCATCGAGCACGCGATCGGCTCCGAGGAGACCCTCGACGGTCCGATGCTCGACTCTCTTCTGACGCGCCATCCCGAGTCGTTGATGGTCCTGGCCGCGCCCAGCCATCCCGACGTCCGCGACCGGGTGAGCGGCGCCCTGGTGTCGCGCGTGCTGCGCGCACTCCGAGACCAGTTCGACTTCATCGTGGTCGACACGGCTCCCGCATTCGACGACCAGACCCTCACGGCCCTCGACGAGACCGACGAGTGCGTCATCGTGGCCACCCTCGATGTCCCGACGCTCAAGAACGTCAAGGTGGCGATCGAGACGCTGGAGACCCTCAACATCGCCCCCGGTCACCGGCACCTGCTGCTGAACCGGGCCGACGACCAGGTCGGGCTGGGCGCCGAGAAGGTCGAGTCGATCCTGGACATGCCGGTGGCGACGCTGATCCCCACCTCGCTGGACATCGCGGCCGCGACCAATGCAGGCAAGCCGATCCTGGCCGCCAATCCCGGCCACGCCTCGAGCGCCGCCCTGCGCGCCCTCGCGGGCCGGCTGACAGGCCAGCCCATCGCGCCGGTCCACGCACCCGACCGGCACCGCGTCGAGGACGACCGGACGAGCCGACGATTCCGGAAGCGCAGGTGAGCACGACATGAGCAGTCTGAGCGAACGGCTCGCCGCCGCGCGAATGTCGCGGACCGACGAGCGCGGCGAGGCCGACCCCGAAGCCGGCCACGAGTGGGATCCCGAGAAGCCTCCCCCGGCCGAACCGAACGGCATGGCTCACGCCTCGCCGTACGAGCCAGCTGCCCCAGGGCAGCCCGCGGGGCCGGCGACGCCGGTGCTGGGCAGGCGGCGGGCCGACCTGCCGTCCGAGCCGGTCCCCTCCCCTGCACCCCAGCGGCCCCCGGCCACTTCGGCCGGGACCCCCTCCGACTCCTCGATTGCCCAACGACGGTCCCTTCGCGGCCCCGGTGACCAGCTCGAGGAGCTCAAGGTGACGGTGCACGGCGAGCTGCTCAAGCAGCTGGGGCCGCACCTGTACGCCGCGGACATGGACCAGCAGGAGCTGGACCAGCGGGTGCGCGGCGTCCTCGGTGAGGTCCTGTCCACGCAGGAACGCCCGATCAGCAACAAGGACCGGACCCGGATCATCCAGGAGATCAGCGACGACATCCTGGGATACGGCCCGATCGAGCCGTTCCTGCGCGACGAGGACGTGTCCGAGGTCATGGTCAACGGGTACGACAGCATCTGGCTGGAGAAGAAGGGCCGGCTCGTGTGCGCTGACGCCCAGTTCGACGACGAGGGCCACCTCCGCCGAACGATCGACAAGATCGTGTCGCGGATCGGGCGACGCGTCGACGAGTCCAGCCCCATGGTCGACGCTCGACTGCCCGACGGCAGCCGGGTCAACGCGGTGATCCCTCCGCTTGCGGTCGACGGGTCCTGCCTGACGATCCGGAAGTTCTCCGCCGACCCACTCACCGCGCAGAACCTGATCGAGTTCGGCTCGCTGTCTCCGCAAACTGCCGACTTCCTGGACGCCTGCGTCCGCGGCCGGCTCAACATCATCGTGTCCGGCGGTACCGGCGCCGGGAAGACCACGACCCTGAACGTCCTTTCGTCGTTCATCCCGGTCGACGAGCGGATCGTCACGATCGAGGACGCCGCCGAGCTCCAGCTCAAGCAGGACCACGTGGTGCGCCTCGAGTCGCGCCCGGCCAACATCGAGGGCAAGGGCTCGGTCACGATCCGCGACCTGGTCAAGAACAGCCTCCGCATGCGCCCCGACCGGATCATCGTCGGTGAGGTCCGTGACGCGTCGGCCCTCGACATGCTCCAGGCCATGAACACCGGTCACGACGGCTCGATCTGCACCCTGCACTCCAACGGGCCACGCGACACCCTGGCCCGCATGGAGACCATGGTGCTGATGGCCGGCATGGACCTGCCGATGCGCGCCATCCGCGAGCAGGTCGCGTCCGCGGTGGACCTGATCGTCCACCAGGCCCGCCTCAAGGACGGCACCCGCAGGATCACGCACATCACCGAGGTCGAGCGGATGGAGGGCGACGTGATCACCCTCCAGGACGTCTTCGTGTTCGACCACTCGGCCGGCTTCGACCAGAACGGCAAGGCCATGGGGCGGATGCGCTCGACCGGCCTTCGGCCGAAGTTCCTCGAGAAGATGGCCCACGCCAACGTGAAGGTCGATCCGATGCTCTTCGCGACGGACCGCCTCTGATGTCCGGCGCGGCTCTCATCCGGGGAGCGCTGCTCGCGTTCGTGCTGCTGCTGATCTGCTCCTCACCGGCGTCCGCGGCCAGCGAGGCGTCGGTGGCCCACGTCGAGCCGACCGGGGACGGAGTACAGATTCTGGTCTCGGTTCCTCCCGGAGCGGAGGTGGACCTGGACGAGGTGACCGCCACGATCGACGGCGAAGACGCCCCGGCCGACGCCGCCCTGGCCACGTCCACGACCGATGTCAGGCGCACCGCGGTGCTGGCGATCGACGTGAGCAAGTCGATGGCAGGCGCGCGCTTCCAGGCGGCCAAGACAGCAGCCCTGACGTTCCTCGACACCGTCCCGGACGACGTCTACGTGGGCATCGTGACCTTCGCGAACGACGTCGAGGCTGCCGTCGAACCCACCCAGGACCGTGACGAGGCCGGGACCGTGATCGAGGACCTCGAGCTCACACCCCAGACCCACCTCTACGACGGGGTGCTGGCGGCTGTCGACATGGCAGGCACGGAGGGACAGCGTTCGGTACTGGTCCTCTCCGACGGAGCCGACACCAGCGACACGACTCTCGACGACGTCACGGGAGCGGTCACTGACTCCGAGGTCCTTCTCGACGTGGTCGCGCTGGAGCAGACGGGTCGCGCCAAGGCTGCTCTCGAGGACATGGCCAACGCCGCAGAGGGGCGGGTCATCGACGCCGATCCGGACGCCCTGCGCCAGGCCTTCACCGAGGAGGCCAACGCGCTGGCTCGTCAGGTGCTGGTCACCGCGGAGCTGCCCGAGTCCGTCACCGGCGACGAGGCCTCGCTCTCGGTCTCGCTGCCGTCCGGCGACGCGACCCTGGTCGCCGACGCGTTTGCCGCCGTGCGCGCCGACGCACCGGACGAGTCGACCTCGTCCACCAGCGCTACCCCCGCCTCAGCGGAGCCGGGACTCGTGATCCCCGAGACGTGGATGTACGGCGGCCTGGCCGGCGTCGGCTTCGGGCTGCTCCTCCTGATGTACCTCCTGGTTCCCGAAGCCGGCCGCGCCCCTGACGGCCGGAGAGGTGGCCTCGACCTACACCCAGCGGTCGAGCGGTCGGTCGCACTCGGCGGTGACGAAGGTAGATGGCGACCAGGCACTGGTCCAGGCCAAGGATGCAGCCGCCAAGGTCCTGCAGCGCAGCAGCGGGCTCGAGGCCAGGATCGCCATGCGGCTGGAAGGCGCCGGCAACCCGCTCAAGCCCGCGGAATGGCTCCTGCTGCACGCTGCGATCTTCATCGGCGCCGGCGTGGTCGGACTTCTGTTCGGCCAGGGCAGCCTGGTGGTCGGGGTTCTGTTCATGATCGGTGGAGCGGTGGTCCCGTGGCTGTACCTCGGGTTCAAGCGGAAGCGCCGACGCAAGGCCTTCAACTCGTCCCTCCCCGACACGCTGCAGCTGATGTCTGGCTCCCTCTCGGCCGGTCTCTCGTTGGCCCAGTCGGTCGACACGGTGGTCCGCGAGGGCACCGATCCCATCTCGTCCGAGTTCAAGCGGGTCCTGATCGAGACGCGCTTGGGGGTCGGCCTCGAGGACTCCCTCGAGGGGGTGGCCCAGCGGTATGAAAGCAAGGACTTCCACTGGGTGGTGATGGCGATCAACATCCAGCGCCAGGTCGGCGGAAACCTCGCCGAGCTCCTCGACACCGTTGCGTCCACGATGCGCGAGCGCGAGTACATGCGTCGCCAGGTGGCCGCGCTCGCAGCCGAGGGCAAGCTCTCGGCCTGGGTCCTGGGCGGGTTGCCGCCCGGGTTCATGATCTACCTGCTGCTCGCCAAGCGCGACTACGTGATGCCGATGTTCACCGAGCCGCTCGGCTGGCTGATGCTGGGCGGTGCCGCGTGCCTGCTGGCGCTCGGTGCGTTCTGGATGAGCCGACTGATCAAGGTGGAGGTCTGAGATGACGCTCTTGCTGATCATGGGCGCAGCCCTCGTCTTCCTGGCCATCTTCATGGTGTCCACGGCCCTGCGCGACGCCGAGGCCCACGGACTCAACCGCTCGCTCGCCGTGCTCGAGGCCATGTCCTCCGCTCCGAAGGAGCTCAGCAAGGACCTGGACAAGCCCTTCTCCGAGCGAGTGCTGGCACCGATGCGCGCCGCAGCGCTGCGGATCGGTCGCCGGTTCACCGGGGCCGACGCGGGCGA
This sequence comes from uncultured Actinomycetota bacterium, assembly GCA_963786415.1. Taxonomy (GTDB): domain Bacteria; phylum Actinomycetota; class Actinomycetes; order Propionibacteriales; family Nocardioidaceae; genus Nocardioides. Next base: position 714,891 of record CAWAZC010000003.1, read on the forward strand.
ACGGATCCGGCACAAGCTCGACCTCGCCGGCAACCCGCCGGGGTGGACGGTCGATCGAGTCGTCGCCGGCAAGGTGATCGGGCTGGTAGTCGGCATCGTGGGCGGTTTGGTGTTCTCGTGGCTGATCGGTCCGGCTGTGACCATCCGCATCCTGATCGTCGGGGGCGGGGCGCTCGCCGGCTTCTTCGCCCCGAGCATGTACCTCTACCAGAAGGCCCACGACCGTGCGCACCAGATGGGTCGCGACCTGCCGGACGCGATCGACCTGCTCACGATCAGCGTCGAGTCCGGTCTCGGCTTCGATGCCGCGATGCAGCAGGTCGCCCGCAACACCGAGGGTCCACTGGCCGACGAGTTCTCGCGGATGCTGCGCGAGATGCAGATCGGCCAGGGCCGCTCCGCTGCCCTGCGGGGCCTCGGCGAGCGCACCAACGTTCCAGACATCCGCAGCTTCGTGAGCGCCATGATCCAGGCCGACGCGTTCGGCATTCCGATCGCCCAGGTGCTGCGCGTGCAGTCTTCGGAGATCCGGGTCAAGCGACGCCAGCACGCCGAGGAGAAGGCGCAGCAGGTTCCGGTCAAGATCACCATCCCACTGATCTTCTGCATCCTGCCCTGCCTCTTCGTGGCGGTGATGGGGCCGGCGGCGATCAGCATCATGGACAGCTTCGGCTCATGATGCCGGCCCACCCGCAGTTCCCAAGGCTCGCGGTCGGTGCGCGGATCTTCGGGCTGGCTCTCCTGTCGGTCCCGTTGCTCTGGATCCGGGAGGACACCGGCCTGCTCGCCTTGCTGACCATCGGCATCGTCTGGGCGGCGGCCGTGGCAGCGGATCGCCTCGGCCTCAACAGCGTCGCGGCCTCCACGGTCGAGGCGGCCCTCGTCGGGGCGGTCTGCGGGCTCACCCTCGAGGCGGCGCCCGCCGTGCTCGGCGCGCTCGCCGTTCCACCGTTCGTCGCGAGCCTGCGCCGCGGTCCCCGCGGAATGGCGCTGGCGCTGTCCGCCGAACTGGTCAGCCTGGTCGCCATCGCCCTGCTCACGCATGGCCCGCTGGACCCCAGCCAGGGGACGGGGACCCTCACCTGGGTGCTGACCGGCGTGGGCGTCGGTCTGATCGGCAGCTTCGTGCACTCCGCGATGCCTCCGCCCGCCGACCCCCTCCAGCCCTATCGCGACGCCCAGGCCCTGATCCGTGATCTGATCGGCATCTCCGGGGAGCTCACCTCTGGCCTCGACCCGCTCTCGCTGGGAACAACGATCGCCGACGCGGTCCGAGACGAGCTCCCGGTCACGGCGTTGTTGGTGCAGGTGCCCCGAGACGACGAGCTGACTCCCCTGGTTGTCGAGACGGACTCAGCGGAGACCGACACCGGTGTGCTCCAGGACCTCGCCCTGGCCACCCGTCGGACGATGCACCCTGCCGTCTCCGGAAACGCGTTCGCCCTCCCGCTCATGACGGAGGGCCGCATCGTCGCGGTGGTCAGCGGCACAGTGTCCTCTCGCCTCGAGTCGAAGGTCGTCCACCTCGAGCGGCGGCTCGAGGAGGTCGCGGCGCGGCTCGAAGCCACGGCGGTTCACCTCGAGACCGCCATGTTGTTCGCCTCGTTCAGGGACGCTGCCACCGCCGAGGAACGGCGCCGCCTGGCCCGGGAGATGCACGACGGGATCGCCCAGGACATCGCCTCCCTGGGCTATCTGGTCGACGGGCTGGCGGTCGGTCCGATGTCCCCGGATCAGGAGTTGAAGCTGCGCACGCTGCGCGAGCAGATCACCGCCGTTGTCCGGGAGGTACGTCAGTCCGTGCGGACCCTGCGCACCGACGCCGGGGGGAGCGAGAGCCTGGGCACCGCCATCGGCGGCCTGGCCCGCCACCTCAGCGAGAGTTCGGGAATCCCGATCCAGGTCACCGCGGACGAGCGCACTGCACGGCTCATGCCGGAGGTCGAGTCCGAGCTCCTGCGGATCGCCCAGGAGTCCATGAACAACGCCGTCCGACACGCCCGGCCCTCGCTGGTCGAGGTTCGCTGCGCGGTCGAGGCGCCGGGGGCCGAGATCGTGGTCCAGGACGACGGCACCGGCATGGGGACGGGCCGTCCGGACTCCTGGGGGCTGGAGATCATGCGCGAACGAGCGCTGCTCATCGGAGCGGATCTGACCATCGAGGACGCCCAGCCCCACGGCACGGTCGTCACCGTCCGCCTGCCAGTGCCGCGCAACGCAGACCGCCGGGGCACCGTCCCGGACGACGAGAGGGTGAAGGCATGAGCGAGCAGACACCGACCAGGGTCCTCCTCGTGGATGACCACGACCTGATCCGCGACGGACTGGCCGGCGTCTTCCGGCAGTCGCCGTACATGGATGTCCTGGGTGACGCCAAGACCGTGACGGCGGCCCTCGCGATGTTCCATGAGCTGAAGCCCGACGTCGTGGTCACCGACCTCCAGTTGCCGGACGGCACCGGTCTCGACGTCGTCCGGGAGGTGCGCCGGACCGCACCCGACGCGGGTGTCGTCGTGCTGACCATGCACTCCGGCGACGAGCAGATCTTCGCGGCCATGGAGGCCGGTGCCTCGGCGTTCGTCGGCAAGGACGCGCCCTCGGCCGAAGTGGTCGAGGCAGCCCGCCATGCGGCGGTCTCGCCGCGCGCGTTCCTGTGCTCAGGACTGACCGACGCCGTGCTGCGCCGGGCCACGGCCTCCGCCACCCAGCTCACGGGCCGGGAGCACGACGTGCTGAAGCTCCTCGCCGACGGCTTGAGTGCCGCAGAGATCGGCCTGCGGATCCATCTGAGCGAGTCGACTGTCAAGTCGCACCTCGCCAAGATCTACCAGAAGCTGGGCGTCACCAACCGCGCGCAGGCGCTCGTCACCGCCATGCGTACGGGGCTGCTTTCCAACATGCAGCCCGAGTTCGGACCCGGGTCACTCGAGCAACGTCCCGGCTACTAGGTGCGGGTAGTCCGAACGGGCTATCAGACTCCGACTGAACGTCGGATCTCACGACCCCCGGGAATCCCGGAGACTTGTCGTCGTGGAGGTCTCCCGGCCTCTCGGAATCCTAGAACCAAGTCAAACCAAGGAGACACTCCAATGCTGGACTACCTGCGCATCATGCTCGCCGCCCACCTCGACCGCAACGAGGAGCGGGGCGCCTCCGCCGTCGAGTACGGCCTCCTGATCGCCGGCATCGCCGCCATCATCGTCGTGGCGGTCTTCGCCCTCGGCCCGATCATCAACGACGCCTTCGAGACCACCTGTTACGAGGTCAACCACCAGGTGGCCTGCTGACCACCCACCACGTAAGTACATGGGGGAAACATGATGACGATGGCCGCGAGTGTGAGCTCGCGGCCATCGTCATCTCCACAGCTCAACGAGCGCGGAGCCACGGCCGTCGAGTACGGCCTGCTCATCTCGGGCATCGCCGCTCTCATCGCTGTGGCCCTCTACCTCTTCGGCGGCGGTGTCCTGACCCTGTTCGCCGACACGTGTGACGTCGTGGTGGGCCTGGTCGGCGGCACCTGCTGAGCTGCACCCAGTCACTGGCGTCCAGCCTGGGGAAACGGGGGTTTGGGGGGAGACGACCGTGGCCGCGGACGAAAGTCCGTGGTCGCGGTCGTTTTTACTTCTCGGCCAGGTGCTCGGCGAGCCCGACCCTCTGCATCGTGGTCGGATGGCTGCCGAACCACAGCTGCGCCAACGCCGGCGGCGTCGGGTCGCTGAACGACCGCAGGGCCAGGTCCTTCTGCATCTGCGCGAAGGCCCCCGGGTCATCGGTCGCCCGGATCGCGTCCACGTCCGCCCGGGTCTCGATCTGGCGGCTGACGGTGTTCTGCACCGGCGTGGACACGAAAGCCGCCAGCGCCGCCAACGCCAGCACGAAAGGCACCACCACCGGATCGGACATGGCCGGCCCGCGCCGGAGCCCGACCACCAGCCCGAGCAGGCCGACGCCGCACAACGCTCCGGCGGCTCCCAGGAGGGACCCGGTCACCACGTCCTGGTGCCGGGCATGGGCCAGCTCGTGGGCGACCACGGAGAGTGCCAGGGCGCGGGGCACGTCCTCGACCAGGTTGTCGTAGACCACCACCCGGCGGGTGGCGCCGAAACCCGACACATAGGCGTTCAGCGTCGTCGTACGACGCGATGCGTCCACGACCAGCACCTCCTCCACGTCCACGCCCTCCTCGTCGGCCAGCGCGAGGATCTGCGAGTGGAGCTCCCCTTCCGGAAGCGGCTCGAAGTCGTTGAAGATCGGCTCGACCAGCACCGGATAGGCCAGCGACCCGAGGAGGACGAAACCGGCGAGCACTCCCCCGGCAGCCGCCGGCCAGGCCCGCCGCCACCGGCGGGCGCACCCGACCACCACCAGCACCGCCAGCGCCGTGACGACCACCCCCACCGCCTCGCCCTTCGCCAGGTCGACCAAGTACTCGGAGCGGGTCTGCGTAGACAGGCCGTACTCGACGAGGTGGCCGTGCAGGAGCAGGGCGAACGGCAGGGTGGCCAGCCGGCCGAGCAGGGCAAGCGCGGCGACGATCAGCACCACCCGGACCCACCAGGGTCCCGGCACTGACCCGGCGAGCCGCGTGCCCAGCCGGGAGAAGCCGAGCCAGCAGGCGATCGCGAGCGAGACCGCCAGCGAGCTCCAGCTCCAGATGCGGGCCTCCCGCGAGAACGCCTCGGCGGTCGCGATCTGGTCGTCCGAGAACACCGTGCCCGGCGCGGGAACCGCCCCGGGCGTCCCCGGGACCGGGTCCCACGGCACGAGCGCGACCGCCAGGGCGGCAAAGGCCACGGCGCCGACGACGGCGACCACCAGGGAGGTCCGCCGGGCGTCGTGTGTCACGCAGCCAAGTCTGTCAGGAGTTCCTGCCAGAGCTCGGTGAGCTCGACCTCGGTGAGGCCGAACCCCCGCCGCAGGGCGGCGCCGATGGTGGCACCGTCGCGGACCTGCATGTAGAGCCGAACGAGAGCCTCCTGGCCCCCGCGATCGGCCAGCAGCCGACAGGCGAGCCACGCCGACTCATAGGTGGCCCCGAGGTGGGTGGTGGTGGTGTCGAACTCGGCCGATCCGGGCAGGGCCGCCGGGGGACCGTCCTCACGCACCCGGTCGATGATCTGGCCGGCCGTCGTCGACACCGGGAGGTCGACGTCGAGCAGGGCCACGTAGTCCGCGAAGCCCTCCAGGAGCCACAGCGGCATGGTGTTGTTGGTGGCCGCCTCGGTCGCCACGTGGACCGCCTCGTGGCTCATCACGACCTGGGAGCCCGTGGGACGCAGCTGGCCGAAGATGACCGGGTTGACGAACACGTGGACCGGCGCATCCGGTGCCAGGGATCCGTCGGTGGTGGTGGTCACGGCCGCGATTCCGGTGTAGGTCCCGGGGTCGGAGCCGAGTGCCTCGTGAAGCGTCGCCACCGAGCTCGGCACCTCCACGACGAGTCCGGTCCGCCACGAGGGCAGCACGCTCCGGACCACCGGCACAGCGCCCCGTGCCAGGCGTGCGTAGCGCTCCGCCTGTGCATCGGTGCCGTCGACGACGACCAGCGTCCCCGGGCCACGGCGCACCTCGACGTCTCCCGAGAGCCACAGCGGCAGCGCCCGCCCGCCGCCCCCGACGGAGTCGAGGTAGACCTCGCCGTCGACAGTCCGGAACCGGAAGCCCACCTCGGACTGTGCCGGAGCCCGGTCGAACCCCGAGAAGATCCACGTGACGTCGACAGCACCGTCCCAGGCGCCGGACGCCGCGACGGCGCCGAGCTCGTCGACGTACCGCAGCGTGAAGTCCTCGACCTGCAGGGCGCGGGCATTGTCGACGAGCGCCCCGAGCAGTGCCCGGGACTCGTCGTCGCCGGGTGCCGCGAGCGTCTCCGCCGCTTGCGGGTCGCGGGTGTCGACGGCCCGCTCGAGATCGGCCAGGACGGCGGAAGCTCGCCCCGGCTGGGCGCTCGGAACGTCGTCGGGAGGCGTCGGCGCGACGTACGTCGGATCGTCGAGCAACACCCACGCGACCAGGCCGACGGCCGTCATCAGAGACAAGGAAAGGCCGGCCACCCACCAGAGCGGGCGACCGGCCATGGGTCCTTGCGGGTCAGCCAGGGCGGACCGCGCCGGAGAAGGGCATGGAATAGAGACCGGTCACCTGGACCCCGGTGCTTGGGTTCGCTGCGTGCACGATCATGCCGTTGCCAATGTACATCCCGACGTGACTGATCGGGCTGTAGTAGAAGACCAGGTCGCCGGGCATCAGGGCACTGGCGGGCACCTGCGGCCCGGAGCCGTACTGCGCGCTCGAGGAGTGCGGCAGGGCGACGCCGGCCTGGGCCCAGGAAGCCATGGTGAGACCGGAACAGTCGTAGGCGTCGGGGCCGGCGGCACCGTAGACATAGGCGTCGCCGACCTGGGCCATCGCGTAGCTGACCGCGGCGCCGGCCCGACCTGAGGCGGACACCGTCGGTGGCCGGACGTCGCTGCGGGAAGGAGCCATCATGCGCTCGCGCTGCTCCTCCTCCAGGCGGTCGAGCAGCGACTCGGCCTCGTCGACCTTCTTGTCGATGGTGGCCTTCTCCTTGGCCAGCTGCGCCTTGAGCTCGGACACCTGGTTCGCACGGTGGGCGGTGGCGTCGCGGCGGATGTCGAGGGCCTTCAGCTCGCGGGAGTAGTCGGAGAACATCTGGGACTGCAGGTCATTGAAGGACGACATCGTGGAGAGCCGGCCCAGGAACGCGCCCGGGTCGTCCGAGACGACGATCTGGCCGACCGCGGAGAGGTTCTCGCCTTGGTACTGGCGCACGATGGAGTCCTGGACCTGATGGCGGACCGCCTCGAGCCGCTCGTCCTGGCGACGTTCGTCGGCCTTGATGGAGGCAAGGTCCTGGTTGAGCTCCTTGAGCTCGAGCCGCGCGTCGTTGTACCGCTCCGAGGCCATCTCGGCCTCGTGGTAGAGGCGGTCGACCCGTGCCTCGACGTCTTCGATGTCGGGCTCGGCCTGGGCCGTGCCGGGCACGGAGCCCACGGCAGCAGCCATCGCCAGGGCGGACAGGGCAGTGATGAGTCGCTTCCGACCGTTGAACACGAGCGGGCGGTCTCCCTTGCAAGTCGTACGCCTACCAGGTGAGCTGACGGGTTCGGGCCGACTTGCCCTACACCTGCTCCCCGGCACACGTCTGTGCGCCGCCTTGCAGGCGATTCACCCCAGAGGGTTTGGTTCCCCGGCTCCTTGGCCACCGTGTGGCCGCGGACTCGGCGTGGCACCCGCGCGGATCCGGTCGATCCACTCCCACGAGCGCCTGAGCGCCACACACTAGTGGGCGCCTCAGCGGTGAACCAAGTCCCGGAACGGGAACGTCGGGTGTTTCGCCCCACGTTGCTAGGGGTTTCTCGAGAGCCAGGTCACACCAGCCCCATGAGTCACGCTAGTTGCACCTACGCCGACTCCACCTCCGGCCCCTCGACCGGGTGGACGAGACGCAGGGGCGGGACCAGGCCGCCGTCGGCCAGGACGTCGAGCGCCCGCCGCTCGTCGTCGTCGAACGCCAGTTCCGGAGGCGGGCCCAGCAGCACCGTGACCACACAGTCGTGGCACGCCAGCCCCCGCACCACACAGGTGTCGCAGTCGATTCTCGTCGTCATGCCAGTCACGCTCCCAGCGGCCACCGACATTTCGTCCCGCGGAGCTGGACTCCGGCGTGTCGGGCGCCTACGAGGTCCGGGCCAGCAGCCCGACCAGGGCCTCCGCGGCCACGCTCCTCGCCCCGGCGGCTGACGCGTCCCGGGCGACCTCCTGGTCGCTGCTCACCACGATCACGACCCTGCCCTCCGGTTCGGCCGCCACGAGGTCCGAGATCACCCGGTCGGCGATCACCCCCTCGGGGCTGAAGACCACCTTGACCCCCCGGGGCGTGGTGACCACCGGTCGGACGGCTGAGGACGCCGCGTCGAAGACCACGGTCGCCTCCACGCGGGTCCTCGCCACCACAGGCGCCAGGCCACGCAGCAACCGGGTCCGCTGGGCCTCCAGCGAGGACGAGGGCCAGGCCGACATGCTCACGTTGTAGCCGTCGACGATCAGCCGGGCCCGCGGCAGCGCAAGGTACTGCTCGAGGAGGGCAGCGCTGGTCGGGCCCAGTGATCCGGCCGAGGTCGGGCGCCGCGCGCCCTCGCTCGACAACGACGCCTCCAGCCGATCCCCCGGCGCCCCGGACGCGGGCGGCAGCGCGAGCTCGCGCCGCAGACCGGTCGCGGCGTCGATGACGGAGTCGAGGAGCAGGCGGGCACGCAGGCTCGCCTCCTCCCGCTCGGTCCGGCCGGCCCGCCGGTCGGCCCGGGCCTCGTCCTCCAGCCGGGCCACCCGGGCGCGCAGCTGGCGGAGCTCCTTCTCGGCCGACGCGGTGGTGGCTTCGACCTGGCCGCGCAGCTGGTCGGCCGTCCGCCCGGCCTCGTCCGCCGCAGAGAGCGCCTCCCGCAGGGCGGATCGGGCCTCCCCCAGCTTGCGCCGGAGAGTCGCGTTGTCGGCCTTCAGCCCGGCCACCTCGTCGCGGTGCCGGGCCCGCAGGTCCCGCGCCGCATTCTCGGCTGTCTCCACCTGCTGTCGCAGGCGCTCCGCCTGGGCGTGGTCCTGCGCGGTGGGTCGCTGCGCGAGCCCCGCCAGCGCGGCGTCGAGCTCGTCCTCCCAGCCGTCGGCGCGGACCAGCCACGCCAGGGCAGCCACGGTGACGTCGTCCACAGGCTGCGGCCGGTCACCGGCAACCTGGACGGCGACCCGGTCACGGAACTCCTCGTCGGTCTCGAGCGCGGCCGTCATCGCGCGGGCGCCCAGCCTGGCCCGGCGCGCAGGGGCGAAGTCGGCCACCTTGCGCAGCGGCGGCGGGAGCTTCGCGACGTCCGGCAACACCTCGGCGGTCAACGCGTGGACGCGATGGCGGACCTCGTCGGGAAGGTCGGCGAGGCCGGGGGCTGCGCGGTCCTCGGACACATCGTCCCTTAGCCGTTCGCCGGGGCGTCGCCGTCGGCCCGCGACACGACCTCGATCGCGTCGGCCCGCCCGCACCAGCGGCAGGTCACGGACTCCACGGACTCGTCCTCGACAGCGGTCTCCTCGACGCGGTGGTCACCCGCGAGGTCGAAGTGCCAGAACTCGGTGGTACGACGGGTCCTGGTGACGTCGAACCGGGTCAGGTTGCCGCACCCGCCGCAGCGCCATCGCTGGCCGGCGTCGGGGATCACGATGCTCACGCCGCCCCACAGTAGTCCGCGCGGCGCCGACCGTTTGTCGGCGCCCACACCTAGCGTCGGTGACGTGAGCAACGCGGTCCAGGTTCCACCGACCCGGTGGGAGTCGCAACGCAGCTTCGACGAGCTGGGGAGGCCGCTGCGCGACGCCACCTTCTGCGTGGTCGACCTCGAGACCACGGGCGGGTCGGCCGCAGGCGGCTCCATGATCACCGAGATCGGCGCGGTCAAGGTGCGCGGAGGCGAGGTTCTCGGGGAGTTCCAGACCCTGGTCAACCCCCAGACCGAGATCCCGGCGTTCATCGCGGTGCTCACCGGCATCAGCAACACGATGGTGGCCGACGCCCCCCACATCGACTCCGCCCTTCCGGCCTTCCTCGAGTTCGCGGCGGGCTCCGTCCTGGTTGCCCACAACGCGCCGTTCGACGTCGGGTTCCTCCGCCACTTCGCTGAGCTGCAGGGGCGGCCGTGGCCGCGCTTCGAGGTCCTCGACACGGCCAAGCTGGCGCGCCGGGTGATCACCCGCGACGACGCGCCCAACTGCAAGCTGTCCTCGCTGGCCCGCGTGTTCAACTCCTCGACCACGCCCAACCACCGGGCGCTCGCCGACGCCCGGGCCACGGTCGACGTGCTGCACGGTCTGATGGAGCGGCTCGGTGGTCTCGGCGTCCACACGCTGGAGGAGCTGCAGACCTTCTCGTCCCGGGTGAGCCCGGCCCAGCGACGCAAGCGTCACATTGCCGAGGCGCTGCCGCACGCGCCCGGGGTCTACCTCTTCTGCGACGACAGCTCGCGGGTCCTCTACGTCGGCACCTCCCGTGACCTGCGCTCCCGGGTCAGGTCCTACTTCACCGCGTCGGAGACCCGCTCCCGGATGGGCGAGATGGTCGGGCTCGCGGAGTCGGTCACCGGCATCGAGTGCGCCACTCCGCTCGAGGCCGAGGTTCGCGAGCTGCGGCTGATCGCCGAGCACAAACCGCGCTACAACCGGCGTTCCCGTTTCCCCGACAAGGTGCACTTCATCAAGCTGACCCGGGAGCCGTGGCCGAGGCTGTCGCTGGTTCGCCGGGTGCTCGCCGACGACGCCGACTACCTCGGTCCGTTCTCCTCGCGCAAGACCGCCGAGAAGTGCCTGGCCGCCCTTCACGACACGTTCCCTGTCCGCCAGTGCTCCGACCGACTCGGCCGCGACCCCTCGCGATCGCCCAGCCGGTCACCCTGCGTGCTGGCCGAGATGGGGCGGTGCCTCTCCCCGTGCGACGGGAGCGTCGACGAGACGACGTACGCCGCGGTGGTGCGACAGCTGCGCGACACCCTGCTGCGAAGGCCCGACCAGGTCGTGGATGCGATCAACATCCGGATGGCCGCACTGGCCGATGACGAGCGGTTCGAGGAGGCAGGCGTTCACCGCGACCGCCTCGCCGCCTTCATCCGCGCCGCCGCGCGCACCCAGCGGCTCACCGCCCTCACCCGCTGCCCTGAGGTGGTGGCTGGCCGGCGGGAGGACGACGGCCGGTGGGCCGTCCACGTGGTGCGCCACGGCAGGCTGGCCGCTGCGGGCCGGATCCCCCCGGGCGCCGACGCCCACCAGTTCGTCCGCGAGCTGCGTGCCTCGGCCGAGACCGTGCGGCCGGCCCCCGGTCCGATCCCGGCCGCCACCGCCGAGGAGACCGAGAAGATCCTGCGCTGGCTGGAGTCGTCCGGCATCCGGCTGATCGAGGTCGAGGGCGAGTGGAGCTGCCCGGTAGCCGGCGCCACGCGACACCTCCCGCTGCACGATGCGGCCCGCCAGTCGCGACTCTCGCTGGTGCCCTTCGACGACCGTCGCGACCTTTCGCCGGTGCACCGGCCAACCCGTTAGGGTCCACGTCATGATCACCGCCATCGTGTTCGTGAAGGCCGACGTCGCCCGGATCCCCGAGGTGGCCGAGCAGATCGCCGACCTCGACGGGGTCAGCGAGGTCTACTCCGTGACCGGCCAGATCGACCTGATCGCGATGGTGCGCGTCCGTGACCACGACGACGTCGCGAGCGTGGTCGCCGACCGGCTCAACAAGGTGCCCGGCGTGACCGCGACCGAGACCCACATCGCGTTCCGGGCCTACTCCCGCCACGATCTCGAGTCCGCGTTCTCGCTCGGGCTCGACTGACCGCGCGGGCATGTCCTGGCTCGCAGACCACTGGCTCGACCTGTTCGGGTGGTTCGGCAGCGGCCTGCTGATCTTCTCGCTGCTGCAGACCCGGGTGCTGCGGTTCCGTCTGCTCAACCTGGTGGCGTCGCTGAGTCTGGTGGCGTTCAACGCCCTGGTCGGCGTCTGGCCGATGGTCGGCATGAACGTCGCCACGTCGTCGATCAACCTGTGGTTCATCGCCCGGATGCTGCGCGAGCGGCACGACGATGCGGCCTTCGACGTCCTTCAGGTCGGGCCCGGGGACGCCTACCTCCGCCACTTCCTGGCGGTCCACGAGACCGACATCAGTCGCCACCAGCCCGGCTTCGCCGCCGACGACCTTCACGACGGGGACCTCGCCTTCCAGGTGGAGAAGGGCGATGAGACGGTCGGCGTCGTACTCATCCGGCGCGACGGCGACATCGCCCGGGTACTGCTCGACTACGTCACGCCACGCTTCCGGGACTTCTCCCCCGGTGAGTTCGTGTGGCGCCGGGCCTCGCGGCTCCGGGACCGCGGCTTCCGCAAGGTGCTCACGCCGCCCGGCATGGTGACGCCCTACTACGACCGGCTCGACAGCCACGGCTTCCGGCGCGAGGGCGAGTCGTACGTGCTGAACCTCTAAGACGCGGACGCCGCGACCCAGCGGTCCAGGGTCGCGCGGGCGGCGCCTGAGTCGATGGCCTCCCGGGCCTTGACCAGGCCGGCCGAGAGTCCCTCGTCGACGGGGGCGCCAGGGGCGTCGTGGACGGCCAGCGCCGCCGCCGCGTTCAGCAGTACGGCGTCACGCACCGCACCCTGCTCGCCGTCGAGCGTGCGGCGGACCACGTCGGCGTTGTGCGCGGTGTCGCCGCCGCGGAGCGCCGCCGCGGACGCCGGTGCCAGACCGTGCGTCGAGGGATCGACCGTCACCTCACTGATGCTGCCGTCGTGGACGGTCCACACCGACGACGTGGTCGTGGTGGTGAGCTCGTCGAGGCCGTCGTCTCCGCGGAACACCCACGCGTCGACTCCCCGTGCGCCGAACACCCCGGCCATCACCGGCGCCATCCGGCGGTCCGCGCAGCCGACCGCCTGGGCGGCGGGTCGGACCGGGTTCGCCAGCGGGCCCAGGAAGTTGAAGGTGGTGCCCACCCCGAGCTCGCGCCGCGGCACCGCGGCATGGCGCATCGCGGGGTGGAACGCGGCGGCGAAGCAGAAGGTGATGCCAGCCTCGCTCGCGAGGGCCGCGACCCGGTCGGGCGGCAGGTCCAGCCGGATGCCCAGCGCCTCGAGAACGTCGGCCGAGCCCGACTGGGACGACGCCGACCGGTTGCCGTGCTTCACCACCCGGGCACCCGCGCCGGCGGCCACGATCGCGGCCATGGTGGAGATGTTCACCGACATCGACCGGTCGCCGCCGGTGCCCACCACGTCGAGGAGCCGACCGGGGACCGAGATCTGGGTGGAGCGGGCGTACATCGCCTCCACCAGGCCGGTCATCTCCTCGATGGTCTCGCCCTTGGCGCGGAGCGCCACCGCGAAGCCCGCGATCTGAACCTGGGTGGCCTCGCCGCCGAGGATCTCGCCCATGGCCCAGCCGGCCTGGGCCGCGGTCAGGTCCTGACGGGCCACCAGTGCGGAGAGCACCTCGGGCCAGGTGTGGCTCACGGGATCAGGCGGGGACGCGTGAGCGCAGAAGGGAGATCACGGACTCGGCCAGCTGGACCGGGTCGAGAGGGTGGGGGCACGCGGCCTCCGCGCGGGACCAGGTCGCCAACCAGGCGTCCTGCGGGCGTCCGGTGAGGACCAGCACGGGCGGACAGTCGTAGATCTCGTCCTTGAGCTGCTTGGCGATGCCCAGACCTCCGGCTGGAACGGCCTCGCCGTCCAGGATGGCCAGGTCGATGTGTCCGGCGTCCATGTTGGACATCACCACCGGCTCGGTCGCCACCTCGACGTACTCCAGCTCCGGCAGGTCGGGGTGCGGGCGGCTGCCCAGGGCCAGCATCACCTGCTGACGAGTGTTGACGTCGTCGCTGTAGACGAGCACCTTCAACGGCGCCGTCGTGGGGCTGGGATCCGAGTCATTCACCTGCGGAATGCTACCGGCCGGCAGACCGGTTGCCGCGACACGGTGCGAAATCACACACCCGCGTCGCCGCGGCGCCGCTCCCTCGTTTCGAGCAGATCCAGGCGCCGGTCCTCCCGGGCCGCCTCACGCGTCGACGAACGCACCCACTGCACAAACAGCACCACGAAGAACACGAGCCCGATCAGATCCCCCGAGCCCCAGAGGATGCCGCCGGCGGTGTGCTGGTCGTCGATCGGGTCGGGCAGCCAGGCACCCATCGGCCCCTCGTGGAGCGAGGGATACCAGTCGCCGCCGATGAGCGCGGTCTGTCCCATGATCGTGACGCCGAGGAAGGCGTGGAACGGAAGGGTGAGGACGACGAGCAGGACCCGGAACGGGTACTCGACCCGGCCGGGGACCGGGTCGATGCCCACCAGGGGCCAGAAGAACAGGGCGCCGACGAGCACCAGGTGGAGGTGCATGGCCTCGTGGACGTAGGCCGAGCTCAACGACGCGTCGTACCAGCCGGTGAAGTAGAGCGCCCAGGGAGACAGGACGTACAAGGCGAACGTCAGCGGGGGGAACGACAGGACCCGCGCCACTCGCGAGTGGAGGCAGGTCAGCAGCCAGCGTCGTGGCCGGGCGGGCAGGGTGCGCAGGGCCAGGGTGATCGGCGCCCCCAGGGCCAGTGCCAGCGGCACCAGCATCGAGAGCACCATGTGCTGGACCATGTGCACGCTCAGCAGCGTCGTGTCGTAGGCCGCGAGCCCGGACGACGTGGCGCACCAGAAGAGGCCCATTCCGACGATGACGAAGGAGACCGTCCGGCCGATCGGCCAGTGGTCCCCCCGGCGGCGCAGCACGACCACGCCGAGGAGGTAGAGCCCCGCGATCCAGACGGTCAGGACGAACGGGACGGGCTCCAGCGAGGTCTCCGTGAACACCCGTCCGAGGGTGAACTCCGGGAGGGTCGGAACCCCCTCGGACGACGAACCCAGCACGCCTCGAACAATAGGACCCCGGAAGTCAGGGGGTCGGGATGCCCCGGGGGCCGGGCTACCGACATAATGGCGCCCGTGGCGACAGCAACTGCGATCCCGGCCTCCCGACTCCACGGGCACCACGACCGGCCGAGCATGGTCAGCGTGGGGACGATCATCTGGCTCTCCAGTGAGCTGATGTTCTTCGCGGCGCTGTTCGCGTCGTACTTCACGATCCGGGCCGTCAGCGAGGATCTGTGGGCCCAGAACACCGCCCTGCTGAACATCCCGTTCGCGTCGGTCAACACCACGATCCTCGTGCTGTCCTCGCTGACCTGCCAGCTCGGCGTGTTCGCCGCCGAGCGCGGCCAGGTGGGGCGCACCGGATCGATCTTCAAGGTGCCGGGCTGGGGCCTGCGCGAGTGGTTCATCCTCACCTACACGATGGGTGCGATCTTCATCGCCGGCCAGGCCACCGAGTACGCCGCGCTGGTCCAGGAGGGCGTCACCATCCAGGACTCGGCCTACGGCACGATGTTCTACCTCACCACCGGCTTCCACGGCCTGCACGTGACAGGCGGCCTGATCGCCTTCCTGTTCGTCCTCGGGCGCACCTACATCGCCCGCAAGTTCACCCATGAGCAGGCCGTGAGCGCGATCGTCGTGTCCTACTACTGGCACTTCGTCGACGTCGTCTGGATCGGCCTGTTCGCCACGATCTACCTCATCAAGTGACCCCGCCGACCGGAACCCCCAAGGAATCGATGTGCGTCTCCTGAACCGCTCCGTCAACGGTTGGGCCGGTCGGCTGTCGCGGCACCGGCGTGGGCCACTGGCCGGCATCGTGCTGCTGCTCCTCGGCCTGGTGCTCTCCGGCAGCCTCTACTCCCTGCTCGCGCCTGCACAGGCACAGGAGCAGAAGTCCGACGAGGAGCTGGTGGCCGAGGGCCGAGAGCTGTTCCTGGTGGGCTGCTCCTTCTGCCACGGGCAGAACGGGGAGGGCGTCCTGACCGGGGACGGTGACACCCAGCTCGGTCCGTCCCTGGTCGGCGTGGGAGCGGCCGCGGTCGACTTCCAGGTCGGAACCGGCCGGATGCCGATGGCGCAGCCCGGCGCCCAGGCGGCCCGCAAGGCCCCGGTCTACACCGAGGAGGAGACGGCCGCGCTGGCGGCGTACGTCGCCTCGCTCGGCCCCGGGCCGGCGATTCCGTCCGAGTCCGACTACAGCGTCGAGGGGCTCTCCGACGAGGAGCGTGAGGCCGCGATCGTCCGAGGTGGCCAGATCTTCCTCACGAACTGCACGGCCTGCCACAACTTCGCCGGTCAGGGCGGCGCCATGCCCAACGGCGGCTACGCACCGAAGATCCGCGGGGTCGAGCCGCACTACGTCTACGAGGCGATGCTGACTGGGCCGCAGAACATGCCGAACTTCTCCAACGGGAACCTGCCGCCCGACGCGAAGCGCGACGTGATCGCCTACCTGGAGTCCCTCGAGGAGACGCCCGAGTACGGCGGCTTCGGGATGGGCGGAGTGGGACCGGTCAGCGAGGGCATGTTCGCCTGGATCCTCGGCATCGGCTCGTGCGTGGGGGCGGCCATCTGGATCGCGGCCCACACCACCCGCTCGAACAAGCAAAAGGTGGAGGCATGAACGACAACCTGCCTGCCGGTAGGTCGACCACCGAGGTCGAGGCCGACCCGATCGCCAATCCTGGCCTCCCGGCCCACGTCTGGCGGCCCACCGACGTCGACCCTCGCGCGGAGAAGCGGGCCGAGCGCCAGGTCGCGCTGATGTTCGGGCTGTCGGCCCTCTGCACGATCGGGTTCATCGTCGCCTACTTCGCCCTCGGCATCGGTGAGGGCGGTGACACCGTCCTCGGTCTCGGCGCGTCCACGGTGGCGCTCGGACTCCTCATGAGCGGCGCCTTCCTGCTGATCGGCATCGGCATCATCCAGTGGGCGCGCAAGCTCATGTCCGACCACGAGATCACCGAGGACCGCCACACCGCCGCCTCCCCGCCGGAGGACCGTCAGGAGACCCTGAAGGCGCTCTCTGCCGGCCTCGAGGAATCGGGCATCGGCCGCCGGCCGCTCGTCCGCAACTCCCTGCTCGGCGCGGTGGCACTGCTCGGCCTGCCGGTCGTCGTGCTCCTGCGGGACCTCGGGCCTACCCCGGAACAGGTCGCCGACAGCGGCGTGCCGGGTGCCGGCCTCGAGCACACGATCTGGACCCGCGGGATGCGCGTGGCCCGCGACGTGATCGGCACCCCCATCCGTCCCAGCGACCTCGAGCTCGGCGACCTGATCAACGCCGAGCCCGAGGCGATCTTCGAGACCGACGAGAACGGCGAGCACCTCATCGAGGGCGCTGAGCTCCAGGTCGTGAAGTCCAAGGCGGCCGTGATCCTGGTCCGGATGGAGCCCGACGAGATCATCCCGGGCCCGGGGCGGGAGAACTGGTCGGTCGACGGCATCGTCTGCTACTCCAAGATCTGCACCCACGTCGGCTGCCCGATCTCTCTGTACGAGCGCACCACCCACCACCTGCTGTGCCCGTGCCACCAGTCGACCTTCGACCTCGGCGACGCCGGCAAGGTGGTCTTCGGCCCGGCCGCCCGTGCCCTCCCCCAGCTGCCCCTGACAGTCGACGACGAGGGGTATCTTGTGGCCAGGAGCGATTTCACCGAACCCGTGGGACCAAGCTTCTGGGAGCGTGACTCAGAGTGAGCATCGACACCGGCCGATTCGTGCGGAGCAACCGCACCCAGGCCGCCACCGCCCGCAAGCCGGCGCGGATCGGCGGGGTCGCCAACTGGGCCGACGAGCGACTCGGCCTCGGCACCGCCATGAAGAAGAACCTGCGCAAGGTCTTCCCCGACCACTGGTCCTTCATGCTCGGCGAGATCGCGCTGTGGAGCTTCGTCGTGCTTCTTCTGACCGGGGTGTTCCTGACCCTGTGGTTCCAGCCGAGCATGGCCGAGGTGACCTACGAAGGGTCCTACGACCCGCTCCGCGGCATCGAGATGTCTCAGGCCTACGCCTCCACGCTCGAGATCTCCTTCGAGGTCCGCGGCGGCCTGCTGATGCGCCAGATGCACCACTGGTCGGCGATGCTCTTCATCGCGGCGATGCTCGTGCACCTGATGCGGGTCTTCCTCACTGGCGCGTTCCGCAAGCCGCGTGAGCTGAACTGGGTGATCGGCGGACTGCTGCTCCTGCTGGGCATCCTCGAGGGCTTCGCCGGCTACTCCCTGCCCGACGACCTGCTCTCGGGCACCGGGCTGCGGATCGCCGACGGCATCGTCAAGGCGACCCCGGTGCTCGGCAGCTACATGTCGTTCTTCATGTTCGGGGGCGAGTTCCCCGGCGAGGTGATCATCCCGCGTCTCTACATCGCCCACGTGCTGCTGATCCCGGGGCTGATCCTCGCCCTGATCACCGCCCACATGCTGCTGCTCGTCTACCACAAGCACACCCAGTGGCCCGGCCCCGGCCGCACCGAGAAGAACGTCGTGGGCTTCCCGATGCTGCCGGTCTACATGGCCAAGGCCGGCGGGTTCTTCTTCATCGTCTTCGGCATCACCGCCCTGATGGGTGGCCTCCTGGCGATCAACCCGGTCTGGAAGTACGGCCCCTACGACCCCTCCAAGGTCACCGCCGGCTCCCAGCCCGACTGGTACATGGGCCTCGCCGAGGGCCTGATGCGGATCATGCCCGGCTGGGAGACCCACATCTTCGGGACCACCTGGTCCTGGAACGTGATGCTGCCTGCCCAGATCGCGCCGATCCTGCTGCTCGTGGTGGTCCTGGCCTGGCCCTTCCTCGAGGAATGGGTCACCGGCGACAAGCGGGAGCACCACCTGCTCCAGCGCCCGCGCAACGCCCCCACGCGCACGGCGTTCCTGGCGGCCGTGATCACCCTCTACGGTCTGCTCTGGGCGGCCGGTGGCAACGATGTGATCGCCGTCGTGTTCCAGCTGAACCTGAACTACATCACCTACTTCATGCGGGTGGCGATCTTCGTGGTTCCGGTGCTCGTGTTCTTCCTCGCGCGGCGCTGGTGCATCTCACTGCAGCGGCACGACCAGGAGAAGCTGCTGCACGGCTACGAGACCGGCATCATCATGCGCTCCGCTGAGGGCGGCTACAGCGAGCGGCATCTGCCGATCAACGACGCCACCGCCTACACCCTCACCGCCCGCGATCGCGACCGGATCCACACCCCGCCGTCGAACGTCGACGGCAACGGTGTCCCGGCTCCCGGCTCGCGGATCCAGGCACTGCGCGCGAAGCTCTCGGAGAAGATGTACGGCCACAACGTGCAGAAGCCGACGCGCGAGGAGCTCGAGGAAGGCCATCACCACACCGAGCACGAGCAGGAGCTCCAGGCCGGCCTCGACCACCCCGCCGACGGTCACCAGTTCGACGGACACCACGCCGTCGAGGGCGAGGAGCTCCGCTCCCACTGACCGCTGACCCGGCGTGAGTTACCACGCCATGCCGCTGAACCGGCGTGAGTTACCACGGTGAGCGTTGTCCACAGGCCAGCAATTTGGTCATTCATGACCCGTGGAACCGGGCATGAGACCCGCATGCTCGCCGCACGGATCCACGCGCTGCTGGACGACACGTTCCCGCTGCCTCTGGACCAACCTTTCACCCGTGCCATGGCACTCTCTGCCGGCCTGTCGGACAACCAGCTCAAACGCCTGTGCGACCGCGACTACCTGCGCCGCCCACTCCGGAATCTGTACCTGCCGGCCCAGCTCCCAGACACGGTCGAGGTGCGTCTCGCTGCGCTCTCACTGGTCGTCCCGAGTAGCTGCTTCGTCGCGGACCACACGGCCGCGTGGCTTCACGCCGGCGATGATGCTCTGCCCCCGAACGCTCACTTGGCGGTGCCGCCGGTTTCCATGTGGCGACCTCCGCGGGTCAGGGCTCTGCGCAACGAATGGAGTGCCAGTGGCGAGCGAACGCTGCTGCCCCGCGATCTGATGGAACTCGGCGGGGTGCGGGTGACCACTCCCCTGCGCACCGCGTTGGACCTGGGACGCCTGCAGCGAAACCCGGACGTCGCCTTGTGGGGAATGGACTCGATGCTCGGAACCAAGACCTTCACCCACGATGAGATGCTCGCCGAGCTGCCCCGGTTCAAGGGTGAGCGGGGAATCGTCAGGATGCGGGTGCTCGCTCCCCGGGCCGACGCACGGGCTCAGTCCTTCGGCGAGGCAGCACTTCGTGGACGCTGGTACGACGCCGGGCTCCCGCGTCCGTGGGTGCAGATCCCCATCCTCGAGGGCGGCCGGGTGATCTTCTGGCTTGATATGGGCCTCGAAGAGCTCTTGTTCGCGGCCGAGTACGACGGCGAGAGGTTCCACTCCGAGGAAGAGGATTGTGAGTACGACCGCGACAGGCGGGACTGGCTCGCGCGCAATCGCGCCTGGGTCATCGAGGACTTCCGCAAGGTCAACGTGTTCGGTCGACAGCAGGATGCCACCGAGCGACTAGCCGTCGTCTATCTGGAGTGTCGCAAGTCCATCGGCAACCGGCGCCTGATCATCTGAACTGGTAACTCAGGACGGCTCGGGCCCACGTTGGTGGTAACTCACGACGGCTCGGCGCAGGTTGGTGGTAACTCACGACGGGTCAGCTGAGGGCGGAGCCGGCGGACCAGTCGGCGAAGTCCATGTTCCAGTCGCCGTAGCCGTTGGTGAGGGTCATCGGCTTGGCGGTGCCGGTGTAATCGACCACGTCGCCGCGCAGGGTCATGTTGTAGAGCCACGCGGCGTTGGCCGTGCTCATGCCCGTGCAGCCGTGGCTGACGTTGGCCGACCCTTGGTCGCCGACCGACCAGGGCGCGGCGTGGACGAACTCGCCGGAGTAGGTGACGCGCATGGCGTACTCGACGTCATCGATGTCGTAGCCGTCGGGGCTGTCGCGGTCGATGCCGACCGTCTCGGAGTTCATCCGCTTCTCGCGGAACTTCTCGAGGATCACCTTGACGCCGGAGCGGGTGGTGAACTTCGGCTCTTCACCGGTGGTGATCGGGATGGTCCGCAGCAGCGCGCCGTTGCTGAGCACCCGCATCTGGTGGGTGTCCATGTTGACCTTGTAGATGTGGGCGTCGCCGATGTCGAACTCGACGTGCCGGCTCTCCTGGCCGTAGATGCCGCCACCCGCGGGGACGCTGTTGATGTCGACGTCCACCGAGACGTTGGACCCGGCGCGCCAGTAGGTCTTGGGCCGCCAGTGGACCTCCTGGTCGCTGATCCAGTGCCAGGCACCGGGTTGGCGCGGCGTCGCGTTGACCGACATGTGCTTCTCGATCGACGCCTTGTCGGTCACGGGGATGTCGAAGGTGACGATCACCGGCATCCCGACGCCGACGGTCTCGCCCGCAAGAGGGGCGACGGAGGGGTAGGTCTGCTCGTCGAGAGTGAGGTCCTCGGTCTGGAACCGCTGGTCCTTGACGACCTTCTTGCCGTCGCTGCGGACGCCGGTGGAGTGGATCCGGTAGCTGACTCCGGGCTCGAGCCGGCCGCTGGAGACCCAGGTCACCTTGTCCTTGCTCAGCTTTCCCGGAAGCGGACCGGCCGCCGAGGTGACCTTCACCGAGCGGAGCTTGCCGCCGCTGGCGGTGAGCCGCACCTCACGGTCGACCCGTACGTCGTCTCGCGCAACGTTGGTGCGGATCGTCAGCGGTTCGACCGGAGGCGCCGACTTGGTCTCGCTGGCCGTCCCCTCGTCGAGGACACCAGCCCCGCTGTCGCAGGACGCGAGAGCCGGGAACAGCAGTGCGAGGGAGGCAGCAGCCACCAGTGCGCGGGCGGCTCGTGGCCGCGGCGCGGTGGTGCTGAACCGACGCATGGACATGCAGAACTCCCCCGTGTGGACGAAATAGGAACGTGGCAAGGGTAACTGGTACCCCGTTCCGTCCAAGACTCCTCGCGACGTGTGGCAAGTCACGCCGCCGCGGTCACAGGGGCGCGGGCCTCAGTGGGCGTGCTCCCCGCGGTAGTACTCGAAGATCCACCCACTCAGGGCCACCGCCCCGATGCCGACGCCGATGATGAACAACCACCAGGCTCCCAGCGCGACGGCGTAGACGCAGACGGCGAGGGTCAGCCCGCACCACAGCGGCCACCAGGAGTACGGCGGGAAGAACCCCAGCTCGCCAGCACCATCGGCGATCTCGCCGTCCTTGCGGTCCTCCGGCCGGGGGTCCATCCGACGCGCGTGAAAGCCGAGAAAGACCGTCACCATGCCGGCCAGCAGGGTCGTCATGGTGAGCGCGGA
Source organism: uncultured Actinomycetota bacterium (assembly GCA_963786415.1). GTDB lineage: Bacteria > Actinomycetota > Actinomycetes > Propionibacteriales > Nocardioidaceae > Nocardioides. Next base: position 736,624 of record CAWAZC010000003.1, read on the forward strand.
GGTGCCGGTCCAGTCGTAGGTCAGGAACCAGTAGAGCGGGCTGACGATCACGAAGAACGCGGTCGTCATGGCGAAGATCCAGGCTTCCGACCTCAACGGTCCTCCTCCTGATCGGGGTGGCGTTCCACGGCGCGGTGGCCGAGGGCCTCCTCGCGTCCTTCGACGTCGGGAGCGTCGGCGGGAGTGTTGTTGTCATCGCGCTCGGCGGGGTTCTCCGCCAGCTCCAGCGCGGCCACCTCCGGGTGGTGCAGGTCGAAGGCCGGCGACTCGGAGCGGATCCGCGGAATCATCTCGAAGTTGTGACGAGGCGGAGGCGAGGAGGTCGCCCACTCGAGCGAACGACCCCAGCCCCACGGGTCGTCGACCGCGACCAGCGGGGCCCGTCGCGAGATGTAGACGTTGTAGAGGAACGGCAGCGTTGAAGCGCCGAGCACGAAGGCTCCGACGGTCGAGACCTGGTTGAGGAACGTGAAGCCGTCCTCGGGCAGGTAGTCGGCGTAGCGCCGGGGCATGCCCTCGACGCCGAGCCAGTGCTGGACCAGGAACGTCGTGTGGAACCCGACGAACAGAAGCCAGAAGTGGACCTTGCCGAGCCGCTCGTCGAGCATCCGGCCGGTCATCTTGGGCCACCAGAAGTAGAACCCGGCGAACATCGCGAACACCACGGTGCCGAACACGACGTAGTGGAAGTGGGCCACGACGAAGTAGGAGTCGGAGACGTGGAAGTCCAGCGGCGGGCTGGCCAGGATGATGCCGGTCAGACCCCCGAACAGGAACGTGGTGAGGAAGCCGATCGACCACAGCATGGGGGTGTCGAAGGACAGAGATCCCCCCCACATCGTGCCGATCCAGTTGAAGAACTTCACCCCGGTGGGTACGGCGATCAGGAACGTCATGCCAGAGAAGAACGGCAGGTCGACCGCGCCGGTGACGAACATGTGGTGGGCCCAGACCGCCACCGACAGGATGGCGATGCCGAGCGTGGCGCCGACCAGGCCGACGTACCCGAAGATCGGTTTGCGGCTGAACACCGGGAGGATCTCGGTCACGATGCCGAAGAAGGGCAACGCGATGATGTAGACCTCCGGATGCCCGAAGAACCAGAAGAGGTGCTGCCACAGGATCGCGCCGCCGTGGGCCGTGTCGAACACGTGGGCACCGAGCAGCCGGTCGGCCTCCAGCGACAGCAGGGCGCCGGCGAGCACCGGGAAGGCGATCAGCACCAGCAGGCTGGTGACCATGGTGTTCCAGACGAAGATCGGCATCCGGAACATGGTCATGCCGGGAGCGCGCATGCAGATGATGGTGGTGATGAAGTTGACCGCGCCGAGGATGGTGCCCAGACCCGCCATCCACAGGCCCATCACCCATAGGTCTCCCCCGACCCCCGGTGACCTCACGGCGTCGGAGAGCGGGGTGTAGGCGAACCAGCCGAAGTCGGCGGCGCCCATGGGGGTGAGGAACCCCGAGCCGGCGATGATCCCGCCGAACAGGAACAGCCAGTAGCTGAACATGTTCAGCCGGGGGAAGGCGACGTCGGGAGACCCGATCTGGAGCGGCATGATCGCGTTGCCGAAGCCGAAGAACAGCGGGGTGGCGAACAGCAGCAGCATGATCGTGCCGTGCATCGTGAACAGCTGGTTGTAGGTCTCCTCGTTGACGACCTGCTGTCCGGGGTAGGCCAGCTCCGACCGCATCAGCATCGCCATGATGCCGCCGATGAGGAACCAGACGAACGAGGTGACGAGGTAGAGCTTGCCGATCAGCTTGTGGTCGGTCGTGGTCAGGATCCGGACGACCTGCTGGCCCAGCGGTTTGCGCTCGCCGGCCGTCGTCACCCGTGCTGCTGTGGCGGTCACTCGCATACTCCCTGGTCTTCGGACTCTTCGAGCCCGAACTGCGTGTAGGCCTGGCCGTTGCCGCACACCGGCGTCTCGGACTCGAAGCCTGCGGACTGCAGGTCCTGGAGGTACTGGTCGTAGTCCTCCGCGCTGACCACCCTGACGTTGAAGAGCATCCGCGAGTGGTAGGCCCCGCAGAGCTCGTAGCACTTGCCTCGGAAGTCGCCGATGGTGTCGGGGGTGACCTCGAAGTGGTTTTCGCGTCCGGGCACGACATCCATCCGCATCAGGAAGCCGGGGATCCCGAAGGAGTGGATCACGTCAGGGCTGTAGAGGTTGAACTGCACGGTCTGGTCGACGGGCAGGACCAGCGTGGGGATGTTGCTGCCGGTGCCGGAGGTGTAGACGTTGGTGCCTTCCCCGCCGGTCGCCTCGTTGTTGGTGTGGTTGAACGTCCAGGACCACTGCTGGCCCACCACGTTGACCTCGAGGTCCTCGCTGGTGTCCTGGAGGACGGCGTTCTGGACGTTGACGGTCCAGTAGAAGAACACGACCACCATCACGATCGGCGCGATCGTGTAGAAGATCTCGAGCGGGAGGTTGTAGCGGGTCTGGACCGGGACCTCGTCGTCGTGGCGACGGCGGTAGCGCCACACGGACCAGAAGATCAGGCCCCAGACGATGACGCCGGTGATCAGCGCCGCGACCCACGCCCACCGCCACAGGCTGAAGATGGCGTCGGCCTGCTCGGTCGCCGGGTCGGGCATCGCGAAGTTCTGCCACTCGTGCTGCTGCTCCGACGAGCAGCCAGTCAAGAACAAGAGGGCGCCGACCGCGGCGACGAGCGCCCCGCGGCGCACGAGCCCGGCCGCCCGCCGGTGGAGTTGCGGACCCACGAACGAGCCTCTCTGTTCAGCGATCATGGCGACTCAAACCCTAGCCGAATCCGAGCCCGGATCAGCCGGTGGGTCGCCCGTGCCGCGGACGGCGGCGGGACCCGAGCAGGTGGACTAGGTTCAGCGTGTGACACCCGCCGCTCCAGACCCGGGTGACCGGCCCGCGATCTACCTTGACGCCGCGTCCTCCGAGCCGCTGCACCCGGCCGCACGGGAGACCCTGCTGGCCGCGCTGGACCAGGGGTACGCCGACCCCCGCCGGCTGCATCGCTCCGCCCGGTCAGCGCGGCTGCTGCTCGACAACGCCCGCGAGGTGGTGGCGTCCTGCCTGGAGGTGCGCCCCGATGAGGTCACGTTCACGGCGTCGGGCACCGAGGCCGTGCATCGCGGCCTCCTCGGACTGCGGAGCGCCCGGGGCCGGGTCGGCACGACGATCGTGCACTCCGCGGTCGAGCACTCGGCGGTGCTCCACGCCGCCCAGTGGGCCGGGGGGACCCCGCAGAGCGTCCCCGTGGACCCGGCCGGGCGTGTCGACCCCTCGGACGTGGTGGAGGCCGCGGGCCCCGAGACGGCCGTGGTGGCGGTCCAGTCGGCCAACCACGAGGTCGGCACCGTGCAGCCGGTCGGAGAGGTCGCCTCGGCCCTGGCCGACGCCGGCGTACCCCTCTTCGTCGACGCCTGTGCCTCCGCGGGCCGGCTGCAGCTCCCTGCCGGCTGGTCGGCCCTCGCCGCCTCCGCCCACAAGTGGGGCGGCCCCGCCGGGGTCGGCCTGCTCGTGGTCCGCAAGGGCACGCGGTGGCGCAACCCGTTCCCCGGGGACGACCGGGTCGACGAGCGCACCAGCGGGTTCGAGAACGTCCCGGGTGCCCTCGCCGCCGCCGCCGCGCTGCGGGCCGTGGTCGCCGAGCGGGAGGAGCTCAACCCCCGTCAGGCCGGGCTCATCGACCGCCTCCGGAAGGGCGTCGCCGCCATCCCCGACACCGAGGTCGTCGGCGATCCGGTCGACCGACTCCCCCACCTGGTCACCTTCTCCTGCCTGTACGTCGACGGGGAGGCGCTGGTCACCGAGCTGGACCGGCGCGGCTTCGGGGTTGCCAGCGGGTCCGCCTGCACCGCCTCCACCCTCGAGCCCAGCCACGTGCTGGCCGCCATGGGCGCGCTCACCCACGGCAACGTCCGGGTCTCCCTCACCCGCGACACCACCGAGGCGCAGGTCGAGGAGCTGGTCGCCGTCCTGCCCGACGTCGTGGACCACCTCCGCGCGGGGATGAGCCGATGATCGACGTCGCTCTCGAGCTCGACTGCCGCGACCTGGTCTGCCCCCAGCCCGTGATCGAGCTGGCCCGCCGGATCGGGGAGGTGGAGATCGGCGAGGTCGTCGCCGTGGTGGCGGACGACGCGGCCGCCCGGGTCGACGTACCGGCCTGGTGCCGGATGCGGGGCCAGGAGTACGCCGGCGAGGAGGCCGCCGACGACGGGACCCCGGCCTACCTGGTCCGCAGGGTCAGCTGAGCTCGGCGAGGGGAACGGCGGCGTCGGCCAGCCGGTCGCGGTCGACCTGACGGCCGACGATCCCGCGGATCGGGTCGATCTGGTCCCAGTCGTTGACGTGCATGCCCGCGAGCGCCCGGCCTCCCTGGAGCCAGAATGCCGAGAACACGCGGGCCCCGACATCGCCCCGGAGCACCACCTCGTCATAACCGTCGGGGCCGATGCTGCCGACGTACTCCATGCCGAGGTCGTACTGGTCGGTGAAGAAGTAGGGCAGCCGCTCGTACGGCTCGTCCCCACCCAGCATCACCCGCGCGGCAGCGCGGGCCTGGTGGATGGCGTTGTCCCAGTGCTCGACCCGGATCCGCCGGCCCAGGACCGGGTGGTCGTGCTCGGCGATGTCACCCGCGGCGAAGACGAAGGGATCCGACGTGCGCAGCCACCCGTCGACCAGGACGCCGTCGTCGACCGCAATGCCGGCCTCGCGAGCCAGGCCCACCTCCGGCTGCACTCCGATCCCCACCACGACCAGGTCGGCGGGGAGCGCAGTCCCGTCGGCGAGCCGGACGACGCTCGCGCCGTCGGGCCGGGCATCGATGCCGTCGACCCCCACACCCAGCCGCAGGTCGACTCCGTGCTCGCGGTGCAGGTCGGCGAACACCCGTGCCACCTCGGGACCCAGGACGCCGTACAGAGGCAGCTCCTGCATCTCGACGACGGTGACCTCGACCTCGGCGTTCCGGGCTGCCGCGGCCACCTCCAGACCGATCCAGCCGCCGCCGACGATCACGATCCGGCTCACCGAGGCGAAGGCGTCGCGCAGCCGCCGGTTGTCCTCGACGGTGCGCAGGTAGGCCACGTCGGCGCCGCTCTCGTCCGCCATGGGCAGACGTCGCGGTGAGGCACCGGTGGCGAGCAGGAGCCGGTCGAAGCTCACGGAGTGGCCGTCTCCGACCACCCGGTGCCGGTCGAGGTCGAGACCGGTGACGGGAGTCCCGAGGTGCAGCACGACGTCTCGGTCGTCGTACCAGGCACGGTCGTGGACCTGCACCGACCCTTCCTCTGCCGAGCCGAGCAGGACGGCCTTGGACAGCGGAGGACGCTCGTAGGGCAGGTGCGGCTCGGCGCAGAAGACCTCGATGGTCCCCTCGTGGCCGTTGCTCCTCAGCTCGTCGACCGCGGACGCGGCGGCCAGCCCTCCCCCGACCACGATGACCTTCATCTGGCCATTCTGGCCCGCCGATCTTGTTTAGTCAAACAAAGTGTCTTTTAGAAGGTCCGCCTCAGGGCCGGAGCGTGCGCAGGTGTGGCTCGAAGTCGGCCACCGCCCCGGCGCCGTACGTCGCCTCGCAGCGCCGCAGGAAGGCCGATCGGGAGAGGGTGTACTCCTGGGTCCCCACCTGCTCGACGACGTAGACCGCGAGCAGGCACCCCAGCTGGGCCGCCCGCTCGTGACCGAGGCCCCAGGTCAGCGCGGCCAGGAAGCCGGCCCGGAACGCGTCGCCGACACCGGTGGGCTCGACCTTGCGGACCTCCGGGACGGCCGGGACGGTGATCGACGGCTCACCCTGCCGGTCGATCCGCACCCCGGCCGGGCCGAGGGTCACGACCCAGGTGCCGACCCGCGCGAGCACGTCGTCGACCGACCACCCGGTCTTCTGGGTGATCAGGGCCGCTTCGTACTCGTTGGAGAAGAGGATGTCGGCGCCGTCGATCAGCGGCCGGATCAGGTCACCGTCGCTGAACGCGAGCTGCTGGGAGGGGTCGGCGACGAACCGGTAGCCGCGCTGCCGGGACTCGTCGGTGTGCCGCAGCATCGCCTCCGGGTCGTTGGGGCCAACGAGAACGTAGTCAGGCTCCCCGGCCCGGTCGGCGATCGGCTTGAGCTCGATCTCCCGCGCCTCGGCCATCGCTCCGGCGTAGAACGAGGCGATCTGGGCGTGGTCCGAGTCGTTGGTGCAGACGAAGCGGGCGGTGTGCCGGGTCCCGGAGACGTGGACCGAGCCGCAGTCGACGCTGTGCCGCTCCAGCCACGCGCGGTACTCGACGAAGTCCTCGCCGACCGCGCCGACCAGCACCGGGGTCAGGCCCAGGTTGCCGAGTCCGAAGCAGATGTTCGCGGCGCAGCCACCGCGTCTCACCTCCAGGTCGTCGACCAGGAAGGACACCGACAGCTTGTCGAGCTGGTCGACGACGAGCGAGTCGGAGAACCGGCCGGCGAAGGACATCAGGTGGTCCGTGGCGATGGACCCCGTGATCAGCAGCGACATGCCGCGAGAGACTACCTGCGCGAGGCGTTGGAGTACCCATCAGTAGCCAATACCGTCGTACCCATGGACCACCGCCGCGCATACGACGACTCCGACAGTCCGCAGCAGATGCACGCCGACTGCGAGGCCCTCGAGCGCAACAACCCGCGCCTCGAGCGCGCTGCCCGGGCGGCGGTCGAGCAGGCCAGTCCCTCGCTGCACTTCGAGGACTACCCGCGGGAGGTCCGCAAGCGCGACATCAAGATCGACGAGGCCACCGCCCGGTTGGCCAACGCGCTGCACCTGCACCTGGATTGAGACGCACGAAGGCCCCGGAGGATCTGGTCCTCCGGGGCCTTCGCATGCCCCCCGCTGCGCGGGTCAGTGGAAGGAGTCTCCGCACGCGCACGAGCCCGTGGCGTTCGGGTTGTCGATGGTGAAGCCCTGCTTCTCGATCGAGTCGACGAAGTCGATCATCGCGCCGTTGAGGTACGGGACGCTCATCCGGTCGACCACGACGGTCACGCCGTCGAAGTCGGTGGTGACGTCACCGTCGAGGGTGCGCTCGTCGAAGAACAGCTGGTAGCGCAACCCGGAGCATCCGCCCGGCTGGACGGAGATCCGCAGCGCGAGGTCCTCGCGGCCCTCCTGCTCGAGGAGGCTCTTCACCTTGGCTGCGGCCACGGGGCTCAGGTTGATCTGGTCCGTACGTCGCTCTTCGGTGGTCTCGACCTGCTCGGTCATGGTGCTGGCTCCCGGTGATCGGCTGGGTGTGTCACAGGTCCAATCGTCTCACATGAGGGGTTATTCCCCGACACTCGCGGAAACCGAGCCGCTCCGCGTCGCGCGTACCCACGGCCAGGTCATCAGTGCCCAGACCCCGGCGACGAGCGCGATCTCCACCACGACGTACAGCGGCCAGGGCCCCATCACGTCGAGGATCGACGTCGCCGGCTTGCGGTTGAGAAACCCGTAGTTCGTGCCCACGACCACGTTCAGGCAGAAGACCGCCACTGCCCAGGCGGCCGTGATCGCGACCGTGCGCCAGTAATCACGCCAGGTGGGGTGGAGTCCGAGGCCCCAGGTGAGGAACACGGCGGCCCAGACGATGAGCAGGTGCATCCCCCAGTAGGCGATGAACTTCGGGTCCGGGAAGTCACGGTTGAGCGCCGGGGTGATCAGCGCCTGGGTGGTGAGCGCCAGCCCCCAGAAGTAGGTGAGCGCGACCGGGGTTGGCCGGTGCGTCCACAGGGCGACCACCGCGGCGATCCATGCGAAGTCGCACAGCTGCAGCGGGAGGGTGGTCTGGAGGTCGTAGTTTCCGGGAAGGAAGTCGATGACCTGCAGCGGGATCGTGAAGCACGGGATCAGCAGGGCGTAGATCCGGCTCACCCGGACGGCGCTGTGGCGACCCCGATGGCGACGCCCCAGAGCGACGACCGGCCAGATGCCGAGGACGAAGACGGCCAGCATCACCAGGTGCGACGTGCCGAACGTCTCGAATGCGGTCGTCATGTCACCACCAGTCGGGCCTCCAGGCGCTCCAGGTCGTCATCCGTGATCTCGCGCTGGGTGATCGCGTCCTTCGGCCGCGGGGGTGCCAGGAAGATGTCCTCCGCCCCGGGGAGGAACTCCTCCACGAGACGGGTGTTGCTGGGCCGCAGCCGGTCCCACAGAACTCGGTGTTCTTCCTCTTCGAGCCGGAGGTCGGGCCCGTCAGCCAGCCTGGTCAGGCGGCGGTCCATCCTCCTGTCCCGGCCGTGGGTGACGTTCCGGCGTCGGAGGTACTCCGTCGTGTAGGCGTCGAGTGACGCGTTGATGAGGAGCGGCTCCTTGTCGTAGTCGAGTTCGGTGAGGTCGATGGCCGCCAGGAAGTCGTCCACGAGGCTTCGCTCCCGAAACCGGGAGGAATCATAGGGACGCACCACGAGCCGCGCCGACGGGAACGCCGCTGCCAGGTCCTGCAGGGTCCGGTCGTACTCCCACGCGCCGATCGTCGCCGTCCGCGCGAGCAGGTCCGACAGCAGATGGGTCTTGCCGCTCCGCACGGACTGCTTGTAGCGGCTCACGAGGTGGTCGTCCTGGCGTCGCAGGTAGACCACGATCACCAGCTCGTCGATGGGGCCCAGTGCCTCGACCAGGGTGGTGAGCGCGGTCAGCGGCATCCGCCACAGCCCCTCATCGGAGAACACGACGGTGTCGCAGCCGGACTCGGCGATCTGGTCGGGCAGGTCCTTCTCGATCGCGGTCCGCAAACCGGCGGGAGAGTCCCATGGCACCCGCCACCAGTTCGACGTGCCCATCATCTCCGCGTCGGGCCTGGCGTAGAGGGACAGCTCGAGGTGACGAGCCGGGCCGGAGATCTCGGGGTAGAGGTACCCGTGGGACGCCAGCGCCGTCCGGTTGCGGACCAGGAACTGCTGGATGGTCGACGTCCCCGTCTTCCCCTGGCCGATATGGAGAAACACGCGCCGGGCGCCCATTCCCGCTCCAGTCTGTCTCAAGAAAGTCGGGTCAGCCTAGGCTAGCGCGACCAGGTTCGGGCGACTCTGGCAGCGACGTCGGCCAGCGCGCCCGCCGGGTCGGCGAAGGCGCGCTCTTCCCCCGCGAGGTCGACCAGGGAGTAGGCCGACTCGACGCCGAGGGCGCGCATCTCCCGGGAGCCGACGAGCACCTGGCCGGCGATCGCCACGCATGGCCGCACCGCATCTGCGGCGACCGCGGCGACGCCGTACGGCACCTTGCCGGAGCGCGACGAGAAGTCGAAGGCACCCTCCCCGGTGACCACCAGGTCCGCCTCCCTGGCCCGCTCCCCCAGCCGCACCGCCTCCGCCACCAGGTCGATCCCGGGTTCCCGCACGGCCCCCAGGGCCAGCAGCGCGAACCCCAGGCCGCCGGCGGCGCCGGCGCCCTTTTCCAGGGCGGTACGCCGGTCGGTGGCGACCGCGAGCTGCTCGAGCCAGCCGTCCACCACCGGCAACCGCTCCTCGGGGATGCCCTTCTGGGGGCCGAAGGTCTTGGTGGCGCCGAAGAGGCCGGTGAGGGGGCTGTCCACGTCGGTCGCGGCGACCAGCCGGACGCCAGCGAGCCGCGCTCGGGCGGGGCCGAGGTCGACCGCGCCGATGCCGTCGAGTCCGGCCGCTCCGTCGTCGAGCGGAGTGTCGGAGGCAGCGCCGAGCGCGGACAGCAGGCCGGCGCCGCCGTCGTTGGTCCCGCTGCCGCCGAGCCCGACCACGATCGTCGTCGCCGGGGAGTCGAGGGCGGCCGCGACCAGCTCCCCGACCCCGACGGTGGTGGCCGACTCGGCCCCTTCCCTGCCGGTCAGGTGCAGACCACACGCCTGCGCGCTCTCGACATATGCCGTGTCGCCGGCGAGCAGGAGGGTGGCCGGAACCGGCCGGCCGAACGGCCCCGCCACCGTGGTGGCGAGCAGCTCGCCACCGAGGGCGGCATGCAGGACGTCGACGAACCCGGGTCCTCCGTCGGCCATGGGCGCGAGGTCGAGCTCGTCGTCGGGTCGCTGCTTGCTCCACCCGGCCGCGATCGCGTCGGCAGCCTCCACGGCGGTCAGGGTGCCGGCGAACTTGTCCGGGGCGATCAGGACGCGCATGGGGTCATCTCATCACCGCATAGGGTCGGGCTCGTGACCGAGGCGACCATCCGGCCGATGGCCGAGGCCGACCTGCCGACGGCGGAGCGACTGAGCTCGGAGGGTTTCCTGGAGCTGGACAGCCGGATGTTCCGCCGTTCGTGGCCGGACCCGCAGCCCCGGTCCCCCGAACGGGGCGAGGCCTGGGTCATCCGCACCCGGCACTTCCTCGAGACCGATCCCGGCGGCTGCTGGGTGGCAGAGGATGCCGACGGGATGGTGGGCTTCGCGACGTCGTACACCCGCGAGCTGATGTGGATCCTGGCGGGGTACGCCGTCCGCCCGCAGGCCCAGGGGCAGGGCATCGGCAAGGCGCTGCTCGCGGCCGCACTCCACCACGGTCGGGGCTGCCTGCGCGGGATGCTCTCGGCATCGTCGGACCCCAAGGCCACCCGGCGCTACCGGCAGGCCGGCTTCTCGCTGCACCCGCAGATGTTCCTGGGCGGCACGGTGGACCGCTCGGTGCTCCCGGTCATCGAGCGGGTCCGGGAAGGATCGTCGGCCGACATCGAGCTGATGGACAGCATCGACCGACGCACCCGCGGCGCCGCGCACGGGAGGGACCACGAGGTGATGTTGCGGCTCTGGCGACTCGTCGTCTCCGACACGTCGACCGGCGCCGGGTACGCGTACGTCGAGCCCTCGGGACGCGTCGCGCTCCTCGCCGCCACCAACCGTCGCACCGCGACCCGGCTGCTCTGGGAGACGCTGGCGTCGACCGAAGGGGAGACCGAGATCGGGCACGTCACCGCGGCCAACGAGTGGGCCCTCGACGTGGGCCTCGAGGCGCGGCTCGACCTGCACCAGGAGGGCTACCTGGCGCTGCGGAACATGAAGCCGCCCGCGCCGTACCTCCACCACGGAGTGTTCCTCTAGGCCCACCTAGGATGGGGCCATGACGACTGTCGACCTCCCGCTGCTGCCACTGGGCCGGGGCAAGGACCCCTCCTCCGAGCGCGGCGTCGAGTGCCCCGGCGACCTGCCGGCAGCCTCAGACCCGGACCTCGTCGCCCGCGCCAAGGCGGCGAAGGAGGCCCTCGGGGAGCGCGTGTTCGTCCTCGGCCACCACTACCAGCGCGACGAGGTCATCCAGTTCGCCGACGTCACCGGCGACTCCTTCAAGCTCGCCCGTGACGCCGCGGCGCGGCCGGAGGCGCAGTTCATCGTCTTCTGCGGCGTCCACTTCATGGCGGAGTCCGCCGACATCCTCACCTCACCGCAGCAGAAGGTGATCCTCCCCGACCTCGCGGCAGGTTGCTCGATGGCCGACATGGCCCGGCTCGGACAGGTCGAGGACGCCTGGGACGCGCTGACCGACGCCGGGATCGCCGACAGCGTCGTACCCGTGACCTACATGAACTCCTCCGCCGACATCAAGGCGTTCTGTGGGCGCAACGGTGGTGTCGTGTGCACGTCGTCCAACGCCGAGGTGGCCCTGGAGTGGGCCTTCGAGCAGAAGCCCGACGCCAAGGTGCTGTTCTTCCCCGACCAGCACCTCGGACGCAACACCGCCGTGCTCAAGATGGGCATGTCGCTCGAGGACTGCGTGGTGTGGAACCCCCACCTGCCCGGCGGCGGGCTCACCGAGGAGCAGCTGCGCAACGCGCGGATGATCCTGTGGAAGGGCCACTGCTCGGTGCACGGCCGCTTCTCCCCCGCCGTCGTCGACGAGCTGCGCGCCAGCATCCCCGACGTCCAGATCCTGGTGCACCCCGAGTGCCAGCACGAGGTCGTCCTCAAGGCGGACCTGGTCGGTTCCACCGAGTTCATCATCAAGACCATCGAGGCCGCGCCCTCCGGGTCGAGCTGGGCGATCGGCACCGAGCTGAACCTGGTCAAGCGGCTCGCCGACCTGCATCCGGACAAGAACATCTCGTTCCTCGACCGGACCGTCTGCTACTGCTCCACGATGAACCGGATCGACCTGCCGCACTTCGTCTGGGCGATGGAGTCGCTCGCGGCCGGGGTCGTGGTCAACCAGATCCAGGTCGACCCGGAGACCGAGCAGCAGGCCCTGGTCGCGCTCCAGCGGATGCTGGAGCTCCCGGGCAAGTCGCACCGCGACTGAGGGCTACAGCCCGGGCGCGCCCCAGACCGCCAGCCAGCGCTGCAGATCCTTCTCGATCGGCAGCTCCGCGGCCAGGGCGTCGCGGATCTGGATCTCGAGCAGGTTGTCGCGCCGTTGTTCCCCGCTGGGGGCGAAGGGGTAGAAGGTGCCGCGCTGGTAGAGGTAGACCAGCCCGGCCCGGCGCCCGCCGGCGTCGCCGAACGGGACCAACGTGCACAGCAGGCCGGACCCGAACCCCTGCTCCTCCAGAGCGGTGTTCACGGCGTGCAGGTCGGTGCAGATGCCCGCTACGTCGGTGGTGTCGTCCCGGGCCACGGTCAGCCAGGTGAATCCGAAGTCGTCGGTGCTGGACCTGACGTCGGGCGCCTCCGGGTCGGCATTGAGGAGCTCGACGACTTCGGAATGCATCTGGCGGAACGCCGCCCCTTCCGCGGCCCGGAAGCAGACCGAGCCGGTCCCTGCCGGGTCGAGGCCGATGCCGGTCTGCAGGGTCACGGCGGCGCTCGGCACCCCGAACAGCGCGTCGAGGTTCGGCCCCGGCGTCGTACGACGCCCGCGCAGCGCGTCCCAGATCCCCATCGTCGGCGTCAGGCGAGGGGGCGGTCGAGCTCGGCCTGGATCTTCGCCAGCTGCTCGAGCCGCTGCTCGAGGGACGGGTGCGTCGAGGTGAGGGTCTTGAGGGTGGCGCCACTGATCGCCGGGGCGATGAAGAAGGCATTCATGGCCTTGCTGGCGCGCAGGTCCTGTTGCGGGATCGCGGCCATCTCGCCGGAGATCTTCTGCAGGGCGGTGGCGAGCGCGGCGGGTTTCATCGTCAGGTAGGCGCCGGCCCGGTCCGCGCACAGCTCGCGGTAGCGCGAGAGCAGCCGGAGCAGGAAGAAGCTGATGGCGTAGATGACCAGGCTGATCACCAGTGCGCCCACGAGCCCGATGGCCCCTTCCCGGCTGCGCGAGCGGCCGAACAGCGCGCCGTACTGAGCGCCGCGCGCCATCATTCCGGCCACGATTCCCGCGGACGCGGCCACGGTCATGACCAGCACGTCGCGGTGGGCGACGTGGGAGAGCTCATGGGCGAGCACCGCCTCGAGCTCCTCGGGAGTGAGCTTGCCCATGATCCCGGTGGTCACGCAGACCACTGCCCGGTCGGGCGACCGCCCGGTGGCGAAGGCGTTGGGGATGTCCATCTCGCTGATCCCGACCCGCGGTTTGGGCATCTCGGCCAGGGCGCAGAGTCGGTCGATGGTGCCGTGCAGCTCGGGGTGCTCCTCCGGCGTGACCTCGTAGGCCCGCATCGCCCGCATCGCCGCCTTGTCGCTGTTCCACCACTGATAGACCGCGATCCCGATCCCGGCCACCGCGATGATCGGTACCGCGACGGCATAGCCGGAATTGGCGGCAGCGAACATCAGCCCGACGATGAGCGCGACGAAGAGCCCGCCGAGCAGGAACATGACCGTGGTCATCCGGACGGTGAGCCCGGTGTCCTTGATGAAGCGCGAGTGGGCCAAGGGTTCAGCCCGGGATCAGGCCGTCGTCGCTGAGGAGGGCGCGGACCTCGTCGATGCTGGCATCAGCGGGCGGCAGGATCAGGTCGGACTCGTCGAGGCTGTCGACCTCGTGGGGTACGCCGACCGTGCGGACGCCGTCGAGCAGCGTGATGAGGGCGGCGGTGAACGCCTCCGTGTCGTCGGCCTCGACTGCGGACTCGACCGCCGCGTCGTACTCGTTGAGCCGGTCGAGGGCGTCGTCGGCGACGTCGTACTGGCCCTCGCCGAGGATTCGGACGATCACCTCTGCTCGCCGTTCTCGGTGGTCGTGGTCTCTGGTGACTCGGACAGGATGTCGCGGCCCTCGATGGCCTGCGGCTGGCTGGAGGACTTGAGCCGCGCCAGCTCCGCCTCGACGTCGGTCTCGGAGCTCATGGCGTCGAGCTCGCGGGAGATGTCGTCGCTCCCGCCGACCTGGCTGACGTCCTCGAGCGCTCCGGAGGCGAGCAGCTCGTCGATCGCACCCGCCCGGGCCTGCATCTGGGCGGTCTTGTCCTCGGCGCGCTGGATGGCCATGCCGACGTCGCCCATCTCCTCGCCGATGCCGGACATGGCCTCGTTGATCTTGGTCTGCGCCTCGGCCGCGGTGTAGGTCGCCTTGATCGTCTCCTTGCGGGTGCGGAACGCCTCGACCTTCGCCTGCAGACGCTGCTGGGCCAGGGTGAGCTTCTCCTCCTCGCCCTGGAGCTGCGCGTGCTGCGCCTTGAGGTCCGTGATCTGGTTGGTGAGCCCCGACTTGCGGGTGAGTGCCTCGCGGGCGAGGTCCTCGCGCCCCATGGAGATGGCCTTCTCTGCCTGCCCCTGGAGCTTGGCGGACTGCGACTCGAGCTGGTTGACCTGGAGCTCCACCCGCTTGCGGCTGGTCGCGACGTCGGCGACACCGCGGCGCACCTTCGTGAGGAGCTCCTGCTGGCGCTGGTAGCTGTAGTCGAGCGTCTCGCGGGGGTCTTCGGCCTTGTCGAGCGCCTTGTTCGCCTTGGACCTGAAGATCAGGCTGATGCGCTGCATGAGACTCATGGGGATTCCGCCCCTCCTCGCCGATGTATCGAAGGTGTGCGTTCACCCTAGTGTCCCACCCAAGGTGCGGCGAGCGCCGCCACGCGCCTCCGGAATGCACTGGCCCCACGCGTAGGATCGTCCCGACCCCTGCCCCCGACCCCGCAAGGTTGTTTCGTTGTTCCGACGCAGCAAGTCCGAGCCCGACGCCCCGACCGCGAGCACGGTCGAGAAGGAGGGCGGCAAGGGTCGCCCCACCCCCTCCCGGCGCGAGGCCGAGGCCGCCGCGCGGGCCCGGGCCAAGGTGCCGCGCACCCGCAAGGAGATCGCCAGGGCCCAGCGCGCGGCGCGCGTCGAGTCGAGCCAGCGGGTGCGCTCCGCGATGAAGTCCGGCGACGAGCGCTACTTCCTGGCGCGGGACAAGGGGCCGGTGCGTTCCTTCATCCGCGACTTCGTCGACAGCCGCTTCACGTTCATCGAGCTGATGATCCCGTTGCTGATCCTCACCATGGCGCTGGGCTACTCCGGCAACCCGACCCTGGCCAGCATGGGCAACACGATCCTGTTCGGCACGATGCTTCTCGTGGTCGTCGACCTGCTCTTCATGCGGCGCCGGCTGCGCCGCGAGCTGGCCCGTCGCTTCCCCGATGAGAGCACCAAGGGCACGACCTACTACGCGGTGATGCGCTCGCTGCAGATGAAGTTCATGCGCCTGCCCAAGGCGAAGGTCAAGATCGGACAGCGGCTCCCCGAGCACTACCGCTGACCGGGTCGCGGGTGGACGCTCAGCCGTCGTAGTCGAGGACGACCTTCGAGGACGTCGGGTGGGACTGGCAGGTGAGCACGTAGCCCTTCTCGATCTCGTCGGGCTCGAGCGCGTAGTTGGCGTCCATCTGGACGGTGCCTTCGAGCAGCCGCGCCCGGCAAGTGCCGCAGACCCCACCGCGGCAGGCGAAGGGCAGGTCGGAGCGGACCCTCAGGCCGGCCTCGAGCACGCCCACGTCGTCGGGGCGCAGCGGGAACTCCGAGGCTCGACCGTCGAGGCGGATGGTGACCGACGCGGCGCCGTCGGTGCCGTCGACGAGCGTCGCGACGGGCGCCCGCGGGGCTGGGTCGGCGTGGAACAGCTCGGAGTGGATTCGGGTGGCGCCCGCGTCGGTGAGGACCCTGCGGAGCTCGTCGACCATCTGTTGCGGGCCGCAGAGGAACCAGTCGTCGACCTCCTTGGCGGGGATCAGCGCGTCGAGGATCCCCCGCAGCCGGTCGGCATCCAGTCGTCCGGAGAGAAGGTCGACGTCCTGGGTCTCCCGGGAGAGCACATGGATGATCTGGAAGCGCTCAGGATGGAGGTCCTTGAGGTCGTGCACCTCATCGAGGAACATCACCGACCGGCTGGTCCGGTTGGCGTAGACGAGGGTGACGAAGGCCCCCGGCTCACCCTCGAGGATCGCCGCCACGATCGAGAGCACCGGTGTGATGCCCGACCCCGCGGCGATGGCGACGTAGTGCCTCGCGGAGTCGGGGTCGAGCTCGGTGGTGAACCGTCCGGCCGGGGTCGACACCTCGAGCTCGTCACCGATCCTCAGCCGGCCGACGACGTCCTGGCTGAACGCGCCGCCGGGGAGCTGCTTGACCCCGATCCGCAGGACGCCGGAGGAGGGCGGGGTGCAGATGGAGTAGGAGCGTCGTAGGTCGTCGCCGCTGCGGATGTTGAGGTGCTGGCCGTGGGCGAAGGCGTAGTCGGCCCTCAGCTCCTCGGGCACGTCGAACGTGATCGCGACGGAGTCGTCGGTCAGCTCGTCGATGGCGGCGACCGTCAGGTGGTGGAACGCCGCGTGCGGGGTCGTCATGGCTACAGAGGCTTGAAGTAGTCGAATGGCTCGCGGCAGGAGCGGCAGACCCAGAGCGACTTGCACGCCGTCGAGCCGAACCGGCTCGACTCCCGGGTGTCGAGGCTGCCGCACTGCGGGCAGCGCACGGAGAGCTGCAGTGGCACCGGCCCGTCGTCCCGGCGCGGACCGGGCGGGGCCACGCCGTAGGCGGCGAGCTTCTCGCGCCCGGTGTCGGTCATCCAGTCGGTCGTCCACGCCGGTGCCAGCACGAACTCGACGCAGACGTGCCGGTAGCCGGCCTGGGAGAGGATCTCGACCAGGTCGGTGCGAATGGTCTCCATCGCCGGGCAGCCGGAGTAGGTGGGGGTGATCTGGACGTGCACGCGGCGCTGGTCGTCCTCGGTGACGTCGCGCAGGATGCCGAGGTCCTCGATCGTGACCACCGGAAGCTCCGGGTCGAGGACCTGGGCCGCGATGTCCCACGCGCGGCTGCGGACGTCGGTCGTCGGTGGGAGGAGGTCGCCCTGCGACCGTCTCGAAATCACCACGCCGCCTCCGGGTGGGACCTCGTGAGGTGCTGCATCTCCGCGAGCAGATAGCCCATCTCCTCGGTATGGAGTCCCTCACGTCCGCCACCGACGGCCGCGGACACCTGGGGGACGGTCAGCGTGGCCTCCGCGACGACCGCCTCGACCCGGGTGAGCACACCATCGCGCAGGGTCGCGGGGTCGACCGCCAGGCCGTCGGCGACGAGGCCGGCGTCGACGCACGAGCCGTCGAAGAGCTCCTCCACCCACGGCCACTCTGCGTCGAGCGCGGCCTGCATCCGGGCGTGGGACTCCTCGGTGCCGTCACCGAGTCGCACGACCCAGTGGCGGGCGTGGTCGAGGTGGTAGGCCACCTCCTTCACCGCCTTCGCGGCGACGCCCGCCAGGGTCGGGTCGGCACCGCGAGCCAGTGCGGCGTAGAGCTCGGCCTGCCAGGCGGAGAAGATCAGCAGCCGGGCCATCGCGACGCCGAAGTCACGTTGGTCGCGCTCGACCAGCTTGACGTTGCGGAAGTCGCGCTCGTCGCGGAAGTAGGCGAGGTCGTCCTCGGTCCGGCCGTTGCCCTCGAGCTGTCCGGCGTAGGCGAGCAAGGACCGTGCCTGACCGAGCTGGTCGAGGCCGATGTTGGCCATCGCGACGTCCTCCTCGAGCTGCGGAGCCCGGCTGATCCACCAGCTCATCCGCTGCGCGGAGATCAGCGCGTCGTCGGCGAGGCCCAGGACGTAGTCGAACAGCGGAGCGTTCACAGATGCTCGACCCCCTCGGGGACGTCGTAGAAGGTCGGGTGCCGGTAGATCTTGTCGGCGGCCGGGTCGAAGAACGAGTCACGTTCGTCGGGCGTGCTGGCCTCGATGTCGGCGGAGCGGACCACCCAGATCGAGACGCCCTCCTGCCGACGGGTGTAGAGGTCGCGGGCGTTGCGGAGCGCCATCTCGGCGTCCGGCGCGTGCAGGGAGCCTGCGTGGACGTGCGACAGCCCGCGCCGCGACCGGACGAAGACCTCCCACAGTGGCCAGTCCTTCATGCCGCCCCCACCGATCCGGAGCGCTCGGCCTGCTTCGCGGCGTGGGCCGAGGCGGCCTCCCGCACCCAGGCGCCGTCGTCGTGGGCGCCGACCCGGTGGGCCATCCGCTGCGCGTTGCAGGGGCCGTTGCCCTTGATCACCTCGAACAGCTCGGTGAAGTCGACCTCGCCGAAGTCGTAGTGGCCGCGCTCGTCGTTCCACGCGATCTCGGGGTCGGGCAGCGTGAGCCCGAGCGCCTCGGCCTGCGGCACGGTCATGTCGACGAAGCGCTGGCGCAAGGCGTCGTTGGAGAACCGCTTGATCCCCCAGGCCATCGACTGCGCGGAGTTCGGGGAGTCGTCGTCGGGCGGGCCGAACATCATCAGCGAGGGCCACCAGTAGCGGTTGACGGCATCCTGGGCCATCTCCTTCTGGGCGGCGGTCCCGTGGGACAGGGTGTGCAGGATCTCGAAGCCCTGGCGCTGGTGGAAGGACTCCTCCTTGCAGACCCGGACCATGGCCCGGGCGTAGGGACCGTAGGAGCACCGGCACAGCGGCACCTGGTTGACGATCGCGGCCCCGTCGACCAGCCAGCCGATCGCGCCGACGTCGGCCCAGGTGAGGGTGGGGTAGTTGAAGATCGAGGAGTACTTCTGGCGCCCGGAATGGAGCTGGTCGAGCAGGTCGGCCCGGTCGGCGCCGAGGGTCTCCGCCGCGGCATAGAGGTAGAGCCCGTGGCCGGCTTCGTCCTGTACCTTCGCCATCAGGATCGCCTTGCGGCGCAGACTGGGCGCCCGGCTGATCCAGTTGCCCTCGGGCTGCATGCCGATGATCTCGGAGTGAGCGTGCTGGGCGATCTGCCGGACCAGCGTCTTGCGGTAGGCCTCGGGCATCTCGTCGCGCGGCTCGATCCGGCCGTCCTCGGCGAGCAGCTCGGTGAACGCCGCCGGATCGCCGGTCTCCCGGGGGCGCCGCTCCTCCGTCTGGGGGCTGCCGAAGTCGTTGCCGTACACGCTCCCGAGGATACCAGTGTTATTACAGATTCACGCACCCCCGCAACCGATTTGTAACAGGTCGTATGGGCCAGACTGGGGGGATGAGCGGACCTACAGCGGACGTCTCGGTCCGGGTCGCCTGGGCCGACGATGCCGACGCGATCGCCGCCCTCCAGGTGCGGGCGTGGCAGGCGTCGTACGACGGCCTGCTGCCGGCCGCCGCGCTCGAGATCGATCCGCGGCAGGCGGCGGACGTGTGGCGGACGACCCTGGCCCGGCCGCAGGACGCCCGGACCCGCGTCCTGGTGGCTCTG
Source organism: uncultured Actinomycetota bacterium (assembly GCA_963786415.1). Lineage (GTDB taxonomy): Bacteria > Actinomycetota > Actinomycetes > Propionibacteriales > Nocardioidaceae > Nocardioides. Next base: position 756,053 of record CAWAZC010000003.1, read on the forward strand.
GAACGCAACCGGGTCGTCGGCTTCGCCATCACCACCCCGGCCACCGACCCCGACTGCGACCCGCGGGCCGACGCCGAGCTGATGGAGCTGACCGTCGATCCCGGCGAGCGTGGCCGCGGCCACGGTTCGCGGTTGGTCCAGGCCGCCGTCGAGACGATGGCGGCCGACCAGTTCACCCGGGCGGTGCTGTGGGCAGTCGCCACGGACGACGCTCTGCGGGAGTTCCTGGCGGGTGCCGGCTGGGCTCCCGACACGGCCCACCGCGAGCTCGACCTCGACGGCGACGGCACCACCCTGGTCAAGCAGGTCCGGCTGCACACCGACTTCTCTTCGGCCTCTTGACTTCACCGGCGATGGACCCGCGCGAGCGCAGCGGGATCATCAGGGACGGGCTGGGTGTCGGGATCGCCACCGGCACCTACGGCATCTCCTTCGGCGCGGTGGCGGTCGGTGCGGGACTGTCCGTCGCCCAGACCTGCGCGCTGTCCCTGCTCATGTTCACCGGGGCCAGCCAGTTCGCACTGGTCGGCGTCCTCGCCGCAGGCGGCACTCCCCTGTCCGGAGCGCTGACCGCGGTTCTGCTCGGCACCCGCAACACGCTCTACGGCCTGCGCCTCGCCCCTCTCCTGGGGTGGTCCGGTGCCCGGCGCGTGGCGGGTGCGCACCTGGTCATCGACGAGTCCACCGCGATGTCGGTGACCCGTACGTCGACGCCGGCCGCCCGTGTCGGCTTCCTTTCGACCGGGGTCACGATCTTCGTCCTGTGGAACGTGGCGACCCTGGCGGGTGCTCTCGGCGGGCGGGCGCTCGGGGACCCCCGCACCTACGGGCTCGACGCCGCGGTCGGCGCGGCGTTCCTGGCCCTGCTCTGGCCCCGACTGCGCGACCGCCGCAACCGGGTGACCGCCCTCGCAGCCGCGGCGGTAGCGCTCGGGCTGGTCCCGTTCACGGCCGCCGGCGTGCCCGTCCTGGCCTCGGCCGGAGTCGCCCTGCTGATCGGCGTGCTGTGGCCGGGCCCGGACGAGACCGAGTGGCCGGAGGTCGACCGATGATCTGGTGGGCCGTGCTGGGCGCGGGCGTCGCCTGCTACCTGCTGAAGCTGGCCGGGCTCTCGGTGCCGGCCCGGGTCCTGGAACGACCGCTCGTCGAGCGGATCGCCGACCTGATCCCGGTCGCCCTGCTGGCCGCGCTGGTGGCGGTGCAGGTGTTCGCATCCGGCCCCACGCTGGTGCTGGACGCCCGTGCCGTCGGGCTCGGTGCGGCCGTGCTGCTCCTGCTCGCCCGCGCGCCGTTCCTGGTGGTGGTGTTCGGGGCCGCGCTGGTCGCCGCCGCGGTCCGGCTGGTGTGACGGTCGGGTTGCTCAGTCGAGGTCGAGGAAGCTCTCGAGGCCGATCGTGAGCCCCGGGTGGGAGCCGATGGCCCGGACCCCGACCAGCACTCCGGGGGTGAAGGACGCCCGGTCGAGTGAGTCGTGCCGGATGGTGAGGGTCTCCCCCAGCCCGCCGAGGACGACCTCCTGGTGGGCGACGAGACCCCGGATCCGCAGGCCGTGCACCCGGATCCCGTCGACGTCGGCGCCCCGCGCGCCGTCCAGGGCCGACGAGGTCGCGTCGGGGATCGGTCCGGAGCCGGCCTCGCGCCGCGCGGCCGCAATGAGCTGGGCGGTACGACGCGCGGTGCCGGACGGCGCGTCCGCCTTGTCGGGGTGGTGGAGCTCGACCACCTCCACGGACTCGTAGAACGGGGCTGCGGTCGCGGCGAAGCGCATCATCAGGAGAGCGCCGATGGAGAAGTTCGGCGCAACCAGGACCCCGACCGCGGGCGCGTCCGCGAGCCAGCCGCGCAGGGTCTCCAGCCGATCATCGTCGAATCCTGTCGTGCCGACGACAGCGTGGATGCCGTGGTCGAGGCAGAACTCCAGGTTGTCCATGACGACGTCGGGATGGGTGAAGTCGACGACGACCTGGGCCCCGGAACTGACCAGGTCGTCGAGCTCGTCGTCGGCGTCGATCCGCGCCACCAGCTCGGTGTCGTCGGCATTCTCGACGGCACGGCAGACTTCGGAGCCCACCTTGCCGAGCGCCCCCAGGACGCCCACCCTGATCGCCTCGGTCACGGGCCCCAACCTAGGCCATCGCGCAGGTGATGGCGGCGACGGTGCCTGCCGGCATCGACGTCTGGCAGGCTGGTGCCATGCGGGCGCAGACGATTCCGGCGCGGATCCATTGGGCGGTCGACCTCATGGACGTCGGGCCGGCCGACAACATCCTGGAGATCGGGTGCGGGCCGGGCGCCGGAGCTGAGCTGATCTGCCAGCGCCTCGAGACCGGGAAGCTCTTCGCCATCGATCGCTCCGAGTCGGGCGTCGATCGCACCAAGCGACGCTGCCGGAAGTACGTCGAGGCCGGTCGCCTCACCGTCCGTCAGATCGACCTCGCCACGTTGCGGGTCCCCGTCCGCCGCCTCCACAAGGTGTTCGCCTTCAACGTCAACCTCTTCTGGGTGAGGTCGTGCACCGACGAGGTGGCCCTGCTGCACGAGCGGGTGCTTCCGGGGGGTGCGGTCTACCTCTTCTACGACGCCAACCGCCCGGAGATGGTCCCCCACCTGGTCCAGAAGGCCTCGGCCGCGCTGACCGACGGCGGGTTCCGGGTGTCGGTCGTCGACCAGAAGGCGCCCTCGGTGGTCGGCATCATCGGGAAACGCTGAGGCTCCGCCTCAGGACGGACCGACGATGGCGAGGATCTCGGGCTGTGAGAAGAGGTCCGAGCTGATCGCATGGACGTCCTCGAGGGTGACGTCATCGACCCGCTGGATGACCTCGTCGATGCTCAGCAGCTCGTCGTAGACCAGCTCCGCCTTGCCCAGCCGTGACATGCGTGCGCCCGAGTCCTCGAGGCCCAGCACCATGCCGCCCTTCAGCTGGCCCTTGCCGCGGTCCAGCTCGTCCTGGGTGATGCCGTCGGCGGCCACCTTGGCCAGCTCGGCCCGGACCGTGGCCAGCACGTCCTCGAGCTTGCCCGGCAGGCAGCCGGCCGATACGCCGACCAGCCCGGCGTCGGCGTGGTGGCTGGCGAACGAGAACACCGAGTAGGCGAGCCCGCGTCGTTCGCGGACCTCCTGGAAGAGCCGTGAGGACGTGCCTCCGCCCAGGGCCGTGTTGAGGACACCCAGCGCGAACCGCCGGTCGTCGGTGCGCGTCAGCCCATTGACCCCGAGCACGAGGTTCACCTGTTCGAGCGGCCGGCGGGCGCTCACCGTGCCGGCCTTGACCCGACGCGCGTGGTCCTCGGCCCGCGCCGCCACCGGGACCTCGTCGCCGGTCAGGAAGCCGTTGCGCGAGAACGCGCGGCGTACCTGCCGGACCAGCCGGGCGTGGTCCACGGCTCCGGCGACCGCGACCACCATGTTCGCCGGCCGGTAGTGGCGTTGGTAGAACCGCTTCACCTGGGCCCGGGTGAGACTGGCGATCGAGTCGGCGGTGCCCGCGATCGGACGGCCCAGCGGCCCGGCACCCCATGCCTGGGCGGCGAAGAGGTTGTGCACCACGTCGTCGGGATCGTCGTCGTGCATGGCGATCTCGTCGAGGATCACGTCGCGCTCGGCCTCGATGTCGGCGGCCGAGATCAGCGAGTCGGTGACCATGTCACCCAGGACGTCGACCGCCAGCGGCAGGTCGTCGACGAGCACGCGTGCGTGGAAGCAGGTGTACTCCTTGGCGGTGAAGGCGTTGAACTCGCCGCCCACCGAGTCCAGGGCCACCGAGATGTCCATCGCCGACCGCGACTTCGTGCCCCGGAAGAGCAGGTGCTCCAGGAAGTGGGAGCACCCGTGCAGCGTGGGGGTCTCGTCCCGGGAGCCGACGCCGACCCAGACCCCGATGCTGGTCGACCGGGCTCCGGCCATCTGCTCGGTGATCACCCGCAGGCCGCCGGGGAGCACGGTGCGGCGTACCCGCGACGTCACCTGGCCGTCGTCGTCCTTGACCGTCTCGAGGGTGCGGGTCGAGCCGACCTTCTGCGGCACCGTCAGCCGCCCCGCAGACGCTGACCCGCCCGGGTTTCGAGAGGGTTGCTGGGCAACCTCCTCCACCACCGCCAGGCGGGTCAGCGTCGAGGGGTCGGTCACTCCTCGTCCGAGTCCTCGGCGTCCTCGGAGGAGCTGTCCTCGTCGACCACCGGTACCAGGGAGAGCTTGCCGCGGTCGTCGATCTCGGCGATCTGGACCTGGAGCTTCTGGCCCACCGAGACGACGTCCTCGACGGCCTCGACGCGCTTGCCGCCGGCCAGGGAGCGCAGCTTGCTGATGTGCAGCAGGCCGTCCTTGCCGGGGAGCAGCGAGACGAACGCGCCGAAGTTGGTCGTCTTCACGACGGTGCCGAGGTAGCGCTCGCCGACCTCGGGCATGGTCGGGTTCGCGATCGCGTTGACCGCGGCCCGGGCCGCCTCGGCGGCCTCGCCGTTGGTGGCACCGATGTAGACGGTGCCGTCGTCCTCGATCGACAGCGTGGCGCCGGTGTCGTCCTGGATCTGGTTGATCACCTTGCCCTTGGGGCCGATGACCTCGCCGATCTTGTCGACCGGCACCCGGACGCTGATGATCCGCGGGGCGTGGACCGACATCTCCTCGGGCTCGTCGATGGCCTCGGCCATCACGTCGAGGATCGCGAGCCTGGCGTCCTTCGCCTGGTCGAGGGCGGCGGCCAGAACCTCGGCCGGGATCCCGTCGAGCTTGGTGTCGAGCTGCAGGGCGGTGACGAACTCGCGGGTACCGGCGACCTTGAAGTCCATGTCACCGAACGCGTCCTCGGCGCCGAGGATGTCGGTGAGCGCGACGTACTGCGTCTCACCGTCGACCTCACCGGAGATCAGGCCCATGGCGATCCCGGCCACGGCTGCGCGCAGCGGCACGCCGGCCTGCAGGAGCGACATGGTGGAGGCGCACACCGAACCCATCGACGTCGAGCCGTTGGAGCCCATGGCCTCCGACAGCTGCCGGATGGCGTAGGGGAAGTCCTCACGGGTCGGCAGCACCGGCAGCAGGGCCCGGCGGGCCAGCGCACCGTGGCCGATCTCGCGGCGCTTCGGAGAGCCCACCCGGCCGGTCTCGCCGGTGGAGAAGGGCGGGAAGACGTACTTGTGCATGTAACGACGGGACTTCTCCGGGGAGAGCGTGTCCAGCTTCTGCTCGAGCGTGAGCATGTTCAGCGTGCTCACACCGAGGATCTGGGTCTCGCCCCGCTCGAACAGTGCCGAACCGTGGACCCGCGGGATCACGCCGACCTCCGCGTGCAGCGGACGGATGTCGGCGAGGCCGCGGCCGTCGATGCGGACCTTGTCGCGCAGGACCCGCTCGCGCACGAGCTGCTTGTTCAGCGCCCGGAACGCGGCGCCGACCTCCTTCTCGCGGTCCTCGAACTGTCCGGCGAGCTGGTCGAGCAGCGACGCCTTGATCTCGTCGAGCTTCTCCTCGCGCTCCTGCTTGCCGGCGATGGTCAGCGCCTCGGCGGTCGGCGCCTTCACGGCCGACTCGACCGCGTCGTAGACGTCGTCCTCGAAGTCGAGGAAGACCGGGAACTCCTGGACCGGCTTCGCGGCCTGCTTGGCCAGCTCGACCTGCGCCTCGACCAGCTGCTTGATGAACGGCTTGGCGGCGTCGAGACCGCTGGCCACGACACTCTCGGTCGGGGCCTGGGTACCGGACTGGACGAGGTCCCAGGTCTGCTCGGTGGCCTCGGCCTCGACCATCATGATCGCGACGTCACCCGTCTCGGTGACCCGACCCGCGACCACCATGTCGAACACGGCGTTCTCGAGCTGGCTGTGGCTGGGGAACGCTACCCACTGACCCTCGATGAAGGCCACGCGGACGCCACCCACCGGGCCGGAGAACGGCAGGCCGGAGAGCTGGGTCGACAGCGAGGCAGCGTTGATCGCCAGGACGTCGTAGGGCGTGTCGGGGTCGAGCGCCATGACGGTGATGACGACCTGGACCTCGTTGCGCAGGCCCTTCTTGAACGTCGGGCGCAGCGGGCGGTCGATGAGCCGGCAGGTGAGGATCGCGTCCTCGCCGGGACGACCCTCGCTGCGGAAGAACGAGCCGGGGATCTGGCCCGCGGCGTACATCCGCTCCTCGACGTCGATCGTCAGGGGGAAGAAGTCGAAGTGGTCCTTGGGGTGCTTGCCGGCCGTGGTCGCCGAGAGCAGCATCGTCTCGTCGTCCAGGTAGGCGGTGACGGAGCCAGCCGCCTGCCGGGCGAGCAGCCCGGTCTCGAACTTGACGGTGCGCTGGCCGAACTTGCCGTTGTCGAGAACTGTCTCGACGGCAGAAATAGTGGGTTCCACTGCATGTGCTTTCTGTTCGCGGAGCGATACCGCGAATGACCCGCGTTCCCGCTGTATGGGTGTGGGTGCCGGTCTTCGATCGAGGCTCGCGGTGCTGTGAACAGACCGAGAGCCACTACCGAGGACCGGGCCGACGATTCGCGGATCGCTCCTGGTGATGTGTGTTCTGTTGTGAAATGTAACGAAAGGGCCCACAGGTGTGGACCCTTCCGGAGTCAGCGACGCAGACCGAGACGCTCGACGATCGAGCGGTAGCGCTCGATGTCGGTCTTCTGCAGGTAGTTGAGCAACCGACGGCGCTGGCCGACCAGCAGCAACAGGCCACGACGGCTGTGGTGGTCGTGCTTGTGCTGCTTGAGGTGCTCGGTGAGGTGGGCGATCCGGTGGCTCAGCAGAGCCACCTGGACCTCCGGCGAGCCGGTGTCACCCTCGGTCGTGGCGTACTTGGCGATGATGTTCTTCTTGGTCTCCGCGTCGGTACCGATCGACATGCGGGCTCCTTCCGGCCCGGTCCGGGCCCTGCTCGTTGCGCGGCGCGCCGGGGCCTGTCCACCCGGGCACTCTGGTTCCGCGGCCGTCTGACGGCGGGTACTGCGTGGTGTCGCCCGGAAACCCGGCAGACCGGGACGGGCAACCGGACGAGACTATCAGCGGCCACCGGCCGCGCCCAAAACGCAGGTGTCGAGCCTCTGAGACCTCAGACGGCCGGGGGCGGCGGGTCCTGCTCGGTACGACGCTCGGCGACCGACTGCGAGCCGTCCTCGTGGGTCGTCGTCGCCACGGTGCGGTGGGTGCGGCCGCGGTTGGCCTGGACGGCGGTCAGAACGATGACCAACAGGCCGGCGATCGCGAGGATCCACCCGATCATGGTGAGGTCGATGGCGTCGATCATGTCGTTCACGGCAAGCGCGAGGATGAGTCCGAGAGCGAGCAGAAAGACGCCGAGTCCGTATCCCATGTGAGCTTTCCCTTCTGTGGTCGTCGCCCACAGCGGGCAACACGCGTCTCGAGGCTACCCGTCACGCGCCCCAGGACGGGGCACCGCCCTGTGCCAGACTGACCGAATGTCCACCCAGCTCGGCGTGTGCAACCTCTGTGAGGCCATCTGCGGCCTCGAAGTGACGACCGAGGAGGGCCGGGTCACCTCGATCCGCGGCAGCGATGCAGACCCCCTCTCCCGTGGCTACATCTGCCCCAAGGGTGTGTCCCTGGCCGATGTGCTCGACGACCCGGACCGCCTGCGCCGCCCGGTCCGCCGGCGTGGCGAGGACTGGGTGGAGATCGGCTGGGACGAGGCGTTCGACCTGGTGGCCGACGGTCTGGCCGAGGCGCTCAATCAGCACGGCCGCGACGCCGTCGGCATCTACCTCGGCAACCCCACGGTCCACAGCCTCGGCTCGCTGACCCACGGACTGACCATGGTCAGGTCCCTGCGCACCCGCAACCTCTTCAGCGCCACCTCCGTGGACCAGCTCCCCCACCAGCTGGTCGCCCACCTGATGTACGGCCACCAGCTGCTGCTGCCCATCCCCGACATCGACCGGACGTCGTACTTCCTGGCCTTCGGCGCCAACCCGATGGCCTCCAACGGCTCCCTGATGACAGTGCCCGACTTCCCCAACCGGCTGCGGGCCCTCAAGCAGCGCGACGGCAGGATGGTGCTGTTCGATCCGCGGCGCACCGAGACCGCCAAGGTCGCCTCCGAGCACCACTTCATCCGCCCTGGCACCGACGTCTACGTCCTGCTGGCCATGCTGCACGTGCTGTTCGACGAAGGCCTCACGAACCCGAGGGAGTACGTCGACGGCATCGATTCCGTGCGAGCGGCCGTGGCCGGGTTCGACCCCGAGCGCGCGGAGCGGTCGAGTGGCGTGTCGGCCGACGAGATCCGCCGGATCGCGCGGGAGTTCGCGGCCGCCGACGGTGCGGCCGCCTACGGCCGCATGGGCGTCTCGACGACCGCGCACGGCACGGTCGCACAGTGGGCGATCCAGCTGCTCAACCTGGTCACCGGGAACCTCGACCGGGAGGGCGGCACCCTCTTCACCACGCCGGCGATCGACAGCGTCGGTCGCGGCCTGGTCGGCAAGGGACACCGCGATGCGTGGCGCAGCCGGGTGCGCGGCCTCCCCGAGACAGCCGGCGAGCTCCCGGTCTCCGCCCTCCGTGAGGAGATCGAGACACCGGGCGACGGTCAGATCCGGGCGCTGCTCACGCTGTCCGGCAACCCGGTGCTGTCCACACCGGACGGCTCGGCGCTCGGACGGGCGATGGAGGGTCTCGACTTCATGGCAGCCGTCGACATCTACGTCAACGAGACGACCCGGCACGCCGACGTGATCCTGCCGCCGACCACCGCCCTGGAGCGAGATCACTACGACCTCGTCTTCCACACCCTCGCGGTGCGCAACACGGCGCGGTTCACCCCGGCCGTCGTCGACAAGGACCGCAACCAACGACACGACTGGGAGATCTACCGCGAGGTCACGCTGCGGCTGATGAAGCGGCTGAACCGCAGGCCGCCCTGGAAGAAGCGGCTCGCCACCCGGGCCCGGCTGAGGGTCAGCCCGACCTTCCTGGTGGCGCAGCTGCTCCGCACCGGCAAGTCCGGCGTCACCATCTCCCAGCTGCGGAAGAACCCCGCCGGGGTCGACCTCGGCCCACTCGAGGCGGGCCGGCTGCCCGAGCGGCTGTTCACGAAGTCGAAGCGGATCGACGCCGCACCGGGGCTGGTGCTCACGGACCTGGCCCGGCTGGACCGGACGGAGATCTCGCCGCGAGACGGGGAGCTCGTGCTCATCGGCCGGCGCCACCAGCGCGACAACAACTCCTGGATGCACAACACCGAGCGGCTCACCCGCGGCAAGCCGCGGCACCAGCTGCTCATGCACCCCGACGACCTCGCCGCCCGCGGGATCTCCGATGGCCACCGCGTCACCGTCAGGTCGAGGGTCGGCTCGGTCGAGGTCGAGGTCCGGGCCGTCGACGACATCATGCCCGGCGTGGTCTCGCTCCCCCACGGCTACGGCCACCAGGTCAACGGCACCGGCATGAGCCGGGCCGCCAAGGTCCCCGGCGTCTCGATCAACGACCTGACCGATCCGGAGCGGCTGGACGTGTCCGGCAACGCCGCGCTGAACGGCGTACCGGTCGACGTGACGCCTGCCTAGGCGGAGCGTTCGGACACAGCGCGCAGGGCGAGGTAGACCGCCCGTACGCCGACCGCCCGCTCCAGCTCGTCGGTCACACCGGCGAAGAACTGGTTCCGGTAGGTCTCGTCGGTCACCGCGGAGACGGTGAAGTAGAGCCCGCTGAACGAAGCGAGGAACAGCGACACCTTGACCAGCTGGGTCGACACACTGTCGAGGTAGGGGAAGCTGCTGATGTCCTTGCCGGTCCAGGACGCCTGCACGGTCTCCGGCATGATCAGCGACCCGAACAGCAGGAAGAAGACGAAGACCGCCACGACCAGCACCAGCACCTGCGCGGTCTGGATGACCAGCAGCGCGGCGATCAGGTTCCAGCGCTCATAGCCGGTGACCTGGGCGTACGACGTCGGGTCGGCGTCAGGATCGGCGACCAGCTCGGCGCAGGGTTGCTCCAGCGGCGTACCGCGACACGCACGGCTGAGGAGGGCGTCGTCGACAGCGTCGTCGGCCTGGTCGACCTCCTCGGGCAGCCGAACCAGCAGGAACACCATGCCCAGTCCCAGGAGCAGCAGCACCGCCAGCCACAACCGGCCGAACGGTAGGCGGGAGGTCATCTCCCACGCCTCGGCGTTGATGAACAGGAACGTCACGAAGACGAGCAGCAGGGGCAGCGCGCGGGATGCGGTGGACAGCAGCAGCCGCAGGCTGGAGAACGTCCGGCCCAGCGCCCAGCTCAGGATCGGGCGGGCGCGCAGGGCGGTCATGGCGTAGACCACCCCACCCAGGACGGCCAGGGTCAGCCAGAGCGCCGGCGCCGCGCTGACCTGGTCCGAGAACCACCCGAGCAGCCCGCCGAGGGCGGCCGCGACGAGGAGCACCAGGAGCATCAGCGGCAGGGCGCGACGTGGGCGGAGCGCCGCCCGGGCGGCGGCTCGCTCCTCCGGGACGAAGTAGGGCAGCCCGTGCTGGAGGAACCAGGCCTCGGTGGCGGGCAGCGGCTCGCTGCTGGTCTGCCTCACGCGGGGTCCGCCCCCGAGGCGTCGAGCACGCGGCGTGCCTGCTCGACGTCGTCGTGCATCTGCGCCACCAGCTTGTCCACCGACTCGAACGCCGTCATGCCGCGGAGACGGTCGACGAACTCGACCTCGACCTCGACGCCGTACAGCTCGAGGTCGGTCCGGTCGAGCACGTAGCTCTCGACGCGGCTCTCGCGGTGGCCGTCGAAGGTCGGGTTGGTGCCGACGCTGATCGCGGCCGGGAACCGTTCGTCGGTGTCGAGACGGCGCAGCCAGCCGGCGTAGACCCCGTCGGCCGGGGTGGCCGTCACGCCCGAGGTCGGCACGTTGGCCGTCGGGAAGCCAAGCTCCTTGCCGCGCTTGTCGCCCTCGACGACCGCGCCGCGCACCGTGACCGGGCGACCGAGCGCCTCGGCGGCGCCGGCGACGTCCCCGGTGGCAAGGCAGGTGCGGACGTAGGTCGAGGACCAGACCTGCGGGCCGCCGTCGAGGGCGATCCCCTCGGCGACGAAGTCGCGGGACTCCCCCGCCTCGCGCAGGGTGGCGACGTCACCGGCGGCGCGGTGCCCGAACCGGAAGTTGGCGCCGACCACCACCGCGGCCGCGTGGAGCGCCTCGACCAGGACCCGGTCGACGAACTCCTCGGGCGACCAGCCTGCGATCTCGCGGTCGAACGGCAGGGCGAACACGGCGTCCACGCCGGTCTCGCCCAGCAGCCGGGTCCGCTCCTCGATGGTCGTCAGCGGCGACGGCGCGTGCTCGGGCCGCAGGACGGCCATCGGGTGCGGGTCGAACGTGACCGCGACGAGGGTCAGCCCGTCCCCATCGGCGATCTCGCGAGCCCGGGCGACGACGTGCTGGTGGCCGAGGTGGACGCCGTCGAAGTTTCCGATGACCACGGCGGTACGGCCCAGGTCGGCCGGTACGTCGTCGAGGGCTCGCCAGATCGGCACGGGGGTGAGCCTACTGATCCCGCGGCCCGTGCCCCGCAGCGACAGGTCCCACGTCTCGACCACGGCGTCGGGGTTGATCGGCCCGTAGATGTGTGGGAACGGTCGTTCCGAACCGGGTACGTCGTCCTCGCGCACCGGCGCGGTGAGCCGGTCGGTGTCGATCACGAGCAGGACCAGGGGCGCAGTCGCGTCGCCGAAATGATCGCGGCGGACCTGCTGCCACTGGTCCTCGTGGGAGCAGTGGATGAAGCCCTCGTCGGCCAGGGTGCGTCCCAGCGTGGACATCGTGTAGGCACCGGACTCCAGGGCCGCCTCCCACTCGGCGGCCAGCGCGACGTGGAAGATCCGCATCAGACGAACACCGCGACGGCCCGGGTGGTCCCGTGACTCGGCTCGTAGAGCGCGAGGAACTCTCCGTCCGGCGCGAACAACGCGGTGAGCCCGCCCAGGTCCGCGTCGATCTGGCGACCGTGCCGAACGTCGCCCGCCTGCGCCTGACCCAGGTCGCGGCTGGGGAAGCTGGCCCGCGCGGCCTCCGCGATCGGCATCATCGTGAACTCCTCGGTCAGCTGCTCGACGGTACGGGCCTGCCCGAGGCCGAACGGACCGACCGCCGTGCGTCGAAGGGCGGTGAGGTGACCACCGACCGCCAGCTCGGCGCCGAGGTCACGGGCGATCGCCCGGATGTAGGTGCCGCTCGTGCAGCGGACCGCGATGTCGACGTCGACCCCCTCGTCGCCCAGGCGCACCCGGTGGACCGCCAGCTCGTGGATCGTCACCGGTCGCGCCGACAGCTCCACCTGCTCCCCCTCGCGGACCCGCCGGTAGGCCCGCCGGCCCTCGACCTTGATGGCGGAGACGGTGGTCGGCACCTGGTCGATGTCGCCGACGAAGGCCGCCAGCGCGGACCGGATCTGCGCCTCGTCGAGGCCGTCGGTGGGTGCGGTGGAAAGGAGCTCGCCCTCGGCGTCATCGGTGGTCGTAGCGGCGCCGAGCCGGATCGTGGCGTCGTACGCCTTGTCGGTCAGCGTCAGGTGACCGAGCAGCCGGGTCGCGCGATTGAGGCCGAGGACCAGCACCCCCGTCGCCATCGGGTCGAGGGTGCCGGCGTGCCCGACCTTGCGGGTTCCGGCCAGGCGGCGCACCTGCGACACGACGTCGTGGGAGGTGACGCCAGCCGGCTTGTCCACGACCACGAGCCCGGACGTCGCCGTCATGCGTCGTCGTCGCCGGTTGGTTCCGCCTCCACCTCGCGCGGCTTCTTGTACGGGTCCTCCTCGCCGGCGTACGTCGCGCCCCGGGCCGCGGCAGCGGCTTCGTCCAGGGCACGCGCCTTGGCGAGCACGTCGTCGAGGTGGCGGGCGTTCTCCGGCAGCGCGTCGGCGATGAACGTCAGCGTCGGCGCGTGCCGCATGCCGAGCTGCTTGGCCACCTCCGACCGCAGCAGGCCCTTCGCCGACTCCAGCGCGGCGGCGGTGCTGGCCAGGTCGTCGTCCTCGCCGTAGACCGTGTAGAAGATCGACGCCTGCTGGGTGTCACCGGTGACCCGGACGTCGGTCACCGTGACGAAGCCGAGCCGCGGGTCCTTGATCCGCCGCTCGAGCATCTCGGCGACGATCACCTGGATCCGGTCGGCGATCTTCCGCACCCGTGGATTGCTCATCTTCGAACCACCCGGTGTCAGTCGCGCGGGATCTCGCGCATCTCGAAGCTCTCCACGACATCGCCGATCTTGATGTCCTGGTAGTTCTTCAGCACGAGACCGCACTCGAAGCCCTCGCGGACCTCGCTGGCGTCGTCCTTCTCCCGTCGCAGCGAGGCAAGGTCGAGGTTGTCGGCCACGACCGCGCCGTCACGGAGCAGCCGCGCCTTGGCATTGCGTCGGATGGTGCCGCTGGTGACCATGCACCCGGCGATGTTGCCGAGCTTGGACGAGCGGAAGATCTCGCGGATCTCCGCCTGGCCGAGGGTGGACTCCTCGAACTCCGGCTTCAGCATGCCCTTGAGGGCGGCCTCGATCTCATCGATCGCCTGGTAGATCACCGTGTAGTAGCGGATCTCGACACCCTCGCGGTCGGCCATCTCGGTCGCCTTGCCCTGCGGGCGGACGTTGAACCCGATGATGATCGCGTCGGAGGCGGCGGCCAGGTCGACGTTGGTCTCGGTGATCGCACCGACTCCGCGGTCGATGACCCGGATGCCGACCTCATCGCCCACGTCGATGTTGGACAGCGCGTCCTCGAGCGCCTCGACCGAACCGGACACGTCACCCTTCAGGATCAGGTTGAGCTCCTGGCTCTCGCCCTTCTCCATCGAGGCCATGAAGTCCTCGAGGGTCCGGCGCACCCGGCGCTTCGCCTGCATGGCGGCGCGCTCACGCGACTCCCGCTTCTCGGCGATCTGGCGAGCCATCCGGTCGTCGTCGACGACGATCAGGTTCTGACCGGCGCCGGGCACTGCCGTGAGCCCGAGCACCATCGCGGGACGCGACGGATCGGCCTCCTCGATGTTTCCGCCGTTCTCGTCGAGCATCGCCCGGACCCGGCCGTGGGCCGGGCCGGCGACGATCGAGTCGCCGACGCGGAGCGTTCCACGCTGGACCAGGATCGTCGCCACCGGGCCGCGGCCCCGGTCGAGGTGCGCCTCGACCACGAGCCCTTGGGCGTCCTGGTGGGGGTTGGCCCGCAGGTCGAGAGACGCGTCCGCGGTGAGTACGACGGCCTCGAGCAGCTTGTCGAGGTTGAGCTCGGACTTCGCCGAGACGTCGACGAACATCGCTTCGCCGCCGTACTCCTCGGGGATCAGGCCGTACTCGGTCAGCTGACCGCGCACCTTGGTCGGGTCGGCCTCGGGCTTGTCGATCTTGTTGACCGCGACCACGATCGGGACCCCGGCGGCCTTGGCGTGATTGAGCGCCTCGACCGTCTGCGGCATCACGCCGTCGTCGGCCGCGACCACCAGGATCGCGATGTCGGTCGCCTGCGCACCGCGGGCACGCATGGCGGTGAACGCCTCGTGACCCGGGGTGTCGATGAAGGTGATCCGTCGCTCGTCGCCGTCGACGTCGGTGGCCACCTGGTAGGCACCGATGTGCTGCGTGATGCCACCGGCCTCCTTGTCGACCACGTTGGCGTTGCGCAGCGCGTCGAGCAGCTTGGTCTTTCCGTGGTCGACGTGACCCATGACGGTCACGACCGGCGGACGGATCGCCAGGTCGGTCTCGTCGCCCTCGTCCTCGCCGAACTCGAGGTCGAACGACTCGAGCAGCTCACGGTCCTCGTCCTCCGGAGACACGACTTCGACGACGTAGTTGAGCTCCTCACCGAGCAGCTCGAGCGTCTCGTCGTTGACGGACTCGGTCGCGGTCACCATTTCGCCGAGGCTGAACAGCATCTGCACCAGCGAGGCGGCGTCGACGCCGATCTTGTCGGCGAAGTCGGTCAAGGAGGCGCCCCGGGCCAGGCGGACGGTCTCACCGTCGCCCTTGCGGACCCTCACGCCACCGAGCGTCGGGGCCTCCATCTGCTCGAACTCCTGGCGACGCGCGCGCTTCGACTTGCGGCCGCGACGCGACGGCCCACCGGGCCGTCCGAAGGCACCCTGGGTCTGGCCGCGTCCGCCGGGGCGTCCACGCCCGCCGGGACCGAAACCACCGCGGGCGGGGGGACCGCCGCGTCCGGGAGCACCGGCTCCGCCGCGTGCGGGAGCACCGGCGCCACCGCGACCGGGGGCACCGCCACCGCCGCGACCCGGGCCGCCGGCACCACGGCCACCGGGACCGGAACCGAAGGCGGCTGGGGACTTGGGCATCATCGCGGGGTTGGGTCGCGGCATGCCGGGGCGACCGGGGGCGCCTCCGTCGCGCGCGGCGGGCGGGCGCGGAGCCCTCTGGTCGCCGGCCGGCGCGCCATCCGTGGGGCGGGGGCGACGGCCCATGCCCTGGCTGGTGGCGAACGGGTTGTTGCCGGGGCGCGGCGCGCCCGGGCGGCCAACCGGCCGCGGGGCCGGGGGCTTGGGGGTCGGGGAGGCAGACGCCGCGGCGGCTGGTGCCTCGGGCTCGGCCGGGGGCTCGGGCTCGCGCGTCTCCTCAGGGGCGGGAGCCTCCACCACCGGCTCGGGGGCGGGCTCCGGCTCGGGCTCGGGCTCGGGCTCCGGCGGGACGGTCTTCGCGACCGGCGCCTTGGGCTTCGCAGCCGCCTTGGCGGGAGCCTTCTTGGCGGGCTTCTCGGGCGCGGCCTCGGCGGGAGCCGCCGCAGCCGCGGTCTTCAGCTCGTCGCCGTACTCCTTGCGGAACCGCATCTCCGCAGGGAGCTCGACAGTGGAGCTCGCCGACTTGACGAACTCCCCCATCTCCTTGAACTTCTCGAGAACGAACTTGCTCTCGACGCCGAACTCCTTGGCGAGTTCGTGAACTCGGGTCTTAGCCACGTTTCTCCTTCTGGCCTGAGACCCGGGTTCCGGGGGTTTGTCTCAGACCTTTAGCGGGTGTGCAAACTCATCGCGAAGTACTCATCGAGTGCTCATGAGCTGCTGCTCCAGTCTCTGTCGGTCGGACTCAGTTGGTGTGTGAGGCGAGGTAGTCCCCCACCGGTGTGCTGGCCAACCCCTGCTCGAGCCGGAGGGCTCGGGTAAATGCTCGCCTGCGCACCGCGAGGTCGTAGCACGCGGACGTGGGGTGCAGGTGCGCGCCTCGTCCGGGTGCCGTGCCGTCCGGATCGGGTACGACGGCCGGTCGGCCACTCGCATCCAGTCCTGCGACAACACGCAACAACTCACGTGTGGTGGCCCGTTCCCGACAACCGATGCACGTACGGACTGGCTTGCCCGTCGTCCGTGCAGGGAAAAGTCGATCGCGCGCCACTGTGTTCAACCCTACCGGGTGCAGGCGCCCGATTTCGAACCCAGGCCTCCTGGGCCCCCTCCGGTGGTTGCGCAGCGAGCGTCAGCGAGTGTCATCGAAACCCCGCGACTGTGGGCAGGTCACTGCTCAGCCGGCTCATCGTCCCCGCGGATGTCGATCCGCCATCCGGTGAGTCGAGCGGCGAGCCGGGCGTTCTGGCCCTCCTTGCCGATCGCCAGCGAGAGCTGGAAGTCGGGGACGACCACGCGCGCCGACTTCGCCGTTGCGTCGACCACCTCGACGGAGGTCACCTGGGCCGGCGACAGGGCGTGGCCGATCAGCTCGGCCGGATCCTCGGACCAGTCGACGATGTCGATCTTCTCGCCGTGGAGCTCGGACATCACGTTGCGGACCCGCTGGCCCATCGGGCCGATGCAGGCGCCCTTGGCGTTGACCCCGGACGCCGTCGACAGCACCGCGATCTTGGTGCGGTGACCGGCCTCGCGGGCGATCGCCGCGATCTCGACGGTGCCGTCGGCGATCTCGGGCACCTCGAGGGCGAACAGCTTGCGGACGAGGTTGGGGTGGGAGCGGGACAGGGTGATCTGCGGTCCACGCATGCCCTTGCGGACCGAGATGACCAGGCACTTGATCCGGGTGCCGTGGTCGTAGCGCTCGCCGGGGACCCGCTCCCCCAGCGGCAGCAGGGCCTCCAGCTTGCCGAGGTTCACCATCACGTCGTCGGGGTTGCGGCCCTGCTGGATGACACCGGAGATGATGTCGCCCTCCTTGCCGGAGAACTCCCCGAACCGGATGTCGTCCTCGGCGTCCCGCAGCCGTTGCAGCATGATCTGCTTCGCCGTCGTCGCCGCGATCCGGCCGAAGCCCTCCGGAGTGTCGTCGTACTCCCCGATCTTCGTGCCCTCTTCGTCGAGCTCCGCGGCGAAGACCGTGACGTGCCCGCTCTTGCGGTCCAGCTCGACGCGCGCGTTCTCCTGCGCACCCGGAGTCTTGTGGTACGCCGTGAGCAGGGCTTGCTCGATGGCCTCGACGAGGATGTCGAAGGAGATCTCCTTCTCGCGCTCCAGCATCCGCAGGATGCTCAGGTCGATGTCCATCAGCCCTCCTTCGACCCGCGCCGGTTGAACTCCACCTGGACCTGGGCGCGGGAGATGTCGGCGTAGCCGATCTCGCGGATCGTCCCGTCGACGTCGATGCAGGCCGCCACGTCGTCGCTGGTCGCGATCCGGCCCTCGAGCTCCTCGCCCTCGGTGGTGGTCACCTTGACCAGCCGGTCGGCGTTGCGCCGCCAGTGCCGGGGCAGGGTGAGCGGCCGGTCGACACCGCGCGAGGTGACCTCGAGAGTGTAGGGCTGCTCACCCATCGCGTCGGACTCGTCGAGCACCCGGGAGATCTCGCGGGTCGCGGCGGCGACGTCGTCGAGGGTCACGCCGCCGTCCTTGTCGACGGCGATCCGGAGGATCCGACGCTTACCGGCCGGCGTGATCTCGACGGCCTCTACGTCGAGCTCCAACGCGGTGAGGGGGCCGGCGAGCTCGGTCTCGATGGATTCCCGGATGGCGTCCTGCCTGACGCTGCTCACGAGCCCCGACCTCCTTGTGCAGTTGAAAGACCGCGAGACGGTCGCTGAGCGACCTCCTCGATCCTGCGAATCTCCACGATAGCGGGGCGGACGCTGGCAAAGTCAGGGGCGCGGACGGTGGGCCGGCCGGAGGCGCTGGATAGGGTCGGCGCCGTGTCCCGTCGCCCTCCCCCTCGCACCACCCGTCGTACGGCGTTGGCGGGCGCCCTCGCCGGCGGCGTCGTCCTGGCCGGCTGCGACCTCGGCGACCTCGGCTCCGACGATCCGGACTCGGCCCCGGCGCCCTCGTCGGGCGCAGAGGACCCTGATGCCGGCCTGGTCGAGGACGTGGTCGAGGAGGTCGCCACCACGCTCTTGCTCGTCGAGACACTCCGCCGCCGGCACGACTCGTTGCGTCGGCCACTGGGCGGGCTCGCCCGAGTCCACGCCGCGCACCTGGAGGTGCTCGGATCGAGTCGACGGTCCGGCCGCCGGCCGTCGCGGAGCAGCAATGCCGCGCAAGCGCTGGCCGCGCTGAGAGCGCAAGAGCTGCGTCATCAGCGGTTGCTGGCGGACCGCGCGGTGGCAGCCCAGAGCGGACGACTGGCGCGACTGCTGGCGTCCATGTCGGCCGCGGTGGCCCAGCAGCTGGCCGTGCTTCCGGAGGCGGGCCGATGACGACGCTCGACGCCCTCCAGGTCGCCCTCGCGGGCGAGCACGCTGCGCTGTACGTGTACGGCGTGCTCGGTGCCCAGACCTCGGCGTCGGACACGCCACAGCTGTTCGACTCGGTGTCCGAGGCCTACGAGATTCATCGCGCGCGCCGCGACCACCTGACCGGCCTGGTGCTCGAGGAGGGCGGGGCGCCGGCTCCGTCGGAGGCGGCGTACGAGAGTCCGCGACGCCTCGGGACGCCGTCCTTGGTGGTCGCGGCGGCGCGCCAGCTGGAGCGCCGCAGCGCCTCGACCTACGCGTGGCTGGTGGCGAACACGGTCGGCGGCCAACGCCGCTGGGCGATCGAGGCCCTCACCGACGCCGCGGTCCGCGAACTCAGCTACCGAGGAAGTCCCGAGATCTTCCCCGGAGCCGACGAGTCCACGGACCGCGGGTGACTAATCTCCCGAGAGACGAGTCAGGGAGCGCTCGCCAGTGGCGAATCACTCCCTCCTGCACAATCGTGCAACGCCGCATGGGGAGAGCGCCAGCATCGGCCAGACTCATCTTCTTGCATTGCATGAACCTGCAATGCGTGCGGAGATCGTCGTTCAGGCACGGTAGGCCGCCCACATCTCGTCGGCGCGCTTGTCCTGACCCGGTGTGAACTCGGTGTAGCAGCTGTCGAAGCTGTAGTCCATGTAGTTGTGGATCGGGTCAATCCCGGGCGACGGGCAGGAATCCCGGCCCTCGGGGCAACCGCTGGTGGGGCTCATCTGGGCCGGCGTGTCGGCAACCTCGTCGTTGAGCTCGGTGCAGCCGCCCTGGAAGGTGTGGTAGAGACCGAGCCAGTGTCCTACCTCGTGTGTCGCGGTCCCGCCCAGGTTGAAGTTGGCGATCGAGCCGCCGGGCAGGGAGTCGTAGTGGACGCGGATGCCGTCGATCTCGCCCTTCTTGGCGTAGTCCCAGGGGAAGGTCGCGATCCCGAGGAACTTGAAGTCGACCAGCCAGATGTTCAGAGCGTTCGCACCGCCCTTGCGGGTCAGCGCTCGGTAGTGGGCGGACTGGTTGTCCCTGTGCCACGCGGTGTTGTTGTAGCGCTTGGTGCTGACCAGGTTGAAGGAGTAGCCGGTGCCGGAGAAGCTGCTGTTGAGCACCGCGATCTGCCGATCGATCTGGCGGTTGGTGACGTCGCCGCGACCTGCGGCGTCGCGCATCACATGAACGTGGACGGGGACCGTCGCGGCGAGCGCGGTGTTCCCGCTGACGCTGGGCGAGCCCTTGGCCGCGAGACGGCTGTCGGTACGACGCTCGATCGCGCGCTGCTCGGCGGCGGAGATGCCGCGGTGGTCGAGGCCCGTCGCTCCACCGCGGGCAGCGGCGGCATCTCCGGGGGTCGGAGTGAGGCAGGCGACCTCGTGGGAGTCGGCCTCCTGTGCCTGGGCGGGGGCGGCGAGGCCGACGACGTTCAGCGCAGTTGCCCCGAGCGCGGCTGCGGCAGTCAGACGAAGGGTTTGCGAGAGACGCATGACGGTGGGGGTCCTTCCCTCGATGACCCGCAGTTTGTTTCGCGGTTCAGCGGGAACGTACCCGCGCGCGAGTCAGGCTAACCATCGACCGTTGGTATTAGGACTAGTGCCTTGGTACTAGGACCCCCTAGGGTCCTCACCCCCGAGCCCGCACGATCCCGGGGACGTCAGCGAGGCGCTCGGCGACCGCGTCGGGCACCCCCTCGGTGTGGCCGACCTGGCTGGCAGGAATGTCGCTGTGTGGCACGTGAATCGCACGCAGGCCTGCGTTCTGAGCTCCCCACACGTCGTCGAAGAGGCGGTCGCCGACGTAGACGCAGCGCGCCGGATCAGTCACCCCGACCGCTGCCATCGCGGCGTCGAACGCCCGCGGAGAGGGCTTGGTCCAGGGCAGCTCGCTGGTATAGACACCTGCGTCGATCAGATCCAGGACGCCGTCCCGGCGGAAGAACCCCTCGTGCCAGTCCCGGGGCCAGATCGTGTTGGAGAGCACCCCCACCTTGATCCTCCTGGATCGCAGCTCCTCGAACATCGGACCGGCTTCGGCGTCCGTGATGGTGTGCGGTTCCCAGAAGTCGTAGTACGCCGAGAGAAGCTCGGGGTCGTGGTCGAGTCCGGCCTCGGCGAAGAGGTCAGCGACCGTCGAGCTCTGCTGGTGGTCACGGCTCCTCCCCCAGACGGCGTCACCGGCCGCGTGCAGCCGCTCCCGCGACACCTCGAGGTCGTGGTCGGCGTTGACCACGGCCTGGGCGAGCGCCAGCGACTCGGCATGGAAGTCGATGTCGTGCCAGCGGGTGAGAGTGCCGCCCCAGTCGAAGATGACGGCCTCGACGCTCATGTGACCAGGGCGACCAGGTGGTCGACGACCCGGTTTGCGGGCACGTCCTCACGGTCGCCGGTACGACGGTCCTTCACCTCGATCGTGCCCTCCGCGAGCCCCTTGCCCACCACCACGATGGTAGGGACGCCGATCAGCTCGGCATCTTTGAACTTCACACCTGGGGACACCTTGACCCGGTCGTCGTGGAGGACCTCGACGCCGGCAGCAGAGAGCTCGTGGGCGATCCGGTCGGCGGCGGCGAAGATGCTGGGGTCCTTGCCGGTGGCGACCAGGTGCACGTCGGCAGGCGCGATCCCGCGCGGCCAGACCAGGCCGAGCTCGTCGTTGTTGCCCTCCGCGATCGCGGCGACGGCTCTGGTGACGCCGATGCCGTAGGAGCCCATCGTGACCGTGACCAGCTTGCCGTTCTCGTCGAGGACCCGCAGGTCGAGCGCCTCGGCGAACCAGCGGCCGAGCTGGAAGATGTGGCCCATCTCGATGCCCCGGGCCGTCTCCAGCGTGCCGTCACAGTTGGGGCACGGGTCACCGTCGCGGACCTCGGCGGCCTCGATCGTTCCGTCGGGGGTGAAGTCCCGTCCGGCCACGAGGTCGAGGACATGCTGGCCCTCGACGTTGGCGCCGGTGACCCAGCGTGTGCCCTCGACGACCCGCGGATCGACGAGGTAGCGGATGCCGGAGTCGCTCTTCTCGCCGAGCGCCTGAGGGCCGATGTAGCCCTTCACCACCCCGGGGTACTTCGCGAACTCCGCGTCCCCGAACGGCTCGACCTCGGTAGGTTCCAGCTGGCCCTCGAGCCGCTTCGTGTCGACGTCGCGGTCGCCGGGGATCGCGATCGCCACTGGCTCGCGGGTCCCGTCGGGGTGCTTCAGCACCACCAACACGTTCTTCAGGGTGTCCCCGGCCGTCCAGGGGCGGTCGTCGCGGGGGAACTTCTCGTTGAGGTGGTCGACCAGGGTGTCGATCGTCGGAGTGTCCGGCGTCTGCTCCGCGTGGGCAGCCGGTTGGTCGTCGTACGGCACCGGGCGGGGCGCCCGCACCTCCACCGCCTCGACGTTGGCGGCGTAGTCGCAGCTGGTGCAGCGGACGTAGGTGTCCTCACCCGCGTCCGCCTTGGCCAGGAACTCCTCCGACTTCGAGCCGCCCATGGCGCCGCTGGTGGCCTTGACGATCGCGTAGTCGAAACCGAGCCGATCGAAGGTCCGGATGTAGGCCTCGCGATGCGCGGCGTAGGAGCGGTCGAGTCCCTCGTCGGTGGTGTCGAAGGAGTAGGAATCCTTCATGATGAACTCCCGACCACGCAGGACACCGGCGCGTGGACGTGCCTCGTCGCGGTACTTGGTCTGGATCTGGTACAGCCAGACGGGCAGGTCCTTGTAGGAGGAGTAGAGGTCCTTCACGGCGAGCGTGAACATCTCCTCGTGCGTGGGACCGAGAAGGTAGTCGGCGCCCTTGCGGTCCCGCAGGCGAAAGATCCCGTCGCCGTACGTCGTCCAGCGGTTGCTGGCCTCGTAGGGCTCGCGCGGCAGCAGGGCGGGGAACTGCAGCTCCTGGGCGCCGATCGCGTTCATCTCCTCGCGGATGATCCCCTCCACGTTGCGCAGCACGCGCAGGCCCAGCGGCAGCCAGGTGTAGATCCCCGGGGCCGCGCGGCGGATGTAGCCGGCACGGACGAGCAGGCGGTGGCTCGGCACCTCGGCGTCCGCGGGGTCCTCTCGCAGGGTCCGCACGAACAGGCTCGACATCCGAAGGATCATGGCGGAAGGCTACTTGCGCGTCTCGCACCTCCGCGAACCAGTTACTCCGGTCAGAACATCACGGTCGCGAACGTGGCCGACTGGCGGAAGCCGACCCGCTCGTAGACCCGGCGGGCCGGCAGGTTGAACTCGTTGACGTAGAGCGCCACGACCGGCGCGATGTCGCGGCGGACCAGCTCGACCACGGCGGCCATGCCGCGCATGCCGATGCCCTCGCCGCGCCGGTCAGGGGGCACCCACACGCCCTGGACCTGGGCGGCGGACGGCGTCGCGCAGGCGACCTCCGCCTTGAAGATCAGACGACCGTGGTCGAAGGCGGCGAAGGACCAGCCGCGCGAGATCAATTGGCTGACCCGCGTTCGGTAGAGCTCCGCGCCACCACCTGACTCGGGCGAGACGCCGACCTCCTCGGTGTACATCGCCACACAGGCCGGGTAGACCTCCGCCAGGTCGTCCGTCGTCGTCACCCGGACCCCCGGGTCGGCCGCGACCTGCGGCTCCTCGGCGATCTCCAGGTGGGGCTGGTCCCAGCGGACCTCGCGGGGCCGACCCCAGGTGGCGGCGACGCCGTTCCACAGGGTGCGTACGGCGGGCTGCGGGCCGACGATCGTGGAGACGCTGCGACGCCGGGTGAGTGCCCGCTCGGCGAAGACCCGCGCGTCGTCCTCCGTGGCCTGCACCGGAACGAGGTTCGCCCCCACGTGACAGGCCGCCGTCAGCCGTCCGTCGGCGTAGCGCCCCCAGACCTCGCCACCGAGCCAACGCGGCTCCAGATTCGTGGTGCGGGCACGGTAGTCGGCGAACACGTTGACCACCGGGTCCAGCGCGACGAGCCGCACGAAGTCGGGGAGATCCTCGGGCCCGAGAACCCGGACACCGTGACGGGTCGTGAGCACAGGCGAAGCCTACGCGGACGTGGCTGCGGGCCGGGTGGCGAACCACCCGGCCCGAAGCACGGTCACACGGACGGCTACCTGTGGGGCGTGGTCCTCAGGGTCCCCGACCAGGCCGAGGCGCCCTCGGCGTTCAACGCCTGGACTCGGAAGCGGTACGACCGTCCGTTGTTGAGGCCCTTGACCAGCAGGCGGTTCGCGAGGCCGTCGGCCCTCCGGAGGGTCCCCACCTGGCGGCCGTCGAGGGTTTGCACCTGGACCCGGTAGCCCGTGATGTCGCTCCCGCCGTCGTCGGCCGGCTCCGTCCAGTGGGCCAGGACGCTTTTGTTGCGCGGGTCGAGTCCCGACATGTGCGGCGAACCCGGTCGCCCGCGTGGCACCGCACCGACCTCCGGCGACCAGGGCCCAAAGCCTTCGGCGTTCTGGGCCCGCACCGAGAAGAAGTAGTCGTTCCCGTTGGTCAGGTCGGTCACGTCGAACCGGGTGGTGGTGGTCGACCTCGGGACGCCCACCTGGGCACCCTCGATGTCGATGACCCTGACCTCGTAGCCCGTGATCGGCGAGCCGCCGTCGTCGGGCGCGGCCCAGTTGACCCGCACCTGGCGGTTGCCTGGAACGAGGTTCGGGATGCCGACAGCTGTCGGGACCTCGGCGTGCGGGGTCACCGCGTTCGAGGGCAGCGAGTAGTCACCCGTGCCGAAGTCGTTGACTCCCCGCACCTTGAACGTGTAGGTCTCACCGTTGTTCAGCCCGGTCACCAGCAGGCTGGTGTCCGCCGGCTCCTCGATGGGCCGCAGGTCGCCGACCTGCAGGCCGCTGGGGTCGAGGACCTGCACCTCGTAACCGGTGACGACGCTCAGCGACGGGACGAAGCTGATCCGCGCGTTGCGGTTGCCCGCAACGGCGTGCACGTCAGTCGGCGGGTCCGGCGGGAAGCTGTCGGAGAAGATCAGCTCCTCGACGTTCTCCACCGTGTCGGTCCCGTCGTTGGCCAGGACCCCGTCGACACCGTCGCTCCCGAGGTGGCTCACCGTGATCCGGCGTCCGTCCCACTCGCGCGGGCACCGCGTCAGCGGCTGCGGGGTCGCGCCGGAGATGTCGACGCACTCGTAGCTGGCGCGCGTGTCGGAGAACAGCGCCCTGTCGGTTCCTACGCCGGTCCCGTCCAGGATCTCGCGGACGATCACGATGTTGCCCGGGTCGATCGCACCGGAGAACACGTCGGCCTGGAGCTCCGTCATGCTGTTGGCGCTACGGATCTCGCTGCCCGGGTTCGCCGGGTTGGTCCGCACACTGAGCCGGACGTCGAGGTACTTGTCGCCGTCGAGGATGTCGTCACCGCCCTTGCCCTCGAGGACGTCGCTGCCGTCGCCGCCGATGATGATGTTGCCGCCGGCGTACGACTCCACGCCCTCGCCCACCACGTCCTGCAGCCCGCTGATCCGGGCGATGCCGTTCGGGTGAAGGGTGTGGCCGTCACCGATCGGGGTGTCGCCCGGTGCCACGACGTCGGCCTCGCTCCGGCTGTCGCCGCGGAGGACGTCGTCCCGGGATGAGCCCGATACGGCCTCGACCAGGTCGAACCGGTCTCGCAGCGCCCCCACCGACGGCGGCAGCAGGCCGGTGAAGTCCAGGTCGGTGTTGCCGGCCTGGGGGTCGCCCTCGTGGGAGAACCAGTCGAATCCGAGCATGCCCTCGGCGCGCTGGATCCCGGGTCCGCCGAGCATGATGTCGTCGCCACCTTCGGCGTCGAAGTCCTGCTCGCCACCGTCGCCGTCGAGGACGTCGTCTCCGGGAGCGTTCGGGTCGTCCTGGAACGGCGCGCCGTTGTCGCCCTGGAGCAGGTTGAACGGGCCCGAGCCGCCCTCGATCCAGTCGTCACCGTCGTCGCCGAACACCGTGTCGATGTCGTCACCGCCCAGCACGAAGTCGTTGCCGGGGCCACCGAAGGCCTCGGTCATGTCGTTGCCGTTGACGATGAAGTCCTTGCCGCGACCGCCCTGGTTCAGGTCGCCGCCGAAGCCCTGGCCCGAGGAGATCGCGTCGTCACCCTCGCCGCCCTTGATGGTGTCGTCGCCGAACAGGTCGTTCATGATGTCGTCGCCGAGCCCGCCGATCAGGTTGTCGACTCCGTCGCCGCCCTGCATCCAGTCGTCGCCGCCGTTGCCGCGAATGGTGTCGTCGCCCTCGCTGGCCCACACCCGGTCGTCGCTCTCGGTGCCGTTGAACACCGCGTGCGCCGGACCGTCGTAGCGCAAGCCATTGGGGCCACCGGACATCTTGAACAGGTCCGCGCCCGGCTCGCCGCTTCGGTCACCCTCGTCGTAGTCCTCGGTCATCGGGTCGTCGACCACGGACGACCCCGACCCGGACGTCAGGGCGCCCACGTCGAAGACGTAGTCCGGGCGGGAGAACGCGTCCGCCGGGAGGCCGTTCACGTCGGTGGTGCGCGAGATCAGCTCCGCGAAGGAGTTCCCCTCGAGCTGCGTGAGCAGGTTGAGGCCCGCGGTCCGCGAGAGGTAGTAGAACCGGTCACCGAACTGCAGGTCCTCCATCTGCGTCTCGAAGACGTAGTTGAACGTGGACCCGAGGAGACCGCCGAAGACCGCCCGCTTCTCGGCGAGGCCACCCATCCACAGGTCGACGTCGTTCAGTCCGGTCGAGCTGTTGGTCCAGCCGCCGGTGCTGTTCATGAAGTCGGCCGCGTCCGCGGGGGTCAGCGGGTCAGAGGGGTCCTGGTTGATCAGCCGTTCGGCGGCAGTCCGCCGGAGCGGTCAGACCACCGGTGATGCTCGGGTGCTTGCCGTAGGCCGCCACGAAGTTCACCAGCGACTCGCGGTGCTTGAGGCCGAAACCGAAGTCCGTCCAGCTCGCGTACGGCGCCAGCGCGGAGTTGTTGCTCTCGGCGTAGAACGCGGCGCGCACCGCGTTCAGCCGCGGCACCCCGGTCTCGCGGGCCCGGGCGATGTTGATCGCCGGCAGGTCCAGGGGCAGCCCGAGCAGCTTGTTGCGTAGTGCGTCGGTGACGAACTCGTCGATCTCGTTGCCGGTCTGACGGGTCATGCCGCGCACGATGCGGCCCGCGGCGACGCCCGGGTCCACGGTCCCGCCGTCGTCGAACGCCAGCGGGTTGAGGAAGGCATCGAGCAAGCTCATGTTCTTCTTGGTGCCGTCGGCCTCGGTGCGCGCCACGCTCTCGGTGAGCATCGAGTGCCCGAAGCGGTAGACCGCGTGGGCGAACTCCGCGCGGATCGCCGGGTTGATGGCCGTGTTGTAGCCCGTGCCACCTTCGCCGAAGGCGTTGACCATCGGCTGGACCTTGCGGACGAACTCCTCGAACGCGAGGTGCTGGTACTCCATCTCGGTGACGAAGCGGGCGGCCTGGAAGATCCGCTCGCCGTCCCAGACGCCGGGCGAGATCTGCCAGTCCTCGACGCTGGCCGGGTCCTCCAGGAGCAGCACGTCCTTGATGTTCCGGTTGCTCTCGGGAGTCGCCTCGCCGGCAGGCGTGGGGTCGCCGGCCAGCCGGTTGTGCTCGGCGTGGAAGATGTGGTGCACCGCGGTGAGGCCAATGTTCTCGTTGACCCGTCCGTCGCCGGCCACGAAGTGCTCGGCGAGGAGCTCGTCGTCGTAGGTGGCCGGGTTGCCGTCGTCGTCACCTGCGACCGACAGCGGGTCGGGTGAGAGGGCCTGTCGCGGGGAGGTCGGGTCGTGGTCATGGTCGCCGAACGGGACCGCGAGGTGGGAGATGTCGTCCAGGAAGGCGTGACCGGTCCGGACGGCCTGCGAGGCGTCCACCGGGGCGTCAGGGTTGCCCTCGAGCTTCACGTTGCCGGGAAGGATCAGCTGCGGGAACCCGTTCGCGCCGGGAAGGAACTTGCCGTACGGGTCCGTGGCCAGCAAGGGCAGGTTGAGGAGATCCTGGTCGTCGAGCTGGATTCCCAGCAGAGTCCGGGCTTGCTCCTTGACCGAGGCCCAGGTGGCCATTCCGTCGCGCGTGCCGTCGTCGAGCGTGCCCTCCAGCATCCTGCCGTTGCTGACGGGCTTGCCGTTCGCGTCCGCGGCGAACTCGCGGAGGAACACCTGGTGCGACGGGTGGGAGGTGTAGGTCTGGCTCTGGTCGACGAACGTCGCGGTCTGGTTCGTCGTCGAGCCGGGACTGCCGGACGCGCGGGTCACCACCATGAAGTTCTGTCCCGGCGTCGCCGGGTTGTACAGCGGGTCGCTGGGGTCGAGCGGCATGAAGACCGTGCCGGCGCCGCCCTTGTTGACCAGGTCGAGGCCGTGGTCGAAGAACTGGCCGAAGAGGGTGAACCAGGAGTTGAAGGGCGCGGACAGACCGACGTCCGTGGCCACGTTCGGGATGAACAAGCTGCCCGACTCGTCGGGAGTGGCATCAGGCCCGGCGACCGCCTGCGCGGCGGGGTTGCCCGGGGTCTGGTCGACGATCAGGTTGCTGATGGTGCGTGGCTGGGAGTCGACGACGTTGCCGTTGCGAGCGTAGGAGGTGTTGCCGCCCGGGGTGGTCGCGTTGCCGGGGAATCCGGCGGGCGCAGGCTCAGCGCTGCGGAAGTCGGTTCCAGCACTCCGCGGGAAGGTCTGGTCGGCGGCCCCGAACCTCGCCTGCCCGGGGACCAGGTTGTTGCAGGTCCCGTCGACGGTGCGCAGGCCCCACGGGAGCTCCTCGCCCTGGGCGGTGGTGGGGATCTGGAACTCACCGTTACCCATCAGGCCGGCGCACGGGTTCGCGGCGTTGAAGCTGGCCGCGTGCTGCTCGGAGATCTTGATCTGCTTGAGGATGAACCTGAGGTCGGACGGGTTGAGGTTGAAGCCCTGGCCGACGGCAGCTTCTGCCGGGGCCAGCACCGCGGCCGGAGCGAGGACCGTCAACGGCGTGAGCGCCGTCCCCACGAGCAGGGTGGTCGAAACCGCGACCACCCTACGGCGGGAGCTGGCGTCAGTTCGCTGCCGTCGCGTGGCAATCCGTGTCCACAGCCGTGCCTGGCCGAGCAGTTTCATGTCCCCACTCCTACGTTTCGTCCACCCACCCAGGTGGTGCTTGCGTTTGTCCCCGCAACGTCCCTGTGGTCGTACGTCACTCGCACACCCACCGGGCTACGTGCGAGAAGAGTTGGACAGTGACGTCAACCACGCGTTAAACGCGCTAGGCAGGCGGTCTTCAGCGCGCGGTGACGCGGTTCGAGAGAACCGACGGCGCACTCGAGCCGGCTCGGCTGATCGCGCGCACCTGGAACCGGAACTCGCCCCGGAGGAGCTGCGCCGTCAACGAGCGGGCCCATGCAGGTCGCTGGAAGGTCCTGCGGCTCACGATCCGGTCGCCGTCCATCCGCAGGGCCGTCACGGCGAAGCCGGTGATGGCCATCCCACCAGTGTTCAGGCGCGGCCGCCAGCGAGCGGTCGCCGTCGACAGGCCACCCGGCGATCCGGAGCCGGCAGTGCCGATCCTCGGCGCGGCCGGCGTTCCGGCTCGCCGGAACCTGGCGGTCGTCACCGGGCTCGGGTTCCCGGCGGCGTCAAAGGCGATGGCCCTCAGTGCTGCGCTGCGGGTGAGGCGAAACTCCCCGTGGTACTCCACGCCGCGGTTCCGGCCGGGTCTGGTCCCGCTCAGCGTGTACCAGATCTCGCGGGCCCCGGGCGAGCCGATCCGGACCGACTCGCTGCGCAGGAACGTGCTGCCTCTCGGCCGGATCCTCGGGCCGGCCGGGGCCACGGTGTCCTT
The DNA here is from genome assembly GCA_963786415.1 of uncultured Actinomycetota bacterium. Lineage (GTDB taxonomy): Bacteria > Actinomycetota > Actinomycetes > Propionibacteriales > Nocardioidaceae > Nocardioides. The sequence goes on from CAWAZC010000003.1 coordinate 785,348, forward strand.
CCGGATGGTGCGCTCGGCCCCGGCGATCACGCTGTCGCCCTCGAGGTAATCAGCAGTGAACGTGAGCGTGCCATCCGCCAGGCCACGCAGGCTCCCGGCCGGGTAGGTCACCGACCAGGTCTGGGCGATTCCGGTACCGGTGATGGTCGCGGGCCAGGTCCGTCGGGCTCCGTTGCGGTCCTCGAGACCGACCTGTACGCCAGTGGCGTTTGCGCTGACGCCCCACACCGTCAACGACTTGTCCACGTTGGCACGGTTGATCACACCCAGGCTGGCCCCGGTGACCGCGCGTCGTGCGACAGGCGGGCAGAGATCCTCGGTGAACCGGGCGTCGGCGCCGTACGTCGCCACCGTGCTGTGGGAGCCGGTCAGACTCTCGGAGGACACGTGCTCGGCCCGCACCTCGGAGTCGAGGAAGGCGCCCATCTGCGTGCGGCTCAGCCCGTTGAAGGTCGCCTGGAACCTGCCAGGAGCGATGTACTTGAGCTTCCCGACGACGCCCTCGGAAGTTCCCGGGGCGAGGCCGTCGAACCGCTCCTCGCTGGCAGTCCTGCCCTTGGTGGTGACACTGAGCTGACTGATCGAGGGGACCGGACCGGCGATGCGTCCCCGGACCAGCCCGGTGTTCGCGTCGACCCTGGTCGGCTCCTGCGTGACGTCGATGTCGGTGACGACGATTTCTTCCTCGGCTGCGCCACTGGTGATCCGGACGACGTCGCCGCCGAGGATGTCGGGGGTGGAGTCGGTCCAGCACACGGCGGTGTCCGTCTCTTCCTCCTCGCCATCCTCATCCACCGGCGGGTCGACCACGGGCGGGTCGACCGTCTCGACCTTGTGGTTGAGCTCGGAAAATGCCGCCCGCCGGGGCGACGCCGAGGGCGCTGCCGATCTGGATGCCGTTGCGCCGCACCTCGACCTGGACCTGGTCGCCCTCGGTCAGACCTTCGACCACGACGATGCTCTCGTCCTTCTGGACACTGATCGTGTGAACCGGGTCCGCGGCGCTCGCCGGCACGCTGATGCCACCGAGCGCGAGCACGGCGGACAGCCCGCCGATCGTGGTGGCCAGTCCCCACCTGTGCGTGTCAGCCACGACTTCTCCCCATCCCAATGGTCGTCCCCCGCGCCGGAGCCTCCCGAGGCGCCGACGTGACGTGTGGTGGAACCGTGGTCGATGCTCGTCAAAGGAGCGCAAACTGACGGGCGCGATGAGGTGGGCTCAGCACTCGCCGAACGGCAGCCGCCAGGCGATCCGTCCGATCAGGCTCTCCGCCCGCACCGGGCCGTAAGCGCGGGAGTCGATCGAGACCGCCCTTGCATCGCCCATCACCAGGAAGCGGTCCGCGGGGACTACCACCGGGCCGTAGAAGACCGAGTCGATCGCCTCGTGGTCGACGTACGGTTCGTCAACGCGCTCCTCGTTGACGAAGAGGAGTGCGTCCCTGATGGCCACCTCGTCTCCGGGCAGGCCGACCACCCGCTTGACCACGGGCACCTCCGACCGGCCCGGTCGCAGCGCCACGAGGTCACCGTGGGCCAGATCGCCGAGGTCCGGGTCCCAGAGGTTCACCACGACCCGGTCGCCGGGGCAGAGCGTGGGCTGCATGCTCGTCGAGCTCACCGTGAGTGGACGGAGCACGAACGTCCGGACGAGCAACCCGGCCAGAAGTGCGGCGACCAGCACCACGACGAGCACGACGCGGGGTCGCCTCGCGCGGCTCCGGTTCGGAGTGCTCGCCGTCTCGATCAGTCCGGCAGGTCGTCGAACTTGCACCGGGCCGCTCGGATCGGGTCGTTGGGGTCGGGTTGACCGGGCTTCCAGCCGACGCCGAACTGCACCATCATGTCGTGGTCCTCGTGGGTGAGGTTGTGACAGTGCACCATGTAGCGGCCGCGCTGGTGCTCGAACCGCATCAGCAGCTGGACGCTCTCGCCCTCCCCGACGTAGACGACGTCCTTGGGTCCGCGCTCCCAGGGGTGGGGTGGCAGCCCATTGCGGCTGACGATCTGGAAGTCGACCAGGTGGATGTGGACCGGGTGGAACCAGCCGCCCGACTTGTTCGCGACCGTCCACATCTCGACGTCGCCGAGGTCGGGGTCCGCGACCAGCATCTGGAAGTCGCTGGCGATCACGTCGCCCCAGGTCTGCCCGTTGATGGTCCACTTGCTGAGGAAGCGCTCGACGTTGAGGGTACGGCGTCGCTTCTCCGACCCTTCGCGGAGCTTCATCACCGAGGAGCCGGTGAGGTTTTGCGGGATCCTGTTCCATGTCGAGTCGCTCTTGTCGAACGGGTCGTCGACCACGTCGAAAGCCATCACCTTGTCGGTGTTGAGGAAGTCCCGGTTGTTGTCGTTGCTGAGGTTGTTCAGCACGACGCGAGTCCCGGGACGAAACTTGGAGAAGTCGATGAGAACCTCGTAGCGCTCGGCGCTGCCGTGCCGGAACTCGGTGACGGTCTGCGACTTCGGCATCAAACCGCCGTCGGTGGCGACGATGGTCATCGGAAAGCCGGGTCCGAGGCGCCAGCGCCAGGACCGCGAGACCGAGGCGGCAAGGATGCGGAACCGGTACACCCGGCGCTTGACCTTCATGACCGGCCACGGCCGGCCGTTGACGAGGACGACGTCGCCGAAGGTGCCGCTGTGCCCCTCGTCGTCGAAGAGGAGCTGCCCGTCTTCGCGGAAGGCCACGTCGGACACGATCAGCGGGACGTCGAACTCGCCCTGGGGCAGCAGCGCACGCTCCACCTTGTCGCTGAGGTGGTACTGACCGACCAGGCCGGAGTAGACGTTCTGAGCCGTGTGGTGGGCGCCGTGGTCGTGGTACCAGAGGGTCCTGGCCTGCTGGAAGTTCGGGAACCGGTAGTCCTTGTAGAACCCCGCCGGAGTGACGTCGCTGGCGTAGCCGTCGTACTGCGGCTTCGACGCGGACCCGTGCAGGTGGGTCGACGTGGAGGTCTCGTGGCCGATGGAAGGGTGGCGTGGCGGGAGGTGGTTGCGAACCCGCATCCGGATCCTGCGTCCTCGCTCCGCCTTGATCGTGGGGCCGGGGACGATGCCGTTGTACCCGAACATCTTGGTGACGCGTCCGCCCTTGAGGATCTTCGCGTTGGCGATCTCCTCACAGACCTCGTAGCTGTCCGTCCAGACGCCGTCGGCATCGCGCCGGCGGGCGAATGGTTTCAGCACAGGCGGGCGTCGGAACGCCGTGGCGAACGGGTCCGGCAGGAACGCAGGGTCGATCGTGCTGGCGTCGTTGGCCCGGATCAGGTCGCCCACCGGAAGCAGGCTCCCTGCCGCCACCCCGGCGGCCCCCAGGCCACCCAGCTTCATCATGTCGCGTCGGTTCAGTTCCATCTCCGCTTGTCCCCCTTCAACCCGCGCGCGGTTCAGCACGTACCGTTTCTGTGACCCATCAAGGCATCGTGAAATGCGACTGGTTCGGCGCCGGTGCAGCGTGGACCGCGTCGTCGTTCTCTCCCGGGGCCGTGGCGGTCAGGGTCACGGCGAGGCCGAGCACCGCCGCCATTACCGCGACCTCGACCGCCGCCAGTGACCAGAACGACGCGCCCTCACCGGCCGACATGCGCCGCAGCGTTCGACGTCGATGGGCCAGGCCGAAGCAACCGAGAGCGATGAACCCCGCCACCTTGAGGAGCAGCAAGAGGGAGTAGGCGCCGCTGTCCACGAGCTCCGCCCAGGAGAGCCGGGCCCACAGATTGGCGGCTCCCGAGGCGGCGACGATGACGTAGCAGACCAGCGCCAGGGCGCTGAACCGCCGCAGGAGGGCCGTGTCCAGCCTGGTCTGCGGGTCGGCGTGCGCGCAGAGTGCGAGCAGGGCCCCTGCCCATGCGGAGACCGCGACGACGTGCACGCTCAGGGTTGCCAGGGCGACGGGATCGAAACCGGCGTGGCCGGAGTGGCCGGTCAGCACAGGAACCACCAGCCCCACGACCGCGACGAGCAACACCACTTGGAGCCCCGCGATCGACTCCACCCGGTGGGCGAAGAACGACACCAGTGCCGCCAGCCAGGCGGCGAGGGCCAGCCCGGTCACCTGTGCCGCGATCCCGGAGGCCGCGTTTGCGCCCTCTCCGCGGAGCACCTCAGCGATGGGGAGACCGGACACCTGGGACAGCTCGAGGACCAGCGAGCATCCAGCGGCAACCGCCCAGAGGAGGGCCCACCGGCCCGCTGCGATCTTCAGGCTTTTCGCCCGCCCGTTCTGCGCCGTCGCGCCTGCCAGCAGGCCCACGGTGAGTGCCCCGACCGTCGCTACCGCGGCGAGGACGCGGAGGCCGCGCGCAACCGGCGCGGCAACATCGGTCAGCGGCCCTGCGTCCCGGATGCCCTGGGCGGCCGGCTCCAGCAGCTCCGGGTTCGTCGCGACGCTCGCCGTGACGGCTGTCGAGACCAGGACGAAGCAGACCGAGCCGACAACCCGTCGCGAGACGGTGGGCGCACGCGGCGTGACCGTCGTGTCGGCCGGGGCCATCACTGCGTCCGTGCCGGCTGCCGTGCCTCCGCCCGGGACAGGCGGCCCGTGGTCCAGCGCAGGTACCACGCGCCGGCGATCAGTGCGAGGGCACCGCCACCCAGCATCATCCATCGGGTGTTGGCGGCCCGCGACTCGGAGGTCGCGCTCACCGGCTCGCCGACGGCGAAGTCGATGCGTCCGGTGACCGCGTGTCCGTCTGAGCCCACCACGCGATAGTCGACGCTCCACTGACCCCAGGCTCCCTTGTCCTCGAGGGTGGCGACCAGCGTGGACGCGCCTTTGGTGAGGAACGTGTTGGACACCGTCTGTGCCCGGCCGTCTGCGTCACGAACGACGACCTGGCTCAGGCCCACGTCGACGGGATCCGAGGTCTCGATGGCCACCTCGTTCGGTGGGTACGGCAGGCTCGCACCCTGTGCCGGGTAGCTCCAGACGACCTTGGTGTGTGCGGACGCCGGAGCGGCCTCCCACACGCAGCAGAGCGCGGCGAGCACGAGCACAGCCGCAACGCGGCGCCAGGCCATCATGTCGCCAGACTCCTGCGACGCCGTGAACGCCACGTAAAACCTCAAGGGTTCCTCAAGAGGTCTGGACACCCTTGCCCCGCATGACGCGAACGGGCCATGCCCCGCTTAGCACGGTGTGGTCAAAAGCCACGCGTATCTGGGGCGTTCGTCCCCACTCTCGGGAAATGCAGTGAAGTGCGTAGCAGGGTGATAGCAAGTTCAACCAAGTGATCTCTCGGGCACCTCATCGGCATCTGACAAGCGGGGGCTTGAGATGGAACAGAACACGGAACCGGTCGAGATCAGACTGTTGGGCAGTCTACGAGTCCGTCGGGGAGACAGCAGCGTCATTGACGCTTCGGAGTGGCGGACCGGGAAGACCCTGGACCTGCTGCGGCTGCTGGCGCTGGACGCCGATCAGCCGGTCCGCATCGACAGCATCCTCGAGAAGCTGTGGCCGGACGTCGACGAGGCGCGTGGACGGGCGAGTCTCCGGACCGCGGCGTCCCAGATCCGGCGTACCTTGCGCACCGACTGCGTGGCCCGCCGCCTCGGAGGGCTCGTTCTGACCAACGCGTGGGTCGACGTGACCGCGTTCCGTGACCTCGCCGTTGAGGCGCGGGTGTCTCGCCGCGGGGGCGATCACGCCCGCGTCGTGGGCCTCACCCGGGAGGCCGAGGCTCTCTACCTCGGCGACTTCGAAGCACACGACGGCGGCAGCGGCTGGGCCGTCGAGACCAGGGAGTCCCTGGCGGCGATGCGGCGGTCACTGCTGACCGACGCTGCCGAGAGCGCCGTCGAGCTGTCGTGGATGCGGGACGCGATCGACCTCGCAGAGTCGGCGATCACCGCCGACCCCTACTCAGAGCGTGCGTACGGGTCGTTGATGCGGGCCCTCGCCGGCCTGGGCGAGACCGACCGCGCGCTGCGCGTCTTCGGCGACCTGCGCACCGTTCTCGGAGACGAGCTCGGCGTCACGCCGTCGCGGCAGACCACGGCACTTCAGATGAGCATCCTCTCGGCTCCGGATCGTGACGACGTCGTCCCGTCCTGGGTGGGGCGGGACGAAGACTGCTCGACCATCAGCGAACTGATCCGCAGGAGCGTCAACGCGCACCGCGTCGGACTGGTGTGCGTGGTGGGTGACGCCGGGTCGGGCCGCGAGGCCCTGATCGACGAGTCGCTGAACCGCGGGCAGGTCGACGGTGCACACGTGCACGGGCACGGGCCGCGGGACCTGCCGACCAAGTCCGAGATGGAGTGCGCAGCACGACGCGCTCCGGTCGCGGTGCTCCCCCCGCTGGACGGGCACGACGACAAGAGCATCGCGGACCTCGTGAACGAGATCGCCTCCCTCGACCCGGCCACCGACCTCGCGCTCGTGGTTCCCGTCGCTGCGAGCCACCTCGATTCCTTCCTGATGGAGCTCGAGATGGTGGGACTCCGGGCGGAGAGCCTGGAGACGCAGCCCCTCGATCGCACCGAGCTGGCCGAGCTCGCGGAGACCGTGCTGTGCGGACCCGCGGCGCCTCGACTCATCGACGTCCTCGTGGAGAAGACCGACGGGCGGGCCGGGGCCGCAGTTGCGATGTTGCGGCGGTGGCTCTCCGACGGACAGGTCATCTGGACCCTGTCCGGACTGGACCTCGCATCGAGCCAGGCCGGTGACGCGACCGACCCCGAGCTCGGCGCCGTCATCCGCGGCATCCTGGAGCGGGTCGCTCCGCTGGCGATGGACGTCATCCAGCTGGTAGCGGTGGTCAACCGTCCGGTCATGGCGGCCACGCTGCTGCAGCTGCTGGACCGTCACGTGTGGTCGGAGGTCGGCACCAAGGACGTTGCCGAGGCCCTCGACCGGCTCACGGACCTCGGCGCGCTGCGCCTGGGTCGTGCAGGCTACGAGTTCCGTCACCCGATCATGCGGGCCGCGACGGAGGCCTGGGTCCGACCGGCCGCCCGACGTCGTCTGCACGACCGGATTGCGCGGTCGACCGTGGTCCACGAGAGCGACCGGGCCGACCACTGGATGCAGGCGGCCGAGCCGCTGCAGGCCTGCGACGCCGCGATCTCCTCGGCACGAGAGGCCCAGATCAAGGGTGACCACCACGCGTCGCGGGCCCACCTGGCCCATGGCCGGGACTACGCCGACGCACTGTCGTCCTCGCCCGCCGACCAGGTGGCCGTGCTGCGCCAGCTGTCCGAGGTGGCCCGGGCGATCGGGGACCACGGACTCGCCGAGGACGCCGAGGTCACGGCGCTGGACATGGCGCTGTCGACCGGACTGCCGCCCGTCCCCGAGAACCTCTCGCTGGCTCGCTCGGGCGGAAACGGCGAGGACGCGTCGTCATCCCTGGACCTCCGGGCGTGGGCCAGCATGCTGGAGGAGGCGATCAAGCGGGCGGTCGAACCGCTCCTGCCTGGCGCCAACCTCGCGATCGCGCTGTCGGTCTCGCCGGTGGTCGGCGTGCCGGACCACGCCAAGCGGGCGGGCTGAGCGGAGGACTGGTTCAGGTCACGCTGACGTTGGGTTCGGCGCCGTCGACCGTCTCCATGCCTTCGGCGATGCGCATGGCCTCCTCGATGAGGGTCTCGACGATCTGCGACTCGGGCACGGTCTTGATGACCTCGCCCTTGACGAAGATCTGGCCCTTGCCGTTGCCCGAGGCCACCCCGAGGTCGGCCTCTCGGGCCTCACCGGGACCGTTGACGACGCAGCCCATGACGGCGACGCGCAGCGGCACCTCGAGGCCGTCGAGCCCGGCCGTGACCTCGTCGGCCAGCTTGTAGACGTCGACCTGTGCGCGGCCACAGCTCGGGCAGGACACGATCTCCAGCCGGCGCGGCTTCAGGTTCAGCGACTCGAGGATCTGCAGGCCGACCTTGACCTCCTCCACCGGGGGCGCGGAGAGGCTCACCCGGATCGTGTCACCGATCCCCTGCCCCAGCAGGTGGCCGAAGGCGACGCTCGACTTGATGGTGCCCTGGAACGCCGGGCCCGCCTCGGTGACCCCGAGGTGCAGGGGCCAGTCTCCCGCCTCGGCCAGCATCTCGTAGGCACGCACCATCACGACCGGGTCGTTGTGCTTGACCGAGATCTTGAAGTCGTGGAAGTCGTGCTCCTCGAACAGCCCCGCCTCCCACACAGCGGACTCCACCAGCGCCTCCGGCGTGGCCTTGCCGTACTTCTCCATCAGCCGCTTGTCGAGCGAGCCGGCGTTGACGCCGATGCGGATGCTCGTGCCTCGGTCCCTGGCGGCGGCGGCGATCTCCTTGACCTGGTCGTCGAACTTGCGGATGTTGCCGGGGTTGACGCGGACGGCGGCACAGCCGGCGTCGATGGCCGCGAAGACGTACTTCGGCTGGAAGTGGATGTCGGCGATGACCGGGATCTGTGAGTGCTGCGCGATCTCCGGCAGCGCGTCGGCATCGTCCTGACTCGGGCAGGCCACCCGGACGATGTCGCAGCCGGAGGCCGTGAGCTCGGCGATCTGCTGGAGGGTGGTGTCGACGTCAGCCGTGAGGGTCGTCGTCATCGACTGCACCGAGATCGGCGACTCGCTGCCGACCCCGACCTTCCCGACGCGGATCTGCCGGGTCGGGCGGCGGGGAGCGAGCACCGGCGGGGGTGCTTCGGGCATGCCGAGGCTGATGGCAGTCATGGTGTGCAGGCTACTGGGGGAGGCGTGGCGATCGACAACCGAGAGATCACGACTGGAGGTGGAGCGGGACGACGAGGTCGCCCACGATCAGGACGATCCCCATCACGAGCACAGCAGACCCCACGACGTACGCAACAGGCAGCAGCTTGGCCACGTCGACGTAGCCCGGGTCCGGTCGCCTCCGCAACCGCGCGAAGCCACGTCGCAGTGCCTCGTAGAGCGCGCCGGCAATGTGACCCCCGTCGAGCGGGAGCAGCGGGATGAAGTTGAACATGCCGATGAAGAAGTTGAACCCGGCGATCAGCATCAACAGGAAGACCGTCTTCTCCTGGACCGGGAACGTCTGGTGCGAAACCGTCTCCCCTGCGAGCCGACCGCCGCCCACGATGCTCACTGGGCTCTCCGGGTCGCGCTCCTCGATGCCGACGATGGCCTTGGCAACCCCCCACACCTTCACCGGGAGTGTGCCGAGCGCCTTGACTGTGTCGACCGTCATCGTCCCCATCTGGCCCAGCGTGTAGAAGACTCCGCCGGTGACGAGGTGCTGGGTCGGGGTGACGCCGAGGAAGCCCACCTGACGCAGGGTCTCGTCGGTCAACGAGGTCGGACGAGCCTCGACGGTGGTGTTGGTGGTCCCGGTCATCTGCTCGCCGTCGCGCACGAAGACGATGACCGCGTCGCCGTTGTCGTTGCTACGGATCAGCGTGCGCAGCTGGGCCCAGTCGGTGACCGGCGTGCCGTTGAACTCGACGACCGTGTCACCCGGCAGCAGTCCTGCCTCGGCAGCGGGGCTCTGCGGATCGGTGCTCCGGCACTCGGTCCGCTGGTCGACGTAGGGGATCACGCACTTCGACACGGTCGAGATCACCGGCTGGCCAGCGTCCGGCTGAAGGTCGCCCGGGTTGCCGTAGGTGGCGAAGACGCCCGCGAAGATGAAGAACGCGATCAGAATGTTGACCGTGGGGCCGCCGGCCATCACGACGACCTTCTTCCACCAGGCCATCTTGTAGAAGAGCCGGTCGGAGTCCTCCGGGCGGATCTGCTCCCACTCGGCGGCTCGCGCGTCGGAGACCAGCTGGGTGAACATGCCGGTGTTGGACTTCCGGAGGCGTACGACGCGACGGCCCTGCTCGTCGTAGACCGGGTGCTCGCGGTCCTCGTCGAGCTCCTCCGCGCCCGGCGGCAGCATGCCCACGATCTTGACGAACCCGCCCAGCGGGATGGCCTTGATGCCGTACTCGGTCTCGCCGCGCTGCGTGCTCCAGACCGTCGGCCCGAACCCGATGAAGTACTGGCTGACCTTCCCGCCGAACTTCTTGGCGGGAATCATGTGGCCGAGCTCGTGCAGGGCGATGGACGCCAGGATGGCGACCACGAAGATCACCACACCGAGCAGGTAGAACAGGGCGGTCATGCGATCCCTTCGACGAGTTCGGTTGCACGGCGACGCGCCCACCCGTCGGCGGCGAGCACGTCGTCGACGGTGAGCTTCTCCTTCGAGGGTACGTCGTGCTCCCCGACCACCGCGGCCACCGTGGGCACGATGTCGACGAATCGCAACCTTCCGTCACGGAAGCGGGACACGCACGCCTCATTGGCCCCGTTGTAGACCGCCGGCGCCGTCCCGCCCATCTCCCCCACCTTTCGGGCCAGCTGCACCGCCGGGAAGGCCTCGTCGTCCAGCGGGAGGAACTCCCATGTCTCGGGCCCGGACCAGTCCACGGCCGGGGCGGCGTCGGGCACCCGGTCGGGCCAGCCGAGGCCGAGAGCGATCGGGATCAGCATGGTCGGCGGGCTCGCCTGGACCAGCGTGGACCCGTCGACGAACTCCACCATCGAGTGGACCACCGAGGTCGGGTGCACCACGACCTCGATCCGGTCGAAGGGGATGTCGAAGAGCAGGTGGGCCTCGATCACCTCGAGCCCCTTGTTGACCAGCGTGGCCGAGTTGATGGTGACCAGCGGGCCCATGTCCCACGTGGGGTGGGCCAGCGCCTCGTCGACCGTCACCTGGCCGAGCTGCTCGCGGGTCCGACCGCGGAACGGCCCGCCGCTCGCGGTGAGCACGAGCCGGCGTACCTCCTCGCGGCGGCCGCCACGCAGGCACTGGGCGAGGGCGGAGTGCTCGGAGTCGACGGGCACGATCTGCCCGGGCTTCGCGCGGTCGGTGACCACGGGGCCGCCGATGATCAGGCTCTCCTTGTTGGCCAGGGCGAGGGTGTTACCGGCGTCGAGGGCCGCCAGGGTCGGACCCAGCCCGACCGCACCCGTGATCCCGTTGAGCACGACGTCACACTCGCGGGCCGCGGCCTCGGTCGACGCCTCCTCGCCGAGCCCGTGGAAGGCCGGTCCGAACTCGGCGACCTGCCGGGCGAACAGCTCCTCGTTCGAACCGCCGGCCGTCAGGGCGACGACCCGGAACCGGTCCGGGTTGGCGCGGACCAGGTCGAGCGCCTGGGTGCCGATGGACCCGGTCGAGCCGAGCACCACCACATCTCGTCGCCTCACGGCTCCATTCTCACAGGACCCGGTCAGGGCTGGTCGTCGCGCTGGCCCCAAGGGCTGCCGTAGGCGGTGAGCAGATCGAGGAACGGCACCGCGTCGAAGGCCTCGGGGCCGAGCACGCCCGCCCCGGCCCAGGTGCCGTTCGCCAGCAGCTCGAGGGCGATGACCGGGTTGATCGCGGTCTGCCACACCACGCACTGGTGGCCGTACTCCCGCATCGTCCACTCGTTGTCCACCACGTGGTAGAGGTACGTGGAGACGCTGCTCGCCGTCCTTGCCCTTGCCGGTCACCCACAGGCCGGCGCAGGTCTTGCCCCTCATCCGCGGGCCGACGGTCGCCGGGTCGGGCAGCACGGCCGCCACGACATCGCGCGGTGACACCTCGACTCCCTTGACCCGGACCTTCTCGGTGCGGTCGAGGCCGAGCGTGTGCAGAACCTTGAGGATGGTGATGAACTCGTCGCCCAGGCCGTACTTGAACGTCGCGCGCCTGCAGTCGATCCAGCGGGGCATCAGGAGCACCTCCTCGTGCTCCACGTTCACGCACTCGACCGGACCGATGCCCTCGGGGAAGTCGAAGACCTCGGGCTCGCTGAAGGGCGGAGTCGTGTGCCAGTCGCCGTCCTGCCAGATCACCGGTGGGTTGAGGCACTCCTCGATCGTGGTCCACATCGAGAACGACGGCGCGAAGATCTCGTTGCCGTCCTCGCCGGTCACCACGAGGTTGGCGCCGTCGCGAGTGCCGAGCTCGTCGATCTCGGAGAAGAGGTGGTCGGCGGCGTAGCGCGCGAAGACGTCGGAGAGCCCGGGCTCGACGCCGATCCCCACCAGGGCCAGACGTCCACCGCTCTCCCACCGGTCGGCCTGGGCGAACTGATCGTCTCCGAGCTTCACGCCGGGCTTCTCGTACGGCGCATCCGGGTGCGGCTTCGACAGCGACATCGCCATGTCGAGGTAGTCGGCGCCGGCCTCGAACGCGCCCTCGAAGATCGGCATGTTGAACACCGGGTCGACGGCGTTCATCACGTGGGTGATCCGGTGTTCCCGACACAGCGCCGAAACCGAAGCGGCGTCGGACGCGTCGACCTGCGCTGCGAGGTAGCGATCGTCGGTGGCCGCGGCCTTCTCCGCACGGGCGGGGTCGTAGTCGGCGACCACGATCGTCTCGAAGAAGTCCCGCCGGGCCGCGATGGCCGTGAAGGCCCCGCCGACTCCCCCGGCACCGACGAGCAGGATCCTCATGCAGTCACTCGCCGATGTAGGACATCACGTGCTTGATGCGCGTGTAGTCCTCGAGGCCGTACATCGACAGGTCCTTGCCGTAGCCCGAGTGCTTGAAGCCGCCGTGGGGCATCTCGGAGATGAACGGGATGTGCGTGTTGATCCACACGCAGCCGAAGTCGAGCCTCTTGGCCATCCGCATTGCGCGGCCGTGGTCCCTGGTCCACACGCTGGAGGCCAGGCCGTACTGCACGCCGTTCGCCCACGCCAGCGCCTCGGCCTCGTCGCTGAACTGCTGCACGGTGATCACGGGACCGAAGATCTCGGTCTGGATCTGCTCGTCGTCCTGCTTCAGGCCCGAGACCACGGTGGGCTCGTAGAAGTACCCCGTCTCGCCCTGGCGCCGACCGCCGATCTCGAGGTTGGCGTGGTCGGGCAGCCGGTCGACCATGCCGGTCACGCGGTCGAGCTGGTTGGGGTTGTTGAGCGGGCCGTAGAGCACATCCTCGTCGTCGGGCATGCCGGTGCGGATGCCCTTGGCCTCTTCGGTCAGGGCGGCGACGAAGTCGCGGTGCACGCCCGGCCCGGCGAGCACCCGGGTGGCGGCGGTGCAGTCCTGGCCCGCGTTGAAGTAGCCGGCCTCGGCGATCGACGATGCGGCCGACTCGACGTCGGCGTCGTCGAAGATGATCACCGGCGCCTTGCCGCCGAGCTCGAGGTGGACCTTCTTCAGGTCGGCTGCGGCCGAACCGGCAACCTCCATCCCGGCTCGCACCGAGCCGGTGATCGCGACCATCTGCGGGGTCTTGTGCTCGACGAGGGCGCGACCGGTGTCCCGGTCCCCGCACACGACGTTGAGCACGCCGGGGGGCAGGAACTCCTGCGCGATCTCGGCGAGCAGTGTCGATGATGCAGGCGTCGTGTCGGACGGCTTCAGCACGATCGTGTTGCCGGCCGCCAAGGCGGGGGCGATCTTCCAGATCATCATCAGCAACGGGTAGTTCCAGGGCGTGACCTGACCGACCACGCCGATGGGCTCGCGGCGGACGAACGACGTGTGGTCGGCCATGTACTCGCCGGCCGACTTGCCCTCGAGCACCCGAGCGGCCCCTGCGAAGAAGCGGAAGTGGTCCGAGGCGTAGGGCATCTCCTCCGACATCGTGAGCCCGAGAGGCTTGCCCGTGTCCTTGGACTCCACGGCGTTGATCTCCTCGACCCTTGCCTCGATGCCGTCTGCGAGCTTGAGCAGCGCGGAGGCGCGGTCCTGCGGGGTGCTGTTGCCCCACGACTCGAAGGCCCGGTCGGCGGCGGCGTAGGCGCGGTCGAGGTCCTCGGCGCCGGACATCGGCGCGGTCGCGTAGACCTCGCCGGTGGTCGGGTCGATCACGTCGTAGGTCTCGCCCGACGCTGAGTCGACGAGCTTGCCGTCGATGACGTTGCGGAACTTCTTGTCAGCCATGCCGCTGCCCTCCCGGGGTCGACTTGAGGTGAGGCGAGCCTAGCGACGGTAGTGCGGAATCTGTAGGCCGGACCTCGTCTGGAGGATGATTTCGTCGTATCGACGGCGTCAGGCTTCGAAGATCGGCACTCCGTCGACCCACGTGGACACCACTCGGGCGGCGCCGACCTGGTCCGGAGGTCCGGCGAACGGGTTGCGGTCGAGCACCACGAGGTCGGCGACGGCGCCCGGCGCGAGCACGCCGGCGTCGTCCCGGTGGTTGACCCACGACGAGCCGGACGTGTAGGCCGCGAGGGCGGTCGCCAGCGAGATCGCCTGTTCGGGGAGGAAGGGTTCGCGCCCGGCCCGGCCCTTGTCGTCGTACGTCGTGCGGTTGACGGCCGTGTGGATGGCGGCGAGCGGGTCAGGCGTGGAAACCGGCCAGTCGCTCCCCGCCACCAGCCGCGCGCCGGCCCGGTGGAGGCTTCCGAACGGGTACTGCCACGTGGCGCGCTCCTCGCCGAGGAACGGCAGGGTCAGGTCGACCATCTGTTCGTCAAGGCAGGCCCACAACGCCTGGATGTTGGCTGCGACCCCGAGGGGCTCGAAGCGCGGCACGTCGTCGGGGTGGACGACCTGGAGGTGGGCGACGTGGTGGCGCAGGTCCGGACGGGCGGCTGCGGCGAACGCGTCGAGGGCCTCTCGGGCCGCGCGGTCCCCGATCGCATGGACATGGACCTGGAAGCCCTCGGCGGAGAGTGCGGCCACGTAGTGCCGGAGCGCGCCGGGATTGACGAAGGACAGCCCCGCGTTGGTGGTGGGCGTGCCACTGGCGTCGAGGTAGGGCGACGTCATGGCGGCGGTGAAGTTCTCGGCGACGCCGTCCTGCATGATCTTGACGCTCGTGGCCCGGAACCGCCCGTGGCTGTAGCGCTCCCGTCGCTCGACCAGGGACGCCACCTGGTCTTCTCCGAGGTCGCGCTCCCACCAGAGCGCGCCGACGACGTACGCGGTCAGGTCACCGTTGCGGGAGGCCTCCAGGTAGGCCGGGCCGGGATCCTGCATGCCGGCATAGTCGCCCACGATCGCGTCCTGCCAGCCGGTCACACCGAGCGAGTGGAGGTAGCGCTGGCCGGCGAGGAGGCCGCGGTAGTAGTCGTCCGGATCGTCGGCCGGCGCGTGGCGGGCGACGAGCTGCATCGCGCCCTCATGCAGGGTCCCTGTCGGGTGGCCGTCGGCGTCCCGCTCGATACGGCCGTGCGGCGGATCCGAGGTCCCGGCATCGACGCCGGCCAGCTCGAGCGCCCGGCTGTTCACCCACGCTCCGTGGTGGTCCCGGTTGGGCAGGTAGACCGGCCGGTCGGTCACCACCCGGTCGAGGTCGGCCGCGGTCGGCGTGCCGCCGGGGAAGGCCGGCATCGCCCAGCCCCCGCCGAGGATCCACGGAGCCTCCGGGTGCTCGGCGGCGTACGACGCGATGGTGGCGAGGTAGCCGTCCCGGCCGTCGTCCTCGGACAGGTCGCACCGGATGCGCTCGAGACCGCCCTGGACCGCGTGCACGTGGGCGTCGACGAACCCCGGCGCGAGCAGGCCTCCCCGGAGATCGACCACCTCGACACCGGGGCCGGGCTTCGTCTCGAGGCCCTCCTCCGTCCCGACCTCGACGATCCGACCGTCCTCGACCACCACAGCCCCCGGCCCCCGGTGCCGGTGCCCGTCGAAGAGCGAGCCGTTCCGAAACACCAGCCGCGTCATGGGCAGTTCCTATCAGGTGGACAGCAATCACGGCCATCGACAACCGATTCCGTGACGACTTCGGTGATCCACGACTGAATCGCTTGCCGATTTCCGTCCGACCGTTCACGATGGGCTCATGACGCACCCGGACTACGACCACCTCCAGCGCGCCGCCAAGGACCACCTCTGGCTGCACTTCAGCCGCCACTCGACCTACGACCACGCCGACGTGCCGGTGATCGTGCGCGGGGAGGGCCCCTACATCTGGGACGCCAAGGGCAAGCGCTACCTGGACGGCCTCGCAGGTCTTTTCGTGAGCCAGCTGGGCCATGGGCGCACCGAGCTGGCCGAGGCCGCGGCGAGGCAGGCGCGGGAGCTGGCGTTCATGCCGCTGTGGTCCTACGCGCACCCGATGGCGATCGAGCTGGCCGAGCGGGTCGCGAACTACGCGCCCGGCGACCTCAACCGGGTGTTCTTCACCAGTGGCGGGGGCGAGGCGGTCGAGACCGCCTGGAAGCTCGCCAAGAACTACTTCAAGCTCACCGGCAAGCCGATGAAGCACAAGGTGATCAGCCGGTCGATCAGCTACCACGGCACCACGCAGGGCGCCCTGTCGATCACCGGGTTGCCTGGCCTCAAGGCCCAGTTCGAGCCGCTGGTGCCGTCGACCTTCCGGGTGCCGAGCACGAACTTCTACCGTGCCCCCCAGCACGGCGACGACCTCGAGGCGTTCGGCCGGTGGGCAGCCGACCAGATCGCCGTGGTCATCGAGGACGAGGGTCCGGAGACCGTGGCCGCGGTCTTCCTCGAGCCTGTGCAGAACGCCGGTGGCTGCTTCCCGCCCCCGCCCGGCTACTTCCAGCGGGTCCGCGAGATCTGCGACGAGTACGACGTCCTGCTGGTCAGCGACGAGGTGATCTGCGCGTTCGGACGGCTCGGCCACATGTTCGGGGCCGACCGCTACGAGTACCAGCCCGACATCATCACCTGCGCCAAGGGGATCACCTCCGGCTACGCGCCTCTCGGCGCGATGATCGCGACCGACCGGCTGATGGAGCCGTTCCTCGAGGGGCTCACCTCGTTCGCCCACGGCTACACGTTCGGCGGGCACCCGGTGTCGACCGCGGTCGCGATGGCCAACCTCGACATCTTCGAGAACGAGGGCGTGCTCGAGAACGTCCGCGACAACGAGGGCGCCTTCCGCTCGACGCTCGAGCGGCTCAAGGACCTGCCGATCGTCGGCGACGTACGCGGCGACGGGTACTTCTACGGGATCGAGCTGGTCAAGGACAAGGAGACGAAGGAGACGTTCGATCACGACGAGTCGGAGAGGCTGCTGCGCGGGTTCCTGTCGAAAGCGCTCTACGACGAGGGGTTGTACTGCCGGGCCGACGACCGGGGAGACCCGGTGGTGCAACTCTCTCCGCCGCTGATCTGCACCCAGGAGCACTTCGACGAGATCGAGCAGATCCTGCGCGTCGTACTCGACAAGGCCGGCACGCTGCTCTGACGCCGACCAGGCGCATCGAGTTCGATGGCTGCGTCTGCGATCTCGGCCTCCGCCAGAGCGTCGTTGATCTCTGCGGCGATGGTCGACTTCCCGACGCCGCAGGTGCCGGTGATGAACAGCGTCGGGACGGGCATGGTCGGACTGTCCCAACAGCGGTATCCGCGGCAGACGAGCGCGTTCCCGAGTCGTCAGACGGGTCGAAGATGCGGAGCGCCCGTCCGGCAGCTGTGCCGAACGGGCGCTCATGGCCTAAGGCCGAACTGCTCAGTTGAGCGTGCTGGTGTCGATGACGAAGCGGTAGCGGACGTCGGAGGCCAGCACCCGCTCGTACGCCTCGTTGACTTGGTCGACCGGGATCACTTCGACTTCTGCGCCGATCTGGTGCTCGGCGCAGAAGTCGAGCATCTCCTGGGTGAGGGCGATGCCGCCGATCATGGATCCGGCGAAGGAGCGGCGTGCTCCGATCAGGGAGAACACGTTGAGGCTCAGCGGCCCGGCGGGGGCGCCCACGTTGACCAGGGTGCCGTCGACGGCCAGCAGACCCAGGTAGGCGTCGAGGTCGATGCTGGCGCTGACGGTGTTGATGATGAGGTCGAACCGTCCGCTGAGCTGCTCGAAGGTGCCGGGATCAGAGGTGGCGTAGTACTCGTCCGCGCCCAGGCGCAGCCCGTCCTCCTGCTTCTTCAGCGACTGGGAAAGCACAGCGACCTCGGCGCCCATCGCGTGGGCGATCTTGACGGCCATGTGACCCAGTCCGCCGAGCCCGACGACCGCGACCCTCTTCCCGGGGCCGGCGCCCCAGCGGACCAGCGGTGCGTAGGTGGTGATGCCGGCGCACAGCAGCGGCGCGGCCTCGGCGGGGTCGAGCCCATCGGGGACGGAGAGGACGTAGTCGGCATCGACGACGACGTGCGTGGAGTAGCCGCCCTGGGTGGTGCTGCCGTCGCGGTCGGTCCCGGCGTAGGTGGGGACCATGCCGGCGAGGCAGTGCTGCTCGTCACCCTTGCGGCAGTTGACGCACTCGCCGCAGGAATTGACCATGCAGCCGACTCCGACCCGGTCGCCGATCCGGTGACGGACGACGTCAGCGCCGACCTCGGTGACGGTGCCGACGATCTCGTGGCCGGGTACGACCGGGAACGGTTGGGGTCCCCAGTCGCCGTTGACGGTGTGGATGTCGGAGTGGCAGATCCCGGCGTACTGGATCTCGATGAGGACGTCGTTGCGCCCGACCTCGCGGCGCTCGATGGTGAGCGGGGTCAGGGGCCGACCGGCGGCCATGGCGGCGTATGCGTTGACGTGCATGATGGGTTCCTTCGATTCTCTTGGGTGTGTGGACGTGCTTTGGACGGGGCCGGCCTGCCCGTGGCACGGGCGGGCTTGGCCCCCGGGCCCGGGGGTCCGGCTTGAGCGCACTGCGGGTTATTGCTTGTTGCCCTGCCTGAGCCGGTCGGCGAGGGCGCGGGCTCGGTCGGAGACGGATTCGGCTCGTGCGGTGTCGTCCGCCTTGATTGCCTGCCAGTAGTCGATCTTGACCCGCACGTACTGCTGGCGCAGGACGATTCGTTCGGCCTCCTCGGCCAGCCGCTGCTCCTGCGCGGCAAGGAGCTCGATCTGCTCCCCGGCCGCTGCCGCACCGAGCTGTCCGTTGGCGACGTAGGCACGCATGTCACCCACGGACAATCCGGTCGCGGCCAGGCAGGCCACCCACATGAGCTGATCGAGGTCGTCCTCGTCGTAGACGCGGTGCTTGCTGCTCGCGCCGCGGCTGATCGGCGCGATCACGCCGATCGACTCGTAGTAGCGCAGCGTGCTGGCCGGGAGCCCGGTCAGCGCTGCGACTTCCTTGATCGTGTAGATGTGCTGGGCTGCAGTGGCGGTCACGTCATCGACAGTAGGAACTTCAAGTACTTGAAGTCAAAGGTCACTTGGATCACACCGTTCATGCCGCGGATCTCGACCGTCCGCGACCGATCAGCGGCAATTCCGGGCGTTCGGGACGGCATCGATCACAAGACGTCATACGGGCCGAGCAAGCGGTTGCACCATCCGTATGACGTCCTCAGCGTGCCCGGCTCATCGGCATGTGGGTGCGCACCTGCGATCGAGGGACCGGACCACAACCCGAGGGCTCAGTCCGGCACGGCTCAGTCATGCTGCGGGAAGCCCAGGTCGATCCCGTGCCGGGTCGCCGGATCGGGCCAGCGGGCGGTGACCACCTTGCCACGGGTGAAGAAGTGGACGCCCTCGACACCATGGGCGTGGGTGTCGCCGAAGAGCGAGGACTTCCAGCCACCGAACGAGTAGTAGGCCATCGGCACCGGGATCGGCACGTTCACGCCGACCATGCCGACCTCGACATCGCGCTGGAAGCGGCGGGCGGCTCCTCCGTCGCCGGTGAAGATGGCGGTGCCGTTGCCGTAGGGATTGTCGTTGACCAGCGCCAGCGCCTCGTCGTACGACGCAACTCGCACCACCGACAGCACCGGACCAAAGATCTCCTCGTCGTAGATCGACATCCCGGGCCGGACCCGGTCGAAGAGGGTCGGACCGAGCCAGAAGCCGTCATCCTCGCCGTCGGGCACGACCGAGCGGCCGTCGGTCACCAGGTCGGCTCCCTCTGCGACGCCCGCATCGACGTAGGCCCGCACCTTGTCCCGGTGTGCCCCGGTGACCAGGGGCCCCATGTCGCAGGCCCGCCGGCCGTCGCCGGTGCGCAGGCCCTCGATGCGGGACGCGATCGAGGGCACCAGCGAGTCGGCCACGGGGTCGACCGCGACCACGACCGAGATCGCCATGCACCGCTCCCCCGCCGAGCCGAATCCCGCGCTCACCGCGGCGTCCGCGGCCGACTCCAGGTCGGCGTCGGGCAGCACGACCATGTGGTTCTTGGCGCCACCGAGCGCCTGCACCCGCTTGCCGTGCCGGGTCCCGCTCTCGTAGACGTGGCGTGCTACCGGGGTGGAGCCGACGAAGGACACTGCTGCAACGGCGGGATGCTCCAGCAGGGCGTCGACGGCGACCCGGTCGCCCTGGACGACGTTGAAGACACCCGCCGGCAGCCCCGCCTCGGCCCAGCACTCGCCGATCAGCAGGGACGCCGACGGGTCCTTCTCGCTCGGCTTGAGCACCACCGCGTTGCCGCACGCGATGGCGATCGGCACGAACCACAGCGGCACCATGGCCGGGAAGTTGAACGGCGAGATCACCGCAACGACACCGAGCGGCTGCCGCATCGAGTAGACGTCGACACCGCCGGATACCCCGTCGCTGAAGGACCCCTTGAGCAGGTGCGGCGCACCGCAGGCGAACTCGGCCACCTCGAGACCGCGCTGCACCTCCCCGAGAGCGTCGTCGAGCACCTTGCCGTGCTCGGAGGTGATCACGGCGGCGATCTCCCTCCGCCGCCGGACCAGGGCCTCGCGGAAGGCGAAGAGCACGGAGGTACGCCGCGCCAGCGACGTCGCGGCCCATTCCCGGCCGGCCGTCACCGCCTCGGCCACGACCGCCGACACCTCCTCTCCGGAGGCGAACGCGACCTGCGCGGCGACGCGTCCGGTGGCGGGGTCGTGCACGTCGCCGTACCGCTCCGCGCCGCCCGACCACGGGCCACCACTGCGCCAGTGCCCGATTGTGGGCAGCTCGGCCGTCATGGCCCCGTCCTGATCATCGGGCGCTCCGTCGGCGCCACAGCGTTCCGACGATCACGATCAGGAACGAGACGAAGAACATCAGGGAGCCGACGACGAACAGCTGGGGCGGGAAGTCCTTCAGCTTGCTGCCATAGACGTAGAGCGGGAAGGTGACTGACTGGCCGGCGGTGAAGTTGGAGACGATGAAGTCGTCGAAGGAGAGCGAGAAGGACAACATGGCCGCGGCCACGATGCCCGGCATCGCGAGCGGCAGGGTGACCAGGCGGAAGGTCTGCCACTCCGTGGCGTAGAGGTCCATCGCCGCCTGCTCGAGGCGGTAGTCCATCCCGGACAGCCGGGCCTTCACCGTGACCACGACGAACGAGATGCAGAACAGCACATGGGCGATCACGAGCGAGGCGAAGCCGAGCGCGCTGTCGGCCCCGACCGACACGAACATCGCCAGCAGTGAGGAGCCCATCACGACCTCGGGCGTGGCCATCGGGAGGAAGATCAGCAGGTTGGACGACGACCGTCCGCGGAAGGAGTGGCGCACGAGCGCGAAGGCCATGAGGGTGCCCAGGATCGTGGCGATCACGGTCGACGTCGCGCCCACCAGGAGGCTGAGGCGGAGAGACTCGCACAGCCCGTCCGGGTCGCAGATCGTCGTCCAGTTGCTCCACGTGAACGACTCGAACTCGGCCGTCGCCGAGCGGCCCGACGGCTGGTTGAACGACAGCGCGAAGATGTAGCCGATCGGCACGAACATGTAGAGCAGGACCAGGATCCCGACCACCAGGATCAGGTGGTCGCCGAGCCACCGGCCCACGGGACGCCGGGCGCGCGTCGCGCCACCGGTCCCGCCGGTCTCCGGGGACACCCGCTCAGGAGTCGTGACCGTGGCCATCAGAGCAGGTCCTCCGTGCCAGCCCGCCTGACGTAGACGACGACCATCGCCACGACGACCACCATCAGGATCAGCGAGAGGCTCGCCGCCAGCGGGTAGTTGTGCTCGGTGAGGAAGGCCGACTGGATCCGGTTGCCGACCATGTACTGCTGGGGTGTGCCGAGCAGCTCGGCATTGATGTAGTCACCACAGGCCGGGATGAACGTGAGCAGCGTGCCCGCCACCACGCCCGGCATCGACAGCGGGAAGGTCACCCTGCGGAAGCCGGTGAAGGGACTGGCGTACAGGTCGTTGGAGGCCTCGACGAGGCGGTAGTCCACCTTGTCCAGCGACGCGTAGATCGGCAGCGTCATGAACGGCATGAAGTTGTAGGTCAGGCCAGCGATCACGGCCACCGGCGTGGCCAGCAGACGGCCGTCGTCGGGCAGGACCGCGATGAACTGCAGGAAGCTCGTGACCGGTCCCTCGTCGGCGAGGATCGTGCGCCACGACAGCGTCCGCAGCAGGAAGCTGGTGAAGAACGGCGCGATGACGAGCACCAGCATGACGTGCTTCCAGCGGCCCGACTTGAAGGCGATCGCGTACGCCAGCGGGTAGCCCAGGAGCAGGCAGAGGACGGTCGCGGTGCCGGCGTACAGGAACGAACGGCCGAAGAGGTTCCAGTTGTCCTGGATGGCGTCCACGTAGTTGCCGAAGTGCCAGGTCATCTCGTAGCCCTGCTCGAACGACCCGGCCGGGTCGTAGAGCGAGGTGAAGAAGAGCTGGATCGTCGGGAAGATGAAGAACACACCCAGGTAGAGCATCCCCGGGATCAGCAGCAGCCATCCCCAGCCACGGCGACGGGCTGTCTCGCCGTCGACCGTGGCCGCGGTGGCCTGTCTCATTCGGTGTCCTCGGGCGAGATCATGCCGGCGTGCGCGTCCTGACCGGCGTCGAGCAGGAACGCGTGGGAACGCGACCAGGCCAGGTCCACCTCGTCACCGTTGCGGAACGGCGCCCGCTGCCCGGTGTTCTGCTCGAACACCATGATCTCCTGGCCCCACGGCATCGCGACGAGGTACTGGGTGCTGACCCCGACGAAGCTCACGTCGGTGACCCGTCCACCGGTGAGCACGTTGCCGCCCTGGTGGTCCTCCGAACCGGCTTCGCTGGCGAAGATCTTCTCCGGCCGGACCCCAAGCCACCCGCGTCCGTCCGTGGTGTGGGAGCGGCTCGCGTCGACGCCGACCTTCTGGCCGTGGCAGTCGACCACGACCGTGCCGTCGGACGAGCTGGTCACGCCGGTCATGATGAGGTTCGACTGGCCGAGGAAGTTCGCCACGAACGTCGTCTGCGGGTTCTCGTACAGCTCTCCGGGCGCGCCGAGCTGCTCGATCACACCGTGGTTCATCACCGCGATGGTGTCGGCCATGGTCATGGCCTCCTCCTGGTCGTGCGTGACGTGCACGAAGGTGATGTCGATCTCGGTCTGGATCCGCTTCAGCTCGATCTGCATCTGGCGCCGCAGCTTGAGGTCCAGCGCGCCCAACGGCTCGTCGAGGAGCAGCACCCCAGGCTCGTTGATCATCGCCCGGGCCAGGGCGACCCGCTGCTGCTGACCCCCGGAGAGCTGGGACGGC
Organism: uncultured Actinomycetota bacterium; assembly: GCA_963786415.1. Lineage (GTDB taxonomy): Bacteria > Actinomycetota > Actinomycetes > Propionibacteriales > Nocardioidaceae > Nocardioides. The sequence continues at coordinate 808,580 of CAWAZC010000003.1, forward strand.
TTACGCGAGGAGTAACCCCCGAGCTCGACGAGCTCGATCATCTCGTCGGTCTTCTGCCGGTAGTCGTCGACGCCCCGGCGACGGAGCCCGAAGGCGACGTTCTCGAAGACCGTGAGGTGCGGGAACAGCGCGTAGGACTGGAAGACCGTGTTGACCGGGCGCTTGTAGGGACGGAGACCGGTGATGTCCTCGTCGCCGATCAGGACCCGTCCCGCGGTCGGGTCCTCGAGGCCGGCGACCATCCGCAGCGTCGTGGTCTTGCCGCAACCGGACGGGCCGAGCAGGGCGAAGAAGGAGCCCTGGGGCACCGTGAGGGTGAGGTCGTCGACAGCGACGAAGTCGCCGAAGTGCTTGGTCACGCCCTCCAGCTGGAGGTCGCGTCCGGTGTCACCCACTCATCACCTCGTTGAACTGGCGCTGGTACGTCGTCTCCTCGGAATCGCTGAGCGACATGAACTGGTAGCCGCTCTGGAGCGTCTGGTCGTCGACGAAGATGAACTCGCTGTTGACGGCCGACTTGTCGAACTGCCCGATCTCCTCCTGGGCGCCTGCGACCGGGCAGAAGTAGTAGTTCCAGGCGGACAGCTTCGCCGCGTTCACCGGCTCGTAGTAGAAGTCCATCATCGTCTCGACGTTGGCCCTGTGCTCCGCCTTGTTGGGCACCAGCACGTTGTCGGTCCAGATGGCGAAGCCCTCCTCCGGCGGCAGCCACTTGTACTTCCCGCCTCCGAGGAGGTTGATGACGTCGCCGCTCCACGCCTCACAGGCCACGACGTCACCGGACTTCATGTCGTCGATGTAGTCGTTTCCGGTGAAGCGCCGGACCTGGCCGCTCTCGACGTACCCCTGCAGCGACTCGATGGCGGCGGTGAACTCGTCCTCGGAGAAGTCCTGCGGGTCGCTGCCCTCCATGAGCAGCAGGAAGAGCATGGTGTCCCGCATCTCCGTGAGCAGGTCGACCTTGCCCTTGAGGTCCGGGCGGGTGAGGAGCTCCTCGAAGCTCGTCACCGGGTCGGTGAGCTCGGAGTTGTAGCAGATGCCGGTCATGCCGCTCTGCCACGGCACGCTGTACTGGCGGTCGGGATCCCAGTCCGGCGACTTCAGGAAGTCGATCAGGTTGGCCTCGACGTTCGGCATGTTGGAGCGGTCGAGCTCCTGGATCCAGCCCAGCTCGATCATCCGGGCCGCCATGTAGTCGGTCACCACGAAGGCGTCGCGGCCCGTGGACCGGCAGTCCTGCAGCTGCGGCGACACCTTGGCGAAGAACGTCTCGTTGTCGTTGACGTCGCCGTTCTTGTAGTCGACGGTGATGCCGCGCTCCTGCTGGAACTTCTCCAGGGTCGAGGTGTCCTTCGCCTTGACCGGGTCGACGTAGCCGATCCAGTTCGAGAAGACGATGGTCTTCTCTTCGGCGCTGAGGTCCGTGACGGTGCAGCTGCCCGCCTCGACCTGGGCCCCTTCGGTGCCGCAGCCCGCGAGCAGGGAGGACCCACCCAGCGCGGCCGCGGAGAGCCCGGCACCGCGCAGGAAGCTGCGCCGCGAGAACCCGGGTAGGTACAGTCCCGACGTCATCCGCCTGCCTCCTGCTCGTCGTCACTCGTGGGTTCGGATCGTGTCATGTGAGCGACGCCCGGACAAGCGAATCCGTCGGCTCGACACCATCTTGCAACTGATTCAGGTGATTGCACAGACCTTGTGGGGCAGTCGCCCCTACTGACAGCATGCCCGCCATGGCAAGGAAACCGCTGGCCGCGTTGGACGACGTCTCCAAGGGCATCATCGAGCAGCTGCAGCAGGACGGCCGCCGCTCCTATGCCGCCATCGGCAAGGTCGTCGGCCTGTCCGAGGCCGCGGTCCGCCAGCGGGTGCAGCGGCTGGTCGACAGCGGCGTGATGCAGGTCGTGGCGGTGACCGACCCGCTCGAGCTCGGATTCGCCCGCCAGGCGATGGTCGGCATCCGGGTCAACGGCCAGCTCGAACCGGTCGCCGACGCGCTCGCCGAGCTGCCGGAGGTCGACTACGTCGTGATCACGGCCGGGAGCTACGACCTGCTGGCGGAGCTGGTCTGCGAGAGCGACGACCACCTGCTGTCACTGATCTCGGGAACGATCCGCACCATCGAGGGTGTGGTCTCGACCGAGACCTTCATGTACCTCCGGCTGCGCAAGCAGACCTACTCGTGGGGCGTGCGCTGAACCGGTCCCTCTGGGAGGAGACCGCGCCTCCCGCCACCCCCCGGGCGTCGATGGACGGCGATCTGGACGTCGACGTCGCCATCGTGGGCGCGGGATTCACCGGACTCTGGACGGCCTACTACCTGGCGCGGGCCGACCCGGGTCTCCGGATCGCCGTGTGCGAGGCCGAGGTGGCGGGATTCGGCGCGTCCGGACGCAACGGCGGATGGTGCTCGGCGCTCTTTCCCGCCTCCTCCTCGTCCCTGGCGGCCCTCAGCGACCGCGCCGGAGCCATGGACCAGCACCGGGCCATGCGGGCGAGCGTCCACGAGGTGGACCGGGTGCTCGCCGAGGAGTCCATCGACGCCCACTTCGCCCACGGCGGCACGATCTCCCTGGCCCGCAACCCCGCCCAGCTGGCCCGGGCCAGGGAAGACGTCGACGCGGCTCGGTCGTGGGGACGTGGGGAGGACGAGATCCGGCTGCTCGACGCCGGTGGCGCCCGCGAGGTGCTGGCCGGCTCCTCGGTCAACGGGGCGACGTTCACCCCGGACTGCGCGGCGGTCCACCCACTGCGCCTGGCCCGCGGGCTGGCCGACACCGTGGTCCGGCTCGGAGTGCGGCTCTTCGAGCACACCCCCGTGCTGGCGATCGGTCCCGGCCGGCTGGTGACGCCCGGTGGCGTGGTCCGGGCCGACACCGTGGTCCGGGCGACGGAGGGCTACACCGTCCGCCTCCCCGGCGAACAGCGTCGACTGGTGCCGATCTACTCGCTCGTGATCGCCACCGAACCGCTCGACCCGGACCTCTGGGAGCGGATCGGGCTGCGCCGTCGCGAGACCTTCACCGACTACCGCCACCTGATCGTCTACGGGCAGCGCACCGCCGACGACCGGATCGTGTTCGGGGGGCGCGGCGCGCCGTACCACTTCGGATCCCGCATCACGCCGGGCTTCGACCGCGACGAGCGGGTCTTCAAGCGGCTTCGGGAGGCGCTCGTCGACCTGCTGCCGGTCCTCTCCCACGCCTCGATCTCGCACTCGTGGGGTGGCTGCCTCGGGGTGCCGCGCGACTGGTGCGCCTCGGTGGGCCTGGATCGGGGCACCGGGATCGCCTGGGCGGGCGGCTACGTGGGCGACGGAGTGAGCACGACGAACCTGGCCGGCCGGACGCTGCGCGACCTCGTGCTGGAGCGGGACACCGACCTCGTCCGGCTGCCCTGGGTCAACCACCAATCCCCCCGGTGGGAGCCCGAGCCGCTGCGCTGGCTGGGCGTCAACGCCGGGCTGCGGACCATGGCCGCCGCCGACGTGGAGGAGCGACTGACCGGCCGGCCGAGCCGGATCGCCGGACTCGTCTCGCCGCTGGTCGGCTGAGAGGATTGCGGACATGACCCTTCGTGCCCTGGTCCGTCGCCCGAGCCCCCGACTGGCCGAGGGGCTGCTGACCCACCTCGACCGCACCCCGGTCGACGCGGGGCTCGCCCTGCGTCAGTGGGAGGAGTACGTCGCCGCCATGGCCGGTGAGGGCTGGGAGCTCACGGAGGTCCCGGCCGTCGAGGACTGTCCGGACTCCGCGTTCGTCGAGGACACGGTGGTGGTCTACGACGACCTGGCCGTGATCAGCCGGCCCGGAGCCGTCGAGCGCCGGCCCGAGACGGCAGGGACCGAGCAGAGCCTCACCGACCTCGGGTACCGGATCGCCCGGATCGAGGAGCCGGGCACCCTCGACGGCGGCGACGTCCTCAAGCACGACGGCAAGGTCTGGGTCGGGCTCGGGGGCCGCACGAACCAGGCGGGCCTCGACCAGCTCGCCGATCATCTCGGCCCGCTCGGCGCTGAGGTGGTGGGCGTACCGGTGAGCCGGGTGCTGCACCTGAAGACGGCCGTCACCGCCCTGCCCGACGGCACGATCATCGGTTTCGAACCACTCGTGGACGACGTAGCCGCCTGGGAGCGGTTCCAGCCGGTGCCCGAGGAGCCGGGCTCGCACGTCGTCCTCCTCGGTGGCGAGACCGTGCTCATGTCCAGCGCCGCACCCAGGTCACGGGCGCTCTTCGAGGAACGGGGCCTGCGGGTGGTCGCCGTCGACATCGGGGAGTTCGAGAAGCTCGAGGGCTGCGTGACCTGCCTGTCGGTCCGGCTGCGCCGGTAAATCGGTTGCGCGGCGTCGACCGGGTCGGTCACGATCATGATCGGCCCGTGAGCCGCGGGTGCCCGATCGAGCGAGAGGAGCAGTGACATGACAACCACTGTCGTTGGCCTGTCCGCAGTCCAGCCCCTCTCACCGACACGGAGCACCAATCGCGATGTCTCACGACTTCAACCAGCTCGATCTTGACCCCTCGTTCGTCTTCGACTTCCGCGCGTACGACGACCCCGACGACACCGACCAGCGCTGGTCCACGTGGCACAGCGTCGAACCCCTCTGCCGCGGACCGGAGCCGCGTCCCGACTGGGTCATCACCTCCCAGGCGGCCGTCGACACCGAGCTCGGCATCCTCAAGACCGGCAAGGAGGCCGACGTCTTCCTCCTCGAGCGCGCCGTGCCTGACGACGGCGTCTCGGTGGTGATGGCCGCGAAGCGCTACCGCAGCGAGGAGCACCGCACCTTCCACCGCTCGGCCACGTACACCGAGGGTCGCCGAACCCGCAACAGCCGCGATGCCAGGGCGATGGCGAAGAAGACCGCCCACGGTCGGGCAGTCGCCGCGGGCCAGTGGGCCTGGGCGGAGTGGGAGTCGCTCAAGCGACTCTGGTCGCTGGGGCTGCCGGTCCCCTACCCGGTTCAGATCGACGGCACCGAGCTGCTGATGGAGTGGATCACCCACGACGGCGACTCGGCACCCCGGCTGGCGCAGACCCGGCCCGCCCGTGACCTGCTGGAGTCCTACTACGAGCAGGTGCGCGACGCCCTTTCCGAGCTGGCCAGCCACGGGATCGTCCACGGCGACCTGTCGCCGTACAACATCCTCGCGGCCGGCGAGCGCCTCGTGGTCATCGACCTGCCGCAGGTGGTCGACCTGGTCGGCAACCCGGCCGGGACGGAATTCCTGATGCGCGACTGCACGAACGTGTGCACGTGGTTCCGGGCTCGTGGTCTCGACGTGGACGAGCACGACCTGTTCGGGGAGCTGCTGGCCCACGCGTTCTAGGGTCCTCTTCGTGAGGCACACGAGGGGACGCGTCGTCGAGGTCGAGTCACTGGCGGAGCTGGATCACCGGCTCGCGGCCGGGGCGCGCTCGATGAACGGCTGGCGGGTGACCTCGGTCGACCTCACCGACCGCGGCGCCCAGCTGCGTGGCTGCGACGTCGCGGGGGCGACGTTCCTGGGCTGTCGGTTCGCGCCGGACGACGAGGCCGACGTCGAGGCCCGCGGGGCGATCGCCTTCCCGGCGATCCCGGACGTGCCCGTCGACGCCTATCGAGGTGCGCTCTACTCTCCGCGCGAGCTCTACGACGCCGAGACTTACCCGGCTTCGCTCGACGCCCGCGCCTACGGCTGGGCGCAGGAGCACCACGACCAGGACGCCTTGCTGGCCCGGACCCTCCACGACCATGCGATCGACGTCGCGCTGGCCGACTGGCTGGACCGCAGCGAGCGGCCCCGGGTGGGGGTGATGGGCGGCCACGCGGTGGCCCGGGACGACCCGGCGTACGCCCAGACGGCTCGACTGGCCTGGCGCCTCGGCTCGACCCTGGTCGTGGCCACCGGTGGCGGGCCCGGGGCGATGGAGGCGGCGAACCTCGGTGCCTACCTGTCCGGTCACCCGATCGGGGCGCTCGACGAGGCCGTGGCCCACCTGACGGGAGTCCCGTCGTTCCGGCCCTCGGTGAGGGCGTGGGCCGACGCCGCCTTCGAGGTGCTCGACCGCTTCCCTGATGGCCGTCAGTCGCTCGGCATCCCGACCTGGCACTACGGACACGAGCCTCCGAACGTGTTCGCGACCGCGATCGCGAAGTACTTCCGCAACGCTCCCCGCGAAGCGATCCTGCTGCAGGTCTGCGACGCCGGCATCGCGTTCCTTCCGGGCACCGGTGGGACGGTGCAGGAGATCTTCCAGGACGCCTGCGAGAACTACTACGCCGACGAGTCGTCGGTGGCGCCGATGGTGCTGGTCGGGTCGGCGTACTGGACCCGCGAGGTGCCGGCCTGGCCACTCCTGACCGCCCTGGCTCGCGGTCGGATCATGGAGCCGCTCCTGCACCTCGTCGACGACGTCGAGGAGGCAGCCGCCCTGCTGGGTGCGTGACAACCGCGCGCGCTGCTCGTTGAACCGCGCATGAAGCTCACCCGCCGCGACCTGTTCCGAGCCGCCGGCGCCGCCGGCGGCGCCGCAGCCGTCGGCGGGCTGGCCGCCGAGGCCGTGGCCGGAGTCGCCGCGCGGGGCCGGACCACCCTGACCGCCACGCTCCGGAAGGGCCGGGCGGGCGAGGGGGGCTATCGACCGATCGTCAGGGCCGACGCCGAGCCCCACGTCGTGCGGACCGATCTCGGCGCCCGCGCCCTGCGGGGGCGGGGCGCGCGCCGCAGACCGCTGCTCGCGTTCGCGCAGCTCAGCGACGTGCACATCGTCGACGCCCAGTCGCCGATGCGGGTGGAGTACGTCGACCGGTACGACGACGAGGACGAGCCCGGCGACCCGACGCCGGGGATCTTCGGATCGGCCTACCGCCCCCAGGAGGTGCTCTCGGCCCAGATCGCCGAGGCGATGATCCGGGAGATCAACCAGATCGGGGCGGGCCCGGTCACGGGGAAGCCGCTGGCGTTCGCAGTCCAGACCGGCGACAACGCCGACAACTCGCAGTTCAACGAGATCCGCTGGAACATCGACGTCCTCGACGGCGGGGAGGTCCGAGCCGACTCAGGCGACCTGTCCCGCTTCGAGGGCGTCATGGACGGCGACCCGACCTACTACGACACCCACTACTGGCACCCCGACGGCACTCCGGAGGGCAAGGAGGACGACCAGCCGCGCAGCATCTATGGCTTCCCCGAGGTTCCGGGCCTGCTCGACGCGGCCCGTCGGCCCTTCCGGGCCCGCGGGCTCGACATGCCGTGGTACACCGCGCTGGGCAACCACGACCCCCTCGCACAGGGCAACTTCCCGTCGACCATGCAGCTGAACACCGTCGCGGTCGGTCCGCTGAAGATGATCTCGCCCCCGACGGGCGTCAGCCAGGCCGACGTGCTGAACGCGCTCCGCGGCAACTACGCCGACTTCGTCGCGGCGTTCGCCGCCACCCCGCACGTCCGGCCGGTCACACCCGATCCCGACCGCCGGCTCCTGCAGCGGGCCGAGGTGGTCGAGGAGCACTTCACCACCACCGGCACCCCGGTCGGCCACGGCTTCACCGAGACCAACCGTGCCGACGGCACGGCGTACTACACCTTCGACCGCGGGCTCCTGCGCTTCATCGTCCTCGACACCGTCAACCCCAACGGCGAGTCCAACGGCTCCCTCGACCAGACGCAGTTCGTCTGGCTCCAGGAGCAGCTGGCGGCCGCGGCCGGCCGGCTGGTCGTGGTCGCGAGCCACCACAGCGCGAACACGATGACCAACGCACTGGTCGGCACCGGCGGCGACCCGGAGCCGCGGGTCCTCGGCGACGAGGTGGTCGCCGAGCTGCTCGCCCACCGCAACGTCATCGCCTGGGTCAACGGGCACACCCACTCCAACAACGTCTGGGCGCACCAGCGGGAGGGCGGCGGCGGCTTCTGGGAGATCAACACCGCCTCCCACATCGACTGGCCCCAGCAGGCCCGGCTGATCGAGGTCGCCGACAACCGCGACGGCACCCTGTCGATCTTCGCCACGATGGTCGACCACGGCGCCCCGCTGTCGTACGACGGCCAGCTGGACGGGCCGATGAGGCTGGCCGCGCTGGCCCGCGAGCTGGCGGCCAATGACTGGCAGGAGCGGGACCAGGACCGCCGCGGTGCGCGCACGGACCGCAACGTCGAGCTGCTGGTGGAGGCGCCCGCGTTCCTGGGCTGATCCCGGGTCGCGCCCTCCGGGTGGTTCAGACCTCGGTGGCGGCCAGCTGGCCGCAGGCCCCGTCGATCTCGCGACCCCGGGTGTCCCGCACGGTGGTCGGGATCCCCTTCGCCTCGAGCCGCCGCACGAACTCGCGCTCGTCCGCCGGGTCCGACGCGGTCCACTTCGAGCCGGGAGTGGGGTTGAGCGGGATCAGGTTCACGTGCACCCAGCCCCAGTCGCCGAACGCGTTGAGGACGTCGCCGAGCAGGTCGGCCCGCCAGGCCTGGTCGTTGATGCCGCGCATCATGGCGTACTCGATCGAGACCCGGCGTCGCGTCACCCGCGCGTAGTCCCACGCCGCCTCGACGCTCTCGGCCACGGAGAATCGGGTGTTGATCGGCACCAGCTCGTTGCGGAGCTCGTCGTCGGGCGCGTGGAGTGAGAGGGCGAGGGTGACCGGGATGCCTTCCTCGGTGAGCTGCCGGATCCGCGGGACGAGGCCGACGGTCGACACCGTCACCCCCCGGGCCGACATGCCGAGGCCGTCGGGGGCGGGGTCGGTGAGCCGGCGTACGGCGCCCATGACGGCCCGATAGTTGGCCATCGGCTCCCCCATCCCCATGAAGACGACGTTGGAGACGCGACCTGGACCGCCGGCGACCTCGCCTCGTGCCAGCGCCCGGGCTCCGGCCACGACCTGCTCGACGATCTCGGCGGTCGACATGTTGCGCTGCAGGCCGCCCTGACCGGTCGCGCAGAAGGGGCACGCCATGCCGCAGCCGGCCTGGCTCGAGACGCACATCGTGACTCGGCCGGGGTACCGCATCAGCACCGACTCGACCAGGGCCCCGTCGAACAGCCGCCAGAGCGTCTTGCGGGTGGTCCCGCGGTCGGCCTCCATCGTCCGCAGCGGCGTCATCAGCGGAGGCAGCAGCGCCGCGACCAGCTCCTCGCGCCCGTCTGCCGGGAGGTCGGTCATCTGGTCGGGCTGGTCGACCAGCCGCGAGAAGTAGTGGGTCGACAGTTGCCGCGCCCGGAAGCGCGGGTGTCCGAGGTCGTCGGCGAGATCGGCGCGCTCGTCGGCCGTCAGGTCGGCGAGGTGGCGCGGCGGCTTGCCGCGACCTCGGGGCTCCTCGAACACCAGCGGCAGCGGCTTGGCGGCGCCGGGCGCGTCGTCGGGTCGGGGGGCGGGGCTGTCGGACATCAGGGCCCGATCATCCCATCCGCGGGCAGCGCCGCCCGAATCGTCGGGAGGTGGGCTCAGCCCTGGGAGCGGACCATGAAGTAGAGCACCAGGGAGGCGACCCCGAGGACCACGAGCAGGGTGAGGCCCATGCCAATGAGCATGTAGCTGCCGAACCTGCGAGTGCGCGGCACCGCCACCAGGACGACTGGCACGGCCAGGATGACCAGGATGTAGGGGAACAGCCGCTCGGCGGTGTCATAGTGGAAGAGCAGTCGCAGGATCCCGGCGTAGGCGCCCGGCACGAGCGTCACGCAGAGCATGCCGGAGAAGAAGCCGGCCAGGGCGACGAACGTCGAGTGATCGCCGTGCCACCAGTCCGGCGACTGCGCGTCCGCGGGCGCCTGCCCGTAGGCGGTCTGTCCCGGCGTCTCCTGCGGGGTCTGCTCCGTCGTCATCGGGACGATCCTCCCAGATCACCGCGTCCGGACCCGGCAGCACCCCGCCCGGACGCGGGCGTGCCTTGCCGCACGGCGCCGGCGCCGCCACGCTGGGTCCGTGGACGTTGCGGCCATGGAGGTGCGCTTCCTCGACGCCGACGGTGCCCATCCCCGCTCGTCGGATGATGCGGCTGGGCTGTTCGAGCGCCAGGACGGTTTCGTCTGGGTCGACGTACCGGCGTGGAGCGACCGGGCCGAGTCGGTGCTCGAGAGCCTCGGCTGCCACCCGCTGGTCGTCGCCGGGTGTCGTCAGCGCAACTACGTGCCCACCGTGCACGGGTACTCCGACCACGTCTTCGTGACCACGCAGTCACCGTCTCTCGGGGACGCCGGGCACGTGCACCTCCTCGAGCTCGACCAGATCATCGGCCGCCACTACCTCGTCACCGTCCACGGGCCGATCAATCCCGTCGTCGACCCCGCCCGGGCCCTCGTCGAGACCGCGGGTGTCCTGGCCCGGATCGAGGAGGGACGGTTCCGGCCGAGGTCACCCGCGGAGCTCTCGTACGCCATCACCTCGGCGGTGGCTCGCCGGCAGAGCGGCGCGATTCGCGAGGTCGCCGGGAAGCTTCCCGGCCTGGAGCGGTCGGTGATGACCTCTCAGCTGCGGAACCCCGAGGCGCTGCTGGAGACCATGTTCCTGATCCGCCATGAGCTGATCACGACGCGCACGATGGCGGCACAGTGCCACGACATCTGGGTCCGGCTGGCCGGCATCCAGCGGCTGCCCGACGACGAGGACGCCGGCTTCGCCCGCGACGTCGCCGAGCAGTTCGAACGGGTGCGGTCGCTGGCCGACGGAGAGGCACAGTTCCTGTTCGGGGTGATCGAGCTCTACCAGACGAAGGTCCACACCAAGATGACCGTCGCGATGGAGCGGCTGGCGGTGATCGCTGCCGTGACTCTGCCGATCACCGCGATCGCCTCGATCATCGGCATGAACGTGATCGTCAACGACGAGACCCGGTTCGGCCTGCTCGCGATTGCCCTCGTCGTGATGCTCGGGATCAGCCTGCTGCTGTTGCGCTGGGCCCACCGCCAGGGCTGGTGGTGACCCCGGATTCCGGAAAGTCCGTGACGAAACGGTTGCCGACACGTCGTCAGGGGCAACCGTTTCGTCGCGGACTACCCGATTCGATCAGGCGTCCAGGACGATCAGGTCGGGCATCCGCAGCTGAGCCCAGCGGGTCAGGTCGGGCGGGGCTCCGGTGAGCCCGGCCACCAGTGCCGTCCAGGCGGTGCCATGGCCCACGAGTACGACGTCCATGTCCGGATGTGTCGTGAGGATGCCGCGGACCGCTTTCGTCACCCGGGCCCGGCACGCGGCGAGCGGTTCCCACCCGTCGTACGCCGGGACGCGCGGCTGTGCGAAAGCGCGACGTACGACGCTCTCGAAGTCGCTGATCCAGTCAGAACTGTTCCTGACGTGCTCCCGCAGGTCGTCCACGATCCCGACCTCGCTGTCGGTGAGCAGCTGCGCGGTCCGCACCGCCTTGGGCTCGGGAGAGGAGAACCACGCCGCCGTCCCGGGGAGCCTTCCTGACTCGCGCAGGCTCCACACCTCATCGAAGCCGGCGGGGTCGAGGTCCCAGTTGGCCGCGCGCCGGTCGCGGTCGACGAGCGGGCGCCCGTGCCGGACGAGGTGAAGCATCAGAAGACGAGGTAGTGGAGCAGCAGCCAGACCGGCGCAATGGTGGCCAGCAGCGAGTCGAGCCGGTCCATCAGGCCGCCGTGGCCCGGGATCACCTGGCTCATGTCCTTGATCCCGAGGTCGCGCTTGATCACCGACTCGCACAGGTCGCCCAGCGTCGCCATCACCCCGGCGATCAGGCCGAGGGCGATCCCGACCCACCAGTCGCCCTCGAGGAAGTAGACGACCAGGGCCCAGCCGGCGCCCACGCAGAAGACGAGGGAGCCGGCGAAGCCCTCCCACGACTTCTTCGGGGAGATGACCGGCGCCATGGGATGCCGGCCGAAGAGCACCCCCGCGAAGTAGCCGCCGATGTCGGAGGCGATGGTCACCAGGATGAACACGATGATCCCGCGGACCCCGTCGTCCCAACGATCGAAGTCCTGGGTGCCTCCCTCGGCGAGCAGCAGGGCCACGAACGAGCCCAGGAACGGGACGTAGATCAGGGTGAAGACCGAGCCGGTGGCGTTCTGGACGTAGCCCGGGACGCCGCGGCGCAGCAGCCACAGCATGATGACGAGGGCGGTCACGGCTGTGGCGGTGACCAGGGCGGCCGGCCCGAAGAAGTAGGCCACCACGACCATGACCACGCCACCGAGCATCAGCGGCTGCTCGGGAAGGTCGATCTCCTTGGCCAGGAAGCCCTTGTGCAGCTCCCAGATCGCCACCACGACCGCCCCGGCGACGATCAGCATGAAGGCGGTCTTCCAGAACACCAGCGACCCGGCGATGCCGAGCAGCAGCACCACGCCGGAGGCGATGGCGACCGGCAGGTCACGTCCGGCCCGGCCGTGGTCGACCTGCGGGGCAGGGGTGGGGTCGGTCATCAGGGTGTGGCGCGCGTCGTGGTCGCTCAGACCTCGATGAGCTCGGCTTCCTTGTTCTTGAGCATCTCGTCGATCTCGTCGGTGTGCTTCTTGGTCATCCCGTCGAGCCGCTTCTCCGCGCCGGTGACGTCGTCCTGGCCGACCTCGTGGTCCTTCTCGAGCTTCTCGAGGCCGTGCTTCGCCGTACGGCGCAGGTTGCGCACCGCGACCCGGCCGTCCTCGGCCTTGGCCCGGGCCACCTTGATGTACTCCTTGCGACGCTCCTCGGTGAGCTCGGGAAAGACACAACGCAACAGCTTGCCGTCGTTGGCGGGGTTCACGCCGAGGTCGGAGTCGCGGATGGCGCGCTCGATGTTGCCGATGGCGCCCTGGTCGTAGGGAGAGATCAGCACGATCCGCGCCTCCGGCGAGGTGAACGACGCCAGCTGCTGCAGCGGCGTCGGCGTGCCGTAGTAGTCGACCAAAATCTTGCTGAACATGCTGGGGTGCGCGCGTCCGGCCCGGATCGCCGCGAACTCCTCACGCGTCGCCTCGACCGACTTCTTCATCTTGTCGTCGGCCTCGTGGAGGATGTCGTTGATCACGGGTGTTCCCTTTCGCTCGGTTCAGCGAGCCGCTCGGTTCGGCGAGCCGGTCCGTGGGTCAGCCTGCGCTGACCAGCGTCCCGATCTTCTCACCTCGGACGATCCGCAGGATGTTGCCCTCGCCCTGCATCCCGAACACGATCATGGGCAGCTTGTTCTCGCCACAGAGCGCAAAGGCGGTCTGGTCCATGATCCGCAGCCCGCGGGCCATGGCCTCCGCGTAGGTCAGCTCGTCGAACCTCGTAGCCGTCGGGTCGATGCGCGGGTCGGCGGTGTAGACACCGTCCACCCCGCTCTTGGCGACCAGGACGACGTCGCACTTGCTCTCCAGCGCCCGCTGCACGGCCACCGTGTCGGTGGAGAAGAACGGCATCCCCATGCCGGCACCGAAGATCACCACGCGCCCCTTCTCGAGGTGGCGGATGGCGCGACGCGGGATGTAGGGCTCGGCGATCTGTCCCATCGTGATCGCGGTCTGGACCCGCGTCTCGACGCCCTCCTTCTCCAGGAAGTCCTGGAGGGCGAGGCAGTTCATCACGATGCCGAGCATGCCCATGTAGTCGGCCCGGACCCGGTCCATGCCGCGCTGCTGCAGCTCGGCACCGCGGAAGAAGTTGCCGCCGCCGGTGACCACGGCGATCTGGACCCCGGCCTTGGACACGGCCGCGATCTCTCGCGCGATGGCCTGCGCGACGTCGGGGTCGACCCCCACCTTGCCGCCGCCGAAGACCTCACCGGAGAGCTTCAGCAGCACACGGTCGTAGGACGTCACACGGGATCCCTTCGTACACCGTTGCCTGAGCCGGTCGCTGTCGAGACCCTACTCGTCAGCTGCCGACCTCGAAACGCGCGAAGCGCGTCAGCTTCACGCCGGCCTCGTCGAGCACGGCCTTGACGGACTTCTTGTTCTCGGTGACCGACGGCTGCTCGAGCAGGACGACGTCCTTGAAGAAGCCGTTGAGCCGGCCCTCGGTGATCTTGGCGATCGCCTGCTCGGGCTTGCCCTCCTCGCGGGAGGTCGCCTCGGCGATCTCCCGCTCCTTGGCCACGATCTCGGCCGGGACGTCCTCGCGGGTGAGGTACTGCGGACGCATCGCCGCGATCTGCATGGCGGCGGTCCGGGCGGCGTCGGCGTTGCCGTCGTACTCGACGAGCACGCCAACCGCCGGCGGCAGGTCGGCTGCACGCTTGTGCATGTAGACCACGCTCGGGCCGTCGAAGTAGGCGACCCGACCGAGCTCGATCTTCTCGCCGATGGTGATGGCCAGCTGCTGGACGACCTCCTCGACCGTCTTGTCACCGAGCTTCACGCCTTTGAGCGTCTCGGCGTCGGCGGCCTGCGCCGCGTCGGCGGCGTCGGCGATCTGCTGGGCCACGGCCACGAAGTCCTCGCCCTTGGCGACGAAGTCGGTCTCGCAGTTCAGCTCGACCAGGGCGCCGCCGGAGGTGGCGACCAGGCCGGCCGACGCCTCACGCTCCGCGCCGCGCTTGGCGGCCTTGGCGGCACCCTTGACGCGGAGCAGCTCGACGGCCTTGTCGAAGTCGCCGTCGGCCTCCTCGAGTGCCTTCTTGCAGTCCATCATGCCGGCGCCGGTCAGCTCGCGGAGCTTCTTCACGTCGGCCGCGGAGAAGTTAGCCATGTTCCTTCTTCCTCGAAGTTCTGGAGTGGGTGTCCCGGTGACGCGCTCCGCTCAGGCGGAGGCGTCGGACTTGGACTCGGCGTTGACGAAGCCCGCGGCCTCGGCCGCTTCCGCGGTGCGGAACCAGACCTCGGCGTTGGTGCGGTCGTACCAGGGGCTGCTGGGGGCGTGGAACTTCTTCGAGGTCTTGTTGCCCTTGATCTCGAAGCCCTCGGGGGCCGAGCCGTCCTCGAGCGGAGCGGCCGAGTCGGCGCCGAACTCACCCTCGGCCGGGGCCTCGGTGGCCGGGGCCTCGGTGGCCGGGGCCTCGGTGGCGGCTTCGGCAGCAGCATCGGCCTGGGGGGCCTCGGATGCGGCACCGGTGGCCTCCGACGCCGGGGTGGCGGTCGTGGTGGCGTCGCCGCCAGTGGCCTCGACCGCCGTCTCGACGACGGTCTTGTCTGCGGTCTTGTCTGCGGCCGGCTCGTCAGCAGCGGGCTTCTCGGCCGGGGCCTTGTCCGCAGCGGGCTGGGTGACAGCGGCCTTGTCGGCAGCCGGCTTGTCGGCAGCCGGCTTGTCGGCGTCCCCACCGAGCAGCTCGCGCTCCCACTCGGCGAGGGGCTCCTCCGCGCCGACCGTGGCGGCACCTTCGGTTCCGGCCTTGGCGCCGGAGCGGGCGATCAGGCCCTCGGCGACGGCGTCGGCGACCACGCGGGTGAGCAGGCCGACGGCCCGGATCGCGTCGTCGTTGCCCGGGATCGGGAAATCGACCAGGTCGGGGTCGCAGTTGGAGTCCAGGATGCCGATGATCGGGATGCGCAGCTTGCGCGCCTCTTCGACGGCAAGGTGCTCCTTGTTGGTGTCCACGATCCACACGGCCGAAGGGGTCCGGCTCATCTCACGGATGCCGCCGAGCGACTTGTTCAGCTTGTCCCGCTCGCGACGCATCTGCAGCAGCTCCTTCTTGGTGCGGCTGCTGCCGGCCACGTCATCGAAGTCGATCTCGTCGAGCTCCTTGAGTCGGTTGATCCGCTGGTTGACGGTCTGGAAGTTGGTGAGCATGCCGCCCAGCCACCGCTGGTTGACGTAGGGCATGCCGACCCGGGTCGCCTGCTCGGCGATCGCTTCCTGGGCCTGCTTCTTGGTGCCCACGAACATCACGGTGCCGCCCTTGGCGACGGTCTCCTTGATGAAGGCGTAGGAGCGGTCGATGTAGGCCAGCGACTGCTGCAGGTCGATGATGTAGATGCCGTTGCGCTCGGTCATGATGAAGCGCTTCATCTTGGGGTTCCAGCGTCGGGTCTGGTGTCCGAAGTGGACGCCGCTCTCGAGCAGCTGGCGCATGGTCACGACTGCCATGGGATCTGATCTCCTGTTGTGGAGCCGCAGGCCGTTGTCGCCGCCCTTGAACCAGGGCCGGCCGGTCGCGTACTCCGTTGTTCTCGGTTGTCGCAGCCGACGGGTGTCTGCTGCCCTGACGTTCGCGCGTCGGTCCCGCCCGATCCGGGGATCGGGACCTGATGGACCAGCGCCCGCGGGAGGTCCGGGCCGGAGCGGCTCGGTCCACGGTCTGCAAACGTGCGAAGTCAATCCGGGTGGATTGCTGCCGACAGCGTAGTCGAGCGCCGGTCGCGCTCGCCAATCGGCGGTACCGCGAGGCCAGCTGGTCTCCACACGCACCGCTCCGGCACAGGCTGTCCACAGCCTGGCGCCGGCCTCGCCCACGTCACGGTCCGGACCGGGCAGGCTCGAAGCATGTCACTGTTCACCGCCGTCCCGACCCGCGTCCCCGGGCTGGTGCTGGTCGTCGTCCTGAGCCTGGTGCCGGCCCTCGTGCCGGCGCCGGCGCTCGGCGCCCCCGGGGACGCGGATCCGGTCGGCGTGTGGCCTCTGCAACCGCGTCCCGAGGTGGTGGCGGGGTTCGATCCTCCGCTCGATCCGTGGGGATCGGGACACCGGGGCGTCGACCTGCTCGGCTCGGTGGGACAGCCGGTGCGCGCCGCCCTGCCGGGGCGGGTGACCTTCGCCGGCGCGCTCGCCGGGCGTGGCGTCGTGGTGGTCTCCCACGGAGACACCCGCACGACCTACGAGCCGGTCACGGCCGACCTCTCCCTGGGCGAGACCGTGGCAGCCGGGGCCCGTCTCGGGCGGCTGGAGGGGTTCGGCTCGCACTGCCTCCCACGTGCTTGCCTCCACTGGGGCTGGTTGCGCGGCGAGACCTACCTCGACCCGCTCGACCTGGTCGGCGGAGGCCCCGTCCGGCTGCTCCCCCTCTGGCGCGATGAGCCAGCGCTGTCACCCGCTCCCCTGCCCACTAGACAGCTCGCGCCGAGCCACTCCCCCTGGCGCCCAGCGTTGATACGATGGTTGAAAGCGCGCGGATTCTTCGGGGGAGGAGTGTCTGATGGAGCGGATTCCACACCGTGAACTCCGGAGCAACAGCTCCCAGATCCTGCGCGAGGTTGCCGCAGGAGCGACGTACGAGATCACCAACAACAGTGAAGTGGTGGCGATCTTGTCCCCACCAGTAGCCACGACGCTCCGGATCCGCCCCGCGACCCGGCACGGAGGGTGGACCGAGATCACGCCGATCAAGGCTGAGCCGACCAAGGCTGAGGCAGAGCCAGCTCCCGAGCTGTCCGACGAGCTGCGCGAGCCCCGGGTGTGATCCTCTACCTCGACACCTCGGCGGCCTTCCGACTTCTGCTCGAACACCCCGAGACCGGCACCCTCCAGTTCTACCTCGACGAGATGTCCCAGCACGCCACCATCGTCTCCAGCGTCATGATCGAGACCGAGCTGCGACGCATCGCAGCGGACCGCGGGGCGCCACAGCTCCTCGCGACCAGCATCCTCGCCGGCGTCAACCTGATCGACCCGGTCCGGTCGCACTTCGCGATGGCTGGCCTGCTGCCGGTCAAAGGTCTGCGCAGCCTGGAGGCGCTACACCTGATCACCGCCATGCGCGCCGAGGCCGACGTGCTGGTCGCCTACGAACGGCCCCTGATCGAGGCCGCGGCGAGCGTCGGGCTGGCGTCGATCTCGCCGGTCTGAGCGGGCAGGTGTGGGCGCTCACGCCCGCGGGTGGGCCTGCCGGTAGGCGCGGCGAAGCCGATCGGTGGTGACATGGGTGTAGAGCTGCGTCGTCGCCAGGGACGCGTGCCCGAGAAGCTCCTGTACCGACCGGAGGTCGGCGCCGCCCTCCAGCAGGTGCGTAGCCGCGGTATGGCGGAGGCCGTGCGGGCCGATGTCGGGCGCTCCCGGCACCCCCGCGATCCGGCGGTGGACCAAGGTGCGCACGGCGCGCTGGTCGATCCGCCTCCCCCGCGCCCCGAGAAACAGCGCCCCACCGGCACCCTCGACGCGCAGCTGCGGGCGACCCGCTGACAGCCAGTGCTCGAGCGCCTGCGCGGCCGGCTGCCCGTAGGGCACCGATCGTTCCTTTCGGCCCTTGCCGAGGACCCGGACGACGCGACGCTCGCGGTCCAGGTCGTCGACATCGAGCCCGACCAGCTCGCCGACGCGGATCCCGGTGGCATAGAGCAGCTCCAGCATGGCCACGTCCCGGAGCCCGGTGGGGCTGCCGTCGTCGGCCAGCTCCGCGGCCGCCCGGATCAGGTCTCGCGCCTCGTCGGACCTCAGGACCGGCGGCAGCGACCGGTGGGCCTTGGGCGAGGCCAGACTGGCGCCGGGGTCCACCTCGACCCGGCCGGTGCGCGCCAGCCAGGCCGTGAAGACCCGGGCCGCGGTGGCCCGACGGGCGAGCGTGGTGCGGGACTTGCCCATGGTCTGCTGGTTGGCGAGCCAACTGCGCAGGGTCCGAAGGTCCAGCGCGGCCACATCGTCGTGGCCGAGCCGGCGGCTGTGCTCGAGAAGGCCCGCGACGTCGGCGATGTAGGCACGGACGGTGTGCGTGGTCAGATCCCGCTCGGCGGACAGGTGGCGTTCGTAGTCGCCGAGCACGCGCGCGAACGCCTCCGGGAGCCCCGGCTCGTCCGGGTCGGCGCTCCGCTCGGTCATGGCGGCGAGTCTAGGAGCCGCACCCTCCCGGTCCGGGGATCATGGCCGCGCCGCTCCGGCGAGCCGCCAGCCGGCGGGGCACTGCTCGACGAGCTCGAGCTTGAGCAGCCGGGTGAGCGCGCCCTGGACCTCGACGAGACCGATGCCCGCGGTCCGGGCGATGGAGTCGGACCGGGCACCGCTGGCCACCGGGACCGCGTCGAGCACCTGCTTCTGGCGCGGGGTCAGGCGGTCGCGGGACCGCTCCGGTCCGCGCGGCTCCTCGACCACGTGCTCACCCGAGGCACCGAGCAGCTCGAGCACGTCCTGTCCGCTGGTGACCAGGGTCGCCGCGCCGGTGCGGATCAGCTGGTGGACGCCCTGCGATGGGGCGCTGGTGACGGGGCCGGGAACGCCCATGAGGGGACGGCTGAGGCGGGAGGCCCAGTTGGCGGTGTTCAGCGCACCGCTGCGCACGGCGGCTTCGACGACCACGGTGCCCCCGGTCAGCGCCGCGATCAGCCGGTTGCGGGAGAGGAACCGGATCCGGGTCGGCGCCCACCCCGGCGCCGCCTCGGAGATCACGGCGTGCTCGGTCGCGAGGTGGTCGAGCAGGGTCTTGTGAGCCGCGGGATAGGCGCGATCGACACCGCAGGCGAGCACGGCGAGCGACGCCCCCTGCAAGGCGAGCGCACCGCGGTGGGCGGCCTGGTCGATCCCGAACGCCGCCCCCGAGACGACGGCGTGGCCGGCCCGCGCCGCGGTCGCAGCCACGTCGGCTGCGACCTCGGCTCCGTAGCTGGTGGCCGAGCGCGACCCCACCACGGCGACCGAGCGGGTCAGTTCGCTCAGCGGTAGCGGCCCCTTGACCCACAAGCCGATCGGCACGCCACCCCGTTCCTGGAGCGGCTCTGCGTGCGCGAGATCCGCGAGCTGGATCGGCCACTCGTCGTCGGCAGGGATGACGAACCGGATCCCGAGCCGGGCGGCGCGTTCGAGGTCGCGGACCGGATCGGTCTCGGCGAGCCGAGCGGCGACATCAGTGCGCACGCCCCCCGGATTGCGTTCGGCGAGGAGGGCGGCGTACAGGTCGACCGCACCAAGCTCGGCCGTCATCCGGCTCAGCCGCGGCCAACCGGGCTCGGACAGCTGGCTCAGAGCGACCCGAGCGAGTCGCTCGTCGAGGCCGGTCGCCCCGGTCACCCGGCCCTCCTCTCCAGCGTGGCGAGCATCAGGGCGTCGCCGGTGCGCAGCCGCAGGGCGGCGTCGACCTCCTCGACGCCGGGTCGATCGACCCGCGCCACGTCGGCCACCGTCCAGGCGAGTCGGTGGACGCGGGTGACCCCGCGTCGGCTGAGCTGACCGGCGTACATCGCATCGTCGACGAGGCGCTGCCCCGCGCTCGACAGCGGCCAGTGCTGACGGAGCTGTTGGGCCGGGGCGTGGGCGTTGAGTCGCCAGCTCATGCCGGCGTAGCGCGCGGCCTGGCGCGCCCGTGCTTGCTCGACCCGGGCGCGGACCTGGGCGGACGACTCGTTGGCCTGGAACCGGTCGCGCTCGCTGTGGGGTGGCAGCGGACCGAGCTTGCGGACGATGTCGATCCGGTCGACCACGGGACCGTTGAGCTTGGCCTGATAGGCACGTCGCTTGACCTCGGCGCAGTCGCACCGGTTGGAGCCCGCGAACGGGTGGTACTTGCCGCACGGACACGGGTTGGCGGCGAGCACCACCATTCCCCGTGCGGGGAGGGTGACGGACTCCTCCCGCCGGGCGATGGTCACGTCACCGCTCTCGAGGGGCTGGCGCAGCGCCTCGATCACATCGACGCGCAGCAGCGGGAACTCGTCGAGCAGCAGCACGCCGCAGTGGGCCCGGCTGATCTCACCGGGCCGGACCTGTCCGCTGCCCCCGCCGATGATGCTGGCCTTGCTCGCGTCGTGGTGCGGCGCGGAGAAGGGTGGCCGGGTGAGCATCCCGTGGGCCGGGTCGAGGGTGCCGGCGAGAGAGTGGATCGCCGTCAGCTCCAGAGCCTCCTCAGCGTTCAGGTCGGGAAGTATGCCGGGGATCCGCTCGGCGATGCTGGTCTTGCCGGCGCCCTTGGGCCCTTCGAGGAGCAGGTGGTGGCCACCGGCGGCCGCGACCTCGACGGCGTACCGCGCATCGGGCATGCCGAGGAGGTCGGACAGGTCGATCTCCTCGAGACGGTCCTCTCCCCGCCATGCGAGGAGCGGGCTGCTCGACATGGCAGCGACCGGAGGCGCGTCGGGGACCTCCTCGCCGCAGAGCTCGGCGACCACCTGCTTGAGGCTGCGCATGCCCAGCACCGTCATGCCGGGCACCATCGCGGCCTCGGTGGCATGTGGCTCGGGCACGAACACCCGGCTGATTCCCCGGGAGGCGGCGGCCAGCACCATCGGGAGGACGCCGGTGACTGTGCGCAGGCCACCGTCGAGGGTCAGCTCTCCGATGAACGCCGTGCTGGCCAGGGAGCGCTCCGGGACCTTGCCGTCGGCAGCGAGCACGGAGACGGCGATGGCGAGGTCGAAGTGGGTGCCTCGCTTCAGGAGATCGGCCGGCGAGAGCAGGATCGTGATCCGCTTCGTCGCGGGCCACACCAGGTCGCTGTTGATGATCGCCATCCGGCAGCGGTCGCGTGCTTCGTTGAGGGCCGCGTCGGGTCGCCCGACCAGGGTGGTGCCGACCTGGCCGGGGGAGACGTCGGACTGCACGTCGATCAGGTGTCCGACGGCTCCGTTGAGGGAGACGGTGTGGGCGGTGGCATACGGCATCAGAGCACCCCTCGCACGTGTTCGACGACCGAGCGGCCCCTGCGCGGACGGAGGATGGCGACCAGGTCGATCCGGATCCCGTGCGGGTGGATCTCATGGTCGGCAAGCCAGCGGACGGCGAGCTCCTGCAGCCGAGCGAGCTTGGTCGCGTCGACCGCTTCGTGCGGGGTGCCGCACCCCACGCTGGTGCGGGTCTTCACCTCGCAGACGACCAGATCGTCCCCGTCGCGCAGAACCAGGTCGATCTCCCCGGCCGAGCAGCGCCAGTTGCGGTCGAGCAGGACCATGCCTTGCGCCACGAGGTGGCGCGCGGCCAGCGCCTCCCCATAGGCGCCGAGGGCCCGTCGCCTCGCCGCCGCCGTCGATCTCGTCATCCCGACCTCCTCATCGCCAGCGTCGCTCGGGGCTAGGACACCCGGGTGGGTCCGCGCTGCGGACTGTGGATGGGCCCTTCCACAACCCGTCCTGTGGACGAATCGCGGCCTTCACCGACGCCGCGCGATCGGGGCACCTCGAGAATTTCTCGTGAAATGGCTCGCGAAGCCCGTTGCATTGAGACAATCGACCAAGGTGGCATTCGGGACCGTCACTTCTCGGACGCCTGCGGGGCCGGGAGGTCTACTGAAGGGGGGCAGGCTCATGGCCCTTCGACGTGCGCGCCGAGGCTCCCTTCGTCGAGACGAGGAGTCCGGAGCCGCGGCCGTCGAGTTCGCACTCGTCGCGCCGATCCTCTTCACCGTGCTCTTTGGCACCCTTCAGTACGGCTTGTACTTCTTCGACACGCTCGGGGCCCGGCAAGGGGTCCGGGAGGCTGCCCGGCTGGGCGTGGTTGAACAGTTCGGCTCGACCACCTGCACCACCGGCACCCCCTCCACCAAGCTCCGGTGCGTCACGAAGGAGCAGATCGACGCGGTAACCGGCGACCCCCAGGTGAAGGTGATGGCACCGAGCACAGGCGGGTGGGTCAAGGGCAACCGCCTCGTGGTGTGCGCGGTCATCGAATCCGATGGCGCGATCGGCCTGCTGCCGATGCCGAACGACGGTTTCATCACCACGAAGACCGAGATGTCCATCGAAAAGACCGATGCGACGCTTCCTGCGGGGTTCGGCACCAGTGCCGACGCTGATCCCTCCGGCGACAACTGGTCGTGGTGCTGATGCGCACCCCACGGCGCAGGGACGAGCACGGCGCGGTTGCCATCCTGGTCGCAGTCATCGCGACAGTCCTCTTCGTCGCTGCCGCCCTGGTCGTCGACCTCGGCCTGGCGCGGGACACCGAGCAGCAGTCTCAGATCGCCGCGGACGCCTCGGCCCTGGCCGCGGGCAACGTCCTGTACTCGGCGTCCTCCACCACCCCGAACTTCCCCGCGGCCGTCGCCGCGGCCAAGGCCTACGCCTCGCAGAACTTCGACGTCGACAACGCCGCATGGGCGTCCTGCACCGACCCCGGCAAGCTGGCCTTCACCGTCCCGAGCGAGACGCAGTGCATCTCGTTCGACCAGGTGGTCAAGCCGACCCTGGTCCGGGTCGCGATCCCCAACCGAGAGTTCTCGACCGGGCTGGGTGTCCTGGCGGGTGTCACCGAGATCAACATTCGGACCCAGGCGCGGGCCGCGCTGGAGCCCCCCGGGCTGCCCTGCATCGTCTGCGTGCTGGGGTCCGGACTGACGCACGAGCTGCAGAACGGCGATGTCCTCGCCCAAAATGGCAACGTCCACTTCAACGGCAATGTTTCGGTCGGCGCCAACGGCCTCGTCGTGACGAACGGGCAGACCACCGTCGAGGGGACGGCCGACGGAGGCCTCGCCAACTACACCCCCGACCCGACGACCGGGGTCGCGCCGATTCCCGACCCGCTCGCCTTCCTTGCCCTTCCCCCCGACATGACCGGGCTGGCGCTCAGGACGGGGAGCCCCTGCACCCAGGGCCCAGGCAGGTACGGCTCCTTCAACTTCCCTAACTCCGTGTGCACGCTGTCCCCCGGGCTCTACGTCATCGCCGGATCGGGCAGCCAGTGGGCTCAGTCCGGGAACGCGAGCTCGGTCATCGCCGGGTCAGGCGTCACGCTGTACTTCACCTGCGGCACGCCCACCGCCCCGCTGCCATGCGCCGTGGGGCAGCAGGGAGCGTGGGCTGACTTCACGGGCAACGGCAGCATCACGATCACTCCACCCACGACCGGCCCGTTGCAGGGCCTCTCGATCGTCTACGACCGCAACAACACCAGAGACTTGCGCCTCACCGGCAACGGCATCGCCGGGATGAAGGGCAGCATCTACCTGGCGGCCGGGACACTCCAGATGAACGGGAACGGCTGTACGGTCACCAACGCGGCCGTGGTGGTCCATGACATCGAGATGAACGGCAACCCGTCGTGCCTGAGCGTGCTTGCCGACCCGAGCAGCCCCGTTCCCCCGCCCAGCGAGCTGCACCTCGACCAGTGAGCCGATCAGCCCTTCGGCGGATCGATGTCGGAGGGGCTCAGCTCCTCGACGTTGACGTCCTTGAAGGTCAGCACCTTGACGTTCTTGGCGAAGCGGGCCGGCCGGTACATGTCCCACACCCACGCGTCGGTCATGGACACCTCGAAGAACACGTCGCCCGCCTCGGTGCGCGCCTTCACGTCGACCTGGTTGCAGAGATAGAAGCGGCGGTCGGTCTCGACGACGTACTTGAAGATCCCGACGACGTCGCGGTACTCGCGGTAGAGGGTCAGCTCCATCTCGGTCTCGTACTTCTCGAGGTCCTCGGCGCTCATGCGGGGCCCCCGGGCGAACCGGAGCGGAGCGAGGATTCGCCTGGGGTGTTCATGCTGACTCCTCATTGTGGACGGCCACTTCATTCTGGCCGGTGGGGAGCGCCTCGAGACCGGCGGCCCGCCGAACGTTGATGAAACGCCACCGGTGCACCGGCGAGGGCCCGTGCTCGGTGAGAGCGGTCGCGTGGGCATCGGTGATGTAGCCCTTGTGGGTCTTGAAGTCGTACGCCGGCCACTCGACGTCGAGGCCGACCATCAGCCGGTCGCGGGTCACCTTGGCCAAGACCGACGCGGCTGCGATACAGGCCGCGACCCGGTCGCCCTTCCAGACCGCCAGCCCGGGGACACCGAGACCGTCCACCGGGAAGCCGTCGGTGAGCACGTAGGCCGGCGGGAGCTCCAGCAGGGCCACTGCCCGGCGCAGCGCCTCGACGTTGGCGACGTGCATGCCCAGCCGGTCGCACTCCTCGGACTCGATCACCACGACTGACCAGGCCAGCGCACGCCGCACGACGTGGTCGTAACAGCGCTCGCGCGCCTTCTCGGTCAACAGCTTGGAGTCGGCCAGCCCCGGGACGATGCCCGCCTTTCCGGCCGGGAGGATCGCGGCGCCGGCGACCAGCGGACCGGCGCAGGCTCCCCGGCCGGCCTCGTCGACTCCGGCGACGGGGTCGATGCCGACGCGTCGCAGGGCACGCTCGTAGCCGTAGAGCCCGGCGTCACGGCGGACGGTCGAACCTCGGGGCAGATCACTCATGGTCACTCACGGCTGGTCCCACCGCTTACGGAGCGGCCCCGACGTCGGCGAAGGTGTCGGGCTTCTTGACCCACCGGAAGTGGTCGGCCGGCCAGAGCAGGACGAACACCTTGCCGACGACGAGGTCGACCGGGACGTAGGGGTTGTCGGTGCAGTCGGTGACGCGCTTGCTGCACAGGTGGGCACTGGAGTCGGCGGAGTGGTTGCGGTTGTCCCCCATCACGAAGATGTGGCCGTCGGGGACGGGCCCGGCCTTCCAGTCGCAGGCTCCGCCGTCGGGCATCGGCCCGCGGCAGTCGACCCCCACCTCGTCCTTGGCGTAGAGGTCCTCGTTGAGGGGGGCGCCGTTCACCGAGATCCGGCCCCGCTTGTCGCAGCAGACGATGACGTCACCTTCAACGCCCATCACCCGCTTCACGAGGTGCCCGCCCTGCGGGTAGAGGCCGATCTTGGCCATCACCTCCGCCACCGGGTTGGCGGGGCCGACGTCCGAGCCGGCAGCGAGCCAGCCGCCCGGGTCCTTGAAGACCACGACGTCGCCGCGCTCCGGCGTACCGCCGAACCAGTAGGACATCTTCTGCACGAGGATCCGGTCGTTGCGGACCAGCCCCGGCTCCATCGACTCCGAGGGAATGTAGAAGGCCTGCACGAACAGGGCCTTGATCACGATCGCGAGGAGCAGTGCGATCCCCAGCAGCAGGATGGTCTCCTGCCACAGGGGAAGGTGCTTCTTCTTCGGGGTGCGCGAGGACCGTGACCCGGCCCGTTCAGGCTCTCCGTTCGCGACAGCGGTCGACTGGTCGCGGTCCTGGGAGGTCACTCTGAAAGCGTAACGATGCGCTGGCTGAGATATCCGGCTCAGGCCTCGCGCCGCTCCTTGATCTTCGCAGCCTTGCCGCGCAGGTTGCGCAGGTAGTAGAGCTTCGCCCGGCGTACGTCGCCACGGGTGACGACCTCGATCTTCTCGAAGATCGGGGAGTTCAGGGGGAAGGTGCGCTCGACGCCGACGCCGAAGGAGACCTTGCGGACCGTGAAGGTGCGACCGACACCGGAACCGTGGATACGGATGACGACGCCCTGGAAGATCTGGACCCGGGAGCGGTTGCCCTCGACGACCTTCACGTGGACCTTGATGGTGTCGCCGGCGCGGAAGTCGGGGACGTCGTCGCGCTTGATCGAGCTGCCGAGATCGGCAATGACGTTGCTCATGTCTCTCCTCGCGAGTGCCACAGGTCAGCCGCGGTACGGGGATGTCGCTTCAGTTGTGGACCAGCGGGGGGCCGGCGGCGTCATGCTCCCCCTGTGGCAGGAACCGACGCGGACCTCCGCACGCAGGGCGTCTCGGATGATCCTTGTTTGGCCGACTGGACCGGGGATTCAGTCTGCCACAGCACCGTCGTACCCCCGAAATTCGGGACTAGCGCGGTTTGCTGAACCGCACGACGCCGGGGGTGACCTCGCCGCGCGAGCGGTAGCCAGCTCTCGTGTACATCTTCTGGCTCCGCTTGTTGCCCGTCCCGGTCAGGAGGGAGTACGTCGTCACCGACGGCGGCGCTGCCCGCTCGGCGTACTCCAGCAGGAAGCGGCCGATCCCGCGGCCGCGCAGGTCGGGGGCCACCATCAGCAGCCGCGGCTGCCAGTCGGTGCCGTCCGCGAGCAGCCGGCAGCTGACGGTGCCGATCAGGCGGCCGCCGACCCGGAGCACGAAGCTGGTGTCCTCCTCGAGCACGTCGCGCTGCAGGATGTCGAGTGGCTCATGCAGCTCGGGCGGGAAGCAGGCCCACTGCAGGGTCAGGAACTCGCCCAGGTCCGACGGTTCGGTCGGGCGGACCAGTGCGTCCAACCCCCCGACCGACACGGCGAGCGCTGGATGCGCGAGGTCCGGGCGGCGCTCGGCGGTCCGGCGCTGCGCCTGCTCGTGCCGCCACGCGGCGATCGTGGCGTGGTCACCGGACAGCAGGGCCGGCGGGACGTCGAGCCCCCGCCAGGTCGTGGGCCGCGTGAAGACGGGGTACTCCAGCAGGCCTTCCTGGTGTGACTCCTCCGTGAGCGACTCGGGGTTGCCCATGAAGCCGGGGATGAGCCGCACGACGGCCTCGATGACGACCAGGGCGGCCGCTTCCCCGCCATTGAGCACGTAGTCGCCGATGGAGAGCTCGCGGACGTCGGCCCGGGTGCGCGCGTGGTCGAGCACGCGCTCGTCGATGCCTTCGTAGCGACCACAGGCGAAGACCAGGTGCTCGTGCCGGGCCAGCTCCCGCGCGGCGGCCTGGGTGAACACGGTCCCCGACGGTGTCGGCACCACCAGGACCGCCCCGTCGGGCAGCACCTCGTCGAGCGCCTCGCCCCACGGTTCGGCCTTCATCACCATCCCGGCCCCGCCGCCGTACGGCGTGTCGTCGACGGTGCGGTGCCGGTCGTGCGTCCAGTCCCGCAGGTCGTGGACGCGGAGGTCGAGGAGGTCCTTCTCGCGGGCCTTGCCCGGCAGCGAGAGGTCGAGCGGGTCGAGGTAGTTCGGGAAGATCGAGACCACGTCGATCCTCATGGGTCGATCCTCATGGGTCGATCCTCATGGATCGACCCTCACCGGTCCGGCTCGTCGAGCGGAGTGACGAGTCCGGGTCGGTCGGCGATCACGACCCGGCCGCCGGTGACGTCGAGCTCGGGCACCAGCGCCTTCACGAAAGGCACCAGCGCCTCGCGGCCGTCGGGTGTGCGCACGGTCAGCAGATCCTGGGCGCCGCCGCGGACGACTGCCGAGACCTCGCCGAGGTGGGCGCCCTGCTCGTCGTACGCCGCGAGGCCGACCAGCTGGTGGGCGTAGAACTCCTCGGGGTCCTCCGGCGACTCGTCGACGTCGACGGCGGCGAGGAGGAGGATCCCGCGTGCCGCCTCGGCGGCGTTGCGGTCGGGCAGCTCCTCGAACCGCACGAGGAGCGTGCCGCTATGCCACCGGGAGCCGGCGACGCTGAGCGCCCGCAGCGGCGACGCCGAACCGGCGGGAGGCTCGGCCCGCAGGACGGCTCCGTCGGCGAAACGGCGTCCGGGCTCGTCCGTGCGGACCTCGACCGTCACCTCGCCCTGGAGGCCGTGCGGACGGCCGACCCTGCCCACGACGACCTCGACGTCCAAGGGTCAGCTGCGGCGGTCGACGTCGACGAAGTCGATCCTCGCTCCGCCACGGCCGGCCAGGGCCGAGATCACGGTGCGGAACGCGGTGGCGGTGCGGCCGCCACGACCGATCACCTTGCCGAGGTCGTCGGGGTTGACACGCACCTCGAGGACGGAGCCGCGGCGCAGCTGCTTGTCGCGGACGGTGACGTCGTCGGGGTTGTCGACGACGCCCCGCACCAGGTGTTCGAGCGCATCGGCGAGCATCACGCTCATGCCTCGCTCTTGCCGGCGTCCTCGGCCGTGACCTGCTCGGTCGCCTCGGCCTCTTCAGCCGCGCCCTCGGGCGTCTCGGACGCCGGGACCTCGACCTTGGGCTCCTCGACCTTGGGCTCCTCGACCTTGGGCTCCTCGACCTTGGGCTCCTCGACCTTGGGCTCCTCGACCTTGGGCTCCTCGGCCTTGGGCTCCTCGGCCTTGGGCTCCTCGGCCCGGGCAGCGTCGTCCTTGTCGGCCTTCTTGGCGGTCTTCTTGGTCACCGCGGCGCCCTTGGGCTCCTTGGCGGCATCCTTGAGCGCCTCGTTGAAGGCCTCGAGCTTGTCGCGCTTCGGCTCGGCCACCTTCAGGGTGCCCTCGGCCCCCGGCTCGCCCCGGAACTTCTGCCAGTCGCCGGTGATCTTGAGGATCGCGGCCACGGCGTCGCTCGGCTGCGCGCCGACGCCCAGCCAGTACTGCGCCCGGTCGGAGACGACGTCGATGTAGGACGGGTCCTCCTTGGGGTGGTACTTCCCGATCTCCTCGATCACCCGTCCGTCGCGCTTCTTGCGCGAGTCGACGACGACGATGCGGTACTGCGGGACCTTGACCTTGCCCAGGCGCTTCAAACGGATCTTGACGGCCACGTCTGTGGTGTCTCCTTGAACGTTGATTGTGGTGAGCGACCCCTGCCAGGTGGGGACCGGGTCAGGTCACTCGATGGGTGCTGCGTCGGCCGGGTGAGAGGGTCCGCCCGCGCAGGACACGGTGGGAGATTCTGCCAGACGCCGCGCCCACCTACGAATCGAGCCCGATCGACCGCCGGAACGGCGCCACGCCCTCCACCTCGAGCGGATGTTCGCCGCGGACGAGATCGTTGGGCGTCAGCACCAGACCCAGGTTCGTCGCCAGCTCACCCTCGCGGCGCTTGAGGCGTCGTACGCCGTTGTCGCGGTAGCCCACCTTGCGGCTGACGGCGAGTGACGCCGGGTTGTCGGTGAAGGCCCCCGACGTGATCTCCTCGAAGTCGAGGTGGTCGAAGAGAAAGGCACAGATCATCTGTCGCATCGCGGTGCCGACCCCCTGCCCCTGGTGCTCTCGCCCCAGCCAGGAGCCGGTCTCGCCCGTGCGGGTCACCAGGAAGTGCTCGGTGGCGACACCCTGGACCCCGATCAGCACACCGTCGCGCCACACCCCCAGGTTGAGCTCCCACTTCTCACGGCTCCACGAGGCGCGACCCTGCCAGTGGTACTGCGCGAACTTCAGCGGCAGCTCGGCCGGCTCGACCTGGGTCCAGGGGTGGTAGAAGGGCATCCGGTCCGGCTCGTGGACGCCACCGACGGCCAGCGCTCCCAGAGTCGCCAGGTCGTCGTCGGTGATGCCGCGGAGCTCCAGCGGGCCGGCGGTGATCCGCAGCCCGAGCGGGGGAAAGACCTCGGCGATGTTCATGCGGCCAGTGTTCCGTGCGGCCGGGCCGGGGTGCGACCCGGTTTCAGGCGACCACCCGGCCGCGGAGCACGATCCGGGCCGGCGACCTGAGAACCGACAGGTCGGCGAGCGGGTCGCGGTCGTAGACCACGAAGTCGGCGGGCGCCCCCTCCTCGAGGGTGGCGTTCCAGCCGAGCCACTCACGAGCTCGCCAGCTGGCGGCGCCGAGCGCCTCCGCGGGGGTGAAGCCGTAGGCCGCCAGCTCCAGCACCTCGCCGGCGATGCCGCCGTGCGGGAGCACACCCCCGGCGTCGGTGCCGGCGTAGATCGGCACCCCGGCCTCGTGGGCAGCCATGATCGTCTCCCGGCGGCGCGCGTGGAGGTCGCGCATGTGGGCGGCGTACGCGGGGAACTTCTCGCCGGCCGCGTCGGCGTACTGCGGGAAGTTGTTGAGCTGCATGACGGTGGGCACCAGGGCAGTGCCACGCTCGACCATGGTGTCGATCAGGTCGGTGGAGAGGCCGGTGCCGTGCTCGATGCAGTCGATGCCGCCCTCGATCAGGCCGGGCAGGACCGCCTCGCCGAAGCAGTGCGCGGTCACCTTGGCGCCGTGGTCGTGGGCGACCCGGATCGCCTCGGCGAAGGTCTCGGGCGGGAACGACGGCGCGAGGTCACCGGAGTCGCGCTCGATCCAGTCACCGACCAGCTTGACCCAGCCGTCGCCGCGCTTGGCCTCCTGCTCCACGTACGCCGGAAGCTCGGGCGGCTCGACCTCGTGGGCGTAGTCGCGGATGTAGCGCTTGGTCCGCGCCAGGTGACGACCGGCCCGGATCAGCCGGGGCAGGTCGTCGCGGTCGTGGATCCAGGCGGTGTCGGCGGCGGAGCCGCAGTCGCGCAGCAACAGCGCGCCGGCGTCCCGGTCGGTGACCGCCTGCTCCTCCTGGGTCTCCTCGTCGACGGCGCCGTCCTTGTCGAGCCCGACGTGACAGTGGGCATCGACGAGCCCGGGAACGATCCAACCGTCGACGACGTGCTCGGCCGACGCGATCGGCTCGAAGGTCACGCGCCCGCCGACGACGTAGACGTCGCGCGACTCCCCGTCGGGAAGGACCGGTCCGCGGAACCTGAGCGCACTCATGCCCGGCACGATAGTCCGTCACGATCGGCACCGACCTGACGGCGTGTCGAAGAGCTTTTCGTGACGGACTATCGGTCAGGCCAGCTGGTCGAGCAACCAGGAGGGGCCCATGGCGCTGGCTCCGACGCCCTCGACGCGGGCCCTCAGGAACCGGTCGGCGGTGACCACCGTGACCGCACTTCCCCGTTCCGCGGACAGCCTGGCCTGCTCCACGATGGTGGCGTCGCCGTCGCGGGGAGCGTGCACGGTCAGCACGTGACCGTCCCGTCCGGCGCTGACCCCGCCCCGGGCCGCGCCCTCGAGCACCAGCACGATGTCGTCGTACGACGTGTCCGCGACCAGCAGCCGTTCGTGCAGCCGCCGGGCGGCGCCGGCGCGGTCCTTCCACCAGCCGTCGGGCCTGGAGCCGACGACATTGGCCGCGTCGACGACCAGCACGCCGGTCACTTGAGGAACTTGGAGAAGTCCTTCGGCAGGTCGAGGGCGGCGGCCGCCGTCTCGTAGTCGACCTCTTCACCCTCCGGCTGTCCGAACGGGTTGCCGGACGACGACGCGGCCCGCTCCTGGTCCGCCTTCTTCTGGGCTGCGGCCTTGGCCGGGTTGCCCGAGACCCGCTTGCCGCCCTTGCCCTTCTTCGCCGGCTTGGCCTTCGCCTTCTTGCCACCCGGGCCGCCGAGGCCGGGCATGCCCGGCATCCCCGGCATACCGGGAAGCCCGCCACCCTTGGCCATCGTCATCATCATCTTGCGGGCCTCGAAGAAGCGGTCGACGAGCTGGTTGACGTCGGAGACCTGGCGGCCCGCACCCCGGGCGATCCGGGTGCGGCGTGAGCCGTCGATCAGCTTGGGGTTGGCGCGTTCGGCCGGGGTCATGGACTGGATGACCGCCTGGATGCGGTCGATCTCGCGTTCGTCGAAGTTCTCGAGCTGGTCACGGAACTGGCCCATCCCGGGCAGCATCCCCATGATCTTCGACATCGAGCCGAGCTTGCGGACCTGCTGCATCTGCTCGAGGAAGTCGTCGAGGGTGAACTCCCCGCCCTGGCCACTGAGCTTCTGCGCCGCCTTGAGCGCCTGCTCCTGGTCGAAGGTCTTCTCAGCCTGCTCGATCAGGGTGAGCATGTCGCCGAGGTCGAGGATGCGCGAGGCCATCCGGTCGGGGTGGAACAGGTCGAAGTCGGTCAGCTTCTCTCCGGCGGAGGCGAACATGACCGGTCGTCCGGTGACCGAGGCGATCGACAGCGCGGCGCCGCCGCGGGCGTCGCCGTCGAGCTTGGTGAGGACGACGCCGTCGTACCCGACGCCCTCGAGGAACGCCTGGGCGGTCGTGACGGCGTCCTGGCCGATCATCGCGTCGACGACGAAGAGGATCTCGTCGGGATCGACGGCGTCCCGGATGTCAGCGGCCTGCTTCATCATCTCGGCGTCGACGCCGAGCCGGCCTGCGGTGTCCACGATCACCACGTCGTGCAGCTTGCGCTTGGCCTCCTCGACCGACTCCCTGGCCACCGCGACCGGGTTGCCGACGCCGTTGCCGGGCTCGGGTGCGAAGACCGGTACGCCGGCCCGTTCGCCGTTGACCTGGAGCTGGTTGACCGCGTTGGGTCGCTGCAGGTCCGCGGCCACCAGGAGCGGGGTCTTGCCCTGCTCCTTGAGCCAGACCGCGAGCTTGGCGGCGAGGGTCGTCTTGCCGGAGCCCTGGAGGCCCGCCAGCATGATCACGGTCGGCCCGGACTTGGCGTAGCGCAGCCGCCGCGTCTCGCCGCCGAGGATGGTCACCAGCTCGTCGTTGACGATCTTGACGATCTGCTGGGCCGGGTTGAGCGCCTGACTGACCTCTTCGCTCCTCGCCCGCTCCTTGACCGCGCCGACGAATTCCTTGACGACCGGCAGCGCGACGTCGGCCTCGAGCAGTGCGATCCGGATCTCCCGGGCCGTGGCGTCGATGTCGGCCTCGGAGAGCCGGCCCTTGCCACGCAGGTTCTTGAACGTGTCGGCGAGGCGGTCGGAGAGTGTGGCGAACAAGTGAGGGTCCCCAGTAACTGATCGGGCGATGGAGCGGGTCAGGATCGGAGGTCAAGCCTAACCGGCGGGGCCGGTGAGGGCGGACCGGACGGCGTGGGCGGCATCGGCAGCCCGCTCGTCCGACAACGCGCCCGCGCCCTCCTCCTGGACGTAGAACACGTCGACCGCCTGCGGACCGAGGGTGTCGACGTGAGCGGACCGGACGGCCAGGCCCAGCCGCGCCAGGGCGGCGCAGACCAGGTGAAGGGTCCCCGGACGGTCCGTCGCGCGTACCTCCAGCACCGTGGCCTGTGCCGACGCCTCGGGGTGGATGACGACGGTGGGCGCGAGGGTCGAGGACGTGTCCGGACGCAACCGCTCCCCCGGGTCCACCCGGCCCGCGGCGATGGCCTCGAACCGCTGTCTGAGCACGGCCGCGTCGAGGTGCTCTTCGGCCACCTCCCACACGGAGACGCCGTACTCTCGCTGCGACCAGGCGTGGGCGGCCCGCACCGAGGTGCGTTGCAGCGCGAACACGGCGGCTTCGTCCGCCAGCAGGCCGACCCTGTCCACGGCGACGAACCGTACGGTCGAGCCGCCGTCAGCGGGCTCGACCTTGACGGCAACGGCACCCTCGTCCAGCTCCGGGACCTCCACGTCGACAGTCGGGACCGGTCGAACAGCAGGTCCGGGGCCCAGCTCCGCCAGCACCCGCCGACCGAGGCCACGGATGAGCCCGGAGCGCCACGACGACCAGGCCTTCGTCGACGTCGCCCGCGCGTCGGCTTCGGTGAGCACCGCCAGCAGCTCCGCCGCGGCGGGGCTCCCCACCCGCTGGGCCACGTGGCGCACCGTCGCCGGGTCGTCGAGGTCGCGGGTGGTCGCGGTCTCGGCCAGCAGGAGGTGCCAGCGCACCAGGGTGCCGACCAGCTCCACCGCCTCCTGGTCGAACCCCATCCGGGACGCGATCCGGCGCGCCAGCGGCTCCCCCGCCACGCTGTGCTCGGTCAGGCCACCCTTGCCGATGTCGTGCAGCAACGCCGCCACCATCAGGACGTCGGGGCGCGCGACGTCGCGGATCAGCCCGGACGCCTCGATGCAGGTCTCCACCACGTGCCGGTCGACGGTGAACCGGTGGATCGACGAGGCGTGCGGCAACATCCGGATCCGTTCCCACTCGGGCAGGATCCCGGCCAGCGCTCCCGTCTCGTCCAGGGTCTCCCAGACCGGCAGCAGGCCGCGGCCCGAGGCGAGGAGCCGGACGAACAGGTGTCGAGCCGACGCTGGCCAGGGGTCCGGCAAGGGCGGGCTCTCTCGCACCAGCCGGGCGGCCGTCGCGGGACCGAGCGCGGCGTCGTGCTCGGCGGCCAGGGCGGCCGCGCGCAGGAGCAGGAGGGGGTCGGCGGCCGGGCGCGCGGTCGCGTCCAGGACGACCTCCCCGGCCGAGAGCGCAATGCCCCGCGACAGGGTGTCGAGCACGGGGCGACGTACGCCGCGGGTGGAGCTGGGCCGGGCCAGCACGCCGTCGACCCGACGCCACGTGAGCCGGGACAGGTGCGTGATCCGCCGGCCCAGCTCGCGCACATGCCGCTGCGCGGCCGCGTCGTCGGCGAGGCCGAGGCCGTCGGCCAGCTCGCCCCAGAGCTCCGGGGCGATCCGGTCGGTGGCCCGTCCCGCGGTGGCGTGCAGGACGTCGCGGACATTGAGGAGGGCGCCACGGCAGCGCTCGAGGTCGGCGTGCGGCACGTCGACCAGCCAGCTCGCCACGAGCGCGTTGAGGGCGGTGGCGTCGCGCAGGCCGCCCTCCGACTCCTTCAGGTCCGGCACGGACAGGTGGGCGAGCTCGCCCAGCAGGTCGTGCCGGGCGCGCACGATCTCCCGCATCTCCGGCAACCTGGTGCGCGCGCGCCGGCGCCAGCCCGTGAGCATCGTGGCCCGCAGCCGCAGGGTCAGGTTGGGGTCCCCGGCCAGGTGACGCAGGTCGAGCAGGCCGAGAGCGACCTTCAGGTCGGCGTCGGCGGTGGCCACCATCTCCGAGAACGACCGCACCGAGTGGTCCAACCGCGAGCCGCTGTCCCACAGCGGGTACCACACGCGCTCGGCCACCTCGCCGAGCTCGACGCCGTCGTCGGCGACGAGGACCACGTCGAGGTCGGAGTACGGCGCCAGCTCGGCCCGCCCGTACCCGCCGACCGCGACCAGCGCGGTCCCGACCTCGGACCCCCCGGCCTTCTCGTACGCCGACGCGCAGAGCTCGTCGGCCTCGGCGGTGCGCCTCGCACGCTCGGTGGCCGTCATGGAGAGCCCCCCGGTTGACTAGATCGCGGCCTCGTCCCGATCACCGGTCCGCACCCGTACGACGGAGTCGACGGAGGCCACCCACACCTTCCCGTCACCGATCTTGCCGGTCTGGGCGGCCTTGCAGATCGCCTCGACGACGGCGCCGGAGTCAGCGTCGTCGACGACGATCTCGATCCGGATCTTGGGCACCAGCGCGATGTCGTACTCCGCGCCCCGGTAGACCTCCGTGTGCCCCTTCTGCCGGCCATAGCCGCTCACCTCGGACACGGTCATCCCGGTCACGCCCACAGCCTCGAGCGCAGCGCGGGTGTCCTCCCACTTGTGGGGCTTGATGACTGCGGTGACGAGCTTCATCGGTCAGTTTCCTCTCGGGAGATGGCTTGCAGGACGCCGGTGCCACCCGACCTGGAGCCCGCGGTGGCGTGCAGGTCGTACGCCGTCTCGGCGTGCACGATCAGGTCGATGCCGTTGATCTCGTGCTCCTCATCGATCCGGAATCCCATCAGCCTGTCCACGCCGACTCCGATGATGCCCGAGACCACGAACGCGTAGACCAGGACCGCGCCGGCTCCGAGGAGCTGCCGACCCAGCTGGTCGAGGCCGCCGCCGTAGAACAGCCCGTCCACGGCGGTCGGCGCCGCCGCGGTGGCGATCAGGCCGATCCCGATGGTGCCGACCAGGCCGCCCACCAGGTGCACGCCCACGACGTCGAGCGAGTCGTCGTACCCCCAGCGGTACTTGAGGCCGACCGCGAGGGCGCAGATGATGCCGGCCGCGAGACCCATGGCGATCGAGCCCATCGGCGACAGCGAGCCGCAGGAGGGGGTGATCGCCACCAGACCGGAGACGACGCCGGAGGCGGCCCCGAGGGACGTGGCGTGGCCGTCCCTCAGCCGCTCGACGAACAGCCACCCGACCGAGCCAGCGGCGCCCGCGAGCAGCGTCGCGACGAACGCGACCGCCGCCTTGTGGTTCGCGCCGAGCGCCGAGCCCGCGTTGAAGCCGAACCAGCCGAACCAGAGCAGCCCGGCGCCGAGCATGACCAGGGTCAGGTTGTGCGGACGCATCGGGTCCTTCCCGAACCCGATGCGCCGGCCCAGCACGAGAGCGAGTGCGAGGGCGGAGGCACCGGAGCAGACCTCGACGGCCGTGCCGCCCGCGAAGTCGATCACGCCCAGGTTGTTGGCCATCCAGCCGCCGACGTGGTCACCGGCTGAGAAGTCGAAGATCCAGTGGGCGACGGGGGCGTAGACGACGAGCGTCCAGATGCTGACGAACACGATCCACGCGCCGAACCGGGCGCGGTCGGCGATCGCCCCTGACACCAGGGCGCCGGTGATCACGCAGAAGAGGCCCTGGAACATCGCGAACAGGATGACCGGCACGGTGGACTCGCCGTTGCTGCTCTCCGCGAGCAGCTGGCCCAGGCCGAAGTACTGCGTGGGGTCGCCGACCAGGCCGTAGCCGAGGTCGTCGCCGAAGGCGATGGAGTAGCCGACCACCGCCCAGAGGATGCAGACGGCCGCGAGCGTGCCGAACGACATCATGATCATGTTCAGCACGCTCTTGGAGCGCACCATGCCGCCGTAGAAGAGCGCCAGACCGGGCGCCATGAGCAGGACCAGTGCTGATGCGGCCAGCAGCCAGGCAGTGTCGCCGGTGTCGAGTGCGGACGCTGCCGCCGTGGTGAGGGGGGACATGAGCACTCACCCTTCCGGCCACGCGTTTCGGCTCCCGGACGCCCATGTTTCGGGCGTGTTAACGCTGCGGACGTCCGGATAGTCCGCCACGATCGGCTCCTCCGGTGGTGCGGATCGGGAGCTTTTCGTGACGGACTATCCGGTCAAGGCGTCAGAGGGCGGCTTCGTCCTGTTCACCGGTGCGGACCCGGACCACACCTTCGATCGGGCTGGTCCACACCTTGCCGTCTCCGATCCGTCCGGTCTGCGCGGTCTTCACGATGATGCCGACGATGTCCTCGGCGTCGGCGTCGTCGACGACGATCTCGATCCGGATCTTGGGCACCAGGGCGATGTCGTACTCCGCGCCCCGGTAGACCTCCGTGTGCCCCTTCTGCCGGCCGTAGCCGCTCACCTCGGACACGGTCATCCCGGTCACCCCGAAGGTCTCGAGGGCCTCCCGGACGTCCTCCCACCGGTGCGGCTTGATGACCGCGGTGATCAGCTTCATGCGGGTGCTCCTTGCTTCTTGGAGGGCTGCTCCGTGGGCTCCTCGTCCGACGGCTCCTCGGCCGCCTGATGGCCGGGCGGTCTGGTCGGGGCCCCGGCACCGGCAAGCACCGAGGTGGTCCGCCGGGCGCCGCCGCCGCCGGTCAGGTCGTACGCCGACTCGCCGTGCTCGGTGAAGTCGATCCCCTCGACCTCGTCCTCGTGGTCGATCCGCCAGCCGATCGTGAGCTTGATCGCCAGGCCGATCACCAGGGTGGCGACGCCGGACCAGGCCATCGCGTAGAGCGCGACCAGCACCTGCACGACGAGCTGGCGCAGCCCCTCGCCGTAGAGCAGGCCGGTCGTGGTGCCGAGGAAGCCGATGCCGATCGTGCCGACGAGGCCACCGACCAGGTGGACGCCCACCACGTCGAGGGAGTCGTCGTACCCGAACCGGTACTTCAGGCCCACGGCGAGGGCGCAGAGCCCGCCGGCCACGGCCCCGAGGGCCATCGAGCCCAGCGGCGACAGCGCACCGCACGCGGGGGTGATCGCCACCAGCCCGGCCACGACGCCGGAGGCAGCCCCGAGGGAGGTGCCCTTGCCGTCGCGGATCCGCTCGATGAGCAGCCAGCCGAGCATCGCCGCACAGGTGGCCAGCGTGGTGTTGAGCCAGACCAGTCCGGTCTCGGTGGTGAACTGGGCGATCATCTCCGTCTCCTCG
Organism: uncultured Actinomycetota bacterium; assembly: GCA_963786415.1. GTDB lineage: Bacteria > Actinomycetota > Actinomycetes > Propionibacteriales > Nocardioidaceae > Nocardioides. The sequence continues at coordinate 846,569 of CAWAZC010000003.1, forward strand.
GTGGAGGTGAAGACGATGGACCCGGCGTTGAACCCGAACCAGCCGAACCACAGGAGGCCGGCACCGATCATGGTCAGCGTCAGGTTGTGCGGCTTCATCGGCTCGCGTCCGAAGCCGCGGCGCACGCCGATGAGCAGGGCGAGCACGAGTCCGGCGACACCTGCGTTGATGTGGACCACCGTGCCGCCCGCGTAGTCGATCGGGGCGATGTTCGCGAGACCGTCGGTGACACCGAAGGTCAGCGCGGCCAGCCCGCCCTCGACGTTGCTCAGGAAGCCGCCTCCCCACACCTGGTGGGCGAGCGGGAAGTAGGAGAGCGTGACCCAGACCGGCAGGAACACCAGCCAGGACGAGAACTTCACCCGGTCGGCCACGGCGCCGCTGATCAGTGCCGCTGTGATCACGGCGAAGGTCAGCTGGAAGGCGACGAAGACGTAGTTGGCCGGCAGCGTGTCCGAGAGACCGAACTGGTCGAATGGGCTCGCGAACAGCTTCGCGGCCTCCCAGCCCGGGTTCTCGGCGTCCGCGGCCGCCCAGGGGACCGAGCTGTAGGTCATCGACCAGCCCCACAGTGCGTAGACGAGGCCGACGACGCCGAGGGCGGCGAACGACATCATCATCATGTTCAGCACCGACTTGGAGCGGCTCATGCCGCCGTAGAACAGTGCCAGCCCGGGCGTGGTCATCATCAGGACCAGACAGGACGAGATCAGCATCCAGGTGTAGTAGCCGTCCACGAAACCTCCATAGCTCGCTCGTGCGCCGTGTTGCTCGCTTGGGCTTCACTCTCGGCGTTCGAGGTTTCGGTGCGCGCCGTGTCGTGTTGCGTCCACGCAACGGCTCGTGGGCTTGTGTTACGGCCGCGTGAACAAGTTCGGACGCGAGGTTCAGGAACCAGATCGTCCGGAATGACGGCTACGTTGCCCGCCTCGCGGCCGCGGAGTCAGCCGCTCGACCCACCCAGTAGCGCGTCGACGAACGCTCCCGGGTCGAACGGCGCCAGGTCGTCGGCACCCTCCCCGAGCCCGACCAGCTTGACCGGGACGCCGAGCTCGCGCTGGACCGCGACCACGATGCCGCCCTTGGCGGAGCCGTCGAGCTTGGTCAGCACGATGCCGCTGACGTCGACGACCTCGCTGAACACGCGGGCCTGGACCATGCCGTTCTGTCCGGTGGTGGCGTCGAGGACGAGCAGCACTTCGGTGACCGGTGCCTGCTTCTCGATCACCCGCTTGACCTTGCCGAGCTCGTCCATGAGACCGGCCTTGTTCTGGAGACGTCCGGCGGTGTCGACCACGACCGTGTCGACGTCACGCGCGACTCCCTCGCGGACCGCCTCGAAGGCGACGCTGGCCGGGTCGGAGCCCTCCGGGCCGCGGACGACCTCGACGCCGACCCGCTCGCCCCAGGTGGCGAGCTGCTCGACGGCCGCGGCGCGGAACGTGTCGGCCGCGCCGAGGACGACCGAGCGGTCCTCGGCCACCAGGATCCGTGCGATCTTGCCGACGGTGGTGGTCTTGCCCGACCCGTTCACGCCGACGACCAGCACCACTCCGGGCTTCCCGTCGTCTCCGCTCACGCCCAGGCGGCGGTCGAGCTCAGGGCCGACCAGGGCGAGCAGCTCCTCACGGAGCACCGTCCGGGGGTCGGCGTCGCCGGCGACCCGGAGGCGGGTGCGCAGGTTTTCGACCAGCTCCTGGGTCGGCTTCACACCGACGTCGGCCGTGAGCAGGGTGTCCTCGATGGACTCCCAGGTGTCCTCGTCGAGACGGTCACGGGAGAGAAGGGCGAGCAGTCCACGGCCCAGGCCGCCCTGCGAGCCGGCCAGCCGCTGACGCAGGCGGGTCAGTCGGGACGCGGTTCCCTCAGGGGTCTCGACCGCGGGTGCAACGGGCGACGGCGCTTCGGCGGGCGCTTCCACGTCCGGTTTGGTGGGTGGCGTGGCGATGACGTCGGTGCCCGTGCGCGGCGGTTCGACCCGCCGGCGACGGGCGCCCGAGAGCAGGCCGACGACGAGGACAGCGCCGAGGACGGCGATGCCGATGATCAGGTAGAGCCAGTCACCCATGGGCCCATCCAAGCAGGCGTACGGGTCAGGACTTGGGGTCGGTCCCCTCGTCCTCGTCGAGAGTCGGGAGTGCGTCGGTTGCCTTGTTCATCGCGTCGCCGAGCCACGGTGCGTGGGGCATCTCCTCGCCGCGATGCGGGAAGGCGACGTAGGCGACGACCAGGCCGCTGACGACCAGGATCAGGAGCATCGCGAGACCGATGAGCAGCAAAGTGGTTCCCCTCCGAACGGTGCGTGGCCACGATCCCACACGCCTGGTCAGGGACGAAGCAGCGGCTGAAGGGCGGACCTGATCTCGTCGGGGATCGGTGTCACCGGCCGCGCGGGGTCGGTGTTGTCGACGTACACGTGCACGAACCGGCCCTCGGCGGCCGCCTCGTCAGCGGCTCCCTGGAAGAGGCCGATCCGGTAGACGACCGACGACCGGCCGACCTTGTCGGCCACCAGACCGGTCTCGATCGGCTCGGGGAAACCGAGCTCGCGGAAGTAGCGGCAGGACGTCTCCGCCACGATGCCGATCTGGGGCAGGGCCCGGACGTCGAGCCCGGTCGCTTCGTAGAGGTGCGCGTTGACCGCGGTGTCGAACAGCTCGTAGTAGGTCGCGTTGTTCAGGTGGCCGTAGGCGTCGTCGTCGCGCCACCGCGTGGTCACGGTGCGCCAGGCGACGTAGTCGGCGCGGGCAGGACGGCGAGTCGGCTCGGTCACGGACGCCATTGTGCCGTGGCCCACACGCACGGCCATTTCCCGTACGACGGGCCTTGTGTGGCCGCCGGAGACGCCTCGCAGCGCGCCGCGCGAGTGCGGGTTTCGGTGCTTGCGGGTGTTAGCATCCAACGGACCGGGCCATCATCGTCGACAAGGGAGTCTTGGGTGGACTACCGCCATGCCCTCTCGGAGACGCTGGCGCTCTTGAAGACCATTGCCGAGGACTACCGTCCCGCCATTCTGGCCAATGCCTTCGGCCCGGAATCGATGGTCATGACCGACCTGATCGCCAAGCACGAGCTCGAGATCGACATCTTCAGCATCGACACCGGTCGGCTGCCGGAGGAGACCCACGCCCTCGCGCACAGCGTCCACCAGCGCTACGGGCCGGTGATCCAGATGGTCAGCCCCGACGCTGATGCCGTGGCCTCGTGGACCGCGGAGCACGGCCAGAACGGCTTCTACGACGCCGTGGAGAACCGCCACGGATGCTGCAACGTCCGCAAGATCGAGCCGCTGCGCAAGACCCTGGAGGGCCGCCGGGCGTGGCTGACCGGCCTGCGCCGCGAGCAGTCGGCGTCCCGGCGCGACCTCGAGGTATCGGCGTGGGACGACAACTACGGCCTGCAGAAGTTCAACCCCATGCTGGAGTGGACGTCGGAGCAGGTGTGGGCCTACATACACGACCACGCGGTCCCCTACAACCGGCTCCACGATCGCGGCTACACCAGCATCGGCTGCGCCCCCTGCACCCGCGCCGTCGGCCCCGGGGAGGACTCCCGCGCCGGCCGGTGGTGGTGGGAGATGGACACCGTGAAGGAGTGCGGTCTGCACCTCGACCCCGCGACCGGACGACTTCAACGGGCAAGCACTGCCACGGGCAACGGCAGCCAGCCGTCGTCCTCGACCGAAACCGAAGAATCTGGACTTGCCGCACGAGAAAGGCTCGACGCGGCCGGGCCTGACCATGAAGGGAAGAAAATGCGCGTACTCATTCTGGGCGGGGACGGCTTCTGCGGCTGGCCCACGGCACTGCACCTGTCAGCGCAGGGCCACGAGGTGGCGATCGTCGACAACCTGTCGCGCCGCAAGATCGACATCGAGCTCGAGGTCTCGTCCCTCACGCCGATCAGGCCGATGGGCGAGCGGCTGCGGGTCTGGAAGGAGGTGTCCGGCAAGGACATCGCGTTCCACGACATCGACGCGGCGGTCAACTACCAGCGCCTGCTCGACCTGCTCGAGGACTGGAAGCCCAACGCGCTGGTCCACTTCGCCGAGCAGCGGGCTGCGCCGTACTCCATGAAGAGCAGCCGGCACAAGCGCTACACGGTCAACAACAACCTCAACGCCACCAACAACGTGCTGGCGGCGGTTGTGGAGAGCGGCCTCGACATCCATGTGGTCCACCTGGGCACGATGGGCGTCTACGGCTACGGCACCGCGGGCATGAAGATCCCCGAGGGCTACCTCGAGATCAAGGTGCCGACCGGCGACGGCGACCTGGTCGACCAGGAGATCCTCTACCCCGCCAACCCGGGCAGCATCTACCACCTGACCAAGACCCAGGACCAGCTGCTGTTTGCCTACTACAACAAGAACGACCACGTCCGGGTCACCGACCTCCACCAGGGCATCGTGTGGGGGACGCAGACCAAGGAGACCAAGCTCGACGAGCGGCTGATCAACCGTTTCGACTACGACGGCGACTACGGCACGGTCCTCAACCGCTTCCTGATGCAGGCGGCGATCGGCTACCCGCTGACGGTGCACGGCACCGGCGGCCAGACGCGCGCGTTCATCCACATCCAGGACACCGTGAAGTGCATCCAGCTGGCCCTGGAGAACCCGCCCGAGCGCACCGACCGGGTCCACATCTTCAACCAGATGACCGAGACCCACCGGGTCCGCGACCTGGCGAAGATGATCTCGGACCGGACGGGCGTCAAGATCGCCAACCAGCCGAACCCGCGAAACGAGGCCGACGAGAACGAGCTGCACGTCGCCAACGACCGGTTCCTCCACCTCGGCCTCTCCCCCATCACCCTCAGCGAGGGCCTGATGGAGGAGGTCACCGACATCACCAAGAAGTACGCCGAGAACTGCGACGAGACCAAGATCCCGTGCGTCTCGGTGTGGAGCAACGAGTCGGCTGCCGCCAAGGCCGGGGCGAGCACAGGAGTCTGATGTCGTCGTCGGCCCGGACCACCGGAGGCGTCACCGGCGAGGGTCAATCCCGCCGGACGGCGGCCCGGAAGTCCGGGCCGACGCGCAGCCAAATGAAGCGGTTCTACCCCCGCGCCGCCCTGAAGACGCGGATCGTCGCGCTGCCCGACCTCGGCCTGGTCTACGTCAAGAACCCCAAGGCCGCGTCGTCGACGGTGATGCTGTGGCTCGACCGGCTCTACACCGGTGACTACGCCTTCACCACGGAGAAGGCCCATCGGGACAACCACCTGCCCACGTCCGACGCGGTGGGCTGGAAGGTCGTCACGGACATGCTGCGCGGCTCGGCGTACCGGTTCACGTTCGTGCGGGAGCCGCTGGGTCGCTTCGAATCGGCGTACCACAACAAGCTGGGCCGACGGGGCCCCTGGCGCCCGCAGGTGCAGGCGATCCTCGGGCTGCCGCAGGACCGGAACGCATCCGTCACGTTCGAGCAGTTCGTGACCGCCGTCGAGCAGCAGGACCCGCTCGAGATGGACCTGCACTGGCGCCCGCAGCACCTCAACCTCATGCATCCGCTGGTGTCCTACGACCTGGTGGGCCACGTGGAGACCTTCGACCGCGACATCGCGACCATCCGCCAGCACGTGTCGTTGCCCGACGTCCCGGCGGAGTCGCGCAACGTCTCGCGCACGAAACCGACCGTCAGCGTCTACGACGGCCGTCCGGACCTCGCCCGACGGGTCGAGCAGGTCTACGCCAAGGACTTCGAGCTCTACGGCTACTGAGCCGGTCCGGCTGCGTCCGTGCCGGACCTCGCCAGGTCGCGGATGCGGCCGATCGCCATCTCCGGCAGGAACCGCAGGACCGACTTGCGGGTGTTGCTCTCGGTGACCAGCGAGAAGTCACGACGACGCTTGAAGATGATCGTGTCGGGGACCACGACGTGCTTCCATCCCTTCGCCATCGTCTCGACGGCGAACTGCCAGTCCTGGTAGGACAACCCGTTGGGAATGTCGCGATGGATGTAGGGCACCTCGAGGTGCGCCTCCCTGGGCGTCAGGCACAACGAGTCGTAGTAGTTGCGGGCGTAGAAGAAGTGCGGCGTGAACAGTGGTGAGTCCTGGTCGACGTTCTGCAGGAGGTACTTGCCGCCGTCGAAGATGATGTTCACCTCGGGATGCGCGATCACCCGCTCTCCCTGGCCTTCGGCCTCCACCAGCACGTCGAGGCCCTCCGCCAGCCAGTTCTCGCTGAACAGGTCGTCGGCGTCGAGGAAGGCGATGAAGCGACCCGCGGTCTGCGGCACCAGGGCGTTGCGGACCCGGCCGAGGTCGCCCTCGTGCATGACCCAGCGCTCCCAGTGGTCGAAGTCGGGCTGGTGGAAGTAGTCGGTCGTCTCCTCGGTGGCCTTGTCCAGGGCGATGATCGTCTGGACGGTGAAGCCGGCCGCACGTGCGGCCTCGACGGCCACGTCCGCCGACTCGATCGTCGGGCCACAGACCAGGGTTTCGTTGTGGGCGGTGACGATGAGCGTGAGGTCAGTGCTGGTCATCGACCGGACTCCTGTGGCTGGTCACCGGTGAGCAACACATCGACGACGTGGATGGCGAACTCCTTCTCCGTGCGCTCACGCAGCATCCGCTCACGCAGCGCGAGGGCCCGACGTCGAGACTCTTCCGGGTCCGCGAGCGCCGCGCGGATCGCTGCCGCGTATGCCGCCGCGGCATCACCCTCGGACACCGGCCATGCGTCGTCCTCGCTGAGCACTTCAGCGGTCCCGCCGACCAGGGAGCCGACGATCGGGATCCCGGTCATGGCCACCTCGAGCAGCTGGCTCGGGACCCCGTCCCAGCCGGACGTGTAGAGCCAGACATCGGCCTCACGGAGCGGGATCTCGGAGATGTGGCCGTAGCGGCCCTCCACCGTGACGTTGTCGGGCAGCTTCCGGGCCTGCTCCCCCATCACGGACTCTCCCCACATCCGGAAGTCGACGTCCGGCAACAGCTCAGCGACGCCGAGGAACACCGGGATCCGCTTCTGCCGGTCCCAGCGACCCGCCCAGAAGACCTGGGGTCTGCGCCCGGGAGCTGCCGGGGACTCGGCGACCACCGGGAGACGGGAGTCGACCGGCGCCCGGAAGACGTGCAAGCGATCGAGCTGGCGCTCACCCACGCGGTACGTCGAGGTGAGCTCGCGCGCGAGGTGGTCGCTGTCAGTGATCACTCCGGCCACGTAGTCGAACGTCCGGTAGAAGTAGCGCAGGCTCCAGCCCTCCCATGTGCCCAACGCGGTCTGCTCGTTGCAGAAGAAGCACAGGAACAACCGTTCCGTGGCGGCCAGCGCACGCCCGTAGACCCGCATCGAGTGGTAGAGCATCCGGGAGTTGATGTTGACGATGGCGTCGGCGCCGAACGTGCGCAACAGCATGACCAGGGCGTGCTGGGCGCGGTCCTTCGGCATGTGCGCCACGATGCGCGCGAAGTCGATCTGCCGGACCCCCTCGGGGTACCTGTCCTCCGGGGCTTCAGTGCTGTCGTCGGTGTAGATCACGACGATCTCGCTGGGGTCGATGTGGTTCGCCAGGGCGTGGGAGATGTGACCCTCCATCCGACGGCCACCTCCCCATCGAGCCCGGTTGATGACGAAGACCAGTCGTGCGGGCCGGAATCCGGCGGCTTCCTGAGCCAGGTAGATGGCGGAGACCTCGCCCACGACGACGGGGGTGCTGACCGGCAGCAGCTTCGGCTGGGCGATCTCGGTCCAGGTAGCGCCGATCAGTGGTTCGATCTCCGAGGCCTTCGCGAGCATCTCGCCCAGGGTTCCGGTGCGGAACCTCTGCTGCAGACTGTGTCGACGCTCGGCGAGCAGGTTGACGACCTGCTGGGGATGCATCCCCAGCACGTAGGACATCCGCATGATGCCGGGCGCCGGATCGGCGATGTCGCCCGCGTCCTTGCCCCGCTTCAGCCAGATGAGGTATGGGCTTCGCTCGCGGCCCTCGGTGCACTTGCGTCGGTACCGAGAGACGTACTCGCCCATGGAGAAGTCAGGATCGGGACTCAGCCGCTTGTCGAAGCCGTGCTCGAGGAAGTGCTCGATGAGGTCGACGTCGGGCTGGTCCAGCAGTTCCGGTGACTGCAGCAGATAGTGCAGCACGTCGAAGTGCCCATAGAGGAGGTCGTAGTCGGCATCGGCGCCGAGTCGCATCCGACCCTTGGCGGCGAACACGGCGTCGTCCACCTCTGGCCCGAGGTGCGTCGTCTCGCGCTGAACGACGGGCGCGCGTCCCGACCGGGGGAAGTGGAGAGCGGGGACGTCGAGCCTTTCCTGGAGCGACCGACGACGGCTTGCCAGCCGCGCGCGCACCCGACCCGCGCGGCCACGCATCCTCAGGTACAGGCTCGTCACTTGGTCATCTCTCTCGCGGGCATCGGTCCGGGTTCAGGCCGGCTGTTGGCAGAACCAGTCCCAGGTCTCCCGCAGACCATCCTCCAGCGGCGTCGTCGGGTCGAACCCGAATCCTGATCGAGCCTTGTCGATCTCACACCAGGTCTCGCGCACCTCACCAGCACGAAAGTCCTCGTAGACCACGTCGAGGTCCTTGCCGGTCACCGTGCGCATGGCGTCCAGGAGCTGGTTGACCGTGGTCGGCTTCCCGCTACCCAGCTGGTAGGCGCCCTCGGCGTCACTCCTGACGGCCGCCCAGATCGCCTCGACGAGGTCGCTGACGTAGAGGAAGTCGCGCGTCTGGCTCCCGTCGCCGTAGACGACGAGTGGCTCCCCGGACAGGATCCGCTTGTAGAAGTGCGCGACGACCGAGCCCTTGTGGAACGAGCGCGGCCCGTAGATGTTGGAGAAGCGCAGGGCACACCCGCTCACGCCGTACGAGCTCGAGAAGGCGCTGAGGTAGCCCTCGAGCATCAGCTTCGACGCGCCGTACGGCGACGTGGGCTGGGGTGCCATCCGCTCGTGGACCGGGGGCTCGACGTCACCCAGGATCGCGCCGCCGGTGGAGGCAGCGACGATCCGGTTCACACCGAGCTCACGGCACAGCTCGAGCAGGTTGAAGGTGCCGATCACGTTGTTCTCGAAGTTGTGGGCTGGGTTCTCGATGCTGTCCATGACGCGGGTGTCGGCGGCCAGGTGGACCACTGCGTCCTGACCTTCCAGCGCCGCGCGCAGATCGTCCCGGTTGCGCAGGTCTCCGGAGATGAAGCGGACCTTGTCCTGGTCCAGGTGCTTGCGGTCACCGAGCGACTCGTTGTCGATCACGGTGACGGTCACGTCACCACGCCTGGTCAGGTGGTCGGCGAGGTGCCGGCCGATGAAACCTGCGCCGCCGGTGATCAGAACGTTCGTCATCTGTACTCGCTTACCTTGGCTGGGGGGACGCGCCCACGATATCGGGGCAGTTGCGGTACGGCTGGGAGGGTCGCCCCCGGGTGTGTGCACCCCTGAACGACGCACCCGCCACATGAGAGGGTGGGCCAGACACCCGGCCGAGACCTCGCTGCCCGAGCCCACGAAGGCGATGCCTTGACAGTTGCGACCACACCACCGAGTGAGCCGTTGGACCTCACCCTGCACATCGGGTCCGGGAAGACCGGCACCTCGTCGATCCAGCATTTCATGAACCGGAACAGGGACCGCCTGGCCGAGCTCGGCCACCTGTATCCGGAGTCGCCCGGGCGGACCCGGCACGCCCGGCTCGGCCTGTTCATCAAACCGGATGCGCTGCTCGGCAACACCCCCAGCTGGAGACGGCAGGGTTTTGCGAGCCCGGATGACTTCCGGAAGTCCTTCCAGGACAAGCTGATTGCCGAGATCAACGCCTCCGGCCTGTCACGGGTGCTCCTCTCGGACGAGGCGCTCTACGGCTCTCCGAACGACGCCTTGCGGCAGCTCCGCAGCTTCACCGACGGGATCGCGGAGCGCGTCCGCGTGGTCGTCTACCTCCGCCGCCAGGACGACCACCTGATCAGTCGTTACCAGCAGGTGGTCAAGATCGGTGACCTCCGGCGACTCGGTGAATGGGCCCAGCAGGACTTCGGTCAGACCTACGACTACCGCGCCAAGCTCGGCACGTGGCAACGGCTGGTCGAGCCGACGGAGCTCGTCGTACGCCGCTTCGAGCGCGACAGCTTCGTGGACGGGTCGCTGTTCCAGGACTTCCTCGACACCGTCGGCATCGCGGCGCGCGCCGACGAGCTGGAGCACGTCTCGAACCGCAACGAGAGCCTCGACGCCAACGCCGTGGAGTTCCTCCGTCTGCTCAACGTCTACCGCGTGCAGAACGAAGGCGCGGAGCCGCGGCACATCGACAACCGCAAGCTGGTCACGCGACTGAGCGAGGCATCGACGGGGCCGACCTTGACGCTCCCCGACGACGTGCTCGACCACTACATGACCAGGTGGGAAGAGTCCAACCGCGCCGTGGCGCGCGACTTCCTGGGCGACGAATCCGGCCGGCTGTTCCGGACGCCGCGCAAGACCCGTGGCACCACGGCCGAGCAGCACGTCGACCCTGACCGGATCGACGAGTTCGTGACCATCCTCGACCTGCCCGAGGAGTGGCGCGACCCGCTGCGCCGCCTGGCCCTGGAGCCGACCGCCCAGTGACGCCCCCCACGTCGCCGCCGACCGGGCCTTTGGACGTGGTCCTGCACATCGGCACCGGCAAGACGGGCACCTCCTCGGTCCAGTTCTTCATGCGTGACAACCGGGACCGGCTGCTGGAGCTCGGTCACCTCTACCCCAAGAGCCCTGGAGGGGCACGGCACGGCCGGTTGAGCCTGTTCGTCAAGTCCGACGAAGAGCTGCTGAGCTCCCCGAACTGGTACCGACAGAAGCAGTCCGACCCGGAGGCGTTCCGCAGGACGTTTCAGCGCCAGCTGTTCTCGGAGGTCGAGAGCTCAGGTGTCTCGCGCGTCATCCTCTCCGACGAGGTTCTCTACGGCTGCTCGGACCCGGCGCTGCGTCGCTTGCGCGACTTCACCGACCGGATCGCCGCGAGCTCTGCGTCTGGTCGTCTACCTGCGCCGTCAGGACGACCAGATGGTCAGCCGCTACCAGCAGATGGTCAAGACCGGCGAGGTGCGCCGGCTGGCCGAGTGGGCACAGCTGGACATGACCCGGATCTACGACTACCACGCCCGGCTCAAGACCTGGGCGGGGCTGCTGGAGCCGACGGAGTTCGTCGTACGCCGCTTCGAGCGCGACCGGTTCGTGGACGGGTCCCTGCACCAGGACTTCCTCGACGCGGTCGGCGTCGACGTCCGGGCCGACGAGCTCGAGCAGGTCCCGAACCGCAACGAGAGCCTGGACGCCGAGAGTGTCGAGTTCCTGCGGCTGGTGAACCTCCACCGGGTCGAGAACGAGGCGGCGACCGTGGGCGTGATCGACAACCGCGCGCTGGTACGGCGGCTGTCCGAGGCGTCCACGGGGACCATCGTCACCCTGCCCGATCGCGTGCTCGACGAGTTCATGTCGCGGTGGACGGAGTCCAACCGGGCGGTGGCACGGGACTTCCTGGGGGACGAGACCGGGCAGCTGTTCCGGGCGCCGCGGCGCTCCAGCAACGCCACGACCGAGCAGCGATTCGACCCCGCGCGACTCGACCACTTCCTGGCCCACCTTGACCTGCCGGAGCAGTGGCACGCCCCGCTACGCCGGGTGGCCGAGCGGGAGGCCAGCCGCCCGACTGGCGCCTGACGCTACGCCTTCTGCCCGACGGCGCCCAGGTCGCGGATCCGGTCGATGGCCATCGACGGCAGGGCGCGCACGAGCGACTTCCGGGTGTTGCTCTCGGTCACCAGGGAGACGTCGCGGCGTCGTTTGAAGATGATGGTGTCGCGCACCACGATGTGACGCCAGTCGGCAGCCAGCGTCTCGATGGTGAACTGGAAGTCCTGGTAGGACAGACCGTTCGGAACGTCCCTCGTCACGTAGGGAACCTCCAGGTGCGCCTCCCTCGGCGCCATGCACAACGAGTCGTAGTAGTGCCGGAAGTAGAGATAGTGCGGGGTGAAGAGCGGGGACGTCTGGTCGATGTTGTGGAGGATCGAGCGGCTCGCGTCGAAGATGACGTTGAGCTCGGGATGGGCGACGGCGCGTTCGCCACGTTCCGCGGCCGCGTCCAGCGCGGTGATGCCCTCGGCCAGCCAGTTCTCGCTGAACAGGTCGTCAGCGTCAAGGAAGGCGATGTAGCGCCCTTCGCTCTCGGGCACCAGGGCATTGCGCACCTTGCCGAGGTCACCCTCCTGCATGACCCGCCGCTCCCAGTGGTCGAAGTGCGGCTGCATGAAGTACGCCGAAGTGGCCTCCGTGGCGGCATCCAGCCCGATGATCGGCTGGACTGTGAAACCGTGCGCCCGTGCCGCTTCGACCGCGAGGTCCGCCGACCGCATCGTCGGCCCGCAGACCGCCGTCTCGTCGTGGCCCGTGACGATGAGCGTGAGATCGGTGGCCATCAGGCATCCTTCCCGGGCCGGTCGTCGTCGAGGAGCAGGCCCGCGGCCTGCTTCGCGTACGGGCCAGGAGTTCGTTCGCGAATGAGTCGGTCGCGCAGCGCCTCGGCCCGGCGACGAGCCGCGCCGGGATCGGCCAGCACCTCCCGGATCGCCTTCGTATAGGCCTCGGGATCCTCGATGTCGCGCACCGGCCAGCTGTCCTCGTCGCTCAGTACCTCCCCGGTGCCGCCGACGAGGCTCCCGACGATCGGCACGCCGGTCATGGCCACCTCGAGGAGCAGACCGGGGACACCGTCCCAGCCGGACGTGTAGAGCCACGCGTCCGCCTCGGACAGGTCCAGCTCGGAGAAGTCGGCGTAACGCCCCTCCAGCCGGACGTTCTCGGGCGGCGTCCCGCCGATCTGGGCCCGGGTCAGCACCGTCTCGCCCCACATCCGAAAGTCCACGTCCGGCATCCGGCGCGCGACCTCGAGCGCGGTGTCCATGCGCTTCTGCCGGTCCCAGCGCCCGGCCCAGAACACCTGAGGCCGCCGCGACGGGTCCGCCTCCCGGGGGCGAGCCAGCGGAATCTCGGGATCCACCGGGGCGCGGAGGACGTGAATCCGTTCTGCTGACTCACCGGCGAGCTGATGCCTGTCCCGCAGCCAGTTCGCCAGGTAGTCACTGTCCGTGATGACTCCTTCGACGAGGTCGAAGTAGCGGTAGAAGTACCTGAGCGGCAGACCCACCCAGTTGCCCATGGCCACGCGCTCGTTGCAGAACATGACCAGGAAGATGCGCTCCGAGGCTGCCATCGCCCTGCCGTAGGGCGTCATCGCCTCGTAGAACAGCCGCGAGGCGATCGTCACCACCGCCTCGGCACGGAACGAGCGGATCAGCTCGACCAGGGCACGTCGTGCGGCGGGACGCGCCATGCCTTCCCCCGCGGTGGCGAAGTCGATCTCACGGACTCCGGCCGGGAAGCGGCCCCTCGGAGCCGCGCCGCCGTCGTCGGTGTAGATGACGACGATGTCCTCGGGATCGAGGTGCTCGGTCAGCGCGTGGGTGATGTGGCCCTCTGCCCTCCGGCCTCCTCCCCATCTCGGGTCGGAGAGCACCAGCACCAACCGTGCCCTGGCGAACCCGGCGGCCTGCTGGCAGGCGTGGATCGCGGCGACCTGGTCGACGGTGGCGGCGGATTGCAGCGGCGGAAGCATCGGTTGGGTGCTCTCGCCCCACACGTCCCCGATCAGCGGCTCCACCTCCGCCGCGCGTGCGAACATCTCACCGATGGTCCCGGTCAGGAGCCGCTGCTGCAGATCCGTCCGTGTGGCGGCGAGGCGGTCGACCAGCTCCGGAGGCTGCATCCCGAGGACCTGCGCCATCTTCTCCAGATGAGGGGCGGGGTCAGCGATCTCACCAGCCGCCTTGCCGCGCTTGAGCCACTCCAGGTAGGGGCTTATCTCGGGTCCGTCGGCCCTGGCGGGGTACCGCTCGAGGTACGACGCCATGCTGAAGTTGATCTCGGGGCTGGCCTTGGCCTCCGCGCCGTTGGCGAGGAAGTTGGCGAGCGGGTCGATCTCCTCCTCGGTCAGCATCTGCCGCGCCTGGAGGAGGAAGTGCGTGACGTCGAAGTGTTCATGAGCGAGGTCATAGTCGGCGTCGAGGCCGGCCGGCTGCATCCGCCGCTTGGTCCGCGCCACGATCGTGTCCATGTAGGGGCCGACGTGGGTCCGCTCCACAACGGCTTCGCGGGGCGTTCCCTTCCCTTCGCGGAGGGCGTGGCGGAGCCTGATGTCGCGCAACCGTCGCCGCACCTTGCGCATCAGCTGGGTGGGAGCTGCCACGTCACCTCCTCCTTCTGCCGAGAATGCGGCGCGGGGCAGGCCCACCGTCCGGCGCGCGACGCGGCGCGTCGGTCAAGTGCTGCTGTTCCCGCATGAGCCATGCCCAGGCCCCCTCCGCCTCGAGGTTGTAGGCCTTGTTCTGGATCGGGTTCCACCTCCGAGGCGATCCGAACCAACCGGGCCTCTTGCCCCGGGACTGCAGGTCCTCGACCGCCTCACGGCGCTCCCGGTCGACCAGGGCAACCGCGCTGCGCTGCCCGCGGATGGGGGCGAGGACGGCCCGCCACGAGTCGATCGTTTCCTCGTCGCCGGGCCGGCGGTCGTCTGCGGACCAGCGCAACAGGACGTCGTACAAGGGACTGACGGCGGAGACCGCGCCGGGCAGACCGTCTTCGGCGACATCGTGTGCCAGACCCGGCTCGACGAAGTCGTCGACGGCTTCTCCGACCGCGTCGGGCGCCTCGGGCCAGGCGATGTCGAGGGCGCGGGAGACACGCTCCATCTCGGAGCGCCAGTCTCGCAGCAGGTTCTCGAAGGACACGAGGACGCGCTGCTGTTCCCGGGTGTGCTCCTCGGCGTCGAGGGTGTGGGCCAGCCAGGAGAGGGTCGACGCCTCCGGTGACAGCTCGTTGCGGCGCCGGAGAGAATCGGCGACCGCGCCTGGGTGCCGGAGGGCCACGACGTGGACGCACCGGAAGCCTTCCTCGTCCAGCGCTTGCTGCCAGAGGGGCAACAGGCGTGAGACCCGTGGGTCCTTCAGCACGATGATGTCGGCGTCCCGGAACTCCTTGCGCACCAGCTCCTGGGCAGCCTCGACGAGATGCCGGGAGGCCAGCAACCGCTCGGTGTCGACGCTCTGCCAGCCGCCCCACCACGAGCCGAACGTCTCCAGTGCCTTCTCGTCGAGGTCGATCACCCCGCGGCCTTCCCAGAAGCCGCGCTCGTTGTCGCCCTTCGCCTCGATCATGTCGTCCGGGAGGCCGGCACCGAGCAGCGAGACCACCCTGGTGATCGCGGAGGTACCCGAACGGTGCATCCCGCTGATGAGGATCGCCGTCCGCGGACGGCCGGGTTCCTGGTCATCTGCGTGCACAGGTCGAGTCCTCTCCAGGCCGATCGGCGTCGACGGATTCGGCCGAGCCACACCCTAACTGCTGGTCTTTACGACTCTCAGGCCGACTCCGCGTCTCGCAAGCGCTGGCTGATCACCGTGGTGACGCCGTCGCCGCGCATGGTCACGCCGTAGAGCGCGTCGGCGACCTCCATGGTGCGCTTCTGGTGGGTGATGACCAGGAGCTGGGAGTTCTCGCGCAGCTCTTCGTAGATCTCCAGGAGCCGGCCGAGGTTCGTGTCGTCGAGCGCGGCCTCCACCTCGTCGAGGATGTAGAACGGCGAGGGTCGCGCCTTGAAGAGCGCCACGAGGAACGCCACCGCGACCAGCGACCGCTCCCCGCCCGAGAGGAGCGAGAGCCGCTTGATCTTCTTACCCGGGGGGCGGGCCTCCACCTCGACACCGGTGGCGAGCATGTCGTCAGGGTCGGTCAGCACCAGGCGACCCTCGCCACCGGGGAACAGGCGGGCGAAGGTGGCATCGAAGGCGCGGCTGACATCGGCGTACGCCGTGGTAAAGACCTCCTCGACCCGGGCGTCGACCTCGCGGACGATGTCGAGCAGGTCCTTGCGGGTCCGCCTGAGGTCCTCGAGCTGCTCGGTGAGGAACTTGTGCCGCTCCTCCATCGCGGAGTACTCCTCCAGCGCGAGCGGGTTGACCCGCCCGAGCATGGACAGGGCACGCTCGGCCGTACGCAGCCGCTTCTGCTGCTCCTCCCGGACGAAGGGAACCGGTTCGGGCGTCTCCGCGCCGTCCTCGACCTCCCCGAAGAACGGTACGAGCTGGTCGGGGCCGTAGTCGGCGACGAGACCGTCGGCATCCAGCCCCAGCTCCTCCAGCGCGCGCTCCTCGAGCTGCTCGATCCGCATCCGCTGCTGCGCCCGCGCCATCTCGTCACGGTGCACGGAGTTGACCAGCTCGTCGTGCTCGCGGTCCAGGTCCCGAAGCGTGGCGCGCGCGGCCATGAGCTCCTGCTCGCGCCTCCGCCGGGCCTCCTCGAGCTCGGTGCGCGCCTCCGACGCCCGCCGCACGGAGTCCTCGAGTCGGTGCAGCACCACTGCGACGGCCCCACCGACGGCCTCCGCCGCCCGGCCTTCGCGGAGCAACCGCTCGCGCCGCTCGGCCGCGCGGGTCCTGGCGTCGCGCTCGGCCTGTGCCGCTCGCCGTAGCGAATCGGCCCGACCGTGGAGGGCTCGCGCACGCTCCTCCGACGTGCGCACGGCCAGGCGGGCGTCCATCTCGGACTGTCGCGAGCTGCGCGCCGCGTCGACGAGCCGCTCGTGCTCACTGGCGTCGGGCTCCTCGTCGGTGGCCTCGTCCGCCGTCGCCAGCCGCGCCTCGAGCTCGGCCAGGCCCGCCAGGTCCTGGTCGCGGGCCTCCTCGGCGCGGGTGATGGCGGCGGTGACGCGCTCGGCCTCGGCGCGGGCTGCCCGGGCCTGCGAGCCGTACTGGCCGAGCTCCTCGGCGACGGCGGCGAGCGTCGCGTCCGACTCGTGCAGCCGCGCGAGGGCGACATCGACCCGCTTCTGCGCCTCCAGGCGCTCGGCCTCGAGCCGGGACATGTCGAAGGCGAGCCGCTCGGAACTGGCGGTCGCCTCCGCCAGCCGGGTCTCCGCTTCGTCGACCGCGGCCTGGATCTCGATCAGGCTGGGCTGGCTCGAGGAGCCGCCCGAGGCGAAGTGAGTCCCGAAGACGTCACCGTCACGGGTCACCGCCGTCAGATCGGGCAGCTCGGCCACCAGTGCGCGGGCGGCGTCGAGGTCGTCGACGACGGACACCTTGAACAGCAGGCGGTTCAAGGCCCCGCGCAGGTCCGCCGGGCAGTCCACCACGTCGACGGCGTACGTCGCGTGGCCCGGCAGCCCTGGCCAGTCGCGGTCAGTGGTCGCGCCACCTCCGAGCAACAGCCCGGCCCGGCCGAGGTCGTCGGTCTTCAGCAGCCCGATGGCCTCGACGGCGGCGTCGGCGTCACGAACGGCGACCGCGTCGGCGGCGGAACCCAGGGCCCCGGCCACAGCGGTCTCGAAACCGGAACGCACCGACAGCAGCGCGGCCACGGAGCCGAGCAGGCCGGAGACGGGGTTCGAGGCAGCAAGCAACGCGGATGCGCCGTCGCGGCGGGCGAGGCCCATCTCGAGGGCGTCACGGCGCGCTACCAGCGAGGCCCGGTCGCGATCGGCCTGCTGCGCCTCGTCGCGTGCCTTCGCGAGCCGTTCCTCGATGTCGACGAGGGCGGCTGTTGCGGCCTCGTGCTCGGCATCGAGCCCCTCCTCGCCGGCGTCGAGTCCGGCGACCCGGGTCTCGAGACTGGTGAAGTCACGCTGGGCACGCTCGGCGCGAGCCCGGGCGTCCTCGCGTGCCTGGCCCAGACGGGCGAGCTCGTCGTCCGCCGCGGCGGCGCGCGACTTGAGGGCGTTGACCTGGCCGTGCAACCGGGCCAGGCCCTCGCGCCGGTCGGCGGCGGCCCGATGGAGGCCGGCGATCCGGCGTTCTTCCTCGGCGGCGGCGTCCTCGGCAGCCCGCCGGGCGGCCACCGCCTGCTCGAGGGCGGCACGCTGCTGCTCGACCTCGACACCGATCGCCTGCTCCTGCTCGGCGACCCGGGCGGCCTCGGCCTCCAGCTGGTCGGGGTCGCGTCCGGAGTCGGTCGGCTCCTCGATCGCGCCGGCGTTGCGGACGCGTTCGGCGGCGAGGGACTGGGTGCCGCGGAGCCGCTCACGCAGCCCGCTCAACGCGAACCACGTCTCCTGGGCACCGGCCAGGACCGGCAGGTCGTCGCGGAGGCCGGCTTCGAGACTGGCCTCGGCCTCGCGGGCGCGGGCGATGGCTGCCTCCACCTCGGCCCGGCGCTCGACCAGGACCGTCTCGTCGGCGAGCTCCTGCTCGAGGGCGGTGCGGGCGACGACCAGGTCGGCGGCGAGCAGCCGGGCGCGTGCGTCACGGACGTCGGCCTGGACGCCGGCCGCACGTCGGGCCACCTCCGCCTGGCGTCCCAGCGGCTTCAGCTGGCGCCGGATCTCACCGAGCAGGTCGCCCAGGCGGTTGAGATTGCCGTCGGTGGCGTCCAGCTTGCGGAGCGCCTTCTCCTTGCGCTTGCGGAACTTGAGGACACCAGCGGCCTCCTCGATGAAGCCGCGCCGGTCCTCGGGGGTGGCGTGCAGGATCGAGTCGAGCTGGCCCTGCCCGACGATCACGTGCATCTCGCGGCCGATGCCCGAGTCGCTGAGCAGCTCCTGGACGTCGAGCAGGCGGCACGGGTTGCCATTGATGGCGTACTCGGACCCGCCGCTGCGGAACATGGTCCGGCTGATCGTGACCTCGGAGTAGTCGATCGGGAGCGCACCGTCGGTGTTGTCGATGGTCAGCAGCACCTCGGCGCGCCCCAGCGGGGGCCGACCGGGCGTGCCGGCGAAGATGACGTCCTCCATCTTGCCGCCGCGCAGCGACTTGGCCCCCTGCTCGCCCATCACCCAGGCCAGGGCGTCCACGACGTTGGACTTGCCCGAGCCGTTCGGCCCGACCACGCAGGTGATGCCGGGCTCGAGCTGCAGGGTGGTCGAGGAGGCGAAGGACTTGAACCCCTTCAGGGTCAGGCTCTTCAGGTACAACGCGGGGCTCCTCACCAAGGCGAACGGTCGCTGAAGGCGCGGGGAAGCTCAGCGCGGCTCACCCTACCTGCCGGGTCCGGCGATTCGGCGGAGGTGGGGGTCGTGGCTCAGGCGTGGCCGAGGGCGCCGCGCAGGGCGGTGAGGACCAGCAGTACGGCGTCCGGGCGGGCGTTGTGCCCATCAGCCCGATCCGCCACAGGGTGCCGGCGAACTCGCTGGCGCCGGCACCGATCTCGATGTCGTGGCGCTGGCGGTCGTGGATCATCTGGATGGAGCTAGAGGATGGCACCAGGGTTCAGGATCCCGTCCGGATCACCCTTCTTGGCCCGCCCGACCCCGTGCTCGCATCGCCTCGACTTCGAGCTCGCGGGCGGCGGCATCGACGTTCGCGAACGATGCCACGAGGGTCGAGCGTTCGGCCTGCTTCGGGACCGCGCTCGATCTCCGCACAGGCCGCTCCCGGCCCCCCGCGGAACCACTGGGACACGGTGCTCCGCGGCCCACCGGACGGCCACCTGGACATGGTCGGCGCTCTCGGCTCGCACGACGGCCAGGGGTGTGCCTGCGGTGGAATCGTGGGACCAGTCGAAGCGGTACTTCTCGATAGTGTCGGGGGCAGTGACAACGACGGTGTCGGGCAGGGCTCGCATCAGCTCAGCGAGCGCGTTCATGCGCCCATGCAAGCACTCACGCCGCGGCGATGGCTTGTTCGTCCGCGTGGGCGATGTGTCCGAGCTCGCGCCAGACCAGCAGCAGGGTGAGCCCCGAGCCGATGAACGCGAACCACCACGGCGCCGCGATCCCGCCCCAGTGTGCGATCAGGCCACCGAGGAACGAGCCGATGAGCATGCCGCCCATCACGCAGATCATGTAGACCGAGCCGACGCGGCCCTGGAACTCTGTCGGGACGGCCCGCTGGCGTACGGCGTTGGACAGCGTTCCCCAGACGAACGCGTAGGCGCCGAAGAAGAACATCAGCGGGTACGCCGCCCACGGCGAGGTGGTCACCGCCATCGCGAGGTGGAAGACGACCTCGCTCCCCAGCGCGAGGCGCATCAGCAGTGCGAGTGGCAACCGGCGCTCCAGCCACCCGTAGCCCAGCGTGCTCAGCAGTCCGCCGAGCGCGGTGGCGGTCGTCAGCAGGCCGAAACCTGCCTCGTCGACGCCGACACGTTGGAGCGCCCACAGCACCAACACCGACCAGGGTGCGGCCCAGGTGATGTTGAAGGTGACGATCACCAGCGCGAGGGTCCGCACCGGCCGGTTGCCGATCAGCCAGCGCACGCCGTCGACGATGTCCTGGCGGACGTGCGTGTCGATGTTCTGGCGCACGGCGCCCCTGGGCGTCCCGATCCGGCTGACCAGCACCGCCCCGAGCGCGACGCAGACGGCCTGGATCGTGAAGGGCAGCGCCATGCCGACGGTGAAGAGCAACGCACCGAGTGCGGGGCCGATCATCTGGTTGACCGTCACCAACCCCGCCATGATGCGTGCGTTTGCGATGCCGAGGTCGGCCTTCTCGACGAGCATCGGCGCGAGCGTGCCCGTCGTCGCGTCGGCGAAGACCTCCGCTGTCCCCAGCACGAACATCACGACCAGCACCAGCCAGATGTCGACGCGTCCGGTCACGATCACCAGACACAGCATCACCAGCACGAGCGCACGGAGCGAGTCGACGATCATCACGACCACCCGCCGGTCGAGCCGGTCTGCCAAGGCACCGGCGATCAGCCCGAACAGCAGCCACGGCAGCTGCGAGGACATCGCAGCCGCGGCGACCAGCAACGGGTTGTGCGTCTGCGACGCGACCAACAGCGGTCCTGCCGCCAGCATCAGGCCGTCGCCGAGGTTGCTCACCCAGGACGACGCCAGCAACCACCGGAATCCCGTCCCCAGGCGGGCCGGAACCACGGCTTCAAGGAGACGGCTCACAGTCCGCACACGCTAGTCGCCGGTGGCCGACGCACTCAACGGCATTAAGGGAGCCTCAAGGATTCGTACTAGTACCAAAGCCCGATGGCGATTCATACCGGCCGACGACCAGCATTGTCGTATCAGCTACCGACCGGGCGGTGGAGTTCACTCGCAGGTTGGGCTCCCCGTCGGATCCGCAGCCTGACCCGCACGACACCCGGGGCGCCCCACCCCGTCCCCCCGTCCCGGGTGTCGTGGGTCGGCTCCTCCTCGGAGCCCTTCCCCACGTCATCGGCTCTCAGGCCGATCAGACGTCCTCGGCCGGCAGGTGGTCCCGAGCCCAGATCGCCGCGCTCGTACGGTCGGTCACCCCGATCCTGCGGAACACGTTGCCGAGGTGGACCTTGACGGTCCGCTCGCTGATCTCGAGACGCCGGGCGATCTGCTTGTTCGCCATCCCACGCGCCACGAGCCGGAGGACCTGGAGCTCGCGCGCGCTCAGGCCCGCGCCCGGGGCCGGGGCCCGGTCGGGCAGCAGCGCCCGGGCGACCCGCGGGTCGAGCGGCGCGTGGCCGGCGGCAGCTGCCCGGATCGCGGCCAGCACCGCGTCCGGCTCGCCGTCCTTGAGCAGGTAGCCGACCGCGCCCGCTTCAAGCGCCTCGGCGACCCGGTCGGTCTCCTTGAACGAGGTGAGGATCACGACCGCGCCGTCGTACCCGTCGGCGAAGAGGCGCCGGGTGGACTCCACGCCGTCGAGGCCGGGCATCGAGAGGTCCATCAGCACGACGTCCGGCTGCAGCTTCGCGGCCAGCCCGACGGCTTCCTCACCGCCTCCGGCCTCGCCGAGGACGCTGATGTCGTCGGTGGTCGATCCGATCAGCCCGGCGAGACCTGCCCGCACCAGGGGATGGTCGTCGACCACGAGTACGCCGATCACCGGCGCGGCACCCGAAGCCGCCAGTGGCACCCGGCGCCCGGCGCCGTGGAGACCGAAAGGTCGGCACCCGCAGCCGAGGCCACGTCGGCGAGCACGCGGACCCCGAAGTGACCCTCCCGCGGACGGGTCAGGACGTCTGCGGGGTCGAACCCCCGCCCGTCGTCCACGACGTCCAAGACCATTTCCTCTCCCTCCGAACGCCACGCGATCCGCACGCTGGTCGCACCGGAGTGCCGTCGCACGTTGTGGAGGCACTCCTGGGTGATCCTGAAGACCAGACGCTCGACGTCCGGGTCCAGGTCGACGGCGTCCTGCTCCAGGTCCAGCGTCACCTCGATGCCACGCGAGCGCAGCGGCGACGCGAGATCGGCGAGCGCATCCGCGAGGCCGCCGGTGTGCAGGTTCGCGGGGAAGATGTCGACCAGCAGGGAGCGCAGACCGCCGATGCTGGAGCGCAGCGTCCCGGCGACCCCGTGCAGGTCCTCGGCCATCCGCGTGTCGCCCTGGGTCTCGGCCCTCGCGGCAGCTCCGGCCACCGTGAAGGAGGTGGCGGCGAGCTCCTGGACCACCCCGTCGTGCAGGGTGCCGGCGATACGGCGCCGCTCCTCGATCGACGCGTCCACGGCTCGCTCGAGCAGCTCCTCGCGTTGGCCCTGGGAGCGCTTGAGCCGCCCGAGGAGCCACCACACGATCGGCAGCAGCAGCACCGTGAAGAACAGCAGGCTGCTGACCGTCACCCCGGCGAATCCGCGCCTCAGCTCTTCTGACCGTTCGTCGACGACTTCGTCGTAGGGCGCATAGGTCTCGAAAAGCAGCGGGGTCTTGTTCGGCGTCCAGACCGGCCCGTAGACCTCGAGCATGCTGCCGTAGTCGCGCTCGAACTCGTTCTCTCCCTCGCTCAGGTCGGAGACCTCGGCACGGGCTGTGCAGGTGGCATCCGGGCGGTCCGCGCAGCTGAGCATCTCCCGCCCCTCCTCCCCGAGCTGGAAGGTCTTGCCCCTGAGCTTCGGCTCGTCGGAGTAGACGATGAGTCCCTCGGCCGTCCAGATCTTCACCCGGACGATCGAGGTCGCATCGGATCGTTTGATGTAGGCGGTGACAGCCTGATGCAGTGCAGCGACGGCGGCCGGATCCTGCTGGATCAGGTCGTTCTCGAGCGCGGGGGTGATCACGGACTCCGCGAGGAGGTCGTTGGTATCGACGGCGTCGTGGACGGCCTCCCGCTCGGCCAGCTCCTGGGCAGCGAAAAAGCCAGCGATGGCGACCGCGACCAGGGCGACGAACGCGGCGACCGCGACCCATCCGAGCACGGTGCCGGTTCGCTCGGGCCCACGATTCTTCGGGGGTGCGCCATAGGAGACCTGGACCCACGACGGGGCCTCGGCACCCTCGGGGCGCCGGTCAGGGACGGTGCGCTGGTCGGTCATCCCCCTCATTGTGCGCCTGTTGACGGTCGGTGCGCCGGGAATCGCGATCTTCCTTGCCAGCTTCCTTGCCAGCCCTGCGCTCGGCGATCTCCGGGGCCGGTTGCTGCCGCTCGGGAGGCAGCTGGATGGTGCCGCGCTCGGGGAACCGCACCGGCGTCTCGGGGGTGAACGAGGCGTTCTGGATCAGGCCGAGAGCCGCGGGCGTGGCGGCGATCATCAACGCCGCGAGTATGAGCGCAAACCTGAGCATCCGGGGGTCCGTTCCTTGGCCGAGAGGCCCACGGTCTCGCGCGCGACGGTCCCCGCGCCATCGGGCTTTCGGTCTAGTACCCCGGCCTGCCCGGCCCCGAGGAGGCCGGTCGGTCAGTCCTGCCGGCGGGTGCGCCGGCGTACGGCGACGACCAGCGCGAGCGCGCCCCCGACCAGACCGATCGGCACCGCACCGTTCGAGATCTGGCCCACGACGGAGCGATCGGCCGTCGCGGACGGGTACGGGTTCGAGCCGCGACCGTCACCGGGGACGTCGACGGAGTAGACGTCGAGACCACGGACCAGGTCGACGGAGAACACGACGTTGCTGCTCGCGCCGGTCTGGTCCCCCTGGCCGTCGTAGACCGGCACCCACATGGCGTCCCACACCTGGGATGCACCCCAGTGGGCGTAGCCGTGCGACTGCAGGCGCTGAGGGTTGCGGACGTCGATGAACTGGGTCCCGCCGCCGTAGTAGCCGATGGCCACGATCCCGCCGGGTCGGAAGTCGAACCAGTGAGCGGAGCAGAACGCTCCTCGGGGGCTCGGGAAGTTGCCGAGGTCGGAGAGCTCGACCTTGTCCAGCGGGACGATGCCACCCGGTCCGCCGTTGAGGCTCTTGATGTGCCACGTCTGGAACGAGCCGGCCTTGGTGCAGTCGGTCTGCTCGTAGTCCTCCTCGGTCACCAGCAGCACGTTGCCGTTGGCGAGGGAGGGCTGGCTGTGGGCCCGGAAGTTCCTGGCGTTGGGCCGGAAGGAGTTGTGGTGGATGAAGTCGTTGTAGCCCTTGGCACCGTCCGCGTCACCCGCCCCGCCGGCCTTGCCGGTGGTGGCGAGAAGCTGGGGGGACTGCGGGCGCTCGACATTCCACATCGAGGAGCCGTCGAAGCCGGTGTGGGTGCCGATGCCGGCGTTGTCGAAGTTCCACTTGTGTCCGGCCGTGGGCGAGCGGAACGGCTGGACGCCCTCCTCGCGGGGGTTGCTGTCGACCTCCTGGGGCTTGTTGATGTTGCGCAGGTCGATGATCGAGAACGTCCCGGAACGGCTGTCGCCCGCGGAGTAGGCGTAACGGCAGTCGTACTCGTCCACGCAGGCGACGGTGTGGGTGCTGGTCTTCGCCGGGGCGCGGCCCACGATGGCAGGAGCGGCGGGGTCGGTCACGTCGACCACGACCACCTCGTTGCCGCCTGCATTGACGTGCTGGGGATCGCTGGGGGACGCCTGGTACAGGTCGACCCCGATGAGCGCGAACCTCCTCTTGCCGTCGTCGGTACGACGCTCGCCGCAGTTCATCGCCTCGTTCTCGAAGACCGCGTTCGGCAGTACGCCGACCTGGGTCGGGTTGGTGGCGTCCTTGACGTTCCACACCCGGACCGACTCGAGCCCGCTCGTCACGAACAGCGGGGCCGTCTTCATGAAGCAGCCCGAGATCCCGGTCGTTCCGGGCTTGTTCGCGAGGTGCTGGACGTTGCCGCTTCGCATCGGGGTGTCGTCGCCGGCGGCGAGGAGGGAGGTCCGCAGTTCCCGCAGGTCAGCCCCCTTGTCACCGTGGGCGGAGGCTGGCCCGGCAAGAGTCGGGGCGATGGCCAGGGACGCGCCGACGAGCAGGCCGGCGGCGAGGGTGAAGAGTCTGCGCATGCACCCTCAACGAGGCGGCGTAACTTCGGTCACGCCGTCACCGTGCAATACCGCCGGTCAGGCGGGCTGCATCTCCTGCATCGTCTCGGACCCGAGATCGAGAAGTGCTTCCGCGTGAGCGGTAGCGAGTGCGTCGTTCTCCTGCGAGAGACGCAGCACGAGTGCCTCGAGCTCGGCCACCCGGGTGCGCAGCCGCGTGTTCTCGGCTGTGAGTCGGGCGGGGGTCCGCAGGTCGCTGTTCATGTAACCGATCAGCGCCTTGGCCATGGATGAGCCTTCCAGGTGGAGTGGAAGCCCGCGTTGTTGGGGCCGCCTACAAGAGTCTCACCGCGAGGTCGCGGGGTCAATCCCGGGTCTTGACCGGCGTCGACGCGGCGAGGGTTGGCAGCGGGGGCAGAAGTACGACGACCGGTTCATGAAGGCGACCCGACGGATCGCCGTACCGCAGCGTGCGCACGGCTCGCCCTCCCGACCGTAGGCGTCGAGCGAGCGGTCGAAGTAGCCCGACTCGCCGTTCACGTTGACGTAGAGCGTGTCGAAGGAGGTGCCGCCCTCCCCCAGCGCGTCGGTCATCACCGCGCGGGCATGAGCGAGGAGCGCGCGGACCTGCGGGCCCGTCAGCCGGTCACCAGGGCGATCGCCGTGGAGGCGCGCACGCCAGAGCGCCTCGTCGGCATAGATGTTGCCGACCCCCGACACGAGTGTCTGGTCGAGCAGCAGCCGCTTCACCCCGGCGGTACGCCGACGCACGCGGCGCACGAACACGTCCTCGTCGAACTCCGGGTCGAGCGCGTCGCGTGCGATGTGGGCGATCTCCGCCGGCAGCTCGGCACCACCGTCGGACACCAACATCCCGCCGAACATCCTCTGGTCGGCGAACCGCAGCTCCAGTCCGTCGTGCAGCACCAGACGGACCCGGAGATGCCGGTCGTCAGGCGCCCCGGACGGCTGCACGAGCAGCTGCCCGCTCATGCCGAGGTGGCCGAGCAGGGCGTCACCGTTGTCGAGGGGCAGCCAGAGGTACTTGCCGCGCCGCCTGGCCTCCTCGATCCGGCGGCCGGTGAGGGCCAGCGCGAATCCCTCGGGACCCCGCGGGTCGCGGCGGACGGGTCGCGGGTGGAGGACGTCGACCCGGGTGATGGTCCGGCCGAGCACGTGGCGGGCGAGGCCCGCGCGGACGACCTCGACCTCGGGAAGCTCGGGCACGTCGGTCAGGCTTCAGGCGTCAGTCGTTGACGGCGGCGGTGGCGGCCTCGACCGCGGGGTCCTCCACGCCGAGGTCGGCCGCGATCTCGCCGTACGCCGTCTCAGCGGCGGCCTGCTCGGCCTCCTTCTTGGAGCGTCCGACACCGTTGCCGTAGAGCTCCTCGCCCACCCGGACCTGGGCGGTGAAGGTCTTCATGTGGTCGGGGCCCTCGTCGGCGATGACGTATTCAGGAACTCCGAGGCCGTGCTCGGCCGAGAGCTCCTGGAGCGAGGTCTTCCAGTCCAGTCCGGCTCCGAGCGCAGAAGCAGCCTCGATGAGAGGGTCGAACAGGAGATGGACAACCTGCGAGGACGTCTCGAACCCGCCGCTGAGGTGGATGGCTCCGAGCACGGCTTCGAGGGTGTCGGAGAGGATCGAGGCCTTGCCGCGGCCTCCGGTGACCTGCTCGCCGCGGCCCAGCTTGACCTGGTCGCCCAGGCCGATCTCGCGGCCGACCTCGGCCAGGGCCCGGGCGTTGACGACCGCCGCCCGCAGCTTGGCCAGTCTTCCCTCGGACAGGGTGGGGTGGGTGAGGTAGAGCGTCTCGGTCACCACCACACCGAGAACGGCGTCGCCGAGGAACTCCAGCCGCTCGTTGGTCGGGAGTCCGCCGTTCTCGTAGGCAAAAGAACGATGGGTGAGGGCTCTCTCGAGCAGCTCGGGTTCCAGCGTTGGATTCCCGAGCGCAGCCCGGAGTTCCTCGTAGTCGATCAAGCCGTCGGTCAAGCCGGTCGGGGGATCAGAGGACCTGACGACGGCCGGACCTGGCGCCGTACTGACCACACTCGGCGCACGCGCGGTGCGGCAGGTGCTTCGCGCCGCAGGCAGGGTTCGCGCACGTCACCAGGGAGGGCGCGACGGCCTTCCACTGCGAGCGACGGTGGCGCGTGTTGCTGCGCGACATCTTCCGCTTCGGGACAGCCACTGTTCTCTCCTTGCTATCGCGACCGGGGGGCCGCTCTGGTCATTCCTCGCCCTGCTGGAGCTGCTGCAGCCCGGCCCACCGCGGATCGATCGCAGCCTCGTGAGCGTGGCCCGGATCATCTGCCAGACGCGCACCGCACTCGGTGCACAATCCGGGACAATCGTCCTCGCACAACGGCTGGAACGGTAGTGCGAGCACCACCGCGTCCCGCAGCAGGGGTTCGAGGTCGAGCAGGTCTCCCTCGAGCCGGCTGGTCTCGTCGTCCTCCGGGTCGGCCGGTGTTTCGTCGCCGCCCCGGTGGGACCGCTGGTCGTGGTAGACGAACAGCTCCTGGAACCCCACCTCGACCTCGTCGGAGATCGGCTCCAGGCACCGCACGCACTCACCGTCGAGCCCGACTGTCGCCGAACCCGTGACCAGCACTCCCTCCATGACCGCCTCCAGACGCAGGTCGATCTCGACCTGTGAACCTTCGGGGACACGGAGAACTTCGATACCCAGCCCTGTCGGAGCCGGAACCGTTCGGGTCACCTTGCGCTGGGACCCCGGGCGGCGGCCGAGCTCGCGAATGTCGAGCACGAGCGGCGCTCTCGGGTCCAGGCTGCTAGAGGAGATCACTTTCCGGGTCCGGGCACACGACAGAACTGTTCGGGAATCGTAACCGGCACGGCACCGGCACGGCAAAAGCGCAGCAGGCTCAGCCACCACCTTCGTCGCGCTCCGCGAGCCGGCGCACCAATTGCTCGTGCACGAAGTCCGGTAGCAGGCCCGAGACGTCACCGCCGAACGTGGCGACTTCCTTGACCAGGCTCGACGCCAGGAAGGAGTACTCCGGGCTGGTCGGCACGAAGACCGTCTCCACCTCGGCGAGCGAGGCGTTCATCTGGGCCATCTGCAGCTCGTAGTCGAAGTCGCTGACCGCCCGCAGCCCCTTCACGATCGTGCGGATGTCTCGCTCGCGGCAGAAGTCGGTGAGCAGACCGGTGAACCCGTCGACGGTCACGTTGCCGTAGGGCCGGCACGCCGTGCGCAGCATGTCGATCCGCTCGTCGGGGGTGAAGAGCCGGTTCTTGGACTTGTTGACCCCCACCGCGACCACCACCTCGTCGAAGAGGTGGGAGGCGCGCGACACGATGTCGAGGTGACCGTTGGTGACCGGGTCGAACGACCCGGGGCAGACGGCTCGGCGCACGGGCTACTCCTCGCTGGTGGCGGTTCCCGACAACGACCGGGACGCGGCGTGACCGTACCAAAGGGTCGTCTCGCCGTAGCGCTTGTGCCGGACGTCGGTGATCCCCGGCGGCCAGGCTGGTTCGGGGCTGCGCGACGAGCGTTCGACGACCACCAGGGCGCCTGGGACGAGCCAGTCGTGGTCGACCAAGCCCTGTAGCGCGTTGCCGACCGTCTCGTCGTCGACGGGGTAGGGCGGGTCGAGAAAGACCACGTCGTACGGCGCGGGGGGCGGGCGTTGGAGGGCGCCGGACACCGAGGTCGCCACGACGTTCGCCTTGTTGAAGCCGAGCGTTGCGGCGTTCCCGGCGATCAGGCTCGCCGTACGTCGGTCCTGCTCCACCAGGGTGACGACGCCCGCGCCCCTGGACCAGGCCTCGAGGCCCACCGCTCCGGAGCCGGCGTACAGGTCGAGGAAGCGGAGACCGTGCAGCGACCCGCACCAGGCCTCGATCGTGGAGAACAACGCCTCCCGCACCCGGTCGCTGGTCGGGCGGGTGCTCACGCCGCGGGGTGTCTGGATGCGACGCCCGCCCGCGAACCCGCCGATGATCCGGGTCATGGTTAGGCCTTCTCCATGAAGCCAGAGTGACGTGACCGCTCCATCTCCGCCACCGCTTCGGCGAGTCGCGGCGCACGCGCCAGGCCCGGGTCCTCGCCCAGGAGGGCCTCGGCCGCCTCGCGCGCGGTGACGATCGTCTTTTCGTCCCGGAGGACCCGCAGGTTCTGCAGGCTGGAGCGGAAGCCCGACTGTGACTTGCCCAGGACGTCGCCCTCGCGGCGCTGGTCGAGGTCGATCCGGCTCAGCTCGAACCCGTCGGTGGACGCCGCCACCGCATCCAGCCGCTCGCGCGCCGGGGTGCCGGCCTCGGAGCGGGTGACGAGCAGGCAGAGCCCCGGGAGCCCGCCCCGGCCGACCCGGCCCCGGAGCTGGTGGAGCTGGGAGACGCCGAACCGCTCGGCGTCGAGGAGCACCATCGCGGTGGCGTTGGCGACGTCGACCCCGACCTCGATGACGGTCGTCGCGACCAGCACGTCGACGTTTCCGGCGGCGAAGGCGCGCATGGTCTGCTCCTTCTGCTCCGGGGCGAGCCGCCCGTGCAGCATGGCGAGCCGCAGGTCGGCCAGCGGCCCCTGGACCAGCTCGTCGTGGAGCTCCTCGACGGCGGTCAGCGACACCTGCGGAGTCGTGTCGTTGCCCTCCTCGTCGATGTCGCGCTGGTCGCGCTCTCCCTGCTCCGGCTCGTCACCGGTGATCCGTGGACAGACGACGTAGACCTGATGCCCCTTGTGGACCTCCTCGCGGACCCGCTCCCAGACCCGGCCGATCCAGTGAGGCTGGTCGGCGAGGGGAACGACGTTGGTCTGGATGGGTGCCCGGCCGGCGGGGAGCTCCTTGAGCGTCGAGATCTCGAGGTCGCCGAAGACGGTCATGGCGACCGTCCGTGGGATGGGAGTGGCGGTCATGACCAGGACGTGAGGCGGCGTCCCGGCCTTGTCGGTGAGGGCCGCGCGCTGCTCGACACCGAAGCGGTGCTGCTCGTCGACGACGACCAGGCCGAGGTCGGCGAAGGTGACGTTCTCCTCCAGCAGGGCGTGGGTTCCGATCACGATGCCCGCCTCGCCACTGGCGATCCTCAGCAGGGACTCCTGACGCTGGGCCTTGGTCATGGAGCCGGTGAGCAGCGCCACCGATGTGGCCTCGGCGGCGCCGCCGAGCATCCCACCGCCGGCGAGGTCGCCGAGCATCTCGGTGACCGACCGATGGTGCTGCTGGGCCAGCACCTCGGTGGGGGCGAGCAGAGCCGCCTGGCCACCGGAGTCGACGGTGCGCAGCATGGCCCGGACGGCGACCAGAGTCTTGCCGGAGCCGACCTCACCCTGGAGCAGCCGGTTCATGGGGTGCGGGCGGGCCAGCTCCTCCTCGATCACCTCGCCGATCTCACGCTGGCCTTGTGTCAGCTCGAAGGGCAGACGGGCGTCGAAGGCGGACAGCAGGTGACCCCGGTCGCCGGTGCGGGCCTGACCGCCCTGCTCTCGCAGCTCACGGCGACGCCGCGCCAGGACCAGCTGGGTGACCAGGGCCTCCTCGAAGCGGAACCGCTTCTGGGCAGCCCCGACCTGCTTGTAGTCGTCGGGCGCGTGGATCCACCGCAGGGCGGTGGACACGTCGAGCAGCGAGAACTGCTCACGCAGCTCGTCGGGGAACAGGTCGGGTACGTCGCTCACCAGGTCAAGCGCGAGCTGGACCGCCTTCTGGACGTCCCAGGAGTAGACCGTGGCCGTCACCGGGTAGATCGGGAGCAGCCCTTTCAGGCTGGCCGCCAGCCCGTCGTCGTCGCCCTCGCCGGTGAACATCACCGAGTGCGGGGAGGCGATCTGCCAGGTCTGGTTGAACCGCTGAGCCTTCCCGGTGAACATCCCGCGGTTGCCCGGCGCCATCCGCCGCTGCTCCTTCTCCGCCTGCCCCTTCCACGGCACGAAGAACGACATCGTGAAGCCCGGGCCGTTGGTCTTGATCCGCACCTCGACGCGGTAGCTGAGCTTGTTGGTGCGGCGGTTCTTGAAGCTCTTGACCTCGCTGGAGGTCACTTCCCCGACGACACTGACGACCTGGCCCTCGGCCGGTTCGTCCACGTCCGAGAGCTCGGAGGTCTGGACGTAGCGACGAGGGAAATGGGACAGCAGGTCGCCGACGGTCTGGAGGCCGAGCCCGTTGATGACGGCGTCGCGCTTCTTGGTGGCCCTTCCGAAGACACTGGCCACCGGTGAGTCGGGGGTGATCGCGGACAAGGGCGTCTCACTCCACGGCGATGAGGAGCGGGTAGCGCTCCTGACCACCGTCGTACACGACGACGTCGACATGGGGGTGGTGCTCCTCGACGTGGGAGGCGCAGCGCCGGGCCAGATCGTCGGTCTCCCCCTCGCCGGTGACGAGGGTGACGAGCTCGCCACCGCCGCCGAGCAGCAGGCCCAGCACCTCGGTCGCGACGGCGTACAGGTCGTCGCCGATGACGGCGAAGTCTCCCTCGACCACGCCGAGCACGTCGCCCGGTTCGCAGGTGCCCGCCATCGTGATCGCCCGCCGCGCGGCCACCGTGACGGCACCGTGGCGGGCATGGCGGGCGGTCGCGGTCATCTCCAGGACGTCCCGCTGGAAGGTCCGGCCCGGCTCGTGGACGGCGAGGGCCGCGAGCCCCTGGACCTGGGCGCGGGTGGGGATCACGGCGACGGTGAGCTTCTCGTCGCTCTCGGCCGTCCGGGCGGCGACCTCGGCGGCGCGCACGGAGTCGGGATCGTTGGGGAGGACGACCACCTCCTCGGCACCGCACGTGGTGATCGCCTCGAGGATCTGGCCGGTGGAGGGGCGGCGGCCGGGTCCACCCTCGACCACGACCGCTCCCGCCTCGGCGAACAGGGCGGCCAGCCCCGGTCCGGCGGCGACGGCGACGATCCGGCGGCCCCGTCGCTCGACCGACTGCTGGTGCACCTCCGCCACCTGCTCGGCGAAGTGGGTGACCCGGACCCGGTAGGGGCGACCGGCCCGGATCCCGGCCTCGATCGCGGCGCCGACATCGTCGACGTGCACGTGGACGTTGAACAGCCCGTCGCCGCCCACCACGACGAGGGAGTCGCCCAGGGGCGCCAGGTCCCGCTTGAGCCCGAGGATCTGGTCGTCCTCGGCGTCGAGGAGGTACATCACTTCGTAGGCCGGCCCCTCTTCGGTGAGGTCGCCGGCCGGCAGGGGGACCGGGATCGTCGGCCGTCCGATGGGCGTCGTGACCGGCATCGGACGACGCCCGGTGAGCACCGTCTCGGCGGCGTCGAGGATCACGCTGAGTCCACGACCGCCGGCGTCGACCACGCCGGCGTCGCGCAGGATCTGGAGCTGGTCGGGGGTCCTGGCGAGGGCGTCCCGGGCCGACTCCGCCGCGGCCGCCACCACGTCCCGCGCGCGGGCGTCGGCGTCGGCGGCGCGGGCCGTGCCGGCCTCGGCGGCGGCGCGGGCCACGGTCAGGATGGTCCCCTCCACCGGCTCGCCCACCGCGGCGTAGCTCGCGTCGCTCGCCCGCGTCATGGCCTCGGCCACCACGGTGGCGTTTCGCTCCCCCGGCTTCCGCGCCGCTACGTGCTGCGCGAACGCCCCCAGCATCTCGCTGAGGATGACGCCGCTGTTGCCGCGGGCTCCCAGGAGCGCCCCGCGGCGGAAAGCCTGGAGGCCGGTCTGCAGGTCGGCGGAGGAATCAGCCAGCACCACGTCGCGGAGGGCGTCGCGGGCGGCGGAAACGGTGAGATACATGTTGGTGCCGGTGTCGCCATCGGGCACGGGATAGACGTTCAGGGCGTCGATCTCCTCGCGCGCCTCCGCGAGCGCGTCGGCGGCAAGGTCGACGAAGCGCAGGACGACCGGGAGCCGGATGGTGCCGTCGGTGGGCGCTTCCATGGGCTGCCTCGTTGCTCCTGATCGGGTGGTCCGGACCGGGCCCTGCGTGAGGCCACAGGTTAGTCGGTCGGGCACCTGCTCCTGCGGCAGGCGACGATTCGCACGCGGGCCGGGGCGTCGGATACTCTTGGGCGGTTGCCCGCCATGCCGGGCCCTCGTTCAAAACCTCGATCCTCAGGAGTTCACGGTGGCTGCCGTCTGTGACATCTGCGCCAAGAAGCCGGGCTTCGGCAACAACCGGCCCTGGTCGCGCAAGATCACGAAGCGTCGCTTCGACCCCAACATCCAGCGCGTCCGGGCCACGGTCAACGGCACGCCGAAGCGTCTCAACGTCTGCACTGGGTGCATCAAGGCTGGCAAGGTCACACGCTGACCAAGCACGAGGCCCCCGAGAGCGCATCGCGCTTTCGGGGGCCTTCTGCTGTGTCTGTGGTCCGCCGAGCCGTCGTGAGTTACCGGGAAGAGCGCAGCCGAGGGGAGTAACTCACGACGGCTCGGCGTTTTCTGACGCTTCGCATCAGAAGTGGCTCCAGCCGGTCGGGCCGTCGTAGTCCGCGCCGTCGACGGTGACGCCGGCGCCCGCGGTCACCGTGCCGATCACCAACCACCCGTCGGGGACCGATCCTTCGGGGAAGGTGGCCAGCAGCGCGTGGTCGTCTCCCCCGCCGAGGATGAACTGGAGCGGGTCCGCGCCGAGGGCCGCGCCCACGGCCTCCAGAGGCTCAGCCAGCTCGAACGCGTCGCGATGCACGTCAATCGCGACGCCCGACGCGGTGGCGATGTGGCCCGCATCGGCCAGCAGCCCGTCGGAGACGTCGATCATCGCGGTGGCGCCCGCGTCGGCGGCGACCGGCCCCGCGTCGTACGGCGGCTCGGGTCGGCGGTAGGCCTCGACCAGGACCCTCGGGGACCGGAACCCGCGGCCCAGCACGGCCATCCCGCCGGCCGCCCATCCCTGCCGGCCGCAGAGCGCGAGCACGTCGCCGGGCCGGGCTCCGGAGCGGACCACGGGTGCCACCGTGCAGGCGCCGAGGACGGTCACGGCGATGACGAGCTGGTCCGCACGGCTCAGGTCGCCACCGACGACGGAGGCCCCGACAAGGGCGCACTCCTCGGCGAACCCTCGCGCGAAGTCGAGCGCCCACTCCGCGGGGAGGTCGGCGGGCGCGGCCAGGCCGATCGTGAGGGAGCTGGCCCGCCCGCCCATCGCGTTGATGTCCGAGAGGTTCTGGGCGGCGGCGCGGTGGCCGACGTCGGCGGCGGAGACCCAGTCACGGCGGAAGTGCCGCCCCTCGACCATGAGGTCGGTGGAGACGACGACGTGGCCGGTGCGCACCCTCAGCACCGCGGCATCGTCGCCCGGCCCCACCACGACCTGGTCGCCCTGCTCGAAGATCCCCGTGAGCGCCTCGATCAGCCCGAACTCTCCGGCGTCGGACACGGTCGCATCGGGGGGAAAGGTCATGGCGCCATCCCACCAGACCGGTGCCCGCTCGGCCCACAAGGGGACCTATCGGGAGCTCCTCGGTGCACGATAGGTTGGCCCGCGACACAGACCCGCACGAGACGAGGAGTCCACGATGGTCGTCCAGGCGTACATCCTGATCCAGACCGACGTCGGCAAGGCCGCCGAAGTGGCCCGCGAGATCGCGACGGTCAAGGGAGTGACGCTGGCCGAGGACGTCACCGGACCGTACGACGTGATCGTGCGCGCCGAGGCCCGCAACGTCGATGAGCTCGGGAAGCTCGTCGTGTCCAAGGTGCAGAACCTCGACGGCATCACCCGCACCCTGACCTGCCCGGTCGTGCACATCTGACCGGCTGGATGTCGCGACGCCCCGGACCCCGAGGGGTCCGGGGCGTCGCCTTGTCGGGACTGCTGCTGCTCCTGACCGGGTGCGGCGAGGAGCCGGTCTCCATCCCCTCGACCGACGCGGGCCCTGCGGCCCGGGCGGCCTGCGAGTCGTTCCTGGGCGACCTGCCGCGGGAGCTGGCGGGTGAGTCCGAGCGCGAGGTCCGCGACGAGTCCGCGCTCGGCGCCGCCTGGGGCGACCCGGCCATCGTGCTGACCTGTGGGAGCGAGCTGCCCGCCGACTTCGACCGCTTCGCGGAGTGCGTCGAGGCGAACGGCGTCGGCTGGTTCGTCCCGTCCGACGCCGAGGCCGACCAGTCCTCCACCGCAACTCTCACGGCCGCGGGATACCGGCCCGTCGTCCGGGTGACCGTCCCCGGCGACTACCGGCCCGAGGGCGTCGCCTCGATCATCGCCGAGCTCGCCGATCCGGTCCGGGAGCACCTGCAACTCGTCGATCGGTGCGAGTGATCCGTCAGCGCAACCCGGTGTCGCGGGCGAGCGCGAGCTGGATCAATCGGTCCACGAGCTCGGGATAGTCAACGCCGGTGGCCGCCCACATCCGCGGGAACATCGACAACGGCGTGAATCCGGGCATGGTGTTGATCTCGTTGACCACCAGGGACTCGTCGGGCATCACGAAGAAGTCGACCCGGGCCAGGCCCTCGCAGCTCACCGCCTCGAACGTGCGGGCCGCCAGCGCCCTGAGCCGGCTGGTGAGGTCGTCGGGAAGGTCCGCCGGGACGTCGAGCTCGGTCGCCTCCTCGGGGAGGTACTTCGCCGCGAAGTCGTAGAACTCGTGGTCGCCGGTGATCTTGATCTCCGCGGGCAGCGACGTCTCGGGGGTCCCGTCGGGGGCCTGCAGCACGCCGCACTCGATCTCGCGCGCGCCCTCGGCAGAGACCTCCACGAGCGCCTTGGGGTCGTGACGGTGGGCCTCGGCCAGGCAGGCGTCGAGCTCGGAAGCGTCGTGGGCCTTGGAGATGCCGATGCTGGAGCCGCCGCGAGCAGGCTTCACGAACACCGGGTAGCCGAGCCCGTCCGTGCGCTCGCGACACCCCTGGGGGTCGGTGGCCCAGTCTCGGGCGGTGATCGTCACTCCGGGCAGGACCGGCAGCCCGGCCTCGGAGAGCACCACCTTCATGTAGGCCTTGTCCATGCTGACCGCGCTGGCGAGCACGCCGGCGCCGACGTACCGGACCCCGGCCATCTCGAACATGCCCTGGATCGTGCCGTCCTCGCCCCAGGGGCCGTGCAGGAGCGGGAAGACGACGTCCACCTCGCCCAGGGTGCGCGGCGGCTGGGACGGCTCGGTCACCACGAGGTCGGTCCCGTCGCTGTCCTGGGCGAGTGCGATCGCCGCGCGGTCCCCGTCGACCGCGGGGAGCTGGTCGGGCCCCTTGATCTGCAGCCGGTCCGGGTCCCCGGACTCCAGGACCCAGCGGCCGTCGGTGGCGATGCCGACCGGTACGACGTCGTACACCTCCCGGTCGATCGCCTGCAGGACGCTGCCGGCCGTCACGCACGAGATCGCGTGCTCGCTGGAACGACCTCCGAAGACGACGGCGACGCGGGGCTTGCGGGTGGGCTCGTTCATCGCGTCGACCCTAGCCGCCTAGTCTCGTGCGCATGCCCGAGGACGCGCCCACCCTGAAGCCCTCCACCGTCGCGGTCACCGCCGGCCGTCCGGACAAGGAGCCGGACGCGCCGCTGAACACTCCGCTCACCATGGCGTCGACGTACGTCGCCGGCGGCGACCTGGAGTACGGGCGCTACGCGAACCCCACCTGGACCGCCTTCGAGGAGACCCTCGGCGCGCTCGAGGGCGGGCGCTGCCTCTCGTTCGCCTCCGGACTGTCGGCAGTCGCCACTGTGCTCGACCTGGTGGGCCAGGGCGGCCGGGTGGTCGCGCCGCGGCACGCCTACAACGGGACCGTGATGCAGCTCGCCGACCTCGAGGCCAGGGGACGACTGAACGCCGAGCTGGTCGACATCACCGACACCGACGCCGTCGTCGCGGCGTGCGACGGAGCGGCGCTGGTGTGGCTCGAGTCTCCGACCAACCCCGCACTCGAGATCGCCGACATCCCCGTCATCCGGGCGGCCGCCCACGACGCGGGGGCCCACGTGGTCGTCGACAACACCTTCGCCACTCCCCTGCTGCAGCGCCCGCTCGAGATGGAGGTCGACCTCGTCGTGCACTCGGCCACGAAGTTCCTCTCCGGTCACAGCGACGTCCTCCTCGGCGCTGTCGTCACCCGCGACGACCAGCTGTACGACGTCCTCAAGGGCCGGCGCGACCTGGTCGGGGCAATCCCGGGCACCCTCGAGGCGTGGCTCGCCCTGCGCGGCATGCGCACCCTTCACCTTCGCGTGGAGCGTGCCCAGGCCAACGCCACCGAGCTGGCGCGCCGGCTGGCAGGGCACCCAGCCGTCGGGGAGGTGCGTTACCCGGGCTTCGGCGGGATCGTCGCAATCGTGCTCGCCGAGGGTGCCCTGGCCGCGGACCTGCTGGTGCACAAGACGAAACTGTGGGTGCACGCGACGTCGCTGGGCGGTGTGGAGTCGACCTTCGAGCGGCGCCGGCGATGGAAGACGGAGCCGGCCACGATCCCCGACGCGCTGGTGCGGATGTCGGTCGGCATCGAGGACGTCGACGACCTGTGGGCTGACCTGGAGAGCGCGCTGGACGACCTCGCCTAGTCGGTCTCAGCCTTCGTGTCGCGGGCGATGAAGGCGTCCATCATCTCCTGCGCGGTCATCTTTCCCGCGACCACCGAGTCGACGTGCTCGGCGATCGGTGCGTCGACGCCGGTGCGTCGGGCGAGGGCGAGCAGGGAAGAGCACGACTTCGCACCCTCGGCGACCTGACGCGTGCTGGCGTAGATCTCCTCGGTGGTCATCCCCTTGCCGAGGTTCTCGCCGAAGGTGCGGTTGCGTGAGAGCGGCGAGGAGCACGTCGCGACCAGGTCGCCGAGTCCGGCGAGCCCCATCAGAGTCAGCGGGTTGGCGTCCAGCGCGGTGGCGAGCCGGGCGGTCTCCGCAAGGCCGCGGGTGATCACCGAGGCCGTGGTGTTGTCGCCGAACCCGAGGCCGACGGCCATCCCGACGGCGAGGCCGACGACGTTCTTGTAGGCGCCACCGAGCTCGCACCCCAGCACGTCGACGCTGGTGTAAGGGCGGAACGCCGGCGAGTGGCACATCGCCTGGAGGCGCTTCGCGACCTCCTCGTCGGCACACGCCACCACGGAGGCCGCCGGCTCGCGACGCGCGATCTCCTTGGACAGGTTGGGCCCGCTGACGACCGCGACCCGCTCCGGCCCAGCGCCGGTGACGTCCTCGATCACCTCGCTCATCCGTTTGAGGCTGCCCAGCTCGACGCCCTTCATCAGGGAGACCAGCGGGGCCTCGCGCGGGAGCGCGTCTGCCCACTGCTCGAGGTTCTCGCGGAAGGTCTGGGAGGGCACGACGAGGAACACTGCTTCGGCGTCCGCCGCTGCCTCCTCCGGGTCGTGGGTGGCCGAAACGGTCGCGGGCAGCTCGATGCCGGAGAGGTAGTCGGTGTTCTGGTGCCGCTCGTTGATGGTCGCGCACACCTCTTCGCGGCGACCCCAGATCTTGACCTCGTTGCCAGCGTCGGCCAGCACGATGGAGAAGGCGGTGCCCCACGACCCGGCCCCGAAGACCGCGACCTTGTTCATCCCTGTCCGTCCTTGTTCTTCCGCGTCTTGCGCCTGTTGGGATTGCCGATCTGATTCACACCCATCCGGCGTGGGTCGAAGCGTTCGGCTGGCGCGGTCTCCCCGCGGAGCTCCTCGACGATGGCGGTGAGGGCGGCCATGATCCGCGATGTCGCCTCGTTGATGACCTGCGTGCTCCGCGTCTGGCCCACCAGGTCGCCGAGGTCGACGGGGTCTCCGGCCTTCATGGTGACGTGCTGGGGCGGGACCAGGCGTGGCTTCGAGGAGTACGGCGGCAGGATCTTCTGCACCCCCCAGTGCCCGACCGGGATCACCGGGCAGCCGGTCTCCAGCGCGATCCGGGCCGCACCGGTCTTGCCGGTCATCGGCCAGAGGTCTGGATCCCGGGTCAGCGTTCCCTCCGGATAGACGATGACGCACTCCCCGCCGCGCACCGCGGCCACGGCAGCGTCGTACGCGCCGATGGCGGTGCGGCTGAGCCGTTCGACCGGGATCTGGCCGGCGGCCGTCAGGTAGGTCGCCAGCACCTTGCGCTTGAACAGCCCGGACTTGGCGAGATAACGCGGGATCCGCCCGTGGTCGTAGACGAACAGCGCGGTCAGCAGTGGGTCCACGTGGGAGACGTGGTTGACGACCACGATGCACCCACCCTCGGCCGGGATCTTGCGACCGTCCACCCAGGTCCGCCGCGTGGTCGCAAACAGGGCGGGCTTGAGGATCACCACGCCAAGGTCGATCGCCCAGCCACGCTTCTGCTGGACCTTGCGAACCTTCACCCTCGCCCCTCGATGGTCACCGGGCCGAGTGCCGGCCTGACGCACCCTGCGTCGAGTGCAGGCTACTCGGTCGATTCCGCCGGGCTGCGGCTCGCTGCCGCGTCCGCTGGTTCAGGCTCCGGCGTGGAACTGGGCGAGCACCGCCCGGAACTGGGCTGCCGCACCGGCTGAGTTCGGATGCGCGGGCACCCCGACGGCCGGTCCGTTCACAGAGGGACCGAAGACCTCGGCGTACCGCACGTTCGGCGGCTGGCAGATGTCGTGGCCGATCGTGGGGGTGTAGGAGTCGACGAACTCAGCAGCGCCGGCTGCGGCCGCCCGCTGCACCATCGCATTGAGCCGCTGCATGGTGGCGTGCAGGTAGACCATGTCCTCCTCGCTCATCGGCACGGCCGGGTAACAGGCGTGCTCGGGCACCGCCGCGAAGTAGTCGATGATGAGCACGCGGGCGTCCGGGCTGAGCCGGTGGATCTCCTGGAGGGCGGCCACCACCTTGGGCTCGGCCTCGAGGATCTGTCGGGCGAGCTGGTCCTCACCACCCTCCGGCGCGTACTTGTCCTTGCAGCCGCCGGTCGGGACGGGCTCGGGCGCGGTCCCGGGAGGCACCGTCTCGTCAGGGAACAGACCGAGACAGT
Source organism: uncultured Actinomycetota bacterium (assembly GCA_963786415.1). GTDB lineage: Bacteria > Actinomycetota > Actinomycetes > Propionibacteriales > Nocardioidaceae > Nocardioides. The sequence goes on from CAWAZC010000003.1 coordinate 886,496, forward strand.
CCATCGCCGCTCCAGCGATCCCCGCGTCATTGCCGCCGATGCCGACGGTGACCAGGTCGGTGGTGGGAGTCAGACGGTCGAACTGCGCCGGATTCGTGCCACCCGGTTCGACACTCTGCGGAGCGTAGAAGTCGTCGGTCTCGGCCCCACCGCACGTGGCGTCCCGGAAGTTCGAGATCCCGAGCTCACTGGCCAGCAGCTTGGGGTAGTTGGTGTGCGACTGTCCACAGCCGATCGGTGCGTGGGTCGTGTCCGGCGGGCCGTTGGTGTCGGCGATCACCACGTCGGCGGACCAGGAGTCACCCAGAGCGACGTACTCGTCGTAGACGCCATCGGCGGGGGCACCGGCTGCGTTCGACACGGAGAGGAACGGCACCGACAGGGCGGATACGACGAGGACGACCGCACGGAGATTTCTGGGACGCATGCCGGTTCAACGCGAGAATCGCATCCGGGTCACGCCGGGACATGTGCCCGGGACCCGTCGCCGATCGTGACCACCAGGTCCTGACAGGATCGAGGCGATGAAGGAGCAGGAGCACGTCGTGCTGGTGCCGGTGAAGCCGCCCGCCGTCGGGAAGTCCCGGCTGGTCGGCCTGCCCGACGACCTGCGCCGTGAGCTGGCGGTCGCCTTCGCCCTCGACACCGTGGCCGCGTGCCTCGCCACTCCCGGAGTCGACGCAGTCCTGGCCGTCACGGACGACGCCGCGTTCTCACAGCGCCTGGCTGCCCTCGGGTGCGAGGCGGTGCCCGACGGTGTCGCCGGAGACCTGAACGCCTGCCTACGCCTCGCCGCCGCCGAGGCCGTACGACGCTGGCCACGTCTGTCGCCGGTGGCGGTCTGTGCGGACCTGCCGGCGCTACGGCCCGGCGACCTCGGGTCGGCGCTCGGGGCCTTGCCCGCGCGGGCCGCGTCGTTCGTCGCCGATGCCGCCGGGACCGGCACCACGATGTACGCCGCGTCCCTCGACGCCTTCGACCCCCGCTTCGGGCCGGACTCGCGCGCCGCCCACCTGGCGGCCGGGGCGCTGGCCGTGGAGGGTGATCTGGCCTCCCTGCGTCAGGACGTGGACGACCTCGACGACCTGCATCGGGTGCTCCGCCTCGGCGTCGGCCCGCACACCACGGCCCTGGAAATGAGATCAGGGTGGGCCGCCGTCACCGGCGACCCACCCTGACGGTGCTGCCTCAGGACTTCTTGGCCGTGCGCTTCCTCGCCGTCGACTTCTTGGCCGTCGACTTCTTGGCCGGGGACTTCTTGGCCGGGACTTCTTGGCCGTCGACTTCTTGGCCGTCGACTTCTTGGCCGGGGACTTCTTCGCGGTGCTCTTCTTTGCCGCCGTCGACTTCCTGGCCGCGGTCTTCTTGGCGCCGGTCGACTTCTTGGCTGCGGTCTTCTTGGCGCCGGTCGACTTCCTCGCGGTGCTCTTCTTTGCCGCCGTCGACTTCCTGGCCGCGGTCTTCTTGGCCGGGGACTTCTTCGCGGTGCTCTTCTTTGCCGCCGTCGACTTCCTGGCCGCGGTCTTCTTGGCGCCGGTCGACTTCCTCGCGGTGCTCTTCTTCGCACCGCCCGTCGCCTTCTTCGCCGTCGACTTGGCCGCCGAGGCCGCCTTCCTGGCGGGGGCGGTCGCCTTCTTGGCCGTCGGCGCTGCCGCTGCCACGGTCAGCTTGGGCAGCTTCTTCGCTCCCGAGATGACGTTCTTCAGGTCGGCACCCGGCGTGAACTTCGGCACCGCCTTCTTCTTCGACTTCATGGTCTGGCCGGTCTGCGGATTGCGGACCGTTCGGGCGTTCCGCACGCGCTTCTCGAACGAGCCGAAGCCCGTGATGGCGACCTTCTCCCCCCTGGCCACTTCGCGCGTGATCGTGTCCAGGACAGACTCGAGCGCGTGGGCGGCCGCCTTGCGGTTTCCCTCAAAACGCACTGCCAGCGTGTCGATGAGCTGTGATTTGTTCACTAGCTTCCCTTCCAATGAACCTACGCAGCCGAGCCCGTGCTCGACGTTTCTTCAACGCACGCTAGGGTTTCGCGGCCATTGCCACAATCAAAACGCCGCACATTGCACGGGTTTTCTTCAACCCGCTCTTTTCATGGACATTGCCGGACCCGGGCATCAGCACGTGCCACAAATGACCCAGATCCCATCCCTGGTTGGGGATTGGGCGCTTCTCTGGACTCAGAGAGTGGCCGGTTTCCACGGCGGTCGCGTTGACTCGTATGTGGCGATGTCATCGTCGTGAGACAACGTGATGTCGATGTCGTCGAGACCCTCGAGCAGTCGATACCGCGTGTAGTCGTCGATGTCGAAGGAGTCCTCGATCGCGTCCGGACCCTCTCCGGCATGGATCGTCCGGGACTCGAGGTCGACGGTGACGGTCGCGCCGGGCTGCGACTCGAGGAGGTCCCACAACCGCTGCACGACCTTCTCGTCGACCTGGGCGGCGACCAGTCCCGACTTGCCCGAGTTGCCCCGGAAGATGTCGGCGAAGCGCGGGGAGATGACGGCCCTGAACCCGTAGTTCTGCAGCGCCCACACGGCGTGCTCGCGCGATGAACCGGTGCCGAAGTCGGGGCCGGCGACGAGGACCGATCCCGCGGCATAGGCCTCGTTGTTGAGGACGAAGGTCGGGTCGCCGCGCCAGGCCGCGAAGAGCCCGTCCTCGAAACCGGTCCGGGTGACCCGCTTGAGGTAGACCGCCGGGATGATCTGGTCGGTGTCGACGTTGCTGCGACGCAGTGGAACGCCGACGCCGGTGTGGCTGGTGAACTTCTCCATGTCAGTCCTCGAGATCGGTGGGAGCCGAAAGGGTGCCGCGGATCGCGGTGGCCGCGGCGACGGGCACGGACACCAGATGGGTGCGACCCCCCTTGCCCTGTCGCCCCTCGAAGTTCCGGTTCGACGTTGACGCGCTTCGTTCGCCCGGCGTCAGCTGGTCGGGATTCATGCCCAGGCACATCGAGCAGCCGGCCCCGCGCCACTCACCCCCGGCCTCCTTGAAGACGATGTCGAGACCTTCCTCTTCCGCCTGCAGGCGGACGCGGACCGACCCCGGGACCACGAGCAGTCGGGTGTCGGGGGCGACGTGGCGGCCCCGGACGATCTCGGCAGCCGCGCGCAGGTCCTCGATCCTCCCGTTCGTGCACGAGCCGACGAACACGGTGTCGACCTTCACGTCCCGCATGGGGGTGCCGCCCTCGAGGCCCATGTAGTGCAAGGCCTTCTCGGCGGCGATGCGGTCCTGCGGGTCGTCGTACTCCTCGGGCTCCGGGACCCGGCCGCCGAGCGGCACGCCCTGACCGGGGTTGGTTCCCCAGGTGACGAACGGGGTCATCGTGGACGCGTCGAGCACGAGCTCCTCGTCGAACTCGGCGTCGTCATCGGTGACCAGGCTGCGCCAGTGATCCACCGCGGCCTCCCACTCGGCGCCCTTCGGTGCCCGCTGGCGACCCTCGATGTAGTCGAACGTCGTGTGGTCTGGCGCGATCAGGCCGGCCTTGGCTCCCCACTCGATGCTCATGTTGCAGACCGTCATCCGGGCCTCCATCGAGAGCTCCTCGATGGCCGGTCCGCGGTACTCGACGACGTAGCCCTGGCCGCCACCGGTGCCGGTATGGGCGATCAGGGTGAGGACGAGGTCCTTGGCGGTGACGCCCTCGGGCAGGCTGCCGTTGACGGTGACGGCCATGGTCTTCGGCCTGGCCTGCGGGAGCGTCTGGGTGGCCAGGACATGCTCGACCTCGGACGTGCCGATGCCGAAGGCTAGGGCGCCGAACGCGCCGTGGGTGCTGGTGTGGCTGTCGCCGCAGACGATGGTCATGCCGGGCTGGGTGAGGCCGAGCTGCGGACCGACGACGTGGACGATGCCCTGCTCGATGTCACCGAGGGGGTGTAACCGGACGCCGAACTCCTCGCAGTTCCGGCGCAGCGTCTCGACCTGGGTGCGGCTGACCGGGTCGGCGATGGGCTTGTCCCAGTCGACGGTCGGCACGTTGTGGTCCTCGGTCGCGAGCGTGAGGTCGGGGCGGCGCACCCGACGTCCGGCAAGGCGGAGACCGTCGAACGCCTGCGGAGAGGTGACCTCGTGGATCAGGTGGAGGTCGATGTAGAGGAGATCAGGCTCCCCCGGAGTCGAGCGAACGACGTGTGACTCCCAGACCTTCTCGGCCAAGGTCTTGCCCATCTGTTTCTCCCTCGCGTGCCGGACCCGAACTTCGTGCAGGGCGGCTGCCGCGCCGCCCGGCGTACGTCACACACCCTACGTCTTGCATCCCATGATCTGAGACGACAATATTGCTATATGGACACCACCAGTGGAGTCGGAGTACTGGACAAGGCGGCACTCGTGCTGACCGCCCTGGAGTCCGGGCCGGCCACCCTGGCCGGGCTGGTCGCGGGCACCGGGCTGGCCCGGCCGACCGCGCACCGCCTGGCCGTCGCCCTGGAGCACCACCGCCTCGTCGCCCGTGACATGCAAGGACGCTTCGTCCTGGGACCGCGCCTGGCCGAGCTCTCCGCCGCGGCCGGTGAGGACCGGCTGCTCGCGACAGCAGGCCCGGTGCTCGCCAGGCTCCGCGACATCACCGGCGAGTCCGCCCAGCTGTGGCGTCGCCAGGGAGACCACCGCGTCTGCGTGGCCGCGGCCGAGCGGCCCAGCGGACTGCGCGACACCATCCCGGTCGGGTCACAGCTGACCATGCGGGCCGGGTCGGCCGCACAGGTGCTGCTCGCCTGGGAGGACCCGGAGCGGATGCACCGGGGCCTGCAGAACGCGTCGTTCTCGGCAGCGGCGCTGTCCGGGATCCGCCGGCGGGGCTGGGCGCAGTCGGTCGCCGAGCGGGAGCAGGGCGTGGCGTCGGTGTCGGCGCCGGTCCGCTCGCCCGGCGGCAAGGTCATCGCCGCCGTGTCGGTGTCAGGACCGCTCGAGCGACTGTCGCGGCAGCCCGGCCGGATGCATGCGCCGGCGGTCCTGGCCGCCGCCGAGCGCCTCTCGGAGTCGCTGCGCAGGGCCGCGGCAGAGTAGTCAGGCCACTGCTTCGGCCAGGGACGAGCGGTCCCACGCCGGCTCGACCCCCGGGCAGGCGAGGAGGTAGTCGACGATCTCGTCGTCGGAGAGGTGATGGGTCTTCCTCAGGCCGCGGGCGATGGTGGCGACGTACGGCGGCGCCGGGGCGCGCAGGCCCAGGGACTCGATGTCGGAGGAGCTGAAGGTCACCACGGGACGGCCGTCGAGCTCGCCGGCGAGATGGAGGGTCTCGTAGCGGCCGGGTCCGATCACGTGCCGACGTGCGCTGACGACCTCGGTCAGGTCGAGATCGGCGCCCGGCTCCCGCCACATCTCCTGCTCGAGCACGTCGGCCAGCTGCCCGGCGGTCACGAGGTAGGCGCAGGCGAGCACCGAGCCCGGGGTATCGGGCTCGTGGAAGGCGATCCCTCCGCCCCACGTCGGCGACTCCCACGCGAACACCAGCCGCCCGGACATGGTGAACGCCCTGGTGTCGAGCGGGTCTGCACGGTCACGAGCTCCCGGATAGGTCCGCGTGGCCCCGGCCGGCCGGCCGCCACGAAGGTAGCGGTGGAACCGGTCCGGATCGAGGTTCGAGCCGTAGCCGGCGTACCAGACCGACCCGCCGTCCCAACCGCTCCGTCCCGCGCTCAGAACAGCGCGTCCTGTTCGATCTCGAGCAGCGTCTGCTTGCGTTCCAGTCCGCCGGCGTAGCCGGTGAGCGTCCCGTTGGCGCCGATCACCCGGTGACACGGGATCACGATCGGGATCGGGTTCCGCCCGTTGGCGAGCCCGACCGCCCGGGACGCGGCGTTGGTCATGCCGAGCCGGTGGGCGATCTCGCCGTACGACGCGGTCTCGCCGTACCCGATGCCGAGCAGCGCCTCCCAGACGCGGCGCTGGAACGCACTGCCCTGCGGTGCCACCGGCAGGTCGAACTCCTTGAGGTCGCGCGCGAAGTACGCCGTCAGCTGCCCGACCGCCTTCGCCAGGACCGGATTTTCGTCGTCGCGCTCGCCGATCGGGCGACCGTCGGTGCTCGGCCGGAACGGCGAGAACTCGATCGCCGTGATCACGCCGTCGCGCTCGACGATCCGCAGCTCGCCGACGGGTGAGTCCATCAGGGTCCACATGTCAGTTATCTCCTTCTCGGCCGGACCGATTCGGGGTTGTCAGTGTCTGCCACAGGTGCATCTGGGCGTAGGAGCGCCACGGTCGCCAGCCCTCGGCGAGCCGGGCGGCCTCACGCGGGTCGCGGCCCAGGGCGGTGAGCGCGTCACGGATACCGACGTCGGTCGACAGGAACACGTCGGGGTGGCCGAGGGCACGCAACGCGACGTAGTCGGCGGTCCAGGGCCCGATGCCGGGGATGTCCAGCAGTGCGCGGCGGACCTGATCGCGGTCGGGGCCGCGGTCGAGCGCGATCGCACCGTCAGCCAGCGCCGCACACAGGGCGATCAACGCCCTCCCCCTGGCCCGCGGCATCGGGAGGTCGCCCGGGTCGAGGGCGGCGATGGTCACCGGGTCGGGGAAGAGGTGGGTCAGCCCGGCGGTCTGCGCACTCTTGTCGCTGAGGGAACGTCCGTGTGCGCGGACCAGACGGCCGGCGACGGTCCGGGCTCCGGCGACGCTGACCTGCTGGCCGAGCACCGCTCGGACCGCGATCTCGTTGCCGTCGACGTGGCCCGGGACGCGCAGCCCGGGGTTGCGGCGCACGAGGGGTCCGACCACGGGGTCGCCGGCGAACGCGTCGGCGACCGCCACGGGGTCGCAGTCGGCGTCCAGCATCCGCCGCGTCCGCTCGACCGCGGCCGCGGTGTCGCGTAGGTCGTCGAGAGCGAAGGTCGCGGTCACGAAGGCCGTCTCCCCCGCGGTCGGGGCGTCAGGGACGTCGAGCCTGACGGTGCCGGCCCCCTGGGGCAGGGCGAGGGTGCGGGCGTACCAACCGGGTCCGGTCGCCTCGACGCCCGGGATCGCCCGCAGGGCCAGGAATCCCAGGAGGGCCGAGCCCGCGAACGGCGTCCGCACGGCCAGGCGCATGGTCAGCGTGCCCGTGGCCGGCGGGCCGTGTCGCCGGCCACGCAGCTCGGTCGGCGTCGCGGCGTAGACCTCGCGGATCGTCTCGTTGAACTGGCTCACGCTGGAGAAGCCGGCGGCGAAGGCGATGTCGGCGTGGGTGAGCTGCGTGGTCTCGATGAGCACGCGTGCCGTCTGGGCGCGCTTCGCCCGGGCCAGGGCGAGGGGGCCGGCCCCCAGCTCGGCGGTCAGGATCCGGGTGAGGTGCCGCGACGTGTAGCCGACGCGGGCGGCCAGCCCGGGGACGCCTTCCCGGTCGACCACGCCGTCCGCGATGAGTCGCATCGCTCGGCCGGCCGCGTCGGCCGCGGTGTCCCAGTCGGGGCTGCCGGGGGTCGCGTCGGGCAGGCACCTCTTGCAGGCGCGGTAGCCGGCCGACTGCGCGGCGGCCGCGCTCGGGTGGAAGGTCACGTTCTTCAGCGCCGGGGTGCGGGCCGGGCACGAGGGCCGGCAGTAGATCCCCGTGGTCCGGACGGCCGTGTAGAAGACCCCGTCGAACCTGCGGTCGCGGGACTTCACCGCGCGGTAGCAGGACTCCCGGTCCAGCTTGTCGAGGGGGCTCATGGGTCCATCATGCCTGTTCGCGCCGACCGTATCTGGCGGGAATCGGACACCGCCATTCCCCTAGAGTCGGGGTGTGACCGACGTGGAGATCCTGCGGCTCGGCCCCGACGAGTGGGAGGCCTTCCGTGACCTGCGGCTGCGCGCGCTGCGCGAGGCGCCGTACGCCTTCGGGTCGCGGTACGACGACTGGGTGCAGGCGCCGGATTCGAGGTGGCGGGATCGGCTGGCGAACGTGCCGCTCAACGTGGTGGCCCGACGCGACGGCGCGCTCGTGGGAATGGCCAGCGGGGTGCTCGACGGCGAGGACGAAGTCGAGCTGATCTCGATGTGGGTCGACCCGGTCGCCCGCGGGTGCGGGGTCGCCGCCGCCCTGGTCGGGGCGGTCGTGCAGTGGGCGAGCGTCGCCGGCCGGACGACGTACCTCATGGTGCGCAGCGACAACGCCCGCGCGATCGCTGCCTATGCCCGGTGCGGCTTCGTGGATCTCGGCGTCCCACCCGACCGCGACCCCGACGAGCCGCCCGAGAACAAGATGGTGCACCCTCGTTGACAACCGAATCGGCCATTCATGCATTCGTTCAGACTTTGTATGAATGTTCGCTCCCCACTTCGACGAGGTCCTGGTCCTACACCGGACGTCGTCGCACTCAGGTCGGGATGGGGTGAGTCGGATGGGCCATCACGGCTGGCAGGGCAACCCGCCACGGACCGAGGACGAGGCACGACAGCGGATCGTCGCCGCCACCGCTTCGTGTCTCGACAAGTTCGGGCCCGCCAAGACGACGCTCTCCGATGTGGCAGGTGAGCTGGGAGTCACCCGGCAGACCGTGTACCGGTACTACGCCAACCTCGCCGATCTCCTCGGAGCCGTTGCGCAAGCCGGGCTCGACGACTTCGTCGACCGGATGGAGCGGCATCTCTCCACGTTTAGCACGGGGGCCGAGGTCGCGATCGAGTCCGTCGTCTTCGCCGTCCAGGCGATCCCCCGGGAGCGCCACATCGGCGCGCTCTTCCAGGCCGGGGAGACCGAGACCTTCAGTCGCGACGTCACCTCGTCGATGGCGGTCGCCATTGGCGCGGACATCCTGGGACGGAGTCCGGTCGACTGGTCGGAGATCGGGGTCGCCGACGACGAGCTGGACGGCCTCGCGGAGATCCTGATGCGGCTGTTCGTGTCGTTCCTGCAGTACCCCGCGGATCCGGGCCGCTCCGAGGACGAGCTGCGCAGCCTCGTACGACGCTGGCTCGGCCCAGCACTCCAGGCGTCGTAGCGGCACCCGGAGCGATGGTCGGCTCAGGCCCGGCGAACCCCCCGCCGGGCCACCGCCTCGATCTCCACGCTCGCGCCGTACGGCAGCCGACGTACCTCCACGAACGAGCGCGCGGGACGCGGCTCGGCGAACACCTCGACGTACTGTGCGTTTGCCTCATCACGCAGACTCACGTCGGTGACGAAATAGGTCGTCTTCACGACGTCGGCGAGCCCGAGGCCGACGGTGCCGAGCCGAACCCTGAGCTTCTCGATCGCGGCGTCGAGGGCCGTACGCCGACCTCCGACCACGTTGCCCACGGCATCCACCGACAGCGCGCCGGACACGTAGACCACGCCGTCGTCGTCGTACGCCGGGGTGTAGGGATGCTCGCTCATGACGCCTGCTCCTCGGCCTGAGCCTTATAGAGGCGCCGCAGCCGGACCACACCGAGGTCGTGCTGATAGAGGTTCTCGGCCTGGTCGGCGTCGGCGGCCATGGCCTCCAGCATCTCCCGGTCCTGCTCGAGCACCTTCCAGTGACGCTCCTCCAGCTCGGTGCGGTAGAGGAAACGCCAAGTGTCGCGCTCCCAGCCCTGCACCCGGCGATAGCGCCAGAAGAACACCGACGTCCGCTCTGCGTCGATCGGGGTCCCGATGCCCACGATTCCGAATGGGCCGCCCGGACCTGCCGTCGGCGGGTAGGGGATCGACAGGTCGACCCAGTCGATGCCGGTGCGGGAGAACTCGACCCAGTCGAAGTTGACTCCCTGCTGGTCGGTCTTCTCGAAGAAGAAGCCCCGATCGGTCTCGCGGATCCGGAATCGGGCCTGGGTCTCCCCCGCGAACATCGAGTGGGAGTCCCGGTGCAGGAACGCCCCGTGCATCGGGTCCAGCAGGTTCTCCATCGCGTAGCCCCAGGGCGTGTCCCACTCGGCGTAGCAGAGGAACGCCGACACGTCCTCGTCGACCAGAGGGTCCGGGAGATCGAGCGGCGCCGGCTCGGGGTGCCGGTCATCGCCGATGTAGGCGAGGATCGCACCGGCTGCCTCCCGCACCGGCGGGCTCGGGACGAGCTGCTTGCCTTCGAGATTGCAGCCGGGCAGACCTGGGACGGAGACCACGGTGCCGGTGCCGTCGACCTGGACGCCGTGGTAGGCGCAGGCCAGCTTGTTGCCGACGTGCTGACCGAGCGACAGCGGGGCGCCCCGGTGCGGACAGCGGTCCTCGAGCATCCGCAGGGTGCCGTCGGACTCGCGGAACAGCACCCAGTCCCTGCCGAGGCGGCGCACCTTGTGGATGCCCCCGTGCGGGACGAAGTGGGACGGACAGATCGCGTACCACTGGTTTCGCAGGCCGGTCGCCAGGATCTCCTCGGCGCCCAGCTCCTTCTTGACCATGGGTCCCATCGGTCAGGCTCCCTTCCCGGCGGCCAGCCGGCTGATCTCGCTGGTGTAGGACTCAGCGGTCCATTCGCCGCCGCCTGGGGCGGGCACGCCGAGCTCGTTGAGCCCAGCGACCAGGCCCTCGAGGTCGTGACGTCCGGAACCGAAGACCTCCTCGATGGCACCGGCCAGCTTCATCTCGTACGACGTCGGCTCGGTGTCGCGGGCCTGGTGCGGCTGGAGGTAGTTGGCGGACATGGTAATTCTCCCTTCGCAGGTGGTCATAGGTCGAGTACGAGGCGGGGGGTCCGCGCCCGGGAGACGCAGACCATCATCGACTTCCCGGCGGATTGCTCGGCCGCGCTGAGCAGCGAGTCGCGGTGCTCCGGCTCGCCGGAGAGCACCGTGGTCTCGCACGTGCCGCAAATGCCGTCGCGGCACGAGCTGTTCACCGGGACTCCGGCGGCCTCGAGGGCGTCGAGCAGCGAGCAGTCACCCGGCACGTCGACGGTGCGTTGCGAGCGCGAGCACTCGAGCGTGACCGGCTGGTCGCCGTCCGCGGAGACGTCGACCTGCTTGGCCTTGAACCGCTCGACCTGCAGCATGTCCGCGGGCCAGTCCGCGGTGTGCTGCTCGACCGCGGCCAGCAGCGGCTCGGGACCGCAGCAGTAGACCAGCGTTCCGTCCTCGGGGCCGGGAAGGGCAGTGGCCAGGTCGAGCAGTCCGTGCTCGTCCTGGGGGACCACGTGCACCCTGGCGCCGCACTCGGAGAGCTCGTCGAGGAAGGCCATCGACTCGCGGCGTCGGCCGCCGTACCACAGCTCCCACTCGGCGCCGGCGGCCTCGGCGACGCGGACCATGGCCAGGATCGGGGTGATGCCGATCCCGCCGGCGACGAACACGTACCGTTCCGCGGTCAGGAAGGCGAAGTTGTTGCGCGGGCCGACCACCTCGAGCCGGTGCCCGGGGCGGAGCCCCTCGTGGACGTACTCCGAGCCCCCGAGGGCGGCCTGCTCACGCAGGACCGCCACCCGGTAGCGGCCCTCGTCGGCGGGGTCACCGCACAGGGAGTACTGGCGGATCATCGAGCCACGCAGGGTCAGGTCGACGTGGGCGCCGGGCGTCCAGGCCGGCAGCGGCTTGCCGTCGGGGTGGGTGAGCACGAGCGAGAGGACACCGTCGGCCTCCCAGGTCATCTGCTTCACGAGCAGCTCCATGCGCTCCTCGTCGGGCCGGGTCCCGTTCATGACGACCTCCTCGGGGGCGGTTCGGGAACCTTGACGGGCGGGGTGAACGGCGCCGGCATCTCGCCGTACGACGCCAAGTCGACCTCGACCAGCACGGGACCGCCGAGCGCGACCGCGTCTGCCAGCACCGGACGGGCGTTCGCGGGGGCGGCGAGGCGCCGGTGCGGCAGGCCGACGGCGGCGGCGATCCCGGCCCAGTCGGGGCTGACCAGGTCGACGCCGGAGCGCGGAGCGCCGTGTGCGTCCTGCATGTTGCGGAGCACGCCGTAGCCGCCGTCGTCGAAGGTCAGCAGCACCAGCCAGGGCCGCTCCTGGGCGAGGGTGAGCAGCTCGCCGAAGTGGACGGCAAGTCCGCCGTCGCCGGCGACCACCACGGTCGGCCGGCCGGGCGTCGCGAGCGCCGCGCCGAGGCCCATCCCGAGCCCCTGACCGATGCCGCCACCGCGGGGGAACACGTTGTCCCGCTGGTCGTAGACCTCCAGCAGCCGGTTGCCCCAGGAGCTGGAGGCGATCGTGACGTCGCGGGCCACCACTGCCCGGCGCGGCAGGGCGGCACGGAGCGCGTCGGCGAGCTCGGCGTGGTCACCGAGATTGCGGCGCTGCGCAGCCCGGACGTCGCGCCGGGCGCGGGCCACCCGCTCGCGCCATGCCGGGTCGACGGGGGCCTGTTCGACCGCGGCGGTGATCGCGGGGAGTACGTCGGCCACGTCGGCGGTGACCCATGCCTTCACCGGGAACACCCGGCCCAGCGCGGACGGGTCGAGATCGACCTGGACGTGGGTGACCGGCAGCCGCAGTGCGTAGTCGCGGGTCTCGTTGGACCGGAAGTGCGTCCCGAGGCTGAGCAGCAGGTCGGCCTCCTCGAGCAGCTCCTGGCCGCCCGGCGTCGCCGCGTAGTTGCCGACCACGAGCGGGTGGTCCTCGGGAACCGCGCCGCGGCCGGAGTTGCTGGTGAGCAGGCCCGCGCCCCAGGTGTCCAGCAGCCGGGCCAGCGCCTCGCCGGCGCGGGCGACGCCGCCGCCGGCCCACACGAGCGGACGCTCCGCGGCAGCGACCAGGCCGAGCAGGTCGTCCAGTTCTGCGGGCTCCGGTGCGTACGCCGGGTCGGCGTGCGCTTTGGGCGGAACGGGGTCTCCGGTCCCGCCGTCGGGGTGCGGGAGGTACTGCAGGTCGATCGGCCACTCGACGCTGACCGGTCCGCCGGGCGCGGTGAGCGACCGTCGTACGGCGTCGCGGAGCGCGGCCCCGGCCTGCTCGACCGAGGTGATCGTCCGCGCGTGCTTCGAGACCGCGCGCAGCATGCCGAGCTGGTCCTTGGTCTCGTGGATGAAGCCGCGGCCGGAGCCGAGGAACTCCAGCTCCACCTGGCCCGTGACGTGGAGCACCGACGTCCCGGCGCTCAGCGACTCGACGAGCGAGCCGGCGGCGTTGCCGGCGCCGGTCCCGGTGCTGGTCAGTGCGCAGCCGAGGCCGCCGGTGGCCCGGGCGTAGCCGTCGGCGGCGTTGACAGCGGTCGCCTCGTGCCGCACCGGCACGAACCGCAGCTCGCGGGCCACCGCCTCGACCAGCGGAAGGTTGTGAACGGAGACGATGCCGAAGACGGTGTCGACGCCTGCCTCACGGAGCACGCGGACCAGGAGGTCGCCACCGGTGGTGTGGGTGTGGTCGGACATGTCGGCCTCCTCAGGCCACGTAGCGGGCCACGCCGCCACAGACGTCGAGCGCAGCGCCGGTGACGTAGGACGCGCGGGGGGACAGCAGGGTGACGACCATGGCCGCGACCTCGTCGGCGGTGCCGAAGCGGCCGAGGGCGACACCACGGTCGGCGGCCAGCTCGCGCTCCCAGTCGGTGTAGTCGAGCTCGGTGCCGTTTGCCTCGTAGCGGCGCCGCCACTGGCCCGTGTCGATGAGTCCGAGGCAGACCGAGTTCACCCTGATCCCGAGGGGTGCGTACTCCACGGACATGGACTTGGTCAGGTTGAGCAGCCCGGCGCGGGCGGCCGACGTGGTGACCAGTCGCGGGTCCGGCTGGCGGGCCAGCACCGCGTTGACCGTGACCACGGCGCCGATGCCAGACGCCTGCAGGTGGCTCAGGGCGGCGCCGGTGGTGTTCAGGACGCTGGCGAACTTGAGGTCCAGCTCGTCGGCGAAGTCGGCCAGGGTCGCCTCCGACAGCGGCAGCATCCGGGACTGGCCGGCGTTGTTGACCAGGCCGTCGAGGCCGCCGAAGCGGTCGACCCCCGCCCGGACGAGGCGGTCGACCTCGGCCCCGCGGCGGACGTCGCAGGCGGCTGCCAGGACCCGGTCCTGCGGGGCGCCGGCGTCGGCCAGGGCCTTCTCGAGAACGTCGAGGCGGCGCGCGCAGGTGACCACGTTCGCGCCCTCGTCGAGCAGCCCGGTGACGGTGGCCAGTCCGACGCCGGAGCTGCCGCCGGTGACGAGGACCGTGCGTCCCGTGAGCTGGAGATCCATGTCTGCCTCCTGGCAGGTGTCAGTTAAGGACGAAGCCGCCGTTGACGACGATCTGCTGTCCGGTGACGTAGCCGCCCTCGGGGCCGAGCAGGAAGGCCACGGCGCCGACCACGTCCTCGGGCCGCTGGTCGCCGGTCAGCGCGCGGTGGGTGCGGTAGAGCTGGTGCCGGTGCTCGGGGATCCGATCTGCGGCCTCGGTGGTGGTGAGCCCCGGCGAGACGGTGTTCACGGTGATGCCGTGGGGACCGAGATCCCGCGCCATCGCCCGCGAGAGCGCGGCCACCCCGCCCTTGCTGGCGATGTAGTGGGCCAGCCGCTCCGAGCCGTAGAGCGCGGCGTCGGAGCCGATGTTGACGACGCGGCCGCGGCCCCGCGAGATCATCGCGGGCACCACCTCTCGGGCGACCAGCCACGGGCCGCGCAGGTTGACCGCGATCAGCGAGTCCCACTCGTCGACGGAGATCTCGTGAACCGCCCGACCGCCGACACCGTCCGCGCGGGCGGCGTTGTTGACCAGCCCGTAGAGCGGGCCGACAGTCTCCGCCATCGCGCGCACCGACTCCGGGTCGCTGACGTCAACTGCAACTCCGGCGACGTCGAGGCCCTCCGCGGCCAGCTTGGCCACTGCGGTGTCCAGCCAGTCGGAGCGGATGTCGGCCAGCCAGACCCGGGCGCCGTCGCGGGCCAGGCGGCGGGACATGGCCAGTCCCAGGCCGCGTCCTGCGCCCGTCACCAGGATCGGTTCGTCGTGCATGGGTCAGTCCCTGCTGATCCCGTGGACCGCGGAGGTCTCCGGGTAGGTGGGGACCTGGGGCTTCTGGGTGCCGATGATCACGCAGAACAGGGCGTCGACGGCGCCGTTGTTCTTCAGGCTGCGCGGGACACCGGCCGGCACCACGATCATGTCGCGGTAGCCGAGCGTCCGCTGCACGACCTCGCCGTCGCGGTGCACGCCGACCTCGACCTCGCCCTCGAGGACGAAGAACGCCTCCTCGGCGTCGTGGTGGGTGTGCTCGGGGCCCTCGGCACCAGGCGGCAGCAACATGTTGGAAAACGTGAAGCCCCGAGGCGCGATGGTGCGCCTGTCGTTCTCGTGGTTGCCGGTGGCGCCGGAGCCGACGTACCGGATCTGCGCCCGGCGGAACTGGTCGCCGGCCTTGGCCTGGAAGCCGAGGGTGTCCCAGTCCTCGTGGCGGGACTCCCTGGTCAGGATCAGCGAGTCGGTGAAGCCCGCCAGGTCGGTGGCCGTCTCGTAGGTGGTGGTCATCGTGTCTTTCCTTTCAGCGGTAGAGGCGTTCGATGATGTGGACGAAGGACGAGAGCCAGGCGTTGAAGGCGCCCGGCGCCTGCTGGTTGGCCAGGTGCCCGGCGCCGCGGATGGTGACGAACACGGCGTCGGGGATCCCGCCGGCCAGGGCCTGGCTCTCGGGAATGCCGGTCACGGTGTCCTCGTCGCCGGAGAGCACCAGCGTGGGGGTGCGGACGGCTGGCAGCTCGGCGGTCAGGTCGGTGCCGGCCATCGACCCGGCGGCATGGGCGTAGCCGGGCAGCCTCACGGAGCGGCTCATCGTGTCGACCACCCCCTGGACCAGCTCGGGGGACGCGCCCTCGGACACCAGGCGGGGCCCGCGGTTGCGAGCGAACTCGAGGGCGCCGAGGGCGCCCAGCTCGGTGGCGCGTTCACGCATCCGGGCCGCCTGCTCGTCGCTGCGACCAGACCCGAGGGAGGAGTCGGCGAGCACCAGGCTGCGGACGAGTTCGGGATACCGGCGGGCCAGCCGTACGGCGATCACGCCGCCCCAGGAGACGCCCAGCACGTGCGCCGGTCCATCGGCCCGGTCGCGGACCACAGCGGCCGCGACGTCGGCGTACCCGTCGAGGTCCAGTGGGCCGGCCGGATCTGCGGAGCTGGCGTAACCGGGGGCGTCCCAGGCGAGGAACCGCAGCTCCCCGGCAAGGGCCTCGACCTGGGGCGCGAACGCCGCGGAACTGGAGCCGATGCCGTGCAGGCACAACACGGTCGGGCCCGTGCCGGCCTCGACGACGTGGACGCCCGTGGCGACATCGGTCTGGGTGGTCATCAGATGGCTCCGGCGAGCTCCGGGTCTGTGGCGAAGGCGCCCGGGTCCTCGACGCCGGCCATGTGGCGGCGCACGTCCTTCGACGGTGGGCCGGCGGTGCCCCACAGGTCGGACAGCTCCGGCACCCGACGCCAGACCCGGCACAACCACGCGTCCTCCTCGACCTGTGCGACGTCGGAGGTGTACTCGCAGACGAGCCCGGCGGGGTCGGCGAAGTAGGAGAAGGTGTTGTTGCCGGGGCCGTGCCGACCGGGGCCCCAGAGCGGCGTGATCCCGTGTTGCCGCAGCGAGCCGATGCCGCGCATGAAGTGGTCCATGCTCGGCATCTCGTAGGCCACGTGGTTGACCGACGTCCAGGGCGCTTGGTTGAAGGCGATGCTGTGGTGGTCGGTGTTACAGCGCAGGAACGCCATCTGGTGCTCCGACCAGTCCGAGACCCGCATCCCCAGCACCTGGGTGTAGAAGGTGACGGCCCGGTCGATGTCGACGGTGTTGAGCACGACGTGGGTCACCCCGATCGGCACCGGGAGTGACCGAGCCGCCGGGGTCACCGCGTGAACGTCGGCAACCAGCTCGATCACCCGGCCCTCCGGGTCGACGAACCGGACGCCGTACCCGCCGCCGGCCTCCTCGAGCGCGTGCGGCTCCTGCATCACCGGCACGCCGCGCGCGAACAGCCGTCGCGCGGCCTCGTCGACCTCGGCCCTGGTGCGGACCGCGAAGCTGATCCGTCCCAGGCCGTTGCGCTCGGCGCGCGAGAGCTGCAGCACGTGGTGGTTCTCGCCGGTCCCCCGCAGCCAGGTGTCGTCGTGGTCCTGCTCGACGACCGACAGGCCCCACACCTCGGAGTAGAAGTCGCTCGACTCCGTGAGCGTCGGTATCCGGAGCTGGACGGAACGCAGGGAGTGCAGCCGTGCGACGGGCGGGTTCATGAGCCCTCCTTTTCTCGGTCCTTAAACATTAAGTGCTTAATCTTTTTAGTGTCAAGGGTTATTGCCAATGGCTTTCGTGCGGGGCCGAGGGGTCAGCCGGCCCAGGCGTGTGGCCTCTCGTCGAGCCCCCAGTACACGCTCTTCTGACGGGAGTACGCCGCGATCCCGGCGCGTCCCTTCTCGCGGCCGAGGCCGCTGTCCTTCATGCCGCCGAACGGCGTGGAGGCGCTGAACTGCTTGTAGGTGTTGACCCAGATCGTGCCCGCCTCGATCCGGCGGGCCAGCCGCCAGGCGGTGCGGTAGTTCTCCGTCCAGAGGCCGCAGGCCAGGCCGTAGACCGAGTCGTTGGCCTGAGAGACCAGGTCGTCCTCGTCCTTGAACGGCAGCACGGTCAGCACCGGACCGAAGATCTCCTCCTGGCACGCGCGTGCGGTGTTCGGCAAGCCCGACAGGACGGTCGGCAGGTAGTAAGCACCGTCGTCGTACGCCGCCCCCTCGGGTGGGTGTCCGCCGGCCAGTACCCGGGCGCCCTCGGCCCGGGCCGACTCGACGTGCTCGGCGACCGAGTCCCTGTGCCGGTGGTGGACCAGCGGCGCGACCTGGGTGGCCGGGTCGAGCCCGTGTCCGACTCGCAGGCTCCTGGTCCGGCCCACCAGCCTCTCGACGAAGGCGTCGTGCAGCGACTGGTCGACGAAAAGCCGGGAGCCGGCGATGCAGCTCTGCCCCGAGCTGGAGAAGATGCCGAACAGCACGCCGGCCACCGCGGCATCGAGATCGGCGTCCGCCATGACCACGGTCGGCGACTTGCCACCCAGCTCGAGGGAGACCGGCATCAGCTTTTCGGCTGCGGCGTGCGCGAGGCGGCGGCCGGTGGTGGTGCCGCCGGTGAACGACACCTTGCCGACCCCTGGGTGCTTGACAAGCGCGTCGCCGACCACGCTTCCGCGTCCGGGGAGCACCGAGAGCAGGCCCGGCGGCAAGCCGCTGTCAGTCACGATCCGGCCCAGGGCCAGCGCCACCAGCGGCGTCCACTCGGCCGGCTTGAGCACCACAGCATTGCCGGCCGCGAGCGCCGGCGCGATCTTCTGGGCGTCGCTCGCGATCGGCGAGTTCCAGGGGGTGATCGCGCCGACCACGCCGATCGGCTCGTGGACGCTCATCGTCAGCGAGCTGCCGCGGCGGGCGGTCAGGTCGTCGTCCAGGCTCTCGAGAGCTGCCGCGACGTAGCGGAACGTGCCCGCGGCGCTGGCGACGAGCGCCCGGGTCTCGGTCAGGGTCTTCCCGGTGTCGCGTGTCTGGAGCCGGGACAACCGGTCGGCCTGCCCTTCGATGCCGTCGGCGATCCGGTGCAGGTGGCGCGCCCGCTCGTGGGCGAGCAGGTCGCGCCAGTCCGTCTGCGCGGCGGCCTCGGCACCGCGGCGTACCGCCTCGTCGACGTCGTCGGCCGT
The DNA here is from genome assembly GCA_963786415.1 of uncultured Actinomycetota bacterium. Taxonomy (GTDB): domain Bacteria; phylum Actinomycetota; class Actinomycetes; order Propionibacteriales; family Nocardioidaceae; genus Nocardioides. The sequence goes on from CAWAZC010000003.1 coordinate 904,954, forward strand.
CGCGTGGTGCACCGCCGTGATCGCCGTCCCGTCGGCGGGGTCGATGCTCTCGACCGGGGCGCCGCTGCCGCGACGCCACTCCCCTGCCACCAGGATCCCGTCCGGCGGCAGGGGGGTGGCCTTGGTCATCGGGAGATCTCCTCGAGCACCCGCTCCTTGGTCTCGACCGCGAACACCGCGGTGCTGAGCGCGCCGATGAGGGCGACCGCGCCCATGACCATGAACACGTCCGCGATCGAGAAGCCACGCCCCAGCAGGCTGCCGACCACGAGCGGACCGACCACGATCCCGAGCCGGCCGAAGGCGCCGCCGACGCTGCAGCCCAGCGCACGCATCCGGGTCGGGTAGAGCTCGGCGGTGTAGACGTAGAGCGCCAGGTTGACCGAGAAGATGAATGCCGCCGACACGGCGGACAGGGCCAGCACGGTGCCCGCAGAGTCCGCGCCCGTGGCGGCCAGCACGAACAGGGTGATGGCGCTGCCGAGCAGGGCTGCGGCGATGGCCGGGCGGCGGCCGACCCGGTCGATGGTCAGCGCGATCACCAGGCAGCCGACGATGCCGGCGATGCTGGTGGCCACGCTGTACCGCAGCGCGGTGTCGATGTCGAGGTGGAAGACGCGTCCGTAGAGCGTGGGCAGCCAGGCGGCGATCCCGTAGTTGACGAAGTACGCCGTCGCCCAGGCCGCGGCCAGCATCAGGGTGCGGCGCCGGTAGACGCCCTGGAACAGTTCGGCCACGCGGACCCGTCCCTGGTTGACGTGCTGGACGTCGTCCGGCTTGGGCTCGGGAAGCGGCCCCCGCTGGGCCGCTACCTCGGCCTCGATCCGGCGGGTAGCCGCGTCGGCCTCCTCCAGCCGACCGTGCGCGGCCAGCCAGCGGGGCGACTCGGGCACCCGGCGCAGGAACGGGACCAGCAGCACGGGGATCGCGCCGAGGGCCAGCAGCCAGCGCCAGCCGAGGGTCGGGACCACCCAGGCGGCAACCACCGCGGAGGCGACCAGGCCGGCGGGGAAGATCAGCTCGTAGAGCAGGACGAACCGGCCGCGCCTGTGCGCCCGGGTGATCTCTCCGATATAGGTGGCGGCCACCGGCACCTCGGCACCCAGCCCGAAGCCCTGGATGAAGCGCAGCACCAGGAACAGCCACAGGGTCGTGGTGCCGGCCATCGCCAGGCTGGTCAGCGCGTAGAGCAGTAGAGAGGCGACCAGGACCGGCACCCGGCCAACCCGGTCCGCGGCCCAGCCCCCGGCAAGTGCGCCGACGAGCATGCCGATGCCGCCGATCGCAATTGTCCAGGCGATCAGCCCGGGAGTCAGCGCGAAATACGGGATCAGGACCGGGAGCGCGTAGGCGATCATCAGCTGGTCGAAGCCGTCGAAGAACGTCGCGACGCCGACCAGGACGCGGGTCTTGACGTGCCACCGGGACAGCGGAAGCCGCTCGAGGCGCGCGCTGATCTGCTCGGCTGACGTCGTGGCCATCTGCGTTGGACTGGTATCCACCATCGGGAGAACAACCCTCTTCGTTCGCAGCACTCTGCCTTCGGTACAGGCAATCGTTAAGTGCTTAGTGATTTAGTCCTTAGAGTGTCCGAGATCACGGCGCACCCGTCAACCCCTACGGGCAGAAATGTCCACACCTTGAACTCTCAGCAGTTAATCTGTCCGGTATGGCCGAGCAAGCTGCAGACGCGGGGGTGGCGGGCGACGAGGTCGACGCGATCGTCGACCAGTGGCGGCGCGAGCGTCCGGACCTCGACCCGTCCCCGATCGCGCTGTTCGGGCGGGTGCACCGGATCTACCTGCGCTACCAGGCCGTGCTGACCCGCACCTTCGACCGGCACAATCTCAACTCCGCGTCGTTCGACGTGCTGGCCGCGCTGCGGCGCAGCGGGGCGCCGTACCGAAAGACCGGAAGCCAGCTCGCAACCGGCTCGCTACTCTCCTCGGCAGGGGTCACCTTCCGTCTCGACCGGCTCGAGAGCGCGGGGCTGATCGAACGGCAGCGCGACGACCGGGACCGCCGGGTCGTCTACTCCGCGCTCACCGACGAGGGGCTCGAGGTCATCGAGCGCACCATGGAGGATCACCTCAAGGCGGAGAACGCCCTGCTGCACGCGCTCACCGAAGACGAGCGGACGCAGCTGGCCCGGCTGCTCGCGAAGCTCGAGCGTTCGATCGTCGAGGCCAAGGTCGAGTACTGAAACGGCGCCGGGACGCGATGACAGGCGAACGGATCGATGAGCTGGTCACCTGGATTCAATGCACACGCGGGATGAACTGGCCCTCCTGGAGACGGCGGCACGGGCGCTACCGCCTTCCGAAAATGAGCAGAGCGGCGGCGTGCCTGGCACGTCGCCGCTGGTGTGTACCCCGACCGGGTTCGAACCGGCGCTACCGCCTTGAGAGCGCAAGGTCTGTCCACTGCCTTTTCGCAGGTCAGGGGTGGTATCGGGCGCCCCGAACGGGCAACTTGGGCACAGATAAAAGTGGCCGGCTTCTGACCGCCATTCCAATCTCTGGCGCTAAGGGTGGGGCTCTGCGCCATGCCCGATCGTGATCGACCCGCTGCGACCCTGACCTGTCACCTATCCGTGCAGCAGACCCCCCACGTTGTCGAGGGTCCCGTGGGTCCTGGAGGTCCACTGCTCGAGCCACCTTGTGGTCGTTGGCTCGTCCGCCGGCCTGGCGATCCAGTAGCCCTGCGCCGTGTCGCAGCCGAGGGCGCGCAGGGCTGTCATGGTCTCGGCGGTCTCGACCCCTTCGGCGACCACCCGCCGGCCGAGCCGATGGCCGAGCTCGACGACCGCGCCGACGACCGCCTCCGCACCGGCGTCGGGGAACGCGGACACGAAGGACCGGTCGATCTTGACCTCGTCGACGGGCAGCCGTTGCAGGTAGGCCAGCGAGGAGTAGCCGGTGCCCAAGTCGTCGACGGAGAGCTTCACGCCGAGGTCGCGGAGTCGGTGCAGGGCCTCGATCGCGCGTTCCGGGTCGATCATCAGGCTGGTCTCGGTGATCTCCAGAGTCAGGGAGGACGCGGGTACGGCGACTACCGCGAGGCAGCGGGCGACCTCGTCGACGAACGCGGGGTCGAGCAGGCTGCGTGGGGAGATGTTGACCGCCACGGTGAACCCAGGGACCAGGGCCAGCCAGCGCTCGGCGTCCCGCAGGGCTGTCCGGAGCACGATCATGGTCAGTGGAGTCACGAGCGAGCTGTGCTCAGCGAGCGGGATGAACTCGTCCGGCCCGATCGGGCCGTGCTCGGCATGGTGCCAGCGGGCCAGCGCCTCGACGCCCTCGACCCGGCCGCTGCGCAAGCCCACCTTCGGCTGGTAGTGGACCTTGAGCAGGTCGCCGGCGACCGCCTCCCGCAGGTCCGCGAGGAGTCCCAGCCTCGAGGAGTCCCGGCGGTCGAGCTCGGGCCGGAAGACCTCGAAGCCGGACCGGCGGCCCTTCGCCTCGTACATCGCCATGTCGACCCAGCGCAGCAGTGTCACCCCGTCGGTCCGGTCCGCAGAAACCGCGCCGCCCACGCTCGCCTCGACGGCGACCGCCACCCCTGCCAGGTGGAAGGGCCGGGCCAGGGCGTCGCGGACCACGGCCGCGCAGGCCCCCAATTCGGAGTCCCCGACGTCCGGCACCATGACCGCGAACTCATCGCCCCCGAACCGGGCCACCAGAGCGTCCCCGGCGACGGCCTGGCTGAGCCGTTCGGCCACGCGGCACAGCAGCCGGTCCCCAAGCTCGTGGCCGAGGGTGTCGTTCACATCCTTGAACCGGTCGAGGTCGAGCAGCAGGATCGACGCCGATCCGCGGGCCAGCTGCTCGCCGAGCCGTCGAGTGAACAGTCGACGGTTGGGTAGTCCGGTCAGCTCGTCGTGCATGGCGCGCCGTTCCCGGTCCTCGGCCTCGCGGACGATCTGGTGCGCTCGGACCGCGTTGTCGATGGCGACCGCCGCGTGGTTGCCGAGCGCGCGGAGTTGGCTCAGGTCGGCGGGCTCGAACGTGTCGACGTCTCCGACCATGTCGGCCACCAGCATGCTGCCCACCGCGCGCCCCTCGCTGCGCAATGGCACCATCAGGCAGTCGCGCGCGCCCTGGCCGGCCAGCAGGGCGGTGAGTTCGGTGGGCGCGCCCCGGCGTGGAACCAGCAGGGCGGCTCCTGGTTCGATGCGCGCCTGCAGCGCCTCGATCAGGGGCGTCGACCCCGCCACCGCGATCCCGTCGCGCAATGCCCAGTCCTTCGCGGCGCCATCGACGCCGTCCAGCCGAAGCTCCACGGTGCGCACGTCGAACGCGGCACGGACCTCGCGCAGCACGGTCGAGATCACCGAGTCCAGCTCCACCTCGGCACCGACCAGCTCAGTGAACCGGTTGACCTGCTCGAGGCTCTCCGACCGTTGCCGTGCGCCGTCGTAGGAGCGGTAGGCCACCACCAGCACCGCCGCGAAGACCAGCAGCAGCCAGCTCGCGCGCCAGTCGGTCACGAGGATGTAGGCGGCGATCAGCGCCACGCACCCGTTCGCCAGATCTCCCAACTGGCCGAGACTGAACATCTCGCTCACCGAGCGGGGCCGCTCTCCGGTCGCGGCGGTGATCACGAGGCTCACCATCGTCGAGCCTATGAGAGCGGTGGCAGCGACAGCGAGAAGTGTGGCGAGCCAGCCCCACGGTCCGTACTCGGTGCGGTCGCCGACGACCAGGTTCCAGATCACCACCGCCGCGGTGGTCTCCAGGGCGTACAGGGCACAGTTGAAGGCGGCTTTCTGGAGCGGCTTCCGCTGCCACAGGAAGGCGAGCAGGGCACCGCCGAGCCGGCATGCGACGAGCAGGTCGGGCCGCACGAAGTAGAGGCCGAGCACCAGCGGGATCTCCATCACGGAGAAGGACACCGCGTCCCGGCCCCAGCGCAGGTGCACCAGGAGCAGCTCGCAGAGCGCGAAGCCGGCCAGCACGAGCAGCGGCCACACCCAGGGCCACGCCTCGACACCCTGCCGGTCCGGGGGTACGAGCATCCAGTGCAGGGTCGCAGCAGCGGCCGCGGTGCCGGCGGTAAGCGCCCACACCCAGGCGACCCGCCTCGGAGTCACCTCTCCCTCACCGCTCCGGTGAGCTCACGACCAGGACCGACCGGACCAGGATCGGCCCGACCAGGACCGCCCGGACCAGGCCTCGCCCGACCACGATCGACCCGACCATGACCGACCCGACCACGAGCGCCCGGACCAGGCCTCGCCCGACCACGACCGGCCCGACCACGACCGACCCGACCACGTCGTTCCGGTCCAGGTGGTGTTGCACCAGCAGCCGCCGGTCCAGTCACGGCCCATGAACTTTCCGCCGACCCAGGAGCTGCCGCGGCTGCTGGCGTTGGCCCACTTGGCCGCGCTCCACGGCCCGAGGATGTCGCGTTCGCCCGTCAGCTCGACGTCACCGTCCGCGACGTGCTGGCTGCCTCGCGCCGCCTCGAGCGACCCCGTGCCCGCGGACCGGGTCCAGCCCTGCTTGGCCGAGGGCACGTTGGCCCTGCTCGCGGCGGCCACGTTGACCTCGCCGGCACCGCGGCCCTCGGCGTCGGCCAGCGGCATCGCCGAGGCGGTGTTGCGCAGCAGCGCCTTGACCTGGTTCGGCGTCATCGTCGGGCGCTGGTCGAGCAACAGGGCGACCGCGCCTGAGACTACGGCGGCGGCCTGCGAGGACCCGCTGCCCTTGAACAGTTCGTCGCCGTACCGGGCGTCGGGGTGCGCGGAGTCGAGGTACGAGCCCGGGACTCGCAGCGACGCGATCGACCGGCCCGGGGCGGTCACGTCGACGCGGCGGCTTGCGTCACCGCGGCTGGAGAAGGCCGGGACTAGGTCGTCGGACTGGAGGGCGGTGCCCCTGGTGTCGGCTGCCCCGACCGTGATCACGCGCGGGTCGTGGGCCGGGTTGTTCAGCTTGCCGGAGCCGACGCCGTTGTTGCCGCCTGAAACCACGACGACGATGCCGGCCCGCCACGCGTTCTCGACGGCATGCGTCAGCGGGTCGACCCGGTAGTCCTGGACGCCGTCGGTGCCGTAGGAGAGGTTCAGCACCCGGATCGGGTTGCTCGGGTTGTCGTTGCGGTGCTCGACCACCCAGTCGACGGCGGCGACCACCTGCGAGACGTCGACCCCGCCGTCACTGGCCGCGGTCTTCACGCTGGTCAGTCGCGCGCCCGGCGCCACGCCGATGAAGCGCTCTCCGGTCGCCGCCAATGCACGGGGCTCGTTGCCGGCGATGATCCCCGCCATGTGCGCGCCGTGGCCGAACGTATCGTAGTACCGCAGCTCCGGGGACTGGCTCTCGAACGAGAGGTCGGCGCCGTTGCGGACGTTGCCGCCGCGCATGCCGTCCACCGGCACCACGCCGGTGTCGATCAGCGCGACACCGATCCCGGTCCCGTCGTACCCCCGACGCCACAGTGACTCGGCACCGATGGCAGCACGCACCTCGCTCATCGTGGTGACAGTGCCGTCGTACAACCAGCCGGTCGGCACCAAATCGCCGACGATGCCCTCGACCGTGCCGACAAGCGGGGTCAGCACCGACCCTGCGATCGGCTCGAGCGGATCGAGCAACCCGGCTCCCGCCGGGGCTGCTGCGGCGATCAGCGCGAACGTCGCTCCCCCAACCGCGGCTGCCCGCCTGGCGCGTGCATGCGACGTGATCATGAAGTCCACCCCTCCCCCCGAAGGTCCTCCCGAACGACTGGACCGATGTGCCCGATCCCCCGACTCTCAAGGTACGGGCACCGCGACCCGTGGACAGGTGAAACGGACAAATCACCCGAATGGGGGAGTCCGGATGGCCCGCAAGGTCGGCCTTCAGTCAGTCGCTGGTCTTGCTCGGTGAACCTGACGCCCGACGGGCGGTCCGTTCCGCTGCCGCAATCTTCTCGCGCGCAAACATGCGATAGGGGGCTGCAAATCTTCAGCCGGGCCGGGGCCCCAGAGTCGGCCACCTCCGGTCCAGCTGACTGGCGGGCCGTCGGTCCTGCTGCCGGCACCGCGCGGAAGTCAGCGAAAGGATCCGCGCTGCTTCAGCTGCTGATACGGTTCGCGAGGTGGGCGGAGGTCGCCGTTCACGGTGATCTCGGGGGGTCGGGCTCCATGTTAGGCAACCCTACGAGTGAAGCTGCGCTACGGCGTCGTCAGTTTCACCGGGTGTACTACGGGCTGGCGCTGTTCGGCGTGCTCGTGGTCGGGTTGGGGCTGTTGCTGAACCACCAGATCATCGACACCCGCGACGAAGCCACCCGGGATACCTTGCGCGACGTCGAGTTCCTCATCGCCGGTTTCGTGATCGTGATGATCAGTATGGCCACTGGGTACGCGCATCGCATCAGGAAGGAACTGGAGCGACGTGACGCCGAGCGGGCCCGCTACATCGCGGACCTGGAAAGGAGCTACCAGCGCTTGGCCCACGCGAACGACTCTCTGATCGAGGAGGTCGAAGCACGCAGCCAGGCCGAAGCCAGCCTGCGGCTGAGCGAGGAGCGGTATGCCCTGGCTGCGCGTGGCGCAAACGACGGTCTGTGGGACTGGGATCTGCAGGTGGATGAGGTCTACTACTCGCCGAGGTGGAAGATGCTGCTCGGCTACGCCGACGATCAGTTGGGCCGACGGCCGGGTGAGTGGTTGGACCGGGTGCATCCCGATGACCAGGACGAGCTGCGCAGCCGCCTGCAGGCCGCCATTGAGAGCGGTGAGACGTTCGAGATCGAGCATCGCGTGAAACACCGGGATGGCAGTTACCGGTGGATGCTGGCCCGTGGAGTGGCCACGGCCGGTGGGACGTCCCGCCGGCTGGTGGGTTCTCACTCCGACGTGACCGCCCGCAAGGAGGCCGAGCTCGCCCTGGTCCATGACTCGTTGCACGACGGGCTCACCGGTCTACCGAATCGGGTCTTGTTTCTCGACCGCCTCGACCACGCGCTGCAACGCGGCCACCGACCCGGTTCAGGGCCGTTTGCGGCGATCTACGTCGACCTGGATCGGTTCAAGCAGGTCAATGACAGCCTGGGACATCTGGCCGGTGACGAACTGCTGATCAAGTTCGCCGAGCTGCTGCGCCGCGTCATCCGGCCCGGCGACACCGCCGCACGACTCGGCGGGGACGAATTCGCGATCCTTTTGGAGGACGCGGTGCAACGGCGAACCAACTTCCAGAGCCGCCCATAATGCGTCCGGAGCAAGCCAGAACTACGACTACTTCCAGCCCCGTCCATATGGCGTGGAGTCGGCCCAGCGGTATTCAGGCCGGCAGTGGGAGGACGTCTGAAAGCAATCTCCAGAGTGACTGGGAATGATACGAGAGCATCGTGGCCAGTCGACGTGGAGCAGATGAAGAGCGCCGTGCGCGATGCCTGGGATCGGGTGACCTGGGTACGACTCGAGCCGTCACCAGGTGACGTTCTGAACAACCGTGCGGAACGTGGGCCCTGACGGATCAGTCTGATCCGCCAGGGCCCACACGACGCATTGCGGCCGGAGGGCCGCCGTGACCTGCTGTTCAGCTATCGGCTGCTGACGGTAGAGCGGCCGGTCACCCGATCCCAGGCATCGCGCACGGCGCTCTTCATCTGCTCCCACGTCGACTGGCCACGATGCTCGTATCGTTCCCAGTCACTCTGGAGATTGCTTTCGACGTCCTCCCACTGCCGGCCTGAATACCGCTGGGCCGACTCCACGCCATATCGATAGCCGGGCTGGAAGTAGTCGTAGTTCTGGCTTGCTCCGGACGCGTATGGGCGGCTCTGGAAGTTGGTTCGCCAGGTCCGAATCCTCCGAGCTCCAGTCGGTCGGCGTCACACGATCTGCCATTTGCTGATCTCCTTTCGAGGTTGTGACTCCACGCTCGAAAACGATGCAATGCCCTTGCCGAAACTCGATCGGCTCAGGTGGTTTGCTACGTTGAACCTCCCGCTCCATTTCGGGTACTTTGGCGTGTTGATGGTCCCTTCAAGGAGGTACGTATGAGTCAGTCGGCCCCCAACGTCGATGCGGGTGTTCCGCCAGTAGCGGAGGCACGGAAAGAGCACCAATGGCTGCTGAAGCTGGTCGGCGAGTGGACCTACGAGTACAGCGTGCCCGCACACGGCGAGCACCCTGCCCAGAAGGCTACGGGCACCGAGAACGTGCGGCCCTGGGCGGAGTCTGGATCGTGGCCGAGGGGCAGGGCGAGACGACCGGCGGCGGCGCGGACACCAGCCTGATCACGCTCGGTTACGACCCGGCCAAGGCGCGGTTCGTCGGCACCTGGGTCGGTTCGATGATGCCGTACCTGTGGATTTACGACGGCGAGCTCGACGCGAGCGGCCGGGTGCTCACGCTCAACTCTTCCGGGCCCAGCATGACCGGGGACGGCTCGACCGCCCAGTATCAGGATGTGATCGAGATCACCGGGGACGATAGTCGGACTCTGACGGCGCGGGCGCAGGGGAGCGACGGAACGTGGCAGGAGTTCATGACGATGTCGTACCGGCGAAAGAGGTAGCTGCGCCGTGGTGAGAAGATGGCCGGGGAGCGGGCGGGCCGCTTCCGATGATCAGCCTCGTGCCGGAGCCCCCGCCTGGTTGTCAGGAACGGCTGGGCAGCTGCGATGGGCTCCGGCCGGCCGGCCCATCGCGATGCTCCTGACGTTCGCGCTGGCCACGGCCGCGAGTGCAACGCCGGAACAACCGGCCCTTCGGCCGATCCGAATCGTCCTGGTCGGCGATTCCACGGTCACGGATCGCTCCGGGTGGGGAACCGGTTTCGGGCTGGTCCTCGCCCCGCCGGCGGACGTCCTCAATCTCGCGGCCGAGGGGCGCAGCTCGAAGAGCTTCATCGACGAAGGGCGCTGGGCCGAGGCCCTGGCCCGGCGCGGCGACTACTACCTCATACAGTTCGGCCACAACGACGAGCCGGGAAAAGGTCCCGAACGCGAGACCAATCCGGAGACGACGTACCGCCGCAACATGGAGCGGTATGTGGCGGAGGCGAGGTCGATCGGGGCCAGCCCGGTGCTCGTCACGTCTCTCGTGCGCCGGCTCTACGAATCTGACGGCACGATTCGAACCACCCAGACGCCGTATGTGGAGGTGGTACGCAGGCTGGCGAAGGAGAAGCAGGTTCCGCTGATCGACCTGCACGCGATCTCGATAGCGGACGCCGAACACGCAGGCGAGGAGGTCTGGGCCGATTTGAGCCCGCGCGACGACAAGCAGCAGGTCGACCCCACCCACCTGAACGCGAAGGGGAGCGAGGTGGTCGGCCGGATGGTCGCGGATGCATTGCGCGTCGCCGTGCCGGACCTGGCGGCGTACCTCGTGAACGGGGCGGCCGCCGGGCGGGCGAAGAGTGCCGTTGCACAAGGAGTGGGGAGGAATGAGCAAGCCCGGTCACGAGTGTTACCACTGCAAGCAGTGGATCCCGGAGGGCCGCGCTCACGACTGCTGGACGACGACCGAAGCGGCCCTGACGCAGCATCTCGATGACGATCTGCGCGACGCCTGGGCCGCGACGAGGTGGAGGCGCCCCTCACGGACTGGCTTCATGAAGCGTACACCTTCTCGGGAGCGCCCCCCACCGCGCAGGATCGACAACCGGGTCCCCGCCGGTCGACGCCTGGCCCCGCGAAGAAGGCACCGAAGGGAAGCCGCCGCCCGGCCTAGCAGGCCGCCGAAAGAAGCCGGCCTGATGTGAAAATCGGCAATGGCAGATCGCAAAACACGCCGAGTTCTGCACTCTGCGCTGTGCCATTTGCCATTCAGGATGCGTTTTTCAGCATCCGGCTAGGGGCGTCTGCCAGGGCTGCCTGGGCCCGTGCGCCCTGTGCAATCGAGCACAGCCTGTTTCCCGGCAACCGGGTACAGTCGACCCAGTCATGCAAGTCCCTGCCGCCGGCACGTTGTTCGTGGTCGTGAGCAGCGTGCTGCTGGCGGCGGCCGGTGGCGGTGGCGGGCAGGCCCCGATGAGCCTTGCCGGCACCACTCGCGTCGGTGAACGGCCGGAGGCCAACGCCGTCGTGTGGCTGGAGGCGAGCCGGTTCGTCGCCGCCAGCCGCCCGCCGGACCGTGCTCGAGCAGAGGAACCTGACGTTCAGCCCTCACGTTCTCGCGGTACGCGCCGGGACCACCGTGGAGTTCCCCAACCGCGACCGGGTGTTTCACAACGTCTTCTCCTTCCACGACGGCAAGCGGTTCGATCTCGGGATGTATCCGGTGGGAACCGTCAAGGACGTGACCTTCGGGCAGGCCGGGCTTGAGCCGCATCTTCTGCAACATCCACCCGAACATGGCGGCCTACGTGCTGGCGGTGGACAGCCGGTACTTCGCCGTGTCGGATGCGGCGGGCCGGTTCCTGATCGCGGGAGTGCCGCAGCGGGACTACGTCTATCACGCGTGGCGGCCGGGCGGAGCCACGCTGACGCGGCAAGGTCGCAGCCGGCGACAGGCTACTGGAGATCCGCTGGCCGTGAAGCGGTCCATCCTGATCGCGCTGTTCGCGGCGGCTGTCCAGGCCGGCCCGGCGCGCGGTCAGTCACTGTCCATCGAAGCGGACGTGACCGCCGGCTACTCGACCGACGAGGTCACCGCCGTCGCCACGCAGGTCCGGGCCTTCGGCGATCTGAAGGCCGGTGTCCGGTTCTATCTCGAGGGCGGCCTGGGCACGCCGCTCCGACAAGGAGACCGATGCCTTCGCCGCCGCCTACCCGTACGGCGGCCGCGTCGAAGCGATCGAGACCTACGGCGAGCGGCTGTTCACGCCCGGCAAGGGGCTGATCGGCCTGCGTGCCGGCCGGTACCGCACGCCGTTCGGGCATTGCCAGCCGCGGCGACCACGCCTACTCCGGATTCCTGCGCGCGCCGCTGATTCGGTACGACGACTACTACGCGCTGTCGAACACCTTTCTCGAGCACGGCGCCGACATCATCGTCGGCCTGCCGCAGTTGTACGTGGAGGCGAGCCTGGGTGTGCCGGCCGATGTCGGGGACGTGACGCGGCGGCCGGGTTCGACACGGTCTTTCGCGCGCAGGGCTATCACGGCGGCTGGATCGTCGGACGTCAGTCACATCCGTACACAGCCCACGCAGCCCGAGTCGTTCGCGCGGGGACGCGCCGAGTTCACCGGCGTGGACGCCCGCTACACAGCGGGGTGGCCTGCTCGTCCGCGGCGAGTGGATCACCGGGCAGCCGTTCGACGGGACCAGCACCGACGGCTGGTACGTGGACGTGATGCTCCATCGCGCGGCGATGGGCCCGGTCACAGCGGTGCTTCGAGCGGAACGGCTGGACTACGACGCCGCCGCCGCGTTCGCGCTCCATGAGCAGCGGCTGACCGTCGGCGCCAAGATCCGCCTGCCGCACGGGCTGACCGCGCAGGTGAACGTGCTCCGCCAGTCGGGAGACCTTCCCGAACTACCGCCCGGTCCCGGTTGATCTCGCCCTCACCTACTCCATCCGGCTTCGCTGACGCGAGATCGTGTCCCCGGGGCCGCGCCAGCCCGTCACTCGATTCCCTGGCACCGGCGGATGGAGGTGCGGGTCGTCCTCGGCCTGTGCCTCCTGATCGGCCTGTCGCTCGGCGCCGCCCTGATCGCGACCTCGCAGGCTGGTGACCAACCGTTCGCTGGCGCAGGCGTCCGACGCGCTGCAGTCCGCCCGCTCCGCGTTCTACGTGCTGGTCCGCCGCCAGATCGATTTCGCCGCCGCGCAGACCCGGCTGATCACGGGGCTGCCGGTGTTCCGCGCACACCTCGCGACGCCCGGCTGGCGCGCGATCGGCGCGACCCTCGACGCGATGGTCGACGAGTATCGCCGGCAGCTCAACGCCCAGTTCTGCATCCTGACGGACCGCGACGGCAACTGGACGAGCAGTCCGGGATGGCCGGCCGGGCCACCGCCACCCGCCGGCGTCCAGTCGAGCATCGCAGCGGCCGCTCGCCGGCCGGTCTCATCACGAGGTCCTCTCGATCGGCCACCAGCTGGTGCTGGTGGTGTCGGAGCCCGCGCTGTTCGCGGAGGAAGTGCTTGGCACCTTCACCGTCGGCTATGCGCTGGACGACGCCGTGGCGGCGGAACTCGCAGCAGGTGACGCACTGCGAGGTGAATCTCGTCGCCGGCGATCATCTGAGCGGCACCAGCCTGGTCGCGAAGGACGGGCGGAGCTCGCCAGGGTCTGCTGGCGGCCGGCCAGCTTCATGCCGGCGAGAACGTCACCCTCGACCTGCAATCGATTGCCGGCCGCCGATACGTGACCGGTGTCTTCCCGCTGTCGCCGGACGGGCTCCGCGGCACCGGATCGGATGCTCCTGCTGCAGGACTGGGAGCCGACGCAGCGGTTCCTCGACGAGCTCCGCAACAGCTTCCTTCGCGCCGGCGGCGTGATCTTCCTGTTCGCCGTCGCGGCCGGCGTCCTCTTCAGCCGGCGGATGACCCGCCCGTTCCAGGACGTTGCCGCCGCGGCCGGCGATATCGCCGCCGGCAACTGGACGCGGCAGGTGCCGGTCCGCGGCAGCGCCGAGTCGACGACGATGGCGCGTGGCGTTCAACGAGATGAGCACGCATCTCCGTCACTGGCACCAGGAAGCGCAGGACAGGTCGGCTCGGCTGCAGGCGTCGTACGAGCGCTTCTCCGTCGGTGACCGAGTCGGCCCGCGACGCGATCATCTCGACCGATCAGGCCGGCCGGGTGGCCTTCTGGAGCAGGAGCGCGGGGACCATCTTCGGCTACGGCGAAGACGAGGCGCTCGGCCAGCCGCTGGCCCGGTTCGTCGCGCAGCCGGACAGGCAGGCCTGTCTCGCCGCGCTGCAGTCGATCGGCTCAGGCGAGCCGGGCGCCGAGCTTCGGCCGGACGATCGAGGTGGCCGGCGTCGGCAAGGGCGGCGTTCGGTTTCCGATCGAGCTGTCGGTGTCGGTGTGGCAGACCGGCGGCGCCACGCAGTTCACCGCGGTGGTGCGCGAGATCACCGAGCGCAAGCGCGCGCGAGGCCGAGCTGCAGCACCTCAACGACGAGATCCAGCTGCAGCGGCTGCGGGTCTTCAGGGCGACGATGCGGACGGTGCAGGACATCGTCAACAATCTGCTCAACGGCCTGCAGCTCGTTCACATCGAAGCGGAGGGGCAGCTGCCTGCCGACATGCAGGCGCTGATCGATAACGTGATCCAGGAAGCGGCCGTGAAGCTGAAGTCGCTCGGCGACCTCGAGACCGTCGAGGAGAAAGAGATGGCGATCGGCCAGGGCATCGACTATCCCGGCTCGGTCTGATGACCGGCTGACCCGGCCCGACCCCCCTTCGGCTGCGCCGGGCCCGATACCGGCCGCACTCGACACGCCTCGCATGCCGGTCGTTCGGATTGCCCGCCTCGGCGCGCCGTGCTAGCCTTGCTGCCCGCGACGCCCCTCACGATCGATGGCACGTGCAGTCTGAGGAGACAGCCATGATTCCATCCAAAGACGAGCAGAGCGCTCCGCCACCCGAGGTGAGCGGCAGCGTGCAAGAGCCGGGGCCCCCTGCGGACGCGTCCGGCGGGAGCATCGACAAGGTGCGCGATCTCCTGTTCGGCAGCCAGCTGCGCGAACTCGATCGCCGATTCGCCCGGCTCGACGAGCGTCTCGCCAGGGCGACCAGCCAGCTCCGGGGCGACCTGCAGCTCCGTCTCGAGGCACTGGAGACGTATGTCAGGAAGGAGACAGAGTCGCTGGCGGAGCAGTTGCGGGCCGAGCACCACAATTTCGTCGAGGCGCACGGCAGCCTTGCGCGCGACCTGTCCGAGACTGCGAAGCAGCTCGAACGACGGACGACCGCTGTCGATGAGCAGAGCGCGAAGGCGCAACGCGAGCTGCGGCAGCAGCTGCTGGAGCAGCATCAGCGCCTGACCGAGGATCTCCGGCGCCGCTCGGACGACCTTCTCGCGACGGTCACGCGCGAAGCGCAGGCGCTGCGTACCGACAAGACGGACCGTTCCGCGCTCGCGGCGCTCCTGAACGAGATGGCCATGCGCCTGACCGACGAGCTTCGCGGCGGCGACGCGGAGGACGGGGGGAATGGCTGATTCGTTGGCCGTCCCGGGCGAGCGCGCCGGGAGCGGCCGCTCGCACGCTGACCCGCCTGCCGACAGCTTCGACGAACTGCGCGCGCTGATCGTCGGCCCGGAGCGCCGCGAGCTGATGGCGCTGCAGTCGCAGTTGCTCGACCCGGCGGTGCAGCTCCGCGACGGTGAGCCGGGTTCTGCCCGACGCGATGGCGATGCGGGCCGGTAATCCGCAGCTCACGCGTGCGCTGGCCCCGTCGGTGGCGGAGGCTCTGACCGCATCTGTCCAGCGCGATCCGCGACCGCTCGCGGACGCGCTGTTCCCGGTGATGGGTCCCGCGATCCGCCGGGCCATCGTGCACACGCTCGCCTCGATGATGGACACGCTCAACCGCACCGTGGAGCACAGCGTGTCGTGGCGCGCTGCCCGGTGGCGATGGACGTCGCTGAGGACCGGCCGGCCCTTCGCCGAGATCGTGCTGCTCGATACGCTCCAGTACCGCGTCGAGCAGGTGTTCCTGATCCATCGAGAGACCGGCCTCCTGCTTCAGCATCTCTCCGCGAGCGCCGGAGCGGGGCAGGAGGCCGACCAGATTTCCGCGATGCTGACCGCCATCCAGGACTTTGTTCGCGATTCGTTCGCGACCGCCGGGGGACACGCTCGACGCGCTGCGCGTCGGCGAGCTGACGGTGCTGGTGGAGCAGGGCCCGCACGCCATCCTGGCCTGCGTGGTCCGCGGCAGCATCCCTTACGAGGTCCGCACGACGTTTCAGGGGGCGCTCGAATCGGTGCACCTGCAGTTCGGCGCGGACCTGGAGTCGTTCACCGGGGATTCGTCGCCATTCGACGCGGCCCGGCCGATCCTGGAGACCTGCCTGGTTGCGCAGTACCGGCGCCCTGCGCGGGCCGGCTCGTATCGCCGCTGGTCGGCAGCGGCCGCGCTCGTGCTTCTGCTGATCGGAGCGTGGACGTTCCTGTCCGTGCGGGAGCGACGCCGCTGGGACGCCTTGCTCGACCGCCTCCGAGCCGAGCCGGGACTCGTGGTGCTCGCCAGCGGCCGTCGCGAGGGCCGGTTCGTCGTCGCGGGGCTTCGCGACCCGCTCGCCGGCGATCCGCGAGCGTCTGTGGCATCGGCCGGTTCTGCCGCCGGGATCGGTCGAGCAGCCGGTGGGAGCCTATCAGGCGTTGCACCCGCCGTTCGTGACGGTACGTGCGCGGGATCTGTGCGTCCTCCACCCGGCGTGACCCTGGCCTACGACAACGGTGTGCTGACGGCAAGCGGCCCGGCGCCGGAACGGTGGATCGTCGACAGCCAGTGAATGGCTCCGGCGATTGCCGGCGTCCGGCGCTTCGAATACGCCGGCGTGCCGCCGCATCTGCAGCTCGAGGGCAAGCTCGAAGCGCTGACGCTGCTCTTCGCGAAGGGGACGATCGGAGATTCTGGCCGGGCAGATCGAGACGATCCGGCAGATCAACACGCTGCTCGCCCGGCTGGACGATGCGCTCGCGGCGACCGGCCGTCAGGCGGTCGTCGAGCTGCTCGGGCACACCGACGCCGATGGCACCGACCAGGAGAACCGGCCGCTCAGCCAGGCGCGTGCGGACGCCGTCGCTGGCCGCCTTTCGACCTACACCTTCGAGGCGCTCACCTTCAGGGCCTTGGAGTCGGCAGCACGCCCGTTGCTCACAGTGGACGCGAGTGAAGCCGAGAAGGAGCGCAACCGACGCGGTGTCGTTGCGCGTGATCCTGTCGGACCAGGCTGCGCCGGGAGGATCCCGACGGTGATTCAGAAGAAAATCTGCATGCTCGGAGGGTTCGGCGTCGGGAAGACCAGCCTGGTCTCGCGCTTCGTCCACAGCCTGTTCTCCGACACGTACCTGACGACAGTCGGCGTGAAGATCGAGAAGAAGGAGGTGCGATCTCGGCTCCGATCGCGTCCAGCTGATCATCTGGGATCTCTACGGCGAAGACGACTTCCAGAAGACCCGGACGTCGTACCTTCGCGGCTCGTCCGGCTACTGCTGGTGGCCGACGGCACGAGGCAGTCGACACTGGCGACAGCGGTTGCCCTGCACGAGGTGCGCCGATCGCGCAATCGGCCGGGTCCCGTTCCTACTCCTGATCAACAAGGCCGATCTCGCCGACCCAGTGGGCAATGGACGATCGAGGCGCTGTCGCAGCTCACGCGAAAGGGCTGGTGGATCCTGAAGACCAGCGCGAAGACGGGCGCAGAGGTCGAGCGGGCGTTCGCCGACGATCGCCAAGGCGATGCTCGCGGGCTGAGGACGGAGATCCGATTGGCGCGTGCCGCCGGGATGACGCCATGAGTGATGACGATGCTGACGAAGCTCCTGACCGCGATCGAGATCGCCGCGTTCCGGCGCACACCGGATGGTTCGTTCTCGGCCGTGGCGCCGCCGCCGAAGCTGGTTCGGGCGGCTCGTCGCCGACGTGACGTTCCCGTTCCTCGGACATGTCCTCGAAGAGGCGGACCGGTTCTGGAAAAGCGCCACCAGCGGTGTGCGCGAGTTCGGTCCGGGCGTCGAGGTGAACGAAGCCGGGGAGGAGTTCCATTATCGGGTGCTGGCGGTCACGGTCGGCCGAAGCCAGTTCCTCCTCTTCCAGCTCGATCCCGGGTTCCGACCGCATCCGCGAGGTGCTCCAGAAAGTCCGCGGGCAGGCGCTCGTCAACGCCGACTCCGCTGTTCCGAAGACGATCGTCAAGGTCCAGCAGGAGGTCCGGCAGAGGACGGAGCGCATGCACGATCTGCTGCGGCCGCTGCTCGCGACCGGGCTGCGGGATCCGCAATTCGAGCTCTGGAAGACCCTACGGCCGAGCTGCGAGGATCTCGTCCGCCAGCGTCGACACGCTGGCCGGCGTCGAGGCACGCCTCGGACGAGCCTGCGGGCCCGGCGCGCGTGATCTCGCAGCTGTCCACGCAATTCTCCGACGCCAGACGATCCCGAGCGCCGCCGGCGCGTGCTGCGGCGCGTGCAGCGCCGGCTCATCCCGTTCGCCTTCATCTGCTACGTGGTCGCCTACATCGACCGCGTCAACATCGGCTTTGCGGCGACCGAGCTGCAGCGCGATCTCGGACTCAGCCAGACCGCAGTACGGGTTCGGCGCCGGCCTGTTCTTCCTCGGCCTACTGCCTGTTCGAGATTCCCAGCAACCTGATTCTCGAGCGGGTCGGCGCGCGGCGCTGGATCGCGCGGATCATGATCGGCTGGGGCCTGGTCTCGATGGCGACGATGTTCGTCACCGACGTGTGGTCGTTCATGGCCGCGCGCGTGCTGCTGGGCATCGCCGAGGCAGGCTTCTTCCCGGGCATGGTGCTGTATCTGACCTACTGGATCCCGGCGCAGCGAGCGCGCGCGGACCGGCGCGCTGTTCATGATGGCCGCGCCGGTGGCGGTGATCGTCGGCGGCGCCGGTCTCGGAAGCGCTGCTGCAGCTCGACGGCCGGCTCGGGCTCCAGGGCTGGCAGTGGCTGTTCCTGGTCGAAGGGCTGCCGGCGGTGGTGCTCGGCGTGCTGGCGCTGCGTCGTGCTGACCGATCGGCCGGAGCGCGCGACCTGGCTGCCGCCGGACGATCGCGACGTGGCTGGCGCGGACGATGGCCGAGGAGCAGGCGCGCCGGCAGGCGGTCGGCCACACCACGTTCGGCCGCGAGCTTCGCCAGCGGCCGCGTCTGGCTGCTGTGCGGCGTGCTTCTTCATGCACACGCTGGTCACCTACGGCATCTTCCTGTGGCTGCCCAAGATGCTGCAGGACGTGTCCGGCACGCGCGGCTTCGCGCTCGAGCACGATCACCGTCGATTCCGTTCGTCGCGGCGCTGGTGGCGATGGTGGTGGTCGGCCGGCACTCGGATCGGACCGGCGAGCGCAAGCTGCACGTCGCCGCGTGCGCGATCACCGCCGCCGCCGGCCTGCTGCTCGCGGTCGCGTCGCAGGGCAACCTGTGGCTGCTGGTCCTGAGCTTCACGCTGTCGCAGATGGCGCAGCGGGCGCTGGTCGGCGTGTTCTGGGCGATGCCGCCGATGTTCCTCGGCGGCACGGCGGCGGCCGCCGGCATCGCGCTGATCAACGCGATCGGCAATCTCGGCGGCTTCGTCGGCCCGGCGATCATGGGCGCGCTGCGCGACGTCACCGGCGGCTATGCCGGCGGCCTGCTGGTGCTGGCCGGCGCGCTGGTGATCGAGACGCTGCTGCGTGCTGTCGCTGCGGCTGCCCGCGACCCGACTGGCGGCGACTGGCCGGCGACCAGCTGGGCCGTCGACGACGCGACATCTGACGCGATCGGGAGGACCTGAGCTGATGACTGACCACTCGCGTGCCGCCACGCCGCGGCGCACGACCATGGGCCTGTCGCGCCGATTCGTTCCAGTCGATCCGGTTCAGCTCGCCGCAGCGGCTGCTCGAGGTCGATCGGCTGATGGAGCTGGCCGCCAGGGTCGGCGCCGCCGGCGCGCACGGCGGCATGACGCAGCATCGACCTCGACTGGGCGCGGCGCGACGCGGCGGATGAAGGAGGAGCTCGACATGTACGTCGAGATCCAGACGTTCCTGCCGCGCGAGGATCCCGCGGTGTTCGAGCATGCGGTCACGGTCGCGAAGGAAGCGGGCGCCAGCAGCCTGCGCGTGGTCTGCCTGCTCGGCCGCCGCTACGAGATGTTCGACTCGCTGCAGGACTGGAAGACCGCGGTCGAGGGCTTCCACGCGCAGATCGCCGCGGCGCGTGCCGATCGTCGAGAAGCACAGGATGCCGCTCGGCATCGAGAACCACAAGGACTGGCGGGTCGATCAGCAGGTCGCGCTGCTGGAGCAGTACAGCAGCGAGTACCTCGGCGTCACGCTCGACACCGGCAACAACCTGACGGTGCTCGACGATCCGATGGAGACCGTCGAGCAGCTCGCGCCCTACACCTTCAACGTGCACCTCAAGGACATGGCGGCCGAGGAGACCGCGGACGGGTTCCGCATGTCCGAAGTGCCGCTCGGCGAGGGCATGCTCGACATGAAGCGGATCGTCGACACGATCACGCCGCGCCAGGCCGGAGGTGCACTTCTCGCTCGAGATGATCACGCGCGATCCGCTCGAGGTGCCGTGCCTCACCGAGAAGTACTGGTCGACGTTCGACGACGTCAACGGCGTGTGCGGCTGGCGCGCATGCTGCTCGCGCATCCGCGCGAACCCGGCCCGCGCGCCGCTGCCGCGGATCAGCGGCCTGACCGCCGAGGAGCGGCTGGCGCTGGAGATGGAGCTCGTCGACAGGTCGATCGTCTATGCCCGCGACCATCTAGGCCTGGCCTGACTTCCTCGGCTTGACACGCGACCGCGTTCTGTGATTTTTATAACGGAGGCGTTAGTTTTATAACAATGAGCCGCGCACTCCATCACTCGCTGACCCGCCGCGAGCGGCAAATCGTCGACCTGCTCTATCGGAAAGGCCGCGCCACCGCGAGCGAGGTCATGGAGGGTCTGCCGGGGAAACCGTCAGACTCCACGGTGCGGACGCAGCTGCGGGTGCTCGAAGCAAAGGGCCACGTCAGGCACGAGGAGCACGGGCACCGGTTCGTCTACCTGCCGGTGGCCTCGAGGAGCGCGGTGCGGAAGTCGGCTCTCCGGCACCTGATCGACACGTTCTACGACGGTTCGGCCGGCCGGCTGGTCGAGACTCTTCTCGGCGGCAATGTCTCCCGGCTCTCTGCCGAGGAACTGGACCGGATTGCCGAGCTCATCGCCCAGGCGCGCCGGGAGGGCATCAGATGACGTTGTTCACGCTGTTGCTCAGGGTCACCGCCGTGCTGGTCGTGACCCTCGTCGCGGCGGTTCTGGCACGACGGCGCTCCGCTGCCCTGCGTCACTGGATTGTGGCGGCTGGCATCGGGTCTGCCCTCGCACTCCCGGCGCTCGCGCTGATCCTCCCGTCCTGGCGGGTGATCGCGCCGCCGGTGGCCCCTCCATCCTTCACGCCGGAGGTGAGCGAGGCATTCCTGCTCCCGGACAGGACGGCACCGTTCGGCGCCGGGGCGGTTCAGCCCAGGACGGTATTCAGCACAACGGACATTCTCGTCCGGGTCTGGTTTGCGGGAACGGCACTGGGCGTGTGCTCGCTGCTGGCCGGTCTCGCCCGGCTCTCGCGCATCACCCGGCGTGCGCGTGTGGTCGAGGGCGAGTGGAGCCGGCAGGCGGCCGACATCGCGCAAGCGCTGGGACTCCGGTCGCCGGTGGTTTTCCGTGAGACCACCCAGCCGGGAGTGTTGGTGACCTGGCGCGCCAGCCGTCCCGTCGTCCTCCTGCCCGAGGGTGCCGCATCCTGGACGCCGCATCGCATCCGCATCGTCGCGGCGCACGAGCTCGCACACGTGCGGCGTGCCGACTGGCTGGTCCAGCTCGCCGGCGAGCTGCTGCGCGTCCTCTACTGGTTCCACCCGCTCGCGTGGCTCGCCTGCCGTCAACTGCGGCAGGAAAGCGAGTACGCCTGCGACGACGTCGTCCTCGCCATGGGAATCGCGCGGACGGAGTACGCGACCGAGCTCGTCGAGCTCGCACGAGCTTTCAGACGGCAGACAGCCGGATGGCTGCCGGCCTCGGCAATCGCCCGTTCATCCACGCTCCAGAGGAGGATTCGCGCCATGCTCACCGTGCACCTTGACCGCCGCCCGCTCTCCCGATGCGGCCGCCTGTGCGGCATTGGCCTGATGCTGCTGGCAACCGCGCCGATTGCCGCGATCGGCCGCCAGTCCAGCGCCACAGTCTCCGGGACGGTGACCGATCAGGCCGGGCGCGCCGTCGCCGGTGTCGCCGTCACCCTGGCCAGTGCGTCGGGCGATCTCGCGGTGGAGGTCAAGACCAATCAGGAGGGCGCCTTCAGCGTCCCGGTGATCGCCGGAACCTACCAGCTGCAGGCCCGGCATCCCGGCTTCGCCGTTCAGGGCGAACAGCTCACGATTGCCGACGGCGCGCACGTCCAGCGCCCGCTGGTGCTGCGGGTTGGCACGATACGGGAAAGCGTCACGGTTGCCGGCGGCCCGTCCGGCCCGACCACCGACTCGAAGCCGCCGCGACGCGTGCAGCCCTCACCTGGAGAGTGCACGCCGTCACCTGCCGGGGGTCGCATCGTGCCGCCCTTGAAGATTACCGACGTGCATCCGATCTATCCGTCTGATCCAATCCCCGAAACCGCGCCGCGCGTCGTGCCGGTGGAGGCGCGCATCGACGTCGACGGCACGGTCCAGGATGCGCACGTCACCTCGCCGGTGCCGGCGGCGCTGGAGGCGTCCGCGATGACCGCGATACGACAGTGGCAGTTCACGCCGGCGTTACTCAATTGCGAGCCGGTGCCGGTGACGATGTTGGTCAACGTGACGTACCAGGCACGGCCTTGAAGGGGACCTGAGCATCCACCCCACTGTGCTGCAGCGATCGGATCCTGCCTGTGTCCGCCGGACGACGACCCGAACGAAAAAAAGCCCCGGCGTCTTTCGACGCCGGGGCCGGGAAGACCCTTCAGCAGGAGCGTGCTACCTGCTGAAGCGGCGGCGTGCCGCCTTGGCGAAGCCGAGCAGGCCCGTGCCGAGCAGGAGCATGGAACCGGGCTCGGGGATCGGCGCGGCAGTCTGCGTCTGCAGGCTGTTGGTGTTCGCCACGCCGCCGCCGACCGGGCTGTTCGGCGGAGCCGAACCGGTCAGGGAGCCGGCGTAGTTGAAGAACAGGTTGGTAACGCTGCCGCCGTTGGAGCGAGGTCGAGATCCCGAAGAAGCTCGCCAGCACCGAGTTGAGCGTGCCCCCGTCGAGCGTGCCGCCCAGGCTGCCGAAGCAGGTGCCGGAGAAGCATTCGTTGTCGAAGGTCAGCCGGATGTTCGTGCTGGCATCGTAGCTGCCCGAGTAGAGGACGCCGGTCGCGCCGGCGCCGGTGACGTTCCCGGTGATGGTGATCGAGCTGCCGGCGCCCGAGTAGATGTAGTCGTTGGCGCCCGTGGAGCCGTCCGGTCCGATGTAGGCGCCGGTGACCAGCTCGAGACAGCCCAGCGAGCCGCACAGGCCGGTGACGGAACTACCCGGGCCGGGCGTCACCGCGACGGCCGAGATGCGGCCTTCGCTGATCTGGACGGTGTTGCCGATGGTGAACGTGCCGCCGGACTGGCCGGCGTTGTTCGCGAAGGTGATCGTCTCGGCGTGAGCCGCGGTGCTGCCGGCGATGAGCGCCATCGGCACGGCGAGTGCCCTGAGCAGCTTGAAACGTTTCTGCATGTGAATTCCTCTACAACCAACACTGCCCGACGTGTCGCCAGACCCCCGGGCCCTACAGGCGAGTTCCGCTCGTCATTGAGCAGCCGTGAACAGTTGAGCAAGGGTGCTGCCATTCGGAGCCACTCTGGCAGCGGCGAGTGTTCTACGGGCAAAAGGCTGGTTTTTCCTCCGTGAACCCGCGAGCGGGTCGCCCTGTGAGATGACTTTATGTTGGCTGCTGCGGATGGCACTGGGCCGGGCAACGGAGATCCCGCTGCAGCTTGGATTCTGCGCGGATCTCCGTCCCTCGTGGGGATCACGAATCTGGCGGACGCGTGGTTCGTTGACGATGTGGCGCTGAAAGCTGAAAGCTGAAAGCGGAAAGCTGACAGCTGTGACTACGAGCAGTCTCCTCCCCCGTTGTATATCCTCCCACTCCATGCTCAAGCACCCGCATGGTTCAGGGCCGGACGCCCGTTTCGCGCTCTCCAGGCTCCTCCTCGCTGCCGCGTCTGCCGCGCTCGTGTTCGCGCTTCCACTGCAGGCGCGTGCGCAGACGTCGACGCTGCCTCGGCTGAAGGTCGCCGAGAACAAGCGCTTCCTCGTCACGGCCGACAACGCCCCGTTCTTCTAGCTGGGGGACACCGCCTGGGAGCTGTTCCACCGCCTCAATCGCGAGGATGCCGAGCAGCTACCTGCAGGAACCGCGCCGAGCGGGCTTCACCGTGATCCAGGCGGTCGTGCTGGCCGAGCTCGACGGCCTGAACGATCCGAACCCCTACGGCGAGCGCCCCTGATCGACAACGACCCGGCCAGGCCCAACGAGGCGTACTTCACCCACGTGGACTGGATCGTCGAGCGGGCCAACGCGCTCGGGCTCTACGTCGGCATGCTGCCGACCTGGGGCGACAAGTGGAACAGGAAGTGGGGCGAGGGCCCGGAGATCTTCACGCCGGAGAACGCCGAGGCATACGGCGAGTGGCTCGGCCGCCGCTACCGGGACGCAGGCATCATCTGGATCCTCGGCGGCGACCGACCGGTCGAGAGCCGACGCACATCGACGATCACCCGCGCGATGGCGCGCGGCCTGCGCAAGGGCGACGGCGGCGCGCACCTCATGACGTTCCATCCGACCGGCGGGCAACGCTCCTCGTCCTGGTTCCACGACGACGACTGGCTCGACTTCAACATGCGGCAGAACGGCCACGTCACGGAGTTCAACGGGCGCTACGACCTCGACGCGCGCCGACTACGACCGCAGGCCGCCCAAGCCGGTGCTCGACGGCGAGCCGCATCTACGAGGACCACCCCGTCGCGTTCAACGCGAAGAAGTTCGGCCACTCGATCGCAGCGACGTGCGCAGGCCGCTCTACTGGGACCTGTTCACCGGCGCCTTCGGCCACACCTACGGCCACCACTCCGTCTGGCAGATGTGGTCCCCGGGCAGGGCCCCGGTGAACAACCCGCTGATGCCGTGGCCGGAGGCGATCGACCAGCCGGGCGCCGCGCAGATGCAGCACGCCCGCGCGCTGCTCGAATCGCGGCCGTTCCTCGACGCGCGTACCCGACCAGGAGGTCATCGTCGCCGAGTAGCATACCGACCAGCGTCCCCGGCGCCGGGCGTTACGCGTTCGTGGCCACGCGCGACGCGCGCCGGCACTTACGCGATGGTCTACGCGCCGGTCGGCCGGACGTTCAGCGTGAAGATGGACGTCATCACCGGGCCGTCCGTCAGGGCATGGTGGTTCAACCCGCGTACCGGCGCCGCGGCCGCCATCGGCACGTTCCCGAACACTGGCGGGCGCGCCTTCACGCCGCCCGATGCGGGCGAGAACGTCGACTGGGTGCTGGTGTTGGACGACGCGGCCAAGGGATATCCAGCGCCTGGCGCGAAGGCAGGCCGGCGATGAGGGGCGTGCTGCTTTGCACGGCTGCGGTACCGCCCGGTCGACGCGCGCGGTGCACGGCGCTTCGTGATATGCATGATCCACCAGGCATTGCGGCCCGATGCGGGGCTATTGCACGAAACGGCAGAAAGGGAACGTTGATGAAACGCCATCTCCTTCCAGTGGTCATGCTGATCGCGGCCGGCTGCAGCAGCGACAGCGCAACCGCCCCATCGGGTCCGGCCGTCAGCTTCTTCGTCACGAGCGCGACCAGCGCGACGGGCAACCTCGGCGGCCTCTCCGGCGCCGATGCCACCTGTCAGCGGCTGGCGGGCGCCGCCGGTCACGGGGGGCGTCGATGGCGCGCCTACCTCAGCGTCGAACGCGATCCGGCGAACGGAAATCAAGCGACACACGCGCGGGGCAGGATCGGCAGCGGACCCTGGTACAACGCCAACCTCGTGGCTCGTTGCCAACAGCGTCGCCGAGCTCCATTCGCGCCCGGGCGACGTCGCTGTCTACGTGGACGAGCGGGGCCAGCGCATCAACGGCCAGTGGACGGGATCGCCGGTGCCCGTCGAGCACGACATCCTCACGGGATCCAACGCCGACGGGACGCTGCTCGCGGGGTTGACCTGCAACGACTGGACGTCGGACTCGGCCGGAGTCGCGGCCCAGGTCGGGCACTCCGATGGCATGGGTCCGATGCAGAACACCGCCGGCCCTCTGTCGTCCTGGAACTCCGCGCACCCGAATCAGAACTGCTCGAACACGGCGCCGCGCGGCGGGGCCGGCCGCTTCTACTGCTTCGCCCGCTGACACCAGGCGTCTCGACATCTCCGTGTGCGGCGACGTCGACTTGACCGTGCTGCCGCCAACACTCCCTGGCTGGAGTGGCGACCGTCGCCGGGAGGCTGGCGGTCCGCGATACAGCCATGGCGTACGATCCCGTGTCGTATCAGGGCATCACGCAGAGGAGTTCGCGATGGAATACCCGGCCAGGAACAACATCCCGTACGAGGAAATCGAGAATGGCGCGCTGATTCTCCTGCTGCTGAGGGAGAGCAGCACATGGGAGGAGTTGTGC
This sequence comes from uncultured Actinomycetota bacterium, assembly GCA_963786415.1. Classification (GTDB taxonomy): domain Bacteria; phylum Actinomycetota; class Actinomycetes; order Propionibacteriales; family Nocardioidaceae; genus Nocardioides. Next base: position 931,207 of record CAWAZC010000003.1, read on the forward strand.
GGACGCTACGCCAATGCCGACCCGGCGCAGCTCAGCACCAACACGAACACTCTCACTCTTCTGAAGAAGCTGCTGGAGATGCGCGATCTGGGATTCGATCCGCTTCGAAGACGAGACAACGAGCGAAGGAATGAAGCCCCGGGGACCGATCAGGGAAACCGGTCTCTCGTCGGCTATCCGCAGCGCCTTCGGCGGCATGAGCCTGGACGAGTTGGCCTCGATCTCGCGGCACTCGAAGGGCCTTGCCGTCGTGCCGATCTTCGGCCGGCCGCAGCGGCTGCCCGCCGACCACCAGATCGACGTCTTCGTGCTGATGCCGTTCACGAGCAGGCTGGAAGCCCTCTACTCCCACATGAAGAAGATGGCCGACGCGCTGGGGCTCAGGATGCTGCGCGCCGACGAGCTCTACTCGCCGAGACCGTTCATGGAGAAAGTCTGGGACGGCATCGCTGGCGCGCAGCTGATCATCGCGGACTGCACCGAGAGGAACCCGAACGTCTTCTACGAGATCGGCATCGCGCACACCGTCGGCAGGAAGGTGCTGCTCATCACGCGTTCCGACAAGGACATTCCATCCGACATCAAGCACTTCGACTACATCCACTACAACTACGATCCCGAGGGCGTCGAAGGATTGATCGGAAAGCTGAGGACATTCCTCCAGGGCTATTTCACTTCAGGCCTGCGCAGTGTCCAGTACCACAAGGTAGCCGGCAGCTTCAACGAACCGGTAGCGAATGGAGTGGTCTCCAGGACCATCCGCTGCTCGGGTGACGTCACCGGGCTGCAGCCGGGCCTCAGCCTGTGGCTGGCCGTCGAAGCCGGCGGGTTCGTCTGGCCGAAGGAGAGCATCGTGCTGCCCGACGCGACCAACCGGTGGAGCGGGCCCATCTTCGAGGATGGCGTCACGGAACAGTTCGCGGTCAGCCTGTTCGTCGCGGACGCGAACGCCGACCGCCGCATCAGGGAGTGGCTCGAAGCAGGACGCCGCACCGGCTCGTACGCAGAGTTGCGAGGCATTCCCGGAGCCCGCCGGCTGGCGCGGGTCGACGGCCTCCGGCTGTCACGGCAGTAGCGCCCACGGCCCGGATCCCGATTCCGTTTCTACAACTCACGCAGGTGGAGGTACCGATGGCTGAGAGGGCTGAGGTGTTACTGGTCGGAGCACCGAGGAAGCTCATCGTCGACCAGCTCGCGGCGCTGGTCACGCTGCACGTCCTGGCGCACGCGGCGGACAGCGAGGCCCTGATCGCCGAGGTCGGGCCGCGCGTCCGGGCGGCCGCCGTCACCGGCGCACCGGACGTCCTGACCGCCGCGGTGATGACCAGGCTTCCCAGGCTCGAGCTCGTGGCCAGCTTCGGCGTCGGCTACGACAACATCGACATCAAGTACGCCGCCGGCCACGGCATCACCGTGACCAACACGCCCGAGGTGCTCACCGAGGAGGTGGCTGACACGGCGCTGGGGCTCCTGCTCTGCACCGTGCGTGAGCTTCCACAGGCCGAGCGGTTCCTGCGCGCCGGGAAGTGGCTCCAGCAGCAGTATCCGCTCACCAGGGCGACGCTCCGCGATCGCACGGTCGGGATCGTCGGCATGGGCCGCATCGGCAAGGCGATCGCGCGGCGGCTCGACGCGTTCCTGTGCCCGTGGTCTATCACACCCGTCGCCCGCAGCCGGACGTGCCCTACGACACTATCCAGCGCTCGTCGACATGGCGCGCGACGTGGACACGCTGATACTCATCACGCCCGGGGGGCCGGCGACCAGGCACCTGGTCGGCGCGGAGGTGCTCGATGCGCTCGGGCCTGAAGGAATCGTGATCAACATGGCGCGCGGCACGGTGGTCGACGATGCCGCGCTGATCCGGGCGTTGCAAGGAGCGGCGGATTTATTCCGCCGGCCTCGACGTGTTCGTCAACGAGCCGGAGGTGCCGAAGGAGTACCTGGAGATGGACCACGTCGTGCTGTTTCCGCATCTCGGCTCCAGCACCGTCCACACCCGTACCCGGATGGAGCAGCTGGTGGTCGACAACGTGCGGCCTGGGCCGCCGGCAAGCCGCCGCTGACGCCGGTGCCCGAGACGCCGTGGCGCCGCTGACAGCTGGCGGCTGTTAGCTGTCGGCTGCTAGCCAGCTGTCAGCTTTTAGCTGTCAGCTGGCTAGGGCACCGAATACCCGACGACGCGGACGTCCGCGTCGCGGCCGGGATTCAGGTCGAAGATCAGGCTGGCCGTTCGGGTCGAGAGCCCGGGGACGTAATCCAAACGCGCTCGAGGATGCGCGGCGTGTCCCTCGTTCGCTGCTGTCATGCCGGCGAGGTGGACGTCCGCCGCCGCCTGCCGGCTGCGGTTCCGGACCTCGACATCCACCACGAACGAACCTGCACTTTCGCGAACGCCCGTCACGGTCACGGTCAGCTCCGGCGCGTCGGATCCGGGCTGGAGTGCCGCAAACACCAGGTAGCCGAGCGTGCCGAGGACGATCACGACGCCCATCACTCCGGCGATCCACTCCAGGGCGGGAGTCTTGCGCTGTCGCGGCTTCCCCATGGTCAGAGGATCAGCCGCGCGGCTGCGGCGCCCAGCGAGGCCGGGAATGCCAGGACAATCGTCGCGCGGATCATTTCCGCGGAGGCGAGCCCGTCCGTCCGGCCGAACGTCCAGAGTACGTACGCACTGATCAGCAGGGCCATGGCATAACCCACGACCGTCAGCAGCAGGAACTCCCGGACAGCAGTCGAGTGCTCGGGCCGGGAGGCCTGGCCGCGGAACTCGACCGAGTAGACGAACGCATGCATCAGCACGAGAGAGACGAGCGCGAGCAGTGTACTGCTCCAGGGAGAGAGCCGGAGGGCGATCAGCGTCACCTCTTCGGTGGGGGCGATGCTGAACGACAGGAAGAGCGCGCCGACCGCCATGATGAACAGCGCGCCGCCATACGACGTGCGCGGGCGCTGGTCCTCGTCCGCGCGCTCACCCCCCAGCAGCGTGCGGCCAAGCATTGCGCCGATACTGGCCGGCACGGTCTGGACCGTGATCTTCCCGAACGCATCCGGCACGGCGGTATCGCGGGTCAGCACGCCGAGCAGCGCGAGCACCGAGAAGGAGGTGACGAAGCCGACCCCGTACGCAACCACCGCATCGGCGACGTCGTCGCGCCACCGGAACGTCGGCTCGAAGCCCGCGTGATAGGACAGCGCGATGAGTGTCGGCAGCAGCAGCAGCACGAGCAGCAGCAGCTTCGCACGATCCATGGCGAAGCCGAGCCACCACATCTCCATCGTCATCAGGAGCGGCAGTGCGAAGATGACGGCGCCGCCGGCCGCCCGGCAGAGACCGATGAGGTACCGCTGGTTCCCGCGGCTGATGATGCGCGTGCTCGAATTGCGCGAAAGCCTAACCGATCCTGCACCAGGCGATGGACCAGCTTCCCGAAGGACCGATCCAGAATCCGAAGGTAAAGATCCGCGCCTTCAAACCGCCCGTCGGTGAAGCCTACGGCCGGATCGAAGGACCGAAAGGCGAGCTCGGCTTCTACCTCATCAGCGATGGCACGGCAAACCCGTATCGTTACCGCGTCCGCCCGCCGAGCCTGATCAACCTCACCACGCTGGAAGACATGTGCCTCGGCCACACCGTTGCCGACGTCATGGTCATCCTCGGCTCGATCGACATCGTCATGGGCGAAGTCGATCGTTACGGCAATGTTAGCCTAACGCCTGCCGAAGCGGCTCCGTGAGCTCCGCGGGGAGCAACGGCGTCGCGCCGTAGTGCGACGCGACATAGGCGCCGAGGCGGCAGGCGTTTTCCAGGACCTTGCGCGGTTTCGGTTCCGCTCGTTAGGCCGACCATCAGTCCGGCCATGAAGGCGTCGCCCGCGCCGACGGTGTCGCGCACTTCCACGTGCGGCGCGGGCGCGGTCGTGAGGTTGCCGTCGTCCCACAAGGCCGCGCCTTCTTCGGCGCGCGTGACGCAAATGCGCGCGGACGCCGGTCGCTGCCGCGAGCGTCTCGCAATGCCGCGCGATCGCGGCCTCGTCGCGCGGCGTGTCGGGCGCTTCTTCGCCGGTTTGGATCCAGTGCGCGAGGCGGCCGACTTCGCCGTCGTTCAGCTTCAGGACGTCGGCGCGTTTCGCGAGCTGAGGACCAGCGTGCGGATCGGCGAACGGCGGCCGCAGGTTCACGTCGAAGAACTTCAGCGGCCCCTGCACGTCGAGCAGGCGGCCGAGCTGCTCGAGGTTGTAGGGCGAACGGCCGGCGAGCGAGCCGTAGATAAAAGCGCGCGCTTCCGCGACCGCGGCCGAGCGCTTCGTTGGGCACGCGGATTTCGTCCCACGCCGCCGGTTGCACCAGCTCGTAGGTGGCGTTGCGGAATTCGATCGAGCGTCGACGATGACCGTGCCGGTCGGCGAGGCCGATCCGCGCGCGCGTGACGAACTCGACATCGACGCTTTGTCTTTCGCGACCGCGAGAATTTCATCGCCGAGCGGGTCGCGGCCGACGCAGGAGATGAGCGCGGAACGAGACGCCGATCTGCGCGAGGTGCGCGGTGACATTGAAGGGCGCGCCGCCGGCGTGTTTGCCGGAGGGGAGACAATCCCAGAGGATTTCGCCGAAAGCGTAGAAGTCAGCGGGCCATCGGGTTCGTAGATGAAGATCAGGTCCTGATCCATGCCTTTCGGATCGGTCGAGCGCTCGAAGACAAGCAGGTCTTCCGTGCCGATGAGGCAATGCTCCTGGCCCGGCGCGAGATGAAATTGCCGCGCCCGGCGCGAGCGCCTCGACCGTGAGCGACTTCTCGTTAGGCCGGCGCCAGAGGATGAGCCCGGCGCCTTCGCGCACCTCGAGCCGCTCATCTTTTTCCTCATGCATCTCGAGCGCAAGATAGCCGCCTTGCCGGATGACGAGAAACTTTTCCACCTGCGGATGTTCGTGCAGCGTGATCACGACGCCGCCCCAGCCGGTGCGAATGATTCCGTCGCTCGTGTTCTCGATCCGCTCGAGCAAGGTCGCGAACTGCGAAGTCGCGCCGAGGCCTTCGGGAAATTGCTCGCGCCAGAGCCGGCAGGCTTCGCGGCAGTAGCGGTTGAAAGATTCGCGCGAATCGATCGGCGAGAGCTTCGCCAGCGCCGCCGCGATCTCAGCAAAACGCGGATCCGCGGCGAGCGTCGCGTGATCGAGATCGAAGACGCGGCTGCATCAATGTCCGCCGCGTGGTCGAAACCGTGACTGCGCCGTCGGCATCGCTCAGGCGCGGCCACATGAACCCGTAAAAGGCGACGAACGCGAAGCAGAACATCGGCACAATGAAGCCGCGCGAGAGATCGTAGCGATCCGCGACCGCGCCCATCACCTTCGGCAGAATCGCGCCGCCCATGATCGCCATCACGATGAAAGACGACGCCTTTTTCGCGTCCTGCCCGAGGCCGAAAATGCCGAGCGCAAAGATGGTCGGGAACATGATCGACATGAAAAAGTAGGTCAGGAAAACGCAGACGACCGAGACCCAGCCGAGCTTCGCGAAGATCAGGAAGCAGAGCACGACACCGCGGCGCTGCAATACCAGCCGAGCACCTTGTGAGGCGTGAACTTTTTCAAGATCGCGCTCCCGGTAAAGCGGCCGATGAGAAAGCAGAGAAAGCCTAACGAGGCCAGGTTCGCCGCGCCTTTGTTGCTGAAGCCGAGCGACGCCGTTCGGGTGCGTCTCGAACCACGCCGGATGAGCCCGCTGCGCCCAAGCTCGCCGGCACCGCGGGCACCTGCGAGGTCATGTAGTTAATGAAGAAGCTAAAGATGCCCGCCTGCGCCGCGACGTAGAGAAACTGCGCGAGCACCGCCATCCAGAAATGCGGATGCGACCAGATCGAATCGCGTGACGTCGCGGCCGCGGTCGGCTCGTCGAGGTGGTAGTCATCCTCCATCTCGATGTTCGGGCATCGGCGCGAAGAAGAAAACGACCGCGAGCACGATCACGATCACGCCGATGAACGCGTAAGGAATCCAGAGCCGCTCGCTGCCCGTGCTCAGGCCGGCGGCGTTTTTGGAATAAAAGAACGTGCCGCCCGCGATCGGTCCGCAGAGCAAGCCGATGCCGTTGATCGATTGCGCGAGATTGATGCGCGTCGCGCGCGTACTGCGGCGGGCCGAGCACGGTGGTGTAGGGATTCGCGATCGTCTCGAGAAAGGTCAGCCCCGCCGCGATGATGCAGACGCCGAGCAGGAAGGCCCAGAACTGCGCGATGTGCGTCGCCGGGATAAACCAGAATCCGCCCGCCGCGACCATCAGCAGCCCGGCGATGATGCCGCCTTTGTAGCCGAGCTTGATCGCGAGCCAGCCCGGCCGGGATCGCCATGAGGAAGTAGCCGAGGTAATGCGCGAACTGCACCCAGGCCGACTGCGCGAGATTCAGGTGCAGCTCTTCCTGGAAGTGCTTGTCCATGACGTCGATCATGCCGTTGCAAAATCCCCAGAGCGCGAAGAGGAAAACGAGCAGGAAAAAAGTGAAGGCCACGCTCCGGCCATCCTCGAGCTGGAACATCCCGCGCCGCGCCGTGTGCGGGTCCATGCGCGCCGCGCCGATCGGCCCGTGGTTTGGTTTCGGTAGCCATAGTTATCCTCCTAGAAGGTCACGCCATACTGCGCCCCGATGCACAACGGCATCATGAATATCACCGGTGCCGCCGGGGTCGATGACATATTGCAGGTCGGGCTGGATATAACTCCACTTCGTCACCTGGAAGCGGTGGCCGAACTCCAGGACCTTCTCCGATTCCGCGCGATGACCACCGGGCAACTTGCACGCTGCGCGCGTAGTCATCGCTCAGGTGCCCGTAGATGAAATGCAGCACCGTCCGGTCATCATCGCGGCTCGGGATAAGTCCTTTGTAGTGCAAGCCGCCTTCGATCTGGAACGGCACGATCGATATCTCCGTCTGCGGATAGTAACCGCTCGCGGCAAAGACATAGAGACCTTGATCGCTCCCCGGCGTTTCCTGGTAAACCATCTGGTCGCCGTGCACATAGAAGCCATAGGAGTGATCCTCAAACCCGCCGCCGAATCGCTGGTAGAAATCCCACTGCGAGAAAGTCACTCCGAAATGGTAATGGCCCGGCAAGCCCTTCAGCACCGTCGGCGCGGAGCTATCCTTACTGTCACCCTGACCAGTCGGAACCGCCTGTTGCAAAAAACTGCGGCGACCAGCCGACCTCCAGGATCGCGGTATAGCCATCGTCGTCGCGGATGCTCCAGTCGAGGCCATGCTTGGTGTTATCAAACATCCCCTTGCGAAGTTTGAAAGATACCTAGCTTCAGGTTGAACTCCGGCGTCGGATCATAGAACGCCGCCGCGGCCCAGACCGGAAAGGGATAAGCCGAAAAGCGCGTATCGAAGAGGACATTGCGAATGTCGCCGTCGATGCCGTTGTTCAGCGAGTAGCCGTAGAAAGGCGAAGCATTGAAATCATCCGACGCGCTGAAGCGACCTAGCTTTAACGTCACCTTCTTCTCGAAGAACTTCTGTTGCAGATACACCTGGTAAAGGAACGGCCGCTGCCCGCCGACGCTCTGCTGCACCGAATAAATGCTGCCGACATACTTATTCGTTAGGTCTTCGCCCGCGCGATCGATCCCGCTCACGACAAAGAGCCCGTCGCGCCAGCCGAAGAGCTTCTCGAGGTCGAACTTCACCCCGGCGAAAACATCGTTCACGATCGTCGCGTGCCCGGGATGAATCCCGCCGGCGACGTTGCCGTTGTAGATGCTGTTATCGAAAACGAAGACGTCGATGCCGGCGTCGAAGAGCCGATCGCGCGCGCCGCCCCAGTCGCCCGTCATGTGATCGGCCGCGACGAAAGCGCTCGGCCGTTGCACCTGCGCTTCCATCTCCGGCTGGAGCACGGAGCGAGTTGTGCGCGGGATTCGCACCGCATCCTGCGCGTGGGAAGAGCCGAGGCTCGCGCAAAGCAACAGTGCGCCGAGACAAAGCCGACCATCGCACCGGAATCGCACACTCTTCATAAGTTCACGAACCCGCATGTGTTTCGCGCCGCGCCGGGCGCGCGCTCTCTTTTTTCTCTAAGTGCAGCACGTGAGCCGTCGAGTTGCGGGATTATTGATCCGCGGCTCCGCACTTCGCTGCTTGAGCGCAGCGCTGCTTCCACGCAGAATGCTTCTCGTGATCGGCAGCGGCATTCTCAAAGGCATGGCGGTGACGGGGCGGAATTTCCTCGGCAGCTATTTCGAAAAGGATCGCCTAACGACGGTGCAATACCCGGAGGAGCGCGCTGCCGCTCCCGGAAAACTCGCGCAATTTTCCCTTCCTCGTTTTCGACCAGGATCCGGAAGCGGGCCTGCGCTGCGTCGCCTGCAAGATCTGCGAAAAAGAATGCCCGCCGCAGTGCATCTACATCGTCAAGAGCACGGACAAGAAGCCCGACTACATGGGCAAGCCGCAGTTTTATCCGGCGACCTTCGACATCGATATCTCGGTCTGCATGAGCTGCCAGATTTGCGTCGAGGTGTGCCCGTTCGAGGCGATCAAGATGGACAAGGTCTACGAGCTGAGCCGGCGCGAGCGCTTCGATGCGTTGCTCATGAAGAAGAGCGACCTCGCGAAGTCGAACGAGTACTACCATCGGATCCACCCGCGCGAAGCGGAGGCGGTGGATGCGGCGCTGGAAGCCGCGGCGGCGGCGAAGAAGAAGCCTGCGCCCGCGGCAGCGCCACCGCCCGCGTAGCGCCGGTCGCTCCGGTAGCTTGCTTTGTCCGCGGCGTCTCCTCAGGATGCCGGGATGAAGATGTCGAGCGCGTGTTTGCTTCTCGCGCTGACGGCGACGGCGGGTGCGGTCTCGCCGGATGATTTCGCGCACCAAATCGACGCGATCGCGCAGGAGGCGCTGCAGCGTCCCACGGCGGCGGTGTCGATCGCGGTGGCGCGCGACGGAGAAATCGTCTTCGCCCGCGCCTACGGCGAGGCCGACCGGTCGCGTCACGTCGCAGCCACTCCTGCCACCGTTTTTCACATCGACTCGATCTCGAAGAACCTCGAGGCGGCGGCGCTGCTGCAATTGGTGGACGAGGGGAAACTGGGGCTCGACGACAAGGTAAAGAAGCTGCTGCCGGAAGCGCCTACGCACGGCGCCGATATTTCCGTGCGCCAGCTGCTCAACCACACCTCGGGGATTTACAGCTTCACTTTCCTTCCGAACGCGGACGCGAATGAGCAGCGCAACCTGAATCACGAACAGGTGCTCGATCTTTTCCGGGATCGCCCGCTCGATTTCGAGCCGGGGACGAGCTGGCGCTACAGTAACAGCGGGTTCTATCTCGCCGGGATGCTGATCGAGCGCGTGACGCAGCGCGACTACGGCAGCTATCTGCGCGATCAATTTTTCCAGCCGATGGGATTGCAGTCGGCGAGGTTTTTTAGCGCGGAGGCGTCGACCGCTGGTCTCGCTCTCGGCTACGTGGTGAAAGAGGGAAAGCTCGTCGAGGCGCCGGCGATCACCTGGGCTCTTCCGTGGGCGGCGGGCGCGGTTTGCGCGACCGCGAGTGATCTGGTGCGCTGGCAGCTCGCGCTGGAGCGCGGCCGCATCGTGAAGCCCGAGACGCTGGCCGAGATGCGGCGCCCGACGGTTTTGCGCGACGGCACTCGCATCGATTACGGACTCGGCACGCGTCTCGGCTCGCGCGCCGGACATCCGGTGTTTGGTCACAGCGGAGGTGGCGCAGGTTTCACCAACGTGCTCGAATCCTACCCGCAGGATCGGCTCGTGATCGCGGTGCTCACGAACACGGCGAATGAGCGCGCGCCGGTCTTGGCCGCGAAGATCGCTGGCGCGGCTTTGGGTTTGCCCGCGACCAAGCCCGCAGATCTCGCGGTGCCGCCGGAGAGCTGGCGGCGTTAGTGGGCAAGTTCGGGCGGCCCGGGAGTGTGATCGAGAACTTCGCCCGCGATGGGAAGCTGCGTTTCCGGCCGGAGGGCGACACGGGGGACGGGGTTCCGCTGCGGCGGCAGAGTGCGCTGGTGTATGCGCTCGACGACGAGAGTGAGGTTCGTTTCACGGTGCGCGATGGCCGGGCGATCTGCGGTCAGCTGTATGTCGGCGGACTGATGGAGGACGCTCTGTTTCCGGTGCGCTGAGGCGAGTCTCGGCAACGGTTGTCGCACGGAGGTGGAGCGATCGGGCGGGTGCGTTACCGTGCGGCTGTGAAATTGCGCTTCTGCTTTGCTATTGCTCTGGTCCTTCTGTTCTCGTTAGGCGCTTCCGCACTTGCCGCGCCGCCGGATTTCTCCGGGCTCTTCCATTGGCGCAACATCGGCCCCTATCGCGGCGGCCGGACGCGCGCGATCTCCGGCGTGCCGAAGCAGCCGAATGTTTTCTACTGCGCGCAGGTCAGCGGCGGCGTTTTTAAAAGCACCGACTACGGCCGCACCTGGGAGCCGATCTTCGACGATCAATCGAGCGCTTCCGTCGGCGCGCTCGCGGTCGCGGTCTCGGATCCGAACGTGATTTATGTCGGCAGCGGCGAAGGGTTGCATCGCCCCGATCTCGCGGTCGGCAACGGCCTTTACAAATCGACCGATGCCGGCAAAACCTGGACGCATCTCGGCCTGCGCGATGGACAACAGATCGCGGAGATCGCGGTCGATCCGAAGAATGCCGATCACGTGCTCGTCGCGGTCGCGGGTCATCCTTACGGGCCTAACGAGGAGCGCGGCATTTTTCTTTCCACCGACGGCGGGAAGAATTTCGCGAAGACGCTCTACAAGGATGAGAACATCGGCGGCGGCGACGTCGCGTTCGATCCGCAACATCCGCAGACCTGCCTACGCGACGCTCTGGGAAGCGCGCGAAGGTCCCTGGGAAAACGCCGCGTGGAACGGAACCGGCGGCGGCGTTTTCAAATCGACGCGATGGCGGCAAAACCTGGCAGCAGCTCGGCGGCGGTTTGCCTAACGACATCGTGCAGGCGCACCTCAGCGTCGCCGCGAGCGCGCCGCAAAATCTCTTCGCCGCCGTCGCCACGCCGAAGAAGGTGCAGCTTTACAAATCGGACCGACGCCGGCGCGAGCTGGAGCGTCGCGACCGACGACACGCGGCCAGCGGGCCGGATCGGCGGCGGCGATTTGCCGGTCGTGCGGATCGATCCGCAGAATCCGCAGATCGTTTACGCCACGAGCACGGTCTGCTGGAAATCGACCGACGGCGGGAAGACCTGGGAAGGCTGGCGCGGCGCGCCCGGCGGCGACGATTACCAGAACATGTGGATTTCGCCTAACGACTCCAACGTCGTCGCGCTCGCGAGCGATCAGGGCGCGATCATCACCGTGAACGGCGGCGCGACCTGGAGCTCTTGGTATAACCAATCGACCGCGCAGCTCTATCACGTCAGCGCGGACAATTCGTTTCCGTATCGCCTCTACAGCGGCCAGCAGGAGAGCGGCTCGGTCGGCATCGACAGTCGCGGGCCGAACGGCGAGATCACTTTCCGCGATTGGCATCCGGTCGGCGCGGAGGAATACGGCTACGTCGACGCCGATCCGCTCGATCCCGAGATCGTCTATGGCGGGAAATTAGCCGCTACGATCGCCGCACGCACGAGGCGCAGGAGCATCACGCCGAAGGCATTTCGCGTCAGATGATTTTCGCGTCGTGCGCACGGAGCCGGTGGTGTTTTCACCGGTCGATCCGCACCTGCTTTTCTTCGCCGCGAACACTTTGTGGCAGACGCGCGATGGCGGCGGCATTGGCAGCAGGTCAGCCCCGACCTGACGCGCAAGACCTTCGAAATCCCGGCGAGCGTCGGGAAATTTCGCGATCAACCAACCGCGCAACCGAAGCAGCGCGGCGTCATCTACACGCGTCGCGCCGTCGCCGCTCGACGAGAAACGCATCTGGGCCGGCACAGACGACGGCCTGATTCACCTAACGACCGACGGCGGCAAAAACTGGCGCGACGTGACGCCGCCGCAGATCGGCGCCTGGTGGAAAATTTCGCGTGATCGACGCCGAGCCACTTCGATGCGAAGACCGCCTACGCCGCGGTGAACACGATCCGCCTCGACGATCTGCGCCCGCACATTTACCGGACGCGCGACGACGGCAAAACCTGGCAGGAAATCGTGCAGGGTTTGCCTAACGACGAGAACGTCAACGCCGTCCGCGAAGATCCGCAGCGGCGCGGTTTGCTTTTCGCCGGCGACCGAGCGCGGCGTTTATTTTTCCCTCGACGACGGCGACAACTGGCAGTCGCTGCGCCTGAATCTGCCCGGCGACTTCGGTGCGCGACTTGATCGTGAAAGATGACGACCTCTGCATCGCCACGCACGGCCGCGGCTTCTGGATTCTCGATAACATCACGCCGCTGCGGCAACTTGCAGCCTAACGAACAAACGACTCGGAGCTCTTCAGACCGCAAGTCGCGCTGCGCGTGCGCTGGAATTCCAACACCGACACGCCGCTGCCGCCGGACGAGCCGGCGGGCGAAAATCCGCCGGAAGGCGCGATGATCGATTATTCGTTAGGCGCGGATGCGGCGGGACCGGTCACGCTCGAGATCAAGGATGCGAGCGGAAAAGTGATGCGTCGTTATGCCAGCACCGATCCGCTGCCGCCGAAGAGCGACGAGAAGCTGAAAATCCCGCGCTACTGGGTGAAGCCGCCGGCGGTGTTGCCGGCGACGCCGGGGCTGCATCGCTTCTTCTGGGACCTGCATGGCGAGCCGTTGCCGGAATCGAGCCGGAATATCCGATGACCGCGGTCTATCACGAAACCGCGCCGCAACCGACCGCGCCCTGGGTGTTGCCCGGGCAGCTATTCCGTCAGCCTAACGAGTGGCGGCAAAACTTTCACGCAACCGCTCGCAGGTGAAAATGGATCCGCGAGTGAAAATGTCCGGCGGCGGATCTCGCGCAACAGTTCGCAGCTCTCGCAGACGCTCTACGAGCTGCGCGCGAAGCTGCTGCCGATGGGAAAGAGTTACGACAAGTTGGTGAGCGAAGTCGCGAAGGCGAAAGAGCAGAAGCCGGAAATCAAAGCGCTCCGCGAGAAGCTCGAGACGCTCGCTGATCCGCGCGCCGTGCGTGCCGGTCAACCGCTCGAGTTCGATCTGCTCTCGAAGACCGCGAAGTTATTTGGCGACCTGCAGCAGGCCGACGCGGCGCCGACCGCGGAGCAGGAAAACGCCGCCGCCACTTTGCAAAAAGAAGCGCCGGAAGTAGAGGCGCATTGGCAGGAAATT
>CAWAZC010000004.1:0-483517 GCA_963786415.1 uncultured Actinomycetota bacterium
GGGCCTTCGCCCATGCCAACGAGACGGTGGGCGGTCAGTCGGTCGGTCACCTGTGGAACTATGGGCTCAACACCTGGGGCTGGGAGGACATGTATGGCGGCGGCGATCGCGACTTCAACGACCTGCTCGTGCAGCTCGACTTCACCAGCGCGTCGGGGAGCGGCTGGCTGGTTTGAACGGGCTGTCTGACACTTCCTTCCGGCCGAATGGATCGTAGGAGGGGCCGCGCAGCAGTGCGGGCGAGGGGCATATGTTTCACGTGAAACAACTACAGTTATTTACAACACTGAAGTACTGGTCTATGCTAGGTGGTCTGTCGCTCTATGCATTGTTCATCTGACGATTTTGCAGATGGGAAGCCTGCAGGGAATCGCTGTATTAGGGCGCGGGTTCCCGCAGGGCCCGCTGCAGAGACGCTTGCGCGCGATGCGGGTGCTCTCGCCCCTATCCGTTGGGGGCGTGAGCTTCCGTGCCACACCACGCTCTCTGTCGGAAATACCGGAAATGCCGGAAAATCCGATTTCTGGTGGCAGTGCATGCACCTCGGCTTAGGCCGCCAGCTCCAGGATCTCCTTCACCTGCGCCGGCCCGTCGATCTTGCGCGGATTGCGTGGCACCCACGGCGTGCCCATCGCCTGCGCCGCGATGCGGTCGAAATGCTCCTTGCCGATCTTCACTTCGCCCAGGCTTCGCGGCATGCCGAGCCCGCGGATGAAATCGTCCAGCACGTCGCCGGCATCCTTGCCGGGATGGCCCATGGCGTTGGCGATCAGTACCTGGCGGTCGGCGTTGGCCGATTTGTTCCAGCGCATGACCCAGGGCAGCATGATGCAGGAGGTATGGCCGTGCGGCACGTCGAACACCGCGCCCAATACGTAGCCGATGCCGTGGCTGGCGCCCATCGGCACGCCGGCCGCCAGCCCGCCCATCGACAGCCACGAGCCGATCTGGCAGTCGAGCCTGGCGCGCATGTCCGTCGGATCGGCCTTCACCTTGGGCAGGCCGCGCGCCAGCATCGCGAGGCCATGCAGGGCCGAGGCGTTGGTGAACTCCGTCGATTCATTGGAGCACACGCCCTCGACGCAGTGATCGACGGCGCGGATGCCGGTCGACAGGAACAGCCACATCGGCGTGTGGCGCGTCACCTCGGGATCGAGGATGACGGCCTGCGGGATGGTGAGCGGATGGCGGAACAGCTCCTTCACCTTCGTCGCCTCGTTGGTGACGCCGGCGATGCCGGAGAACTCGCCGGCCGACAGCGTCGTCGGGATCGAGACCTGGCGCACCGTCGGCGGCTTCACATCGGCGTTGCGGAGCTTGTCGAGGCCTTCGACGGTGGTGACGTCGTTGGCGAGGCAGAGCTGGACGGCCTTGGCGCCGTCGGTGATCGAGCCGCCGCCCAGGGTGACGATCAGGTCGGCTTTGGCCTCGCGCGCCTGCGCCGTGGCGGCGATGACCGCCGAGCGCGGCGAGTGTGCCGGCATCTTGTCGAAGGTGCCGACGCATTTGTTGCCGAGCGCGCGGCGGACCGATTCGACCTCGTCGGTCTGGCGGTTCAAGGTGCCGCTCACCATGAGGAAGACGCGTTCGGCGCCGTGGGCCTTCACGACCTCGGCGACCGATTGGGCGGCCGGCTTGCCGTAGTGGACTTCTTCCATGTCGGTGAAAACGACGCGGCCCGATGTCAGCATTGTGTCCTCCCTGGGCTGGCATTTTGCTATCGTTGCGGCGAAAGGCACGGGAAAAATCATGAGTAGCACGACGGGATCACGTGACGGCGCCATCACGCGCGCGGAAAAGTATTTCGACGACGGCGGCTTTCTGGCCGAGCTACAGCGCCGGGTGGCGATCCCGACGACCAGCCAGGAACAGGATTCCATGCCCGCCCTGCAGGAATACGTCTCGGGCGAGATGAGCCAGTCGCTGCAGAAGATGGGCTACGACTGCACCGTCCTGCCCAACCCGCGCGCCGAGTATGGCCCGTTTCTGATCGCGCGCCGCATCGAGGATCCCGCCAAGCCGACGGTGCTGACCTACGGCCACGGCGACGTGATCCGCGGCCAGGAGGAGCAGTGGCGGCAGGGCCTGTCGCCCTGGAAGATCGTGGTCGAAGGCGACCGGATGTACGGCCGCGGCACGGCCGACAACAAGGGCCAGCACACCATCAACATCGCGGCCCTTGGCTGCGTGCTCGAGGAGCGTGGATCGCTGGGCTTCAACTCGACCATCCTGATCGAGACCGGCGAGGAGACCGGCTCGCCGGGCCTGGCCGACTTCTGCAAGGCCAACAAGGCGGCGCTCAAGGCCGATGCGCTGATCGGTTCGGATGGGCCGAGGCTCGACCATCGCCGGCCCACGATCTTCGGCGGCACGCGCGGCACCTTGAACTTCAACCTCAAGCTCACGATGCGCGAGGGCGGCCATCACTCGGGCAACTGGGGCGGGCTGCTGTCCAATCCCGGCATCATCCTGGCGCATGCGCTGGCCACCATCACCGACCGGCGCGGCCAGATCAAAGTGCCGGAATGGCGGCCCAAGACGCTCACCAACTCGGTGCGGGCGGCGCTCGCTGACGCGCATATCGATGCGGGCGAGGGCGCGCCCGCCATCGATCCCAACTGGGGCGAGGAGCAGCTGACGCCGGTCGAGCGCGTGTTCGGCTGGAACAGCTTCGAGGTCTTAGCCTTCAAGACCGGCAACCCCGACCGGCCTGTCAACGCCATCCCGCCCAGCGCCGTCGCCTACTGCCAGCTGCGCTTCGTCGTCGGCACCGACCCGCACGACATCATCCCGGCGCTGCGCCGCCATCTCGACCGGCACGGCTACGAGATGATCGAGATCGACCAGGCGCGCGAGGTGATCATGAATGCCACGCGCCTCGACCCGGAGAACCCGTGGGCCCGCTTCGCCGCCGCCTCGATCGAGAAGACCGGCGGCCAGAAGCCCAACATGCTGCCCAATCTCGGCGGCTCGCTGCCCAACGAAGTGTTCACGGACATCCTGGGCATGCCGACCGTCTGGGTGCCGCATTCCTACGCCGCCTGCTCGCAGCACGCGCCCAACGAGCACCTGCTGGCCCCGGTGGCCCGGGAGGGGTTGCGGCTCATGACCGGCATCTTCTGGGACCTCGGCGCGAACGGCCGTCCGGGCTAAACTTCCAGCCGATGCTTTCGCCCGACGAAGCCGCCAACCTGATCGAGGCCATCGCGGCCCGCCAGGACCGCGCGGCCTTCGCCAGCCTGTTCCGCCACTACGCCCCGCGCGTAAAGGCCTT
The DNA here is from genome assembly GCA_963786415.1 of uncultured Actinomycetota bacterium. Classification (GTDB taxonomy): domain Bacteria; phylum Actinomycetota; class Actinomycetes; order Propionibacteriales; family Nocardioidaceae; genus Nocardioides. The sequence goes on from CAWAZC010000004.1 coordinate 3,275, forward strand.
CATCATGCGCGGCGGCACCGATGCAGAAACCGCGCAGGAAGTGGCCCAGGAAGCCCTGATAATGGTGTGGCGCAAGGCTGCGAGCTTCGATCGCGGGCGGGCCTCGGCCGCGACCTGGATCTACACCATCGCCCGCAACAAGCGCATCGACCTCGCCCGCCGGGCCGGCCGGCCGGCGATCGAAACCGAGGACTGGCTCACGGTATTTGCACCCGAGGAGGCCGATGCCGATAAATCCGTCCTCGCCGGACAAACGTATACCCGGGTGAAGGAACTTTTGGTTGGCCTCTCGGCCGATCAATTGGTGGTGATCCAGAAGGCATTTTTCGAGGACAAGACCCATACCGCCATTGCCGAGGAGCTGAAGCTGCCCCTCGGCACCGTGAAGTCCCGCATTCGCCTGGCCCTCGGGCGGTTGCGGGAAGCGTTGGAGAAAGACGAGCGATGAGCCATCCGGCCCCTGAAGAGCTGCTGCTGGACTACGCCGCCGGTGCGCTTGCCGCGGGCCCGGCGCTGGCCGTGGCCCTGCATGTCGCGCTCGATCCCGCGGCGCGCCGCACGGTCGAGCGGTTGGGCGCGCTGGGCGGCGCGCTGATGGAAGGCGAGGGCGACATGCCGTTCGACGAGGCCCTGCTGCAGAGCACGCTCGCGCGCCTGGACGGCGTTTCCGTCGAGCCCAGGCCGCAGCCCTACGTGCCGCGGCCGGGCTTCGAATGGGCGCCGGCGCCGCTCGCGCGCCATCTCGGGCCGCAGCTGAGCTGGCGGCGCGTGTTCGGCGGCTTCGAGGAGATGCGGCTCAGCCTGCCCGGCGAGCATCGCGTGTCGCTGCTGAGACTCGAGCCCGGACGCGGACTGCCGATGCACCGCCATGTCGGCGAGGAGTTCACCGTCGTCCTGCAGGGCGGCTACACCGATTCGACTGGCAACTACGCGGTTGGCGATTTCGCCGTCGGTCCGGGGCCCGAGGAGCACGAGCCCATCGCCGATCCCGGCGATCCGTGCATCGCCCTGATCGTCGTCGAGAAGCCCATCGTGCTGACGGGCCCTTTCGGCCGCTTCCTTAATCCGCTGGTACGTCGTGGAGTGATCTGACAGGCTCGCGGCGGAGGGGAGTCCGATGCCGCGCATTCCGTACTACGAAGTCGAAAACGCCACCGGCAAGCACGCCGAGTTTCTCGACAAGCTGAAGCCGCACCTCAACAGCTATCGCATGCTGGCGAACTCCGAGGCCGGGCTGAAAGGCTTCATTCGCATGGGCAATGCGCTGCTCTACCGCTGCGAGCTTGACGCGCAGCTCCGTGAGCTCGCGATCCTGCGCGTCGGCCGGCTGAGCCGCGCCGCCTACGAGGTCTTCCAGCACGAGCGCATTGCCCGCGAGGCCGGCGTCGCTGAAGAGAAGATCGCCGCGCTGCGCGACGCCACCATCGAGGCTGCCGCCTTCAGCGACAACGAGAAGTCCGTGCTGCGCTACACCGACGACGTGGTGCGCAACGTCAAGGCGTCGGACAAGACGCTGAAGGCCGTCCAGGGCTTCCTCACGCCGGGCGCCGTGGTCGAGCTCACGCTCACGATCGGCTACTACATGATGGTCTGCCGCCTGCTCGAGACCACCGGCGTCGAAGGCGAGGAAGGACAGGCGGAGTGGCTGAAGACAGCCAAGTTGTAGAGGGTTCAGTAATGGCGTACCGCGTCCTGATCGCGCAGTTCATGCACGAGACCAACACGTTCTCGAAACTGCCGACCACGCTCGAAGACTACCGCAAGCGCTGGCTGATCGAGGGCGAGGCGATGGTGCCGCGCTTCACCGGCACCAAGAACGAGATCGGCGGCTACATCGACGCGGCAAAGAAGTACGGCTGGCAGCCGGTGTGGGCGGGGGCGGCCAACGCCACGCCATCGGGCAAGCTCACCAGGGAAACCTGGGAGACGATCCGCGACATGATCGTCGATGCCGCCAAAAAGGCCGGCAAGCTCGACGGCATTTGTCTCTCGCTGCATGGCGCCATGGTGACGGAGACGGAGGACGACGCCGAAGGCGCCTTGCTCGAGATGCTGCGCGGTGTCGTCGGACCGGACGTGCCGATCGCCACGACGCTCGACCTGCACGCCAATGCCACGGTCCGCATGGCCAAGAATGCCAATGCGCTGGTGAGCTATCGCACCTATCCGCACATCGACGGCTACGAGCGCGCGGTGCAGGCTGCCGCGCTGGTGCAGGCGGCGATGGACGGCAAGAAGAAGCCGCGTTGCCTCGTGGTGCAGCCCGCCATGCTGGAAGGCGCCGAGCACGGTCGCACGACGCAGCCCGGCCTGATGCTCGACCTGCTGGCCAAGGCCGACAGCTTCGAGAAGGAGCCGGGCATCGACGTCGTCAGCATCCAGGCGGGCTTCACCTGGGCCGACATTCCCTACACCGGCCCCTCGATCGCGGTCAGCCACGAGCCGGGTGCGGAGGCGCGTGCCAAGGCGATCGCGGCCGAGCTTGATGGACGAGATCTGGCGTCGGCGTGAGGAGGGGGCGAAGTCCTACTATCGGCCGATCGCCGACGGCATCGCCGCGGCGAAAGCCGGGGTCGGCAAGACAGGCCCGCTGGTCATCGCCGATGGCACCGACAATCCGGGCGGCGGCGGCTACAACGACACCACGCCGGTGCTGAAGGCGCTGATGGATGCCGGCATCGAGAACGTGGCGTTCGGCACGATCTACGATCCGGGCACGGTGCAGGAGGCGATCAAGGCGGGTGTCGGCGCGGAGATCGAGGTCAGCCTCGGCGGCCATACCGATCCGGCGATGGGCGCGCCTATCAAGGCCACGGCGATCGTCAGGATGCTGTCGGACGGCAGCTTCAAGAACGATGGCCCGATGAATGCCGGCGTCGAGACGTCGATGGGGCCGACGGCGGTGCTGCGTATCGGCGGCATCGACGTGGTGACGATCTCCAACCGCATCCAGACCATCGACCTGCAGGTCTTCCTGAGCCAGGGCATCGATCCCACGGCCAAGAGCGTGCTGGTGGTGAAGAGCGTGCAGCACTACCGCGCCGCCTACGCGCCGATCGCGCGCGAGATCGTGCTGGTCGATTCCGGCGGCATCTGCTCGCCCGACATCGCGCGATTGAAGTTCACCAAGCTGCGCCGGCCGATCTGGCCGTTCGACGGCATCAACGAACCCTACGCCGGCCTTAAGCCCGTCTAGCAACCTTTGGCCATAATCCGGCGTTAGTTTTAGTCACGCCGGAGGATCGTTCGCTTGAGTTCGTTTTCAGTGCGGCTGCCACGCTTCGCAGTGATCGGTGCGGTGGGCGTCGTCGTATTGGCCGGTGGCGCTTTTTATCTTTTCGATCGCCCTGCCGCTGAAGCCCCTCCCGCGCCGGCAAGACAGGCCGCAAGCACGCAGCGGTCGGATGTGACCAACCTCGACGACACGCCGGATGAAGCCTTGAGCGATCGCGCTTTTCATCTGATCGGCCAGGCGCGCCGGCTGGCTGACCGGGGCAAGTTCGCGGAGGCCACCGCCAAGCTCGACGAGGCCGACAAGGTGGTGCCGGGCCTCGGCGAAACGTCCGAGGCGCGGCGCAGGATCGCCGAGCTCGCGACGCCCGAAGGCCAGTTCGCCATCCAGTTCGATCGCGCCCGCACCGCCGTCGGCAACGACGACTATGCCGAGGCCGAGAAGGCGATGGCCGAGGCCGAGCGGTTGAAGCCGCAGGCCCCGGAGATCGCCGAGCTGCGCCAGGCCATGCAGGCCGCGCAGCAGAAAGAGGCCAAGCGCAGCAGCCAGGTCACCCAGCTCCTGACGGCCATGCGCTCAGCGATCGCGCGCAAGGATATCGCGGGTGCCGACCGCGCCTTCAACGAGGCGGCGCGCATCGACGTCCTCGATCCGGCGCTGGACGAAGCGCGCGTCGAGCTGGCGCACGCTCACGAGGCGGCGCGCGACAAGAACTAGGATTTGGCGCGGAAGAAGGTCGTCAGCACGAAGCGGCGGCCGCGCGTCACCGGCAGCACCTGGTGCAGCAGCGAGCAGGAGAAGACGGCGGCCCCGCCCGCCGGCGGGCTCACGCGCACGCCGGCATATTCGGGAAAGACCAGCTCGCCGCCCTCGAAATCGTCGTTGAGGTTCAGCGACACGGCGAAGGCACGATCGGCCGTGGTCGGCGCGCCGTTGTCGCGATGGGCGCCGAAGAAGTGCTGTGCATCGGCGCTGTAGGACAGCACGATGTGCGAATCGAAGGTGAATTGCCGGTCGAAGGCGAAGACTTTGGTGAGCTCGGGCCCGATGCGATAGGCCAGCCGATCCGAGATCGCCTTCAGCATCATCGGCTCGACGATCGTGTAGTCCTCGGTCCGCTTCAGATGATCCATGTTGATTGCGCCGTAGCGGCTCGAGACGCCGCTGTCCTTGTGGTCGCCCTTGCCCCACAGCCGCACCAGCTGGGTGCAGAAGTCGGGCTCGAAGACGCGCGGCAGCACCAGGACCGGCGCCATCGGCGTCTTCAGCAGCAGCTCGCGCCCGCCGTCGCTGCGCAGCGAGCCGGCGAGGCCTTCCATCGCTTCGGCGGCGGCGGACAGGGCGCGGCTGTCGAAGGTCGCGGCGACGCGCTGGTTGGGATCGAGCACGATCACGCGCATGCGCAAGGCGCCGGCGGGGCCGAGGCCCATGCCGCCCTGGGCCAGCAGCGCGGCCAGGAACTTGCGGTCCGCGTCGCACAGCAGCAGGGGCGCCTCCGGCGTGCCGCCAAGCTTCGCCCACGGCGCGGCCGCCGCAGCGACCGCATTGCCGGCAACGACAACGGGCACGACCGCGGTCTTCGTGCAGGCATCGAGCAGGCCTGCGAACTGTCCCGTGTCCAGATTGGCGAGGTCGTCGATCGCCAGCAGGGCGACGGGCGCGCCGGTGAACGACCAGATGAACTTGCGCAGTTTGCCGTCCAACCCGGGCAACGCGAAATCGGGCAGGCGATCACCGGGACGAAGGCTGAGCACGTTGTTCATCGCCAAAGAGTATACACTGCCAGGCACTCGGGGAGGGCGCAGCATGTCCATGCGGGTTCTCATCGGAAGTCTGCTCGCCGCGATCGCAGTCGCCGGCGCTGACGCGCGTGCCGGCCAGTTCATCGAGATCGACAGCGGAGCGAAGGCGGAGCCGGTCCGGCTCATCGCCTATCTGGCCCGACCGCCGGGAGCGGGACCGTTTTCGGCCGTCGTCCTCCTGCATGGATGCGGCGGCTTCCACAGTTCCATGAAGGGACATCACGCCGAATTCAACGAGGAAGCCACAAGGGACTCGATCGTGCGCGTGCGCGATTTCCTGCAGCGGACGACGGGCGGGCAGTAGCCTCGACCGCCGGTACATCAGTGCCCGAAGGCAATGGTGGGCGCTGTAGGGATTGAACCTACGACCCCACCCGTGTGAAGGATAGCCTGTCGACAGAAAGGCCCGATTTTATTGGCTCTTCGACCGCTGCAGTGTGCCGAAAACCGCACGAAACCGCCCTAGAGTGCCGAATGAGTGCCGAATACGTCGAAGCCCAAGGAGGGGCGCGGCGATGATTGTAGACGACGACGCACAGGCCGCCAAGCGACTGAACTGGTCGACGAGGTCCGAAAGATCGAGAGGCTCAAGGGCTGTAACAGCGCCGCCCGGCCAAGCTCGCCGACGTCGATCGCGTGTCGCTCCTCGCTTCGAGAAGGGCGACTTGCGCGGGCAACCTCGACATGGTCGAGAAGGCGCCGAGGTGCATACCTTGGTCATCGGCCGCGAAGTCTGTGCAATCGATTGCACAGCTTTTCTGGACCCAGCCCTGCGCGGAGGCGCTGGCGTTTCGTTGAGAGCTGCCGTCCGGGCAACTGCGGCTACCGAAATTGTTCGCGCCCCAGCAGGACGCCGGCCGCGCGGGGGCGCCGTGCCTTTGCCCCCGCTGCACCGGGTGTCAGAACGCGGTCGGTCTCAGTTTTGATCACGTCAGTTTCCGAGTTGGCCCTTCAGCTTTGCCCAGCGATCGAGTATGGGAAGGATCTTGTTGGCCGGCTCGGCCGGCAGGCTCACGTTCACCCGGACTGCGCCGAGCTCGCGAAACCGTTCAAGTTTGGCGAGGTCTTCAGGCGCGCCTCCCATGGTCACGGGCAACGAGCGCGGATCGCGGCCGGCTTCGACCGCCATTTGCCGGAAGGCGGGCATGTACTGCTCGGGGTCGCCGGCCGTTGCATTCGGATACCATCCGTCGCCATAGCGAACGGCGCGTCGCGCCGCCCAGGGAAATGCGCCGCCCAGGAGGATCGGCGGGTGCGGTTTCTGCGCCGGCTTGGGCCATGTCTGCATCGGCGGAACCTTGACGATCTGGCCGTCGTAGTCGGCCGTCTCCTTGGTCCAGATCTCCTTCATTGCCGACACCTGCTCGCGCATCTTCTGCATGCGGCTGGTGAAGACGGTGCCGTGCGCCTCGATCTCTTCCCTGTTCCAGCCACCGCCGATGCCGAACAGGAAACGTCCGCCTGACACCTGATCGATCGAAGCGACGAGCTTGGCCGTCTGGATCGTATCGCGCTGGATAATCAGGCATACGCCCGTGCCGACCTTGAGCTGCTTGGTGGCGGCGGCGGCAGCAGTGAGGGTGACGAACGGATCCATGACATCGTAATACCGCTTCTCCAGCTCGCCGCCGCTGGGAGGCGGCGTGCGGCGGGGCACGGGGATGTGGGAGTGCTCGGCTGCCCACAGCGAGTTGAAACCCCGCTCTTCCAGCGCGACCGCGAGTTCTGCAGGCGTGATTGAGTAGTCGGTGAAGAAGATCGCGGCGCCGAATTCCATGTGAGTGTACCTTTCTCGAGGCTATTCGCGCGCTCAGCTTACTTGGACCAAGTGTGGCAGTGAAGAAGTGCCTCTTCCGCAGCAGGCTCAGACGGCCAGGCCATCAAAAGCAAAATGGACATTGTGATATGCAACGTGCGGCTTGAGGCACGGCTAGGCTTTGATGGTCCGAAAGGCTAAGCTGCTGGCGTGCCGGGGGGCACAAGCCTAGCGCGCCTTTTCGGCCGTTATCGGCTGCAAACCTCAAGGGGAGAGTAAACCATGTTGCAGGCAAATCGGAGGATGACTTTCAAGCTGCTGGGAAGCGCCGCGCTCACCGCGGCGACCTTACCTATCCTTTCGCGGATGGCGGCGGCACAGGAAGATCTGGTCGTGCCGAACACCTACCAGAACTTCAAGCGCGGCACGATCCACAGCCTCCATCCGGAGCGCCGCATCTTCAACATCGTGTGGGAAGACCTCGGCCGCGTGAAGATGCGCGCCGCCGACCTCGTCACCAACTACCCGTCGCTTAAGGTCGGCAACATCGTCGACACCCACTGGTACGACTACCTCGACTTCATGGTCGTCCCGAAGACCGCGCCGAACGACGCGCAGGCCAAGGCCATGCTGGCCAAGGGCGCGCGGCTGCAGGGCATTCCCGGCATGCAGGAGCCGATCAAGCTGTGGCGCATGGACGGCATGGTCACCAAGGTCGATGGCGCCACCATCTTCCTGATCAACGCCTCGGGCGGCAAGCCGGACGAGCCGTCGCCCGACAGCGGCGAGGTCATCCAGCTGCCGGTGGCGCAGACCGCCGCGGGCCAGGCCGCCGTGAAGTCCGTCAAGGTCGGCGACCTGGTGATCACCGTGTGGAGCCAGCAGACGGCCATCAAGGCCACTGTCATCCGCTAAAGCAGCTTCCTCAGAAAACCGTCGGCGCCCCGGGATCTCGCGGTCCCGGGGCGTCGCATTTCTCAGTCGCGGAACGGATCCGTCATCAGGAAGCGCCTATTCTGAAAGAGCCCGGTTCTATTGGGTTCTAGGCCGCTCAAAAATGCCGAGAACCGACCCAAACCGTCCAAGAGTGCCGAAATAGTGCCGAACGCTCAGAGCCGGACGGACCCGACTGAAGTAGCGCTGGGGTCAGTAAGTCTGCTTCTGCGCTACGGCCTCGCCTTGTGGCGTCAGCATGAGGGGGCTGACCCCCGACCATAAAGCTGCTCTTCGAAGCGCCTAGGTCAGTTTCCATTACACGTCGTCTCGGCCGCGCCTAATAGATCGCGTTTGTCCAGCGACCGTGGGCGATGTCCGCTTTACTGCCGTAAGCGGCCAATCGAGGGTCATTCGTGGGCGTCTCAAATGGGCCGATTCTGTTGAAAAACTCGGGAAGCGTTGATTCACTCCTGCCGTGACGGTGGGAGTTTGCGATCAATGATGGGTGAGCGGCGCGTCGATCAGAGCTCCTTGTTCTACGAGTTCTCGCTTGAGCGGCATGTCCCGGCGGATCATCTGCTGAGGGCGATCGATCTCTTCGTTGACCTCGCCGATCTACGGGTTTGGCTGGCGCCATTCTATAGCTCGATAGGCAGGCCTTCGATCGATCCGGAGCTGCTGATCCGGATGCTGTTGATTGGTTATTGCTTTGGCATCCGCTCCGAGCGACGGCTGTGCGAGGAGGTGCACCTGAACCTGGCTTATCGCTGGTTCTGTCGGCTTGGCCTCGAAGGCGAGGTCCCCGATCACTCGACATTCTCGAAGAACCGGCATGGTCGTTTCCGGCAGAGTGATCTGCTGCGCCGCTTGTTCGAGACGGTGGTGCGCCGCTGCATCGAGGAAGGTCTGGTCGGCGGCGAGGGCTTTGCCGTCGATGCCAGCCTGATCAAGGCCGAGGCCAACCGGCAGAAGGGCGTCGAGGGAACCAAGGGTCTGCCGCCCGAGCTGACCAGCCGGGCCATCGACGAGTATCTCGCCGTGCTCGACGATGCGGCGTTCGGAGCTGCGACCGAGGTCGTCCCGAAGTTCATCTCCCCGGCCGATCCGGCGGCGCGCTGGACCGGCGCCCATGGCGGACAGGCCTTCTTCGCTTACTCCGATAACTATCTGATCGACCTCGACCACGGCATCATCGTCGATGTCGAGCCTTCCAGCGCGGTGCGCCAGGCCGAGGTGACGGCAGCCAAGACCATGATCAGCCGCTCCGAAGCACAGTTCGGCCTCTGCCCCGTTCGCTTGGCGGGCGACACGGCCTATGGCTCGGCCGAGATGCTGCAGTGGTTGGTGCACGAGCGCGACATCGAGCCCCACAATCCGGTATTCGACAAGTCCAAGCGCGCCGATGACACCTTCTCGCGCAGCGACTTCGCCTTCGATGCCGCGACCGACACCTACCGCTGCCCCGGCGGCAAGCAGCTGACGACCACTGGAACCGTGGTGAACGACGGCACGACGCTCCTCTACCGCGCGAGCAAACACGATTGCCAAGCTTGCGCCCTGAAGCCGCGTTGCTGTCCGAAAGAGCCGGCGCGCAAGGTGCCGCGCTCCATCTATGAAGGTGCTCGGGATCTGGCGCGCGACATCGCCACCACCGAGGCCTATGCCGTCTCCCGCCGCCAGCGCAAGAAGGTCGAGATGTTGTTCGCCCACCTCAAACGCATCCTGCGTCTGGATCGATTGCGCCTCCGAGGCCCTACAGGTGCTCGCGACGAGTTCCTTCTCGCGGCAACCGCTCAGAACCTCCGCAAGCTCGCCAAGTTGATCCCGGTAGCGATGCCGGCCCCGACCGCATAACGGGCCCGGTTGACCTCACTCGTGCGGCCAACAAAGGCGCTCGCACGCTCAGCGCTACAAGCCGACCGACTAAATCAACAGAATCGGCCAAAAGCGGAAATCACCAGCCCGACGCCGGAGAGATCGATGGCGATCAGCGCTGGTGGCCTTGAGGTGATTGACGCGAGCTCCGCAGCAGCCGCTTTGTGCGGTCCCTTGGCCTTGGTTTAAGCACCGTGCGGTTGGACGAGCCTCCGTGCGGAGTATAGGCTTGGTCACCATCGCCCACTAAGCCGTCGGCTTGCGATGGCTGAGAGATACGTGCGCTCCCGCCCTTCCTGGTTCCGATTTTTGGTTCTGTTGGAGGAGGCAAGAATGGATGCGAAAGGTTTCCGGCGTCGACAGTTCCTGGCGCAAGGCGGCACGACCGCGGCGGGCCTTACTCTCCTCAATGCAACTTTTCCCGCCTGGTCCTTTCCAAGCCGGTCCGGAGAGACGGTCATCCCCTGGGTCGATCAGCCGCCGCCACCGCCGTCCGAAGCTTTTTTGCAGGTCGTGCCGAAGCAGCTGCGCTGGGAGGAACTCGATGCCTGGTTGACGCCGAATGATCGCTTCTTTGCCGTCGGCCATTATGGTTTCCCGAAGATCGACCCGAAGGACTGGACGTTGACGGTCGACGGCCTGGTACGGCAGCCGCTGACCATTACGCGCGACCAGCTCATGGCGCTGCCTCGGCGCGATGTCGTGTACACGATGGAGTGTGCCGGAAATCGCGGCTTTCCCTTCTTCATCGGCGGGATCGGCACCGCCAGATGGGTCGGCACGCCGCTGGCGCCTGTTCTCGAGCAGGCCGGGATCCGTGACGGCGGTATCGAGGTTGTCTTCTACGGCGCCGACACGGGCGAAGAGCAGGTGCGCGACATCAAGGTTCAGGCGCCGTTCGCCCGCAGCATGTCGATCGCCGAGGCACTGAACCCCAACCTGCTCCTTTGCTACGAGATGAACGGTGCGCCTTTACCGGATGTGCACGGTTTCCCGGTACGCCTCATTGCGCCGGGCTGGTATGGCGTCGCCAACGTGAAGTGGCTCACCCGCATAGAAGTGCGCGCGACACGCTACGAGGGTCGCTTCATGGGGCGGGACTACGTGACCCTCCGCGAGGAGCAGGTCGGCGGCAAGACACTGGCGGTGGAGACTTCCGTCGGCCGAACGTTGCTTGCCTCGGCGCCCGCGCGGGTCACGCGACAGGAAAATCGTTACCGGATCGTCGGCATGGCCTGGGGTAGCCCGATTGCCCGGGTGGAAGTGCAGATTGACGACGGTCCATGGCTGCCGGCGGGCATCGACCGAAGCGAGGAAGCCGAGTTTGCCTGGAAGCCGTGGTCGCTGGACTGGAACGATCCCGCGACGGGCGAGCACCGCATCACCTCGCGGGCTGTCGACACGGCGGGACGGATTCAGCCGGCGATGAATGATCCTTTGATCGCCAACAAACGCACCTACTGGGAGAGCAACGGGCAGGTCACGCGGCGCGTGCGCATCGGCTGAAGCCGTTCTGGCGGACACAATTTGCGTTCAACTGACGTTACGACGAGGGGTGGGCTGACGATGTCGCTTAATGTCCCCGATTGGCTACGGCGGCTGGGGCTCGAACAATATGCGTCGGCATTTCGCGACAACGCGATCGATGCTGAGGTCCTGCATAGCCTGACTGCCGAGGACCTCAGGGATATGGGTGTCACTTTGGTCGGACATCGTCGCCGGCTGCTCGAAGCCGTGGCGGCCCTCAAAACCGAAATCAGCTCAGCCGCTAATCCCGATTCTGCGGCTGGCCCAAGATTAACTCCAGTGTCGGCAGCCACCTCTCGATCTACCAATGCCGAACGTCGGCAACTGACAGTCATGTTTTGCGATCTGGTCGGCTCGACCGCGCTGGCGTCTCGCCTTGATCCGGAGGATATGCGGGAGGTGCTCGCGGCTTATCATGCCGCCGTGGCCGAGGTCGTCATGGGTTCGGGGGCTACGTAGCTAAGTATATGGGGGACGGCGTTCTTGCTTATTTCGGCTATCCGCAGGCGCACGAACATGATGCCGAGCAAGCGGTGCGGGCCGGTCTTGCGTTGGTCGATCGCGTCGGCCGGCTGATGGGCGATGCGATGGCTTTGGCGAGCCGGGTTGGCATTGCCACCGGCCTGGTCATCGTCGGCGATCTGGTCGGTTCAGGCGAGGTGCAGGAGCGCGGGAGTTGTCGGTGAAACGCCGAACTTCGCTGCTCGTTTCCAAGAAATGGCGCCATCGAATGCGGTGCTGGTCGCCGAAAGCACGCGGCGGCTGGTTGGTGATCTTTTCGACTACCGCGACATCGGCGCCTATCGCAATAAAGGGGCTGCCGAGCCGATATTGGCCTCGCAAGCGCTGAACGAGAGCATCGTCGAGAGCCGTTTCGAGGCATTGCGATCGGCAAAATTGAACCCACTCGTCGGCCGCGATGAGGAAATCCAGTTGCTGATGCGGCGTTGGGCACAGGTGAAGGACGGCGAAGGTCAGATTGTGTTGATTTCCGGCGAGGCCGGCATCGGCAAGTCACGAATAGTTGCGGCATTGCAGGAACGGCTCGAACCGCAACGGCCTATTCGGTTGCGTTATTTCTGCTCGCCGCACCGTCGCAACAGCGCGCTCTTTCCGATTATTGCCCAGCTCGAGCGCGCTGCGGGCTTTACTCGCGATGATGCACCGGCAGCGAAGCTCGACAAGCTGGCAAGCTGGTGTCTCGGTCGGGCGAAGTAATCAGGAGACCGAAGCGGCGTATTCGCCGAACTGTTGGCGGTGCCGGTCAGCGAGCACTATTTGCCGTTGCCCGACGATCCGCGCCAGAAACGCGAACGGATCTTCGTGGCACTCGTCCAACAATTGGAAAGCCTGGCGCGGCACCGACCGGTACTGTTCCTGTTCGAGGATGCACACTGGAGTCGATTCCGACCTCGCTTGAGTCTGCTGGACCGGATCGCCGAGCGCGTCCGCCGGCTGCCAGTGCTGATGGTCGTGACATTCCGCCCGGAGTTCGAGCCACCCTGGACCGGCCAGGCACAAGTGACCTCCCTGACGTTGAGCCGTCTTGGCCAACGGGAAACAACGGCACTGGCCGTGAGGGTTGCTGGCGGCAAAACACTGCCAGTGGAAATCCTCGATCGGATTATCGAACGCACCGACGGCATCCCGCTCTGTATCGAGGAGCTGACCAGGACGCTGCTGGAGGGCAACCTGCTCCAGGAAGAAGACGGAAAATACATCCTTTCCGGCCCGCTTCCGACACTGGCGATCCCGTCGAGCCTGCACGATTCGCTGATGGCTCGCCTCGATCGGCTAGGGCCGGTCAAGGAGGTTGCGCAGATTGGCGCGGCAATCGGCCGTGAGTTTTCCTACGACGTGGTGAAGGCGCTTGCGCATCGCTCGGACCAGCAGTTACGGGAGGCGTTGAACCAGCTGGTCGAGGCTGGATTGATCTACCATCGAGGCGGTTCGCTGCAGACATCGTTTGTTTTCAAGCATGCACTCGTCCAGGACGCCGCCTATGGCACGCTGCTACGCGGTCGCGCGCCAGGACCTTCATGCGGGCATCGCCAAGGTGCTCGAAGAGCAGGTTGGGGCGACCTCGGGTGAAGAGGCGTCAGTCGGAGAGAGTGCGGCGCTTCTCGCCAACCACTGGCTTCGAGCGGAAGAGTGGGAAAAGGCACTCACCTATACGCTGGTGGCGGCAGAAAGAGCGCAAAAACTCTACGCCCGTCCTGAGGCGATGAGTCACTACTGGCAAGCCCTCGAACTGATCGAGCGCCTGCCGAACACTCCGGAACAGTGCCATAGCCACTGCGACATCATCACGTCGCTCGTTCGGCTTCCGGGCTGGAATCGGGACAAGGAAGCAGTGGCACGGCTGTTGCGCCACGTTGATCAGGCGCTGGCACGTGCGGCTGACGCCGGCCATACAGCAGACATGGCAAGGCTCGAATCGATTAAGGGCTTGCATGAAGATGACACGGCGCTTCTTGAGGTCGCGATCGAACACGCCCAGAGCTCCGGAGACAGGTTGGCCGAAGCGCGGGTCTCCGTCAGCTACGGGGCGTATCTCGGGGTGCACGGACAATTCGAGGCCTCACTGGCCCATAACGCGCGAGCAATCGACATCCTGGGGGAACTGGGCGAACGAGCGCAGCACGCTCGTGCGATGGCGGAGAGCGGGCGTTGTTACAGTGCCCGCGCCGGCAAGCTCGATCAGGCACTGCTATTCGCGAGGCAAGCGCGCTCAGTCGCAGATGAACTCGACGATCCGGAGCTGCAAGCCTGGACCGCGATGGAGGCCGAGCCTCTTTACTACAGAGGGCTTTGGGATGAAGCGATTAGAACTGCTGAAAAGGCCTTGCCGGTCGCTTGGGAAATCCGTGAGTGGGCCGTAGTTCTCTTCTCCTCCGCCTGGCTGGCTCTCGCCTGCCTTAAGCTGAAACAGCTAGACAAAGCCCAGCGTGTCCTTGAGCGGGTCTACACAGAGGCGCCTCACCTGAGTTTCAGCATCCAATACGCTCAGATCGCCTACGCCGAGGTTCAACTGGCGACGGGTCGGCTTGGCGAGGCTTTGAATACTGTTCGCCAAGCGCTGACCGTAGCACAGAATCGCCGCTTCCCGTTGGAGGAGGCCGCCGCGCAACGAGTTCTCGGGCAGGTCCTTGAAGCGATGGGCGATCGGGCCGAAGCCGACGCTGCTTTCCGCCGCGCCCTCGAAGTTCTCGGTGGAATGCAGTGTCCACCCGAGCTGGCCCAAACGCTATTGGCCTATGGTCGCTTCCGACGGGGCGACAATGCGCAGGAGGACAGGACGCTAATCGCGCACGCGCTCCATCTCTTCGAGGAGATGAAGGCTACTGGCTGGATCGAGGAGGCACGCGCCGCCTTGGCTGCTGCCTCCCCGGTTTGATCCGTCTGAAGAGACGCCTCTTTGCCATGGGCAACTGCACTTTTCTGCCACAGCCAGAGTCCGCTTCGGGTCATTCGCGCCGGTTTCGTGATGTCCGCCGTATGTCCGATCTACGCCCAGCATCGGACGTTTCTAGACTCGGTCGGCATTTTGCATTTGGCCATTCAGACTCGTGCGTCGCAGAAAAAAAGGGGGCCATTCCGTCACGGCGCTCGAGTGCGCGGTGCATTGCGGAGGTGGCGGAGAGACGCCTTGGGTAGGCACAGCGGAACAGGTTGACGGGGTTAGCTGTGGTCGCCTCTGTGGTGGTCGTTAAGGGGATGAGCAGTGTCTTATGTAGTCGACAACCCTCGCGGGGCGTGAAACGGTCGTGGAGTGTCGTGTCGCGTGGCGTGCTCACAACAACAACACCTACAGGGAGACCCACGATGACGGCGACAATGGCCATTCGCTACTCCATCTCCGACGCGGACGTAGCGACGACGGAGGCGAAGCGAGCGAAAGCGATGTGGATGAAGGCGGGCGCGAAAGACTTCCGGACACGGCAGTTTTTCACGGGAGTCTTCAACGGGGAGTGGCTCTTTCAGCTCGACTTCGACGACTTGGGACATCTGCAGAAGTGCCTTGAAGTCGTTCGGAAGAGCAAAGATTTGAAGATCATCCAGGCCAACAACGCCAAGGCGAGGAACAAGCAGGTGGCCCGCGAGATACTGTTGGGCATAGACATCTGACTGCGTGGAGCGCCAGACGGCTTTGCCAGTTCCGCGGGCGCCAGCTGGTAGACAGAGCACAGAAGGCTGCAGTCAACGAGGAGGCACTCGCGACTGCTGTCCCCCGTCCGTGCTCAAGAGGGATGCGCGGCCAGGCGGTGCGACGATAGCTTTAGCGCCAAGTCCTATGCAATTGATTGCACAGAAAGTCTTGGCCTATGAGCGTACCAAATTGAGGCGAATGGGCCGCTAGTTTCGAGACTAACCGATGTTGCCGATCAATGCTGGCAGACCTTGGTCAAAAGTCTACTTCTTTGACTTCGCCGGCATATTCAAGACGCTGTTCACGACCGATTGCGAGACTCGGAACATCCGAGCGATTGCTGGCGGCTTCATGCCGGCGGAGTGAGAGGCCTTGATTAGGTTGATCTTCCCCGTGGGAAGGCCTGCCGGTGCATCAGAACCCTTGCTCTGCCGTGCCGGGAACTTGGGGGCTGGTAATGTTGGCGGCGCTACGACTGTATGCACGGGCCTTCCTACGCCGCGCCGTTCCGCCTCCGCGATGACCTCACGCAGGAGCGTCTCAAGCTCAGCGTCTCCAAGGCGTTTCAGCGCCTCCGAGAGGTTCTTCGGAAGGGTAACTCTGGGATGCTCCACGGGGTCGCGATCGGGCATCGACGGGCCGGCTCCTGGAGTACGGCAATCATATTATGCCTGTAGGCTGGTATCGCCGGCAGGGGTCGGCGACCTGAAAATAATTGCTACGCCGTTGCAAATCCATTTGCCTTCCAGCTGGTCTAAGCCATCGTAGTTGCAACCACAGGACGTGGTGGCAATGACGTTGGAGGCATCAAATGGCTCTTGTTCTAGGTCTTAACGTTGGCGATGTCGTGGACATCGCGGACTACTGGATTGCAGTTCTTTCCGTCGACAGCAGAAAGACGGCCACGCTCATCGCCAAGGACGGCGACAAGTTTGCGGTGTCGTCAAAGCACGAAACTGAACTCGCTCCGGATGTCTGGGTTCAACTCGGTCCGTGGATCAGCAAGAGCCACGTGAAACTGCTCTTCGATGCGCCGAAGTCGGTTTCCATTACACGTCGCCGACACGAGAAGACCTGAACTCGCTGCTTCGGTTCGGAAGTAGCGACGCAGGCGCGATGTACATTCAGCTAGATCCCTGAAGAGACTCGATAATTGGTGTCCCGAAATGGCTTTTGATCATCCCGCAGCCAACTTTGTTTTGGACAGATGGATCGCCCTATCGTCGTTACAGAAGAGCATTCGGCGCGGTGCTGTCGAGCCCGCGATGGCGGCAGCCGAGGTCCTGTGGTGTGAGCCATCCCGCCTCCTGGACCGGCTCTTGGTCATCGGGCTCGAAGACATCGGCGTTGGCGATCTCGAGGTCCTTCGCGAGGTTATTGAACTCACCACGGACCGCGTCTGGCGACGCAAGCTGCCGGACAAGGGAAGGGCGGTCACTCTGGGTTTGGTCGAGCGAATGTGCGCGGCCACGAAGTCCCGCTTCGCAGACGAGGTTCTCGCCATTGCGCAGCGTGAGCCCGGCCTTGGGCCAGCACGCACCGAGCTGGGCTTGGCCTCGACAGAGCAGCTCGCTGACTGCATTGCCACCAGCGACGACATTGGCGTTCGCTCCCTGGCATTCTGGTTCCTGGCTGGCACCGCCCGCTACCCGATGGATGGCGTACCTCGCCGCCAAGGCGATCTTGCCGCCGTGTGGAAGGCGGCCAGAGAGCTGGACGTCCCGGCCGATTGGCTCCTCCTGCTCGATCGCGCGGCTCGGCGGATGCCTTGGCCGCTCGCTGTCCTGTTGCCGGTTGCCTACGTTAGCAAGGCCAGCGGAACAGCCACCGAGGTAGCTCACGACGCGCCCTATGAGACGTGGCGAGGCGTACCGCTGTATGCCCTGGATCAGTTTACCAGGCGCGGGCGCGTCGCCATCGGACGCTGGTTTGCCGTCTGCCGCGAACTCCAGGAAATCCTGCAAGTAGCGGCCCCAAGGCCGGCTTGGCCCAAGATCATCCGATACACGGTTTTCGCGGTGGAAAGGCAGGTTTGCAGCCGCCACCTAATGTGGCCGGAGCAACGCGGCGTCCTTCGACGCTCCATGCTGGCCGAACTGACCGGCCGGGGACTCACCGCCGAGTACTTTGACCCGTTGCTCGCCTGCGCAACGGTCAATCTGGCCGCCCTGAATGAACGCCGCCGCGAAGTCATGGACGAGGCCCTGGGATGAACTCCGCTGACAACCCGGCGTCCGGCACGGCTGCCGTCAGTTTGTGCAATCAATTGCACAAAGCCGACGATGATGATCTGTGCAATCAATTGCACGAACCTCTCGGCGACCGAGTCGCTTTCTACGCTGATGCCGCGAGGTCCTCGGCTACGCGCCGTGCCTATGCGGCCGACATGGCGGCATTCTCAGCCTGGGGAGGGCAGGTCCCTGCCTCGCCAGAGTCGGTGGCATCTTACTTGGCTGCCTCTGACACCCTGGCCGCCTCGACGCTACGACGCCGCCTCGCGGGCATTGCTGACGCCCACCAGGCCGCCGGCCATCCCGATCCGACTAAGCATCCCCTCGTCCGCAAGGTGTTCAGAGGGATCTGCAGGGTCCACGGTCTTCGAGCGGACGCGGCCACGCCCCTCAACGCCGACATGTTGGCACGGATCGTCTCCGCGCTGCCCCATGACGTCACGGCAACCCGAGACCGCGCCTTACTGCTAGTTGGTTTCTTCTGTGCACTCAGGCGGTCCGAGCTGGTTGCCTTGGCGGTGGAGGACCTGGATAGACGTCCAGAGGGCTGGACTATCGCCATCAAGCGAAGCAAGACCGATCCCTACGGCAGAGGCCAACACGTCCCGCTGCCGGCATTCGATGGATCCCTGTCTCCGACAGCTGCCGTGGCGAACTGGTTAGCTCTTGCCACGATTTCCGAAGGCCCGCTCTTTCGAACCATCAGCTCCGACAACAAAATCGGTTCAGCCCTGCCTGGCCCTCAGGTCGGATTGATACTCCGGAGGAGAGCTCTGAAAGCCGGCCTCGATGTTCAGCGTCTTTCTGCCCATTCCCTTCGGTCAGGATTTGCCGTAAGTGCGACACGCGCGGGCATCGCCACAGCCCAAATCCAGGCGGTCACCCGCCATCGGTCCCTTGGCAGCTTGGCGCCTTACGTACGCACGGCCGGTCCACCATCGACAGCTCAGTTGCTCGAGCTATAGCCAGGCTCGGTGCCTTATAGCTCCAAAGTCTGCGCACGTGACACAGAAGGCTCTCTGCCGAACGATAACATTTGATTATCGTAAGCGCAGCGCAAAAGCCCAACGATGCGAGCAGCGGGCGCTTGCGCGGCACTCAGCGTTGTTCAATCATCGCCTTCCAATATGCATGCAAGGAGAGCGCCATGGCAGCAATCCAAGACGTCGCTCGTCAGTTCTTCGAGGCCTGTGAAGCTGGCAAGGGCTGGGCCGCATGCCAAGCCTACTGTAAGCCTGATGCCAGCTTTTCAGCGCAGGCTGACCCGCTCGTCGATGTGAAGACCCTACAGGGCTACGCCGACTGGATGCAGGGTCTGATGAAGATGATGCCAGACGGCCACTACGACCTGAAGTGCTTCGCGACTGATCCAGAGCGCAATAGCGTCATCGCGTACGCTGCCTTCATCGGCACTCACACCGGTCAGGGTGGCCCACCTCCCACAGGGAAGAGCACGCGCTCGGACTACGTTTATTGCATGAGCTTCGATGGCGACAAGATCCACCACATGACCAAGATCTGGAACGCTGGCTGGGCTCTGAAGGAGTTGGGCTGGGCCTGACGTTTTTTTTGGAGCAAGGCGACGATCATCCGCTAGACGGCGATCGGCACGAGGACTCGGAAGCTATCGCGTCCCGGAGCCCCGTCTGAGGCACAAAGGAGACCGCAGGAGATGATCGGCAGAAGGGCGGTGCTTCGGCTAGGCGCTCGTGTCGCGAGCAGCGGCACAGTCAGTCGGCACCGGCGGCACTGTTGGTACCTACTTCCTGCTCGGCGGCTTGATCGGCAATGCTTTGTCCAATCCGCCCGGCGCGGACGCCGGCGGGGCAAACGCCACCGTACGTCTGTTGCCCGGTTCGCATAGTAGCCCTACGGTTCGGTAGTTAACTAGGGGAACGCCGTTGGCGCGTGAGCAGCGCAAACTGGCGGCAGTCATTGCTGCCGACGTTGTCGGCTACTCCCGCCTGATGGGGCGTGACGAGAGCGGGACGCTGGCGCGCCTGCGCAAGAACCGTTCCGAACACCTCGATCCTGTGCTGGCCAAATACGGCGGTCGCCTGGTCAAGCTGACCGGCGACGGGGCCCTGGTAGAGTTCGCCAGCGCGGTCGATGCGCTTTCAGCGGCCATCGAGTTCCAGCAGGCCATGGCCGAGGCCAACGGCGACCAGCCTGCCGATAAGGCGCTTATGTTCCGCATGGGCCTGCACCTCGGCGATCTCATCGTCGATGGTGACGACCTCTACGGCGATGGCGTGAACGTCGCGGCGCGGTTGGAGGGTGAAGCCCTTGCGGGCGGCATCGTGATTTCGGGCGACGTGCACAATGCCGTTGCCGGCCGGTTGAAGGCGGCGTTCGACGACCTCGGCAGTCTCGTGCTCAAAAACATCGAGCGGCCGGTGCGGGCGTTCGGTGTAAAATGGGAGCCAGCGGACTGGAAAGTCGCCGCACCAACGGCTCCTGCTCCGGCTACCGCCGCGCCCACGGCAGACATACCGCTCGCGCTTCCCGAGAAGCCATCGATCGCAGTTCTGCCATTCTTGAACATGAGCGGTGACCCTGAACAAGAGTATTTCACCGACGGCATTACGGAAGACATCATCACCGAACTGTCTCGCTTCCACTCGCTCTTCGTAATCGCGCGCAACTCGTCGTTCTCTTACAAGGGAAAGTCGCCCGACATCCGGCAGGTGGGCCGGGAACTCGGTGTCCGCTACGTTCTTGAAGGCAGCATCCGCAAGTCGTCTAACCGAATACGGGTGACTGGCCAGCTGATTGATACGTTGACCGGCAACCACATCTGGGCTGAGCGCTATGATCGCGTGTTGGAGGACGTCTTTGAGGTGCAGGAAGAGGTAACGCGCGCCATCGTCGCCGCGATGGTGCCGCAAATCGAGTCGACAGAGGCAGCGAAGGCGGCTCGACGACGCCCCGACAACCCAAGTGCCTACGAAATCGCCCTTCTGGCGCGGGCGAAAGCGTGGCAGGGACATGCCACTGCGGACCGAGCCCTTCTGGAGCAGGCGCTTCGCGAGGCGACAGATGCTTTGGCGATCGACCCGAGGAGCGTGTTGTCGCTGCATACAATTGCCTATGCTCGGGCCACTGTGGTCCTTCTGTGGGCTGAGGATTGGCAGGAGCATGCCCTTCGGGACGCGACGCTGGCAGCCGAGCGCGCCATTGAACTGGATAGTGCTGACGCGCTTGGTTACGCGCTGAGAGGGTTGTGCGTTTTAAACAGTGCCCAGGTAGATCGTTATCCAGAAGCGCTCGCCGATGCCCGGCGCGCCCACGAAATGAACCCCAACGATGTATTCGTGCTCTGGTGCCTCGCTTGGTTGGAGGCTGCATCAGGTCAGTATGAGCGAGCCATTGAACACGGCTATCGGATCCTGCGGCTGAACCCGCGTGACTCCCGCAGCTACGAGACGTACCACATGCTGGGCTTTGCGAGTGGCGGCGCGAAAAAATACTCTGAAGGAATTGGTTGGGAGTTGCGTGCACTTAACGACAAGCCTGGCCTGATCCAGCCATACGCTGTGCTCGCTACCTGTTACGTTGGCGTCAATGACATCACCAAGGCGCGTGCTGCGTTCGCGGAAGGACAAAGGCGTGCGCCGGAATTCTTCAGAAGAAGGCTGGAAGGGAAGTCATTTAGCGCTCAACGTGAGCATCGCGAGAGGGGGATAACGTTCCTCCGTATCGCCGCTGGGCTCGAAGATCCCAGCGCCGCCGAGGCGCTGCGATGACCCCCGACCAGCGCCGCCTTGCCGCTATCCTGGTAGCCGATGTGGTCGGCTACTCGAAGCTCGTGGGCAGCGACGAGGCGGGAACGCTGGCGCAGCTCAGGCTCTGCGGGCGGAACTCATCGAGCCACAGATCGCCAAGTATGCCGGGCGGCTGTTCAAGTCAGTGGGCGACGGCTTCCTGATCGAGTTCTCCAGCGCTGTTCAGGCCGTCAGCTGCGCCAAAGCGATACAGGAGGCCAACGGCCAGGGTCGTCTGCCGCTGCGCATCGGCATTCATGTCGGCGACGTCGTGGTCCAGGGCGACGACCTGATGGGCGACGGGGTGAATGTCGCGGCGCGCGTCGAGGGCATCGCGGAGCCCGGCGGCATCGCCATCACACGCGCGGTGCATGAGCAGGTACGCGACAAGCTGGATCTTGGCTTCATGGACAAGGGCGAGATCGAGCTGAAGAACATCCAGCGGCCAGTGCAGGTTTTCGTGATCGGAGGGGCGAAGGTTTATCGTCAGACGACCGCTCTGCCGTTACCCGACAAGCCGTCAATCGCCGTGCTGCCGTTCCAAAACATGAGCGGCGATCCGGAACAGGAGTACTTCACCGATGGCCTTACAGAGGACATCATCACAGAGCTATCGCGTTTCCACACCCTTTTTGTGATCGCCCGGAATTCTTCGTTCTCCTACAAGGGCAGGACGCCAGACATCCGGCAGATCGGCAGGGAACTTGGTGTCCGCTATGTGCTGGAGGGCAGCATCCGGAAGTCGTTGGATCGCATCCGTGTCACCGGCCAGTTGGTCGACACGCTGACCGGCAACCAGATCTGGGCAGAACGCTACGACCGTGTGCTGTCGGACATCTTCGCAGTGCAAGAGGAGGTAACAAAAGCCATTGTCGCCGCGATTGCGCCACAAATCGAGGCTGCCGAGCAATTAAAGGCTACCCGACCTCGCCCCGGCAATCTCAGCGCCTATGAGATTGCTCTTCGGGCGTGGGCTCATCTGTGGGACGGATCGGAGAAGGAGGATCGAGCGCTTCTTGAACAGTCTATTCGCGAAGCCAGAGAAGCCTTAGCAATCGATCCGGACTGCGTGACGGCACTGCACGTGCTTGCGTGGAGCCATGGGAATGCTCTCTTCCTTGGGTGGGCGACGGATCGGGAGCGTGCCCTTCAGGAAGCCACGTGGGCGACCACGCGCGCGATTGAGCTGGATAGTGCGGACGCGCATGGCTACGCACTGCGCGCGACGGGCTTTATCCATCGCCAACAATGGGATCGCTATTCCGAGGCGCTCGCGGATGCACGTCGCGCACACGAGCTGAACCCCAACGACACACTCATGCTCTTCATTCTCGGCTTTTTAGAAGCTTTGGCAGGTGAACCCGAGGGCGGCATCGAGCATTTACATCAAGTCATGCGCCTCAACCCACGCGACCCGCGCAGCCATCACACTTACAACACTCTGGCCACTGCGTGTTTCGGCGCAAAACGGTATGCTGAGGGCATTGATTGGGCATCGCGGGCACTCAGAGATAGACCCAAGATGATTTCCGCGCACAGCATGGTCGTGCTGAATTTTGTTGGTGCCGGAGAGATCGCCAAGGCGAAAGCTATGTTCGAGAGGTTGCAAAAACTGGCACCAGAATACGCGAGAAGCAGGTTGGCCGGTATTTGGGCATACGGACGTTCGGAGGATCGTTGGCGTGCGACCACTTTTATGCGCATCGCCGCCGGCCTTGAAGACCCCCGGGCTGCTGAGCCACTGTGATGACAACCGAGCATCGCCGCCTTGCCGCGATCTTGGTAGCCGATGTTGTCGGCTACTCGAAGCTCATGGGCAGCGACGAGACCGGGACGCTGGCTCAGCTCGAAGCACTGCGGACGGAGATTATCGAGCCGCAGATCGCCAAGCACGCTGGACGGCTGTTCAAGTCAGTGGGTGACGGCTTCCTGATCGAGTTCGCCAGCGCTGTTCAAGCCGTGAGCTGCGCCAAGGCCATACAGGAGGCCAACGACCACGGCCGCTTGCCGCTGCGCATCGGCATCCATGTCGGCGACGTGGTCGTCCAGGGCGACGACCTGATGGGCGACGGGGTTAATGTTGCGGCGCGTGTTGAGGGCGTCGCGGAGCCTGGGGGCATCGCCATCACCCGCGCGGTGCATGAGCAGGTACGCGACAAGCTCGATCTTGGCTTCATGGACAAGGGCGAGATCGAGCTGAAGAACATCCAGCGCCCGGTGCAGGTCTTCGTGATCGGAGGGACGAAGGTGGACGGTCAGGCGACCGCGCTGCCGCTACCTGACAAGCCCTCAATTGCCGTTCTGCCATTCCAGAACATGAGCGGCGACCCAGAGCAGGAGTACTTCGCCGACGGTGTCGTCGAAGACCTGGTCACCGCACTCTCGCGCTTCCAGCAATTCTTCGTAATCGCCCGCAATTCGAGCTTCACCTACAAGGGGCGTGCCGTCGATGTTCGGCAGGTCGGCCGGGAACTCGGCGTGCGTTACGTGCTGGAAGGCAGCGTCCGCAAAGCGGGCAACCGCGTGCGCATCACAGGCCAGCTGGTCGACAGCCTGAGCGGCGCGCATCTCTGGGCAGACCGGTTCGATGGCCCGCTGGAGGACGTGTTCGATCTGCAGGACCGCATCACCGTTGCCGTCGCAGGCGTGTTGCCGACCACGATACAGCAGGCGGAGATCGACCGCGTCACCGCGCGGAAGACCAGTAGCCCCGGCGCTTACGACAGTTATCTGCTCGGCATGAAGAACTTCTACGCATCCGCGCGTCACGCGCTGGATGCTGCGCTCAAACACTTCTACCGCGCGATCGAGTTGGATGCTGAGTTCGTCGAGCCGCATGCCTGGGCGTCTATCCTCTATACGCGGCGCAAGCAGGCGCAGTGGATGGGGGACATGCGGGCCGAATGCGAGGAGGGCGTGCGGCTCGGCCGGCGCGCGGTCGAGCTGCGGCCCGACAATCCTCTCGCCTTGGGCGCTGCCGGGTTTGCGCTCGCTTACCTGGCCGGTGAGACAGCGGCCGGGCTCGACTTCATCGACCGTTCGCTTGCGCTAAACCGGAACGATGCCTTGACCTGGCATGGAAGCGGATGGGCGCGCTGCTACAACGGTGACTACGACGTCGCTATCGAGCATATCGAGCGCGCCGAGCGGCTAAGCCCCGTCGATCCGCAGGGCTGGCAGTTCCACCTGGCCAAATGCCTGGGCCATTTTGGTGCCGGGCGATACGAGATGGCGGTCGGATTGGCGCGCACCGTCACTCAGCGGCATCCCAACGAGCCGGCCGGCTACATCCATCTTGCGCGCAGCGCGGCGCTGGCCGGCCAACTGGAGGAAGCGCGCCGGGCCATGGCCCGCGCGCTGGAACTGAACCCGGCGCTGTCGTTGCGCAGGGATGCCTTGGTCCCAGTGATCCGAAAGAACGAGGACCGGGACCGGTTGATCAAGGCCTACCGGTTGGCCGGCATGCCTGAGTGAACGTCGATAATCCAGAAAGCGGGGGATGTGGCATGCATCGTTTCGATCTGAAGGGGAAAGTAGCGCTCGTCACCGGCGGCAACGGCGGCATCGGGCAGGGTATTGCGAGCGGCCTGCTGGAGTGCGGTGCGGCGGTCGTCATCGCTGGGCGCAATGAGGACAAGAACAAGGACGCGGTCGCCCAGCTCACCAAGATCGGGCCGCCGGTCAGCGCCATCGTCCTGGACGTCACGAACGAAGAGCAGTGCCGCGCGACTATCAAAGTGCGCCGGCATGGCCGGCTCGACATCCTGGTGAACAATGCCGGCATCGGCGCTCCAAGCGGTCCTGTGCAGCCGGAAGACATGCCGCTCGCTTCCTGGCACAAGGTGATCGACACCAATCTTACGTCTGTGTTTCTGCTCAGCCAGCTTGCCTATCCCGAGATGAAGAAGATGGGCGGCGGCAAGATCATCAACATCGCCTCGATGGCTTCATTCATGGGCGGGCCGCGTTGGACAGCTTATGGACCAGCCAAGGCGGGCATTGTGCAGCTCACCCGCAACTGCGCCTCGTCCTGGGGAAAGGACAACATACAGGTGAACGCGATCTGGCCCGGCCTGATCGATACGGCCATGACTAAGGCCATGCAGTCGAACAAAGACTTCATGGCGAGGGTCAATCCTCGCATCGCAGCGGGGCGTGTCGGGACGCCGGGCGATTTTGCGGGCATTGCGGCCTTCCTTGCCAGCAGCGCGTCTGACTACGTGACCGGAGCCGACATTCGGGTCGATGGCGGTTTGATGTGGGGGGCTTGAGGTCGACGGCGCCTATTGTGGGCTGGCATGCGCATGCTCCGGCTGGTGCCGCGCTCAAGATGACGACCGCTCTGATCCCAGTTCGGGGTTACGCTGCCGCTTGAACTCGGGGAGGCCGGGGATAGATCGCCGCGTCCTCGGCAATCAGCCCACTCGGGCAACGCCAGCTCTGCTGCCGCGAAGCCGCATGGCAGATCCTCGAGGTCAACCAGCGATCGCCGCCATGGTAACTGACGGCGAGGTGCGGTTCATCTGCCCCGCGTGCGGCGGCCTGGTCGACGTTCCCGATCATTGGTCGCCTGGCGACAAACTTACGATGCCAGATGAGAGACAGTTACGGCGTCTTTGGACCCGATTTTTTCCGAATGATTACCCGAAACGTTACCCAAATTATCGGCAGAAGCCGCATTTATATACCAGCCTTCATTGAGCCTGACCGACGATAGCCCACTGTCTGTGTGCGATAGAGGTTATGCGTCCGGCCTCGGCGAGGAGTTTGCACCAGGCGTCCTGGCAGCGGTCGAGGATGTCGGTGTAGTCGGCGAAGACGCGGTTTGCGAGATAGGTCTGGCGGAGATACTGCCAGATGTTCTCGGCGGCGTTGAGTTCTGGACAAGCAGGTGGCAGCGGCACGAGGGTAACGTTTGTGGGCGATTTGAGCTTGCGTGTGGTGTGCCATCCGGCCTGGTCGAGGATAAGCAGGGCATGCGCGCCCGAGGCGACGGCGTGACCGACCTCGTCGAGGTGCTTCTGCATGGCGTCGGTGTCGGCTTGCGGCATGATGAGGGCGACGCCGGTGTCGCGGCTGGGGCAGACGGCGCCGAAGACATAGGCGTTCTCGTAGCGCTGATCCTTGGGCTGGCGCGGCCGCGATCCCTTCTTGGCCCATTGATAGACCAGGCTGTTCTTCTGACCAACTCGCATCTCGTCCTGGAACCAGACTTCGATCGGCGTCTGTGGGGCGAGCGTGCTCACGACCTCGCTGACCAGCGCCGGGAAGTTTTTTTAAAAGTCGCGATCGCCTCGGGATCCTGCACGGGATGACGGGGCCGGGCGCTGATGTGCGAGAAGCCGAGCTTCTTGAGTACGCGCCCCAGGCTCACCTCCGACAGGTCGACCCCGAAGCGCTGCCCGACAATGCGCTTGAGGTCGATGCAGCGCCAGCGCGCGACACCGTCCTTCTGCGGATCGGGGCCGGCCTCGACGAGCTGCTTCAGCACCTCCTTCTGCTCGTCAGACAGCTTGCCCGGCCGCCCGCTCGGCTTGAGGTCGATCAGCCCCTCGGGACCGTGCTGGTTGAAGCGATGCACCCAGTCCCGCAAGGTCTGACGATCCATGCCGCCCAGCCGTGCCGCCACCGTCCGGTTCATCCCGTCGCGAACCGCCGCCAGCGCCAGCAGCCGGCGCGCCTGCGGCCCATCCTTCGCTTGCGACGCCAGCCGACGCAGGTCGGACGCCCCGAAATCACCCGTAGAACGACCGCTGCACCCATCGCTGACCTCCACGTCAATCAGGTCGGCTGGAAGCGAATCACAGACCCGCCCGACGGGCGAGCACAATCAGAGTCAAAACTTTCGAGGGCTGGTATTACAGCTTGCGCCGCATTTCGGCCGGAAAAGCGCGCCGTAGGTAGGCGAGCGTCCCCACACTGTCAAACAATGGAACAGGGGAGACGGCGTGGTGGGGGCGTGCCTCGATCCTGGACCTGCTTGATGCCGAGCGCAGCCGCTGGGTGCTGTGGCTGCCGGGGGCGCTGGGCCTGGATTGGTCGCCGCCGCCGTAGGCTTCGGCCTGATCGCCTGGCGTACCGCGAGCCTTGCCGCGTCACGCTCATCCGGCCTCTGTTTCACATCAACGTCGAAGGCCGCATCGCCGACATCCAGCGCCTGCCCGAGGGCGTGCGCGTCGTACTCGAAGCCCGAAAGCCGTGCAATCGATTGCACAAAAGGTCACGCCTCGGACGATAACATTCAATTATCGCCAGCCTTTGACCGAGAACGCGAAGGCTGAGGTTTCAGCGCTCGTACCCGACCGCCGTCACGCATATTAACCAGGCCCGGCGGGGACCGCCTCTTGTGCAATCAATTGCACAAAACGCGACCCCCTTCTTTGCTAGTACACATGGCGGTAAATTCCTCTGCCTGCCCGCGACCCCGAAGCATGCTCATGCAAGAGCGAGGGAGAGCATGCCACGAGCGCGACTAACATCCCGCCTAATGCAGACCATGCTCGCTTATGAAGACGGGTCAGAGGCGCTTATCTGATAGAATGCTTGGGTCACCGGAAAGTCGGCGACGCGGGACTCGCCGCGCCAACAAACCGCTCCAGTTAGTAGATTTGGACTCTGCCCCCTCCATCTTAGCCTTCTAGCAGTCAGGCCCCTCCTTCCCTATCAAGAAGTCTAGGGTTCGCACATCCACTATTCGCAACCAGCAAGGCCTTGTTAGCCAAGGCCAACTCTATAACGTTGGCCGGAGATGGACTGGCTTGGCTCCTCCGCATAAAGTTTCCCAGATTGCCTACTGCATAAGGACGCTCGATGGCGGACGAGATTGTACGATGGCTCGAAGAACGCGGCCTTGGTCATCTTGCGCAAGCATTTACCGAAGCCGGTATCGGTGCTCGATGTCCTTCCGCGACTCTCCGAGGCGGATCTTAAGGAACTGGGTCTGAACCTGGGAGACCGTCGGCGGCTTCAGGCTGCAGTCGAAGCCGTCGGCGAGCTGGGTGGTGGAGCAGCGTCGGGCGTCCGGGACAATACCGCCGTCAAGCCTCCGCCGACCGCAGAGCGTCGGCAGGTCACTGTGCTGTTCGCCGATATATCCAGCTATACAAAGCTCTCCACGGAACTGGATGCGGAAGAATTGCACGCCGTCCTCGGCGAGTTCTTCGACCAGGCCGATGCCATCATTCGCGACCACGGCGGCACGGTTGACAAGCATGTCGGCGATAACGTCATGGCCATCTTCGGTGCACCCGTGGCGCACAGCGATGATTCTTTGCGCGCGGTCCATGCCGCCGAGGCGATCCACGAGGCGATGCCCCAAATCAGCGCCAAGGCGGGACGAGCGCTTCGTGTGCATATTGGCATCGCAAGTGGCCAGGTTGTGGCGAGCGGCATCGGAAGCGACACGCACTACACGGTGACGGGAGAATCGGTGAACCTCGCATCCCGGCTTACGGATGCCGCACGCGCGGGCGAGACGCTGATTTCAGAGCATGTCCGGAACGCGGTCGAAGGGGCGGCCGAGTGCGAGCACCGCGGTTCCTTGACCGTCAAGGGATTTGCCGAACCGATCTCGACTTACCTCATGCGGGCGCTGCGGCAGCAAGGAGGCTCTGCGGCCGAGAGGCTTTTCGTTGGCCGGCAAGGAGAGGTTCGCCAGTTTGTCGGCGCGCTGGAGGCTTGTCTGGAAGCCGGTACGGGCCAGGCGATCCAGATTCGCGGCGAGGCCGGTATTGGCAAGACTCGCCTCACCGAGGAGTTTGTAAGGATTGCGCTCGAGCGGGATTTCGACTGTCACCGAACCCTCGTCCTGGACTTCGGCGTCGGCAAGGGGCAGGGGGCAGTCCACTCGCTGGTAAGAAGCCTGCTCGCCATCCAGCCGGGCAGTGACGAGCCGGCGCGACAGCAGGCCGCCGAGCGTGTCTATGCGAGCGCCTTGCTGGATCGCAACAGGGCCGTTTACCTAAACGATCTCCTGGACCTGCCCCAGCCGTTGGATCTGCGCTCGCTCTACGACGCCATGGGCAATGCGGCGCGCACTGAAGGCAAGCGCGAGACGGTGGCGGCGCTCGCTCGGTCCATGAGCGCCCGACATCCGCTTTTCCTGATCGTCGAAGACCTGCACTGGGCGGACCGGTCTGTCGTTCAGCAATTGGCAGATATCGCCAGGGCGATCGCGGATCGCCCCGCGATCCTCGCAATGACCTCGCGCATAGAGGGCAATCCGCTGGACCAGGCCTGGCACCTGTCGACGGCCGCTACGCCGCTAATGACCATCGATCTGCGCCCCCTGCGGCCGGAAGATGCCATGCGTCTTGCCGCCGGATTTATCGACGCCAACACCCAGTTTGCTCTCAATTGCATCAAGCGTGCGGACGGCAACCCACTGTTCCTGGAGCAACTCCTGCGCAGCGCCGAGGAGATGGGTGAGAAAGGTGTCCCTGGTTCGGTTCAGAGCGTTGTCCAAGCCAGGCTGGACAGGCTGGATGTTCTGGACAAGCAGGCCATCGTCGCCGCGTCGGTCTTGGGCCAACGATTTTCGCTCGCACCATTGCGCCATCTGATCGCGGCCCCGCACTATGATTTCGAGAATCTGGTCGCGCATTTCCTCGTCCGGCCCGAAGGCAACGACTACCTCTTCGCGCACGCGCTCGTGCAGGAGGGCGTATACAGCTCGTTGCTGAAGACTCGCCGGGCGGAGCTGCATCGCAGGGCCGCCGACTGGTACGAAAATCAGGACCAGTTGCTGTGCGCTCAACATCTGGATCGGGCCGACGACCCCGCGGCGGCCCTGGCTTATCGGCGGGCGACGGAGTTGGAGGTTGCCGCTCTCCGATTCAATTCCGCCCTCGCCATGGCGGATCGCGGGATCGCGCTGGCGACGGAACCGAGAACTCGCTTCGAGTTGCTGTGCTTGCGCGCCGAAGTCCTGCGCAACATGGGCGCGACCGGCGAGTCGATCGCCGCATTCGAGGCCGGATTGGCTTCGGCAGTCGATAATGCCCAGCGATGTCGGGCTTGGATTGGCATGGCTGCGGGGATGCGCATCGCTGACCGCCAGGAGAAGGCTTTGGAAATCCTCGTCGAGGCCGAGAACGCAGCCAGCGAGCTCGGCCTCGATCTAGAACGCGCCCAGATTCACAATTTGCGGGGGAATCTGTATTTTCCGCTCGGCAGGATCGAGGAATGTCTCGCGGAGCACGAAAGATCGCTGATCTTCGCCCGCAAGGCTGGTTCGGCCGAAGGTGAGGCGCTGGCACTCGGCGGTCTGGGTGACGGATACTACTTGCGTGGTCACATGCGAAGCGCTTGCGAGCGATTTCAAGGCTGTGTGGACCTTTGCCGCGAGCACGGCTACGGCCGCATCGAGGTGGCCAATCGGCACATGGTCGGTTGGACTCGCATCTATCTAATGGAGTTCACGCAAGCCATAGAGGACGGCCTGGAGGCGGCAGCGATGGCCGCTAGGGTGAGCCAGCATCGCGCCGAGCAGCTTGGCTACATCCTTGCTGGCCGGATCGAGATCGAGCTGGGGCGCTTCGTCGATGCGCGTATACATCTGGAACGCGCGCTGATGATCGCTCGCAAGATCGGAGCGGGCAATTTCGAGGCGCAGTCACTCTGCTTGCTGGGGCAGCTTTGCGCCGCACAGGAGAACATGGATGAGGCACGACACTATGTGAAGGAGGCCTTGGACGTGGTCCGAAAAGTGGGCATGACGTTCATTGGGCCAGCCGTGCTCGCGGTGCATGCTGCGCTGTCGGCCGATCCTGCCGAACAAAGGGCAGCGCTAAGGGAAGCGGAAGAGATTCTGGATTCCGGATGTGTGGCACACAATCAATTTTGGTTCGCCCAGTCTGCGATCGATCACAAGTTGACGGTAGGTGAATGGGACGAGGTTGATCGATATGCCCGTCGTCTTGAGAACTACATTCGCGAGGAGCCGTTGGCCTGGCCGGAATTTATCGTCGCACGGGGGCGCGCTCTCGCGTCATGGGGCCGGGGAAAGCGCGAGTCGGACCTCTCCGCAGAATTGAAGCGTCTGAGAGACACGGCCGTGGAAGTCGGACTGGTCCGTGCCGCCGCCGCACTCGAGAGAACCGGTCTCGACGGTTAGGGGCGCGCGCCGATCCGCTGACCCCCTGCGAAACTCGCCCGCCTGGGACGCGCACGCATTGATCTGGCCGCTCTGGCGACGGGACCCAAAGCAGACCTCCGCCAGCTCGGCATGCCTTTGTTTCGGTTGCCGGTCCGGGCAGACCAAATGCCAGTGTGGCGAAAGCTACAGAGCTAACGGCCCTTGGCCAGCTATACCGCGCGTGATCGACCGGCATTTGATGCGGGGCCTCGCCGTCGCGGTCCTGGTAAGCACTGGAGATTGCCGTCGCCTGGTGAGCGACCCCGGAGGAACACCATGCCAATCCCGCTGCACGATTACAGCATCACGGTATCTGGCGCCCCCTACAAATATGATCCGGCACTGCAGATGGAGTTCGAGGCGACCGTGGCCAACGCGATCATCCGCGGTCAGATCGCCAAGACGGCGGTGGGCAAACTCGTGCTTTCACGCATCAAGAACGGCCCCGGCGACGTCGAAATCTATCCACGCTACAAGACCGGGCTGAATGCCGAGGCTGATTACCAACTCAAAAGCAATTCCTCCGGCAGATTGATCGGAAAAGACCCGCATAAAATCGTGGTCTGGTTCAAGCCGCAGCAGTGGAAGGAAACCTTGCCCGCTTCGCACGCGACGATCCCGACCAACCTGCGAGCCTTCCAACCCGGAATGCTGCGGGATGAAGTTCTGTTGCACGAACTTGTTCATTCCGGACGACTGCTTGATGGATTCGCGCAAGTTAGCCACAAGCTTGCGCCCAATCCGGATGATGTTACGCCCTATGCCAACGCAGACAGTGCCGCTTACGAAAACATCGAAGAGTTCATGACCATTCTGGTTTCGAACATTTACCTCTCTGAAAAAGGCCAGAAAGTGTTTCGGGCTTCGCACGGCGGCGATGGATATCCTTACATCCTGGACCAGGCACAGTCGTCGTCAGAAGGATTTCTGTCGAAGAAGAGTAACCTGGCTCTGGTAAAATTCTTCTGCGAGACCGACCGACTTGCGCCCAAGCTCGTCGCGATTGATACGTCGTTCAATCCGGTGAGAGCCTACTTCATCAAAAATCCCCTGACCTCTGCGGTCAACCGGTCCAACAACTGACTTATTGGACGCCAATCGTGGTGAGCACTCGGGCAGGGGTGCACGCCGATCCGCTGACCCCTGCGAGCTTCTTCAGAACGGGTGGCCTGTCTTTCCAGGGCGGAGATTTGCAGCGCGCTCGACACGCGATGACGTCGACATCGCCGCCTGGGCTCCGAAAAGTCACACGAACCTGATTTTGAATTACCTAAGCTCGTGCAAGTAACAAGCGGGGATGCAAATGCCATCCATTTGCGCGAGCGGCCGACGATGCAGTGCCTCCAGCTCACAGCCCCGAACTATCCTTGTAATCTCTATCGTGGCCGGGTGAACACGACCGTGTGAACTGATCCGGCTCCTGCTCTCGTCGCCTGGAGTGACGGCTGTCGTCAAGAAAATGGGGATGACAAATGCCACACCTTCACATCGCAATCGCCCGTCGCGCCCTTGAGCGCCGGGTGCACGGCCTGACGGTCCAGGTCGACGACGCAGCCGGTCCCGACATCTTGGCCCCGCCTTTTCCGGTCCGCCGGTCGACCCCGACCTCCCTCGGCGTTGTGCGCGTACAGCTCATCGTTCGCAGCGTGGTACTTCAATCGGTCGTTGGTTCCGCACAGTCGAATCTCGCCCTCACCTTCGATGAAGGCTCTGTCGAATTTCTGTCGGCGGGGCAGTCTGAGGGCCTGCTGGCGGGAAACATCACTATTCCCTTCACGCTCCGCTTCACGGCGGCACAGGTCGACAGGGAGCTCGAAAAGTGCGGCGTAAAAGTCGTCGAGCAGGGCTCGCAGGCGCGCCTAGTCGTTGATTTCGCTGGCACTACGGTCGCCTTTGCGTTCGACGCCGCATCCAAAGGGCGCCTTGTTGCGAAGGTCGGCCAGCTGGCCGCCGACCTTGCCGAATTGGCAATAGCAACCGGGCTTTCCCTGCAGTTATCTTGGATCAAACGAGACCGGCGTCAATGTGGATCTTACGCCGGGAGTTCCAAGTGAACAGCTGCTTACTGCGGAGGCCTTGCCGAGCGTCGCATGGGTCGATCCCGAGTCGCTCGCGCTTTCGTTGCGCTACGCCTTGGAGCCCACGCCAGCGCCGTTCCAAGCAATGCCGTTTCTCCCCGCAGGGCAGCCGGCCGCCTTCGGATTGCGGCTGAGCAGTGACGGGTTTCGCCGCGCCGTGCGCAATCCCGCCATCCGTCGGCTCGCCCGCGACCGGCTCTCGTCTCGGCTCATCGATCGTTTCGTGCGCGACGCCTACGTGAAACGCGGGGGAACCGGTCCGATCACGAAGCAGGACCGTGAGGACGGCAAGAATCTGCTTTGCGCGTTCCTCGACACGCCGCAGGGCCTGTTGGACCTTGCGAACGAAACACCGGCGCCGGTTGGCAACGGTAAACTTCGCCATCGCGTCGCGCCGGTGCCCGACCCTTTTTCCGACTTCGATATCGAAGTGCCAGAACTCGACCTCTGGTTAGGGAACATCGCATCGAGGGTCGTGCTCGGGTGACCGGAGAAGTAAACGGCTTTGGGTTCACCGCCCACCTGCGATTCCGCGGTCGACCCGTCCTGGTTCAGCAGCCGCTTTCCATCGAGATCCAGAACGTCGAGATCGACGATCCGGACATCGAGATTGAGCTTCCTGCTTGGCTCGAGTGGGCTTTCGGCGCGTTGGTCGGTGTATTGCGCTCGCCGGGATGATCGCAGGCTTCCTGTTTTCTTCGATCATCGCTTCGCTGGTCGAGGCGTTCATCCCGTCGGATCTGGGCAGCAAGCTACCGCCGCTTCCCGGGCAGCGGGCGACACTGCCACGCGGGGTCACCCTCACGGAGCTGACCGTCGTGCCGCAGTTTCTCACCATGCTGGGCCGATGGAGCTTCAGCCTCACCGAAGACCCGCGCCCGTTCCAGCCGCGGGTCGCGATCGTCGACCAGATCGAGCGAACGCGTGTCGGCCCGGAGCGCGATCGCCACGCGTATTTCAGCTGCCTGGGTGACCTGGGCTTCGTTGCCGACAGCACTCGAGAGCGGGGCACGCGCTTCGAATACACGCATCAGAACTGGCGATCGAGCGTGACGGCCCAGGTCGAAGCAACCGCGGTACCGCTGCCTCTCACGCGGTTCCCGTGGACCATCGCGCTCGGCTATCGCTCGATGTCGCAGTATCACTTTCCGCACCTCACGACCACCCCACAGCCACTCGTGGCCGGTCAACTCACGTTCACGACGGACGTCTGGCATCCTGAACCGCCGCTTCGCGGTCACGTGGCAAGCGCCAGCTTCAGCATCGGCGTTCAGCGGGGCGACGAGGACCGCTTCACCATCGATGTGCCGGCGGATGCCGGCTGCATCCTCATCGAGCTGGCCACGAAAGTTGTCGATGCCAGCGGCTACACGTGGAACCTCTCGACCATCATCGACGTGCCCAACGAGACGGTCGTGATGGGGGAGGGCTTCGACGAGTTCACGCGCCAATGCGAGAGCGGCCGGCGGGAGTTTCCCTGGGTCGTGGAGCCGACGCGCCTCGACAAGATCTGGAATCCGCCCGATGTCTTCGCCACCAGCGTGCAGCACGCTATCCGAACCGAACAGCCCGCGGTCAGCACCGCGATCGCCACCGTCCTCGAAACGCGCGGCGTTGAGGGCCTGAATTTGATCCTGGCGCCGTCGCAGATGCGGCGCTGATGAAGGGAGCTACCGCAATGGATCCTGCAAGTGAGAATGAGAATGCGGCCTCGCCCGACGACACCAAGACCACGTGGTGCATCGGCACCGAGAGGCAGGATGTTCATCACGTCACAATGCTTCGGCCCAGGCCCCGGACATGCAACGACCAATGCCCCTGGCTGCAGGCCAACCACGGCAAGACAGTGACGTTATATTATGACCACGAGGTCCCGGGCATACCCATGCCTGAGAGCTTCACGTTCGCGCCCTGGAAGCGCGCGGACGTCTGGAAGAACGATCTCTGCCATGGCCAACCTGGCTTCGGCAGCCTTTGTCATGTTCGGTTGAAGGGGACTGGACCGACACCACGCAACACCTGGAACGTGGTCTCGCGCCAATGCACCGGCGCCTTGGTGATGCAGCAACGCGAACTGCTGCGCCACGTCCAGTCCGGCAATAGCGCGCTTTCCCTGCAGGGCGCGGCACGTGTCGCTAGCGACATGCTGGGGCGACCAGTCACCGAGCCGGAGGTGTGCAAGCTCGACCTGGCCACCGTACTTGCCCACGCACATCCGTCGCTGCTGGATCCCGCCATCGGATGCGACGCCGTGGCGCCTCCGCCTTTCGAGCACGAAATCCAGGAATGGAGGAGGTACCCATGACTTCGAGCCGCGACGAGGGGGCCGGGCTTCCGATCACCAAGGAGGCTCTTTTCAGGCTGATCGATCTGATGGTGTCGGCCTCCGCCCATGCCGGCGAAGGGATGCGGGCGGCGGGTGAGGCATGGCTGAACCCCCAACCTCTTCCCCCGCGCACGGGAGTGGAAACCGCTCACCCCGAGCCGTGGCGATCGGCGGCGGTCGCCCGCCAGATCATCAGCATGGCTGCGCTGCACAGTGCGGCTGCGCCGGACGAAGAAACGGGATTGCGCCTGGCGCAATCGATGTTGGGCACGTTCGTCGACGAGTTTTGTGCCACCGCGCCCAGTCGGCGCCTTCCATTTCCGCCTCCGTGGCCGCGCTCCGGCACCAGCCCGAATGCCGTGGACCTTCTGGTCGCCGCGGCGCAGTTCCAGGCTGTGGCCAACGCCCTGCAAGGCCAGCGCGTGGGGGAACTGCTTGGACAGAATGCGGATCGCCTCCTTCAGGTCGGCCTGCAACGCCTCGCAGGTTGAAGGGACGACTTGGCGATGACGGCTGGACCGCCGCCTCGATGAGATTCGAGGGGCTGGTCCTCGAGGCTTCCAATGACTTGGCCCCGTGCTCCTTGGACTTGGCAGGCGGCGGACTTCAGTTAGCGGCGCGCTTTCCATATGCGCCGCTATCCGGACCAAGGTGCAAGCTCTAGCTTTCCAAACCGCTAGGTGCGCCGTGGGCGGCGAGTGGGAGCCGGGCCGCCCAGGGGATTAAAAGCTCTCGATTTTTCGCGTCCGGCAGGCCCATCTGGACAACGATGGAAGCGGCAATGTTTATTCTGGCTTTTGCCGTTCAGGACCCGCTGCGTCGCCCTCATGGGCTTTTACGTTTGGCACCGGCATCTCACCCGCAAGCGCCATTTCGACGCCGCAGACGCGGCCATGGCCGCCTTCAGCCGAGCAGAAGCGTGCTTAGGCCATCGTATGGCCAGCACCCTCATGCCCTGTCTTTTCCCTGCCGATCTCTCGGGCGAAGTCGTATTGCCCTCGAAACTCGGGCCGTTTGCAGTCCAGCCCAGCACAGTGCGCTCGGACGGCATGCCATGAAGGGCGGAGGGCCCGAACGCCTCCGTCAGTTCGATCGTCAGTCGAGGTTGGACGAGAGGCGCTTTTCCACTTCTTATATTAATTAGCGGTGGGTCTGGGCACGGGATTGGAGCTGGACTAAACAGGCACGCTTCCCTTCATCGGTGTTGTCATCGCTCTTCACCTCGTACGCAAGAGTTCCGAACTGTTTGGTCTGGACGTCCGGGTAGAGCTGGACGTCCAAGGTGCATTGTCCGTCTCGATAGCGCCACCGTTTACCGGGGGGACGGTCCTCCTCGCTGGTTGGCGCGCCGAGCATGGCACGCAGCTCAGTTTCGCTCTTGCCGAGAAGTGAGAGCGCGGGACTGCCCGTAGCGGTAGGGGTGCCGCTGCTGGATAGCCCGAAACCGCCGTCGCGGCGGGGAGTGCCGGCAGTTCATCAGAAGTCGCCGTCGTGGCGACCGCGGCTGCATCGGTGGTCGATGCGGGGGGTGTCGCGCTTGGCCGCGTCGAAGCCACGCTCTTTGCCGGCTGAGATTTTCGCGCTGTTGGCTGGGACGAGGTCAATCTTAGCAAGTCGTCGCGCATGCTTGGCGACGCCTCGCAACCGGTCAGGAGCAACAAGCCGACCCCAACGGTTTGAGTAATCAGCCTCCTGATCGTCATCCCGCTACCCTATGCACCCCACAGCAATCCGCCGTCGACGGTGATGTCCGCGCCAGTAATAAAGTCCGAGGCACGACTGGCGAGAAATGCCGCTATTCCGGCGAAATCGTCGGGCGTTCCCAGCCGGCCGGCGGCAGTGCGCGCCATTACACGAGCATGAAATTCAGCATTGGCCTGCATCGGCTTGGTCATCGCTGTGTCGATGTAGCCAGGCAGGATGGTGTTAACCTGGATATTGTCCTTGGCCCACGCCGAGGCGCAGTTCTTGCTGAGTTGGACGATGCCGGACTTGGCCGGCCCATAGGCAGTCCACAGCGGGCCGCCCATGTAGCTCGCCATCGAGCCTATGTTGATAATCTTACCGCCCCCGGCCTTCTTCATTTCCGGGTAGGCCGCTTGGCTCACCATGAAAGAGCTGGTCAGGTTCGCGTCGATGATCTTGCGGAAGCCATCGACAGCCATTTCGTGCGGAGGGTTGGGTGGCACGCCATTGTTGGCACCGCCGCCCGCGTTGTTGACCAGGATGTCGACCCGGCCGTGTCGCTTCACCGTTTCCGTCACCACGGCCTTGCATTCCGCCTCGACGGTGACATCCATGACGAAGGCGCTGACCGGCGGACCTATCTTGGCGAGATCCGCAACCGTCGTCTCGCATTTGGCCTTATTGCGCCCCGCGATAACGACCGCCGCGCCGCATTCCAGCAGGCCGCGCGCGATACCCTTGCCAATGCCACCGTTACCGCCGGTTACGATGGCGACTTTGCCAGCGAGATTGAACCTTTGCATTTCGATTGCCCCCCAAAGTCTTGAGCATCCGACCGCACCATGTGCGTTGGCAACCGGGTTCTGGTGGGGGAAACGCTGGTTGTGGTGGCGGGCACCGCGCCGGCGCTCACCGAAGCGCACACCTGTGAAAAGTTGCCTCCCCGTCGGCTTATGCTCCTACCCAGCTGCTCAGTTTTCTTTTGGATTGCGCTCGGCGCTAACTCAAAATCCCTAGTCTAAGCAGGGGTCGCCCCGTCGCCCGGCCGCGCGAGGACCAACTAAGTTAATAAAATCAAGACTTAACCATCTGGGTGCATTAAGTTTGCGCCGCAAGAAAAAGCAGTGGCTCTGTGACAAACCGACTCGAAGGGGTCGTTCGAAGTACCTATTCAGGATCACAAGAAAGTCACAGGTGGGCCAACCGCTCAGCGTAACGCCCCGAATCCCCTCCGGGTCTCAGCGAATCATAAGACGTTAAGAGATTCAATTCACGAGGGGTGCATATTTATGGTTGCGATAATCATCGATTTCCGCGCCCATTGCCAGCTCAAGAGCGCTCGCCTCGATAATCGAGAGCCGGCGCGCCGTGGTCGAACCAAGCGCGCGGCCCGGCGTCATGTTGCAACGGCGAGCCTCGACCAGCAGATCGCCCACGTCTCGTGGTTGCTCCGCGAGCTGGAGGATATAACGCGCGGCGGTGAGCGCCTGCCGCAGGTGCTGGTGGCAGAAGCGCACGACAGCATCGAGAGAACGCGAAAGATGCTGCAGTGGCGGCACCGGGACCAGCAGCGCAACGCCGGCGAAGACGCGGCCCAACCCAGCATCGATCCCGCTTTGCTCGATCGGATGTACAGCGACCTTGGCCTGCACCCTTAAGGCTGCGTTGCCCTGGAGGTGGTCGCTGCCTCCGCCCCCAGGGCTTGCTTGAGGGCACACCACCGTTGCGGCCTCGTCAGTGTCCCTATCGAGGTATCCGTCGATGCCCTTGCCGACATCTAAGGACGACCTGCTTTCAAGCCAATGGGCTGGGGTGATGCTCAAGCTCGACGGGCCGGCATTGACGACAAAGTTCGTCATGGCCCTCCATGACGTGAGCATACGCAATCCCACATCGTGGCGGCGCATCAGTGCATAGGTGCGCGCACAGGCATCAAGGGTGCCGACCTTGAGCGGGTCGTGGCGGATGTCGTCGCCGCCGGTCTGGTGGAACAACGAGCCGATGATCCCTGTCTTATCATCCTGACCAACAGGGGGTGGGAGCTCGCCAGCCGTTAAGAATCCGGCGGAAGGTTAAACCACCTGAAATGACTAATACAAAGGCACAACTTGGTCATGCGCAAGCGGGCCATAGGGCACGGCATCTTTATCCGCATGACAGTTCTCGATCCCCTGGTGTCGATCACGAGGAGCAAAGAAGCTATGCCATGGACGAAGGGAAGTCCTGCACATATAAGCGGCGCTCTCATACAACCGGTTGCTCCCTCTTTGCGAACGCCCGGAACCCGCGCCCGGTAGCGGCGCTGTAAAACAGAGTTGCGAAAGCTCGGGACCTTCCGAGTTGGCGTCGGCAAGTCCGTAAACTAGGCCGGGATCAAGAAAGGGGGCCCGCGCGGGCTCTGAGCGCGCGGGGCAGGGTGTGGGTCACAGCGGCCATCCCGAGGGACAAAACCACCCGCCTGCGTCTGCTTGGGGGCAGGCAGCGGACCTCTAGGACGCCAACGTCGTAGGTTTAGTTGGATGTCGAATTCAATGGGCTAGGCTAGCTGGCAGCTCGGCTTGGAGGGTGGGACGGCACGGAGAGTCATCCGAACTAATGGCTAAAAAAGAACTCCGCCAATATCGACCGGGCTACAGGCCATTGATTTGGAAGTACGCAATGAATGAAGAGCTGCCCGAGATGGTCGGCCGGCTGCAACTCTTCCAAGGCACCTGTGAGAACGCAAACCTGGCATCACGTTGGCCGTGACCAAGACGAGAGGTCCGCACGACTGGCAAGAAACGCCGCTATTCCAGCGAAATCGTCGGACGTTCCCAGCCGGCCGGCGGCAGGGCGCGCCATTACACGAGCATGAAACTCAGCATTGGCCTGCATCGGCTCGGTCATCGCCGTGTCGATGTAGCGGGGCAGGATGGAGGCCGGGGTGTTGGCGCCGCTGCAGGCGCCGAAGATGCCGCTAGCCGAGCCACGCCGCGTGACAGCCGCTTCGGCTCGGCGCTCAGCTGTCGCGGGTGCACTTAGCGCTCCCCGAAGTGGCCCTACCTGACCTGGACCGAAGACAACCTTCTGCGGCAAGTGTCGTATCAGGCCGGCGAGAACAAGGTGGCCAGGCAGGTCATTCGGCCGACACAGCATCCGCCTCGGCGTCCCGCCAGAAATGGAAGGAAAATTATCCAGGCAATGGCTACTGCGCATGTCAAGTGTAATACGGCGATGAGGTAGTTTAAGAACTGCATCAAGGGCGCCGTCCGACCCTACGTCATGGCCGCGGCAACGCACTCTTGGTCGCTTTGTGCGCTAGTCGTCTTAGTCGTCCGTGAACAACGTCTAAGCGGTTGAAGGCGAATTGTTCTCGGTGTAGGGGCCGGTTTTGGATTGCAAGGTTTGGCGATCGAACGGGTTGGAACCTTGCGATTTCGCTTTCGGGATTCCCCCGGCCGGCGAGCCGTGATTCGATGCCGCATCGGAGGGGTCGATGCGGGAAGAAACACGAAGCGACACGGGAAGGTGACCTGTTCCGGTCCCGGCTCGACCAGATCATAAACATGAAGCACGAGCTTGTGCAGCTCGCCGGCAAGATCGACTGGGCGTGGATCGACACGAGATCGCGCCGCTCTACAGCGACAAGGGCAGACCCGGCATCGAGAGCCGCTTCGTGGTCGGCCTGCTGCTATTCAAGCACATGTTCGGGCTGTCCGACGAAGGCGTCTGTGAGAGCTGGGTCTACGTCCGTACTTCCAGCACTTCACCGGCGAGACGTTCTTCCAGCACACCTTCCCGCACGAGCGCTCCGACCTCAGCCACTGGAGGAAGCGCCTGGGCGACAAGCTCGAGATGCTGCTGGCCGAGAGCCTGCGGGTGGCGCACCGAAGCGGCGCGCTGCGGACCAGGACCTGGCGCGGGTCATGGTCGACACCACGGTGCAGCCCAAGAACATCGCCTTCCCGACCGACGCCAGGCTGCTGCACGCGGCGATCAAGGGGCTCAATCGACTGGCCCGCCGCTACGGCGTGCGATTGCGGCAATCCTACGTCCGCGTCGCCCGGCAGGCGGCGATGATGGCGGGGCGCTATGCCCACGCCAAGCAGTTCAACCGCCACCACCGGGAAGTGCGCTTCCTGCGCACCCGGCTCGGTCTGCTGATCCGACATCCGCCGCAGGATCGCCGGCCGCCAGACCATCGAAGCGGCCTTCGAGGGCCCGCGGCCTCGCAGATCCGCTCGCAAAGGGCCGTGCCGGCGATGCCGCAACGCAATCCTCACCGCTGCCAGCTACAACTTCAGGCGCATTCTCGCTTGGCTCAAGAGCCTTTTGCGCATCACCCTGTACACCTTGATCGCTGCCCTTCCTCGCCAAACGGCACTCAATCCCGCTTCTTAACGGGCAACTAGCCCGGATATCTCACGGGTAAGAGGTGCATCGGAGTCCTGCCTCTGAGAAAGTTGTTTTGCGAGAACGACTTTCAGCGGAAGAGGAAAGAGCCCCGATGCCGACAGAGTGTATTGCGGACCTGTTTGGATTTGAAGCTGTGGACAGGCGCCGAGTTGAGGCGTCATTCGACGGCGGTCGGATGACGTCAGACGCGGGGGCGCTGCTGCTGGGTCAGACGGCTCGGGCGATCGGGTTGATTGATCGGTTTGCGAGCTGCTTTGCCGACCACCGTAATGCGGCGCTGATCGAGCATGAGATTGCGACGCTTGTCGGTCAGCGTGTCTATGGGATCGCCCTGGGCTATGAGGACTTGGTCGACCACGATCAGCTTCGCCACGACCCGGTGCTGGCGGCGTTGGGCGGCAAACTGTCGGCCCGTCGATCGAGCTGCGCGGCGCTGGCAGGCAAGAGCACCCTGAACCGTCTTGAGCTGAG
This sequence comes from uncultured Actinomycetota bacterium, assembly GCA_963786415.1. Lineage (GTDB taxonomy): Bacteria > Actinomycetota > Actinomycetes > Propionibacteriales > Nocardioidaceae > Nocardioides. The sequence continues at coordinate 45,639 of CAWAZC010000004.1, forward strand.
CCGAGTGGAGCCGACGCGGTACGCAATCATGCGCTGCCGCCGCTCAGTGACCCTGGTCGTCCTGGAGTACCGGACCGGTGATCCGGGTCGGTGTTCGATGGGACCACACAATTTCCAGGTCGTGAGCGGGAGCTGTCGGTCCTGCCGTCCCTGGCAGCGTCGTCGGCCGTGATCATTCCACACGTTGTCGGTGGCGGATCCAGGCCGGTGGTGGTCTCCGGCTTGGGGGTGGGAGGAACTCGGGTCGTCGGTCGTGGGCGAGGCGTACTTGCCAGGGGGGGTGGTGGATGGTGCGGTGGTGGTGGCCGCAGAGCAGCACCAGGTTGTCCAGCGCGGTCGGCCGCCGTGGATCCAGTCGCGGACGTGGTGGGCGTGGCACATCACCGGGGGCCGGGTGCAGCCGGGGAATGCGCAGTGGGTGTCGCGGGCGACCAGGGCGGTCCAGTCGCCGGGGTGACAGGCGTCGGGTGCGGCGCGTCGAGGACGAAGGCGTCGGTGTCGAGCAGGACGCGGATCAGGTCGCCTTCACACGCGAGCCGCCGGATGGTGGAGCCGGGCAGGTCGAGCCCGTCCTCGGGACCCCGACCCCAACGGTCTCGCCGGCCAGGATCTCGGCGTCGATGGTGGCCGCGGCCCGGGGCCGGGCGCCGTGGCTGGCCGGTGGGAGGTCGGTGTCGAGGGCGTGGCGAGCGAGCTGGATGAGCGGGTCCACATCCGGCGCCGTGGTCGCGTTGGTCGGGCTGCTGCTCGCAGGCCACCGGATCGACCGCCGGGGCCGGCTTGGTCAGCGGCAACAACGCGGCGCGGAGCACGGCGCGGTCCTCGGCGCTGCCCCCGCGCCGTGATCCGGATACCGCCGCAGCCGTCCTCGGTCACGGTGAGGACCCGGCCAGGGTGGGCGGCCCGGTCTTCGCGGCCCAGGGCCTTCTCGGCCTCGCGCTCGACGCGGTCGGGGTCGCCCAGAACGCCAGGTGGCGACCGACCCGTGCAGGTCGCTGGCGTTGGCCGCCCGGCCTCCTCCAGCAGCAGCTGCTCGCCGCGGCGGCGAACTCGCTCGGCCAGCGGCAGCCGCTCGAGCGCGTCCAGGACGAACGAGGCCTGCTCCGCCGAGACCGCGCCCGCGCGCAACGCCTCAAGAGTGCCCACCCGCTCGGCGACCAGGATCCCGGCCTGGGCGACGGCCTGACGGCCGTGGCGCCGGGAGGTGCGGCCAGGTGGGCCAACCAGTCGGCTGTGGAGCCCCAACCGAGCTCCCGCTTCGCCGTCTGCCGGCCGTCGAGCTCGGCCAGCAGCTCGGCCTCCAACGCGGCCGCCTTGGCCTTCAGCCGCTGCAGCTCCTCCACCCCCGCGACCAGCTCCCCGGACCCGCGCGCCGACCACCACGAACCCGCCACCGCATCCAGTCCCGCGCACGCCGCAGCCACCACACCGGCCGGTGTCGGATGCTCGAGCGGGGTGATCGCCATGCAGCTCATTCCAGCCGCCACCACCGGCACACTTCGCACGTCCGTTCAGCCTGTGGACGGGTCGTGCGGGAAGCCGGGGTGTGGACCCAAATCGGGCCGCAGGCGGCGGCCGTGCGCGCCCCGCTCGATGGGTGGCTGACTCATTCGCGGCGGTATAACGCGCCTTCGCTGCTGCTTCTTGGCCGGTTTGCTGCTGCGTGGAGGACCTGACGAACCATGGTTCGGCGCGCGATCTCCCCGCACTGACCCCGGTGCCCGGGGCACAGCGGTGGGGCTTGCGGGCGATGTCCTGCCTGCGTTTGTCGACCCGTGGTGGGTCTCGGTGGGTCGCGGGGGTGAGCGGTCAGGGCATGGACATCCTGCGCTCGGTGATGAAGGGTGGCCGGAGGCAGAACCCGACGCAGCGGTCGTTCTCAGGCAACGCCTTCTGCGACGTCTACTCGAGGAGACACGATGCGGATTCGGTCTTGTGCCTTGCTGACCTCTGGCCTGCTCGCGGTGGCCGGCCTGTTGCTTTCACGAATACTCCGAACCCAGCGGGTGCAGTTGATTGTGAACGCTCCCGGCTCGAGACCCTGGCCCTGCGTCGGTCACGTCGCCGGTGGTGGGCGCAGCAACGGACGGGTCCACGGCGTTCTTGGTTCCCGTGGCCTGTCTCCGGCGAGCGTCGGGTGTACGACCTGGCAGCCCGACGCGTCACGGACAACATCATGCTGCCCTCGGGCGACGGCGGGTGGGGCGCCACACTTTCCGGTGGCGACGTCTACGTCGGCACCTACGGGGAGGTGGCCGATGTGTACCGGATCGACCCGGCGACCCGCAACGTGCAGCAGGTTCTCAACCTCCGTGGGGACACGTTCGTGTGGGATCTGGCCACGGCTGCGGACGGCACAGTCGTCGCGGGCAGTTCCCCCACCGGCCGGGTGCACGCGTACGACCCTTCGACTGGGCAAGTGCGTGATTATGGCGCCGCGGACCCCGCCGAGATGTACGTGCGGTCCGTTGAAGTCGACGACTCCTTCATCTACGCCGGCACTGGAACGCGCGCGAACCTGATACGGATCGACCGCGCTACGGGTGAGCGTGAGAGCATCCTGCCCGAGGAGCTGCGGGGCGAGTCATGGGTGTACTCACTCGCGTTGGGCCCGGGGGTGATCGTTGCCGGAACAGAGCCGTCCGGTCGAATGGCCGTCATAGACCGTGATGACCCGAGCTCGTACACGGTCGTGAACACGGGCAAGCGCACGGTCGACCAGGTCGTCGTCGCCGACGGTGCGGTGTGGTTGTCGACGCGCAGCGACGGCTCGTTGATGCGTTATGACCTGGCCAGTGGCGAGCTGACTCAGGTGGCGCAGCCATCACCGGGTGAGGAGACGCGGCTGGTCCATCCCGACGCGGACGCGATCTTCGGCGTCACCGGCTCGGGCGCCGCGTGGCACATGAACCGGTCGAACGGCCAGGTCGACGTGATCGATCTGCAGACGGTCGGGCTGCGAGCGGGACCGGAGGTCGTGCAGTCGCTGGAGGCCTCGAACGACCGGGTGTACGTGGGCGGACACTGGTCGCTGACCGAGCACCAGTCAGAGGTCGGGACCAGCACCCGGCTGCGCGTGCCCGGTGAGCCAAAGGCGATGGCGATGAAGGGATCCAACCTGTACTTGGCGGAGTACCCAGGCGGCACCATAGGGGCGTTGGACCGGCGGCAGCGCTACGAGACGGTCGGCGCCATTCCAATGAGCGCGGCGCAGAACCGTCCCCGCGACGTCTACTACGACTCTGCCTCGCGGCGGCTTCTTGTCGCCTCGATGGCCGAGTACGGACACCTCGACGGCGCGCTCACCACTTACCACCCGCGCACCGGAGATACCCAGGCCTATCGAGGCATCGTTGACGACCAGACGGTGAACTCGGTGGTGACGCATCGCGGCATCGCCTACCTGAGCACCCAGATTGGGGCCTCCGGCATAGCTCCGACCACCACCGAAGCCCACCTGGCGGCGTTCGACCTCGCAACGGGTGAAGTCGTGTGGCGTGACGTGCCATTGCCCGGCGTGTCCACAATTCGCCACGTCGAGTTCCTCGACGGGCTGCTCTACGCCTATACCGGGGACGGGCGGGTGTTCTCCTATGACCCGCGAACACGGACGGTCGTCAACCAAGTGAATGTGGGTGGCGCCGGCGAGGTCGAGGCCTGGCACGGGCGTCTCTTTGCAGCGACAGGCGACGAAGTCCTAGAGCTTGACCCTGCGACCCTTGAGCCGACGACCTTGGCGGGCTGTCTGGCCGGGGGCTGGCACAACGAACCGCAGCTGTCCATCGATGGCGACGAGGCGATGCTGTACACGCTCGACGGCCGCTCGCTCGCACGGTTGGCGCTGAAGGATTGACGCGCAGGCATGATGTTGGTGAAGCCCGCCAGCGCTTGGCTGGGGCGACCCGGAGGTCCATCGCCGCGGAATGACGCGCCCTCAATGCAAGGAGTAGCCGCGTCCACGCCGCGCATGCTTCCGCTGACGGCACGTCATGCTCGACGATCGGTGCCATGGCCGTTCTTCTCCAACCACTGTCGCTCCCGGGACCCGGGACCAGTTCGACGAGCTCGACGCCAAGGTTGGACAATCCATGAGGCAGGCCGGAGGTCCGCGCGCCGGTCTCATGTCTCACGCGGTCTACCCCGAGGGCGATGGATTCGTCATCGCCGAAGTGTGGCGCATGGAGTCCGAGGGGCAGCGCTATTTCGATGATGTCCTGAGGCCTCTGCTCGCCGAGTCGGGACTCACTGGCCAGGACACCGTGGGCCGCCCGGTCTGGTCCTTCGCGCGGCCGTGAAGTCCCCGGTTTACCGGGGCTGAAGCGGCGGAGGGGCGCGCACCGCTCGGGAAACTACAACTCGCGCTCGTACGCCAGCATGAGTGGGCCACCTTCGCCCTCGGTCCGACGGAACCCAGCCGCCTCGTAGAGGCGTTGTGCAAGTAGGTCGTCTTCGCTGGTGACCAGGAACGCGTAGTCGGCGCCTCGCTCACGGGCAACCCGGATGGCCCCGGTAATCAGTTCGCGGCCGTGCCCTTGGCCACGTCGGCTCGGTACGACGTAGAGCTCGGCCAGGTAGGCCTCCTGTGCCCGGCTCCACAGCGACGGCTGCACCCGCATCACCGCGACCCCGACCGCGGCGAGCGAATCCTGCTCGCGCTCGAGCAGGACCGTGATGTGGTCGCCCCTGATCAATTCCACAAGTCGGACCGCCATCTCGTCCGGCGGCGGCGTCGGCTCGTCGTACTCCACGTTGAAGTCGTGCAGCAGTTGCGCCGCAGCGGCGATCCACTCGTCACTCGGTGTCCCGACAATCGTCTCGATCATGCGCAACAGTCTGTCGGGACGGGCGACCGATGTCGTCTGCTCCAATGGCCGCTGTCGCGGCGGTGTGACACACGGGTCGCTGGCCGTCGCTCCATGCGGACATCGGTAAAGCGAGTTGGGACTTGGGTATGAGGGACGCTCGCCCGGCGGATCGATCGAACCTGTGCTGATTGCGGCGCCGTCATTGGTGACTTTGCCAGCTGGGGAACGGCAGTGCATCGACTGGACGGCGCCACGCTGGTCCTTGATGGCCCAACCTGTATCGATCTCGCGATCCCGAGGCTGATTGGCTTCCCCGGTCAACGGCGGCAAGAGCGACGGTGACGCCGTTGAGGTCCAGCTCACCGAGGGGCTGAACTGAACCCAACCGTCACAGGACGCGGTCAGGCAAGGGCCGGCAGCTGGGAGAGCGCCTCGGCCAGGGCTGCCTGGATGTCGGCGTCCTCCCACTCGTGGTCGTCGATCTTCCCGGACAGGTAGGCGTCGTAGGCAGCCAGGTCGAGATGGCCGTGGCCGCACAGCGCGGTCAGGATCACCTTCTCCTCCCCGGTCTCTTTGCACCGCACCGCTTCTTCGACGGTTGCCGCAAGCGCGTGTGTCGGCTCCGGGGCAGGCACGATGCCCTCGGTGCGGGCGAACAGCACCCCGGCCGAGAAGCATTCGGTCTGCGGCTTGGCGACCGCCTCGATCTCACCCGTCTCGTACAGGTGGCTGATCAGCGGGCTCATCCCGTGGTAGCGCAGGCCTCCTGCATGGATCGGGTCCGGCACGAAGTCGTGGCCGAGGGTGTGCATCTTCATCAACGGCGTCATCCCGGCGGTGTCACCGAAGTCGTAGGCATAGGTGCCCCGGGTCAGTGAAGGACACGCGGTCGGCTCCACCGCCCGCACGGTCGGGCTCATTCGGCCCGCCCACTTCTCCCGCAGGAACGGGAACATCAGTCCACCGAAGTTCGACCCACCGCCCGTGCAACCGACCAGGAGGTCGGCAGTCTCTCCCGCCCGGGCGAGCTGCAGCAGCGCCTCCTCGCCGATGATGGTCTGGTGCATCAGCACATGGTTGAGCACGCTGCCGAGCGCGTAGTTGCAGGTCGGGTCCTGCGCCGCGACCTCGACAGCCTCGCTGATCGCGATGCCCAGTGAACCGGTCGAATCGGGGTGCTCGGCCAGGATCGTGCGGCCGGCCTCGGTCAGCATCGATGGGCTGGGGTGCACGGTGCCGCCGAATGTCTCGATCATCATCCGCCGGTAGGGCTTCTGGTCGTACGACGCCCGCACCTGCCAGACCTCGCAGGTGAGGCCGTACTGTGCGCACGCGAACGCCAGTGCGGTGCCCCACTGGCCGGCTCCGGTCTCCGTGGTCAGCCTCGTGATCCCGGCCTTGGCGTTGTAGAACGCCTGCGGGACTGCTGTGTTCGGCTTGTGCGAGCCGGCCGGCGAGACCCCTTCGTACTTGTAGTAGATCCGCGCCGGAGTGCCGAGCGCCTTCTCCAGCCGGTGCGCGCGATACAAGGGACTCGGCCGCCAGAGCCGGTAGACGTCGAGCACCTCCTCCGGGATGTCGACGTACTGCTCGGTGGACACCTCCTGGAGGATCAAGTCCATCGGGAACAGGGGTGCCAGATCGTCCGGTCCCACCGGCTGCCCGGTACCCGGGTGCAGCACCGGCGGCGGTGGCGTCGGGATGTCGTGAAGGACGTTGTACCAGCGGGTGGGCATCTCACTCTCATCGAGCTGGAACTTGTGCTGCTGCACCTGGGACATGACGCCTCCGGACCTTGCGACGACTGGTCGCTCCGAGACTAGTGACTCCGCGACGAGCCGCGCACCCCCGCGGGTTCGTACACACCGACGTACCGACCAGGTTGATGCGCCACCTAGCCCGCGGACGGGCGGCCAACTGCCGGCGTTCGGTACGTCCGAGTCGCGGCATCCGCACGCAGAGATCGAGGACAAGCCGCCGGGCTGCCTCGACCAGGCGTAGTTCGTCGAGAGCGAGGTGCCCGCAACAAGTGGGCCGACCGCTGCCGCTTGCTCGACCAGAACGCGTGTGAATCGTCCGACGCCCCTAACCAAGGGTCTGAAGCCTCCCGTTGCCGCAAGCCCATGGTGGTGCGGCACCGCCTGCGCGGGAGGGAACGCGCAGCCGCGTCATGTCCTCACGCCCCCAGCGGCACCCCGCTGTCGTAGATTGACCCCATGCTCAGCCTGCAACAGACATTGGCCTTCGCGGCTGCTGCCACGATCATCATCGCCATCCCCGGGCCCAGTGTCGTGTTCGCCATCAGCCGGGCACTGGCGCACGGCCGTCGGACGGCTATGGCGAGCGTCGTCGGCAACGCCGTCGGTCTGCTGTTGCTCGTCGTCCTGGTCGCCGTCGGCCTGGGCGCCCTGGTGGCCCGATCGAGATGCTGTTCTGGGTCATCAAGGCCCTGGGCGCCGGGTACCTGGTGTACCTCGGCATCCAGGCCATCCGTCACCGGCACGACTTCGGCGCCGACTCGCAGGGACCCGAGCCCGCAACGATCTCGTGGAGAAAGTCTCTCCGCCAGGGGTTCGTCGTGGGTGTCTCGAACCCGAAGTCGTTCATCCTCGTCGCCGCTGTACTGCCCCAGTTCGTTGACCGGGGCGCGGGACAGTTCGGGCTGCAGGTGTTTCTGCTCGGCGTCATCCTCGTGTCGATCGCCCTCGCGTCCGACACCGTGTGGGCTCTGCTCGCCGCCCGCCTGCGCAGTGGCTCAGCCGCTCCCCGCGACGCGGCAGGCTGCTCGGGACGGTCGGCGGTGTCTCGATGATCGGGCTCGGCGTCTCGGTCGCCTTCACCGGGAACCACTCCAAGTAGCCGCCCCACTTCTCCCCTGGCACGTCAAGCTCATCCCAGTCGGCTTGCGGCTCGAGCTGGCGCCTGCGGCTGTCCGTGATGAGAACCTCACGCGGAGCGTGACCGTAGCGGGAACCCCGGCGAACAGGATGCTTGTCTTGAGCGTGCGAAGGCGCCGGGCACGGATAGACCCGTCCGGTGACGTCTCCCGGGAGAGGTGCCCATCACGGGCGGCGTCATTCGGGGCGGAAAGCAGCGGGTTGTTCGCGCGGCACAGTCGCAACGCCAGTCTGGAAGAGCGCCCCCGCTAGGATTCGAACCTAGGCTCCCGCCTCCGGAGGGCGGTGCTCTATCCCCTGAGCTACGGGGGCTCGAAGGGGGCGGGGATGACCATACAACCGGCCCGCGGGGAGAAGAAACCGCCGCTCACCCAGCCCTCGATACTCGTTCGGGGCGGGCGACACGGCGCCGATAGGCTGGGCCGGTGACTCCCGAGCAGCTCTCCGCAGCGATCGTCGACGTGCTGACGCGCCTCGTCGACGAGGGTGCGATCACGCTGCCCGCGGGGGTGCCGGCGACGGTGACCGTGGAGCGGCCGCGCCAGCAGGGGCACGGCGACTACGCGACCAACGTCGCGATGCAGCTGGCCAAGCAGGCCGGCACCAACCCGCGCGCGTTCGCCGAGCTGGTCCGGGTTCCGCTCGAGGCCACGGACGGGGTCGCCGGTGTCGAGGTCGCTGGGCCGGGCTTCCTCAACATCACCGTCGACGCCGGCGCCCAGGGCGTCGTCGCGGCGCAGATCGTGGCGGAAGGGAAGCGGTACGGCCACACGGAGACGCTCGCCGGGAACAAGATCAACGTCGAGTTCATCTCGGCCAACCCGACCGGGCCGATCCACCTGGGCCACACGAGGTGGGCCGTCGTGGGCGACGCGATCGCCCGGGTCCTGGAGGCGGCCGGCGCCGAGGTGACCGTGAGTTCTACATCAACGACCGCGGAAACCAGATGAACCTCTTCGGGGCCTCGCTCGAGGCCGTGGCCATGGGCCGGGAGGTGCCCGCCGACGGTTACCGCGGCGACTACATCCCCGAATTGGCGGCGAAGATCGTGGCTGACATCCCGGGGATCACCGAGCTCCCGGACGACGAGCGGGTGGTCGCCTTCCGCGAGGCCGGCTACGGGCTCCAGCTCGAGGAGCAGCGGAAGCAGCTCGACGCGTTCCGGACGCACATCGACGTCTGGTTCTCCGAGCGGTCCCTCCACGACAGCGAGGACGTCGCGTCGGGCCTGGAGAAGCTGCGCGGCGAGGGCCACCTGTTCGACGCGGACGGCGCACTGTGGATGCGGACCACCGACTTCGGCGACGACAAGGACCGGGTGCTGATCCGCTCCAACGGCGAGCTGACCTACTTCGCCAGTGACACGGCGTACTACGTCAACAAGCGGGAGCGCGGCTTCGACCGGCTGCTCTACCTCCTCGGCGCCGACCACCACGGGTACGTCGGCCGGCTGCGCGCGATGGCCGCCTGCACCGGCGACGACCCGGCGCAGACCCTCGAGGTCCTGATCGGCCAGATGGTCAAGATCATGCGCGGCGACCAGGAGGTGAAGCTGTCCAAGCGATCCGGCGACCTGGTCACGCTCCAGGAGCTCGTCGAGCTGATCGGGGTCGACCCGCTCCGCTACACCCTCGCCCGCTACCCCAGTGACTCCCCGCTGACGCTCGACGTTGCCGAGATCACCCGGCAGGCGTCCGACAACCCGGTCTTCTACGTCCAGTACGCCCACGCGCGGGTCTCCTCGATCCTGCGCAACGGAGCCGACCTGGGCCTCGAGCCGGCCAAGGCGGGGGACTTCGACCCCTCGCTGCTCTCCCACGAGAAGGAAGGTGCGCTGCTGCGAGCCCTCGCCGAGTTCCCCCGGGTGGTGGCGAGCGCCGCCCAGCTCCGCGAGCCGCACCGCGTCGCCCGCTACCTCGAGGACACCGCCGCGACCTACCACCGCTTCTACGACACCTGTCGGGTGCTGCCCATGGGCGACGAGGAGCCCACCGACCTGCACCGGGCGCGGCTGCTGCTGGTGGCGGCGACCCGCACCGTGCTCGCCAACGGGCTGAAGCTGCTCGGCGTCTCGGCCCCCGAGCGGATGTGACGCGGGCGCGATGCCTTCCCACGAAGCCGGCTGGGCCCACGCCGACGGCGCCCTGAAGGGGCCGTCGTGGCTACGCGCGCCCGCGGACCCCAACGCCCTGGTCCCGCACCTGTGGTCGACGACCGCGCGCAAGGTCGATGGCGTCCTCGAGGTCGGGGGAGTCGCGCTGCCGGACCTGGCCGCCGACCTCAACACCCCGGCGTACGTCCTGGACGAGGCCGACTTCCGGGCCCGGGCCCGGGCCTTCCGCGACGCGTTCGCGGCGTACGACGTCTTCTACGCCGGCAAGGCGTTCCTCTGCACCACGGTGGCCACCTGGATCGAGGAAGAGGGGCTGAACCTCGACGTCTGCTCCGCCACTGAGCTGACCGTCGCCCTGCGCGCCGGCTTCCCGCCGGAGCGGATCGGCTACCACGGCAACAACAAGACCTACCCCGAGCTGCGCCGGGCGGTGGACGCGGGCGTCGGCCGGATCATCATCGACTCCTTCGCCGAGATCGACCGACTGACCCAGATCACCGCCGACCTCGGGCGCACCGTGGGCGTGATGGTGCGGGTGACGCCGGGGGTCGAGGCCCACACCCACGAGTACATCGCGACCGCCCACGAGGACCAGAAGTTCGGCTTCAGCATCACCGGCGGCGACGCCCTGGAGGCCGTGCGCCGGGTGCTCGCCGCCGACGGGCTCGACCTGCTCGGCCTGCACAGCCACATCGGCAGCCAGATCTTCGACTCCTCCGGGTTCGAGGTGGCGGCCCGCCGGGTGCTCGCGCTGCACGCGCAGATCGGGGACGAGCTCGCCGTCACCCTGCCCGAGCTGGACCTCGGCGGCGGCTTCGGCATCGCCTACACCACCCAGGACGACCCCTCCGACCCCTCGCAGCTGGCCACCGAGATCACCAAGATCGTCGAGCACGAGTGCCGCGCGCTGGACATCGTGGTGCCGCAGCTGTCCATCGAGCCCGGCCGGGCGATCGCCGGCCCGGCCATGTGCACGCTCTACACCGTCGGCACCGTCAAGGAGGTCGCGCTGGACGGCGGCGCGCGCCGTACCTACGTCTCGGTCGACGGTGGGATGAGCGACAACATCCGCCCCGCGCTCTACGACGCCGACTTCTCCTGCACGCTCGCGTCCCGCGCCAGCGAGGCCCCGCCGGTCCTGTCCCGGGTCGTGGGCAAGCACTGCGAGGCCGGCGACATCGTGGTGAAGGACGAGTTCCTGCCCGGAGACCTCGCTCCCGGGGACCTGCTCGCCGTGCCGGGCACGGGTGCGTACTGTCGCTCCCTGGCCTCCAACTACAACCACGCGCTGCGGCCACCGGTGGTCGCGGTGCGGGACGGCGGGACGCGGGTGCTGGTCCGCCGGGAGACTGAGGACGATCTGTTGGCGACGGACATGGGAGTGGCGGGTGACTAGCAAAGCGCTGAGGGTCGCCGTGCTCGGCTGCGGGTCGGTCGGGTCGCAGGTGGTCCGGCTGCTCTCCGAGCAGGCCGCCGACCTCCGCGCCCGGGTCGGTGCCCCGGTGGAGCTGGTCGGCATCGCCGTACGACGCCTCGACGCGCCCCGTGACGTGCAGATCGCCGACGGACTGCTGACCACCGACGCCGAGGGCCTCGTGTCGCGTGGCGATCTCGACCTGGTGGTCGAGGTCATCGGCGGCATCGAGCCCGCCCGGTCGCTGATCCTGGCCGCCCTCGACAACGGCGCCTCGGTGGTCACCGCCAACAAGGCGCTGCTGGCCGAGGACGGGCCGACCCTGTTCGAGGCGGCCGACAAGGCCGGACGCGACCTCTACTACGAGGCTGCCGTGGCCGGGGCCATCCCGATCGTCCGCCCGCTGCGCGAGTCGCTCGCGGGCGACCGGGTCACCCGGGTGCTCGGCATCGTCAACGGCACCACCAACTTCATCCTCGACAAGATGGACACCGCGGGCAGTGGCTTCTCCGAGGCGCTGGAGGAGGCCCAGGAGCTCGGCTACGCGGAGGCCGATCCGACCGCCGACGTCGAGGGCTTCGACGCCGCCGCGAAGGCCGCCATCCTCGCCTCGCTGGCCTTCCACTCCCGGGTGACCGCCGCCGACGTCCACCGCGAGGGCATCACGGACGTGACCGCAGCCGACATCGCCTCGGCTCAGGAGATGGGCTGCGTCGTGAAGCTGCTGGCGATCTGCGAGCTCCGGCCGACGGCCGGGGGAGACGACGCCGTGGCCGTCCGGGTCCACCCCGCGATGATCCCCCGCGAGCACCCGCTCGCCTCAGTGCGCGAGGCCTACAACGCGGTCTTCGTCGAGTCCGAGGCGGCCGGCCAGCTGATGTTCTACGGGCCGGGCGCCGGCGGTGCCCCGACGGCCTCGGCGGTGCTCGGCGACCTGGTCACCGTCGCGCGCAACCGGCTGGGCGCGACCCGGGGTGCCGGCGAGTCGGCGTACGCCGATCGGGCGGTGCTGCCGATGGGGGAGACCCTCACCCGCTACCACGTCGCCATGGACGTCGACGACCGCGCGGGTGTGCTCGCCGCGGTGGCCAACGCCTTCGCCGAGCACGGCGTCTCGATCCAGACCGTCCGCCAGGAGGGTCGCGACGACGACGCCCAGCTGGTCGTCGTCTCGCACCAGGCCACCGACGCCCAGCTCGTCGCGACGGTCGAGCTGCTGCGCACCATGGAGTTCGTCCGCGAGGTCTCCTCGGTGATGCGGGTCGAGGCGGAAGCGGAATGAACACCACCCCACGAAATCGCTCCGCTGGCGCTCCACGATTCCGCGGGGACCCCGGATGACCAGCCCCCAGTGGCGCGGCGTCATCGAGGAGTACCGCTCCCTGCTCGACATCCCGCAGGACACCGTGGCCGTCACGCTGGGTGAGGGCGGCACCCCGCTGGTGCGGTCGGAGTGGCTGTCGGGTCTCGCGAGGGCCGACGTGTGGCTCAAGGTCGAGGGCGACAACCCCACAGGCTCGTTCAAGGACCGGGGCATGACGACGGCGATCTCGGTCGCGGTCCGCGAAGAAGCGCGGGCGGTGGTCTGCGCCTCGACCGGCAACACCTCGGCCTCGATGGCTGCGTACGCCGCCCGGGCAGGGATCAAGCCACTGGTGCTGGTGCCGCAGGGCAAGATCGCCACCGGCAAGATGACCCAGGCCATCCTTCACGGCGCGCAGATCATCATGGTGCGCGGCAACTTCGACCACTGCCTCGAGATGGCCAAGGGGCTCTCCTGGGACTACCCCGTCTCCCTGGTCAACTCGGTCAACCCGAACCGGCTCCAGGGTCAGAAGACCGCGGCGTTCGAGATCGTCGACCACCTCGGCGACGCGCCCGACTTCCACCTGCTCCCGGTCGGCAACGCCGGCAACATCTCGGCGTACTGGATGGGTTACACGCAGTACGCCGAACTCGGCCGCGCGACCAAGAAGCCGGTGATGCGCGGGTTCCAGGCTGAGGGCGCGGCCCCACTGGTGACCGGGGAAGCCGTTCCCCGATCCCGAGACCCGGGCGACCGCCATCCGGATCGGGAACCCCGCGTCCTGGAAGCTGGCCGAGGCCGCGCGCAACGAGTCGGGCGGCCGGTTCGCCGCGGTGAGCGACGCGCAGATCCTCGATGCCCAGCGCCAGCTCGCGGCTCGCGATGGTGTGTTCGTCGAGCCTGCCTCGGCCGCCGGGATCGCCGGCCTGCTCCGGGACCTCGGAGCCGGTGAGAGCTACGAAGGACGCACCGTCGTGGTCACCGTGACCGGGCACGGGCTCAAGGACACCGACACCGCGCTCGAGGGCTTCGGCAGCGTCGTCGACAACGTGATCGACGCCGACGTGGCCGCCGCGGCTCGAGCTGCCGGGCTGGCGTAGATGTCCGTGTTCGCCGAAGGAATGGTGCGGGTCACGGTGCCCGCGACCTCCGCCAACCTCGGGCCCGGGTTCGACTCGCTCGGCCTGGCCCTGAACCTGCGCGACGAGCTGGCCGGGGAGGTGACCGGGTCCGGGCTCGACGTCGAGGTGCGCGGCGTATGCGCGGACGACGTACCCCGTGACGAGTCGCACCTGGTCGTGCGTGCGATGCGGGCTGCCTTCGCCGCCATGGGGGTGTCGCCTCCCGGGCTGCGGCTCTCGTGCGACAACGCGATCCCGCACGGCCGTGGCCTCGGGTCGTCGGCGGCAGCCATCGTGGGCGGAGCCGCGCTGGCGCGCGCGCTGGTGGTGGACGGGGAGACCCTCCTCGACGACGACTCCCTGTTCCGGCTCGCGGCCGACATCGAAGGGCATCCCGACAACGTCGCGCCTGCACTCCTGGGCGGCTTCGTCATCTCGGGGCGGGAGGGCACCAACTTCTTCGCCCTGCCCTCCACCGTCGACTCACGGATCAGCGTCGTCGTGTTCGTCCCCCCGGACGCGGTGTCCACCGAGGTCGCCCGCGGCCTGCTGCCGGACCAGGTGCTGCACTCCGACGCCGCCGCCGACGCAGGCAGGACCGCCTTGCTCGTCGCCGCGCTCGCCCAACGGCCCGAGCACCTGTTCCTGGCCACGCGCGACTTCCTGCACCAGGACTTCCGTCGGGCGGCGATGCCCGAGTCGCTGGCCCTGGTCGACCGGCTGCGGGCGGACGGCATCGCCGCGACCGTCTCCGGGGCCGGGCCGACCGTGCTCGCGTTCACCGCGGCTCGGCACTCGGTGACCGATCTGTGCGACCGCTGCCCGCCACCGTGGGAGTGCCAGCACCTCGAGATCGACCGGGTCGGCGTTCGCGTCGGGTGACCGGACCCGCCCGCGGATCGCTGCTGCCGCGGTGGGCGGGGCCGGGTGGTAGCCTGTGGGCGCGCCAGCCATTCAGGCGCTGCACCATCGGTGCACAACCCTTCCTCTCCCTCGCGGTCGAGACCGCACCTGACCTCCGTTCCCGTTCCGGGAGCCCGGGTCGGGCAGGCGAGGAAGCAATGACCAGGACGCCGACGGCACTCCTGCCGCAGCGGCACTGATCCGTGGGAAGGACCTCACGTGACGGAAACCATGGATTCCACCACCGCCAAGGCGGAGGGCTCTGCCCCCGCCGCCGGGGACGCCCCGAAGAAGCGCGGTGGGGGACTCAACTCCATGCTCCTCGCCGACCTCAAGTCGATGGCGTCGGGCATGGGCATCGCCGGAGCCGGTTCCATGAAGAAGGCGCAGCTCGTCGAGGCGATCAAGTCCGCCCAGAGCAAGTCGGGCGGCCAGAACAAGCCGGACCAGAACAAGTCGGACCAGAACAAGGGCGGCCAGTCCGACGGCTCGCAGGGTGACCGCCGCTCCAAGAACGAGCAGTCCGCGGACCGCGGCCAGGACGACAACCGCGACCACCAGCCGGACAACCGGAGCCGCGACAACCGGGGCCGCGACAACCAGGACCAGAGCCGCGACCGGCGGGACCAGCAGGACCGCAACCGCGGCCAGTCCGACGGCAAGCAGTCCGACGGCAAGCAGGGCGGTCAGCAGCAGGGCGACCAGAAGCAAGGCGGGCGCGACCGCAACCAGGGCGGCCAGAACCAGGGTGGCCAGAACCAGGAGGGGACACCCGCAGCAGCCGCAGCCGACGGCGCCGGGGACGCGACCGAGACCGCGATCGTGGACGCCAGGGCGGCGGCGGTCAGCGCAGCGAACCTGACACCACGATCCTCGAGGACGACGTACTCCTGCCGGCGGCCGGCATCCTTGACGTGCTCGACAACTACGCGTTCGTCCGCACCAGCGGCTACCTGCCCGGCAGTGAGGACGTCTACGTCTCCCTGACGATGGTGCGCAAGTTCGGCCTGCGCCGAGGCGACGCGATCGTCGGCCAGGTGCGCCAGCCTCGCGAGGGTGAGCGCAAGGAGAAGTTCAACCCGATGGTGCGGATCGACAGCGTCAACGGTGCCGACCCCGAGGCCGCCCGGAGCCGGGTCGAGTTCGGCAAGCTGACCCCGCTCTACCCCACTGAGCGGCTCCGCCTGGAGACCGAGCCGACCAACCTGATCGGCCGGGTGATCGACATCGCGGCCCCGATCGGCAAGGGCCAGCGCGGCCTCATCGTGTCGCCGTCCAAGGCCGGCAAGACGATGATCATGCAGTCGATCGCCAACTCCATCACCACCAACAACCCGGAGTGCCACCTGATGGTGGTCCTGGTCGACGAGCGCCCCGAAGAGGTCACCGACTTCGAGCGCTCGGTCAAGGGCGAGGTCGTCTCCTCGACGTTCGACCGACCGGCGAGCGACCACACCACGGTCTCGGAGCTGGCCATCGAGCGCGCCAAGCGCCTGGTCGAGCTCGGCCACGACGTCGTGGTGCTGCTCGACGGCATCACCCGCCTCGGCCGGGCCTACAACCTGGCGGCGCCGGCGAGCGGCCGGATCCTCTCCGGTGGTGTCGACTCGGCCGCGTTGTACCCGCCGAAGAAGTTCTTCGGCGCCGCTCGCAACATCGAGAACGGCGGCTCGCTCACCATCCTCGCCACCGCCCTCATCGAGAGCGGCTCGAAGATGGACGAGGTGATCTTCGAGGAGTTCAAGGGCACCGGCAACATGGAGATCCGGCTGCGTCGCGACTTCGCCGACAAGCGCCTCTTCCCGGCGATCGACGCCATCCAGTCCGGCACCCGTCGCGAGGAGCTCCTGATGAGCAAGGAGGAGCTCCAGATCGTCTGGAAGCTGCGCCGGGTGCTGTCGGGCCTCGACGGCCAGCAGGCCCTCGAGCTGCTCCTCGAGCGGCTGAAGAAGTCGCAGAGCAACATCGAGTTCCTCATGCAGGTCCAGAAGACGACCCCCACGGGGCCGGGCCAGGACGAGTAACCATCGGGTAAAGGCTGGCCGCGTGCGCGGCCCGTCTTCACCCGCACCGCTCTCCCGCCCGCTAGTGTTCGGGACGTTCCACCGTTCGGGGAGGTGTGGCAGTGGCGAGGATCCTTGTCGCGGACGACGACGTCGACATCCGCGAGCTGGTCGAGTTCAAGTTGTCGACCCTCGGCCACGAGGTCATCGCGGTCAACGACGGAGCGGCGGCGGTCGACGCGTGCCGTGAGTACAAGCCCGATCTCGCGGTGCTCGACGTGATGATGCCCGGCATGTCCGGGCTCGACGCGATCCGGGTGATCCGCAGCGAGGAGGCGATGGCCGACATCCCGGTCATCCTGCTGACGGCCCGCGCCCAGGAGTCCGACGTCGAGACGGGTTTCGACTCCGGCGCCGACGACTACATCACCAAGCCCTTCAGTCCCCGCGAGCTCGCCTCGCGTGTGCAGGCGCTGCTCGCCCGCCCTCGATGAACGCTGAATGGGTCGCGCTCGTCGCGGCCCTCGTCCTGCTGGCGGGATGTCTCGTCGTCACCGTGCTTCTGGTCCTGGCCCGGGTTCTCAAGGACCGCGCCGAGCTGCGCCGCCAGCACGTCAGGTCGTCGATCTGGCGGGTCGTGCTCGCCCTGGGCAGTGGTGAGGGGGAGGAGATCGACGAGGCGTACGCCGTCCTGCTCGACGCCACGCCGGCCCAGCGGAAGGCGGTCGAGAGTGACGCCTTCGCGCTGCTGCCCAAGCTGCGCGGTGCCTCGCGCCAGCGCCTGAGCGAAGCGCTCATCGCCTGGGGTGGGCTCCACCGCGCGACGTACTCCACGACCAGCCGTTCGGTCGTACGACGGTGCCGCGGCTACTACCGACTCGGGGTCCTGGCGGAGCCGGGTCGGCGCGAGCAGGTCCTGCGCGGGCTCGACGACCGTGACTTCATCGCGCGCCGCACGGTCATGCTGGCCCTCGGGTCGTTCCCGGACCTCCACGTCGTCGAGAGAATGCTCGACGCCACCGTGGGCGAACCGAGGCTGCGCGGCGACTTCCTCGCGTCGATCGACCGCATCGGTCTGGTGGCGGCGCCGGTGCTGCGCCACCACCTGGCGGTGGCCCTCGAGAGCGCGGGCGAGCACGGTGAGCGTCGCGGACAGCTGGCCGCCGAGGCCCTGGGACTGGTCGGTGCCATCGACTCCGTGCGGGCGCTCGAGGAGGCCCTGCCCGTGGCGCCGGACGCGTTCCGCATCGCCTGCATCAACGCACTCGGCTCGCTCGGCTCCCCGGGTTCGATCATCGTGCTGGGTGACACGCTCGACCACCCGAACCCCGACGTGCGCCGGGCCGGGGCCCAAGCGCTCGGACTGATCGGCGCCGGACACGCCGTCGAGCTGCTCACCTCCGCGCTCGAGGACGACAACGTCGAGGTCGCCCGGGCCGCGGCCAACGCCCTCCACCGCTGCGGTCGCCCCGGCCGGTGGGTGCTCCGCGGGAGCACCGCCCCGGTGGCCCGCGAGGTCCTGGCGCTGAGCGAGCTGGGGGCACCGGTATGAACACGGTGATCCTGTGGGTGGCCGTGGGCTTCGCGACCTACTCCGCCATCGTCAACCTCAGCTACCTCGTGCTCACCGGCCTCGCCCTGGCCGACCTCACCGGCTACCGACGCCGCCTCGAGTACGCCGGCTACGACGAGTGGTTCCTGGACCCCAACAGCCGCGGCGTCTCGGTGCTGATGCCGGCGTACAACGAGGCGGCCACCATCGTGCAGTCCGTGCACGCGATGACCTCGCTGCGCTATCCCGACCTGGAGGTCGTGGTCATCGACGACGGGTCCGCGGACGAGACCGCGGCCGTGCTGATCGAGGAGTTCGACCTGGCCGAGGTGCCGCTCGTCCCTGGTGGGACGATCCCGCTGAAGTCGCCGGTGCTCAGCACCTGGGTGAGTCGGCGCGGCGCCCACAACCTGGCCCTCGTGCGGAAGGCGAACGGTGGCAAGGGGGACGCCCTCAACGCGGGGATCAACCATGCCCGCAAGGAGCTGGTCTGCATGGTCGACGCAGACTCCTTGCTCGACCCGCATGCCCTGCTCAACGTCGCCCGTCCGTTCGCCGACGACCCCGGCCGAATCGTCGCCGCGGGCGGCGTCATCCGGGTCGCGAACGGATCACGGGTCGACCGCGGACGGGTCACCAACCTGCGGATGCCCCGGCGATGGCTGGCCCGGGTCCAGGTCGTCGAGTACCTCCGAGCCTTCCTCATCGGGCGGGCCGGCTGGTCACGGATCGGCGGGCTGCTGATCATCTCCGGCGCCTTCGGGATCTTCCGCAAGGACGTCCTCCTCGACGCGGGAGGGATGGCCACCGACTGCATCGGCGAGGATGCCGAGCTGGTCGTGCGCCTCCACCGAACGCTGGCCGAGTCGCACACCGAGGCCGGGGTCGTCTTCGTCCCCGAGCCCGTCGCGTGGACCGAGGTGCCTGCCACCCGCCGGGTCCTGCGACTCCAGCGCCGGCGCTGGCACAGGGGGCTCGCCGAGATCCTCATCCGCCACCGGCGGATGCTGCTCCGGCCGCGGTACGGCGTCGTCGGCTTGATCACCATGCCCTGGTTCCTGTTGTTCGAGCTCCTCTCGCCCGTCGTCGAGGTCCTCGGTCTCGCCTTCTTCTTCCTGCTCCTGGTGTTCCTCGGCGTGGAGCAGTGGATCGACACCGACGTCGACCTGGTCAACCCTCCGGTCCTGCTGATGATGATCACCGCGTCGGTGCTGTTCTCGGTGTTCGTGACCCTGGTGGCGCTGCTGGCGGAGGAGATCTCCTTCCGCCGCTACCGCGGGCTTCCCGACCTGTTCCGGGCGATCTACGCCGCGGTCGAGGAGAACGTCGGCTACCGCCAGCTGAACGCGTGGTGGCGCCTCGGCGGGATCATCGAGGTGCTCCGCGGACGCGCCCACCACTGGGGCGACATGCAGCGCGCGGGCTTCGACCAGACGTGAACGACGGCAGGCCGGTCGCCCGGGTCCTCTCCCCGGTGATCGCGCGAATCCTGGTGCTGACGGTCGCGATGGCCGTCGTCGCGATGCTGGGCGTGTTCCTCACCAACCGTTCGGTCCAGTACCTCAGCGAGCAGCTCCAGCCGGCGGCGTCGGCCAACCAGGACATCCTGGCCGACCTCGGCGACATCCGATCTGCGACCCGGGAGTGGGTCGTCGGTGGGCGCCCGTCCGCACGCGACGAGTACAGAGCGGCCTACACGCAGCTCTCCGCCGACCTGCAGGCCGTCGAGGACCTGGCCGGGGACGACGAGGAGCTGGCCCGGCTGCTGGTTCGGCAGGAGCAGGCCGCCCGGAAGTGGTTCTTGGACTACGCCGCCATCGTGATCGGCCGACCCGGGGGATCGGGCACCTTCAATCCGGGGCTGTTCCAGTCCGGCGTCCGGCAGTTCGACGACTTCCGGGACGCCCATGACGAGACCACCGCCGCCTTCGCCTCCCGGGTCAGCGACGCCAACGAGGACTCCTCGCGGCGACTGACGGCGACCGTGCTGGCGGTCGTCGTGATCGCCCTGCTCGAGGCCCTGGTCATCCTGCGGGCCCGCCGGCGCCTCACGGCCGAGATCTCCGGGCCGTTGCACGAGCTCGACGTCGTGGTGCACCAGATGGCCCGGGATCCCGACGTCCGGGCAGAGCAGGAGGGGCCGCGCGAGGTACGGGCCGTCGCCGGGGCGCTCAACGAGCTGGCTGACGCCCAGAGCCGGGCCCGGCAGGTGGAGGACCGGATCCACCAGGAGCAGCGGGCCCTCGACGTCGCCCACGACGACTTCGTCTCCAACGTCTCCCACGAGCTGCGGACCCCGCTCACCACGATCAGCGGTTACCTGGAGCTGGTGGCCGACGAGTTCGAGGAGTCGATGGCTCCCCACCACCTGCGGATGTTGGCGGCCGGGCGGCGCAACGTCGCCCGCCTCCAGCTCCTCGTCGACGACCTGCTGACGCTGTCGAAGGCGGAGGGGAGCTCCACGTCGCTGGAGCAGGTCGACCTGGCGACGGTCATCCGTCCGGTGGTCACCGACGTCCACCTCGGCGCGACGCGGCGCGGTATCCGACTCGACGTGTCGCTCCCGAAGGAGAAGGTGCTCGTCCTGGGTGACCGGGTGATGCTGCACCGGGCCCTCCTCAACATCCTGGGCAACGCGGTCAAGTACAGCCGCCAAGACACGGGGGTGGAGGTCGAGCTCGCCGCCGAGGGCCGCGAGGCGATGATCGTCGTACGAGACCATGGCATCGGCATCCCCCAGGAGGAGATCGACCTCCTCGGGACGCGCTTCTTCCGGGCCTCCAACGCGGTGAGTCAGGACATCGGCGGCTCCGGCCTCGGGATCCGGATCGTCCAGACGATCATGGAGAAGCACGCGGGTTCGATGCTGATCGAGTCCACGATGGGGGAGGGCACGACGGTGACCCTCCGGATGCCCCTCCAGGCAGGCCCCTCCCAGGCCTCCTGATTTCCAGTGCGCTGGCCCGAGGTGGCACACTTGACCGCTGGTTCCGGTTCACGCCTCCGCAGGTCGCGGACGGCGACCCGGCGACCGCGAGAGGACACCATGAAGAAGGACATTCACCCCGAGTACGTCGCGACCGAGGTGACCTGCACCTGCGGCGCGAAGTTCACGACCCGCAGCACCGCCACGTCAGGCATCATCCACGCCGACGTGTGCTCGCAGTGCCACCCGTTCTACACGGGCAAGCAGAAGATCCTCGACACCGGCGGCCGCGTCGCCCGCTTCGAGGCCCGCTACGCCAAGAAGAAGGCTGACCAGAAGTAGCGCGCCGGGCTCGACCACCGAGGGAGGGTCCATGTTCGAGGCAGTCGAGGGGCTGACGGCCGAGCACGCCGCGCTCGAGAAGCAGCTGGCCGAGCCCGAGACGCACGCCGACGCGCGCATGGCCAAGCGGCTCAACCAGCGCTACGCCGAGCTGTCCCGGATCCTGGCCACCTGGCAGGAGTTCGTCCGCCTCGGCGAGGACATCCAGGCCGCCCGCGAGCTCGCCGGCGAGGACCCCACCTTCGCGCACGAGGCCGAGGTGCTGGCCGAGCGCCAAGCCGTCGCCGAGGAGACGCTGCGGCGGCTCCTCGTCCCGCGCGATCCGGCGGATGCCAAGGACGCGATCCTCGAGGTGAAGTCGGGCGAGGGCGGGGAGGAGTCGGCGCTCTTCGCCGGCGACCTGCTGCGCATGTACACCCGGTACGCCGAGGCCCGCGGCTGGTCGGTCGAGATGCTCGACGCGACCGAGTCCGACCTCGGTGGCTACAAGACGGTGACCGTCGCGGTGAAGGCTCGGGGCAACCCGGAGCCCGGCGAGGCGCCGTACGGCCTGCTCAAGTTCGAGGGTGGCGTGCACCGGGTGCAGCGGGTCCCGGTCACCGAGTCCCAGGGCCGGGTGCACACCAGTGCCGCCGGCGTGCTGGTCCTGCCCGAGGCCGAGCCGCTCGAGGTCAGCATCGACGAGCACGACCTCCGCATCGACGTCTTCCGCAGCAGCGGCCCCGGCGGTCAGAGCGTCAACACCACCGACTCCGCGGTGCGGATCACCCACGTCCCGACCGGCATCGTGGTCAGCTGCCAGAACGAGAAGAGCCAGCTGCAGAACCGCGAGCAGGCGATGCGGATCCTGCGCGCCCGCCTGCTCGCCACCGCCCAGGAGGAGGCCGACGCCGAGGCCAGCGAGGCCAGGCGCAGCCAGGTCCGCACCGTCGACCGCTCCGAGCGGATCCGCACCTACAACTTCGCGGAGAACCGGATCTCCGACCACCGCACCGGCTACAAGTCCTACAACCTCGACCAGGTGCTCAACGGCGACCTCCAGCCGGTCCTGGACTCCTGCGTCGACGCCGACCTGGCCTCGCGGCTGGCGGCCCTCGAGGGATGATCTCCCGCGCCACCGACCGGCGCTCGGTGCTGGCCGACGCCGCCCGTCGCCTCGCCGAGGCGGGAGTCCCGAGCCCGGAGTACGACGCCGCGGAGCTGCTCGCCCACGTGCTCGGCACGTCCCGAGCCCAGCTGTTCGCGGTCGAGGACGTGCCGGCTGACCGGCTCGTCGAGCTCGACACCCTGGTCGACCGACGGGCCCGGCGCGAGCCGCTCCAGCACCTCACCGGTGTCGCCCACTTCCGTCACGTGGCGCTGGCCGTCGGTCCCGGGGTGTTCGTGCCGCGGCCGGAGACCGAGCTGCTCGCCGGGTGGGCGATCGAGGAGGCGAGGACGCTGGACCGGGCCGTGGTGCTCGACCTGGGCACCGGCTCGGGGGCCATCGCCGCGGCCGTGGCCGACGAGGTCCCCACCGCCCAGGTCCACGCCCTGGAGCTCGACGAGCGTGCGCACCAGTGGGCCGAGCGCAACCTGGCCGGCACCGGGGTCGACCTGCGACAGGGCGACCTGGGCACGGCGTTCGACGACCTGGCCGGCCGGGTCGACGTGATCGCGTCCAATCCGCCGTACATCCCGCTCGACGCGTGGGAGTCGGTGGCGCCGGAGGCCCGCGACCACGACCCCGAGCTGGCCCTGTGGTCCGGCGGCGACGGGCTGGACGCGATCCGGGTCCTCGAGGCCCGGGCGGCCGTCCTCCTGCGGGACGGCGGGGTGATCGGGGTCGAGCATGCCGACGTCCAGGGGGAGTCCGCGCCGGCCGTCTTCGGCGACTCCGGGCGGTGGGCCGAGGTGAAAGACCACCGCGACCTGGCCGACCGTCCGCGTTTCCTGACGGCGCGGCTGGCACGATAACGACGTGCGCTACGCCACCACGACCGACGCCGAACGCGACATCGCGCTGAATGCCGCGAGCCTCGCCGTGCAGCGGGGACAGCTGATCGTGATCCCCACGGACACCGTCTACGGCGTGGCGGCCGACGCCTTCGACGCCGACGCGGTGACGTCGCTGCTGGAAGCCAAGGGCCGGGGGCGGGAGATGCCACCGCCCGTGCTGGTCAGCACCGCCACCACGCTCGATGCGCTCGCCGTCGACGTCCCCGACTACGCCCGGGCACTGATCGAGAAGTTCTGGCCCGGCCCCCTGACCGTGGTCTGCAAGCAGCAGTCGTCCCTCAGGTGGGACCTCGGCGACTCGCGCGGCACGGTCGCCGTCCGGATGCCCGACCACCCGATCGCGCTCGAGCTGCTGGAGCGGACGGGTCCCCTCGCCGTCAGCTCGGCCAACCTGACGGGTCGGCCGGCCGCGACCGACGCGGACCAGGCCGAGGAGATGCTGGGGGAGTGGGTGGCCCTGATCGTCGACGCGGGATCGACGCCCAGCACCGATGCCTCGACGATCGTCGACGTCACCTCGTCCCCGGGCCGGGTCCTGCGGCATGGAGCGCTGTCGCTCGATGAGCTGAACGCGGTGCTCGAGCCGCTCGGCGCGATCCTCAGGGACGACGGCTGATGCGGGAGTACGCCCTCGTCTTCCTGGTGGCCGCCGCGACCACCTATCTCCTCACGGTCGTGGCCCGCGAGATCGCGCTGCGGACCGGGGCCGTCGCCGAGGTGCGGGACCGCGACGTCCACGCCGAGCCGATCCCCTACCTCGGCGGGCTGGCCATGCTCGGTGGGCTCGCTGCGGCCTACGTCGTCGGGCGGGAGCTGCCGTTCCTGTCCGGCCAGGGCCCGTTCGTGTTCCGTGACGCCGGCATCGTCCTGATCGCCGGCGCGATGATCTGCGCGGTCGGCGTGCTCGACGACCTGTTCGAGCTCGACGCGCTCTCCAAGCTGGGCGGACAGGTGCTCGCGGCCGGCTTCCTGATCGTCTCCGGCATCCAGTTCGTGTTCTTCCCCCAGCCGGACGGCAGCCAGTTCTCGCTGGACGCGGCCCAGGGGGCGCTCCTCACGGCCGTGGTGGTCGTCGCGACCGTCAACGCGGTGAACTTCGTCGACGGACTCGACGGGCTCGCGGCCGGAGTCGTCGGCATCGGCGCGGCGGCGTTCTTCCTGTTCAGCTACCAGCTGGCCAACCTCAACCAGGTCACGCTGGCGATGACGGGCGCCTTTCTCAGTGCCGCGCTGGCCGGGGTGTGCGCAGGGTTCCTGCCACACAACTTCCACCCGGCCCGGCTCTTCATGGGCGACAGCGGTTCGATGCTGCTCGGGTTGGTGCTGTCCGCCAGCGCACTCACGCTCACCACCCAGTTCTCCGGAAACGAGATCAGCCAGGGCGGGTTGGGCACCGAGGCGAGCCTGCTCCCCACCCTGCTCCCGCTCGCGCTGCCGATCTCGATCCTGATCGTGCCGATGGCCGACCTGTTGCTCGCCGTCGTACGGCGGACGCGGGCGGGGCGGTCTCCGTTCGCCCCCGACAAGCAGCACCTCCACCACCGGCTCCTCGAAATCGGGCACTCCCAGCGCCGGGCGGTGCTGATCATGTGGCTGTGGGCGGCTCTGGTGGCGTTCGGCACGGTCATCATCAGCCTCTACACCGGTCCCTTGATGTGGATCTCGCTGGCCACCGCGACGGTCATCACCGTCTCCCTGACCTTCGTGCTGCCCGTCATCCACAAGCCGGACCTGCACGTCACCGAGGACGCCTGACATCCTCTCGGGCGGGTACTGGCCCAAGGCAGGTCCGACGGGCTGGTCCGGCTGTTAGCACGGCCGGTTACCGACCCGTTCGGACTTTGTGCTAGTTTTCACAAGCACCGACCAGACCCACGACAGGACGGCCGCCAACCATGACGACCGCACTCCGCAGGCCCGTTGCCGGGAGCCCTCCCAGCGAGGGCTTGGGTGGTCCGATCCCGGGGTTCGTGAGCCGTGATCGCTGTGGTAGTTTCGCGCCGTCGTCGGACACCGCCTGGTCGCCCCTCCACTCGACGGTGGCCCCGAGGCACCAGAGCGCCGACGTTTCCAGTGATCCACACGACCTCGCCGCCTACGAAAGCGACCCGGGTGAATGGCCGATGAGCCTTCCGACAACTCCTTGCGGGGTCGAGACCTCGTGGGGCTCGGAGGCCTCCTCGCCGGCGCCGTCGTCGCCGGCACTCTCATCGGGCTGTTCATCGACGCCCAGGCCGGCACGACCCCGGTCTTCACGCTCATCGGCGTCGGGCTCGGGATCCTCACCGGCGCGGTCGGATTCTGGCTCCGCGTCCGTGCCGCCCTCCGGGGGTGAGCGTCCATGACCGAGCAGGTGACCACGCCCATGAACTCGTCTTCCGCCGAGATCGCGGCCGGCGACCGGCCGTCGGTCCTGCGCGTCCTGCGCGACCAGCGCAAGACCCTGATCCTGGCCGCGGCCCTGATGGCCGGCACCTACTGGGTGTCCGGGCAGCTGGGCGAGTGGCGCCTGGCCGCGTGCATCGCCGGCGGGATCGCCCTGGGTCTCCTCAACCACCTGGCGACCGAGTACTGGCTGATGCGGATCATCTCCTCCGGTGAGCAGCCGACGCGCAACAAGATGATCGCGTCCACGATGATCCGCCTGCTCGTGCTCACCGCCGTCGCCGTCGGCATCGCCGTGATGTTCTGGCCGGACGGGATCGGGCTGTTGCTCGGGCTCGCCCTGTTCCGCCTCATCGCGCTGGTGATGACCGGCCTCCCGCTGCTGAAGGAGCTGAAGAAGTCATGATGGGCCCGCTTCCCCTGTCGGGAGAGTCGACGATCGAGATCGGTCACCATGTCGAGTGGAAGATCCCCGGTCTGGGCTGGACGTTGCACCTCGACACGATCATCTCCACCCTCGTGGCCGGCGGCATCGTCCTGATTCTGGCCTTCCTGGTCCGCCGTTCGCTCACCAAGAAGACCGAGGACCACGTCCCCACCAAGCTGCAGCTGATCTGGGAGGCGGTCGTCGGCGAGGTGAACCGGCAGGTCGAGGACAACCTCGGCAAGGTCCACCCCTACGTCGCGCCACTGGCGATCTCGCTGTTCTTCTTCATCCTGATCGCCAACTGGCTCGAGCTGGTGCCCAGTGAGATCAACCACGAGACCGGTCACCTGCTGCCTGCCCCGACCGCCGACACCAACCTCACCTACGCGCTGGCGGCGATCACGATCGTGAGCGTGTGGATCTACGGACTCCGGCAGAAGGGTGCGAAGGGCTACTTCAAGCACTTCCTCGAGCCGTTCCCGATCCTGCTGCCGCTGAACATCCTCGAAGAGCTGGTCAAGCCGATCACGCTCGCGCTTCGACTCTTCGGCAACATCTTCGCCGGCGGCATCATGCTCGCCCTGATCGGCCTGATGCCGATCTACCTGCTCTGGGCGCCCAACCTTCTCTGGAAGGCCTTCGACATGTTCATCGGCCTCATCCAGGCCTTCATCTTCGCCCTGCTGACCGTGCTGTACTTCGCGATGGCCGGCGCCGGGCACGACGACCACGGCGACGAAGACCACGACGAGGCCTCCGACGACACCGACACGAAGTCCAGCGACACCACCGTGGTCGAGCACGAAGACGACCACGAGAAGGCCCCCGCACTTGCGCAGTGACCGGCTGACGCCGGCCGGTGCGTGAACCAGAAGCACGACCCGCAGAACCGAAAGAGACGACACCCTCCCGGGTGCCCAACCAAGGAGAGAAATGGCTGCAACAGAAACTGCCGACGCCGTCAAGCTGGCCGGTGCCTTCGTCGGAGGCGGGATCGCCCTCGCCGGTGGCGCCATCGGTGCCGGTGTCGGTGACGGCCTCGCCGGTTCGTCGTACATCCAGGGCGTGGCCCGCCAGCCCGAGGCACAGGGCCGCCTCCAGACCATCTTCTTCCTGACGGTGGGTCTGGTTGAGGCGATGTTCTTCATCAACCTCGCCTTCATGGCCCTGTTCGTCTTCGTCCTCGGCGCGGCGTGACCCGCAGATCACAGACGCAGCACTGAGGCAGCACCGAGGCAAAGGATCCGATTGATGGCAAGCGTCACGAGTCAGCTCGTCCCGCTCCAGAGCAACTTCCTGGTCCCGAACGCGACGTTCCTGGTCGAGCTGGCGGTCTTCGGGCTCTTGTTCTTCCTCCTCGCCAAGTACGTCGTCCCGCCGATCAACCGGGCGATGACGTCTCGCCAGGACGCGATCCGCCAGCAGTTCGCGGATCTCGACCAGGCCAAGGAGGAAGCGAAGGAGGCCGAGGAGGAGTTCAAGGCCCAGATCGCCGACGCACGACACGAGGCGGCCAAGATCCGCGAGGACGCCCGCGAGCAGGGGGCGCAGATCATCGCGGAGATGCGGGAGCAGGCCCAGACCGAGGCCGGTCGCATCGTCGAGCACGCCCACGCGCAGATCTCGGCCGAGCGGCAGCACGCGGTCACCACGCTGCGCGCCGAGGTCGGCGCCCTGGCCACGGCGCTGGCCGGGCGGATCGTGGGCGAGAGCCTGGAGGACGACGAGCGCAGCGGACGCGTGGTTGACCGCTTCCTGGCCGACCTCGAGACCCTCGAGGCCTCCCGGGAAGCCGCCCAGGACGGGGCCAAGTAAATGGATGCTGGGATGCTGCGAGGTGCTTCGGCCGAGGCACTGGACGGACTGAGCGAGAAGCTCGGAAAGTCGGGCACCCTCGCCGACGCGGCGAAGACCGGCGAAGGGCTGTTCGGCGTCGTTCGGATCCTCCGCTCCGACGCCGCCCTGCGCAGGGTCCTCACCGACAACTCGGTCGACGAAAAGGCCAGGACGGGTCTGGCAGAGACGGTCTTCGGCTCGGCCGTCAGCGACGGCGCCATGAAGATCGTGTCCGACGCGGCCAGTCGGCGCTGGACCGCCAGCGGCGACCTGCCCTACGTCCTGGAGCGGCTGGCCGTCGTCAGCACCGTCCGGTCCGCCGGCAAGGACGGCACCAAGGTCGGTGACGAGCTGTTCGCCGTCCGCAAGATGATCGACGGCAACCCCGAGCTCCGGTCGGCGCTCTCCGACCAGACACGCTCGGTGGAGGACCGCAGCGGCCTGCTCGGCAAGCTGCTCGACGGCAAGACGCTCCCGGCGACCACGCTGCTGGTCCGGGAGGCGGTCGCCCGTGGCCAGGGCACCGTCGGCGGCGTGCTCGAGACCTACCTGGACTGGGCGGCCGAGGCCCTCGACGAGGCCGTCGCCACGGTCCACACCGCACGCGAGCTCACCTCATCCGAGAAGGAGAGGCTGGTCTCGGCGCTGACCAAGCAGTACGGCAGCGAGGTGCAGCTGCACGTCGTCGTCGACCCTGACCTGGTCGGGGGCCTGCGGATCCAGATCCGCGACGACGTCATCGACGGCACCGTGTCGGGCCGGCTCGAGGACGCCGGCCGCAAACTGGCGAGCTGAGATCCAGGGCTGCGCCCGGCGACACGTCCACAGAACTTTTCGAGAAGACTGACAGGGAAGAGGCAGGGAACATGACGGAGCTTTCGATTCGTCCGGAAGAGATCCGCGACGCGCTCCAGAAGTACGTCGCCGACTACGAGCCGGCGGCTGCCAGCAAGGAAGAGGTCGGCACGGTCGCCACCGCCGGCGACGGCATCGCCCGCGTGGCCGGCCTGCCCTCGGCCATGGCCAACGAGCTGCTGGAGTTCGAGGACGGCACGCTGGGCATCGCCCTGAACCTCGACACCCGCGAGATCGGTGTCGTCATCCTCGGTGACTTCGACAAGATCGAAGAGGGCCAGAGCGTCCGCCGTACCGGCGAGATCCTCTCGGTGCCCGTCGGCGACGGCTTCATGGGCCGGGTGATCGACCCGCTCGGCACCCCCATCGACGGCCTCGGTGAGATCGAGTCCGACGAGCGCCGCGCCCTGGAGCTCCAGGCTCCCGGCGTGATGGCGCGCAAGTCGGTGCACGAGCCGCTCGCCACCGGCATCAAGGCCATCGACTCGATGACCCCGATCGGCCGGGGCCAGCGCCAGCTGATCATCGGTGACCGCTCGACGGGCAAGACGACGATCGCGATCGACACGATCATCAACCAGAAGCAGAACTGGGACTCGGGAGACCCCGAGAAGCAGGTGCGCTGCATCTACGTCGCCATCGGCCAGAAGGGCTCGACCATCGCCTCGGTGCGCGGTGCCCTCGAGGAGGCCGGGGCGCTGGAGTACACCACGATCGTCGCGTCGCCGGCCTCGGACAGCGCGGGCTTCAAGTACCTCGCCCCCTACACCGGCTCGGCCATCGGCCAGCACTGGATGTACGACGGCAAGCACGTCCTGATCATCTTCGACGACCTGACCAAGCAGGCCGAGGCCTACCGCGCCGTGTCGCTGCTGCTGCGCCGTCCGCCGGGTCGTGAGGCCTACCCGGGCGACGTGTTCTACCTGCACAGCCGACTCCTGGAGCGCTGCGCGAAGCTCTCCGACGACATGGGAGCCGGCTCGATGACCGGCCTGCCGATCATCGAGACCAAGGCCAACGACGTGTCGGCCTACATTCCGACCAACGTCATCTCGATCACCGACGGCCAGATCTTCCTGCAGTCGGACCTGTTCGCCTCCAACCAGCGCCCGGCCATCGACGTCGGCATCTCGGTGTCGCGGGTCGGCGGCAACGCGATGACCAAGGCGATGAAGGCGGTCACCGGCTCGCTCAAGGTTGACCTGGCGCAGTTCCGCGCGATGGAGGCATTCGCCATGTTCGCCTCCGACCTCGACGCGGCGTCGCGCCAGCAGCTGGACCGGGGCTCGCGCCTGATGGCCCTGCTCAAGCAGCCGCAGTACTCGCCGTACCCGCTCGAGGAGATGGTGGTCTCGCTGTGGACCGGCACGACCGGGCGCCTGGACAAGGTACCGGTGGACGACGTGCTCCGCTTCGAGAACGAGTTCATCGACTACCTGCGCCGCTCCCACGACGGCATCCTGTCGACCATCCGCGAGTCCCAGAAGTTCGAGGACGACACGGCCACGTCGCTGGAGGAGGCCTACGACAAGTTCCTCGACCAGTTCGAGACCTCCGAGGGCGAGTCGATCAAGGTCGGTCACGAGCCGGAGGTCGAGCCCACGACTGACGACGAGCTCGAGCAGGAGCAGATCGTCAAGCAGAAGCGGGGCTGACGGATGGCCGTATCGCTGCGCGAGTACCGCGCGCGGATCAAGTCGACGGAGTCGATGAAGAAGATCACGCGCGCCATGGAGCTCATCGCCGCGTCCCGCATCATCAAGGCCCAGCAACGGGCGCGTGCGGCGTCGCCGTACGCCCGCGAGCTGACCCGGGCGGTCTCCGCCCTGGCGACGTACTCCAACGTCGACCACCCGATGACGACGGAGCCGGAGAACCCGACCAAGGCCGCGGTGCTGATCATCACCAGCGACCGGGGACTGGCCGGTGCCTACTCCGCCAACGTCCTCAAGGAGGGTGAGCGGCTGGCCGAGCGGCTGCACTCGGAGGGCAAGGAGATCTCCACCTACATCGCGGGACGCAAGGGGGAGGCCTACTACAAGTTCCGCGACCGTCCCCTGGCCGGGTCGTGGTCGGGCTTCTCGGACCAGCCGAAGTACGACAACGCCCACGACATCGGTGAGGCGCTGATCTCGGCGTTCATGGCCGACGACGGCGAGGAGGGCAGCGTCGACGAGGTGCACGTCGTGTTCACCCAGTTCAAGTCGATGCTGGTCCAGGAGCCGCACACCGTGCGCCTGCTGCCGCTGGAAGTGGTCGAGGGCGAGGAGCAGCCCGGCTCCGACGAGGTGCTGCCGCTCTACGAGTTCGAGCCCTCGGCCGGGGAGGTGCTCTCCCAGCTGCTGCCGCGCTACGTCCAGAGCCGGATCTTCTTCGCGCTGCTGCAGGCGTCGGCGTCCGAGCTCGCAGCCCGCCAGAAGGCGATGAAGTCCGCGACGGACAACGCCGACGAGCTGATCAAGAAGTACACCCGAGTTGCCAACCAGGCCCGACAGGCCGGGATTACCCAGGAAATCAGCGAGATCGTCGGTGGCGTCAACGCGCTCGCCGACGCGTCCGCCGGGAGTGAGTGAGAGACATGACTGCGACTGCTGAAGAGAACAAGACCGAGTCCGGAGCCGGCGGCGTCGGTCGGATCGCCCGCGTGATCGGCCCGGTGGTCGACGTCGAGTTCCCCGTCGACTCGATGCCGGAGATGTACAACAAGCTCGAGACCGACCTCGAGCTCGGCGGCGAGACCCTCCTGCTGTCGCTCGAGGTGGCCCAACACATCGGTGACGGCATGGTCCGCGCGATCTCGCTGCAGCCGACCGACGGCCTGGTCCGCGGCGCCCAGGTGAGGGACACCGGCTCCCCGATCACGGTGCCCGTCGGTGACGTCACCAAGGGCCACGTGTTCAACATGCTCGGCGACTGCCTCAACCTCGAGGACGGCGAAGAGCTCGACGTCAAGGAGCGGTGGAGCATCCACCGCAAGGCCCCGGCCTTCGACCAGCTGGAGTCCAAGACCCAGATGTTCGAGACCGGCATCAAGGTCATCGACCTGCTCACGCCGTACGTCCAGGGCGGCAAGATCGGCCTGTTCGGTGGCGCCGGCGTCGGCAAGACCGTGCTGATCCAGGAGATGATCGCCCGGGTCGCGAAGGACCACGGTGGTGTGTCGGTCTTCGCCGGTGTCGGCGAGCGCACCCGTGAGGGCAACGACCTGATCGTGGAGATGGAGGAGGCCGGCGTCATCGGCCAGACCGCTCTCGTCTTCGGTCAGATGGACGAGCCGCCCGGCACCCGCCTGCGGGTCGCGCTGTCCGCGCTGACGATGGCGGAGTACTTCCGTGACGTGCAGAAGCAGGACGTGCTTCTGTTCATCGACAACATCTTCCGGTTCACGCAGGCCGGCTCCGAGGTGTCCACGCTGCTCGGGCGCATGCCCTCGGCTGTGGGGTACCAGCCGAACCTCGCCGACGAGATGGGCGTGCTGCAGGAGCGGATCACCTCGACGCGTGGTCACTCGATCACCTCGATGCAGGCGATCTACGTCCCCGCCGACGACTACACCGACCCGGCTCCGGCGACCACGTTCGCCCACCTCGATGCGACCACCGAGCTGTCGCGGGAGATCGCCTCGCTCGGTATCTACCCCGCGGTGGACCCGCTGACGTCGACCTCACGGATCCTCGACGCCCAGTACATCGGCAAGGACCACTACGACTGCGCGATCCGGATCAAGCAGATCCTGCAGCGCAACAAGGAGCTGCAGGACATCATCGCGATCCTCGGTGTCGACGAGCTCTCCGAAGAGGACAAGATCATCGTGTCCCGGGCACGCCGGATCCAGCGGTTCCTGTCGCAGAACACCTACGTCGCCAAGCAGTTCACCGGCAAGGAGGGCTCCACGGTCCCCGTGGCCGACACCATCGAGGCGTTCAACAAGATCGCCGACGGTGACTACGACCACGTGGCCGAGCAGGCCTTCTTCATGTGCGGCGGTCTCGACGACGTCGAGCAGCGCTGGGACGAGATCCAGAAGAGCCTCTGATGGCGAACACGATGACGGTCGCCCTGGTGACGGCCGACCGCGAGCTGTGGTCGGGCGAGGCCACGGTGGTCAACGCCAGGACGCTCGACGGCGAGATCGGCATCATGGCCGACCACACGCCGATCATGTCCGTCCTCGCAGCCGGCCAGGTCGACGTACGCACCGTCGACGACGGCCACTGGGTCGCGGCGACCGACGGCGGATTCATCTCCGTCGCCGGCAACCAGGTGCGGCTCTTGTGTGAGCACGCGGAGATCTCCTTCGAGAGCAACTACGACGAGGCCAAGCGCCTGCTGGACGAGCGCAAGGAGCGGCTGGAGGCCAGCGGGGGCTGATTGGTCCCGGCCACGACGTGGCCGCTACCGTAGGCCCACGCTGTGCCCCACTCGGGCACCGAGCCCAGGGAGTGACGGATGCCGCTGTGGCAGTGGCTGCTCGACGCAGCCGGTGTCCTGCTCGGTCTGGCACTCTTCTACGGCATCGCCCTCGTGATCCGCCGCCGGGTGCTGTCGCGCCACGGTGGAACGTTCGAGATGAGCTACCGCGTCCGGTCCGAGAAGGCCGGACGCGGTTGGCTTCTCGGGCTCGGTCGCTACTCCGGCGACGACCTGGAGTGGTTT
This sequence comes from uncultured Actinomycetota bacterium, assembly GCA_963786415.1. GTDB lineage: Bacteria > Actinomycetota > Actinomycetes > Propionibacteriales > Nocardioidaceae > Nocardioides. The sequence goes on from CAWAZC010000004.1 coordinate 79,178, forward strand.
CGCTTCTTCTCGCTCTCTCCGCTGCCCAAGCGGGTCTGGCGCAGGTCGGTCATGGCGTTCGTCGGCAAGCGGGAGCCCGAGGGCGCCGAGGAGATGTCGCTCTACCCCGATCACCTGGTGGTGCGCTGTGAGGTGCCCGACGGCCACGTGGAGCTGGCGATGGGCCCGGCCGCGCTGACCGGGTTGCAGGCCTGGCTCGAGGCGGGCCCGCCGCGACCGATCCAGGAGCTGTGACCTCCGCTCCGGTCGTCGCGGACGCCGACCGGGCCCGCCGCGGGGTGGCCTTGGTCTTCGTCCTCAACGGCCTCTGTTTCGCCAGCCTGGTCGTGCGGTTCCCCGACCTGCGCGCCGAGCTCTCGCTGTCGAACGGCGGGCTCGGGCTCCTGCTCCTGTCGATCGCGGCGGGCTCGGTGCTGGCGCTGCCTTCCAGCGGCTGGCTGATCGAGCGCTGGTCCGCAGCGACCGTCGTAGGTGCGGGGGCGCTGCTGGTGGCCGCCGGCCTGGTCATCGCGGCGGCCGGGACCGCCCTCTTTGCCTCCGTGCCGGTGGTCGCGCTCGGCCTCTTCGTCAACGGTATCGGCACCGGGGTGTGGGACGTGTCGATGAACGTCGAGGGTGCCGCGGTGGAACGGGAGCTGGGCCGGTCGATCATGCCGCGGTTCCACGCCGCGTGGAGCGGGGGCAGCATCCTCGGCGCGACCATCGGCGTCCCCGTCAACGCGCTCGACCTGCCGCTGGTGGTGCACCTGGGAGCCGTGGGCGGGGTCTCCGCTGCTGCGGCGTGGTGGGCTGCGACCGGGTTCCTGCCGGCGCGTCCGGACCACAGCGGGCCTTCCGGCCTCTCTGCCTGGCGGGAGCCGCGGACGCTCGCGATCGGGCTGATGGTGCTCGCCTTCGCGCTGACCGAGGGCGTCGCCAACGACTGGCTCGCACTCGCGCTGATCGACGGCTACGGCGCGCCGGACTGGCTCGGCGTCGCCGGCTTCGCACTCTTCGTGACGTCCATGACCACCGGGCGGGTGGCCGGCACCGTCCTGCTCGACCGGTTCGGCCGGGTGCCGGTGCTGATGACGACGGCGGCGTCAGCCGTGGTCGGGCTGCTCCTCGTCGTGTACGGCAGCCATCCGGCGCTGGTCGTCGTCGGCGTGATCGTGTGGGGCCTCGGAGCGTCCCTGGGCTTCCCGGTCGGCATGAGTGCGGCTGCCGACGAGCCGGCCAGGGCGGCGGCACGGGTCAGCGTGGTGGCCACGATGGGGTACGTCGCCTTCCTGGGCGGCCCTCCGCTCGTCGGCTTCGTCGGCGACCGGGTGGGGACGCTGTCCGCACTGCTGGTCGTGGCGGTGGTCGTGGTGCCGTCCGCGCTGGCGATCCCGGCTGCCCGCCAACCGGTCGCCGCACGCTCCTGATGTCCTGGCCGGCGCTCGTCCTCGCGACCGCCGCGCTCGCAGTGATGGCCCGGGGACTCCACCTGACCATCGACGGCCGGCGGCGAGGCCGTCGGACCGACGCCGACGCCGAGGAACGGATGGTCGCGAGCCTCCGGGTGGTGGCGGGCGTCAAGCTGCTCAACCGCGGCGCCGTCCTGCTCGTGCTCGCCCTGGTCCTGTTCCTGGTTGCACAGCAAACCGGTGGTTGAGCAGCGAGCGTCAGCGAAATGCCGGAAGCGAAGGCAGGGCGGTGAATGTCGGCGCGCGGTCGCTCCCGTGTGTCCAGCTATGTGGACCGCTCGCCACCCGGCACCCACAACACGTCGCCCTGCTCCCGGTTCGCGTAGCGAGCCAGGATGAACAGCAGGTCGGAGAGCCGGTTGAGGTACTTGATCGCGAGTACGTTCATGGTCTCCCCGTGCTCGGCGTTGGCGGCCCACGCCGACCGCTCCGCACGTCGTACGACGGTGCGCGCGACGTGGAGGTGAGCGGCGGCAGGGCTGCCCCCGTTGAGGATGAACGAGCGCAGCTTCGGCAGTGACTCGTTGTAGTGGTCGCACCAAGCCTCGAGCCGGTCGACGTAGTCCTGCTCGATCCGCAGCGGCGGGTACTCCGGCTCGGCGACCACCGGGGTGCAGAAGTCGGCCCCGACGTCGAACAGGTCGTTCTGGACATGGGTCAGCACCGTGACCACGTCGTCGTCCAGGCCAGGAGTCGTGAGAGCCACGCCGAGATGGGCGTTGGCCTCGTCGACATCGGCGTAGGCGTGCAACCGCAGGTCGTTCTTGGTGGTCGTGCTCATGTCGCCGAGGCGGGTCTCGCCGGCGTCGCCGGTGCGGGTGTAGATGCGGGTGAGGTTGACCATGGGCCGAGCCTAGTGGTCTTGACAGGTTCGGCCCCGCCTGCGCCTGACGAATTCGTTGAATGCAAAACCACACCCAGTTTGTGAGAAAAGAGCAACGAAATCCGCGTCGGCCGCGTCATAGTGATCACCGGTGTTGCCGATCGGGGACGTCGGGACACCGGGGAGGAGCAGCGGTGAACATCGAGAGCGATGGCGCCAGACTCGTGCTCAGCGGAGCCTTCGATGTGCGCAGCACCGGAGAGGTCCGCAAGGCGATCTACGACCATCTTGCGGCGGGCGACGATGACGTCGTGGTCGACCTCACCGACGTGGACTCCGTCGACCTCACCGCGCTCAAGGTGCTCGCCGTTGCCACCCGCCAGGCCTCACGCCTCGGCCGCCACCTGATCCTGCGCGGCTGCGGCCCCGCGGTGCGCCGACTGCTCCACCTGTCCCATCTCAACCGCGTCGTCCGCGTCGAGCGCGAGGTCGCCCCCGTCTGACCTTGGTGTCGTCATTCCCACACCGAGACGCGGCGTGCAAGCGCTTCGCACGCAATACGCTCGGAGCATGAGCGAGAAGGACCGCCCCTGGGTGATGCGGACGTACGCCGGCCACTCCACCGCGTCCGCGTCCAACGCGTTGTACCGCGGCAACCTGGCCAAGGGACAGACCGGACTCTCGGTGGCGTTCGACCTCCCGACCCAGACCGGCTACGACCCGCAGGATGCCCTGAGTCGGGGCGAGGTCGGCAAGGTCGGCGTACCCGTGCCGCACCTCGGTGAGATGCGGAAGCTCTTCGACGACATCCCGTTGACCGGGATGAACACCTCGATGACCATCAACGCGACGGCGATGTGGTTGCTCGCGATGTACCAGGTGGTGGCCGAGGAGCAGAACCCCGAGCTGGATCCGTCCGAGGTCGCCCACCAGCTCGCAGGGACCACGCAGAACGACATCATCAAGGAGTACCTCTCCCGCGGGACCTACGTCTTCCCGCCGGAGCACTCGCTGCGACTGATCGCCGACGTGATCTCCTACACGGTCCACGAGATCCCGAAGTGGAACCCGATCAACATCTGCAGCTACCACCTGCAGGAGGCCGGCGCGACGCCCGAGCAGGAGCTCGCCTACGCGCTGTGCACCGCCATCGCCGTCCTCGACACCGTGAAGAACTCCGGGCAGGTGTCCGAGGAGGACTTCGAGATGGTCGTCGGCCGGATCTCGTTCTTCGTCAATGCGGGGGTGCGGTTCGTCGAGGAGATGTGCAAGATGCGCGCCTTCGTTGAGCTCTGGGACGAGATCACCCGCGAGCGGTACGGCGTCCAGGACCCGAAGATGCGCCGGTTCCGGTACGGCGTGCAGGTGAACTCGCTCGGCCTGACCGAGGCCCAGCCCGAGAACAACGTGCAACGGATCGTCCTCGAGATGCTCGGCGTCACCCTGTCCAAGAAGGCGCGCGCCCGCGCCGTCCAGCTGCCGGCGTGGAACGAGGCGCTCGGCCTGCCGCGCCCCTGGGACCAGCAGTGGTCGCTGCGCCTCCAGCAGGTGCTGGCCTTCGAGTCCGACCTCCTCGAGTACGACGACCTCTTCGACGGCTCACCCGTGGTCGAGGCCAAGGTCGCCGAGCTGGTCGAGGGCGCGAAGGCCGAGATGGACCGGGTGCAGGCGTTGGGCGGCGCGATCGCCGCGGTCGAGTCGGGCTACATGAAGCAGTCCCTCGTCTCCGCTCACGCCGAGCGGCGGGCGCGGATCGAGTCCGGTGACGAGATCATCGTCGGCGTCAACAAGTTCGAGACCACCGAGCCGTCGCCGCTCACCGCCGACCTCGACGCCGCGATCATGGCCGCCGACCCCGAGGCCGAGCAAGCCGCGATCGCGTCGGTCGAGGAGTGGAAGTCGCAGCGCGACGAGACCGAGGTCGCCGAGGCACTGGCGAAGCTGGCCGTTGACGCCAAGACCGACACCAACCTGATGCCGGCGACGCTCGCCGCCGCCCGCGCCGGGGCCACCACGGGGGAGTGGGCCGGCATGCTGCGCGAGGTGTTCGGCGAGTTCCGGGCGCCCACGGGGGTCTCCGGCGCCGTCGGTGTGGCCGATGCCGGAGCGGAGCTGAGCGCAGTCCGCGAGAAGGTCAAGACCACCGGCGAGGAGCTGGGTGGGCGGCTCCGGCTGCTCGTGGGCAAGCCCGGCCTCGACGGCCACTCCAACGGCGCCGAGCAGGTCGCCGTACGCGCTCGCGATGCCGGCTTCGAGGTCGTGTACCAGGGCATCCGGCTCACCCCGCAAGAGATCGTGTCCGCCGCCGTCGCCGAGGACGTGCACTGCGTCGGCATCTCGATCCTGTCGGGCTCCCACATGGAACTGGTGCCCGATGTGCTCGACGGCCTTCGCGAAGCGGGGCTCGAGGACGTGCCGGTCATTGTCGGCGGGATCATCCCCGACTCCGACGGCCGCCGCTTGATGGAGCGCGGCGTCGCCGCCGTCTACACCCCCAAGGACTTCGGACTCACCGAGATCATGGGCGGCATCGTCGACGTGATCCGCCGGGCGAACGGGCTGGCCTGAGGGCTACTCGATCACCGCGACCGGGACGGTGCTGTACGGAGGAAAGCCGAGCTGTCCCTGGCCGTTGTAGCCCCAACACCAAGCGGTCCCGTCGAGGCGTGTTCCACATGTGAATTGCGAGCTGACTGCCAAGGATCGCCAGTTGCTGGCGATTCCCACCCGCACTGGCGTCGAGCGGTTGATGGTCGTTCCGTCCCCAAGCTGACCGTCGCTGTTCGAGCCCCAGCACCAGAGGGTTCCACCCACTCGTGTGGCACAGGTGTGCAGGCCTCCCGGCGTCACCGCACTCCAGTCGGAATCGGTGCCCACCCGAGTGGGGACGCTCCGGTCGACGCCGGTGCCGTCTCCCAATTGTCCGTTTGCGTTGTCACCCCAGCACCAGAGGCTGCCGTCGACCCGCGTTCCGCACGCGTGCCGGATCCCTGTGCTGACACTTGTCCAGCCGTCCGAGGATCCGACCTGAATCGGCGTAGCGCTCCTCGTCGAGGTCCCGTTGCCCAGCTGTCCGTCTGTATTCTGGCCCCAGCACCAGAGCGTCGCGTCGCTGCGACGGGCGCAGGTGAATCCCGCGTCAGCCGTAACGCTCGTCCACGAGCTCCCGGTGCCGACCTGCACCGGCGAACTGCTGTCAATCATGGAGCCATTGCCCAACTGGCCATCAGTGTTCCGCCCCCAGCACCAAACGGTGCCGTTCGCGCGAAGGCCACAAGTGTGCTGCCCGCCAGTAGTGATGTCCGCCCATGTTGCGTCTGTTCCGACCTGGGTCGGAGCGTTGCGAAGCGTGTTAGTGCCGTCGCCAAGCTCGCCAGAAAAGTTGCTGCCCCAGCACCACGCGGTGCCGTCGGCACGGGTGCCGCAGGTGTGATTCGTGCTCGCGCTCATGGTCTGCCAGTTGGTCCCTGCACCCACTTGCCGGGGGGCCGGTCCACCCGGGTCGGCGCCGGTCCCGAGGATCCCGTTCTGGTTCGAACCCCAGCACCACAGGGTGCCGGATGAGCGAATGGCGCAGCCATGGAAAGAGCCGGTAGCAATTGTCGTCCAGTTCGTGTCTGAGCCGAGCTGGACGGGGTTGAAGGCCCTGCCCGTGGTGCCGTTGCCCAGCTGTCCGTCCAGGTTGTAGCCCCAGCACCTCGGCGCACCTTCACGCACGCCGCAGGTGTGCTGCCACCCGGCAGTGACCTCGCTCCACCCTGCCTGGGTGCCGACCTGGACGGGTGCCGCGCGATACTCGACGGTTCCGTCCCCGAGCTGTCCGTCTGAGTTGTTCCCCCAGCACCAAGCCGTTCCATTTGTGCGCAAGCCGCAAGTGTGTGACCGGCCCGAGGCGAGGGAGCTCCAGTCGATTCGGGCACCAAACTGTGCTGGGGTGGTGCCCAATCCGCTGCCCCAGCACCAGGCTGAGCCGTCGGTGCGAAGTCCACAGGTGGACGTGGTCGTCAACGTCACCGTCGTCCAGTCACCGGAGCCGGCGACCCGACTGGGTGTGTTGCGGTTGGTCGAGCTGCCGTCGCCCAACTGGCCACCCGCGTTGTATCCCCAGCACCAGGCCGATCCGTCCGCGCGAAGGCCGCAGCTGTGGTGGGTGGAGGCTGAGAGGGCTGACCAGCTGGTATCCGTGCCCACGCGCGCTGGTTGGTTCCGATTCGCGTTCGTGCCGTCCCCAAGTTGTCCGTCGGAGTTGATTCCCCAGCACCACGCAGTGCCATCACTCCTCACGCCGCAGGTGTGATTTGTGCTCGCAGAGATGCTCGTCCAGTCCGTGGCGGTCCCTACCTGCGTGGGGACCAGCCGGGAAAACACGTTTGATCCATCTCCGAGCTGTCCGCTGGAATTGCTTCCCCAGCACCACGCGGTTCCCTCGCCTCGAATGCCGCACGAGTGAGCGCCGCCAGCGCTGATGTCGGTCCAGTCGCTGGCGCTGCCAATGCGCGTGGGGACTGAGCGGCTGGTAAAGGTGCCGTCCCCGAGGCGTCCCGACTGGTTGTTGCCCCAGCACCAGAGGGCGCCACCCCTGATCCGGCATGAGTGGGCATCGCCGATCGAGAAGGTTGTGCTCTCGGGCCGGTGTGCCTTGGGGGTGGCGTCGGCGGTGGTGCTGGGTTCGGACTCGTTGCCGGCATTGTCGACGGCGAGGACACGATATGTGTAGGCCGTGTCGTTGTCGGCCGTGACGTCACCGTACGACGTCGTTGTGACCGGTGTGGTGGTGAGCCGGGCGAACCCGGAGCCGGTGGTGGCGCGTTCCACGTGGTAGCCGGCCAGGTCATTGTCGGTGACCCGGTCCCAGGCCAGGGTGACGTGGGTGTCGCCGGGCGTCGCTCCGAGGTGCGTGGGCGCTGGCGGTGTGGTGTCGGTGGTGTTGGCGCCGGCGGTGGTGCTTGGGTCCGATTCGTTGCCGCGGGTGTCGACGGCGATGACGCGGTAGGCGTAGCTGGAGTTGTTGACGGCGCTGGTGTCGGTGTAGTTGGTGGCCGTCAACGAGCTGGTGGTGAGGCGGGTCCAGTCCTCAGTGCCGCTGGTGAGGGTGCGTTCGACGTGGTAGCCGGCGAGGTCGGTGTCGGCGACGGCCTCCCAGGTGAGGTTGACCTGGCTGTCGCCGCCGGTGGCGCTTAGCCCGGTCGGGGCCGCGGGTGGCTCCATCACGCCGATCGGCGTAGCGCTGCCGTTCAGGAAGCCGAGTTTGTTGCTCTGGTTGTCACCCCAGCACCAGCCATTGCCATCGTCGGTCACACCACAGGTATGGGCCGTTCCGCTGCTGATGCCGGTCCAATTGGCAGTGTCGATCTGGGTCGGGGTCAGCCGCCGGAGGGTGGTTCCGTCGCCGAGAGCGCCGAACTCGTTGTATCCCCAGCACCAAAGGGTGCCGTCGGTGCGGGTGCCGCAGGTGTGTGTATCCCCGGCGCTGGCGGCGGCCCAGTCGGTGGCGATGCCGACCTGGGTGGGCGTGATCCGGTCCGTGGTGGTTTCGTCGCCGAGAGCGCCGAATCCGTTGTATCCCCAGCACCAAAGGGTGCCGTCGGTGCGGGTGGCGCAGGTGTGGTGCTGGCTGGTGGTGAGGGTGGCCCAGTCGGTAGCAGTGCCGACCTGGGTGGGGTTCGTGCGCTGGGAGGATGTGGCGCCGTCGCCGCGCTCGCCGTACCGATTGGATCCCCAGCACCAAAGGGTGCCGTCGTTACGGATGCCGCAGGTGTGGAAGGTGCCGGGGGTGACGGTTGCCCAGTCGGTTGCGGTGCCGACCTGCGTGGGCGACGTGCGAAGCGTGTTCGTTCCATCTCCCAGTTGGCCCTCGTAGTTTCTACCCCAGCACCACAGGGCTCCCGAGGTGCGAATCCCGCACGAGTGGTAGCCCCCGGCCTTGATCTGGGTCCAGTCACTGTTGGCTCCGACCTGAGTCGGGAGAAGGAGAAACTGACCCGTTGTCCCGTTTCCGGTCTGTCCATCGCTCCCGTAGCCCCAGCAGAACGCGGTGCCGGAGTCCCGCAACCCGCAGGAGTGGAGGTAGCCGGCACTCACACCTGCCCAGTCGGTGGCCGATCCCAGGCGGGTCGGGGTGTCGGTACCCGGCGACGTTCCCGTGTACCCGCCCCAGCACCAGAGTGTCCGGTCAGCGGCGAGCCCGCAGCTGTGGCCACCTCCAGCGTCCACAGTGGCCCAGGCGGGGGGCCCCGCTGGCAGTCGGGCCGGCGATGTAGCGAACCCTCCCACTCCGTCTCCCAGCTGTCCTGACTGACGAGATCCCCAGCACGAGGCTTTTCCGTCGGCTCGGATCCCGCACGTGTGTTGTCCGGACGTCGTGATCCGTGTCCACTCGGAAGCACCACTCACTCGCGTTGGTACGAGCCGGTTGACCGTGGTGCCGTCACCGACCTGACCGCTGGCGTTGTAGCCCCAACACCAGGCAGTGCCGCTGCGTCTGATTGCACAGGTGTGGCTGCCACCAGTCTGGATGGCCGACCAGTCCGTCGCGGTTCCGACTGGGGCGGGGTCGTATCGGGTCACGGTCGTGCCGTCCCCCAGTTGGCCTTCGGAGTTGTAGCCCCAGCACCACGCCGTGCCTGGTCCACGGAGACCACAGGTGGAGAACCCGTCGCTGCTGATCGAGGTCCAGTCGGTTCCAGAGCCGACTTGCGTCGGGCTGGTGACGGCAGCGCCGTCGTGGAACCTGTATCCCCAGCACCACGCCGTCCCGTCGGTGCGGATCCCGCAGGTGCGCACCACCCCAGCGGTGATGCCCTTCCAGTGGGTGCTGGCGCCTACTTGAATCGGGACGGCCTGATTGGCCGTACTTCCATCGCCGAGCTGTCCGTATCTGTTGTCGCCCCAGCACCACGCGCTACCGTCGAGACGGACGCCGCAGGTGTGTGTATTGCCGGCGCTGATCGTTGCCCAGTCACTGCTCGTCCCGACCTGGACCGCGGTGCCGCGATCCGTGGTAGTGCCGTCGCCAAGCTGGCCGTAGAAGTTGTAGCCCCAGCACCACGCGGTCCCGGCGCGCACTCCGCACGTGTGATGCCCCCCGGCATTTACGCTGGACCAATCAGAACCAGTCCCGACGCGCGTCGGCGTCGGGCGGTTGATGGTGGTGCCATCCCCGAGCTGCTTCCAGCCGTTCTGGCCCCAGCACCACAATGAATGGTCATCCCGGACACGGCACGTGTGGGAGCTGCCCGCATCAAGGGTAGTTGGCGTGTCTGCCACGGGTGACGCGGATATCAAAGTGGAGCGATCAGAGGTGTTGCCCCTCTGGTCCACGGCTGTGACGGCGAACCAGTAGTTTTCGTTGTTCGTCAACTCCGTCTCCAGGTGGTGGCCGGCGGAGACTGGTGCGTCCGTGACCTTCTGCCACGGTCCTCCCGGATCGTGTGCGACCCACACGTGGTATCCGGCCAGGTCGGGCTCGTTCACTTCGTCCCACGAGATGTTGATTGAGGAGTCCCAGGCGGTGGCCGTGAGCCCGGTGGGCACGGACGGCGGCGTGGTGTCGGCGGGTGTCGCGTTGTCGGTGCTGCTGGGGTCGGACTCGTTGTCGGCGTTGTCGACCGCGACCACCCGGTAGCTGTAGGAGGTGTCGTTGACGGCGCTGCTGTCGGTCCACGAGGTGCCGGAGACCAGGTCGGTGGTGAGCCGGGTCCAGTCCGGGGTGTCGGCGGTGACGGTGCGTTCGACGTGGTAGCCGGCGAGGTCGGAATCGGTGACGGCGTTCCAGGTGAGTTCGACCTCAGCGTCGCCGGCTGTGGCGGCGAGTCCCGTCGGCGCGGATGGTGCCGTGGTGTCCGTGGGAGTCGCGTCGACAGTGTCGCTGGGACCAGACTCTCTCCCCGTGTTGGTCACGGCGATCACCCGGTAGGTGTACGAGGTGTCGTTGAGGACGTCGGTGTCGGTCCAGGCGGAGTCGCTCAACGGGGCAGTGGCAATTCGGGTCCAGGTTCCGGCATCCGCGGAGAGGCGCTCAACCTGATAGCCGGCCACGTCGGGGTCGTCGACGGCGTTCCAGTCGAGCTCGACCTCACGGTTGCCGGCAGTGGCGACCAGACCGGTCGGCGTCAGCGCGGCCAGGTGCGGCTGGAGCGGTGTGCTGCGGGCGGACTCGTTCCTGCTGCCGTCGATGCTGGTGACGGCGTACCAGTAGTCGTCGCGACCGCCCGAAGGTCCGCTGTAGCCGATGTCGGCCTGGAGGTGGGACGGGTTCTGCCGGACCCAGGGTCCGTGCTCGGTCTCGGCCCGGTAGACGTAGTAACCGAGCAGGTCCTCCGAGAACACCTCCTGCCAGTGGACAGAAACGCTTTCGCCCAGAAGTCCCACGGTGACGCGCGCGGGAACCGGAGGCGGAGTGACGTCGCCTCCGGAGCTAACGATCTCCACTGGGCGGACGTCGCTGCCGATCTTGCGAACCTGGTTCTGCGCGCCAGCGAACGCGCGGTACTGGACGGTCCCCGGGGCTCCGGCGGTCAGGTTGAAGGTCGCTCCGCCGTGCTCGTCGGCGGGCGCGGTCTCGACCTTGACCCAACGGGATCCCGAGCGCTGCTTGAGCACCACGGACCGGTCGGGTCGCACGGGGTAGAAGGCAGCCCGCGCCGTGTAGGTCTCACCGGCGAGCACCCGATTGGGTGCCTCGAGACTCCCGAACTGCTTCGCCAGCCTGAGGGTCTCAGCTGGGGTCGTCGCCTTCGGATAGGCCGTGCCCCGCAACGTGGTCTTCGGAGCCACGACGCGGTAGCTCACGATGCTTGCGGGAGCCGTCGGCGCGGTCGCCTGGAAGTCAAACGCGCCGGCAGCGCCGGCCTGGCCCGACGAGACGGCGCTCCAAGCACCCCCGTCCACGCGTTGCTCGAGCCTGAGGGGTCGCGCGCGCGGCGTGAGCGAGCCGTCGAGCTCGACAGTCTCGCCGTGGATCGCGGGATCCGGACTGACGACGTTCAGCGTGCCAGACACGGCCGCGGAAGCGAGCGGGATCGATGGCATCCCCAGAGCCGCCAGGACGAGCGCAACCATTACCAGCAGCCGTCGCACAGACGGCCGGAACTGCTTGCCCACGAAGGTGCCCCATTCACCAGGAAGGAGGCCTACCGCCTCCTTATGAGCGCGAACCTAGGCACGCGGTCTAGTCCGCGTACGGCGATTCATCAGAACTTGAAAGCGATTTGGCCGTCGAGTCCTGGCCTCACTCCGCCCGCCTCGTTGAGTTGGGCATGGCGGCCCTAGCATCGGCGTCGTGAGTGACCTGCACTGCCCGGCCCGGATCTACGTCGCCCGGCACGGCGAGGCGGAGTACGAGTCGGAGCTGCTCAGCGACGCGGGCGGCAGCCTGAGCCGGAGCGGACGGGCGCAGTCCCGCGAGCTCGGCGAGTCCCTCCGGGGAGCCCGGATCTCCCGGATCTACGCCAGCCCGATGGCCCGCGCCGTCCAGACCGCCGAGATCGTGGCGGCCATCCTCGGGGTCGACGTGGTGGTCCGGGACGGGCTGCGCGAGTTCGGGGTGGGCGTCCACGCGGGCGGGACCGGTGACCCCGATCCGTTCCGGCCCACGTTCGCGCGGTGGCTCGACGGCGATTTCGAGGCTCGGATCGAGGGAGCAGAGTCCGGCACCGAGGTGATCCACCGGGTGGGAACCGAGCTGGAGCTCGTGGCCGACCAGCACCGGGGCGAGTCCGCCCTCGTGGTCAGCCACGGCGGAGCGATCTGCGCCGCCGTACCTGCCCTGGCCCGCAACCTCACCCCGCGGTTCCCGGAGTCGCACGCGATCCCGAACACCGGCGTGGTCGAGCTGGAGGCGGACGGCGACGGCTGGCGCGCGCTCTCCTGGTGCGGAGAGCCGGTGTGAGAACAAGGTAAGGCTTGCCTTAGTTCGTGCTACGATCCGGCCCGTGTCCAAGGGCAAGTCGAAGGCCAAGAGCAAGGCCACGAGCAGGAAGGCCAGAGGCCTGCCCAAGGAGAAGTGCTGCGTGAGCAAGGACCGCTGCAAGCGGTGCCCGATCCGGATGCTCAAGGAGGGCACGCTGCCCGAGGGGTATACGGTCAGGAAGCGGAAGCTCGTGAAGGTCAAGAAGCAGAAGCTCCCCACGGCAGCCTGAGGAGGACCGGTGCCAGCAGCCCGTTTCGTCGAGCAGCTCAACACCCAGATCGGCAACGAGCTGGCGGCCCACAACCAGTACCTCGCCTGCGCCGTCTACTACGACGCGCAGACCATGCCGCAGATGGCGGCGTTCTTCTACGCCCAGGCGCTCGAGGAGCGGGCTCACGCGATGATGATGGTGCGCTACCTCCTCGACACCGACGCCGAGGTGATCATCCCGGGTGTCGAGGCGCCGACCTCCAAGTTCGGGGATGTGGTGGAACCCGTCGCCCTGGCCCTCGACCATGAGCGGCAGGTCACCGAGCAGATCAACACCCTGATCCGGATCGCCCGCGAGGAGTCCGACTTCGCCTCGGAACAGTTCATGTCGTGGTTCATCAAGGAGCAGGTCGAGGAGGTCGCCACCATGAACGACCTGCTCGCCGTGGTGTCCCGCAACCGCGACGACATCGAGGACATCGAGGAGTACGTCGCCCGCGAGCAGAGCGGTCCTCCTGACGACCCGACCGCTCCCCGGGAAGCCGGCTCCTGACCCGGGTCGTGCTCAGCCCGGCGGACGGGACGTGGCCGTGGACTCCGGGCAGAACGCCTCCCGGGGTGAGCCGGTGTGGAGCTCCTCGGGAAGCGTGATCGTCACGTCGTCGTCGAACACGCCGGCTTGCTCGGTGCGCACGACCACCTGCGTCACGAACGAGCCGGCCCGGGCCGAGAGCGTCTCGCAGCCGCTCATGCCCAAGGCGAGCGTGAGGGTGGCCGTCTCGCCGGCGCCGAGCTGCACGTCACTTGCCCCGCCAGGTCCGGACAGCCCGTCCAGCGAGAACAGCCGCGGTTCCAGCTGGTCACCGGCGATTCCCAGGATGGTCAGCGGCAGCCGGCTGTCGTTGGTGACCCGGAAGGTGTAGCGCAGCGTCCCGCGGTCGTCGTACCGCACCTGCCGGATGGTCCGGTCGGCGATCTGGAAGACGCTGGTGGCCTCGGTCCCGGAGACCGAGGTCGGTCCGGATGCCCGGAGCGCGGGCGTGCTGCGCGCAACCGCCACGCCCCCGGCCGCGACGAGGGCGACGACCAGGGCGAGCGCGAGGACGGTCCTACGCAGCACCGCGCACTCGCCGCCTGCGGCCGAGCCCGACGTAGAACAGCAGCCCGGTCAACGCCAGGAGTGGTGCGGCCAGCAGGGCCTCGGCCTCCTGCTGGGCGCTCGCGCCGGCGGCCGCCCCGGACTCGTCGGGATTGGTCGGGCTGTCGAACCACTCGCAGCCCGGGGGGTGCCGCCAGGTGGGGTCGTTGCGGTCGTACTGGCTGCAGGAGAGGAACCCGGCGTCCTTCACCGGAGCGCCCGGGGTGAACGACGACCCGCCGTCGGCGCAGGCGGCCGGGTCGATGAGAAAGTTGTCGGTCCGCTCACCGCGGGAGTAGGTGTTGTCCTCCCAGCAGTTGCCGTCCCCCTGGTCGTCCCACCAGTGGTCCATGCCGTTGTGGGCGAGCTCGCCGTCAGGCGCGATGCCCATCATGTTGTCGGTGGTGTGGTTGTGGTGTGAGGTGTCGTTCTGCTTGGCGGGGTCGAACTCGTCACGCAGTGCCGCCGGCACCCAGAACTGCATCGTGCCGTAGCGCCAGTTGTCGTAGATCCAGTTGTGGTCGGTGGAGTCGAAGTTGCCGCCGGCGATCAGGACGCCGGTGCCGACCGGGGTCGGCACGACGGGGCAGACCGTGCCGTCCATGTAGCCGCGCTCCTCCATCGGCTTCTCGCAGACCCCCTTGTCGACGTACCTCGTGTAGTAGTTCTCGTTGTTGGAGAAGATCCGGTTGTGGCTCCAGCGCGCGTGGTCCTGGGGGAGGCCCGGGTGGCCTGGGAACAGGGAGTCGGTGGCGATCCCGGTGGCGTTGTTGAAGAAGTCGTTGTGGTGCGCCCAGATCGAGTTCCCGGCCGTACCGGAGTAGCCGAGGGTGTTGTCGTGGCTCCGGTTGTGGCGGATCTCGATGGCGTACCTGGTGGCTTCCAACTCCTCGTTGTCGGCGTTGAGGTCCGATCCCGAGCCGGGGTAGATGCCCGAGTCGCCGTTGTAGTAGGCGTTCGAGTGCTGGATCAGGCCGTGGTCGCTGGCGAACGCAAGGATGCCGTACTCGTCGTTGCCGCGGGCGGTGATCCGGTCGAGCATGAAGCCGTCGGTCTCGAGGACGTAGAGCGCATTGAACTCCGCCTGCTGGACGGTCAGGTTGCGGACCACCGCGCCCCCCGCGCGGTCCAGCCGCAGGGCGTTGAGCTTCGCGAACTGGTTGTCGATCGTGACGTCGGTCATCCGGCGACCGGTCCCCACGATCTGGGTCCCGCAGAACTCGCTGTCGCACGAGATGGAGTCGTTCTTGGGGGTGTCGTCGCCGAAGACCGCGATCAGGTTCAGGTTGTGGGCGCAGCGACGCTGGTCGGCGTACGACAAGGCGATCGGGTCGCTCGTGCCGTCGTCCTCCGCGGCTTCGGCGGAGGTGCCGGGGTCGGGGGAGGAGAGGCTCCCGATGTACTCGGCGGCGGGGAGGGGGTCGTCGGACTCGGTCTCCAGGTGGGAGCAGTAGTCGCTGCGCTCCTGGTTCGCCCACTGCTTCTCGCGGTAGACGCCGGGGAGGACGTAGATCGAGGTGTTGGGCCTTCGAATTGTGTTGATCGCGGTCTGGATCGACCCGAACTCGCACTCTCCGAGCAGCCGCTGGTTGCGTTGCTTGACCACGCCGTCGGGCATCGCGGCGATCCGCTCGGCGCTGTCGGACGTGCAGACCACGCGCTGGCGGGGGTTGTCGAAGCCCAGGAATGTCGGCACCTCGCCGCCGCCGTCGGGGAACTGCGCGGGCCGCTCTTCGTGGGCCGTCGCGGGTGAGGCCATCCCAAGGGTGACCAGTCCCACCGCCACCAGGCCGGGCACCACGACGAGGGCGCAGGCGATACGGGCGAATCGAGACATCGGGGGATCCTTTCCTCGCAGGCCCAACGACCTCGACCTGAGGCAAGTTACGCGCCAGTACGCCACACTCGGGCCATGGAAGGCAGTCCATGAGGGTGATCGTGGTCGGGGCAGGCGTGGTCGGGCTGACCTGTGCTGTCCGGCTGCTGGAGGCCGGGCACCGGGTCGACGTGGTCGCCCGGGACCTGCCGCTGGAGACCACGTCAGCGGTCGCGGCCGCGATCTGGTACCCCTACCGGGCGCTCCCGCGCGACAAGGTCACGAGCTGGGCCACGACGTCGTACGCCGTCTTCGACGCGCTGGCCGACACGGATCCGGAGTCGGGCGTGCGGATGATGCTCGGGACCGAGGTGTTCGCGACGGCGCAGCCCGATCCCTGGTGGGTGGGCGCCGTGCCCGGGCTCGACCGGGAGACGAGCCTGCCGGACGGCTATGTCGACGGCTGGACCTTCGCGACGCCCGTCGTCGGGATGCCGGACTACCTGCCGTGGCTCACCGAGCGGGTGGCCGCACTCGGCGGCACCCTCACCCGGATGAATCTCCGGGCGCTGCCCGAGGGTGCCGACCTGGTCGTCAACTGCTCGGGCCTCGGGGCCCGGCTGCTCGGCGCCGACCGCTCGGTGGTGCCGGTCCGCGGGCAGGTGGTCTATGTCGAGCAGGTCGGACTCGACCGCTGGTGGCTGGACGCCGACGGCCCGACGTACGTCGTCCCGCGGGCACGCGACATCGTCGTCGGCGGGACCGATGAGGAGGGGGAGTGGAGCCGCACTCCCGACCCGGACGTGGCCCGCGAGATCCTGGCCCGGGGGTCACGACTGGTGCCGGAGCTGCGGGCTGCCCGGGTGCTGCGGCACAAGGTCGGGCTGCGACCGGTGCGACCCGCCGTACGCCTCAAGCGGGAGGGTGACGTCATCCACTGCTACGGCCACGGTGGCTCGGGAGTGACGCTGAGCTGGGGCGTGGCCGACGAGGTCGTCTCGCTCACCGGCTAGGTGATGGGGGTAGTCCAGTGGGAAGTGGTCGTGTTTTCGGGCGGATTCCCAGCCACATGTCACTGGACTACCGGCAGACGAGCCCGTCGGTATGGGACGGGCAATTCTCAGAAGAGCCGGTGCGACGGGTCGTCGAGGCCGCGCAGGGCGTCGTAGTCGACGACGGCACAGGCGATGCCGCGGTCGGCGGCGAGCACCCGGGCCTGGGGCTTGATCTCCTGAGCGGCGAAGATGCCGCGCACCGGGGCCAGGAGCGGGTCCCGGTTGAGGAGCTCGAGGTAGCGGGTCAGCTGCTCGACCCCGTCGATCTCACCGCGCCGCTTGATCTCCACCGCGACGCTGGCGCCCGACGAGTCGCGGCACATCAGGTCGACCGGTCCGATGGCGGTGGGGTACTCACGGCGGACCAGGCTCAGCCCGTCCGCGAGCGTGCCGGGGTGCTCGGCCAAGAGCTCCTGGAGGTGCTTCTCGACGCCGTCCTTCTGCAGGCCGGGGTCGACACCGAGCTCATGGGACGAGTCGTGGTGGACCTCGTCGATCAGGATCCGCAGGGTGTCGTCGGTCTTGCTCGAGACCGTCCACTCGACCTGACCGTCGTCGTTCGTGCCCTCCCGCAGGGTGCACGGCGGCGACATCCAGTTCAGCGGCTTGTAGGAGCCGCCGTCGGAGTGGATGAGCACCGACCCGTCGGCCTTGATCATCAGCACGCGTGTCGCCATCGGGAGGTGGGCGGTCAGCCGTCCGGCGTAGTCGACCTGGCACCGGGCAACGACGAGTCTCACGGGCCCGGAATCTACCGGACCGTGGTGCTCGGTTCCTCGCTCGGACACGTGGTCGGGCGGCTGTGAGCGCGTGTCATGATGCCCCGCATGACCAGCACACCCGCAGAAACGCCCCGCGACTTCGGCACCATCGGCGTGATCGGCCTCGGCACCATGGGTGCCGGCATCGCCGAGGTCTTCGCCCGCAACGGCTACAGCGTGGTCGGTGTCGAGCTGAATGACGAGGGCGCGGAGCGCGGCCGGCAACACCTCGAGCACTCGACCGGCCGGGCGGTGAAGCGGGAGAAGATGACCGCGGAGGAGCAGCAGGAGCTGCTGGGACGGATCTCGTTCACCACGTCGATGAAGGACCTGGGGGAGGCCGACTTCGTGGTCGAGGCGGTCGTGGAGTCGCTCGAGGTCAAGAAGGAGATCTTCCGACAGCTCGACGACATCGTCGCGCCGGAGTCGATCCTCGCGACCAACACCTCGTCGCTCTCGGTCACCGAGATCTCCACCGCCAACAGCCGACCCGGTCGGATCATCGGCGTCCACTTCTTCAACCCCGCGCCGGTCCAGAACCTGGTCGAGATCGTGCGCACGGTCGTCACCGAGCCGCAGGTGCTCGAGGACGTGAAGGACCTCGTCACCAAGCTCGGCAAGAACCCCGTCGTCTGCGGCGACAAGGCAGGGTTCATCGCCAACACCCTGCTCTTCGGCTACCTCAACCACGCGGTCTCGATGTTCGAGCACCGTTACGCCACCCGCGAGGACATCGACGCCGCGATGCGGTTCGGCTGCGGCTACCCGATGGGCCCGCTCGCGCTGCTCGACCTGATCGGCCTCGACACGGCGTACGAGATCCTGGAGACGATGTACCGCCAGGGGCGCGACCGCCTGCACGCCCCGGCACCGATCCTCAAGCAGATGGTCACCGCGGGCATGCTCGGCCGGAAGACCGGACGCGGCTTCTACACCTACGAGGGACCCGACAGCCCTATCGTCGTCGCCGACGAGCACACCCCGTCGGCCGACGAGAAGCCGCAGCTGCGGCACGACATCCAGCAGGTCGGCGTGGTCGGCACCGGCACCATGGCCACCGGCATCGTCGAGGTCTTCGCCAAGGCCGGGTACGACGTCCTCTACGTCGGCCGGTCCGCCGACAAGGTGGACGGCGTGCGGGCCACCATCGAGCGGTCGCTCGACAAGGCGATCCAGCGCGGGAAGCTGGAGGAGTCCGCGAAGGTCGAGGTGCTGGGCCGACTGACCGGATCCACGTCCCTGGACGATCTCGGGTCGGCCGACATCGTGGTCGAGGCGATCGCCGAGGACCTCAAGATCAAGACCACGCTCTTCGAGAACCTCGACGAGATCTGCAAGCCAGGTGCGATCCTCGCCACGACGACGTCCTCGCTGCCGATCATCGAGTGCGCGCAGGCGACCAAGCGGCCCCAGGACGTCATCGGGATGCACTTCTTCAACCCGGCGCCGATCATGAAGCTGGTCGAGGTGGTCTCGACCGTGACCACAGCCGACGAGGTCACCGAGACCACCCGCGCGCTGTGCGAAAGGGTCGGCAAGGTGGCGGTCTCCTGCGGTGACCGGGCCGGCTTCATCGTCAACGCGCTGCTGTTCCCCTACCTCAACGACGCGGTGAAGATGCTGGAGGCCCACTACGCCACCTCCGACGACATCGACATCGCCATGAAGCAGGGCTGCGCGCTGCCGATGGGTCCGTTCGAGCTGCTGGACGTGGTCGGCAACGACGTCTCGCTGGCGATCCAGCGCGAGCTCTACCTGGAGTTCCGCGAGCCCGGCTTCGCGCCGGCGCCGCTCCTGGAGCACCTGGTCACGGCGGGGTACCTCGGCCGCAAGACCAAGCGGGGCTTCCGCGACTACAGCACCCGCTGATCAGGCGGGTCAGTCCAGGCAGAACTCGTTGCCCTCCGGATCGGTCATGACGATGTGACCGCCGGCCATCGGCGGCGCAGGTTCGTGACGCTCCACCCTCGTGGCGCCGGCCGCTACCAGTTCCTCGCAGCGGGCCTCCAGCGCAGCCATGCGCTCCTCTCCCTCGAGGCCGGGCGCCGCCCGCACGTCGAGGTGCACGCGGTTCTTGGCCGTCTTGCCCTCGGGCACCTTCTGGAAGAAGAGCCGTGGCCGGACACCGTCGGGATCGACGGCCGCCGACGCGTCGTTGCGGCGTTCCGTTGGCACGCCGAACGCCTCGAGCGCCTGCTCCCAGCTGTCGAACCCGGGGGGCGGCGCCTGGATGACGTAGCCGAGGACATCGCACCAGAAGCCGGCCAGCGCTGCCGGATCGCCGCAGTCGAAGGTCACCTGGATCTCTGTGGTCATGGACGACATCCGACCACAACCGACCGACACCGGCCTTGAGGCTCGGACGTACGCTGTGGCCATGGAGCTCCTGGTCATCCTGCTGCTGCTTGCCGTGGTCCTCGGGATCGTCGGCTACACGAGCAAGGTGAGCAAGCAGCGTGCGCTGGCGAAGAAGACCGCCGAGCTCGAGCCGGTGAAGAAGCTGGCCTTCGAGGACATCACCGCCCTCGGCGTCGAGCTCCAGGAGCTCGACCTCGAGCTGGCCGGTCACGAGCTGGACGGCGGCCAGCGTGCCGACTACCAGCGCGCCCTCGACGCCTACGAGTCGGCGAAGACCGCCGGCGACAACATCACCGAGCCTGAGCACATCAGGCACGTGACCGAGATTCTCGAGGACGGCCGTTACGCGGTCGCCTGTGTCCGGGCGCGGGTTGCGGGCGAGGCACTGCCCACCCGTCGGCCACCGTGTTTCTTCGACCCCCGCCACGGGCTGTCCGTCGTCGACATTTCGTGGACGCCGCCCGGCGGTGCCACGCGCGACGTGCCCGCCTGCGCCCTGGATGCCGAGCGGGTGCGCGCCGGCGCGGAGCCTGACTCCCGGATGGTCATGGTCGGCTCCCAGCGGGTCCCCTACTACCAGGGCGGCCGCGCCTACCAGCCCTACGCGTCCGGCTACTTCGGCGGGTTCGGCCCGATGGACATGATGTTCATGGGGCTGATGTTCGGCGGGTTCGGCGGCTTCGACGCGATCGGCGATGTCGGCGAAGGCATGGGTGACGCCATGGGCGACGGCTTCGACTTCGGCGGCTTCGACTTCTGACCACGCTGACCCGCCCGAAACTCTCGGGCGGGTCAGCGATTCTCTTGGTCAGTTTCGGGCGGGTCAGCGGTTTTGGAGCTGGGCCACCTGGAGGAACACCACGCGGCCATTGATCGAGTCGCTGTCGATCGTGTCCGGGTCCGAGACGGCGTAGTCACCGGACACGTCGACGACGTACTCGCCGGGCGACACGTCCTTGAGCACCAGCGTCGCGACACCGGTGGCGTAGTCGATGTTGGTCTCGGTGGTGCCGACCGGCTGGCCGTCCCTGGACACCGTCGCGGTGTAGCTGGCCAGGTTGGTCACGGTGCCCGGGGTGGGGTAGACGAGCACGAGCTTCAGCCGGTCGACGCCCCGCTCGACCGCCACGGTGTACGACGCCGAGTCCGAGCCGCCGAGCGTGGCGGGCGGAGCGTCGTACTGCCAGGTGTCGCTGCGGGAGACCCGCCAGCCGTCCGCCCGGAGCATCCGCAGCTCGGCCCGCCGGGTCGCCTGCTGGAGGTCGGCGTACCAACCGGGTCCGCGGACCAGGGCGACGGCCCGGTCGAGGTTCACGTGCCCGTAGCCGACCTGCCATTGGGGCACCTGCTTCCCTTTCGCGTCCTGCACCGGAGAAGCCGTGGCGGTCAGCGCGTCCTGGACCCTGGCCGGGCTCAGCGAGCCGTTGGCCTGGGTGATGACGGCCGCCGCGCCCGCGATGTGCGGGCTGGCCATCGACGTGCCGGAGGCGCTGTCGTTCTGGCCGGGCGGGCAGGGGCCGATGACCGTCCCGGTGGTGTCGCACGAGGAGGAGATCGACACACCGGGCGCCGAGATGTCTGGCCAGGTCAGGCCGGTCCGGTCACCGACGGCCACGGTGTGTCCGCTCTCGCCGATGGGTTCGGCCTGCATGTTGTCGTACTGCACGCCGTTGGAGGAGAAGGACCCCCTGACCCGTTCGATGGTGCTGGCGGCCACCGAGATCACCCAGGGCGCCTGGTTGAAGGGGCTGACGCTGGCTTCCGCCTCCTCGTAGCCGGAGTTGCCGGCCGAGAAGACCACGGTGGCGCCCTCCTTGGTGACCGCCTTGGTGGCCACGTTGACCGGGTCCTTCGGGTCGTACTGGCGGAAGCTGTTGCCCCACGAGTTGTTGATGACGTCGATCCCGAGCATCTTCGGCTGTCGCAGCATGTAGTCGTAGGCCGTGACGACGGCGGTGGTGGTGATGACCGCGCCGATCGCGAAGCAGGCGAGCTTCGCGTCGGGAGCGACGCCGAGGTGGTCCTTGCTGGTGGTGCCGTCGGCCGCGATGATGCCGGCGACGTGGGTGCCGTGCCCGCTGCCGAGGTCGGTGTTGTTGTAGGGACCCTGGTCAACCGGCACGACGAGCGTGTTGCCCTCGTTGGGCTGCTGGTTGGCGTACTCGGCGCTGATCAGGGTGACGTTGTGCTTGATGTGATCGGCCAGGTCCGGGTGGGTCCCGTCGCAGCCAGAGTCGACGATGCCGACCGTGACGCCCTCGCCGGTGAGTCCCTGAGCCCGGAGCCGCTCGGCCGCCGCGGTCGAGGACGACACGACGTTGGACGACGCGGTGTCCTGGTACTCCAGCTGCTCGTCGGGGTAGACGTCGTCGGCCGTCCCGCTGCTGACGGCCTTCGTCAGCGCGGACACCGGCCCCTGCACCAGCGCCAGCGGCAGCCGCTGCATCGGCTGGACGACCAGGCCGAGGTCGCGCAGCGCGCCCACCTCGGCCGCGGTCGGCACGGCGGAGAACGTGGCGATGCCCCGGGCGGAGTCGGCGTCGGAGGCCAGCAGCCGGTCCAGCCCGATCCCGCTCGGGACGGAAGTCTCGGCGTGGGCGGACCCGCTGACAGGGCCGGAGGCGAGCACGACGGCGGCGGCGCAGGTGAGCGCGGCCAGTCGGGTGCGAAGGGGAGACATGGGTGGTGTCCTTCGTTGCGTGAGGTGTGTGACCCCCCAACGCGCCACGAGCGGCGATGGTTACGCGCTCACGGGCTGACACACTGCATCCGTGCCTGATCCAGACCTCCACGTCACCGAGCTCGGGGAGACCGGCTCCACCGTCGCGTTCTGCCACGGGCTCTTCGGCCAGGGCCGCAACTGGACCCAGATCGGCAAGCAGCTGGCCGCGAACCACCGGGTGCTCCTGGTGGACATGCCCAACCACGGGCGGTCGGGGTGGATGGACACCATCGACTACCTCGACCTCGCCGACAGTGTGGCCGGGCTGTTCTCGGCCGACGAGCCCGTGACCCTGGTGGGGCACTCGATGGGGGGCAAGATCGCGATGGTGCTCGCGCTGAAGCGTCCGGAGCTGGTCGAGCGGCTGTGCGTGGTGGACGTCTCTCCGGTGGCCTACGACAACACCCGCGAGTTCGCCGGGTACGTCGACGCGATGCGCGGGCTCGACCTGTCCTCCCTCCGGCAGCGCAGCGATGCCGACGACCGGCTGCGCGACGCCGTACCGAACAACACCGTGCGCAGCTTCCTGCTGCAGAACCTCCGCCGCGAGGGTGACACCTGGCGCTGGCAGGTCAACCTGGAGGTCCTTGGTGATCAGCTGGAGGAGCTGGGCGGCTGGCCCGAGGAGCGGCTCTCGGACGTGTCCCCCTACGACGGTCAGGTGCTCTGGGTGGGTGGAGACCGCTCCGACTACGTGCGCGACGAGTACGCCGAGGCGATGGACCGTTGGTTCCCGCGCAACCGGCGGGTGACCATCAAGGGCGCCGGCCACTGGGTGCACTCCGAGCAGCCCGAGACCTTCCTGGCCGTCGTGAACCCCTTTCTCGGGGACTGAGGCTCGACGGCTGGTCCGGCGCGGTCAGCCGCGCTGGCGGGCGCGGTAGGCCGCGACCGCCGCCCGGTTGCCGCAGGCGGTGCTGCAGAAGAGGCGCGACCGGTTGCGGGAGAGGTCCAGCACGACGCCCCCGCAGTCGTCGAGGGCGCAGATGCCGAGGCGGGACATCTCGTTGGTGCGGATCACGTCGACCATCGCCAGCGCGGTCTCGACGGCGACGCGAGTGGCGAAGGGTGCGTCGAGGTCGACCGCGTGCAGGTGCCAGTCCAGCGCGTCGTGGCGCAGCAGCTGGGGGAGTGCGCGGTGCTCGGCCAGGATCGCGTTCACCAGGGGCACCGCGGCGTCGCGCTCGGCCGTGAGCAGCTGTCGCAGTGGTCCGCGGACCGCCCGGACGGCCTCCAGGTCGGCTCGGGTCCGGGGGCGTGCGCCGGTGTAGCCGTGCTCGTCGTAGAAGGCGTTGACGTCCTCGAGGGTGGTCATCGTGTCCGGGTCGTCGTCGCTGTTGACCAGCGCGACCGCCGCGAGCAACGCGTCCCCGGTGTCATATGTGAAGACCACGTTGACACATTACCAAAGAGCCCGTAGTGTCATGAGTCATGGCGACGATGACACATGACGCAACGGTGACCGCTCCGCGCTCGCGGACGGCGTCCGGCCTTGCGTTCGCGCTCGTCTCGGCGGTCACCTTCGGGCTGTCCGGCGCCCTGGCCCGGCCCCTGCTCGAGTCCGGCTGGAGCGCCGGCGCCGTGACGCTGGTCCGGGTCGGCGGCGCCGCGCTGCTGGTCGCCCCGTTCGCCGCGGTCGCGCTGCGCGGGCAGTGGGGGATCCTGCGCCGCAACGCCGGCTTGGTGGTGATGTACGGCGTCCTGGCCGTCGCCGGGGCACAGTTCTGCTACTTCTCGGCCGTCTCGCACATGCAGGTGGGCCCTGCCCTGCTGATCGAGTACACCGCCCCCGCGGCGGTGGTCGTCTGGCTGTGGCTCCGGCAGGGGCAGCGGCCGGGTCGGGTCACCCTCATCGGCGCCGGCCTCGCCGCGCTCGGCCTGGTCCTGGTCCTCGACCTGCTCTCGGGCGCGAACCTCAGCGTCCCGGGCGTGCTGTGGGCGTTGGCCGCGATGGTCGGAGCGGCGGCTTACTTCGTCATCTCCGCCGACGAGCGCAACGGCCTGCCGCCGCTGGCGCTCGCCGCGGGCGGACTGGTGGTGGGCACCCTGGCCCTGGCGCTGCTGGGGCTCGTCGGTCTGCTGCCCCTGCACCGCGCCTCGACGTCGGTGGAGTACTCCGGCGCGGCGGTTGAGCCGTGGGTTCCGCTGGCCCTGCTCGCGTTGGTGACCGCGGCGATCGCCTACACGACCGGCATCGCCGCGATCCGGCGACTCGGTTCCCGGGTGGCGTCCTTCGTCGCCCTCACCGAGGTGCTGTCCGGAGTTTTGTGGGCCTGGCTGCTCCTGGACGAGCTTCCCCGCCCGGTCCAGCTGCTCGGTGGCGTGTTGATCCTCGCCGGTGTCGTGGCAGTCAAGCTGGGTGAGCGGACCGTTCTCCGGGCCGAGCACGTGCCGGCCTGACCCAGGCCTGGATCAGCGGGCATCCTGGCGTCGGATGAACACCTCGCGGGTGAGCATCAGGATCGCCGCGGCGGTGGGAATCGCCAGCAGCGCGCCGACCACGCCGAGCAGGGCGGCCCCGACCAGAGCCGCGATCACCGTCACCGCTCCCGGGATGTCGACCGACTTCGACATCACCCGCGGGTAGATCACGTAGTTCTCGATCTGCTGGTAGATGAGGTAGAAGATCACGCACGCGAGGCCGATCTTGACGTCCGTCGCGAAGCCGATGGCGCTCACGATCACGGCCCCGATGGTGGCGCCGATCATCGGGATCACGTCGAGCAGGGCTACGACGAAGGCCAGCGCCACGGCGTACTCCCCGAGGCCCACCACGAACAGGAAGATCAGCGAGCTGAGACCGGCGCAGGTGGCCACGATGAAGGCGCCCGAGACGTAGCCGCCGATGCTGCCCAGGATCCGGTCGCCGAGCTTGGTGACCCGGTCCCGGCGGGAGTGCGGAGCCAGGCGGTAGAGAGCGGTCTTGATGGACTCCAGGGAGGACAGGAAGTAGAGCGTCAGCACCACGACGATGAACGCGTTGAGCAGGGTGGAGAGCACGGCCAGCCCGACCCCGAGTACGCCGCCGAACAGACTGCTGGTGAACCCGCCCTGCTCGATGTAGGACTCCGCCCGGTCGAACAGGTCGTACTTCTGGTTGAGGTCCTGGATCTGCTGGTTGCGCTGGAGCTCGTCGAACCACGCGGGGGCGGTCTCGGTGATGGCGGCGACCTGATCGCTGATCACCGGGACGATGGCGAGCACGAACAGCCCGAGTGCGACCACCACCGTCACGATCACGGCGAGGACGGCGTAGTTGTGCCGCAGCCCCCGCTGGATGAAGAACTCGACCACCGGGTTGAGCCCGACGGCGAGGAACATCGCCACCACGACCAGGATCAGGACCGAGCTGATCGCGAGCAGCTGGGTGCCGAGCCAGTACGCGAGCAGCGCCCCGAGCCCGCCGAAGAAGCCGATGTAGAACGCGGAGTGGCGCTCGAGCGGCTTGCCGGGCACGCCCAGGTCGTGCCGAGGCTCGGCCGGCGGAGGCTGCACGTCCGTGGCAGTTCCCGCCGTCGAAGCGTCCTTGTCAGTGGCCTCGGTTGCCGGCCGCCCCGCCGCCCGCCCGGTCGGCCCCGTGGGCTCGTCGGCGGCGGGGTCGTCGCTCAACTCTCGTCCTCGGCGAATCCAGCGACTACTTCGCGCAACGAGGTGAGCTGGGCGGCGATCGCGTCGCGGCGCTTGGCCATCCGATCCACCTCGGCCCTGATCTCGGCCAGCTGCCGCTCGGACTCGGCGTCGCCCCGCGAGGTGATCGCCTCTGCCTGGGTGCGGGCCGAGGCCACGATCTGCTCGGCCTCGCGGCGGGCACGCGTCAGCATCGCCTCGGACTCCTGCTGGACCTGCTGGCGGTGGGTGGTCGCCTGGCTGAGCGCCTCGCGGGCCCGCTGTTCGGCCTGCGCGGCACGCTCCTCGGCCTCGTCGACCAGTCGCTTGGTCTCGGCGGTCGCGTTGGAGTGGTGGTCGGTCGCCTCCTTGGCCAGCCGCTCCTTCTCCACGGCCAACGTCCGACGCGCCTCCTGCACCTCGCGGTCGGCCGCGGCACGCGCCTGCTCGGACTCGCGCTTGGCGGTGGTGCGCAGGTCGTTGGTCTCCTGCTGGGCGGCCAGCCGCAGCTGATCGGACTCGCGCTTGGCGGACGCCAGCAGGTCGTCGGACTCGGCCTTCGCCAGGGCGCGCTCCTGCTCGGCGTCGGCGAGCATCCGCTTGCGGGCCTCGTCGAGCTCCTGCAGCTGCACCAGCCGCATGTCCTCGGCCTCCCGGGTGGCCTCGGCGCGGATCGACTGGGCGTCGCGGTTCGCCCTCTCCCGGATCTCAGCGGCGTCGCGCTCGGCGGCGGCTCGTACGTCGCTGGCCTCCTCCTCGGCCAGGCGCAGCATGGTGCTGGCGCGGCCACCCAGCCCGGCGTACGACGGGTTCTGGTTCTCCGCGATCTGCTTGCGGGCCTCCTCCAGCTGGCCCTCGAGCTCGAGGACGCGCTTCTCGGAGACGGTGAGGCTGCTGCTCAGGCCGGCCTTCTCGGTCGTCAGCTGGCGGAACCGCGCATCGACCGCTTCCTTGTCGTAGCCACCGCGGCGCACGGCCGGGAAGCCGGGACCGCTCGCGGCCGCGGGCGGGACGGTGGGTCGTGAGGCCGGCGGCTGGGACGCAGCGGCCGGCTGCGGGGCCGGCCGCTGCGCCGAGGAGGGCGCGGTTGAGGGCTGGCGGGGCTGGCTCGGCTGACTCCGCGGCGCGGGTGCGGTGCGTTCGGGTGCCGGCTGCGAGGACGCCTTCTGCGACTCCCCGCCGGTGGCCTTCACGGCAGGCATCACCTGGGTCTTCTCGGTGTCGGACGTGCCCTCGTCGGTGGTGTCGTCGGTCGACTCGTCGGTCTCGTCGTCGT
Organism: uncultured Actinomycetota bacterium; assembly: GCA_963786415.1. Classification (GTDB taxonomy): domain Bacteria; phylum Actinomycetota; class Actinomycetes; order Propionibacteriales; family Nocardioidaceae; genus Nocardioides. The sequence goes on from CAWAZC010000004.1 coordinate 106,301, forward strand.
CGAAGATGGACAGACCCTGGTCGCTCATGGTGGTGCTACCTCCCGGATTGGCTGGACCTCGGACCCCAGTGTTGCCGATGGTCGCCGAACAGCCCACCCCGGCTCGCTGGTTGATTCGGGCAATCCTTCTGGCAGGTGGGTTGTGCGGCGGCTCAGACGCCGCGGAAGCGGTTGATCGCGTCGACGTGCTGGGCACGCATCTCGTCGTCGCGCACGCCGAGCCCCTCCTCGGGAGCCAGACAGAGCACGCCCACCTTGCCCTGATGGGCGTTGCGGTGAACGTCGAGCGCCGCCTGTCCCACGTCGTCGAGCCCGTAGGTCTTCGACAGTGTGGGATGAATCATGCCCTTGGCGATGAGACGGTTTGCCTCCCACGACTCGCGGTAGTTCGCGAAGTGCGACGAGATGATCCGCTTGAGGTTCATCCAGAGGTACCGGTTGTCGTACTCGTGCATGTAGCCGGAGGTCGACGCGCACGTGGTGATCGTGCCGCCCTTGCGGGTGACGTAGACCGAGGCGCCGAAGGTCTCCCGGCCCGGGTGCTCGAAGACGATGTCGATGTCCTCGCCACCCGTCAGCTCACGGATCTTGGCGCCGAAGCGCTTCCACTCGCGCGGATCCTGGGTGTGCTCGTCCTTCCAGAACTTGTAGTCCTCCTCGGAGCGGTTGATGATCAGCTCCGCTCCCATGCTGCGGCAGATCTCGGCCTTCTCGGCGTTGGAGACCACGCAGACCGGCGTCGCGCCGCCGTTGAGGGCGTACTGCGTCGCGAAGCCGCCGAGGCCGCCCGAGGCGCCCCAGATCAGCACGTTGTCGCCCTGCTTCATGTCCCCGCCGTTCTTGCTCACCAGCTGGCGGTAGGCCGTGCAGTTGACCAGGCCGGGGGAGGCGGCCTCCTCCCACGTGAGGTGCGCGGGCTTGGGCATCAGCTGGTTGGACTTGACCAGGGCGATGTGCGCCAGTCCGCCGAAGTTGGTCTCGAAGCCCCAGATCCGCTGCTCGGGGTCGAGCATCGTGTCGTTGTGCCCGTCGGGCATCTCCAGCTCGACCGAGAGGCAGTGCGCGACGACCTCGGTGCCGGGTTGCCAGGTGTGCACGCCCGGCCCGGTCTGCAGCACGACGCCGGCGAGGTCCGATCCGACCACGTGGTAGGGGAGGTCGTGGCGCTTGGTGAGCGGGGAGAGGCGCCCGTAGCGCTCGAGGAAGCCGAACGTCGACACCGGCTCGAAGATCGAGGTCCAGACGGTGTTGTAGTTGATCGCGCTCGCCATCACCGCCACGTAGGCCTCGCCGGGACCGAGCTCGGGGAGCGGGACGTCCTCCACGTGCAGGGACTTCCGCGGGTCCTTCTCCTTGGTCGTCAGCCCCTCGAACATGTCCGCGTCGTCCTTGTGCACGGTCACCGCGCGGTAGGACTCGGGAAGGTCGAGGTTGGCGAAGTCCTCCGGGCTGGTGTCTCCGGCCAGGATGGCGTCGAGGATGTTCTGCACGTGGCTCTCCCTGTGGGGCGGTGGGGGTCTGGAGCGAAGATACCGGCCGGTAACCGGTGTCGGACGGGGTGGTTCAGGCAGTGGGCGCCGACTCCATGACCTGCTTGAGGCGTTCCAGGCTCCGGGCCATCCCGGTCCGCAGGTCCTCGCGGCGATTGGTCCGGCCGTAGAGGCCGCCGATGATGAACCAGCCGAGCCGGGTCAGCGGTGCGGTGACGTCGTACGACTCGACGACGCGGGTGCCCGTGCCCTCGGGGGACAGCAGGTAGCGCCACTCGACCGTGCCGGCGAACTTCTCGGTCCGGGCGAAGGCGAACTCCCGGCCAGGCTCGGCGGCGGTGACGACCGGCTTGTTCGACCAGGCCGGGCCGCGGCCGACCTTGTTGCGGGCCTCGAACCGGGCGCCGACGCGGGCCTGGCCGGCGCCGTCGAGCCACGTGCAGGAGGTGACCTCGGGGGAGTACTCCGGCGTGCGGGTCACGTCGGAGACGACGGCATAGACGGCCTCCGGCGGAGCGTCGATGACGATGCTCGCCTCGTCGTGGTCGAACGGCTGGCTGAAGATGCCCATCGGGACCTCCTGGTCGGCTGGCTCGGGTCAGGACGGAGGGGCGGGCTCGACGAGCTCCACGAGGACTCCGCCGGTGTCCTTGGGGTGGACGAAGTTGACGCGGGAGCCTGAGGTGCCGCGCTTCGGTGCGTCGTACAGGAGCCGGACGCCGCGCTCACGCAGGACCGCGGCGACCTGGTCGACGTCGCTCACCCGGTAGGCCAGCTGCTGGATGCCGGGGCCGGACCGGTCGAGGAACTTCGCGATCGTCGACTCGGGGGAGAGCGGGGCCAGGAGCTGGATGCACGAGGCCGTGCCGACCGGCTCGCCACCGACCGACATCATCGCCTCGCGCACACCCTGCTCCTCGTTGGTCTCCTCGTGGGCGACCCGCATTCCGAACGTCTCGCGGTAGAACTCGATCGCCTCGTCCAGGTCGGGAACGGCGATCCCGACGTGGTCGATCGCGGTGAACAGGTGCTCGGAGAGGTCGAGGGGGGCACTCATGGGCCCCATCGTCGTACGTGAGCCCCGAACGCGCGACCCCGGAGGGGCCGTCGGAGCGCCCCGGGTATCGTCGGTCACAGATCCTGACCGTTCGGCAACGCTGGAGGCACTTCATGTCTGGTTCTGTCATCGTCGCGGGAGCGCGCACCCCGATCGGCCGCCTGCTCGGTGGCCTCAAGGACCAGTCCGCGGCCGACCTCGGGGGCGTCGCGATCAAGGGTGCCCTCGAGAAGTCCGGGGTCTCCGGGGACCAGGTCGACTACGTGATCATGGGCCAGGTCATCCAGGCCGGTGCCGGCCAGAACCCCGCCCGCACCGCGGCGGTGGCGGCCGGCATCCCGATGTCGATCCCGTCGATCACCATCAACAAGGTCTGCCTGTCCGGCCTCAACGCGATCGCGATGGCCGACCAGCTGATCCGGGCCGGCGAGGTCGAGATCGTCGTCGCCGGCGGCATGGAGTCGATGACCAACGCGCCCCACCTGCTGCCCAAGTCGCGCGAGGGCTTCAAGTACGGCGACGTCCCGCTCGTCGACTCGATGGCCTACGACGCCCTCTTCGACCAGGTCACCTCGCAGGCGATGGGCCTGCTGACCGAGGAGTGCAACGCCGCGGCCGCCAACCTCACCCGCGAGGAGCAGGACGAGTTCGCCGCCCAGTCCCACCAGAAGGCTGCCACCGCGTGGAAGAACGGCGTCTTCGACGACGAGGTCGTCCCCGTGGAGATACCGCAGCGCAAGGGCGACCCGGTGGTCATCTCCCAGGACGAGGGCGTGCGGGGTGACACCACCGCCGAGTCGCTCGGCAAGCTGCGCCCGGCCTTCAGCAAGGACGGCACCATCACCGCCGGCTCCGCCTCGCAGATCTCCGACGGCGCCGCCGCGGTCGTGGTGATGAGCAAGGCGAAGGCGGAGGAGCTCGGTCTCACCTGGCTGGCCGAGATCGGCGCCCACGGCCAGGTGGCGGGACCCGACTCGACCCTGCAGCTCCAGCCGGCGGCCGCGACCGCCAAGGCGTGCGACAAGGAGGGCATCACGCCCGCCGACCTCGACCTGGTCGAGTTCAACGAGGCGTTCGCCGCGGTCGGCATCTCCTCGGCCCGCGAGCTCGGGCTCGACAACGCCAAGGTCAACGTCAACGGCGGCGCGATCGCGCTCGGCCACCCGGTCGGCATGTCCGGCACCCGGGTCGTGCTCCACCTCGCCCTCGAGCTCAAGCGGCGCGGGGGCGGCGTCGGCGCGGCCGCACTGTGCGGTGGCGGCGGCCAGGGTGATGCGCTGATCGTCCGCGTCCCCAGCAGCTGAGGGTGCCTCTCGCGATAGTCCGGAACACATGGCAGGTTCTGGGGTTGTTCAGGCCCGCCAAACGTTCCGGACTACCGATCTGGGGGCTCGCGTGCAGGGCATGAGCCGGCGGGCGTCGGGAGACGTCCCGGATCTGGTCGCGAAGGCGCGAGAGGGGCACCCCCGCGCCGTCGCCCGGCTGATCTCCCTGGTCGAGGACGAGTCCCCCCTCCTCCGGGAGGTGATGGCGGCGCTGGCGCCACATGCCGGTCACGCCCAGGTGGTCGGCATCACCGGCTCCCCGGGCGTGGGCAAGTCGACCTCGACCGCGGCCCTGGTCACCGAGCTGCGCCGTGCCGACAAGCGGGTCGGAATCCTGGCCGTCGACCCCTCCTCGCCGTTCTCCGGCGGGGCGCTGTTGGGCGACCGGGTCCGCATGCAGGACCACGCGCTGGACCGCGACGTCTACATCCGCTCGATGGCGTCACGCGGCCACCTCGGCGGGCTGGCGTGGACCACACCCCAGGCCGTGCGGGTGCTGGACGCGGCGGGCTGTGACGTGATCCTGATCGAGACGGTGGGCGTCGGGCAGAGCGAGGTCGAGATCGCCGGGCTGGCCGACACCACGCTCGTGCTGCTCGCCCCCGGGATGGGCGACGGGATCCAGGCCGCGAAGGCCGGGATCCTCGAGATCGGCGACCTCTACGTCATCAACAAGGCCGACCGGGACGGCGCGGACCAGGTACGCCGCGACCTGCGGTCCATGCTGGCGCTGGCCGAGCGGTCCGAAGGTTCCTGGAAGCCGCCGATCGTGAAGACGATCGCCTCCCGCGCCGAGGGGCTCGACGACGTGGTCGCCGAGATCGACAAGCACCGCGCGTGGCTCGAGGAGAGCGGTGAGCTCGAGCGACGTCGTACCCGACGGGCCCGGGACGAGATCGAGGCGATCGCGGTCACCGCCCTGCGGGCGCGATGGGGTGACGTGCACGGCCGGTCCGAGCTCGACGGCCTGGCGGCCGCCGTGGTGGCCGGTACGTCGGACCCCTACACGGCGGCGGACACCCTGCTGGAAGCGTTCTCGGAGTGAACCAGCCGGCTGCCAGGGGCTCCGTGGCGCGCCTGTCCCGCCGGTGATCCGCGATCTGTTAGACAAGTCTGGACCTGTGTCGCCCAGACGGGAGTGTGTTGCATGAACGCCAAGAAGGCGGTGCTGGCCATCGTCGTCGTGTTCATGGGGTTCTGGATGTTCACCGACCCCCATGGGCTGGCGGACGCGGCCAAGGGCGCCGGTTCCCAGACCTGGCACCTCGCGACGCAGCTGTTCCGGGCGCTGATCGACTTCTTCGGGGCGCTGACCTGAGTCCGCTGTCCGGTCGGCTGAGTCGTCCGCCCGACCCCCACATCGGCAAGCACCTCCTCCGCGAGGAGGGTGAGGTCATCGTCGACGTCGTGCACCACCACTGGGCGGCCTACGCCCTCCCGCTCCTCGAGTCCGCCCTGGCCGTGGTGATGCTGGGCCTGACGGCGCAGGTGCCGAAGGACCTCTCCACGGTCCCGCTCCTGGTGGCGTTCGCGCTCTTCGGCCACGCGGCATGGGGAGCGGCCCGCGAGCACCGCGACCGGTTCGTGATCACCAACATGCGCGTCTTCCGTCTCCACGGCGTGCTGTCCCAGACACTCGCCACGATGCCGCTGCACCGGATCCTCGACATCACGGTCGTCAAGCCCCTGCATGGCCGCATGCTCGGCTTCGGGCACTTCGTGTTCGAGTCCGCCGCCCAGGAGCAGGGGCTGCGCGACATCCGCTACGTCGGCCGGCCCGACGAGCGGGACCTGGCCATCCAGCGGGTGGTGCAGCGGTCCGGGCTGCGCGGTCCACGAGTCGTGAACTGATGGCCCGGACCTGATGGCGCTGCCGTTCGACCCGATCGACGAGGCCGCGCGGCAGTGGGGCCAGCGGTGGGACGGCGTACCGGCCATGCACGCGGTGACGTCGCTGATGCGCGTGCAGCAGCTCGTCATCGGCCGTCTGGACGCGATCCTCAAGCCGCACGGACTGACCTTCGCCCGCTACGAAGCGCTGGTGCTGCTGGTCTTCTCCTCCCGCGGCTCGCTGCCGCTGGGGAAGATGGGGGAGCGGCTGCAGGTGCATCCCACCTCGGTCACCTCCATCGTGCGCCGGCTGGAGTCGTCCGGGCACGTCGTACGCCGTCCCCACCCGGAGGACGGTCGCGCCGTGCTCGCGGAGATCACCGATTCCGGACGGAAGCTGGTGGAGAAGGCGACCCGCGACCTGGTCGGGGCGGACTTCGGCCTCGGTGTCCTGGGTGACCGCGAGCTCCGCGGGCTGTCGGAGCTGCTGCGGCCGATCCGCCGGGCGGCGGGGGACTTCTAGTCTGAGGCCGTGACCACCGCCGACGACGTCCGCCGGGTCGGCCTGGCGCTGCCGCGCGCCTACGAACGCGAGATCCGTGGCCACTGGAAGCTCAAGGTCCGGCAGCTGGTGTTCGTCGCGTTCTCCCGGGACGAGCTGGCGATGGGCTTCGGGTTCCCCTGGGCGGAGCGGGACGGCCTCGTGGCGTCGGACCCGGAGACCTTCTTCCTGCCTCCGACCTCGGACCTGCGCTACCAGTGGGTGTGTGCGCACCTGTCCCGGCTCGAGTCCGGCGAGATGCGTGAGCTGGTCACCGACGCGTGGCGGATGTGCGTGCCGAAGATGCTCCACGAGCTGCCCGAGCTCCCCGCACCGACTGCTGCCCTGTGGGCAGCGATCGAAGCCGGAGCGTGGAGCGAGGTGCACTCCTGTCTGCATCCTCGCGTCTCCTGGCGCGACCGGGACCTCACGATCGAAGGGCGTTCCGACGTCCTGGACCACCTGCGGAACCACCCCTCGCCGAAGCCGCCGTCGGAGGTCGAGGTCCGCGACGGGCAGGTGCGACGCTGGGTGACGTGAGTGATCGGTCGCCCGGTGATCCTCAGCCGGTGGCTGCGCCGGTGCACCATCGGTCGAGGAGCGAGGAGTACACCTCGACGGCAGCTTCGACCTTGGCTGCCGAGCACCACTCGTCGACGACGTGACACTGGTCCGGCTCCCCCGGCCCGAGGACGACCGTCGGCCCGGGCGCCGCCCCGCCGTCGGCAGCCAGGAGCGATGCCAGCACCGAAGCGTCGGTGAAGTAGCGGGCAGGGGGTGCCGGTACGTCGTCCAGCCCGGCAGCCTGCAACGTTTCGCGCACCAGCGCCACGAACGGGTCGGCGGGATCGGTGTCGACGACCGGCAGCACTACCTGGTCCTCCACGACCACGGCGTCGCCGGCGAGCTCGGACACGACCTTGCGCAATTCACTGGGATCGGACCCCGGCACCGTGCGCACATCGAGCAGCAGTTCGGCGATGTCGGGAACCACGTTGGGCTGTACGCCGCCGCGAAGCAGACCGACGTTCGCGGTGACCCGTCCGAACACGTCGTGGACCGGCCATCCGTCGTACTCGTGCAGCGCGACCGCCGCCCTGGCCGCGCGGACCACTGCGTTGTCGCCGAGCTCAGGTGCCGACCCGTGCGCGGCGACGCCCGCGGACGTCAGCCGCATCCAGTGCGCGCCCTTGTGCCCCGGCACCAGCCGGTTCGCGGTCGGTTCGGCGACCAGCAGCGCGCCTCCGGGGGCAAGCACGTTGCGTGGCAGTGTGACCGCGCCGGTGCACCCGGTCTCCTCCCCGGCCGTCAGCACCACCTGCACGCCGCGGCAGTCGTGTGAACGTGCCGCGTGCTCCAAAGCCGCGATGAGCAGGGCCGCGACCCCGGACTTCATGTCGCTGGAGCCACGGCCCAGGAGCCGGTCGCCGTCCCGCTCGGCCGCCCACGGGTCGAGCGTCCACTGGCCGGGGTCGGCCGGGACGGTGTCGAGGTGCCCGGTCAGTGTCAGGGGTGCCTCCCCGCCGGTCCGGGCGACCAGCTGCTCACGACCCTCCTGCCAGTCGTGGAGGGCCACCGTGAATCCGGCGTCCTCGAGGCGAGCCGCGGCTCGCCGGGCCAGCACACCCTCGTCGGCCGCGACGGAACGGTGACGCACCAGCTCCGTGAGGAGGTCGAGGACCTCGCTCACTTCAGTGGCTGGTGCGCCGTTTCGCGCAGGGTCAGGATCGTGAAGAACGCGATGGTGGCGCCGATCGCGACGTACACGAAGAACAGGTTGGAGAGGCCGCGGCTGGCCAGCGAGGCGATCACCAGGGGTGCGGTGCCGCCGAACGTCGCGACCGTGATGTTGTACCAGGCCCCGATGCCGACGCCACGCAGCTCGGTCGGGAAGAGCTCGCTCATGATCGCCGGCGCGATCGAGGCCATCAGGGCATACAGCCCGAGACCCGTGCAGAAGACGACCAGGAGCGCGGGCAGACCTGCCTCCACCTCGATCAGCTTGGACAGCGGGATGATCAGGATCGCGAGGGCGGCGGACCAGATGAGCAGCTGTGGTTTGCGCCCGAACCGGTCGGAGAGCTTGCCGAACGGGTAGAGCAGTGCGATGAACAGCGCCGTACCGACCGACAGCGCGATGAAGACGTCGTTGTCGTCGGCGCCCTGGGACTCCACTGCGTACGGCGTGAGGGCGCTGAAGAAGACGTAGTAGTTGAGCGTGTTCAACAACGTGATGCCGACCAGCTGGAGGACGGCCTTCGGGTGGTGGGTGATCGTGGTCAGCAGCGGGCGGTGCACGCGGACGGCCTTGTCCTTGTTCTCCTCGAACTGCTGGGTCTCCGACAGGCTGCGCCGGAGGTACAGACCGACGACGGCGAGGATGCCGCCGATGATGAACGGGATCCGCCACCCGAACGACGACAGCTGGTCATCGGTCAGCGTCGATGACAGTGCGACTCCGAGGAGCGAGGCGATCAGCAGCGCGGTGCCGGTGGAGATGTAGAAGAACGCGGAGTAGCGGCCGCGCCGTCCCTCCGGTGCGATCTCGGCCAGGTAGGCGGAGGCGTTGGAGACCTCACCGCCCAGTGACATGCCCTGCGCGACCCTGGCGAGCAGCAGCAGAATCGGCGCCAGCCAGCCCACCTGCTCGTAGGTGGGGGCGACTCCGATGGCCAGGGACCCGCCCGCCATCAGCGTGATCGTCAGGATCATCGCCGACTTGCGGCCGCGCGTGTCGGCGAACCTGCCGAGCAGCCAGCCGCCGACCGGTCGGAAGAAGAAGGCAACCGCATAGGTGGCCGTGGTGTTCACCAGCGCGAGTTCCGGGTTGCCCGCGGGGAAGAACTGGGTCGAGAAGTAGATCAGGAACGTCGCGAAGATCGTCCAGTCGTACCACTCGATCGCGTTGCCGATGCTGGCGGCCACGAGCGTCTTGACCGGGAGCTTGTGCTTGGTCTCCTGTGCCGTCGAGGTCTCGGTACCCGATACGTCGCCCACGATCTGCCTCCACCGCCGGGCTCGTGCCAGCCCAGCTCGCTCCGGTCGGTCGGTCCTCAAATGGACCCGACACTGTCCCTACCCCTGCCCGATGGAGATCAAACCACTCGGATCTGAGCCAGTTCCACGCACCACCTGCCGCCGGGCGCCCGGGGCCGGCTAGCGGCCGTTCTCGTGCCAGGCGTCCACGTGGAAGGTCTGCCCGCGGATCGCCGCGGCCCCGCTGCTGGCCAGGAAGAGCACCGGGCTGGCCACGTCGCGCACGGTTCCGGTGGGCGCGCTTCGGGTCCGGGTGAGCAGGGGACCGGAGCTCCGATCGATCTGCACCCTCAGCCCTGATCTCTGAGGCTTCACCAGGCGGGCCGTCACGCTGTTGACCCGAACTCCGGCGCGCGCCCACTCCGAGGCGAGGCGTCGGGTGCGGCCGGTCAGCTCGTGGCGGGCGTGCTCGCCGTGGGCAAGCGCCAACCACTCCTCGACGCTCGGCATGTTCACCACGACTCCGCCGCCGTACATCGAGCTCTGGCCCAGCCGGAAGCGCAGCCGGTGGGTGAAGGCGAACGGGCCGACCAGGCCCAGCTGGACGGCGTGCCCGAGGAACTGTCGCTCGGTCGCGTCGGCGTCGGCCGGTATCACCGGCGGGGCGTTGTTGACCAGGATGTCGAGCGGGCCCACCCGGCCGGCCACCGCGGCGATCGAGTCGCGGTCCATCAGCCGCAGCTGGTCGTAGCCGAAGCGGGAGAGGTCCGCGTCGTAGTAGGCGCGGAGGTACTGGTCGCCCGTCACCGTGACCTGGGCTCCGGCGTCTGCAAAGGCGTGAGCGACGTAGAGACCCATTCCGCGGGTCCCGCCGGTGATGAGCACTCGGCGGCCCGAGAAGTCGTACGACGGCTCGCGCATCCCTCTTTCCCTTCCGAGAGTCCCCGCGCGGTGCCGGGGACCGCGACATTCTGGCACGGAGGCGCCGGCGGTCGGCGACTGGCCTGATTTAGTTGGACGTCCTAGTATTTGGGTCATGGCCCCGACACACTCGAACGACGACGCCGCCCGGTCCACCGCTGAGACGGCGCGATCGCGCTGGCAGTCCCGGTATGAGAAGTCGCGGATCCGCGACGCGGATTTCACGACGTTGAGCGGGCTCGAGGTCGAGCCCGCCTACGGCTCCGGCGACTCCGAGTGGCCCGGTGAGTTCCCGTTCACGCGCGGGCTCTACCCGACCGGCTACCGCGGCCGGACGTGGACGATCCGGCAGTTCGCCGGCTTCGGCAACGCCCAGCAGACCAACGAGCGCTACCGGATGATCCTGGGCCGCGGAGGTGGCGGCCTCTCGGTCGCCTTCGACATGCCCACGCTGATGGGCCGCGACTCCGACGACCCGAAGTCGCTCGGCGAGGTCGGACACTGCGGGGTCGCGATCGACAGCGCCGCCGACATGGAGGCCCTGTTCGACGGGATCGACCTCGCTGAGGTCACCACGTCGATGACGATCAGCGGCCCGGCCGTTCCCGTGTTCTGCATGATGCTCGTCGCCGCCGAGCGCGCCGGGGTCGACACCGGCAAGCTCAACGGCACCCTGCAGACCGACATCTTCAAGGAGTACATCGCCCAGAAGGAGTGGCTCTTCACACCCGAGCCGCACCTGCGGCTGATCGGCGACCTGATGGAGTACTGCGTCGAGAAGATCCCGGCCTACAAGCCGCTCTCGGTCTCCGGCTACCACATCCGCGAGGCCGGCTCCACCGCCGCGCAGGAGCTCGCCTTCACCCTCGCCGACGGCTTCGGGTACGTCGAGCTCGGCCTCTCCCGCGGTCTCGACGTCGACCTCTTCGCGCCGGGGTTGTCGTTCTTCTTCGACGCGCACGTGGACTTCTTCGAGGAGATCGCGAAGTTCCGGGCCGCCCGCCGGATCTGGGCGCGCTGGATGCGCGACGTCTACGGCGCCAAGACCGAGAAGGCACAGTGGCTGCGGTTCCACACCCAGACCGCCGGTGTCTCGCTCACCGCGCAGCAGCCCTACAACAACGTCGTGCGCACCGGCATCGAGGCACTCTCGGCGGTGCTCGGCGGGACCAACTCGCTGCACACCAACGCCCTCGACGAGACCCTCGCCCTGCCGTCGGAGCAGGCCGCGGAGATCGCGCTGCGCACCCAGCAGGTGATCATGGAGGAGACCGGAGTCGTCAACGTCGCCGACCCGCTCGGTGGCTCGTGGTACGTCGAGGCGCTCACCGACAAGCTCGAGGCCGAGGCCAACGCCATCTTCGACAAGATCCTCTCCATGGGCGGCTCCACGTTGACCCACGCCGACACCGAGGCCCTGGCCGCGCAGTCGCGCGAGGCGACCGGCCACCCGGACGGCGCCGAGTGGCCGATGACCCGCGGCCTGCTGCGCGGCATCGAAGAGGGCTGGTTCATGTCGGAGATCGCGGAAGCCGCGTTCCAGTACCAGAAGGCCCTCGAGAAGGGGGACAAGAAGATCGTCGGCGTCAACTGCCACGAGCACTCGGTCACCCACGACCTGGAGATCCTGCGGGTCAGCCACGAGGTCGAGATCGACCAGGTGCGGGAGCTCACCGAGCGTCGTACGATCCGCGACGACGACGCCGCCCGTGCCGCCGTCGCCCGGATGGTCGAGGTCTCGCGGACCTCCGAGAACATGATCGACTCGATGCTCGAGGCGGTCCGGGCCGAGGCCACGCTCGGGGAGATCTGCGACGCCCTGCGGGCTGAGTGGGGCGAGTACCGCGAACCTGCCCGCTTCTGAGGCCCCACTTCACGGGACGCCATCCGGGCGAGAGGCCGCAGAACGCATGACCTGTCCGGCCTCCTAGGATTGGCGCATGACGCAGCAGCCGTTCAGCCGTCCCGGCGCAATCGATCTCTCTGCCCTCAAGGGAGCCCCCGGCCCCTCCGGCTCGGCGCCGGCGGGCGGCCCCGCGGCGGGTCCCGCCGGACAGCCCGGGGCGGGCGCCACGTCGGCCTACTGCGTGGAGATCACCGAGCAGAACTTCCAGTCCATCGTCGAGACCTCGATGGCAGCGCCGGTGCTGCTGGTGTTCTTCTCGCGGTCGAGGATGCCCGAGAGCGCGCAGCTGGCCGACGACATCGAGACCCTGTCGGGTGAGTTCGAGGGCAAGTTCCTGGCCGGTCGGGTCGACATCGATGCCGTGCCGCAGATCGCGCAGGCGATGCAGATTCCGTCGGTCCCTCTTGTCGTGGTCATCGTCGACGGTCGGCCGATGCCCCTGTTCCAGGACGTCGTACCCCTCGAGGAGCTGCGCACCGCCCTCACCCAGGTCATGCAGCAGCTGACGACGCAAGGCATCACCGGCCGCCACCAGCCGCGCACGGGAGCCCCCCGGGCCGAGGGCGAGGAAGCCGAGGAGATGGTCGACCCGCGCTACGCCGCGGCACAGGACGCGTTGGGCGAGGGCGACATCGACAAGGCGGTCGCGGAGTACCAGAAGCTGGTCGATGCCAACCCCGCCGACGCCGAGGCCGCGGCCGGGCTGTCGATGGCCAAGGTCCTCCAGCGGACCCAGGGGGTCGACCTCAAGGCGGCCCGCGAGGCCGCGGCTGCCGACCCCGACGACATCGACGCGCAGATCATGGTCGCCGACCTCGACATGCTCGGCGGCCACGTCGACGACGCCTTCAACCGCCTGATCGAGCTGGTACGCCGCACCGAGGGCGACGCCAGGAACCAGGCCCGCGAGCACTTGCTCGCACTCTTCGGGGCCGTCGGCAACGACGACCCGCGCGTGCTGCGCGGCCGGCAGAACCTCGCCTCAGCGTTGTTCTAGCACCGACCGCCCGGCCTCCAGCCGTGCGACCGGGACCCGGAAGGGCGAGCACGAGACGTAGTCGAGGCCGACCCGGTCGAAGAAGTGGATGGAGCGGGGGTCGCCGCCGTGCTCGCCGCAGATGCCGACCTTGAGGTCGGGGCGCGTCGCACGCCCCTTGCTGGTGCCCATCTCGACCATGCCACCCACCCCGAGCTGGTCGAGGGACTCGAACGGCGAGACATCGAAGATCCCGTGCTCGAAGTAGCGGGAGAAGAACGCGGCCTCGACGTCGTCGCGGGAAAAGCCCCACGCCATCTGGGTCAGGTCGTTGGTGCCGAAGGAGAAGAACTCGGCAGAGCCCGCGATCCGGTCGGCGAGGAATGCGGCGCGTGGCAGCTCGATCATGGTGCCGACCTGGAACTCGAGCCGCACTTCGCGATCTTGCTGGACCTTCTCGGCAACGTCGAGGATCTCCGACTTGACCGCGTTGAACTCCCGGACACTGGCCACCAGCGGGATCATGATCTCCGGCAACGGTCGGCCGTCAGCCTCGATGCGGTCGGCCGCCGCCTCCAGGATGGCCCGGGCCTGCATCCGGAACAGCCCGGGGATCGCAATGCCCAGCCGGACGCCCCGCATGCCGAGCATCGGATTCTGCTCGTGCAGCCGTCGGACATGGGCCAGGAGCGTCCGGTCGTGCTCGTCCACCTCGCCGCGCTCCTCCGCGAGCGCGACCTTCACCGACAGGTCGGTGAGATCCGGAAGGAACTCGTGCAGCGGGGGATCGATCATCCGGATCGTGACCGGGAGCCCGTCCATCGCCTCGAGGATCTCGGTGAAGTCCTGCCGCTGCAGCGGCAGCAGCGCGTCGAGGGCCTCGGTCTGGGCGGCCTCGTCCTCGGCGACGATGAGCCGCTCCACCAGCTCGCGGCGGTCGCCCAGGAACATGTGCTCGGTGCGGCACAGGCCGATGCCCTGGGCGCCGAAGCGCCGGGCGCGGCCGGAGTCGTCCGGGGTGTCGGCGTTGGCGCGGACCCGCAACCGGCGGGCTCCGTCGGCGTGCGCCATGATCCGCGACACCGCGGAGACCAGGTCGTCGTCGATCTTCTCTCCCTCGAAGTGGCGCACGACCACCGAGTCGGAGACGGGCACCTCGCCGGCGAACACCTCCCCGGTCGTGCCGTCGATCGAGATCACGTCGCCCTCGCGCACGGTCTCTCCATCGCGGACACGGAACTCCCGGGCCCCGGCGTCCACGTCCAGTGACTCCGCGCCGCAGACGCAGGTCCGGCCCATGCCACGCGCGACGACCGCAGCGTGAGAGGTCTTGCCGCCGCGGCTGGTGAGGATGCCGCGGGCGGCCACCATCCCGCGCAGGTCGTCGGGGTTGGTCTCCTTGCGGACCAGGATCACGTCGTCGCCCTTCTCGGCCCACTCGACGGCCGTGTCGGAGTCGAAGACGGCCTTGCCGACCGCGGCGCCGGGTGAGGCGTTCATCCCGGTGGCGAGGAGGGTGCGCTCGGCATCGGCGTCGAAGCGGGGGAACATCAGCTGGGCCAGCTGGTCACCGGTCACCCGCAGCACGGCTTCGTCCATGCCGATCAGCCCCTCGTCGACCATGTGCACCGCGATCCGGAATGCCGCCTCCGGCGTACGCTTCCCGACCCTGGTCTGCAGCATCCAGAGCTTGCCGCGCTCGACGGTGAACTCGATGTCGCACATGTCGCGGTAGTGGCGTTCCAGCCTGGCCATGATCGACATCAGCTCGTCGTACGACCCCTGGTCCACCGACTCGAAGTCGGCGAGCGAGACCGTGTTGCGGATCCCGGCGACGACGTCCTCTCCCTGGGCGTTCTGCAGGTAGTCGCCGTAGACCCCCTGGGCTCCGCTCGCCGGGTCGCGGGTGAAGGCGACGCCGGAGCCGGAGTCCATGCCGAAGTTGCCGAAGACCATCGCCTGGACGTTGACCGCGGTGCCGAGATCCTCGGGGATCCGCTCCTGACGGCGGTAGAGCCGGGCGCGATCGGTGTTCCACGAGTCGAAGACGGCCCGGACCGCCAGGTCGAGCTGCTCGCGCGGATCCTGGGGGAACGGCCGACCTGCGTGCTCCTCCACGATCTGCTGGAAGGTGGTGACGAGTCCGCGCAGGTCGTCGGCATCGAGGTCGAGGTCGTTGTCGGTGCCGTGCTTGCCCTTCGCGTCGTCGAGGGCCTTGGCGAAGTGTTCGGCGTCGATGCCGAGCACGGTGGCGCCGAACATCTGCAACAGGCGGCGGTAGGAGTCCTGCGCGAACCGCTTGTCGCCGCTCTGACGGGCCAGGCCGTCCACCGACTCGTCGTTCAGGCCGACGTTGAGGACAGTCTCCATCATTCCGGGCATCGAGAACTTCGCACCGGACCGCACGCTGACCAGGAGCGGGTCGGCGGGGTCGCCCAGCGTGCGGCCCATCGCCTTCTCGAGGGCTGCGAGGTGCTCGGAGACCTCGTCGGCCATCCCGTCCGGTTCATGGCCCTCGGCCAGGTAGGCCTGGCAGGCCTCGGTGGTGATGGTGAAGCCGGGGGGCACGGGTAGCCCGAGATTGGTCATCTCGGCAAGGTTGGCTCCCTTGCCGCCCAGCAGGTCCCGCTGGTCCTTGTTGCCGTCGGCGAAGTCATGGACGAATGAGGTCACGCGCTGATACTGCCCTCTCCGGACGGCGAACGGGAGGGGCGGGCCCGGACGGTCAGCGGCCGGACTCGGTGTAGGCGGCTCCCGGGGCCTTCAGGTTGGCCAGTGCGGCCTCGACCCGTCGGGCGGTGAAGTCGGCCGCGCGGTCGCGGACCTCGTCGATCGTGCAGAACGCCGCGGCCCGGATCTCACGGTCCTGCTTCACGATGTCCTCGGCCAGCGCCGGGTCGTGGGTCCCCCCGTCGAAGACCAGGCAGAGGGCGTCATCCCAGCCGCCCCACGGCGGCAGCCAGTCGGTGAGGAGCAGTGCGCCGGCGTCCATGGACAGCCCGAGCTCTTCCTCGACCTCGCGCCCGACGGCCAGCTGCGGCGACTCGCCGACCTCCACGACCCCCCCGGGCAGGTCCCAGTCCTGCTTGTAGGTGAGCTCGCACAGCAGGACTCGCTCCGCGGTGTCGCGGATCAGCAGCTGGCTGATCGCCCGTTTGCGCGGGAGGAAGGAGTTGAGCAGTGCCCGGAAGCCACCCGGCTCGCTCACCGGCACATCGGTCGCCAGGCGGGCGTAGACGATCCGGTCACCCGATCGTCCCTCGACGTCCAGCCCGCGCATCACTCCCTCGCGGCGCATCCCGGCCCAGGTGGCCACCCGCTGGCCCAGTTGGTCGTCGGGATCGACGAGGGTCTCCACGCGGCCGTGCGCGGACAACGCGGCCTCGACCTCGCGGCGTACGACGTCGGCGGCACCCCACAGGCCCTCGTCGTGCAGCGCCGGGATCCAGCTGATCCGGGCGATCCCGTCCGCGACGGTTGTCACGGTCGTCGGGTCCTGGCTCACGCGGCCACCCTAACCGTGCAGGTTTGGGCCCAGTCAGGACCGGCGCAGCCAGACCACTCCCAGCGGGGGCAGGGCGATGTCGGCATGAGCCGGCTGGCCGGAGTGCTCGCCGGCCACCGCCTCGACCCGCCCGAGGTTGCCCACCCCGGAACCGCCGTAGAGCTCGGCGTCGGTGTTGAGCAGCTCCTCCCACGTGCCGGTCGAGGGCATACCGAGCCGGTAGTCGTGGGGGATCGCCGCGAAGTTGGCGACGCAGACCACGTCGGGCTCGCCGTCCCCTCGCCGGACGAACGAGAAGACGTTGCGGCTGGCGTCGTTCGCGTCGATCCAGGAGAACGCCTCAGGCTCGTGGTCCCGCGACCACAGCGCCGGGCTGGCGGCGTAGACGCGGTTGAGATCACGCACCAACGCGTGGACCCCGGCGTGCTCGGGGTGGTCGAGGAGCCACCAGTCGAGCTCCCGCGCCTCGGCCCATTCCGACTCCTGGCCGAGCTCGGCGCCCATGAACAGCAGCTGTTTGCCCGGGTGGGCCCACATGAAGGCGAGGAAGGCTCGCAGGTTGGCCAGCTGCTTCCAGCGATCACCGGGCATCTTGCGCAGCAGCGACCCCTTCCCGTGGACCACCTCGTCATGACTGATCGGGAGCACGAAGTTCTCCGACCAGGCGTAGACGCTCGCGAACGTCAGCTCGCTGTGATGGTGGGAGCGGTGGATCGGGTCGTACTGGAAGTAGCCCAGCGAGTCGTGCATCCAGCCCATGTTCCACTTGAAGCCGAACCCGAGACCGCCCTCCGAGGTGGGGCGACTGACGCCCTCCCAGGAGGTGGACTCCTCGGCGATCGTCACCGCGCCGGGCACTCGCTTGCCCACGGTGCCGTTCATCTCCTGCAGGAACTCCACGGCCTCGAGGTTCTCCCGGCCGCCGCGGACGTTGGGGCTCCACTCGCCCGGCTCGCGCGAGTAGTCGAGGTAGAGCATGGACGCGACGGCGTCGACCCGAAGCCCGTCGATGTGGAAGTCGACCAGCCAGTAGAGCGCGTTCGCGACGAGGAAGTTGCGGACCTCGCGGCGGCCGAAGTTGAACACGTAGGTGCCCCAGTCGGGATGTTCGCCGCGGGACGGGTTCGGGTCCTCGTAGAGCGGAGTGCCATCGAACCGCGCCAGCGCGAAGGCGTCCTTGGGGAAGTGGGCGGGGACCCAGTCCACGATCACGCCGATGCCGGCCTGGTGCAGCCGGTCGACGAGGTAGCGGAAGCCGTCGGGGTCGCCGAACCGCGCGGTCGGTGCGAAGTACGACGTGACCTGGTAGCCCCACGAGCCGCCGAACGGGTGCTCCATCACCGGGAGGAACTCGACGTGCGTGAAACCGAGGTCGGTCAGGTAGGGGATGAGCTCGTCGGCGATCTCGGCATATGTAAGCGTCTCGTCACCGCGCTTGCGCCAGGAGCCGAGGTGCATCTCGTAGACCGACATCGCCTCCTGCACCGGCTGCCGCGACGCGCGCTCGACCATCCAGTCCTCGTCACCCCAGGTGTACGTCGACTCGAACACGACCGACGCCGTCTGGGGCGGGATCTCGGTGTGGAAGGCCATCGGGTCGGCCTTCTCGCGCCACTCCCCGTCGGCGCCGAGGATCTCGAACTTGTAGCTGGTTCCGGAGCCGACGTCGGGCACGAACAGCTCCCACACACCGGACTCCCCGAGCTGGCGCATCGGGTGGGAGCGGCTGTCCCAGTCGTTGAAGGACCCCTTGATCCGCACGCCGCGTGCCGACGGCGCCCACACGGCGAACGACGTGCCGGAGATGGTTCCGCCCAGCGGCGTCTCGTAGTGGTGCACGCGGGCACCGAGAACCTCCCAGAGCTCCTCGTGCCGGCCCTCGTTGATCAGGTGCAGGTCGACCTCGCCCAGCGTGGGAAGGAAGCGGTAGGGATCGTCGACGACGACCGGCTCCTGGCCGTAGTCGACGTGCACGCGGTAGTCAGGCACATCGACGTGCGTGCCGTTCCCGGCGCGGGGCAGCACACCCACCCACACCCCGGCGTGCTCGTGCTCCAGCGGGACGGACTCCTCGCCGTAGACGATGTTGACCGCCGACGCCAGCGGCTTGAGCACCCGGACCGTCACCGCGCCCTCGTGGAGGTGCGGGCCGAGAACGCCGTGCGGGTGGCCGTGCCCGCCGCTCACGAGCTGGTCGAGCTCGGCACGGGAGATGGGCCTGGTTCCAGTCACGACTTCTCGATCCTCCTGATGGCGTCCAACGGGATCTCCACCCAGCCGGGCCGGTTGCGGGCTTCGTAGACGACTTCGTAGACCGCCTTGTCGGCGACATACGCAGACAACAGGGTCTCCTGGTCCACGGTCAGGTCGCCTCCGGCGTAGGCGGACAGGAAGGCGTTGCGGTTGCGCTCGGCCCACTCGGCGGCCCGGAACGCGCGCTGCTCCGCGCCGACGTACTCGCTCTCCTTGACGGTGCGCTCGACCACCCGCGGCGCGTAGTCGAACGACCGCAGCATGCCCGCGACGTCGCGCCAGCGGGAGTCCGGGAGCAGTCGCTCGGACAGCGGCTTGGCCGGCTCGCCCTCGAAGTCGACGATCTTCCAGCCCCGGACCGTCCGCAGCGTCTGACCGAGGTGCAGGTCGGCATGGATCTGCTGCACCGTGAGGTCGCGGATCCGGCGGACGTGGTCGAACGTCACCCGCAGCCGGTCTGCGTGCTCCTCGAGCTCGGGTACGACGTCGAGCGCGTCGTCGAGCCTGCGGTGCATGCCGTCGACGAGGGAGCTGACCTGCTCGGCCGACCACTGCTCGGTCGGGAAATGATCCTGGAGGGTGGCGTGGGTCTCGGCCAGCGCCACGCCGAGACGGGCTGACTCCCCGGCGAAGTCGCCGCCCACCTCGTCGGCGTGCAGGTCGGCCTCGGCGAAGAGGTTGCGGACGCTGTTGAGGGCGAGCTCCCAGCCGTCGCTGGCGGTGCGGAGGAACTGCTGGAGCATCGCCAGCTGGAGCACCCCGCCCTCGGCGGTCGACTCGTCCTCGACCTCCAGCCAGCCGTAGAGCGCCGCCACGTGGTCCGATCCCGCGCGGGTGAGCACCTCGTGGACGGCGATGTCGGGGTTGGTCCCGGGTGTGATCTTGCGGAACACCTTCAGGAGGGAGTCTTCGCCGAACCTCACCGAGGAGTTGGACTGTTCCCCGGAGAACAGGGTCGAGTGTGCCTCCAGGTCGAGGTCGTGGCCGGGGAGCCGGTGGAAGTGCACCTCCCCCCTCACGCACGGCTCAGCGAAGCAGTCCAGCCAGTGGGCCATGGCGTAACGGTCGTGGACGGCGTCGTAGACATGGCTGGGGCCGAAGTCCTCGTCCTCCCACATCCCGATCAGCGCGTGGCTCAGGTGGTCCTGCGGCTCGGTGTAGAACGCCAGCGGCAGCTGGTAGTGCTCGGAGCCGCCGACCGAGTCGGCGTACTCGACGGTGACGAGGTCGATGGCCGCGCGCGGCCCGTCGTCGGCTTCGCCAGGGGAGATTTCGCCCAGCCGACGTCGTCCGGCGAGCGTGAACGGTCGGCCCTTGCCGCCGAACCAGCGCGCATGTCCGACGTACGCCGCGATCAGCTCGAGCGGGTCTGCGATGGAATTCGTCATGGGGCGGTCAGTTCCTCCGTGGCCGGTGTGGTCACCCGGAACCAGTAGAAGCCGTACCCACCCAGCGTCAGGAGATACGGCAGCTCACCGATCGGGGGGAACGGCACGCCGCCGAGAAGCTCGACGGGGATCATCCCCTCCCAGGGGCGCAGGTCCAGCTCCACCGGCTGTGGGAAGCGAGACAGGTTGTTGACGCAGACGATGACATCGCCGTCGTGCTCACGAGCATAGGACAGCACGCTGGGATTGGAGCCGCCGAGATCGGTGAACGAACCGAGGCCGAACGCCGGGTGCTGGTGGCGCGCGTGGATCATCCGTCGGGTCCAGTGCAGCAGCGAGGAGGAGTTCTCCATCTGCGCCTCGACGTTGACGCTCTGGTATCCGGTGACCGGGTCCTGGATCAGCGGCAGGTGGAGCTTGCCCGGCGTGGCAGAGGAGAAGCCGGCGTTGCGGTCCGACGTCCACTGCATGGGGGTGCGGACGCCGTCGCGGTCACCGAGCCAGATGTTGTCGCCCATGCCGATCTCGTCGCCGTAGTAGAGCACCGGCGACCCGGGCAGGGACAGCAGCAGCGCGGTGAACAGCTCCATCCGGTTGGTGTCGTGGTCCAGCAGAGGGGAGAGTCGGCGCCGGATCCCGATGTTGGCCTTCATCCGCGGGTCCTTGGCGTACTCGTCCCACATGTAGTCGCGGTCCTCGTCGGTGACCATCTCGAGCGTGAGCTCGTCGTGGTTGCGCAGGAAGATGCCCCACTGGCAGCCGTCGGGGATCGCGGGGGTCTGCTCGAGGATCTCCGAGATCGGGAAGCGCGACTCACGCCGAACTGCCATGAAGATGCGGGGCATGACCGGGAAGTGGAAGCACATGTGGCACTCGTCGCCCCCCTTCTCGAAGTCGCCGAAGTAGTCGACGACGTCGGACGGCCACTGGTTGGCCTCCGCGAGCAGGACCCGCCCCGGGTAGTTGGTGTCGACGAACTGGCGCACCTGCCGCAGGAACTCGTGGGTCTCGGGGAGGTTCTCGCCGTTGGTGCCCGGTCGCTCGTAGAGGTAGGGGACGGCGTCGAGCCGGAACCCGTCCAGGCCCATGTCGAGCCAGAACGACAGGGCGTCGAACATCGCCTCCCGCACCTTGGGGTTGTCGAAGTTGAGGTCGGGCTGGTGGGAGAAGAACCGGTGCCAGTAGTACTGCTGGCGGACCGGGTCCCAGGTCCAGTTCGACGGTTCGGTGTCGACGAAGATGATCCGCGCGTCCTGGTAGAGGTCGTCGGTGTCGGACCAGACGTAGAAGTCCCCGAACGGGCCGTCGGGATCCTCCCGGCTGGCCTGAAACCACGGGTGCGCGTCGCTCGTGTGGTTCATGACGAAGTCGATGATCACGCGTACGCCGCGCTTGTGGGCCTCGTCGAGCAGCTCGTGGAAGTCGTCGACCGTTCCGCACTCGGGGAGGATGTCGGTGTAGTCGGCGACGTCGTACCCGCCGTCGCGGAGCGGCGAGGTGAAGAACGGCGGGATCCAGAGGCAGTCGACGCCCAGCCACTCCAGGTAGTCGAGCTTCTCGATCAGGCCCTTGAAGTCACCGGTGCCGTCGGCGTTGGAGTCGCGGAAGGACCGGACCAGGACCTCGTAGAACACCGCGGTCTTGAACCATTCTGGGCCCTGATGTGCCTCCTCGACCGCCTCCTCGACGCTCCTGGAGGTGCTCAAAGGGGCCTCCTGACGGACAGCACGTGCGCCGGTTCGTGACCGGGGTCGAGCCTGACGTAGTTGTGCTGGCCCCAGGTCCAGGTCTGGTCGGTGAACTCGTCGTTGACCAGGAAGGAGTCGTGCCAGTCCATCCCGAGCGCGGGCAGGTCGAGGTGGACCATCGTCTCGCGGGTGGCGTGCGGGTCGAGGTTGATCACCACGATCACCAGGTCGCTCTGCCCATCGGGGAGGGCCGCCTGCTTGCTGTAGACGAGGACGTTGTCGTCGTCGCTGCTGTGGATGGTGATGTTGCGCAGTAGCTGGAGTGCCGGATGTTCGCGGCGGACCTCGTTCAGCCGCTTGAGGTACGGCGCCAGGGTGCGGCCCTCGGCCGCCGCGCCCTCCCAGTCCCGGACCCGGATCTGGTACTTCTCCGAGTCGAGGTACTCCTCGCTGCCTGGCTTGACGGCGACGTGCTCGAACAGCTCGAAGCCGGCGTAGACGCCCCAGCTCGGCGAGGAGGTGGCCGCCAGCGTGGCACGGATCTTGAACGCCGCCGGGCCGCCGTACTGCAGGTAGGCGTGCAGGATGTCGGGCGTGTTCACGAAGAAGTTCGGCCGCATCAGGTGGTCGGTCTCGTGCGCCAGCTCACGCAGGTAGTCCTCGATCTCCCCGCGGGCGGTGCGCCAGGTGAAGTAGGTGTAGCTCTGCTGGAAGCCGACCGCACCAAGGGCGCGCATCATCGCGGGGCGGGTGAACGCCTCCGCCAGGAAGACGACGTCGGGGTCGGTGCGCCGGATCTCCGCGAGCAGCCACTCCCAGAACGCGACCGGCTTGGTGTGCGGGTTGTCGACGCGGAAGATCCGCACCCCGTGCTTCATCCAGAGCTTCACCACCCGCAGGACCTCCTTGGACAGTCCCTTGGGGTCGTTGTCGAAGTTGAGCGGGTAGATGTCCTGGTACTTCTTCGGGGGGTTCTCGGCGTAGGCGATGGTGCCGTCCGCGCGGGTGGTGAACCACTCGGGGTGCTTCGTGGCCCAGGGGTGGTCCGGGGCGCACTGCAGGGCGAGGTCGAGGGCGACCTCCAGCCCGAGCTCGCCGGCCCGGGCCACGAAGGCGTCGAAGTCGTCGAACGTGCCCAGGTCGGGGTGGATCGCGTCGTGGCCGCCCTCCGCGCTGCCGATCGCCCAGGGCGAGCCCGGGTCGTCGGGACCGGGGGTGAGCGTGTTGTTGGGACCCTTGCGGTTGACCTGGCCGATCGGATGGATGGGCGGGAGGTAGATCACGTCGAAGCCCATCTCGGCGACGGCATCGAGACGTCGCGCCGCGGTCCGGAAGTTCCCGCTGGTGACCTTGTGGGTGTCGGGATCCATGGTGGCGCCCTCGGAGCGGGGGAAGAACTCGTACCAGCTGCCGTAGAGCGCCCGGGTCCGGTCGGCGTAGACCCGGAACGGCCCCTCCACGGTCAGCAGCTCGCGCAGCGGGTTGGCCAGCAGCACCTCCTCGAGCTCGGGGTCCTGCAGGGCGGCCAGCCGGGCTCCGGCGGGCCGGCCGGTGTCTGCGGCGGCGTCGATCGCGCCGTTCACGATCTTCAGCTCGGTGGGTGACTCGAGCCCGGCCGCGACCCGCTCGAGCAGCAGACGGCGCCTCGGTGAACATCAGCTCGACGTCGACGCCGGCGGGGATCTTGAGCCCGGCGTCGTGCTCCCAGGTCGACAGCGGGTCGGACCACGCCTGGATCTCGAAGGTCCACGCGCCCTCGGCGTCCGGGGTCACCCACGCCGCGAGGCGGTCGGGGACGTGCGGGTCCGGCGCCATCCGGACCGGCGGTCGACGGGCCCCGTCCGGGCCGATGAGCACCACGTCGGCGCCCAGCTGGTCGTGGCCCTCCCGGAAAATGGTGGCGGAGACTGGGAACGGTTCGCCCACGGTCGCCTTCGCGGGCTGACGCCCGAAGTCGACCAGAGGCTCGACGTCCATAACAGGGATGCGTCCGACCATGCCCCCCACACTTGCGAATCGGGACCCGCCCGCGCAAGCCGAGGATCGCGGGACTTGGAACGTTCCACAGATCGGCGCTACCGTCGGTAAGTGCGCGCCATCAGACGATTCACCGTCCGCCCCGTCCTTCCCGGCCCGTTGGCGGCCCTCGGCGACCTCGCCGGAAACCTGAGGTGGTCCTGGCACCCGCCGACGCAGGATGTCTTCCAGGCCGTCGACCCCGCTTTGTGGGACTCCGTCGGGCACGACCCGGTCCGACTCCTGGGTGCGGTCGGCCGCACCCGGCTCGACGAGCTCGCAGCCGACACCGAGTTCCTCGGCCGGCTCGAGAGCGCGCGCACCGACCTGGAGGAGTACCTCACGGGTGAGCGCTGGTACCAGCGCGAGGACAGCCAAGTAGTGCCCCAGGCCATCGGCTACTTCTCCCCGGAGTACGGCATCACGGCTGTGCTCCCGCAGTACTCCGGCGGGCTCGGCATCCTGGCCGGCGACCACCTCAAGGCGGCGAGCGACCTCGGGGTGCCCCTGGTGGGCGTCGGCCTGCTCTACCGGCACGGGTACTTCAAGCAGGCCCTGTCCCGCGAGGGCTGGCAGCAGGAGACCTACCCGGTGCTCGACCCCGACGAGCTCCCGCTGACGCTGCTCAAGGAGGACGACGGCTCCCGGGCGCTGGTGTCGATCACGATGCCGGAGGAGGCCGAGCTGACCGCCCAGATCTGGGTGGCCCATGTCGGCCGGGTGCCTCTGCTGCTGCTCGACTCCGACGTCGAGCAGAACCCCGACCACTTCCGACCCGTGACCGACCGGCTCTACGGCGGGACCAGCGAGCACCGGCTCCGCCAGGAGCTGCTCCTCGGCGTCGGCGGGGTCCGGGCGCTGCGCGTGTTCTCGCGACTCACCGGGGCGCCCGAACCGGAGGTCTTCCACACCAACGAGGGTCACGCCGGCTTCCTCGGCCTGGAGCGGATCCGCGAGCTCACGGTGGCCGACTCCGGCCCGCACCTGGACTTCGAGACCGCGCTCGAGGTCGGGCGCGCCTCCACGGTCTTCACCACCCACACGCCCGTGCCTGCCGGCATCGACCGGTTCCCGCGCGAGCTCGTCGAGCAGTACTTCGGTGGCTCCAGCGCCACCCCCGGTGTCCCGGTCGAACGGATCCTGGCCCTCGGTGCCGAGGACTACGACGGCGGTGACCCCTCCGTCTTCAACATGGCTGTCATGGGCTTCCGGCTCGCCCAGCGGGCCAACGGCGTCTCCCAGCTCCACGGCCATGTGAGCCGGGGCATGTTCAACGGACTGTGGCCCGCGTTCGACGAGGCCGAGGTTCCGATCGGGTCGATCACCAACGGCGTCCACGCGCCGACCTGGGTGGGCCGTGAGGTGTTCGAGCTCGCCGCCGCCCACGGGCTGGACCGGTACTCCGAGGACCCCGACTCCTTCTGGGACCTGGTCGACAAGGTCCCCGGTGCCGACATCTGGGCGACCAAGCGGATGCTGCGCCAGCGCCTCGTCGAGGACGCACGACGTCGCCTCGCCAGGTCGTGGGCCAAGCGCGGCTCCGCGCCGGCCGAGCTCGGCTGGATCGAGTCGGCGCTCGACCCCGACGTCCTGACCATCGGCTTCGCGCGTCGGGTGCCGTCGTACAAGCGCCTCACCCTGATGCTGCGCGACCCCGAGCGCCTCAAGCGCCTGCTCCTGCACCCCGAGCGACCGGTGCAGCTGATCATCGCCGGCAAGTCGCACCCGGCTGACGACGGCGGCAAGAAGCTGATCCAGGAGATGGTGAAGTTCTCCGACGACCCCGAGGTCCGGCACCGGATCGTCTTCCTGCCCAACTACGACATCGCGATGGCGCAGCCGCTCTACCCCGGCTGCGACGTCTGGCTCAACAACCCGCTGCGACCCTACGAAGCGTGCGGCACCTCGGGGATGAAGGCCGCGCTCAACGGCGGGCTCAACCTCTCGATCCTCGACGGCTGGTGGGACGAGTGGTACGACGGCGACAACGGCTGGGCGATCCCGTCCGCCGACGGCGTGGACGACCCGGACCGGCGCGACGACATCGAGTCCGTGGCCCTCTACGACCTGCTCGAGAACGAGGTCGCGCCCCGGTTCTACGACGCCGACGCCGGCGGTGTGCCGTCGCGATGGCTGGAGATGGTGCGGCACACGCTGAAGTCGCTCGGCCCCAAGGTGCTCGCCACCCGGATGGTGTCCGACTACGTGACCGAGCTCTACGGCCCGGCCGCGGTCGCCGGACGGAGGCTGAACGCCGACTACCAGGGCGCCGCCCGGCTGGCGGAGTGGAAGCAGCGCATCCGCACGGGCTGGCCGGCGGTCAGGGTCGAGCACGTGGAGAGCCAGGGGGTCGGCGACTCACCGGAGGTCGGCGCCATGCTCACCGTGGAGGCCTACGTGGGCCTCGGCGAGCTCGAGCCCGACGACGTGGACGTGCAGCTCGTCCACGGTGTCGTCACCGCGGAGGACACCC
This sequence comes from uncultured Actinomycetota bacterium, assembly GCA_963786415.1. GTDB lineage: Bacteria > Actinomycetota > Actinomycetes > Propionibacteriales > Nocardioidaceae > Nocardioides. The sequence goes on from CAWAZC010000004.1 coordinate 132,646, forward strand.
TCGTCAACACCCGGGTCGAGTCCCTGACCGCGGTGGAGAGCTACGAGGGCGGTCGGCACCGGTTCGACGGATCGGTCCAGCTCGAGCGCAGCGGCGGCTTCGGCTACACGGTGCGGGTCATCCCCCGCAACGAGTTCCTGATCTCGCCCGCAGAGCTCGGCGTGGTTGCCGTCCCCTGACCGTCACCCGGCGCCAGTTACCGCACAAGCCGGCCGAGCCGTCGTGAGTTACCGCGTCGCGCGGTAACTCACGACGGCTCGGCGCTATGCCGACTCGGCGACGACCACCGTGCGCGCGCCGAGGGTGAGCACGTCACCGGCGGCCATGAGGGTGCCCGCGTCGAGGGCGGGATCGGTCGAGAGCACCACCTCGCCCGACTTCACCCACTCGTTCTCGGGCAGGGTCACCTCGACGGGGTCGGCGCTGCTGTTGAGCCAGATCATGAACGACGAGTCGCGCTGCTGCTCGCCGCGCGGGCCGGGAGCGCGCAGCGGGTCACCGGAGACGAACATGCCCACGACGTGCAGCGAGTCGTCGTGCCAGTCGGCCTCGGCCATCTCCCGGCCGGACGGGTGCAACCAGGCCAGGTCCTTGGGGCCGCCCGCGATCGACGGAGTGCCGTCGAAGTGGTGGCGCTGGCGCAGGGCGGGGTGCTCCTTGCGCAGCTTCAGTGCCGCCTTGGTGGTCTCGTAGAGGTCGAGCCACGCGTCGTCGGGTCGCCAGTCCACCCATGACACCTCGTTGTCCTGGACGTAGGCGTTGTTGTTGCCGCGCTGGGTCCGGCCCCGCTCGTCACCGGCGGTGATCATCGGCACCCCGCTGGACAGGCACAGGGTGGCCATCAGGCCGGCGGCGATCCGCTGCCGCAGGGCCAGGATCTCGGGGTCGTCGGTCTCGCCCTCGACCCCGCAGTTCTGCGACCGGTGGTTGTCGGTGCCGTCCCGGCTCTCCTCGCCGTTGGCCTCGTTGTGCTTCTGCTCGTAGGAGACGAGGTCGCGCAGCGTGAAGCCGTCATGGGAGGTGACGAAGTTGACCGAGGCGTACGGCGAGCGCCCGTCGTCGGCGTACAGGTCCGACGAGCCGGCCAACCGGGAGGCGACGTCGTGGATGCCTCGTGACCCTTGACGCCAGAAGTCCCGGATCGTGTCGCGGAAGCGGTCGTTCCACTCCACCCACGGCGGCGGGAAGGATCCGACCAGGTAGCCGTCCATCGACGCGTCCCACGGCTCGGCGATGAGCTTTACGTGACGCAGCACCGGGTCCTGCTCGATCGTCGTGAGGAAGGCACAGTGCATGTCGATGTCGTGGCCGGTGCGGGCGAGGGCGGACGCGAGGTCGAAGCGAAACCCGTCGACGTGCATCTCGGTGACCCAGTAGCGCAAGGAGTCGAGGATCAGGCGCAGCGCACCGATGTTGCCCGAGTCCACGGTGTTTCCGCAGCCCGTCACGTCCCAGTAGGTGTCGCCCGCCGCGTGCGCGCGCTTGTAGAAGCCGACGTCGTCGAGTCCCCGGAAGCTGTACGTCGGTCCGTCCGCCGATCCCTCGGCTGTGTGGTTGTAGACGACATCGAGGATCACCTCGATCCCGGCGCGGTGCAGGTCCTTGACCATCTGCTTGAACTCGGTGACCTGCTGTCCCCGGTCGCCGGTCGAGCTGTAGGCGGCGTGCGGAGCGAAGTAGCCGACGGAGTTGTAGCCCCAGTAGTTGCGCATCCCGCGCCCGGCGACATGAGGCTCGGTCTCGAAGTGCTGCACCGGCAACAGCTCGACCGCGGTCACGCCGAGGTCCTGCAGGTAGCGGGTCACGGTCGGGCTGCCCAGCCCCGCGTAGGTGCCGCGCTGGTGCTCGGGGATCTCGTTGTGCAGCTGGGTGTAGCCCTTGACGTGAAGCTCGTAGACGACGGTGTCCCGAAACCAGGTATGCAGCTGGGTGTCGCCCTCCCAGTCGAAGTCGTCGTGCACGACCACGCTCCGCGGCATCGACGCGGCGGAGTCGCGCTCGCTCCGGTCGCCGTGAGGATGGTCCGGGTCGCTGTGGGGGAGGAGCTCGGGTCCGTGCCGGACCTCCCCCGTGATCGCCCGGGCATACGGGTCGAGCAGCAGCCGGGCGGGGTTGAAGCGCCGACCGTGTCGCGGGTCCCACGGGCCGTCGGCCCGGAAACCGTACAGCTGCCCGCGCGGAACGTCCGCGATCCGGCCGTGCCACACGCCGAGCGTGTGCTCGGTGAGCTGGTGGCGGGACTCGCAGCCGTCCTCGGCGAAGAGGCAGACCCAGACCGCCGTCGCCTCGGGCGACCAGACGGCGAAGTTGGTGGCCTCCGGTGTCCAGGTGGCGCCGAGCCGCTGATGGGAGCCGGGCCAGACCGGCGCAGTCTGGTCGCGGTGCTGCCACCGCCAGCGGTTCGGGCTCACGCTGACCATTCTTCACGGTCCCGGTTGGTCACGACATCTTGGCCTTCGGTGGGTCGACAGGGCAGGATGCCCCGGGTGACCGACGCCACACCCCGGCGTCGGCCGACAAGGGAGGGGACACCCGTGCACAACATCCGGCTCACCATCGCAGGTCTGGCCGCCGCCACCACCGTGGCCGCGCTGACCGCCGCACCCACTCAGGCCGTCAACACGGCGGCCGGATCGACCGGCCTCGCCGCCGTCTTCATGGTCAACCCGGTCCAGTCGTCCGGCGACCAGACACTGCGCGACCAGAAGGACTCCGCCACGGCGGTCCCGGAGTCGGAGTACGCCACCGTGGCCCTGCGCAACCTCGACGGCTCGGGCACCCTCTCGGGCGCCTGGGCGAACGTGCGGAGCAGCACCGGCGCCCCGGCCTACAGCGACACCAACGAGTTCATCTACGACCGCAGCCAGGACCAGTTCGAGCAGGTGATGGGCTACTTCTGGATCAACCAGGCCCAGGAGTACCTCCAGTCGCTCGGCTTCGGCTCGAGCCTGCCCCCGATCCTGAAGCGTCCCTACGACGTGAGAATCAACCAGAACGGGAAAGACAACTCCTACATGTGGGACAAGAAGGACCTGATCCGGCTCGGCAAGGGCGGCGTCGACGACGGTGAGGACGCCGAGGTGATCGTGCACGAGTACGGCCACGCCGTGCACCACGACCAGGTTCCCGGGTTCGGCACGAGCTTCGACGCCGGCGCGATCGGCGAGTCGTTCGGCGACTACTTCGGGGTGTCGGTCGGTCTCGACGCTGCCGGCGACAACGGGTGGCCTGTCGAGGCCGCGGAGTCCTGCCCGATGGACTGGGACGCGACGTCCTACGACCCGACCGCGCCCCACTGCATCCGCAACTTCCACACCGGGTTCACCATCCAGAACCGACCGGAGAACTGGGGCATCCACAGCGTCGGCCAGATCTGGAGCCAGGCACTCTGGGAGATTCGGCTCGGCTACGTCGCCCAGGGCCTGACCACCGAGGCCTGGGACACCACGCTGATCAGCTCGCAGTTCGACTACGCGCCCGACACCAGCTTCCAGGCGGCCGCCAGGGCGACCTACGAGCGGGCGCTCGCCCGCGACGGCGCAGCGGCCGCACAGCTGGTGCGCGAGCGGTTCGCGGCCCGCGGCATCACGTTCTGACGAAGGCAGGAGCACACGACCTGATGGGTGAGTTCGCACGACTCGAAGTCGGTTCCGGGGAGCAGGTCGGGGTGGGCACCATTCGGCTCGACCGGCCGAAGATGAATGCACTCAACGAGCAGGTCCAGGAGGAGATCCGGGCAGCCGCACACGAGGCGGCCGCCCGGGACGACGTGAAGGCGGTCGTGGTCTACGGCGGCGAGCGGGTGTTCGCCGCCGGGGCCGACGTCAAGGAGATGAACGACATGTCGTACACCGACATGGTCAAGCGCTCCGAGGGCCTCCAGTCCGCCTTCACTGCGGTGGCGAAGATCCCCAAGCCGGTCGTCGCCGCGATCAACGGCTACGCCCTGGGCGGCGGCTGCGAGCTGGCGCTGTGCGCCGATGTGCGCTTCGCCGCCGATGACGCCGTCCTGGGCCAGCCCGAGATCCTGCTCGGCATCATTCCCGGGGCCGGCGGCACCCAGCGGCTGACCCGGCTGGTCGGGCCCAGTCGGGCCAAGGACCTGATCTTCTCCGGCCGGTTCGTCAAGGCCGATGAGGCGCTCGCGATCGGCCTGGTCGACCGGGTGGTGGCCCCGGACGCGGTCTACCAGGAGGCCGTGGAGTGGGCGACGCAGTTCGCGAGCGCGGCGACGTACGCGCTCCGGGCGGCCAAGGAGACCATCGACCGGGGACTCGAGGTCGACCTCGAGACCGGGCTGGGCATCGAGCGCCAGCAGTTCGCCGCTCTGTTCGCGACCGAGGACCGGAGCATCGGGATGCAGTCGTTCGTCGAGAACGGGCCCGGGAAGGCGCAGTTCCGCGGGCGGTGATCCGCCGCGGGACCAAATCTGCCATCCTTCGTTCAACGTCCGAACGGACCGCGCGAGCAAAGGGATGTCAGTGGCAGACAAGACAGGCAAGAAGGACAGCGACAAGAACGGCGACGGCAGCCGACGTTCCATCAAGGGCGGCAACACCACCATGTCGCAGGCGCGCACCCGAGTGGCGCAGGTGGTGTGGTTGTTCTTCGTGGTGGCGGCGCTCTTCCTGGCCATCGGCGCCCTCTGCATCGCGCTCGACTTCAACCGCCAGAATCCGCTGGTGGAGTTCTTCCTCGCCGGCGCCGACTTCTTCGACCTGGGGATCTTCTCCCGCCGGGACGGCATCAAGTCATTCGGCGGCAGCAACGCCGACGTCAAGAACGCCCTCTTCAACTGGGGGATCGGGGCCATCGTGTGGCTCATCGTCGGGCGGATCGTGGTGAAGATCATCCAGCCGTGAGGGCACGGGGCTGTGACCCACGACTCCTTGTGAGCGACCCCACCGGCTGGCGTGTTTCGCCGAAGGTTTCCCGCTAGTAACCTCGCCGCACAACCTCATCGGCCACACCGAGTGCACAGGAGGGGCCGCAACGGCCACACCATGAACATTGTTGTCTGTGTGAAATACGTTCCCGACGCCACCGGCGACCGGCACTTCGAGGACGACAAGACCGTCGATCGCGTGGGCGTCGACGGACTGCTGTCCGAGCTCGACGAGTACGCCGTGGAGCAGGCCCTCCAGATCAAGGAGAAGGCCGAGAGCCCCGACGACGTCGAGGTCATCGCCCTCACCGTGGGTCCCGAGCAGGCCGTGGACGCGGTCCGCAAGGCCCTCCAGATGGGCGCCGACAAGGGTGTCCACGTGCTCGACGACGCGATTGCCGGCTCCGACGCCATCGCGACCTCCCTGGTGCTCGCGAAGGCGGTCGAGAAGATCGGCTCGACGGACCTCGTGGTCTGCGGCATGTCGTCGACCGACGGCAGCATGAGCGTCGTCCCGGCGATGCTGGCCGAGCGGCTCGAGCTCCCGCAGGTCACCTTGGCCTCGGTGATCGAGACCCAGGGCGACCAGGTCCGGATCAAGCGCGACAGCGACTCGGCGACCGACGTGATCGGCGCGACGATGCCTCTCGTGCTCTCGGTGACCGACCAGTCCGGCGAGGCCCGCTACCCGTCGTTCAAGGGGATCATGGCGGCCAAGAAGAAGCCGCTGGACACCTTCTCGCTCGGCGACCTCGGCGTCGAGGCCGACCAGGTCGGGCTGTCGGTCGCGTGGTCCGAGGTCCAGGAGACGACCGAGCGGCCGCCCCGCACCCAGGGCGAGATCGTCACCGACGAGGACGGCTCGGGCGCCAAGGCGCTCACCGAGTTCCTCGCCTCCAAGAAGTTCATCTGAGCAGTTCGTCTGAGGAGACCTCCATTCATGTCTGAGATCCTGGTTCTGATCGACCACGCCGAAGGCGCGGTCAAGAAGCCCACCTACGAGCTCCTCACGCTCGCGCGTCGCCTCGGTGAGCCGTCCGCCGTCTACATCGGCCCGGCCGACAAGGCGTCCGAGGCCACCGAGAAGGTCAAGAAGTACGGCGCCGAGAAGGTCTACGTCGTCGACGACAGCGAGATCAAGGGCTACCTCGTGGCGCCCAAGGCCGAGGTGCTCCAGCAGCTGGTCGAGAAGGCGTCCCCGGACGCCGTACTCATTCCGTCGTCGTTCGAGGGCAAGGAGATCGCCGGCCGGCTGGCGATCAAGATCGAGTCCGGCCTGATCACCGACGCGGTCGACGTCGAGGAGGGTCCGGTGACGACCCAGTCCGTCTTCGCCGGCAACTACACGGTCACCGCCAAGGTCACCAAGGGCACGCCGGTGATCACGGTGAAGCCGAACTCCGCGACGCCCGAGGAGGCCGACGGCGCGGCCGCGGTCGAGGAGTTCTCCGCGACCATCTCCGAGGTCGCCAAGGGCGCCAAGGTCGTGGCCTCGCAGCCGCGCAAGTCGACCGGCCGTCCCGAGCTCACCGACGCCGCCATCGTGGTGTCCGGTGGTCGTGGCACCGGCGGTGAGTTCGGCGCGATCGAGGAGTTCGCGGACGCTCTCGGTGCGGCGGTCGGCGCCTCGCGAGCTGCCGTCGACTCCGGCTGGATCCCGCACAGCTTCCAGATCGGCCAGACCGGCAAGACCGTCTCCCCGCAGCTCTACATCGCCAACGGCATCTCCGGTGCGATCCAGCACCGCGCCGGCATGCAGACCTCCAAGACGATCGTGGCCGTCAACAAGGACGAGGAAGCCCCGATCTTCGAGCTCGTCGACTTCGGCGTGGTGGGCGATCTGCACAAGGTCCTGCCCGCGGCCACCGAGCAGATCAACGAGCGCAAGGGCTGACCCGCCCGAAACACGCACCAAACCACGCTGACCCGCCCGAAAATTCTCGGGCGGGTCAGCGCGTTCTAGGCTCGTCACATGAGCACCGCCACCTCGGTCGCCGAGGCCGCCGAACGCGCGCGCCGCGCCAGCCGCGACCTGGCCCTGGCCACCCGGGCGCAGAAGGACCGGGCGCTGCAGGCGATGGCCGACTCGCTCGGAGGCGCCGAGCAGGAGATCCTCGCCGCCAACGCCGAGGACGTGGCCCGGGCTGAGTCCGGTGGCACACCCGCCAACGTCGTCGACCGGCTCCGGCTGACGCCGGAACGGCTCGCGACCATGGCAGAAGGGCTGCGGGAGGTGGCCGGGCTCCCCGACCCGGTCGGCGAGGTGCTGCGGGGGAGCACCCTCGCCAACGGGCTGGAGCTGCGCCAGGTCCGGGTGCCGTTCGGCGTGGTCGGAATGATCTACGAGGCCCGGCCCAACGTCACCGCCGACGCGGCCGGGATCTGCCTGAAGTCCGGCAACGCCGTCCTCCTGCGTGGAAGCTCCAGCGCCCGATCGAGCAACGCGGCGATCGTCGCGGCACTGCGCACCGCAGTGGAGTCCGCCGGACTCGACGCCGACGTCGTCCAGCTGGTCCCCGGCGACTCCCGGGAGAGCGTCAAGGAGCTGATGCGGGCCCGCGGGCTGGTCGACGTCCTGATCCCACGCGGCGGCGCCGGCCTGATCCGCAGCGTCGTGGAAGAGTCGACGGTCCCGGTGATCGAGACCGGGGTCGGCAACTGCCATGTCTACGTCGACCGCGGCGCTGATCTCGACAAGGCCCTCGCGATCGTGCTCAACGCCAAGACCCACCGGACCAGCGTCTGCAACGCCGCCGAGTCGCTGCTGGTCCACGCCGAGGTCGCGGACGCGTTGCTGCCCCGGCTGGTCCCGAGCCTCCAGGAGGCCGGTGTGACGATCCACGGCGACCTGGCCTTCAGCGCGTACGACGGCGTCGTGGCGGCCACCGACGACGACTACGCGACGGAGTACCTCTCCCTGGACATCTCGGCTCGCGTCGTCGACGACCTCGACGCCGCGATCGACCACATCCACCGCTTCTCCAGCCATCACACCGACGCCATCGTCACCGAGGACCAGGGGGCGGCACGCCGGTTCGTCGCCGCGGTCGACGCCGCCGCCGTGCTCGTCAACGCCTCCACCCGGTTCACCGACGGCGCCGAGTTCGGCTTCGGTGCCGAGATCGGCATCAGCACCCAGAAGCTCCACGCCCGCGGTCCGATGGGCCTGCCGGAGATGACGACGTCGAAGTACGTCGTCACCGGGGACGGTCACGTCCGCTGACCGTGTCCCGGTAGGCTTGCCGGCATGTCGCTCGTCCTGTCATCCGTCGTCATGGCCGCGGAGTCCCACGAAGAGGTCAACGAGACCCTGAACTGGGCCATCGGCGGAGGCAGCCTCTTGATCCTGATGGCGCTGCTGGGTGTCCTGGTCGCCTTCGGCGGAGGACGCGAGCACAGCTGAGCGTCGATCCCGCCTCCACCGAGCCCCGGGCCCGCAGGGTCGGGGTCATGGGTGGCACGTTCGACCCCATCCACCACGGCCACCTCGTGGCTGCCAGCGAGGTCCAGGCGTGGTTCGACCTCGACGAGGTCGTGTTCGTGCCCACCGGTCGGCCCTACCAGAAAGCAGACCGGGTCATCTCGCCCGCCGAGCATCGCTACCTGATGACGGTCATCGCGACCGCGGCCAACCCGCGCTTCCGGGTCTCCCGGGTCGACATCGACCGCGCCGGGCCGACGTACACCATCGACACGCTGCGCGACCTCCGCGCCGAGATGCCCGACGCGGAGCTCTACTTCATCACCGGCGCCGACGCGCTGGCCGACATCTTCACCTGGCGCAACGTCGGGGAGCTCTTCGAGCTCGCCAACTTCGTCGGCTGCACCCGCCCCGGCTACGAGATGGACGCCTCGACGCTCGGCTCGATCCCTGCCGAACGGGTGACCCTGGTCGAGATCCCCGCCCTGGCGATCTCCTCCAGCGACTGCCGGGAGCGCAAGCAGCGAGGGGAGCCCGTGTGGTACCTCGTCCCCGACGGCGTGGTCCAGTACATCGCCAAGCACGACCTCTATCCCGCGAAAGACACAGAATGACGGCCACCGAACACGCCCTCACCCTCGTCCGTGCCGCTGCTGCTGCCGCGGCGGAGAAGCTCGGGCAGCAGATCATCGCCTTCGACGTCAGCGACCAGCTCGCGATCACCGACGCGTTCGTGCTCGCCTCGGCGAGCAACGACCGGCAGGTCAAGGCGATCGTCGACGAGGTCGAGGACAAGCTGCGCGAGATCGGGGCCAAGCCGATCCGTCGCGAGGGCGAGCGCGACGGCCGCTGGGTGCTCATCGACTACGGCGAGATCGTGGTGCACGTGCAGCACGAGGAGGAGCGGGAGTTCTACGCGCTCGAGCGGCTCTGGCGCGACTGCCCGCTCATCGAGCTGCCCGCCGATGTCACCCACTGACCGGACCCTGGTCCTCCTCCGGCACGGTCGGACGTCCTGGAACCTCGAACGGCGGGCCCAGGGCCACAGCGATGTCGAGCTCGACGACACCGGCCACGCGCAGGCGGCGGCGGTGGCGCCGTACCTCGCCGCGCTGACGCCGGTGCTGCTGTGGTCCTCTGACCTGGCGCGCGCCCGGCAGACGGCGGAGTACGTCGCCAAGGAGGCGCCCGTCAGCCTGCGACTCGACCCGCGACTGCGCGAGTTCGACCTCGGTGAGCGCACCGGCCTGACCATGGCCGAGTTCGCCGAGGCCCACCCCGAGGAGTACCGCGAGTTCCGCGCCGGCCACTACGACGTCGTACCCGGGGGCGAGGCCCGCGCGGCGGTCGTCGCCCGGGTCACCGCGTGCGTCGACGACGCACTGGCCGCCCTCGCGCCCGGTGAGTGCGGCGTGCTCGTCGGGCACGGTGGAGCGCTCAAGGTCTCGGTGCTGGAGCTACTGGGTTGGTCGGAGGGTGCCGCGGCCGGGGTGCAGGCGCTCGACAACTGCGGCTGGGCTGTCCTCGAGGACAGCGGCGTCGACGGCCGGCTCCGGCTCGCAGCCTGGAACCGCACCGCACCCGATTTCGTTTCCGCTCCGGGAGTTGGCTAGGATTCCGCGAGTTGCCGACCGGCAACGAATGGGGCTGTGGCGCAGCTGGTAGCGCACCTGCATGGCATGCAGGGGGTCAGGGGTTCGAGTCCCCTCAGCTCCACCCACCACCTTCCGGCCCCCGGGGCCATCGGTTTGACGATTGCGTGACTCCGGGCGAACACCCTCATCGCAGGATTCGGTCCACCGACCACCCCCTTCGGTCGGTGGATCGAAACCTGTCAGCGGTTTTATGGCCGTTTCACGTGTCGCCGTCAGGGTGGCACCGACGAGTCCAGGGTCGGGCTCGACAACCCTCCTCCTGACTCCGGCTCGACCGCTTCGTCCAGGGCTCGCCCCCAGCCCCGGCCGAGCCGGCCGCTCCCGAGGGAGCGGACACTGACGGCGCGGCAGCGTCCTGGCCCCTGACCTGGACGCTGCCGCGCCGCTTGGCGTGCGCACGTGTCGGGCTCAGGACCGCAGGATCGCGGCCAGCGCTGACACGGCTTCGTCAGCCGAGGTAACAACCTGCACCTCCGGGCCCGCGAAGGCGGGCAGGTCGGTGCCGATCGTGACCACCGGTACGCCGGTGCGCGCGGCGAGCGCGACCTCCGAGAGCGTCCCCCAGGACCCTCCGATCGCCAACACGGCGTCGACGGAGCGGACCAGGAGTGCGTTGCGCATCTCGCCCAGCCCGGTCGGCAGCACCACGGTGTGCCCGGGGGAGGCATCGGCGCGGTCGACGCCGGGCAGGATCGCGACGGCCGTGCCGGCGGCCGCGGACACTCCGTCCGCGGCGGCCGCCATCACCCCGCCCAGCCCGCCGGTGAGCACGATCCAGCCGCGCTCGGCGAGAAGCCGGCCCGCCGTGGTCGCCGTCTCGACAAGGGCGGGATCGCGCGGCTGGCTCGCGCCGCTGACCAGGACGTAGGGCGGTTGGCTCACGTGATCGTCATGCCGCCGTCGACTGGCAACGTCTGGCCGGTGACGTAGCCACCGGCATCGGAGGCGAGGAACACCACGGTGGCCGCGAGCTCGGCGGGGTCGCCCTTGCGCCCGACCGGGATCCGGCCCTCCTGGGACTCCAGGTAGCCGTCGGGGTACTGATCGGTCATCTCCGATGCGAAGAACCCGGGAGCGATGGCGTTCACCCGGATGCCCTTGCGGCCGGTCCACTGCTGGGCCAGGTCGCGGGTCAACCCGATCAGGCCGGCCTTGGACGCCGCGTACGCCGCCTGGGGGAGGCCGGCGGTCGTGAGACCGAGGACCGAGGAGATGTTGATGATGCTGGACCCGGGCTGCATCACCCGCCCACAGGCCTGGGCCATCCAGTAGCAGCCGTTGAGGTTGACGTCGATGACCGAGCGGAACTGCTCGGGGCTCTCCCGCGTGGCGGGTACGGCGGTGCCGATCCCGGCGTTGTTGACGAGCACGTCGACCCGGCCGAACTCCGCCATCGCCGCCTCGACCAGGGCGGTGCACGACTCGGGGTCGGCCACGTCGGTGGCGACCGGGAGGGCACGGCGACCGGCGTTGCGCACCAGCCCCGCGGTGTCCTCGAGCCGTTCGACCCGGCGGGCCCCCAGCACCACGTCGGCTCCAGCCTCCGCCAGGCCCTGCGCGAACGCCACACCCAGTCCGGAGGAGGCCCCGGTGACGATCGCGACCCTGTCGTCCAGCCGGAACATGTCGGTGACAGTCATGGACTGGACCCTAGGGCAGGCGGGAGATAGCGGCGAGACCAGTCGGACGGCATTCGCTACCATGAGGCCATGCGGAGGATCCTGCTCCTTACCTAGCCGCATCGGTGCGCACACCCCGATGCGGCTGCCCCTCGTGCCCGAGGGGCTTTTTTGTGCGCTGGATCCACCCACCGACGTGAGAGAGACGACGATGAGCGAGCACTCAGAGCAGGAGCGGGCGACGTACGACGTCCACGCCGTGCAGGAGAAGTGGCGCAAGGTCTGGGACGACCTGGACCAGTTCCGTGCCGACGACGACTCGGAGCGGGAGAAGCGCTACGCGCTGACGATGTTCCCCTATCCGAGCGGCGACCTGCACATGGGTCACGCCGAGGTGATGGCCCTCCACGACGTCGTCGCGCGCTACTGGTGGCATCAGGGCTACGAAGTCCTGAACCCGATGGGGTTCGACTCGTTCGGCCTGCCGGCGGAGAACGCCGCGATCCGCAACAACGCACACCCGGCCACCTACACCTACGCCAACATCGAGACCCAGCGGCAGTCGTTCGACGACTACGCCTGCGCCTTCGACTGGTCGCGCACCTTCAACACCAGCGACCCGGAGTACTACCGGTGGACGCAGTGGCTGTTCCTGCAGTTCCGCGAGCGCGGGCTGGCCTACCGGAAGAACAGCCCCGTCAACTGGTGCCCCAACGACCAGACGGTGCTGGCCAACGAGCAGGTCGTCGGCGGGGTGTGTGACCGCTGCGGAGCAGAGGTCACCAAGCGCGAGCTGACCCAGTGGTACTTCAAGATCACCGACTACGCCCAGGAGCTGCTGGACGAGCTGGACAACCTGGCGCCCACGTGGCCCGAGCGGGTGATCACCGCCCAGCGGAACTGGATCGGCCGGTCCGAGGGCGCCCACGTGGACTTCGTGGTCGAAGGTCGCGAGGAGCCGCTGACCGTCTACACCACCCGGCCGGACACGCTGTTCGGTGCGACCTTCATGGTCGTCGCCGCCGACGCCCCGCTGGCCGCCGAGCTGGTGACCGACGAGCAGAGGACCGCCTTCGAGACCTACCGCGACGAGGTCCGCAGGGTCACCGAGATCGACCGGCTGGCCTCCGACCGACCCAAGACCGGCGTCTTCCTGGGCGTGCATGCAGCCAACCCGCTGACCGGGAGCCGGATCCCGGTGTACGCCGCCGACTACGTGCTGGCCGACTACGGCACGGGCGCGATCATGGCGGTCCCGGGCCAGGACCAGCGCGACTGGGAGTTCGCCGAGGTCTTCGACCTGCCGATCATCCGCACGGTCGAGCCGCCGGCCGACTGGGAGGGGCAGGCCTACACCGGCGAGGGACCGGCGATCAACTCCGCCAACGACGAGATCGACCTGTCCGGGATGGGAGTCGACGAGGCCAAGGCCAGCACGATCGCCTACCTGGAGAAGCAGGGCCTGGGGCGGGGCACGGTCAACTTCCGGCTGCGTGACTGGCTGCTGTCCCGCCAGCGCTTCTGGGGGGTGCCGATCCCGATCGTGCACTGTGAGAAGTGCGGGGAGGTCGCCGTACCCGACGACCAGCTGCCGGTCACCCTGCCCGAGCTGAAAGGCGCCGACCTGAAGCCGAAGGGCGTCTCGCCGCTGGCCGCGGCCACCGACTGGGTCGAGGTGGACTGTCCGTCCTGCGGCGGCCCCGCCCGGCGTGACTCCGACACGATGGACACCTTCGTCGACTCGTCGTGGTACTTCCTGCGCTACTGCTCGCCCCACGACCACACCCAGGCCTTCGACCCCGACCTGGTCAGGCAGTGGATGCCGTGCGACATCTACATCGGCGGTGTCGAGCACGCCGTCCTGCACCTGCTGTACGCACGCTTCTTCACCAAGGTGCTGCGGGACATGGGCATGCTGGACTTCGGCGAGCCGTTCTCCGCCCAGCTGAACCAGGGCATCGTCATCAACCGGGGCAAGAAGATGAGCAAGTCGCTGGGCAACGGCGTCAGTCTGGGGGATCAATTAGCCGAGTACGGCGTGGACGCGGTGCGGCTGACGATGGTGTTCGCGGGTCCTCCCGAGGACGACATCGACTGGGCCGACATGGCACCCGGCGGCTCGCTGAGGTTCCTGCAGCGAGCCTGGCGGCTGTCCGGTGACGTCACCTCGCCAGCCGGCACGGCCCCTGAGGAGGGCGACACCGCCCTGCGCGGGGCCACGCACCGGACGCTGCACGAGGCGGCCCAGCTGATCGAGTCGCAGCGGTTCAACGTGATGGTCGCGCGGACCATGGAGCTGGTGAACTCCACCCGGAAGGCGATCGACTCCGGATGCGGCCCGGCCGACCCGGCCGTCCGCGAGGCCGTCGAGGCCGTCGCGATCCTGCTGTCGCTGGTCGCGCCCTACACGGCGGAGGAGATGTGGTTCCGGCTGGGCCACGAGCCCTCAGTGGCCCGCGCCGGGTGGCCGACCGTCGACCCCGCGCTGCTGGTCCAGGAGACGGTCATCTGCGTGGTGCAGGTGCAGGGCAAGGTCCGCGCCCGGCTGGGGGTCTCGCCCGAGGTCTCCGAGGCCGACCTGGAGGCCGCCGCGCTGGCCGACCCCGCCGTCGTACGCGCCCTGGACGGGCGGGCGGTGCGCAAGGTGATCGTCCGGGCGCCGAAGCTGGTCAACCTGGTCGTGTGAGCAGTCGGCCCGCCACGGCAGCAGCCGTGACGGGCCGGAACGGCTCGATCCGATCTACGGTCGGTCGAAGCCGAAGGTGTAGCTGCCGGAGCCGCTGTAGGACTCCACCCGCCACGAGTAGTTGCCGCTCGTGCCGGAGTAGCTGATCTGCTCGTCCGGACCGGAGCTGATGCTCTGGGCCACGACCACCCACGAGGCGCCGTTCCACTTCTCCAGGTAGAGGTCGAAGTCGACGCCCGACGGGCCGTCCAGGCACCCGACGTGGGTGCCGGAGACCGACGAGTAGTAGTAGCCGTTGGGGCCGGGGTGGTAGTCCAGGTCGCCGGCGCCGCTCAGCGAGCCGGTCGCGACCTCAGGCTGGCTGCTGCAGCCGCTCGGGGGCGGCGGCGGTGGGGTGCCGCCCCCGGCCGGGTCGCTGTAGAGCAGGCGGTTCGGCGAGCCGGTCCCGGCGTTGGACACCACACCCGTGGTCGCGCTGTTCACGATCGCGCTGTTGACCGTCGTCGGGGAGGCGCCGGGGTTGGCCTGGAGGTACACCGCGGCGGCACCTGCCACGTGCGGCGTCGCCATCGACGTACCGCTGATGGTGTTGGTCGACGTGTTGCTGGTGATCCAGGCCGAGGTGATGCTGGAGCCCGGTGCGAACAGGTCGAGGCAGCTGCCGATGTTGGAGAAGCTCGAGCGGGCGTCGGAGCTGGTGGTGGAGCCGATGGTGAGTGCGTTGGCCACCCGCGAGGGCGAGCCGTTGCAGGCGTTCGCGCCGTTGTCGTTGCCGGCCGCCACCGCGTAGGTGACCCCGTCGTTGATCGAGTTGTTGACCGCCGTGTCCAGCGCGGTGGAGACACCGCCGCCGAGGCTCATGTTGGCCACCGCCGGGCTGCCGGCGGAGTGGTTGCCGGTCACCCAGTCGACACCGGCGATGACGCCGGAGTCGGTACCGCTGCCCTGACAGTCGAGCACCCGCACCGCCACCAGGCTGACGTCCTGGGCGACGCCGTAGGTCTCGCCGCCGACGGTGCCGGCGACGTGGGTGCCGTGGCCGTGGCAGTCGTCGGTGCCGCGGCCGTCGTTGATCGAGGAGTATCCGGAGGTGGCCCGGCCACTGAACTCCGCGTGTGCGAGACGGATGCCGGTGTCGATGATGTAGGCCTTCACCCCCACCCCGCCGCGCGGGTAGGTGTAGGAGTTGGTGAGCGGAAGGGCCCGCTGGTCGATCCGGTCGATGCCCCAGGTGGCCGGCGACTGGGTGTCGCTGGCGGTGACCTTGCCATCCGCCTCGATGAACGAGACGTGCTTGTTCTGGCGGAGCTCGCTGAGCGCGGAGTCGGACAGGGTGGCAGCGAAGCCGTCCAGCGCGTTGCTGTAGGTGTGGTGCACCTTGGCGCCCTTGTCCTTGGCCTTGTCCTTGGCGTCCTTGACCTTGGCCTGGGACGAGCCCTTGTCGAAGACCACGATGTAGCGGTCGCTGGCGGAGGTGCCGTGGACGGGTGCCGGGCCGGCGTCGGCCGGGGCGTGCTCGTCCTTCGCCGGTCGGTCAGCGGTGGCTGCCGTCGGCGCGAGCACCAGGGCGGCGCTCGTCGTCGCGGCCAGGAGTGCGGCCGCGAGGCGGGGGTGTCGTGCGGACATGGGTGATCCTTCCGAGAGTGAGTGACCCGCAGAGACTGAACCCTTGTGGGCTGCGTCACAAGGGCTGGCGGCCTGTTAACAGTTAACTCGGGTCGCTCTCGGTCGCCGGCTCGGTGTCCGGCCAGACCCAGCGAACGCCGGTGATCCCGGCGGTGCAGTCGGTGTCAACGACGTGCAGGCTGTGCTCGGCATCGAGCTCCAGGCGCTGGCCGTCCTTGCCGTCCTGGACATGGAAGGCCGCGGCGGGCAGCGCGCTCGGGTCGAACCTGATCTCCAGGAGGTACTGCCGCATCGGCAGCCGGAGTCGGCGGGTGTGCCGCACCTCGCACGGGCGCGGATGGCGGCTCAGCACCTCGTAGTCGACCACGACTGTCTGGCCGCGGCGCAACGGTTCGAGGAAGACCAGCTCGCAGCCGATGATGCCCGAGGCGACATCCCGGGCGATCGTCCCGAGAGTGCAACCTCGCAGCGCGTGGATCTCCGGTGGCCCGGCCTGCGGGTCCTCGAGGCAGTGCATCACCACCCGGCGGTCGGGTCCGTCGCACCGGGCCCGCAGCACCTGGCGCACCTGCATGGACAGCTGGGACCGGTCGGGCCCCATGGTCACGACGTCGTGGAGGCTGATCCGCTCCAGCTCGGTGTCCCACCGGGTGTCGAGGCTGCGTAGCACCCTTGTCTGGGGCGGCTCCGGCCAGACCGCGTCGAGGTCCACAACCTCGTATCGACGTCCGCGCTCGCGGGGCGGAGTCAGCGCGTGCTGCAGGCTGCCCTGGTCGAGGCCGAGAAGCTGCTCGAGATGGGGGAGCGCCGCCAGTGACTGCTTGCGGCCCGGCTCGCTCCGGCCCGACTGCCAGTAGCTCAAGGTCGCCACACTGACGCAGATGCCCTGGGCATCGAGCCGCTCCCTGATGCGCTCGAGGCCGAGACCGCGCGCCTCGATCGCGGCGCGCAGCACCTCGGCGAAGCTCCCGGACGCATCGGCCACGCGTGCCATTGAATCCGGCCCGATGGTCGGTCGCAAGAGTGGGGTGGCAGAGGTGAGGGGTGGCAAAGGTGAGGGGTGGTGAGGCTCGCCTCAGGCTTCGCTAGCCTGCCGATGTGCCCCGGATCGTCGTCGTCACCGACTCGACCGCCTCGCTCCCCCCCAAGGTGGTCGCCGAGCGCGGCATCGTCGTCGTACCCCTCCAGGTGGTGATCGGCGCCGACGTGCTGGACGAGGGGGCCGAGGGTGCCACCCCGGAGGTGGTGGCGGAGGCGCTACGGGAGTTCCGCCCGGTCAGCACCTCCCGTCCCTCACCCTCGGTGATGCTGGAGGTGTACGAACGTCTCGCCCGCGAGGGCGCCACCGCGGTGGTGTCGATCCACCTCTCCGGTGACATGAGCGGCACCTTCGAGTCCGCCCAGCTCGCGGCGCGCGAGGCCTCGATCCCGGTGACCGCCGTGGACACCCGGCAGGTGGGGATCGCGACCGGGTACGCCGTCCTCGCGGCCGCCGACGCGCTCGACGCGGGCGGATCGGCAGAGGTGGCAGCCGAGGCCGCACGGACCCGGGCCGACGCGACGTCGTCGCTGTTCTACGTGGACACCCTGGAGTACCTCCGGCGCGGCGGCCGGATCGGGGCGGCTGCCGCCCTCTTCGGGGGTGCTCTCGCGGTGAAGCCGCTGTTGACGATCGAGGACGGCGTGGTCGCCACGCGCGAGAAGGTGCGGACCGTGGCGCGGGCGCTCAGCCGGCTGGAGGAGCTCGCGGTGCTGGCCGCGGACGAGCAGCAGGTGGACGTGTGTGTCGCCCACCTGGCCAGTCCCGCCCGGGCGGGACAGCTCACCGAGCGACTGACCGAACGGCTCGCGGACAACCTCTCCGGCCGCGAGGTCTGGTGCGGGGAGCTGGGCGCCGTGCTCGGCGCGCACGTCGGCCCCGGCATGCTCGCGGTCTGCGTGGCACCCGTTCTCGACCGGTAGCCGTCCACAGCCGGCGAGTCCGCGCCAGTTCTCCACAGGTGAGAACCCCGAACCTTTCCGAACCGCTGAGTGGTTCCTACCTTCGGCGGCATGGGGAACCGACGTCCGAGCCCGGAACATCAGGAAGCCGTCTCCCGGCGACTCGCGCAGCTGAGCGCCGAGCTCGATGGCGTCCGGGGTCGGCGGCTGGACGACCCGACCGTGTCCCGGCGACCCGCCCAGACCGACGAGTTCGCGATGCCGCTCACCCACACCCGGGTCTCGCGAGCACGACAATCACCCGCACCTGAGCCGGTCCCGGATCCCGCACCAGATCCGGCTCCCATGCCGGTCGTCGCTCAGCCGGGCCGCCACGCGTCGCGACGGCCCGGCCGGAGCATCGCAGACACCCTGCCGCCCACCCTGCGGGGCCGGGTGGCCCTGGGGCCCGCCCAGCTTGCCTTCGTCGCCGGCCTGGTCGCGGTGGGGCTCGCGGCCACCTGCTGGTGGGTGATCCGTGGCGACCCGCAGGAAGTGGCTGCACCCGCGGTGAGCAGCCCGGCCGGCGGCCTCGCCACTCCAGCCGCGCCGGTCGCCTCGGCGCCGAGCTCCCCTGAGGTCGCAGTGACCGACGGCAAGGTCACCGTCGACGTCGCGGGCAAAGTACGCCGCCCCGGCATCGCGGTGCTCGACGCCGGCTCCCGGGTGGTCGACGCGATCAAGGCAGCCGGCGGGGCCAGGCCGGGCGTGGATTTGACCACGCTCAACCTGGCCAGGCTGCTGGTGGACGGTGAGCAGATCGTGGTCGGGGTGGCAGCACCGACCGGCGTGGCCGGTGCGGCGGCACCGATCCCCCCGGGCGCCACCACCGGCCCTCTGGTCAACCTCAACACCGCGGACCAGACGCTGCTCGAGACCCTGCCCGACGTCGGGCCGGTGACCGCGGAGGCGATCATCGCCTGGCGGACCGAGCACGGCGGGTTCACCGCGGTCGACGAGCTGCTCGAGGTGGACGGCATCGGCGACGCGACGCTGGCGACGCTCACCCCTCATGTCACGGTGTGAGCGGTGACGCGGAGGACGGCGGCGTCCCCGACCTCCGGCTGCCCCTGCTGGGGGTCGCGGCCTGGGCGGGTGGGTTGGCCGGCCACCTGCTGCCTCCAGGAGCCACCCTGGCGGTGGTCGCCGCTGCGCTCGCGGGCCTGCTCGTCGCACGCGCCAGGCTCGGCGCCCGTCGGGGGTTCACGCTCTGGGGCGTGCTGCTGGTCTTCGCCGCGGTGGCCGCGGGCGCCGTGCTCCGCCAGGCGCAGGTCGAGCACAACCCGGTCGCCGCCCTGGCCGACGAGCACGCCGTCGCGACCCTCGAGCTCAGCGTGACCTCTGATCCGCGGGTCGTGGAGGGGAGGTACGCCGAGCAGGTGCTGATCCGCGCCCGGGTCAACCGGGTTGCGGGGCGCGGACGCGCGCACTCCCTCGGCACCCCCGTCGTGGTCCTCGCCGACGACGGTTGGGCGGGGGTCGAGCTGGGGAGTCGGGTGCGCGCCCTCGGACGGCTGTCTCCGGCCGATGGTCACGGAGTCGCCGCCGTCGTGTCCGTCCACGGAGGCCACGAGCTGCTCGGCAGGCCCGGCGTGTGGTGGCGCGCCGCGGCCGCCGTACGCGAGTCCCTCCGCGACTCGGTCGCCCACCGCCCTCCCAGCCAACGAGCCCTGGTCCCTGCCCTGGTGGACGGCGACGACTCGGGGCTCGACCCACGGCTCGCCGACGACTTCCGCGAGACCGGGCTGACCCACCTCCTCGCCGTGTCGGGGACCAACCTCACCCTGGTCGTCGGGTTCGTGCTGGTCCTCGCGCGCTGGTGCGGGGTCCGCGGCCGCTGGATGTACCTCGTCGGCGCGCTGGGCATCGCCGGCTTCGTGTTGCTGGCCCGCGCCGAGCCCAGCGTCGTGCGGGCCGCCGCGATGGGGACGGTCGCGCTCCTCGCGATGGGCACCGACGGCCGGCGTCGCGGCGCCCGCGCTCTGGGCGCCGCTGTGGTGGCCTTGCTCCTGCTCGACCCGTTGCTGGCCGTGAGCGTCGGCTTCGCGCTGTCGGTGACCGCGACCGCGGGGATCCTGCTGCTCGCGCCGGGCTGGCGCGACGCCCTGCAGTGCTGGCTGCCCCGGTGGCTCGCCGAGGCGATCGCGATCCCGGCCACGGCTCAGCTCGCGTGCACTCCGCTGGTCGCCGCGATCTCGGGACAGGTCAGCATGGTTGCCGTCGTGGCCAACCTGGCGGCCGCGCCCGCAGTCGGTCCGGCCACCGTCCTGGGGCTGGCCGGCGGGCTGGTCGGCCTGTTCTGGCCGGCCCTGGGAGAGGTCGTCGGGACCCTGGCGGCCCTCTGCGTGGCCTGGATCGTCGCGGTCGCCCGGCACGGTGCGCAGCTCCCCACCCCGGCCGTGGACTGGGGCACCGGCTTCTGGGCGCTGGCCGTGCTCATCGCACTGGCGGTGCTGGTGGCGTTCGTCGCGCCGTACCTCCTGCAACGCCGCACCACCGGCCTGCTCTGCTGCTGCCTGCTCCTCGTCGCCGTCCTCGTCCGACCGCCGACGCCGGGCTGGCCGCCTCCGGGCTGGGCGCTGGTGGCCTGCGACGTCGGCCAGGGGGATGCGCTGGTCCTGCACGCGGCACCGGGCGCGGCGGTCGTCGTCGACGCCGGACCCGACCCGGCGGCGGTGGACGAGTGCCTGCGGCGGCTCGACGTCTCGACGATCCCGCTCGTGCTGCTCACCCACTTCCACGCCGACCACGTGGACGGGTTGCCGGGAGTGATGGGCGGACGTCGGGTCGAGGCCGTCGAGGTCACCCGCCTCGCCGACCCGCCCGGCGGTGTCACGCTGGTCGCCGAGTCCGCCCGACAGGCGGGCCTGCGGCCCAGGACTGCGCCGTACGCCGCCGTCCGCACCGTCGGCGACGTCCGCTTCCAGGTGCTGTGGCCGCCACCGACCTCGCCCACGACCGGACCGGGTGACGGCAGCACCGCCAACGACGCCAGCGTCGTGCTCCTCGTCGAGGTCGGCGGGGTGCGCCTGCTGCTCTGCGGGGACCTCGAGCCCGAGGCCCAGGCGGCTCTCGCCCGGACCTGGCCGGGGCTCCGGGCAGACGTCGTGAAGGTGCCGCACCACGGCAGCCGCTACCAGGACCTGCCCTTCCTGCTCGGCCTCGGTGCGCGGGTGGCGGTGGTGAGCGTGGGGGAGGACAACGACTACGGTCACCCGGCCGCCACGACCCTGGAGCCGCTGGCCGCCAGTGGCGCGGAGATCCTGCGCACCGACGTCGACGGCGATGTCGCCGTCGCTGTCCGCGAAGGCAAGCTGTACGCCGCGACCGGGCCGTGACTGCCGGCTCGCGGGCCGGGGGGTGGGCTGTGGGAAAGTGGGCCCACCATGGCAGGCCCCTCACCCGCAGACGTCCTCGGCCGGGTCACGCTCGTGACCGGCAAGGAGGAGTTCCTCAACGAGCGCACCGTCGGCGTCGTGCGTCATACGGTCCGTCGACACGATCCCGAGGCCGAGCTCTCGGAGACCCGCGGCGCCGATCTCACGCTGGGCGCGCTGGGCGAGCTCGCGGCTCCGTCGCTGTTCTCCAGCACCAGATGTGTCGTGGTGCGTGGGCTGGAGGACCTGCCCGAGGAGTCGGTCGACGGCCTGTTGGGCTACGCCGCGGCGCCGGTTGACGACATCGCCCTGGTGCTCGTCCACGGAGGCGGTCAGAAGGGTTCCGGGGTACTCACCAAGCTCCGCAAGCTGGCCCCGGTGACGGAGTCGAGGTCGGGCGAGCTCAAGCCGTCGGAGTACCCCTCTTTCGTCGCCGCCGAGGTTCGATCGCACGGCGGCACGATGGATCAGGTGGCGGCCGGTGTGCTGGTTCAGGCCGTGGGCCAGGACTTGCGTTCACTGGCCGCGGCGGCCGACCAGCTGACCAGCGACTTCCCGGGTGAGCCGTTGCCGGTCGAGCGGGTCAAGCAGTACTTCGGCGGGCGGGCCGAGGCGAAGTCGTTCGCGGTCGCGGACGCCGCCTTCAACGGGCGCCGCCAGGCCGCGCTCGAAGAGCTGCGCTGGGCGCTCGACACCGGCACACCACCGGTCCTGGTCACGAGCGCCTTCGCCGGCAGCGCTCGGGGGCTCGCCCGCTACAAGGGCGCCTCGCGGGGGATGCGGGAGGCCGATCTCGCACGAGAGATCGGGGTTCCGCCGTGGAAGGTGCGCACGGTCCGCGACCAGTCCCGCAGCTGGTCGGACGGCGGTATCGCCCACGCGATCCGGGCCGTCGCCCGCGCCGACGCCGACATCAAGGGCGCCGCCCACGACGCGTCCTACACCCTGGAGCGGCTGGTCCTCACCATCACCGCACTCCGGTCATGAAAATGACGCTGACCCGCCCGAAAGTTCCGGCGGGTCAGCGTGGAGAGGCGTGGGTCAGAGCGTCGAGGCCTTCTTCGCCATGGCCGACTTGCGGTTCGCGGCCTGGTTCTTGTGGATGACACCCTTGGAGGCGGCCTTGTCCAGCTTGCGGGAAGCGTCGCGGGCAGCAGCGATGGCGGCGTCCTTGTCGCCGGCCGCCGCGGCCTCGCGGAACTTGCGTACGGCGGTCTTCAGGCTCGTCTTCACGGACTTGTTGCGCTCGTGCCGGACGAGGTTCTGCCGGTTCCGCTTGATCTGGGACTTGATGTTCGCCACTACTGAGCCTTCGTCGTAGGTGTCGGGACTTGAAGTTCTGGTGGTCGGCGCAGGTGGCGCCAGACCGACGAGCAAGACTAACAGCGGCGCGTCAGACCGCCCAAATCAGCCGGCGCACCCGGCAGGACGTCATGCGGACCGAGCAAGCGGTTGCCCTCACCGTATGACGTCACCGGGAGATCCCGAGCCGCCGGGCGGCCGCCGCCAGGAACCGGGCGGACTCCCACCGCCGGAAGTCGTTCAGGGTGGGCAGGTTGACGTCGACCGCCGTCTGCGCCCGCCAGGCCAGGAAGGTGCCCACGCCGGTTAGCCACGTGGTGACGACACCGTCCCCGGCCCGCACCAAGGCAGGAGAACGCGCGATCGAGGCATCGAACCAGGGGTGGTCCACCCGCTCCAGTCTCGCCATCAGCGGGTCCAGCCAGTCCGGGCCGATCCCGGACATGCCCCAGTCCAGGAACACGATCTCGCCGGTGGGGCGCACCAACAGGTTGTCGTCGCGGATGTCCCAGTGGACGAGGTGCTCCACCGGAGCCGCGGCCAGGGCCTCGATGTTGCCGCGGATCTCCTCGCGACGCGCGCCCACCCAGGGTGGTATGAGCCCTGACGGGAGAGTGTCGGCCTGCTCGAGGGCGTCCAGCCAGGCGCTGTAGGCCCGGGACATGTGAGTGAGCCCGCCGTTGAGTGGATCCGGCGCCGGTCGGTCGGGAACCGTTGACGCCATGACGACTTGAAGTTCGTCGGTGGCGGCGAGCAGCCGTTCCATCATCGTGTCGTCGGACAGGTCGGGATGGCTTCCGTCGACGTCCTCGAGGATCAGGCCCACCCATCCACCGGCGTCGTACGACGCCAGCAGGTCGGCCCAGAGCGGATGGGAGCCGAGCAGTCCCAGCACGGTGATCTCGCGCCGGAACAAGTTCGGCGTGTCCGGGTTCAGCTCGCTCCCGACAGCCTTCACGAACGCGCGGGTGCCGTCGGCGCAGACCACACGGGTGGCACAGCCGGGCGACATCCCTCCGATCTGGTCGATGGCCTCGACGATCGGTGAGCCCAGGAAGAGGTCTACCCAGTCGCGGACGGCACGCGGGATGGCGGCATAGGGCGTGCGGACTCCGACCGCGCGCGGGATGCTCATGACCAGCCGCGGCGCTCACAGAGCCAGGCCCAGCAGACCTCGCCCTGCCAGGACTGGTGGTCGCGGATGTGGGGAGAGTTCGGGGGAACCGGCTCGTCGCGCTGCCGGAAGAAGTAGCCCACCAGGAGCGCCAGCATGATGTCGAAGTGCTCGGGAGGGACGTCGCGCAGCAAGGGACGCGCGGCGATCACCGGGTCGACGTCGAGGCCGTCGCCGCGCGGCCCGACCAGCAGGAACAAGGAGTCCACCCAGTCGGCGCCCAGGACCGGCCAGTTCCAGTCGCACATCCACACGGTGCCGTCGGCCCCGATCAGGAAGTTGTCGTCGCGCAGGTCTGTGTGGACCACGGTGTCGCCGGCCGCGACGTCGGCGAAGGCCCCGGCCAGGGCCGCGGCCTCCTCCAGGTGCGGCAGGCCCGGCTGCGTGGCCCGGATGTGGTCCCAGAAGCCGACCAGGTCGGCGAACTCGTCGGCGATCGATTCGAGGGCGAGTCCGTCCGGCGCGGGCGTCAGCTCGGCGGCCACCACCTCACACGCGTCCAGGCAGGCGTCGAGGTCGGGCTGCCGCCAGGGCCGCCCGGGGTTCCGCCCGTCGACGTACTCCATCCCGAGCACGACCCAGTCGTCGTCCAGCAGCCATCGCAGCCGTGGCGCGGGCACCGACTCCGGCAGCGCGGCCAGCTTGCGGGCCTCCTCGCGGTAGGACACCGCGAACATCCTCTGCGCCTTCATCGAGGCGGCCTTCACGAAGTGGCGAGAGCCGTCCTCGCACGTCAGCACGGAGGCGAAGCCCGGGGTGAAGCCGGCCCCCTGGGACTCCGCGTCCACCACCGGCGACCCGCACTTGCGCTCGACGTAGGCACGCAGGTTGGGCGGCAGGAACGGCCACTCCAGCCGGCGGGCGGTCCGCCCCGACGGGGCGGGGTACGTCGTCATGGCCCGACATCCTGCCTCACGCGCGATGCCGAGCCGAGTGAATATCAGTCGGCTTCGTCAGCCCGGAAGCCGAGGACGGCTCGCGTCATCTGGTTGCGGGTGTCCGAACCGTCGCCCACGGGCTGCGACGTAGGGGTGACGACCATGGCGCCAGCGTAGGGGCAAGGGCGTCGCCGAGTCTGCTGAGTTCGGGGCCGCGTGGAAGAATGGCGCGACCCGCTCGACGTCGTCTCCGAAAGCCTTCTGTGTCCTCCAAGACCGCCCCGCCGCCACCCGGCCACACCGATCCGGCGATCATCCGGAACTTCTGCATCATCGCGCACATCGACCACGGCAAGTCGACCCTCGCGGACCGGATGCTGCAGCTGACCGGCGTCGTGGACGAGCGGGCGGCCAGGGCGCAGTACCTCGACCGGATGGACATCGAGCGCGAGCGCGGGATCACCATCAAGAGCCAGGCGGTCCGGATGCCGTGGACGGTGCCGGACGACAACGAGCAGGGCGCCGAGCCGGGCGGTTACGTGCTCAACATGATCGACACCCCTGGACACGTGGACTTCACCTACGAGGTGTCCCGGTCGCTCGAGGCGTGCGAGGCCGCGGTCCTGCTGGTCGACGCTGCGCAGGGGATCGAGGCGCAGACGCTGGCGAATCTCTACCTCGCGCTTGCCGCGGACCTGCACGTCATCCCGGTGCTCAACAAGATCGACCTGCCGTCCGCCAACCCGGAGAAGTACGCCGCGGAGCTGGCCGGCATCATCGGCTGCGACCCGTCCGACGTGCTCCGGACCTCGGCCAAGACCGGCCTCGGCGTCGAGGAGCTGCTCAACGAGATCGTGCGCCAGACGCCGCACCCCGTCGGCGACGCCGACGCGCCGGCTCGCGCGCTGATCTTCGACTCCGTCTACGACACCTACCGCGGCGTGGTCACCTACGTGCGCGTGGTCGACGGCAAGCTCAGCCATCGTGACCGGATCAAGATGATGTCGACCGGCGCCGTGCACGAGATGCTCGAGGTCGGCGTGATCAGCCCCGAGCCGGTCAAGGGAGCCGAGATCGGCGTCGGCGAGGTCGGCTACCTGATCACCGGGGTGAAGGACGTCCGCCAGTCCCGGGTCGGTGACACCGTGACCAGCCAGCACCACGGCGCCCAGGAGGCTCTCGGCGGCTACAAGCACCCGAACCCGATGGTCTACTCAGGGCTCTACCCCATCGACGGCGACGACTACCCGACGCTGCGCGACGCGCTCGAGCGGCTGCAGCTCAACGACGCCGCGCTGGCGTACGAGCCGGAGACCTCGGGCGCGCTCGGATTCGGCTTCCGCTGCGGGTTCCTCGGGCTGCTCCACATGGAGATCGTGCGGGAGCGGCTGGAGCGCGAGTTCGACCTCGACCTGATCTCGACCGCGCCCAACGTGGTCTACGAGGTCGTGATGGAGGACGGGAACACCGTCGAGGTCACGAACCCGAGCGAGTACCCCGAGGGCAAGATCGCCGAGGTCCGCGAGCCGGTCGTGCGCGCCACGATCCTGTCGCCCTCGGACTACATCGGCACGATCATGGAGCTCTGCCAGGCCAAGCGCGGCAGTCTCCAGGGCATGGACTACCTCTCGGAGGACCGGGTGGAGATGCGCTACGTGCTCCCGATGGGCGAGATCGTCTTCGACTTCTTCGACCAGCTGAAGTCCCGGACCAAGGGCTATGCGTCGCTGGACTACGAACGCTCCGGCGAGCAGTCCGCCGACCTGGTCAAGGTCGACATCCTGCTCCAGGGCGAGCCGGTCGACGCGTTCTCCGCGATCGTGCACAAGGACGCGGCCTACGCCTACGGCGTGATGCTCGCGGGCAAGCTCAAGGACCTGATCCCGCGCCAGCAGTTCGAAGTGCCGATCCAGGCCGCCATCGGTGCCCGGGTGATCGCGCGGGAGAACATCCGCGCGATCCGCAAGGACGTGCTCGCCAAGTGCTACGGCGGTGACATCACCCGCAAGCGCAAGCTGCTGGAGAAGCAGAAGGAGGGCAAGAAGCGGATGAAGATGGTGGGTCGGGTCGAGGTCCCCCAGGAGGCCTTCATCGCCGCGCTCTCCAATGCGCCGGCCGGCGAGAAGTCGGGCCGGAAGTAGAGCCGACCGGCGTCCGGCTGCGGACAGCCGGACGCCGGGTTCCGGAGGGGGCGTCCGGAACCCGGCGTCGCCTACGGTGTCGCGCCTGCGGCGGACGCCGGGGCATCGGCGTGGCGTCACCTACGCGACGGCGCCACCTCCGGGGCAACCCGGTGCCGGTGCCGCACCCGCGGGGTCGGTCAGGCCGTCGACGAGCATGCCCTCGAGGGGCAGCACCTCGACGTGGCCGAACCCGATCGCGTGCCCGTCACCCAGGAGGGCGCGGCGCAGCTGGGTCTGGTTCCACCCTGGCCGGTTGCGCGCCGGACGGAACGGGGTCGTGTACCGCACCCGCAGCTGCCCTGGCAGGGCGCCCGGCCGGCGCTCGACGATCACGCCCGGACCGGCCTCGAACCGGACCTGGGGGTTGGCCTCGGCCCGGAACTCCGGGGAGTCGATGAACGACGGTGCGATGGCGTTGCCGTTGGCCCGGAATGCCTCGAACGGAACGACCACGTGGCCGTTGGGCAACGCCCTTGGACCCGCGGCGCCGAACCGGATCCGGTCGACCCGCACCTTGTCGTCGCTGCTGGCCGACGAGACCCGGATGACGTCGTTCGGCCGGATGTCCGGGGCGTCGCCCTCCCAGCAGTCGCCCGCGAGCGGCGCACCTTCGGGTCCGTGGTTGACCTCGAGTCCGAATCCTTCCACCGCGTCGCCCCGGGCCGGTCCCGTGGCGGTGCCGATGATGTTGCCGTTCCGCTGCACCTCCACGGTCAGCACTTCACCCTCGTCGTAGCCGGTGACCGCCACGAAGTCGAGGTTGTGGAAGACAGTGATGTTGTGACCGTCGTCCACGTGGACGACGGTTCCTTCGGCCGACGTCGTACTGAGAGCCGTCGGGACCAGAGCCGTCGCCGCGACGACCGCCGCAGCCTTCAGCCGTCTGGACCGGCCTCTCGCGCGCGGCTCTACCGATGCTTGCTTCATGAGTCCTGCTCCTCCCACGCTCCACCCCCAGCGGACGCCGGGACCTTGTTTGCATGGTTCGGAGGGGGCGTCACGGCGGCGTGAAATAGTGGGCCGGCCACAGGCACGGAGCGCACCGAACGCCGGGTTCCGGAGGGGGCGTCCGGAACCCGGCGTCGTCTACGGTGTCGCGCCTGCGGCGGACTCCGAGCAATCGATGCCGACGCGGCGCTTAGCAGCCCGGCGCCGGACCCGGTGTGTCGGCCAGGCCGTCGACGAGCATGCCCTCTGCGGGCAGGACCTCGACGTGGCCGAACCCGACTGCGTGGCCGTCACCGAGCAGGGCTCGCCGGAGCTGGGCCTGGTTCCACCCGGGCCTGTTGCGGGCCGGACGGAACGGTGAGTTGTAGCGCACCCGCAGCTGGCCCGGCAGGGCGCCCGGCCGGCGCTCGACGATCACGTTGCCCTCGAAACGGACCTGGTTGTTGGAAGCCGCCCGGAACTCCGCGGAGTCGATGAACCCCGGCGCGATCGGGGTGCCGTTGGCGCGGAACGCCTGGAACGGGACGACGATGTCGCGGTTGGGCAACGCTCGTGGGCCCTTGGCCCCGAACCTGATCCGGTCGACGATGACCTCGTCGGTGCCGCCCGCGGAGGTGACCACGATGCGGTCACCGGGTCGGATGTTCGGCGTGCTGCCCTCCCAGCAGTCGCCGGGAAGGGGCACACCCTCGGGGCCGTGGTTGACCTCGAGTCCGATCTCGGGTGCCTCGCCCGCCGCGTTCCCGGTGGCCGTGCCGATGAGCGCATCACCGCGGAAGACCTCCACTGTGATCTCCTCGCCGAGCGTGTAGCCGAAGACGGCGACGAAGTCGAGGTTGTGGAAGACGGTGATGTTGTGGCCGTCGGCGACGTTCACCACGGTGCCTTCGGCCGGCGTGCTGCTGAGCATCGTCGGCACCAGTGCCGCTACTGCTACCGCTACGGCGGCCTTCAGCTTTCGGGTGCGGCCCGTGCGACGGGACGCCACCCTTGTCGTGTTCATTTTGATTGTTCCTTCCCAACGCTGCGCGAGGCGGACGCCGGGGCTTCTCGTCCATCCTGGGTCCCAGCCGTCACGGCGGCGTGAAATGGTTGGCCGGATGCAATCGAGCACTGGTCAGCGATGAAACTTCCCGACGGCGTCCTCGGCATGGCGGGGCGCGGTCCCGACTGGGCGCGCTGGGTCGAAGGCCTACCGGGGCGCCTTGCGTCGTTGCTCGAGGAGTGGGAGCTGACCCGCGACGGCTGGTCGATGCACGGCTACTGCTCCATCGTCGTGCCGGTACGGACCAGTGCCGGGGAGACCGCGGTCCTCAAGGTGGCGTTCGACGTCGACGAGGAGTCCGAGCACGAGCACCTCGCCCTGCGGCACTGGGGCGGACGCGGCGCCGTACGCCTCCTGCGCGCTGACCCCCATCGGCGAGCGATGCTGCTCGAGCGCCTGCACCCCGGGGACCTGACGGGAGTACCCGACCTCGAGGCGTGCGAGGTGGTCGCCGCGCTCTATCCCCGGCTGCACCTGCCCGCGCTGCCACAGCTCCTCACGGTGACGTCGTACGTCGAGCGGTGGTCGGCCGCCCTCGCGACCATGCCCCGCAACGCGCCGATCCCGCGGCGCATGGTGGAGCAGGCCCTGTCACTGGCGCGGGACCTCGTCGCCGATCCGGCCAGCACGGGTGTGATCGTGCACGGCGACCTGCACTACCTGAACGTGCTCGCCGCAGACCGTGAACCGTGGCTCGTGATCGACCCCAAGCCCATGTCCGGCGACCCGCACTTCGAGCTCGCCCCGATGCTCTGGAACCGCATGGACGAGCTGGGCGACGCCGTACGGACAGGTGTCCGGCGACGCTTCCACACGCTCGTCGACGCGGCCGGGCTGGACGAGGCCCGAGCCCGCGACTGGGTCATCCTCCGGATGGTGCTGAACGCCCACTGGGCAGTGGAGGACGCCCAACGCGGAGAACGCGACCTCTCGGCCGACGAGCGGGAATGGATCACCAACTGCATCGCGATCGTGAAGGCGGTCCAGGACTGAGAGGATCGCGCCATGACCGCGATCATCCGCTCCGTCAACGTGGGCACTCCACGCCCGCGAGAGTGGGCCGAGCTCGGCCGGACCGCCATCGAGAAGCACGCGGTCACGGGGCCGGTGCGAGTCAGGACGCTCGGACTCGCGGGCGACCAGGTCGGCGACACCGTCCACCACGGCGGGATCGACCAGGCCGTCTACGCGTTCGCGCGCGAGGATCTCGACCACTGGGTCGAACAGCTCGGGTCACCGATCGCTGACGGCATGTTCGGCGAGAACCTCACGACGTCGGGCATCGACGTCAACGAGGCCGAGATCGGCGAGCGCTGGCGGATCGGCAGCGCCGTGTTCGAGGTGGCCTCCGTGCGTATCCCCTGCAACGACTTCAAGGGCTGGATGGGCGAGCTGGGCTTCGACGACGCCGGCTGGGTGAGACGGTTCGCCGCCGTGGGCAGGCCCGGGCCCTACCTGCGGGTCGTGGAGGAGGGCACGCTCCAGGCCGGCGATGCGCTCGCTGTCGAGCACCGGCCCGGCCACGGCGTCACCGTGTCGACCATGTTTCGCGCCCTGACGACCGACCGAACGCTGCTGCCGGAGCTGCTCCAGGTCGACGGACTCGTCGCGGAGGCGAGGCAGGCCGCCGAGAAGTACGTCGCCCACGCGACCCGACAGGGAACAAGATGACCAAAGTGCGGGTCGTGCTACCGGTCCGTAACCGGGTGATCTAGGTTACTGCCGCAGGACGTTGCGGTCCCACAACCACGATGCGGCCGTTCCCGAGACGCAAAGCAGGAGTGTCATGCCGAGTACCAACCCGAGAAACATCGACACCAGCTTCGTCGACAACCTGACCCCGAACGTCGCGATCCAGTTCCTGGACCGGGTCGAGAAGAGCCCGGACGCCGAGGCCTACCGGTTCCCGCGAGGCGAGTCCTGGGAGTCCGTGACCTGGCAGCAGACCGGTGCCGAGGTCTCCCGCCTGGCCGCGGGCCTGCTGGCGCTGGGCATCGAGATGGAGCAGCGCGTGGGCATCGCGTCCAACACGCGCTACGAGTGGATCCTGGCCGACCTCGCGATCATGTGCGCGGGTGCCGCGACGACCACGGTCTACCCGTCCACGAACACCGAGGACACGGCCTACATCCTCAGTGACTCCGAGTGCCGGGTCGTCTTCGCCGAGGACGATGAGCAGATCGGCAAGCTGCAGGAGCGCAAGGCCGAGCTGCCGCACCTGGTGAAGGTCGTGACCTTCGACGGCGCCGCCGACGGCGACTGGATCATCGGGATGGATGAACTCGCCAAGCTGGGGGAGGAGTACCTCGCCGAGCACCCCGACGTGATCAGGGAGAAGGCCGAGGCCATCCGTCCCGACCAGCTCGCCACCCTGATCTACACCTCCGGCACCACCGGACGCCCCAAGGGCGTGCGGCTCCGCCACCAGTCATGGGTCTACGAGGGCACCGCGATCCAGGCACAGGACATCCTCGACGAGAGCGACCTGCAGTTCCTGTGGCTGCCGATGGCCCACTCCTTCGGCAAGGTGCTGCTCTCCGCTCAGCTGGCCTGCGGCTTCGCCACCGCCGTCGACGGCCGGGTGGAGAAGATCGTCGACAACTGCGCCGCCGTGAAGCCGACGTTCATGGGCGCCGCGCCCCGCATCTTCGAGAAGGCCTACGGCCGGATCCAGACGATGCAGGCCGCCGAGGGCGGCGCCAAGGAGAAGATCTTCAACAAGGCCTTCGAGGTCGGTCTCAAGGTCGAGCAGCTCAAGCGCGAAGGCAAGTCCGTCCCGCTGCCGCTGAAGCTCCAGCACGGCCTTTTCGACAAGCTGGTCTTCAGCAAGGTGCGCGAGCGCTTCGGCGGCCGGGTGCGGTTCTTCATCTCCGGTGCCGCCGCCCTCAACCGGGAGATCGCCGAGTGGTTCAACGCCGCGGGCATCGTGATCCTCGAGGGCTATGGCATGACCGAGAACTCCGCCGGTGCGGCCGTCAACCACCCGGACGACAACAAGATCGGCACCGTCGGCCGCGCGCTGCCCGGGGCCGAGATCAAGATCGGCGAGGGCGACGAGGTCCTGCTCAGGGGCCCCCACATCATGGACGGCTACCACAACCTCCCCGAGGAGACCGAACGCACCCTCGACGCCGACGGCTGGCTGCACACCGGTGACAAGGGCAGCCTCGACGACGAGGGCTACCTCACCATCACCGGCCGGATCAAGGAGCTCTTCAAGACCTCCGGCGGAAAGTACATCGCGCCGCCCGCGATCGAGTCGAAGTTCAAGGCGATCTGTCCCTACGCCAGCCAGTTCGTGGTGTTCGGCAACGAGCGCAACTTCTGCGTCGCGCTGATCACCCTCGACCCCGACGCGATGGCGGGGTGGGCCGAGGAGAACGGCATGGCGGGAGCGTCGTACTCCGACATCGTGAGCAGCGACGCCGTCCAGGAGATGGTGGGCGGCTACGTCGAGGAGCTCAACAGCCGGCTCAACCGGTGGGAGACGATCAAGAAGTGGGAGCTGCTCGACCACGACCTCTCGGTCGAGTCCGGCGAGCTCACCCCGTCGATGAAGGTCAAGCGCAACGTCGTCGAGGACAACTACCAGGAGAAGATCGACGCGTTCTACGCCTGAGCCGTCTCGAAACTCAGGGTGGTTTGATGGAGGGGTGCCGTCCTCACTCCCCACCGGTGACCCCGCGCCCGCCGACGGTGCCCTGCCGGACGCGGCGTTGCACGGCGTGGGCACGAGACCGTTCGGGCTCTACGTCCACGTGCCGTTCTGCACGGTGCGTTGTGGCTACTGCGACTTCAACACCTACACAGCCGAGGAGCTGGGCGAGGCGCCAGGCGCCTCCCGGTCGACGTACGCCGAGGCCGCGATCGGCGAGATCCGGCAGGCCCGCCGGGTGCTGGGCGACCGTGACGTCCCGGTGTCGACGGTGTTCCTCGGTGGCGGCACGCCGACGCTCCTGAAGCCGGTCGACCTGGGGGCGATCCTCGCCGCCGTCGCCTCGGAGTTCGGGTTCGAGAACGGCGCGGAGGTCACCACCGAGTCCAACCCGGACAGCGTGGCCCAGTGTGACCTCGAGGAGCTCCGCTCGGCCGGCTTCAACCGGATCTCCTTCGGCATGCAGTCCGCCGTGCCGCACGTGCTGGCCACGCTCGACCGTACACACGACCCGCGCCGGGTGCCCGCGGTGGTCGAGTGGGCGCGGGCTGCGGGCTTCGAGCAGGTCAGCCTGGACCTCATCTACGGGACCCCGGGCGAGACGGTTTCCGACTGGGAGACCTCGCTGGACGCGGCTCTTGCCAGCGCCCCTGACCACCTGTCGGCGTACTCCCTGATCGTCGAGGAGGGGACCGCCCTGGCCCGGCGCATCCGCAACGGCGAGCTGGCGGCGACCGACGACGACGATCTCGCCGACAAGTACGAGCTGGCCGACGAGCGGCTCGAGGCGGCCGGGTTGTCGTGGTACGAGGTGTCGAACTGGGCCCGTGACGACGCCGCCCGCTGCCGACACAACCTCCTCTACTGGACCGGCGCCGACTGGTGGGGCATCGGACCGGGAGCCCACTCCCACGTGGGCGGCGTCCGGTGGTGGAACGTCAAGCACCCGGCGGCGTACGCCGACCGGCTCGCCGCAGGTCAGAGCCCCGCACACGCACGGGAGGTGCTCGACCACGAGACCCGGCGCGTCGAGCGGGTGCTGCTCGAGCTTCGACTTCGCGAAGGGTTGTCCTGCGACCTGCTGGACGACGTGGGTCGCAAGGCGGTGCCGGACCTGGTGGCCCGGGGACTCCTCGCGCCCCCTGGGGTCGAGGGCGAGTCAGGCCGTCGGCTGGTGCTCACCCGCACCGGCCGGCTGCTCGCCGACGCCGTGCTCCGCGACCTGCTGCCCTGAACCCGCCAGGGTCAGGACACCATCCGGATCGTCAACGGGTAGCGGTAGTCCTCGCCGCTGCTGGCCTTGACCGAGCCGATGATCGTGAAGACCAGCCAGAAGATGCCGACGATCGGCAGCAGGATGAGACCGACCAGCACGATGATGAGGACGGCGGAGACGATCGCGTAGATCAGGATCGAGATCTGGAAGTTGAGGGACTCGACCGACTGCCTGCGGATCCACTGCGAGTCGTTGCCCTTGATCAGCAGCACGAGCAGCGGTCCGAGGAATGCCAGTCCTCCCACGAGCGCGGCGATCAGGGCTCCCCAGTGGGCCGCACCTCCCCAGGTGCGTTCGTCGGGCGTCATCGCTCCCGCGCCCGGTGGGGCGTAGGGCTGCTGGCCGTACCCGGGCTGCGTCTCGGGTGGCTGGCCGTAGGACGGCTGGCCATAGACGGGCTGGCCGTGGGCCGGCGGGCCGGGAGGCTGCTGGCCGGGTGACTGGCCCTCGGGCTCGGGCTGGTCGGAGGGAGGCGTGCCGTACGGATCGCTCATGCGGTCGAGCGTACTCGCGTAGCCGACCGCTCCGACCTAAGTCGACACGAAGTCGATCAGCTCCTCGACCCGCCCCAGCAGAGCCGGCTCGAGGTCGTGGTAGGACGACACCTTGGACAGGATGTGCTGCCACGCCCGGGCGATGTCGGCCTGCTGGCGGTGCGGCCAACCGAGCTCGCGGCAGACCCCGTACTTCCATTCGATCTCGCGGGGCACGTCGGGCCAGCGCGCGAGGCCCAACCGGGCGGGCTTCACGGCCGCCCAGACGTCCACGAACGGGTGCCCGGTGATCAGCACGTGCTTCCCGATCGGGGACCGGGCGATGTCCTCGGCGATCCGGCTCTCCTTCGACCCCGGGACGAGATGGTCGACCAGCACCCCGACCCGTCGACCCGGACCTGGCTCGAATTCGCGAAGGTGGGCGGCGAGGTCGTCGACGCCGTCGAGGTACTCCACGACCACCCCTTCGATCCGCAGGTCGTCGCCCCACACCTTCTCGACCAGCTCCGCGTCGTGTCGGCCCTCGACGTAGATCCGGCTCTGCCGGGCCACCCGGGCCCGGGCGCCGGCCACGGCGACCGAGCCGGAGGCCGTACGTCGCGGCGGCGGGGGAGCCGGCATCCGGACCGGCGCGGTCAGCACCACGGGCCGGCCCTCGAGGAGGAAGCCCGGGCCCAGCGGGAAGGTGCGCCGCCGCTTGCGGCGGTCCTCGAGGGTGACGGTGTGCAGGTCCCGGTCGACGGCCACGATCTCGCCGCAGAAGTCGGTCATGACCTCCTCGACGACTTCGCCGAGCTCCGCGGCCTGGTCGACCGCGCGCCCGCGCTTCGGTGCGCGCCAGTCGGCGGAGAGTACGTCGGAGCTGTAGCGCGGTGTGCCTGGGGAAGGGTGCGTCACCCGCGAAACGGTAGTCAGTCCTCGTCGTCGTCCCCGGCGGACTCGCCGTCCGAGGACGGCTCGTCATCCGACTTGCCGGAGGAGTCGCCCGCATCCCCGTCGTCGGAGTCCTCGGAGGACCCCCCGCCCATCATGTCGAGGTCGTCCATGTCGTCGGGCGCCTCTTCCTCGGTGAGGGGCTCGGCGAGGGGGTTGTCCTCGGAGGGCTGGAGGTCCTCAGGCAGCTGGTCGTCGCTGATGCCGGCCGAGTCGTCCTCCTTCTTCGGCTGGTCCTGCTTCTCGTTGCTCGAATCGCTCTGCGCGTCGCTCGAATCGCTCATGCCCTGAACCTAACGGCCCCCTCCGTGGTCATACGAGAGGCAGGCGCTTCTGACTGCGGGGGAGCTGCTCGTAGCCCCGGGCGACCGCCGCGCCCAGCCGCTCGCGCGGATAGGGCCACTCGCCCGCGTCGAGCGCCTGCTGGAGGGGGACGCCCCGGCCCGCCAGGTCGCGGATGGTCTCGGCGAGGATGCCGATCTCGTTGCGCTGGGTCTCGACGAACTCGCGGTCGACCGGCGCGCCGTGACCGGGTACGACGACGCTGCCCGGCGTGGTCAGCCCGAGCACGATGTCGAGGCTGAGCGGCCAGTCCATCGGCCAGGAGTCATCGCCGAAGTACGGCGGAGCGGACTCCTCGACCAGGTCCCCGGCGAGCAGGGCATCGGCGTCGGGGACCCGCACCACGAGGTCACCGGAGGTGTGCCCGCGTCCTGGGTACACGAGCTCGATCGCGCGGTCACCGAGGTCGAGGACGCGGGCCGACGAGAACGTGTGGTCCGGCAGAACGATCTCGGTCCCGATCACGTCCGCGGCGTGGGGGTCCTCCGGGGCGTCGACGTAGCGCTGCTTGAGCCGCCCGGCCCCTTCAGCGAGCTCGGACGCGGCGTTCTCGTGGGCGTGGATCGGGACCGGCCCGTAGGCGGTGCGGAAGGTGCCGTTGCCGAACGTGTGGTCGAAGTGCCAGTGGGTGTTGACGATGCCGATGACCTCGCCGGCGCCGAGGCGTCGTACGTCGTCGACCACCTCCCGTGCAGCGGCGGCCGAGCCGTGCGTGTCGACCACCAGCAGCCCGCGCTCCGCGCCGACAACCGTCACGTTGACGTCGAACCACGGGTAGCGCGCGACCCAGATCCGCTCGGCTACCTCGGTGAAGTCGGCCATGGCGGCGACCCTAGTACCCTTGGCACTCAGATCAGTCGAGTGCCAGAGCTGCTCGACCGGTCAGGGACGGGCTGACCGCGCAGCGTGAGGAGGTGGCGAGCATGCACGACGACCGCAAGATCGCCGTGCTCCGGGCGATCGTGGAGGACTACGTCGCCACCGAGGAGCCGGTCGGGTCGAAGGCCCTCGTCGAGCGGCACGGCCTCGGCGTCTCGCCGGCGACGGTGCGCAACGACATGGCCGTGCTCGAGGAGGAGGGGTTCATCACCCAGCCCCACACCAGTGCCGGCAGGGTCCCCACCGACAAGGGCTATCGGCTGTTCGTCGATCGCCTGACCGGCCTGAAGCCGATGAGCGCTGCCGAGAAGCGCGCCATCGCCACCATCCTGGACGGCGCCGTGGACCTCGACGACGTCGTGCAGCGCTCCGTGCGGCTGCTGGCCCAGCTGACTCGCCAGGTGGCTGTCGTCCAGTACCCCACGCTGTCCCGCTCCACGGTCCGCCACATCGAGCTCGTGGCCCTGTCGCCCAGCCGCCTCCTGGTGATCCTGATCCTGAGCACGGGCCGCGTCGAGCAGCGCCTGGTCGAGCTCGACACGACCCTTGACGAGGCCGAGCTCGGCGAGCTGCGGTCCCGGCTGAACGTCGCCGCCGCCGGCAAGGTGATCGCCGAGGCGGCCACGGCCCTGCGGGCGGCCGTCCCCGAGCGTGAGGGAGCTGCCATGTCCGCAGTGGTCGACACGCTGGTGGAGGCGTTCTCCGACCACCGTTCCGACGAGCGGATCGCCGTGGGCGGCGCGGCCAACCTGGCCCGGTTCGGCGAGAGCTTCGACACCGCCGTCCGACCCCTGCTGGAGGCGCTGGAGGAGCACGTTGTGCTGCTCAAGCTCCTCGGCGAGGCCCACATCGGCGACGCGGTCACCGTGCGCATCGGGGCCGAGGGGCCCTACCAGGAGCTCGCGGCGACGAGCGTGGTCGCGACCGGCTACGGCCCGGGCGACGACGCCCTGGCCACCCTCGGCATCGTCGGCCCGACCCGGATGGACTACCCCGGGTCGATGGCCGCCGTACGCGCCGTGGCCCGCTACGTGTCACGGATCCTCGACCAGGCATGATCCGACCACCGACCCGCGGACCTCGACTGCGCAGCGTCCCGAGTCCCACGACGATGAAGGACCGAACTTGAGTCAGGACCTCTACGACCTCCTGGGGGTGTCCCGCGAGGCGGACGCCGACACCATCAAGAAGGCCTACCGGCGGATGGCCCGGCAGCTGCATCCCGACGTGAACCCCGACCCGGAGACGCAGGAGAAGTTCAAGGAGATCTCCCGCGCCTACGAGGTGCTGTCGGACCCGCAGAAGCGCGCGGCGTACGACCGCGGCGGCGACCCGTTCGGCGGCGTCGGCGGCTTCGGGCAGGGTGCCGGCTTCTCCTTCACCGACATCATGGACGCCTTCTTCGGTGGTGCGGCGGCCTCCGCCGGCCGCGGACCGCGTCCGCGGGTCCGCCGCGGTCAGGACGCCCTGATCCGGGTCGAGGTTGATCTCGCGGAGGCGGCGTTCGGCGTCGCCCGCGAGCTCAAGGTCGACACCGCGGTCGTCTGCACGGCCTGCCATGGCGACGGTGCCGCTCCGGGCAGCCGGCCGATTCCCTGCGAGACGTGTCGCGGTGCCGGCGAGGTCGCCCACGTCCAGCGGTCGTTCCTCGGCGAGGTCCGCACCCTCCGCCCCTGCGCCGCCTGCCGCGGGTTCGGGTCGATCATCCCCGAGCCGTGCCGGGAGTGCTCCGGTGACGGCCGGGTCCGCTCTCGGCGCACCCTCACCGTCAAGATCCCCGCCGGTGTCGACACCGGCACCCGGATCCAGCTCACCGAGCAGGGCGAGGTCGGCCCGGGCGGCGGACCGGCCGGAGACCTCTACGTCGAGGTCACCGTCGCACCGCACGCCACCTTCACCCGGAACGGCAACGACCTGCACTGCACCGTCACGGTGCCGATGACCGCGGCCGCGCTCGGCACCTCTCTGACCCTCCCGACCCTCGAGGCGGACGTCGAGCAGGGCGGTGACAGCGGCGTCGAGACCACCTTCGAGCTCGACATCCGCCCCGGCACCCAGTCCGGCTCCGAGCGGGTGCTCCGGGGCCGGGGCGTGCCCGGCCTGCGCGGCGGCCGCGGCGACCTCATCGTCAACGTGGTCGTCGAGACCCCGACGGTGCTCGACCCCCGGCAGGAGGAGCTGCTCCGCGAGCTGGCCGCGATCCGCGGCGAGGAGGAGCCCACCGGTCAGGTCCGGCCCGCGTCCAAGTCGGTGTTCGGCCGCCTGCGCGACGCCTTCAACCCCCACTGATGTCGCTCCCGGTCCACCTCGTGCCGTCCCTGGGCGACGTGGCCGAGGGGTCGATCGTCACCGTCGAAGGGGCCGAGGCTCACCACGCGGTCACCGTGCGCCGGCTGCGGGTGGGGGAGTCGGTGGTCCTCACCGACGGAGTCGGTACCTCAGCCCGGGGCGTGGTGTCCTCGACCGGTCGCCGGGTGTTCGAGGTGACGGTCTCGGCAGTCGCATCCTCACCGGGACCCACCCCGTCTGTGGTCGTCGTGCAGGCGCTGCCGAAGGGGGAGCGCGGCGAGCTGGCGGTGGAGATGCTCACCGAGGTCGGGGTCTCGTCGATCGTCCCCTGGTCGGCCGCGCGGTCGGTGGCGGCCTGGCGCGGCGAGCGTGCCGCGAAGTCCTTGGCCCGTTGGCGGTCGACGGCCCGGGAGGCCGGCAAGCAGGCGCGGCTGTCGTGGTTCCCGGTCGTGGAGGAGCTCGCCTCGACGTCCGACGTCGCCGCGCTGCTCGGCTCGGCCGACCTGGCCGTCGTACTCCACGAGGGAGCATCGGCGCCCTTGGCCTCACTGGACGTCCCCGACGCCGGACTGGTCGCCGTCGTGGTCGGGCCCGAAGGTGGCCTCACCGATGAGGAGGTCGCCGCGTTCGCTCGCGCGGGCGCGCAGCCGGTCCGGCTCGGCGCCGAGGTGTTGCGTACGTCGACCGCCGGCGTGGCGGCCGTGTCCGCGCTGCTGTCGAAGACCCCGCGCTGGGGTTGATCCGCGGAGCAGAGCCACGCCGCCCCGCCCGGCCTTCGGCCGGCGGATCGGGTCACGCGGTGCGGTCGCGGTGGGGTACGGCGGCCACTCATTGTCGAGTCCTTGGGTTCCGGCTCGCTCGGGTCGTTCGCTGTGGTTGCGGTCGGTGGACAACGCCGATTTCGTTGGCTGGAGTGTCGGTGGTCGCTGCTTGAATTCAGTCATGGAAGCCACCACCGGCGCTGTCCCCCTCGGGGATCTGGATGCCCCGGCGGAGGTGTTGGCGTTCGCGCGGGAGCAGCGAGCGGTGGCGGATCGGGCTGAGGCCCGCTTGTTGCAGGCCGCCGTGGTCTGGGCCGACCAGCATCCGGCGGAGTCGCTGGAGGCGGCGGAGGTGTTCCGGGCGTCTGGGTACTGGGGTGGGTTCGGGGACTCCGCGGTCCCGATCGCGGGGCCGGGTGCGCCGCTGGTCGCGGAGTTCTAGGTCGCGGAGTTCGCCGCCGCGGTGGGGATGAGCACCGACGCCGGGAAGGCCTACCTCGGGCAGGCGGTCGAGCTGCGTTACCGGCTTCCGCGGTTGTGGCGGCGGGTGGTGGCCGGTGACCTGTCCGCGTGGAAGGCTCGCCGGGTCGCGGCCGAGACCATCTCCCAGGCCCTGAGCACCGAGGCAGCTGGGTATGTGGACCGGCAGGTGGCGCCGGTGGCCCACAAGATCGGAGGACGCGCGGTGGACCGGCTGGTCGAGGAGGCCATCGCCCGGCACATGCCCGAGGCCGCCGAGGAGACCCGTCGCGCCGCGGCCGATGGCCGGCACCTGAGCATCGATCACCACCAGATCTCGATGGCCGGGACCAGCCTGGTGCACGGCGAGCTGGACCTCGCCGACGCCCTGGACCTCGACGCCGCCCTCACCCACCGCGCCGGGCTGTTGAAGGACCTGGGCTGCACCGAGTCCCTCGACGTACGCCGGGCGCTCGCGGCCGGCGAGCTGGCCCGCCGCCAGCTCGCCCTCGACCTACAGACCAGCAACGCCGAGGACGGCGATGCAGACGACCGACCCACCAAGACTCCCGCGGGGCGGAAGCCCCGGCGGTCGGTGGTGCTCCATCTCCACCTGCACGAGTCAGCGATAACCGGCGCCGGTGGGATCGGCCGGGTGGAGAACACCCGCAGCCCGATCACCGCCGAGCAGGTCCGCACCTGGTGCGGCCGCCCCGACGCCCAGGTCACCGTGAAGCCGGTGCTTGACCTCGCCGACCACGTCCACGTCGAGGCCTACGAGGTGCCCGACCGGATCGCCGAGGCCGTCGCGCTACGCGATGTGACCTGCGTGTTCCCCTGGTGCAGCCGCCCCGCCCGACGCCTCCAACCCGACCAGCACGCTTGCGACCGCGACCACGTGGTCCCCCACACCCGGGAAGGGCCGACCTGCTCGTGCAACCTCGCCCCCCTGTGCCGGCGACATCATCGGCTCAAGACCCACGGCGGCTGGACCTACACCGTCCTCGAACCCGGCAGCTACCTCTGGTCGTCACCCCACCGCTACCACTACCTCCGCGACCACACCGGCACCCTCGACATCACCGCCGAGCGACGCTCACCCGCAGCAGCACCGGACGAGTAGCCACCCCGCCCCGCACCCGCCCGGAACTTCAGCGGGCGGGGGCATCGGCCTGTCCGGAGGTAGGACTTGGCTGGTCACTCGCAGGCGACGCCGTCCCCGTCTGCATCCAGACCGTGCGGATCCGCGCCGGTGACACGGATGGGGCCGTCGACGTCGGCACAGTCCACGTCGGGTGGAAGTGGCGGCACGCAGGGGTCGTACCCCGGGGCGCAGGCTCCGCCTCCTCCTCCGCTACTGCTGCTGAAGGGAGCCGGAGCTGGCTTGGGGCACGGCACGCCCTTGGACCCACGGTCTGCCGCGATGTACCGGGGTTCGCGCACGTGGAACCCGTAGCCATCCCTGGAGTCGTATCTGGCGATGGCGAAACCTTGCTTGATCTGTTGCAGGCCGGCGTCGACAGGTCCGACGTTCACGTAGCGAAGCCAGCGGCCGTAGTGGTCGGTGTCCTCGTCGGACATCGTCAACCGGACCTGCTTGTGCAGCACGAGCCGTGCCATGTTGTTGGTGGCGGCGTCGTAGCCGCACTGCCCGACCTCGGGCGTGTCAATGCCGACGATTCGGACGTCGCTGCCGTTCCCAAGCTCGATCGTGTCGCCGTCGATGACACGGGTCACCAGGTAGGTGCGGGGCTCCGGAGCACGCGGCTCCTTGCTGGGTTTGGGCGATGTCCGGGGCTTGGGCTGCTTGCCGCGCTGGTTGTTCACCGACGCGGCCTTGGGCTTCTTCCTGTCGGAGTCGGCAGCCGGTTTCCCAGCCGGGCTCTCGTCCTCCGCCGGCTTCGCGACGGACTCATCGTCCGACCGGTCCGCGGTTCCGCTGTCGCTGACGGAGCCACGGTCGGCGTCCTGGTCGACACCGGCTGCCGCATCCACCGTCCAGCCAAGGACGACCAACGCGATCAGCGCCGAAGCCAGCTTGTGCCGACCGACCCATGACGTCGACTTGCCACCAGCCCGGATCGTGGTGGCGGCGCGTGACGGCACGGCTTCGTGCGCGGTCCACCGTGCGCCGTCCCAGTACCGGAGGTACCCGGGCGGCTTGCCCGGGTCCTGGTACCAGCCGGCCTGCGGGTTCATGCGTAACCCCGCCTGCCGTCGAGTGGCATCAGCGGCTGACCTCGCAGGCGGTGCCGTCGTTGTCGGCGTCGCTCTCGTTGTTGACCCGGTAGACAAGCGGCCGGACAGCTGGCCGGTAGTGCCCAGTGCGCCACGCACGGTTGGCGGCAATCTTGGACTTGGCGACGCCGTTCTTGAAGACCTTGTGCATGGCGTCGCAGTTGGCGAAGTCCGTGACGGCTTCGGCCGGTCCTGCGAACGCCAACATGCTTGCGGTCATGGCGGCGGCGATCAGCCCGGTCTTGGTGGCACGAAGCATGGAAGCTTTCCCCCGAATGGTCTAGATGTGCTTGGTCGCGGGCGACGATATGTCGCCGGCACGCGATCTCGTGGCAAAACGGAGAAGGTCACCCTTCTACTCGCGGGACAGGCGGATCACCTTCCTCGGCCACCACATCGTCACGAGGAGCCGAATGTGCCGCGTACGCAGTTCCATCCCCATGGCTGACCGCCGAAGGGCTCAGGTAGCCATCACCCCGGCGCAGGCACCGCCCCATCGGCCGCCAGCACCGGTACGTCGACACCCACGGTCTCGGGGTACTTCAGACCGGCTCCGGTGTTGAGCACCACCACCTGCTCGCGCTCGCCGATCCAGCCGCTCGCGCGGAGCTCGCGGACCGCGGCCATGCAGGCCGCACCTTCGGGGCAGATCCACGAGCCCTCGGCAGCGGCCAGGTTCCGGACTTCTTCGAGGATGGCCTCGTCGCTGACCGCGATGGCGGTGCCCTCGGACTCGCGCACCGCCTCGAGGACGATGAAGTCGCCGAGGGCCTTGGGCACGTTGATGCCGAACGCGAGCGTGTGTGTCCCCTCCACCAGGGTGCTCTCGTCGAGGCCTGCCTCGAACGCGTCCACGATCGGCCGGCAGCCCTCGGCCTGTACGGCGACCAGCCGCGGCAGCTTGTCGCCGATCCAGCCGAGCTCCTGCATCTCCTTCATCGCCTTGTGGATCCCGATCAGCCCCACCCCGCCGCCGGCCGGATAGAGGATCACGTCGGGCACCTGCCATCCGAGCTGCTCGGCGAGCTCGTAGCCCATGGTCTTCTTGCCCTCGATGCGGTACGGCTCCTTGAGGGTCGACACCTCCTGGTAACCGTTCCGCTCCTTGACGGCAGCCTTGACCAGCGCGCCGGCGTGGTTGATCAGTCCGTCGACGAGGTACAGCTCTGCGCCTGCCGCCACACACTCGCGCCGGGTGATCTCCGGGGCATCGACCGGCATCACGATCAGGCTGCCGATGCCGGCACGTGCGGCGTACATCGACCACGCGGCGCCCGCATTGCCGTTCGTGGGCATTGCCACCACCTTCACGCCGAGCTCGCGTGCCCGAGACACTCCGACGGCGGCCCCTCGCGCCTTGAACGTCCCCGTGGGGATCAGGCCCTCGTCCTTCATCAGCAGATTGGGCACGCCGATCGCAGCGCCGTAGGTCGGCAACGGGAGCAACGGCGTCATCCCCTCGCCGAGCGTTGTGACGTGGGCGGGATCCCGGACGGGCAGCAGCTCGTGGTAGCGCCACAGGTCGTGCGGCCGCCCGGCGATCTCCTCGCGCGTGACACTCACGCGCGCCTGGTCGAGGTCGTAGCGCGCCAGCAGCGGCGCACCCGCTTCGCTCACGCCCTGCACCTGGTCGGCGTCGTAGCGCTCCCCGGTGCGGGAGCACTCGAGATGCGACAGGAACGAGTACGACATGGGTTCCTCCTGACGTGGTGAGCCTGTCGAAACTAGCAGCGGTCGACCGCCTCACGACGCCAGCAGGGCCTCGACCCGGGCGGTCTCCTCGTCCAGCTCGGCGCGCTCCTGACGGGTGAGCTTTCGGAACAGGTCGAGGACCTCGACGCGGCCGTCGACGGCCCGCCACAGCCCCTCCAGCATGCCGTCGACGAAGAGGACACTGGCCATGCCGCCGTTGGCGCCCATCCACCGCTTCCGCTTCTCCGGCTCGGTCACCCGGTCGCGACCGGCGTGCGAGAGCCAGACGTTGTCGTAGGTGCCGAGAAGCCGCACGGGTGCCGGCACCTCCTCGTCGGCCAGCGAACCGTCGGGGACGTCGATGAGCCGGCGGCCG
The DNA here is from genome assembly GCA_963786415.1 of uncultured Actinomycetota bacterium. Taxonomy (GTDB): domain Bacteria; phylum Actinomycetota; class Actinomycetes; order Propionibacteriales; family Nocardioidaceae; genus Nocardioides. The sequence continues at coordinate 176,819 of CAWAZC010000004.1, forward strand.
TCCGGGTCCTCGTGCACCTCCAGGTCGTCCATCGCCTTCAGCACGCCCACCATCCCGGTCACGCCCGACCACGCGGTGACGTCGGCCGCGGAGGCCGGCCCGAAGGCGCGCAGGTAGCGACGGACGATGGTGGGCGGGTCGGGCTCGGCGAGCGGCCGCCCGACCCAGCGGTCGACGTACTGGTACACGACGCCACCCGACCGCTTCCAGGCCCCGCGCGGCGGCAGCTGGGCGAGCGGCTGGTTGACCCTGGCCAGGTGGGAGAGCGCGTGGGCGGGGACGTCGGGGAAGGTCTCGGCCAGCACCTCGCCCAGGACCTTCACCGGGAGCGGCTCCTCGTCCAGGGCCTTGCTCACCGCATCGTTGAAGGTGTCGGTGTCCAGGTGGAGCGCGGGCCTGGTGTTCTGGCTCGCCTTGCGCTCCTTCTCCTGGCGCGGCTGGGTCCACTGCCGAAGCGTGAGCGCGTCGTCGGCGGTGAGCAGGTGGATCGTGCCCCGCATGGTCAGCAGCCGGACCAGTGATCGGTCCTCCAGCGCCCGGGACACGTCCTCCGGGTCGAGGTCGGTCAGCCGGGCGGCCAGGCTGAGGTACGGCGGCAGGTTCTCCTGTGCCTGCAGCCCGACGAGGTGGGCGACCATCTCCGGAACCGGCAGGTCGATGCGGGCGAGGAGGTGTTGTCGGTCGAGCAGAGTCCGGTTGAGCCGGCGGCGGGTGAGGCGCACACCGGCCAACCTAGGACCCGGGGTTGCTACTCCACCACGATCGTCTTGGTGTCCTCGGTCGGTCCGGCGCCCTCGGCGCCCCCGGACGGGTCGTCGGTCATCGCGGCGAACGTGTAGGTGCCGGGAGCCAGCTTCGAGACATTGACCTGCGTGGTCCAGGGGTAGAGCTTGTCCATCCAGCCGTCCGCGGTGGCGAAGCCCTGCTCCACCACCCGGTCGCCCTGACGCACCTCCCACGGGACGGTGGCCTCGAACGAGTTGGCCACGCCGGAAACGACGAACCGGTCGCGCACGGTCTCGCCCTCGGAAAGGCTGCTGATCCCGACCAGGGCGAGGGTCTCGTTCTCGGAGGCGTTGGAGAACGGCTCTGAGGCCGGGACGCCCAGGACCTGATCGGTGGCCGTGCCGTCGAGCGTGATCCGCACCGGGATCCGACCCTGCTGGACGACCGCCTGGGCGGTGTAGACGACCTGCTGTACGGCGAGCCCGGCCTCCTCCTGGGACAGGCCGGCCGGACGGTCGCTCAGGTCGTCGCCGGTGAGGTCGACCGTGATCATGTCGCCGGAGACGCTGACGGTGAGGGCGCGGCTGCCGACGGGCCATAGGGTCCGGTAGTCCGGGTCGAGGGCCCGTCCCGAGACGGCCACGGTGACCGCGTCCTTCTGCGGCTCGACATCACCGGCGACCGTCGAGAACTCGCGGGTCAGGCGTGGGCCCTGGGGCGTGTCGCGCACGAAGTACGCCGGCAGCGTGAAGCCATCGGTGGATGCTGGTGGCTCGCTGGGCGTGGGTGCAGTCGGTTCGGTCGGCTCGGAGGCATCGGTGGGGGCGGGCTCCTCCGTCGGCGTCTGCGACGTCGCGGGATCAGGGTCCGCGCTGTTCTGCGGGCTACCACTCACCGCGGCCACCACTGCGACGGTGGCGGCGGTGGCCACCACGGCACCACCGACCGCGAAGAGCCAGGGTCGTCGAGCACTCATGGAGGTCACCTTCGTTCGGTTGCGGATCTCGGCAAGAGAGTCCTGCGGCTCGACGTCGGAGACGGCGTCAGAGAGCAGGCGGGACAGTCGGGGGTCCCGTTCGTCATGGATGTCGTTCATGACCGGTCCTCCAGGTATTCGGAAAGCAGGTTCCGCAACGTGGCGGACCCGCGCGAGGCATGGCTCTTGACCGCACCACGGCTGATGCCGAGGGCATCGGCGATCTCGGCCTCGGAGAGGTCGAGGTAGTAGCGCAGGGCCAGCACCTCACGCTGTCGCTCGGGCAAGGCCTTCATCGCGTCGAGTACGGCGGACCGTCGGGCGGCGGCGAGCACCGAGGCGTCCGCGGGTGCACCGTTGGCCTGGACCGTCTCGCGGGCGGCGTGCCGGGCCACGACCGTGCGGTGGCGGAGCGCGGAGCGGGAGCGGTTCACCACGGTCTGGCGCAGGTAGGCGAGCGCCTTGTCGGTGTCACGCAGGCGTGACCAGCGGTCGTGCACGGCGACGAAGGCGTCCTGCACCACCTCCTCGGCCGTGGCCACGTCGCGCACGAGCAGCACCGAGAGCCGAACCAGCTGGCGCCAGTGGGCTGCGTACAGGTTCGTCAGCGCGGTGTCGGCATTCCAGGTGGACTCGGGAGGGCTCACCGCACCGGCCCCGGGCACCGCCATCGCATGAGTCATCACGCTAGTCCCACGCGCGACCCTGCCCCGCGGTTTACCTCGGCGCGCCCACAGGTGGATGTGCGAAGGTGACCCAATGGAGGTGGCCCAATGGAGGTGACCCAGTGAGCTCCGACGACTGCCTGTTCTGCAAGATCGTGGCCGGCGACGTCCCCGCGGACGTGGTGCACGAGACCGAGACCACCCTTGCGTTCCGCGACGTCAACCCCCAGGCCCCCGTGCACGTGCTCGTCATTCCGCGCAGCCACCACGCCGACGCCGCCGCCCTCGCGACCGAGGAGCCGTCGACCCTGGCGCACCTGGTGGACGTGGCCGCCAAGGTCGCGGAGCAGGACGGTGTCTCCGACTACAGGCTGGTGTTCAACACCGGGGAGGGTGCGGGCCAGTCGGTCTTCCACACCCACCTGCACGTGCTGGGCGGCCGCCAGATGAGCTGGCCTCCCGGCTGACCAAAGGTCAGAGGCCGAGCAGGTCCGACACGGTCATCAGCAGCGGGATCCCGAAGAGCGCCAGCAGGATCAGCCAAGCGACCGCGACGTGCGACGGCCTCGAACGGTCGAGCATCGAGGCGAACTCGATCCACGCGCCCTCCTCGGTGTTGCGGGTCAGGCCCATCCGGCGCAGGTCGTCGGGCAGGTCCGGCGGCTGCCAGATGTCGTGACCGACCGGACCGTGTCCCGGGTCGCCCGAGGCGTCGAGCCTGCGATCGGACATGCCGCACCCCTCCTCGTTCGGCAGAGCGTCGTCCTCAAGCGTACGGCGGTCACCGGGGCCGTGACAGCATGTGAAGGTGACCCAGCAGGTGACGCGTCGACTCGCGGCCGCGGGGGTGTTGCTCCTCGCGATGTCGGGGTGCAGCGCAGCCGGTGGGCAGGACAGCCCCTCGAGTCGGCCGCCGGAGTCCACGGCGTCCGACGGGCCGCACGACGGTCACGACGCCCGGGGAGCCGCCTCCGCGCCGAAGCCCCAGCTGATGCCACTGCGGGCCGGCGAACGGCGGGTCACCCTTCGGATGCCCGAGCCCTACGAGCCCTCCGCCCCGACCGGGATCGGCACCGACGACTACCGCTGCTTCCTGCTGGATCCGGCGCTCGACCACGACGCCTACCTCACCGGCACGAATGTGCTGCCGGGCAATCCTGACGTCGTCCACCACGTCATCCTCTTCCAGGTCCCGCCGGACCAGGTCGCCAGCGCCGAGAGCATGGACGCCGCCACGAGTGGACAGGGCTGGACCTGCTTCGGAGGCACAGGTCTGGACCCGGTCGAGAGCCTCAACGACGCTCCGTGGCTGGGCGCATGGGCCCCGGGTGGCGGTGAGACCGTGCACCAGGACGGGTACGGCGTCCGCCTCGACGAGGGCTCACGGATCGTGATGCAGGTCCACTACAACCTGCTGGCCGGCACCGACGAGGACGTGTCGGCCACGCAGCTGCGACTCGCTCCGGCCGATCGGCGCCTCACCGAGGTGCGGACCATGCTGCTGCCCGCTCCGGTCGAGCTGCCATGCCGGGCCGCGCACGACGACGGAGCTCTGTGCGACCGCGACGCGGCCGTCGCCGACGTCAGGGAGCGCTTCGGCCAGGCGGGCGCCACGGCCGACGGCCTCTACTTCCTGTGCGGCGGACGGCCGCGGGCCGGCAACGTCCAGTCGTGCACCCGGACCATCCCCGAGCCCGCGACCCTGCGCGGCGCGGCCGGGCACATGCACCTGCTGGGCCGCTCGATCAGGATCGAGGTGAACCCGGGCACGGACCGGGCGAAGACCGTCCTGGACATCCCGGTGTGGGACTTCGACAACCAGGCGGCCAAGCCGGTGCCGGCCTACCGGCTGCGCGCCGGAGACACCGTCAAGGTCACCTGCCGGCACGTGCAGTGGCTGCGGGACAAGCTGCCGGCCTTTGAGGGCCAGCCCGACCGGTACGTCGTGTGGGGCGAGGGCACGACCGACGAGATGTGCCTGGGCATCCTGCAGGTCACCCAGTCCTGAGAACTGCCCGGAGCGGTTTCCGGTGGGCGCAGCGCGCTCGCTCCCGTAGCATGGATGTGCTCACATCGCCGACCGGAAGGACCGCCCCACCGGGCATTCATGACTGACACGCAACATGGCGCAGGAACCCCAGGCACCCGTCACACGGTGGAGGTTCCGCACAGCATCAACATGGTCAGCCTTCTCGGGCCCGGCGACGAGCACCTCGGCCTGATCGAGAAGTCCTTCGCAGCTGACATCCACGTCCGGGGCAACCAGATCACGATGACCGGCGACCCCGGCGAGGTGGCTCTGGCCGAGCGGCTCCTCGACGAGCTGGTGGCGATCATCCGGACCGGCCAGGGCGTCACCGTCGAGACCGTCGAGCGGGTCCTCCACATGCTCCGGGCCGAGACCAGCGAGCGTCCCGCCGACATACTCTCCCTCAACATCCTGTCCAACCGCGGCCGCTCCATCCGGCCCAAGACGCTGAACCAGAAGCGCTACGTCGACTCCATCGACAAGCACACGATCACCTTCGCGATCGGGCCCGCCGGCACCGGCAAGACCTACCTGGCCGTGGCCAAGGCGGTCCAGGCGCTGCAGTCCAAGAACGTCAACCGGATCATCCTGACCCGCCCCGCGGTCGAGGCCGGCGAACGGTTGGGCTACCTGCCGGGCACCCTCAGCGAGAAGATCGACCCCTACCTGCGGCCGTTGTACGACGCCCTGCACGACATGATCGACCCCGACTCCATCCCGAAGCTGCTGGCCGCCGGGACGATCGAGGTCGCGCCCCTGGCGTTCATGCGCGGCCGGTCGCTGAACGACTCCTACATCATCCTCGACGAGGCCCAGAACACCTCGCCCGAGCAGATGAAGATGTTCCTCACCCGCCTCGGCTTCGGATCAAGGATGGTGGTCACCGGCGACGTCACCCAGATCGACCTGCCCGGTGGGACCCGGTCCGGGCTCAAGGTGGTGGAGGACATCCTCGAGGGCGTCGAGGACGTCTCCTTCAACCGGCTCACCAGCCACGACGTCGTCCGGCACAAGCTGGTCGGCAAGATCGTGGCCGCCTACGACGACTTCGACGCCCGCGCCGACTTCTCCGCACAGAAGGCATCCAAGCCCGGGAATCGTCCGTGAGCATCGAGGTGCTCGACGAGTCGGGCCGCGACCTCGACATCCGGCACCTGGCCTCCCTGAGCCGGTTCGTACTGGACCGGATGCGGGTGCACCCGCTGGCCGAGCTGTGCATCAAGGCGGTCGACGAGGAGACGATCGCCGGGCTCAACGCGCAGTGGATGGACAAGGAGGGCGTCACCGACGTCCTCGCCTTCCCGATGGACGAGCTCCGGCCCGGCCTGGTCAACGAGGAGCCCGAGGAGGGTGTGCTCGGTGACCTGGTGCTGTGCCCGGCGGTGGCCGAGCGCCAGGGCGAGACCGCCGGCCACGGCACCCTGGCCGAGGTCGAGCTGCTGACCGTCCACGGGATCCTCCACCTGCTCGGCTACGACCACGCCGAGCCCGAGGAGCACGCGGAGATGTTCGGCCTGCAGGACCGCCTGCTCGCCGAGTGGCGGGACCTCGACGCGCGATGAAGTCTGCCGACGTGTGGCTGGTCATCGCGGCCGCCGCCCTGGTCGTCCTCGCCGGGCTCTTCTCGGCGGCCGACGCCGCCCTTTCGTCCGCCTCCCGGGCCCGCGCCGACGAGCTGCTGGCCGCGGGGCGGGCCGGCGCGCGCCGCCTGACGGTCTTGCTCGCGGACCCGGTCCGCTACCTCAACACCGCGCTCTTCCTTCGCCTGCTCTGCGAGATCGCGGCGACGGTGATCGTCACCCAGCTGGTCCGCAATGCCTGGGGCGGTGCGTTCTGGGCCGCCGCCGGCACCTCGATCGCGATCATGCTGGTCGTCTCGTTCGTGGTGATCGGGGTCGCCCCGCGCACCCTGGGCCGCCAGCACCCGGAGCGGGTGGCACTCGCCTCCGCAACGCCCCTCTACGTCGTCACCACCGTCCTCGGACCGCTCCCGCGGTTGTTGATCCTGATCGGCAACGCGATCACACCGGGCCGTGGCTTCCGCGAGGGCCCGTTCTCGACGGAGACCGAGCTGCGCGAGCTGGTCGACTTCGCGGAGGCGTCGGCGGTCATCGAGTCGGGCGAGCGGAAGATGATCCACTCGGTCTTCGAGTTCGGTGACACGATCGCCCGCGAGGTGATGGTGCCGCGCACGGACGTGGTCTACATCGAGCGCTACAAGAACCTGCGCCAGACGATGTCGCTGTTCCTGCGCAGCGGCTTCTCGCGGGTGCCGGTGATCGGCGAGAACCTCGATGACATCCGCGGCTTCGCCTACCTCAAGGACCTCGTGCGCCGTGACTTCGAGGCACCCGACGTGGAGTTCACCCAGCGGGTGGAGGAGGTCATGCGGACGGCCCACTTCGTGCCCGACTCCAAGCCGGTCGACTCCCTGCTGAGGGAGATGCAGGCCGATCGCCAGCACATCGCCGTCGTCGTCGACGAGTACGGCGGCACAGCCGGGCTGATCACGATCGAGGACCTGCTGGAGGAGATCGTCGGCGAGATCACCGACGAGTTCGACGAGGACGAGATCGAGGTGGAGGTGCTCGACGAAGGGTCCGCCCGGGTCTCGTCGCGCTTTCCCGTCGACGACCTCCACGAGCTGTTCGGCTTCGAGGTCGACGAGGAGGACGTCGACAGCGTCGGCGGCCTGATGGCCAAGCATCTCGGCCGGGTGCCGATCCCCGGCTCGCACGTCGAGGCCCACGGCCTCCGCTTCGAGGCCGAACAGGCAACAGGCCGTCGCAACAAGATCGGAACCGTCCTGATCAACGTGGCCGCACCGGCCCGCGAGACCACCCACCGTGACACCGCCCACCGGGAGACCGCCGATGGGTGAGCTCTCTGCCGAGGACGCCAAGCTGGTGACGCTGGCGCGCGCGACCCGGGCCCGGGTCCGGGCAGCCGAGGGCGCGGCCTGCCGTGACAGCGACGGACGCACCTACGCCGGCGCGACCGTCGACCTGCCGTCACTGCGGCTCTCGGCGCTCCAGGTCTGCGTCGCGATGGCTGTCGCCTCCGGTTCGCGCGGGCTGGAGGCCGCCGTGGTGCTGACCGAGGCCGAGGCGGTGACTGCGGAGGACCTGGCGGTGCTGGCAGACTTCGGCGGCCCCGGCGTCGTCGTACACCGGGGCGACCCGGCCGGCCGGAGCCTGGAGACGGTCCACCACCCCTGAACCGCCGTTTCGGCTAGGTTTGGGCCGTGCCTCTCCGGCGTGGGTGGGACCAGCATGGCGCAGCCGTCGACCGGCTGTGTGCCTCCTTCTCTGCCTTGCCCGCCGATGCCCCGGTCCGTCTGGCCAAGCACACCTCCAACCTCTTCCGGCCGCGGGAGGCGTCGGCTGCGGGTCTGGACGTCTCCGGGCTGACCGGGGTGATCGACATCGATCCGGCCGAGCGGGTCGCGGAGGTGCAGGGGATGTGCACCTACGAGCACCTGGTCGACGCCGCCCTCCCGCACGGGCTGATCCCGCTGGTCGTGCCCCAGCTGCGCACGATCACCCTCGGGGGCGCCGTCACGGGCCTCGGCATCGAGTCCACGAGCTTCCGGAGCGGGTTCCCGCACGAGTCCGTCCTCGAGATGGACGTGCTCACCGGCGCCGGCGAGATCGTCACGACCCGGCCGGGCGACGACCTCTTCGACGCGTTCCCCAACTCCTACGGCTCGCTGGGCTACGCGACCCGGCTGCGGATCCGCCTCGAGGAGGTCCCGGGACACGTCGCGTTGCAGCACCTGCGCTTCGACGAGCCCGGGATGCTGGCCAAGACCGTCGCCGAGATCGTCGAGACCGGTCGGTACGCCGGATCCAGGGTGGACGCTCTCGACGGGGTCGGGTTCGCGCCCGACGAGCTCTACCTGACCCTCGCCCGTTGGGACCACTCCGCCGAGAGCAGTCGCAGTGACTACACCGGCCACGCGATTTACTACCGGTCGCTCCAGGAGCGCGAGACCGACCGGCTCACGACGTACGACTACCTGTGGCGCTGGGACACCGACTGGTTCTGGTGCTCGCGCGCCTTCGGCGTCCAGCACCCCGTCGTACGCCGCCTCTGGCCGCGCCGCTGGCGGCGCTCGGACGTCTACCATCGGCTGGTCCAGCTGGACCGGCGCTTCGGAATCGCCGATCGGCTGGACCGGCGGGCCGGGCGGCCCCAGCGCGAGGCCGTGATCCAGGACGTAGAGGTCCCGGTCGAGCGGTTGCCCGAGTTCCTGGCCTGGTTCGACGAAAGGGTCGGCATGCGGCCCGTCTGGCTGTGCCCGGTGGTCGCGAAGCGCGCCTGGCCGTCGTACCCCCTCGAGCCGGGCGTCACCTACGTCAACATCGGCTTCTGGGGCACCGTCCACGTCGGCCCGGAGGCCGCGGACGCGCCGCTGAACCGTGCGATCGAGGACAAGATGCTCGAGCTGGGCGGTCACAAGTCGCTCTACTCCGAGGCGTTCTACGACCGCGACACCTTCGACCGGCTCTACGACGGCCCGAACCTCGCGCGGGTGAAGGCGACCTACGACCCCGACGACCGACTGACCACCCTCTACGACAAGGCGGTGCGACGACAGTGACCATGAAGATCGGTGAAGCCATCGAGTCCCTCCTGCGCAGCGGGATGCCGGTGCGCTTCAAGGCGTTCGACGGCAGTACGGCCGGACCGCCCGACGCGGACATCAGCCTGGAGCTGGTCAGCCCGCGCGGCCTGGCCTACCTGCTGACCGCACCCGGCGACCTCGGCATGGCGCGCGCCTATGTGGCCGGCGACCTCCTCCTGCACGGCGTGCACCCCGGAGACCCCTACGACGCGCTCGTCCTGCTGCAGAACAACCTGTCGTTCCGGGCTCCCGCGCCGTCGGAGGCGCTGGAGCTCGTCCGCAGCCTCGGCCTGGGCAGCCTCCGTCCGCCACCGGCCCCGCCGGGCGAGGCGCTCCCGCGCTGGCGGCGCGCGGTGGAGGGCCTGCGGCACTCGATGAGGCGCGACGCCGGGGTCATCTCCCACCACTACGACGTGTCCAACGCGTTCTACGAACAGGTGCTGGGCCCCTCGATGACCTACACCTGCGCCGTCTTCCCGAACGCCGAGGCGACGCTCGAGGAGGCGCAGTTCGAGAAGTACGACCTGGTCGCCCGCAAGCTCGACCTCAAGCCCGGGCAGCGCCTGCTCGATGTCGGCTGCGGCTGGGGCGGGATGGTCAGGCATGCCGCGCGGGAGCACGGCGTCCGGGTCCTCGGCGTGACCCTCTCGCGGCAGCAGGCGTCCTGGGCCAAGGAGGCCATCGACCGCGAGGGGCTCGGTGACCTCGCCGAGGTGCGTCACCTCGACTACCGCGACGTGATGGAGTCCGACTTCGACGCGGTCAGCTCGATCGGCCTGACCGAGCACATCGGCATCCGCAACTACCCGGCGTACTTCGCGCACCTGCGTGACCGGCTCCGTCCCGAGGGACGGCTGCTCAACCACTGCATCACCCGACCGCACAACCACCGCCAGGACATCGGCGCCTTCCTCGACCGCTACGTCTTCCCCGACGGTGAGCTGATCGGGGCCGGACGGATCATCACCGACGCGCAGAACGCGGGTCTCGAGGTCATGCACGCCGAGAACTTCCGGCGCCACTACGCCCTCACTCTCACCGCGTGGTGCCACAACCTGCGTGAGAACTGGGACGCGTGCGTGGCCGAGGTGGGGGAGGGCACCGCCCGCGTGTGGGGCCTCTACATGGCGGGCTCGCGGCTGGCGTTCGAGCGCAACGAGATCCAGCTCAACCACGTCCTGGCCGTGCGCACCACCGATTCCGGCGACGACGGCTTCCCGCTCCGCCCCACCTTCTAGCCGAGCCGTCGCGAGTTACCGGTCAACCGGGGCCGAGCCGTCGCGAGTTACCGGCAGATAGCGTTGGTGCGTGAGCACCCGAGCCCGGCGGTACGACGCGCACGTCCAGCGTCGTGACGTGCTCTCACCCCACCTGCTCCGCCTCACCCTGGCCGGCGACGGGCTGGCCGGATTCGAGTCGACCGGCATCCCCGACGAGTGGGTCGGGCTGATCGTGCCCGGTCAGTTCCAGAGCCGCTACTACACCGTGCGCTCGTGGGACGGGCGCGAGCTGGTCCTCGACGCCGTCGTGCACGAGGTCGGGCTGGTCACCGAGTGGGCGACCCGCGACTGCGTCGGCGACCAGGTCACCGTGACCGACCCACGCGGCTCCTTCGCGATGCCGCGCGACGCCGACTGGCTGCTGCTCGTCGGTGACCTGACGGCGATGCCGGCGATGGCGAGGATCGCCGAGACGACGCTCGCCGGGGCCGATCCCGTGGCGACCAGGATCTGGGCCGAGGTGCCCGACGACCTCACCGGCTACCTCCCGGACGGCCCCGACGTGACCTGGCTCGAGCCGCCCGAACCCGGACAGAGCGGCCTGGCCGTGGTGGTCGAGTCGATCGACTGGCCGCCCGGCGCGGGCTACTTCTGGATGGCGGGAGAGTCCGCCCAGATGCGGGCGATCCGCAAGCACCTGATGCGCGAGCGGCGGCTGCCGAGCACGGCGTACGACGTGATGGGCTACTGGCGCGGCATGACCCGGCGCCAGCCGCGCGCCGTGGACCCCGGACCGATCTGGCGGGCCGGCAAGGCCGCCGGGAAGTCCGACGAGCAGATCTGGGCGGAGTACGACGAGGCGCGCGATGGATAACCCCGCACCAGAAGGCCACCGGAGCGGGTTCGCCTCGTTCGTCGGCCGCCCCAACGCGGGCAAGTCGACCCTGACCAACGCCCTGGTCGGCAGCAAGGTCGTCATCACAAGCTCCAAGCCGCAGACCACCCGGACCGTCGTACGCGGCATCGTGCATCGCGAGGACGCGCAGCTGATCCTGGTCGACACCCCCGGACTCCATCGACCGCGCACGCTGCTGGGCGAACGCCTCAACGACCTCGTCAAGACGACGCTGGCCGAGGTCGATGTGGTGGCCGCCTGCTTCCCGGCGAACGAGAAGATCGGTCCCGGCGACCGGTTCATCGTCAACGAGATGGCGAAGGTGAAGCGCACCACCAAGGTCGCCATCGCCTCCAAGACCGACCTCGCGACGTCCGAGCAGATCGGCCAGCACCTGCTGGACATCCAGCGGCTCGGCGTCGAGACCGGCACGGACTGGGCAGAGATCGTCCCCGTGTCCGCACAGAGCGGCGACCAGGTGAAGCTGCTGGAGGACCTGCTGGTCGGGCTGCTGCCCGAGGGTCCCCAGCTCTACCCCGACGGTGACCTCAGCGATGCACCGGAGGAGGCAATCGTCGCGGAGCTGATCCGTGAGGCCGCCCTCGAAGGCGTCCGCGACGAGCTGCCGCACTCGATCGCCGTCGTGGTCGAGGAGATGGGCCTGCGCGAGGGCCGGCCCGACGACAAGCCGCTGCTCGACATCTACGCCAACCTCTTCGTCGAGCGGTCCTCCCAGAAGGGCATCGTGATCGGCCACAAGGGCTCCCGCCTGCGCGCGGTCGGCACCGCCGCCCGGCACCAGATCGAGGCGATGCTCGGCACACCGGTCTTCCTCGACCTGCACGTCAAGGTCGCCAAGGACTGGCAGAAGGACCCACGTCAGCTGCGCCGGCTGGGATTCTGAGTCGCCCTACTGGTCGGTGCGGGCCCAGCAGACGGAGCGCCGGTTGCCGGCTTCCCACTCGGCCTCGTGGAACCACGTGTAGCCGAAGTCGTAGTCGACGGGATAGCTGAGCCACGCGCCGACGGAGTCGGAGCAGAAGTCGCGGGTCTTCACCTCGACCACCCGGTCGCCCGGGTACTCCTCGCCGGCATCACCCAGCCTGATCGTGGTCACCGCCCGCCAGTTGTGCTCCTCCGAGCAGGGGATCTTCGGGGCGTCCGAGACCGATTCTCCGTTGACGCAGACCATCCACTTGTCTGCCTGCCGGAGTAGCAGGCCCTCGGCGGTCTTGGGCAGGTCGACGTAGGACTCGCTCTGGTCACCGCCGCCGACGATGTCGCAGCGGTACCACCGCGCTCCCTCGTCCCACGCCGCCTCCGAGGGTCGGAACCACGCCCAGCTCACGACGGTTCGCATCACGACGCTCTCGTCGGCACCGAGGAACGACATGAACTTCTTGCTGCACCGGTCGTAGGCGAACGCGCCGACCTCGCGGTCGTCGTACGCCGCGTCGTCAAGCTTGACCGGCAGCTCTCCGACCGCATAGGTCTCGGCGTTGTGCCTCTCGGAGCAGTCCACGATCTCCGTGGCGTTGGCCGGCAGCGCGACGTCGTCGGGGGTCAGCACCCGGCAGGCCCCGAGCTCGGGCGTCTCGACGGCGTCGACCTGGTCCGGGTCGACGTTGCTGCCCTGTCCGTCCTCGCCACACGCGCTCATCAGGAGGACCAGGAGCAGGACGAGACCGCGTACGACGTGCGACAACGCGGTTCCCTCCAGACAAGTCGGTGATGGAGCGGGATGGCCGCGATGCTACCGGGGTGCCGGAACGCCATCTTCATTCCATGAGCAGCGCGGCCAGAGTCCCGCCCAGGTCGTAGGCTGCGGCGCGCTCGTCATCGTCCAGGTCGCCGAGCACCTCGAGCACCTCCGCCGCCTGGTTCCACGGCAGGGCGCCGACGATGGACAGCACCGACCTGACCGCACCGGTGGTGTCGTAGCGGCCGTGCACCCACAGCCCGAACGGCTTCTTGCCGCCGCTGCCGGCCGCGGCGGACCCGTCGTCGGACAGCGCACCGCCGGCCTGGAGGAAGATCGTGTCGAAGAAGTGCTTGAGCGCCCCGCTCATGTAGCCAAAGTTGGCCGTGGTCCCGAGCAGGTAGCCGTCGGCCCCGAGGACATCGTCCGCGTCAGCGTCCAGCGCAGGCTTCACCACCACCTCGACGCCCTTGATCTCGTCGTCGTTGGCTCCGGCGACCACCGCGTCGGTGAGGGACTGCACGAGCTCGGTGGGGGAGTGGTGGACGATCAGCAGGCGGGCCATGCCGCCCGAGGCTAGTCCGTCACCCAATTGCTCACCGTCGGGACAGCCCGCACGTGGCCGGTCCCTCGAGCACCTCACCGTCCGGCCCGAACCTCGAGCCGTGCAGGGGGCAGTCCCAGCTGCGCTCGGCGTTGTTCCAGCGCACGATCCCTCCGAGGTGGCTGCAGACGGCGGAGACCCGGCGCTCGACCCCGTCCACGTGAGCCGACGCCGTCGGCGTGCCCACCCGATCCAGCCGGACCTGTCCTCTGCCCTCGCCGGACGGAACACCGGCACCCGGGTGGATCACGGGGCGCAGCCATCCCCAGGTCATCTCGAGCCCCACTTCGCCGTTGACCCGAGCACTGTCGAGGAGCCCCCGCAGCTCGTGCGACCGCCAGGGCTCGAGGATCGCGGCCCACTCGTGGTGCCCACCGAGGATCCGCCCGGCCAGGGCGACGGCAGCGGCGACGCCGTTGGTCATGCCCCACTTCGCGTAACCGCCCGCGACCAGCACGTGCTCGTGCCCCGGCAACACCGGACCCACGAACGGCAGCCCGTGGTGCGGCACGTAGTCCTGGGCCGACCACGCGTGCGTCTCCTCCGAGCTCGGGAAATGGGTGGCGGTAAACCGGCGCAGCTCGTCGATCCGGTGACGCTCCGACACGGGAGCACCCGGCTTGTGGCCGTTGCCGCCGACCAGCAGGAGGCTGCCGGAGGGGTCGGGAGCGTCTCGCAGCGAGTGCCCCGGCGTCTCGGCCGAGAGGTACATGCCGTCGACGGCAGGTTCGGGGGTCCGGAAGGCCAGACCGTAGGAGCGGGCGGGCTTGGCCCGGGCGAAGAAGGCACCCCGGTCGAGGATCGGCATGTTGGTCGCGACCACCACGTTGTGCGCGCTGGCCGCGCCCACGTCGGTGACGACCCGGACCGGGTCCTTGCCGGTGACCCGGCGGACCCGGGCACCCTCGATGATCGTCGCCCCGTGGGCGGTGGCCTCGCGCGACAGCGCATCGAGCAGCTCCATGGGATCGACCTGCAGCTGGTCGTCGAGCCGTGCCGCGCCGGCGGTGGGGAACGGCAGGTCGGTTGAGTCGAGCCAGATGGCGGCCAGCCCGGCCTTCTGGGCGGCCTCGTACTCGGCATGCGCGGACCGCTTGCCGCTGCCGGTCGTGGCGTAGGTGTACGCCGGGCGGCGCTGCGTCTCGACTCCGTGGTCCGCGCAGAACCGGGCCAGCCAGGCCTGTCCCTCGGCATTGGCGGAGACGTAGTCCCGGACCACCGCGTCGGGGTGGCGCCGGGAGATCCGCGACAGCTGGGTGCCCTGGAGCAGGCTGACCTTGGCGGTACTCCCACCGGTGGTGCCCGCGCCGACCTGCCGGGCCTCGATGACGGCAACGGACTGACCGGCGCGCGAGAGGAGCAGTGCCGTGGTCAGCCCGGTGATCCCGGCACCGACCACGACGGCGTCGTACTCCCCGCTCACGGTCGCCCGTTCGGCCGGGCCGCTGCGGGGATGACGGTCCCGCCACAGTGACGTGAGGGTCATGTGGTCCCCCTTTCCTCGCGGCGGCGACGGTGCTTGCTGGGGCTGCTGCGGCGCAGTTCCCGACCCCGTCGAAGGTCCTTCTCCTCCTTGGCCTGGTCCTTGTCCAGCTTCCGGGTGTCGCGCGGAGGCAGCTGGAGGGTCTCCTCGGCCACCAGCCCGGACTGCAGCTCCCTCCCGCGCTCGAGCTCCGAATTGAGCTCGGCGCCGAAGAGCAGGGCCAGGTTGGTGAGCCACAGCCACAGCAGGAAGACGATGACGCCCCCGAGGGTGCCGTAGGTCTTGTCGTAGGAGCCGAAGCTGGCGACGTAGTAGCCGAACGCCGCTGAGGCCAGACCCCAGATCGCGATCGCCAGGACGGCTCCGAGGCTGACCCAGCGGAACCGCGGCTGCCGGATGTTGGGGGTTGCGTAGTAGAGCAGGGCGACGATGAGTACGACGACGCCGAGCAGCGCCGGCCACTTGGCGATCTCCCAGAGCAGCACGCCGGTCGACCCGAGACCGAGCGCGTTGCCCACGGCGAGTGCGGCCGGGCCGGTCAGGACGAGCGCCAGCAACACGGCCGCGGCGAGCACGACCAGGACCACGGTCAGCAGCAGCATCGCCGGCCGCAGCTTCCAGATCGGTCGGCCCTCACCGATCTCGTAGATCCGGTTCATGGCCCGACCGAACGCACCGACGTAGCCGCTGGCCGACCACAGCGCCCCCGCGAGACCGAGGACCAGGGCCAGCCCGGCGGACTGCGACTGGCTCAGCTCTCTGAGGGGATCACCGATGGTGGCCACGATCGTGTCGCCGCCCAGGTCGTCGACGATCGCGAGCACCTCGTCGACCGCGGTCTCGCCCTGGCCGACGAGACCCAGCAGTGAGGTCAACGCGATGGCGGCGGGGAACAGCGCGAGGACGGCGTAGTAGGTCAGCGCCGCGGCCAGGTCGGTGCACTCGTCAGACATGAACTCGCGCCACGTCCGGCGCACGACATAGCGCCACGAGTGCGAGGAGAGCTGGGTGGGGGAGTGGAGCTTGCCAGCGTCGGGCTCGGCGCTACGGCGCGTCTCCTGCTGGTCGGCCAAGGTCATGCTGTCCCGTGCCCCGTCCACCCGGCGTTCATGCCGGTGGCCGGACCGGTCACGCCTTGCCGGGCATCAGCCGCCGCGCCCGGTCGTGCAGCAGCGCTGCCCGTGCGGCGTTCCTGCCGCAGGCACCGTGAACACCTCCACCCGGGTGTGCGGAGGCCGATCCCAGGTAGAGGCCGGGCACCCCGGTCTCGGCCCGGCCGAGGCCGGGGACCGGGCGGAACACCAGCTGCTGGTGCAGCTGCGCGGTGCCGCCACCGACCGCGCCGCCGATGAGATTGGCGTTCCGGGCTTCGAGCTCGCGAGGCCCGAGGATTCGCCGGGCGAGCACCCGACTTCCGAAGCCGGGCGCCAGCCGTTCGATCCGGTCCTGCATCCGGTCCGCGAACCGCTCGCAGTCGTCGCGGTCCCATGTCCCCCGGATGCTGCCGTCGCCCGCGTCGCGCACGCTCTCCTGTGGCACGTGGGTGTAGGCCCACATCGACTCGGTGCCGGCGGGCGAGCGGGTGGGGTCGGTGGTGGTCATCTGGCCGGCCAGCAGGAACGGCTCGGCCGGCACCGCGGCGGCCGCCAGTTGTCCCAGTGACTCGGTCAGCTGGGCCGTCGAGTCGGCCACGTGCACCGTGCCGGGAGCGTGTGCCGGCTGCTGCTCCCAGGGCACGGGTCCGTCCAGCGCCCAGTCGACCTTGACCGTGCTCGGGTCCATCCGGAAGCCACGCATGCCGCGGAGCACCCGGGCCGGCACGTCCGTGGGGTCGAGGAGGCGGCCGAAAAGAGCGGGAGCGGCCACGTCGGCGACCACGGCCCGACGGGCGAGGACCTGTTCACCGTCGGCCAGCCCGACGCCGCACGCGCGGCCACCTGATGTGAGGACCCGCGTCACCTCCGCGTCGCAGCGGATCTCACCCCCCAGCGCGGTGAAGCGACGCGCCAGCGCGGCGCTCAGCTCGCCGGCGCCCCCCTCCGGGACCGGGAAACCGACCGTCTGGCCCAGCATCGTCATCATCAGCGCCATCAGTCCCGAACCCGGGGCGTCGAGGGGGATGTCGCTGTGCCCCGCGTTGCCCGCCAGCAGGATGCGGGGGGCGGTGCCTCCGAACCGCGACGAACCCAGCTCGGCCGCGGGGGTGAGCAGGGTCCGGACGAAATCCAGGCCACCGACCCCCCTGAGCCGAGCCAGTCCGGCCAGGGCCGAACGGACTGGCGGGAAGGGGGTGAGCAGTCCGTCGACGAGATGGTTCCCGATCCGGTCCCAGGTGTCGCAGAGGTCGAGCCACGCCTGACCGTCCCCGGGGTACGCCGCGTCCATCAGGCCGGCGGTGACTTCCCGGTCCCGGTGCAGGAGGGCCCAGCCGTGCCCGGGGAGCGGGTGCCCGAGCACGGCGGGGGCGCGTCGCCAGCGCAGCCCGTGCTGGTCGAGCCCCAGCTCGCGGATCGCGGGCGAGGCTGCGCCCAGGGGATAGAACGCGCTGAACGTGTCGTGCACGAAACCGGGGTGCACGTCCTCGGCGCTGCGCACGGCACCGCCGACCTCGGGCTGGGCCTCCAGCAGGAGCACCGACCACCCGTGGTCCGCGAGGTGGTTGGCGGCCACCAGACCATTGGGGCCGCCCCCGACCACGACGGCGTCGTAGGTCACTGGCGTCGCTCGGCCAGGTATGCCAGACGACGCAGGGTCTCGACGTTGCGCCACCCGAGCGGAGGGTCTCGCAGCACCTTCGGCACGAGGGTCGCCGGTCCGCTCTGGGCGTCCTCCTCGATCACCACCTCCGTGCCGGTCCCGTTCGGCCGCAGGTGGAGGGTGACCCCTGCCTCGCCGCTCGGCCAGGCCCGGGCCCGGAGCACCAGAGTCACGCCGGGGGTCGCCTCGATCACCTCGGTGGTGTCGTCGAGCAACAGCGGCCAGGTGCCGACGGAGTGGTGCAGCTGGGCGCCGGGCTCCGGCCAGTGGTCGTCGACGTCCCGCATCCGGGACGCGCCGACGACCCAGAGTGGGTAGAGCCACCCGTCGGCGAGGACCGCCCAGACCTGGTCGGGGGTGGCGTGGACGAGTCGGGTGTTGGTGCTCACGAGCCGGAACGTACCCGCGTCGTGGGCGCGCATGCGAGGTCCGCACATCTCGCGGTCCGGGCCGTAGCACTCCGCGTCCGGTGGCCGTGGGTTATCGTGGGCCCGTCATGACGCACGTGCCTGTCCTGAAAAGCGCGCTCCGCGCGCGTCTCGAAGGGCTTCTTCGCCGCCGCAGCGAGGTCTGAGCTCAGCCGGGCCCCTCGCTGCGGAGGACGCGCCACCGGCACTCCAGGCGAGACCCAGCGAGGAATCCATGACATCCACCAACGGACCATTCGGCAACACCCAGCGGGCCAGCGGCATGCCCATCCACCGCTACCAGGCCTTTCCTCCGGTGGACCTGCCGGACCGGACCTGGCCGACCAGGACGGTGACCCGAGCGCCGCGCTGGCTGAGCACCGACCTGCGCGATGGCAACCAGGCGCTGATCGACCCGATGACACCGGCCCGCAAGCACACGATGTTCGACCTGCTGGTGCGGATGGGCTACAAGGAGATCGAGGTCGGGTTCCCCTCGGCCAGCGAGACCGACTTCAGCTTCGTCCGCCAGCTGATCGAGCAGGACCGGATCCCCGAGGACGTGACGATCTCGGTGCTGACCCAGGCGCGGGAGGACCTGATCGAGCGCACCGTGCAGTCACTGGTGGGGGTGCACCACGCCAACATCCACCTCTACAACGCTCTGGCGCCGCTGTTCCGGCGGGTGGTCTTCCACGCCGGCCGCGACGAGATCAAGGACATCGCGGTCCACGGCACCCAGCTGGTCATGAAGCATGCCGAGAGCTACCTCGACCGCACCGTCATCGGCTACGAGTACAGCCCGGAGATCTTCACCGGGACCGAGCTGCCGTTCTCGGTCGAGGTGTGCGAGGCGGTCTCGGACGTGTGGCAGCCCGATGACGGGCGCGAGATCATCCTGAATCTGCCGGCCACCGTGGAGATGGCCACGCCGAACATCTATGCGGACCAGATCGAGTGGTTCTCCCGCCAGCTCACCAGGCGGGAGCACACCACGATCAGCCTGCATCCCCACAACGACCGGGGCACCGCGGTCGCGGCGACCGAGCTGGCCATGATGGCGGGCGCGGATCGGGTCGAGGGCTGTCTCTTCGGCCACGGGGAGCGCACCGGCAACGTCTGCCTGGTCACCCTCGGCATGAACCTCTTCAGCCAGGGCATCGACCCGCAGATCGACTTCTCCGACATCGACGAGATCCGCCGCACCGTGGAGTACTGCACCCAGCTGCCCGTTCACCCGCGGCACCCCTACGCGGGCGACCTCGTCTACACCGCGTTCTCCGGCAGCCACCAGGACGCCATCAAGAAGGGCCTGGAAGACCTCGACCGGCGGGCCAGCGAGGCCGGGATCGACGTCGCCGACATCGAGTGGGAGGCGCCGTACCTGCCGATCGACCCGAAGGACGTGGGCCGCACCTACGAGGCCGTGATCCGGGTCAACAGCCAGTCGGGCAAGGGCGGGGTCGCCTACCTCCTCAAGTCCGAGCACAACCTGGACCTGCCGCGGCGCGCGCAGATCGAGTTCAGCCGCGTCATCCAGGAGCGCACCGACACCGAGGGCGGCGAGATGACAGCCGACCAGATCTGGGGCGTGTTCTCCGCCGAGTACCTCGATCCTGAGGTGCCGCTGCGCCTGAACTCCGTGCACACGTCCTCGGCGGCGGGGGAGAAGGACCGGCTCTCGGTCAACGTCTACGTCGACGGCTCGCCCGTGTCGCTGTCCGGGGAGGGCAACGGGCCGATCGCCGCCTTCGTCAACGCGATCAACGACCTTCCCCATGACTTCGACGTCCGCGTGCTCGACTACCACGAGCACGCGCTGTCGTCGGGCGGTGACGCCATCGCGGCGGCGTACGTCGAGTGCGCGGTGGGCGATCAGGTCCTGTGGGGCGTCGGCCTGGACCCCAACATCGTCACCGCCTCGCTCAAGGCGGTCATCTCGGCGGTGAACCGGGGCGCGAAGTCCTAGCTCCGGTGTCGGTGCAGGGGGAGCACGACGGTGACCTCCGTCCCGCGAAGGGGCGCGGACTCGACGCGGACCCGGCCCCCGTGCGAGGCGATGATCCCGGACACGATCGAGAGTCCGAGGCCCGCTCCCTGGATCGCCTTGGCCTTGGCATTCGAGGAGCGGAAGAACTTCTGGAACAGGCCTGACTGTTCCTCCTCGGGGATGCCGATGCCGGTGTCGCGCACCGCCAGCCTGGCCTCGGAACCGTCCTGATCGAGGCGGACCGCGATCTCGCCGCCGTCCTCGGTGAACTTGACCGCATTGTTGAGCAGGTTGTCTATCGCCCGCTCGAGCTGCATCCGGTCGCCCAGCACCACGGTCGGCTCGTCCTTGGAGTGGAAGCTCAGGTTGAGGTGCCGTCCTCTCGCGATATGTCCGACGGACGCCTCGGCGTACTTCATGAGCGAGAGCAGGTCCACCTCCTCCCGGGCCATCTCGGCCGCTCCGGACTCGAGCTCGCCGATCAGGAGCAGGTCGTTGCAGATGGTGATCAGGCGCTCGCCGTTGCGGGCGATGGTGTCGAGGAGCGGGAGCTGGGCCGCGTCCGGCCTCACCAGGGAGCCGTCCGTCAGCAACTCGGTGTAGCCGATGATGCTGGTGACCGGCGTGCGCAGCTCGTGGCTGACCGTGGAGACGAACTCGCTCTTCGCCGCATCGAGCTTGCGGAGCCGTTCGACGGCTCGACGCTCGGTCTCGAGCGCGGTGATCAGCATGGCCTGGCTGTGCCGCTGCTCGGTGACGTCACGTCCCACGCACAGGTAGCCGTTCCGCGTTGCGGGGGCGTCGGCCGCCACGCTCAGGGTCATCGACACGGTCAGGCGTCTGCCGCCCGCCCCCAGCCACGTCCAGTCCTGCGGTGGCGTCTCGCCCAGCTCGCCGAGGGTCTCGACAAGCGCGGCGAAAGTTCCCGGCTCCGTGCTCGTCCTCGTCCGGGTCGCCAGGTCGTTGGGGTCGAGCAGGTCGATGAAGGGCAGGCCGACCACCTCGTCGTCCTCGTAGCCCAGCAGGACGCCGGCCCCCGAGTTGAACAGCGAGATTCGTCCGCGGTGGTCGATACCGATCAGCGCCGTGGTGTTGGAGGCACGCAGGAGGTGGTCGACCAGGCCGGCGGCAGTGCGTTCGGCGGTGACATCGATGCCGGTCATCACGACGTACGCCGCGTGCCCGTCGTCGTCGAAGACGATGTTGTTGTTCCACACGACGCGGAGCAGCCCGCCGTCGGCCCGGGTGACGTCCGCCTCGCGGGTCAAAGGGACCGCAGCACCGTCAGGGGAGGAGAAGATCTCCTTCACCAGCGGCACGCGCGACTCGGGGATGATCGTCTCCCAGACGGGGTGACCGAGGATCTGCTCCTCGGTGAAGCCGGTGAGGCCGGACGTGGCGGCATTGACCCGCACGACCGTGCCCCCCATGTCGGCGACCATGATGATGCACGCGGCGGTGTCCAGGGTGGCACTGGTCAGTTTCTCGGCAGCCTCGATCCGGGCGAGCGCGTTGTGCTCGGCCGTGACGTCGAGCAGCTGAGCCGCCAGGACCGGCTGGTCTCCTCGGGAGATCACGGAGAGCGAGACGTCGATCCGGGTGCTCGGGCGGTCGACGAGCCCCAGCTGGGCCGTCCATCCGTCCTGGCTGCCCGTGAGCAACGCCTGAGCGGCGGTCCGCACCTGGGTCGGCTGGTCGATGACGCGGTCGAGATGCCGGCCGACGACGCGGCCGCCCCCTTCGCCGAGCAAACGGAGCGCGGCATCGTTCGCATCGACGATCTGGAGCCGTTCGCGGTGCGGCTTCAGCAGCAACATCCCGGTCAGTGATTCGGTGAAGTTGCGCCGGAACAGCTCCTCGCGGGCCGTCACCTCGTCGAGCAGCTGCCGGCGCTGCTCGACGGTGACGGTGAGCGGTAGCGACATCAGGGCAGCGCTGAGCAGCCACAGCTGGACCATGGCGCCGGCACCGGCGGCGGTGCTCGCGCCGGCAGCGGCGTTGGCCGCGAAGGGTCCGTAGCCCTCGGCCGTCAGCATGGTTCCCACCACGCTGGTCCCGAGCAGCTCCCAGGTGAGGGCACGGACCCCCAGGCGGAGGGCCGCCCAGACCAGGAGCGGAAGGGGCGTGAAGGCCAGGGCGAGTGGCTGGTCGGGCGCGAAGACGAGCAGCGTCACGGCGAACAGGGCGGTGGCCTGGATTGCCAGCTCGACCCGGCGGCGGTCGACGGCCTTGTGTCCCAGCGTGAGTGCGACCGGGACGATCACCAGGGTGGACGCGGCGTGGGACGCCCAGAGGTAGCGCCAGGTCTCGACGAAGGAACCCCCGCCGAGGGCCGCGATGTTCAGCGCACCGCCGGTGGCGGCGACGACCGCGCCGATCGCTGCGGCGCGCACGAGTCGCAGGAAGTCGTCGAGGGACTCGAAGCGAGGAGCTCCCGTGATTCCCCGCTTGAGGACAAAGCCGGCCACGACCGCCTCGGCCGTGTTGGCGAGACCGAAGACGAGCGAGACCTCCAACGCTCGACCTGCGGTGAAGTTGGCGGCGCCACTCGCGATGATGACGCCGGCGATCAGGGCCGGCCACCAGCGTCGCGGTGCGAGCGCGAACAGGCTGACGGCGATCCCGGCTCCGGGCCACCAGGAGGCGACGGCCCCTTCGTAGGGGGCAAGGTGGACGGCCTGGGTGCCAGCGACGTAGATGACGACCAGCGCGCCGAGCGCAGGGAGTGCGCCGACGTACGGGGGACGCCCCGAGCCGGTCATGCGGTCCATTGTCGGTCATGGGGGATTGGATCGGGCTTGATTGGACGCATGTGACGGTGACAGCCCACTGTCACGACTACATTGCGCACCATGCTCGTCTCCGAACGGATCGGCCAGTTCTTCCTCGACACCGAATCTTCTCGCGACCGTCTCGAATACACCGAGTACGGCAGCGGCGAGTCGTGGGTGGTGTTGCTGCACGGCCAGCTGATGCCGCGCCGCATGCACCAACCCCTGGCCCGTGCCCTGGCCGCCGAGGGGTTGCACGTGGTGACCCTCGACCTGCTCGGCCACGGCCGCTCCGACCGACCAGCCGACCCGCACGCCTACTCCATGACGGCCTTCGGCCGGCAGGTCATCGCCCTGCTCGACCACCTGGGCGCACCCCAGGCCGTCGTCGGCGGTACCTCGCTGGGGGCCAACGTCTCGCTCGAGGTCGCCGACATCGCGCCCGAGCGGGTACGCGGCCTGATCGTCGAGATGCCGGTCCTCAACAATGCGCTGGAGGCCGGGATCCTGGCCTTCGCGCCGCTCATGTTCGCCGCTCGGTTCCTGCCCTTCACCGTCAACGGTCTCCGGCTGCTCACCCGCCCGGTGCCGCGTGGCCTGGTCCCCTTCTGGGTGGGCATCGGCCTCGACACGTGCAACCAGCGCGCCGACTCGGTGGCGGCGATCGTGCAAGGACTCTTCTTCGGGCGGATCGCCCCGTCGTCCCGCGAGCGGCGCGGCATCCAGGCGCCGGCCCTGATCGTGGGGCATCCTGCCGACCCGATCCACCCGGCGGCTGACGCCGCGATGCTCGCCGAGGAGATGCCCCACGGGACCTTCCTGCGGGCGCGCAGCATCCTGGAGTGGCGGGCGCGACCCGAGCGGCTGAACCGTGAAGCGGCCGACTTCGCCCTGACATGCTGGAAAACACCGGGACGCCAGCGTCGTACCAGCTCCTGAGCGGGGCAGAATAGGTCGGGTGCCCCTCTATCGCGACGAGGCGATCGTGCTGCGCACCCACAAGCTGGGCGAGGCCGACCGCATCATCACCCTGCTGACCCGTCAGCACGGGCGGGTGCGCGCCGTGGCCAAGGGGGTACGCCGCACCAGCTCGCGGTGGGGATCACGACTCGAGCCGTTCACCCACGTCGACCTGCAGCTGGCGGAGGGTCGCAGCCTCGATGTGATCACGCAGGCCGAGACTCTGACCCCGTTCTGGGGGGAGATCGGGGACGACTACGACCGCTACACCGCGGGCACGGTGATGCTCGAGACCGCCGACCGGTTGGTGTCCGAGGAGCGCGAGCCGTCCCCCCAGCAGTTCCTGCTCCTCGTGGGGGGCCTGCGCGCCATGGCCGGCGGGCGGCCCGCACCCAGCCAGGTGCTCGACTCCTACCTGCTGCGGTCGCTGGCCGTGGCCGGCTGGGCACCGTCGTTCGAGCACTGTGCGCGCTGCGGCGAGGAGGGGCCGCACCGGTGGTTCAACCCGTCCGCCGGTGGCGTGCTGTGCGCGACGTGCCGGGTTCCGGGGTCGGCCACCCCGGCGGCGGGGACGATCACGGTCCTGGGAGCGCTGCTCGCCGGCGACTGGCCGGTGGTGGAGTCCGCCGACCCGCGCCACCTCAGGGAGGCCAGCGGTGTCGTGGCGGCGTACCTCGCGTGGCACCTCGAACGCGGCCTCCGGTCGCTGGCCTACCTCGAGCGCTGACGTCTTGAGGACAGACCGCGCGGGGGCCGATTCTCGGCAGTCCCCTGGAAGGTAAGCGTCAGCCCCGCACCTCGGCTGCGTGCACCGCGGCAGCGTAGGGGAGCCCCTAGGCCGTGCCGTACCTCCGGTCCCGCCGCGCGTAGGTGTCCACGGCCTGCCACAGGTGCCGGCGGTCGACATCGGGCCAGAGCACGTCGCTGAAGACGAACTCCGCGTAGGCCGCCTGCCAGAGCATGAAGTTCGAGAGTCGCTGCTCGCCGGAGGTGCGCCACACGAGGTCGGCGTCGGCGACCTCCGGGACGTAGAGGTGGCGGGCGAAGGTCCGCTCGTCGACCCGGTCCGGGTTGAGGCGTCCGGCGGCGACCTCGCGGGCGATCGACCGGGCGGTGTCGGCCAGCTCGGCGCGACCGCCGTAGTTCACGCACATCGTCAGGGTCAGTACGTCGTTGTCGCGGGTCAGCTCCTCGGCGACCTGGAGCTCGCGGATCACCGACTTCCAGAGCCGCGGGGCGCGTCCGGCCCACCTGACCCGCACCCCGAGCTCGTGCATCTCGTCGCGGCGCCGGCGGATCACGTCGCGGTTGAACCCCATCAGGAACTTGACCTCATCCGCCGAGCGCGACCAGTTCTCCGTGGAGAAGGCATACGCCGAGATCGCCTTCACCCCGATCTCGATGGCGCCCTCGACGACGTCGAAGAGGGAGTGCTCGCCCTGCTCGTGCCCCGCCGTCCTCGGCAGTCCGCGGTCCTGGGCCCAGCGGCCGTTGCCGTCCATCACGATCGCGACGTGCCGCGGCAACAGCTGCCGGGGCACGTCCGGCGGCCGCGCACCGGAGGGGTGAGGCGTGGGCGGGCGCGCGGATCGCTTCACCGGTGCAGGATAGACCTCGCGATTCTGCCTCGCCCCACCCCCGATTCTGGGATCGTGGGCGGCGCGACTGAGCCGGGGAGGGCGCAGATGGGGGACGTCATGGGCACCCGCGTCTCTCGCAGCCTGTTCACCGCCCGGCCCACGCCTTGGGCGTGGCAGGGCGTGTTCGCCGCCGCCCTCGCGGTGGCGCTCCTGCTGCTGGCCGCCGGCGGCGCATTCACGTCGCCTCGTTCCTGGCTCGGACTCGCCGCGTTGATGACAGCCGCGACCGCGCTGCTCACGCCGGTGGTTCCCTGGACCCGGCTTCCCCGCGGGGCGGTCTGCGTGGTCCCGGTGCTGGACATCGCCAGCATGGGAGTCGCCGCGATGGACCCTTCGGGCTGGACCCTCGCCCCGCTGATGATCCTCCCCGTGCTGTGGTGCGCGGTGGAGCTCCGGGGCCGCGGCGCCGCGATCGCCGCCGTTGCCACCCTCCTGTTCTACGGGCTGCCCAGCCTTGTGCACCAGGCGCCCCGGGGCGCCACCCTGGCCTGGTCGGTGCTCACTCCGGCGGCGGCCGCTGGCCTGGGTCTCGCCTTCGCCGCCATCCTCGACGCGGTCGAGGTCGAGCGACGGCGGCTCGCCGGTGCCAGGGAGACGATCGACCGCCAGCGGCGCTTCGCCGACGCGATCCTCGACACCGTCGACGTCGGACTGCTCCTGCTCGACCGCGACGGTGCTTACCAGCGCATGAACCGTCGCCACCGCGACTTCATGAGGCTCGCCTTCCCCGACGGCCACGAGGGGTACGCCGGTCAGCTCGGGCTCGTCTACTGCGAGGACGGCTCGACCCGGTTGACCCGGGAGGAGATGCCGTCGTACCGCGCGAGCCAGGGGGAGGAGTTCGACGACTGCCGGATGTGGGTGGGCGACGACCCGCTGACGTGGCGTGCCCTGTCGGTGTCGGCCCGGAGCGTCCGCGACGAGCAGGGCCATTTCGCCGGTGCGGCGCTGGCCTACAAGGACGTCACCGACTTCATGCGCGCACTGCGGGTCAAGGACGAGTTCGTGGCGTCGGTCTCCCACGAGCTGCGCACGCCGCTGACATCGATTCGGGGGTACGTCGACATCCTGCTCGAGCGCGATGACCTGCCGTCCGAGCAGCGGGCCAAGCTCGAGGTCGTGGCCCGCAACGGAGAACGGCTGGACAGACTCGTGGCCGACCTCCTGCACACCGCACGGGTCGACGAGCGGGGCTTGGAGGTCGTCCGGTCGCGGCAGGATCTGGGTGAGATCGTACGGGCCTCGGTCGAGGCGGCCGCCCCGGCGGCGAGGGCTGCCGGGGTCGAGCTGCGGCTCGACGCCCCCTCGACGCTGGTCACGCTGGTGGACGGGCAACGCATCGCGCAGGCCATCGACAATCTCGTGTCCAACGCGATCAAGTACACGCCCCGCGGCGGCCACGTCGAGGTCCGGCTCGCGCTGGACGGAGCGCGGATCGAGATCTGCGTGGCCGACTCCGGCATCGGCATCGAGGCGGCCGACCGCGACCGGCTGTTCACCCGGTTCTTCCGGGCGGAGCACGCCGAAAAGCAGTCGGTCCAGGGGCTGGGCCTGGGCCTGGGCATCGCCAAGTCGATTGTGGAGAGCCACGGCGGACGCATCGACGTCGAGAGCGAGGTCGGCCGTGGCAGCGTCTTCCGGATCCGGCTCCCCATGGGGAGCGAGGAGGGAAAGGACGGCCCTCCGTAGCCCTCGCGTCAGCGGCAGGAGTCACAGACTCCGAAGATCTCGAGGGTGTGGCTGACGTCGGCGTACCCGTGCTCGTCGGCGATGGCGCGGGTCCAGCGCTCGACCGCCGGCCCCTCGACCTCGACCGTGGCTCCGCAGGTCCGGCAGACCAGGT
This sequence comes from uncultured Actinomycetota bacterium, assembly GCA_963786415.1. Taxonomy (GTDB): domain Bacteria; phylum Actinomycetota; class Actinomycetes; order Propionibacteriales; family Nocardioidaceae; genus Nocardioides. Next base: position 204,111 of record CAWAZC010000004.1, read on the forward strand.
GATGGTGGTGGGCGGGGGAGCAGCGCCGGTAGATCGCCTCCCCGTCCTCGGTGCGCAGCAGGTCGACCTCGCCGGCCTCCGCGAGCCGTTGCAGGGTGCGGTAGACGGTGGCCAGGCCGACGGCCTCGCCGCGCTCGGCGAGCAGCTCGTGGATCTCCTGGGCCGAGCGGAAGTCCGAAAAGGTGCCGAGAATCTCCGCGACTGCGCGACGTTGCCGGGTGGGGCGGCCACCGGGAACCGCAGCGGGGCCGGGTCCGTCAGTGCTCGTCATAGTGCTTCCCGTGGGCCGCGTGCCGGTGTCCGTCGTGGACGTAGTCGACGTGGTCGCCGTGCCGTACGGCGACGTGGCCGCACTCGGGTCCGTGCACGTGCGGGTGCTCATCGGTGACCTCGTGGCGGTCCGGCTCCACTTCGGGGAACGGGGTCCGCATCCTGCGGCGCGCCCGCAGCGCGACGCCCAGCGGCCAGGTGACGACGAACCCGGCGAGGGCCAGCAGCACGATCGTCGGCCCCGGCGCGACCCGCGCGTGGTAGGACGCGAAGGCCGAGATCAGCAGGCCCCCGACGGAGGCGAGCGTGCCGATGGCCATCGCCGCCAGCAGGGTGGTGCGGAACGACCGGGTGAGCTGCTGGGCCGTCGCGACCGGCACCACCATCAGCGCCGAGACCAGGAGGAGGCCGACGGTGCGCATGGCCACGGTGACGCTGACCGCGGCGAGGACCGCGATCAATACGTTGTAGGCGCGGACGTTCAGCCCGGCAACCCTGGCGAACTCGTGGTCCTGGGCGACGGCGAAGAGCTGCGGCGACAACCCCACGCAGACCAGCACCACGACCGCGGCGAGCGCGAGCGTCACCCAGACGTCGGTGCTCGAGATGGTCGTGATGGCGCCGAACAGGTACTCCTGCAGGTCGGCCGCGCTCTGCTCGGCCAGGCCGGTCACGAAGACTCCGCCCGCCAGGCCGCCGTAGAAGAGCAGCGCCAAGGCGACGTCGCCGTTGGTGTGCCCGCGTTCGCGGATCACCTCGATCAGGACGGCTCCCAGCACTGCGACGACGGCGGCGGCCCAGAGCGGAGAGGTGTGGGTGAGCAAGCCGAGGGCGACGCCGGTCACGGCCACGTGGCCGATCCCGTCGCCCATCAGGGCCAGCCGTCGCTGCACCAGGTAGGTGCCGACCGCCGGGGCGGCGAGGCCGGTGAACAGGGCGGCCAGGAGCGCCCGCTGCATGAACTCGAGAGTGAGCAGGTCCACGGCTCAGTCCCTGTCCAGAGGCGAGCCGACGTGCGGCGAGTGGTCTCGACGACCGGGCTCGGGGTGGTGGTGGGTGTGCGCTTCACCGAAGTCGGGGTGGTGCACCTCGTGGTCGGCCAGCGGCTCGCCGTCGTAGGCGACCCTCCCGTCGCGCATCACCACCGCCCGGTCGACCAGCGGCGCCATCGCACCGAGCTCGTGGGCGACCAGCACGATCGTGCTACCCCGGGTCTTGAGGGTGCGGAGCGCCTCGGCCAGGGCTTGCTGGTTGGGCAGGTCCACGCCGGCGGTCGGCTCGTCGAGGAAGAACAGGTCCGGCTGTCCGGCCAGGGCGCGGGCGATCAGGGCGCGCTGCTGCTGGCCGCCGGAGAGCTGGGAGACGCCCTTCCTCGTCTCGCGCTCAAGGCCGACCACGCTGATGGCCTCGTCGATGGCGGCGCGGTCGGCCCGCGACAGCGGGCGGAGCAGCCGCCGCCGGGTCAGTCGGCCGGAGGCGACCACCTCCCACACCGAGGAGGGGACGCCGGAGGAGGCCCCGGTCCGTTGGGGGACGAAGCCCACACGGTGCCAGTCCCGGAAGTCATCGAAAGGTGTGTCGAAGAGCTGCAGCCTCCCGGCAACCAGGGGGCGCAGCCCGGTCAGCCCACGGACCAGGGTGGACTTCCCGGAGCCGTTGGCGCCCATCAGTGCCAGGAACTCGCCGGACCCGACGGTGAGGTCGACCCCGCGCACCACCGGCCGGCCGGAGATCGCGATCGCGCCGCCGCGCAGGTCGACCACCTCGTCGGTCGCGCTCACCGTGACCATCAGCAGTCGTTCGCCTTCTCGAGCGCCGCGAGGTTCGCGCGCATGAGGGACAGGTAGTCCTCGTCCTCGGTCTCGTCACTGAGTCCCTCGACAGGGTCGAGGACGGCGGTGCGGACGTCGAGGTCGTCGGCCAGGCTTTCGGCGACCCGCGGGCTCACCAGCCGCTCGGAGAAGACGGTGGTGATTCCCTCGGCGCGGATCAGCTCCTGGAGCCGGGCCAGGTCGGCGGGGGTCGGCTCCGCGCCGGGGGAGAGTCCGGCGATCGGGGCAAACTCCAGCCCGTAGCGGTCGAGGTAGCCGAAGGCGTCGTGGCTCACGACGACGGTGGTACGGGCGCAGTCCGCCAGTCCCTCCTCGTAGGCCCGGTCCAGTCGCTGGAGGTCGGCGCGGAGGTCGGTGGCGTTGGCGCGATAGGTGTCGGCGTGATCGGGATCGGTCTCGACGAGGGCCTCGGCCACCTCGTCACCGAGATCGGCCATCAGCAACGGGTCGAGCCAGAAGTGCGGGTCGTCGGACCGGATCTCCGGGGCGTTGCGGCTGTCGAAGTCGGCACTGGCGGTGTCGACGACCGTGCCATTCTCGACCGCGGTCGCGACGGCGTCGTCCACGGCCGGCTGGACCCCGCCGGCCACGACCAGCACATCGGCCTCGGCCACCAGAGCGGTCTCCTTGACCGACAGCGTGGTGTCGTGGGGCTCGCCCCCGGGCTGAGTCAGCACCTCGACGTCGGCCCGGTCATCGGCGATCCGCTCGGCGACGTACTGCAGGGGATAGAAGCCCGCCGCGACCTCGACACCTGATCCGGTGTCGGCCAGCGCGCCGCACCCGGTCAGGCCGGAGACCAGGAAGAGGATGGTGGCGAGGCGCATGAGAACCATTCTCAGATTTGTTGAGAACCATTGTCAACCTGGGGTCGGCTAGATTGCCCGACGTGCTGGTGGTCAACAGGTTCCGCGTCCCAGGCGACGGCGCGGAAGTGTTCCGGGCAGACCTGGATCGGGCGCTCGCGACCCTCGCCGCGTGCCACGGCTACCTCGACGGCCGGATCGGTCGCAACGTGGACGAGCCCACGCTCTGGGTGCTGGTGACCACGTGGGAGGGGCCCGGCGCCTATCGCCGCGCGCTCTCGTCGTACGACGTCAAGCTGCACGCCGTTCCCGTGCTGGGCCGCGCGATCGACGAGCCCGGTGCCTACGAGATCGTGGATCCCGACACCGTCCTGAACGTCGCGTCGACCAGGTCGTTAGGCTGACTCCTTCCAGACCGGCAGCCAGCCGGCCGACCGAAGGAGCCACTCGTGGCCAAGGCCCGCGCGACCGTCCTCGACAACGTCGTCTCCCTCTGCAAGCGCCGGGGATTCGTCTACCCGTGCGGCGAGATCTATGGCGGAACCCGCTCGGCCTGGGACTACGGCCCGCTCGGCGTGGAGCTGAAGGAGAACATCAAGCGCCAGTGGTGGAAGGCGATGGTGACCGCCCGCGAGGACATCGTGGGCCTCGACTCCAGCGTGATCCTCCCGACGCGCACCTGGGAGGCCAGCGGCCACCTGAGCACGTTCACCGACCCCCTCACCGAGTGCCAGTCCTGCCACAAGCGGTTCCGTGCCGACCACATGCAGGAGGACTACGCGGAGAAGAAGGGGATCGAGGACCCCGACTCCGTCAACCTCCACGACCTCGCGTGCCCCAACTGCGGCACCCGCGGCGCCTGGACCGAGCCCCGCAACTTCAACATGATGCTCAAGACCTACCTCGGCGTGATCGAGGACGAGTCCGGCCTGCACTACCTGCGCCCCGAGACCGCCCAGGGCATCTTCCTCAACTTCGCCAACGTGGTCACCTCGAGCCGGAAGAAGCCGCCGTTCGGCATCGCCCAGATCGGCAAGGCGTTCCGCAACGAGATCACCCCGGGCAACTTCATCTTCCGGACCCGCGAGTTCGAGCAGATGGAGATGGAGTACTTCGTCAAGCCGGGCGAGGACGAGGAGCTGCACCAGTACTGGATCGACGCCCGCACCCAGTGGTACGTCGACCTCGGCATCGACCCCGCGAACCTGCGGCACTACGAGCACCCGAAGGAGAAGCTCAGCCACTACTCCAAGCGCACCGTGGACATCGAGTATCGCTTCGGCTTCTCCGCCCGCGACTTCGAGGAGCTCGAGGGCATTGCGAACCGCACCGACTTCGACCTCAGCCAGCACAGCGAGTACTCCGGCCAGGACCTGTCCTATTTCGACCAGGCGACCGGTGAGCGCTACATGCCCTACGTCATCGAGCCGGCGGCCGGGCTCACCCGGAGCCTGATGGCGTTCCTGGTCGACGCCTACCACGAGGACGAGGCACCCAACACCAGGGGCGGTGTCGACAAGCGCACGGTCCTGCGCCTCGATCCCAGGATCGCGCCGGTCAAGGCCGCGGTGCTGCCACTGAGCCGCAACCCCGAGCTCTCGCCGAAGGCGAAGGGACTCGCTGCCGACCTGCGTCGCGACTGGAACGTCGACTTCGACGACTCCGGCGCCATCGGCCGGCGCTACCGCCGGCAGGACGAGATCGGGACGCCGTACTGCGTCACCGTCGACTTCGAGAGCCTCGACGACGGTGCCGTGACAGTGCGCGAGCGCGACACCATGAGCCAGGAGCGGATCGGGATGGACCGGATCACGTCGTACTTCGCCGAGCGTTTCGTCGGCTGCTGAGAGGCTCTTCATGCACAATCTCCCCATGCCCCGTCCCCGCCCGAACGCCCTCCTTCGACCCGGGCTCCGGCCGCTGGCTGCCGTGCTCCTCGCGCTGGTGCTGGCGTTGTCCGCGTGCGGGGGTGGCGGTGCAGATCCGAGCGCGAGCGAGACCAGCGCCGGCGAGTCCGACGCGACCGAGTCCAGCGACGGCGAAACCGCCGAAGACGCGCCCACCGAGGAGCCCTACCTCCCCGTGCCAGACGGGGTCGAGCTGACCGCGCAGGGCAACCCGCTCGACGTGGGTGACAAGGCCGTGGTCGCCTACGAGCCGCGCCAGGACAAGGTCGCCGCGCTGGAGATGAAGGTCACCGCGCTGCAGGACGCCGACTTCAATGACTTCGTGGGCTGGAAGCTCACGTCCGAGACCCGCACGACCAACCCCTACTTCGTCGAGGTGACGGTCAAGAACGTGGGTGACACCAACCTCGGTGGTGAGGGAGTGCCGCTCTACGCCGTGGACGGCAACAACAAGCTGATCGAGGCCTCGACCTTCCAGAGCACCTTCAAGCCGTGCTCGCCCGAGTCCTTCCCCAAGCCCTTCAAGAGGAATGACAAAGGCAAGTTCTGTCTCGTCTACCTCGCCCCCAACAAGGGTGACCTCACCGCCGTGAGCTTCCGGCCGGTCGAGGACTTCGACCCGATCACCTGGACCGGCAAGCTCAAGAAGCCCGGGGCCGGCGGCAAGAAGGGCGGCAAGAAGAACGGCGGAAACGGGAACGGCGGCGGCAACAACAACGGCTGACCCCGTCCGCAGTTTGGGGGCATCCGGCCCGCCCGGGACAATGTCGACCATGACCGGCCCGCCCACCTCGCTCACGCTCGGGTCGCTGAGCGTCGGGACTCCCGTCGTGCTGGCGCCGATGGCGGGCATCACCAATGCCGCCTACCGCCGCCTCTGCGCGGAACAGGGCGCGGGACTCTACGTCAGCGAGATGATCACCTCGCGCGGACTGGTCGAGGGCGACCCGGTGACCCGGTCGATGCTGGTGTTCGACGAGCGGGAGGCCGTGCGGTCCGTGCAGCTCTACGGCACCGACCCGGTCTACGTCGGCAAGGCCGCCGAGATCCTCTGCGGCGAGTACGGCGTCGCGCACGTCGACCTCAACTTCGGGTGCCCGGTCCCCAAGGTCACGCGCAAGGGTGGCGGAGGTGCCCTGCCCTGGAAGCGTGGGCTGCTCGCGGAGATCCTGGAGTCGGCCGTCCGCGCGACCGCGTCGTACGACGTCCCGGTCACGATGAAGACCCGCAAGGGCCTCGACGACGACCACCTGACCTACCTCGACGCCGGCCGGATCGCCCAGGAGTCCGGCTGTGCCGCGATCGCCCTGCACGGCCGCACCGTCGCCCAGGCCTACTCCGGTGTGGCCGACTGGGAGGCGATCGCCGCGCTCGTCGACCACGTCGACATCCCGGTACTCGGCAATGGCGACATCTGGGAGGCCGCCGACGCGGTGCGCATGGTCGAGCAGACCGGTGTGGCCGGGGTGGTGGTCGGACGGGGTTGCCTGGGCCGCCCCTGGCTGTTCCGCGACCTGGCCGAGGCGTTTGCGGGCCGGGCCGTCAGCACTCTGCCGACCCTCGGCGAGGTGCGCGAGATGATGCGACGCCACGCCGAGCTCCTCGCCGCACACCTCGGAGAGGAACGCGGCTGCAAGGAGTTCCGCAAGCACGTGTCGTGGTACCTCAAGGGCTTCCGCGCCGGGGGCACCCTGCGGCACTCGCTGGCGCTCGTGGACTCGCTCGCGACGCTCGACGGGTTGCTGGCCCAACTCGACCCGGAGGAACCCTTCCCGGCGAGCGAGCTCGGCGCCCCTCGTGGGCGGCAGGGGGCCCCGCGACGCCGGCTCGCGCTGCCGGAGGGGTGGCTCGACGACACCGACGGCAGCGGCGCGCACGTCCAGGAGGACGCCACGGAGGTCACGGGCGGGTAACAGGTTTATCTCCGACTGGTGACGGGAAACACTCCGGGAAACGCCGACCCTGATTGGGATGCCGTTCGCGCGTGTGCTTTAGTCATCAATCGCTGGCCGTCGCCACAAGCGGCTGCCGGCGTTCCCCCGACAGCAACAGCAAAGGATCAGCGCTGTGGCAGAACACCGCCACAAGCGGGAAACCAATGCCCGCCGCATGCCCAAGGCCCATCTCGTGGCCGCACCGCTCGCGCTCCTCGCGACCGCTGCCACCGTCGGGATGGGCGTCCTGGCCACCACCCCCGAGACCCGTGACCTGCTCGTCGCGAGCAGCGGCGCGAGCATCGGCAATGCCGGCTCCGACCGCCAGGTGGTCTCGCGGTCCGACTCGCGCGAGGACTTCGCCGACCTTCAGCAGGCTTTCAACGCGAACCTGTCCCAGCTCGCGACGCTCCGGGCGGTCCGCAAGGCCGACACCAAGCTGTGGACCACGACGGAGCTCAACCTCTGGGACTCGCCCGGAAAGGGCGCCGAGAAGGTCGGTCTGATCCAGGAGGAGAAGAAGATCCTGGTGACCGGCCGCCACCACAGCGACCGTGACGAGGTCGTGTGGAAGGGCAAGTCCGCATGGGTGACCTCCGGCTACCTCTCCGAGGAGAAGCCGGTCGAGGAGGTCGCCTCGGACGGCTCCGGCGGGGACGTGAACGCCACCTGCACCAACGGCTCGTCCGTCCCGAGCGGCGTCAGCGCCAACATCGTGGCGGTCCACGAGGCCGTCTGCGCCAACTTCCCGGAGATCACCAGCTACGGCACCTTCCGTGGCGACGGTGAGCACGCCCAGGGTCTGGCCGTCGACATCATGGTCAGCGGCGAACGGGGCTGGCAGGTCGCGGAGTTCGTCCGCGCCCACTACTCCGAGCTCGGAGTCAGCTACATCATCTACAGCCAGAACATCTGGTCGGTCGAGCGCTCCGCCGAGGGCTGGCGTGGCATGGAGGACCGGGGTTCCACCACCGCCAACCACTACGACCACGTCCACGTCACGACGTACTGAGCGCAGCGAAGTGCGTCAAGGCGCCGAGCCGGCGTGAGTTACCACTCCGCCCGCAGGAATGGCTGGTAACTCACGACGGCTCGGTGACCACGGATAGGGTCACCTCCGATGGATGACTCGCTCGAGCTGTACGACGCCGCGTCCCGCGAGCGCCTCGTCGACGAGCCGCCGAAGCGGGTGGCCGCCCCCGAGCGCACCCCGTTCGAGCGCGACCGTGCCCGTGTCGTGCACGCGGCGGCGTCCCGGCGCCTGGCCGCCAAGACCCAGGTCGTCGGGCCCCAGACCGATGACTTCGTGCGCAACCGGCTCACCCACAGCCTCGAGGTCGCCCAGGTCGCGCGCGACCTCGCCCGCGCGCTGGGCTGCCACCCCGACATCGCGGAGACGGCCGCCCTCGCCCACGACCTCGGGCACCCGCCGTTCGGGCACAACGGCGAGCGGGTGCTGGCCGAGCTCAGCGAGGAGTGCGGCGGCTTCGAGGGCAACGCCCAGACGCTGCGCCTGCTGACCAGGCTGGAGGCCAAGACCTTCGACCCGTCGGGCGGCTCGGTGGGACTCAACCTGACCCGGGCCACGCTCGACGCCTGCACGAAGTACCCCTGGCCACGCTCCGAGGGCGAGGCACCTGAGGGCGTGCACGCCGACGGCTCACCCCGGGTGGTGCAGAAGTTCGGTGTCTACGACGACGACCTGCCGGTCTTCACGTGGCTGCGCCGCGATGTCGACGGTCGGCGACGCTGCGTGGAGGCCCAGGTGATGGACCTCGCCGATGACGTCGCCTACTCCGTGCACGACATCGAGGACGGCATCGCCGCCGGCCGGATCGAGCTGACTCGCCTCGACCCGCCGGCGGTCTGGGAGACCGTGCGCGACTGGTACCTCCCCGACGCCACCGACGACCTCCTGGACGAGGTCCTGGCCGGCCTGCAGCAGCAGGAGAGCTGGCCGCGCACGCCCTACGACGCCAGCAGACGCAGCCTCGCCGCCCTGAAGAACCTCACCAGCGACCTGATCGGCCGCTTCTGCGGTGCCGTGCAGCAGGCGACGTTCGCGTCCGGGGGCGAGCCGTTCGTCCGGTACTCCGCCGACCTGGTGGTCCCCGAGGGCACCCGCCTGGAGATGGCGGTGCTCAAGGGGGTGGCCGCCCACTACGTCATGCGGGCCGATGACCGGGTGGCGGTGATGTCGCGGCAGCGCGAGCTCCTCGCGGAGCTGGTGGCCGGGCTGGCGGAGCGGGGCCCCGATGCGCTGGACCCGTTGTTCGCCGACGACTGGCGGGCCGCACCTGATGACGCAGCGAGGCGTCGGGTCGTGGTCGACCAGGTCGCCTCGCTCACCGACGCCAGCGCGGTGGCCCGTCATGCCGTACTGGCGGGGCCGGCCCGCGCCGCGACAGGTTGATCAGATAGGGCCGATCAGGGCAGGTTGCCCTGCGGGTAGGGGTCGTCCTGCAGCGCGGTGCTGTCGGGGTTCAGCCGGTCCGCGGCACCGGAGCCGCCCGACGGCTTCACCTTGCTCGCCGCCGTGCCCGCCGCGTCGGCGAGCTTGTCCTTGACCACGGGTGCGTGCTCACGGGCGGCGTCGGCCGCCTGGTGGGCCTTCGCCTGGACTTTTGGGTTGTTCTTCACCTGACTCGCGAGTCCGCGGATCTGGTCATAGCGCTCGCGGCCCGCCCGGGTGCCCAGGACGTAGCCGATTCCGCCGGCCACGAGGACCGTCAGCTTCCTCATCGTGTCTCCTCCTCCGGTCGGCCAGGGGACCGGCCGACCTCCGTCAAGTCCATCACGACGGTCCCGTGCCCCATCAGGGTGTGCGCAAACGTCGGGTCAGCGGTAGCTCACCACCAGTGTGCTGGTGCCGCTGCCCGCCGGTGCCTGGACCACGACCTCCCGACCGCGCGCCGTGGACCGTAGGTCGTACTGGGTGTTCGCGCCGTTGAGAGTCACCTTGGTGACCCTGGCCCCGTCAGGCAGCACGTGCCCGATCAGCAGGTCGGTGGCCAGGTGACGGTTGACGGTGGTCGTGAGCGCGGACTGGCTCCGCAGCGCCGTCACGTCGACCGAGCCGGCGCCGAGCCGCACGTTGGTGGCCGCGACCCGGCCCTGCCCGTCGGGGACCTGCGGCACCACCGCGAGCGCGTCTCGCCCGAGGTCGGGGCTGATGCCGAGCTGGTGGTGCACCACCGGCCACAGGGTGCCGTAGGTGCCCCAGGCCTGCAGGACCATCGACCGGTCGTACAGCGGGCGGTTGATGTTGGCCACGAAGTCGGGACTGGGGGCGATCTCGGGCATCGCGCCGGGCATCTCCCACACGGCTGGATCGAGCTGGATCCGCGCGTTGCCGGTCGTGTAGCGCTGCTGCTCGTCGGTGCCGAGTCGGCCGAAGTTGCCCTCCGCCACCGCCATGATCCCGGTGTTGAGGGAGAAGATCGAGCGCTCGCTCTGGACGCTCGAGACCGCGGAGTCGCACGAGGGACCGCGGTTGCCGCCCTCCGCGCTGGTCGGGCCGGTGCCGGTGTGGAACAGCCCGAAGACGCCGGAGTAGCAGGGCTCCTGCCGCTTCTCCAGGGCGAGCTGCCCGTGCTCGTCACCGGCCAGCGGACGGGTCACCTGGCCCTGCCGGACCAGCTCGGCGTCCATCGGAGTCACTCCGATCCAGTGTCGCTGCAGGATCCTGGTGTTGTCGTTGCTGTCGTCCGGCAGGTCGATGGAGTCGGCGTACTGGTCGGTGTCGCCACCGAACCACCAGGTCTCCTCGAAGGCCGCTTCGAGCGCCGCCGCACGCTCGGAGGCCCACGTAGCGGTAGCGGTGTCCCCCTTGCTCCGCGCGAGGTCGGCGAGGTCACGCAGGCCGCGGATGGTGTAGACGGTGTTGTCGAGCTTCTCCTCGCCCATGCCGGCGCGCTCGACGTTGCCCAGGCCCTCCGGCCAGCCGTCGCCGTCGGCGTCGAGCTGCTCCACGACGTACTTCATGTTGCGCACCGTGAACGGGTAGAGCTCGTCGCGGAACGCGTCGTCCCCGGTCCACCGCCACACGAGCGCCACGGCACTGGGGAACTTGGAGGTCTCGTCGGTGTTGCCGGCCGAGTCGAGCGTGCCGTAGTAGATCGACCCGTCGGGCATGACCTCGTGCACCACCTTGCCGCTGGTCCCGTTCGCCACGACACTGACGTCGCGCAGCGCCCGAAGGTGGGCCTTGATGTCGTCGAACTGGCCCATCGCCACGCTCGCGAAGGCGGTGTACTCGCCGTCGGTGCCGAACAGCCAGGGATAGTCCGGCCAGCCTGCGCCGAGCCACCGTGCCCGCGGCAGGGTGCCCTGCGCGGGTGGGTACTCCCGGCCCTCCTTCACCGGCCGCAGCTGCAGGTCGTGCGCCTCCTGCACCGAGTCGGCGAGGTTCTGCTTGCTCCAGGCAATGCTGCGCTCCAGCAGCGGGTCGCCGGGGAGGTCCACCTGCGTGTGGGAGTTCCACTCCTTGCGGGCGGCGACCTTGTCGGCGAGGGCTCCGGCCGGGTCGGCGAGCGCCTTGGTCAGCTCGGCGCGTGCCGCCGGCACGCCCTTGTCGGAGCCGGCTACCGCGAACCACAGGGTCGTCGGACGGTTGGCCTGCAGCCGGACCTGCCAGCGCAGCTGGCCGCCGGTTCCCTTGCCGAAGGCGCCGTCGTCGCACGTCTTCGGAGCGGGCCCGTCGGCTGGGCAGACCACGGCGGGATCCTGGGGGCCCCGGTGGTCGGGCCCGAGCTTGTGGGCGGTCGGCGGGGTCTGGCCGGCGACCAGTGCGGCCCAGTCGTGGGGCGTGGCGTTGGGAACCGGCGGCGTGCCGTTCTCCCGGAAGAGCAGGGCGTCTCCGGTGAAGGAGCCGGTGTCCTGGAGGTTGAAGGTCCCGGCGTCGGGGGTGGTCCAGCCCCACGGGTAGGCGCTCATCAGCTCGGAGTGGGCGTCGAGCGCGAGCGGCAGTGTCCGACCCTGCTTGGACGTGAGGGTGAGCCCGACCAGGGTCGCCCGGACCCCGTCGGGGACGAAGTCGGTCCGCCGGACCGACACTTGGGCCACCCGCTCGTAGGAGGTCCTGGTGTAACCCCAGCCGGCGGTGGTGCGGGTGGCCGCGGCTCCGTCAGGGTCGCCCAGCCACTGGCCGGCCAGGCGCAGCCAGACACCGTCGACCAGCTTGATCGGTGGGGTCCACATCCCGCCCATCTCGCCCCGGATGTGCCACCCCGCCGCCGGGTAGAGGCCGTCTGCGGTGCTCATCGAGTAGGCGCGGTCGCCGACCACCAGCGAGCGCCGGTCGGCCAGGCGGCTCGTCTCGCTCAGCTCCGGTGACGCAGGAGCCGCGGCGGAGGCGGCCGGGGGCTCGCCAGAAGCGTTGGTGCCCTGAAGGGCGGCGGCGGTGAGCGCGGCGACGGCGATGGCCAGGGCAGCGCGGGGTGGGCGAGTGACGAGGGGCATGGATTCTCCCGGAGCACGGACTGTGACCCGCATTACAACACGTGGTCTGGACCAGGGGAATGGCGAAGACCGCCGGGCGGACGGACCGACCTGGTCGGTTGTGGAGGCCCGGGTGCGGGCGCCCGCTCCCGCCGTAGACTCCGCCCCGTGGCCGGCCGGATTCGCGAGGAAGACATCGCCGAGGTGCGCGAGAAGGCGCCCATCGACGAGGTCGTCTCCTCCTACGTCACGCTGCGCAACGCCGGCGGCGGCTCCCAGAAGGGCCTCTGCCCCTTCCACGACGAGAAGTCACCGTCGTTCCACGTCACCCCGGCTCGTCAGTTCTGGCACTGCTTCGGCTGCCAGGAAGGCGGTGACGTCTTCACGTTCCTGATGAAGATCGACGGGCTCAGCTTCGTGGAGGCCGTCGAGCGTCTCGCCGACAAGTACGGCGTCCAGCTGCGCCGAGAGGACGGCGACGTCCGCGGAGAACGCCCCAAGGGACCCGCCCGCGGTCGGCTGGTCGAGGCGCACCGCGTGGCGCAGGAGTTCTACGCCGGGCAGCTCGCCACTCCCGCTGCGCTGGCGGCCCGTCAGTTCCTGCACGAGCGCGGCTTCGACCAGGCGGCGGCCGACACGTTCGGGATCGGCTTCGCGCCGCGCGATGGCGACGCCCTGCTCACCCACCTGCGGCAGAAGGGCTTCAGCGACGACGAAGTGGTGGCCGGCGGCCTCGTGGCGATGGGACGGTCGGCCTACGACCGCTTCCGCGGACGCCTGCTGTGGCCGATCCGCGACGCCAGCGGCGACACGATCGGGTTCGGGGCGCGACGGATCTTCGACGACGACCGGATCGACGCGAAGTACCTCAACACCCCCGAGACACCGATCTACAAGAAGAGCCAGGTGCTCTACGGCATCGACCTGGCGCGCCGCGACATGGCCCGCACCTCCCAGGCGGTCGTGGTCGAGGGCTACACCGACGTGATGGCCTGCCACCTGGCGGGAGTCCCCACGGCGGTCGCCACCTGCGGTACGGCGTTCGGCGACGACCACGCCCGAGTCCTGCGCCGGTTCCTGCACGACCACGAGGAGTTCCGGGGCGAGGTCATCTTCACCTTCGACGGTGACGCCGCCGGGCAGAAGGCCGCGCTGCGAGCCTTCGACGGCGACCAGAACTTCGTGTCGCAGACCTACGTCGCGGTTGAGCCGGACGGACTCGACCCGTGCGACCTGCGGATCCAGAAGGGTGATGCCGCGGTGCGCGAGCTCGTCGCCCGGCGGGTCCCGCTCTACCGCTTCGTGCTGGCCAACGTCGTCGGCGGCTTCGACCTCGACCGTGCCGACGGTCGGGTCGACGCGGTGCGGGCCGCGGCGCGACTGGTTGCCAGCATCCGCGACAAGTCCAAGGTCGAGGCGTTCTCCCGCGAGCTGGCCGGCATGGTGGGGGTCGACATCGAGGAGGCGCGCTCCGAGGTGAGGAGGGCAGCCCAGCGCCCGTCCCGGCAGGAGCAGCGACCGGGGACGACGGCCGCGCACCCGTCGCCGCCGCCGCCGACGCAGGCGCGCGAGCCGCTCCCCGATCTGCGCGACCCCCGGTTCTCCATCGAGCGCGAGACCCTCAAGCTGATGATCCAGCATCCGGCGGCGGTCGGCCGGTCCGCGGCGGACGTCGGCGGCAACGACTTCACCCACCCCACCTACCGCGCGGTGTGGGAGCTGGTCGCAGCCAACGGTGGGCCGGCCACCGGCGCTGCCGACCCCGGCTGGGCGTCCCGGCTTCGCGACGCGGCGACCGATCCGGCCGTGTCGTCGGCGATCAGCGCTCTCGGCGTCGAACCTCTCCGGACGGCCAAGGAGCCCGAGCCGAGCTACGTCGCCTCCCACATCTACCGGTTGCTGGAGCTGACGGCCATGCGCCGCATCGCCGATCTCAAGTCCCGGTTGCAGCGCACCAACCCCGTCGAGCAGACGGCCGACTACAACCGGATGTTCGGCGAGCTCGTCGCCCTCGAACAGCACCGGCGGAGCATGCGCGAGCTCGCCGTCGGCGCCTCGTGAGGCGCCGGACCCGTCCGCCCGTCGACGTCCCCTCCGGGGAGAAGGTGCTGGCCTGGGCCGGATCGGCGTCCGGGGCGGTGGTGGCCGGCACCCGCGACGCCCTCTATGTCGCCTCGGCCGACTCGCAGATCGAGACCCGGCTCCCGTGGGAGCAGGTGGAGGCCGCCGACTGGGACCGCGACACCTCCCGTCTGCGGATCAGCGAGGTCGGCTCGTGGGGCGAGGAGCGGCTCGAGCACACGCTGACCATCGAGGAACCCCGTCGGCTCCTGGAGCTGGTGCGCGAACGGGTCACCGCGAGCGTCGTACTCCAGCGGCACGTGGCGCTCCCCGGGCGTCGGGGCCTCCGCGTGATCGCACGCAGGGCACCCCGCGGCGACCGCCCGCTGGCCTGGTTCTACGAGTACGACGAGGGTGTCGACCCCGACGACCCGGACGTCCGGGCCGTCGCCGAGGCCGCCCTCACCGCGGCCCGCGACGAGGTGGGCCTGCTCTGAGTTGGGCCGCCTGCGGCCGATTTTCTCGTGCGTCAGCAGCCTTGCTAACCTGTGCCCGCATCACGCGGTCCCCTGTAGCTCAACTGGCAGAGCATTCGGCTGTTAACCGGAGGGTTGTTGGTTCGAGTCCAACCGGGGGAGCAACCTCACGAACGGGCGCGTCTCCGGACGCGCCCGTTCTGCGTTTCCCGTGTGTTGACCCGTGGGCAGGCGTCTCCGTCAGTGCAACGAGCAGTGGTTCACCGTGTCCGCGCCGTCCCGCGTCCGGGTGAGGGTGGCGCTGGCCGGGGGCCGTCGGTCCCGCTCGACCCACGACGTCATCCGGAGGAACGCGCGACGTGCGCAGGGAAGCAGCGGTCGCACCCGGTCGCCGTACTCAGCGCGGAGGCCGTCGACGTGCGTGCCGTCGGGCACCCGGTAGTACCGGTGGAGGCTGCCCCGGTCGTGGCCGCGGATCATCCGCGAGTAGATGTCGGAGTCGGTGCGGATCGGCAGCAGCGCGTCGAGGGTGCCGTGCAGGGTCAGCATGGGGCGCCGGATGTCGCCGGTCAGCGCGACCTTGCGCAGCGCCTCGTGCGCGCCCGGCCGCTCGGAGTAGTCGTAGTCGGCGTCGCAGTTCGGCGTCCCGCTCTGGCAGAACGGCATCCCCGCCTCCAGGACGCCGTCGTACGACGGGTCGAACTCCTCGCGGTACAGCCGCTGGGTGAGGTCCCAGTAGACGCCGTAGTGGTACTCCCACGTGAACTCCGACCCCCGCGGGAAACCGGCGCGGATCATGGCACGGTGCGCGTCCTCGTCGCCGGTGGCGGCGTACGTCGGGTAGTGGCGCAGGGCGACAGGGAGGTACGTGAGCAGGTTGGGCTCTCGTGCCTGGAAGAGCGTGCCCTCCCAGTCGACTCCACCGTCGAAGAGCTCGGGGTGGTTCTCCAGCTGCCAGCGCACGAGATAACCGCCGTTGGAGATGCCGAACGCGTAGGTGCGGCCGGGTCGGTGCCCGTACCGCTGGTCCGTGACGGTCTTGGCGGCGCGGGTGAGCTGGGTGACCCGGTGGTTCCACTCGCCAACGGCCTCGCCCGGCGCCTGTCCGTCACGGTAGAAGCTGCTGCCGGTGTTGCCCTTGTCAGTGCTCGCGTAGGCATAACCGTGCGCCAGCAGCCAGTCGCTGAAGATGAAGTCCCCGGCGTACTGCGCGCGGGTCCCTGGTGCACCGCTGACGACGAGCCGCCCGTTCCAGTCGTCCGGGAGCCGGATCACGAACTGTGAGTCATGGTTCCAGCCGTTGCGGGCGTTCGACGTCGAGTCGTCGGGGAAGTAGCCGTCCACCTGGATCCCGGGAACACCGCTCGGGTTCCGGGTGCCCGGTGCGTGGAGTCCCGACCAGTCACTGGGGTCGGTGTGGCCCGTCAGCACGGTCGAGGATGTGGTGAGGTCGTCGAGGCAGGCGACCTTCTGCATCGGCGCGCGGGGTACGTCGACGGCGTCGATCCGCGCGCAGTGCCGGGAGCCGGCCGCGGACGCATCGGGTGGGCCGGCGACGGATATCGCCGGAGCGGCGAGCAGAGCCAGCGCCAGTGTGGTGACCCGGGCAAGGGGGACGACGAGGGAGCGCATGCCCGCTATCGTCGCCGTGGGCGTGGGCGGCGTCGATGTCCCGGAGGGCCACAACCCGGGCTCGCAGGTGTGTGTCAGCCACCCCCGCCGACCACGGCGGTCAGTGGTGTGCCGCGCGCCGCCAGCGTCCGGTCGGTGGGGCGGGTCGGACTTGAACCGACGGCCGAGCGATTATGAGTCGCTTGCTCTAACCAACTGAGCTACCGCCCCGGGCAGGGGGCGAGCCTAGCCCCGCCCCGGCACCGCCACCGCACACCGCTCCCGAGCGGACTCCGGCCAGCTACCGCGACGGCTCGGGGGCGTCCTCGCACTGGATCTTGGGGTTGACCCCGATGTAGTTCAGCGGACCGGCGACGATGGTGAGCGCCGTGTCGCCGAACGACTTGCAGCTCACGTCCCGGTCGTCGCCGAAGTAACCACGCTGGAATGCGGCGACTGCACCGATCACCAGCCAGATGACGACGAGAAGACTGATCAGACCCTTCATGGCTCCATCCTTCCCGCGCCCCGGCGGCGCGTCCTGACCATCTTCCTACCAGACCCGGACGGGATCGGTTCCGAGGAGTCGGGCCCGGTCCGGACCGGTGTGCTAGAAGGTGTTCTGTGCCGCTGTTCGAGCCACGCTCCGGCGAGTCCTGGCGCGATCCCTGGGCCTCCTACGCCGAGCTCCGCGAGTCCGACCCCGTGCACGACGCGGGTGGGCTGTGGGTGCTCAGCCGATTCGCCGAGGTGTACGACGCGGCGCGCGACACCGCGACGTACTCCAGCGCGCGGGGGCTGACCATGACCGACGGGGAGACCGAGCTCGACCTGGTCGGGGGCTTCGCCCCGATGGTCATGCTCGACCCTCCGGCCCACACCGTGTTCCGTCGGATGGTCGCCCGCGGGTTCACGCCACGGCAGGTGAGCGAGCTGGAGCCGCAGATCCGGGCGTTCGTGCGCGCCCGGCTCTCCGAGGTCACCGAGCACGAGGAGACCGACATCGTCCGCGAGCTGCTCAAGCCGCTCCCGAGCATGATCGTCGCGCACTACCTCGGGGTGCCCGAGGAGGACCGGCCCCGCTTCGACGACTGGACCGAGGCCATCGTCGCGGCCACTGGCGCGGGGGACCCGGGGGCGAGCGCGGGTGCGGCGGCCGAGATGTTCGACTACTTCACCCAGCTCATCGAGCGTCGGCGCAGCGAGCCGGGCGAGGACACGATCTCGCAGCTCGCCAGGGGTGGCGACGACGTGAGTGTCCTGCAGATGCTCGGCTTCGCCTTCACCATGGTCGCCGGCGGCAACGACACCACGACCGGCCTGCTCGGTGTCACCCTGCAGCTGCTGACCGAGCACCGCGACCAGCGGCAGAAGCTGGTCCAGGACCCGGGCCTGATCCCGGACGCCGTCGAGGAGCTACTCCGGCTCGCGAGCCCCGTCCAGGGACTGGCCCGCACCACGACCCGCGAGGTCGAGCTCCGGGGGCGTCGGATCCCCGCAGGAGCGCGGGTGCTGTTGCTGTACGCCGCCGCGAACCGCGATCCACGCGAGTTCGGGGCCGACGCCGACGAGCTCGACGTCGAGCGCTCTCCGCGGCGCATCCTCGCCTTCGGCCACGGAGCCCACCACTGCCTGGGCGCCGCCGCCGCCCGGCTGGCCGGGCGCGTCGTGCTCGAGGAGCTGCTCACGACCCTCCCGGACTTCACGGTGGACGCGGCCGCCGGCACCTTCGCCGAGGGACACTACGTCCGTCGCTACGCGTCGCTGCCGTTCTCGGCTCAGTTCTCGTCGGCGATCTTGTAGTCACCGTCGTCGAACGCCAGCGTCAGGCTCACGTCGTCGGTCGACTCCCCGGATCCGGGTCCCGAGCTGTCCATCTCGTACGCCACCGTGTAGGCCACCGTCAACGCCTCCGGGTCGGCCTCGACCGACTGCAGCTCGGCACTCTCGACGGTGTCCCAGAAGCTCCGGTACCCCTCGAGCCCGCCGCTCTCCTGCTGGAAGGCCGGCGTCAGCATCGTGTACCCGGTCGCCGGATCGGCGGCAGCGGTCGAGAGGTAGTCGCCGATGAACTGCTCCATCCCCTGGGCGGTCGGCCCCGTCGCAGGCGGGGTCGTCGAGCTCGAGGCCGTCGGGGCTGACGTTGTCTCCGAGGTCGGGTCTCCGGTGGTGGGCGTCTGCTGCTCAGGAGCTCTCGTGGCCAAAGCCGCCCAGACGATCAGGCCGACCAGAAGTGCGACGGCGGCCGCAACGAGCAGCGGCCCGGTGGCCGGGCGGCGGCGGTGAGACGCGGCCGGCTCGACGGGTGGCACCGCGCCGGGCAGCACCGCGGTCCGACCCGTCTCCGGCGTCGGGTGTGTCGTGGCCGGCGCCGGGTGGACCACGGTTCCGGCCGGCCCCGCCACCAGAGCATCACGCACCCGCTGCATCGACCAGCGGTGCTCCGGGTCGCGCGTCATGGTGGCCTCGAGCAGCGGCGCGAGCCAGCCCGCCTCGACCAGGCGCGGCGGCTCCTCGTGCACGATGCGATAGAGCGCGCCCATCAGGTTGTCGCCGACCTCGTACGGCGGGCGCCCCGCCAGCGCGTGGAACATCGTGGCGCCCAGGGACCAGACATCGCTCGCGGTCGTGGCCATCTGGCCGGACGCCACCTCGGGCGCGAGGTAGGCCGGAGAGCCGGTCACCAGGCCGGTCTGGGTCAGCGAGGCGTCCGCCTCGGCGCGCGCGATACCGAAGTCCGAGAGCTTCACCTGGCCGTCCTCGGTGACGAGGATGTTCGACGGCTTCACGTCGCGATGGACGATCCCGGCTGCGTGCGCGGCCGCCAGGGCGTCGGCCGCCTGCCGGATGATGGGGGAGGCCTCGTCGGGCGTGAGCGCACCGTCGCGCTGCACCAGGCCCGAGAGCGTGACGCCTTCGACGTACTCCATCACCAGCCAGCGCTCGTCACCTTCGGTGATCAGGTCGAAGACCGCCACCACGTGCGGGTGGTTGAGCCGGGCGGCCAGCCGGGCCTCCCGCTCGGCGCGCTCGAGGTCCGCGGACTCGCCTCCGGGGGCGGTGCCGATCCGCTTGATCGCGACGTCGCGGCCCAGGGTCTCGTCGCGAGCGAGCCAGACCGCGCCCATGCCGCCTCGACCGATCTCCCGGTCGAGGGTGTACCTGCCTGCGATCAAGTGCTGCCCTTCCTCCGCGCGGAATCCTACGATGTCCACCGAATGCCACCCGGAGCAAACCGGGTGGGCGACCGCCAGCGGGATGCGGCAGGCTGGTCCCTGACGTACCCCGACCCCGGAAGGCCCACGCGTGTCCATCGACCCCACCCTCCTCGACGACCTCGAGTGGCGCGGCCTGATCGCCCACTCGACGGACCTCGACGCCCTGCGCGAGGCGCTCGGCGAGGGGAGCGTGCGGTTCTATGTCGGCTTCGACCCGACGGCGCCCAGCCTGCACATGGGGAGCCTGGTCCAGATCCTGACGGCGCGACGGCTGCAGGCGGCCGGCCACACGCCGTACATCCTGGTGGGCGGCGCGACCGGGATGATCGGCGATCCCAAGGAGTCGGGCGAGCGCACGCTCAACTCGCTCGACACCGTCAAGGACTGGGTCGAGAAGGTACGCCGGCAGATCGAGCCGTTCCTGTCGTTCGAGGGGTCCAACGCCGCGACGATGGTCAACAACTACGACTGGACCGCGTCGATGTCGGTCATCGACTTCCTGCGCGACATCGGCAAGCACTTCCCGGTCAACCGGATGCTCGCGCGGGAGGTCGTCCGGTCGCGGCTCGAAGCCGGGATCAGCTACACCGAGTTCAGCTACGTGCTGCTGCAGTCCATGGACTTCCTCAGTCTCCATCGCGACCACGGCGTCACGCTGCAGTTCGGCGGGAGCGACCAGTGGGGCAACCTGACCGGTGGGGTCGAGCTGGTCCGGCGCTCCGACGGCGGTCAGGTGCACGCCTTCGCAACGCCCCTGATCGAGAAGGCCGACGGCACGAAGTACGGCAAGACCGAGTCCGGCGCTCTCTGGCTCGACCCGGAGATGATGTCGCCGTACGCCTTCTATCAGTTCTGGCTCAACGTCGAGGACGAGAAGGTCGGCGAGCTGCTCAAGATCTTCACCTTCCTCGACCGGGACGAGATCGCGGAGCTCGAGCTGCAAACCGCGGAGAAGCCGTTCCTCCGAGCGGGACAGAAGGCGCTGGCCGACCATGTCACGACCCTGGTCCACGGCCCCGACGAGGTGGAGCACGCGCGCGCCGCCTCTGCGGCCCTCTTCGGTGGCGGGGACCTGCGCGCCCTCAGCTCCTCGACCCTCGCTGCCGCCCTGACCGAGGCCGGAGCCGCGCGTCTCGACACGGCCGAGGGGGTCCCGTCGCTGGTGGACCTGCTCGTCCTGTCCGGACTCGCCCGCAGCAAGGGCGAGGCGCGTCGCACCGTCGGTGAGGGCGGTGCCTACCTCAACAACGAGCGGATCGAGGACCCCGACTACGTCCCCGCCGACGGGGACCTGATCGGGGGCTCCTGGCTGGTGCTGCGCCGCGGCAGGAAGAACTTCGCCGGCGTGGAGCTCGTCCGCTCGTGAGCCATCGGTGGCTCGACCAGGTCGAGGCGCTGGCCCGCGAGGCATTGCCCGCGGCCGTCTTCCGGTACGTCGCCGAGGGAGCCCGCGACGAGATCTCCCTCGGCGAGGCGAGTCCGGCCTGGGACGCGGTCCGGCTCGCCCCGCGGGTGCTGCGCGACGTCCGCACTGTCCACACCGGCGCCACGCTGCTCGGCACCGACTTCACGGCCCCGATCGGGGTCGCCCCGATGACCCTCCAGCGCGCCGCCGACCCGGGGGGTGAGGTCACGATGGCGACCGCCGCCGAGCGGGCCGGCGTACCGATGGTGCTGTCGAGCAACGCCGGGAGCACCTTCGCCGACGTCGCGGCCACCGGAGCCCACTGGTGGCTGCAGGTCTACGTCGCAGCCGATCGACGCGACACCGTGCCGATGCTCGAGGCAGCCGCGGCCGCCGGGGCGGAAGGCGTCGTGCTCACCGCGGACACTCCGGTCCTCGGGACCCGGTATCCGCTGGCCGGAGGACCCGGCGTCTGGGAGGTTGCCGATCCCGGCTGGATCGGGGCCAACGCGGCCATCCCCACGAGCCTGGATCCCGAAGCCCGTGGGAAGGCGATGGACCTCGGCCCGGCCGACATCGGATGGCTGGCGGACACGACCGGCCTGCCCGTCGTGGTGAAGGGTGTGCTGCGTCCCGACGACGCGGGCCGATGCGTGGCGGCGGGGGCCCGGGCGGTGTGGATCTCCAACCACGGAGGCCGCCAGCTCGACCAGGTCGTGGCCACCGCCCACTGCGTCGAAGCGGTCCGCGGTGCCGTGGGCGATTCTGCCGAGGTCTACGTGGACGGGGGGATCCGCGGGGGCCTCCATGCGCTGATCGCTCTCGCGCTCGGAGCCGACGCCGTGTTCGTCGGTCGTCCGCTGTTCTATGCGCTGGCGGCCGACGGCAGGGAGGGGGTGGAGCGGGCGCTCGAGGAGTACTCCTCCGAGCTGACCGAAGCCATGCGACTGGCGGGCTGCGCCCACCCTCAGGAGGCTCCTGGGGTCGTGGCGCGGGGCTACGAAACCGGTCGATGACCGGGCGCACACGGCTGTGGTTCGGGTCACCGCCAGTCGATTTGTCTCATCCCACGGCTTCGCCTAATGTTCTCCGGGTCGCCAGGGCGGCGGGAGGCAAGATCACTGGATCGGGTCTCCGGCTCGGGTGGACCACCTCCAACTCACACCTCGACGGGTGAGCAGGGGCGCGCCGCAAGGCCCGCCTCCTCGTCCCGGCAGGATCCGTGCGCGGAGGTGTGCGGGAAGCAGGACCCCGAATTGTCGGGAGAAATGCCACCCGCTAAGGTTTGAAGAGCCCCAGGGCCCGAGTCGCTGATCGCGGTGAGGGCATGGTGCGCGTCTGATTTTTGAGAACTCAACAGTGTGTCAATAGTCGATGAATTATTTTGTATGCCCTGTTGATGATCCTTTTTGGGTTGTTGATGGTTTGATGATGATTCTGGCTTTTGGTCAGGGTTTGTTGTCAGGTTTTGGATTTTCTGTTTTTCTATGGAGAGTTTGATCCTGGCTCAGGACGAACGCTGGCGGCGTGCTTAACACATGCAAGTCGAGCGGAAAGGCCCCTTTGGGGGTACTCGAGCGGCGAACGGGTGAGTATCACGTGAGTAATCTGCCCTTCACTTTGGGATAACCTCCGGAAACGGTGGCTAATACCGGATATGACCATGTCTCGCATGGGGTGTGGTGGAAAGATTTTTTGGTGGGGGATGTGCTCGCGGCCTATCAGCTTGTTGGTGGGGTAATGGCCTACCAAGGCTTCGACGGGTAGCCGGCCTGAGAGGGTGACCGGCCACACTGGGACTGAGACACGGCCCAGACTCCTACGGGAGGCAGCAGTGGGGAATATTGGACAATGGGCGGAAGCCTGATCCAGCAACGCCGCGTGAGGGATGACGGCCTTCGGGTTGTAAACCTCTTTCACCTCGGACGAAGCGCAAGTGACGGTACGAGGGGAAGAAGCACCGGCCAACTACGTGCCAGCAGCCGCGGTAATACGTAGGGTGCGAGCGTTGTCCGGAATTATTGGGCGTAAAGGGCTCGTAGGCGGTTTGTCGCGTCGGGAGTGAAAACCTCGGGCTTAACTCGGGGCTTGCTTTCGATACGGGCAGACTGGAGGTATGCAGGGGAGAACGGAATTCCTGGTGTAGCGGTGAAATGCGCAGATATCAGGAGGAACACCGGTGGCGAAGGCGGTTCTCTGGGCATTACCTGACGCTGAGGAGCGAAAGTGTGGGGAGCGAACAGGATTAGATACCCTGGTAGTCCACACCGTAAACGTTGGGCGCTAGGTGTGGGATCCATTCCACGGGTTCCGTGCCGCAGCTAACGCATTAAGCGCCCCGCCTGGGGAGTACGGCCGCAAGGCTAAAACTCAAAGGAATTGACGGGGGCCCGCACAAGCGGCGGAGCATGCGGATTAATTCGATGCAACGCGAAGAACCTTACCTGGGTTTGACATACACCCTGCCGCTCCAGAGATGGGGCTTCTTTTGGGGGTGTACAGGTGGTGCATGGCTGTCGTCAGCTCGTGTCGTGAGATGTTGGGTTAAGTCCCGCAACGAGCGCAACCCTCGTCCTATGTTGCCAGCAGCGCCTTCGGGTGGCTGGGGACTCATGGGAGACTGCCGGGGTCAACTCGGAGGAAGGTGGGGATGACGTCAAGTCATCATGCCCCTTATGTCCAGGGCTTCACGCATGCTACAATGGCCGGTACAAAGGGCTGCGATGCCGTAAGGTGGAGCGAATCCCAAAAAGCCGGTCTCAGTTCGGATTGGGGTCTGCAACTCGACCCCATGAAGTCGGAGTCGCTAGTAATCGCAGATCAGCAACGCTGCGGTGAATACGTTCCCGGGCCTTGTACACACCGCCCGTCACGTCACGAAAGTCGGCAACACCCGAAGCCGGTGGCCCAACCCTTGTGGGGGGAGCCGTCGAAGGTGGGGCTGGCGATTGGGACGAAGTCGTAACAAGGTAGCCGTACCGGAAGGTGCGGCTGGATCACCTCCTTTCTAAGGAGCACGTACCCCGCGCAGCCACCGTTCGTGTGGCTGGCTTTGGTGGTGTTCGCTAGTGGAGTCATCGACGAACGCCCGCGTCCCGCGGGGCACCGTCCTCAGTACGGCCGCCGGTCAGTTGTTCGCAGCTGGGTGGTGGTGTGGAACCTGGAGGGTGGCCTGGGGGGTGATGGATCTTCGGGTCCTGGATCTTCGGGTCCTGGATCTTCGGGTCCTGGATCTTCGGGTCCTGGGTTTTGGCACGCTGTTGGGCCCTGAGGAATCAGGCCCGTGAGCCCGCCGTTGGTCGGCCAGCTTGTCTGGTTGGTCGGTGGTGGGTGGGGTTTGTTTTTTCTGTGCCTCTGGTCCCTGTCTGTCTGCTGTGTGTGGGTGGGTGGGGGTTGGTGGGTGGGGTGTTTGACATGTGGATAGTGGACGCGAGCATCTGACAGCGACCGGTGCCGGCCCTCGAGTGTGGGGGTGGGTGTGGGTTGTTGTCTGATCTTTTGTAGTGGCCCTGCTGCTCCTTGATTGGGGGGTGGTGGGGTTGTGTGTCTTTGTGGTTTTTGTTGAGTGTTTGTGAGACAAGCTGTGAAGGGCACATGGTGGATGCCTTGGCATCGAGAGCCGATGAAGGACGTTGGAGCCTGCGATAAGCCCTGGGGAGTTGGCAACCGAGCTGTGATCCGGGGGTGTCCGAATGGGGAAACCCAGCTGGAGTCATGTCCAGTTACCCGCGCCTGAATGTATAGGGTGTGTGGAGGGAACGTGGGGAAGTGAAACATCTCAGTACCCATAGGAAGAGAAAACAAAAGTGATTCCGAGAGTAGTGGCGAGCGAAATCGGAGGAGGCTAAACCTTTCACGTGTGATACCCGGCAGGGGTTGCGTGGGAGGGGTCGTGGGAGCATTCGTTCAGTTCTGCCGGGCTGGAGCGGAGTGAGAAACCTCATCTGAAGTTGAAGTCCATTGGAAAGTGGCGCCGTAGAGGGTGATAGTCCCGTAGGTGTAAGGGTGAGGCTCCGGAGTGTTTTCCCAAGTAACACGGAACTCCTGAAATTCTGTGTGAATCTGGCGGGACCACCCGTTAAGCCTAAATACTTCTTGATGACCGATAGCGGACAAGTACCGTGAGGGAAAGGTGAAAAGTACCCCTGGCGGGGAGTGAAATAGTACCTGAAACCGTGTGCCTACAATCCGTCAGAGCGGGAGCTTGCTCTTGTGATGGCGTGCCTTTTGAAGAATGAGCCTGCGAGTTTGCGTTGTGTTGCGAGGTTAACCCGTGTGGGGGAGCCGTAGCGAAAGCGAGTCCTAATAGGGCGGTTTGAGTAGCACGATCAAGACCCGAAGCGAAGTGATCTATCCATGGGCAGGTTGAAGCGCCGGTAAGACGGCGTGGAGGACCGAACCCACTTAGGTTGAAAACTGAGGGGATGACCTGTGGATAGGGGTGAAAGGCCAATCAAACTTCGTGATAGCTGGTTCTCCCCGAAATGCATTTAGGTGCAGCGTTGTGTGTTTCTTGCCGGAGGTAGAGCACTGGATAGCCGATGGGCCCGACCAGGTTACTGACGTTAGCCAAACTCCGAATGCCGGTAAGTGAGAGCGCAGCAGTGAGACTGCGGGGGATAAGCTCCGTAGTCGAGAGGGAAACAGCCCAGACCATCAGCTAAGGCCCCTAAGCGGTGACTAAGTGGAAAAGGATGTGGAGTCGCAGTGACAACCAGGAGGTTGGCTTGGAAGCAGCCACCCTTGAAAGAGTGCGTAATAGCTCACTGGTCAAGTGATTCCGCGCCGACAATGTAGCGGGGCTCAAGTCATCCGCCGAAGCTATGGCATTCACACGTGTACCTAGCCGGCCCCTTTTTTGGGGTTCGGTTCAGGGGTGTGGATGGGTAGGGGAGCGTCGTGTCGGAAGTGAAGCCGCGGGGTGACCCAGTGGTGGATGCGACACGAGTGAGAATGCAGGCATGAGTAGCGAATCACGTGTGAGAAACACGTGCGCCGATTGATCAAGGGTTCCAGGGTCAAGCTAATCTGCCCTGGGTAAGTCGGGACCTAAGGCGAGGCCGACAGGCGTAGTCGATGGACAACGGGTTGATATTCCCGTACCGGCAAAGTAGCGACCCTGACGAGGCCGGTGATGCTAACCGCCCGAAACCTTCCGCATTCGCGCCTTCGGGTGTGGAGCGGGAGGCGGAGCGCGGGACCCGAACCGGTAGTAGTCAAGCGATGGGGTGACGCAGGAAGGTAGCCCAGCCACAGCGATGGTTGTCTGTGGGCAAGGAGGTAGGAGGGCATCCAGGTAAATCCGGGTGTCTCACTTTGATGTGGACTCTGAGATCCGACGCGGAGCCAATTTGGTGAAGTGGGTGATCCTATGCTGTCGAGAAAAACCTCTAGCGAGCTATGCGCCGCCCGTACCCCAAACCGACTCAGGTGATCAGGTAGAGAATACCGAGGCGATCGAGCAAACCATGGTTAAGGAACTCGGCAAAATGCCCCCGTAACTTCGGGAGAAGGGGGACCCGAACCGTGAACCCACTAGCTGGGGGCAGCGGGGAGGGTCGCAGAGACCAGGCCCAAGCGACTGTTTACTAAAAACACAGGTCCGTGCGAAGTTGTAAGACGAGGTATACGGACTGACTCCTGCCCGGTGCTGGAAGGTTAAGGAGACCCGTTAGCACACTTGTGCGAAGCGGAGAACTTAAGCCCCAGTAAACGGCGGTGGTAACTATAACCATCCTAAGGTAGCGAAATTCCTTGTCGGGTAAGTTCCGACCTGCACGAATGGAGTAACGACTTGGGCGCTGTCTCAACCATGGACTCGGCGAAATTGCACTACGAGTAAAGATGCTCGTTACGCGCGGCAGGACGGAAAGACCCCGGGACCTTTACTACAGTTTGGTATTGGTGTTTGGTTCGGCTTGTGTAGGATAGGTGGGAGACCGTGAAACCCTCACGCCAGTGGGGGTGGAGTCAACGTTGAAATACCACTCTGGTCGTACTAGATGTCTAACCTTGGTCCGTGATCCGGATCAGGGACAGTGCCTGATGGGTAGTTTAACTGGGGCGGTTGCCTCCTAAAATGTAACGGAGGCGCTCAAAGGTTCCCTCAGCCTGGTTGGCAATCAGGTGGCGAGTGTAAGTGCACAAGGGAGCTTGACTGTGAGACAGACATGTCGAGCAGGGACGAAAGTCGGAACTAGTGATCCGGCCACGGCAAGTGGAAGCGTGGTCGCTCAACGGATAAAAGGTACCCCGGGGATAACAGGCTGATCTTCCCCAAGAGTCCATATCGACGGGATGGTTTGGCACCTCGATGTCGGCTCGTCGCATCCTGGGGCTGGAGTAGGTCCCAAGGGTTGGGCTGTTCGCCCATTAAAGCGGCACGCGAGCTGGGTTTAGAACGTCGTGAGACAGTTCGGTCCCTATCCGCCGCGCGCGCAGGAAACTTGAGAAAGGCTGTCCCTAGTACGAGAGGACCGGGATGGACGAACCTCTGGTGTGCCAGTTGTCCCGCCAGGGGCACGGCTGGTTGGCTACGTTCGGGAGTGATAACCGCTGAATGCATCTAAGCGGGAAGCACGTTTCAAGATGAGGTTTCCCACCCACTCGATGGGGTAAGGCCCCCCACAGAACATGGGGTTGATAGGCCGGAGGTGTACAGCAGCAATGCCCAGCCGACCGGTACTAATAGGCCGAGGGCTTGTCCCACAAACCCTCAACCAAACCCACAACACACCACATCGTGTTCGCGTCCACACACCACAACACCCCAAAACCAACACCCCACCCCCCACAAACAAGGGGAACCGGGTGAAAAAAGCGTTACGGCGGCCATAGCGAAAGGGAAACACCCGGACCCATACCGAACCCGGAAGTTAAGCCTTCCAGCGCCGATGGTACTGCAACCGAGAGGCTGTGGGAGAGTAGGACGCCGCCGGACATACACTGCGTGGAGGCCACCCATTTCTGGGTGGCCTCCACGTCATTTC
The DNA here is from genome assembly GCA_963786415.1 of uncultured Actinomycetota bacterium. GTDB lineage: Bacteria > Actinomycetota > Actinomycetes > Propionibacteriales > Nocardioidaceae > Nocardioides. Next base: position 232,059 of record CAWAZC010000004.1, read on the forward strand.
GCACGCGCGTGCGCACACAGTCGAAGGAGTGAGGACCTCGTGGCCGAGGACCGCCGCAGCCAGCGTCCGTCGCGACCTTCCGGCCGGCGCCCGGCCGGTCAGGGGCAGCGCCAGGACCCGAGATCCGACAAGCGCCGCGGCGGCGGCCGCGACCGGAGCTCCGGACGAGAGCGGACCTCCAGCCAGGACCGGACCGCGAGCCAGGCACAGTACGACGGTCCGGAGCTGCCCGAGGAGATCACCGGCCGAGAGCTCGACCGGTCGGTGGCCGCGCAGCTCAAGGGGCTGCCGGAGAAGCTCGCGGCACGTGTCGCCCGGCACCTGGCCGCGGCCGGCGTCCTGATCGACGAGGACCCGGAGACGGCCTACCAGCACACGCTGGCCGCCCGTGCCCGGGCCGCGCGGCTGGCGGTCGTCCGGGAGGCCACCGGCGAGGCGGCGTACGCCGCGGGTCACTACGCCGAAGCCCTCGCCGAGCTCCGAGCCGCGAAGCGGATGAACGGCGCCACCGCCTACCTCCCGATCATGGCCGACTGCCACCGGGCGCTGGGTCACCCGGACCAGGCGTTGAAGCTTGCGAAGAGCCCGGCGGTGGCCAACTTCGCGCCGGAGGCCAAGGCCGAGATGACCCTGGTCGAGGCCGGGGCCAGGCGCGACCTCGGCCAGTTCGATGCCGCGCTCCGCACGCTCGAGACGGCACCGCTGAACTCCAAGAGCCGGGCCGCCTGGGTGGTCCGACTCCGCTATGCCTACGCGGACACGTTGCTCGCAGCTGGACGGGAGACCGACGCGCTCGCATGGTTCCACCGGACCCAGGCAATCGACGGCGAGCAGCTCACCGACGCCGGAGAGCGGGCCGACGAGCTGGAGCGCCGGCTCAACGGCTGACGAACGTGGCCTGCACCGCCGGGCCGACCGGCTGGGTGCCCCACTGCACCCCGTCGCGATAGGAGATCTCCACCGGCTCGATGGTGACCTCACCCGGCTCGTCCTCGAGGACCTCGAGCACCAGCCCGTCGCCGGGCTCGAGTGTCGCACCCTCGGCCGCCACCAGGCTCGTGCAGAACGTCTCAGGCTCGGTGGTCTCCGAGAGCGTGCCGCCCCTGCACACCAGCGCGGCGACCCTCGCCTCGCCGTCGACGCTGATGGTGACCTGGCTGATGTGCAACGTGCGGTCGTCGTCGGCGGCCGGGTCGTAGATGCCGACGTAGTCCGCCTCGCCGAGCGGTATGGACACCTCGACCGGATCTTCGGGCAACGGCAGCGCAGGGGGGTGGGTCACGAACCATGCGCCGAACGCGACGACGACGGCGATCGCAACCATCCAGAGCAGGACCAGCCCGCGGCGTGAGCGCTCGACCTGGAGGCTCCGCGGGGTCCGGGCGTCGGTCATGGGAAGAGCGTAGGGGAGGCGGCTGCCAGACTTCGGCGATGAGCAACGTGAAGCGTCCGGCGCTCGAGGGTACGGTGGCCGTCCGCGACGGTCGGCGGCTCAGCTTCGCCGAGTACGGCTCGACGCGAGGTTCCGCGATCGTCTGGATGCACGGAACGCCGGGGGCTCGGCGGCAGATCCCGCTCGAGGCGAGGGCGTACGCCGAGCAGCAAGGCCTGCGCATCGTGGGCATCGACCGGCCCGGCATCGGGTCGTCGACCCCGCATCTCTACGCCGACATCCTGGACTGGACCCGAGACCTCGAAATCCTGCTCGACACGTTGGGGATCGACACACTGCGGCTGATCGGCCTGTCGGGAGGTGGCCCCTATGTGCTGGCCGCCGGCGTGGCGATGCCCGACCGGGTGCACGGCGTGGGCGTCCTGGGCGGGGTTGCGCCGACCACCGGCGAGGATGCCGTCGACGGGGGTCTGATCCAGCTCGCGGTGCGGCTCGCCCCGCTGCTGTCCATCGCGCGGGTGCCGCTCGGTGTGGCGCTGACGGGCGCCATCCGGCTGGTGCGGCCCCTGGCCGGGCCCGCGCTCGACCTCTACGCCGCCGTCCAGCCGCCCGGTGACCGGAACCTGCTCGCCCGACCCGAGTTCAAGGCCATGTTCCTGGACGATCTGTTGAACGGCAGCCGCTTCCAGACGTCTGCCCCACTCACCGACCTGGTGCTGTTCACCCGCGAGTGGGGCTTCACGGCCGCCGAGGTGACGGTGCCCGTTCGCTGGTGGCACGGCGACGACGACCACATCGTGCCGCTGGCGCACGGCCAGCACCTGGTCGAGCGGCTGCCCGACGCGACCCTGAAGGTGATCGCCGGGGAGAGCCACCTGGGCGGCCTGGGCATCGCCCAGGAGGTGCTCGGCACCCTGATGGAGCTCGGTCCCCGCCGCGCAACCGCCCGACCCGCCACCTGACGCCACGCGACGGCGAACACCCGTTTCACTGGTATTCAGCCGCCCCATGGGCCACAATGGTGGCCACAACTACACACGTGTGACTCACGAAGACCCGTTCACTTCGTCGCCAGACCGCTGGGGAAGGCGTATCTCGACGCCGAAGATGAAGGAGGTCACGGTGACCGCACGCACCGCCAACCGCCCCGAGGGCGCGGGGACGAGGGGCATCCTGTACGTGCACTCGGCCCCCTCCGCGCTGTGCCCGCACATCGAGTGGGCCACCGGTGGCGTACTCGGCCTTGCCGTGAACCTGGACTGGACGCCGCAACCGGCCCAGTCCGGCACCTACCGCGCCGAGCTCTCGTGGACCGGAGCCGCGGGGTCCGCAGCGGAGGTCGCCTCCGCCCTGCGCGGCTGGAGCCAGCTCCGCTTCGAGATCACCGAGGAGCCGACGGCGACCTCCGAAGGCGTGCGCTACTCCTACACCCCCGAACTCGGCGTCTTCCACGCCGTGACCGGCCTCCACGGCGACATCATGATCCCCGAGGACCGGCTCAAGGCGGCGGTGGTGAAGTCGGCTCTGGGTGACACCACTCTGGAGATCGAGATCGACAAGCTGCTCGGCAAGCCGTGGGACGACGAGCTCGAGACCTTCCGGCACGCCGGCGAGGGCGCGCCGGTGCGGTGGCTCCACCAGGTCGTCTAGCGGGTCAGGGACGCCGCATCCGGAAGTACCCCGGCTTGACCCAGTGGACGTGCCTCACGCACTCGTTGAAGGGGCCAGGGAGGTCGTTGCACGTGCGCCAGATCAGCTTCCCCGCGATCTTGAACCGACCGGGACGAGTGACGTCGTTGCAGAACCGGAAGTGGCCGGCGCCGCGCTTGGGGTCGACCCCGAAGTGGAAACCGCCCGAGGCGATCGTCCGGCCGGACGGCGCGTGCAGGAAGGTCTCGAACGACCAGTCGTTGGTCCTCGGCCGGACGACGTACTGGTAACGGTAGCCGTGGCAGCCCTCGCGCAGGGTCTTGTCCGCGGCCCACAGGCGTCCGTACCTGATGTCGCCCGCGTGGGCAGGTGCGACCAAGGCGCCAACCAGAAGGGCGCCAACCGCGAATATCAGAGCGATGTGTCTCATCGGCTTCCCTCACCTCTCGCCATGTTCAACGGGAGAGCGTGACGAGCGTTACGCCGACACTTGTTCGAGCCCTCAGAGGGGGATGTTGCCGTGCGTGCCCCGGCGTACGCCGTCGGCCTGGACCGCGGCGTCGATCGCCCGGGCCAGCGCGGTGCGGGTGTCCCGAGGCTCGACGACCTCGTCGACGACTCCGATCTCCACCGCCTTGTCCACTCCGCCGGCGAGTCGCTCGTGCTCAGCCGCGAGCTCGGCCTCCACCTGGGGCCGGATGTCGGGCGACACCTCCGCGAGCCGACGGCGGTGCAGGATCCGGATGGCCGCGACCGCGCCCATGACCGCCACCTCCGCGCCCGGCCACGCGAACACGCGGGTGGCGCCGAGCGACCGCGCGTTCATGGCGATGTAGGCGCCCCCGTAGGTCTTGCGGGTCACCAGGGTCACCCGTGGCACCACGCACTCACCGAAGGCGTGGAGCAGCTTCGCGCCGCGGCGCACCACGCCGTCCCACTCCTGTCCCACCCCGGGGAGGTAGCCCGGGACGTCGACCAGCACGATCAAGGGAACGCCCAGGGCGTCACAGAGGCGCACGAAGCGGGAGGCCTTCTCCGCCGAGAGGGAGTCGAGGCAGCCGCCCAGCCGCAGCGGGTTGTTCGCCACCACGCCGACGGTGCGACCGCCGAGCCGTCCGAAGGCGGTGACGATGTTGGGTGCCCAGCGGGCGTGCAGCTCGGAGACCGTGCCCTCGTCGAGGATCGCCTCGACCAGCGGGTGCACGTCGTAGGCGCGCCTGCGCGACTCGGGGAGGAGCTCGGACAGGTCGCGGTCCTCGACGTCCTCGACCTTCAGGCTGCCCTGCGACCCGAGCAGGGTCGCGACCCCGCGAGCGCGGTCGAGGGCCTCACGCTCGGACTCGGTGAGGATGTGGACCACCCCGGAGCGGCGACCGTGCGGCTCGGGGCCGCCGAGGCGCAGCATGTCGACGTCCTCGCCGGTGACCGAGCGGACCACGTCGGGACCGGTCACGAAGATCCGGCCCTCCGGGCCGAGGATCACCACGTCGGTGAGGGCGGGACCGTAGGCGGCGCCCCCTGCGGCGGGGCCGAGCACCACAGAGATCTGCGGGATCTTGCCGGAGGCCTGGGTCATCACCTGGAAGATCCGGCCGACCGCGTGCAGCGACAGGACGCCCTCGGCCAGCCGGGCGCCGCCCGAGTGCCACAGGCCGATGATCGGGACGCCGTCCGTCATCGCCCGGTGGTAGGCGTTGACCACCACGCGACACCCCTGGTCGCCCATCGCGCCACCCATGACCGTGGCGTCGGAGCAGAAGGCCACCACGCGGGTGCCGTCCACCAGGCCGACCGCGGCCAGCATGCCGGAGTCGTCATCCGGGGTGATGAGCTCCAGCGAGCCCTCGTCGAGCAGGGCCGTGAGCCGGTGAACCGGGTTGCGCGGGTCCTGGTCGCGCGGCAGCTTCTGCTTGGTGCGGGCCGGGGGCGCGGGCGGCGCGGTGGTCGGGCCCATCACACGCTCCGGAACGCGAGGGCCACGTTGTGCCCACCGAAGCCGAAGGAGTTGTTGAGGGCCGCCACGTCGCCTGCGGGCAGGTCGCGCTTCTTGTCGGCCAGGTCGAGCCCCGTCTCCTCAGGGTCGTCGAGGTTGATCGTCGGCGGCACCGTGCGCTGGTGGATCGCGAGGATCGTCGCCAGGGACTCCAGGGCGCCGGCGGCACCGAGCAGGTGGCCGGTCATCGACTTGGTCGAGGTGACGACCACGCCGTCGGAGGCGTCCCCGAGCGCCGCCCGGATGGCTCCGGCCTCGGCCAGGTCCCCCTGCGGTGTCGACGTGGCGTGGGCGTTGATGTGTCGTACGTCGCCGGCGTCGAGGTCGGCCTCGCGCAGACACAGCTTCATCGCACGGGTCGCCCCGAGTCCGGCCGGGTCCGGCTGGGCGATGTCGTGGGAGTCGGCGGTGATGCCCGCGCCGGCGGCCTCGGCGTACACCTTGGCCCCGCGGGCCTCGGCGTGCTCCGCGGACTCCAGCACCACGGCAGCCGCGCCCTCACCGAGCACGAACCCGTCGCGGCCCTTGTCCCACGGACGGGACGCGGCCTCGGGGTCGTCGTTGCGTCGGGAAAGCGCCATCATCTGGCCGAAGGCCGCCATCGGCAGCGGGTGTACGGCGGCTTCGGTGCCACCGCACACCACCACGTCGGCGCGCCCGAGCCGGATCAGGTCGATCCCCAGCGCGATTGCCTCGTTGCCGGACGCGCAGGCCGAGACGGGCGTGTGCACCCCCGCCTTGGCGCCGAGCGCGAGGCCGACGTTGGCTGCGGGGGAGTTCGGCATCAGCATCGGGATCGCCAGCGGCGAGACCCGTCGCGGCCCCTTCTCCTTGAGCGAGTCGTAGTTGGACAGCAGCGTCTGCACGCCGCCGATCCCGGAGGCCATCGCCACCGCGAGCCGCTCCGAGTCGACCTCGGCGTCCCCCAGTCCGGCATCGGCCCAGGCCTCGTTGGCGGCGATCAGCGCGAACTGGCCCGAACGGTCCAGCCGCCGGGCCTTGACCCGGTCCAGTACCTCGGTGGGCTCGACCGCGACCTCGGCCGCGATCCGGGCGCCGAGCTGCTCGGCCCAGTCCTGGGTGAGCGCAGCGACGCCGGACCGGCCCTCGAGGAGGGCGGACCAGGTGGTGGGCACGTCTCCGCCGACCGGGGACGTGGCCCCCAGACCGGTTACGACGACTCGCTTGGCAGACATGAGGTTCCTTTGCTGGGTGATGATCTCGGGCGCCCGACTGGGATCAGCGGGCCGGCGGCGGTCAGCCCTGGGCGCGCTCGATGAACGCGACCGCGTCGCCGACGGTCTTGAGGTTCTTCACCTCGTCGTCGGGGATGGAGACACCGAACTTCTCCTCCGCCGCGACGACGACCTCGACCATCGAGAGCGAGTCCACGTCGAGGTCGTCCACGAAGGACTTGTCGAGCTGGACGTCGTCGGCGTCGATGCCGGCGACCTCGTTGACGATCTCTGCCAGGTCGGTGCGGATCTCTTCGGTGGTGGCCATCTGCGGCTTCCCTTCTGTTGTTCGTTCTCTTGGCGTCGTGCGTTCTGGTGCTGCGGTGGTGGCGGCGTGGAGCTGCTCAGGGGACGGTGACGACCTGGGCGGCGTACGCCAGGCCGGCACCGAATGCCACGAGGAGCGCCGTATCCCCGCTGCGTGCCTCGCCGTCGGCGACCATGCGCTCGAGGGCGAGGGGAATGGAGGCCGCCGACGTGTTGCCCTGGTCGGCGATGTCGCGGGCGATCTTGACCCGCTCGGGCAGCTTCATCGAGCGCGCCATCGCGTCGATGATGCGCATGTTGGCCTGGTGGGGCACGAAGACATCGAGGTCGTCGATGGACACCCCGGCCCGGTCGAGTGCCTGCTGGCCGATCTTGGCCATCGCGAATGACGCCCACCGGAAGACCGGATTGCCCTGCATCATCAGGTGGGGCATGACGCCGGTGCCGGGCTGGTCGGGAGTGCCGACGACGTCGCGCCAGTCCTCCTTCTGCCGGATCAGGTCGAACTGCTCCCCGTCGGAGCCCCACACCACCGGGCCGATGCCGGGCTTGTCGGCGGGACCGACCACGGCCGCACCCGCGCCGTCGGCGAAGATGAAGGCCGTGCCGCGGTCGTGCAGGTCGGTGAGGTCGCTGAGGCGTTCGACGCCGATGACCAGGGCGTGGCCCACGCTGCCGCCGCGGACCATGTCGGAGGCCAGGGCGACGCCGTAGCAGAAGCCCGCGCAGGCGGCCGAGATGTCGAACGCGGAGGCCTTGTTGGTGCCGAGCTCGTGAGCGATCGCGGTGGCAATGGCCGGGGTCTGCAGCATGTGGCTGACGGTGGCGACGATGACGCAGTCGACCTGCTCGGCGGAGATACCGGCGTGCTCGATCGCCTTCTTCGACGCGGCCACGCTCATGACCTGGACGGTTTCCTCGGGAGTGGCCCAGCGACGCTGCCGGATCCCCGACCGCTGCTGGATCCACTCGTCGCTGGAGTCGATCGCCGCGATGACCTCGGAGTTGGGGATCACCCGGGACGGCCGGTAGCCGCCGATCCCGAGGATCGCGGCGTGCTGTGAGCCGACGGAGCTCTCGAAGGGGCTCATCAGGAAGCTCCCTCGGGGTGCAGGCGCAGGAGCGGCTGGCCGGGTGCGACCAGGTCACCGTCCTCGACGAGCCACTCGACGACCTGCCCGCCGTGCGGGGCCACGACGTTGATCCGGTCGCGCAGGCTGGCGACATCGCCGATCGGTGTCCCCGGAGCGAGCCGATCGAGGTCGGCCGCCTCAGCCGCGAGGTGGAAGGTGCCCTTCGCGGGGGAGACGATCATCCGCCAGGTCGGGGTGGTCTCGATCTGGGAGGCCTCGCCGTGCTTCTCGACGAACGCGCGGGCGTCGTCGAGCTGGTCGGGGGTCTTCAACGCGAAGGTCTCGACGCCCTTCATGCCCCGCTTGGCGATCCCGGACAGGGTCCCGGCCGGGGGCATCTCGAGCATCCCGGTGACGCCGAGGTCGAGCATCGTCTCCATGCAGAGGTCCCAACGGACCGGGCTGGCGATCTGGCCGACGATCCGGGCCAGCACCTCTTGACCGTCGTGGATCACCTGGCCGTCCTTGTTGGAGATCAGGGGCGTGCGTGGGTCGTGGACCGAGACCGAGCGGGCCAGGCCGGCGAGGTGGCCGACGGCCGGGGACATGTGCTCGGTGTGGAAGGCGCCGGCCACGCTGAGCGGCGTCAGCCGGGCCTTGGTCGGCGGGTCGTCCGCGAGCGCCTCGAGCTGCTCGAGGGTGCCGGCCGCCACGACCTGGCCGGGCCCGTTGTCGTTGGCAGCGGTGAGTCCGTGCTTGTCCAGCGACGCCAGGACGTCGTCGCGGTCGCCGCCGAGCACCGCGGTCATCCCGGTCGGCGTCGTGGCGGAGGCCTCGGCCATCGCCCGACCCCGCTCCCGGACCAGGACCATGGCCTGCTCGGCGGTGATCACCCGCGCGCCGGTTGCGGCGGTGATCTCACCGACGCTGTGTCCGGTGACGGCGCCGATCATGGAGAAGGCGTCCGCGGGATGCGGGAACAGCTCCAGCGCCGCGACCAGGCCGGTTGCCACCAACAGCGGCTGGGCCACCTGGGTGTCGCGGATCGTCTCGGCATCGGACTCGGTCCCGTGAAGGGCGAGATCGATGCCGGAGACGGTCGAGAGCCAGTCGAACCGCGAGGCGAAGGTGCGGTCCTCCAGCCAGGGCTTGAGGAAGCCGGGGGACTGGGCCCCCTGGCCGGGAGCGACGATGACGAGCACGACGTCAACTCTGCCGGGTGGAGGGGGTCCGCCTCACCTCCGGCGTGCACGAATCTGCCCGGGCGTTCTTTGTAGGGTTCCTACAAACGGTTGGTACTGACCGTCGCTGGTTCACGACGGGTCGGCGTCGGTCCGCCCCGACTGCCGACCGAGCACGAGGGCGATCTCGAGGGTGAAGGCGTGCCTCGGCATGGTGGGGGTGTAGCCGGTCAGGTCGGCCACCTGCCGGAGCCGGTAGCGCACGGTGTTGGGGTGCACGAAGAGTGCCCGGGCCGCGCCCTCGAGGGAGGAGCCGTGCTCGAAGTAGGCGGCCAGGGTCTCGATCAGGGTGCCCTTGGCGCGCATCAGCGGCAGGTAGATCTCCTCGATCAGGTGACGTCGAGCGTGTCCGTCACCGGCCAGCGCACGCTCGGGGAGCAGCTCACCGCTGCTCACCGGCCGGGGCGCCTCGGGCCAGCCCGCGGCGGACCGGTAGGCCGACAGCGCCGCGCGGGCCGAGAGGTGGGCCCGGCTGAGTCCGTCCTGGACCGGGCCGACGACCACCGGCCCGTCACCGAACAGCTCGACGACCGTCTTCGCCGCCTTGTGGGCGTCTCCCACGCCGCCGAGCACCACGACGAGTCGCTCGCCCTGGGTGGCGCACAGGGCGTCCATCCCGGCGGCCCGGGCCACGCGTCGTACCTCGTCGAAGACGTCGGTGTCCCGCCGCTCCGCGGGTACGGCGCCCAGCACGACCGCGACTTCACCCGGCGCGGACCAGCCGAGCGCGCTCGCGCGCGAGAGCACCGCCTCGTCGGTCTCGGCGCGCAGGATCGCGTCGACCACCAGCGCCTCCAGGCGGGCGTCCCAGGCGCCGCGGACCTCGGCGGCGCGGGCGTAGACCTCGGCGGTGGCGAACGCGACCTCGCGGGCGTAGCGCAGCACCGCGGCGTGGACGTCGGCGGCGTCGTCGGGGGCCACGATGTCGTCGATCTTGCTCTCCATGACCTCGATCGAGAGGCGGACCAGGTCGACGGTCTGCTGCAGGTTGATGACGCCGGCCAGGGCCCGGGGCGCGGCACCGAACACCGAGGAGGCAAGCACGGTGCCGCCCGGGACGGGCTCTCCGGTGTGGCGGTACCAGTCGACGAAACCGCGGATGCCGGCCTGGACGATCAGGCCCACCCAGGACCGGTCTTCGGCGCTGAGGTTGCCGAACCACGGGAGGTCGGTCTCCATCCGGGCCGTGGCGGCGGTGCTCAGGGCGCCGGTGGATCGCTGGAGGGCCGTGGCCGCCCGATGGGGCGACCGGCGCGGCGCGGAGGTCACGATTCGAGGTTAGTGCAGGGATTTGGCGATTAGTGCGGGCCGTCGCGGGGTATATCTCCGTCACACGAGGGGCCCGGCTCCTGCAGTGAAACCGGTTCTGGTTGAATCCCGAACCACCCGACCGATGTGGGAGGCCCCCGTGCCCGATGTCTCGCACCATCTTCAGTACGTCACGATCCACGGTCACCGCCGCGCGTTCGTGAAGACGGGACAGGGTCCGGCGCTTCTCCTCCTCCACGGTCTCGGCTGCGACCACACCACGTGGGCGCCGGTGATCGACTCCCTGGCCCGCCGCTACACCGTGATCGCGCCCGACCTCCTCGGCCACGGCGGCTCCGACAAGCCCCGGGCCGACTACAGCGTGGGCGGCTACGCCAACGGGATGCGTGACCTGCTGACGGTCCTCGGGATCGACAAGGTGACCGTGGTCGGCCACAGCTTCGGCGGCGGCGTGGCCATGCAGTTCGCCTACCAGTTCCCGGAGCGGACCGAGCGGATGGTGCTGATCGCCCCCGGCGGCCTCGGCCCCGAGGTCAACCCCGCGATCCGCGCCGTCACGACCCCCGGCTTCCACCAGGTGATGGCGGCCCTGACGCTGCCAGGTGTCCGGCACGTCGGGAAGGTGGGGTTGCACGCCCTGTCCCGTTCGCCGTGGAAGCACACCCGCGACCTCGACGAGGTGGCGGAGATCTACGACTCGTTCAAGGACCCGCGCACCCGCCACGCCATCCGCCACGTGGTGAAGGCCGTCGTCGACTGGCGTGGCCAGATCGTCACCATGGCCGACCGCGCCTACCTGACCGCGGCGATGCCGATGTGCGTGGTCTGGGGCCGCGACGACAAGGTCATCCCGGTCCGGCACGCCAGCAACGTGGCCATGCTGGCGCCCAAGGCGCAGGTCGAGGTGATCCCCAACGCCGGCCACTTCCCGCACAAGGACCACCCGCAACGGTTCGTGAAGATCGTCAACGAGTTCGTCCGGTCCACCCAGCCGGCGACGTACTCCCGCGCACGGTGGCGCCACCTGCTGCGCAACGGGCAGGTGGATGCGGCTCAGGTCGCGGCGGTGACGGACATCAGTACGGCCTGAGGGCCCGAGATCCCTCACCGCGTCTCGACACGCGGGTTGCGACTTCGCTAGCTGTGTCGCGCCGCTCGCTCGGCGGCATCAAGGGTTGATGCGTTCGCTCCTCACGCGTCTCCGCCTTCCTGCTTGACGTCCGCGACGGCGGTGGGGTCGTCGATGCGGTACTTGTCGAACGCCTCCTGGACCTTCGACCGGTCGATCTCACCGGCGTCGGCGAGCGCCTGGAGGGCCTGGACGACCACGGACTGGGCATCCACGTGGAAGAACCGCCGGGCAGCGGGTCGCGTGTCGGCGAACCCGAAGCCGTCGGTGCCGAGCACCCGGTAGTCGCCGGGCACCCAGCGCGCGATCTGGAGGGGTACGGCGCACATGTAGTCGGAGACCGCCACCACCGGGCCCGCGGCGTCGGCCAGCTTGTCGGAGACGTACGCCGTCCGCGGGGACTCGCCAGGGTTGAGCAGGTTCCACTCCTCGGCGGAGATCGCATCGCGGGCCAGCTCGTTCCACGAGGTGACCGACCAGGTGTCGGCCGCCACCCCCCAGTCCTCGCGCAGGATCCGGGCGGCGTCGAGGACCCACGGGAAGCCGACCCCGGAGCCGAGCAGCTGCACGCGCGGGCCGTTGCCCTCGCCCTTCGACACGGAGTAGATGCCGCGCAGGATGCCCTCGGCGTCGACGTTCTCGGGCTCCTTGGGCTGCACGATCGGCTCGTTGTAGACGGTGATGTAGAAGATCACGTCCTCGCCCGAGGAGTCCGTGTCGGCGCCGTACATCCGCTCGAGGCCGGACTTCATGATGTGACTGATCTCGTAGGCGAACGAAGGGTCGTAGTGGACGATCGCCGGGTTCGTGGTGGCCAGCAGCGGCGAGTGGCCGTCGGCGTGCTGCAGCCCCTCGCCGGTGAGGGTCGTCCGGCCGGCTGTGGCGCCGATCAGGAAGCCGCGCGCCAGCTGGTCGGCCATCGCCCAGATGGAGTCGCCGGTGCGCTGGAAGCCGAACATCGAGTAGAAGATGTAGAAGGGGATCATGTGCTCCGCATGGGTGGAGTACGTCGACCCGGCGGCTGTCGCGGAGGCCATGGCTCCGGCCTCCGAGATCCCTTCGTGCAGCATCTGCCCCTGCGTCGACTCCTTGTAGGACAGCAACAACTTCCGGTCGACCGCTTCGTACTGCTGGCCGCCGGGGTTGTAGACCTTGGCGCTCGGGAACATCGAGTCCATGCCGAAGGTGCGGTACTCGTCGGGGGCGATCGGCACGATCCGCTTGCCGATCTCGGGGTCCTTCATCCAGTCCTTGAGCAGCCGGATCAGGGCCATGGTGGTGGCGATGGCGTTCTTGCCGGACCCCTGCTTGAGCTCGTCGTACATCTCGTCGCCGGGCAGCTTCAGCGGCTCGGCGCGCACCACCCGCTTGGGCAGCGAGCCGCCGAGAGCCTTGCGGCGCTCCATCATGTACTCGATCTCGGGGGCGTCCTTGCCGGGGTGGAAGAACGGCGCCGCGCCGGTCTCCTCATAGGCCCGCTCGAGGTCGCGGTCGGAGATCGGCAGGTAGAGCCGGTCGCGGTACTTCTTGAGGTCCGCCGGCGTCAGCTTCTTCATCTGGTGGGTGGCGTTCTTGCCCTCCAGAGCGTCGATCGTCCAGCCCTTGATCGTCTTGGCGAGGATCACCGTGGGCTGGCCGACGTGCCGGGTGGCCGCGTCGAACGCGGCGTACACCTTGCGGTAGTCGTGGCCGCCGCGCGGCAGCTTCACGATCTGCTGGTCGGTCATGTGCTCGACCATCTTGCGCAGCCGCGGGTCGACCCCGAAGAAGTGCTCGCGGATGTAGTCGCCGGTCTCGGTGGAATAGGTCTGGTACTGGCCGTCGGGGGTGTTGTTCATCCGGTTCACCAGGACGCCGTCGACGTCACGGGCGAGCAGCTGGTCCCATTCGCGGCCCCACACGACCTTGATGACGTTCCACCCGGCACCACGGAAGAACGACTCGAGCTCCTGGATGATCTTGCCGTTGCCGCGCACCGGACCGTCGAGCTGCTGGAGGTTGCAGTTGACGACGAACGTCAGGTTGTCGAGCTCCTCGCGCGCGGCCAGGCCGATCGCACCGAGCGACTCGGGCTCGCCCATCTCGCCATCACCGAGGAAGGCCCACACGTGCTGGTCCCCGGTCTCCTTGATCCCGCGGTTCTGGAGGTAGCGGTTGAACCTCGCCTGGTAGATCGCGTTCAGCGCGGTCAGGCCCATCGAGACGGTCGGGAATTCCCAGAAGTCCGGCATCAACCGGGGGTGGGGGTACGACGGCAGCCCGGCGCCCTTGCCGTGCTGGACCTCCTGCCGGAAGCGGTAGAGCTGCTCCTCGGTGAGTCGGCCCTCGAGGAACGCCCGGGCGTAGATGCCGGGGGAGCCGTGCCCCTGGATGTAGATCTGGTCTCCGCCGCCGGGGTGGTCCTTGCCGCGGAAGAAGTGGTTGAAGCCGACCTCGTAGAGACTCGCTGCCGACTGGTACGTCGCGATGTGGCCACCGACCTCGAGGCCCTTGCGGTTGGCGCTGGACACCATGACGGCGGCGTTCCAGCGGATGAAGGCGCGGATCCGGCGCTCGATGTCCTCGTCGCCGGGGAACCACGGCTCCCGCTCGGGCGGAATGGTGTTGATGTAGTCGGTGCTGCGCAGCGCCGGCACCCCCACCGCCTTTTCGCGGGCACGCTCGAGCAACCGCAGCATGACGTAGCGGGCGCGTTCGCGACCGCGCTCCTCGACCAGCCCGTCGAACGAGGCGAGCCAGTCGCTGGTCTCCTCCGGGTCGATGTCCGGGAGCTGAGTGGGGAGACCCTCGTGGATGACCGACGGGATCGGGCTCGACCGGGTGGTCTTCCCGTCGCCGTCCTGCCCTGAGCCCTGGGTGGTGCCCCGCGTGGTGCCGCTTGATGTGGATGTGTCTGCGCTCACCCCGTTATCGTCGCACGCCACCGAACCTCAGCGAAGCCCGCTGGTGCGGTGACCACCGGTCGCGTCCGCGCACCGGACCGACACCTCCCGGGGTTGCGCCGGTGCCCCATCTCCGCTGGACTACTCCCCACCGTGCCGCCCGGCGTGTCGGGCGGCCCATCGAAGAACCTGGAGGAGTCAGTGAGCGCGACCGCGGGTGGCGGGTCCACCCAGACAGACGGACCTGCGACCGGACCGGCCGACCGGCTGGGCTTCAAGCGGGGAATGGTGATCCAGGAGCTTGGCTGGGACTCCGACACCGACGACCAGCTCCGCATCGCCATCGAGGACGCCATCGACGCCGACATGGTCGACTCCGACTACGGCAACGTCGTCGACGCGGTGGTCCTGTGGTGGCGCGACGAGGACGGCGACCTGGTCGACGGTCTCGTGGACTCCCTGACAGACCTGGTCGGCGGCGGTGCGATCTGGCTGCTCACTCCCAAGATCGGCCGCCCCAACGCGGTGGACGCGGCGGACATCGCCGAGGCGGCTCCGATCGCCGGACTCTCCCAGACCACGACCGCCGCCGTGAGCAAGGACTGGTCCGCCACCCGACTGATTGCCCCCAAGACCCCTGCCTGACCCAGCCGAGGAGACCCCTTTGATCGAGACCACACGGTGATCGAGACCATGCTGGGCCGGGCTGCTGCCGCCGGAACCAGCCTGAAGCTGCTCGCCCAGGCCGGGATCATCCGTCCCTACTCGCCGCTCACCCTCGCCCGGATCGCCAAGTCCCTGTCGGCCTGGGGCACCGGCCCGGCGGGCGGGTTCACCTCCCTGGCGGCCCGGGCGCCCGACCAGGTCGGGCTGGTCGACGAGATCGGCTTCCTGACCTTCGGCGAGATCCACCAGCGCTCCAACGCGCTGGCTCACGCGCTGGCCGAGCGCGGCGTGGGCGAGGGTGACTCGGTGGCCCTGATGTGCCGCAACCACCGCGGCTTCGTGGACGCGACGATCGCGGTGTCGAAGCTCGGAGCGGACCTGCTGTACCTCAACACGGCCTTCGCGGGACCCCAGCTGGTGGATGTGCTGGAGCGCGAAGCACCCACCATCGTGATCCACGACGAGGAGTTCACCGACCTCCTCGCCGAGGCGTCCGTGGAGAACCGGCTGGTCGCGTGGGCTGACTCCGACGACCACAACGAGACCGTCGAGTCGCTGATCTCGTCGTACCCCACCGACGACCTCAGCCCGCCTGACCACCACACCCGGATCGTGATCCTCACCTCCGGCACGACCGGGACACCCAAGGGTGCGCCCCGCAACGAGGCCGGCATCGAGGCGGCAGTGTCGATCCTGTCCCGGCTGCCGCTGCGGTACGGCTGGCGCACCCACATCGCGGCGCCGCTGTTCCACACCTGGGGATTCGCCCACCTCGCGCTGGGCATGCTGCTCGGCTCGACGGTGATCCTGCGCCGCAAGTTCGACCCGGAAGGCTGCCTGAAGGCGATCGAGGACGAGAAGTGCGACTCGCTGGTGGTGATCCCGGTGATGCTCCAGCGCATCATGCAGCTGCCCGACGAGGTCCTGGACAAGCACGACCTGGCGACGATCAAGTGCGTGGCCGCGTCGGGGTCGGCCCTCTCCGGTGACCTGGCGACCAAGTGGATGGACGCCTTCGGCGACAACCTCTACAACATCTACGGCTCGACGGAGGTGGCCTACGCCTCCATCGCCGACCCGGTCGACCTGCGGGAGGCGCCCGACTCAGCCGGAATGCCGCCCTACGGCACGGTGGTGAAGATCCTCGACGACGACGGCAAGCCCGTGCCCGACGGCGAGACGGGGCGCATCTTCGTGGGCAACAGCCTGTTGTTCGAGGGCTACACCGGCGGCGGCCACAAGGAGGTCGTCGACGGCCTGATGTCGTCCGGCGACGTCGGCCGCTTCGGCGACGACGGCCGCCTCTACATCGAGGGCCGGGACGACGAGATGATCGTGTCAGGGGGCGAGAACGTCTTCCCCCAGGAGGTCGAGGACTGCCTGGCCCGGCACGACTCGGTCGCCGAGGTCGCGGCGATCGGGGTGGACGACGACGAGTTCGGCAAGCGGCTGAAGGCGTTCGTGGTCGTCGGTGACGGCGCCGACAGTTCCGAGGACGAGCTGAAGGACTGGGTCAAGCAGAACCTCGCCCGCTACAAGGTGCCGCGCGAGATCGTGTTCCTGGACGAGCTTCCCCGCAACTCCACCGGCAAGATCCTCAAGCGCGAACTGGCCCAAAAGAACTCAGCCGAAAAGGAATCAGCCGAAAAGGACTCATGAACACACCCCCGGGTCTCGCCGTCGGCAAACCCGCCCCTGACTTCACGCTGCGCGACCAGTTCGGCCAGGACGTGACGCTGTCGTCGTTCCGCGGGTCCAAGGCCGTCGCCCTGATCTTCTACCCCTATGCCTTCTCGGGTGTCTGCACCGGGGAGATGGCGGGCATCCGCGACCGGCTGGAGGAGTTCCTCACCTTCGACACCGAGGTCCTCGCCATCTCGTGCGACCCGACCTACGCCCTGCGGGCATTCGCCGACTCCGACGGGCTCAACTTCCCGCTGCTCTCGGACTTCTGGCCGCACGGCGAGGTGACCCGCGCGTATGCCGTCTTCGACGAGGCCAGAGGGTGTCCGTTCCGGTCGTCGTACGTCGTCGACAAGGACGGCGTCGTGCGGTGGGTGGTGCACAGCGAAGGGTCCCAGGAGCGGGATCTGGGGGAGCATCTGGCCCAGCTCGGGGCCCTGGCCTAGACGTTTTTCCTAAGGTTCTCTCAAGAAGGTTCCGTACGGCGGAGTAAGTTGTCTATGGTTCTCATGTCGAGCCGCTGGTGACCCGAGACGCCAGCGGCTCGGCTTTAACTATTTGTGCCCTCTTTACTATTTGTGCCCCGGGTGGCCGGGCCCGCGCCGAGATCCTCACGGGGCTCCGATCCGCCGGCTCCCGCTCGCGTAGTCTGTGCGCGCCATTCGCCGACAAGGCGCCGGGCGCATAGCTCAGCGGTAGAGCGCTTCCCTTACAAGGAAGATGTCACAGGTTCGATCCCTGTTGCGCCCACGGGGTACCGCCGCGCTGCCCTTGCCAACCACCGTGCAGAATCGCCATCGTGGGGCACCGACCGGGAGGACACCACATGGCGGACGGCAGCATCGCCCAGCGGCTGGACGGGCAGCGGATCCTGCTCACGGGGGCCACGGGGTTCGTCGGTGAGGCGCTGCTGCACCTGCTGCTCGGCGAGGTGCCCGGCGTCCACGTCACGCTGATGGTGCGGGCCAAGGGGTCCACCGCGGCCGAGCAGCGTGTCCGCTCACTGCTCGGGAAGCCGATCTTCGCCGAGCTCGTCGAGGCCGGCGGCGGGCTCGACGAGGTGATGGACACCCGGGTGCGCGTCCTCGAGGGCGACCTCGCCGGCCCGCCGGCCCTACCCCATGACCTGGACGCGGTCGTGCACTGCGCGGGCGACGTGAGCTTCGACCCGCCCGTGGACGAGGGATTCCGCACCAACGTCGTCGGCACCCGCGAGCTGCTGGCGCGGGTCCAGGAGGTCGGGTCGCACGTGCACTACGTCCACATCTCCACCGCGTACGTCGCCGGGCGCCGCCGGGGCAGCATCCCCGAGGGCCCGGTGCCACACGACGCCGATCTCGAGGCCGAGCTGCGCTGGGGGTTGGCCCAGCGCGAGGCCGTGGAGCACCGGTCCCGCAGCGCCGACGTGCTCGTCTCCGAGCGCAAGCGCGCGGAGAAGGAGCACGGCCGGGCCGGGCTGCTGACCGCGGCCAGTGCCACGGAGGCCGCGCGCAAGGCGTGGGTCAAGGACGAGCTGGTGCGGATCGGCACCGAGCGGGCGCGCAGCCTCGGGTGGACCGACTGCTACACCTTCACCAAGGCGCTGGGCGAGCGGGTCGTGGAGCGGCATGCCCGCGAGAACCCGGTGTCCATCGTGCGGCCGAGCATCATCGAGTCCGCCCTCGAGCGGCCCCACGTGGGGTGGATCGAGGGCTTCAAGATGGCCGAGCCGCTGATCCTGGCCTACGGCCGCGGCGAGCTGCCCGAGTTCCCCGCCGCGGCCGACACGATCGTCGACATCGTGCCGGTCGACCAGGTCGTGTCCGCGATCGTGGCGGTCCTGGCGAGCCCACCGGCCGTGGGCGAGCCGGCGTACTTCCACGTCTCCTCCGGCGACCGCAACCCGCTCACGTTCCGGGTGCTCTACGACAGCGTGCGCGGCTACTTCGACGAGCACCCCTTCGTGGCCGGAGAGCGCGGCGCGGCGCGGCTCCCGGACTGGCGGTTCCCCGGCGCCCAGGCGGTCGAACGGCTGCTCACCACCAGCGAGCGGGCGCACAAGGTGGCCGACTGGGTCATCGGACACGCCCCGCGCAGCGACCGGACTCGCGATCTGGCCCGCAAGCTCGACCAGCAGGGGCGACGCCTGGAGTTCCTCCGCCGCTACCTCAACCTCTACCAGGAGTACGCCCAGGCGGAGCTGCGGTTCTCCGACGCCAACACGCTCGCGCTGTTCCGGTCCCTCGACGCGGCGGACCGGGAGCGATTCGCCTTCGACACCGCCGTCATCGACTGGGTCCACTACCTGCAAGAGGTGCACTGCCCCGCGGTGACCGAACCGATCCGCCAGATGGACGAGCTCCGGCGGGCACGCAAGCGCCCGGCGCCGGGGGTCCTGAAGGAAGTCGAGCCCGCAGCGGACGGGGTCGCGGCCTTCTTCGACATGGACGGGACCCTGCTGTCGTCCAACGTCATCGAGACCTACCTGTGGATGCGGCTGCGCGAGCTCTCCGGCGGTCAGCGGTTCGCCGAGCTCGGGCGGATCGCGGCCCGGGTCCCGGGCCTGGTGCGCGCCGAGCGGAAGGAGCGCAGCGCGTTCTTGCGCTCGGTCTACCGCGAGTACGCCGGCGCCCGGCTCGACGACCTCGACGCCGTCGCCGACTCCGAGCTCTCCGACCATGTGCTCTCGCGCCTGGCGCCGGCCGCCGTACGCCGGATCCGCGAGCACCGCGCCGCCGGGCACCGGACGGTCCTGATCACCGGCGCGATCCGGCCGCTGACGCGGCCCCTTCTCCCGCTGTTCGACCACATCGAGGCCGCCGACCTGGCCGTCGACGACCGCGGCGTGTGCACCGGCTTCCTCGAGGCGTCGCCCCTGGTGGGGGAGTCCCGCGCGGCGTGGATGCGGCAGTGGTCGGCCGACCACGGCGTCGACCTGACGCGGTCCTACGGGTACGCCGACTCGCACTCCGACCTGCCCCTGCTGGAGGCGGTCGGGAAGCCGGTGTCGGTGAGACCGGACGTGTCCCTGTTCCGCCACGCCCGGCGGCACCGCTGGCCGATCGTCGACTGGACCAGCTCGGGCGCCACCGCGCGCACCCTGAACCCGGCAGGTGAGCGCGGATGATGCTCGCGCTCGAGATGTTCCGCTCGCTGCCGCGGCACGCGGCCGGACGCGTGGTCGGCGGCCGGATGCCCGGGGTTCTGTCCGGCTTCGCGGCGCCGCTCCGATTGATGACGATCGACGAGCCCCGGGTCGAGCGACCCGGATGGGCGCGACTGCGGACCAGGCTGTCCGGCATCTGCGGTTCAGACCTGGGGGCGTTGTCGGGACGCACCAGCCTCTACTTCTCCGCGGTCGTCTCGATGCCGTTCGTCCCCGGTCACGAGGTGGTCGCCGAGCTGGTGGACGACTGCGAGGACCTCCCGGCGGGCACCCGCGTCACCGTCGACCCCGTGCTCACGTGCGCCGCGCGGGGCGTCGAGCCCTGCGACGCCTGTGCGACGGGTGCCACCAACCGGTGCAGCCGGATCACCGTCGGCCACCTCGCCCCTGGCCTCCAGATCGGCTTCTGCAAGGACACCGGTGGGGGTTGGGGCCAGCAGCTGGCCGCTCATCGCAGCCAGCTGCACGTGGTGCCGGAGGGCTACTCCGACGAGCAGGCCATCCTGATCGAGCCCGTGGCCTGTGCCGTCCACACGGCCCTGGCTGCGCGGGTCGGGGAGAACGACCGGGTCCTGGTGAGCGGGGCCGGGTCGGTGGGCCTCTTCACCACCCTCGCCCTGCGCAACCTGACTCCGGCGGGCGAGATCACCGTGGTCGCCAAGCACAACCATCAGCGCGAGCTCGCCCTCGAGCTGGGGGCCACCGAGGTGGTCGCACCCGCAGAAGTGCTGCGGCGGATACGCCGGACGACCGGGGCGTTCCAGGTGAAGCCGGAGTTCGGCTCCCCCTACCTGCTGGGCGGTGTCGACATCGCCATCGATGCGGTCGGGAGCAAGCAGTCGCTGGAGACCGCGCTGCACGCGACCCGGGCCGGCGGGCGCGTCGTACTCTCCGGGATGCCGGCCGGCGCGGACCTCTCTGCGGCCTGGTTCCGGGAGCTCGAGATCGTCGGCTCCTACGCCTCGGCGCAGCGCGAGCAACGCGCCGAGGGCCGGAGCGCGTTCGACCTGGCGACCGAGCTGGTCGCCGGCGACCCCATCGCTCAGCTGGCGAAGACCGTGGCCAGCTACCCGTTGCACCGCTGGCGGGAGGCGCTCGACCACGCGCACTCCGCCGGCCGGCTCGGCACGGTCAAGGTTGCCTTCGACCCGAGGAGTTCAAGATGAGCAGGCCCGGATTCGTCCTGGAGGTCGACGACCGCACCCCACCCCTCGTGGTCCACGAGGGACAGGGGTTCCGCCTCGAGGAGTTCCCGCTCGGCACCCGGGTGATCTACCCGCCGGAGTCGGTGCCGACCGTGCCCGACGTCGAGGAAGCGATCCGCGATGCCCTGCTCCACCCGGTCGACTCCGAGCCCTTGCCGGCCCTGTTGCGGCCGGGCATGCGGCTGACCATCGCGTTCGACGACCTCTCCCTGCCGCTGCCCAGCATGCGCAAGCCCGACATCCGCCAGCGGATCATCGAGCAGGTGCTGACCCTGGCGGCGGAGGCCGGTGTCGACGACGTCGAACTGATCGCGGCCAACGCCCTGCACCGCCGGATGACCGATGCCGAGCTCAAGCACATCGTGGGGGAGCGGGTCTTCCGGTCCTTCCACCCGCAGGGACTGCTCACCAACCACGACGCCGAGGACCACGACAACCTGCTCCACGTCGGGCTGACCGACCGCGGCGAGGACGTCGAGATCAACCGGCGGGCCGCCGAGTCCGACCTGCTGGTCTACGTCAACGTCAACCTCGTCTCGATGGACGGTGGGCACAAGTCCGTGCCGATCGGGTTGGCGTCGTACAAGTCGCTCCGCCACCACCACAACGCGCGGACCATGGTCAGGTCCCACTCGTTCATGGACCACAAGGCCTCCCACCTCCACCACTCGGCGTGGCGGATGGGCCGACTGCTCAAGGACCACCTCAAGATCTTCCAGATCGAGACCACCCTCGACAACAACGTCTTCCCGGCGCCCTACGACTTCCTGATGAAGCGCGAGTGGGAGTGGTCGATCAAGGACCAGGCGTCGATGCTGGCCGCACGGCGCGGCCTCGCGATGGCCCCGGGGCGGCTGCGGCACAAGATGTTCCACGACCTGCGGGCGCCCTACGGCCTGACCGGGATCAACGCCGGCGACACCGATGCGGTCCACGAGCGGACCATCGCCGCGGTGCACCAGCAGCAGCTGGTCGAGGTGCAGGGGCAGTCCGACGTGCTGGTGATGGGGGTGCCCTACCTCGGGCCCTACAACGTGAGCTCGACGATGAACCCCATCCTCGCGACCTGCATGGGGCTGGGTTACCTCTTCAACTCCTACATCGGCCAGCCCGTCGTACGCCGGGGGGGAGCGGTGATCCTCTACCACCCGCTCAACGAGGGGTTCAACCAGCTCCACCACCCGTCTTACGTCGACTTCTACGAGGAGGTCCTCGCGGAGTCGACCGATCCGGCGGTCGTGGGGGAGAAGTACGAGCAGCAGTTCGCCACCGACCCGTGGTACATCCACCTCTACCGGACCTCGCACGCCTACCACGGCGTCCACCCGTTCTACATGTGGTACTGGGCTGCCCATGCGATGGACCACGTCGACGAGGTGATCTGGGTGGGTGGCGACCGCCGGGTCGCGTCCCGGCTCGGGTTCCGGGCGGCGACGACGCTGGCCGACGCGCTCGAGATGGCGTCGGGGACGGTGGGCAGCAGTCCGTCGATCACCTACCTGCACAACCCGCCCCACCTGCTGGCCGATGTGCGAGGCGGTGACTGAGCGTGCCGATCGTCAAGGACGGCGTCCAGGACCTCCGCAAGGTGGCCCGAGGCTGGCGCTGGGGCCGCCGGCCCCAGGTCCCGCGCTCGGCCGAGCCGTGGGTCCCCCCGGCGGAGTCCACTGTCTTCCCGACCGACTGGTCGCGGCGCCGACCCGCGCAGGTGGCCCGCGAGGTGGCCCAGAAGGCCGGCCTGGAGCCGGTGTTCCGCTCCCAGGTGCGCGCCCGCGTGGAGGGCCTCGACGTCCTCTCCCGGATCGAGGGCCCGGTGATCTTCGTGGCCAACCATGCCTCCCATCTCGACACCCCGCTGATCCTGCTGTCGCTGCCCGACGAGTGGCGGCGCCGAACCGCCGTGGCCGCGGCGGCCGACTACTTCTTCGACACCTGGTGGCGCGCGGTCGGATCGGTCCTGCTGTTCAACACCTTCCCCATCGACCGGCGGGGTGGCTCGATGTCGGCCACCCCCGGTGAGGTCCTGGCCGACGGCTGGAGCCTGGTGATCTTTCCCGAGGGCACCCGCTCGAAGGACGGCTGGGTCGGCCGGTTCCGGATGGGTGCGGCCTTCCTCGCCTGCGAGTACGGCGTCCCCGTCGTTCCCATCGCGCACCGCGGCACGTTCGCGGCGATGCCGCGCGGGCAGGGCTGGCCGAGCCCGGGCCGACGGCAGCTGACGGTGCGCTTCGGCGAGCCGCTGCACCCGGCGGAGGGTGAGTCGCCGCGGAGCTTCGCGCCGCGGGTCAGGGACGCCGTGGCCGCACTCCTCGACGAGGACCGCTCGACCTGGTGGGAGGCGCGTCGCCGGGCCGCCTCGGGTGCGACACCCGACCCCTCCGGCCCGCCCGTCGCGCAGTGGCGGCGGGTGTGGGCACAGACCCAGTCGCCCGATCCCGACCCACGGTCGTCGCGGCTCGCCGCCTGGCGCCGCTGATCCACGGCCGACGCCATGGCGATGGACAAGTTCCGGGTGGTGCGCTTCACCCAGCGCAGGCTGATGAACCCGGTGGTCCGGGCCACGTTGGTGCGTGGCTGGCGGATCCCCGGCTACGCCCTGCTCGAGACGACGGGGCGCACCAGCGGCCTGCCGCGACGTACGCCGGTCGGTGACGGCCTGGCCGGTGACACGTTCTGGATCGTGGCCGAGCACGGCCGGCGGGCGGACTACGTCCGCAACATCGAGGCGGACCCCCGGGTGCGGGTGCTGGTGCGCGGCCGCTGGCGATCAGGAACGGCGGTGCCGTTGCCCGGCGACGATCCGCGCGAGCGCCAGCGGATCCTCGGTCGCAACCGACGGGGCCGGCGACTCAACGACCTCGCGGTGCGCTCCTTCGGGACGGACCTGCTCACGGTGCGGATCGATTTGGACCCGGCGTAGCATCGGCGGTCCAGACCGGTGTGTGTTTGGTGCGATCCGGTAGACAATCCCCCGGTCGGCCTCGGTGCCGATCGCCCCGGCACACGCGACGGGCGCGTGGTGCCAAGGAGGAGGCGGAGCGGTGAACGAGGAACAGCCGGACGTGGTGTCGGCACTTGCAGCTGATCTCGAGGGCAGCGACCGGGACCTGTTCCGACTCGTGCTGACTGTGGTCGACCTGTCGAGACAACTGATGGAGAAGCAGGTCGCGCGCGATTCGGGTGAGCTCTCCGAACCCCAGCGCGAAGCGCTGGCCCTGGCCCTGGAACGGCTCGAGGAGGCCATGGAGGGCTTCCGGCGCCACTACGGCCTGCCCATCAGCGACCTCGAGATCGACCTCGACCACTTGGCTCGACCGCTCCCGGAGCGCAACCCCCGCGACAGCCACCGCGGCGCATAAGAGCTCTCTCATCCGGCGCTCATGGGCGCCTCACCCAGCGCTGGCAACGTTTCTTCTCGAGAACCCTTCGTGAGGAGAAGCCATGAACCCCAATGCTTTGAAGATCGGCACCCTGAGCCTCGCGGGGATGGTGACCACGGCCCTGTTCGTGGTCCCCTTGGTGGGAGACAACGTCGCCGAGAAGGCCGTCAAGCGCGACGATGATGCAGGCGCGGTCGTGCTGGCCTCGGGCGATGACGACGACGACGACACCAATGACCGCTTCGGCGCCAGGACAAACGGTCCCACGACCGGCCCCGGCACCGACACCGGCACCGGCGGCCCCACGACCGGCCCCGGCACCGACACCGGCACCGGCGGCGCGACCACCGGCCCCGGCACCAACAGCGGCGGTCACGACGGAGTCGACAACTCCGGGCCCGGCAACGCCTTCCACGACAACTCCGGCCCCAGCGCCCGCTCCGGCCACGAAGGCGCCGACAACTCCGGCCCGAGCGATGACGACTCGATGGACGACAACTCCGGTAGCGGCAGCTCGGGCGGCGACGACTCCGGCGGTGGAAACTCCGGCCCGGGCTGAGCCCACCCGTGAGTTCGCCGGGCTGATCCAGCTCCCCCTTCGGGCCTTCGACCGTCCCCCGAGCAGGCCGATCGGTACGAGTGGGTCAGCCCGGTCCCTCGCCTTCACACCAGCCGCCCAGCCGGACTGACCGGCGGACCCCGGAGGTCGACCATGAGCCACAGGCACGACAGCTGGCAGCTCGCCGAGGGCGACCAGCTCACCCCGGAGCTGACCGCGATGCGGTTGCTGGGTGGCGGCACGGCGTACGAGGCGTACCTGGCCTTCGACGAGATCACCTTCTCGCCGGTGGTGGTGAAGGTGATCCGGCCCGGTCGGGTCAACCAGCCGAACCTTCGCGGCCTGCGCCGCGAGGTGGCAGCACTGGCCGCGGTCAACCATCCGGTGGTGGTCCGCGGCCTGCGGCACGAGCTCGACGGAGCCCGGCCCCACATCGTCCTCGAGCACATCGACGGCCCCCGGTTGTCGTCCCTGATCCGGCGGCACGGACCACTCCAGGAGCAGCAGTACCTGCCGCTGGCGATCGACGTCGCCTCGGCGCTGCACTACTTCCGCCGCGTCGGCTACGTGCACCTGGACATCAAGCCCAGCAACATCATCATGGGCGCGCCGGCACGGCTGATCGACCTCTCCGTGGCCCGCGAGGTGAGCGAGGCGGCGGAGCTCACCCGGCACATCGGGACCGACTACTACATGAGCCCCGAGCAGGCCGCTCCGCAGCGCGTCGGGCGCCCCGGCGTCGAGAGCGACGTGTGGGGCCTGGGCGCGACGCTGTTCGAGGCCGTGGCCGGCTACCGTCCCTTCGACAAGGGCGACCCGAACGCCGACGACCCGCGGGAGCGGTTCCCCCAGCTCGTCGAACCGCCGTACGAGCTCCCCGACCGGGTCCCGGCCGAGGTCGCCAAAGTCGTGTACGGCGCGCTCGAGGCCGATCCGGCGGACCGGCCGCTCCCGCACGAGATCGCCACGGCGCTCGAGCCGGTGCTGGCCGCTCAGCCCCGTGGCAAGCTCACGTTCAAGGTCCGGGGCTGAGGCGCGGCCGCCACTCACCGATCGCGTCCAGGCGCCGCCGTTGCTGCGCGGCAGCACCGGTGTCGAGGCCACGGCCGCGCTCCTCGAGGTTGCCGATGATGCGCGTGCGGTGCTCGACCGGCTTGTGGTCGTCGTACTTGAACTTGGCGTCCACGCGCAGCACGGCCAGCCGGATGCCGCGAATACCGGGCAGCATCCCTGCAAAGGGCGGCGCGTCGGTGGCGACCGGGGCGTGGCGGCCTTCGTGCTGGAGGTCTGCGAGCTGGGCGGTGAGGATCTCGACCTTGCCTTCTGGGTCGTCGACGACCGTAGGTCGGCAGAGGAACTGCACGGTGCTGTAGTAGCTGGTCGGGACGCCGTCCTCTTCGGCTACGCCGGGCTTGGCTCGCCAGTAGCCGGGGATGTAGGCGTAGTCGCCGATCACGGTCATCCGTACCTCGGCGGCTGCCTCCAGGTGCGGCCAGACGGGATTGGGCCGGGCCAGGTGAAGGAGCAGCTCGTCGCCGGCGCCGGTGAAGTGGGTGGGGACCACCAGGGGGGCCTGGGTCGGGTCGAGGCTGTTGACCGCCAGCATCCCGAACCGGTCGGTGGAGGCCAGCCAGTGCTGCCACTCGGCAGGGTCGAGCGCGGTGTCCCAGGGATGGATGAGCATGTCAGGCTCCTTCGGGCGCAGAGGACGGTGCGCTTGGGGTGATGAGGCGGCGCACGACCTGGACGTCGGGTCCCAGTCGGGTCAGGTGGGAGATGAGCTCGTCGGTGGCGGCCTGCAGCTGCTCGCCGGTCATCGGGTCGAGGGCGTCGAGGATGAACAGAGCCGTGGTGGTCTCGTGGCTGAGCTGGGTGCGACGTGCCTGGCGCCAGTTCCAGCGCCGGCAGGTCACGCCCGCGGCGTCGCACCACACCACCTCGCCCGGGTCAGGGTGGTCGATCACGACGGTGCCGTCGGCGACGGTGTCAAAGGGCTCGCTGCCGGTGGCGCGGACCAGCCGTGGCGCCCCGGTGTAGCGGGACAGGTCCTCGCCACCGAGGGGGACCTGGTGCTGCATCGAGACCGCGTTGTAGATGTCGGTGAGCCGGTTCACGCGGGGCAGGCCGGACGCCGTACGACGGAGAAGTGCCTCCAGGCTGTTGCGGGTGCGCTGCGGCTTGGCACCGAACGCCCGGTAGGCCTCTCGCCACGCCGCCACGTGGGGGAGCTCGTCCACCGACCGGTCGCGGAGCACCTGGCCGGCCGCTTCCTCGGCGGCCTGGAGCAGCGCTTCGCTGGCCTGGTCGCTCGGACCGGGAGTCAGCCCGTCCACCGCAAGCAGCATGGCGCGGTAGTCCGGCCGCAGCTCGAAGACGGAGGCATCCACACAGCTGCCGGCCAGGAACTCCTCGAGCATCCGGGACTCAGGCATCGGAGGTCTCCGACCGGGGCTCGGGTCCCACGCCTGGCTCGAAGACGGCCAGCGTGAAGCGCGCGGGCCGCGCGCCCCGGTTGGAGTAGGAGTGCTCCACGTCTCCCGGGAACGCGACCGCGTCGCCGGCGTCGAGGGTGACCGACTGGTCCGCGACCTCGAGCGCGACCGTGCCTTCCTGGACCTGCACGAGCTCCTGGGTGCCGGTCGTGTGTGCCTCGCTGACGTGATGGTCGCCCGGGGCGAGGGTCCAGTCCCACAGCTCCATCACGTCCGGAGGCTGGGTGCCGGCGACGAGCACCCCGCGCCCCCCTGCCTCGCCGGTCCACAGGACGGCGCCCTCCCCTCGGGGGGTGACCTTCACGGCCCTGGGCCCGGGCGGCTCGACCAGGGACGGCAGCCCGACCCCGAGCGCGTCGCCGATCCGGAGCAGGGTGCCAACGCTGGGATTGGCAGCGCCCTGTTCGACGTTGACCACCATGCGCCGGCTCACTCCCGCGGCCCCGGCCAGACGGTCGAGCGTCCATTGTCGCGCCTGCCGCTCCTGTCTGACCCGGACGCCGATCGCCGACGCCAGGGCAGAGGTTCCCTCGTCCATGAGTGCAGCATACTGCACTCCTAGTGCACATGTAGGCCGTGTCCCGAGCCGGGTGCCGCGTCGTCAGCGGCCTTTCCTGGACAGCCGGGGACCGCAGGGTGTTCAATGCCTAATTGTGTTAGGTACCACGAACCGTGATAGGCAAGCCGAACGTCGTGAGGCGACGCGGCTCGAAATACTCGACGCCGCTTGGGCGGTGGCACGTGAGGCGGGACTGGCGCAGCTCACCCTGCGCGAGGTAGCCGACCGGGTAGGCATGCGGGCACCCTCGTTGTACTCACACTTCGACTCCAAGCACGCGATCTACGACGCGATGTTCGGGCAGGCCTGGACCGAGTGCCTGGCGGTCTCGAGAGCCGCCATCGCCCAGGCTCCGCCAGACGCCCGCGAGGCGCTGCGCCTGACCGCGCGCACATTCTTCGACTTTGCTGTCAGCGACCTCCCTCGTCACCAGTTGATGAACCTGCGGACGATCCCCGGCTTCGAGCCCAGCCCCGAGTCCTACGCCCCGGCCGTCGCAACGCTAGACCTGGCTCGAGAGCTCCTCGCGCGCCACGGAATCACCGCTGCGGAAGACCTCGACCTGTACGTCGCTCTCGTCGGTGGCCTGGTGGACGCCCAGCACGCCAACGACCCAGGAGGCGAGCGTTGGAGCCGCCTCCTTGACCGCGCGGTTGACATGTTCGTCGACAACCTCGTCCTCGAGAAGAACCAACCACCCCACCGGAAGAAGGAACGGTCATGATCACCCAGCCCCAGGCGCGCACCGACAAGAAGCACCCCCGTTACTCCCACCTCGATCGCGCAGTCGCCATGGAGCTTGCCGCCACGGAGTACGAACGGGTGGCCGACCTCCTCGACCGGCTCACTCCTGAGCAGTGGGCGGCCGACACCGAATGTCCCGACTGGGACGTGCGCGCCATGGCGGGGCACATGCTCGGCATGATCCAGATGGTCGCGTCACTCCCCGGGATGATCCGCCAGCAGGCGAGGTCGACCCGGCGGGCCAGGCGTGAGGGTGGGCCGATGATTGACGCCCTCACTGCCCTGCAGGTTGAGATGAACGCCGCGCTGACACCCGCGGAAGTCGTGTCCGAGGTCAGGAGGCTCGCCCCGCGGGCGGTCCGGGGCCGGCGCCGCGTACCGGCGCTCATCCGCAACCGGGTCACGAAGGAGGAGACCGACGGTTGGTGGACGTTCGGTTACCTGTTCGACGTGATCCTGACTCGCGATCCGTTCATGCACCGCATCGACATTGCCCGCGCGACCGGTGTGCCCATGGTCGCGACCGCCGAGCACGAGGGCGTCCTCGTGGACGACGTCGTTCGCGAGTGGGCCGAGCGCCACGGCTCGTCCTACACGCTCGAGCTCAGCGGACCAGCGGGCGGACGGTGGCAAACGGGCGAGGGCGAGCTTCTCGCGATGGATGCGTTCGAGTTCTGCCGCGCGATCAGCGGGCGCGCGCCGGCAACCGGGCTCTTGACGATGCAGGTGCCGTTCTGAGCTGCCGGGCGCGGGCTGGGTCGTGGAGGAGCTATCGTCGTCAGGGCAGGCCGAGGTCGAATCGGGGCCGCGCCGACGTCCTGGTTCAGGACGTGAAGCGGTAGCCCATGCCCCGCACGGTGACGATCTTGTCCGCCCCGAACTTGCGGCGCAGGTAGCCGACGTACACGTCGACCACGTTGGAGCCGGGGTCGAAGTCGAAGCCCCAGACCTGGTCGAGCAGCTGTTCCCGCGAGAGCACCTGGCCCGCGTTGAGCACGAACATCTCGGCGAGCGCGAACTCCCTGGCCGAGAGCTCGACCTCCCGGTCCTCCACCGTGGCCCGGTGGGTCCGCAGGTCGAGCCGGACGGTACCGGCCTCGAGGACGTCGTCCCTCGTTGCCGGCTGGTCGCCCGCCTGTCGCAGGCGCAACCGCACCCGGGCCAGCAGCTCGGCGAAACGGAACGGCTTGGGCATGTAGTCGTCGGCGCCGCCCTCCAGGGCCGAGACGGTGTCCGACACCGAGTCGCGTGCCGTCAGAACGATCACCGGGATCCGGGACCCCTGTGCGCGCAGCGCGCTCAGCAGCTCGAACCCGTCGAGCTTCGGCAGCCCGATGTCGAGCACCACCAGGTCGAAGGTCCCGCTCAGGGCGAGCTCGAGCCCCTCGGCTCCGTCGGAGGAGACCGTGGTCCGGTGTCCTTCGGCCTTCAGTCCCTTGGCCACGAAGGAGGCGATGCGGGCCTCGTCCTCGATGATCAGGATGTTCGCCATGGAACCTCCATGGTCCTCTTGCCGTTCGTCAGGTCGGGCTCGATCGGCAAGCTGATCACGAAACATGCTCCGGTGGGTACGGCGTCCTCGACGGTGACCGTGCCCGCGTGGGCCTCCACGATCGCGTTGACGATCGAGAGCCCCAGGCCGAAGCCCTCGTCCTCGTCCGCGACCCGGCTCCGGGCGAAGCGGTCAAAGATCCGCTGCTGGTCATCTTCTGGCACACCGGGCCCTGTGTCGCGGACCCAGATCCTGACCCGGCCGTCGGCGGCGCTCGAACCGATGGCGACCAGGTCGTGGGGCTCGGTGTGCTTGACCGCGTTGTCCGCCAGTTGCAGCACCGCCTGAGTGATTCGCTGCTCGTCCATCGGGACGATGGCCTCACCGGCGCCGTCGAGCTGCCATTCCCGGTCTCCCAGTCCCCGCGCCTTGGCGAGCACCGTGTGGGTGAGGGGTTCCAGGCTCACTGGTTGGACGTCCAGGAAGTCCGGCCGCCCGGTCTTGGCCAGCAGGATCAGGTCGCCCACCAGCCGGGACATCCGATCCAGCTCGTCCAGCAGCAGGGCGCGGGTCTGGGCGACGTCGTCGGGGTCGCCCTGGTCGAGCACTTCGAGGTGGCCACGAAGGACGGTCAGGGGGGTCCGCAGCTCGTGTCCGGCGTCGTCGAGGAACTGACGCTGACCGACGAAGGCATCCTCGAGCCGCACCAGCATGCCGTTCACGGTACGAGTGAGCGCGGTGATGTCGTCGTTCCCCGTTTCGGGGAGGCGGCGCGAGAGGTCGGTGGCGGTGATCTCCTCGGCGGTGTCCGAGAGGCGCCCCAGCGGCGCCAGGAGGCGGCCGGCCTGCCAGGCGGCCAGGCCGGTGATCACGATCAGGGAGAGCAGGGCCGTGATCGCGTAGGTGCGGAGCAGTTCGTTCAGGCCTTCCTCGGCGTCATCGAGGAACGTGACGACGACGAGCGCTCCGGAGGAGAGTTGCCCCTGCACGGGCTGGATCGTGACCAGCAGGTCGCCGACCGCGGAGTCGGTGCGAATCGTGCCGCCATCCTCGACGTTCTGGTTGACCATGGCCTCGAAGACGGGGTCCTGGGCCAGCTCCTGGTGACTGAGGCTGGACGCGGACACCGAGCGCGCCTCGCCTTCGACCCACGCGATGATGAGCTCATCGTCGTTGGCGACGTTGCGTTCGAGGAACACGGTCAGCAACTGGCTGACCGAGGTGAAAGCGCGGTCCGAGCCAGGGTCGGGGCCGGCATCGCGGAGGGCGCGGAAGGCCTCGATCTGCTGGTCGGCCCTCGTCTGGGCCTCGCGCTCGATCTCGGCGGACCCCAGGGCGTAGATGATCAGGCCGGCCCCGGTGAGGGCCAGAGCCACGAGCAGGGCGACGACGACCGTGATCCGGGTACGCACAGAGACGCCCGACCGGCGGGGTCGGGCGCCCTGGTTGACCGCTGGCTCAGTCGTCGTCGCTTCCCTTGCCGCTGTTGTCGTCGTCATCATCGTCGCCGCCACCGCCTGGGCCGCTGTGGTCCTCGTCATCATCGCCGTCATCGTCATCGTCGTCGAACTCGCTCGGCGAGGGCGTGATGACCTCGGGGTCGTTGCTCTCGTCATCGTCGCCGCGGTCGTCGCCACGGTCGGTCTTGTCGTCGCTCGGCTTCTTCGTGGGTTTCTCCGACGGCGACGGTCCCGACTTGTCGGGTGCCTGCGATTGCTCCTGGACGATGATCGGCGCGTGCTCCCGTGGCTCGTCGGCTGCCGCGACGAGCGATCCGACGACGTACGCCGTCATCGGGAGCAGCAGGACGAGTCCGACTGCGACCTTCCACGCGATACCCATGACCCCCATGATCCTCCTCCGGGTGGGAATGCGGTGAGAGTTTGATGAGAGCTCTCTCATCCGGCAGCGTGGTAACTACAGTGGCGAACGAGTCACGAGGAGGCACGCATGATCGTCCCGTTCAGCATCTCCGACTTCATCGACCGCGCCGTCGCCGTCTACGGCGAGCGCACCGGCGTCATCGATGAGCCCGACCAGCCCGCCCCGTCCCTGGGGGAGCTCACCTACGCCGACGTCGGCGCACTGGCCCGACGGCAGGCCGCGAAGCTCGACGAGCTCGGCATCGGCGTCGGCGACCGGGTCGCGGTCGTCAGCCACAACAGTGCCCGGCTGCTGACGTCGTTCTTCGGGGTGGCAGGGACCGGCCGAGTGCTCGTGCCGGTCAACTTCCGGCTCCGGCCCGACGAGGTGGCCTACATCGTCGAGCACTCCGGGGCCAGGATGCTGCTGGTCGATCCCGAGCTCGACGACGCGCTGGCCGACATCAAGACCGAGTTCCGCTTCGTCCTCGGCGACGACGACAACCTGTTCGCTCCCGAGGACGTCGAGCCGAAGGCATGGGAGCCGGACGAGAACGCCACCGCGTGCATCAACTACACCTCCGGCACGACCGCCCGGCCCAAGGGCGTCCAGATCACCCACCGCAACATCTGGGTCAATGCGGTGACGTTCGGTGTGCACACCGGCGTCAGTGACCGCGACGTCTACCTCCACACCCTGCCGATGTTCCACGCCAACGGCTGGGGGATGCCGTTCACGATGACCGGGCTCGGCGTTCCGCAGGTCGTGATCCGCAAGATCGACGGTGCCGAGATCCTGCGCCGGGTGGAGACATACCGGGTGACGGTGATGTGCGCGGCACCGGCGGTCGTCGCCGCCGTACTCGAGGCCGCCCAGGACTGGGAGGGCGAGATCCCCGGGAGGGGCCGGACCCGGATCATCGTCGCCGGCGCCCCGCCGCCCACCAAGACCGCCGCCCGGGTCGAGGAGGAGCTCGGCTGGGAGTTCATCCAGATCTACGGCCTCACCGAGACCTCGCCGCTGCTGACCGTCAACCGCAGCCGCCCCGAGTGGGACGGGTTGTCGGCCCACGAGCGGGCCGAGAACCTGGTGCGGGCCGGGATGCCCGCGCTCGGCGTCCGGCTCTCCGTGGACGGGGAGGGCGAGGTGCTGGCCCGGTCCAACGTGGTGCTCGAGGGCTACTGGGACCAGCCCGAGGAGTCCGAGAAGGCGCTCGCCGGAGGGTGGTTCCACACCGGCGACGGCGGCGTGATCGGCGACGACGGCTACCTCGCCATCAAGGACCGCAAGAAGGACGTGATCATCACCGGCGGCGAGAACGTCTCGTCGATCGAGGTCGAGGACGTCCTGTTCTCCCACCCGGCCGTCGCCGAGGTCGCGGTGATCGGCGTCCCGAGCGAGAAGTGGGGCGAGACGATCAAGGCGCTGGTGGTGCTGGCCGAGGGGGAGTCGGCCACCGAGGAGGAGCTGATCCGCTGGTGCAAGGACAAGGCTGCCGGCTACAAGGCGCCCACGTCGGTGGAGTTCCGCGACGAGCTGGCCCGCACCGCCACCGGCAAGCTGCAGAAGTTCAAGCTGCGGGAGCCCTACTGGGAAGGTCGAGAGCGCAAGGTCAACTAGCCCCCGCAGCGACCCACGGCCGTCGCTACCCTGACGACATGCCGACCCTGCGCGAGATCGTCGACCTGGTCCACGGGTGGTACCCGCCCGAGACCGCCGACTCCTGGGACGCCGTCGGCCTGGTCGCAGGCGACCCGTCCGCCACGGTGGGCAAGGTGCTGTTCGCGGTCGACCCGGCCCCCGAGGTGGCCGTCGAGGCGGCCGATTGGGGTGCCGACCTGGTCGTGGTGCACCACCCCCTGTTCCTGAAGCCGGTCCACGGGTTCGCGGCCACCACGCCGAAGGGACGGACGATCAGCGCCCTCGCCGGGGCCGGGTGCGCGCTGCTGACCGCCCACACCAACGCGGACCGGGCCGTCGACGGGGTCTCCGAGGCACTGGGCCACGCGCTCGGGCTCACCGACCTGGCACCGCTCACCGGCGCCTCCGGGCCGGCGATGGACAAGCTGGTCGTGTTCGTCCCGACGGAGAAGGCCGACCATGTCCGCGGCGCCATCGCCGGGGCCGGTGCGGGCGAGATCGGCGACTACGACCACTGCACATTCTCCACGGTCGGTGAAGGCAGGTTCCGGCCGCTCGAGGGCGCCAACCCGACCCGCGGCTCGGTCGGCAACGTCGAGGTGGTCGACGAGGTGCGGATCGAGTCGGTGCTGCCGCGCAGTCGTCGTACCGCCGTCGTGACCGCGATGCTGGCCGCCCACCCCTACGAGGAGCCGGCGTACGACGTCCTCGAGCTCGCCCAGTCCGAGACAGCACAGCCGCGCGTCGCCGAGGCCGGGGTCGGCCGGATCGGCTCGGTCCACGAGACGACGCTGCAGCACTTCGCCGAGGCCGTGGCCCACGCCCTGCCCGAGACCGCCCACGGAGTGCGCGTCGCCGGCAACCCGGACGCCGTCGTACGCCGGGTCGCAGTCTGCGGGGGAGCCGGGGACTTCCTGCTCGACACCGTGCGCGCGACCGACGCCGACGTCTACGTCACCAGCGACCTGCGCCACCACCCCGCGAGCGAGTTCCGAGATCACGACGGCCCGGCCTTGGTCGACGTGGCCCACTGGGCCGCGGAGTGGACCTGGCTGCCGGTGGTGCAGGCGAAGCTGGTGGACGCGCTGGTGGACGCGCCGGGATACGGTGGAGACCCGGGTGAGCACGATCCGCACCGACCCCTGGAACTTCCGTATCTAGAAGGAGCCGACGCTGAAAGCCGACCCGTTCGTCCAACTGAAGCTGCTCGACGTCCAGGAGTTCGACGCCCGATCCGACCAGCTCCGGCACCGACGGACGAACCTGCCGGAGCTCGCCGAGATCGCGAAGCTGGGCCAGACCCGGGCCGAGCTCGAAGGCCAGAGTCGCGACGCCCGGATCGTCGTCGACGACCTGACCATCGAGCAGAAGAAGATCGACAGCGATGTCGAGCAGGTCAAGGCACGCCGGGCCCGGGACCGCGACCGGATGGAACAGGGCCTGGTCAACAACCCGAAGGACCTCGAGCGGATGCAGCACGAGCTGGTGTCGCTCGAGCGCCGGATCACGGCGCTGGAGGACGAGGAGCTCGAGGTGATGGAGCGGCTGGAGGAGGCCCAGAAGTCACTCGACTCCCTGCTCGGGCAGCTTCGCGCCGCCGACGAGCGGCTGGTCACTCTCGGCGAAGCCCGCGACCGGCAGGTCCTGGAGATCGAGGAGGAGCTGGCCAGGATCGACGCCGAGCGGGAGCCCACCGCGGCCGACATCCCGGCCGAGCTGATGGCCCTCTACGACCGGCTCCGTCAGCACAAAGGTGGGGTCGGCGCGGCTGCCCTGCGCGCCCGGCAGTGCGGCGGCTGCCGGCTCTCCCTCGACAATGCCGAGCTGGCGGTGATCCGCAAGGCGCCCAGCGACGAGGTCATCCGTTGTGAAGAGTGCCAGCGGATCCTGGTCCGCACCCACGAGAGCGGCCTCTGAGTGGCCGAGCGCACGAGAGTCGTCATCGAGGCCGATGGCGGGTCCCGCGGCAACCCCGGTCCGGCGGCCTACGGCGCCGTCCTCAAGGACGCCGACACGGGCGAGGTGATCGCCGAGGACGCGTCCACGATCGGCATCGCCTCCAACAACGTCGCGGAGTACTCCGGCCTGATCGCCGGGCTGCGGCTGGCCGAGGAGTTCGCGCCCGACGCCGACGTCGAGGTCCGGATGGACTCCAAGCTCGTGGTCGAGCAGATGTCGGGTCGCTGGAAGATCAAGCACGCCAGCATGAAGCCGCTCGCGCTCGAGGCCAATCGCCTGGCGCCGTCCGGGACGACGTACACCTGGTGGCCGCGAGAGCAGAACCAGCACGCCGATCGCCTCGCCAACGAAGCCCTCGACGGCAAGCGAACCGGGGTGAGCGTCCCCGGTGCGGACGCCGAACCGGAGTCGCTCATCGAGGAGATCGAGAGTCCCTCGGAACAGGCCCAGGGTGAGCCCCGCGCCCGCGGCTGGTCCCCGTCGTCGGGTCCTCCCACGACGCTGGTCCTGGTCCGCCACGGCGTCACCGCCCACACCACCGAGAAGCGGTTCTCCGGGGGCCTCGCCAGCGCCAACCCGGGTCTCAGCGACGAGGGCCGTGACCAGATCCGGTCGGTCGCCTCGTGGCTCTCGCCGCTGGCAGACAGGGTGGACGCGGTGATCACCTCACCAGTACGGCGCACCCGTGAGTCCGCGGAGATCCTGGCCGAGGCGCTGCGTCACCCGCTCGAGGAGGAGCCGGGCCTCGCCGAGATGGAGTTCGGGGCCTGGGACGGGCTGACGTTCGTCGAGGTCGCCGAGAAGCACCAGGCCGACCTCGACGCCTGGCTTGGCTCCCTCGACGTCGCCCCGGGTGGTGCGGGGGAGTCCTTCCGCTCCGTGGAGGAGCGCGTGCTGGCCGGGCTGCAGCGCGTCCTGGACGCGCACGCGGGCAAGACCGTTGTCGTGGTCAGCCACGTCACCCCGATCAAGACCCTGGTCGCGCATGCTGTGGACGCGCCACTCGCGTCGGTGTTCCGGATGGAGCTGAGCCCGGGCTCGGTCACGGTGCTGTCGTTCTTCACCGGCGGCAGCGGAGGCGACGAACCGTGGGCCTCGCTGCGGATGTACAACGCCCTGCCGCCCGGCAACGACCTCTTCGCGGCCGGCACCCGCTGGTAGGGGCGGGTTCAGACCTCGTCGACCACCACGTCGAGCCTGGTGCCCGCGCGGCCGGGCTCGGCCTCCTCGACCTTCCACCCGAGGTCACGCAGCAGGTCGGCGAGGGCGGCTGGCGTGCGCGGGTTCGCGCCGTCCTCGAGCACCGCGCGGACGATCCGGCCCTTGGTGGCCTTGTTGAAGTGGCTGACCACCTGGCGCTTGCCGCCGCTCTCGTGCAACACCCGGACGGTTGCGACACGCGGCGCGAGGGAGGCCGGCGGCCGCCAGAACGCGGCGTACGTCGTCGAGCGCAGGTCGACCAGCAGCCCCTCGCCGACCGCGTCCTCGACGGCCGGACCCAGGACCGGCCGCCACGCCGCCGCGACGGACCCGACGCCGGGCAGGGTGGTGTCACCGGAGAGCCGGTAGGCCGGGATCCGGTCGCCGGGCCGGACGAGTCCGAAGAGCGCGGACGTGACCGCGATCCGGGCACCAGCTCGTCGCTTGGCCGCGGACGAGAGCGAGGCGGCGTCGAGGGCGTCGTACAGCACCCCGGTGTAGACCCGGTCCGCCCTGGCGGTGGGCGAGTCGGGGAGCCGGCTGTTGAGGTCGAGCAGGTCGCGCTGGGTGGCTCCGATCCCGAGCGTCTGGGCGGCGAGGTCGGCGAGCACCTCGTTCTGCACCGGGAGCGCGGGGTCGTGATCGCCCGAGCACAGGTCGACCAGCGCCTCGAGGACCCGCTGGCGCGTGGGGCCCAGGCCGGGGAAGGAGAGCGTCGCGAGGTCCAGCGGCTTGCCCCGACGCGGGGCCGCCTTGCCCTCGCTCGGGGGAAGCAGGATCAGCACGGGACAAGGCTAGGGTGAAACGCATGTCGACCGAGCGCGTGGTCAGGGTCCGGAAGGCCGATGAAGGCGTCGCCGCGGCGACGCTGCGGGACGGCGTGGCAAAGATCCGGGCTGAGATGGAGGTGACTCCGGACTTCCCGCCCGAGGTGGAGGAGGCCGCGGCGACCGCGGCGGCGGATCCCCGACTGCCCGACCTGGACCGCACCGAACTGCCGTTCGTCACCATCGACCCGGCGTCCTCGATGGACCTCGACCAGGCCCTGCACATCGAGCGCGACGACCACGGCTACGTCGTCCATTACGCGATCGCAGACCTCGCCGCCTTCGTCACTCCCGGCGACCCGATCGACGTCGAGGCCAACCGGCGTGGCGAGACCCTCTACGGCGCCGACTCCAAGGTGCCCCTGCACCCGAAGGCGATCTCGGAGGACGCCGGCTCCCTGTTGCCCGACCAGGTGCGACCGGCCCTGCTGTGGACGATCAAGGTCGACGAGGTCGGTGAGGGCACCGACGTCACCGTCGAGCGCGCCCGGGTGCGGTCGACGGCCAGGCTCGACTACCCGCAGGCCCAGAAGTCCATCGACGACGGAACGGCCGCCGAGACCCTGGTCCTGCTGAAGGAGGTCGGCGAGCTCCGCCTCCACCGTGAGGCCGCCCGCGGCGGGGTGTCGCTCCCGCTGCCCGAGCAGGAGGTCGTGGTCCACGGCGATCGCTGGAGCCTGTCGTTCCGCGAGCTCCTCCCCGTCGAGCAGTGGAACGCGCAGATCTCGCTGCTGACCGGCTTCGCCGCTGCCTCGCTCATGGTCTACGCCAGGGTCGGGCTGCTGCGCACCCTGCCCGAGCCTGACCCTCGCGACGTACGACGCCTCCACCGCACCGCGAAGGCCCTGGGCATCGACTGGCCCGCCGAGCAGCTGTACCCCGACTTCATCCGGTCGCTCGACCCGACCCGGCCCGCCCACGCCGCCATGGTTGCTGCGTCCACACGGCTGCTCCGCGGCAGCGGGTACGTCGGCTTCGACGGCGAGATGCCCGCGGAGCCCCAACACTCCGCCCTCGCCTCCGAGTACGCCCACGTGACCGCGCCCCTGCGCCGGCTCGGCGACCGTTATGCCGGGGAGATCTGTCTGGCCCTCTGTGCGGGATCCGAGGTGCCGAACTGGGTGACCGAGAAGCTCCACGAGCTCCCTGCGACGCTCCAGGCGTCGGCCCAGCGCGCTCACCGCTACGAACGCTCGATCCTGGATCTCGTCGAGGCCGGCGTCCTGGCCCACCGGGTCGGAGACACCTTCGACGCCGTCGTCGTCGAGGTCGAGGACGACGACCCGACGCGCGGCGAGCTCACCGTCCCGGATCCGGCCGTCGAGGCCGCGGTGATCGGCTCCGTCGATCTGCCGTTGGGCCAGGCCGTGAAAGTGCGGCTGGCC
Organism: uncultured Actinomycetota bacterium; assembly: GCA_963786415.1. Lineage (GTDB taxonomy): Bacteria > Actinomycetota > Actinomycetes > Propionibacteriales > Nocardioidaceae > Nocardioides. Next base: position 270,991 of record CAWAZC010000004.1, read on the forward strand.
GAGGCCGACGTCCAGTCGCGCACGGTGCAGTTCGAGCTCGAGTGAACCGTCAGGTCGGCCTCGCCAACAGGTCCTGGTGGTGCACGGTGACCGAGAGCCGACCCTCGGCCAGCTCGGCCAGGCGGCGCCCGGCATAGGTGGGCCGCAGCGCCTCCAGCTCGGGCCGCTGCTCGCATGCCGGCCCCACCCAGCCGTCGAACCACTCGGCTGCCAGGGCTCGCTTGTCGGGTCCAAGGCGCCACGGGCTCGGTCGCACCACCACGTCGAACCCCAGCCGGGTGAAGCCGTCGACGGCCGCTTCGAGCGCGTCCGGACCGAGGCGCCTCCCGGCCGGTGAGGCTCGCCGTTGGTGTTCGTTGAACGCCTCTGCGAACAGGCGGTCCGAAGGATCGCCCGGCGCGAGGTCCACGCCCCCGGTGACGGAGAGGGTGATCAGCACGGGGCAGCTCGGCTCCGCACAAGTGTCCACCAGCCGCCCGAGCTCCTCCGCGGTCATCATGTCGAGCAGGGCGGAGGCGGTGATGAGCGATGCGCCCGCCAGGTCGCCCGGGTCCAGACGGGTGATGTCGCGCTGCCTGGTCTCCACGCTCACCGGGGCGCCGTCGGAGGCCTCGCGCGGGGAGTCCGCGTCGGCGACGGGGAGGAGCTCGGCATCCCGGTCGTACAACACCCAGTGCTGGGGTCCGGGCAACCGCGGAGCGAGCCAGCGGGCCATCGACCCGGTGCCGCACCCGAGGTCGTGAACCCACGTGTCGCGATCGTGCGCGAGATAGGAACGGACTTCCTCGACGAGCTCGGTCGCCCGGGCTGCGGCATCGGCAGGCTCACGCAAGGCCAACCAGCCGGCGCTGGCGCGGACCGGTTCGGTCGTCATGCGGCCCGATGCTGCCAGAACCTGCACGCCTCCGGCGCAAAGCACCGTTCCCACCCCGATGAACCGAAGATCGGCAACACTCGTAGAAGGCGGTAGCGGAGATGTCGGAGGCACTGTGGTCACGGTTCGGAGAGGCCTGGTGGTCGGATCGGCCGCGCTTGTCTTCCTGCTCGTTGCCCTCACGACCACCGTCGGCCTCGGCCTGTTCGGCTGGTGCGTCGGGCTGGTGTGTGGCGTCGTCGTCGCCGTGGGGGTGGCCCGGGGTGGCAACGGCGCGCTGGGGCCGGCCGACCTGATCACGCTTTCACGTGCCGTGCTCACCTGCTCTCTTGCCGCGCTCGTCGCGGACTCCTTCTTCCACAGCGCGGCCGTCGCGACCCTCGTCGCGCTGGCGATCGTCGCCCTCGTGTCGGACGCGGTCGACGGCCGGGTTGCGAGGCGCACGCGGACGGTGTCGCCGTTCGGTGCCCGGTTCGACGGCGAGGTCGACGCCTTCTTGATCCTGGTCCTGAGTGTCTACGTCGCCGACACGGTTCACGGCTGGGTGCTGGCGATCGGAGTGGCCCGCTACGCCTTCGCCGCAGCCGGCTGGGTGCTGCCCTGGATGCGGGAGCAGCTGCCGCCGCGCTACTGGCGCAAGGTGGTGACCGCCACGCAGGGCATCGTCCTGACCGTGGCCGCCGCCGACGTCACGCCGCTCTGGCTCACGACTGCTGCCCTGGTGGTGGCGTTAGCGCTGCTGACCGAGTCGTTCGGGCGGGATGTGCTGTGGCTGTGGCAGCGCCGGTCGCCGCGGCGCGAACGACTCGGCCCGGCCGGACGCTTCCACGTGCCGCGGCCATGAAGCAGGACGAGCGCGCCTCCTTCGACCTCGCACTGGGCCGGGCCCGCCGGGCGGCGTACTCCCCGGGTGAGTTCGTCGAGCAGGAGAGCTTCATGCGAGCCGGGGAGATCCGCGCGCTGGCCGTCCGGGCGGGCATCGCGCCGGGGGTCTCGGTGCTGGACCTGTGCTGCGGTGTGGCCGGGCCGGGCCGCTTCCTCACCGCGGAGCTCGGCTGCAGCTACCTCGGCGTGGACCTCAGCGCCAGCGCGATCGCCATCGCGCAAGAACGCGCCGCCGGCCTGCCGTGTCGGTTCGAGGTCGGCCGGGTGCCGCCGGTCCCTCGGGGACCCTTCGACGTGGTGCTGCTGCTGGAGACGATGCTCGCCTTCGCCGACAAGCAGACGCTGCTGCGCGAGATCGCCTCGGCGCTGCCGGTGGGCGGGCGCTTCGCCTTCACCGTCGAGGAGGGCCAGCCGCTGACCGAGGCGGAGCGGCAGGAGATGCCCGACGCCGACACGGTGTGGCTGCTTCCGCTGTCTCTTCTGCACTCCTCCCTGGAGGAGGTCGGGCTGCGGGTCAACTGGATGCAGGAGTACAGCGAGGCCCACCGCGAGATGGCCGACGCCCTGATCGACGCGTTCGTCGCCGACCGGTCGGCGATCGCGGCCCAGGTCGGTGAGCGGGCACTCGACGAGCTGCTGGCCGCTCATCGGCTCTGGAGCGACTGGTTGCGGGATGGTCGGGTGCGCAAGCTCGCGTTGGTCGCCGAGAGGCTCGGGCCCTCAGCAGCTGACGAACCCGGGTGATCTGGCCCGCGCCGGTCAGCCGGGAAGCCTCAGCACCACCCGGCCGTCGGGCCCCCGCACCTGCACCCAGGAGATCTCCTCGACCCTCGCGGCGGTCGCACCGGAGATCTGCATCTCCATGCCGCTGACGGACTTCCAGCTGCCGACCTTCTCGAGGCGCCCGTCCCAGGTGCGCACGCACAGCGTGTAGTCCATCGACGGCGGCAGCCGGTGGCCCATGGAGTTCCGGTCATAGGTGCTCGTGAGCCCGAGACGGGTGCCCCACGTGACCGACTCCAGAGTCACCCTGGCCTTCAGAGGAACGTCGCCGACCGGGTGCATGGGCTTGGCCGCGACGGTCGATGGTTCGGTGCTGGGCCGGGAGGCATCAGGTCGCGACCCGTCATCGGATCCGACCTGGGACAAGCCCACCGGCACCAGCACCGCCACCGCGGCAGCGGCGACCCCCGCGGCGATCATCATCCGTCGACGTCGGGCGTCTCGCACCCGGCGCGACAGGGTTGGCAGAAGGGTGTCTGGCACGGACCCCCCCACGACCGGGTGCTCAAGCACGTTGGGCTCGACCCGCCCGAGCAGGCCCGGGATGCCCGCGAGCTCGCGAATGGCGCGGCTGCAGTCGTCGCACTCGTCCAGGTGCTTCTCGAAGTCGAGCCTCTCTGCCGGGGACAGGGCCCCGATGACGTAGGCGGCGGCGTCCTGGGCGAAGGGGCAGCTCGCAGGACTCATGCGCTCACCCCCATCTCCTCCAGGGCCAGCCTCAGCGCCCGGAGTGCGTAGTGAGTACGGGACTTGACTGTGCCCTCCGGCACCCCGAGGACCCGCGCTGCCTCCGCCACCGGTCGGCCCCGGTAGTAGCACTCGAGGAGCACCGCCCGATGCTCTGCAGAGAGCCGGGTGATCGCCTCGGCCACGACCCAGGAAAGGAGCATCTGGTCAACAGCGTCGTCGCTGGTGCTGCGCTCCGGGACCTCGGCGACGGGTGTCTCGCGGCGGTTGCGCTGCCGACGCCATTCGTCGGTCACGATGTTGCGGGCGACGGTGTACAACCAGGCGCGCAGCGCGGGGGGCGAGCTCTCGAGGATGGTGCGGTGCCGCCAGGCACGGAGCATCGTCTCCTGGACCACGTCCTCGGCCCGTGCCTCGTCGTGGCTCACCAGGCGAAGGCAGAAGCGCCACAGCGCGACCGCGTGCTCGTCGTGCAGCTGCTGCATGAGCGCGACCTCGGCGTCAGGCATCTCTACCCTCCTGTCCGGGATACGCGCCGAGAGCCAAACGGGTTCAACGACCGGTGGTCGCATCGGATCCAGTCTCCTCGCTCGGGCCGTACGCCGCGAGGAAACGGTCGCGGAAGGCGTCCATCCTCCAGACAGGTGCATCGGACTCCGGGCGAAGGCCTTGGTCCCAGTCCCAGCCGGAGATCGCGTCGAGGACGTCGGGGTCCCGCGAGATGACGGAGATCGGCACCTCCCGGCCGGCGCCCTCGCCCGACACGATGGGCGCGGGCTGGTGGTCGCCGAGCATGACGACGACCATGTCATCGTCGCCATACGTCGTCAGGAAGGTGAACAACGCTCTGAGGGAGTACTCGATGGACTGACCGTAGGCCGCCCGGATCCGTGTGGGGTCGGGCCAGATGTCGCCCGCCGACGGCAGCGTCTCGGGCATGCCGTCGAAGACCGAGCCATCGCCGACGGCCGACTGGTCGATCAGCCGGGGGATCCGCGACCAGGGCGCGTGGCTGGTGATCAGGTCGATCTCGGCCATCACCGGCGGGCGCTGCTGCTCCGCGAGCTCGAGGCGCTGGATCGCGTCGAGCGTGAACTGGTCGGGCATCGTGGGGTAGCCGAAACGCGGGCCCTCATAACCGATGTTCCGCGAATCGTAGATCTGGTCGAACTCGTAGAACTCGCCCTGCGGCCAGTCCCGCGTGTTGGCCGGTACGACGCCCACCGTGCGCCACCCTGCCCGGCCGAAGGCGTGGCTCAGCGTCAGTCGGGAGCCGGTCACCAGCAGGTCGTACCGCTGCTGGCTGTCGACCCACAGGCCCGACTGGAGCGTCGCGTGTGCCAGCCAGCTGAGGGCGCCGAACGTGGAGGAGGTGAGGTAGGCACTCCGGCTGGAGAAGCCTGCCCTCTCGAGCCTCCGGTTCCCCGATGCGAGGACCGCGTTGACGCCCGGGGAGAAGGAGGACCCCTCGACGGCCACCCGACCGTAGCTCTCGACGAACACGATCAGGACGTCCTTGCTGCGGAGCCCAGTCAGCAGCTCGTGGGGAGGGACGTCCCGGAGCGGGTCGTTCTCCGCCGCCTCGGCGAAGCGTCGCTGGTCGCGCAGCTCGGACGGGATCCGGCTGACCTGGCCGTAGACGTAGCTGGCCGTGTCGCTGGAAGCCAGCTCCCGCGTGTCACCGCGCACGTTCAGCAGGGCCAGGACCAGCCAGAGGGTGGTGAGTGCGGCCAGCGTCTGCCACGCCCGTCGACGATGGCGGACGGCGACGCGGGTCAGCCGCAGCAGTGCGAGAGGCAACAGGACGAGAAGCGCGACGGCGAGCAGGGCACCCACGATGAGGAGCACCGTGCCGGGCCCGTGACCGAACGAGTCCCGCACCAGCTCGATGACCGAGTAGGCGTAGGTCCAGTCGATCAGCGGGTCGAACGGTCGGTTGAGTGCCTGGCCGAAGCCGATGTCGAGGATCTTGGAGACCGACGAGAGGCCGAGCACGATCCCGGCAACGATCGCCAGCGCGGTCCGGACCCGACCCAGCTTCGCCGGCAGCGCCAGGACGACGACGAAGAAGACCAGCGCCTCGAGGGGAAGTCGCACGAACGACTCGAGTGGGAGCGGCACGAACGTGTCGCGGTCGACCTCCTCGGGAATGATCTGGATCGGGATGTTGAGCGCGAGCAGCACCAGTAGCGCTGCGAGAACGGTGAGTGCCCCTGCGACGACGCTCCGCAGTCCAAGCCCTCCGGGTAACGAAAGGCGTTGAACCGTGCGCACGCGTCCTCCGTTCATAGTCCAATAGGGGGCTACACGTCTGGAACGAGCGAGTCGCGGCTCTGGTTCATCCGGAGCCGGGTGAGGTGTGCATGGAGAGGGAGGCCCTGGCGTTCTGGTTGCGTGAGCCCGGCGCCGGCGAGATCCGGTCCGTGGCGCTCGCGCCCCCGGGCCCCGACGAGGTCGTGGTCCGCACCCTGCGGTCTGCGGTGAGCAGGGGCACCGAGGCGCTGGTGTTCGACGGCCGGGTCCCGCCCAGCCAGTACGACGCGATGCGGGCTCCCTTCCAGGACGGCGCCTTCCCCGGGCCGGTCAAGTACGGCTATCTCAACGTCGGCGTGGTGGAGGACGGTCCCGCAGCCCTGCGGGGTCGTACGGTCTTCTGCCTCCATCCCCACCAGACGGCGTACGTCGTGCCCGCATCCGCGGTGACCGTCGTACCCGACGACGTGCCGGTGGAGCGGGCCGTGCTCACCGGGATCGTCGAGACCGCCGTCAACGCGCTGTGGGACGCCGGACCCCTGATCGGAGACCGGGTGGCGGTGGTCGGTGCCGGGACACTCGGCTGCTGCGTGGCCCGGCTGCTGGGCCGCATTCCCGGCGTCTCGGTCACATTGGTCGATATCGACCCGAAGCGCGCCGAAGTCGCGTCATCATTGGACGTGGACTTCGCTCTCTCCGACCAGGCGCCCGGTGGGCAGGACCTGGTCCTGCACACGAGTGCGACCTCGGCAGGCCTCCAGCGCTCGCTCGAGCTGCTCGCGCCCGAGGGTACGGTCACCGAGCTGAGCTGGTACGGCGACGACGTGACCAGCGTGTCCCTCGGAGGAGCTTTCCACTCGGGCCGCCTCACGATTCGCGCCAGTCAGGTCGGCGCGGTGTCTCCAGCACGCCGGGACCGCCGCACCACCGCCGACCGGCTCGCACTGGCCCTCGACCTGTTGCGGGATCCCGCCTTCGACGCGCTGCTGACCGGTGAGTCCCCGTTCGAGGCGCTTCCCGAGGTGATGCCCCAGCTCGCCCGCGGCGACCTGCCGGCTCTCTGCCACGCGGTGACCTACGACGCTGCGGGGGCACCGTGTTCAGCGTGACGGTCCGGGACCACATGCTGGTCGCGCACAGCCTCCAGGGTGAGGTCTTCGGGCCGGCCCAGCGGCTGCACGGCGCGACGTACGTCGTGGACGCGACGTTCCGCGGCGACTCGCTGGATGACGACGGGATCCTGGTCGACATCGGTCGTGCGACCGAGGAGCTGCATCGGGCCGTGACCGACCTCAGCTACCGGAACCTCGACGACGAGCCAGTGTTCAAGGGCACCAACTCCACCACCGAGGTCCTCGCGAAGCACGTGGCCGATCGGCTCGCGGAGCAGGTGCGCGCCGGTGCCTTCGGCAGCTCGACCGGCGTGACCGGCATCCTCGTCACGCTGCATGAGTCCCACGTGGCGTGGGCGAGCTACGAGCGGGCGACATGATCGCGGAACGGGCGGTGCACCTGGTGGTCCCGGAGGGGATCGAGGATCCCGCGCGGCCCAGTGGCGGCAACACCTACGACCGGCAGCTCTCTGACCACCTGGCCGCCGACGGCTGGTCGGTGTGCGTGCGGGGCGTGGCCGGTGACTGGCCCTGGGCGGGGGAGGCGGCTCGTCGGGCGCTCGATCAGGCGCTCGGGTCGGTGCCCGAGGGTTCCGTGGTCCTCGTCGACGGTCTGGTGGCCTCTGCCGTGCCAGAGGTGGTCGTGCCCGCCTCCCGGCGGCTACGGCTGGTGGTCCTCATGCACATGCCGATCGGCTGCCGGGACGCCGACGACGGCTCCCTCGAGCGAGAAGGGGCCGTCGTCAGCGCGGCCGCGGCGGTGGTCACCACGAGCGACTGGTCCCGCGATCGGTTGCTCGAGGCCTACGACCTCGATCCAGCCCGGGTCCACCTCGCCCATCCCGGCGTCGACCCCGCCGCACCCGCGCCAGGCAGCGACAGCGGCCGGCACCTGTTGTGCGTCGGGGCGGTGACACCGGGCAAGGGGCACGACCTGCTGCTGGCCGCGCTGAGCGCGATCGCCGACCTCGACTGGCGGTGCCTCTGCGTCGGGGCCCTGACCAAGGCGCCCGAGTTCGTCGACGACCTGTGCCGCGACATCCGCTCTGCCGGCCTCGACGACCGGGTCGTGCTGACCGGCCCCCGGACGGGCCGCGACCTCGAGGCGTCGTACGCCGATGCCGACGTGCTCGTGCTCGCCAGCCGCGCCGAGACCTACGGGATGGTCGTGACGGAGGCGTTGGCGCGGGCGCTGCCGGTGGTGGCGCCGCGCGTGGGCGGAGTCCCCGAGGCGCTCGGCAAGGCTCCCGACGGGCGACGCCCCGGGCTGCTGCTGCCGCCCGCCGACGTCGCCGCGCTGGCCGACTCGCTGAGGCGCTGGTTGTGCGAGCCGGACCTGCGCCAGGAGCTCCGCGACGCGGCGGACCGGCGCCGGACCGGGCTGCGCGGGTGGTCGGACACCGCAGACCGGGTGGCGGGCGTCCTCGCGGAGGTGGCGAGATGAGCCGGTCGTCGTGGAGGTTGCTGGGCGCCGCCGCCGGCGTGGCGATCCTCGGTGTGGTGCTGTGGCAGACCGGGACCGGCCCGTTCGTCACGGGTCTGAGCTCGCTCGACGCATGGACGCTCGTCCTCGGCGTGGCCCTGGCCGTCCCGTCGACCGTCGCGTGCGCCTGGCGCTGGCACATCGTCTCGAGGGAGCTCGGTGTCAGGGTGGACCTGGTTCCTGCGGTGGCCTCCTGCTACCGGGCACAGTTCCTCAACTGCACCCTGCCCGGCGGCGTCCTGGGTGACGTGCACCGCGGGCTGAGCCACGGCCTCGACGCCGGAGATACCGCGCGGGGCATGCGCGCCGTGGCCTGGGAACGCCTCGCCGGCCAGGTCGTGCAGGCGGTCATCGTGGTCGTGGTGCTGCTGCTGGTCCCGTCCCCCGTGCGTTCCGCCATGCCCACCGTGCTCGGAGTGCTGGTCGTGCTGACTGTGGTCGGCATTCTGGTCATCCGGCACCTCCCGTCTCCCGAACCGCCCTCACTCGTGGGGCGGATGCTGCTGGCGATCCGCGACGACGTGTGGAGGCTGTCCATGGTCCGGCACGCCTGGCCGGGCGTGGTCCTCGCCTCGACAGTCGCCCTGGGTTTCTACCTCTCGACGTACCTCCTCGCCGCCCACGCCGTTGGCGTCACGTCCTCGGCGGTGACCCTGCTCCCCGTGACGCTGCTCGTCTTCGTCGCCGCCGGGGTGCCGCTGAGCCTGGCCGGCTGGGGGCCGCGGGAGGGTATGGCCGCGTGGAGCTTCGGCGCCGCAGGGCTCGGGGCCGGACAGGGTGTGGCCACCGCGGTGGCGTTTGCCGCCATCGTGCTCGTAGCGAACCTTCCCGGCGCCGTCGTCCTGGTGGTGGCCGCGGCTCGTGGCCGCCGGGCTCGCCCCGTGCCGGCGCCGCTCCCGGAGGGGCCCCACTTCGTTGAGAGGGGCGTGGCCCATGGGTGAGCGCCCCTACACGATCCTGAGCTGCGGCATGTCGCTCGACGGATACCTGGACGCCGCCAACAACGAGCGCCTGGTCCTGTCCAACGAGGCAGACCTACAGCGCGTCGACGCGGTGCGCGCCGAGTGCGACGCGATCCTGGTCGGCGCCGCGACCGTGCGCAACGACAACCCGCGACTGCTCGTCCGCAGCCGGGCGCTGCGTCAGCAGCGGAGGGCGCGCGGGCTCGCCGAGACGCCGATGAAGGTCACCGTCACCGAGCAAGCGGACCTGGACGCGTGCAGCAGCTTCTTCGCGACCGGCGACAGCGACAAGCTGGTCTACTGCGCCAGCCGTGCCGTTCCGGCCGCGCGCCATCGGCTCGGCCGGGTGGCGACGGTGATCGACGGTGGCCAGCCGGTCGACCTCTCGCAGATGGTGCAGGACCTGTTCGACCGCGGCGTCCGCCGGCTGATGGTGGAGGGCGGCGGACGGATCCACACCCAGTTCCTGACGGCGGACCTCGCCGACGAGCTGCACCTGGTGATCGCGCCGTTCTTCGTCGGGAACTCACGCGCGCACCGGTTCGTCGGTGACGGCACCTTCCCCTGGAACCCAAGTCGCCGCGCAAACCTCGCGGAGACCCGACAGATCGGCGACGTGGTGTTGCTGCGCTACGCCTTGTCCTCGCGGTTTGCCGCGACATCCTGAGAGGGACGACCACATGCTGTCACCAGTCACACCCGCCACCGTCCGAGGTCAGGTCCCGCTCCCGCTGCGCCTCGAGGACGGCACTCTCACCGAGGCCCGGATGCTCAGCTTCGACGGTCTCTGCGACGGGCGCGAGCACGTGGCGATCGCCCTCGGCGACCGCGCAGAGGACGCCTTCGACGACACAGGCGAGGTGCCACTCGTGCGGGTGCACAGCGAATGTCTCACCGGCGACGTACTCGGCAGCCAGCGCTGCGACTGCGGACCCCAGCTGCGCGAGGCGATCGAGCGCATCACCGACGCGGGCGGGTACCTGCTGTACCTCCGCCAGGAGGGAAGGGGCATCGGCCTCTACAACAAGCTCGACGCCTACGCCCTGCAGGACGCAGGCCTCGACACCTACGAGGCGAACCTGGCGCTCGGTTTCGAGAAGGACGAGCGCGACTACACCGTCGCCGCCCAGATGCTGCTGGCGTTGGGGATCAACCACATCGACCTGCTCACCAACAACCCCGAAAAGGCAGCCGGGCTGCAGTCCGCGGGCATCCGGGTCAACAGCCAGGTGCCCACCCGGTTGCACCTCTCGTCCGGCAACGGGCGCTACCTGGCCGCGAAGGCCTGGCGGGGTCACACCTTCCGGGCGTCGTACGACGATGACGGCGTGGCCGGTCTTTAGACCGGACCGACCTGTCTGGACCTCTACCGGCTCGGGAGGAGATTTCGGAATATCGACCCCACGGCCCCGTGCGGAGCGCGACCTGGTCGACCCGGTCCACGACCCCACGCTGACTCTGTCTCGCAGCCAGCGGGGGTGGTGCGGATGGGCTGGCCTGTAGGCCGGGTTCTGTACGACGCCCGGGGGCGTCGCGGCGACCATCCATCTACGACGACCGTTGCCGGCCGCCTCCAGCGGTCTACCCGCGCACTCGGGCGGGCCGCCCTCGAACGTGCGCGCGCCCGGTGCCCGAAGGCACCGGACTTCTTGACCTTGCTCCAGGTGGGGTTTACCTAGCTACACCGGTCGCCCGGCGCACTGGTGGTCTCTTGCACCACCGTTTCACCCTTACCCCGCAAGCGGGGCGGTCTGTTTTCTGTGGCACTTTCCCGCGGGTTTCCCCGGGTGGCTGTTGGCCACCACCTCGCCCTGTGGAGCCCGGACCTTCCTCGGCGCACCCCGTGAGGAGTACGACGCGGTCGCCCGGCCAGCCCATCCGCACCCCAAGGTTAGCGGGACTCGGGCTCCTCGTCCGGATCGGCCTTCTTCGACTGCTCGTGGCGACGGCGTTGCTCCTCGGCGCGCTCGCGCACCCTGCGCAGGAACTCCTCGTCCTTGGCCGGGTCGGAGGCCGCGACGCGGCCCGGCCGGTCGTACTCCGGAAACTCCGGGACCTCTCGCTCGAAGGGACTCCGTCGTGTCGCCGTCGAGGTCGGTCGGCCGGCGATCAACCAGGCGATCGAGCCGACGAACGGGAAGAACAGCACGATGAGCAGCCAGGCGATCTTGGGCAGGTGTCGGATCCGGCCGTCGTCACTGCTGATGACGGACACCAGGCAGTAGACCCAGAGCGCGAAACCCAGGACGAAGAGAACGATCTGCAGCTTGACCACTGCGGGAGTCTGACGGATCGACCCGTCTGTTGTCCCGGAAACGTGGCCGAGTCAGTCGCGATCGAGCAGCACGCGCGCGACCGGGTCGCCGGCGAGCGCGGGGGCATTGCCTGGGTTCGACCAGACGTTCTCGCGCAGGAAGGCGAGGAACTCGTGGGCCTGCTGTGACTCCTCGAACTCCAGGTCCACGACGATGAACTGGTCGTCGTTCTCCGGCTGCCGGATGCGGTGGGACGTGACACCGGCCCGTCCGCGAGCCTCGGCGAACCGGTCGAATGCGCCCTTCCAGGTGGCGTAGTCGGTGATCGGGTGCTCGATGTGCAGCGTCGCCATGACCCCACACTAGGGGAGGGTGAGCACCTCGGCGCCGTCGGGCGTGACCAGGAGGGTGTGCTCGAACTGGGCGCTGCGCCGGCCATCCTTGGTGACGACGGTCCAGTTGTCGTCCCACATCTCCCACTCGTGGGTGCCCAGGTTGAGCATGGGCTCGATCGTGAAGGTCATGCCGACCTCGATCACGTCGTCGTACATCGCATCGTCGTAGTGGGGGACGATCAGTCCGCTGTGGAAGGCGCTGCCGATCCCGTGGCCGGTGAACTCGCGGACCACGCCGTAGCCGAAGCGCTTGGCGTAGGACTCGATCACACGGCCGATCACGCTGATCCGGCGTCCCGGCTTGACCGCCCGGATCCCGCGCTCGAGCGCCTCGCGGGTGCGTTCGACGAGCAGCCGTGACTCCTCGTCGACGTCGCCCGCCAGGAAGGTGGCGTTGGTGTCGCCGTGGACCCCGTCGAGGAAGGCGGTGATGTCGATGTTGACGATGTCGCCGTCTTCGACCCGGCGGCTGTCGGGGATGCCGTGGCAGACGACCTCGTTGACGCTGGAGCACAGGGACTTGGGGAAGCCGCGGTAGCCCAGGGTCGACGGATAGGCGCCGTGGTCACACAGGAACTCGTGGCCGATCCGGTCCAGCTCGTCGGTGGTCACGCCGGGCTCGACGTGGGAACCGACCAGGTCACGGGCCTGCGCTGCCAGGCGGCCGGCGACCCGCATCCGGGCGATGGTGTCGGCGTCCTTGACCTCGCTGCCGGTGAACCGCGCGGGCGCCGGCTTGTCGACGTACTCGGGACGCGGGATGTGGGCGGGCACCTCGCGGCGCGCGGAGACGGTGGCGGCGGCTACGGAGGTCACGTCAACAAGTGTAGTTTCACCGCTTATGAGCGGTTACTGGTACTGCGTCAAGCACAAGACCGTCGAGTCCGGCGTGAACATCTGCCCACCCATCGACCGGTTGGGCCCGTTCGACACCCAGGAGGATGCCGAGCACGCGCTGGAGAAGGCGCAGGAGCGCAACGAGAAGTGGGACAACGATCCCAACTGGACCGACGAGCAGGGCGAGGACTGACGCGTGGCCCGTCGACCACGGGGACGGAACGCGACCTCCCCGTGGCCGTTCGTCGGCATGGCCGGGATGGCCTGCGTCTTCTTCCTGTACGCCGCCAGCGGCCTGCTGGCCCCGTGGTGGGCCGTGGTCATGCTCCTGGTCATCTGGGCGCTCGCGCTCTTCGTCGCCACCGCGTGGTGGTCGCTGCACCCGACGTGGGTGCCCTGGATTCCCGTGGCTCTCGCGGTGTTCTGGTTCCTTGCGCTGAACGCCGGCGGGGCGTGGCTCGGGTGGACGGCCTAGCCACTCCGGGAAGGTCCGGGGGCTGCGCACCTAGCTTGGGCTGACCCGGATGATCGCGTCGCCGGCGTCGTTGTCGCTGGTGATGAGCAGGTCGTTGTTGGGCGCCACCGTGACCGAACGAAGCCGGTCGAACCTCCGCAGCGCCCTTGGCGCCCGGGTCCAGCGCAGTCGTCCCGCCCGGTCGAACTTCATGAAGATGACCTTGCTTCCCTGCAGGCAGGCGACCGCGAGCGTGCCGTTGTAGCTGCCCCACTTGCCGCCTCTCACCCACGCCGCACCCGAGGTGGCCGGCGTCGGACCCGAGTCCCAACGCGCGCTGATCTGCCGGCCCGGCAGCGAGTGGTCGGTCATCGGCACGCCCTCGTTGTAGCCGGGCACGGGGTGCCAGCCGTAGTCGGCGCCGTTGAACAACTTGTTGACCTCGTCCTCGACCCCCGGTCCGTGCTCGACGTTCCACAGCGACCCGTCACCGCGCTGGGCAAGACCCTGGATGTTGCGGTGGCCGTAGGTGTGGATGTAGCGCTTGCGGTGGCTTTCGGAGTTGATGAACCGGTTGTCGCGCCACGGTTGTCCGGTCATCCGGTTCATCCGCAGCGTCTTGCCGCCAAGAGACCGGAGGTTGCGCGGGTTGCGGCCCTCCGCGGCGTCGCCGGTTCCGACCAGCAGCGCGCCGTTCTTCAGGATCAGCAGCCGGCAGCCGCCGTGCCGCCCGGTGGACGTCGGGAATCCAGCGACCAGCGTCTCCACGAAGCGAGCGCGGGTGCCGGCGTCGTTCAGCCGCCAGGCGATGACCCGGATGTCGTGGCCGCCGCTGGGCTTCAACCAGCCCTGGCAGGTGTAGAAGCGGCCGTTCGTCCCGAAGCGGGGGTCGACCTCCATCGACATCAGGCCGGTCTCCCCGGAGACCCAGACGCGGCTGCTAAGGAACTGGACCTCCCTGGTGTTGCCGTCCTCCCAGAGCAGGAGGCGGCCGCTGTCACGCTCAGTGATCAGAAGCCGACCTGAGCCGATCGGCTGGACGTCCCAGGGGTTCGACAGTCCGGTCACCTGGCGAGTCGCCTGCAGGGCCGGGATGCGTTGGGCGGCCCTGGCGGCTGCTGGGGGAGAGGCGGCGTCCTGGACAGTGGCGGACGCCGGGGCGGCCGGCACCAGCAGGACGAGACAGAGGACTCCGAGAAGCGGCAGACGCATGGCGACCACGGTAACCCCGGGCCCCGCGAGTCGTTGGACCCTCAGGACGGCAAAATTTCACTCGGTGGTGGAGGCAACTCGATGGTGTTCAGGAACCTGATGCGCACGATGGCTGGATCGGCGGTGCTGGCGCTCTCGCTGGCGGGGCTCTCACCGGCCACGGCCCACGAGGGCAGAGGCGACACCGCCACCAACGAGCGCGGCGCACGCGTGGAGACCTCCGGTGACGGCAAACGGATGAGCTTCGTCGCGAACCTGCAGTACAACAAGTCAGGCGAGGCGCAGAACGGCTCCGACATCGAGTTCGTGCGGATCGACGACCGCGACTACGCCCTCGCCGGGACCCTGCGCGGCGGCATGCAGATCATCGACATCACCAACCCGCGATCGCCGGACCGGGTCGCGGTCTACGACTGCAAGGTCAGCCAGGGCGACATCCAGGTCTGGCGGAACAACGGGCGGGTGCTCGCCAGCTACACCGCCGACGGCACCTTCGGGGCCGCCGGCGCGGCGTCACAGTGCGCCCGTGACCTCGACCTCGACGCCACCGCCTCGGGCACCGTCATCGTCGACATCACCTCGCCGGGCAGCCCGCAGACGGTGAGCTACCTGCCGGTGCCCCGTGGCTCGCACAACATGACCATCCACCCCAGCGGCGACTACCTCTACAACTCCAACTCCGACCTGATCTCGAGCACGTCGCCCACGATCACCATCTACGACATCTCGCGCCCGCGGGCGCCGAAGAAGGTGCAGGACTATCCCATCCCGTTCGTGCCGACCTCGCTGGGCTCTGAGTCGCACGACATCACCTTCAACAAGGCAGGCTCCCGGGCCTACGTCGCAGCCATCTCGCAGACGCTGATCCTGGACACGACCAACCCCGCCAAGCCGAGTGAGGTCAGCCAGATCGTCGACCCGACGATCAACGTGGTCCACCAGTCCGACCCGGTGACCCTGGAGCGGCCCAACGGCAAGGAGCGGGACCTCCTGATCATCACCGACGAGCGCGCTGGTGCCGCGGCGAGCGCCGAGTGCCCCGGTGGCGGCCTGCACGTCTACGACATCACCCGGGAGCAGGAGCCGGAGAAGATCGGCACCTGGTTCATCCCGGCCACGACGGTCCAGGACGGCGCGACCTGCACCTCCCACGTGCTGCGCGTCTACCCGCGCCAGCAGATGATGACGATCGCCTGGTACGCCCAGGGGGTCCGGGTCATCGACATCAAGGGGCTGGCCACCGCCCAGCCGTCGCCGGTCCCGGCGGTCGGCGAGGGCATCGGGATGAAGGAGGTCGGCCACTACGTGCTCCCCGACTCCGACACCTGGTCGTTCAAGACCAACCGGATCAAGCGGGACGGCTCGTTCTACGGCTACGGCAACGACCTGGTGCGGGGCTTCGACGTCTACCACTTCAAGGGCCTGAAGCGCGACGTTCCGCCCATGACGCCCCAGGACCTCGCGCCTGGTGCCGAGTCGGCCAGCGCCCGGATGCTGGTGCCGGCCGCGGTGCTGCTCCCGGCCGTGCTGCTCACCGCGTTCCTGCGCCGTCGTACCCGCCGCGCCTGACGTCAGAAGGTGTGCTCCGGACCGGGGAAGCTCCCGGAGCGCACGTCGTCGGCATAGGCGCGCGCCGCGTCGAGGAGCACGCCGTGCACGTCGGCGTACTGCTTGACGAACTTCGCCATCCGGCCGGTCCGCAGCCCGAAGGCGTCCTGCCAGACCAGGACCTGACCGTCGCAGTCGGGTCCGGCGCCGATGCCGATGGTGGGGATCGAGAGCTGGTGGGTGACCTGGCCGGCCACGTCGCCGGGAACCATCTCCATCACGACTGCGAACGCGCCGGCGGCCTCGACCGCCTTCGCGTCGTCGAGGATCCGCTGTGCGGTCTCACCACGCCCCTGGACCCGGTAGCCGCCCAGGGCGTGCTCCGACTGGGGCGTGAACCCGATGTGGGCCATGACCGGGACCCCGCCGCGGGTGAGGAGCTCGATCTGCGGCACCATCTCGCGGCCGCCCTCCAGCTTCACGCAGTGGGCGCCGCCCTCCTTCATGAACCGGACGGCGGTGGCGTAGGCCTGCTGGGGTGAGCCCTGGTAGGACCCGAATGGCAGGTCGCCGACCACGAGGGCGCGGTGGACCGATCGCGAGACGGCCCGGGTGAGGGGGAGCAGCTCCTCGACGGTGACAGGCAGTGAGGTCTCGTTGCCGTAGACGTTGTTCGAAGCGCTGTCGCCGACGAGGAGCACGTCGATGCCGGCCTCGTCGAAGGTCTCCGCGGCGTACTGCTCGTAGGCGGTGAGCATCGTGAACTTCTCGCCGCGCTCCTTCATCTCCCGAAGGTGCTGGGTGCGGATCCGCCTTATGGGTTTCGCGGCGCCGGATTGCGACGGCCCCGTGCCGTAAGGGGCGGGCTCCTCGGAACGAGTGGGCTGGTCGGACATGCTCGTCTCCTCGCGTCATCTCGAGGCTCCAGGCCGGAGTCCCCGGACTTCTTGTCAGGCTAGTCTCGACCACTCGATCCGGGGATGTGTGCCTGCTCACGCATCCGCGAGGGAAAACGGTTTGCGGCCTATGTGCGTCGGTGAAAGCGGCACTCTCCGGAGGGCAGCCGGCGGGTGTCGTAGCGGTGGTCGTGGGCTCGTTGGTGGTGCCAGGAGCAGAGGAGCAGGCCGTCGGCGAGGTCGGTCCGGCCACCTCGGATCCAGGGTTGGGTGGCGTGGTGGGCTTCGCACCAGGCGGCGGGGATGTCACAGCCCTCCGCGCGGCAGATGGTGTCTCTTATGGCCATCGCCTTGCGTTGGGCGGGGCTGAACAGGCGTCGGGTGCGGCCGAGGTCGAGGATCTCGGAGTCCGCGCCGAGCACGGCGGGCAGGATGTTGGCGGTGCAGGCCAGTCGCCGGGCCTGGCTGGCGGTGATCGGGGTGTCGCCGACCAGGGCGGTGCCCAGGCCGTCGCGGAGCCGGTCGAGGTCGATGGTCACCAGCAGGGTGGTCGCGTCGCCACCGTGCAGCGGCATCCGGTCTCGGTCCGCAGACTCCAGGAACGCGGCGAAGGCGTGGCCGAGCTTGTGGTCGTAGGGCCGCCGATCACCAGATCCCTGCCTGGGTGAGGTGAAGGCCTCGAGGTAGGTGAAGAGCCGGTCGGCGACCAGGTCGGCGACCCGGATCCGCAGGTCGGTGGTGCCGTCCCCGCGGCGACGACTGGACAGGGCAGTGACCGCCGCGGCGTGGGCCTCCTCGCGTTCCAGCGCCCGCCGCTCGGCGTCCTCGGCCACCTCGGGTGCGACCACGTCCAGGATCCGGCGTCCGAGGATCCGCAGTTGACGGGGCCCGAACCGTGCCGCTTCGGCCACCAGCCGCTCCTCCGCCTGGGCCACGACCTCGGGGTCGAGACCGTCGGGCAGGTCCTCGAGTGCCCGGACGATGACCTGGGCCTGCGCTGGGTTCGCGTCCCCCTCGCGCAGCGCCCTGCCAGCGCGGTGCCAGCGTGCGCCCAGTGCCCGGGCCAGCCGGAGGGCCCCGCGGGTCTGACCCCGGTCAGAGCGCCCATGGTGCGCTAGCCATGCCGCCGGATCCCGCGCGCCGTCTTCCATGGCCACGTCGTCGGCCGCGGCGAGCACCCGCAGCCGCAATTCCGCCAGCTGCGATGCCACACGGTCCAGCCCGAGCAGCGCGGCCCGCTTGGCGGATGTCGGCATGAACGCCGGATCGACATCGGCGACATCCTTGAGCGCGGCCTCCAGCGCGGCCGCGGCGGCGACCACCGGATGCCTCTGAGACTCCACCCGCGCTCCCTGGCTCGAACGACTGTCCATGTCCGGGGCATTGCCGGCTCAACCCAAGTCGTCGAACCCAGTGCACCCCCGATGGGCGAACTGCCGGAGCGCGACGGCGAGATTACTGGGACCACGTGACGCAGATCGTGCGCTCAAGCCCTATTCGAACACATGTTCGCATCATGAGTCAAGGGGCTACTTACGGCGGGTGGCGGAAGCTCTGGCGGCATGGCTGCGGCCTCGCTACATGTGCACTCTCATGGCGAGATGAGTGCGTTGTCAGGCAGAAGGATGCTCGGCACGAGCGCCTCTGCCCAGTTCCGTTGTGTCGAGAACCGCCGGAGCGTGCGTCCTGATCGATAGCGTGCCGTCATGAACCCATTTCCATGCGGCCGCCGACCCCGCGCATGAGCCGGTCCTCCGGCAGTTCCGCCGACTTCGCTTCACCAGCGGGTTCTCGTGATGAGCCCGAGCTGGAGGAGACCTACGAGCGCCTGGTCTCCCAAGGCCACGAGCGGCTGGACAGGCCCCTGCTCCCACTGGTGTCAACAGGGCTCCTGGGCGGCGTCGACGTCGGGGTGGGGGTGTTGATGTATCTGGTGGTAGAGGCGGAGACCGGGAACCCCTTGCTCGCCTCGATGGCGTTCACGATCGGTTTCGTGGCCCTGCTGCTGGCCAACAGCGAGCTGTTCACCGAGAACTTCTTGGTCCCGGTGATCTCCGTGGTCGCCAAGGTGGGGACACTCGCACAGCTGGTCAGGCTGTGGGTCGTTACCCTCGTGGCCAACCTGGTCGCGGGATTCGCCATGGCAGGGATGATCGTGGTGGCGTTCCCGGACGTGCACGAGGTGGCGGTGAAGGCTGGCTCCCACTTCGCCCACCTCGGTGTCTCATGGCGCTCGTTCTTCCTCGCGGTTCTCGCCGGCGCGGTGATCACGTTGTTGACCCGGATGCAGAACGCGACCGAGAACCTAGGGGTCCGGCTGGTCGCCGCAATGCTGATGGCGTTCGTGCTCGTCGGCGCCCAGCTCTTCCACTCGGTGCTGGACTCGATCATGATGTTCGCCGGGCTGCTGACCGGCGACGCCGACTACGACTACCTTGACTGGCTGGGCGCGCTCGGTTGGTCCACGTTCGGCAACCTGTTAGGTGGGCTCGTGCTCGTCACCGGCATCCGGCTGCTACGAATTCCGCACCGCGTCGCCGAGAGCCGCGAACAGGGGCAGACAGGCTGAGCCGCAAGGCCGCCCCCGCTCTGGCTGGAGTGCTGTACATCTCCGCTACTACTCGAGCATCGCCAGTGACCGGCGTCAGCCGACCAGATTGCGGCTGACCGCAACCGGGCGGGACGGTGGGCGGTGGACCCGATCTGAGACGACTGTGGGGCGCCACCCTCATGGGCCCGTCGCCTCGATCTTGTCGATGAGTGGCACATCGGTGGCGCCCTAAGCGCATCGGCCTGTCCCCTGACACAGACGCCCGCACATGCCTGCGGGCATGCCGATGAGAGGGTTGTCGGCGCTCAGCTCGCGTTGGAGTTGAGCGCTCGGCGTCGTTCCGCATCACGGGCACAGCGACCCCACTGGTTGGCAGCCTGTGGTCAGCGTGGCCGGGGACCGGCTCGGATAGCCTCCCCCGGTGGTCACCATCGACTGGACCGCCGAGGTGCTCGACCAGATCGAGACCCACTGGCAGGAGCGGCTGCGACCACGCCTCGAGGGGCTGACCGACGGGGAGTACTTCTGGGAACCGGTCCCCGGCTGTTGGTCAGTCCACCGGCGCGGAGAGAGCACGGCACCGATCTCGTGGGGCTCGGGCGAGTTCACCTGGGACTACGGGCCCGAGACGGAGCCGACGCCGGTGACCACCATCGCGTGGCGCCTTGGGCACCTGATCGAAAGCTTCGCTTCCACCAACGGGGTCTACTTCGGCGGCCCGCGCGTGGATGCCGAGACCTTCGACTACCCCGGCACGGCCGCGTCCGCTCTCGCGCGCCTCGACGAGGTGTATGCCGACTTCGCGGCCGGGGTCCGATCGCTCGGTGACGCCGGGCTGGCCGAGCCGCAAGGTCACCGCAGCCCGCCGGCGTTCGCCCACGCCCCGGTCGCACGCGTCGTGCTCTACATGAGCGTCGAGGCCTTCCACCACGGCGCCGAGGTCTGCCTGCTTCGCGACCTCTACCTCAAGTCGCCAGGCCGGGGGGCAGGACCGTCGAAGTCCGCGCGCGGCGGATGAGCCGCGAACTCGGCGACACCGAGCACATCCGGATCCGCCGCAGATGGTGTGCCCTGCGGCCCTCCGGTCTGCCGCATGGTGTGCGCGTCAGCGCGCGCGGATCTGTCGCCGGCGGTGCGGGTCGAGGTGAAGATCACCGCGGTGTACGGCGGTTCCGGGGTCTCCGCAATCGGCATGGCTTGGGTCTATCACGCCGAGCCCGGCAACCACGCCGTGTCAGCAGAGGCGCGTCCTGGAGCACAGCAGCCAGCCCTGCTCCTTGTAGCGCGGACCCTTGACCCAGCCGGTCCACGTGGTGACGACCTCGCCGCGACTGTTGCAGTACCGCTTGTAGACAAAGGCCTTGCCGAAGCGGTCCCCGGCGTAAGCGATCGCGCGCTGACCCGGCTCCAGCGTGATGTTGCGGGTAACCCCAGCGCTGAACGAGTGGGAGCGCTCCATGGCGTTGGTCGACCCGGTTTCGTAGCCGGCGCCGGCGTTGAACCAGCCGACGGTGACCCCGACGTCGACGTTCGTTCCGGTGGTGGTGCTGCGCGAGGCGCTGGAGCCGACCGTGAAGGAGAAGTTGTCGGTGATCGTCATGTTCTGGGAGGTGCCGTTGTGCTGGACTGGGGAGGTGTCCCCCCTGTCGACCTGGAGAAAGTTCGAGCGGTTGACCAGCTTGACCCAGGACCTGCCCGGATCGCACTCGGTCGGGCCGTCGGCCTGCGCGGTGCTGCTCGGCGCGACCAGCGCCGTGGCGACGATCGCGGCTGTGCTCGCAACGCCTGCCAGGCGGCGTGTCCTGAGCCGGACGCGGAAAGACCTGATGTCCATGGTTTGCTCCCCCAATAGTGCTCACGACCCACGGGATCCCGAGGTCGGCAGATAAAGTAAAGCCCGGTCGCGGTGCAGGCCACGACCGTTGCAGGTTGCTGCAGCGCGGCCCATGGGGGGTGTGATGGGACGGTCGGGCAAGCTTCTCGACCCAAACCGGCAGGCCATGCTCGACGCCGCACTGCCGTTGCTGGTCCAGCGTCGGCGAGCGGTCGACCTCCTCGATCGTCGAGGTCGGAGTGCGAGCCCGGAGCTGCAGGTCCTCGCGATCGGTGAGGAGAACTTCGGTGCGGCGCTCGAGACGCCGCTGGCCACGTGCCGCGACGTGGTCTCGGTCAACAGCGGCGCGTGCCGCGACGCGCTGGCCGAGGCCCGGGAGCGGAACCGGCGGCTCGCGTCCGGGGGCACACGGTTGCGTGGGTGGTACGACCTGGATCGCAGCGATCCGGAGGCCTCTGGTCTGTTGCTCTCGCAGCCGTGGCTGGGCGACAACCACTGGGCCTTCGTGCCGATGCAGGCCAAGATCCTGGACAACCGGGCGGTCGTGCTCGAGGGTCCGCGGATCGAGGGCCGCCGGTCGTTGCTGCTGACGGTCCACCACCGTGCGGTCGCGGCCGCGCTGGCGTACTGGCATGCGGTGAGGGAACAGGCGGTGCCCCTCGAGCTCGCTGCGGCCGACGACCCTCTGGCCAGGCTGTCACGCCGCCAGGGCGAGACCGCCAGGATGCTTGCCGACGGCCTCACCGACCAAGAGATCGCCCGGCGGCTCGGAGTCTCGGTCCGCACCGTGCGGTACGACGTGTCCGCGCTGATGCGTTTGTTGCAGGCCCGAAGCCGGTTCGGGATCGGGCTGGCGCTGGGCCGGCTCGGGTTCGACGACCGGACCCGCGGATCTGCAGGAACGACGCCGTAGGGGCGTTCAGCCCGCCATGGAGGCGGAGTCCGCGGCGGCTTCGAGGTCGGCGACCACGATCTTGCGCATCCCGAGCATCGCCTCCGTAGCCGCCTTGGCCCGAGCGGGGTCGGGGTCGGACACCAGCTCGTAGAGCCGGTCGGGGACGATCTGCCAGGACAGGCCGAACCGGTCCTTGAGCCAGCCGCACATCGACTCCTGGCCGCCGTCGGCGGTCAGGGAGTCCCAGTAGCGGTCGACCTCGGCCTGGTCGCGGCAGGCGACCGAGAAGGAGACCGACTCCGAGAACCCGGCGTGTGCCGGGCCGCCGTTGATGCCACGGAACTTCAGGCCGTCCAGGTCGAACTCGCCGGCCATCGCGGTGCCGGGCTCGCCGGGACCGGCGTCGGTGTAGCGGGCGATGTGTCCGACCGAGGAGTTCGGGAAGATCTTCGTGTAGAACTCGGCGGCTTCCTCCAGGTTGTCGTCGAACCACAGGCACGGGCTGATCGAGGTCATGCATTCCTCCTCGGATGGCGACGGTCTCGTGGGTCAGACCGGCGTCGGGACGTGAACTCATCGGTAGGCCCGTGTCAGACTCGGGGCGTGGAGTTCTACTCGGCGTACGCCCAAGGGTTCGCCAGGATCGCCGCCTGCACGATCCCCGTGGAGATCGCGGACCCGGTCGCCAACGCCCGGACCGTGCTCGCGCAGGCCCGCGAGTGCCACGAGGAAGGTGTCGCGGTCGCGATCTTCCCGGAGCTCGCGCTCTCCGGCTACGCCGTCGACGACCTGTTCCTGCAGGACACGCTTCTGTCCGGGGTGCACGAAGCGGTGGCCGAGCTCGTCGAGGGTTCCACGGACCTGCTTCCCGTCCTGGTGGTCGGCGCGCCGCTCGTGCACGGCACCCGCGTGCTCAACTGCGCGGTCGTCATCCACCGCGGCCGGGTGCTGGGGGTCGCGCCCAAGTCCTACCTCCCGACCTACCGGGAGTTCTACGAGCGCCGCTGGTTCGCGCCCGGTGACGACCGCCGGGGTACGACGATCCGGGTGGCCGGCGCCGACGTACCGCTGGGGCCGGACCTGATCTTCGAGGCAACCGACGTGCCGGGGCTGCGGCTCCACGTGGAGATCTGCGAGGACATGTGGGTCCCGATCCCGCCGAGCGCCGAGGCCGCTCTGGCCGGGGCGACCGTGCTCGCAAACCTCTCGGGCAGCCCGATCACGGTGGCCCGCGCCGAGGACCGGCGACTGCTCGTCCGCAGTGCCAGCGCACGCTGCTCGGCGGCCTACGCCTTCGCGGCCGCCGGTCAGGGCGAGTCGACGACCGACCTGTCGTGGGACGGCCAGACGATGATCTACGAGTGCGGCGAGCTGCTCGACGAGACCGAGCGGTTCCCCGACGGCCCGCGACGCAGCATCTCCGACGTCGATCTCCAGCGGATCCAGCAGGAACGGCTGCGGCAGGGCACGTTCGATGACAACCGGAGGGGGCTCGAGGCGCGCCTCGCGCGCACCCCGACCGAGGAAAAGCCGACCTTCCGGACCGTCACGTTCGAGCTCCAGCCGCCCACCGGCGACATCGGGCTGCGACGCAAGGTGGACCGGTTCCCGTTCGTCCCCGACGACCCGGAGCGGTTGGCCCTCGACTGCTACGAGGCCTACAACATCCAGGTCTCCGGTCTCGCGCAGCGGTTGCACGCGATGACGAGCAAAGACAGCGGACAGCCGAAGGTCATCATCGGGGTCAGCGGCGGTCTCGACTCCACCCACGCGCTGATCGTGGCTGCCAAGGCGATGGATCGTCTGGGCCGGTCCCGCAGCGACATCCATGCCTTCACCATGCCCGGGTTCGCCACCGGCGACACGACGAAGTCCTACGCGACCCGGCTCTCCAAGAGCCTCGGCGTCACCTTCGAGGAGCTCGACATCACCGCGGCGGCGCGGCAGATGCTGGCCGACATCGACCATCCGTTCGCCGACGGCGAGGAGGTCTACGACGTCACCTTCGAGAACGTCCAGGCCGGCCTGCGCACCGACTACCTGTTCCGGATCGCCAACCACCGCGGCGGCATCGTGCTCGGTACCGGCGACCTCAGCGAGCTGGCCCTCGGTTGGTGCACCTACGGCGTCGGCGACCAGATGTCCCACTACGCCGTCAACACCGGGGTTCCCAAGACGCTCATCCAGCACCTGATCCGGTGGGTGATCGACAACGGTGAGTTCGACGCGGACACCAACGAGGTCCTGCAGGAGATCCTCGACCAGAAGATCACCCCCGAGCTGATCCCGGACCAGGAGGGCCGGGAGCCCCAGGCCACCGAGGACTCCGTGGGTCCGTACGCGCTCCAGGACTTCACGCTCTTCCACGTGATCCGCCGGGGCCACCGACCTGGGCGGATCGCGTTCCTGGCCTGGCACGCCTGGCGCGACGCGAACGCGGGGGAGTGGCCACCGGGGTTCCCCGACGGGCGTCGGGTGGCCTACGACCTGCCGGAGATCCGGCACTGGCTCGAGGTCTTCGTGAAGCGATTCTTCGCGAGTCAGTTCAAGCGCTCGGCGCTACCCAACGGCCCCAAGGTGAGCGCGGGCGGCACCATGTCGCCGCGCGGGGACTGGCGGATGCCGTCCGACGCCAGCGCGGCGGCATGGTTGGCCGACCTGGAGGCCACGGTGCCGCGCACCGGGCCGACCGACTGACTAGAGCTTTCGCCCGGCCCCGATCTCCTTGCCGTGGTAGGTCATGGCGAGGCGCGCCAGCGCGAGGGCACCGACCAGCAGGCCGACGTCACGCAACGCGATGTCGGCGTAGCCGCCCACGCTGATCAGATTGACGATGATGCCGCCCAGCCACGCGGCGATGACGTAACCGCCGATCCGCGGGGCCACCGCGACGAGCACGGCCGCCGCGAGCTCGACAACGCCGACCATCATCATCGCGTCGGCCGCGGAGCCGGGCACGATGTTGTTGACCCAGGTGGCGAGGTAGCCCTCCCAGTTGACGTTCATGAAGCCGATCAACTTGTCGAGGCCGACCACGAGGGGCAGGAACATGTAGGCGACCCAGAGGGCCAGATAGGCCTGGTGGGCCGGTTCGGCCCGGGTGATCGCCGCGACGTCGTGCATGTCATGGGTCATCCCGTCCCAGGCGTGGGTTGTGGCCATTGCGAACTCCTTAACTGTAAGAGATAACAACATTGACGATAGACCTGTGGAGGGGTTTTCGGCAAGGGATCCATCTGATAGAAAGTTCCCCATGGCAGGGAGCGCGGAGGAGGGCTTCGCCCGTCGGGTGACGTCGCTGGGAGCTCTGGCCGACCCCGTACGCCGTGCGCTGTACCGCTTCGTCTCCGACCAGGAGGGAGCGGTGAGCCGGGAGCAGGCGGCCGAAGGGGTCGAGGTCCCCAAGCACACCGCGAAGTTCCACCTCGACCGGCTCGTCGACGAGGGACTGCTGGTCACCGAGTTCCGCCGGCTCACCGGACGCACCGGCCCGGGCGCCGGGCGTCCCGCCAAGCTCTACCGTCGCTCGGCCCGCGAGGTGTCGGTCAGCCTCCCGCACCGCCGCTACGACCTGGCCGCGGAGGTGCTGGCCGACGCCATCGAGCGGTCACTGGACGGCACCCCGATGGACGAGGCGATCGCCACGGCGGCCGACGCCGCCGCCCAGCTGGCCGTCGACACCGCCCCCGACCGGTCGCGCAACGGGCCCGCCCGCGAGCTCGACCGGGTGGCCGGCGCGATCGAGCCGTTCGGGTACGAGCCAAAGGTCGACGACGACCTGGTCCTCGCCAACTGCCCCTTCGATCGGCTCGCGGCCGACCACCGCGAGCTCGTCTGCGGCATGAACCTCGCCTTCGTCGGCTCGGTCGCAGCCCGGCTCGGCTGCGCGGGCGTTCGCGCCGAGCAGGTCCCCGGGGAGGACGGCTGCTGCGTGCGCGTCGTACCAGCCGACTGAACGCCACGAGCTCGAGCCGGAGAGCTCCCGCGTGTTGCGGGACGCGGGACATCCGGCCGTAACACCGGTGCGACATAGTGGGCACATGGGCAAGCAGGAAGACTTCGTGCTCCGGGCTCTCGAGGAGCGAGACGTGCGGTTCGTCAGGCTCTGGTTCACCGACGTCCTGGGCTTCTTGAAGTCGGTGGCCGTGGCGCCGGCCGAGCTCGACAACGCCTTCGAGGAGGGCATCGGTTTCGACGGGTCCGCCATCGAGGGGTTCGCCCGGGTCTACGAGGCCGACATGCTGGCCAAGCCGGACGCGTCGACGTTCCAGATCCTGCCGTGGCGGGGAGAAGGCCCTTCCACAGCCCGGATGTTCTGCGACATCGTGATGCCCGACGGATCCGCGTCGTATGCCGATCCGCGCTACGTGCTCAAGCGAACGCTGAGCGTGGCCGCCGACAAGGGCTTCACCTTCTACACCCACCCCGAGATCGAGTTCTACCTGTTCAAGAACGCCCCCGTGCCCGGCGAGGACCCGGAACCGGTGGACCGCAGCGGGTTCTTCGACCACACCGCGCAGTCGATGGGTGCCGACTTCCGTCGTGAGGCGATCACGATGCTGGAGTCGATGGGCATATCGGTCGAGTTCAGCCATCACGAGGGCGGCCCCGGCCAGCAGGAGATCGACCTCCGGTACGCCGACGCGCTGTCCACGGCCGACAACATCATGACCTTCCGTACCGTGATCCGTGAGGTGGCGCTCAGCCAGGGGATCTGGGCCACGTTCATGCCCAAGCCGTTCACCACCCATCCCGGCTCCGGCATGCACACTCACGTCTCCCTCTTCGAGGGTGATCGCAACGCCTTCTTCGAGGCCGGCGCGGAGTACCAGCTGTCGAAGGTCGGCCGGCAGTTCATCGCCGGGGTCCTCCACCACGCCAGCGAGATCAGCGTGGTGACCAACCAGTGGGTCAACAGCTACAAGCGGCTGCTCGGCGGCGGCGAGGCGCCGCCGTACATCTGTTGGGGCCACAACAACCGCTCCGCGCTGATCCGGGTGCCGATGTACAAGCCCAACAAGGGCCAGTCGACCCGGATCGAGCTCCGCACCATCGACGCCGCATGCAACCCGTACCTCGCCTTCGCGGTCGTGCTCGCGGCCGGGATGAAGGGCATCGAGGAGGACTACGAGCTGCCGCGCGAGGCCGAGGACGACATGTGGTCGCTCACCGAGCGCGAACGCAAGAGCCTCGGCATCGAGCCCCTGCCCAAGACGCTCTACGAGGCGATCAACATCGCCGAACGTTCCGAGCTCCTGGCCGAGACCCTCGGCGAGCACGTCTTCGACTTCTTCCTCCGCAACAAGCACGCGGAGTGGGAGGACTACCGCGGGCAGGTGTCCGCCTTCGAGCGCGACCGGATGCTGCCGGTCGTCTGACGGAGGCGAGATGAGCGACCTGTACTACAGCCCCGGCCGCACCAAGCAGCTGACCATCCTGCTGTGGACCGCCATCGTCATGGCCGGCCTGGGTGCGGGACTGGCCGGCTTCCTGGTCGGCACCGGCTACGCGGCCTACTCGATTCTCGTGGCCACGCCGGCATTCCTGGCGCTGGGCACCTCCGCGATGGCGTTGCGTGCGCTGCGGCTGGGCAGCTTCGCCGCCAAGCCCTGGTCGGCGTCTGCCGGGGCGGTGCTGATCCTGACCGGCCTGCTCCTGGCCGACGACGCGGTCACCATCCTGCCCTCGATCGTGGGGATCCTGCTCGTTCTCCTGGCATTGCTCGCCGACCACGGCGAGCGCTGAGGTCAGTCGTGTCCACGCACATCCTCGTCGTCGAGCACGAACCGGCGTGCCCTCCCGCCCACCTCGGCACCTGGCTCGTCGAGGCCGGTGCCGAGCTCGAGGTGTGCCGGCCCTGGGCGGGCGACGAACTTCCCGGCCTCGCGGGGTACGACGCCTTCGTGATCCTGGGCGGCTCGATGGGCGCCAACGACGACGCCACCCACCCCTGGCTGACCACCGTCAAGCAACGCGTCCGGGAGGCCGCCGACGCGGGCGTGCCCACCCTCGGCGTGTGTCTCGGCCACCAGCTGGTCGCGGTCGCCCTCGGCGGAACGGTCGAGCCCTGCCCCGGTGGCCAGCAGGTCGGGCTGTACGACCTGGGGTGGCGGCCGGAGGCGAAGGACGACGCACTGGTCTCGGGCCTCTCGCCGACCATGCGCGGGATCCAGTGGAACAGCGATCTCGTCACCGGACTGCCCGAGGGAGCCGTCGTGCTGGCCGCCACCGGCGAGGGTGAGCTGCAGGTCGTGCGGTTCGCGAAGTCGGTGTGGGGAGTCCAGCCGCACCCCGAGGCGGACGAGCCCATGGTCCGCTCCTGGGCGGCCGGCGACCGCGACGACCACCTCGAACGCGGGATCGACCAGGACGCCGTACTGGCCGACATCGACGCGGCCCGCCCGGAGCTCGACGAGGCCTGGCGCCCACTGGCCACCGGTCTCGTCGCCCTGGTCGGGGCGCAGCGGTGATCCGGAGGAACACCAGCAAGGGCAGCCTGGTCCGGATGGGCTTCGTGGACGCCGAACGTTCGCTGGCCAACCTCCAACGTCTCGGCGAGGCGGCTGACCCCCTGCTGGCGGTTCTGGCGCGCACCGGCGACCCCGACCTGGCGCTGCTCGGTCTGGTGCGGCTGGCGGAGGCGGTTGACGACGAGGACGAGCTGCTGTCCGCCGTCGCCGACGACGAGGGCACCGCGATGCGGCTGCTGTCGGTGCTCGGCTCCAGCACTGCCCTGGCCGACCACCTGGTCCGCCACCCCGCGCAGTGGAAGGAGCTCGCCGACCCGACGCTCGGCTCCACCCGGGCGGCGGCCTACGCAGTCCGCGCAGAGCTGCTCCGGGCGGTTGGCGCCGACCCGAGCGACGCCGCACCGGTCGCGACGCTCGCCGACCCGGAGGCGGTCGATGCGCTGCGCGTGGAGTACCGCCGCATCCTGCTGCGCCTTGCGGCCCGCGACCTCGCCCACGACGAGGGCGTCGATGACGTCGCGGCGGAGCTCTCCGACCTCGCGACCGGCACCCTCGACGCCGCCCTCGCCGTGGCCCGGGCCCGCGTCGGGGAGTCGGCCGCGACCACCCGCCTGGCGGTGATCGCCATGGGCAAGTGCGGCGGGCACGAGCTCAACTACGTCTCCGACGTGGACGTCGTCTACGTCTTCGAGCCCGCCGACGGCGCCGACGAGGCTGCGGCGGCCCGGGTGGCCGCCCAGCTGGCCGGGCACCTGATGCAGGTGTGCTCCGAGCACACCCGCGAAGGCACGATCTGGCCGGTCGACGCCGCACTCCGGCCCGAGGGAAGGGCCGGACCCCTGGTCCGCACGCTGGCCAGCCATCAGGGCTACTACGAGCGGTGGGCCAAGACCTGGGAGTTCCAGGCCCTGCTCAAGGCACGTCCGGTGGCCGGTGACCTGGCCCTCGGGCACGAGTACGTCGACATGATCCGGCCGATGGTGTGGCGGGCCGCCGAACGCGACGGGTTCGTCGAGGACGTCCAGGCGATGCGCCGCAAGGTCGTCGAGCAGCTTCCCGCCCGGGAGGCCGAGCGACAGCTCAAGCTGGGGCCGGGGGGCCTCCGCGACGTCGAGTTCGCCGTCCAGCTGCTGCAGCTCGTGCACGGCCGCGCCGACGAGCGGATCAGGGCACCCGCCACGCTCAGCGCGCTGGCCGAGCTGACCGAGGGTGGCTACGTCGGCCGCGAGGACGGGGAGGCGCTGCACGACGCCTACTCGTTCCTGCGCCAGCTCGAGCACCGCATCCAGCTGCACCAGCTGCGTCGTACTCATGTCGTCCCGGCCGACGAGGATGCCCTGCGCCGCCTCGGCCGCTCGATGGGGTTCATCCGTGAGCCGGTCGAGGCACTCGACAAGGCATGGCAGCACCACCGGCGTGAGGTCCGACGACTGCACGAGAAGCTCTTCTACCGGCCCCTGCTCGGCGCGGTGGCCCGGATCGCGGGCACCGAGGCCCGGCTCACGCCCGAGGCCGCGGGTGACCGCCTGGCCGCGCTCGGGTTTGCCGACCCGAAGGGTGCGCTGCGCCACCTCGAGGCGCTCGCCAGCGGGGTGACCCGGTCCAGCAACATCCAGCGCACCCTGCTCCCGGTGATGCTCGAATGGTTCGCCGACGCCCCCGACCCGGACGCGGGCCTGTTCGGTTTCCGCCGGATCAGTGAGTCCCTCGGCGGCACGCCGTGGTACCTCAAGACGCTGCGCGACGAGGGGCAGGTGGCCGAGCGGCTGGCCCGGCTGCTCGCATCCTCCCGCTACGCCACCGATCTGCTGGAGCGCGAGCCGCAGGGGGTGCGGATGCTGGGGGAGGACCTGACCCCGCTCGACTCCGAGGCGCTCACCACCGAGATGGTGGCCACGGCGAGCCGTCAGGACGATCCGGGTGACGCGGTGCGCGCCATCCGCGCCATCCGCCGCCGCGAGCTCTTCCGGATCGCCATCGGGGACCTGTTCGGGGAGACCGAGGTCGCCGACGTCGGTGCCGGGCTGTCCCGGCTCACCGACGCCACCCTCGAGGCCACCCTCGACGTGGCCGGTCGGGCGGTCCGGGAGCAGCGCGGGCTGGACGCGGCGCCCACCCGGATGGCGATCGTCGCGATGGGCAGGTACGGCGGCTTCGAGCTGTCCTACGGCAGCGATGCCGACGTGCTGTTCGTCCACGACCCGGAGCCGGAGGCTGACCCGCACGAGGCGTCGACGTATGCCCATGCGGTCGCCAACGAGCTGCGTCGACTCCTGCTGCTGCCGGGAGACGACCCGGCGCTCCAGGTGGACGCCGACCTGCGTCCCGAGGGCAAGCAGGGTCCCCTGGTCCGCACCCTCGGCTCCTACGCCTCCTACTACGCCAAGTGGTCGAAGGTGTGGGAGGCACAGGCCCTGCTCCGCGCTGAGGCCGTCGTGGGCGACGAGGATCTGCGGAGGCGCTTCACCGAGCTGATCGACCCGCTGCGGTACCCGGCGGAGGGGCTCACGCGGGACGACGTCGTCGAGATCCGGAGAATCAAGGCCCGCGTCGATGAGGAGCGGCTGCCGCGCGGAGCCGACCGCAACACCCACCTCAAGCTGGGTCGGGGCGGTCTGGCGGACATCGAGTGGACGGTGCAGCTGCTGCAGCTCCAGCATGCGGGGCAGATGGCCGAGCTGCGCACCCCACGCACCCTCACCGCCCTCGCCGCCGCCGCGGAGGCCGACCTCCTGGACAAGGACGACGCCGAGTGGCTCGCGCACGGCTGGCGCACCGTCAGCCGTGTCCGCAACGCGGTGACCCTGGTGCGCGGCCGGCCCGGCGACCACCTGCCCCGCGACACCCGCGAGAAGGCGGCGGTCGCGAGCGTCATGGGCTACCCGCCGGGCGCCTCGGCGGAGCTGGTCAACGACTACCTCCGCCACACCCGCCGGACGCGTGCGGTGGTGGACCGGGTCTTCTGGGAGTGAGCGGCGCGGGTTTGCTGCGCACGCTCACTAAGGCATGGACTTCATTCTCTTTGGAATAAAGGTATAATCTTCTCAGATTCGAATGAAAGTCTGAGGCTTCACTATGGATGAAATGAAGGAATCTGCTTCAGCGACGCTGATCGGGGATCTGATCGGCTCCCGCGTTGCCGGAGATCGCAGCGCGCTCCATGCCCGCCTGGCCGGGGCCCTGGCCGAGATCAACGACACGTTCGCGCCCACCACACCGCTCCGGATCACCGTGGGCGACGAGTTCCAGGGCGCCTTCACCACCGTGGGCGCCGCTCTGTGCGCGTCACTTCGGCTCCGACTGGCCCTCCTCCCCGAGCACGACCTGCGCCAGGGGGTGGGCTGGGGCCCGGTACGAGTCCTCGAGCCGGAGCCCCGGGTCGAGGACGGCCCCGGCTGGTGGGCCGCCCGCGACGGGGTCTCTGCGGTCGAGGCCGCCGAAGGCCGACCCAGCAGCCGCGACCGGCGCACCGCCTACGTGCGCGCCGACGGCGCCGGCGGGCCGGATCCCGCTGCGATCGAGGCGCTGCTGGTGCTGCGCGACAGCGCCGTCGCCCGACTGTCCGAACGCTCGCTGTCGGTGCTGCGTGATCTGATGGCCGGGACCAGCCAGCGGGAGATCGCCGAGCGGCTCGGCGTCAGTCCCTCGGCGGTGTCCCAACGGGTCCGCAGCGACGGGCTGGCCGCGCTGGTGTCCGCCGACGAGACGATGGGAGCGATCAAATGAGCTGGATCGCCGTCCTCCTCGTCGGACTGGGCATCGCCGACCTGGCGCAGTCGATCCGGCCGGTCCGGATCGTGCCCGAGTGCATCGGCGCGATGGTGGCGGTCCTCGTCGGGCTGCTGGCCGGCCTGACGGACCCCGCAGACGTGGTGGCCCTGATCCTGATCGCAGGAGTCGTGGTGCTCTGGGGCCAGACCGTGACCCGCGGGTTCGCGGGCCGCAGGCCCGCACTACCCCTCGTCGTGCTGGGAGTGGCGCTGGCGGCGGCCGTCGTGCTCTCCGCGCAAGCGGGAACGGTGGGCGGACCGTTCGCCGCCTGGGTCGACGGCCTCCCCCTGCCCGTTCTGGCCGACCTGGGTCCGGAGCGGGCCCTGCTGCTGCTCGGCGTCATGCTGGTGCAGCTCAGCACGGGCAACGTCGTCGTACGCCTGGTGCTGACGGTGACCAAGACGGTCAACCCCGCCCGGCACGGCGGAGCGGGCGACCCCGAGATGGAGCTCAAGGGTGGCCGGCTGCTCGGTCCGATGGAGCGCGTGGTCATCGTCGGACTCGGGGTCGCCGGACACCTGACGGCTGCGAGCATCGTCATCGCGGCCAAGGGTCTGCTGCGCTTTCCGGAGCTCTCGTCGGACCGCGGGCAGCAGCGGATCCACCAGCTCACCGAGTACTTCCTCGTGGGCAGTTTCGTCAGCTGGCTCGTGGCTCTGTCCGCCCTGGTGCTGCTGTCTTCCTGACCGTGATCGAATGAGGCCATGACCCAGGCTCCCGACAGGTCCGTCACCGCCGCCCGCGCCGCCGAGCTGCTGCGGCTGCACCGGGAGCCGGAGCTGCTGACCGTCGTCAACGTCTGGGACGTCGCCAGTGCCCGGGCCGTCGCGGCCACGCCCGGCACCCGGGCGCTGGCCACCGCCAGCCACTCGATCGCGACGACCCTCGGCTACGACGACGGGGAGCAGATCCCGGTCGACCTGATGCTGGACATGGTCGGGCGGATCGTCGCCGACAGCGACCTGCCGGTCACGGCCGACCTCGAGGCCGGGTACGGCGACGCCGCCGAGACCGTCCGCCGGGCCATCGGACTCGGCGTGGTGGGCGCCAACATCGAGGACCAGATGAAGCCGGTGCCCGAGGCCGCCGCCCAGGTCGAGGCGATCATGCGGGTCGCCGCCGAGGAGGGCGTCGACTTCGTCCTCAACGCCCGCACCGACGCCTTCGTGCTCGGCCGCGACCGGGACCCCTCCGACGTGATGGACGACGCCGTCGAGCGGGGCCGGGCCTTCCTCGACGCCGGAGCGCCGGTCGTGTTCGTGCCCGCGAAGCTGAGCGAGGAGCAGGTCGCGACGCTCGTGGACGCCTTCGGACCGCAGCGCCTGACCCTCATCGGCATCCCCGGCCTGCCCTCGCTGGCCCGGCTGGAGGAGCTGGGCGTGGCTCGCGTTTCCTACGGCCCGATGCCGCAGCGGGTCGCCCTCACGGCCCTGCAGGAGCTGGTCGAGGAGATCAACCGTGGTGGGGAAGTGCCGCCGACCATGCGGAACTTGAACTGATCGGCGGCACTCCCTCAACGCCTACGGAATGCAGTCCTGCGAGCCGCTGGCCCCGAACGGGTTGCGCTGCGCGCATCCACCCAGGTCGCTGCGCACCGGCCTCTCAGTACATCATCCCGGAGATGTTGGAGCCGCGTACGCGGTGCTCGGCGCGGTGCGGTTCGGGGGTCAGGAAGACCGGGCAGTCGCCGTGGGCCAGGACCGCGCGCGCCACCGGACCGAGGTGGCTCCCGAGCGGGAGCAGGTGGTGACGCCGGCCCAGGATCAACAGCTCCGACTCCCGCGCCGCGTCCATCAACGCGTCCGCGGGCGGGGCGTTCCAGACCTCCAGGCTCGCCTTCACCTCAGGGAACTGGACGCGGATGGCGTCGAGGATCGGTTCGAACTCACGGCGGGTCGAGGCGTCCCGGTCAGCCCGGTACCCCACGTCGAGACTCGAAGGCTCCCAGTCGGTGTCCAGCCACCAGGTGTGGATCGCGGCCAGCCGCGCGCGGCGCATCCTGGCCTCCTCGAAGCCGGCCCGCAGGAGACCCGGCGCCTCCTGCGCGTCCTGGATGCCCACCGTGACCACCGGCTCCCGGTCGATGCGGGTCCAGCCTTCCGGTACCGACACGACAGGGACGGTCGTCCTTGCTGCCACCGCGTTCACCGTCGACCCGGTCACCATCCTCCGGGCGCGGCTGAGGCGGCGGTGCTGGAGGACGACGAGGCGCCCGTGGTTGGCACGGTGCACGAGATGGCTGATCAACGCGCCGTCGTCCACCCGCTCGGCCGTGACCCGGACCCGGTCGTCGGTGAGCATGCAGGCACGTTCGACCGCCTCGGTGATGGTGGTGTCGGCTTCCTCGAGCACGCCGCCGTACACGCCGGCGTAGGCCTCGACGGCCGGCATCCTGAGGACGTGGATGATGTGGAGGGGTGCTTCTGCGAGAAGCGCTTCACGGGCGGCGTACTCGATGGCCGACGGTGCGCCGTCGATGCTGACGCAGGCGATGACTGCGGGGGATTGTTCGTACATGGTGGTCACCTCTCTCGCCCCCTGCCCACCAGTATCCGCCGGTGCGGCAAGCGGTATGGACCGGTCCCGGCGCCGTCGGTCGCATGCCTCGGTGGACTCGGGGTAACGGAGATGGTCCACGACCCGCAACCCAGGAGGCCCCATGCGTATCGGCTACTTCCTCTCCTGTGAGGAGTACCCGCCCGAGCAGCTCGTCGAGCAGGCCGTGGCCGCCGAGGCCGCCGGCTTCGATGCGCTCTGGATCAGCGACCACTTCCACCCCTGGAACAACGAGCAGGGGGAGAGCCCCTTCGTCTGGTCGGTGATCGGCGCCATCTCCCAGGCGTGCTCGTTGCCGGTCACCACGGCCGTCACCTGTCCCACGGTGCGCACGCATCCGGCCATCATCGCCCAGGCGGCCGCGACCTCGGCCCGGATGCTCGGGGGAAAGTTCGTCCTCGGAGTCGGCACAGGGGAGGCGCTCAACGAGCACATTTTCGGGGATCCCTGGCCCTCGCTGGACGTGCGTCTGGAGATGCTGGAGGAAG
This sequence comes from uncultured Actinomycetota bacterium, assembly GCA_963786415.1. GTDB lineage: Bacteria > Actinomycetota > Actinomycetes > Propionibacteriales > Nocardioidaceae > Nocardioides. The sequence continues at coordinate 306,192 of CAWAZC010000004.1, forward strand.
CGGTCTCGTTGATCCGGGATCTCTGGACCGGCGAGGTGATCACGCGGCAGGGAAAGCACTACCAGGTGGACACTGCGCGCATCTACACCCTGCCGGACCAGCCACCGCCCATCTACATGTCCGCCTTCGGGCCCAAGGCGCTGGAGGTCGCCGCCCGGATCGCCGACGGCTTCATCTGCACCCAGGACGACGAGGAGATGGTGTCGTCGTTCAAGGAGAAGTCCGGGGGCAAGCCCGCTCAGGGCGGCTTCAAGGTCGCATGGGCGAAGACCGCGGACGAAGGCGTGGACCACGCACACCGGCTGTGGGCCAACGCCGGGGTGCCCGGCGAGCTGGCCCAGGTCCTGCCCTCGCCCCAGCACTTCGAACAGGCGTCCCAGCTCGTGACCCGCTCGTCCACGGCGGACAGCGTCGTCGCAGGCGACAAGGTCGAGGAGCACGTTGACCAGATGCGGTCCTTCGTCTCGGCGGGCTACGACGAGGTGTACGTCGCGAACATGGGACCGCACTTCCTGGAGATGATCGAGGCCTACGGACGTGATGTGCTGCCGGCCGTGCGTGACAGCGAAACGGGCGGGTGAACCGGACGAGCACAAGACCCCCCGAATCCCCGACCCGGGATGGGGTACCGCCTGGAGCAAGAAGGGGGCATGCCGCGGTCTGCGCCCTTCTAGGTCCCCGTCGTCAAGCCAGCGGCGCCGGGGACTGCCCATGCCGGGCTACCTTCGTGAGGTGAGCGTCTCGCCCCGGGCACCCCCGGACGACGAGGCTGATGCTGCACTTCGATCCTGCGGGACTCCTGCGGCCGCCGGTGGTGATCGTCCTCATGAAGGCGTTTGCTCCACTAGGCCTTCGGCGCAGGACGGGCCAGCCCGTTCGGGCCATGTGGATCGGTCATGCCCGGTAATAGCGTCGAATGACTCCCTCGGGCCCTGCAGGGCCGAGGGCGGCCGCGACGAGAAAGGTCGATTCGATGACATCAGGTTTCGTTCCCTACACGCCGGACATCGAGGTGGTCGAGCCGAAGTTCGACGCGCACCTGAAGCTCGTCACCGACAAGACGGAGGACTACATCGCCAGGTCGGTCACCGCTGAAGGTGCCGGCGGCGGCGTCCGCGACGCGCATGCCAAGGGGTACGGCGTCGTCCGCGGCGAGGTCGAGATCCTGGAGGGGCTGCCGGACGCGTACGCGCAGGGCATCTACGCCAGCCCCGGGAGGCATGACGCGCTGATCCGCTTCTCCAACGGCTCGCCCCACGCCGGTGCCGACGTACGGCTCGGCTCGTCGGTCGGAATGGCGCTCAAGATGTTCGACGTCGCCGGACCCACGCTGCTCGACGACGAGCCCGACACCCACACGTTCGACTACACCAACATCAACGGGCCGATCTTCTTCTGCAACAGCCTGGAGCACTACCTGTTCTTCCAGGACCTGTTCCTCCAGGCGTCCACGTACTTCGCCCAGGGCCGACCCGGCACCCACCGCTTCCTCACCGACTTCCTGACCGGGAAGGGAACGTTCGAGCAGGAGGACTGGGCGTGGGACGAGCTCCTGGCGATGCTCAGGCTGCAGCAGACTCCTTCGGTCAACGCGCTGCTGTCGAGCTACTGGACGATGGGTGCGGTACGGCACGGCGACTGCATCGCCAAGGTGCGGATCGCCCCTGACGCGCACTGTGCCGAGGGAGTCGTCCGGCGCGACATCGAACCCGGGCTGGCGTCTGAGGTGACCCGGCCAGCCCTCGTGGCCGAGCTGAAGGAGCGCCCGTACGCGTTCGACATCCAGGTACAGCTGTGCACGGATCTGCAGCGGATGCCGGTCGAGGACCTGACCGTGGAGTGGCCCGAGGCGCTCTCGCCGTACGTCACCGTGGCCAGGCTCCGCATCCCGCAACAGGACATCTCCGGCCCGGACAACCTCGAGAAGTTGGATGCGCTCTCGTTCACGCCGTGGCGGGTGACTGCTGAGCACGCCCCGCTGGGTTCCCTCATGCGGGCTCGCAAGCAGGTCTACCGCCACTCGTCGCTGTTGCGCCACGCGCTCCACCACCAGAAGCGGGCCGAGCCTCGCAGCGCTGACGAGGTGCTTCCCCTGACCCACCACCACAACTGGTAGGCCGGAGGAGCTAGGGCCGGAACTCGGTGTCGATCACGTCGGTCCGACCGGCGAGGTCGATCAGGTCCGCGATCGAGCCGACCGTCCAGGTGGGACGGTAGGGGTACTCCCTGACCTGGTCGGGTCGGGTGGACCCGGTGCCGACGTGGATGGTCCGCATGCCGGCCTCGAGCCCGCTGATGATGTCGGTGTCCATGCGGTCGCCGATCATCACGGCCGTCTCGGAGTGGGCGCCGAGCCGGTTGAGGGCACTGCGCATCATCAACGGATTCGGCTTGCCGATGTAGTAGGGCTGCCGCCCGGTGGCGGTGCTGATCAGTGCGGCCACCGATCCGGTCGCGGGCAGCTTGCCCTGCTGGCTCGGTCCGCTGGTGTCCGGGTTGGTGGCCAGGAACCGGGCCCCGCCGTCGATCAGCCGGATGGCGCGGGTGATGGCCTCGAACGAGTAGGTCCGGGTCTCGCCGAGCACCACGTAGTCGGGGTCCCGGTCGGTCATCACGTAGCCGATGTCGTGCAGGGCCGTGGTGAGGCCGGCCTCGCCGACGACGTACGCCGTGCCGTCCGGCCGCTGGTCTGCCAGGAACTGCGCCGTGGCCAGGGCGGACGTCCAGATCGAGTCCTCGGGCACGTCGATCCCACTGCCGAGAAGGCGCGAGCGCAGGTCACGGGGCGTGTAGATGGAGTTGTTGGTCAGGACGAGGAAGGGTCGACCGGAGTCCTTGAGGGCGTCGACGAACTCCTGGGCGCCGGTGATCGGCACGTCCTCATGCACGAGCACGCCGTCCATGTCCGTGAGCCAGTAGTCGAAGGGCTTTCCTGAGGTCACCGCACCTCCCGGTCGTCGGAGAACACCCACGCTAGTGGGCCTGCATCCGGTCAGGCGGCGGGTCCACCACCTGCGTGTGACAAGTCGAACAGGGCCGACGGGCGGCCCAGCGCGTACAGTGGAGGGGCCGAGGAACCCGCAGACGACGAGTTCACGTCGTCATTTCGCGGCGAAACACCTTCACGTCCGGCCGCTCAACGGCCGGCAGGACCGGCCCTCTTGGCTTCTACCCCCACCCAGTCCATCGCCATCCCCGCGGCACCCGAGGCCCCACACCGCCCCACCTTGATGAGCGTGATCCGGCGCGTCTCGATGAGCCTGCTGATCGCGGTGGTGATCCCCACGGTGGTCTTCTACGGCGTCTTCGTGCTCGCCGGCGTCTGGACCGCGATCATCGCCGCGCTCGCGTGGGCCTACGGCGCGATCGCCTGGCGGGCAGTGACCGGTCGACGTACGTCGGGTCTGCTGATCCTCGCCGCGATCCTGTTGACCGGACGGACCGCGCTGTCGGTCCTGGCGGACAGCACGTGGCTGTACTTCCTGCAGCCGATCATCAGCGACGGCTTCGTCGCCCTGCTGTTCCTGCTCTCCCTCGCCAGCGCCCGGCCGATGGTGGCGCGGCTTGCCGGCGACTTCTACCCGATGGACCACGAGCTGGCGATGCGACCGCGGATCCGACGCCTCTTCTGGCAACTGACGGCCCTCTGGGCGGTGCTCGGGATCGCGAAGGCGACGATGACGCTGTGGCTGCTGCAGTCCCAGTCGCTCGAGACGTTCCTGCTGGTGAAGAGCATCTCGATGCTGGCGATCAATGTATTCGCCGGGTTCGCGACGGTCGGGCTTGCGGCCCTCGTCGCTCGTCGGGAGGGACTGATGGGTTCGACCCGCCTGGTCCCGGTGGAGGCGGTCTCCTCAGTGCGCTTGTAGTTCCCGCGAGCAGTTTTGCGACTACTCGGCATCCTCGTCGGCATCCTCGTGAGAGGCGGCCTCGTCGGTGCGCGGGCCAGTCTCCGCCGTCTCGGGTGGCCCCTCGGTCTCTGCTTCCTCCTCGTCGGTGACCGCCATGATGCGGGTGATCTCGTCGCGATCCTGCGCTGAGGGAAAGCCCCAGCCGGGCTCGTAGCCGTAGATCTGGTCGAGGAGCGTGCCTTCGCTGAGGGTGTGCAGGACCTCGATCGAGTCGGGACCGATGAGCGCGGGATGTTCGACACCGCAGGTCTCGGCGACCTTGAGGAGGTCGCGGCGCAGCGTCTTGACGTAGTTGGCCACGCGATCGGCCTTGCCGATGGGGTCCAGCCCGTGGGCGAGCCACGGGTTCTGGGTGGCCACCCCGGTGGGGCACTCGCCGGTGTGGCACTTCTGGGCCTGGACACATCCGACCGCGAGCATGGCCTCCCGAGCGACGTTGACCATGTCTGCGCCGAGTGCGAACGCGACGATCGCGTTGTCGGGGAGGCCGAGCTTGCCGGCACCGATGAACGTGATGTCCTCGTGGAGGCCGCGGCGGGCGAACTCGGCGTACACGCGGGCGAACCCGATCCGGAACGGCAGCGAGACGGAGTCGGTGAAGATGAGGGGAGAGGCGCCCGTGCCCCCTTCGCCGCCGTCGACGGAGATGAAGTCGACACCGCGGTCCTCACGCTCCATGGCGTCGGCCAGGTCCTGCCAGAACGTCATGTCGCCCACGGCCGACTTGATACCGACGGGCAGACCGGTCTCGTCCGCGAGCAGCTCGACGAAATCGAGCAGGGAGTCGACGTCGTCGAACTCCGAGTGGCGGGCGGGACTGATGCAGTCGACGCCCTGGGGGACGCCACGGGTCTCGGCGATCTCGCGCGAGACCTTCGGGCCGGGCAGCACCCCACCGAGCCCGGGCTTGGCGCCCTGACTGATCTTGATCTCGATCGCCTTGACCGGTGCGCCCTGGACGAGCTCCCTGAGCTTGGGCAGGTTGAACCGCCCCTCGTCGTCGCGGCAGCCGAAGTAGGCGGTGCCGATCTGGAAGACCAGGTGCGCGCCGTTGCGGTGGTACGACGAGATGGCTCCCTCCCCGGTGTTGTGAAGGCATTCGCTCTGAGCGGCGCCGCGGTTGATCGCCTCGATGGCATTGCCGGACAGGGAGCCGAAGCTCATGCCGGACACGTTGACCACGGACTCGGGACGGAACGCGCCTCTCCGGCCGCGCGCGGCGCCGAGAACCTTCGCCGACGGGAGCCTCGCCTCCTGGCCGAGGGACCCGTGGGTGGGATGGGCGCGCCCGAACGTGCGGTGATGCACGATGACGTTGCCATCCGTGTGCTCGAGGTCGTTGTCGGTCCCGAACCCGAAGTAGTTGTTCTGCAGCTTCGACGAGGCATACACCCAGCGCCGCTCGTCACGGCTGAACGGGCGCTCCTCGTTGTTGCCGGCCACGATGTACTGACGCAGCTCAGGGCCGATGCTCTCCAGCCAGAAGCGTGCGTGGCCAACCACCGGGAAGTTGCGCAGGATGGCATGTCTGCGTTGCACGAGGTCGTGAGCGGCCACTGCGCCCAGAGCTGCTGCTGCGGCCAGTCTCTTCTTCATGGGGTGGTCGTACCCGCCGGCACCCTGCGTAACCAAACCTGCGCTGCGCAGTTTGACCTGTCGCAGCACCGGGATGCGCAAACTCCAGCCTCACAGTCGCGTCGCCGCGATCCGGCGTACCGGCTCCTCCTCGAAGGAAGAACACCATGCACCTTCGTCTGGCCGCCCTGGTCGCCACCCTGCTCGTCACCGTGGCAGGCTGGGTCAACATCGCCTCCGCCAGCCCCGGCGACGACTACGTCGGCCCGTACTTCGGCGACGGGAACCTCCCGCCGGGCTGCATCCAGGACATGAGCCGGGACAACCCGGACAACGACTGCTTCCACGCGAAGGTCGGCCTCAACGCGCTCGACTCGCCCCAGATCGACGTCGCTGTGCTCGTGCCCGCGTCGCCGACCGCCGAGCGCGACATCCGCATCATGCGGCAGGCCGCCGAGGCATGGGAGGGCGGCATCGACTACCTGGCTGACGAGATGGGGCTCGACTGGCTCCGTGACGGGGTGAACTTCCACATCTCGCCCGATGTCGTCGGTCTGACCGAGGGCGACGAGGTCAGTACCTATCCGCTCTACGACCCCGAGATCGTGATCATCGCGACCAACCCCGTCGGCGGCGCGGGCATCGGGGTCGACCCGGTGTACCTCACGGACGCCCTGGGCCTCTTCGACGAGAACGGCGTGCCCTGCCACAACATCGAGAACCCGTTCTCCATGGACACCTGGGAGGGCATGCCCGGGTACGACGGGCACCACGGTGACGGCGGCGGCATCTACGTGGAGGACTGCGGTGGCGCCGGTGGCAACGTGTGCTTCTCGGTCAACGGGGCCATCGACCCGGTACCGGGTGTGACCGACACGTTCTCGATGTTCGACCTCGTCCTCCACGAGACCGGTCACTGCCTGACGCTCGGCCACGTGGGCGACGGTGCCGAGACGCCGGCGTGGGGCCCGGTCCCGACCACGGACATCATGGCCTACAGCTACGACCCACCCGGCCAGAACAAGTGCGTCTCGACCCTCAACGTCGAGGCGTTCGCAACCCGGATGAGCCGCTACCTCGACGTCGACGGCGACGGCGCGGTCACCGAGACCGACCGCCTCCAGCCCAACGACGTGACGGGCGACGGCACCAACTCCTTCCAGGTGCAGCACCCCGACGACCACCTCTTCGCCTCGTCCACGGGCTCGGTCTGGGACTGCCCACAGCCCGACCTCGGGGCCGTGCCGGGCACGCGGACCGACTGGACGCCGACGCCGGCCGAGACCAGCGATCCGATGCTGACGGTCAGCGCACCGGCCCACGGCGCCGAGACCAGCGACGGCCACGTGCACGTGAGCGGCACCGTCGAACGCCGGCCGCACGACACCCCGCCGACGTCACCGACCGCGGCGCACGACGACCCCGACGGCGACTCGCTCACCCCGGTGACCGACATCCAGAACATCCAGGTCGAGGTGACCGACCTCGACGTCGTCGCCACGGTCAAGGTGAACCAGCTGTGGCCGAAGGACGTCGTCAGCCTGCCGAAGTACGGCGTCAGCATCGGCGGTCGCGAGATCGAGTCCTACATTCCCGAGCCGGACAACCCGAACGACGTCGTCACCATGGACCACTCCATGGAGCGCGCCCTGCCCAGCGAGTGGTCGGAGTGGGACGCAGCGGCCAACACGGTGACGTTCCGCATCCCTCGCAGCTATCTCGCGGACGCGAGGGTGACCGCCCCGTACGACGTCTTCGCACTGACCAGCTACCGCGCGCCCACCAGGCTGTGGACCGTGGTGGCCGACGACCGTGCCCCCGACGCCGGCGCCATCGGCGTCGGGGGCGCCGGCCGGTGCCCAGTCGGCGGACGAGGGTGGCAGCCCGTCTCCCGCGGGCGGCGGCTCGACCACGGCCAGCATCCTCGATCCGATCATCCTCGAACGACCCGGCGGGAACACGTTCACCGCAGCGGACAGCACGCTTGGTGTGACGGGTGGGCCGGGACACGAGTTCACTTTGGACGTGCCCGAGGCGAGCACTGTCGAGCTGCTGCTGAGCTGGCCGGACGCCAGCGACCTCGACATGTATGTCACCGGTGCGGCCACGGGCTCCGCGGCCTCCGTCGGCCAGCCGGAGCGGTTGGTGCTCGACGACGTCCAGGGGACTCTGGACATCCAGATCGACCCCTATCTGGTCCTGGGTGTGCCGGCGACGAACTACACCCTCGGGGCCGTGGTCGTACCGAACGGGTCCGGCGGCGGTGGTCCGGTGAGCGACATCGATGGCGACGGCGTTCCCGATGACTCCGACGCGTGCGTTGCGGAACCCGGTGTCGGTAGCAGCGGCTGTCCGATGCCGGCGGACGAGGAGATCACGGTCTACGTGGATGGCGCTGCCGTCGCCAGCGAAATCGTCGAGTCCAGCCACGGGCCGGATGACTTCGCGCTCGACGTGACGGTGCCTTCGGGTGAGCACGAGGTCATGACGGTGTGGACCCAGGACGGGGAGACTCTCGCGAGCGACCGGCGCACCGTCGTACACACCGCGCCCGGCGCCGACCGTGACTCCGACGGGGTCACCGACGGCTCGGACAACTGCGTGCGCCAACCCAACGAAGACCAGGCCGACCTCGACGAGGACGGTGTCGGTGACGCCTGTGACTCCGACATCGACGGCGACGGACACTCCAACGCCAAGGAGCGGGCGCGGGGCACCGACCCCCACGACGCATCGTCGTACCCGGGTCGCAAGAAGGGCGGCGCGCTGCCCTAGTCGCCGCGGTGACGCGGCACGGAGGGCGCGATGGGGTCCGCGCCGGGGCATGCCTCCTTCGTTCGTGGCCCTATCCGCTCCATCCCGCACTTCACGCAGACCTCCAGGTAGTCGCCGACCATCCGTTGTCGCAGCGGCGGCTTCTCCCAGTCGTGGCCGTACTCGTCACGCATGGGTCTCCCTCCCCGGATTCCGCTTGACTTCGACCCCCGTTCCACAAACCGCGAGGAGCTAAACCCCTCGGCAAGATCCGGGCAGGCTTCGATCCGCCGACCGAAGGGGTGTGGTCGGCGGATCGAGAGCTTGATCCTGTGGAGTGCCTGGACCCCCGCTAGGGTGCCGGCTCCTCCTCTTCCTCGAGCTCGACAACCCCGGCGAAGTTGAGGAAGTCGCCCATGGTGAACGCACCCTCGTGCTCAACGGACGGAGTGAAGCGCTTGCGTGCGTTGAGGTAGGACTTGGGATCAATGCCGAGCTGGGTCAAGAACACCTCGGCGATGACGCGGCCACCGACCGCGCCCAGCCGGGTGCCGTTCTCCCTGATCTCTGACTCAGCCAGCATGTAGAACCACAGCGGCGCCTCACCGCTGAAGTCGGGGAACGCAGCCTTGCTGAGGCCAAGCTGGTTGTTGGTGAGCACCGGGATGCCCATCTTTCGGGCGACATCCTGGCCGCTGGGGATCCCGTAGCGCGAGCTCCGGACCAGGGTCAGCTGGGCCAGGATGTTCGTGCCGGTGCTCGGCAGCCCGGGTGCGCCGAGCGGCAGGTTGAACAGCGACTCGGAGATCTTGGTGTCCAGCTTCCGGGACAGGTTGCCCTCGAACGCCGGTGCACCGTCGATCTCGAAGAACTCAGCCCAGCCGATGTGCGTCCGCTCGTTGAGGTTCCTACCGCCGCGGAGGTCCTCTGCGCCGGGGGACAGGTCGAACACCTTGATCGGCGCTTCCTCGGACAGGTCATTGACCTCGTAGGAGTCACGGACCTGGGAGTGCCCGTAGCGGAAGATCGCGGTGGAGAACTCCGTGGGGGTCATCGGGGCCGCGTCGCTACCGTGCCGGTAGAACTCGTTCAGGACATTGGTGCCCTGGAGGAACCGGTCCACCCTGCCTTGGCCGACCACGTGCGGCAGGTAGTCGTTGACGACCACCCATTGGTAGTGCCACTGCGTCTGGCGCCGGGCAGCGGCGAAGGTCATGCCCTCCGCGATGAGCCGGTTGTGGAACATCTGCACCGCCAGGTGCAACTGGGAGATGATCACGTTCTCGTCGTTGCGCGGCTCGATCAGGATCGCCCGGCCGGTTTCGTCGCGAGCCAGGTCCGGCACCCCGTTGACGTTCGCCTCCTGCACCTTGAAGCTTCCGTCAGCCTCGTACAGGTGGCTGCTGGTGACGTCGTCCGGGCCCCTGCCGTAGACCGAGTCCAGGTCGAATGCGGCGGTGCGGAAGTTCTTCAGCGTGGTGGGGTCCAGGGGTGCCGCCGGCAGCGGGTCCAGGTTGCGGGTCAGGTCGTGGTCGATGAACTGGCCGAGGTAGGTGAACCCGGCCGGCACGCCTGCGTTGTCGAGCCGGGCCCGACCCGGATCGCGCTGGGTCTGCACCAGGTCTGTGAGTGACTGGTCGGAGGGGGTGAACCCCTCGAGCTTCGGGAACATCCGCCCGAAGCTGCTCTGCTTGTCCGGGTCGACCGCCACGGCCATGGAGGCGCCCACGAGCGACAGGGCGATCGATGTGACTGCTGCGGCGGCGAGTGGACGCCGGAAAGTGCGCGTGCGTCTTGACATGGCTGGACCCCTTGCTGGATGAACCAGCCCCCCACCCCGGAGAGCATCGTCTAACTCCCGTGGATGGTGTCCGCAGAGGATCAAGTGAATGTAAATTCGCGCTCGCCACAGATATCCCCAGCCCTCTGGCCGGGCTCAGGCGACAGCACACGAGCCGCCGTTGAAGTGGTGATGGCGGCTCGTGCGGAATCCCTGCGGACTGCGGAGGGCGGCTAGTTGCTCCGCCGCAGGTCAGAAGGGGGGTCGGGCCTAGATGTCGAAGTACTGACTGACTGACCCATGCTGACCTGCGCAAACGTCGGCGGATGATGTTCGTTTTGTTCCACGTGTGTAACGGAAGGTCGTGCCGCTCGGCGCCGAGAAGGGGTCTTGGGCGTCGCAAGGGCACCGTGACGCGCGTTGATCCCCGGACCCGAGGAGCTGAAAGCCCTGCGCATGGTGGGCCGCGTTTGCAGCACCGTATGCGGGAGCCTTGCGGGAATCTCGCCCGGACGGGTCTTGCGGGATGCTGCATGGGGCTCGGCGAGCCTGCTGAGCAGCGTCGATCCCACAGAAGGTTCGGCTTGTGGGAGGCAGTCGTTGTGTGCTCGGTTGTCATCGGCCAGGGCCCAGCCGGAGTGGAGTCGCTGGCTAACCGGGAGCCGGTGAGGATGTCGAAGGGTCTGAATTCCATGCCGATGAGCAACGAGGCGGTCAGGATGGGTACGCTCACCCACCTGACACCAACGCAGGTGCTTCCTTAAGGTGGCGACCGTGACTGGACGAGTCCATGTGATCGGTGCGGCGACCTCTGCCGGTGCGCACGGTCCCGGCCAGGAAGAGGCCCCCGACGCCTTTCGCCGCTACGGCCTCATGGAACGGTTGGACGACGCCGGCCTAGAGGCGACCGACCACGGCAACGTGGTCCGGCTGCGGATGCATCCGGACCCGGAACATCCACGACTGGCCAGTGCGGCGCGGGTCGTCGACGCTGCCCACACGGTCGCGGGACACGTCCAGCACGTACTCGAGGCCGGGCGAGACGACCGAGTTCTCGTCCTTGGCGGGGACTGCACGATCCAGCTTGGAGTCGTCGCTGGCGCGAAAGCGGCCGTCGGCGACTCCGTCGGACTCGCCTACATCGACCTCGACTGCGACCTCACCTCGCCCGCGAGCGGCAACGGCATCGCCGACTGGATGGGCATCACGCACCTCCTCGACGCCCCGGACGCAGACCCCCGACTGTCAGGCCTGGCCGGCCAGCCTCCGCTGCTCACTGCCGACAGGCTCCGACTCGTGGCCGCTGACCTTGCGACTCCCTACGAGCAACAACGCCTCGAAGAACTCGACATAGTCCGATACACCTCGACCGAGGTCCACGCGGACACCGACCGCGTCGTCCGCGAGCTCACCTCGTGGGCCGACCACCTGGATCTGCTCTCAGTGCACCTCGACGTCGACGTCCTGGACCAGACCGAGTTCCCGATCGCGGAGGAGCAGCGCGACACGCCGGGACTGAGTCTGGGGGTCCTGACCCACGTCGTGTCCGGTCTCATGGCACACCCAACGGCTCGGGTCCTCTCCGTCTGCGAGGTCAACCCAGCTCGACCACCCGATCCCATCGCGGCTTTCGGCTCCCTCATCAGCCTGCTCACCACCTCGTTCGCGACCCAGACCCCGACGCCGCGTAGCGCACCGATAGACACAGCGTGCCGGTAGCCGGTGAAGTTGCACAAGCGAGCAGGACCAAGTTCCGCGTGCTCATGGGCGGGCCGTCCGGCGCTCGCCCCGCGTGCCCACCGGCATCCGGCACCCTCTGCGTGCCCATCCTGTCCGGAGCGCGTCCCACGCGACCATGCCCAACTGGCCCGGCACCCGGACCGTGATGCACCCGCTGGTGCTCGATGTGCGGTCGGGCGGTGCTGGGCTCATGCCTCATGATGTCGGGGTGCCCTCACCCGAGGTCGCCGAGTTCGGCGACGACGTTTCCCGCGTTCTGGTCGGGATCCTCGGTGACGACCTGGTCGGCGCGTACTTCGTCGGCTCCGTCGCCCTCGGCGGGTACGTCCCCGGTGAGAGTGACGTCGACATCGCCGCTGTATCAGGGTCCGCGTTGAGCGAAGAGCAGAAGCACGGCGTCGCCTCAGCCATCGTCGAGGTGAGCGAGGTGTGCCCGGCTCGCGGCGTGGAGTTCACTCTCTATTGCCGCGACATCGCTGGGTCACTACCGGAAGGCGCCGACTTCGAGGTCAATGCCAACGGCGGGCCACGCATGCCGACCGCCGTACACCTGGATGCCACCACAGAACCAGGCTTCTGGTATGCGATAGACCGGGCCATCGCCCACAGGTCCGGCGTGGTGATCACCGGCCCGCCGTCATGGTCGGTGTTCGTTGATGTGCCACGCAGCGCTCTCCTGGCAGCCATGTCGGAGTCCATGGAATGGCATCGCGTTCACGAGAAGGCGACCCTCTACTCCGTGCTCAACGCGTGCCGAGCATGGAGGTTTGCTGAGGAGGACGTGCTTGGCTCGAAACTGAAGGGCGCCATCTGGGCGCGAGCCCGGTGGCCTGACCCAGACGTCATCGATGCGGCAGTGGCACTTCGGTACGGCAGGGACGCTGCGCTAGACGGAGCATCGGTCGATACGCTCCTCGCAGCGGTCGCGACTCACCTGCGAGAGGCCGCGTGAGCGTGAGCCCCGAGCAGGACACTCACCAGCAGCCGCGATCCGCTCGCCCGCACCGATGAGCTTTCTTCGAACGGGACGGTGACGCTTGTTGAGTGGCCTGGCGAGTCAAGCCGGGTGCTGGTCGACCCGCGACGCCGTCGCGAGGGCTTCGGACGATCGATCGTAGAGGCGCTGATCGACCATGCGGAGGCGCAGCCATCCGTCGAGGTAATCCGCCTGGGTGTGTACCAGCACAACAGCGCCGCCACGGGCCGGTACGAAGGCCTCGGATTCGTGGCGACCTCGGAGCGGCGCCAAACCACAGTCGACAGCACGGAACTGGTCACCATGTAGATGGAACGCCCCGTCAACCGATAGGGCTCCAACCATCCCGGCTGTCCACGGGTGCGGGCGCTCAGACCGGCACGGAACTCGGCAAGATCCGGGCATCCATGAGCGGATCCGCTTGCGGTGACCGCGCGCCTTGCTGCCAGCAAAGATCGTTGAGGAATCGCAGCACCTGCGAGCTCAACTTGGTGGAGCAGGCGCTCCGTGACGCGCTCAGCAGGACACCGACCCTGACCGGTCCAGACGGCGGCGCCCATGATCTGCTGCGGGCGGTTCCGCGTCGACCATGGGGTAGTGGTCGGCGCTGTCGGCAGCTGGCCCACTCGACAGGTGAACGTCACGAGGGTCCCGACAGTGCCGGGACCCTCGTCCTCGAACGGTGAGTTCGAGCTCTACGTGCACCAGTGCTATATGTCGAAGTACAGCTCGAACTCGTGCGGGTGCGGCCGCAGCGCGACGGGGGCGATCTCCTCGGTGCGCTTGTAGTCGATCCAGGTCTCGATCAGGTCGGGGGTGAAGACGCCGCCCTCGAGCAGGAAGTCGTGGTCGGCCTCCAGCGAGTTGAGGACACCATCCAGCGAGGAGGGCACGGTCGGGATGTCGGCGTGCTCGTCCGGCGGGAGCTCGTAGAGGTCCTTGTCGACCGGCTCGTGCGGCTCGATCTTGTTCTTGATGCCGTCGATCCCGGCCAGCAGCATCGCGGAGAACGCGAGGTAGGGGTTGGCCGACGGGTCGGGGCAGCGGAACTCCACCCGCTTGGCCTTCGGGTTGGAGCCGGTGATCGGGATCCGGATGCAGGCGGACCGGTTGCGCTGGCTGTAGACCAGGTTCACCGGTGCCTCGAAGCCGGGCACCAGGCGGTGGTAGGAGTTCACGGTCGGGTTGGTGAACGCCAGCAGCGACGGGGCGTGCTTGAGCAGGCCGCCGATGTAGTAGCGCGCGGTGTCGGAGAGGCCGGCGTACCCGGTCTCGTCGTAGAACAGCGGCTCGCCGCCGTCCCAGATCGACTGGTGGCAGTGCATGCCGGAGCCGTTGTCACCGAAGATCGGCTTCGGCATGAACGTCGCCGTCTTGCCGTTGCGCCAGGCGACGTTCTTGACCAGGTACTTGAACTTCATGACGTTGTCGGCGGTCACGAGCAGCTCGTCGAACCGGAAGTTGATCTCCGCCTGCCCGGCGGTGCCGACCTCGTGGTGGGCACGCTCGACCACCAGGCCGCTCTTCTCGATCTCGGTGACGATCTCGTCGCGGAGGTCGCCGAAGTGGTCGTACGGCGCGACGGGGAAGTAGCCACCCTTGTACTTGACCTTGTAGCCCCGGTTGTTGTCCTTGGAGCCGGTGTTCCAGGCGCCGGCCTCGGAGTCGATGTGGTAAAAGCCGGCGTTCTGCTTGGTCTCGAAGCGGACCGAGTCGAAGACGTAGAACTCCGCCTCGGGCGCGAAGTAGGCGGTGTCACCGATGCCGGTGCTGGCGAGGTAGGCCTGCGCCTTGCGCGCGATGTTGCGCGGGTCGCGGGAGTAGGCCTCGCCGGTGAGGGGGTCGTGGATGAAGAAGTTCACGACCAGCGTCTTCGCGTCGCGGAACGGGTCGAGGTACGCCGTCGTCGGGTCCGGGAACAGCGACATGTCGGACTCGTGGATGGCCTGGAAGCCGCGCACCGAGGAGCCGTCGAAGTTCAACCCGTCGTCGAAGACGGCCTGGTCGAACGAGGAGACCGGCACCGTGAAGTGCTGCATGATCCCGGGCAGGTCACAGAACCGGACGTCGACCATCTCGACACCCTCGTCCGAGATGAACTTCAGCAACTCGTCGCTGTTTGCGAACATTCGTCCTCCTCGGCCGCATCCGTGGCGACCAGCAAAGTCGTGCGTGCGAAATTGTCGGTGCGACGCTGCACCGACCCAGCCCGCAACCTAGGCAGGGGCAGTTTCTTGACCGTATCCGGTTTGTTTCGCCGATGTAACAGGGTCCGCCGACCGGGCGGGGTCGGCGCCCTCGGTAGCCTGTCGCGGTGCCCACACCGCCCCTGGAGACCGCGTCCTGGGGCCGTCGCATCCTCGCCCTGTGCGTCGACTGGTTCGCCTCCATCCTGGTCGTGGTGGTGGTGCTCGGTCCCGCCGGCTGGAGCGACAACCGGCTCTCCAGCACCTACACGCTGCTGGTCTTCGCGCTCGAGTCGAGCGTGTTGAATGCCGTGGCCGGCGGGTCGTTCGGCAAGCTCGCGACCCGGCTGCGCGTCGTCCGCAACGACGGCAGCGGCCGGCCGGTCGACCTCCTGCGCTCGCTGCTGCGCCAGGTGATGGTGTGCCTGGTGATCCCGCCGCTGGTGTTTCGACCGGACGGGCGGGGTCTGCACGACCTGGCGGCAGGATCGGTGACGGTCACGATCCGGCCCTCAACCTGACGAAAGCCGCGTCGGCGGTTTCGGCCCGCGGTTATCGTGGTGGGCACCATCGCAACTCGACCTCGGAGACCCTCATGCGCCGTTCCCTGACCCTGCGCCGGAGCCTGGCGGCCCTGGCACTCCCGCTGCTGCTGGGCGGGCTGGCCGCCTGCGGATCCGACGACGAGGGAGCCGATCCCGCGGCCTCGTCGAGCTCCTCCACCGAGTCCGATGAGTCCTCGGACGCCGAGGCGGAAGGCGAGGTCGACCAGGCGGAGTTCGTCGACACCATGAAGGCCGGAATCGAGGCCTCCACGACGGCGCAGATGACGATGCACATGGACATGGGCGGTCAGGCCATCGACGCCGACGGTGAGGTGGACTACACCACGACCCCGCCGCAGATGGCCATGACCATGGAGTCTCCGGCCGCGGCCGGGGAGTCCATCGAGATGCGCATGGTCGACGGGGTCATGTACATGAACATGGGGCAGATGACGAACAACAAGTTCGTCTCCTTCGACCTCTCCGACCCGGCGAACCTGCCTCCGGGCATGGACCAGCTCACGGGCACGATGGATCCGCTCGCGGCGTTCGACTCGTTCGAAAAGGGCGTCCAGTCGGTCGTCTTCGTGGGTGACGAGGACGTCGACGGCGAGCAGCTCGGACACTACGAAGTCAAGCTCGACACCTCGAAGGTCGAGCAGTTCAAGAAGCTCCCGACCCAGGCTGAGCTGCCCAAGACCGTCTCCTACGACCTGTGGCTCGACGACGAGAACCGGACGCGGAAGATGACCATGGAGATGGCCATGGGTGGTGCGCCGATGCAGATGGAGGTCGAGTTCACCAACTGGGACGAGCCGGTCGACATCACGGCGCCCCCGGCCAGCGAGGTCGTCGAGCAGCCCCAGGCCTGACCCAGGCCTACCGGCCGCGCATCTGGCCGCGCAGGCCCTTCATGCTGGTCGGAATGGGCCCCTTGGGCAGCGGGATGCTGGACCGGCTGGCGTCGAGCGCCTTCAGCCGGTTCAACACGTCGGTGAGATCGGCGGGCTTGACGTTCTTGCCGAGCTTGGTGACGTGCTTGACCAGCCGAGGCAAGGGCACCTCGCCCTCGCCGTTGCCGCAGATCACGTCGTGGATGGGGATCTCCGCCGCAACGCGCTCGTGCTTGCGACGCTCGTTGGTCAGGAGGCCGCGGAGCCGGTTGGGGTTGCCCTCTCCGACCAGAACGATCCCGGGCGGACCGACGACGCGGTGGACCACGTCCTGCTGCTTGTTGAAGGCGATCATCGGATCGGTCTTCCAGCCGCGGCGCAACATGCCCAGCGCCTGGCCGGCCGCGCCGGGTCGACCTTCCATCTGCCGGTACGCCGACTTCTGGGCCCGGCGTCCGAACAACACCACAGCCGCCAGCAGACCTGTCAGCAGGCCGCCGGCCACGGCGATGGCCACTCCGATCGGCCCGTCTCCAGGGAAGATCCAGAACAGGCCGAAGCCGATAGCCGCGCCGACCACGAAGGCGCCGAACACCCACAGGCCCAGCCGTCGGTCGCTCTGCTTGGCCATCTTGTAGGTGGCGACGATCTGCTGGCGCCGGCTCATCTTCTCCGGGTCTACGTCCTTGGGCATGGCGATGCGGCCTGGCTTTCTTCGAGAGGTGGATCAGGCGGGGGAGGCGGTCCGGGCCTCCATGGCCTGACGGTACAGGCGCCCGGCGCGGTACGACGAGCGCACCAACGGGCCGGACATCACGCCCGAGAAACCGATCTGGTCGGCCTCGTCCTTGAGCTCGACGAACTCCTCGGGCTTGACCCACCGCTCGACCGGGTGGTGTCGCGCGGACGGGCGGAGGTACTGGGTGATCGTGACCAGCTCGCAGCCGGCGTCGTACAGGTCCTGCAGCGCCTGGCTGACCTCCTGCCGGGTCTCGCCCATGCCGAGGATCAGGTTCGACTTGGTGACCAGGCCGAAGTCACGCGCCGCGGTGAGGACCCCGAGCGAGCGGTCGTAGCGGAAAGCCGGCCGGATCCGCTTGAAGATCCGCGGCACCGTCTCGACGTTGTGCGCGAGCACCTCGGGCCGCGACTCGAAGACCTCGCGGAGCAGGTCGGGCTTGGCGTTGAAGTCGGGGATGAGGTTCTCGACGCCGGTCTCCGGGTTGAGCTCGTGGATGGCGCGCACGGTCTCGGCGTACAGCCAGGCGCCGCCGTCGGGCAGGTCGTCGCGGGCGACGCCGGTGATCGTGGCGTACCGCAGCCCCATCGTCCGCACCGACTCCGCCACCCGCCGGGGCTCGTCGCGGTCCAGCGGCTCGGGCTTTCCGGTGTCGATCTGGCAGAAGTCGCAGCGTCGGGTGCACTGGTCGCCGCCGATGAGGAAGGTGGCTTCGCGGTCCTCCCAGCACTCGAAGATGTTGGGGCACCCGGCCTCCTGGCACACCGTGTGAAGACCCTCTGACTTCACCAGGGCCTGGAGCTGCTTGTACTCCGGACCCATCTTCGCCCGGGTCTTGATCCACTCCGGCTTGCGCTCGATCGGGGTCTCGGCGTTGCGGACCTCCAACCGGAGAAGCTTCCGGCCGTCGGCGTTCGGGGCGGGTGCTGGGGCGTGCGTCACGTCGGCCAACTCTACGCCGGAAGGCCAACGCGTCCGGCATCGGCGGACTCGCGTACGGTCTGGCCACATGATCGCCTCGCTCGTCCGCCGGACCACGCTGGGACGGGCCCTGGCTGGCCTGCTCCTCGCCCTCACCTGCACGCCCTTGGCGGCCTGCGGGTCGCCCACCGCGGAGCCGTCGGCACCCGAGACCAGCGAGGGGCCGAGCGCGGCGTCCCCGTTCGCAGTGAAGCTCGACGGGCCGGACACCGCTGGTGTCGGCGACGAGGTCACGGTCACCCTCACCAATGTCGGCCGGCTCCCGGACGCCTACCAGCTCACCCCCGAGCCGACGGGGGCGGCGAAGCTGGATCAGCCGGACGTCCACGCGTCACCGGGTGAGTCGGTCGAGGTGACGGTCACGATCAAGGAGACGCCGGTGTCGATCGTGGTCGAGAGCGTCGGTGGCGGGGCCGGGCCGCTCGGCCGGCTCACCATCACCTGACGGCCACCTAGTAGGGGGTCACCAGCTCGATGCGCGGGGCGCGCCCGGGCTCGGGCCGCGGCTCGTAGTCCGGCGTGGGGGTGTACGGCGTCCACGCGAGGTACTCGGTCAGGTGCCGCTCGACGCTCGGCAGCACGTCGGTGACGGTGACCGGGCGACCCAGTTCGTTGCTGAGAGAGGTGACGCCCGCGTCGGCGATCCCGCAGGGGACGAACCGGTCGTACCACGCGAGGTCGACGTCGCAGTTGAGGGCGAAACCGTGCATCGTCACCCCGCGGCTGACCCGGATGCCGATCGCGGCGACCTTGCGCTCCGGGCCGCGGCTGTCCGCGCGGAGCCAGACCCCGCTGCGGCCGGGAATCCGCGCGGTGGTCACGCCGAGGTCGCGGCAGACCGCGATCAGTGCCTCCTCCACCCGGCGTACGTAATCGACCACCTTGACGTGGTCGGGGAGGGTCACGATCGGGTAGCCGACGAGCTGCCCCGGCCCGTGGAAGGTGATCTTGCCGCCGCGGTCCACGTCGATCACGGGGGCGCCGCCCGAGTCGGCGGGACGCTCGTGCGGTTCGGTCCGCTTGCCGGCGGTGAAGACAGGCGGGTGCTCGAGGAGCAGCACCGTGTCGGGGGCCCTGCGTTCGACCACCGCGGCGTGGACGTCGCGCTGGAGGTCCCAGGCAGCGACGTACTCGACGGCGTCCGTCCCGAGGCCGGCGATGCGGAAGTCAGGAGACACGCCCGCAGCCTACCCCTGTGGAGAACCTCCACCCCGCGGCTGGGAAGTGGGTAGGAAGGAGGGGTGAGACTGCTCTGGGCCGTGCTGTTCGTGGTGGCGACGACCTCGTGCGCGGCAGCCGATGCCGACCACCCGCCCGTCCCGGTCGTCGAGACCCGACGGACCACGGACGCCCTGTCGCTGCTCCGGGAGTGGGACCGACACCGGTCGCACGCCTGGGCCGACGGCGACGCCGCTGCTCTGACCGACCTCTACACCGCCGCGTCGCGCACCGGACGCCACGATCGCGCAATGCTCGCGGCCTGGGCCGCCCGGGGGCTGCGGGTGACCGGTCTGCGGACGCAAGTCCTGGACGCCTCGCTGCGGGGCTGGACGCCCGACCGGGTCACGCTCGAGGTCACCGACCGGGTGCTGGGTGCCGAGGCGGTGGGTCGCGGTGTCCGGATCTCACTGCCGCGTGACCGGCCGTCCACGCGGGTGATCTCGCTCCGCCGGGTGTCGGGCGCGTGGCGGGTCGAGGAGGTCACCGAGGCAGGTCAGCGTTCCAGGTCACCGTTCTAGGGCGGCGGCCACGACCCGATCCACCGTGCCGTCCCGGAACCGGTAACCCGCCGCTTCCAGGGCGGCCGGACGCAGGTTGATGGAGTTGAGCATCTCCGGCGCCATCGGTCCCGCCGCCACCTTGAGCAGCGGCTTCGGTGCGGCCAGGAAAGCAGGGCGCGAGACGGCATGGGCGAAGGCGCGGGTGTACTCGGCGTTGGTCGGCGTCTGCGGGGCGCACATGTTGAACACGCCCGCAGCCGACGGGTGCTCGAGCAGGTGGACGGCCGCCCCGATCCAGTCGTGCAGCGAGATGATCGGGAAGTACTGCCGTCCGTCGCCGAGACGGGCGCCGAGGAAGGCCTTGAAGACCGGGACCTGCAGCTTCAGCAGCGGGTTGGCGCGGTCGGTCACCGGCGCCGTCCGCATCACGCACACGCGGGCACCCGCTGCCACCGCGGGGTCCGCTGCGGCCTGCCAGTCCCGCGTCAGGACGGTGAGGAACGCGTCGCCCCGGCTGTCGGACGCCTCGGTGACGACCTCGTCGCCGTGGTCGCCGTAGAACGAGCTGCCGTTCTGGGCGAGGAAGGCAGGTGGCCGCTCGGCCCGCGCGATCGCCTCGGCCAGCACCCGCGTGCTGCTGATCCGGCTCTCCCGCATCCCGCCCTGCCAGCGGGGAGAGTGCGGGATGCCTGCCATCCGTGCGCCGGCGAGGTTGACGACCACGTCCGCGGACGCGATCACCGCATCCTCGATCTCACCCGCCTGCGGGTCCCAGGACGACTCGTCCGGCGCCGACGTCGGCCGACGGACCAGCGTCACCACCGCGTGCCCCCGGTGCACCAGCTCGTCAGTGAGGTGACGACCCAGCAGACCGGAGGCTCCAGCGATGACGACGCGCACGACTCAGACCTCGAACTGACCTGCCTCGAGCCGCTGCTTGACCTCGGTGAGGTAGCGGGCAGCGTCGGCGCCGTCCACGAGCCGGTGGTCGTAGGTCAGCGCGAGGAAGACCATCGAGCGCACCGCGATCGTCTCGCCCAGGTTCGGGTCGTCGATCACGACCGGCCGCTTCACGATCGACCCGGTGCCGAGGATCGCGACCTGGGGCTGGTTGATGATCGGGGTGTCGAACAGCGCGCCGCGGCTGCCGGTGTTGGTGAGCGTGAAGGTGCCCCCGGACAGCTCGTCGGGCGTGATCTTGTTGGTCCGGGTCCGGTCGGCGACGTCGGCGATCTTGCGGGCCAGGCCGGCGATCGACAGGTCACCGGCCTCCTTGATCACCGGGGTCAGCAGCCCCTTCTCGGTGTCGACCGCGATCGCGAGGTTCTCCTTGTCGAAGTAGGTCACCTCGCCCTTCTCGGTGTCGATCGCGGCGTTGAGCGACGGGTGCTGCTTGAGCGCGTCGATGGCGGCCTTGGCGAAGAACGGCATGAAGGAGAGCTTCACGCCCTCACGAGCAGCGAAGTCGGCCTTCACCGAGTCACGGAGTCGCGCGATCGTGGTGACGTCGACCTCGACCACCGTGGTCAGCTGCGCGCTGACCTGGAGCGACTCGACCATCCGCTTGGCGATCACCTTGCGCAGGCGCGAGAGCGGCTCGGTCTTGCCGCGGAGCGGCGAGGGCTCGGCCGCAGCGGGCGCGGACGCGGCGGCCGGCTTCTCTGCCGGCGGCTGCTCCTTGCCCTGGGCGGCGTCGAGGACGTCCTGCTTGCGGATCCGTCCGCCGACACCGGTGCCGGTGACCGACGCCAGGTCCACGTCGTGCTGCGCGGCCATCTTGCGGACCAGGGGGGTGACGTACGTCGACGGCTCGCTGCGGTCGGGCTCTGCCGCAGCGGACTCCTCCTTCTGCTCCGCTCGGCTCGGGCTCGGGCTCGGGCTCGGGCTCCTCCTCGGCCTGGGCCGGCTCCTTCTTCTCCGGCTCCTCCTCCTTCTCCGGCTCGGGCTCGGGCTCCTCCTCGGCCTCGGCCTCGGGCTCCTCCTCGGCCTCCGGCTCGGCCTCGGCCTCCTGCTCCTCAGGCGCTTCTGCCTGGTCCTCCGACGTGTCCTCGTCGGAGTCGGACTTGGCGGCGTCGCCGGAGCCGACGATCGCCAGCTCGGCGCCCACCTCGACCGTCTCGTCCTCCTCGACCTTGATCTCCAGGAGGGTGCCGGCAACGGGGGAGGGGATCTCGGTGTCGACCTTGTCGGTGGAGACCTCGAGCAGGGGTTCGTCGACGGACACCTCGTCGCCGACCTGCTTGAGCCAGCGGGTGACGGTGCCTTCGGTGACGGACTCGCCGAGCGCGGGCAGGGTCACCGGTGTGCCGGACCCGCCGCCGGACTTGTCGTCGGACGGCTTGCTCTCCGCGGCCGGCTCCTCCTGCTGCTCGGGCTCGGACTCCTCGCCCTCGTCGCTCTCCTCGGCTGCCGGCTCCTGCTCCGAGGGCGCCTCACCGCTGGAGTCGCGTGCCTCGGAGTCCTCCTCGGCCCTCTCCTGCTCGACGTCCTCGCCGCCGCCCGCGCTGTCTTCGTCGGAGCTCCGGGAGTCCTCGGATTGGCCGGAGTCCTCGGACTCACCCGAGTCGTCCGAGCCGCCGCCCTCACCCTCGTCGCCGATCATCGCCAGCACGGCACCGACCTCGACGGTGTCGTCCTCCTCCGCCTTGATCTCCAGCAGGGTGCCGGCGACGGGGGAGGGGATCTCGGTGTCGACCTTGTCGGTGGAGACCTCGAGCAGGGGTTCGTCGACGGACACCTCGTCGCCGACCTGCTTGAGCCAGCGGGTGACGGTGCCTTCGGTGACGGACTCGCCGAGGGCGGGGAGGTTGACTTCGGTCGCCATGTGAAACCTCTGTGTTCCTTCGCTAGCGCGGGTTGGAATTTGTGGGGGCCGGGTTCAGTTGTGGGCGTGCAGGGGCTTGCCGGCGAGGGCCAGGTGGGCCTCGCCGAGGGCTTCGTGCTGGGTGGGGTGCGCGTGGACCAGGGGAGCGACGTCCTCGGCGTGCGCCTCCCAGTTGTAGATGAGCTGGGCCTCGCCGATCAGCTCGCCCACCCGGTCGCCGACCAGGTGGACCCCGAGGACGGGCCCGTCCTTGCGTCGTACCAGCTTGACGAAGCCCTGGGTCCGCAGGATCTGGCTCTTGCCGTTGCCGCCGAGGTCGTAGCTGAGCGTCTCGATCGCGTCGGCGCCGTACTGCTCGGTCGCGGCCTTCTCGTCGAGCCCCACCGAGGCGACCTCCGGGTGGGAGTAGGTGACCCGCGGGATGCCGGCCTCGTCGATCGGCTGGGGATCGAGGCCGGCGATCTCCTCGGCAACGAAGATGCCCTGCTGGAAGCCGCGGTGGGCCAGCTGCAGGCCGGGGACGATGTCACCGACCGCGTAGACGCCGTCGACGCTGGTGCGGCAGCGCTCGTCGGTGAGCACGAAACCCCGGTCCATCTCGACGCCCTGCGTGTCGTAGCCGAGCCCGTCGGTGGCGGGCCCGCGGCCCACGGCCACCAGCAGCAGCTCGGCCTCGATCACGCTCGACTGATCACTGGCGCCCTCGACGGTGACGGCCACGCCGGCGTCGGTGACCTTGACGCTCTGGAAGGGGGTGCCGGTGCGGAAGTCGATCTTGCGCTTGCGGAAGGCCCGCTCCAGGGCCTTCGAGGAGGCTTCATCCTCGGCCGGGACCAGTCGCGGCAGCGCCTCGACGATGGTGACGTCGGCGCCGAAGCTCCGCCAGACGCTGGCGAACTCACAGCCGATGACGCCGCCGCCGAGGACGATCACGGAGCTCGGCACCCGATCCAGCCGGATGGCGTGGTCGGAGCTGATCACCCGCTCGCCGTCGATCTCGAGCCCGGGCAGGGACTTGGGGTAGGAGCCGGAGGCGAGCACGACGTGCCGGCCGGTCCAGGCCTTCTCGCCGACAGACACCTCGAGCGGACCGGTGAGCCGGCCCTCGCCCTCGATCACGGTGATCCCGCGGCCCTTGATCAGCCCCGAAAGGCCCTTGAACAGCCGGGAGACCACGCCGTCCTTGTAGGTGTTGACCCCGTCCATGTCGATGCCCTCGAGGGTGGCCCGGACGCCGAACTGGGACGAGTCACGGGCCTGGTCGGCGATCTCGGCCGCATGAAGGAGCGCCTTCGTGGGGATGCAGCCGACGTGGAGGCAGGTTCCGCCGAGGTTGCCCTTCTCGACCAGTCCGACCGTCAACCCGAGCTGTGCAGCGCGCAGGGCACAGGCGTAGCCGCCGGACCCTGCCCCGAGCACGAGTACGTCGAAGTCGGCTTCGGCCACGCCCGTTCCTTCCCTCCGGCGAATGTCTGGCCCATCCTTGCACTCTTTGCACACCTGTCCACACGGGGACCGGGCACACTATGGCCATGGGTTTGTTCGACCGTTTCCGGGGCCGCGGACGCATGCGCCGCCCGGCCGCCGCCGCCGCACGCACCGGCTCGACCAGCGTGCGGGCCTCGGACCGCACCGACGAGAAGCACCTGCACGACTTCGTGCAGACCCGACGGGGTGTCGAGGGTTTTGTCGAGCCTCGGACCGCCGTGAGTGACGTGACCCTGCTGCTGGTCGCCCACGACGGTGAGTGGACCCGGCGCCGGGTGCCGTCGGTCGAGTGGGCGCACTCGTTCTCCAACAAGCACCAGGTGCCGTCGTACGACGCCGCGGTGGTGGGCATTCCGCAGCGGATGCGGGACTACAACCGGCGCAAGAAGCTCGAGGGCGGCTAAGGGTGCCCGACGAACCTCGCCTGACCGTGGCGGTCACCGGCCCCACCGGGACCTTCGGGCTGGCTCTGATGCCGCTGCTGCAGGAGGACGACCGTATCCAGCGGGTGATCGGCATCGCCCGGCGTCCCTTCGACCCGGCGGAGCGCGGCTGGACGAAGATGGAGTACCAGCGCGGTGACGTGCGGGACGTCGAGGCGCTCCGGACGGCGTTCCAGGACGCGGACGTGGTGGTGCATCTCGCGTTCCTGATCCTGAGCGGCGGCAAGGAGAAGACCCACGCGATCAACGTCGAGGGCACGGTCAACGCCTTTCGTGCCGCCGCCGAGGTGGGTGCCCAGCGGTTCGTCTACGCCTCGTCGATCGCGGCCTACGGCTTCCACTCGGACAACCCGATCGGCATCACCGAGGACTGGGCGACACGTCCGGCCGGCCGGCTCTTCTACGCCCAGGAGAAGGCGGAGCTGGAGCACCTCCTGGAGGAGGAAGCCGTCTCGCACCCGCAGACCGCGCTCTACCTGTTGCGACCTCCAGTCGTCCTCGGCCCGAACGCGGTCGGCGCCAAGGTGAGCATCCCGACCGTTCTCGAACCACTGGTGCGGGGCCTCGGTGCCGGGCTACGCCGCCTCCCCGGCCTGCCAGCGTTGGTCCCGGACCTGCCGTTCCAGCTCATCCACCAGGACGACGTCGCGGAGGCGCTGCGCCTGTGCGTCGTGGGTGCCGGCCCGCCCGGCGCCTACAACATCGCGGCGGACGATGTGGTCACCGGCGTCGATGTCGCCCGTGAGCTCGGGCTGCGGGCTGTCCGGGTCCCGGGCCGGCCGGTCGCCGCAGCGGCGCGCGCCGTGTCGAACCTTCCGTTCCTGCCGTCGGGCGCCCAGTGGGTCGAGGCCATCAGCCACCCGGCGATCATGGACACGTCCAAGGCGAAGACCCGGCTCGGCTGGGCGCCGCGGCACACCGCCCTCGAGTCCCTGAGGGCGACCGTCCGCTGAGTCCGTCAGCGGCTGGTTGTCAGGCCAGGCCGCGGGCATAGTCGACGAGCGTCGCCACGGCGAAGCCGGTCCCGCCCGGGGTGACGTGGCCGTAGGCGGAGCCGGAGTTGAACCCTGGGCCGGCGATGTCGAGGTGGGCCCAGGGCTGACCAGCCGTGAACTCGCGCAGGAACGCGGCGGCGAACAGCCCGCCGCCCCAGCGGATCCAGTCGTGCTGGGCGAGGTCGGCGACCTTGCTGCTGTGGATGCGCTCCTCCATCGCCTCGGGGATCGGCATCGGCCAGTGCGCCTCGCCCGCGGTCTCGGCGGCCGCCAGCACGGACTCGACGACGTCCTCTGAGCCCATGACCCCACCGACCCGATCGCCGAGGGCGAGCACCATGTGGCCGGTCAGGGTGGCCACGTCGATGAGTACGTCGGGCTTCCGCTCGGTCGCCATCACGAGGGCGTCGGCCAGGATCAACCGCCCCTCGGCGTCGGTGTTGAGGACCTCGACCGTGGTGCCGCCGTACATCGTGAGCACGTCGCCGGGCCGGATCGAGGCGCCCGACACCATGTTCTCGGCCATCGGTACCAGCGTGGTCACCTTGACCGGCAGCTTGAGGGCGGCGATGGCCAGGGTGGCCTGGACGACCGCCGCTGCCCCGGCCATGTCGCTCTTCATCTCCTGCATGCCCTGGGCCGGCTTGATGGTCAGGCCGCCGGAGTCGAAGGTGATGCCCTTTCCGACCAGGGCGAGGTGAGTCTTGGCCCCGCGCGGGGAGTAGGTGATCTCGACCAGCCTGGGCCTGGCGTCCGATCCCTGGCCGACCCCCAGGATGCCGCCGCAGCCGAGCTCGGCGAGCCGCTTGTCGTCGAGGACCTTCACTCCCACCTTGGGGGCACCGCGGCCCTTGGTCACCTGCTCCACCGCATCACTGACGGCATCGGCGAAAGCCGGAGGCGTCAGGTCGGCCGGGGGCACGTTCACCCAGTCGCGGGTGGTGGTCACGGCACGCGCCAGCAGCTGCGCCTCCTCGAAGGCGGTGACGACGTCCTTCTTGCGGGCGGCCGGGCTCAGGACGGTGACCGTCCCGGCGGCCTTGTCGGACTTCGGGTCCTTCTTGTACGCCGTGTAGGTGTAGCCGCCCAGCTCGTAGCCCTCGGTCACCGCGCGCACCTGCTCGGGGGTGTCGGCCGGTAGCGCCACGGCCACCGACGCGACGTTCGTGGCCGCCCGTGCAGCGACCCCGGCCGCCCGGCGGCAGGCCTTCGCGTCCGGGTCGGACCCGAGGCCGGTGAGGATCAGCAACGGGGACGAGATGGTCCCGGCGGTGGGCACCTTGACGACCTCGCCGGCCCTGCCGGTCACGTCGAGGGTGGCCAGCAGCGACCGGAGCTTGCGGCCGTAGGCCTTCGCGACGTCCTCGGCCCCCGGCGCCAGCTCGACACCCTTCTCGGCTTTCACGACCCCGACGACCACCGCGTCGGCACGGGTCTTGGCGGGGCTGGCACTGCGCAGGTTGTAGGTCGTCACCGAGGCAGGATAGCCACCGGGGCGCGAGGAGGCCCTGCGGTAGGTTCCGTTGCATGAGCGACCCAGGCAAGGAATCCGCCTCGCTTCTCCAGTCGCCTCTCCACGATCGGCACGCCGACCTGGGTGCGAAGTTCGCGGAGTTCGGCGGCTGGTCGATGCCGCTGGAGTACCCCTCCGGCGTCGTCAAGGAGCACACCGCCGTACGGGAGGCGGTCGGGATCTTCGACGTCAGCCACCTCGGCAAGGCATGGTCAGCGGCCCAGGCGCCGCGGCGTACGTCAACTCGACGCTGAGCAACGACCTGCGCAAGATCCGTCCGGGCAAGGCGCAGTACACGCTGTGCTGCGACGACGCGACCGGCGGCATCGTCGACGACCTGATCGTCTACTACCACGACGACGAGCACGTGCTGCTCGTTCCCAACGCGGCCAACACCGCCGAGGTCGTACGACGCCTTGTGGCGACCGCGCCCGAGGAGGTCGAGGTGGTCGACCACCACCGCGACTACGCCGTCCTGGCCGTCCAGGGCACCAGGTCCGACGAGGTCCTCGACGCGGTCGGACTCCCCACCGGGCACGAGTACATGTCCTTCGTCGAGGCCACCCTGGCCGGCGACGAGGGCGCCGGCGTCGTCGTGTGTCGCACCGGCTACACCGGCGAGCGCGGCTACGAGCTGATCGCGCGCAACGAGGTAGCGGGGCAGCTGTGGGACGCCCTGCTGGAGGCAGGCAATGAGCACGGCATGCTCCCGTGCGGGCTCGGCTCACGCGACACGCTCCGCACCGAGATGGGCTACCCGCTTCACGGCCAGGACATCACCCTCGACGTCACCCCCAACCAGGCCCGGCTCGGCTGGGCGGTCGGCTGGAAGAAGGACGCCTTCTGGGGCCGCGACGCGTTGATCGCTGAGAAGGAGGCAGGCCCCGCTCGCCGGCTGCGTGGCCTGGTCGCCGTCAACCGCGGCATCCCACGACCGGGCATGAGCGTCACCCTCACCCAGGACGTGCCGCTCTGCGACATCACCTCCGGCACCTTCTCACCTACGCTCAAGAAGGGCATCGGGCTGGCGCTGGTGCCGACGAT
Source organism: uncultured Actinomycetota bacterium (assembly GCA_963786415.1). GTDB lineage: Bacteria > Actinomycetota > Actinomycetes > Propionibacteriales > Nocardioidaceae > Nocardioides. Next base: position 334,300 of record CAWAZC010000004.1, read on the forward strand.
GGTCGCCCCCGACGCGGAGGTCGGGGTCGACATCCGGGGTCGACGCGAGATCTTCCAGCTCGTGGATCCGCCGTTCGTGGACCCGTCCGTGCGAGAGTCCTGACCTGTGGTGAACCTTCCCGACCAGCCCCCGTCCTTCCGCCCGCCGAGCCCGGCCGAGCGGCCGTGGTGGTGGCGCCTCGAGAACGCCGCCGGCCAGGAGGTCGAGGTCGACGACGAGCACGCCGGCCAGCGCTTCGCCAGCCAGGCCGACGCCGAGTCGTGGGTGGGGGAGATCTGGTCCGACCTGGCCGCGGCCGGCGTCGACGCGGTGACCCTCTTCGAGCACGACCGCCAGGTCTACGGCCCGATGTCCCTGCACGCGTGAGCCCCCTCCCTGCGTAGGCCGTTGGACGAGCGGGGGAGGCTGGAGGCGTGAGCGACGGTTCCGACTTCGCGTCCTTCGTGGTGGCGCGGTGGCCCGCCCTCGTTCGCTTGCTGGTGCTCCTCGGCCACGACCCGGAGTCGGCCGACGGGGTTGCCGTCGCCGGGCTGACCCGTTGCCACCCCTCGTGGGACCGGGTCCGCGGAGACGGTGACGTGGATGCCCACGTCTACCGCGTCGTTCTCGACCAGGCGGACCGCGGCGCCCGGGACCACGGCCGCGACCTCGACCCGGACCCGCCGCCGCTGCTCGACCCGATGCTGCCCGACCGCGCGGAGCGGGTGGAGCTGCTCGCCGAGCTGGAGAAGGCGCTGGCCAGGCTCCCGGTGGAGGCCCGCACCGTGCTCGTGCTGCGGTTCGCCGCCGGCCTCGACCCCGACCAGGTCGCCGCCGTGCTGGCCCAGCCGATCGGGGTGGTGGAGGCGCAGGAGCGCCAGGGCGTGGCGCAGCTCGCGGGCGGTGCCGAGTGGGCACGGCTACGTCCCGGGGGTTTCGACCCGACCGAGGTCTTCCTCGACGCGGGTGAGGTGATCCCGGTCCGGAACCCGCCGGTCGACGAGGTCCTCGGACGCGCCACCGCCGCCCGGCAGCGACGACGGGGGTGGGCCGCGGCGGCGACCGCCGCCGCGGTGGTGGTCCTCGCAGCATCGACCTGGCTGAGCACCCGACCGTCCGGGCCCCAGCTCCCCGACTCGGTGGTCACCCGAGCGGAGAACCCGGCCAACATCGAGTGGTACGCCAACCACGCGCTGCATCTCCCCGACGTGACCGTCGAGCTGCCGCAGATGAGCGGCATGGTCAAGGTGGCCGACGGCATCGTGTACGGCGACGCGGAGGGACTCGTCGTCCAGGTGCGCGCCGACGGGTCGCTGGCGAAGCTCGGCGAGACGGATCCCGACAAGCCGGTCGTCGGCTCGGCTGAGCGCGGCTGGGTCGCGTGGGTGCAGCCGGGCGAGGCCGTGGACCGGCTCGTCGTCCGCGACGTCGTCCGGGGCGAGGTGGTGGCGAGCCGGTCGGTGGCCAAGGGTGCGACGCCGGTGGCCCTCGACGGGGACGCGGTGCTCTACACGACGCCCGGCCGTGACTGGAAGTGGCAGCCGCTCGAGGGCGAGCCGAGCTGGACCCGCGGTGGCGACCTCGTCGACGTCGCCTCCGGGGTGCGGGTCAGCCAGGTCGAGGCGGGTGGTCTCCGCATCACGCAGCCGCTGTTCGACGTCGAGGTGACCGTTCCCGGGAACGGGGCGATCCTGTCCGACGACGGCGACTACCTGCTGACCCGGGTCGACGAGCCGGACCCGCAGACGGTCGTCCTGTACGACGCGGCCTCCGGTGATGCCATCGACGTCGGCCTCACGCGCGAGGAAGTCGCGGTCCAGGCAGCGTTCGACGTCGACGGTGCGGCCGTCTTCCTCGTCGAGCATCGCGCCAACGAACCCCAGCCCGGCCAGGACCTCCGCCTCTCCACCACCGGGCCCACCATCATGCGGAGCTGCGAGTTCGCGTTCTTCGAGCCCGAGTGCCGCACGGTGACGCAGTTCGCGAGCAACGTCGGCGAGTCCCTGCTGCCACACTGACCCGCATGCACGCCTTCAGCCAGGTCGACGTGTTCTCGTCGGCCCCCTTCCTCGGCAATCCGGTCGCGGTCGTCCACGATGCGGAGCACGTGACCGAAGACGAGATGGCCCGGTTCGCCCACTGGACGAACCTCTCGGAGACGACGTACCTCCTCCCGCCGACGGACCCGTCCGCCGACTACCGGCTCCGGATCTGGACGCCCGAGCGCGAGCTACCGTTCGCCGGCCACCCCACCCTGGGCTCCGCGCATGCGTGGCTGGAGGCCGGCGGTGTGCCGCGCAACGACGGGGAGCTCGTCCAGGAGTGCGGAGCCGGGCTGGTCCGGATCCGGCGCGACCAGCGGCTGGCCTTCGAGGCCCCTCCGCTGGTGCGCTCCGGCCCGGTCGACGCCGCCGACCGCGCACGCATCGCCACCGCGCTGCGGCTGACCGAGGCGGACCTGGTCGACCTGGCGTGGGTCGACAACGGCCCCGGTTGGGTTGCCTGCCTCCTCAAGTCGGCGGAGGCGGTCTTGGACTGCCGGCCGGACCTGGGCGCCTTCGCCGAACTCGAGGTCGGCATCGTCGGGCCGTACGCCGACCCAGCGTCGGTGGGAGCCCACGTCGAGGTGCGGGCGTTCGTGCCGTCGATGGGCATCGGCGAGGACCCGGTGACCGGAAGCCTCAACGCCGGTATCGCGCAGTGGCTGGCCGGCGACCGCCTCCCCGCGTCGTACGTCGCCTCGCAGGGGACCGTCCTCGGACGCCGGGGCCGGGTCCACGTCGAGCGGTCGGGAGACACGGTCTGGGTCGGTGGCGACGCGCTCACCACGATCACCGGCCAGGTCCGGCTCTGAGCTGTCGGGCGAGCGTAGGATCCCGACCGTGCGGCAGTACCTCGACCTCCTCCAGCGAATCCTCGACACCGGCGTGGAGAAGGGTGACCGCACCGGCACCGGCACCCGCAGCGTGTTCGGGCACCAGATGCGGTTCGACCTCGCCGAAGGATTCCCGCTGGTGACGACCAAGAAGGTCCACACCAGGTCGGTGTTCGCGGAGCTGTTGTGGTTCCTCCGTGGCGACACCAACGTGAAGTGGCTGCAGGATCGGGGCGTCTCGATCTGGGACGAGTGGGCCGACGACAACGGCGACCTCGGGCCGGTCTACGGCTACCAGTGGCGGTCCTGGCCGGCACCGGACGGGCGCCACGTCGACCAGATCCAGCTCGTGCTCGACCAGATCCGGCGCGACCCCGACAGTCGGCGCCACATCGTGAGCGCCTGGAACGTCGCGGACATCCCCGACATGGCCCTGGCCCCGTGCCACACGATGTTCCAGTTCTACGTCGCCGACGGTCGACTGAGCTGCCAGCTCTACCAGCGCAGCGCCGACGTCTTCCTTGGCGTCCCGTTCAACATCGCGTCCTACGCGCTGCTCACCCACATGGTCGCCCAGGTGACGGGGCTCGCGGTCGGTGACTTCGTGCACACGCTCGGCGACGCGCACCTCTACAACAACCACCTCGAGCAGGCCCGGCTGCAGCTGACCCGGGAGCCTCGGCCGCTGCCGAGGCTGCGGCTGGACGAGTCCGTCACCGAGATCGACGGCTTCGACCTCGAACACCTCTCGGTCGAGGGCTACGACCCCCACCCGGGGATCAAGGCACCCATTGCGGTCTGACCAGCGCCTGGTGCTCATCGCGGCTGTGGCTCGCAACGGCGTCATCGGTCACCGCGGTGGCATCCCGTGGCACCTGCCCGAGGACTTCGCCCACTTCAAGGCCACCACCCTCGGCCACACCCTGGTCATGGGGCGGGCGACGTACGAGTCGATCGGCCGCCCGCTGTCCGGCCGCCAGACGATCGTGTTGACCCGCGACCCGGAGTGGCACGCCGAGGGGGTGCTCGTCGCCCACGACCTCGACTCCGCCCTGGCCCTGGCCGCGGACCTGCCGGGCGACGTCTACGTCGCGGGCGGCGCCCATGTGTACGCCGCGGGGATGCAGCGCGCCGACGAGCAAATCCTCACCGAGGTCCACCAGTCACCCGAGGGCGACACGTTCTACCCGGCCTTCGACCCGGCGCGCTGGGTCGAGAAGCGGCGCGAGTCGCGCGACGGGTTCGACCACGTGTGGCTCGTTCGCGCCTGACGGCCAGACTGCGCTAGTGCCGCCACATCAGCCGCGAGACGTAGTGGCTCTCCCGATGAACATGCCTGCCCCTGAAGCCTTGGCCCATCACGGGGCTGCGGACAGGGATCGAGCCGCGGGCGTCTCGGGTCACCAGCGGCTCGAACTACCTGAACGGTAGGCAACCCGTCACGCCGCTCGGAGGTGTTTTGACGAGACCTTAGGCAAAACGTCTAGGCCAGAGCGCTCAGCCAGGCGAGACAAGGCTCCCCGCCCTGCGTGCGCCTTCGAGCCCTCGCACGCAACGATCAGCTGCACGTCTCTGCCATTGATCGGATGATGGCAGAGCGTCCGTTCGTGCAGCTGGTGTCCTCATGGGCCAAGGACGCAGAACTCGTTGCCTTCGGGGTCGGCCAGCACGACCCAGGGTCGATCCCCCTGGCCGATGTCCACCCGCCGTGCGCCATGAGCGACCAGCCGAGCCACCTCGGCGTCCTGGTCATCACACCACCTCGCATCCGCCCCGGCGTGGCAGGGTGTCGCCTCGTGGAGCAGAACGCGAGCAGTCACGACGTCAGCGCATCGCCCGATGGGGACGGAATCCTCGTAAGTTGCATCTGCGGCTGGCAGGTGTGGTCGCCCACCAGCGCGGCGCCCGCCAGCCTCCTGGCAGCGCAGCAGCGGCTCGGCGGTACTCACCTCGCCGACGTGCACGCGCCGATTCCTCCTCGCGGCGAGGTCTTCTGGGCCTTCGGCATCTTCGTCGTGCTGGTCTGCGTGACCGTCTTGGCGGTCTACCTCATCTGGACTTGGTGACGCCGTCAACGGGACTAGATCGTGCTGCCGCACACCGCCTGAACCCGCAGGCAGATCCGGACGCTGCTGGACGGTCACCTAGTGGAGCATGCAGTCTCGAGGGCATGAGTGAGAGGCAGCCCAGGCGAGTCGAGCAGCCAGCAGATGGAGACGAGCGCGAGATCACGCTTGGGTGGCTCGCGTTCCACCGTGACGTGCTGCGCGCTAAGTGCGTGGGCCTGACCTCCCAGCAACTGGTGGAACGTTCTGCCGATCCGTCCCACCTGTCCCTGCTAGGGGTGGTCCGTCACATGGCTGAGATGGAGCGCGCTTACGGGTCGTGGCCTCTGGGGAGCGAGCCGGAGTTCCACTGGGTTTGGGGGACATACGAGAACGACGCCGAGGACGACATCGACTGCACGGTCGATGATGTCGAAGCTTCCTTCGCGAGGTGGGCGGAGGAACGTTCGCAGACAGACGCGGCGCTGCTTGAGTGGCCGGATCTTTCGGACCTGAGCAGGACGAACCAGCGCAGCATCCGGTGGAACCTCGCCAAGTTGATTGGCGAGTATGCCCGCCACAACGGTCACGCGGACATCATCAGAGAGAGGATCGACGGCCAGACGGGAGAGTGACCGCTCATCGGTGCGGGCGAGCGGATCGCGGCTATGTGCGGGTGTCACGCAGAGGCCGTATCCCCTGCCGTCAGATACAACAACAGCCAGACCAGTGCGCCCAGCACGAGCAGCGCCGCAACGAGTAGCAACGCGATTTGTCTGCTCCGCTCTTTGGTGAGCACGCCATCAGTATGACCCCAGAGCGGTCGTTGAGGCCGACGGATTCAGGGCGTAACCGCGCCCGCTCATCGGCTGCTTGTTGCGTGCGCCCGCACCGCTGGCGCCAAGCCGGCAATGTCCGAGCCGCTGGCTGTGGAGGAGCGGGCAGGGGTGTCGGCGGCCGGCCCTACAATCGAACACATGATCGAGCAGCGGACCAGGCAGCGCCAGGGCACCGACACTTCGTCGGCGGCACAGCTGCTGGCCGCTGCCAAGGATCGTCGCCGGGCAGCCGATGCGGCGGAGGCGGAGCTGCTCGAGCTGGCGTGTGCCTGGGCCGATGCGCATCCGCCGGAGTCGATCCACGACGCTGCTGCGTTCCAGGTCCCCGGGAGCGAACACGAAGAGCAGATATCAGGCCAAGGGTGCCCTTTGGTGGCGGAGTTCTGCATCGCCGAGTTCGGCGCCGTCCTCGGCATGTCCACGGTCGCGGCGAAGCACCTGATCGGGCAGGCACTGGAGCTGCGTCATCGTCTCCCGAGGCTCTACCGCCGCGTGCTGGTGGGCGCGGTGCCTGCCTGGCGGGCTCGTCGCGTCGCGGAGGCGACCATCCACGCCCATCCCTCTCTGTCGAAGGAGGCGGCCGGATGGGTGGACCGGCAGATCGCTCCGTTCGCAGGTCGATGCGGGACCGCACAGGTCGACCGCTTGGTCGCCGAGGCGATCCGCAGGTTCGGCCCTGCCGTTCTGCCCGACGACCCCGACGACCCATGCCCCCAGGGCCCCGACCCCCGACACGTGACCGTGGACCGCGAGCAGGTCGCCTACGGCGGCACGCTGAGGGTCGAGGCCGAGCTCGACATCGCCGATGCCCACGACCTCGACGTCGCAGTCGGGCGCGGCGCGGAGACGTTGAAGGTCCTCGGCTCAACCGAAGGCCTCGGTGTCCGGCGGGCGAAGGCTCTGGGTCAGCTGGCCCGGCACCAGCTCGCCCTCGACCTGGCCGGCAACCCCGGCGAGCGACCTGTTGGCAACCCCGCAGACCACGCAAAGCTGCCGGCAGCCCGAGAGGTCATGCTCCACCTGCACTTCTCCGCGAGCCTTGCCGGCGACGCGATCGGCGGCGGGATCGTGGTCGACGACCTGGGTCGGCTCGAGGAGGGCCAGCGGCTGGTGCTGCTCGACCAGGTCAAGGCGTGGTGTGCCGAGACCCACACCCGAGTCGTGGTGAAGCCGGTGATCGATCCGGCCGAGCACATCTGGGTCCCCGGGTACGACATCCCGGACCGGCTGCGCGACCAGGTGGTCCTGCGGGATCAGACGTGCGTGTTCCCGTGGTGCACCCACCCGGCCAGGCGATGCCAGATGGACCACGTCATGGCCCGTGACCATCGCGACCCCGACCAGGGCGGGCAGACCGCAAGCGACAACATCGCTCCTCTGTGCACCAGGCATCACCGGCTGAAGACCCACTCCAGCTGGCGTTATCGGATGATCGCCCTGGGCGTATTCCGGTGGACCAGTCCCCACGGCCACGTGTTCCATCGCGACCACACAGGGACAACTGCCCTCGCGCAGAGCGAGCATCGACGATGACCCCGCCCCGGACCCCGCCCACCAGCGTTGGCGGGGCCACCGGCATGTCTCAGCGGCCGTGGCGGCTGCCGCGGTGGGTGAAGAGTGGGGTGCCGCCGACCTTCACGATTGCGGTTGCGGTCAGAACGGGTCGGCGATCGTGAGCCGCGCGGGTCCGGAGACCCGGTTGCTGCCCCAGGCCCGTCCGGAGGGCTCCAGCGCCGTGCACACCAGTCGCGCCGCCTTGCCCGGGGGCGTCAGGCTCCGGCAGTAGGACAGACCGCCCTCGGCAGTGGGGACGAAGGTGCCCGTCTCGCCCTGGGCGGCCTCCCGTGCTGGGGTCTTCCAGCCGCGTCGGGTCAGCACCGAGCACGACAGTCGTTGGCCCGCCTGGTTCCCGGTGTGTCCACACAGCGCGGGACCAGAGGCGGTTTCCTGCCAGGTCCGGCTCTCAGGGAGGGTGCGCTCGGGAGTCCCTGCGACGCGGTCACCGCCCCAGGTGTTCCGCACGGCATCGAATCGGGTGCAGGCGGCCCGGTCGCCGCCCTGTCCGGCGACGGTCCGGCAGTAGGAAACGCCGTTTTCGCCGGAGCGGACGAAGGCGCGACTGGCCGGGTCGCCCCAGGCGAGGCTCCGACCCAGGCCCTTGAACTTCCAGCCCGCGTCGGTCAGGACGCTGCAGCCCAGGCGCTGGCCACGCTCGGTGCCGGTGCGCCCACACAGCGCAGGGCCGGCACCAGTGGTCACCCAGGTGCGGTTGTCATCTGCGGTCGGCTCGGGCGTCTTCGAGACCCGGTCCTTGCCCCAGCTGAGCGAGGTCGCGTCGAACGGGGTGCAGGAGGTCCGCAGGTGGTCGCCGGCGCCGGCGATCCGGCGGCAGTAGGACACGGTGCCGTCGTCGGCGCTCAGGAAGGCGCGCGACCCCGGGCGACCCCAGGCGGTGTCCCGGCCCAGACCGACGAAGGTCCAGCCGGCGTCGGTCAGGACGGTGCAGCCGACCCGCTGGTGGGCCAGCGACCCGGTGCGTCCGCACAGGGCCGGGCCCCCACCGGTGGACACCCAGGTGCGGTCCTCCTCGAGGGTCCGGTCGGTGGGGCCGGCGATCCGGTCGTAGCCCCAGATCAGGGTGTCGGGGTCCAGGGTCGTGCAGGCGACGCCTCGTCGCTCCTTGCCGTTCCCGACGTTTCGGCAGTAGGACACGCCTCCGTCGTCGGAGGCGACGAACGAGCGGGTTCCGGGACGTCCCCAGTTGGTGTCGCGGCCCAGTCCGGCGAAGCGCCAGCCCTTCCTGGTCATGACCGTGCAGCCCAGACGTTGGCCGGCCAGCTCGCCAATGCGTCCGCACAACGCCGGTCCGGCGTCGGTGGTCACCCAAGCCCGGTCGGCGGCCTCGGCGGGTTGCCCGACGTTGACGGTCGCCGGTTCCGAGACGTTGCCGGCGTCGTCGTACGCGACCACGGAGTAGGAGTAGGCCTGGCCCGGTGAGACCTGGTGGTCCCAGTACGTCGTGGTGTCAGCCGAAGTGGTCTCCAGCGGAGCTCCGGACCGTGAGATGCGGTACCCGGCGACGCCCCACTCGTCGGAGGACGGCTGCCAGTCGACGCCGATCCGCCCGCGGTGGCTGACGACTTTCAGGCCCGAGGGCGCCGTCGGCGCCGCGGTGTCGACGGGTACGACGGTGGCCGCGCCGGGCACGATGTCGGCGACGTGGATGAACTTGTCCGGCCAGCTCGGGCCGGGGTAGAGAGTGATCATCCGGAAGCCGTTGTGTCCGTCGAAGTTCATCTCCGAGATCATGATGCTGCCGTCCGGATTGACCGACTCGACGTACGCGACGTGTCCGCGTGCGTACCAAGCGACGTCGCCAGGGCGCGGCTTCTCGGCGGGCTTGATCTTGATGCTCTTCGCGACCTCGGCCCACTGGTCCGCGTCGCCCCAGTGTCGGCCCTCGTACCAGTTGGTGAAGCTGATGCCGTTGAGCTGGCTGAGCCGGTGGGCGACCCAGGAGGTGCACTGACCCTGGAAGAACCCGCGACCGTCGTTCACACAGCCGCCGGTGGTGGCCGGAGACTCGTCACAGTCCGGGGCAAACGGCCAGGCGTAGCCATAGCTCGCGTTCGCCGCGATGGTTCCCGGCGAGCCGACCGGCTCCACCGGCTCCTCGGCCTCCGGGCCGCCCTTCTCGCCAGCCTGCCCGGGCTTGACACCCGACTGACCCGGTCCGGCAGCCCCCGGCTTTCCCTTACCGTGGCCTGGCACCGCATCAGCCGAGCTCAGACCCAGTGCGAGGGCCACGACAAGGCTCAGGACGAGCACGACACCGCGTCGCGCGGCGCTCGGCCGCGTCGGCGCCCGGTGTTTGCCGTGCTGCATCCCTACCTCCCGAGAATGAAAGTGCCCGTTCGGCACGGGCGCAAATGAGTTTCGCGGAAGTCAAGAGGGCTCGCCGGGGAACACGAGAAAATGGCGCAGGTGGTCTATCCCGCCCTGGCCGGTCGGCCAGACCCGGCTTTGGACGTGCGAGCCGATAGCCTGACCCCATGACCAGCGCACCGTTCGATCGGGCACCCGCGCCGTTCGGTCGCGTACTCACCGCGATGGCGACCGCGTTCCACGACGACGGGTCGGTCGACCTCGAGGGGACCGCCAGGATCGCCACCCACCTCGTCGACCACGGACACGACGGCGTCGTGGTGTCCGGTACGACGGGGGAGTCACCGACGACCTCGGTCTCCGAGAACGAGCAGATCCTGGCCGCAGTCAAGGACGCCGTGGGCGACCGAGCCAGCGTGGTCGCCGGGGTCGGCACCAACGCGACCGCACATTCGGTCGCGCTGGCCCAGCAGGCGGAGAAGATCGGCGCCGACGGGCTGCTGCTGGTGACGCCCTACTACAACAAGCCCGGGCAGGCCGGCTGCGTCCACCACTTCCGCACCGTCGCGGAAGCGACGAACGTCCCGGTCATGCTCTACGACGTCCCGGCCCGCACCGGCACGACCATCTCCCTGGAGACCTACGAGGCCGTGATCACCTGCGAGACGGTCGTCGCGGTGAAGGACGCGGTCGGCGACTTCGCCCGCGGCGTCCGGCTGACGGAGATGGGCTACGCCGTCTACTCCGGCGACGACGTCGCCAACCTCGGCTGGCTGGCCCACGGTGGGTGCGGGTTCGTCTCGGTCATCGGCCATGCCGCCGGCGACCAGCTCAAGGCGATGGTGGACGCATTCTTCTCGGGAGATCCGGTCCGCGCCCTCGAGCTCTACCGCAGCCTGCTGCCCGCGATCGATGCCATGATGGGCGTCGCCAACTACGGCGCCACCACCGCCAAGGCCGCGTTGCAACTGCTCGGGGTCCTCGACAACCGCAACGTCCGTGGTCCGCTGGTCCCCCTCGACGACGAAGAAGTAGCTGCCCTGCGCGCGGGACTCTCCGCCGCCGGCCTGCTCTAGGAGCCTGATGTCCCACCCCCATCCCGAACTCTCGACACCACAGCAGCTGCCGGACGGGGGTTTGCGGATCACCCCGCTCGGCGGGCTCGGCGAGATCGGTCGGAACATGACCGTCTTCGAGTACGACGGACGCCTGCTCATCGTCGACTGCGGAGTGCTGTTTCCCGAGGACCACCACCCGGGTGTCGACCTGATCCTCCCGGACTTCGACCCCATCCGGGACCGGCTCGACCAGGTGGAGGCGGTGGTCCTCACCCACGGCCACGAGGACCACATCGGGGCCGTGCCCTTTCTCCTGCGGGAGCGTGGGGACCTCCCGCTGGTCGGCTCCGAGCTGACCCTGGCCCTCCTCGGCAGCAAGCTGCGCGAGCACCGGCTGAAGGAGACGGTGCACCACAAGGTCAGCGAGGGTGACCGGGTCAGCTTCGGCCCCTTCGACCTGGAGTTCATCGCCGTCAACCACTCGATCCCCGACGCGCTCGCGGTCGCGATCCGTACCGGCGCCGGGCTGGTCCTGCACACCGGCGACTTCAAGATGGACCAGCTGCCCCTGGACTCCCGGATCACCGACCTGCGCGCGTTCGCACGGCTGGGCGAGGAGGGCGTGGACCTGTTCATGACCGACTCGACCAACGCCGAGATGCCCGGCTTCACCACCGGCGAGAAGAACATCGGCCCGGTCCTCGACGGCGTCTTCTACCAGAGCAAGCAGCGGATCATCGTGGCCTGCTTCGCCTCTCACGTCCACCGGGTCCAGCAGGTGCTCGACGCCGCGGTCACTCACGGACGCAAGTGCGCCTATGTCGGCCGCTCGATGGTGCGCAACATGGCGATCGCCCGCGACCTGGGCTACCTGCAGGTGCCCCCGGGCGTCCTGGTCGACGCGAAGGACCTCGCCGACCTCGCGCCGGAGCGCCAGGTGCTGATCTCTACCGGGTCGCAGGGCGAGCCGCTCAGTGCCCTGAGCCGGATCGCCCAGCGCAACCATCACTTCGTCCACATCGAGGAGGGCGACACCGTGATCCTCGCCTCGAGCCTGATCCCCGGCAACGAGAACGCCGTCTACCGCGTCATCAACGGACTCTCCCGCTGGGGCGCCACCGTGGTGCACAGGGGCAATGCCCTGGTCCACGTCAGCGGGCACGCCAGCGCCGGCGAGCTCCTCTACTGCTACAACATCGTCCGTCCGCGCAACGTCCTGCCGATCCACGGCGAGATCCGGCACATGCGCGCCAACGCGGAGCTGGCTCGCTCCACCGGCGTTCCCCACTCCAACGTCGTGATCGCCGAGGACGGGGTCGTGGTCGACCTCGTCGACGGAGTGGCCCGGGTCGCGGGCAAGGTCGACTGCGGTTACGTCTTCGTCGACGGCTCCTCCATCGGAGACGTCACCGAGGCGTCCCTCAAGGACCGCCGGATCCTCGGCGAGGAGGGCTTCATCTCGGTGATCGTGGTCGTCGACTCCGTCAGCGGGAAGGTCTCCGGCGGCCCGGAGATCCACGCCCGGGGCTTCGCCGAGGACGACTCGACCTTCGACGAGATCAAGCAGCCGATCATCGACGCACTCGACGCGGCGGTCCGCGAGGGTGTGGACGACTCCTACCAGCTCCAGCAGACGGTACGACGCGTCGTGGGCCGCTGGGTCAACAGCACCCACCGACGCCGGCCGATGATCATCCCGGTCGTCCTCGAAGCCTGATCAGGCGGCACCACTTCAGGCTGTCAGCACTCCGGCGACGATCAGCGCCTGCCCGAGGTGATAGGTCACCATCACGATCAGTCGGGCGTGCGGGATCGGCCGCACGAACCGATCGATCGACAGGGTCGCGTCGCTGACCACGAAGACGGTGGCTCCCAGCGCCACCAGAGGTACGCCGGTGACCCAGGCGCCCAGCAGCATCGCGCCGATCACCACCGAGTAGACCGCGACCGGCACCGAGAGCGCGCGGCCGGCGAGTCGATGGGTGCCTGGGACCACCCCCCGGGTGGCGAACAGGGCCACGGCGAGAACGGCAAATCCGATCCACGACCAGGCCGGCATCCTCAGCCCCAGCGCAGCGAAGCAGCCGAGGTAGGCGAGGTGGCCGACGAGGAAGGCCCCCACACCCGCGCGGAACCGGGGGAGTGAGTCCGAGAGCAGTGCGACGTCGCCGAGCAGCCCGAAAACCAGCGCCACGAGCAGCCAGAGCCCGGCCGCGGTCTCGGTGGCGCCGAGGACGACGGCCGCGACGATGAGGGAGCACAGAACCAGCGGCTTGGCCCAGACCTCCGTCCGGCGATCGCCGCGCGCGACGGCGTACCAGTCAACGAGGGCAAGGCCGGCGGGCAGGACCCAGATCACCTCGGCTCGCACCGGCCGATCATCGCAGCAGCAGGTCGGGTCAGGTCCTCCGCCCCGCGGCGGTGCCCGCGGCCCCAGCGCCCGCTGCCTGGCAGACCGTGACCGTGACGTCGTCGACGTACCAGCCGTCGATGCCGCCGCAGCCGTCCCGCCCGATGTCGAAGCGGAGGCTGAGGTCCTGGCCCGCCTTGATCTTCAGGGCCGACAGGTCGACAAGGGAGGTGCCCCACGTCCCGGTGACCTCGCCACCGTCGGTGCCGGTGAAGCCGGGCTGCCCGGCCATCGGGTTCGTGTTGCCCTCGGCTTCGGTGGCGAGCTGGCCCGGCGCGTTGAACGTGTAGGCCGAGGCCGGGATCACCTTCCACCTAGGTCCGGTGCGGTACTTGACGTTGCCGCCGTCGAAGCCGAGCTCGGTCGCGACGTAGTGGTCGAACGACAGCTTGCGGGCGACGGCCTTGCCCCTCGGGATGCTGATCACCGGACTGATGATCGAGTCGCGCGAGGAGAAGTCCGCCGCACTGCCGTCGCACTGGCCCTGGTCGGGCGCCGGTCCGTAGGCCGCGCTGCCGGCGCGGTCCTTCGGCAAGGTGTCGTCGGCGACCCACGGGGAGCCGCTGGCGCCGGGGAACACGACCTCGCTCTCGGTGGCCCAGCCGTTCAGGCCGTCCTCGAAGTCTTCCGAGAAGACGGTGCGAGTCGTCGAGCCCGGCCCGCACAGCGCCGGCGGGTTCTGGTCGAACATCGGCTGGAAGTTGCACTGCGTCGGCTCCCGCCGCAGCTCAACCGCAGCGGCCGCGGCGTCGAAGGTCGTGCAGTCGGCCGTCGTGATCACCTCGTCGGACACCGAGCTGTCGTCGGGGGAGGTGCTCAGGTTGTTGATCGGCTGCCCGACCAGGTCCGCGCACGCTGCCCTGAGGGCATCGGCGTGGTCTGCGAAGTCCGTGGTCGGGGTCTGGTACGTCGTCATCGCCCGGAAGTACACCGCCGCCGCCTTGGTGGCCCCGATGCCGGTCACCGTCTGCCCGTTGTAGGTCCCGCCGTCGACCGTCAGCGCGAAGGCGTGGTTGGGAACGCCGGAGTTGCTGTGCACGCCGCCGCTGTCGTCGGTGTCGCAGAAGTACTGTGCGTCCGAGACCTTGCCGGGATCGTTGTAGCAGGTGGGCGTCCACATGTCGCGGATCGCGCCACCGAACGCGGTGCTGTCCTCGCCGATGAGCCACCGGTGGGAGTTGTCCTCGGGGGCCGCTCCGCTGTCCCTGATGGTGGCGTTGACGGTGCCGGCGTTCTTGATCCGCGCACCGTCCTCGAGGGTCACCATCAGTCCGTAGATGTCGGCGTTGCCGGACATCGAGATCGGCGCCCGGCCGGCGACGTTGTCGCCGACGACGATGCCGTCGGCGCCCGCGGCCGCGGCGTTGTTCGCCTTGACCTGGAAGGTGCACGTGCCGCGGTCGACGTACACGAACTTGCCGGCGACAGCCGCACCGTTGGAGAGCGCCGTGCACCCGTCGGTCGGGGCCGGACCCTCGGGGTTCGACGCGTCCTGGCCGACCACCACGTCACTGGTGACGCCCGCCTGGTCGAACACCGGTCCGAACGCCGCGGGCGCGGCCGTGCAGGGACCCGCGGCCGAGGCCGGGGAGTTGATGACCATGGAGATGGCACCCCGGGTGAACTGCGAGCACTGCCCGACCGTGCGCTGGCTGAGGCTCTCGTCGGCATCCATGCGGCCGTTGATGAGGTCGACGGTCTCGCCCCAGATGTCGGAGTAGGACTCATTGAGGGCACCCGGCTGCCACTGGTAGATCAGGCCGTGGGTGAACTCGGTGTAGGCGTGGCCCCACTCGTGAGCAACGACGTCGTCGGAGGTGACGCCATTGCAGTAGTTGGTCGTCGAGCCGTTCCAGTTGGCGTTGGGGCAGGCGATCGTCGGGTCGTTGTTGACCGTGTTCATGCTGGCGCCATTGCCGTCGTAGGAGTCGCGGCCGAAGGCGTTGGCGAAGAACCAGTACGACTCGCCCGAGCCGAGCACGATGTTCTGCTGGTCCTCGTTGAGGTCGCCGGGGAACGGGTCGCCCTCGGCCCACACCTCTGTTGCGGGGGTGAACTGCTGCTCGAAAACGTGACGGTCCAAGCCGCCGTGCATCAACGAGTAGCGGTTGACCAGCTTGCCGGCGTTGGCGTCGACGAACACCATGTCGCGGATGTTGCTCCGGTTGGTGACCTCGACGACGTAGGTCAGGACGTTGTCGCCGGCAACGCCCCGGGTGGCGCCGGTCCGGTAGATCACGAGGTCGGTGGCTGCCGCGCGGATGCCGCTCGTGTCTGCGTTGCCTCCGTTGTGCGACGGCGGGTCGATCCGCACCGCGCGCAGGGCGCGCGCCGCGGCCTGGCCCGCGGACAGACGCGGGGTCACCGAGACGTCAACGCCGGGGGCGGCGTACCCGTTGATCGAGGTCAGGTCGCCCTCGGTGTCGAGGTGGGCGAGGAGCATGGAACCGAAGACGGGGACACCGCGGTGGACCTGCTCGAACTTGACGGTGGTGCCGTAGCGGTTGGATCGCATGCCGGTCTGGTGCAGCTGCTCCGGCGTGGCGCCGAAGGCGGCGGCGTAGTCGGCGAGGTAGTCGCCGGCCTTGTCGGCGGCGCCGAGGGCGGTCGTGGCCGTGTCGGTGGGGCTGAGGTCGCCGGTCCGGGCGACCCGGACGAACCCGACCTTGCCGGTCGCGGACTCCGGGGAGAGTGCCACCACCGGACCCTGGGCCTGGTCCTTCATCTGCTGCACCAGGCTCTTGCCGGGGGCGGCAGGAGCGTGGGGTGCGGCGGACGCCTGGGTCAGGGTGACGGCCGCGAGGCCGGCGCCGACGAGTGTGAGACAACTTGCCTGGCTGAGGATCTTCACCTGCGGAGCCTTCCGAAGACGCGAATCACTCCGGTGGCCCAGCGCGGAACCACCGGTTCCGTCTCCCTGTGTCCACGATAGCCCTGGCGGAAGCGGGGGTGAAGTGCGGATTTCAATCAATCCGGCTATCCCGCCGACACGCACGCCTGTGATCCCTGTGACTGGTGTGACTGTGGCCTAGGTTGATCACCATGGCGACCCGTACGTCTTCCCCGCCGGGGTCGCGGAGCAAGAGCACGTCCTCGTCCAGGTCCAAGAGGAGCGGTCGAGGAGGCTCGAGCACCCGATCCCGGAGTACCCGCAAGGGTTCCAGCACGACCCGAAAGAGCCCACGCAAGCCTGCCTCGCGTAGCCGCCGGCCGGCACCGCGAGCGGTCCGCAACGGCCCCGGGCCGGTCTCGCGCGCCTTCGGCGCACTCGGCCACGCCCTGGCCGCGGCGTGGATGGGGATCGCGCACGCCCTCGGTGCCACCGCGCGCAGCATCGGCCGGACCGCCCGCGACCTGGACCCCGAGCACCGTCGCGACGGGGTCGGCCTCGTGCTGGTCGCCCTCGCGGTCGTCACCGCTGCCGCCGTGTGGTGGGAGCTCCCCGGCGCGATCATGGACGTCGCCCGGACCATCGTCTCCGGCTCGGTCGGCAAGGTCGGCTGGCTGGTCCCGCTGATGCTGGTGCTGATCGGCTGGCGCAACATGCGCGACCCCGAGCACAACGGCCCGGCCGGCCGCCAGGTCGTCGGCTGGGCGTCCCTCGCCTTCGGCGTGCTCGGCACCGTGCACATCGCCGCCGGCAACCCGCAGCCCACCTTCGGCGACACCAGTTCCCTGCGCACCGCGGGCGGAGCGGTCGGGTACGTCGTGTCCAGCCTGCTGCTCGACCTGCTCCGCACGCCGTACGTCGTCGTGCCACTGCTCGGGCTGCTGGCACTCTTCGGCGTCCTCGTGATCACCGCGACGCCGGTCTACCAGGTCCCCACCCGGCTGGCCGAGGCGCGGGACCGGCTGCTCGGCCGCCCGCGCGCTACGGGCGAGGAGGACGAGGCGACCCGGCCGATCCGCAGCCGCCGAGGAGCCGACGACCTGGCTCCGGAGGGCGACCCCGCCTACGACAGCCCGGTCCTGGAGGACCGTGAGGTCAAGAAGCGGCGCGGGCGGAAGGCAGCCCCCGAGACGGACGCCGACACCGAGCTGACTCCGGCCGTGGGTGAGGTCACCGGCGACCTCGAGCCCCCTCCCCACACCCCCATCCCGCAGCGCGTCGAGCAGCTCGCGCTCTCCGGCGACATCGCCTACTCGCTCCCGGCCAACGACGTGCTCAAGCCGGGGTCACCCCACAAGGCGCGCTCGCGCGCCAGCGACGCGGTGGTCGACCGGCTCACCCAGGTGCTCGAGGAGTTCGGCATCGACGCGCAGGTGACCGGCTACACGCGTGGCCCCACCGTCACCCGCTACGAGGTGGAGGTCGGGCCCGCGGTCAAGGTGGAGAAGGTCACCGCGCTGTCCAAGAACATCGCCTACGCGGTCGCGTCCGCGGACGTGCGGATCCTCAGTCCGATCCCCGGCAAGTCCGCGATCGGCATCGAGATCCCCAACACCGACAAGGAGATCGTGTCGCTCGGCGACGTGCTGAGGTCGGGCACGGCGCGGGCCGACCACCACCCGATGGTGTGCGGGCTGGGCAAGGACGTCGAGGGCGGCTTCGTCGTGGCCAACCTCGCCAAGATGCCGCACCTGCTGGTGGCCGGTGCCACCGGCTCCGGAAAGTCGAGCTTCATCAACTCGATGGTCACCTCGATCCTGATGCGGTCCACGCCCGACGAGGTGCGGATGATCATGGTCGACCCCAAGCGGGTCGAGCTCAACGCCTACGAGGGCATCCCGCACCTGATCACCCCGATCATCACCAACCCCAAGAAGGCCGCCGAGGCGCTGGCATGGGTGGTGCGCGAGATGGACCTGCGCTACGACGACCTGGCCAACTTCGGCTTCCGCCACATCGACGACTTCAACAAGGCCGTCCGGGCCGGCAAGGTCGAGGTGCCGGCCGGAAGCGAGCGCCAGCTCGCGCCGTACCCCTACCTGCTCGTGGTGGTCGACGAGCTCGCGGACCTGATGATGGTCGCGCCGCGCGACGTCGAGGACGCGGTCGTGCGGATCACCCAGCTCGCCCGGGCGGCCGGCATCCACCTGGTGCTCGCCACACAGCGCCCGTCGGTGGACGTGGTCACCGGGCTGATCAAGGCCAACGTGCCCTCCCGGCTGGCGTTCGCGACCTCGTCGCTGGCCGACAGCCGGGTCATCCTCGACCAGCCAGGAGCCGAGAAGCTGGTCGGCCAGGGTGACGGACTGTTCCTGCCCATGGGTTCCTCGAAGGCCGTGCGAGTGCAGGGCTCCTGGGTCACCGAGGCCGAGATCCACCAGGTGGTGCGGCACTGCAAGGAGCAGCTGGCGCCGACCTACCGCGAGGACGTGACGGCGCCCCAGCAGAGCAAGCGGGAGCTCGACGACGACATCGGCGACGACATGGATCTCGTCGTCCAGGCCATCGAGCTGGTGGTGTCGACGCAGTTCGGCTCCACGTCGATGCTCCAGCGCAAGCTCCGGGTCGGTTTCGCCAAGGCCGGCCGGTTGATGGACATCCTCGAGAGCCGCGGCGTCGTCGGGCCGAGTGAGGGATCGAAGGCACGCGACGTACTGGTCAAACCGGACGAGATCGACGGTGTGATCGCAACCATCCAGGGGGAGGACTCGTGATGAGTGCTGCAGAGTTCCGCGACCACGCCGCCGTCGAGGTGGAGGAGAAGCCGACCACCGAGCCGCTCGGCCTCGCTCCCGACGCGGTGGAGGTACGCCGCAACGCGGGGCTGGCCGCCTTCGTCGGCGCGGTCGCCTCAGGCGTGGCCATCGCCTACCTGGCCCGGGCGACCAACACCGGCGCCCCGCTCGACTGGGTGCTCGCCGCGGTCATGGGGGTCCTCGGCATCGCCCACCTCGCCGCGTTCGTCGACGCACGGACGCCGCTGCTCGTCGCCGACACCCAGGGCGTGCGGATCCGTCTCGGCAACACCTGGAGGGGCCTCCCGTGGGGTGCGCTCTCCCGGGTGGAGCACCGGCCGCGTCGCGGTCCCCTCCGGGACGGCCGGCTGGTCCTGGTGGTCCGGCACCCTGCCCGTCTGATCGAGGAGCTGGACCGCCGCGGTCGCCGTCAGTCCCGCCTGTCCCAGAAGCTCTACGGCGCCCCGTTCGCCGTGCCGCTGGCCCTGTCGACCCGGGTGAGCGGTGCCGGTGACGATCTCACCGCAGCCCTCACCACCCTGGCGGGCGGCGAGGCGCGCATCCTCGTCGTCCAGCCCGAGCCCGAGTCCACACCCGATCCGCAGGCCGAGCCCGTCGACGTCGAACCCGAGACCGTGATCGAGACCGAGCCCGAGGCCGAGGTGGAGGAGGCACCGCGCCGTCCGCGGCGCGACCCGCGTCCGGCCATCGCCCACGCCATCGGCGTGGTGGCGGGCCTGCTGTCCCGCCGTCCCGGTGCCGAAGGTGACCCGGACCTGGGTGATCCCGACGAGGAGCCCGTGGTCGCCAGCGCGACGCCCAGCCCCCTGCGCGAGCCGGTCGCTGCGCAGCGGGCCGAGGTGCGACGCGACGACGTGACCGAGGACGAGGATGACAGCGAGGGTGGCCGCGAGCTGCGTCGGCCCGGGAGCGTGAACCTGGTCGAGGACACCCAGCTCTGGGGCGAGCGGGTCAGCCCGATCTCCCGCCCCGGCCATGCGGTCGAGCCGCTCATGGTCGACGACTACGTCGTCGAGCCCGCCGAGGACCCGGTGGTCGGGCCCCAGCTGGTCGCCGCCCGCACCCGCCTCGGCCTCACCGTCGACCGGCTGGCCGAGCGGACCCGGATCCGGCCCCACGTGATCGAGTCGATCGAGGTCGACGACTTCGCACCGTGTGGAGGCGACTTCTACGCCCGCGGACACCTGCGCACCCTGGCCCGGGTCCTGGGCATCGACGTGACGCCCTTGCTGACGGCCTACGACGACCGCTACGCCGACGCCCCGATCAACCCGCGCCGGGTGTTCGAGGCCGAGCTCGCCACCGGAACCCACGGTTCCATCCGCGGCACCCGGGGCGGCCCGAACTGGTCGGTCCTGATCGCGGCCGTGATGGCGCTGGTCCTGGCCTGGTCGGTTGCCCGGTTGGTCATGGACAGCCCAGGCGACCTGCGCGGCGCCGCGCCGGTGCTCAACGGCTCGGCCGGCGTGGACAACACGGCGGCCCAGGACTCCGACCCGGTTCCGGTGGTCCTCACGGCGGCCGGCGGCGGCGCCCGGGTCGTCGTCCGCGACGGGACCGGGAAGGTCGTCTTCACCGGCAACCTCACCTTCGGGGAGACCAAGAAGCTCCAGGCAGCCCCGCCGGTGCGCGTTCAGTCCTCCGACGGGTCCCTCGAGATCGGTCTCGCCGGTGAGACCCGGGGTGCCCTCGGCGCCACGGGCGAGCCGGCCCAGAACACCTTCACGCTGCGGTAGCTCGCCTCGGCGTTTCGGTGTCCCTCCCCGGAGGCGGCATACTCGGAGCGATCATGAGCTCCTCCTCTTCCCCCGCCCTCGAGCAGCCCGCCCTCGATCAGCCTGCCCTCGAGCAGCCGATGTCGGTCGCGCTGGTGACACTCGGCTGCGCCCGCAACGAGGTCGACTCCGAGGAGCTGGCCGGTCGGCTCGCGGCCGACGGATTCACGCTGGTGTCCGACGCTGCCGAGGCCGACACGGTCGTGGTCAACACCTGCGGGTTCGTCGACGCGGCCAAGAAGGACTCGGTCGACACGCTGCTGGCCGCCGCCGACCTCAAGGAGTCCGGTCAGACCCAAGCCGTCGTGGCGGTCGGATGCCTGGCGGAGCGGTACGGCGACGAGCTCGCCCGGTCCCTCCCGGAAGCGGATGCGGTCCTCGGCTTCGACGACTACCCCGACATCAGCGCCCGGCTGCGCTCCATCGTCGCGGGTGAGCAGCACCAGACGCACGTGCCGCGTGACCGCCGTACGCTGCTCCCGCTCGCACCCGCCGATCGGCAGCAACCTGCGGTCGATCCGGCTGCGACCCCCCGCCGTCGGCTCGAGTCCGGCCCGATGGCGCCGCTGAAGCTGGCGAGCGGTTGCGACCGACGCTGCTCGTTCTGCGCGATCCCGCGCTTCCGCGGCTCGTTCGTGAGCCGCCGTCCGAGCGACGTGCTGGCCGAGGCCCGGTGGCTCGCGGGGGAGGGCGTGCGCGAGCTGTTCCTGGTGAGCGAGAACTCCACGTCCTACGGCAAGGACCTCGGTGACCTCCGGCTTCTGGAGACGATGCTGCCCGAGCTCGCAGCCGTCGACGGGATCGACCGCGTGCGGGTGTCCTACCTGCAGCCCGCCGAGATCCGCCCGGGACTCGTCGAGACGATCGCCGCGACTCCCGGTGTGGCGGCCTACTACGACCTCTCCTTCCAGCACGCGAGCGCGACGGTGCTGCGCCGGATGCGGCGGTTCGGTGACCCCGAGAGCTTCCTCGGCCTGCTCGCGCAGATCCGGGAGCACGCCCCCCAGGCCGGCATCCGGTCCAACGTGATCGTCGGCTTCCCCGGCGAGACCGAGGAGGACCTCCAGACCCTGTGTGACTTCCTGGTGGCCGCCCGCATGGACGTCACCGGGGTCTTCGGCTACTCCGACGAGGACGGCACCGAGGCGGAGTCGTACGACCGCAAGCTGGACGACGACGAGATCCGCGCGCGGGTCGAGCGCGTCTCCGGCCTGGTCGAGGAGCTCACCTCCCAGCGTGCCGAAGAGCGGATCGGCGAGACCGTGCGGGTTCTGGTCGAGGACGTCTCCGGTCCGCATCCCGTCGGTCGAGCGGCCCTCCAGGGTCCCGAGGTCGACGGCACCACCAGCCTGGAGGGGGCGCCGTCGCCGGCGTCCGTCGGCGACCTCATCGAGGCGGTGGTGGTCGCCAGTGATGGTGTCGACCTGGTCGCCCGGCCCAATGGGGGTGAACCCGCGTGACCGAGACCGGGGCACCGGTCAGCAACCTGAACGTGCCGAACGTGCTGACCACCTTGCGCATCGTGATGGTCCCCTTCTTCGGATGGGCGCTGCTGCACGAGGGCGGCGACTCGGTGACCTGGCGACTGATCGCCTTCGGGCTGTTCGTGCTTGCGATGATCACCGACAAGGTCGACGGAGACATCGCGCGGGCGCGCGGCCTGGTGACCAACTTCGGCAAGATCGCCGACCCGATCGCCGACAAGGCGATCACCGGGATGGCCTTCATCGGGCTCTCCGTGGTCGGTGACATCTGGTGGTGGGTCACGATCGTCGTCCTGGTGCGGGAGTGGAGCGTCACCCTGCTCCGCCTCTCGGTGCTCAAGCATGTCGTCATCGCGGCCTCGGCGAGCGGCAAGCTCAAGACCGGGTTGCAGGCCGTCGCCCTGTCCGGGCTGCTGCTGCCTCTGCCGCACGGAGACGCCCACGGGGGTGCGTTCGACCAGTTCGGCGTCCCGGGCGAGGTGCTGTTCTACGTGGCCCAGGTCTGCCTGGCCGGCGCCGTCGCGATGACCCTGTGGTCCGGCTACGAATTCTTCCGCGACGTGTGGCGCCAGCGTCACGCCATGCGTGGCAACTGATCACAAATCGCGCTTCAAGACTTCATCAATTGTGGTGGCTCCGCTGACGGCTGCCGGGGTTAGGGTGTAGCCGCTCTTCTTCCCCGCCGCTGCTCTCGGGCCTCGGGCTCAGCGGCCATCAGGTCTAGTTCGCTCGGAGTTCCTTCATGCCCTCACGCAGGAGCGTGGCCGTTGCCCTCGGGCTCGGTCTGGCCGCCTCAGCCCTCGTCTCCACCCCGGCGGCGGCCAACCCCGCCGGTTCCGGTCTTGTCATCAGCGAGGCGTACGGCGGCGGTGGCAACAGCGGCGCCACCCTCACCCACGACTTCGTCGAGCTCTACAACCCGACCGACGCGGACATCTCCGTGGGCGGGTGGTCGGTGCAGTACCGCAGCGCGGCTGGCGCATCGGCCACCGCGGTCACCCCGCTGACCGGCTCGGTGCCGGCGGGTGGTCACTACCTCGTGCAGGAGGCCCAGGGCGACGGCGGGACAGACGCACTGCCCGCTCCGGACGCCACCGGGAGCATCGCCATGAGCGGCTCCGGTGGCCAGGTGTGGCTCGCGAACACGACCACCGCTCTGACGCCTCCTGCCGGCAACGTGAGCCAGTCCGACGTCATCGACTTCGTGGGCGCCAACACCCAGGCCGCTTCGTTCGAGACGGCTGCGGTCGCCGCCAACCCGTCGAACACCACGGCGGTGGCACGGAACTCGACCGGTGGCGACACCGACAACAACAGCGCCGACTTCGCCGTCGGCGCGCCGACGCCGGAGAACTCCGGCACCCAGGAGCCACCCCCGCCGCCGACGATCGTCGACAAGACCATCGCCGAGATCCAGGGGACCGGCACGGCCAGCCCCTTCGCGGGCTCGTCCGACCTTTACCGCACGCGCGGTGTGGTCACCGCGTCGTACCCGACGGGTGGCTTCGACGGGTTCTACATGCAGACGGAGGGGACCGGCCTCGGCTCTGACGCGACGCCCGGCGCCTCCGACGGCATTTTTGTGTGGCGGGGATCCGGCGGCACCTTCGCCTACCCCGAGTTGGGTGACTTCGTCGAGGTGGTCGGCAAGGTGACCGAGGGCGGAGGCCCCGCCCAGAACCTGACCGAGCTGGTGCCCGGGCCTGACGGGGCGGTCACCCCCCTGTCAGATGCGCACGACGCGGTGACGGAACTGCAGACCAACTACCCGACCACGACGGACGAGCGCGAGGCACACGAGGGCGAGCTGCTCGACGTGGGCGCCCAGCGGTTCACCGTCACCAACACCTTCCCCACCAACCGGTTCGCCGAGATCGGGCTCGCCACCGGGAACTCCCCGCTGATCCAGCCGACCGACGTAGCTCGTCCCGGCACGCCCGAGGCGGCTGCGGTCGAGGCCGACAACGCACGTCGTGCGGTCTCCCTCGACGACGGTGCCAGTGTCGACTACACCGGCTCCGCGAGCGACGAACCTCTGCCCTGGCTGTCGAAGACGAACCCCATCCGGGTGGGCGCCGCCGCCGACGTCCGCCAGCCGCTGATCCTCGACTACCGCAACGGCACCTGGAAGTTCCAGCCGACCGCGCGAGTGACCGGTTCCGGCGACGCCGTCGTGCGGTTCGACAACACCCGGACCCGGGCGCCGGAGGCAGTGGGCGGCGACCTGCGGATCGCCACCTTCAACGTGCTGAACTACTTCAACACCACCGGCGAGCAGTTCGTTGCCGACGGTGGCACGTGCACCTACTTCGCGGACCGCGACGGCGAGCCGGTGACCAACAACACCTGCAACCCCAACGGTCCACGGGGGGCTGCGGACGCCGAAGACCTCCAGCGACAGCAGGACAAGATCGTGGCGGCGATCAACGGCCTCGGCGCGGACATCATCTCCCTCGAGGAGATCGAGAACTCGGTGAAGCTCCTGAGCGGGACCGACAAGGGAGACCGTGACGACGCGGTCAAGGCCCTCGTCGCTGCGCTCAACGCGGCTCAGGGCTCCGCCCGGTGGGCCTACGCACCTTCGCCCTCGGCGTCCGAGCTGCCGGCGCTCGCCGAGCAGGACGTGATCCGCTCCGCGTTCATCTACAACCCGACCAAGGTCTCCCGGGTCGGCGCCTCCCGCGTGCTCACCGGCAACGCGGCCTTCGCCAACGCCCGCGAGCCCCTGGCCCAGGCGTTCAAGGCCAAGGGGGTGCCGAACACGACGTTCGCCGTGATCGTCAACCACTTCAAGTCCAAGAGCTGCCCGGGCACCGGCGACAACGCTGACGCGCGGGACGGCCAAGGCTGCTTCAATGGCGACCGGACCCGTCAGGCCGATGCGCTGGTGAGCTTCGCCAACGGCTTTGCCGCCTCGCGGGGCACCGACAGGATCTTCCTCACGGGTGACTTCAACTCCTACACCCAGGAAGACCCGATGCACCGGCTGTACGACGCCGGCTACGACGTCGTGGAGTCGGACACCCCAGGCGAGTCGTCGTACTCCTTCTCGGGGCTCTCGGGCTCGCTCGACCATGTGCTCGCCAGCCCGGCTGCCATGGACATGGTGAGCGGTGCCGACATCTGGGAGATCAACGCCAACGAGTCGCTCGCGTTCGAGTACAGCCGGCACAACTACAACGTGACGGACCTCTACCAGTCCAACGTGTTCCGCGCCTCCGACCACAACCCGGAGATCGTGGGGATCAATCTCCCCGCGGCCGACCCCGGTCTCGCGGAGCTGAACCTGCTGGGGATCAACGACTTCCACGGCCGGATCAACGGCAACACCGTGAAGTTCGCCGGAACCGTCGAACAGCTCACCGACGAGGGCGGGGAGGACAACACCCTCCTGGTCGGCGCGGGTGACCTGATCGGTGCGTCGGAGTTCGCCTCCGCGATCGCCGAGGACCAGCCGACCATCGACGTGATGAACGCACTGGGCCTCGACGCCTCCGCCGTCGGCAACCACGAGTTCGACAAGGGCTGGGTCGACCTGCGCGATCGCGTGATCGGCCCCGACGGGGACCGCAACGCCCTCTGGGACTACCTCGGCGCCAACGTCTACGCCAAGGGCACCACCGACCCGGTGCTGCCGGAGTACGCGCTGTTCGAGGTCGACGGCGTCACCGTCGGCGTCGTCGGGGCAGTCACCGAGGAGACGGCGAGCCTGGTCAGCCCGAACGGGATCACCGAGATCGACTTCGGCAACCCGGCCGAGGCGGTCAACCGGGTGGCCGGCGAGCTCAACGACGGCGACCCCGCCAACGGTGAGGCCGAGGTGATCGTGGCCAGCTTCCACGCCGGAGCGCGCCAGGGTGCCGGCTCCAACTACGAGGCCGAGGTCGCCAAGGGTGGTGAGTTCGCCGACATGGCCACTCTGGACCCTGCCGTCGACGCCATCTTCAACGGCCACACCCACCAGGTCTACGCGTGGGACGCCCCAGTCCCAGGCGAGCCGACCCGGACCCGGCCGATCGTCCAGACCGGTGAGTACGGCGCCAACGTCGGCCAGGTGAAGCTGACCGTGGACCGCGCCACCGGCGACGTCCAGTCCTACTCGGTGCGCAACGTCGCCCGGACGACCATGTCCGACAGCGACCTGGTCGCGAGCTACCCGCGGGTCGCTGACGTCAAGCAGATCGTGGACGAGGCCTTGGCAAACGCTGCCGAGATCGGCAACGTCCCGGTCGGCAAGATCACCGGCGACATCACCCGGGCGTTCGTGGGCGGCAGCTACGGCCCGGACGGCTATGTCGCGACTCGCGGATCCGGGACGGAGGACCGCTCGGCCGAGTCCACCATGGGGGGCCTCGTGGGCAACGCGCTCCGCGATGGTCTCCCGGCCGACATGGGCAGCCCCGACCTCGGCCTGGTGAACCCCGGTGGCCTGCGTGAGGACCTGATCTTCGCGGGCAACACGGCCAGCAACCCGGAGAACACCGACGGAGTGGTGACCTACGCCGAGGCCAACGCGGTACTGCCGTTCGTCAACAACGTCTCGTTGGTCGACCTGACCGGCGCGCAGCTCGAGCAGGTCCTGGAGGAGCAGTGGCAGCGTGCCGCCCCGGGCGGGCCCTCGCCGTCGCGGCCCTACCTGCAGCTGGGCCTCTCCGACAACGTCGAGGTGACCGCTGACGCCAGCGGGGCCCAGGACTCGCGGATCACGTCCGTGCGCATCGACGGTCAGCCGATCGACCCGGACGCGACCTACACGGTGTCGACCTTCAGCTTCCTGGCAGCGGGTGGGGACAACTTCCACACCCTCAAGCAGGGGGTTGTCCGCGACACGGGACTGGTCGACCGCGACCTGTGGATCTCCTATCTGGAGGAGACCCTGGAGACCGGCGCCGAGCCGATCGCTCCCGACTTCGCCCGCCAGCAGGTGTTCGAGTCGGGCAAGCCGGAGTCCGTCGAGGGTGGGCAGCACGTCGAGTTCACACTCGGCCCGGACCTGCTGTCACCGGTGGTGCCCACCTCCGGCGAGAAGCTCGACCTCACCTCCTTGGGCAGCCCCGCCAACACCTCCGTCACGATGACGGCGGTCGCGGCGGACGGCGGCACGACCGACCTCGGGAGCGTCCCGGTCACCAGCGGCACGGCCACGGTCGCGTTCGACGTGCCGGCCGATCTCGGGGAAGGTGCCCACGTCGTACTCGAGGCGCAGCCGAGCGGCACCATGGTGACCATCCCGGTCACTGCGGCGTCGGCGGCCGAGTCGACCACAACGGCCACCGCGTCGCCGGACCGGCTGAAGGTGAGCAGGGACTCCTCGGACATTGAGGTGACGGTCTCCTCAGCCGGCGTTCCGACCGGCGAGGTCGTCGTGCTCGACGGCGAGACCGAGCTGGGTCGGGCGACGCTGACCGCCGGCCAAGCCACGGTCCCGGTCGGTCCGTTCGACCAGGTGGGCACCAAGACCCTCACGGTCCGCTACCTCGGTGACGAGGTCACGGCGCCGTCCGAGGCGGAGGTGACGGTCGAGGTGACCAAGCGCAACCCGCGACTCGCGGTCGACCGCGAACCGCGCCGCGTCATCGCCGACGAGACGCGAACCGTGCTGATCGTCGACGTCCAGACGGAACCGGGCGTCACGCCCACCGGGAGGGTCGAGATCCGCAGGCTCGGAGAGGTGCTCCGCGCAGGCACTCTCGAGGGAGGCTCGGTGCGTCTGCGCCTGCCGGCGTTCAACCGCGCGGGCGAGAAGACCGTCAGGGTGGCCTACCTCGGTGACGACTCGGTCCGTACCGAGGCAGTGGACTACACGTTCACGGTCCACAACCGCTGACCGCTTCGGCCGGCGGCCGGCCCGCGAGGGTCAGCCGCCGGCCAGGCTGAACGCCGCCTGCACCAGGGCCAGGTGGCTGAACGCCTGTGGAAAGTTGCCGACCATCCGCCCGGTGAACGGGTCGTACTCCTCCGAGAGCAGCCCGACGTCGTTGACCAGCCCGACAAGGCGGTCGAACAGAGCATGGGCGTCGTCGGTGCGGCCGGCCGTGGCGTACGCCGACACCAGCCAGAACGAGCAGGCCAGGAACGGATGCTCGTCCCCGCCGATCCCGTCCACGCCGGTCTCGGTCCGGTAGCGGAGCAGCAGTCCGTTGCGCATGAGGTCCTGCTCGATGGCCTCGATCGTCCCCAGCATCCGCGGGTCGTCGCCGTCGATGAACCCGATCGCGGGAAGGACGAGCAGCGAGGCGTCGACCTCGGTGGTGTCGTAGTGCTGGGTAAAGGTGTTGCGTGCCGCGTCGAATCCACGGGTCAGGACCTCCTCGCGACAGAGGTCACGCACCCGCCGCCACTCGTCGACCGGCCCGGGGCGCCCGTGGTCCTCGACGCCGCGGACGGCCCGGTCGAAGGCGGCCCACACCATCGCCCGCGAGTGCGTGAAGCGACGCTGCGGTCCCCGGATCTCCCAGAGGCCGTGGTCGGGCTCCTGCCAGGTCTTGGCGAGGTTGTCTATCAGCACGCGCTGGAGCGCCCACGCGTTGTCGTCGTTCCCGACGCCGGCTTCACGAGCGGTGTGGAGGGCGATCATCACCTCGCCCAGCACGTCGGACTGGCGCTGCTCGACCGCCCCGTTCCCGACCCGGACCGGTCGTGAGCCTGCGTAGCCCGGCAGGTGGTCGAGCGTCAGCTCGGGCAGCCGTCGAGCCCCGTCCACCTTGTACATGATCTGCAGGTCCTCGGGGTCGCCGGCCACCGCCCGGAGCAGCCAGTCCCGCCACAGCACGGCGGAATCGGTGTGGCCGGCCGCGATGAGGGCCTCGATCGTCAGGGCCGCGTCGCGCAGCCAGCAGTAGCGGTAGTCCCAGTTACGCGCGCCGCCGAAGTCCTCGGGCAGGGAGGTGGTGGGGGCAGCCACGATCCCACCTGTTTCCTCGTGGGTGAGCAGTCGCAGCGTCAGCAGCGAGCGGCGTACGACGTCGGCGTGAGGCACGTCGACCTGGCAGCCGGCGACCCACTCGGCGTCCTCGTCCAGGGTCGACTCGATCCGCTGACCGGCGTCGACGAACTCGGGATCAGGGGCGTACGACGGACGCCAGGTGGTGGCGAAGATCAGCCGGTCGCCCTCACGGATCTCGAACTCGTCGGTGTGGCGCCTGCCGGAAGCCTTCGGCAGCCGGGGACCGCGGAGCATGAGCTGATCGGGTCCGGCAACCGCGGTGATCACCTCCTCGCCGTCGATCCTCCGCCGTCGCACCCACGGATGGATCTCGCCGTAGTCCATGCGGACGGCCCACTCGTGTTGCACGCGCACGCTGCCCTGCACGCCGGTCAGCACCCGCACCAGGTCGGCCCGGTCGTCGCCGGTGGGCATCAGGTCGACCAGTCGCATCACCCCGGTGGCAGTCGTGAACGTCGTCTCGAGCACCGTGGAGTCGTCGAGGTAGCGCCGGGTGACGTCGTACTCGCCGACCGGACTGAGCTGCCAGTGACCGTGGTCGGGAGTGCCCACGAGTGCCGCGAAGCAGGCGGGCGAGTCGAACCGGGGCAGGCAGAGCCAGTCGACCGAGCCGTTGCTCCCGACCAGGGCGGCCGTGTTGCGATCGCCGATCACGGCATAGTCCTCGATCGGCAGGGCCATGCCGTGAGGCTATCCGTCCGTGCCCGGCCACTACCATCGCCGCCATGACGACCGCCGCCGCGCTGCTCGACCTCCTCGAGCAGCGGGGAGCCACGCTCGCGACGGCGGAGTCGCTGACCGGTGGCCGCGTGGCGGCCGCGCTGACTGCGGTGCCAGGGTCCTCGGCGTGCTTCGCCGGCGGGGTGGTGGCCTACGCGACCTCCGTGAAGGTGTCGGTGCTGGGGGTCCCTCAGTCGCTGATCGGCGAACACGGCGTGGTCTCGTCGGAGTGCGCCCGGGCGATGGCGAGCGGGGTGCGGTCCCTGACCGGGGCGACCTACGCCGTGAGCACGACGGGGGTCGCGGGACCCGGCGCGCAGGACGGGGTCCGGGCCGGGACGGTGTACATCGGGGTGGCCGGCCCAGGCTCGCCCACCGCCGTCGCGCTGGAACTGTCCGGCGACCGCTCGGCCGTACAGGAGCAGGCAACACGGGAGGCGTTGTCGGCGGTCGCCGCGATCCTCGACGTGGAAGAAACCGGACTCAGGTAGCGTTGACCCCGGACCCACGGAAGGACTCAGGCATGGTGCTGTTTCGTCGCCTGCTCGGCGAGGTGCTCCGCGACCGGCGGATGCAGCGTGGCCTGACCCTGCGTGAGGTGTCCGCGGAGGCCAGGGTCAGCCTGGGCTACATCTCCGAGATCGAGCGCGGCCAGAAGGAAGCCTCCTCCGAGCTGTTGTCCTCGC
Organism: uncultured Actinomycetota bacterium; assembly: GCA_963786415.1. Taxonomy (GTDB): domain Bacteria; phylum Actinomycetota; class Actinomycetes; order Propionibacteriales; family Nocardioidaceae; genus Nocardioides. The sequence goes on from CAWAZC010000004.1 coordinate 364,649, forward strand.
TGTGCCACGCGCTCGACATGCCGCTCTCCGACGTGCTCCGCAACGTCTCCGACGCCGTGGCGCTCGAGGAAGCGGCCCTGGCGGCCACCCCGATCCCGGTGGTGACCCGGTCCGACGCCGGCGACGTCGTCGCCTCCGCTGCCTAGCGGTCGATCTCCGGCTGGCACGACGGGCACCAGTACGTCGCCCGCCCGTCGCTGTTCTGGTTCACCTCGATGCTGGTCTGGCAGCGCAGGCACGGCTGCCGGTCGCGGCGGTAGACCCAGTGCCGCTCGCCCCGGCGCAGGTTGCCGGTCGTGGTCTGTTCGGAACGATCCTTGTTCTGCTCGAGCATCTGGTGCGCGCGGCGGACCATCCGGGCCAGCTCGGGCACGCCGCCGATCGGGGCGAGCGGGTGGACCCCGCTGGTGAAGCAGAGCTCGGCGGCATACATGTTGCCGATGCCGGCAAGGCAGGACTGGTCGAGAAGGGCTTCGTGGACGGGACGATCAGGGTCGGCGAGCAGACGGTGGACGGCCTCGTCCTCGTCCCAGTCGGGTCCCAGCAGGTCGGGACCGAGATGACCGACCACGTCGTTCTCGCGGTGGCGGGGGAGCAGCTCGACGATCCCGAGCGAGAAGCCGACTGCCTGCCGGCTCCCGCTGGACAGCACGACCCGGGCCTCGTGGGCGGGCCGGCGCCACTTCTGCCCGGGCTGGTAGATGTGCCAGGACCCCTCCATCTTGAGGTGGGTGTGGAGGGTCCAGGCCTCGCGTGCCTCGATCCGGGTGAGCAGGTGCTTGCCACGCGAGAGCGTCCGGAGCACCTTGCCGCCGGAGAGATCGACGGTGGCCAGCTGCGGCACCCGGAAGTCGGTGGAGGCGAGGATCTGCCCCGCCAGTGCCCGGTCGAGGGACCGGGCGGCGCGCCAGACGGTGTCTCCCTCAGGCACGAAGCCGCAACCCCTTCGGCGTGACGACGAAGCCGGCGTCCTGCAGGGCCTCGCGCAGTGGCGTGGACCCGGAGCGAAGCAGCTGGGCCCCGTCGGCCTTCTCGACGGTCAGACGGCCGAGCGAGCCGCGGCGGACGGCGGTGGACAGGGTCTCGACCGCCGGGCGCAGCAGCTCCGGGTCGTCGGACCAGGTGAGCAGGGTGCGCCCGCCGCGTTCGACATAGAGGGTGAGCCGCCCGTCGACGAGGACCACCAGGGCGCCGGCCTTGCGCCCCGGCCGGTGTGCACTTCTCTCCTCGCCCTCGTCGGTGGGCCAGGACAGGGCCGCGCCGTAGGGGTTGGCGGGATCGGTGGCGGCCAGCGCGACCGCAACCGGCTTGGCCCCGCCGTCGGCCGGCGCGACCTCGGCGAACGTGCGCAGCCGGTCGATCGCGCCCGCCGTCCCGAACTGGGCAGCACCCAGCCCGGCCACGAAGTAGCCACGACGGCACCGGCCGGACTCCTCGAAGGCGGAGAGCACGCGGTAGGTGGCGGCGAAGCCGCCCGGGGTGCGCTCGCCGACGACGGCCCCGCGGGTCACCACGCCGTGGCGGTCGAGGAGGGCTTCGGCGGCCGCGTGGGCTCGCCGCGTGGGGTCGGTGTCGAGCTGCGGGAGCAGGGCCCAGCGCCCGGCCGTCTCCGGCGGACCCGTGCGCGTGGGCATCCGGGGCCGGGCTCCGGGACTGGTCCGGGTGCGCGGTGGCGGCCGGCGGCTGCGGTGAGAGGGGGTGCCGGAGCGGGTGAGCGCCCGGAGCGGGGCGAGGGTGTCGTTGCCGATCCGCCCGGCCCAGACGAGCTCCCAGAGGGCGGCCGAGAGGGCGCGGTCGTCGGTGGCCCCGACGGCGGCGGCGAGCTGGCGGAAGAACCACGCGCCTCCCGGTGACAGCGCCTCGAGCACGGCCTCGTGAAGCGCGGAGTGCTCGAAGGGGAGGTGGGCCGGCAGCGTCAACGGCGCCTGGTCGGCCAGGTGGAGCGAGATCCAGCCGTCGGACCCGGGCAACGCGCCGTGGCCGGCCCAGACGACCTCACCCGAGCTGGTCAGCTCGTCGAGGTACGACGTTTCGTAGTCGCGCACCCGCGACGGCAGCACCAGCGACTCCAGCGCCGAGGCGGGCAGGGCGCAGCCGGCGAGCTGGTCGACGGCCGTGAGCACACCGTCGACGCCGCGGAGCCCCTTCGAGTCCGGCGAGACCCGCTGCCAGGCACCGAGGAACCGCGCCAGCGCGTCGGGCTCGACGGGCTCGACCTCGTGTCGGAGCTTCGCGAGCGAGCGGCGTCGCAGGCGGCGCAGGATCTCGGCGTCGCACCACTCAGGACCGGCGCCGGCCGGGCGGAACTCCCCGTCGAGGACCCGGCCCTGCGCGCTCAGCCGTTGCAGGGTGTGGCGGACGACGGCGGCGCCGAGGCCGAGCCGCTCGGCCACCTGGTCGGTGGTGAACGGCCCGTGAGTGCGGGCGAACCTGGCCACGAGGTCGCCGACGGGGTCCTCCACGGGCTCGGCGAAGGCGTCGGGCGTGCCGGGCGGGACGGGAACCCCGAGCCCGTCGCGCAGTCGGCCGACGTCCTCGATCGCAGACCAGCGCTCCTCGCCGGCCATCCGGACCTCGACCACCCGTCGGGCAGCGGCGAGGGAGCCGAGCACCTCTCCGACGTCCAGCCCGTCGACGGTCCGCAGGTCGACCTCCGCCGCCGACAACGGTCCGAGCAGTCGCAGCAGGTCGGCCACCCCCTCGGCATCGCGCGACCGGCGATCCGGGGCCAGTCGCTGAAGCTCGGCCTCCAGCTCGGCGAGCACGTCGGGGTCGAGCAGCTCGCGCAGCTCGGCGCGGCCGAGCAGCTCGGCCAGCAGGCCCTGGTCGAGGGAAAGGGCAGCGGCCCGGCGCTCGGCGATGGGGGAGTCGCCCTCGTAGACGAACTGGGCGACATAGCCGAACAGCAGGCTGCGTGCGTAGGGCGACGGCTGCTGGGTCGCCACGTCGACGACCTCGATCTCGCGCCGCTCCACCCGGCGCATCAGGTCGACCAGGCTGGGCAGGTCGTAGACGTCCTGCAGGCACTCGCGCACGGCCTCGAGGACGATCGGGAAGGAGGGGTACTTGGCGGCTACCTCCAGCAGCTGGGCGGAGCGCTGACGTTGCTGCCACAACGGCGAGCGGCGACCGGGGTCGCGTCGGGGGAGCAGCAGGGCCCGGGCGGCGCACTCGCGGAAGCGGGAGGCGAACAGCGCCGACCCGCCGACCTCGCTGGTCACCAGGTCGTCGATCTCATCGGGCTCGAACACGATCAGCTCGCCGGTTGGTGGCTCGGCGTCGGTCTCGGGGATCCGGATCACGATGCCGTCGTCGGAGGCCATCGCCTGCCCGTCGACGCCGTACCGCTCGCGCAGGCGCGCGTTGATCGCCAAGGCCAGCGGTGCGTGGACAGGAGTGCCGTAGGGCGAGTGGACGACCAGCCGCCAGTCACCGAGCTCGTCGCGGAACCGCTCCACCAGGAGGGTGCGGTCACTGGGCAGCACGTTGGTGGCCTCGACCTGCTCGGAGAGGTAGCCGACCAGGTTGGCCGCGGCGTACGGGTCCAGGCCGTTGGCCTGGGCGCGCTGGGTCGCCTTCGCCTGCGGCAGTGCGGCGAGCTCGCGGGTGAACTCGCCGATCGCGGCACCGAGCTCGGCCGGGCGACCGAGGGCGTCCCCCTTCCAGAACGGCAGCCGTCCGGGGACGCCGGGGGCGGGGGAGACCAGGACCCGGTCGTGGGTGATGTCTTCGATCCGCCAGGAGGTGGCGCCGAGAGCGAACACGTCGCCGACCCGGGACTCGTAGACCATCTCCTCGTCGAGCTCGCCCACCCTGCGGCCACCCTTGTCGACAGAGCCCTCGCCTCCGACGAGGAACACCCCGAACAGCCCACGGTCGGGGATGGTGCCCCCGCTGGTGACGGCCAGGCGCTGGGCGCCCGGGCGCCCCGTGAGGGTGCCCGTGACGCGGTCCCACACGATCCGCGGGCGCAGCTCGGCGAACTCGTCGGAGGGGTAGCGCCCGCTGAGCAGGTCGAGCGTGGCGTCGAACGCGCTTCGTGGCAGCTGGGTGAACGGCGCGGACCGCTTCACCAGGGAGTAGAGGTCGTCGACGTCCCACGCGTCCAGTGCGGTCGACGCCACCACCTGCTGGGCGAGGACATCCAACGGGTTGGTCGGCACCCGCATCGACTCGATCGCGCCCGACTGCATCCGCTCGACCGCGACCGCGGTCTGGGCGAGGTCGCCGCGGTGCTTGGGGAACAGCACCCCGCGGCTGGTCTCGCCCACCTGGTGGCCGGCCCGCCCTACGCGTTGCAGCGCACTCGCCACGCTCGGGGGTGACTCGATCTGGATCACCAGGTCGACCGCGCCCATGTCGATGCCGAGCTCGAGGCTGCTGGTGGCGACCACGCAGGGGAGCCGTCCGCGCTTGAGGTCGTCCTCGATCAGCGCCCGCTGCTCCTTGGACACCGATCCGTGGTGGGCCTTCGCGATCACCGGGCTCGCGCCGTGAGAGGCGCCGGACTGCGCCATGATCTGTGCCGGCGGCTCGTGTTGGGTCTCCAGCCGCTCGCTCGCGATCTCGTTGAGCCGGGCCGTGAGCCGCTCCGCGAGCCGACGCGAGTTGGCGAAGACGATCGTGGAGCGGTGTTGTCCGATCAGGTCGGCGACGTGCTCCTCCACGTGGGGCCAGATCGACTGGCTGCGGGTCGGGTCGCCCTCCTCTGCGTCGTCGTACTCCTCCGGCGCGGTCATGTCCTCGACGGGTACGACGACCTTGAGATCCCACCGCTTCTCCGAGGGCGGCGCCACGATGTCGACCGGCGCCTGGCCGCCGAGGAACCTCGCGACCTCCTCCAGCGGTCGCACGGTGGCGCTGAGCCCGATCCGCTGGGCGGGCTTCGCGAGCAGGGCGTCAAGACGCTCGAGGCTGACCGAGAGGTGGGCGCCGCGCTTGGTGCCGGCGACGGCGTGCACCTCGTCGACGATCACGGTCTCGACCCCACGCAGCGACTCGCGGGCCTGGCTGGTCAGCATCAGGAACAGCGACTCGGGGGTGGTGATCAGGATGTCGGGTGGCGTGGTGACCAGCTTGCGTCGGTCGGCGGCGCTGGTGTCGCCGGACCGCACCCCGACCCTCAGCTCAGGCACGGTCTCGCCGAGCCGCTGCGCGGTCTGCCGGATCCCGGTCAGCGGGGCGCGCAGGTTGCGCTCCACGTCGACGGCGAGGGCCTTGAGCGGGGAGACGTAGAGGACCCGGCAGCGCTTCGCCTTCTCCGGCACCTCGCGCGTGAGCAGGCGGTCGATCGACCACAGGAACGCGCTCAGTGTCTTGCCCGACCCGGTGGGTGCCACCACCAGCGCGTGCCGCCCGGCGCCGATTGCCTGCCAGGCACCCGTCTGCGCCGCGGTCGGTTCCGCGAACGCCGCGGCGAACCAGGTGCGGGTCGGTTCGCTGAACGCCTCGAGGGGGGCCACCTGCCCATCCTGCCTCACCGCGCCGACACCTACCCGGCGCGTAGCGCCACGGGCGACCTTTGTCGCTGCTTGACTTCGGTCCGTGCGCAGCCGCCGCGACTGGGAACTCGTCAACCACGACGTCACGTTCGTCGACGACCTCGTGCTGCGACCGGTGCGGCCATGGACCGCCACCATCCACGCGCTTCTCGCCCATCTCCGGCGAGAGGGCCTGACCTCGGTGCCCGAACCGGTCGGGATCGAGGGTGACGTCGAGGCGGTGCGCCTCATTCCCGGTGACTCGGGCGGCGACGCCTGGCAGCACCAGGTCGCCGAGGAGGGCGTGAGCTCAGCAGCGCGCCTGCTCCGCGAGATCCACGATGCTTCCCGCGGTTTCGCCGCCCCGGACCACGCGAGGTGGGCCATCCCGCCCCAACCCGGCTCCGATGTGGTGTGCCACGGCGACCCGGGGCCGTGGAACATGGTCTGGGACGGACCGCGGGCGATCGGCCTGATCGACTGGGACCTCGCGCATCCAGCTCCCGCGATGGGTGATGTCGCCTACGCGCTGGAGTACTTCACGCCGTTCCGCAGTGACGAGGTGGCGTGCGACGTCGACGGCCACCACTTCCCAGACCCTCCCGACCGCCGGGCCCGGCTCTCGGCGTTCGCGTCTGCCTACGGCCTGGACAGCACGGCGGGACTCGTCGACCGCGTCATCGACCGCCAGGCTGCCACCATCACCCACGTCCAGGACCTGGCCGAGCGTCATGTCCAGCCGCAGCAGTCGTGGGTCGAGGAGGGTTATCTCGACGACCTCCGCGGGCGGCTGCGGTGGTCACGGGAGCATCGACACCTGTTCGAGTAGGTCCTCGCGATTGCGACCGTCGCTCACAGCAGCGCCCGGGCTTGCTGGACGGTGAGGGCGAGGCAGAGCAGGGCGATCGCGGCCAGCCCCAGGGCGACGGGGACGACCAGGGACAGCGAGGCCAGCAGGAGCGGGAAGCCGAACCCGACGTACGCCGTCGCGTAGAACGCGGCCGACACGGTGCCGAGCCGGCCGTCGGTGGCAACCAGCGGCAGCCGGGACAGCCCGCTCGCGAGGGCGAGTCCGCCTCCGGCGCCGAGGACGACCGCCGCGGGAACGGCCAGCAGCAGCAGAGCCGGTACGGCGGCGGCGAGCGCCGTCATCGCGAAACCGGCCGCTCCACAGCCCGCCGCCACGGGGGCCGTGCGGGTGCCGAGCCGGGCCTGCAGCGGCGCCGTAAGGGCGCCCGCACCGAGGGTGGCGCCGGCGAGCAGCCCGGTGAGCGCGACCTCGGCCTCCGGAAACCCGATCAGGACCGGCATCCCGCCGATGGCGCTGGCCGGGAAGGCGTAGACGCACACCGCGAGCGGGGCGATCACGAGGGCGGCGGTCCGCAGACCACCGGGCCGGAAGGGCCCCGGACGACGCTCGGGGTGCTCCTTGCGCCGTTCGCCCAGGGTCTCGGGGACCGACCACGCCGCCGCGACCGCGATCGCCAGTCCGGCCCCGTGGAGCAGGTAGGGAAGCGCGAGCGGCCACGGACCCCACTGGCCGATCAGCCCGGCCACGGTCGGGCCGATCGCGAAGCCGCCGGTCATGGTGACCGCCGCCGTGCGCGGCCCAGACGCAGCTCCGCGCAGCGCGGCGGCCTCGACGAGCCATGCGCTGCTGACGCTGAACACGGTCCCCGAGACCGCGCCCTGGAGGAACCGCGCGACGTAGAGCAGCGCCTCGCTGTCTTGTGCGAGGACGAAGAACAGGGACGCGACGCCGGAGGCAATGGCCGCTGGCAGAGCGACCCGGCGCCTGCCCCACCGGTCCGCGGCCTGCCCCGCGACCGCGAGGGCAAGCATCAGCCCCAGCGCGTAGACGCCGAAGATGGCGGTCAGGGAGGCGTCGGACAGGTCGAGCTCGTCGCGGTAGACGAGCAGGAGGGGCGTCGGCACGTTGGTACCGGCGGCCGCCGCGAGGAGGAGCACGCCGAGGCGGCGGTCCGGGCTCCAGGTCACCCGCGGCACCCTACGCACGTGCTTGTCCACAGTTCGCCTTACTGGGTGTGTCCCCGTTGAGACCCAAGTGCACTCATCTGGCACCCCTCTGTGTCAAGACACCTTGGGGAGTGGGGGCTTAGAGTGCTTGGTGGCGGGCCCCGGAGTGGCTTGTCCGAAGTGCCGGTGTTGGGGTTGTGAGCCGGTCGCGCTGGAGTCAGAGTCGTTGCCCCGTTGCCCTCCCGGGCCCGTCCTCGTTCCTTGGATCGCGTCGTCGAGCATGCAGTGGTAGACGATGTTGGACAGTCGGCGTTTGAGGGCTCTCATGGCCTCCATCGAGGTCTTCCCCTCGGCTATGCGGCGGTCTAAGTAGGCCCGTCCTTCGGTGGCATGGCGCAGTTGGACGGTGGCCATGATGTGCAGGACCCGGTTGATCTGCCGGTTCCCTTTCCGCGAAAGCCGATGCCGGACCTGGTCGCCGGAGGAAGCGTCGAGTGGGGCGGTGCCGTTCCAGGACGCGAAGTGGTCGCGATCGGGGAACCGGGTGATGTCACCGACCTCGACCAGCAGCCGGGCGGCACCGGAGGGCCCGATGCCGTGCAGGTCCATCAGGTGGGTGCCGGTGGCGGCCACGAGGTCTTTGAGCTCCTTGTCCGCGGCCTTGCTGCGGGCGTAGACGCGTTCCAGGTCCGCGATCAGCTCGGCGGCGACCCGACGCCGGGCCTTACCGGCGGCATCGCGGGGACGGACCTTGGCCAGCAGGGCCTTGGCCTGGGCGGCGGAAAGGTCCTTCTTCGCCCCACCGGGAATGAGTTCGAGCAGCAGCTGGTGCAGCTGGCTGGTCATCAGGGTGTGGTCCTCACCGAGCGAGCGACGCCGGTCGACCAAGACCCGGAGCACGGTGAGTTGCTGGTCGTCGACGACCGGCCGTAGCCCGGCGATCCGGGTGCCGACCAGGGCGACGGAGTGGGCGTCGGTGGCGTCGGTCTTGCGTCCCTGTCCGGTCGCGTAGACCCGCATCCGGGCCGACAGCTTCGGGGGCACATCGACCACGGCCTGGCCGTCACGGACCAGCCGGACCGCGAGGTGCTTGCCGATCCCGGCGCAGCCCTCGATCGCCCAGACCCGATCTGGCCAACGGCGAACGAAGGCGAGCATCTCCTGGTAGCCGATGGCGTCGGTGGCGAACCGGCCGGCACCGACCACGGACTCGTCGGCGGTCATCACCTCGATCGTCGCCGACCGTTTGTGCGGGTCCATCCCGATCACCACCCGCCCCGCCGACACTGTCTTTGCTCTCATCAGGACCTCCCAACACTCGAACTGGATGTGGTTGTCGAGCCGGGAGGGCAACGCTGCTTAGAGCTGGGCAATCCCCTCTTGAGCCTCTCCGAGCCCTGGCGACGCCCGGGCTACGCAGGCCAAATGAGAGCCACACGACAAAGCGTGGGCAGCCGAAATGAGAGCGACAGCCCGGGCGCCTGGACCGAGCCTCGCCAGACTCGATCCTGCGGTCAATGAAACAAGCAGCCGATGTGAGGTCGTCGGCGGCGGCGATACGGTGACGTTCGACGAGCCGCAAGGAGGCCCCGTGTCCGGCTACCCCGTCATGCTTCACACCGCGATCGACGCGCAAGACTGTCGAGGCTTGGCCGAGTTCTACCGCGAGTTGCTCGGGCTGCACTACCGAGATGGCGAGGAGCCACCGACCGACGCCAGCCACGATGATGCGGACTGGCTGGTCTTGCTCGACGACGACGGCAACCGCGTGGTGACCGTGCAGGAGAAGAAGGAGACCACGCCTCCTACTTGGCCATCCGAGCAAGTCCCGATGCAGATGCACATGGACTTCAAGGTGCCCACAGTCGAGGAACTGGAGAGGCATCGCGAGAGGGCTGAGACTCTGGGTGCTCGACTGCTGTACGACCGCTCGCGGGACGAGGGAGAACCTCTCTACGTGCTCGCAGACCCCGCCGGACATCCCTTCTGTCTGCTCGTTCAATAGGGCCGAGGCAAACGCACGCACATGCCGCTGTCAGGGCGTCAGGGCGAGTACGGGCACTCATGAATGTGGCGCGCTTTACGCCGATGATGCAGGCATGAACTCTGTGCTCGTCGCGCGCACGTCCGTGGGTGCTCTCGTGACTGCCCTTGTCGCGACTCCTGCTCTCGCCGCTAGCGGTTTGGCGGAGGGTCCGGCTCTTCGCTGGGCGGGCTTGGCCGTCGTGATGGTGAGTGGTGTCGTGGCCCTGAGGGCCTTGTTCAGCGCGACTCGTACCACCGGACGTGCACCCTTCTACTGGGCGATGTCAGGAGCGGCTGGGCTGATCGCGGGTTTCATCTACTTCGGGACGACGGCAGACGAGCCTACTGCGATCCCGCTGGCGGGCCTTGCGCTTGTGCTCTACGGCCTCGTCGCTCTGGTGGTCAGTGTTGCGACCGCGTCTCCCCGTAGGTCGTAGGTTTCGGCGATCCTGCGGGCTCGACGAATCGCACGCTCATGCCGCGGTCCGGTCACCCGTCGCGGGCGATCGTGACTTCAGTTTGGTAGTCGGCCGCGGAGACGTGCGCGTGCCAGTCCACTTGATCCGTCGCGAGCATGTCGGTGAGGGCGTCTCGGAGTTCGGCGGCCTCGGCCGCAGTGAGCCATAGGAACGCCGACGGCAGTGTGTTTCCCGGCGGGCTCTCGATGCGCATGACGACCACCTTAGGCGCGGCCTCGGTCGGGCACCGGAGCATCCGCTCCTGCCGCTGTCCGCTCGTGCCGATGAGCCAGCGACTACCGCTTCGTGATGATGTTCGGCTTGTAGCCGGGGCATGACTCGACGGTGTCGATGCGCCATCCGTCCCAGTTGGATGCGCCCATGATGGCGAGTGTTTCGTCACTATCGGCTGAAACCACATGAATGGTTGTGGCTTCGCCACCTCTATCGACCACGAGGGTGGAGCCAGGAGCCTGGTAAGGCGCAGCCGCGTCCTCGGGTGAATCTGCGCCCTTGCCGATGCCGAAGTGGTCGAGGATCATCTCGCTCCGGAACTCGCAAGCGAGCGGCGGTGGCCGCTCCGCAGTCGGAGCTGCGACGGCCGTTTCAGCCGCTGGACGCGGGGACGTGCCGCAAGCGGACACGACCATGGCGCAGGCAGCCATGCCAATCGACACGCGCAAGATCATGCTGAGGACTCCCATGTGGAAAAGACGGCCCAGTCTCCCATCCGGTTCCACTGCGCAAACCCGAACGGCTCAAACAGCACGCTCATGCCGCGTTGAGGGCGGCTACGCTCGCCCGACCATGCCGCGTTGAGGGCGGAGCCCGACCATGCCGCGTTCCGCTTGGTACTGCGGATTGTGGCTGGATCCTCAATCGGAACCCTCAAGAACCGTGACCAGGTCATAGTTCGTCACGCTGGCCGCGTGCGAGGCTGGAGAGTGCCCTGTGTTGTTCTCCAGATTCACGTCAGCGCCAGCATCCCGCAGTAAGCGGACCGTGCGCGGGTCACCCTGGTACTTACTGAGGGCGACCAACAACGGACTTGCCCCAAACGCGTTCCGCGCATCGATCTCGGCGCCGTGGTCCAACAGCAACTGGACGATGTCCGGGGCCTGCGACTGCGCAGCGAAATGCAATGGCGCGAAGCCGCGTTCCTCGCGAGCATTGACGTCGAACCCCTGAGCCAGAAGTTCCCGCGCCTTGCTCACATCCTTGTCGACAGCCGCATAGTGCAGCGCTGTTCTCCCTGCGCGGTCAGTCTCACTCATCGCTGGCACTCGCTCCTGGATCACAAATGTCGTCGTCCCATCGGGGAGACCGTACCCGCGATTGGGCGCCCGCTACTGCCGCGATCCGCTCGGCCGTGCCTGCGGGCGTGGTTTGTCAGATGTGGGGCCGGAGTAGCCCCGTCGAAAACCCGGAACTGTCCGCCGACCCGTCACCAGCGCGCCCTCCTCCACAGATTCCGGATCGGGTCTGGCGGGTGTCGGTGGTGCACCTTAGAATCGAACACATGTTCGAGACAGTGGGTTCGGGTTCGTCGGGTGGCGGCGCGGGCGCGGCCGTGCCGCCTCCGGGCGCTTCGGGCATCGCGGCGTGGACTGCAGAGCTTGCGGAGATGGACCGGGACGTCACGGACGCGGAGCGGATCGACCAGATCCGCGAGCTGGAGACGTTGAAATGTGCGGCGGAGGCGGCCCAGGCGGTGCTGGCCGCGGACTTCGACGCATCCCAGCGGGCACTCGCGGCCGCCCGGGGAGTTCCGGCGGCTCGGCATGGCCGAGGGATCGCGGAACAGGTGGCGTTGGCGCGGCGGGAGTCGCCTCACAAGGGGCAGCGGCACGTCGGGCTGGCGAAGATCCTGGTCACCGAGATGCCCCGCACGCTGGCGGCGTTCCGGGCCGGAAAGGTGACTGAGTGGCGAGCCACTCTGCTGGCCCGAGAGACCGGCTGCCTGTCAGTGGTCGACCGGCAGCAGGTCGACCGGGTCCTGGCCGGCGATGCCGACCGGCTGGCGGCCATGGGTGACCGCGAGATCGTGACCGCGGCTCGCAAGCTGGCCTACAAGCTCGACCCGCATGCCGTGGTCGATCGCGCGGCCCGCGCCGAGGCGGACCGGTGCGTGACGATCCGGCCGGCGCCCGACACGATGACCTACCTGACCGGGCTGTTGCCGGTGGCCCAAGGGGTTGCGGTCTACGCCGCCCTGACCTCGCACGCCGATCGGCGGCGGGCGGCTGGAGATTTCCGGAGCCGCGGCCAGATCATGGCCGACACCCTGGTCGAGCGAGTCACGGGCCAGGCCAAGGCGTCCGAGGTGCCAGTTCGGGTCAACCTGACCGTCAGTGACCGCGTGCTGTTCGCCGACTCCGACGACCCGGCCCACGTTGAGGGCTTTGGTCCGATCCCGGCCGGAGTGGCGCGGTCCCTGCTGTCCAGGAGCCTGGCCGCGAAGTGCAGGACCTGGCTGCGGAGGCTCTACCAGCAGCCTGGCACCGGACGGCTGGTCGCGATGGATTCCAGATCCCGACTCGTACCCGCCGCGCTGGGGGAGTTCGTCGGGATTCGGGACCAGGTCTGCCGCACACCCTGGTGCGACGCCCCGATCCGCCACGTCGACCACGTTGTCCCGGTGACCGAGGACGGCAAGACCAGCGAGGTCAACTCCCAGGGGCTGTGCGAGAGCTGCAACCACGCCAAGCAGGCACCCGGCTGGAGTGCCCGACCACGGCCGGGCCCGCGCCACACCGTCAAGACCACGACTCCGACCGGGCATGTGTATCGGTCCACTGCCCCACCCCGGAGCCCGACCGACCAACCGGCCAGCAGGATCGAGACCTGGTTCGCGCAACTCGTGCTCGCCAGCTGACGCGTGGGTGGTCTGCCGTGGGACTTCCCCCGCCCACCGGAACGGGAGCAGACTGGAGGTCTCACCCACGCAGGAGGACCTGATGAGCACCAAGGACTGGACCATCCAGGTACGCCTCGACGAGCAGGGCGACGACACTTTCGCCGACGCGATCCTGAGCATCGAGAACAAGACCGAGATCCGCGGTAATGGCCACAGCCGGCGCAATCCCAGCGACGAGTCGGCGCCGCAGATCGGCGACGAGCTGGCCTGCGCGCGGGCGCTGTCGGACCTCGCCCATCAGTTGCTCGCGGTGGCAGCGAGCGAGATCGAGTCGCGCACGCACGTTCCGGCGACGTCGCTCGACCTCTGAGCGACGGCGCCTCAGCCCATCCCGGGTTCCCGGGCCGCAGCCGTTGGCTTCGCGTACGACGGAGAGGCGCCGAAGTCGACCACAGTGCATGCCTCGTCGCCCACGACCCAGGCGTCGTGACCCGGCTCGATGCGGGCGACCTCGTTCTCACCGACCTCGCCCTCGGCGCCGTCGTTCATCCGCACGTGCATCCGCCCCGACAGGACGTAGAGCAGGTGCGGCGACTGGCACGTGTCGGTGCCGGCGACCGGGCGAAGGTGCTCGGACCACACCCACCCGGGTTCGAACCGGGCCTTCAGCACCGAGCCGTCGCCCAGGTTCACCACCTCCGCGGCTCCCTTGTCGGCGAACGGCCGAGTCTCGTCCGGTGTGTTGAAGCTCTTGCTCTCCAGTCCAGCCATGACGTCTCCCTCTCGTCGGACCCACCTGCCAACGTAGAAGCACGGGACGGAGCCGACAATGGCCCGAACGGGTCCCCGCGACCCGGTGACCCGAAACCCGGGTGAGGACTGTCGGCGAAGTGTTCTAGGGTCCTTCGACGTGAGCGATTCGATGATCCGGGCCACGGGGCTGCGCAAGTCGTTCGGTGACTTCGAGGCGGTCAAGGGCATCGACGTGGAGGTCCGGCGCGGTGAGGCGTTCGGGTTCCTCGGGCCCAACGGGGCCGGCAAGTCCTCGACGATGCGGATGATCGCCGCGGTCTCCCCGGTCAGCGGCGGCCAGCTGGAGATCCTCGGCATGGATCCGGCCGTCGACGGTCCCGCGATCCGGGGCCGGCTGGGTGTCTGCCCGCAGGAGGACACCCTCGACAACGAGCTCAACGTCCGCGACAACCTGTTCATCTACGGCCGCTACTTCGGGATCCCGCGGGGCGAGGTCAACAGCCGGGTCGACGAGCTGCTCGACTTCGTCCAGCTCACCGAGAAGGCCAAGTCCACCGTCGAGGACCTCTCCGGCGGGATGAAGCGCCGCCTCACGATCGCCCGCAGCCTGATCAACCGTCCCGACCTGCTGCTCCTCGACGAGCCCACCACCGGCCTCGACCCCCAGGCCCGCCACGTGCTCTGGGACCGGCTGTTCCGGCTCAAGCAGTCCGGCGTCACGCTGGTGATCACCACCCACTACATGGACGAGGCCGAGCAGCTGTGCGACCGGCTCGTGGTGATGGACAAGGGGCTGATCGTCGCCGAGGGAAGCCCCCTCGACCTGATCCGCCAGCACTCCACGCGCGAGGTGGCCGAGCTCCGGTTCGGTGTCGCCGAGGAGGGCACGACCCACGAGGCGCTGGCCGAGAAGGTCGCCGACCTCGGAGACCGCGTCGAGACGCTTCCCGACCGGCTGCTGGTCTACAGCGACGACGGCGAGGAGGTCATCGCCAAGGTTCACGAGCGCGGCCTGCAGCCCGTGGCCGTCCTCGTCCGCCGCTCCACACTGGAGGACGTCTTCCTCCGGCTCACCGGCCGGACTCTGGTGGACTGATGGCGACGACCACCACCCCGACGACCAGCCCCGCCTCGCCCGCCCGCGTCCTGGGTCTGGCCGACGGCGTGGTTCGCCAGGTCGACTACTGGTCCACGGTCTATCGCCGCACCTGGCGGGGCACCGTGATGTCGTCGTTCGTCACCCCGCTCTTCTACGTGCTGGCGATGGGGGTGCTCCTCGGCGGTTTCATCGAGGCTGACCCGGCGCAGCTCGAAGGCGCGACGTCGTACCTCGCCTTCGTCGTCCCCGGCCTGGTCGCCGCCCACGCCATGCAGACCGGGGTGGGGGAGACGACCTGGCCGGTGATGGCGATGATCAAGTGGCAGCGGGTCTACGACTCCATGCTCGCCACGCCGCTGCAGATCCGGCACGTCGTCGCCGCCCACCTCGGCTTCGTGACCTTCCGTCTGGTCACCACGTGCGCGGTGTTCATGGCGACGCTCGCTCCCTTCGGCGTGTTCGAGACCTGGTGGGGCGTGGTCCTGGCGTTCCTGTCCCAGGTGCTCGTCGGTCTCGCCTTCGCCACCGTGGTCTACGGCCTGGCCGCGCGGATGACCTCCGAGGACGGCTTCGGTGTCCTCTTCCGGCTCGGGGTGATGCCCCTCTTCCTGTTCTCCGGGGCGTTCTTCCCCATCGCCAACCTCGGCGAGCTCGGCGCCTGGGCCGCCCGGTTGACGCCGCTGTGGCACGGCGTCAACCTCTCCCGGATGTTCTGCCTCGACACCGTCGACTGGTCGACCGCCGCGATCAACGCGTGCGTGCTGCTCGCGATGACGGCCTTCGGCTGGTGGTGGTCGGTGACCGGGCTGACCAGACGGATGGTGAAGTGATGGCGCTGACCACGACGGCGACCTTCCCGCCGCTGACCCCACCGCAGGCGCTGCGCCTGCTGGTGCTGCGCAACTACCTCGTCTACCGACGCTACTGGAAGCTCTTCGTCACCGGCTTCCTCGAGCCGGTCTTCTACCTCTTCTCGATCGGCATCGGTGTCGGCCAGCTGATCGAGTCCTTCGAGTTCAACGGTGAGACGATCCCCTACGCCGAGTTCGTGGCGCCCGGGATGCTCGCGGCCGCCGCCTTCAACGGCGCGCTCATGGACAGCACGTTCTCGGTGTTCTTCAAGCTCAAGTACGACAAGCTCTACGACCAGATCCTGGCCACCCCGCTCACCACGAGCGACATCGCCCGTGGAGAGATCACCTGGGGGCAGCTGCGCGGGGCCAGCTACTCGGCCGCCTTCCTGCTGGTGATGGTGGTGATGGGCCTGGTCGACTCCTGGTGGGCGGTCCTCGCCCTTCCGGCGACATTGCTGATCGGGTTCGCGTTCAGCGCGGTCTGCATGGCGGTGACGACCTACATGAAGTCGTGGCAGGACTTCGACAAGGTCACCCTGGTCCAGATCCCGATGTTCCTGTTCTCGGCGACGTTCTTCCCGGTCACCGCGTTCGACGGGGTGCTGCGCTGGGTGGTGGAGGCGACCCCGCTCTACCGCGGCGTCGTGCTGTGCCGCGAGCTGACGACCGGCGCCCTGTCGTGGGCCTCGGCGGTCTCGGTCATCTACCTGGTGGTGATGGGCCTGATCGGGATGCTCGTGGTCCGGCGGCGGCTCGACAAGCTGCTCCTCACCTGAGCTGTTTCTGCAGCCACAGCACGTCGATCCACCGGTCGAACTTCCGGCCCACTTCCCGCATCACGCCGACCTCGTCGAAGCCGCAGGCCCGGTGCAGCGCCAGGCTGCCAGGATTGGGCAGCGCGACCGCGGCCACCACGGTCCGGATGCCGTCGGCGGACAGCCAGCCGAGCAGGTCGTCGTACATCTGACGGCCCAGCCCCTGGCCCTGCGCGTCGGGAGTCAGGTAGATCGAGGTCTCCCGGGTCCGGGCGTAGCACGGCTTGGGGCGGTACGCCGTCGAGTGGGCGTAGCCCAGGATCGTCTCGTGGTGGGTGGCGACCAGCAGGTGGTCGCCCCGCGTCGTGCTCTCGAGCAGTTCGCGCCACCGGTCGATCGACCGTGGCTCGGTGTCGAAGGTGGCGATCCCGGTGCGGGCCTCGTGACCGTAGATTGCGGCGATGGCCGTGAGGTCGGACTCCGTGGCGGCTCGGATGGTCATGCTGACAGGATGGCAAGTGTGATTGAGCCCGACACCAAGGACTGGACCTGGGTCCTGGAGCGACCCTGCCCCGAGTGCGGGTTCGACGCCCCCGGCCTGGCCCGCGAGCGGGTGCCTGGAGCGATCCGCGACAACGCCACCCTCTGGCAGGTGGTGCTCGGCACTGACGACGCCGCCGTACGGCCGGCGCCCCACCTGTGGTCACCGCTCGAGTACGCCTGCCACGTCCGCGACGTCAACCGGCTCTTCAACGAGCGGGTCCGACTGATGCTGACCGAGGACAACCCCACCTTCGAAAACTGGGACCAGGACCGGACCGCCGTCGACGACGACTACGGGAGCCAGGATCCGACCAAGGTCGCCGACGAGGTCGGTGATGCGGCCGAGGCGGTCGCGGCCACCTACGAGTCCGTGTCCGGCGACGCCTGGCAGCGCACCGGCACCCGCAGCAACGGCGACACGTTCACCGTCGACACGCTCGCCCGCTACCACCTCCACGACCTGGTCCACCACGCCCACGACGTCTCCCACGTCACCAAACGGGTCACGGTCGCGTCCTACGAGGCTTTCGCGGCCGACTACCGCGCGGGGACGCAGGAGATGCCCGACGAGGTGCGCGCGTCGATCGAGCGCTTCGTCGCGGGCCTCGACGCGGGTGCGCGGGTGCTGGAGGTCGGGAGCGGCCCCGGGCGGGACGCTCAGGCGCTGGAGGGGGCCGGCCTCTCCGTGCGCCGCACCGACATCACTCCGGCGTTCGTCCGGATGCTGCGTGCCGACGGGTTCGCGGCTGACGTGCTCGACCCACTCGCCGACGAGCTCGACGACCCCGAGCGTGACGCGCCGTACGACGGCGTGTGGGCCTCGGCGTCACTTGTCCACGCCCGGCGCGAGGACCTCCCGATCGTGCTGCGCCGGCTCGCCGGGGCCACGCGTGCAGGGGGTGCGCTCCACCTCGCGCTGAAGGAGGGCGACGGCGCCCGGTTCTCCACCCACGGTCACGTGGGCGGGCCGCGCCACTTCACGTTCTGGCGCGAGGAGCCGCTGCGTGCGGTGCTCGAGGACGCGGGCTGGGTGGTCGACGACGTACGCCGGTCCCCGGGGCTGCGTGGCGAGACCTGGCTCGACGTGCAGGCCAGCCGCAGGTGAGGGGGCTGCGATGAGGCACACCGAGTTCTGGGCGCGGATGGAGCAGGCGCTCGGGTCGTCGTACGCCCGGCACTGGGCGGGCTACCACGTCATCGGTGACCTCGGAGGGCGGACCGCGGACGAGGCCCTCGAGGCCGGAATTCCCCCGAAGGAGGTCTGGCGAGCCGTGTGGGCAGCACTCGAGCTTCCCGCCCGCGACCGATGACGACCATCGACGGGCGGGTCGACGTCGCGGCGGTCCAGCGGCGCACCATCGGCACGCTCGTCGCCGCCCAAGCCGTCGGTGCGGTCGGCATCACCATCGGGATCGCCACGGCGTCCCTGCTGGCCAAGGACGTCTCCGGATCGGAGCGACAGGCCGGCCTGGCCCAGACGTTCCAGGTGCTCGGCGCCGCCGTGATGGCCTACGTGCTGGCCCGGATCATGTCGCGCCGCGGCCGGCGCATCGGACTGGTGACCGGCTACCTCACCGGCTCGGCGGGGGCGGTGCTGGTCGTCGTCGCCGGGGTGGTCGGCTCCATGTCGCTGCTGCTCGTCGGTGCGGCATTGCTGGGCTCCAGCACCGCCGCCAACAGCGCCGCCCGTTACGCCGCCACCGACCTGGCCCCGGCGGCCACCCGGGCGCGGGCGCTGTCGGTCGTGGTGTGGGCGACCACGATCGGCGCCGTGGCGGGCCCCAACCTCACCGGGCTGTCGGCCTCCGTCGCCGCTCGGCTGGAGATCCCGGAGCTGACCGGGCCGTTCGCCCTGGCCAGCGTCGGCATGCTCGCCGCGGCCCTCGTCATCGGCGTCCTGCTGCGCCCCGACCCCCTGCTGACCGCGCGGGCCGTCGCTGCGGAGGAGGCGCGCGTGCTCGACCCGGACGCCCCCGGCGTCGTCGCCACCACCGACTCCTCCTGGCGGCGGGTGGCTGGCGCCGTCCGCGACCACCCGGTGCTCGGCGCCGCGACCGGCGGTCTCGCGGCCGCGCACGCGGCGATGGTGTCCGTCATGGTGATGACCCCGCTGCACATGCAGCACGGGGGCGCCGAGCTTCGGGTGATCGGGATCGTGATCAGCGTCCACGTCCTCGGGATGTTCGCCTTCTCACCGGCCGTCGGCTGGCTCGCCGACAAGGCCGGCCGGGCTCCCGTCCTGTTCGCCGGGGGAGCGATACTGCTGGTGTCCCTGGTGCTGTGCGGTCGCGCGCCCGAGGGCAGCTCCTGGCAGATCTTCGCCGGGCTGTTCCTGCTCGGCCTCGGCTGGTCGTTCGCGACCGTCGCGGCCTCCACGGTGATCGCCGACCACGCCCCGCTCGACGTGCGCACCGAGGTCCAGGGGGCTGCCGACCTGGTGATGGGCCTGACAGCCGCGGGCGCCGGTGGTGTCGCCGGGGTCATCGTCGGAGTCTGGGGCTACCCCACGCTCGCCGCCACGACGGCCGCGCTCGCGGTCGGCGTGCTCCTGGCGGCGTGGTACGCCGGCCGGCACTCCGCGGAGCGTCCCGCCGACCGGGTGGCGCCATGAACGCGATCGTCGCCGACGTGGCCGTGATCGGCGGGTCCGGCTTCTACTCCTTCCTCGACGACCCCGAGCGGCACCCGGTCGAGACGCCGTACGGCGCCCCGTCGGCAGCCGTCGCGGTCGGCAATGTCGCGGGCCGGAATGTGGCGTTCCTGCCCCGGCACGGCCCCCACCACGAGCACCCGCCGCACCGCATCAACTACCGCGCCAATGCCTGGGCGCTCCGGTCCCTCGGCGTCCGCCAGGTGCTCGCGCCGTGCGCGGTCGGGAGCCTGCGACCGGAGGTCGGACCCGGCGCCGTCGTCGTGCCCGACCAGCTCGTCGACCGCACGGTGGGCCGTGTCCAGACTTTCGTGGAGGCCGGTGCCGTCCATGTGCCGTTCGCCGATCCCTACTGCGACCGCCTGTCCGCCGCGGTCGCGTCGGTCGACGAGACGGTCCGCACCGGCGGCGCGATGGTGGTGATCGAGGGCCCGCGATTCTCGACGCGGGCGGAGTCGCAGCACTACGCCGCCCAGGGCTGGTCACTGGTCAACATGACCGGCCACCCCGAGGCGATCCTGGCGCGGGAGATGCGGCAGTGCTACGCCGCGATCGCGCTGGTCACCGACCTGGACGCCGGCGTCGAGGCCGGGTCCGCGGTGAGCCAGGAGGAGGTCTTCGCGACCTTCGCGGAGAACCTCGAGCGGCTGCGCGGGCTGCTCTCCGACACCATCGCCGCCCTGCCCGACCCGGACGGCTGCACGTGCGAGACCTGGGCCGACGGGATCGACCTGACCTTCGACGTCCCGTCCTGACGACACGCCGGAGCAGGTCCCGTCTCGAACAGGTGTTCGGGCTAGGTTTATGTCCACAGGTACGACGCGGAACGAGGTTGTCCACAGGCGTCGGCATTGCTGATCAGGCATGTCGGTGGCTCGTCCTAGCGTCGCCGACGTACCTGCAACCGACGAGACAGATGGGACACACGACATGGCTGGTGGAGACCGCGAGAAGGCCCTGGATGCCGCGCTCGCCAACATCGAGCGGCAGTTCGGCAAGGGCTCGGTCATGCGGCTGGGCGACGAGACCCGGGCGCCGCTGGAGGTGATCCCGACCGGGTCCATCGCGCTCGACGTGGCGCTGGGCCTCGGTGGTCTGCCGCGCGGTCGCGTGGTGGAGATCTACGGACCGGAGTCCTCCGGAAAGACGACGGTCGCCCTCCACTCGGTGGCCAGCGCGCAGAGGGCCGGCGGCATCGTCGCCTTCATCGACGCCGAGCACGCCCTCGACCCCGACTACGCCCGCGCCCTCGGTGTCGACACCGACGCGCTGCTGGTCTCCCAGCCCGACTCCGGCGAGCAGGCGCTGGAGATCTCCGACATGCTGATCCGCTCCGGCGCCCTCGACCTGATCGTGATCGACTCGGTCGCCGCGCTGGTGCCCCGGGCCGAGATCGAGGGCGAGATGGGCGACAGCCACGTCGGCCTCCAGGCCCGCCTGATGAGCCAGGCGCTGCGCAAGATGACCGGCGCGCTCAACAACTCCAAGACCACCATGATCTTCATCAACCAGCTGCGCGAGAAGATCGGGGTCATGTTCGGGTCGCCCGAGACCACCACCGGCGGCCGGGCGCTGAAGTTCTACTCCTCGGTGCGCCTCGACGTCCGCCGGATCGAGACGCTCAAGGACGGCACCGACATGGTCGGCAACCGCACCCGCGTCAAGGTCGTCAAGAACAAGGTGGCCCCGCCGTTCAAGCAGGCCGAGTTCGACATCATGTACGGCAAGGGCATCTCCCGCGAGGGCGGCCTGATCGACGTCGGTGTCGAGGCGGGCCTCGTCCGCAAGGCCGGCGCCTGGTACACCTACGAGGGCGACCAGCTCGGCCAGGGCAAGGAGAACGCCCGGGCGTTCCTCAAGGACAACCCCGACCTGGCCAACGAGCTGGAGAAGCGGATCCTGGAGAAGCTCGGCGTGGGTCCCACGGTCGACGCCGAGGTTCCGGTCGAGCCGACGGGCATCGATGACTTCTGAGCCCTCCGAGGAGCCGGACGCCGACCCGGAGTCGGTGGCCCGCAAGATCCTGCTCGACCAGCTGACCGGTCAGGCCCGCAGCCGCAGCGAGCTGGCCGCCAAGCTGGCCGCCAAGAACGTGCCCGACGACGTCGCCGCCCGCCTCCTCGACCGGTTCGAGGAGGTCGGGCTGGTCGACGACGGGGCCTTCGCGCGGGCGTGGGTCACCAGCCGTGGCCCCGGCAAGGGCCTGGCCAGGCGCGCGCTCGCGCAGGAGCTGCGCCGCAAGGGCGTGGCCGACGACGTGGCACGCGAGGCGCTCGACGAGATCGACCCCGGCGAGGAGGAGGAGACGGCGCGGGCGCTCGTCCGCAAGAAGCTGCGCTCGATGCAGGGGCTCGACCGCGACAAGGCCACCCGTCGGCTGGTCGGCGTGCTCGCCCGGAAGGGCTACTCGTCCGGCCTCGCCTTCAGCGTCGTCAAGGACGAGCTCGCTTCAGCAGGTCGCCCAGATCCCTCGTGATGGCGGCGGGGTGCTCACGGACGTCCAGCGCACCCGCCTCCCGGAGCTCGGCGTCGGACACCCCGCCGGTGAGCACGGCGACACACGGGAAGTCACAGTTGCGGGCCGCCTCCACGTCCCAGACGGTGTCGCCGATGACCAGCGCCGCCTCGCCGGACACCTTCTCCATCGCCAGGCGCAGCAGGTCCGCGTCAGGCTTGGAGCTCTCGGCCTGATCTCCCGAGACCCAGGCGTTCAGTGACTCGGCGGCGCCCAGCACCGACAACAGCCGTTCGGTGACCTCGCGCTCACCCGAGCTGGCGACCACGACCTTCAGATCGCGGCTGCGCAGCGTCTCGAGCAGCTCGGGGGCGCCATCGGTCGGCGTGACGTGCGGCAACTGGTCCTCGAAGCGCATCCCATGCAGCTTCCGCACCTCGTCGCCGACTGCATTCTCGACCCTCCGTCCGGCCAGCTCCTCCACCAGGCGGTCGCCACCGATCCCGATCGCCCGGTGGATCCGCCACGCCGGAATGTCCACGCCGACGCTGAGGAACGCCGATCGCCACGCCAGGACGTGCTGGTAGACCGTGTCCACGAGGGTGCCGTCCAGGTCGAGGATCACGGTGTCGAGGGCGGCCTCTGGTGCAGCTGCGTTCATCTTGGTCCGGTGCCCGAACAACGCAGCGTCAAACGTGCCCCGGCCCCGATCCGACATGATGTGGCCATGAGGCCGCACCTGCACCGACTTCCGCCCGGTCCTGTCGACCTCACGACCATCACCACGAACGCCACGCCGGGGTTCGACGGCAGCAAGCGCGACGGCAAGAGCGCGCTGTTCGCCATGGGCGACGAACTGTCCGATCTGCAGGAACAGCTCTTCGCGGAGGGTATTGCGACGGGCTCGCGACGCCGGCTGTTGCTCGTCCTGCAGGGGATGGACACCTCCGGGAAGGGCGGCGTCCTCCGGCACACGGTCGGCCTGGTCGACCCGCAGGGCGTGAAGATCACCAGCTTCAAGGCGCCCACCGAGGAGGAGCGTGGCCACCCTTTCCTCTGGCGGGTGCGGCGAGCGCTGCCGCAGCCCGGATACATCGGGGTGTTCGATCGGTCGCACTACGAAGACGTGCTGATCGCCCGCGTCAAGGAGATCGTCACGCCACGGACCGTGGCGAGCCGCTACCAGCAGATCAACGAGTTCGAGGCCGAGCTGGCCCAGGACGGCGTCACGATCGTGAAGTGCATGCTGCACATCTCCGCCGAGGAGCAGAAGGCCCGGTTGCTGGCGCGCCTCGACAACCCGAGGAAGCACTGGAAGTTCAACCCGGCCGACGTCGATGAGCGGGGGAGATGGCCTGCCTACCGCGAGGCCTACGAGCTCGCCCTCGAGCACACCAACACCGAGATCGCGCCGTGGCACGTGATCCCGTCGGACCGGAAGTGGTACCGCAACCTGGCGATCGGCCACCTGCTCCTGGACACGTTGCGCGGCATGGCGCTGCGCTGGCCGGAGGCCGACTTCGACGTGGCGGAGCAGCAGCAGCGGCTGCTCGACGAGGGGCCGATCCGGTGATCCCCACCGTCTCGGTCACCCGCTACGTCACACCGCTGCGCGAGGGCGGCAGCCTCCCCGGCATCGTCGAGGCGGACGACCTCGGCACCTACGTCTGCAAGTTCCGCGGCGCCGGACAGGGTGTCCGGGTCCTGGTGGCCGAGGTGGTCGTCGGTGAGCTGGCCCGCCGGATCGGGCTGGCCACCCCACGCCTGGTCGGCCTCGACCTGGACCCCCAGATCGCGCGCTACGAAGCCGACGAGGAGGTTCAGGACCTCCTCGGCGCCAGTGCCGGCCTCAACCTCGGGATCGACTTCCTGCCGGGCGCGTTCGGGTACGACGGCACCGTGCACGACGGCTCGGACGTGGCCGCGAAGATCCTGTGGCTCGACGCGTTCACCGCCAACGTCGACCGCAGCTGGCGCAACCCCAACCTGCTGGTCTGGCACGGCCGGCTGTGGGTGATCGACCACGGGGCCGCGCTCTACTTCCACCACGGCTGGTCCGGCGGCGTCACCGACCCGGAACGGTTCGCGCGCCAGCCGTGGGACATCGACGACCACGTGCTGCGAGCTCACGCCGGCGGGCTCCCGCCTGCCGACGAGGAGATCACCGGGCTGCTCGACCAGCAGGTCTTCGCCGAGGTGCTCGCCGACGTACCCGACCACTGGCTGGAGCCGGTCCCGGGTGCCGACACACCCGACGCCGTGCGCGAGGCCTACGTCGCGTTCCTGGTCGAGCGGCTGTCGACCCGGCAGTGGCTGCCCGCGGCGGAGGCAGCGTGAACTCGCTCGCCTACCAGTACGTCGTCCTGCGCTGCGTCCCGCGCGTGGAGCGCGAGGAGTTCGTCAACGTCGGGGTGGTGCTCTACTGCCAGGCGTCCGGCTACCTCGACGTCCGCTGGAGCGTCGACCGCGACCGGCTGCACCTCCTCGACCCGCAGCTCGACCTCGACCAGGTGTGCGAGGCGCTGGCGTTCGTGGCCGGCGTGTGTGCCGGCGACGAGCGGGGCGGCACCGCGGCGGAACAGCCGATCGGCACCCGGTTCGGCTTCCTGATGGCACCCCGCAGCACCGTGCTCCAACCGGGGCCGGTGCACGGCGGCGTCACGGCCGACCCGGCCGCAGAGCTCGAGGGTCTGCTGGGCCGGCTCGTGGCCAGCCCTCACTAGCTCAGACGGGGACCAGCTCGACCGCGCCGACGGCGTAGCGGGCGAGTACTGCGCGGGCGAGCTCCTGGTGGGCGCCGAGCGGCTGCGAGACCGCGACAGCACCGGCCTCGAGAGCCAGCTCCGCGGCGCGGTCGGGCAGGAAGCCCGGCGCGAGGAACATCGAGGCGACCGCGATGTGGCGACGCCCCTCCCTGCGGAAGGCGCGCACGGCCTCGCCGGTGGCCGGGGGAGCCGCGGAGGCGTACGCCGCGGTGACCGGCAGCTTGTGGCGGGTGCCCCACACCCGCGCCAGCCGGGCGACGGCCTGGTTGGCGAGCGCGTCGGAGGACCCGGCGGCAGCCAGCACGAGCGCGTCGAGCTCGCGGACCCGCGAGGCCTTGAGTGCCTCACGCATCCGCAGGTCGAGCACCTCCAGGAAGCTCGGCTCCATGCCGAGGATCGAGCTGGTCCGGATCTTGAGTCCCTCGTGGCGCGCCGTTGCGGCGGCCACGGCCTCGGGGACGTCGACCTTTGCGTGGTAGGCCTCGGTGAGCAGCAGCGGCACCACCACGATCTCTTCGTACTTGGCGCGTACGAGCCTGTTGACGACCGTCTGGAAGGACGGCTTCGACAACTCCAGGAAGGCCGGCTCGATCCTCAGGTCCGGGCGCAGCGCGCGGACCTCGTCGACGAGGGCAGTGATCGTCTCGGCGGACCGCGGGTCACGGCTTCCGTGAGCCAGAGCCACCAGTGCAGGAGCAGCCATCAGCGCGGCCTCCTCTCATTCTGTGTTGAACAACGACCGACCACGTTGTCGGTTCTGGGAGCTTCGTCACATCGCACGGGCATCAATGGATCCCGCACTCGGTCTTGGTGGTGCCGGCCCAGCGCCCGCTTCGCGGATCGTCACCGGGGGCGACCCGCCGCGTGCACGGCCAGCAGCCGATGGACGGGTAGCCGTCGTAGACGAGCGGGTTGACCAGCACGTTGTTGTCGTCGATGTAGCGCTCGACCTGCTCGTCGGACCAGCGGGCCAGTGGCGAGACCTTCACCTTGCCCTTGCGGGCGTCCCAGCCGACCACCGGAGCGATGATCCGGTCGTGGGTCTCGGCGCGGCGTAGTCCGGTCGCCCAGGCGTCGTACTCCTCGAGCGCGTCCTTGAGCGGGGCGACCTTGCGCAGGGCGCAGCACAGGTCGGGGTTGGTCTTGTAGAGGTCCTTGCCGTACGCCTCGTCCTGCTCGGCCACGCTCTGCTCGGGTGTGACGGTGACCAGGTTGACCGGCAGTGTCGCCTCGACCGCGTCGCGGGTGCCGATGGTCTCGGCGAAGTGGTAGCCGGTGTCGAGGAAGACCACGTCGACGCCCGGCGCGACCCGCGACGCGAGGTGGGCGAGCACTGCGTCGCCCATCGACGAGGTCACACAGAACCGCTCGCCGAATGTCGCGACGGCCCACTCGATGATGTGCTCGGCCGGGGCCAGCTCGAGCTCGGCCCCGACGTGGGAGACCAGCTCGCGCAGCTCCTCGGGGGTCCGACCGTCGGTGTGGGTGCCCTTGAACTCGCGCGCGGAACGCGTCGTCGCGGTGGTCATGTGGGGTCCATCCCTGGGGCCGCCGGACGGATCATCCCGAGCATCTTCACGCTGAACGCTCGCAGGCAGGACCGGCACTCCCACGACCGTTCCTGACCCTCGTGGGGCCAGAGGTTCTCGTCCCCGCAGTAGGGGCAGTGGAAAGGCTGCGCCCGTTCGCTCATGCCGGGGCCAGCTCTCGTTCGCCGCGCAGCACCACGTCGTCGGCCCGGCCGACCCACGTGGCGAACGCCTCGTCCGGCTCGCGCTCGGCGAGGAAAGCGGAGACCACGTTGGTGATGTAGTCGTCGAGGTCCGCGCTGGTGACCTTGTGGGCGCGCAGCTTGCGGCCGAAGGCGGAGGTCAGGCCCAGGGTGCCGCCGAGGTGCACCTGGAACCCCTCGACCTGGTTGCCGTGACCGTCCATCACCAGCTGGCCCTTGAGGCCGATGTCGGCCACCTGCGTGCGGGCGCAGGCGTTGGGGCAGCCGTTGACGTTGACGGTGATCGGGGTGTCGAGGTCGGGGAACCGCTTCTCCAGCTCGGTCACGAGCGCCTTGGCACGGTTTTTGGTGTCGACGATGGCCAGCTTGCAGAATTCGAGGCCGGTGCAGGCCATGGTGTTGCGGCGCCAGTTCGAGGGCTGTGCGGTCAGTCCGATCTTCTCCAGGTCGGCAGTGAACGCGGCCACGTCGGCGCCGTCGACACCGAGGACCACGAGCTTCTGGTACGCCGTCAGTCGGGCGCCGCGGGCGCCGTACTGCTCGACGAGGTCGGCCAGGCCGCTCAGGGTCGTGCCGTCGATCCGGCCGACGAGCGGCGCGGCACCGACGTAGAACTTGCCGTCCTTCTGCTCGTACACGCCGATGTGGTCGCCCTGGCGGGCCGGTGACGTGGGGGAGGGGTTGTCGACGAGCGTGCGGTGGAGGTACTCGGACTCCAGTACCTCGCGGAACTTCTCCACGCCCCAGTCGGCGACCAGGAACTTGAGCCGCGCCCGCGAGCGCAACCGCCGGTAGCCGTAGTCACGGAAGATCGACGTGACGCCCTCCCAGGCGTCGGCCACCTCGTCCAGCGGGATCCACACGCCGAGCTTCTGCGCGATCATCGGGTTGGTGGAGAGCCCGCCGCCGACCCAGAGGTCGAAGCCGGGTCCGTGCTCGGGGTGGACGGTGCCGACGAAGGAGATGTCGTTGACCTCCGGGGCCACGTCGTGGCTCGGGTGTCCGGTGAGGGCGGTCTTGAACTTGCGGGGCAGGTTGGAGAACTCCGGGTTGCCGATCGCGCGGCGCTTGATCTCCGCGAGCGCCTCGGAGCCGTCGATGATCTCGTCCTTGGCGATGCCGGCGACGGGGGAGCCGAGGAACGGCCGCGGCGAGTCGCCACACGCCTCGGTGGTGTCCAGGCCCACGCCCTCGAGCCGCTCCCAGATGGCGGGTACGTCCTCGATCTGGATCCAGTGGTACTGGATGTTGTTGCGGTCGGTGATGTCGGCGGTGTTGCGGGCGTACGCCGACGAGGTCTCTCCGAGCGCGCGCAGCTGGTCGACGCCCAGGATCGCGCCGTCGGTGCGGACCCGCATCATGAAGAAGCGGTCGTCGAGCTCCTCCTCCTCGAGCATGGCGGTCTTGCCGCCGTCGAATCCGGGAGCTCGCTGCGTGTAGAGGCCCATCCACCGGAAGCGGCCGCGCAGGTCCGCGGGGTCGATCGAGTCGAAACCCCGCTTGGCATAGATGCCGAGGATCCGGGCGCGGACGTTGAGCGGGTTGTCGTCCTTCTTGGTCTGCTCGTTCTTGTTCAGGGGCTCGCTGTACCCCAGGGCCCACTGGCCCTCTCCGCGCCGCGGACGGGGCCGCGAGGTGCGGACGGTCGAATCATTCATGGAGGAAGGTCCTTCACGCTGAGTGCCGCGCGCGACGATGAGCGCGGATTCGAAGAATGGGCGGCGTGATTCAGCGAGGCCAACACATCATGCTGCGGGTACGCCCGAGGTCCACGTGGCGTCGTACCACGAGGTGCGCGTGCGTCGCAGCGGTGATCATGACGAGAAGTCTCAAGGTGCGGACGGCCTGCCCACAACCCGGAATCTCATGTAGTGAGATGCTGCTCCAGCATATGAGACGTTGGGTGCCGTGCCCGGCGCGGGACAGGCGCGGGTGCGGCCCACGTCACACGCCGCGCGGTCATAGTCTGTCCCCATGACAGATGCCGTGATCAGCAATGCCTACCGCCAGATTCTCGAGGTGATGGCCTCGGTCGAGCCCCGCATCGCCGAGGCGACCCGCCAGGAGCTTGTTGACCAGCGTGGATCGCTGAAGCTGATCGCGAGCGAGAACTATGCGTCGCCGGCGGTGCTGCTCACGATGGGCACGTGGCTCAGCGACAAGTACGCCGAGGGCACGGTCGGTCACCGCTTCTACGCCGGGTGCCAGAACGTCGACACCGTCGAGTCGGTGGCGGCCGAGCACGCCCGCGAGCTGTTCGGGGCGCCGTACGCCTATGTGCAGCCCCACTCCGGCATCGACGCAAACCTGGTCGCCTACTGGTCGATCCTGGCCCACCGGGTCGAGGGGCCCGGGCTCGAGAAGCTGGGGGCCAAGAACGTCAGCGAGCTGAGCGAGGAGGACTGGGAGTCGCTGCGGAACGAGCTCGGCAACCAGCGACTCCTGGGCATGTCGCTGGACGCGGGTGGGCACCTCACCCACGGGTTCCGACCCAACATCAGCGGCAAGATGTTCCACCAGAACCAGTACGGCACCGACCCCGAGACCGGCCTGCTCGACTACGACAGCGTCGCGGCCAAGGCTCGAGAGTTCCGGCCGCTGGTGTTGGTCGCGGGCTACTCCGCCTACCCCCGGCGGATCAACTTCGCGAAGATGCGCGAGATCGCGGACGAGGTGGGCGCCACGCTGATGGTCGACATGGCGCACTTCGCCGGCCTGGTGGCGGGCAAGGTGTTCACCGGCGACGAGGACCCGGTGCCGCACGCACACCTCACGACCACCACGACGCACAAGTCGCTGCGCGGACCGCGCGGAGGCCTGGTGCTGGCCCAGGAGGAGTTCGCTTCCTCGGTCGACCGCGGCTGCCCGATGGTCCTCGGCGGTCCGCTGTCGCAGATGATGGCGGCCAAGGCGGTGGCGCTGGCCGAGGCCCGGCAGGAGTCCTTCAAGACCTACGCCCAGCAGGTCGCCGACAACGCGAAGTCGCTGGCCGAGGGGTTCCTCTCGCGCGGAGCCACGCTGGTCACCGGCGGCACCGACAATCACCTGGTCCTGCTCGACGTCTCGTCGTTCGGGCTGACCGGCCGCCAGGCCGAGTCGGCGCTCCTCGATGCCGGCGTGGTGACCAACCGCAACTCGGTGCCCAACGACCCCAATGGCGCGTGGTACACCTCCGGCATCCGGCTGGGCACGCCGGCGCTCACGACCCGAGGCTTCGGGCACGACGAGTTCGACCACGTGGCCGAGCTGATCGTCCACGTCCTCTCCAACACCGAGCCAGGGACCACCAAGAAGGGCACGCCCTCGAAGGCGTCGTACGCCCTGGCCGACGGGGTCGGCGACAAGGTCAAGGACGCGTCCGCGGAGATGCTGGAGAAGTACCCGCTCTATCCGGGGCTCGACCTGGCCTGACTCAGCGAGTCGGGGTGGTCCTCGCCACGATCGCGGCGAGGTCGCTGCCGGCGAGGGTGCCGAACGTGCCGTCGTACGCCGACCCGAGGCGGGAGGCGCAGAACGCGTCGGCCACCTCCGGGGGAGCGAAGCGGACCAGCAGCGACCCCTGGAGGCAGGCGGCCATCCGGCCGGCGAGGCGACGGGCGGACTGCTCGAGCGTCGCCTCGTCGGCCAGGAGCGCGAGGGCGTCGTCGACGGCGCGGTCGAGCCGCGGGTCGGCGCCCCTGGCGAGCCCAACCTCGCTGATCCAGGCCTCCAGCGCGGCGGGCTCGCGGGCCAGCGCCCGCAGGACGTCGAGGGCGTTGACGTTGCCGGAGCCCTCCCACACCGAGTTGAGCGGCGCCTCGCGGTAGAGCAGCGGCATCACGGACTCCTCGACGTACCCGTTGCCGCCGAGGCACTCCAGCGCCTCGGCCACCATCGCGGGAGTCCGCTTGCAGACCCAGAACTTCGCGAGCGGCAGCGCGATCCGGCGCAGGGCGGCCTCGTGGGGGTCGGCCAAGTTGTCGACCGCGGCCGCGAGCCGTACGGCGAGAGCCGTGGCTGCTTCGGACTCGACGGCCAGGTCAGCGATGACGTTCTGCATCAACGGCTTGTCGGCCAGCAGACCACCGAAGGCGGAGCGATGGGCCACGTGCCACGACGCTTCGGAGACCGCGCGCCGCATCAGTCCGGCCGATCCGAGCACACAGTCGAGCCGAGTCGCGTTGACCATCTCGATGATCGTGCGGACGCCGCGCCCCTCGTCACCGAGACGGTGCGCGAGCGTGCCGTCGAATTCCAGCTCGCTGGACGCGTTTGAGCGGTTGCCGAGCTTGTCCTTCAGCCGGACCACGTCGAGCTGGTTGCGGGTCCCGTCGGGCAGTACGCGGGGTACGAGGAAACAGGTGACCCCGTCGTCCGCCTGGGCGAGCACGAGAAAAACGTCGTTCATCGGGGCCGAGGTGAACCACTTGTGGCCGTGCAGGGTGTAGTCGCCGTCGACGGAGGTCGGCCGGGCCACGGTCACGTTGGCGCGTACGTCGGAGCCGCCCTGCTTCTCGGTCATCCCCATGCCGGCCAGGGCCCCGCGCTTCTCCGACACTGGTCGCAGTCCCGGGTCGTAGCTGGTGGAGGCCAGCAGGGGGACCCACTCCTTGGCGACCGCATCGTCGACGCGCAGCGCGGGCACGGCGGCATAGGTCATCGAGATCGGGCAGCCGTGGCCGGGCTCGGTGTGCGACCAGGCGAGGAAGCCGGCGGCCCGACGCACGTGGGCGTGGGGCGAATCGGACTCCCAGGGCGCGGCCGCCAGCCCGTGGCCGACCGCCCGCTCCATCAGCCAGTGCCACGAGGGATGGAAGTCGACCTCGTCGACCCGGTTGCCGTAGCGGTCGTAGGACCGCAGCGTCGGATAATTCTCGTTGGCGAGGATCCCCTGCTCGCGTGCCTCGGGGGTTCCTGCCTCTGTGCCGAGCGCGGCGAGGTCGTCCAGGACCTCCGCGGACCCGTGCCTGGTGACGGCCTCGACCAGAGCGGCGTCGCAGGTGACCACGTTGTGGCCGGCCAGGGGTGGAGGCTGATTGGTCGCGATCCGGATCTCGCCACGCGTTTTGGGGCCTTCCATGTGGATACCGTAGGCCCATGGGCGCCGCGGAGAGCCACTCCGGTCCCCGGGCGGGACGGCTGCCCGGGTGGGTTCCGCCGTGGGTGCATCGACTGGGCGGGGTGCTCTGGCGGCTGATCGTGTCCACCGTCGGCAGCTGCATGCGCCACCGGGTCACCGGGCTGGCGGGTGAGGCGGCCTTCTTCGCGGTGCTGTCGGTGCCCCCGCTGATCTTCATGCTCGCCGGCGGCATCGGGTTCGTCAGCGACCGGTTCACGCCGGCTCAGATCGCCGACGTGCGCGACGCCATCATCGCCCTGTCGGAGCGCGCGCTGACCGAACGCGCGGTGGACCGGATCATCGTCCCGACCATCAACGACGTCCTCAACGAGCCGCGGTTCGACGTGATCTCGCTCGGCTTCGTCCTGGCGCTCTGGTCAGGGTCGCGGGCGCTGAACGTCTTCGTCGACACGATCACGGTCATGCACGGGCTGGGCGGCCACCGGGGCATCGTCAAGACCCGCGCCCTGTCGTTCCTGCTCTACGTGCTGGCGATGATTCTCGGCGTCATAGCGGTCCCACTCGTCGTGGCCGGCCCCTCGCTGGTGCGCCGGTTGGTGCCCGAGCGATCCGAGTTCCTGATGACGTTCTACTGGCCGACGATCATCGTGCTCTGCATCTGCTTCCTGGCGACGCTCTACCACGTGTCCGTGCCGGTGCGGACGAACTGGAGCTTCAACCTCCCGGGGGCGACGTTCGCGCTGGGCGCCTGGATCGCCGGCTCGGCCCTGCTGCGGTGGGTGCTGACGGTGACCGCCGCCGACTCCAGGTCGATCTTCGGGCCACTGGCCGCGCCGATCGCCGTCTTGTTGTGGCTCTACCTGCTGGCACTGGCCGTGCTGATCGGCGCCGCGGTCAACGCTGCCTTCGACACCGTCTTCCCGCAGAAGGCGACCACCAGGGCGCGGCGCGAACTCGTGCTTCGATTGCGGCATCGGATGACGGTCCGGGACGAGCCGGTCGAGTAGGTTCGGCCCGTGGCTGCCAAGACGACCGACTCGATCGCGGAGATCTCCCGCGGCCGGGTCTCGTTGCCGGAGAAGGTGCGCTCGCCATGGTGGGAGCTGGGCCGCCGGATGCTGGCCGCGCTCGCGATCCTGGTCGGCACCGTGCTGCTGGTGTACTTCGACCGGCACGCCTACAACGACAACAACGACCCCACCGGGGCGGTCGGGCTGGTCGACGCGATCTATTACACGACGGTCACGCTCAGCACGACCGGGTACGGCGACATCGCGCCGGTCGAACCGCACGCCCGGCTACTCAACGCGTTCGTCGTCACGCCGCTGCGCATCGCGTTCCTGGTCCTGCTGATCGGCACCACCCTGGAGGTCCTCGCCTCGCAGGGTCGCGAGATTTTCCGGGTCGCCCGGTGGAGGAAGAGCATGGGACAACACGTCGTCGTCATCGGCTACGGCACCAAGGGCCGCAGCGCCGTCGAGACACTGGTCAACAACGGACAGGACCGCGAGGGCATCGTGGTGGTCGACACCGGGTCGGTGGCACTGGAGGACGCCCACACCGACGGGCTGGCGGTGGTCACCGGCGACGCCACCCGGCGGGAGGTGCTCCGCCGTGCGGGCGTTGCCAACGCCAGCCACGTCATCATCACCACCGACCGCGACGACTCCAATGTGCTCGCCACCCTGACGGTGCGCCAGCTCAACCCGAAGGCCCTGATCGTGGCGGCCGTGAGGGAGCAGGAGAACGTCGCGTTGATGCGGCAGTCCGGCGCCGACTCGGTGATCACGTCCTCCGACGCCGTCGGCCGGCTGATCGGCCTCTCGTCTCTGTCGCCGACCCTCGGCTCGGTGATGGAGGACCTCCTTTCCTACGGCGAGGGGCTTGAGGTCGCCGAACGTGACCTTCTCGTGTCGGAGGTGGGCCAGCAACCGCAGGCGCTGCCCGACCAGGTGATCGCCGTGGTCAGGGACGAGAAGGTGTACCGGTACTTCGACCCGGTCGTCACACAACTGGCCCGTGGGGACCGGTTGATCGTCGTACGCCCGGCCAAGGAGCTCCCCTGGGCGCCCCGACCGGGGACCCACGACGAGGAGTTCGCGACCGACGAGAGCTGAGTCGCCGGTGCTTGAGCCCCTCCAAGCCCCGCCGTACGGTGGCGGAGATGGATTGGAACGACCCCTCAGACGTGGAGTCAGCGCTCGATTTCGTCGGCTCGCTCGGCGTGATGCATGCGCTGCCCCTTGGCGTCGACGACGTGGAGGCCTTCCTCGAGAAGGTGGCCGGGCTTGCCGCGGTGGCCGTGGCCGGCGAGTGCTCCTGCGGCATCACGCTCCGCCAGGGCCGCGCTTGCACGACGGTTGCCGCCAGCGACGAGACGGCGGCGATCGTCGACGAGGCGCAGTACGGCGCCGGCGAGGGCCCCTGTCTGGAGGCCATCGCCACCGAAAGGACCGTGCACGTCCGGGACCAGGAGACCGACTCTCGGTGGAGCGAGTACCGACTGGCCGCCCTCGGTCGGGGAGTGCGGAGCTCGCTGAGCCTGCCCTTGTTCGTGGAGGACACCTGTGCCGGCGCCCTGAACCTGTACGGCTGCGTTCCGGACGCCTTCGATACCGCGGCGCAACAGCGCGCCGACGTGTTCGCCGGGCACGCAGCCACCTCCATCGCGCTTGACCTGCGGTTGCGCGAGCACGAGCGCAGGTCCGACCAGGTCGTCGAGGCGCTGCGGTCGCGATCGACGATCGACCAGGCGCTGGGGATCCTGATGGCCGAGGAGCAGTGCGATGCGGACACGGCGCTTGCCCTGCTCCGTCATCACTCGCAGGTCACCAACCAGAAGCTTCGCGTCGTGGCGGCCCGGCTCGTGGAACGAGCCACCGGGCATCCGGCCAGCACGCCGTCCGACTTCGCGACCTGACGAACCGGCTGGGCGGGCAGTTTTTCGGAATCGGCCCTCGGTCCGGATGAACCGGCGTAGGGTCCGTACCGGTTGGGAGGTCAGCCGGCAGCCGAGTCACGGCTGCACCCCGAACGGGACGGGCGAACCCATGCACGCCACATCAGCCGGCGGCCACAGGCGGTCTGCCGCCTCACTTTGACCTGAGTACCCCGCCGGCGCGATTGCCGGCATGGGAATCCGGCGGCCCGGGGGCGCCTGCCGGATGACCCGGGGGCGGGGGTGCAGTCACCCGGCTCGCGCAGCCGCGTGACTGTACCCCCGCAGCGTGCACTGCGGCGTGACGTGAGGAATCCCCCGACTTCTTCGTCCACGCCACAGTGGCAGTCATCGCCTTCGGCGCCTCCCGACGGCGGTCTCGGGAGGGGCCTCGGCGGGCGTTGGCGGCCGTCGGGTGGGCTGGTCTCGCAGGTGGTTGTCGAGGAACGCCTCGACGTCCTCGAGCTGGCGGCGGTCATGGATCAGGCGGACTGACGCCTGGGCGGCGTTGGTGCGGGCAACCTCCTGGGAGACCAGTCGGTCGAGGAGCGTGCGCAGGGGTGCGGTCACGAGATCCTGCCAGCTGGGGCCGGCCCCGGTATCCGGAGGAAGCTGCCGGGGCAGCGCGGCCGGTCCGCGCGAGGAAGGACGTAGTCCGGGCTGCCCTCGTTGTGCACGTGCAGCCAGCGCCCACGCACCAGTGGGACGCATGCCCCGCAGTGGGGACACACGGCCTGGCGTCGAACGCCGGTGGCGGGAATGGCGCACCTCGCTTCGGGGAAGGGGCGAGGTCTGGGCCCGGTGTGGCCCGCTGGTCTACAAGCAGGACCTCGGCCACCTCACCACATTTGTCAGCCCTCTGGCGACCCCCACCGGCACACGCTCACGTCGCCCCGAGTCCGGCGTAGAGTCGTGTGGGAGAACCTGGCGCTGCCGCTGCCCGGAGTGAGCCGAGGAGGGGACGTCGTGCGGATCCAAGTGGTGATGGCCTTGCCGCGCGAGGCGCGCAGCGTTCCGCTCGTCCGCCGCACCGTGTCGACCGCGTTGTCGAACGCAGGAGTGACCCCCGAGTGCGTGGCGGAGGTGGAGGTCGCACTCTCGGAGGCCTGCACCAACGTGTACCGGCATGCAGGGCAAGGCGCGTCGTACGAAGTCGTGATCAACATCGGGGACGAAGACCTGACCATGGACGTGCTGGACTCCGGGACCGGCTTCGGGAACATGGAGGCGGCACCGTCGTCCATGGCGGAGCTGGATGCCGAAGGGGGCAGGGGTATCGCGCTGATGCGTGCGCTCACTGACCGGGCGGTGTTCGACACCGTCACCGGCCGTGGCGGCTCGGTACATCTGATGAAGCACCTGCGGTGGAGCGACGGGGACGTCGGCTGGCAGGGATCTGGCGATGCTGCCGTGGACGGCCTCCCGGGTCAGACGGGGACCTGAGTCGACCGCTGGCATACTGCAGCGGGTGCGCCGCGACCAGCTTCCACCCCAACCTCGGCACACATTCGTGCTCGAGCGCCACAGGACCGTGTACGTGTCGACGCCCAAGGTCGCGTGCACCAGCCTCAAGTGGGTCATCGCCTCCATGGCCGGCGAGGATGCCGACGAGTTCCGCCGGGCGACGCGCTCGACGAAACCCTGGCCCGCCTCGATCCATCGGCGCCGGCTGTGGCGTCGAGTCCCCACCCTGCACAGCCTGTCCGAGGATCAGCTGGCGGAGATCGACGCAGCCAACGGGTGGCACGTCTTCGCCGTGGTCAGGCACCCGACCTCCCGGCTGTGGTCGGCCTGGCAGCAGAAGCTGCTGCCGCGCGTGCCGCACACGATCGCGCAGGTTCCCCCGCACCTCGTGCCCCCCGTGCCGCGGACGGCTGATGACGTGGTGGAGGGGTTCCAGCGGTTCGTCGCAGGTCTGGCTGCCGGCGAGTGCAGCGAGCTGCTGAGGGACAACGGACACTTCCGCGCGCAGTCGGACCTGCTGGTTCCCGAGCGCATGCCCTACACGCGGATCTACACGCTCGGTGAGATGGACCTCGTGCTGGCCGACCTCAACGCACGCGTCCGGGCAGTGGGGGGCGACCCGGTCGAGGTCCAGCCGCCGGGCAACCAGTCAACGCTCAAGCCGTTGCGGTCGATGCTCACCCCCGAGGTCCTCGCGGCCATCCGCGACGCGTACCGGGCAGACTTCCAGCGCTGGTTCCCAGAGGCGGAGGTGATGCCAGCCGGCGTACTCGACGACGACCATTACCCCGCCTCGGTTCTCGCCGAGATTCGGCGGCTCGCCGACCGAGAAAGCTCGGTCGCGCGCCACTAGGGTGCTGTCCATGCACCTCGAGTCCGACCGACGCGTCACGCGCGCCGCACTCAAGGACTACTTCCCGGACGGGAAGGTCGCCGGTCGACTCTGCCCCCTGCCGGACCAGGGCTGCATCTACGTGAGGAACGCCAAGGCGGGCTGTTCCACCGTCATTCTTTGGCTGCACCGGCTTCACACCGGCGACCACGAGTTCGTGCCCGAGGTCAACATCCACAAGGAGAACCGGCTGCCCCAGGTCAAGGACGTCGGATGGGACACGGTGGCCGCGATGCTCGCGGGTGACGCGTTCCGGTTCAGCTTCGTCCGCGACCCGATCGGCCGGGTGGAGTCCGCCTACCGCGACAAGATCATGTCGGTCAAGAACGACCGGTGGCGGATCCTCGTGCAGGAGAGTCTCGGGATGCCGGTGGATCCCAAGAGGGCGCTGACGTTCGACCAGTTCGTGGCCGCGCTGGAGCTGCAGGAGCCACTCCGGATGGACCCTCACTGGAGACCGCAACACCTGAACCTCATGCACGGCCTGGTCGAGTACGACGTGGTGGGACGACTCGAGAACTTCGCCGGCGACCTGGCACGGGTCCGCGAGCTCGCGGGTTTGCCCGACGTACCGATCGAGGTGCGCAACGTGGTGGCCAAGCCGTCCGACCGCCTGGTCGACGGACACCCCGAGCTGCTGCGCAAGCTTCGCGACATCTACGCCGGGGACTTCGAGCTGTACGGCTACTAGGTCGCCGAAGGCCCGTCCTTCCGAAATTCGCGCGCATGGACCCTCGGTGATCGGGGAATGATCAGACCGCCTCGTGAAGCGTTTGCTGTTGAGAGGGAGGGCGAAGGTGAGCGCTGGCAACGACGCCGCATGCGTCGACCACGTGTGGGAACGCGACGAGCAGTACCAATCCATGGACGGTGAGACTGCCTCGATGTGCCTCAGGTGTGGGGCCGTCGAGTTCATGCCCGCGGATCGCGACGTCGGACCGCCGCTGATGCTGAGCTCGGACGAGTCAGGGCCATCGGACCAGATGGGGGCGCGGCAGCGCTCCTGATGCAGCCCAGGGGCACTGCCGCGCCCCGCTACTGGAGCACCGGGTCGACTCGGCCATCGACGGCCTCAGCGTGGGGTGGCGACCCGGCTCGCGGGCGACGGTACGCGTTCGTGGTCGTCGGGGGCAGGGGCTTGCGAAAAATTTGGTGGAACGGCGGCAGATTCCGCCTCTAGGGTGGCCCGATGGCGCCGGTCAAGCAGTTCCAGGTCACCTTCGACTGCGCGGAACCCGAGCGCGTCGCTCGTTTCTGGTGTGAGGTGCTGGGCTACGTCGTACCGCCGCCACCGGCGGGCTTTGCCACGTGGGACGACTTCGATCGCGCGCTGCCGCCTGAGCAGCAGGGTTCAGCGTTCGCGTGCGTTGATCCCTCGGGTGTGAGCCCGCGACTGTTCTTCCAGCGCGTTCCCGAAGGCAAGGTCGTCAAGAATCGGCTGCATCTCGACGTGAGGGTCGGCACCGGGCTCGTCGGTGACGAGCGACTCGCTGCGCTCGAAGCCGAATGCGAACGACTGGTCGCGCTCGGCGCGGTCCGCGGACAACTACTTCTTGCCGATGAGCAGAACGAGTCGTGCCAGGTGATGCAGGACATCGAGGGCAACGAGTTCTGTCTCGACTGAGCGGCCGCGCGAACGAAGAATCCGCAGGCCGAGGAGCTCGCCTCCGACCTGCGGAGCGCGCGCGACCACATCGACAACCGGTAGAGGACAACGGAACTGCGCGATCCCTCGACACCAGGCGGACAGACCTTTCTGCTGGCCCCGAGATGCGCGGCAGTGCTCCGATGCAGAACGGGGCACTGCCGCGCGCCCGCTACGCCAGCACCTTGGTCGACCCGCCCACGCATGGAGCTGGGACGACCCGCCACCAGAGGATTCGTAGACCGAGTCGGCCCGGTTGTTGGGGGATTGACTGGACCATGGACGACCCGGCGGCTCGCAAGCGGGACGATCAGCCGGGCCGACCCGCAAGCCGTTTTTTGGACTCTTGGGACTGGGTCCAGGTCATCGACGACCCGACTCGAGACGGACGCTACGCCCAACGCCCGCCAATGTGAACACGCCCGCGTCGGGAACCGGGCCGACGCGACGCCGTCACGGGCGATGTTCCCACGTCGACCGATTCGGCATCATCAACCCCTACGGACCTGTTCCCGCATGTTCCCGGCGAACGCATGACAAGAAGAAGAATCGCATCTGACCTGCGGAAACTCTGGTGGGCGATGTTGGGTTTGCACCAGTGTCGCAGCATGTCTTCCAGCGCGTTCCCAAAGGCAAGCTCTTCAAGAATCGAGTGCATCTCGACGTGCGGGTCGGCACCGGGCTCGTGGGTGAAGAGCGCGTGGCCGTCGTGAGTTCTGTCTCGACTGATGCCGGCTTGTCAGATGTAGGCCGTGGCCTCGATCTCGACGAGCTCGCCGGCGGGTAGGCCGGTGGTCCCGACTGTGGTGCGGACGGGGGAAGTGTTTCCAAGCGCAGCGGAGTAGGCAGCGTCGAAGATTGCGAAGTCGGAAATGTCGGTGAGGTAGCAGGTCATCCGCACAACATCGGAGAGTGCGCCCCCGTGTTCGGCGAGAATGCCGGTGATGTTGGCAATCGCTTGCGTCGTCTGCGCGGACAGGTCACCAAGTGCGCCAGCGTCGTCCTCTCCGGTCTGGCCGGCGATGAACAGCCATTCGCCGCGCCTCACGGCCAGGGCGTAGTGGCCGGCAGGTTCAACCATGCGTTCCCTCTCCTCCTGAGGTGTACCTAGATCGGCTTGGCACCGGCGTTACCGGTGACGAGCAGCGCAACCCGTGCGCCGCGCCATTGGGACCTGTGGCGGCGCAGGTACGCCGCGCTTGCGGCCGCGGCGGCCTCGACTGCGACTCCGTCGTCCTCTCGCAAGCCGGTCATCGCCGTGACGATGTCCGCGTCCGGAACGGCGACGATCTCGTCAATCACCGTCTGTGCGATCTGGAACGTAAGGCGGTTGTCAGTGCCGAGGTCGCCCAAGAGTGACTCGGCGACGGTCTGCACCTCGGGTACCGCGACTGGTCGCCCGGCGCTCAAGGACTTCTGCATCGCCGGGGCCAGTTCGGCGCACACTCCGGTGATCTTCGTCGCCGGGCGCAGCGCCTTGACCGCAAGACCGATCCCACTGACCAACCCACCGCCAGAGACGGGCACCACCACCGCATCGAACTGGTCGAGGTCCTCACACAGTTCGAGGCCGATGGTTCCCTGACCGCTGATGACATCGGGGTCGTCGAACGGCGGGATGAATCCATAGCCGTGCGCGACGGCGAACTCCTGAGCGGCTCGGATGGCGGCTGTCTGGTCCGCGCTGGACCTATCGACCTCGGCACCCATGTCCTGCAGAGCCTGCACCCGCTCATGGGAGACGGTCCTGGACACGAACGCTCTTGTGCCGAGCTGGAAGCGACGGCCCATGTAAGCCACGGCCCGCGCATGGTTTCCCGTGGACGCGGTGGTGACCCCGGCGACCGGACCGTCTTCGAGCATCGCCAGCATGGCGTTGCAGGCGCCCCGGACCTTGAAGCTCCCGGTGGGTTGCTCGGTCTCGAGCTTGAGGAACACATCGGCATCGGCGATCTCGCTGAGCGCTTCACTGCGGACCACGCGGGAACGCACGACGTGGGGCTCAATACGTCGACGCGCGGCCATGATCGAACGCAGGTCCGGCAATGCATCTGTCGAGGTCATGTCGAACTCATCAGGCGCGCGGCAGATCGGGGAAGACCTCGGAGACTCCCGGGTGGGTGATCGACCCACCACGAGTGTTCACCCCGAGCGCGAGTGCCGGGTCCTGGGCGGTCGCGGGCTCGGGTCCCAGGGCGGCGAGGCGTCGCAGGTAGGGGAACGTGGCGTTGGTCAGGGCGCGAGCCGAGGTCTGCGGCACGCCGCCGGGCATGTTGGCGACGCAGTAGTGGCGAATCCCGTCGACCTCGTAGACGGGGTCGGCGTAGGTGGTGGGTCGGGACGTCTCGAACGCACCGCCCTGGTCGATGGCGACATCGATCAGGAGGGCACCGGGGGGCAGCAGGGCGAAGTCGGCGCGGGTGACGACCTTGGGGGCCGACTTGCCAGGGACCAGGACGGCGCCGATCACGACGTCGGCCGAACTCAGCTCACGTGCCAGTGCGGTGGGGTCGCTCATGAGGACGCGGGCGCGGCCGTCCAGCAGGTTGTCGAGCTGGCGGATCCGGGTGGGGGAGGTGTCGAGGATGGTGACCTCGGCCTGCATGCCGAGTGCGAGCAGCGCGGCCTGGGTGCCAACGACCCCACCGCCGATGACCAGGACCCGGCACGGGGCCACCCCGGGAGACCCGCCGAGGAGGCGGCCCGGACCGCCTTCCGGAGCGGTGAGATAGGTGGCGGCGGCGTGCGCGGCGAGCCGGCCAGCGATCTCGCTCATCGGAGTGAGCAGGGGCAGCCCGGTGTGGTCCTGCACTGTCTCGTAGGCGATGCCGAGAGTCCCGGCGTGCAGGAGGGCCTCGGTGAGCGGGCGGTCTGCGGCGAGGTGGAGATAGGTGAACAGGGTCAGGTCCTCGCGGAGGAGGCCGTACTCCTCGGCGACGGGCTCCTTGACCTTGACCAGCAGCTCGGCGTTGGCCCAGGCCTCTGCCCGGTCGATTAGCTTGGCGCCGGCCTGCTCGTACTCGTCGTCGATGAAGCCGGCGCCGGTGCCGGCGTCACGCTCGACGAAGACGTCGTGGCCGTCGTGCACGAGGACCGCAACGCCGGCGGGGGTGAGGCCGACGCGGGCCTCCTTGGTCTTGATCTCCTTGACCGTCGAGATGCGCATGGTGGTGTCCTTGGTCCTGATTGATGAGACTGGGAAGGGGGTTACTCGGTGGCGCGGCGGCCCAGGTTGTACAGGCGGACCTCTTGGTATTCGTCGAGCCCTTCGGCGCTTCCTTCGCGGCCGAGGCCGGAATGCTTGACGCCGCCGAAGGGCGCGGCGGCATTGGAGGGGACGCCCTGGTTGATGCCGACGAGGCCGGTTTCGAGGGCGTCGGCGACGTTGAGGGCGCGATCGAGGTCTTGAGTGAACACGTAGCCGGCGAGTCCGTACTCGGTGGCGTTGGCCCTGTGCACCACCTCGGCCTGGGTGCCGAACCGCTGGATGGCAGCGATGGGTCCGAAGATCTCCGTGCTCGCGACGTTGGCGATGGCCGGGACCCGGTCGAGCACGGTCGCCTGGAAGAAGTGGCCTGGCCCGACGATCGCGTCACCCCCGGCGAGCACGTCAGCGCCGTGCACGACCGCGTCCGCCACCAACCGCTGCATGCTGGCCACGGCGCGGCCGTCGATGAGGGGGCCCAGGCCGACGTTGTCGGCGAGGCCGTCGCCGGTGACGGCTGCTGACATCGTCTCGGTCAGTCCCTCGACGAACGCGTCAGCGATGCCGTCCTGGACGTAGATCCGGTTGGCCGCGATACACGACTGACCGCCATTGCGCATCTTCGCGGCGTACGCACCGTTGACTGCTCGCTCCAGGTCGGCGTCGTCGAACACGATCAGCGGCGCGTTCCCGCCGAGCTCCATCGAGGAGCGCAAGACATTGTCGGCCGCCAAACGCAGCAGCACCTTGCCGACTCCGGTCGACCCGGTGAAGGACACCTTGCGAACCCTGGGGTCGGGGAGCACGGCCTCGCTGAAGGCCGAGGGGTTGGTCGTGGTCACCACCTGGATCAGCTGCTCGGGCACGCCGGCCCGATGCGCCAGGTCGACTGCGAAGTAGCTGGTCAGCGGCGTGAGGTCGGCGGGCTTGAGGACCACCGGGCAGCCGGCGGCGAGCGCAGGGGCGATCTTGCGGGTGGCCATCGCCAGCGGGAAGTTCCACGGCGTGATCAGCACCGACAGGCCGACCGGCGCGCGGCGGGTGAGCAGGGTGCCGCCGCCGGCGGGGACGTCACGTACGTTGCCGCCGGGACGCACCGCCTCCTCGGCGTACCAGCGCACGAAGTCGCTGCCATAGACCACCTCGGCGCGCGACTCCGGCAACGGCTTGCCCATCTCCCGGGTGATCAGCAGGCCGATGTCGTCGGCGTGCTCGACGAGCAGGTCGTACCACCGCCGCAGGATGGTGGCCCGGTGCCGCGGAGTGGTGGCGGCCCAGTCGCGTCCGGCGTCTTCGGCCCGGGCGACGGCTTCCAGCGCTTCGGCGGGACCGGCGTCCGGGACACTGGCGATGACCTCGTTGTTGGCGGGGTTGCGCACGTCGAACCGGACCGGTCCGGTCGGCAGCGGCAGGTCGCGCAGCACTGCGTCGGCTGCGCGAGCTCGTTCGGGGTCGGCAGCGACCAGTTCCCGGCGATGGGGTCCGGTGGTCAGGTCCGTGGTCACCTGGTCTCCTCCTCGGACAGGACGTGGTCGATGGCCTCGACGAGCCGGGTCAGCTCGTCGTCGGTGGTGATGAACGGCGGGCTCAGCTGCAGTGTGTTGCCGCGCAGCGCACGCGAGACGAAGCCGAGCTCGATCAGCGCGTCGGCTGCGCGTTCGGCGGGAATCTCTTCGCTGAGCGTGACCCCGCCGAGGAAGCCGCCGACGCGCACATCGACCACGCTCGACCGCCGTGCCTGCAGCTGCTTGAGAAGTCCGTCGAGAAGCTCCTCGAGCACCGCGACCCGCGGGATCAGCCGGTCCTTCTCGAGGACGTCGAGATTGGCCATGGCCACGGCACACGCCGTGGCATGGCCGGCGTAGGTGGCCCCGTGGCGGAAGATCGGTGTGGCGGCGTCGTCGACGTAGAACGGTTGCCAGATCCTCGGTGCGACGAGGACACCACCGAGTGGCGCGTATCCGGAGGTCACGCCCTTGGCGAAGGTGATCAGGTCCGGTTCGAGACCGAACCTGTCGGTGGCGAACATGTGGCCGGTGCGTCCGAAGCCGGTGATGACCTCGTCGACGATGAGCAGGATGTCGTGCTGGTGGCACAGCTGCTGGACCGACTCCAGGTATCCCGCTGTGGGCGGGTTGACCCCTCCGGTGCCCTGGATCGGCTCGGTCACGAGCGCGGCGATGTTCTCCGCGCCGATGCCGGCGATCGTGGCCGCGAGCGCCTCGATGTCGTGGACCGGGACGCGTGCCGTCTCGGGCACCAACGACGGTGTGCCGAATCCTTC
Organism: uncultured Actinomycetota bacterium; assembly: GCA_963786415.1. GTDB lineage: Bacteria > Actinomycetota > Actinomycetes > Propionibacteriales > Nocardioidaceae > Nocardioides. The sequence continues at coordinate 408,539 of CAWAZC010000004.1, forward strand.
CCGGTTGAAGTCCAGGCCCGCGATGCTGGTGCCAAAGGCGTGGAGCCCGTGGTAGGCGTGTTCGCGGCTCAGGATGGTCCTCTTGGAGGTCCGGCCTTCGCGCTGCCAGTGACGCCTGGCGAGCTTGCAGGCCACATCGATCGCGTCGGAGCCACCGGAGTTGAGGATCACCTTCGGGTCGTCGACGGGGGCCAGGCCGGCGAGACGCTCGGCGAGGCCGAGGGCCTGGTCGTTCACGAACCGCCCGAAGACGTGGTAGGTCTCCAGCTTCAGCATCTGGGCGTGCGCGGCCTCGGCCAACGCCGGGTGGGTGTGTCCGACGTTGGCGTGCCACAGTCCGGCCGTGCCGTCGAAGAGGCGGCGGCCGTCCGTAGTGTGCAGGTAGGAGCCCTCCCCTCGCTCGATCACCAGCTGGCGACCCAGGATGGATGGCATGTGGGCCTGGGCCGACCACAGGGCGGGACCGCCGAGGATGGTGGGTGTGATGGACATGGTGCAGTCTCCTTCTTCCGGCCGGCTGGATCAGCGGGCGGTGTAGCCGCCGTCGATCGCGATCGAGACGCCGGTGATGTACGAGGCCTCCTCGGAGGCCAGGAAGCTGACCGCGGCAGCGACGTCTCCGGGCTCGGCGAGACGTCCGAGCGGAATGTCCGCGACGACGTCACGTTCGGTCTGCCCGGGGTCGGCCTGCTCGTTGATCCAGGCGTCGTAAAGGGGCGTGCGGGTCATGCCGGGCGCGACGGCGTTGACCCGGATGTTGCGGGGTGCCAGCTCGACCGCGGCGGCGGTGGTCAGTGCCTTGATCGCGCCCTTGGTGGCGCTGTACACGCTCATGGTGGGCACTCCGATCGAGGCCAGGCGGGAGGTGACGTTGATGATGGATCCGCCGTGGTCCATCCGCTTGGCGCCTTCCTGGAGGACGGAGATCGCGGTGATCGTGTTGACCTCGAACAGGTGCCGGATCTCGTCGACCGGCGCCTCGAGCAGGTCGTCGGTGTGGTCCATCGCGGCGTTGTTGACCACCACGTCGAGGCGGCCATAGTGGTCGATCGCTGCCGCGGCGAGGTGTGCCGGTGCGCCCGCGGCGGTCAGGTCCAGGGGGACGAACGTGGCGTTCGCGCCGAGCTCCTCCCGAACCCGGTCTCCACGGCTCTTGTCTCGACCGGTGATCACGACGTTGAACCCGTCGCCGTGGAGTCGGCGTGCGATCTCGTGGCCGATGCCGGACGTCGACCCGGTGACGATGGCGGTGCGGCGGCTCACTGGTCGACTCCGATCCTGTCGACTGCGCTCTTGAGTCGGGCGACGCCCTCGTCGATGCGTTCCGGTGTGGACGTCGCGAAGCACAGGCGCAGGGCGTCGTGGAAGTGCCCGTTGGTCGAGAACGCGGGTCCCGGGATGTAGGCGACGCCCTCGGCCAGGGCGGTCTCGAACAGGACCCGGGTGTCGATCTCGGGGTCGGCGAAGGTGACCCAGAGGAAGAAGCCGCCATCCGGGTCGGTCGAGTGGACGGCGTCGCCGAAGTGACGCTCGAGGGCGGAGCGCATCGCGTTCTTGCGCTCGTGGTAGAGGCTCAGGACCCGGTCCAGATGTGGTTGCAGGTGCCCCCCGGCAAGGAACTCGGTGACCGTGCGCTGGGTCGGGACGCTCGTGCACGTGTCCATGGCCTGCTTGGCGTTGATCAGGAGCGGCTGCAGGGCTGGGTCGGCATCGACCCAGCCCACCCGGAGCCCCGGCGCCAGCATCTTGGAGAAGGTGCGTACAGAGAAGATCTGCGGGTTGCCCGGGTCGATCTCGTTCAACGCCGGGATCGGGCTGTTCTCGAAGCGCAGCAGACCGTAGGGGTCGTCGTCGATGATGACCGCCCCCCATCGCGCGGCGAGCTCGAGCAGGTGCTCGCGTCGACCCAACGACAAGGTGACCCCGGAGGGGTTCTGGAAGTTGGGGATCGTGTAGATCGCCTTCGGGACGCGCCCGGCGCGTGCGACCAGTTCCGGCAGCGCCTCGACCACGAGACCGTTCTCGTCGAGCGGCGCCTCGAGCAGCTCCCCACCATAGGACAACGCCGTGGCGTTGCCGTTGGTGTAGGTGGGTCCCTCCACGACCACGAGGTCGCCTGGGTCGACGAACAGCTTGCACGCCAGGTCGAGGCCCTGCATGCCGCCGGTGGTGATCGTGATCCGGTCGGCCGTGCTGGGGGAGTCGTGCTCGGCCTGGAGCTTGAGGATCTCGTCGACCAGGTCCGGCTCGCCCTGCGTGGAGCCGTAGCTGTACTTGCCCGGGACGGCGTGAGCGGCATAACGGTCCAACAGCTCCACCGGCATCAGGTCATCGCTGGGCGCGCCCATCGCGAATCGCACGATGTCGTGTTTCTGTCTCGCAAGGAGGGCCGTCGAGGAGTCGATGACGGAGCCGACGAGGTCGGCCGTCCGGTCGGCAAGCGGCAGCTTGTGGTCAGTCATGGGTTTCCTCCCTCCGCGAGTCGAGAACGACGCTAGGGGCCATGACCCGACAAGAAAAGCGACGATCATTGACGTCTACGTCTTAGCCGTGCTTACGCATAGGGGACGAGCCCCAGGCTCACGCAGCACCGCGAAGGGTTCCGCGCGCTAGCTCAACTGATCCGCAAAGGCGTCGCGACAGGCGATGACCGCTGGGCGTCGTTCAGCACCGGCTCGACAGTAGAGCGAGATCTGCCGGCGCTGGTGAGTGCCGAGCAGCGCAGATGGACGTAGCCGCGCCCCTTCCCCTCGTACCAGGAGATCAGGCAGGAAAGACGCAGCCAACCCCGCCTGCACCATCCGCAGGTGGAAGAGCAGGTCGGCGGACTCATAGGCGATGTCCGGCTCGAAGCCGTGCTCGTGACACACCCGTCGCACCCACGCGTGCGCCTCCGAGCCACTGGGCTCGAGGACCCATCGCAGGCGCTGCAGCCCCTCCAACGTCGAGCCATCCGCTTCGGCAGGCAGGTAGGCGCTGACGGGGTCGTCGGTCAGGAGGTCCGCGTGCAGGTCCTCCGGGACAGCCGTCGACGTACCCGGGTAACTGTCGACAACGACCACGTCAACACGGCGCGAGGACAGCAACAGCAGTCCCTGCTCGGGCTCGACCTGCCGGAACCGTACGTCCAGGGCAGGGTGCCGCCTCCCCAGGGTGGCGATCACGTCCGGCACGGTGGAGCGACTGATGGTGGTGAAGGCTGCCAGGCGCAATGTCCCTCGAACCTGGCTGTCGCTCGCAGCCAGGTCGGATTCAGCCCGCTCGAGAATCCTCAAGATGCCGTCGACATGCTGCACCAGCTCTTCAGCGGCTGGCGTGAGCCGGACGCCTCGCCCCACCTTCTCCAGCAGCGGCACTCCAGCTTCCTTCTCGAGCAGGGCGAGATGCTGGGACACGGCCGAATGGGTGTAGGACAACGCCCGTGCCGCGGCCGTGATGCTGCCCCGGAGGTGGACCTCTCGTAACAGCACCAGGCGATGAACATCCAGCATGGTGGCAGGCTAGCCGCCGGGCGTGGGTCAGCCCTTGACCGTCAAGCCCCGGGGGACCGAGGCCAGGCACTCAGGTCCTGCGTCGGTGACCACGAAGGACTCGGACAGCTCGTAGCCCCAGCCGTCCATCCACATCCCCAGGATCATGTGGAACGTCATGTTCGCCGCCAGGCTTGTCGTGTCTCCGGGACGGAGGCTGATGGTGCGCTCCCCCCAGTCGGGCGGGTAGCCGACGCCGATCGAGTAGCCGATACGAGAAGCCTTCGTCAGTCCGTGGGGAGCGATGACATCGCGCCAGGCCTGCTCGACGTCGTGGGCGAGCACGCCCGGCTTCACCGCGGCCAGGGCCGCTTCCATGCCTTCACCGACGATGTCGGATGTCTCGGCCAGCAGCTTCGGAGGGGTTCCGAGGAAGACGGTCCGAGCGAGCGGTGAGTGGTAGCGCTGGTAGCAGCCCGCAAGCTCGAGCACCGTGGCCTCGCCCTCCCGGAACCGGGCGTCGGACCAGGTGAGGTGGGGCACGCCGGTTCCCGGGCCGGTGGGGAGCAGTGGGACGAGCGAGGCGTAGTCCCCGCCGGCGTCCGGAAGACCCTGAATGGCGGTCCGATAGATCTCGGCCACCGCGTCGCACTGCCGCACTCCCGGTCGAACGACATCGAGTGCCGTGGTCATCACCTGGGTGACGATCTTGCCGGCGATCCGCATCTTGGCGATCTCGGCGGGCGACTTGACGGACCGGACCCAATTGACCAGGTCCTGGGCGTCCACGACTGTCGCTTCGGGCAGCCCGGCGACCAGTGCCTCATGCCCTCGCACGGTGTAGAAGTGGGCGTCGAGTTCGACCGCCACCACGCCGTCGTCAAGCCCCCGCTCCCGCATGTCTGCGGCAATCCAGTCCATGGGGTGGCAGTCGACCTGGTGCACGTAGGTCTCCGGGTATGGACGCACCTGCTCCTCGGTCAACCGGGTCGTCAGCACCGCACCGGAGGCATCCTGGTCACGGGTGTAGAAGAGCAGGTCTCCAATAGCTGGGACCACCAGGATCTGCGGTGTGTAGAACGACCACGCGTTGTATCCCGTCAGGTAGTTCATGTTCGCGGGATCTCCCACGACCAGCAGATCAACACCTCGGTCGCGCATGCACTCGCGGGTCCTTGCCACGCGTGCCGTGTACTCGTCGGCGTCGAAGTTGGGCTCGAACAAGTCGTACCTCCTGTCAGTAGGACCGGACGAGGTCAGTGAGCACGGCCTGGCCGAAGACCAGGGCATCGAGCGGCACGCGTTCGTCGACGCCATGGAACATCGCGGGAAAGTCGAAGTCGGCAGGTAGCAGCAAGGGGGCGAATCCGTAGCCCCGGATCCCGATCCGGGCAAGCACGGCATTGTCCGTCCCAGCCGGGAGAAGGTAGGGCGCGACCTCGGCCTCTGGGCAATGCGCCCGGAGGCAACGAGCCATCGCTTCGACCAGGGGGTCGTCGAAGCTGGTCTCGGTGCCGTCGACGTCGTGCTCGATCTCCACCTCGATGTTGGGTCCGGCTACCTCGCGGATGCGGGCGAGGACCTCCTCCCGCTGTCCCGGCAGCACTCGCACGTCGACCACGGCCGATGCGTGATCGGGGATCACGTTGGCCTTGTGGCCCGCGGTGAACATGGTCACGTTCGCGACGTTACGCAGACCCGGGACCACGGCCGGGGCGCTGGTGCCGGTGGACTGGGCGATCTCGATGGGTTCCGCGTCGTCTGCGAAGCCCCCGATGTCGCGGAGGCGTTCGATGAGACCCTGGGTGGTGGAGGTCAGCGTCACCGGCCAGGGCTCTCGTCCGATTCGGGCGACGGCTTCGGCCAGCTCCACGATCGCGTTCTCCGTCGTCAACAGCGATGCATGACCGGCCCTTCCTGAGGCATGCAGCCGCAGCCAGAGCTGGCCCTTCTCGCCGGTCTGGATCAGGAAGACGAGACGGCCGTTCACTTCGACCGAGTATCCGCCCACTTCGCTGATCGCGACGCCCACGCCCTCGAACACCTCGGGGTGGTGCGCCACCATCCACCGGGAGCCGAGGGCATGCGTGTCCTCCTCGTCGGCGAAGAACGCCACCACGATGTCCCGGTTGGGTTGTTCCCCGCTCCTGACCAGGTCGCGGATGGCGGCCAGGATCATGGCGTCCATGTTCTTCATGTCGACCGCCCCGCGGCCCCACAGCATGCCGTCCTTGATCACACCTGCGAATGGGTCGACCGACCACTGGCCGGGATCAGCCGGCACCACGTCCAGGTGACCGTGGAGCAGCAGGGCTGGAAGATCCGGGTCCTTGCCCCGCCAGCGCGCGACAACGTTGGTGCGCCCAGGTGCGGCTTCGAACAGCTGCGGCTCCAGCCCAACCTCGGCCAGCAGCACGGCGACGTACTCGGCGGCCTTCGCTTCGCCCACGGCGTCGCCCTCGCCGTAGTTCGTCGTGTCGATGCGGATGAGATCCTGAGCGATCCGGCAGACCTCTTCCTCACCCGTTGCTGTCGTTGATTCGGGACGCATGCTAGGGCGCCTGGGAGATGAGCCGGAGCTCGCGCTCGGACTCCACGGTGCCCGGGATCTCCGTGCCGCGCAGCGAGCAGCCACGCGTCTCGACCACGAACAGCATCGCCAGAGCACCCACGGCGCAGGCCACCATCATCCCGTACGCCGGCATCAGCGGGTTGTCGAAGATGGCGATGAGCCTGTCGTTGACGGCCGGCGCCGTGCCGCCGAACAACGAGGTCGAGACGTTGTAGGCGATCGCGAACCCGGCGTACCTGACGTGGGTCGGGAACATGGCCGGGAAGGTGGCGGAGATGGTGGCCAGCTGGGGGACGTAGAGCAGACCGAGTACGGCGAAGCCGATGATCGCGCCGACCACGTTGGTGGCCATCAGCAGGTACATCGGCACCACCATGACGAACAGGCCGATCAGGGACGTCCACCACATCGGCTTGCGGCCGATCCGGTCGGAGAGCCGGCCGGCGAACGGGAGGAAGACCATCATCGCCAGCATGCCGATGATCGGCACCACCAGGGACCAGTCGGCCGACAGCCCGATCGACTGCTCGAGGTACGTCGGCATGTAGCTGAGCAGCGTGTAGTTGACCACGTTGAGCGCTACCACCAGACCCGACAGCAGCAGGAGCGGCTTCCAGAAGCCCACCAACAGGTCCCTGAACGCGGTGGTGACCTGCTCCTCGGTCTTTCCGCGCGCCTCGAGCTCCCGGAAGACCGGGGTGTCCTGCATCCGGGCGCGCAGATACAGGCCGATCACGCCCATCGGTGCCGCGATCAGGAACGGGAGCCGCCAGCCCCAGGCGTGCATGGTCTCGTCACCGAGCGCCAGCGAGAAGCCCAGCATGAGCAGAGCGCCCAGCGAGAACCCGGCGAGGGTTCCGAACTCCAGGAAGCTGCCGCAGTAGCCGCGCTTCCTGTCGGGTGCGTACTCGGCCATGAACGTCGCAGCGCCGCCGTACTCGCCGCCGGTCGAGAAGCCCTGGATCATCCTCAGCACGATGAGGATGGCGGGAGCCCATAAGCCGATGGAGTCGTAGGACGGGATGAGACCGACGAGGAGCGTGGCGCCGGACATCAGCAGGATCGTGACCGCCAGCACCGCCTTCCGCCCCAGCCGGTCGCCGAGCGGCCCCCAGAAGAGACCGCCGAGGGGGCGGACCAGGAAGGAGATCGCGAACGTCGCGAGGGCGAAGAGGGTCGCCTGCTCGGTGTCGCCGGGAAACAGCGCGGCGGAGATGTAGGTGACTCCGTAGGCGTAGATGCCGTAGTCGAACCACTCGGTGGCGTTGCCGATTGCTGACGCTGCTATCGCGCGCTTGAGTACCTGTGGCGGCACCTCTGCCTCTGCCGCCTTGAAGCTGCCTGCGGTCTCGCCCATCGGTTCCTCCTCGGTGCGTTCCTCGACTGGTTTCTCCATGGATCGGCTCTCCTCGACTGTTCGTTCTGCTCGGCCGGGCGCCTCCAGCGGAGCCAAGGGATTGCCGCACTCCGCGACGGTGAGAGCGAACCGCTCGGTCAGCAACGGCCCCGTCTGCGTGTGGTGACGTGGCCTCCATCTCACTCGTTGCACGACGCTAGGCCCTTACGGGGGCCAGGAACAGCGACGGTTTGTGACAGAGAGCCGTCAGATTCGCTTACTCATCGGTCCGGGACCACTGAGGTCGGGGGGCCGGGGTGGGCTACCCCGAGACCTCGTCTGGTGGCAGCGCGGCGGGCCGAGATCTAGATGCACCCAGCTGGCGGGGGCTCACATCCGGGCCGCCCCGACCTCGGGTGAGCCGTTCGGGCCGAGGCGGATGGCGAGCATCAAGGCCTTGCGCACCACTGCGCCCGCGACCTTCTGCCGGTAGGCCGCCGTCGCCTCCTCGTCGTTCAGGAAGGGCTGACCGGTGACCCGTACGACGTCCAGCAGCTCGCGAATGGTGTCCTCGGACGTGTCCGCGCCGACCAGGGCGCTCTCGATCGAGCGCAGCCGGGCGGGCCGGTCGAAGATCGCTCCGGCGGCGACCCGGGCGTCCACGATTTCGTCCTCTTCGATCCTCAGCACGGCTGACACGGTGGCCGTTGAGAGGTCCATCCCGCGGCGGCTCAACTTCACCGTGGCCCCCGTCCAGCCGTCGTCAGTGGTGAGGCCGTGTGTGACGCGCGTGACGAGGTCTTCGGTCTTCAGGCCCTTGTCGACGACGTCGGTCACTGGCACTTGGCGTCCGTCGCTGAGGTGGATCGCTGCGTTGAGGGCGAGGAGTGCGGGGACGAGGTCTGCCTTGGGAAAACCCGAGGCCAGGTTCCCTCCAAGAGTCGCAAGGGTGCGCACGCTCGGACCGGCGGTGACCCCCGCGGCGAGAGTGAGCGCACGTTGCGCTCCAGTCATCGGTCCGCGTTCGAGCCGGCGAAGCGTCGCGAGTGCGCCTACGGAGCCGTCGAGGACCTCGTCGTGCTGCTCGATCCGGTGCAGGCTGATGAGATGCTCGGGCATGGGCTCGCCCAGCGCCGCGCGCCACATCAGGTAGGTGGCGCCCCCGCTTACCGCCGCGTCCAACGAGTGCTTGGCGAGAAGGCTGGAGGCTTCATCCCAGGATTCCGGGGTGTGAACCCAGCGACCAACGCGTCCTGCATGTGTCTGGATCGTGAACAAGGGACCCTCCTGGGCGGCTTCTCTGAGTGTTCGGAGTCTTCGACTGTCATGGGTGTATCTCTGCTTCAGAACCGGTTGAGCCGCCATCCGCCGTCGATGGGGATGACGGCACCGTTGAGCATGTCGAAGGGAGGAGCACACAAGGAGGCGGCGATCTCCGCTACCTCGTGGCGCGAGACGAGCCGCCCGGTCGGGGTGCGCGCCAGCGCCCTCTGCACAAATGTTGGATCGATGTCGGCAATATCTGCGGCGCTCTCGTCGATCTGTCCCGGGGCCAACGCGTTGACGGTGATCTCCGGTCCGAGCTCCAGGGCGAGGGATTCGGTCAAGGTCGCGACGGCATTCTTGGTCAGGCCGTACACCGAGTGGTTGCGAACGTAGGCCGAACCTGCGGAGAGGTTCACGATACGTCCCCAGCCACCGGACCTCATGCCTGGTACAACGCGCTGGACCGCACGCAGCGTGCTCGTGAGGTTCCCTTCGACCACGCGAGCGAAATCGCCGGCCGAGATGAGGTGGAACGGCTCCATCGAGAACGGACCGTGGTTGTTGACCAGGATCTCCACCGGTCCGCGCAGGGCCTCGGCAGCGGTGTCGATCAGGGTGCCAGCCGCCTCCGGGTCGGAAAGATCTGCCTGCACCGCGCAGTGCTCGCTGCCGGTCTCGGCGTGGAGCTCAGCGCAGAGGGTGTCGGCGTCGGCCTTCGACTCGTGGTATGTCACCACCACCACGGCTCCCCGGTGTGCCAAGGAGCGCGCGATCTGGGCGCCGAGGTTGCGTGAGGACCCGGTGACCAGCGCGCGACGCCCCTCCAGGGGCCGGTCGGCGCGGCCCTGGTCAGACGGCATGCTGACCGTTTCCTGCGCCGCCTACGGCGTGGAGCTCGAGGTCGGTGTAGGTGCGACCTTCCACCACGGTCCCACCGGAGAGCGTGACGACCGAGGTGATGAACAGCGCTGACTGTGCCCCCGAGATCGCCTCGGACCTCAGCTCCACGACCCCGCGGGCGCCGGCCTCGTCGGCTGCCAGGGCGGTGACCTCGATCGGGCGTGGCACCGGTGCCAGAACCTTTTCGAGTGCTGCCCATGCCTCGGCCGGGCCGGTTGCCTCCCGGTCGGTGAGCGGGGTCCACCAACGGACGGCGGGGGAGCAGGCGCGGGTCACAGCCTCACGGTCGCCGGACAACCATGCGGACGCGAACTCCTCCAGGGAGTCACGGGCTCGGGATCTGGCGTCTGGCATCTTGTCTGCTCCTCCAGCAACTGAGCGGCGACGTCTGCTCGCCGTGCTAAGGCTTGCACAGGCGTCGGGCCCGACGCTAGTCTTTCGCAACGACATTGCATGGAGCGCAACGACGTCCAGCTCCAGGCTCGCCAGAGGGGATTCGGCAGCATGAGCACTCTTCGTTGGAACGGTCGGGAGGTCGTGGTGGAGTCCCCTCCACCCACGCCTCTTCTCGACGTGCTTCGCGAGGAAGTCGGGGACAAGAGCTGCAAGCCGGGTTGCCGGGAGGGCCGGTGCGGTGCCTGTACCGTGCTGCTCGACGGTGAGCCGGTCCTGAGCTGTCTCGTGCCCCTCGCCCGCGCCCTCGACGCAGAGGTGACAACGGTCGGCGGCAGCGACGCGGACGGATCCTCGCAAGACCAGGGGCTCGCGCGGATTCAGGTCGCCTTCGCCCGGGCCGGAGCGGTCCAGTGTGGCATCTGTACCACCGGCATGATGCTGGCCACGCGTGCGCTGCTCGACGAGTTCCCTCACGCCACAAGGGAGCAGACACTGGAGGCCCTGGTCAACAACCTGTGCCGCTGCACCGGCTACCAGAAGATCCTCGAAGCCGTCGCGACCCTGGCCACAGATGGATCCGAGGAAGTAGATGGCTGAGCCCTTCTACCGCAGTGACGCCGAGGCGAAGGTGGGCGCGCGGGCGGTCTACGGCGTCGACCTGGAGGCACCGCGGATGCTGGTCGCGCGGGTGGTGCGGTCGAAAGTTCCCTGCGGGCGCATCAAACGACTCGACGTCTCGGGCGCGGCGCAGATGCCGGGCGTCACGGTCATCACCGCTGCTGACCTGCCGGTGCCGAAGTACGGGATGGTCGTCAAGGACCAGCCCCCCCTGGCGAGCGACGTCGTGCGGTTCTCCGGCGAGCCGCTGGCCGTCGTCGCGGCGCGGGACGAGGAGATCCTGGCACGGGCCGTCGCGGCGGTGGTCGTCGACATCGAGCCGAGGCCGGGCCTGTTCGACCTGGAGGACGCACTCCAGCCGGGCGCTCGACTCGTCCATCCCGACCTGGCCGACTACGAGCTGAGCTTCGATACCGAGCGCAGCGGCAACGTCTGCGGCCGCACCGTCGTCGAGGCGGGAGACGTCGACGCCGCCTTCTCGAACGCCGACATGGTGGTGGAGGGCACGTACTCCACGCCGCGCGTGCACCAGGGCTACATCGAGCCGCGCGCCTGCCTCGCCACCGTCGACGAGGGCGGGGGCTTTCACGTCACCACTTCCACGCAGAACCCCTTCGGCGTCCGCGGCACCTTGTGCTCCGTGCTGGGCCTTCCGGAGTCCAGGGTCCGGGTCGTCGCCTCGACCGTGGGCGGTGGCTTCGGTGGCAAGCTGGACGTGACTCTCGAGCACTTCGCCTGCCTGCTGGCCCGAAAGTCCGGGCGGCCGGTCAAGATGGTCTGCTCGCGCGCCGAGGAGCTCGCGACGGCCAACCCGCGCGAGAACTCGGTCGTTCGGATCAGGAGTGCCCTCGCCCGTGACGGCACCATCATCGGCCGGGAGGTCGAGTGCCTGCTCGACGCCGGGGCCTACGCCCACGACACCCCGTTCATCGGCGCCGTTGCCTCCCTGCAGGCAACGGGGCCCTACCGGATCGAGAACGTCAGGTCGCAGGCGTTGTCGGTCTACACCAACACCCAGCCCACTGGGGCCTACCGCGGCCCATCGGGGCCGCAGATGGTGCTCGCGGTCGAGGCACACATGGAGGAGATCGCTGCTCGGCTCGGTGAGGGGAGCGTCGACCTGCGTCGGCGACACTTCTTCCGCGACGGAGATGTGGCGATGAATGGCCAGGTCATCGAGCGTCCGACGGCCCGGGAATGTCTCGACCGGGCGCTCGCCGCGATCGACTACGACACCCCCCGCCCCCCGGGGCGCGCGGTGGGCGTGGCATGCGCGTGGTGGACGACCACCGCGGGCGCGGCGGCGGCGACGGCACGCCTCGAGGGCGACGGCACTGTCGCCGTCATCACCGGGGGTACCGAGATCGGATCCGGCGCGCTGGCGGCCGGCGTCGTCAGCCTGACCGCCCGGGCACTCGGCGTGAACGAGGACCAGGTCCGACTTGCCTCGACAGCTGACACGGCCACCGGAGCGTACGACTTCGGAGCCCAGGGCAGCCGCACCACGTTCAACGTCGGCAACGCCGTCCTCGGCGCCTGCGACGAGGTGCGGGGACAGATCCTCGACGAGGCCGCGCACCTCCTGGAGGCCGCCCCGGACGATCTCGACCTGGAGCTCGGGGTCGTGCGTGTACGTGGGGTGGAGGGGGCATCCGTCACCTTGGGCGAGGTCGCGAGCGCAGCCGTGGCCAGGAACGGGCAGATCCACGCGTCGTCGAGATACGTGGCACCGCCGACCCCGTACGACGTCTCCTGCGTGGGCGCGCAGCACTTCTACCCGACCTTCAACTCGCCCAGCTTCCACTGCCACGCCGTCGAGGTCGAGGTCGACCCTGACACCGGACACGTCGAGATCCTCAGGTACGTCGTCGCCCAGGACGTCGGCAAGGCACTGGTGCCGCCGGCGATCGAGGGCCAGATCCAGGGGGGTGTCCTCCAAGGCATCGGCATGGCGTTGTTCGAAGAGGAGATCCTGCGTGACGGCGTCGTGAGCAACACCGGACTCGACAGCTACAAGCTGCCGACGGTCATGGAGGCCCCGGTGGTCGAGTGCCTGCTTGTGGAGGAACCTTCAGCGGACGGGCCGCAAGGTGCCCGGGGAGTGGGTGAGCCACCGATCATCGTCCCGGCCGCCGCCGTGGCCAACGCCGTGACGGCAGCCACCGGGGGCAGCATCCCCGATCTCCCCATGACCCCGGAGCGGGTGCTGAGGCACCTCGCATCGATGGGTGGCCCACGGGGGACCAAGGCATGACTGTCACGGGCACCGCGCACTACTCGAAGGTCGAGACGATCGACGAGCAGACGGTCGCCGAGTTGGCGCTCGGAGCAACCCTGCTCGGAACGGGGGGTGGTGGAGACCCGCGGGTCGGCGCGCTCATGGCGCAGGCCGCCATCCGTGAGCACGGCGTTGTCCGTGTGATCGCCCCGGAGGACGTCGGCGGACGGGGGCCTCGTCGTGCCCGTTGCCATGATCGGAGCCCCCACCGTGATCCTCGAACGTATTCCCGGCGGCCACGAGCTGGACCTCGTGATGGAAGGGTTCGAGCATCTGCAGGACCAGCGGGTGATCGCGACAATGCCCATCGAGGCCGGCGGCATCAACTCCACCATCCCACTCGTGCTCGCCGCCAGGCGCGGGCTGCCCCTCGTCGACGCCGACGGCATGGGACGGGCCTTCCCCGAGGTCCAGATGGTGACCCTCGGTGCCGGCGGCGCGAAGGCCTGGCCGCTGGTCCTCGCGGACGAGTCGGGAAACGTGGTCTCCGTGTCCGCTGCCCGGGACAACGACTCGGCGGAGCGGCTGGCCAGCGCTGCGGTCGTCGCCATGGGTGGGTCTGCCGTGGTCGCCCACTACGCGGTCGATGCCCAGCGGCTCCGGTCTTGGGCGGTGCCCGCACAGCGTCAGCCTTGCCGTGGCGATCGGGCGTGCGCTCAGCCGCGCCCGAGCCGAGGGTTCGGACCCGATCGAGGCGATCGCCCCCTCTGTGGTGCGCGGACGCTCTTCGCGGGGCAGGTGGTCGACGTGGAGCGCTCAACTCAGGCGGGATTTCGTCCGCGGACGGCTACTCGTTGAAGGGCCTGGACTCCGACGCCGGTCGCAGCGCCGAGGTCGACTTCCAGAACGAGAACCTGATCGTCCGATCCGGGAACACCGTCCTCGCTGCGGTTCCCGACCTGATCAGCCTGATCGAGGAGGAGAGCGGCCAGCCGCTCACCACCGAGGGGATGCGGCTTCGGCTTGCGCGTCCGCGTCGTCGGGATCCCCTGCTCGCCCATCTGGTGGCGGCCCGAGGCGCTTCCCCTTGTCGAACCCAGAGCATTCGGTTACGACATCGACCCGATCCGCCTGGAGGGCACGATGACCGTTCGCATCGGCATCGACGTGGGTGGCACGAACACCGACGCCGTGCTCCTCGGTCGAGGGCCGGACCATCCTGGCAGCGGTCAAGCGACCGTCGACGTCGGACATCGAGTCCGGTGTCCGGGCAGCCCTCGAGGCGGTCCTCGAGGGACAGGACCGCTCCGCGGTACGCCTGGCGATGCTGGGCACGACCCAGTGCACCAACGCGATCGTCGAGCGCCGTGGCCTCCGCCGGGTCGGTGTGCTGCGGATCGGCGCGCCCGCCACCACGGCCATCCCGCCCCTCGCCGACTGGCCGCAGGATCTGCGCGAAGCGGTGCTGGCGGACGCGCGCGTGATCGGCGGCGGCCACCACTTCGACGGCCGCGAGATCGCGCCCCTGGACGTCGCGGCCGTCCGGCGGGCGGCGAAGCGACTGGCAGGGCACGGTCGAGGCGGTCGCAGTGGCCGGCGTGTTCTCGCCCAGCCAACCCCGGGCACGAGAGCGCGGGCGCGGGAGCTGCTCCGCGAGCACCTGGACGTACCGATCTCGATCAGCTGCGAGATCGGGTCGATCGGGCTCCTGGAGCGGGAGAACGCCACCGTCATGAACGCGGCGCTCTGACCGGGGTGGCCGAGCGCGCCACCCGCGGCTTCGTCCAGGCGCTGGAGGGGGCGGGGGTGACGGCGACGCCCTATCCTCAGCCAGAACGACGGCACGCTGATGACGCTCGCGCACGCCAAGCGAGTACCCGGTGCTCACCGTGGCGTCGGGACCCACCAACAGCCTGCGCGGGGGCGCCCTGCTCTCCGGGAGGAGCGACGCCATCGTCATCGACGTCGGAGGGACCACCGCCGACCTCGGCGCCTTGCGGGGCGGCTTTCCCGCGCGAATCCGGGCATCGCGGTCGAGATCGGCGGGGTGCTGACCAACTTCCGCATGCCCGACCTGTTGTCTGTCGCGCTGGGCGGCGGGACGGTCGTCCGCCGGGCCGACGGCGTGCTGCGGCTCGGACCCGGACAGTGTCGGTCACGACATCACCCGCAAGGCCTTGTGCTTCGGCGGCGACACGCTGACGCTTGACCGACGTCGCGGTGCTGGGGCGGCCTTCCACTCGGAGATGCCGCTGCGGTGCGTGGTGCCCTGGGTGAGGCAGACGCGGCAGAGGTGACGGTCGTGTGCCCGGGAGCAGCTGGACCGCGCCCTGGACCGGATGCGAACCAGCGCGGAGCCGGTCACGGTCGTCGCCGTCGGGGGCGGGTCGTTCCTGGTGCCGGATGATCTCGAGGGCGCCTCCGAGGTGCTTCGT
Organism: uncultured Actinomycetota bacterium; assembly: GCA_963786415.1. Lineage (GTDB taxonomy): Bacteria > Actinomycetota > Actinomycetes > Propionibacteriales > Nocardioidaceae > Nocardioides. Next base: position 423,750 of record CAWAZC010000004.1, read on the forward strand.
CCGCCGCACCACGAGGTCGCCAACGCCGTGGGGGCTGCGATCGCCGAGGTCAGCGGCGAGGTGGATCGCATCTACCATCTGCACGGCCGGTCGAGGTCTTCGGTGATCGACGAGGCCCGGGCCGAGGCGCGACAGCGGGCCGTGGACGCCGGGGCCGAATCCTCCGAGCGTGCGCGAGCATCGACCTCGAAGAGATCCAGCTCGCCTACCTGCCCGGGGACGCCGTGCGCATCCGGGCCCGGGCGGCGGGGCCGCTCGCGGGCCACGAACTACTTCCGGGCGGCATCGAGAGGGCGGCCGCCCATGGGTGAGACCGGGGTTCGACGTCGTCGCGGTCGGCGAGGTCATGGGTCTGCTCGACCCGGAGGCGAGCGGGCCCCTCGAGGACGCGTCGCGCTTCCGGCTCCGTGTCGCCGGCGCCGAGGCCAACGTCCTGATCAACCTGGCTCACCTGGGCCACTCGGCGGCCCTGGTCTCGGCCGTTGGCGCCGACCCCTTGGGCCGCCTGGTGACGCGGACCCTCGCGGAACAGGGCGTCAACATCGAGCACGTCCGGGTCGACCCGACCGGCCAGACGGGGGTGTTCTTCAAGGAGCGCCTCGCCGACGGGGAACGCCGGGTCTACTACTACCGCGACGGCTCGGCGGCCTCGCGACTAAATCCGGAGGAGCTATCCCGTGCCCGTCTCGGCGTTCCGAAGATCCTCAGTCTCTCGGGCGTCACCCTGGGCCTCGGGGACGGCACCGGCCTGTCGGCGGTCGCGCGGAAGGCCCTCACATGGGCGGCTGACGAGCCCTGCACGGTGGTCTTCGATCCCAACCTGCGACCCACGCTGTGGCACGGCGCCCGCGCGGCTGAGGAGTTTGCCGAGATCATGCCTCAGATCGACGTCCTGCTGGCGGGCCGGGACGAGTTGGCAGCGCTGATGCCGACTGCTGACCCGGACGACGCGGCACGCGACCTGTGCGAGGCCGGAATGACCGCGGTCGTGCTCAAGGACGGCGCCCGGGGCGCCGTGGTGCACGAGGGCAGCCAATCGACCCGGATCGCGGCCTGCCCGGTCCGTGAGGTGATTGACCCGGTGGGTGCCGGCGACGCCTTCGCCGCCGGCGTGATCAGCGGACTGCTGCATGGGTGGTCCGTGCCCGATGGTGCCAAGGTCGGCGCGGTGCTCGGTGCCCGTGCCGTCACTGTCTCGGGGGACTGGGAGTCCAGTGCCACGGGGGACGATGCGCAGCACCTCCTGGAGGAATACCTGTCGACCTTCGGTCTCATGGAGGAGCGCGCATGAGCGACACCAGATCCACAGCCGAGGCGCTCTACCGCGCGTTTCTCGCCGGCGACAAGGACGGCATGCTCGCCGTCATGGACGACGACGTCGAGGTCAGCTTTCTCGGGCAGGTGCAGCTGCGCGGCAAAGAGGCGGCCAGCAAGTTCTTCGACTTCGCCGGCACCCTCCTTCGCGACGTCGAGTTCACCCTCGAGCCGATCGTGGTGGACGGTGACGTGGCCGCCGGCATCTGGCGGGAAACAGCGACGACCATGTCCGGCGAGCCCTGGGCGAACCACGGTGTCGACGTCATCCACGTGCGAGGCGGGCGCGTCGTCGCCCTGCACGAAAACAACGACGTCCGGATGGTCCGAAAGCACTTCCCGACCTACCAACCCGGCTAACGGCATCCGCTCCATTCAACGGCGACAGGAGACACAAACATGGTTGCGCAATCGGTCGGTCTGGTCCTGGGCAGCGAGATCCCGCCGGAGGAGATTCGGCCGATGATGGTCGAGGCAGAACGGGCTGGGTTCGGTGAGGTGTGGCTCTCCGAAGACTGCTTCTTCAGCGGCGGGATCTCCGGCGCCGCGATCGCCCTGGGGGCGACCGAGCGAATCCCGGTCGGGATCGGGGTCGTGTCGGCGATGACGCGACACCCGGCGGTGCTCGCCATGGAGATTGCCACCCTCGACCGTGCCTTCCCCGCGCGGTTGAGGGCGGCGGTCGGACTCGGTGTCCCGGCGTGGTTGGACCAGATGGGAATCAAGCCCGCCTCCGGTCTCGGAGCCGTGCGCGACTGCGTCACGATGCTGGACGCGCTGCTCGACGGGCGCGAGGCCGAGTCGAGCACCACGTTCCGGGCGGAGGGCATCCGGCTCGCACATCCGCCCGCGAGTGCGCTACGGGTGCAGATGGGCGTGGCCGGGCCCAAGATGCTCCAGCTCGCGGGCGAGCTAGCCGCCGGGACTCTGCTGTCGGTGCTCGCCAGCGCCGAGTACGTGCGCTGGGCACGCGACCAGATCGCCAAGGGCCGCGAACGCGGCGACGTGGACACCCCCCACCGGGTCACCACGTTCGCCCTGTGCGCCGTCGACGACGAATCCGAACGGGCCAAAGCCGCAGCCCGCAAGGCCGTGGCGTTCTACCTGTCCGCGGGCGGCCCCAACGCCCTGACGGACGCCTACGGGATCAGTGACGAGCTGCGTTCCATGCTGGCCGGCGGGGGGTACGACCACGTCGAACGCACCATGCCGGACCAGTGGGTCGACGACCTCGCAGTGGCCGGCACCGCGGCGGAGTGCGCCGCCAAGATCCGTGCCCTGCTCGCCGCAGGCTCCGACCGGGTGGCTCTCTTCCCCACGCCTGCCGAGAATGCCCGGGCCACGCTGACCGCGTTGGCGGACCACGTGCTTCCACAGTTCGACGACACGGCCGAGAACGCGGACTGAGGAGGGTCGAATGAGTCATCCCGCTGAACGCATCCGGTTGATGAGGCGCTCCGGCATCCGCGAGGTCATGGACCTGGCCGCGGCTCGTGACGATGTCCTGCACCTGGAGGTCGGACAGCCCGACTTCGCGACCCCGGCCCACATCGTCGAGGCCGGCTGTGTGGCGGCCCGCTCTGGCTTCACCACCTACACCGCCAACAAGGGCCTCCCCGACGTCCGGGCGAGCATTGCCGCGAAGCTGAAGCGGGTCAACGGAATCGAGGCGACCGCGGACGACATCGTGATCACGGCAGGTGCCGTCAACGCACTGGTGGAGGCGCTGACGACTCTGGTCAACCCGGGCGACGCGATCCTCATCCCCGACCCGGGCTGGCCGAACTACCAGATGATGGCCGACGTCCTGTCCGCGCGCACCGTGCACTACCCATTGGTGCCCGAGGCCGGCTTCCTGCCCGACCTCGACCGGCTCGATGAGCTGGCCCGGACCTCGGGGGCAAAGGTGCTGATGATCAACACCCCAGGGAACCCGACGGGCGCGGTGTTCCCGGCCCCGGTCGTGGGCGCCTTGGTCGAGCTCGCCGCCCGGCACGACATGTACCTGCTCTCGGACGAGTGCTACGAGGAGATCCTTTTCGAGGGCGAGCACGTCAGCCCGGCCTCTCTCGGTGGGCAGGACCACGTGCTGAGCGTGTTCAGCATGTCCAAGACCTATGCGATGACCGGTTGGCGGATGGGCTACGTCACCGGACCCCGGGAAGTGGTCGACCTGGTCGCCAAGGTCCAGGAGCCGATGATCAGTTGTGCGACCTCGATCACCCAGAAGGCCGGCCAGACGGCGCTCGAGGGTGACCAGAGCTGTGTCCGGGAGATGACCGACACGTACCGTGCCCGGCGCGACATGGTCGTGGACATCCTCCGCGAGGGGAACCTGCTGATCTCGGTACCACACGGCGCGTTCTACATCATGGCCGATGTGTCCGCTGCGGCACACGACTCGTATGAGTTCGCGCGACGCCTGATCAAGGAGACAGGCGTGGCCGTCGCTCCGGGCGAGACGTTCGGGCCCTCAGGGGCCGGGAAGGTGCGCCTGTCCCTCGCCACGGCGACAGCCGATCTGCGAGAAGGGGCCGAACGCCTGGTCAGGGCGGTGTCAGTGTGGTCCCGGTGACGAAAGCAGAAGAGCACGTGCGGGCCGGCAGACTCATCGCCATCATCCGGGTGCCATCGTTGACACCGGAGTCCGCCGCAGCGCTCACCGGCGTCCTCGTGGACGCAGGAGTACGAGCACTGGAGTTCACCCTGACGAGCGAGGGCGCGCTCGATGCCGTCACGGCGGCAGTGGAAAAGGCCCGCGGGCGGGCGGCGGTCGGAGCCGGCACCGTGCTTCGCGAGGACCAGGTGACGGCAGTGGCCGACGCCGGCGGCCAGTTCATCGTCTCGCCGAACGTCTCGCTGGGCGTCATCCGGCGCGCGCAAGATCTCGGGCTGGCGCCCCTTCCTGGTGCGTTCACGCCGACCGAGGTGCAACTTGCCGTGGAGAGCGGCGCCCGCCTGGTCAAGCTGTTCCCGGCTCTGCCGGCGGGGGTTGCCTACCTCAAGGCCCTCCGTGGCCCGCTGGACCAGGTCTCGTTCATCCCGACCGGTGGGATCCGGCTCGACGACATCAAGGGCTTCCTCGAGGCCGGCGCTGTCGCGGTGGCCCTCGGATCCTCACTCGTCAACTCCACTGATGACCTGGACGGTCTTCGCGAGCGCGCGCGCTCCGCGGTCAAGGCTGCCGCATCGGCGACCTGACAGGGGCACGAAGGCCCTTGACAGCCACTGGCCCGTCAAGCATAGTTTTACAACGCCGTTGCCACATGTGCAACGCTGACCCGGAGGAGCTCATGACATTGAAGGCAGTGGGTTTGAAGGCAGTGAACGGGAATCGTCCAGGCCTGCTTTCTATTGCGGTCTGCGGCGCCCTGCTCGTCAGCGGCTGCACGGCGACCGACCCGAATGCGCAGAACACCGGTGGCGGCAGTGACGCGGTGGTCAACGTGGCACTCGGGTCTGACGTCGATCTCTTCGACCCTCACATGTTCCGCACCGACGCGTCGTACGTGGTGACCGCGAACGTGTACGAGCCGCTGCTGCGCCAGAAGTACGACGACCAGGACGGGGCGCTCCAGGGCACGGAGGAGTACGAGGGTGGGCTGGCCGAGAGCTGGCAGATCAGCGAGGACGGCAAGAAAGCCGTGTTCAAGCTCCGCAAGGGGGCTAAGTTCTCGGACGGTACTCCGGTGACCTCGGCCGACGTGAAGTACACCTTCGAGCGGGCAATGCTGGGACCCGGTTACATCACCGCACTCCTGCCGTTCATCGGCATCGACAAGCCCGAGCAGATCGAGACGCCCGACGATCACACGGTCGTCCTCCGCCCATCGTTCAAGAGTCCGCTGTTCGAGCGGTTCATGACCTTCCAGGTCTTCGGTGCGATCAACTCCAAGGTGGCCGAGCAGCACGCCACGAAGCAGGACCCGTGGGCCGCCGAGTGGCTGGCCGACAACGTCACGTCCTCCAGTGCCTACGACCTGGGCGACGTCACCCGGGGCCAGGAGACGACGCTGGAGCCCAATCCTGAGTACTGGGCCCACGACGAGGTGCGCAACGGCGGGATCCGGATGCGTGCGGTACCCGACCCGGACCAGCGGGCTCTCCTGCTCCGCAGCGGTGACCTCGACGTCGCGGACGGCCTGCCGCCGCGGTTGGTCGCCCAGCTGGAGGACGACCCCTCCCTGAACGTGTTCCGGCTGCCGTCCAGTCGCATCACCTACCTGGGGATGAACAACAAGATCGAGCCGTTCGACGACAAGCGGGTGCGCCAGGCGATCTCCTACGCGATTCCCTACCAGGACATCATCGACAAGGTTCAGTTCGGTTACGCGTCGCTGGCCAAGGGCCCGGTTCCTCCGGCCATGACGTCTGCTGCCGGTGAGGAGCTCTGGCCGTACGACACCAACCTGGAGAAGGCCAAGCAGCTCATGGAGCAGTCCGGCACACAGAGCTTCAGCACGGAGCTCGTGGTGCGCCAGGCGCAGCCCCAGGATGCCGAGGCGGCCGTGTTCATCCAGGACGCGCTGCGTGAGATCGGCGTCAACGTGTCGATCGAGCGGTTGCCCGATGCGGCCTACTACCAGCGCCTGAACGAGCACAGCCTCCCGATGTTCCTCCATGACTGGTTCTCGTGGGGCGAGGATCCCTTCTTTCAGATGTCCTTCCTGCTCAAGTCCGGGTCGCTCACGAACTACGCGGACTACAGCAACACCGAGTTCGATGCGTTGCTGAAGAAGGGGACGTTCGAGCTGGATCCTGAGCAGCGAGCCGAGATCTCCCGCCAGGCACAGGAGATCGCGATCGATGACGCGCCGTGGGCGTTCCTCTACTCCGCCGACTACATCGTCGCCGCGAGGAAGGGCGTCAGTGGGGTGACTCGTCCGTACGACCAGACGCTGCGCTACGAGTACCTGACCAAGACCGAGTGATCCGTGGCTGCGGCCTGCCGCCCGATGGTGGCAGGCCCAGCACGCTCCCACCGATCCACAGGCGCGGCTGGAGGAAGCCATGGCTCGCTATCTGACCCGTCGGGCAGTGACGACTGCGTTCACCCTGCTCGGCATCGTGGTGGTGGTGTTCTTCGTCGTGCGCGTCCTGCCGGGCGATGCAGCCGTCGTGCGGGCCGGGCCGTACGCCGACGCCGAGCGCCTCGCCCAGGTGCGGGAGCAGTACGGCCTGGATCGGCCGCTGTATGAGCAGTTCCTGTCCTACCTCGGCGGCGTCGTCAGGGGTGATCTGGGGACGTCGACGGTGTCCAATCAATCGGTCACGTCCGAGCTCATGCTGCGGCTGATGCCCTCCCTCGAGCTGGGCCTGTACGCCGTACTGCTGGCCTGCCTGATCGGGATCCCGATGGGTGTGCTGGCCGCCTCCCGTCAGGGCGGCTGGGTCGATCGTCTGACCCGGATCGGGGTGATCACCGGCTCTTCGATGGCGTTGTTCTGGCTCGGTCTGCTGCTGATCTACTTCGGCTTCTACCGCTTGGGGTGGTTCCCGGCCCCGATCGACCGGTTGCCGGTGGGGGTCCAGCCACCGCCGCACCTCACCGGCCTCTACACGGTCGACGCCCTGCTCACCGGCAAGCCCGGGGTGGCATGGACCGCGGCGCGCTCTTTGATGCTCCCCGTGCTGACGCTGACCGTGGTCTTGGTCGCGCCGGTGATGAAGATGGTGCGCCAGTCCATGATCGAGACACTGAGGTCTGACTACGTGCGCACCGCGCGCGCCATGGGCGTTCCCGAGCGCAAGGTCCTGCTCAAGGACGGCCTGCGCAATGCGATGCTCCCGGTCATCACCGCGATCGGCATCGTGTTCGGCTACATGCTGGGCGGGAACATCATCGTCGAGACGCTGTTCGCATGGCCCGGCATCGGTAGGTACGCCTACCAGTCGATCCAGAACAACGACCTCGAGGCATTGCAGGGCTTCGTGATCCTCGTCGGTGTCATGTACGTGCTGCTCAACGTTGTCATCGACCTCTGCTACGCCCTGATCGACCCCCGGATCCGCATGGGAGCGAAGGCAAGCTCATGAGTCTCGTAGCAGCAACGGCCGTCGCTGACGCCGCCTCTCCGACAACCTCACGACGCGCCGAGGTCGGAAGTCTGGTCAGGCGTCACCCGATGGCCACGGTCGGAGTGCTCATCCTCGCCGTCTACGCCTTCGCCGCGGTGTTCGGGCCGCTCTTTGTGGGCGACCCGTTGAAGACCGTGCCCGGCGAGACACTGACGGGACCCAGCGCCGAACACCTCTTCGGCACCGACCGTTTCGGCCGGGATGTCTTCACGCGGGCCGTGGTCTCCGCGCGGCTGGACTTCGTGGTCGGCATCGTCATCGCGGTCCTCGCCGCCACCGTGGGATCCCTGGTCGGGGTGGCGGCCGGCTACTTCGGGGGAGTGTTGGACGAGGTGGTGATGCGGGTGACTGATGTCGTGCTTGCGTTCCCCGGGTTCGTGCTGGCGCTGATCCTGGTCGCGACGCTGGGTGACAGCGTCCCGAACGTGGTCGTGGCCGTGGCGCTCGCCTACACCCCGTACTTCGTGCGTCTCACGCGGGCTCGTGCCCTCGCCGAGCGGGAGCGTGAGTACGTCGATGCAGCCACGCTCGCCGGCAACCGGAGATGGCAGATCGCATATCACCACGTGCTCCCCAACAGCCTCGCACCGGCGTTCACCCAAGCCGCGCTGGTGGCCGGCTGGGCGGTGCTCGACGTCGCGGGGCTGGCCTTCCTGGGGATCGGTATCCAGCCGCCGACCGCGGAGTGGGGCGTGATGGTCGCCGAGGGCGCGAACGACGTGCTCACGGGGGCTTGGTGGACCGCGCTGTTCCCTGGTGCACTCATTGTGTCGCTGGCACTGGCCTTCCAGCTCGTGGGGGACGATCTCCAGGGAGGTGGACGGTGACGCTTCTCGAGGTGCGCGAGCTCAGCCTGGGCGTCGTGGGCAGGGATGAGCTGCTGCTGCGCGACGTCAGCCTCACCCTCGAGGCTGGAGAGGTCATGGGCGTGGTGGGGGAGTCCGGGTCCGGCAAGACCATGGCCTGCCTGGCGATCCTGGGCCTGCTGCCGCCGTCGGTCGAGATCCGGGGCGGAACGGTCACGGTGGAGGGCCGCACGGTGCTCGACGGGTCGACCCGGCACGTGCGACGTCACCCCGGAGACCTGACGATGGTCTTCCAGAATCCGCGGGGCGCGCTCAACCCGACGATGCGGGTCGGCAACCAGATCCGGCGGGTGCTGATGGAGGCACGGGGCAAACCGCGCGGCGAGGCCAGCAAGGAGGCGGTATCCCTGCTGCGCAGGGTGGGCATCCCCGGCGCCGAACGCGTCGCCCGCGCCTACCCGCACCAGCTGTCGGGAGGCATGTGCCAGCGGGTCGTCATCGCCATGGCACTTGCCTACCGCCCCAGGGTCCTGATCGCCGACGAGCCCACCACCGGCCTGGACGTCACCGTCCAGGCCCAGATCTTCGAGCTGGTGCGCGAGCTGGTGGCGGAGACGGGCTGCGGGGTCCTGTTCATCACCCACGACCTCAGCGCGGTCGCCGAGATGTGTGACCGGGTCTCGGTGCTCTACGGCGGCCAGCTGATGGAGACCGGCACCACGATCGAGACCTTCGAGGAGCCGCAGCACCCGTACACCCGGTTCCTCCTCGAGTCGCTCACCCTTCAGGAAGACCATGGCGAGGCGCTGGCGGAGGACGCCGGCGTTGACTTCTCCCTACCCGGCTGCCGCTTCGCGCACCGGTGTCCCCATGTCTTCGAACCGTGCTCGACCTTCCCGCCGCTGTTCAGGGCCGAGGGACGACACTTCTACTCATGCTTCCTCGGTCAGGAGGACGACGTTGTCTCTGCTCAGCGTTCGCGACCTGCATAAGACCTACGGTTCCGGGCGGTCCGCGCTGCCGGCCGTTCGCGGCGTCAGCCTCGACCTGGAGGCTGGTGAGACCGTTGCGCTCGTGGGTGAGTCCGGCTGCGGCAAGTCGTCCACGGCGCGTGTCGTCGTCGGGCTCACGACCCCCACCAGCGGCACCGTCGAACTCGGCGGCCAGGACCTGCACGCGATGGTCCACGACCGCACGGTCCGGCGCCGGGCCCAGATGGTCTTCCAGCACCCTGACCAGTCACTGAACCCCCACTTCACCGTCGAGCGAGCCGTCGCTGAGCCAGCCAGGCTCCTGGGGAACGGCGACGACCTCGAATCGCGGGTCGTAGAGGCACTGAAGACCGTGGGTCTCGGTCCGGATTACCGCAAGCGGCGCCCCCGCGAGCTCTCAGGCGGCCAGCAGCAGCGCGTCGCCATCGCTCGTGCCCTGATCTGCGACCCAGAGGTCGTGGTGCTGGACGAGCCGACTGCCAGCCTGGACCAGTCGGTGCGGTCCCGGGTCGTCGAGCTCCTCCAGCGGTTGCAGTCTGAGCGGCAGGTCGGCTACCTGTTCATCAGTCATGACCTGACCACGGTGCGCCGGATCGCGCACCGGGTTGCCGTGATGTATCTCGGGCGGATCGTCGAGATGGCGCCAACCGAGGAGCTGTTCGAGAAGCCGCAGCACCCCTACACCCAGGCTCTGTTGGCTGCCGCGCCGATTCCGGACCCGAGGAGGCGCAAGCGCGCGGTGCCGTTGCAGGGCGAGACGCCGAGCGCGCAGAGCCTGCCCGTCGGGTGCGCCTTCCAGGACCGGTGCCCGCTCGTACACGACCGGTGCCGCACGACCCAGCCGCAGCTGGAAAGCTCAGGACCCGCCCACAGCGTGGAGTGCTTCGCGGTGCCGACTGACTCCGAGCCTGCGGGCGGGCGTTCGTCGGCGCTGCGGTGACGGACGGCAGCCAGGGCGATGTACGTTGGATGCGCTGCACAGGGAGGGTTTGGTCGTGAGCCAGAGCGTTGAGAGAGCGTTGCTCCTTGTCGATAACCTCGCCACGGGTCCCAAGCGACTGGGCGAGCTCGCCGAGGCCCTTGGCACGCACAAGTCGACCGTTCTCCGCACTCTGCAGGCGTTCGAGAAGCACGGCTGGGTGCGGCGTGAGGGCGACATTCCCGTCTTCTCCTTGGGACTGCGCCTGCTCGAGCTCTCCAGCTCGATCCTCGAGGATCTCGACATCCGCAAGGTGGCGCGACCCGAGCTGGCTCGTCTCGGTGCGGAAACCGGCGAGACCGTGCACCTGGCCATCAGGGACGGCGCCGAGATGGTCTACCTCGACAAGGTCGAAAGCGTCCACCCCGTGCGCATGTACTCCCGCGTCGGCGCCCGGGCCCCGCTGCACTGCACAGGTGTGGGCAAGGTCCTGCTGGCCTACACGCCGCTCGAGGACTGGCCCGAGCTGGAGCTCCGACGCTTCACGCAACGCACCATCGGCACCCATGAGGAGCTGGTCGCCGCCTGCGCGGAGATTCGGCGCCGCGGCTGGGGATGGGACGAGCAGGAGCATGAGGAGACGGTGCGGTGCATAGCCGCACCGGTATTCGGTCCTCGTGAAGAGATCTTGGCGGCAGTGAGTCTGTCAGTGCCCACCAGCCGGCTGAGCGCCCGGCAGCTCAGGAGTCACGTCGACCTGCTCCTCGATGTGACGGGTCGGGTCAGCGAGGGCCACGGTGGCAAGCGCACGGCTGTCGCTGGTTCCCGGGTGCCTTGAGCGCTCCCACACGGCAGTAACGGCCTTGGTGCGCTCGGTGCCCAGGCCGCGGGCGAACAGACGCTCCCATGAAGGTCAAGAACGGTTGAGCCAGATGGTCCGCAATCGACCGACTTGGGACATCCTGCGCTCGGCGAGCCGGTCGGCCGCGACGGCCGGCGGCACGCCCTCGTCGCGGGCGAGAGCAAACACCCTGAGCGTGGTGTCGTAGATCTTCGTGGCGCGCTGCTTCGCGCGCTCGAAGTTGAAGCCCTCGAGCTCGTCGGCCACCTGGATCAGACCGCCCGCGTTGACCATGTAGTCCGGGGCGTAGAGGATCCCGCGGTCCTCGAGTTGCTTCTCGATGCCCTCGTGAGCGAGCTGATTGTTGGCCGCGCCGCACACGATCTTGGTGCTGAGTACGGGCACCGAATCGTCGTCAAGAGCACCGCCCAGTGCGCAGGGAGCGTACACGTCGAGATCGGACCGGACGAGAGCTGCGGTGTCGGGCATGACGCGTACCTCAGGGTGCTCGGCCAGTACCCGATCGATGGCGGCCCGGTTCACGTCGGTGATGACCACGGACGCGCCGTCGCCGATCAGATGGGTGACGAGGTGGTGGCCGACCTTGCCGACGCCTGCTACCCCGACGGTGCGGCCGTGGAGGGTCGGCGCGCCCCAGATCACCTCGGCGGCGGCACGCATGCCCTGGAAGACGCCGTATGCGGTCAGCACCGAGGAGTCGCCCGCGCCGCCGTGCGCGACCGTGCGGCCCGTGACGTAGGAAGACTCGCGCGCGATGTTGTCCATGTCCTCGGGGAAGGTGCCCACGTCGCAGGCTGTGAAGTACCGGCCGTTTAGGGACTCGACGAAGCGGCCGTAGGCCCGCAGCAGCGCCTCGGTCTTGGTCTCGGAGGGGTCACCGATGATGACGGCCTTGCCGCCGCCGAGGTCAAGACCAGCCAAGGAGGCCTTGTAGGCCATGCCAGCCGAGAGGTTGAGGACATCCTCGAGGGCGTCCTGCTCCGTGGCGTAGGGGTAGAACCGCGTGCCGCCGAGGGCGGGACCGAGAGCGCTGGAGTAGATGGCGATGATCGCTTTCAGGCCAGTCGCCTCGTCATGACAGAAGACGACCTGCTCGTGCCCTGTGGTGCGTTCGAACACGCCGGCGGGCTGCTGTGGTGCGGTCACGGTGGCGACCCTTCTTCGTCGGGCCCGCGGGGTGTTGCGGGCGGCTGTGGCCCAGCGCCGAAGGGCTGTCGCCCCGGTCGTAGAGCGGGTGCTGATCGACGCACCGCGGCCAGTCTCTTGTGGAGTCATGGCGGGGCTTGTCGAGACCCATTACACCTGATATGTCTTGCGATTTGCAACAGCGTTGCATACCATGCAACATGGTCGTCGTTCGCGGCGAGCCGTGGCCACTGAGAGCGTCCGCGGGCACCTTTCGCTCCAGGGTCGTCAGCCTCTCGCGGTCACGAGATCGAGCGACCGCTCGCCTCGGGTGCTGACCTCCAACAGCTCCAGGACGTGTCGAAGCGACCCTGCGAGCGTGGTGCGCCCAACGTTCCCCAACGTCACTCGGGCGGACACGGTGCCCTCGGAATCAGAGCCGGCGGCGAAGGTCAGGTCGTGGACCTCGACTCCGCGGCTGTGCAGAACGCTGACGATGCGCAGCAGCGTTGCTGTGCCGGCCTGTGGTGCGAGCGTCGCCGTGAGCGAGCAGGTTTCGCCATGACTCATGTCCACTCCTCTGTGTGCTTCCCGGGAAACAAAAGCCCCCCGGCCCGGTGGGCAACGAGGGGAGGCGGATCGGCTGCTGTCAGCCGACCCGCGGATCGATAATGCGATCGCTTGTCATCGGTTCGATGATCATCGGTTCCGACAGGGTCGGCAACCACGTCTCAAGGACTGACACCTCCGTCCTCCGCAAGTTGGAGGACGAGCCGGGCGGGCACGCAGACGCGGGGTGGCGGGCACGGAGCCGCGACAACCTCCCGGTGCAAGCGTGGAGCCGTGCCACCGAGCCCAGGCCGGGTGCCGGGGAAACCCGCAGCCCCGGAACCTCGGGTCCTGACCTGCGTGTTTGCGGTGGGCGATACTGGGTTTGAACCAGTGACCTCTTCCGTGTCAAGGAAGCGCGCTACCACTGCGCCAATCGCCCTTTTGCGTTCACCACGATCCCATATGGAACCGACGGTGTTCGAGGTGGAGACGGGATTTGAACCCGTGTAGACGGATTTGCAGTCCGTTGCCTCGCCTCTCGGCCACTCCACCGTGGAGGCGCCTCTCCGAGCGGACGACGAGGCTCGAACTCGCGACCTCAACCTTGGCAAGGTTGCGCTCTACCAACTGAGCTACGTCCGCTTGCGACGCGACCCCGAGGGGCCAGGTGCGTGAGAACAGTAGCCGATGCCCTCATGGCCGCAAAATCCAACACCCGCCCGGGTGTAGGCCTTCCGGTCGGACCCCGGTCGGGCTCCTAGAGTGGGCCCATGCGCGCCTGGATGAACGGTGAACTCCTGCCCGACCCGGGCGCCCCTGCGGTGCTGCTGACCGACCACGGGCTCACGGTCGGGGACGGCGTCTTCGAGGCGATCAAGGTGGTCGACGGCCAGCCGTTCGCGCTCACTCTCCACCTCGAGCGGCTCGCCAGGTCCGCGGCCAGCATGGGCCTTCCCGAGGTCGACGACGACGCCTGCCGCGCCGGCGTGGCCGCGGCCCTCGCGGGGCAGGAGCTGCCGCTGGGACGCATCCGGATCACCTACACCGGTGGGCCCGCCCCGCTCGGCTCGGGCCGGGGTGACGCGCCACCGACGCTGGTCGTGGTCGCCGACCGCATGGACCCGTGGCCCGCGACGACGGCCGTCGCCACGGTGCCCTGGCCGCGCAACGATCGGGGGGCGCTCGCCGGCGTGAAGACCACGTCGTACGGCGAGAACGTCGTGGCCCTCGCCCGCGCGACATCGCAGGGGGCGAGCGAGGCGATCTTCGCCAACCTCTCTGGGAACCTGTGCGAGGGCACAGGTTCGAACGTCTTCTACGTCGTCGACGGTGAGCTGCGCACCCCCACCCTCGGGAGCGGCTGCCTGGCCGGGATCACCCGCGCGCTGATCCTGGAGTGGTACGGCGGCGTCGAGGTGGACGAGCCTTGGGAGGTCGTGGACCGGGCCAGCGAGGTGTTCCTGGCCTCGACGACCCGGGACGTCCAGGGAGTCTCGCGCTGGGACGACCGTGAGCTGACCGCGCCGGGCCCGATCACGGCCGAGGTGCTCGAGGTGTGGCGGAAGCGGGAGCCCGAGCTACTCGGACTCTGAGAGCCGCATCAGGTCGGAGATGATTGCGTCGACGTCGAAGTGGGCGGACTCGCTGCCGAACGGCACCATGACGAGGGTCCGGGTGAGGAACCGGTAGAGCTCGCGGGTGGAGGCCTGGGCCACGAACCGGCCGTCGGGGGAGTGGAACTCGAACACCACGACCCCACTGCCCTCGTTGTCGAGACTGGGCCGCAGTCGCAGATCGCCGTCCCCGGCCGGGTCGGTCAGCCCCTCTGCGAGGAGCGAGCGGCTCATGGCCCACCGGATGCTGGCCGCGCCGGAGCCGAAGGTGATCCACACGGCGAAGGGGTCGCGGCTGTCGTACTCGAACAGCGCGTCCAGCTCGACACTGCCGGGCGGGCAGTGCGGGGCGCGCAGCGTGACGTGCTGAGCAAGCACCGGGGTGATCGGCTGCGACGTCATCGTGGGCTCCGGGGATCGAGGTTGTCACGATTGTGACGGCCGATCAGGTCCCGTGTGACGCGAATCGGGAAACTCGCGAACTGGGTCGCGAGACGGGTCGTGACCACCTGCAGCGGAATGTGAGTCACGGCCCGTCATACGCTAGGGTTTCGCACCGCGCAGCAGGGGGCGATTGGCGCAGTGGTAGCGCGCTTCGTTCACACCGAAGAGGTCACTGGTTCGAACCCAGTATCGCCCACCAGATCGCCGCAGTCGGAGGCCGTTGCGGGCCTCCGGCTGCTGTGCACGAACGTCAGCGGTTGCGCAGTCCGCCGGCTCTCTTGCCGAGAATCGCGAACTTGGCGGTGCGTCCGACGAACTTGCCCGTGCGCGTCCGCAGTATCAGCACGTTCCGGACGGTGCCGCCCTTGACCCGCGTCTTCCGGGACCCGAATCCGACGTACCCGTCGGGCGGGTTCTTGGCCCGAAGGAAGTTGGTGATGTCCCCGCGGTTGCAGCGCCCGTTGCGGAACAGAGAGCAGCTCCGGTCGCGGGTGATGTCCACGTTGCGCTGCTGGCGGGCATGGATCGCGTGGAACCCGGTTCTGCCGTACGGGTGGAAGAGCACGTAATTGCCCTTGTGATTGAGGTGCCCCCGAATCCGGATCCGGTCGAAGACGATGGGGCGGCCGCGATCGCTGAACGCTGCCTCGAGAGCGAACTCGACGTCGATCGGCCCGCGCCTGGAGCGAATGGTGGCGGTGGCCATCCAGTAGAAGCCCTCGCCCTCGGGCGCGATCAGGTCGCGCCGGTCAGCTCGCAGGCACTTCGGAGTCCCGTCCTCGCACAACCTCAGCGACAGGTTCCTGTTGTCGGTGTAGTACAACGGGAAGCCTCGGTCGTCGCGAGGTCCGGTACGGCGGGTATCCATGCTGTAGGTCGGCACGGCTGCCGCGACGAGGGCGGCGATGGCGGTCCCGGCCACGAGGAGCAGGAACGCGGTTCGGCGTTTGGGGGTGGATTTGGGGTGCACGGCTCTCCCTTCAGAACCGTCGGGGCCCCACCCCGGTCGAGTACGGCTCCCGACAGCCGCGGCCAACGGTGCACGCCGACCGTCAACAAGGTAAAAACGCGCAGGGCGCCAGCTGTGGCACCCTCGCCGTCGCCACCGAGGCGCGCTGAGAGCGGGCGGCGGAAACTGCCGCGAACTCCACCGACCTCGGCCGATACGATCGACCGGGTTCGACCACAACCCGATGCCCGACAAAGCTAGGAGCCGTTCCGTGCCCGACATCAAGGTCGCCCTCGTCCACGCCGGTGTGCGTGAGGAGCGGACCGTGACGACGGGCTCCAAGGCCTGGGAGCTCTTCCAGGACGACCCGTCGATCGTGGCCGCACGTGTCGCCGGCGACCTGCGCGACCTCGCCCACGAGCTCACCGACGGCGACGACGTCGAGGGCGTGGCCATCGACAGCCCCGACGGCCGCGACATCCTGCGCCACTCGACCGCGCACGTGCTCGCCCAAGCGGTCCAGGACCTCTATCCCGACGCGAAGCTGGGGATCGGGCCGCCGATCGAGAACGGCTTCTACTACGACTTCGACGTCGAGGTGCCCTTCCATCCGGAGGACCTCGAGAAGATCGAGACCCGGATGCGCAAGATCGTCAAGGAGAACCAGCGGTTCTCGCGGCGCCCGGTCTCCGACGCCGAGGCGATCGACGAGCTCCAGCACGAGCCCTACAAGGTCGAGCTGATCGGCCTCAAGGGCTCGGGCCAGGCCGAGGGCGCGGCGGAGGGCGCGAGCGTCGAGGTGGGAGCGGGCGAGCTCACGATCTACGACAACGTCAACCGCAAGGGCGACGTGGCGTGGAGCGACCTGTGCCGCGGTCCGCACCTGCCGACCACGAAGCGGATTCCGGCCTTCAAGCTGATGCGCAGCGCGGCGGCCTACTGGCGCGGTGACGAGAAGAACCGGCAGCTCCAGCGGATCTACGGCACCGCGTGGGAGACCAGGGAGGCCCTCGCGGAGCACCTCCACCACCTCGAGGAGGCCGAACGGCGTGACCACCGCCGGCTCGGCCGCGAGCTCGACCTCTACAGCTTCCCCGACGAGATCGGGTCCGGCCTGGCGGTGTTCCATCCCAAGGGCGGCGTGCTCCGCAAGGAGATGGAGGACTACTCGCGGCGCCGGCACGTCGAGGAGGGGTACGAGTTCGTCAACAGCCCCCACATCACCAAGGCGCAGCTGTTCGAGGTCTCCGGGCACCTCGACTGGTACGCCGACGGGATGTACCCGCCCATGCACCTCGACGAGGTGGCCGACGACCGCGGCAACGTCACCAAGGCCGGCCAGGACTACTACCTCAAGCCGATGAACTGCCCCTTCCACTGCCTGATCTTCCGCGCCCGGGGGCGGTCCTACCGGGAGCTGCCACTGCGGCTCTTCGAGTTCGGCGCGGTCTACCGCTACGAGAAGTCCGGCGTCGTCCACGGCCTGACCAGGGTGCGCGGACTGACCATGGACGACGCCCACATCTACGTCACCCGCGACCAGATGCATGCCGAGCTCACCCGCACCCTGCGGTTCGTCCTCGACCTGCTCAAGGACTACGGCCTCGACGACTTCTACCTCGAGCTGTCCACCAAGGACCCCGAGAAGTTCGTCGGTTCCGACGCGCTGTGGGACGAGGCGACTGCCACCCTGCAGCAGGTGGCCGACGACTCAGGCCTCGAGCTGGTGCCGGACCCCGGCGGGGCGGCGTTCTACGGCCCCAAGATCTCGGTGCAGGCGAAGGACGCGATCGGACGCACCTGGCAGATGTCCACGGTGCAGCTCGACTTCAACCTGCCGGAGCGGTTCGGCCTCGAGTACACCGCCTCCGACGGGTCACGCCAGCGGCCGGTGATGATCCACCGCGCCCTGTTCGGCTCGATCGAGCGGTTCGTGGGCGTGCTCACCGAGCACTACGCCGGTGCCTTCCCCCCATGGCTGGCGCCGGTCCAGGTCCAGGCGATCCCGATCGCCGAGCGGCACAACGACTACCTGACCGAGATCGCGCTGCGGATGAGGGCGCGCGGGCTGCGGGTCGAGGTCGATGACTCCGACGACCGGATGCAGAAGAAGATCCGCAACGCCCAGCTGCAGAAGGTGCCGTTCATGGTCATCGCCGGCGACCAGGACATGGAAGCCGGAGCGGTGTCCTTCCGCTACCGCGACGGCCACCAGGACAACGGCGTCCCGGTCGGTGAGGCCATCGACCGGGTGGTCGAGGCGGTCGAGTCCCGGGTCCAGGTCTGACCGCCGCTTCAGCCCACCAGGTGCGGGTGGACCGCTGAGCGCCCCTGGAAGGCGAGGATGTCCGGGTTGACCACCCGACCATTGCGGATCTCGATCGCCCGACGCAGGGTCTCATCGCCGTCCCACGACGCCGGCCCCTCCAGGACCGGCCGCAGGAAGGGGATCAGGGCCTGGCTGTTCTCCCAGGTGGCGGAGTTCCACAGGTACGACGGACTGTGATCGACGGCGTAGTAGCCGATCCGGTTGCCGACCTGGAACATCGGCTCGTCGAAGGTTGTCGGGCGGGCCCAGCTGAAGCCCATCGCCTCGTCGCACGACACGTCCACGATCAGGCTCCCGGGACGGAACGCCGGCAGGTCTCCGGTCGTCAGGTAGGTCAGCGGGGCAGCAGTGTCCTGGAGAGTGCAGTTGACCACGATGTCGTTCTCGGCGAGGAACGACGCCACGGGGACACGCCCGCGCTCGGTGATCACCTGACTCAGGTGCGGCTCGTCGGGGTCGTGGTCGAACTGGAGGATCCGGACCGAGTGGATGGGAGAGCCCACGGCCGCGACCCCGCGCGTTGTCAGCACCCGCACGTCGTGCACCCCGTGGGCGTTGAGAGCGGTGACCGCCCCGCGGGCGGTCGCCCCGAACCCGATCACCACAGCCCTCAGCCGACGGCCGTAGTCGCCCGTCGATCCGGTCAGCTGCAGCGCCTGCAAGACCGAGCAGTAGCCCGCCAGCTCGTTGTTCTTGTGGAACACGTGGAGGCCGACGTTGCCGTCTCGTGTCCAGTGGTTCATCACCTCGAACGCGATCAGCGTCAGGCCGCCGTCGATCGCGATCTGGGTCAGCGCCGGGTCCTGGACGCAGTGGGGCCATCCCCACAGCACTTGGCCCGTGGACATCGCGGCGACGTCGGCG
This sequence comes from uncultured Actinomycetota bacterium, assembly GCA_963786415.1. Taxonomy (GTDB): domain Bacteria; phylum Actinomycetota; class Actinomycetes; order Propionibacteriales; family Nocardioidaceae; genus Nocardioides. Next base: position 442,597 of record CAWAZC010000004.1, read on the forward strand.
TGCTGTGGTTTCGGCAGCAGGACGACATCCGATCCCGCGAGGATGTCCTCACGGGAGGCGAAGCCTGACACCAGCCCCGCGAGCTCGTGGTCCGGCACACCGAACTTCTGGCCGTACCCGTGCTCGAGCGTGATCTGTCCACGGATGTCGGGCTCGAGGAGTGCCAGGTGTTCCGGGTGGAGGGGCAACCGGTGTTCGTTCTCCTTGGCCGAGGTCCCGATGACACCGAGACCCAGGAGAGTCACTTCTTGCCGTGATCGAGCTTGTCGGTGAACGTCGCCTGGTGCGCCTTGTCGCGCTTCTCGGCCCGCTTCTCCTTGATCGACTTCCCGGACTTCTTGGACATGGCCTGCCGTGGCGACTTGTCGCTCATCGTGGCTCCCTGGTCGAGAGCCTGGATGGCTCCTTCCCGCCAGAGTACGCCGCCTGTCGGCCGGCGCCCCCATCCCGGCCGGGGCGGCCTCTAGGATCGGGCGCCATGGGCGATCCGGGCGAGACCGTGCGGCAGGATGGGGCCGGCGAGGCCGACGGGTTGGACCGCCTGTGGACCCCGCATCGGCTGGCCTACATCCGGGGAGAGAGCAAGCCCGCCGACGCGACCTCGGGGGAGTGCCCCTTCTGCCGGATTCCCCGGCTCGACGACGCCGCCGGGCTCGTCGTACATCGCGGCGAGGTCGTGTACGCCGTCCTGAACCTCTACCCCTACGCACCGGGCCACCTGATGGTCTGCCCGTACCGGCACGTCGCCGACTACACGGAGACGACCGCGGAAGAGGCCGACGAGATGGGGCTGCTGACCCGGCAGGCGATGACGGTGATCAGGTCGGTCTCGGCAGCCGGAGGGTTCAACATCGGGATGAACCAGGGAGCGGTCGCCGGCGCCGGGATCTCGGCGCACCTTCACCAGCACGTCGTTCCGCGATGGCCCGGTGATCAGAACTTCCTGCCGATCATCGGGCGGACCAAGACCCTGCCCGAGCTCCTGGCCGACACCCGCGCGCTGCTGGCGGCGGCGTGGTCGGAGTGACGCGAACGCGTCATTGTTTCCTGGGGGAGCGGCGGGGATAGTGACTGGTGTGCGGCGCCGCGAGGGCGTCGTCTCGATCACGAGGAGATGCCATGTATGCGCGCTCCACCACGATCACGGGCCGGCCCGAAGCAATCGATGAGGGCATCGCCTTCATCCGCGACGAGGTCCAACCCGTCATCACGGGGATGGATGGATGCCTGGGGCTGTCGTTGGTGGTGAACCGGTCGTCCGGTCGCTGCATCGCCACCAGCGCCTGGGAGACCGAGGAGTCGATGATCGTCGCCGGCGACGAGGTGGCCCGACTGCGGGACCGCGCCGGGGAGATCCTGGGCGGGGAGCCCGAAGTGGACAGGTGGGAAGTCGCAGTCATGCACCGCGCGCAACCTGCCGGCGAAGCATCCTGTTGCCGGATCGCCTGGGCGAGGCCGCGGGACATCCACGTCCTCCTCGGGAAGTTCCGGACCACCCTGCTTCCGCAGATCGAGACGTTCGACGGCTTCTGCAGCGTCAGCCTCCTCGTCGACCGGCTCGACCGCCGCGTGTGCAGCACGGTGACGTTCGACTCGGCCGCCGCGCTTGACGCCAGCCGGGAGTCCGCTGCCATGCTCCGCGAGCGCGCGGTCCGCGAAACCGGCGTCGAGTTCCTCGAGATAGCCGAGTTCGAGCTGGCCTTGGCGAACCTGAGGGTGCCCGAGCTCGTCTGAACCAGACCGGTAGCCTGCGGCCACCATGATGGATCGCTTCAAGGCCTTCTGGCAGAAGGTCTTCTCCCCGATCGCCCACCTGCTGATCCGACTCGGCGTGAGCCCCGACGCGGTGACGGTGGTCGGCACCCTCGGCGTGTGTGCGGGTGCGCTGGTGTTCTTCCCGCGGGGCGACCTGTTGATCGGGGTCCTGGTGATCACGGCGTTCGTCTTCAGCGACCTGATCGACGGCTACATGGCCCGGCTGACGGGGAGGGTGAGCCGGTTCGGCGCGTTCCTCGACTCGACCCTGGACCGGATCGGCGACGGTGCGATCTTCGCGGGTCTCGCGCTCTACTTCGCCGGCCCCGGCGACAACGACCTCTACCTGGTCCTGGCCCTGGTCTGCCTGGTCATGGGTGGCGTCACCTCCTACGCCCGCGCCCGGGCGGAGGGGCTCGGCTTCCAGGCCAAGGTCGGGGTCGCCGAGCGCGCGGACCGGCTGGTCGGGATCCTGGTGATGACCGGGCTGGGCGCGATCTTCGACCTCCCGATCCTGATGTTCGTGGCCCTGTGGGCGCTGGCGATCGCGAGCACGGTCACCGTGGTGCAGCGGATCTGGGTCGTACGCCGGCAGGCGCTGGCCGAAAGGGACGCCGAGCCCGGCCCCAGGACCGGCTCCCCGAATGGGTGAGCCCGGGCGTGTCGCCGTACGATTGCGGCATGGCTGAAACCACCCCCCACGAGGGGACCACCACGGGCACCACCCGCGTGAAGCGGGGCATGGCCGAGATGCTCAAGGGCGGCGTGATCATGGACGTGGTCACCGCCGACCAGGCCAAGATCGCCGAGGACGCCGGGGCGGTCGCCGTGATGGCACTCGAGCGGGTTCCGGCCGACATCCGGGCCCAGGGCGGCGTGTCCCGGATGAGCGACCCGGACATGATCGACGGCATCATCGAGGCGGTCTCGATCCCGGTGATGGCCAAGGCCCGGATCGGCCACTTCGCCGAGGCACAGGTACTGCAGAGCCTCGGTGTCGACTACGTCGACGAGTCTGAGGTGCTCACCCCGGCCGACTACGCCAACCACATCGACAAGTGGGCCTTCACCGTGCCGTTCGTGTGCGGTGCGACCAACCTGGGTGAGGCGCTGCGCCGCATCACCGAGGGTGCCGCGATGATCCGCTCCAAGGGCGAGGCCGGCACCGGCGACGTCTCGAACGCTGTGACCCACATGCGCACGATCCGCTCCGAGCTACGGCGGCTGCAGGGCATGGAGGGCGACGAGCTCTACGTGGCGGCGAAAGAGCTGCAGGCGCCGTACGACCTGGTCAAGGAGGTCGCCGGGGCAGGCAAGCTCCCCGTGGTGCTCTTCACCGCCGGCGGCATTGCCACCCCTGCCGACGCGGCGATGATGATGCAGCTCGGCGCAGAGGGGGTCTTCGTCGGCTCGGGCATCTTCAAGTCCGGCAACCCCGCGCAGCGCGCCGAAGCGATCGTCAAGGCCACCACGTTCTACGACGACCCCGACGTGGTCGCCAAGGTCTCGCGCGGCCTCGGGGAGGCCATGGTCGGCCTCAACGTCGACGAGATCCCGCAGCCGCACCGGCTGTCCGAACGCGGCTGGTGACAGCACCGACCGTCGGCGTCTTCGCCCTGCAGGGAGACGTCCGCGAACACCTGCGGATGTTGACCCACCTCGGGGTCCGGGCGACGGCGGTACGCCGGCCGGCAGAGCTGGACGCCTGCGACGGCCTGGTCATCCCGGGCGGCGAGTCCACGACGATGGCCAAGCTGGCCAGCACCTTCGACCTGTTCGAGCCTCTGCGGCAACGGATCAAGGATGGCCTTCCCGCCTTCGGCACCTGCGCGGGGATGATCATGCTCGCCGACCGGATCGAGGACGGCGCCCCGGGCCAGGAGACCCTGGGCGGTCTCGACGTCACGGTGCGGCGCAACGCCTTCGGGCGCCAGGTCGACTCCTTCGAGGGCGACCTGGAGTTCGACGGGGTCGAGGGTCCGGTGCACGCGGTGTTCATCCGTGCCCCGTGGGTGGAGGAGTCCGGACCCGGGGTGGACGTGCTCGCACGCGTGGAGGAAGGTCCGGCCATGGGTAGGATCGTCGCGGTCCGGCAGGGACCGCTGATGGCGACGTCGTTCCATCCGGAGTGGGGCGGCGACGCCCGGATCCACCAGGTCTTCGTCGACCTGGTGCTCGACCACCGACGACTCTAGAAGGAACGCATGTCCGGCCACTCGAAATGGGCGACCACCAAGCACAAGAAGGCGGTCATCGACGCCCGGCGCGGCAAGATGTTCGCGAAGCTGATCAAGAACGTCGAGGTCGCGGCCCGGATGGGTGGCGGCGACCCGGCCGGCAACCCGACGCTCTACGACGCCATCCAGAAGGCCAAGAAGTCCTCGGTCCCCAACGACAACATCGACCGCGCGGTCAAGCGCGGCTCGGGTGCCGAGGCCGGGGGCGCGGACTACTCCACGATCATGTACGAGGGCTACGGCCCCTCCGGCGTGGCGATGCTCGTCGAGTGCCTGACCGACAACCGCAACCGCGCCGCGATGGAGGTGCGGACCGCGATGACCCGCAACGGCGGCTCACTGGCCGACCCCGGCTCGGTGTCCTTCCTGTTCAACCGCAAGGGCGTCGTCATCGTGCCGGTCGACCAGGACGGCAAGTCGGTGTCCGAGGACGACGTCCTCGAGGCGGCGCTCGAGGCGGGGGCCGAGGAGGTCAACGACCTGGGCGAGGCGTTCGAGGTGATCTCCGAGGCGACCGACCTGGTGGGCGTCAGGACCGCGCTCCAGTCCGCCGGCATCGACTACGACTCCGCCGAGGCGCAGTTCGTGCCCGACATGCAGGTCGAGCTCGACAAGGAGGGGGCCGCGAAGGTCTTCCGGCTGATCGAGGCCCTCGAGGACAGCGACGACGTACAGAACGTCTTCGCCAACTTCGACGTCAGCGACGAGGTGATGGCCCAGCTCGACGCCTGAGCGGGGTCAGGCGGCTCATCGTGACGCTGCCGTCCGGCGCGTCGCGCCCGTCGACAGGGGATGCCGCGGGTTAGCGTGGGCTCCGAACAGGTGTTCGGACTCTGAAGGGGTAGTCATGCGGGTGCTCGGCATCGACCCGGGGCTCACGCGCTGTGGCATGGGCGTGGTGGAGGGCTCGGTCGGCCGACCGCTGTCGCTGGTCGACGTCAACGTCCTGCGCACCGGGGCCCACGAGCCCGTGGCCCAGCGGCTGGTGACGATCGAGCGGGGCATCGACGCCTGGCTCGACGAGTACGCCCCCGACGCGGTGGCCGTGGAGCGCGTCTTCGCCCGGTCCGACTCCAGCACGATCATGGGCACCGCCCAGGCCAGCGGGATCGCCCTGGTCGCCGCCGCCCGCCGCGGTCTGCCGGTCGCCCTCCACACCCCCAGCGAAGTGAAGGCAGCCGTCTCCGGCAGCGGGCGGGCCAACAAGGCGCAGGTGGGGGCGATGGTGGCCCGGATCCTGCGTCTCGACGCGCCACCCAAGCCGGCGGACGCCGCCGACGCCCTGGCCCTCGCGATCACCCACGTCTGGCGCGGCGAGGCCCAGGCCCGCATCGATGCCGCCCTGGCCAGGGTCTCGACAAGCTCGACCAACGGGAGACAGCCATGATTGCGTTCGTGCACGGCCAGGTCGCCGCGGTGTCGGTGACCAGCGCCGTCCTGGAGGTGGGTGGAGTCGGGCTCGAGCTGATGTGCACCCCGGGCACCCTCGCCACGCTCCGGCCCGGGCAGCCGGCCACGCTGCCGACCAGCATGGTGGTGCGCGAGGACTCCCTGACCCTCTTCGGGTTCCTCGACGACGACGAGAAGGCCACCTTCGAGCTCGTGCAGACCGCCTCGGGCGTCGGACCCAAGCTGGCCCAGGCGATGCTCGCCTGCCTCTCGCCCGACGACCTCCGGACCGCCGTCGCCGGTGACGACGTCAAGACACTCACACGGGTCCCGGGCATCGGGCAGAAGGGCGCGCAGCGGATCATCCTCGAGCTCAAGGACCGGCTCGGCGCCCCGACGGGCGTCTCGGGCCGGGTGGCCAGCGCGCCCGTCGCCCCCTGGCGCGCGCAGGTCCACCAGGGACTGGTCGGGCTCGGCTGGTCGGCCAGGGACGCCGACCAGGCGGTCGAGTCCGTGTCCCCGGAGGCCGGTGACCAGCCCGATGTCGGGGCGCTGCTCCGCGCCGCCCTCCGCGCCCTGAGCAAGGCATGACCATGGACCATCTGGACGCCGCCGAGGAAGCACACCTGCGCAACCTGACCACAGCCGAGGCCGAGGGTGACGAGCGCGCCGTCGAGGCGGCCCTCCGGCCCCGCACCCTCGACGAGGTCGTCGGCCAGCAACGGGTCCGCGCCCAGCTGGGGCTGGTGCTCGAGGCGGCCCGCCAGCGACAGCGGCCCCCAGACCACGTGCTGCTCTCGGGTCCACCCGGTCTCGGCAAGACCACGCTCGCGATGATCATCGCCGCCGAGATGTCGGCCCCGTTGCGGATCACCAGCGGCCCCGCCATCACCCACGCCGGCGACCTCGCCGCCATCCTCTCCGGGATGAACGACGGCGACGTGCTCTTCGTCGACGAGATCCACCGGATGTCGCGGCCGGCCGAAGAGATGCTCTACATGGCGATGGAGGACTTCCGCGTGGACGTCGTGATCGGCAAGGGGCCGGGCGCCACCGCGATCCCGCTTGAGATCCCGCCGTTCACCCTCGTCGGGGCCACCACACGCGCCGGACTGCTCCCCGGGCCGTTGCGCGACCGCTTCGGGTTCACCGCCCACCTGGAGTTCTACGCATCCGACGAGCTCGACCAGATCGTCCACCGCTCGGCCGGGCTGCTCGACGTCGACGTCACGAGCGACGGAGCAGCTGAGATCGCCTCCCGTTCGAGAGGCACCCCGCGCATCGCCAACCGTCTGCTCCGACGCGTCCGTGACTACGCCCAGGTCCGGGCCGACGGCGTGGTGAACCTCGACGTCGCCCGCCGGGCGCTGGAGCTCTACGAGGTCGACGAGTCCGGTCTTGACCGGCTCGATCTGGGCGTGCTCGAGGTGCTGTGCCGGCGCTTCGGGGGCGGCCCGGTCGGGATCTCCACCCTCGCGGTGGCGGTCGGCGAGGAGCGAGAGACGGTCGAGGAGGTCGCCGAGCCGTTCCTGGTCCGCATGGGACTGCTCGCGCGGACGCCCCGCGGCCGGGTCGCGACGCGCGCTGCCTGGGCTCATCTGGGGCTGAGCGCTCCGGCCGGCCAGCCGGGCAACCCGTTCGGTGGCGACGCGCCCCTGTTCGAGGACTAGCGTTCGTGGAGTGATTCTTCGGCCGCAAGTGGCGCCAGTTACACTCAGCGGCGCCACCCCGGTGTCGGGTCGGCACCCCCACGTCCGCGCTCGAGAGGTTCATTTGTCGTGGAGCTCGTCTCCCTGTTGCCCATCGTCGGGATCGCGTTCCTCTTCTGGTTCCTGATCATCCGGCCCGCCTCGAAGCGCCAGAAGGAACTCTCACGCATGCAGGGCTCGTTGGAGATTGGTGACGACGTCATGCTGTCGTCGGGGATCTTCGGGACCCTGGCGGCGGTCGACGGCGACAACGTTCAGGTGCTGGTGGCCGACGGCGTGACCATCAAGGTCGCGCGCGGTGCCATTGCGAACGTCGTAGCGACCGAGCCGGCTGCCGACGAGCCCGAGGAAGGCTGAGATGGCCCGCAACTACCGCCCCATGCGCACGGTGGTGGTGTTCTTCGTGGGGCTGGCGATTGCCTTCGGCCTGGTCGCGCTGGCGGGCTCGTGGACCCCGCGGCTGGGTCTCGACCTGCAGGGCGGCACGCGGATCAGCCTCGTGGCCAGCGGCGAGGGCGTCACCCAGGAGAGCCTCCAGGAGGCCGCCACCATCATCGACAGCCGGGTCAACGGATCCGGCGTCTCCGAGGCCGAGGTCACCACCCAGGGCGAGCGGACCGTGGTCGTGGAGATCCCGGGAGAGCCTCGCCCCGAGATGGAGGAGACCGTCAAACGACAGGCCCAGCTGCGGTTCCGGGTCGTGGCCTGTACGTCCGTCGACCCCGGGGTGTGTGGCGGAGCGGCGGGGACTCCACAGGCTCCGCAGCAGCCTCAGCTCCCCGGTTCCGGCGTCACGGTGCCTTCCTCGCCCGAGCCCGACTCGGGGAGAGCAGCCCGAGGAGCCGGCCGCCGTTCCTCGCCACCAATGGCGAGCAGCAGACCGAGAGCCCGCAGGACGATCAGTCGGAGTCGCCGAGCCCTTCCACGCCACCCCAGCCCGACCCCGAGGGTGATCTGGTCGACGAGCCGCTGAAGTGGATGGACAGCCCCGACCAGGCGTCGATCCAGGCGTTCAACGAGTTCGAGTGCCCACCCCAGGGTGAGGCCCCGGTCGTCGAGGACGACCCGGACAAGCCGTTGGTGACCTGCGACAGCGACGGCATCAAGTACCTCCTCTCGGTGTCGATGATCGAGGGCACCAACCTGTCGTCGGCCGGAGCCGGCATCCCTGACCAGAGCGTCAACTGGGCGGTGGACCTGAAGTTCGACGGGGCCGGCACCGAGGACTTCACGCAGATCTCGCGCACCCTCTTCGGCACTGAGAAGCAGTTCGCGATCGTGCTCGACGGTCAGGTGATCTCGGCGCCGACCATGAACGGTGTCATCACCAACGGCGAGGCGCAGATCACCGGTGACTTCACCGAGGCGGAAGCCACGGGCCTGGCCACCAGCCTGAAGTTCGGTGCGCTCCCGATCCAGTTCTCCGACGACCTCATCGAGACCCAGACGGTCGGACCGTCCCTGGCCGGCAACCAGCTCTCGGCCGGACTCGCGGCGGGTGCGCTCGGCCTCGGCCTGGTGATGTTCTACTGCCTGATCTACTACCGCGGGCTCGGCCTGGTCGTGCTTGCCTCGCTCGTCGTCGCGGCGGCACTCACCTACGCACTGGTGCTGCTGCTGAGCGAGAGCGCGGGATTCGCGCTGTCGCTGCCGGGCGTCGCCGGACTGATCGTCGGCGTCGGCATCACCGCCGACTCGTTCATCGTCTACTTCGAACGGATCCGCGACGAGATGCGCGACGGGAAGTCGATGCGGGTCGCCGCAGAGAGCGGCTGGCAGCGTGCGCGGAACACCTGTCTGGCGGCGGACGCCGTCTCGCTGCTGGCCGCCGTCGTACTCTTCATCTTTGCCACCGGCGTGGTGCGGGGCTTCGCGTTCGCCCTGGGTCTCTCCACGCTGATCGACCTGGTGGTGTTCTTCTGGTTCACCCACCCGATGGTGTCCTGGCTGGCACGCTTCGACTTCTTCAACAGGGGCCACAAGCTGTCCGGCCTCGATGCGGAGAGCCTCGGCCTCGACCGGCTTCCGATGGGGGCGAGGGCCTGATGGGCAAGTTCTCCCGGCTCGGCAACGACCTCTACTCCGGCCAGAAGTCCATCGACTTCGTCGGTCGGAGGTGGCTCTGGTACGCCATCTCCGCCGTGATCGTGCTGATTGCGGTGGGCGGGCTCGTCGGCAAGGGGATCAACTACGGCATCGAGTTCACCGGTGGCGCGGAGTACCGCGTCTCCCTCTCGGCCGACCAGGTCACCCAGGACACCGCGGACGAGCTGCGGCAGGCCGTGGCCGGCACCGGCATCGACAACGCCTCCTCACCGGTGGTCACCACCAGCGGTAACGAAGCGATCCTGATCCAGACCGAGCCACTCGACGACGATGAGAGCGCCGAGGTCGGTCAGGTCATCCTCGAGACGACCGGCGCGACCAACGACGACTTGTCGCAGTCTGAGATCGGGGCCTCGTGGGGCCAGGAGGTGGCCGAGCGCGCCCTGCTGGGGCTCAGTGTCTTCCTGGTGCTGGTCGTGCTGTTCATCTGGGCCTACTTCCGCCAGTGGAAGATGTCGCTGGCCGCGATCGTGGCGCTCGCTCACGACGTCGTCATCACCGTCGGCATCTACGCCCTGTCCGGCTTCGAGGTCAGCCCCGCCACGGTGACCGGCCTGCTCACGATCCTCGGGTTCTCGCTCTACGACACGGTCGTGGTCTTCGACAAGGTCCGCGAGAACACCGCCGACCTGAGGGGCACCCGACAGACCTACGCGGGAGCCGCCAACCTGGCGGTCAACCAGACGCTGGTGCGTTCCATCAACACCTCGATCGTGGCGCTGATCCCGGTCGGCTGCATCCTCTACGTCGGTGTCGTCCAGCTCGGCACGGGCTCGCTGAAGGACCTGGCGCTCGCGCTGTTCGTCGGCATGGCCGCCGGCGTCTACTCCTCGGTCTTCATCGCCACCCCGCTGCTGGCACACCTGAAGTCGCGGGAGAGCGAGGTGGTGCTCGCCGAGAAGCGTGACAAGGCGCGCCGCCGGGCGATGGCCGACCGCTACGCCGCGGTCCCCGCGTTCACCGAGGACATGCCGGTCACTGACGAGCCCGGGGCCGATTCCGACCGCCCGGCCACAGGTGGCGGGGGGTCGGCACCGACCGCTCCCGCCCGTTCACCCGAGGCGTCGGGCCGCGGGCGCGTGGCACCGTCCGCGCAGCGGCCGGTGCAGAAGAGCGCAGCGTCCGGCCGGCAGCAACCCAGCCGACAGCCACGCTCCAAGCGGGGCAGGAAGTAGCGGTGCCGACCTCGGTCGAGGCCGCCGAGGCACTCGAGCGGCTCGTCATCGACGTGCCCGACTTCCCCGAGCCGGGGGTCGTCTTCAAGGACATCACGCCCCTGCTGGCCGACCACGACGCACTGACCGCGGTCGTGGACGCGCTTGCCGCCGTGGGACGCGACGAGGCCGGGCAGGTCGTCGTCGACAAGGTGGTCGGCATGGAGTCGCGTGGCTTCATCCTGGCCGCTCCGGTCGCGCTCGAGCTGGGCGCGGGGTTCGTCCCGGTCCGGAAGGCAGGCAAGCTGCCGCGCGCGACGTACGCCGTGTCCTACGCGCTGGAGTACGGCGAGGCGACGCTGGAGCTGCATCGCGACGCGATCTCGCCCGGCGACCGAGTCCTGCTGGTCGATGACGTGCTGGCCACCGGCGGCACGCTCAAGGCGACCCGCGAGCTGGTCGAGAAGTGCGGGGGTGTGGCGGTGGCCGGCGCGGTGCTCATGGAGCTCGGGTTCCTGCCCGGTCGGGAGACCGTCGGTGACCTTCCGGTCAAGGCGCTCACCACGATCAGGTGAGACTCCTAGACTGGAGAGGTGACCGAGGGGAAGTCGGCGGGGCAGGCCGAACCTGAGACGGAGGACGAGCGCGTCCCCGAGACGGTCACCTCTGGCCGCGGCATGCGTGCCCGACTCGCCCGGATGGGCACCCGGAGCCAGCCCGGCAACGCCGTGCTGGAGCCGCTCTTCCGTGCCGTGAAGGCCAACCATCCGAAGGCAGACCTCGCGCTCCTCGAGCGGGCCTACATCACCGCGGAGAAGATGCACGGCACTCAGGTGCGCAAGAGCGGTGACCCCTACATCACCCACCCGCTCGCGGTCACCACGATCCTCGCCGACATCGGCATGACGGAGCCCACGCTCGTGGCCGCACTCCTGCACGACACGGTCGAGGACACGCCCTATACCCTCGACGAGCTCCGCGACGACTTCGGTGACGAGGTCGCCCGGCTGGTCGACGGGGTGACCAAGCTCGACAAGGTCAAGTACGGCGACTCCGCCCAGGCCGAGACCATCCGCAAGATGATCGTCGCGATGTCGCGCGACATCCGGGTGCTGGTCGTGAAGCTGGCCGACCGGCTCCACAACATGCGCACCCTGCGCTACGTGTCGCAGGCCTCGCAGGAACGGATCGCGCGCGAGACCCTCGACATCTACGCTCCGTTGGCCCACCGCCTGGGCATGAACACGCTGAAATGGGAGCTGGAGGACCTCGCGTTCGCGACGCTGCACCCCAAGATCTACGACGAGATCGTGCGGCTGGTCGCCGAGCGCGCCCCGTCGCGGGGGCAGTTCCTGGCCGAGGTGATCCGGCAGGTCGAGCAGGACCTCAAGGAGGCCAAGGTCAAGGCGACGGTCACTGGCCGGCCCAAGCACTACTACTCGATCTACCAGAAGATGATCCTCGGCGGCCGGGAGTTCTCCGACATCTACGACCTGGTCGGCATCCGGATCCTGGTCGAGGAGGATCGCGACTGCTACTCCGCGCTCGGCGTCCTCCACTCGCGGTGGAACCCCGTCCTGGGCCGGTTCAAGGACTTCGTGGCGATGCCGAAGTTCAACATGTACCAGTCGCTGCACACCACAGTCATGGGCCCGGCCGGCAAGCCGGTGGAGATCCAGATCCGGACCTTCGGCATGCACCGTCGGGCCGAGTACGGCGTCGCGGCCCACTGGAAGTACAAGGAGGACGGCAGGACCGGGGTCGACACGGAGCGTCGCGGGGACATGGACGACATGACCTGGGTGCGGCAGCTGCTCGACTGGCAGAGCGACGTCGAGGACCCGGGGGAGTTCCTGGAGTCCCTGCGCTTCGAGATCAACCGAGCCGAGGTCTACGTCTTCACCCCGCGCGGCGACGTGATCGCCCTGCCCACGGGGGCCACGCCCGTCGACTTCGCCTATGCCGTGCACACCGAGGTCGGGCACCACACCATCGGCGCGCGGGTCAACGGCCGGCTGGTCCCGCTCGAGTCCACGCTCGACAACAGCGACGTGGTGGAGATCTTCACCTCCAAGGCGCCGACCGCGAGCCCGTCACGCGACTGGCTCACGTTCGTGAAGTCGCCCCGCGCGCGCTCGAAGATCCGCCAATGGTTCACCAAGGAGCGGCGCGAGGAGGCCATCGAGCAGGGCAAGGAGCAGATCGCCAAGCTCATGCGCAAGGAAGGGTTGCCGCTCAAGCGGCTGCTCTCCCACGAGTCGCTGATGCTCGCCGCGGTGCACTTCAACCTGGCCGACGTCTCGGCCCTCTACGCCTCGGTCGGCGAGGGGAACCTCAGCGCCCAGGCCGTCGTACGTCGGGTCATCCACCTGCACGGGGGTGACGAAGGAGCGGCCGAGGACGCCTCCGAGGGCGTCACCATCACCGGCCGCCGTACCCGCTCGAAGGCCGGCGGGGCCGGCGACGCAGGAGTCATCGTCAAGGGCGCCCCCGACGTGTGGGCCAAGCTCGCGAAGTGCTGCACGCCGGTGCCACCCGACGACATCCTCGGCTTCGTCACCAAGGGCGGCGGGGTGTCGGTGCACCGCACCGACTGCACCAACGCCAGCAGCCTGCGCACCCAGCCCGAGCGACTCCTCGAGGTCGAGTGGGCACCGACCGGCCAGTCGACGTTCCTCGTCAACATCCAGGTCGAGGCGCTCGACCGGGCCCGGCTGCTGTCCGACATCACCATGGTGCTCTCGGACGCCCACGTGAACATCCTGAGCGCCAACCTGCAGACCACCCGCGACCGGGTCGCCAAGAGTCGCTTCACCTTCGAGATGGCCGAGTCCAAGCACCTCGACAACGTGCTACGTGCCGTCCGGTCGGTGCCGGGCGTCTTCGACGCCTACCGCGTCACCCAGTAGGACTCAGCCGGAGAAGTCCGCGGAGGCCCGCCTGGCCATGTCGAGGAAGGCCTGACGGGAGGCGAGGTTCTCCTCGAGGTCGCGCACCTTCTTCTCGTCCCCGGCGCTGCGGGCGGCGTCGAGCTCGGCCTGGATCTCGGCGAGTGCCGCCTCGAGCTTGGAGACCATGTCGTCGGCCCGGGCAGACTTCTCCGGGTCGGTACGACGCCACTGCTCCTCCTCGACGCTCCGGATCTCCTGCTCGACCTTGCGGATCCGGCCCTCGAGCTCCTTGATCCGCTCGCGCGGCACCTTTCCGGCGGCCTCCCAGCGCTCGGCGATGCCACGCATCGCCGTCTTCGCGGCGTCCAGGTCGGTCACCGGCACCAGCGCCTCGGCCTCGAGCAGGAGCTTCTCCTTGACCTCGGCGTTGGCGGCGAACTCCTTGTCCTGCTCGGCGGTGGCCGCGTCGCGGGCACCGAAGAACGTGTCCTGGGCGCCCCGGAACCGCTTCCACAGGGCCTCCTCGACGTCGCGGGGCGCCGGGCCGGCGGCCTTCCACTGCTTCATCAGGTCGCGGAATCGACCGGCGGTCGGCCCCCAGTCGCGCGAGTCGGCCAGGCTTTCGGCCTCCTTGGCCAGCTTCTCCTTGACCACCCGAGCGGCATCGCGCTTTTCGTGCTGCTCGGCGAAGTGCGACTTGCGGCGGCGGGTGTAGGCGGTGCGCGCCGTCGAGAACCTGCGCCACAGTGCGTCGTCGGAGGCGCGGTCGATCCGGGGGAGCGCCTTCCACTGGTCGAGGAGGTCGCGCAGCCGATTGGCACCGCCGCGCCAGTCGTTGCCCTTGGCGATCTCCTCAGCCTCGGTCACGAGTGCTTCCTTGGCGGTCTTCGACTCGGCGGCACGTTGCGCGCGCTCGGCCTTGCGGGCCTCGCGCTGCTGCTCGATGACGGGCCCGAGCTCGTCGAGACGGGTGACCAGCGACGCGAGGTCGCCGACCGCGTTGGCGTCCACGACTTGCTCGCGCACGGTCCGGATCGACGTGGCTGCCTCGTCGGGGGAGAGCTTGGCCGCCTTGACCCGCTGCTCCAGCAGGCCGACCTCGAACTCCAGAGCGTCGAACCGCTCGGTGAAGAACTTCAGGGCCTCGTCCGGGGTGCCCGCGGGGTACTGGCCCACCGAGCGTTCGCCGCCGGCGGTCTTGACGTAGACCGTCCCGTCGTCGGCGACGCGTCCCCATGGATGACTCGTCACTGGACTCCTCTTAGGTTTGCTCGGCGCAGGCGCTGCCCACCCGGACGCAGCCATGCTAGTCACCGGGTGGCAGGCGGCTACGTTCGCGGGCATGACTCTCGGTAGGGTCTACGGAGTGTTCATCGCCGGCTTTCCCGCAGGTCCCTGGGGTACCAACTGCTATGTCGTCGCCACCGCAGCGGGCAACGAGTGCGTCGTCATCGACCCGGGCAAGGACGCGGCCGAGGGAGTCGACCAGGTGGTCCGCGAGCACCGGCTCAAGCCGGTGTCGGTCCTGGTCACCCACGGCCACGTCGACCACATGTGGTGCGTCGCACCGGTCGCCGGCACCTACGACTCCACCGCGTGGATCCACCCCGACGACCGCCACCTCCTGACCGACCCCATGGCGGGCATGAGCCGCGAGACGACCCAGATGCTGCTCGGCGCCAACTACGAGTGGGCGGAGCCCGACGACGTACGCGAGCTCACCGACGGTCAGACGCTCGAGCTCGCGGGCCTGTCGTTCCTCGTCGACCACACGCCCGGCCACACCGAGGGATCGGTCACTTTCCGCAGCGAGTACGCCGAGCAGGGCGTCTCCGAGGTGATGTGGTCGGGGGACCTGCTCTTCGCCGGGTCGATCGGCCGCACCGACCTGCCCGGCGGCGACCATCAGACGATGCTGCGCAGCCTGACCGACAAGGTGCTGCCGCTGGCCGACGACATCGTCGTGCTGCCCGGTCACGGTGAACAGACGTCCATCGGTCGCGAGCGCGCCACCAACCCCTTCCTCCTCGAGCTCCAGGACGGGCGCGAGGCCGGGCGAGTGACCCGGGGACTCTGAGGACATGGCCAGACCCACCCCGCTCAGCGGGTTCCCCGAGCTGCTGCCCGCCCAGCGATCCGTCGAGGCGCACGTGCTCGACTCCCTTCGCAGCACCTTCGAGCTGCACGGCTTCACCGGGATCGAGACCCGGGTGGTCGAGCCACTCGACCGGCTGGCGAAGGGCGGTGAGATCGACAAGGAGATCTACGTCCTCCGGAGGCTCCAGGCTGAGGAGGGCGAAGGAGACTCCGGGCTGGGTCTGCGCTTCGATCTAACGGTGCCCTTCGCCCGCTACGTGCTGGAGAACGCCGGCAAGCTGGACTTCCCGTTCCGTCGCTACCAGATCCAGCCCGCGTGGCGCGGAGAGCGGCCGCAGGAGGGTCGCTACCGCCAGTTCACGCAGGCCGACATCGACGTCGTGGGCCAGGGCGAGCTGCCGTTCCACCACGACATCGAGGTCATGCGGGTGATGGTCGAGGCGCTGAGCCGGCTGCCCCTGCCACCGCTCTCGTTCCAGCTCAACAACCGCAAGCTGATCCAGGGCTTCTACCGGGGCCTGGGGCTGACCGACCTGACGACCGCGATCCGGGTGATCGACAAGCTCGACAAGCTCGCCCCCGAGGCGGTCGCCGACCAGCTGGTCGAGCTCGCCGGCGCGACTCCCGAGCAGGCTGCGCGGTGCCTGGAGCTGGCGACGATCCGGGTCGCCGACACCTCCTTCGTGGAACGGGTGCGTGCCCTCGGGGTGGAGGACGAGCTGCTCGACGTGGGCCTCGCGGAGCTGGCTTCCGTGGTCGAGGGCTGCGCCGCCTCGGCAGGCGATCGGGTCGCCGTCGAGGCCAACCTCCGGATCGCCCGCGGTCTCGACTACTACACCGGCACCGTCGTGGAGATCTTCATGAGCGGCTACGAGCGGCTGAAGTCGGTCGGCGGCGGCGGACGGTACGACGCTCTCGCCGACGACGGTCGGACGACGTACCCGGGAGTGGGCGTCTCGTTCGGCGTCTCCCGGACGCTGATCCCGCTGATCGCCGACGGGGTGCTCTCGAGCAGCCGGTCGGTTCCCAGCGCCGTCCTCGTCGCCCTCGTCGACGAGCAATCGCGCGGGTCCAGCGACACCGTCGCCACCGCCCTCCGCGCCCGGGGCATCCCCTGCGAGGTGGCGCCGTCCCCCCAGAAGTTCGGCAAGCAGATCCGCTACGCCGAACGCCGCGGGATTCCCTACGTCTGGTTCCCCCCAGCGGAGGGGCAGAGCGCCGTGGGGCACGAGGTGAAGGACATCCGCACCGGCGAACAGGTGAGCGCCGATCCCGCCGCCTGGGCGCCACCCACCCAGGACCTGACGCCCAGCATCACAAGCTCGGATGTCATCACAAAGGAGCACCCGTGATCCGCACCCACGACGCCGGCGAGCTGCGCGCCGACCACGTCGGACAGTCCGTGACCCTCGCCGGATGGGTCGCCCGCCGTCGCGACCACGGCGGCGTGGCGTTCCTCGACCTGCGCGAGGCCAGCGGGGTGGTGCAGGTGGTCGTGCGCGACGAGGCCGTCGCTCACAGCCTGCGCAGCGAGTACTGCCTGAAGGTCACCGGCGACGTCGTCCTGCGGCCGGAGGGCAACGCCAACCCGAACCTGCCCAGCGGCGAGATCGAAGTGATCGCCGAGGACGTCGAGGTGCTCAGCGCCAGCGCCGCGCTGCCCTTCCCGATCGACGAGCACCTGGACGTGGGGGAGGAGGCGCGGCTGCGGCACCGCTATCTCGACCTGCGGAGGCGCGGCCCCAACGAGGCCCTCCGGCTGCGGAGCCGGGTGAACCGCGCCGCCCGCGACGTGCTGGACCGCCACGGCTTCGTCGAGATCGAGACACCCACGCTGACCCGCTCGACGCCGGAGGGCGCTCGCGACTTCCTGGTGCCGGCGCGGCTCCAGCCCGGCAGCTGGTACGCCCTGCCGCAGAGCCCGCAGCTGTTCAAGCAGCTGCTCATGGTCGCCGGGATGGAGCGGTACTACCAGATCGCCCGCTGCTACCGCGACGAGGACTTCCGGGCCGACCGGCAGCCGGAGTTCACCCAGCTCGACGTCGAGATGAGCTTCGTCGACCAGGACGACGTACTGGCCCTGTCCGAGGAAGTCCTGGTGGCGCTGTGGGCGCTGGTCGGGGTGGAGCTCACGACGCCGTTCCCGCGGATGACCTACGCCGAGTCCATGGCGCGTTTCGGCACCGACAAGCCGGACCTGCGCATGGGACAGGAGCTCGTCGACTGCACCGAGTTCTTCGCCGACACCTCCTTCCGCGTGTTCCAGGCGCCGTACGTCGGCGCCGTGGTCATGCCCGGCGGTGCCTCCCAGCCGCGCAAGCAGCTCGACGCCTGGCAGGAGTGGGCCAAGCAGCGGGGTGCCCGGGGGCTCGCCTACGTGCTGGTCCAGGAGGACGGAGAGCTCGGAGGACCGGTCGCCAAGAACCTCACCGACAGCGAGCGCGCCGGCATCGCCGCGCACGTCGGGGCACAGTCCGGCGACTGCATCTTCTTCGCGGCCGGACCGGTGAAGTCCAGCCGGGCGCTGCTCGGCGCCGCGCGCCTGGAGATCGGTCGCCGCGGTGGCCTGATCGCCGAGGACTCCTGGGAGTTCGTCTGGGTGGTCGACGCACCTCTGTTCGAGCCGGCCGACGAAGCGACCGCCGCCGGGGACGTCGCGGTCGGCAGCGGGGCATGGACCGCCGTGCACCACGCCTTCACCTCGCCCCAGGACCTGGACGCCTTCGACGCCGATCCCGGCAGCGCCCTGGCCTGGGCCTACGACATCGTCTGCAACGGCAACGAGATCGGTGGCGGGTCGATCCGTATCCACCGCGAGGACGTGCAGAAACGGGTCTTCGAGGTCATGGGCCTCGGGTCGGACGAGGCGCAGGAGAAGTTCGGCTTCCTCCTCGACGCCTTCAAGTACGGCGCTCCGCCGCACGGCGGCATCGCCTTCGGCTGGGACCGGATCGTGGCCCTGCTCGCCGGCACCGATTCCATCCGGGACGTCATCGCCTTCCCCAAGTCCGGGGGCGGGTTCGACCCCCTCACCTCCGCCCCCGCACCCATCACCACCGAGCAGCGCACGGAAGCCGGAGTGGACGCCAAACCGGTGAATGGCAAAGCCACGCTCTGAGACCAGATCGTTACGCTCAGGTGATCGTCCGTGAGGTCGGTGTCACATAGAGTCACGTCTCGGCGCACACACGCAGGCGCGGGACGACCCCGCCGTGGAGCAGATGGGGTGAGGCATGTCGGCATACGCCGGGCCCGAGACCATGGGGCACACGAGCGATGGACCGTCACCCTCAGAACCCGAATCACCACGCGCGAAGGAGATCGCCGGCAAGTCGCCGATGCGGATTGCCTTCGGCCGGCTGGTGCGCGACAAGATCGCCGTCGTCTGCGCCCTCGTGACCCTGTTCTTCGTGCTGGTCGCCATGTTCGCCGGCACCATCTGCAACATCTTCAACGTCAGCACCGAGACCGTCCTGGCCAGCCAGTTCCTCGACGTGCTCGGCGGTGGCCTGCCCAAGCCCGAGTACGGCCCGCCCAACGGCGGCTTCACGATCGAGCACCCCTTCGGGATCGCGCCGCGGACGGCGAACGACAACCTTGCCTGGTGGGTCTACGGCTGCCGTACCTCACTCTCGATCGCCGGCCTGGCCACGCTCATTGCGTCGGTCACGGGCGTGGTGCTCGGCCTGACGGCCGGCTTCCTCGGTGGCGTGGTCGACCGGATCATCTCGTTCGTCACCGACCTGTTCCTCACCATCCCGTTCCTGCTGGCGGCCCTGACCATCGCCCCGATCGTCAGTGAGCGGTTCCGTGAGAGCCCCAACTACGGCCAGATCCAGTTCTACAACCTCATCCTGGTGCTGGCCGTCTTCGGCTGGATGCCCATCGCCCGGCTGATCCGGGGCGAGGTCCTCTCCCTGCGCGAGCGCGAGTTCATCCAGTCCGCACGGGTGATCGGCATGCCGACCTACCGGATCCTCGTCAAGGAGCTGCTGCCCAACCTGGCCGCCCCGATCGTAGTGGCGGTCTCGCTCATGCTCCCGGCGTTCGTGAGCCTCGAGGCCGGGCTGGCCTTCCTGGGCATTGGCGTGACGGAGAGCCCGTCGTGGGGCCAGACGATCACCCAGGCTGTCGACTTCTTCGAGACCTACCCGCTCTACCTCTACGAGCCCTTGCTCGGGGTGGTCTTGCTGGTCCTGGCGCTCAACCTGCTTGGTGACGCGGTTCGCGACGCCCTCGATCCCAAGACCCGTCGTTGACGGGTCCCGCACAGACGTCGCCCGCGAGCCTCCTCAGGGCGCGAACACAGAAAAGAAAGGCTGGACAATGAGACGGAACAAGCCACTGGCGGTCATCGCCGGTGCCGCGATGTTCGCGCTCGCCGCATGCGGCGGGGGCACATCAGATACTGGCGACAGCGGTGAGTCGCGCGAGTTCGGCGCGGCCGACGAGATCACCAAGAACGCAAGGCATGGCGGCGCCGGCGGCCGAGATCGAGGGAGCCCAGGAGGGCGGGACCATCACGGTTTACCTCCCCGGCGACCCTGGTCCGACCGACCTCGACCCGACCAACGGCTGGTCGGTGACCGGAAACTCGATCCAGCAGGCGCTGACGAGCCGGTCGCTGACCCAGTACGCCGAGAACCCCGAGACCGGCGCGATGGTGCTCGTCCCCGACCTCGCCACCGACCTCGGGACGCCCAACGATGACTTCACGGAGTGGACCTTCACCATCCGTGACGACGCCACGTGGGAGAACGGCGAGACCATCACCGCCGAGGAGGTCTGCTTGGGGCCTCTGCCGGTCGATGGACTCCAACGAAGTTCCCCTCCGGCCCGGGCACCGAGTACTCCCAGACATACTTCTTCGGCGCGGGCGAGTACGAGGGCCCCTACACCGGCAACGACCCCAACTGCGAGGACTGGGGCGGCATCGACGGTCAACGGTCAGGACGTCACCATCAAGATGGCCAAGCCGTTCCCCGACATGGACTGCTGGGGCGCGTTCATGGCCATGGGTCCGGCTCCGCTGGGCAAGGCCAGCGACCCGCCTGAGTACGGCCAGAACATCCTGTCGAACGGTCCCTACAAGGTGGAGAGCTTCCGTTCCGAGCGAGGAGCTCGTGCTCGTCAAGAACGACCAGTGGAACCCGACTCCGACCCGGCGCGGCACCAGTACGCCGACAAGTTCATCTTCAAGTTCAACGCCGACCAGACCAAGGTCGACCAGGTCATGCTGAGCGACAACACCGCGTTCGCAGACATCGCATCTCGACCCAGGCAGGGTCGAACAACTACGAGCGGATCAACACCGAGCTCGGCGACCGCCTGGTTCAGCAGACCTCGCAGTGCACCAGCTTCCTGGCGCCGGACTACAACAAGATCACCGACATCAACGTCCGCAAGGCGATCGCGTAGGGCCTACCCCTACGACGACGTCTGGCTGGCCAGCGGTGAGGTTCCCGGCGTGACCCGGGTCCCGGCGAACTCGATGATGCCTCCGGGCATGGCGGGCAAGCACGACTACTTCGCCGACGGTGAGCAGTTCGACGTACAACCCGGACAAGGCCAAGGAGCTCCTGGCCGAGGCCGGCTACGAGCACGGGCCAGTACCAGATCAAGATGATCTACTACGAAGTCGACCCGCTCGCCGTGGCTGCCCAGAAGCAGCTCGTGAAGGGCATGGAAGAGGCCGGCTTCGAGGTCAACGACGTCGCCGGTCCAGGACGACGCCGTACAACATCTGGACAGACCCCGACAACAAGTTGAACAAGACGCTCAACCTGCGTGGCGTCAACTGGTGCTCGGACTGGCCGTCGGGTCTGACGATGGTTCCGCCGCTGCTGCGGACGGGCGCCGACCTACAACACGGCGTTCTTCTCCGAGCAGTCGGTTGACGACGAGATGGACTCCATCACCGAGCATGCCGCTGGACGAGCAGGCTGACGCCTGGGGCGCCCTGGACGAGCAGATCGGGACCGAGTACTTCCCGCTCATCCCGACCGCGTTCCGGAACGACCTGTTCATGTTCGGTTCGAAGATCGGCAACGGCACCGGTGACGGCTCCATCGGCGCCCCGTACTACAAGGGGCTCTACGTTTCCGAGTGATCGGATGCGTGGCTGATTGCCTGTAGCACAACTAGGGTGGGGGCTCCCGGGACGACCGGGAGCCCCCACCTGCAGGCCGCCCGGCGGTCTCCAACCTGGGAGAGGGATCTGATGTTCGCCTATATCGTCAAGCGCCTGCTTGCCGGTGTCGTAGTCCTGGTGCTGGTGTCGGTGGCGATCTTCCTGTTGTTCTGGTACGGCCCCGAGAGCCCGGCCCAGCCGATCTGCGACCAGCAGACCAGCAACCGGTGCGGCGACCGGATCAAGGTCTACGAGGAGCGGCTCGGCTACAACAATCCCGTCTACGAGGAGTACGGCAAGTTCGTCAAGGGCGTCTTCGTCGGGCGCGAGATCCAGATCGGATCGCAGCCCGTCCAGTGCGACGCCCCCTGCCTGGGGATCTCCTACCGCACCACCAACTTCGTGTCCGACGAGATGGGCGAGCGACTACCGGCCACCCTCTCCGTCGCCCTGGGCGGCGCCTTCTTCTACCTGCTCTTCGGGGTCCCCATCGGGGTCGCGGCCGCGCGAAGACGCGGCAGCGTGGCCGACAAGGCACTCGTTGCGAGCTTCCTGACCCTCAGCTCCATTCCCTACTACCTCTTCGCCCTGCTGACCTGGCTCTACCTCACGGTGATCTTCGAGATCCCGATCATCAGCAACACCGGCTATCACCCGTTCACGGAGAATCCCTGGAACTGGTTCACCGGCCTGTTCCTGGCCTGGATGGCGCTCGGGGTGTTCGGCTGCACCCAGTACACCCGGTACACCCGGGGGGCGATGGTCGAGGCGCTGAACGAGGACTACATCCGGACCGCGAAGGCCAAGGGGCTGCCGGCCCGGACCGTGGTCTACAAGCACGGGCTGAGGGCCGCGCTGGTGCCGGTCGTGACCATCTTCGGTATCGACTTCGGCACCCTGCTGGCGGGGACCATCTTCACCGAGCGGATCTTCGAGATCGACGGAATCGGGTTCTGGAGTCTCGAGGCCGTGCGGGCCCGAGACCTGCCGGTGGTGGCGGCCACCGCGCTGTTCGGCGCGACCATGCTGATCATCAGCAACCTGCTGGTCGACATGGTCTACAGCATCCTTGACCCGAGAGTGAGACTCACGTGAGCGACGACCGCAGTGACGTGAAGCGCTCGGTGGCGGACACCTCCGGCGATGAGGCGTTCCTCGTCGTGGAGGACCTCACCGTGCGAGTTCCCCACCGAGGACGGGCTGCTCACCGCCGTCAGCGAACTGAGCTATCGCGTCCGGATGGGCGAGACGCTCGGCATCGTGGGCGAGTCCGGTTCCGGGAAGTCGGTCTCGAGCCTCGCCGTGCTCGGTCTCCACGACGCGAAGTCCAGTCGGATCAGCGGCTCCATCCGGGTCGGGGGCACCGAGGTGATCGGGCTGTCCGAGACCCGCATGCGCAAGCTGCGTGGCAATGCCGTCTCGATGATCTTCCAGGACGCGCTGGCAGCACTGCACCCGTTCTACAAGATCGGCGGGCAGCTCGCCGAGGCCTACCTCGTCCACCACCCGAACGCGACCAAGCGCGACGCCAGGCGCAAGGCGATCGAGGCGCTCGACCGGGTCGGGATCCCTCAGCCCGACCGCCGCGTCGACGACTTCCCCCACCAGTTCTCCGGCGGCATGCGCCAGCGGGCGATGATCGCGATGGGGTTGATCAACGACCCGTCCCTGCTCATCGCCGACGAGCCCACCACGGCACTCGACGTAACCGTCCAGGCCCAGATCCTGGACCTGCTCCAGGACCTCCAGCGGGAGTTCAACTCCGCGGTCATCATCATCACCCACGACCTGGGCGTCATCGCGGAGATGGCCGACGACGTGCTGGTGATGTACGCCGGCCGTGCGGTCGAGTACGGCCCCTGCAAGGAGATCCTCACGCACCCCGAGATGCCCTACACCTGGGGGTTGCTCTCGAGCGTGCCCGAGGTCGGCGCCGACACCGACGCGCGGCTCATTCCGATCCCCGGCAACCCGCCGAGTCTCCTGAGCCCTCCCTCCGGCTGTTCCTTCCATCCGCGCTGCGCCCACATGGACAAGGTGCCCGGTAGCCTGTGCTCGACCGAGCTGCCCGAGCTTTCGCCCGGCGGCCGCGGTGGTGGCCACCTCAAGCGCTGCCACCTCGCCGACCCCGACCGGGTCTACGAGGCCGAGGTGCTGCCCGAGATCGCCCCCGACCTGGTCGAGGAGAACTGATGTCCGACGTGAATGTGGACAAGCCGGGCGCATCGCCGGAGCAGCCCGAGCCGGGCCAAGGCGCCGACGAGCCGGTCGTCGACCAGCAGGTTGCGAGCTTCTCCGAGCTCGCCGAGCAGGGTCACACGGCGACCGTCCTCGACACCACCGCCCCGCCCGTCCTCGAGGTCGAGAACCTCAAGATGTACTTCCCGGTCAAGTCGTCCGGAGTCATCCGCCGCACGGTCGGGCACGTCCAGGCCGTTGACGGCATCAGCTTCCAGGTGCCGCAGGGAGGTTCTCTGGGCCTCGTGGGTGAGTCCGGTTGTGGCAAGTCCACGACGGGCCGACTGATCACCCGCCTCTACACCCCCACGGCGGGCTCGATGCGTTTCGCCGACCAGGACCTGGCCCAGCTCTCGAACCGGCAGATGAAGCCCCTGCGCAAGAACGTGCAGATGATCTTCCAGGACCCCTACACCTCGCTGAACCCGCGGCACACCGTGGGTTCGATCGTGGGTGCGCCGCTGTCGGTGCACAACGTGGTGCCGAAGAAGCAGATCCTGCCGCGGGTGCAGGAGCTGCTCGAGGTGGTGGGCCTCAACCCCGAGCACTACAACCGGTACCCCAACGAGTTCTCCGGAGGCCAGCGCCAGCGGATCGGCATCGCCCGGGCCCTCACCCTGAACCCCAACCTGCTGGTCGCCGACGAGCCGGTCTCGGCCCTCGACGTCTCGATCCAGGCGCAGGTGATCAACCTGCTCCAGGACCTGCAGAAAGAGTTCGGGATCGCCTTCCTGTTCATCGCCCACGACCTGGCGATCGTTCGCCACTTCTGCCCGGAGACGGCCGTGATGTACCTCGGCAAGATCGTCGAGATCGCCGACCGGGAGACGATCTACGGTCACGCACACCACCCCTACACGCAGGCGCTGCTCTCCGCCGTACCCGACGTCAAGCAGGCCGCCATCGGGGGCCGCCGCGAGCGGATCCGGCTCGAGGGCGACGTACCGAGCCCGATCAACCCGCCATCCGGCTGCCGCTTCCGCACCCGCTGCTCGCTCGCGCAGGAGATCTGCGCCAAGGTCGAGCCGCCGTTGCTGCAGATCGGCAAGCGGCACAAGGTGGCCTGCCACTTCGCCGGCGAGCTGGGGGAGCACCCCAGCACCCCGGTCACTGCCGGCCTCCTCGGGGTCGACCACCAGGGCTCCCCGACGTCCGGATCGACGCCGACGCAGCTGCCCGTCGGCCCGGGCTACGAGGATGAGTGGTTTGACGTGAAGTCCCAGAAGATGGTGCGGGCCTGACGGACACCGATCACCTACGGTGACGGGTGTGGAGGGTCTCTTCGACGCCGTACCGACCGGCCGGGGCAGTGGTGGTTCACTGTCGACCGCGCCGCACGCCTCGGCGCCTCTCGCCGTGCGGATGCGGCCTCGCTCGCTCGAGGAACTGGTCGGCCAGCAGCAGCTGCGGGCCGAGGGCGCCCCTCTCCACCAGCTGATCGAGGGCGACCGCTCGATGTCCCTGCTGCTCTGGGGGCCGCCCGGCACCGGCAAGACGACCATCGCCGCGATCCTGAGCCAGCAGACCAATCGCCGGTTCGTGGAGGTCTCGGCCGTGGCAGCCGGGGTGAAGGAGGTGCGGGCAGCGATCGACGCGGCCCGGGCCGAGCTCGTCGCGGGCGGCCGGGAGACGGTGTTGTTCGTCGACGAGGTCCACCGGTTCTCCAAGGCCCAGCAGGACGCCCTGCTGCCCGGTGTGGAGAACCGCTGGGTCACGCTCGTGGCCGCGACGACGGAGAACCCGTTCTTCTCGGTCATCTCGCCCCTGCTGTCCCGGAGTCTCCTGCTGCGGCTGGAGCCGCTGACCGATGACGACGTACGCACCGTGATGGAGCAGGCGCTGGCCGACGAGCGCGGCCTCGGCGGTTCGATCGGCCTGGACGAGGATGCGCAGGAGCACCTGGTGCGCCTGGCGGGGGGCGACGCCCGCCGCTCGCTGACCTACCTCGAGGCGGCGGCTGCAGCGGCCACAGCCAAGGGGGCCGACTCCATCGACCTGGCCACCGCGGAGACGGCGGTCGACCAGGCGGCGGTGCGCTACGACCGCCAGGGCGACCAGCACTACGACGTCACCAGCGCCTTCATCAAGTCGATCCGCGGTTCCGACGCCGACGCCGCCGTGCACTACCTGGCCCGGATGATCGAGGCCGGCGAGGACCCGCGCTTCATCGCCCGGCGACTGGTGATTCTCGCCAGCGAGGACATCGGCCTGGCCGACCCCACCGCGCTGCCGACGGCGGTGGCAGCTGCCCAGGCGGTCCAGCTGATCGGACTGCCGGAGGCTCGGCTCAACCTCGCCCAGGCGACCATCGCCCTGTCGGTCGCCCCCAAGTCCAACGCCGTGACCCGGGCCATCGACGCCGCCAGCGCGGATGTCCGTGCGGGGAAGATCGGGCCGGTCCCGGCGCACCTGCGCGACGCCCACTACGGCGGGTCGAAGAAGCTCGGCCACGGCAAGGGGTACCGGTACAGCCACGACGAGCCCTACGGCATCGCGGAGCAGCAGTACGCCCCGGACGTGGTCGCCGACGCGACGTACTACCAGCCGACGGCGCTGGGATCCGAGGCGGCCGTGAAGGAACGCTGGGAGCGCATCCGGCGGTTGATCCGGGGGCGCTGACTCAGGACAACAGGGGTGGGCTCGTTCCGGATCGGTCGCGGCGGAACCGGTATCCGTGGGGTGAGATCCACTCGAAGACGCCGAGGTTGGTCATTCGGTAGCGCCAGCGGCCGTGGGTCTTGAGTCGATGGTGCCGCCGACAGAGGGGAGCGAGGTTGTCTGACGCGGTCTGACCGCCGGCAGCGGGGTCGGTGTGGTCGTAGGGGATGACATGGTCGATGTCGCAGCGTCGGGCCGACCTGCCGCACCTCGGGAACACGCAGGTCTTGTCGCGGAGGACGACCTGCTCGCGGAGGCGGTCGGGGATGTCGTAGCCGGGCACCCAGATGCGCTCGTTGAGATCGATGACGGGCTTGACGGTGACTCGGGTGTGGGAGTCAGCGCACCAGGCCTTGATCTGGTCGAGGAGGGCCAGGTGGTCGCCGTTCTCGACCTGGGCGATCCGGTCCAGGGAGCCGGGTGCGAGGCCGTGGGCGTGGAGGGCAGCGTCGGCGAGGTGGACGTAGAGCACGACCTCCCGGGCCGCTGGCAGGACCGGGCGGCCGTTGGTCTGTGGGCGGTGGTCGGGGTCGTCGCCGGAGGCGAGGTCGAGGGCGAGCTGATGGCGGGCCATGTCGCCGACGGCCTTGGCCCGGCGGGCGTCCGCGGACTCCTCCGAGCCGAGCTGCTCGCGAGCCTGGGCGCCGCGGGCAACTGCGTCGCGGAAGTCGAGGGCGTCGGCGAGGTCGAGCTCTGCCTCGATACGCATGGTGCCGTGGAAGGAGACGTGGTCGTCCTCGATGGAGACGTGGCGCGCGTCCTGGGCATCCTGGGTGGCGGCGGCGGCACGGTCGGGGTGGAACCGGGCGATGGCCTCGTCGACGAGTCGGTCGACCGCGGCCGTGCCCATCCTGTGTGCGAACGGCGCGATGTGGCGGTCGACGTACGCGGCGGCCTCGGGCGCGAGGTCGGCGTGGATGGTGGTCTCGGCGATCCGCCGGGCCTTCCACCCCGGGCAGTTGCCGGCCTGGACCCGGCGCCACAGCCGGGGCAGGCGGTGGGCCAGCTCGAGGGCCTGACCGAGGTAGTGCTTGGCCGAGACGGTGGTCAGACCCAGCACCGCACCGAACTCAGCGATGCAGAACTCCGACACCGCAGGGCAGCCCTCTCCCGCGATGGGCTCCACGTGCTCGGAGCCCGGAAGCGTGAACCCGGCCTCGTCGCCGGCGCCCCGCGCCGGGTGCAGCAGCGCCCAGTCGACCGCGGCCTGAAGGAGGTCGGCCTCCATCCGGTCGGCGGCCTCGCGCCGGGATCGAGCGAACGCCAGCAGCCCGGCCGGGGTCTCCGGAAGCTCGGTGGTGGCTGCTGTGCTCATGGGTCAACTCAAGCACTGGCCACCGACATTCCGGCCTCGGATCCGCGCTCAGAAGGTGGGGCTGTGGACGACGATTTTCAGGAAGAGTTCGCCTCGTTGGTGGTGCTCCCGGTTGGTCCGACCGACGCACTCAGCCGAGATGAGGGCGTTTCGTCGCCTTGAAGCCGGGTGAAGTCGCGGGCGCGAGACTCATCGCCCGTACCGCCGTCAATCGATCAGCCTGTTGAGAAGCTC
This sequence comes from uncultured Actinomycetota bacterium, assembly GCA_963786415.1. Lineage (GTDB taxonomy): Bacteria > Actinomycetota > Actinomycetes > Propionibacteriales > Nocardioidaceae > Nocardioides. The sequence goes on from CAWAZC010000004.1 coordinate 470,510, forward strand.
GAAGGACTCGTACGGCTGGTCGATGTCCCCGAAGTGGCCGTCGTCGCGAATGATCTGGGTGCCGCCGAGCCGTTCGAACATGGCGCGCCCCTGCTTGTCGTCGCAGCCGTACGGATCTTCGCGGGAGTTGATGAAGTACAGGTCGCGGACATTGGCCCGCATCGCCGCCCAGTCATATGCGTCCTGCAGGACGGGTTCGTCCTCAGAGTTGGGCTGGGTGCAGTAGCCGGCAACGAGGATGGCCTGGTCCACCCTCGTGTCGATGTGCTCAAGGATCGCGAGCAGTAGCGCTGCACCGCCTGAGTGTCCGACTAGGACGGTGTTCGCATCGAACGTGTGGTTGGCCAAGACCTGCGGCAGGAATGTGGTGATGGATTCGCGGTTGAGCCCGGGATAGTGCGGCACCTCGACGGCGTAGCCGCGTTCGATCAGGCGCCTTCGCAACCAAGGAAGCCATATGACGTCGGGGCTGGCGGCGGTCCCGTGAAAGATGATCGCCTTGCGGTCCACGAGCTTTCCTTTCGTAGTTCTGGCGGACGCTTCGTTGGGAATGCCTCGAGCTGCGGCGGGCGGTTCGGCAACGTGCTGGACGTTCTATCAGCAAACGGTGACATCATCGCGATGCTCCTGGCAGTCGCTCCCTGGTGGACCGCGTTTCGATCCGTCGAGGCGCTGCATATGGCGACCTCGTCGAGTCCGCGACGCATGCCGGACACCTGGACATCTATCGTGAGGTGGTCGAGGGCGGGCAGCGCTCGTCCTCGACAAGCCTGCCGCGTGACGCGGTCCCCGCGCGGTCATGGTGGGTCTCCGCGGGTGCTGCCAGTTCCGCTCACTTCACGAGCACGGCGCCTGTGGCAGGGTAGGGGTGCCATCGGTTGCTGGTCACGGCTGCTGAAGACTCGGGAAAGGGCGCCATGCCTAGCTTCGCAGTTCTCATCTATAGCGACGATTCTGCTCACGAACCGGACAAGACCGCTGACACGTCGGCCGAGATCGCCGTCTGTGACGACCACGCGATCGAGTTGGCTTCGCAAGCCACGATTACCGGTGCCTGGGCCTTCACGCCGCGGGCCATGGCCAAGGCCGTTCGGGGTGACGCGGTGACAGACGGGCCCTACGTCGACTCACGCCACGTAGTCGCCGGTGTATACATCCTGGAGTCCCCAGACCTCGACGCTGCGCTCGCAACAGCTGTCACTAATCCGGTCGTCCGACAGGGCGGTGGCCTCGAGGTCCGACCTATCCACAGCGGTGGTTCGGTGGAATCCTCACAAGCCTGACCCAAGCGCACGCACATCAGACGGCGTGCGCTCGGATACGAACAGCCATGCCGCTGTCGGTACGGCATAGCGTGTCCGCTCATAGCCGCTGCCAGTGCGCGACCCTGCCGATGAGCGGATCGCCCGGTCCGACTCACTCTTGGCGGCCGTCTCCCGTTCGAGCCAAGCGCTCGCGACTCAGATACCGAACCGGCTTGCCGAGCGACTCCGCGTAGGCAATCTCCCGTCGGGTTGACTCACCTACGTAGCCGCCCGGATCCACGATGTACACCTCGTCAGCCATGCGAATCTTCTGGAAATGCACGCCGCCGAGCCGCCCCTTCAGGTCCGAGCTGTCGGCTGTCCAGTCGTAGTCCGGCAGGTCGGGGAGGGTGAACATTCCGAGGCTGATCACGACGCAACCTTCGATCGTGAGCCGCTGGTTGACCTCCGCGAACTCGGCCTCAAACTGGGTCGAGCCACAGAGCGTGATGACCTTCGCCTCATCCTCGGCCGGATGCGGCGCCTGCTCGTCCTCCATGAGGTTCATGATCGGTGAACCGCAGGACGAGTCCATCGCCACCCCCTGGACGTCCGACCATCCCGCGACGAGCGCAGTCGCGGGGAAGGCGCTCGCGTCCTCTCGCCGCGCGGCGCGCGCGCAACCGTCCCGCTGATGAGCCGAGACGCTCCTGAACGGCTGTTCTCCAGACGGGGCGATGTGTCAGGGTCGCGGTCACTGAAGGACAGCGCGCAGCCGAAGAGGTTTCCTGCAAGAAGAGACGGAGTCCCGTGGCAGACCATCCTGACCCGCATAGTGGGAACGCAGCAGGGGAACCAAACCCCAAACTTGTTGAGCTGAGCGAGCTCTTGGTCGGCACATGGCGAGTGGAGGGTCCAGACATCAGCGGCCGGGCTGAGTACCAGACCAAGAATGGAGGTCGCCTGCTGGTCGCCTACGTCGACTTCAGTGTGGGCGACTCAAGAATGAGGGTCATCCAGCACATCACTCACCACCAAGACCTTGGGATCCTACTGGCTCGGTACATGGACACCATGGGCGACGAGGCCACGTACACGTGGGTGCTGGAGGACCGGGAAATCCGCGTCAGTCGTGGCGAGAAGGACTCAAACACATATTTCCAAGCCACCCTCAACGAGGACAACTCTCAGTACATCGGCACCTGGCACTACCCCGAAGGTGGTCCGCCCGACGCGACGGACAACATCGTGTACACGCGGATGGAGGACGACGGCTAGGAGCGTCCTGTCATAGCCGCGTTGAGTGCGGAACTGAGGCTCGAAATGCACCGCTACGAGCATCGGTCGTCCCATTCTCTGGCGCGGGCAGGTTGACTGTCGGGATGCAGCAACGGATCGTCGCCCCGCGCAAGGCCAGTCCCGGAGACAAGGTTGCCGTCGTGTCACCGTCCTTCGCGGCCCCCGGTGTCGCGCCGGCGGTGCACGAGCAGGCCATCGAACGCCTGGCGGAGGTGACCGGGCTGGTGCCGGTCGAGTACCCCACGACTCGACGCGTCGGAGCGACCGCACGAGACCGCGCCGACGACCTGAACGCGGCCTTCGGTGATCCGGAGATCCGGGGGGTGCTGGCCACGATCGGAGGCGAGGACCAGATCACCGTGGTCCCGCACCTCGACGCGAACCTGGTCCGCACCGACCCGAAGCCCTTCCTGGGCTACAGCGACAACACCAACCTCCTCAACTGGCTCTGGTGCCACGGAGTGGCCGGATTCCATGGCGGATCGACGCAGGTCCACCTGGGGCCGGGTCCGGACGTGGACGCCGTACACGCCGAGTCGTTGCGCGCTGCCTTGCTGACCGGGGAACGACTGGAGATCACCGAGCCCGGCTACTCGGAGGACATGGGCAAGGACTGGGCGGATCCCGCGGCGCTGAAGGAGTACGGCGATCGCGAGCCGACCGAGCCCTGGACCTGGGTGGGTCCACAGAGATCCGTGACCGGGCGCACCTGGGGTGGCTGCATCGAGGTCGTGGACTGGATGCTCACCGCGGGCCGATTTCCGTCCGATCCCTCGGTCGTCGAGAGTGGCGTCCTGCTCTTCGAGACCTCGGAGGAATTGATCCCCGCGCGGGAGTTCGGGTGGATCCTGCGGGCTCTCGGCGAGCGCGGACTGCTGGCGGCGGCGGATGCCGTGCTGGTGTCGCGGCCGCCGACCTCCAACTTCGAACAGCGTCCCAGCCCGGAGGACCGTGCCGCTCGACGGGCGGAGCAGCGCGAGGTGGCGATCACGACGGTTCACGACTACAACCCCGAGGCGGTGGTCGTCGTCGGAGTGCCCTTCGGCCACACCCGACCCCAGTGGATCCTGCCCTATGGCGGCTTCGTCACCGTCGACGGAGCTGCGCAGCGCCTCTGGGCTGATTACTCCTGAGGCGAGCGGCCCGGAGCGGGGTTATAGGGTCGGGCAGGTGAGCTCCGAACAGGTCTGGGTGCTGGCAGGGGGCGCCCTCGCCCTGGCGCTGCTGGTCCTCGTGCTGCTGCAGCGCCGCGCCGCAGCTCACGCCGGCAGAGAGCTGGCAACGGCGCGCGCCGAGGCCCAGGCTCTCGCTGATCGCCTCGCCCTGGTCGAGGAGGCGCTCGCGGGCGGCGTCGCCCCGGACCCTGACCCGCAGAGCTACGTGATCACGCACCTCGGTGACCAGGAGCCGGAGCCAACCCCGGTGGTCGGCCGGATCGACGGGAAGCTCTTCGCCGACATCGTCGCCCGCGAATCCGTCATCAAGGCCGCGGGCCTGGTCCACGGCCTGTGCCGCGCGCTCACGCCGGAGTCACGCAACCGGATCCGGTTCGAGATGAGTCGCGAGATCAAGCGCGCCCGCAAGCAGCGCAGGGCCGACCTCAAGGCGGCCCTCAGGGAGTTCCGGGCCCGTGAGCGGGCCGACCTCGCCTCAGGCGAGGACGAGCGTCCGGACGAGCGCCACGACGAGGGAGACGCCGCCTAGTGAACAGATCCCTCTGGTTCGTTGCCGGAGCGGGGGCGGGCGTCTACGCGATGGTCCGTGGCCGCCGCGCCGCCGAGGCCTTCACCGCCGACGGGCTGCGCGACCGGCTCGGTGGACTCGCGGTCGGCGCCCGGATGTTCCGCGACGAGGTCGCGGCGGGCCGGGTCGAGAAGGAAACCGAGTTGCGCCACCACCTCGGCCTCGTGCCTCATGGAAAACCCGAGCTCACCGCTGGCCGGAACCGACGAGAGGAAGGCAGCAGCTGATGGACACCGCGGAGATCCGCCGACGGTTCGTCGCGCACTTCGAGAACAGCTCGAAGTGGGGCGGCCACCAGGCGGTGCCCTCGGCCTCGTTGCTGCTCGACGACCCCAACCTGTTGTTCGTCAATGCCGGCATGGTGCCGTTCAAGCCGTACTTCCTCGGCCAGGAGAGCCCGCCGTACGACCGTGCCGTGAGCGTCCAGAAATGTGTCCGCACGCCTGACATCGAGGACGTCGGCCGGACCACCCGGCACGGCACCTTCTTCGAGATGTGCGGCAACTTCTCGTTCGGCGACTACTTCAAGGAAGGCGCGATCGAGCTCGGCTGGGAGCTGGTCACCAAGTCGGTGGCCGACGGTGGCTTCGGTCTCGAGGAGAGCCGTCTGTGGCCGTCCATCCTGCACGGGGACGACGAGGCGCTGGAGCTGTGGAAGAAGGTCACCGGGCTGCCGGACGAGCGGATCATCCGGCTCGGCCCGAAGGAGAACTACTGGTCCATGGGCGTCCCCGGGCCGGGGGGACCGTGCTCGGAGATCCTCTACGACCGGGGGCCCGACTACGGCCCCGACGGTGAGTTCGAGACGACCACCCGCACCGACATGCCCCCGAAGCTCGAGGACCGCTACCTCGAGATCTGGAACCTCGTGTTCATGCAGGACGAGCTGAGCGCGGTCCGGTCCAAGTCGGACTTCGACATCGCCGGGTCGCTCCCGAAGAAGAACATCGACACCGGCATGGGCCTCGAGCGGGTCGCCTACCTCCTGCAGGGCAAGGCGAACATGTACGAGATCGACGTGATGTTCCCGGTGATCGAGAAGGCCCAGGAGCTGACCGGACGTCGGTACGGCGACGGGCACGAGGACGACATCCGGTTCCGGGTCGTGGCCGACCACATCCGCAGCTCGATGATGCTCATCGGCGACGGGGTCACTCCCGGCAACGAGAGTCGCGGCTACGTCCTGCGTCGCCTGCTGCGCCGCGCCGTACGCTCCATGCGGCTGCTGGGGTACGACGACCCGTCGCTGCCCGAGCTGTTCCCGATCAGCCGGGACCGGATGGGGGAGACCTACACCGAGCTGCACCGCGACTGGGACCGGATCTCCAGCGTCGCCTATGCCGAGGAGGAGGCCTTCCGGCAGACGCTGCGGGCAGGCACGGCGATCTTCGACCTGGCCACGACCGAGGTGAAGCAGACCGGCGGGGCGGAGCTCTCGGGGGCCAAGGCGTTCTCGCTCCACGACACCTACGGGTTCCCGATCGACCTGACGCTGGAGATGGCCGCCGAGCAGGGCCTGTCCGTCGACGAGGTCGAGTTCCGCCGGCTGATGGCCGAGCAGCGGGACCGGGCCAAGGCGGACGCGGCCTCCAAGAAGGGGGCCCACCGGGACGCCAGCGCCTACCGCGAGGTCGCCGACTCGCTCGACCGTCCGGTCGAGTTCACCGGATACTCCGAGATCGTCACCGAGGGGGCCGTCCGCGGCATCGTCTCGGCCGGCGGTGTCGTCCAGTCTGCCCGGGAGGGTGACGAGGTCGAGCTCGTGCTGGACCGGACCCCGTTCTACGCCGAGGGCGGCGGCCAGCTCGCCGACCAGGGCGTGATCGAGCTCGAGAACGGCGCGCGGCTGGAGATCCGCGACGTCCAGTCGCCGGTCACCGGCCTGATCGTGCACCGGGCGCAGGTGGTCTCCGGCGAGGTCAGCGTCGGCGTGGGGGCGCACTCCGTCGTCGACGTCGAACGGCGCAAGTCGATCTCGCGCTCCCACACCGCCACCCACATGGTGCACAAGGCGTTCCGCGAGGCCCTCGGCGACACCGCCACCCAGGCCGGTTCTGAGAACTCGCCCGGCCGGTTCCGGTTCGACTTTGCGGCGCTCGGCGCCGTACCGGCCTCGGTGATGACCGACGTCGAGGCCCGCGTCAACGACCTGGTGCTGGCCGACCTGTCCGTGCACGCGGAGATCATGAGCCAGGACGAGGCCGTGAAGTCGGGTGCGATGGCGCTGTTCGGTGAGAAGTACGGCGACGAGGTGCGCGTCATCTCCGTCGGCGACTGGGCCCGGGAGCTGTGCGGCGGCACGCACGCGGGCCGCTCGGGCCAGCTCGGCGTGATCAAGCTCCTCGGCGAGTCGTCGATCGGGTCCGGCGTGCGCCGGGTGGAGGCCCTGGTCGGTGGCGACGCCTACCGCTTCCTGGCCCGGGAGCACGTGCTCGTCGCCCAGCTGTCCGAGACGCTCAAGGTGCGGCCGGAGGAGCTGCCCGAGCGGGTCAACAGCATCGTCGAGAAGCTGCGGGCGGCCGAGAAGGAGATCGAGAAGGTCCGGGTCGGCCAGCTGCTCGCCGGCGGCGGCGCCCTGGCAGCCGAGGCGGAGAACGTCGGCGGCGTCCACCTGGTCGCGCACCGGGTCGACGGCGCCGGGGGAGGCGACGCACGCACCCTGGCGCTCGACGTCCGCGGGCGGCTGCCCGCAGGCGAGCCCGGAGCGGTCATCATCATCGGCCAGGAGTCCGGCAAGGTCTCGGTCGTGGCGGCGGTGAACGACGCCGCACGCGAGCGCGGCCTGAGCGCCAACGAGCTGGTGCGCGCCATCGGTCCGGTGGTGGGCGGCCGCGGCGGAGGCAAGGACGACCTCGCCCAGGGCGGCGGGAGCGACCCGTCGCGGATCGACGAGGCGTTGGGGCTGGCGCGTTCCGAGATCGCCCGGGCCACGGGCGGCTGATGCGCGCCGGCGTACGCCTCGGGCTGGACCCCGGGGACGCCCGGATCGGGGTAGCTCGCAGCGACCCGTCCGGTGTCCTGGCGACACCGGTCGAGACCGTGCGTCGGGGCCGTGGCGATCTGGCCAGGATCGCGGCCCTGGCCGACGAGGAGGGCGCGTTCGAGGTGATCGTCGGCCTGCCGCGCTCACTGTCCGGCGGCGAGGGGCCGGCCGCGGCCAAGGTGCGGGAGTTCGCGGCCGCCCTGGTACGCCGGATCGCACCGATCCCGGTGCGCCTGTACGACGAGCGTCTGACCACGGTTTCCGCGGAGGCTATGCTGCGCGACCGGGGGCGCAAGGGAGGGAAGCGACGGGCGGTGGTCGATCAGGCCGCGGCCGTGCTGATCCTGCAACAGGCACTGGACCGCGAGCGCACGACCGGGGATCCGCCCGGAGAGATCGTCGAGGAGACCGATGACTGACGACCCGATCGTCGGGTTTGACCACGACCGCCCCGTCGAGGGTGGACGGCGACGTCGCAAGAGGAGCCGGATTCCCGGATGCCTGGCGGTCCTCGTCGCGATGGCGGTCGTGCTGGGTGGCGTGTACTTCGTCACGACCAGGGGCGTCGACGCCCTCGCCGACCGCTTCGCCGCTCCCGAGGACTTCGCGGGTCCGGGGAGGGGCTCGGTGATCTTCGAGGTGGAGGAGGGCGACAGTGTCGCCGAGATGGGCCGCGGGCTGAAGGCGGACGGGGTCGTCGCGTCGGTCGAAGCGTTCACCGAGGAGGCCGCTGCGGACCCGGACTCCACGAGCATCCAGGTCGGCTCCTACAAGATGAAGAAGCAGATGGCCGCCGAGGACGCGCTGGAGATCCTGATGGATCCCGACAACATCCTGAAGAACACCATCACGATCCCCGAGGGACTGCGGGTCGAGGACATCACCGCGCTGCTGGCCGACCACACCGACTTCGGGCAGGCGCAGTTCGAGAAGGTCCTCGACGATCCCCAGGCACTGGGGCTGCCCGACTACGCGGAGGGCAACCCCGAGGGCTACCTCTTCCCCTCCACCTACGACTTCGGCCCGAAGGAGAAGCCGAGGGGCATCCTCGCCACCATGGTGGACCGGTGGGAGCAGGCCGCGTCCGAGGCGGATCTCGAGTCCGCCGCCGCCGACCTGGGCTACACCCCGGCCGAGCTGATGACCGTGGCGAGCCTGGTCGAAGCCGAAGCGGGCCGCGACGAGGACCGCGCCAAGGTGGCCCGGGTGATCTACAACCGGCTCGAGGGTGAGGAGACCAACGGGCTGCTCCAGATCGACGCGACGGTCAACTACGCAGCGGACCAGGAGCTGGGAGCGGTCCCGACGACTGAGGACCTCGAGATCGACTCGCCGTACAACACCTACCAGAACCCCGGGCTTCCGCCAACCCCGATCGAGGCCCCGGGCGACGCTGCGATCGAAGCAGCGGCGCACCCGGCCGAGGGCGACTGGTACTACTACGTGACGGTCAACCTGCGGACCGGCGAGACCAAGTTCGCCGAGACCTACGACGAGTTCCTCGGCTACAAGGACGAGCTGCGGGAGTACTGCGAGACCGAGTCCCAGGGCGCCTGCTGAGCCGGGCCATGCGGTGCGCCGTCCTGGGTGACCCCATCGCCCACTCCCTCTCACCGGCGCTGCACCGCGCCGGGTACGCCGCGGTCGGGCTGGACTGGACCTACGACCCCCACCGGGTCGTCGCCGGGGGGCTCTCCGCGTTCGTCCGCAGCCTCGATGCGTCGTGGCGGGGCCTCTCGCTGACCATGCCGCTGAAGCGTGAGGCCTTCGAGCTGGCGTCCGATGTCTCGTCGGTCGCACGCCTCGCCGGAGCGGCGAACACGCTCCTCCTCGTCGACGGCGCCCTGCACGCCGACAACACCGATGTTGCGGGCGCAGTGTCCGCCCTCCGCGCCCGGTACGACGGTCCGATCACCAGCGCGACCATCCTGGGCGGCGGCGCGACCGCCGCCTCCACCGCGCTGGCGCTCTGCGACCTCGGCGCACGGTCGATCACCCTGCTGGTCCGCTCGCCGGCCCGGGCCGCCGAGACCCTCGCCGCCATCGACCGGCACGGCACACACCCCGTCGTGGCGGTCGGGTCGCTCGCCGGCGACCCGGTCGTCGGCGACGTGGTCGTCTCGACGCTGCCGCACGAGGCGCAGACCGCGGATCTCGTCGAGCGCTGCGCGCTGGTGCCCGTCGTGTTCGACGTCGTCTACGACCCGTGGCCGACGCCGCTCGCGGCCTCAGCGGGGGACCGGGTGCTGGTCACCGGCCTCGACCTGCTGCTGCACCAGGCGGCACTGCAGTTCGAGATGTTCACCGGCCTCGGCGCACCGGTCGAGGCCATGCGGGCTGTCCTTCCTCACCACTGGCGAGACAGCCGATAGGGTCCCGGCATGCACCTGGACGCGGCCCTCGTGGCGGCCGCGTGCGGAGCAGCCGGAGGATGGTTCGTCCCGGCACTCATCGGGCGTCTCCCCGAGCCGGCCCCCGAGCCCCCATCGGACAAGAAGCCCGAAGAGCCCAAGGAGCCGTACGCCGACATCGCGGCCCTCCCGGGTCTGGCCTGGAAGGCAGCCCTCGCCTCCGCCGCGTGCGCGGCCCTGGTGGGGGCGGCGGTGGGCTGGCAGTGGGCGCTGGTGATCCTGGTGCCGCTGGTACCGCTGTCGGTGGCCCTGGCCGTGATCGACTGGAGGACCCGCCTGCTGCCCACCCGGCTGGTGCGCCCGGCGACGGGGGTGGCGATCCTGCTCGGGCTGGTCGGCTGGGCCGTGACCCGGGATCCCGACGACCTCATCCGGGCGGTGATCGCGATGGTGGCGGTCCGGTCGTTCTTCTGGGTGCTGTGGTGGTTCCACTCCGCGGGGATGGGTTTCGGCGACGTCAGGCTCGCGGCCCTCCTCGGCTTCGCACTGGGACAGCTCGGCTGGGGCGAGGTGGTCGTGGGGGCCTACTCAGGCTTCCTGATCTTCGGGCTCCCCGGCCTGCTGCTGGCGATCGTCCGACGGGACCGCGGTCTGCTGAAGTCGGCGTTCCCGTTCGGTCCGTTCATGCTGGTGGGTGCGCTGATCGGGGTCCTGGTGGGCTCCGCGATCTGGTCAGCCCTCTTCCCGGCGTGGGCCTGAGCGGCCCGGCATGCCGGGAATGGAAGACTGACGCCATGCTGCGCTGGCTCACCGCAGGCGAGTCCCACGGACCGTCACTCGTCGCGATCCTCGAAGGGCTGCCCGCTCACGTCGCGGTGACCTCAACCGACATCATCGACGCGCTCGCCCGGCGGCGCCTCGGCTACGGCCGCGGCGCGCGGATGAAGTTCGAGCAGGACGAGGTCACGATCATCGGGGGTGTCCGCCACGGCCACACCCAGGGCGGGCCGGTCGCGATCCAGGTGGGCAACACCGAGTGGCCCAAGTGGGAGAAGGTGATGTCGGCCGACCCCGTCGATCCCGCCGAGCTCGAGTCGCTCGCCCGCAACGAGGCGCTGACCCGGCCGCGCCCCGGACATGCCGACCTCGTGGGCATGCAGAAGTACGCCTTCGACGAGGCGCGGCCCGTCCTCGAGCGGGCCTCCGCACGTGAGACCGCCGCCCGCGTGGCGCTGGGCCGGGTGGCCGCCAACTTTCTCGAGCAGTCGGTGGCGGCGCGGGTCGTGTCCCACGTCGTCGAGCTGGGTGGCGTGCCGGCACCGGCCGGGCTGGTGCCCGGCCCCGACGACGTGGCCAGGCTGGACGAGGACCCGGTGCGGTGCCTCGACCCCGACGCCGCCAAGGCGATGGTCGCCGCCATCGACCAGGCCCACAAGGACGGAGACACTCTCGGCGGAGTCGTCGAGGTCGTCGTCCACGGGCTCCCACCCGGGCTCGGCTCGCACGTCCACTGGGACCGGCGGCTCGACTCGCGGCTCGCCGGGGCGCTGATGGGCATCCAGGCGATCAAGGGCGTCGAGGTCGGCGACGGGTTCGATCTCGCGGCCACCCCCGGGTCGCAGGCACACGACGAGATCGTGCCCACGGCCGAGGGCATCCGCCGCACCAGCGGCCGGTCCGGCGGCACCGAGGGCGGCATGTCCACGGGGGAGGTCCTGCGGGTCCGGGCCGCGATGAAGCCGATCGCGACCGTGCCCCGGGCGCTGAGGACCGTCGACGTCGCCACCGGTGAGGGGTCCGTCGCCCACCACCAGCGCTCGGACGTCTGCGCCGTACCGGCCGCCGGCATCGTCGCCGAAGCCATGGTCGCGCTGGTGCTCGCGGACGCCGTCCTCGAGAAGTTCGGCGGCGACTCGGTCCAGGAGACCCGGCGCAACACCCAGAGCTACCTGGACACCCTGAGGTTCCGCTAGATGGGGCACCACTCATGAGCCCTCGCGTGGTCCTGGTCGGACCGATGGGCGCGGGCAAGACCACCGTGGCCGCGCTGCTGGCCGAGGCCTGGGGGGTCGCGGCCCGGGACACCGACGCCGACGTGGAGGCCGCCGAGGGCCGCACGATCTCCGACATCTTCGTCGACTCCGGCGAGGCGCGGTTCCGCGAGCTGGAGCGCGCCGCCGTCACCGATGCTCTCGCCGAGCACCACGGCGTCCTGGCCCTGGGTGGGGGAGCGGTCCTCGATCCAGTCACCCGCGAGCTCCTGCACGGCCAGCCGGTCGTGTTTCTCCGCGTCGGGCTGTCCGACGCCGTCAAGCGGGTCGGCCTCGGCAGCGCACGACCGCTCCTGCTCGGCAACGTGCGCGGCCGGATCAAGGCCCTGCTCGACGAGCGCACACCCGTCTACGAACAGGTGGCCACCCACACGGTCGACACCGACGGTCGCACCCCCGAGGATGTCGCGCGGGAGATCCGGGAGCTGATCCATGAATGACACGGTGCTGCACGTCGGCGGCGCGTCGCCGTACGACGTCGTGGTGGGGCACGCCCTCGGGCACCGGCTCCCGGCCATGCTGGGCGACGACGTGCAGCGAGTCGCCGTGGTCCGACCGGTGGGACTCGCCGCCGTGGTCGGGAGCCTGCGGCCCGCCCTGGAGCGGTACGACGTCCTCGACCTGGAGGTGCCCGACGGTGAGGCCGCGAAGACCGCTGACGTGGCCGCCGCCTGCTGGGAGCGGCTGGGCGAGGCCGGGTTCACCCGTTCGGATGCCGTCGTGGCCGTGGGTGGCGGGGCCACCACCGACCTCGGCGGCTTCGTGGCGGCGACCTGGCTGCGCGGCGTACCCGTCGTGCACGTGCCCACCACCCTCCTCGGCATGGTCGACGCCGCCGTCGGCGGCAAGACGGGGATCAACACCGGCGCCGGGAAGAACCTCGTCGGCGCCTTCCACGAGCCTGCGGGCGTGCTGTGCGACCTCGACACCCTCGCGGACCTGCCGCGCGACGAGCTCGTCGCCGGGTTGGGTGAGGTGGTGAAGTGCGGCTTCATCGCCGATCCCGTGATCCTCGACCTGATCGAGGACCACGACCCCGCCACCGTGACGCCTGACTCCCAGGTCCTGCGGGAGCTCGTCGAGCGAGCGATCCGGGTCAAGATCGAGGTCGTGACCGCCGACCTCCGGGAGACCGGCGGCGCCGGGGGACACCCAGGCCGCGAGGTGCTCAACTACGGGCACACCCTGGCCCACGCCGTCGAGCGCTCCGAGGCGTACGCCGTCCGGCACGGGGAGGCGGTCGCCATCGGTTGCGTCTACGCCGCCGAGCTGGCCGGGATCGCCGGCCACCTCGCCGCCGACGTCGTCGAGCGCCACCGCACCGTCCTGCAACGGGT